>NZ_CP096973.1:0-3798069 GCF_025820815.1 Halomonas qinghailakensis | reverse complement strand
CCAGCCCTCTTGCCACGCTCACCATACGCTCCATTGAGCGACCCATAAGACTGACCCGTCGGCCGCATTGTTGCGCAGCCAACCCAATGGCTAGTACACGAGCGAGGTTACTCGCAAAACATGATACAACGACGCGGCCTGTGCACTGTCTTAAAGTATGGGCAAGTGCCTTTGCAACGTCTCCTTCACTGCCAGAATGACCGGGCATCGGGGCATTGGTGGAATCGCCTACGACCAAATCAATAGGTGCGAGTGCACGAAATTGAGCAGCGTCAATGGGCATGCCGATTAACGGGTTAGGATCTAATTTCCAGTCTCCTGTGTGCAGTACGCGATAGTCACCTGCCTGCATTAGAATTGAGCAGCTTTCAGGAATTGAGTGGGTGACCGAAAGGTAACGCAGTGTAAAAGGGCCAAGTTCCATGGCATCGCCCGGCTCCACAACCTGAATGGCAGCGCTGCTAAGCTGGTGCTCTGCGAACTTGTGACGCAGCAAGCCCGCTGCTAGCGGTGTTGCAAAAATAGGGCAGTTCCACTTAGGCCAAAGCCATGCCACAGCGCCAATATGATCTTCATGGCCGTGAGTAATGTAGAGTGCCTTAGGGGTAATGCTTAACGCTGCTAGTGTCTCTGTATTGGGCACCTGCAATGGGGAGTTAGGTAGATCTTGACGAATCATCATGCCGCAGTCGACGGCGATCCACGTATCGTCGTATCCATACAGCGTAAGATTCATTCCAATTTCACCACACCCACCTAGCGGCAGTAAGTGCAGCGGTGGGCGGCGGCGGGGACGAAGTTGAACGCGCGGTGGATGCATCAGTAATGAAAAGCCTAAAAAGTAAGACCTTAACTATACGGGAAGGCAGGGGCGGGTAACAATCATCACGGCACTCAGCTGCGGTGCTTCCTTGCTATGCATCAGGTACACTATTTCACTTATATACAGTTTTCCTACTGATGGTAGGGGCTTGTCGAACGTGCCGTTCAAATATGTCAAGAGTGTTTATTTATGTCTCATTATTACCGTTTGGTGGTCTCTTGCCCTGATCAAGTGGGCATTGTGGCGCGTGTCTCAAGCTTTATTGCTCAGCAAGGTGGTTCTATTACTGAGGCAAGCCAGCACTCTGATCTTGAGACTGGTCGCTTTTTTATGCGTTATGAAATTCTGGCAGATTCGCTAGGTATGTCAGCAGAGGCACTGCGTAGTGCGTTTGAGCCAGTGGCAGAGGCCTTTCACATGCAGTGGTCGCTGGTTGATACTCAAAAACGCAGGCGTGTGGTGTTAATGGTGTCGCGTGAGTCTCACTGCCTAGTTGATTTACTGTACCGTTGGCAGGCTGGTGAACTTGACTGTGATATCGTTGGGGTAATTTCAAACCACGAGGATATGCGATCGCTTACTGAATGGTATGGCATTCCATACCATTATGTGCCCGTTGATCCTGATAACAAGCAGGCTGCTTTCGAGCAAGTTCAAGCGCAGATTGATAGTGCCCGGGCTGACTGTGTGGTGCTGGCGCGTTATATGCAGATTTTGCCGCCTTCTCTCTGCTCACGATACGCAGGTCGAGTGATTAATATTCACCACAGTTTTTTACCCTCTTTTGCCGGTGCTAAGCCCTATCATCAAGCTTATCAGCGAGGAGTTAAGCTGATTGGGGCCACCTGTCACTATGTTACCGAAGAGTTGGATGCTGGGCCGATTATTGAGCAGGATATTCATCGGGTAAGTCACTGTCATACGCCAACAGATCTAGTGCGTTTTGGGCGCGATGTTGAAAAAGCCGTGTTGGCTCGCGGTTTGCGGTGGCACTTAGAAGATCGAGTGCTCATCCATGGTAATAAAACGGTGGTTTTTAGTTAATTACGAATAGGGACTGCCATGTCGTTTGCGCAGAGTGTTTTAGCCCCCTGGGCGTTGATATTGACTTGGTTGCTATCGCTTAGCATGCTTGTATGGATGCTGTGGCTTCGACCATGGCAGGCTCTGTTTGACGATGTGGCACTTCAGCACCGCTGGCTAGCAGCAACGGTAACGGTGGTGTTGATGTGGCAGCTGCGTGCTCAAGCGGTCGACTGGCTAACGTTACACTTAGTATTTACCGTCTTAATGACGCTGGTCTTCAAAATGCCGCTTGCGCTAATTAGCAATATACTGATTAACGTTGCGATGTGCGCTATTGGCCGCAACGAGTGGGCATTACTTGGGGCCAACGTGTTGGTAACCGGTATTGTCCCTGCAGTTATTACCGGGCTGGTATGGCGTTTAGTTGATCGACGGTTGCCGGATAACCTAATGGTGTTTCTATTTGCATGTGGCTTCTTTGGCGCTGCGCTAGCGACATTGGGTGGCGGTTTATCAGCGGTATTGTTAATAGTCGTTGCAGGTACTGATCCCGAGGCGATTTATTTAGCTCAAGAGTATGCGCGCTTTCTACCACTACTCATGCCCTCGGAAGCCTTCATTACTGGCATGCTGTTGAGCATTTTGCTGGTGTACCACCCGGGTTGGGTAGCGACCTTTAATGACCACCGCTATATAGATTCTCAATGATACTCCAGT
Organism: Halomonas qinghailakensis; assembly: GCF_025820815.1. Classification (NCBI taxonomy): domain Bacteria; kingdom Pseudomonadati; phylum Pseudomonadota; class Gammaproteobacteria; order Oceanospirillales; family Halomonadaceae; genus Halomonas; species Halomonas qinghailakensis. The sequence goes on along the minus strand of NZ_CP096973.1, from coordinate 3,795,503 downwards.
AATGCTGAGGCATCCTCTATCGATTGCCTCAGCATTATTTACACTTTCTTATCCAAGCGCTTGGCCGTTGCCGCCACGGATGACACCGACACCGACCCCTTCAATATCTAGCTGCTGCGTACGCAGATCAATTTCAATTGGTGCGAAATCACTATTTTCTGCCATCAACGTCACTGTATGCCCTTGACGTTTAAAACGCTTAACGGTCACTTCATCTTCCAGCCTTGCTACCACAATCTGGCCATCACGAACGCGATCAGTCCGATGCACAGCAAGCAGATCACCTTCTAATATGCCGATATCTTTCATGGATAAACCACGCACCCTAAGTAGGTAGTCTGCTTTAGGGGTGAAATATTCAGCCGGTAGCGGACAATAACGATCAATATGTTCAGCCGCTAAAATTGGGCTTCCTGCGGCAACTTCTCCAATAACGGGCAGGCCGTTATGTGGTAGTGGCTCTGCCTGCGCAGGGAGTGTTGTGGCAGGAACATCGCTTATCTCTTGGGGTTCTTGATTAGGTAAGCGTATCCCTCGCGAGGTATTGCGAATAATGCGAATGGCACCTTTGCGCTCAAGTGCTCTCAGATGCTCTTCGGCCGCGTTAGGTGAGCGGAATCCCAGTGCTTTTGCAATTTCCGCTCGGGTAGGTGGATAGCCAAATTCACCCATTGTTTTAACAATAAAATCAAAAACATGTTGCTGGCGCGCGGTAAGTGGGCGTGACATAACAACCTCCAAAAATTGGACAAGACAGTAACTACCTGTCGGCTTAAACAGTATGTGGTTAAGTATACAGTATGTTGCTCTGTCCAGTACATGGTAGAGCGCCCTACAGTGGCGCTATCGGTGGCCTCTTATTGGTAAGGAGATCTATACGAATGAGCGTGGTGTTATCTCAGTAGCGTATCAATTGTAGTGTTCGGCAGGCGTTTGAATATGCGCTTAAAGCGTCTGTTAGCGTTGAACAAAAAGCCAACGATAAGTGATTGAGCCAACTTACGTTATGGCATAGTATTTAACGATGTTTTAAACACTCGTTTTCTGGAGGGCGCTATGGCGCAATCTGATACGGTAACGCGTATCCTTGATACTGCAGAGGTACTATTTGCTGAGCGCGGGTTTGCTGAAACGTCGCTGCGCAATATTACCAGCAAAGCGCGGGTCAATTTGGCTGCTGTTAACTACCACTTTGGCTCTAAGAAAGCACTTATCCAAGCGGTGTTTGCACGTTATTTAGATCCGTTTTCTGAGCGCTTTCATACTGCGCTTGATGAGCTTGAAGCGCACTATCACGGTGATGTAATACCCCTTGAAGTATTGTTGGAAACAATGGCGAGCACGGTGCTGACGGTACCTGCTGAGCGTAATAGTCTGAAGGTCTTTATGCGTCTCTTAGGGTTGGCGTATAGTCAGGCACAGGGTCATTTGCGACGTTACATTCAGCAGCAGTATGGCGATGTCTTTACCCGTTTTACAGAACTTGTGCGTCAAGCAACGCCTGATTTGCCTGATGCTGAACGTTTCTGGCGGCTGCATTTTATGCTTGGTACCGTGATCTTTACGCTGTCTGGGCTAGATGCACTGCGAGACATTGCTGCCAAGGATTATAATGAGCAAGTAACGGTAAGGGATTTAGTGAGACGCTTACGCCCAGTGGTGGTTGCCGCTATGAATGCGCCGCTGCCACCTGCCGCTGACGAAGGACATTATGCGAACACCCACGCTAGCTGAACTGCCGCCATTGGATGAAGGGTGGATAGAAATCAATATCCAGCAGCAGCAATTGTGCTATTGGATAGGGCGCACGCCGCAATATACGTGCGCTGTATCAACGGGTGAAAAAGGCGTCGGGCAGCAGGAGGGAAGTGGTCAAACGCCTCGTGGGTGGCACTATATCCGTGCGTCAGTTGGTGACGATCTACCTGACAATGCGGTTTTTCGTGGGCGTCGATGGACGGGAGAGGTATTTTCGGCAGCACTCGCGGAGAAATTTCCTCATCGTGATTGGATATTAACGCGTATTTTGTGGCTTTGTGGTTTAGAACGGGGGCTTAACCGAGGCGGTAGTGTTGACTCTCAGCGTCGCTATATCTATTTGCATGGCACGCCACCCGACCAACCAATGGGTATCGCTGCGTCACATGGCTGCATCCGGCTGCGTAATAGTGATCTGCTTTTTCTATTTAAGCACGCCCGACCTGGTACACCTGTCTGGCTTCATGATGGTCAAGCCTAGTCGATTCATTACTGATTTTTTGACACACGATGCTGATCAACTAAAATCAGTCACCCTTTTGTTGGATCCATCACAATGACTCACTCTTTAGGCCCGGTCATGCTCGACCTAGAAGGGCCACGATTAACGCAAGCTGAAAAACATCTTTTGATGGACCCTGCAGTGGGTGGTGTCATTCTATTTGCTAGAAATGTCGAAAATGCTTACCAGGTCCGAAAGCTTTGCAGTGATATTCGTCGCGTCCGCAGCGAGCTTTTGCTTGGCATTGATCAAGAAGGTGGCCGGGTTCAACGTATCAAAGAAGGTGTTACTCATCTTCCTGCTATGTCGCGTATTGGTGAACAATTTGTTGATGATCCAACGACAGGACTCACGTTAGCTAAAGATACTGGCTGGCTACTGGGTATGGAAATGGCTGCTTGTGGTCTTGATATTAGTTTTGCGCCTGTCTTAGATGTTGAAAGTGGCATATCCACTGTTATTGGGAATCGCAGCTTCAGCACTGACCCTGCCCATGTCGCGCTTTTGGGGCAGAGTTTTATTAATGGCTTGCATGAAGCAGGTATGGCTGCGGTAGGGAAACACTTTCCTGGTCACGGTGGTGTTGCCGCTGACTCTCATGTAGCGCTACCGGTAGATGATCGCCCCCTGTCAGTGATTAAACAGCATGACCTTGTCCCGTTTAGTCAGCTGGCGGCACAGCTTGATGGCGTCATGCCTGCCCATGTTATTTACAGCGCATTTGATTCCCGTCCGGCTGGTTTTTCGCCTAATTGGCTGGGTATGTTAAGAGAGTCCCTAGGATTTAAGGGCTGTATTTTTTCCGATGATTTAAGCATGGCAGGTGCCCATGAGGCTGGTGATCCAAAGGCGCGCGCTAGCGCTGCGCTAGCCGCAGGCTGCGATATGTTGCTGGTCTGTAATGATCGCTCAGCTGCGTTAGAAATTGTTGAATCATGTCAAGGAATGCAAAGTAAACGACCCACCAAGCTACGCTATGGACGGGCCCGACCAGATTTAGATGCATTAACTGCATTAGGTCGTTGGCGCCGCACCCACGCTAAATTAGAGGCGTTGGCTACTTAGTTACCTACCCTTTCTAACATCATTTAATTGTTAATCTCTTCCTGGAGTAACCCAATGTCTAAATTGGATAAAGAGGCGCTTGAGTCGCTTGACTCAATGCGTGAGCTGATGGATAACGCTGACTGCTTAATTTCCCAAGAGCAGGTAGAGCGTGCGCTGGATCGAATGGCTGAAGCGATTAGCAAAGATCTAGGGGATAAACTGCCGGTTTTTTACTGCGTTATGAATGGTGGTTTAATTACCACAGGACATCTGTTAACACGACTTGGTTTTCCGCTGGAAGTAGACTATTTACATGCAACGCGGTACCGCAACGAATTGCGTGGTGGCGAGCTTTTCTGGCGCGTTTCACCAGAAATCCCCATGGCAGGGCGTCACGTCGTCATCGTCGATGACATTCTTGATGAAGGGTCAACATTGGCGGCCATACTCGCCTATTGCGAGGAAGCCCAAGCGGCAAGCGTTACCACGGCTGTACTAGTAGACAAACAGCACGACCGTAAAGCAGTACCTGGCTTAAAAGCCGATTACTGTAGCCTTGAAGTCGCCGATCGTTACGTTTTCGGCTTTGGCATGGACTACAAAGGCTACTGGCGTAACGCCCCTGGGATATTTGCTCCTAAGGGCATGTAGTTAAGTTGAGATCTTAATAAGCCCAGTGCATTACATTGGCACTTTTTTAGGCTTAGCGAGGTGAAAAACGCCTCGTTAAGCCTGTTTCGGCAATCATACGCGTTGAAATCTCTTCTACCGAGAAGCGCGTTGTATCGATAAACGGGATATGCATCGAACGGTAAAGCGATTCTGCTTGACCAACTTCTTGTAAACATTGATCCATTGAGCTGTAACGGCTATTTGGGCGCCGCTCATTGCGAATCGCTGCTAGTCTGCGGGCATCAATTGTCAGGCCAAATAATTTATGGCGATGCGGTGCTAGCACTTTAGGTAGCTTCAAGCTGCCATCTTCATCCAGGTCATCTTCAGTCAATGGGTAGTTAGCTGCTCGTATGCCAAACTGAAGCGCTAAATAAAGAGACGTGGGCGTTTTACCGCAACGAGAGACGCCGACCAAAATAATATCGGCTTTATCGTATTGATGGGTGCGAGCACCGTCATCATTATCTAGTGCAAAGTGTACTGAATGGATGCGATCCATATAGACATCATCGCTACCAATTGAGTGCGTCCTGCCAACACTATAGGAAGAGTGCGTTTCTAATTCTTGTTCGAGCGGCTCTAGAAAGGTAGAGAAAATATCTACCTTAAATCCAGAGGCTTGCCGAATAACATTGCGAATGTCCTGATCTACGATGGTGTCAATAATAATAGGACGGTGACCATCGCGGTTAGCAGTAGACTCGATTATTTCTGCTAATGCCTGTGCCTTTTCTAACGTGTCGATGTAAGGCTTGGTTAACATATTAATTTCAACATCACTAAATTGGGCCAAGAGGCTACGCCCAAGGCTTTCCGCAGTAATGCCAGTGCCATCTGAAATAAAAAAAGCTGTACGCTTCATAACCAAGTCCACCAGTAAATAGAACGCCTATTGTGGGTTGCACCGCGGATTAGCACAATATTTGGTGCTTAATTCTGCGTGCTTTTCGTGCCCACTACATAAAAAGCTATTTATAGCGTTTTGTTGTAAAAAACCTCCACTCCGTTCGCTATTAGACCAATGGCGAATGCTGTATGGCAATGCTAGGGTGGCATTGTCTATAAGAGTCGGCCTACCGGGTCGCGAAGCAGTCTAAAAGCGAGGGGGTTGCGTGGAAGAGTACATTCTATGGTTCGATCAGCTAGGTATGGCAGACGTCGAACGCGTGGGTGGTAAAAACGCTTCGCTTGGCGAAATGATATCGAATTTGTCGGGTGTCGGTGTGACAGTGCCAGGTGGTTTTGCCACGACGGCTCATGCCTATCGTGAATTTCTCTCTCACGAAGGGTTAAATGATCGTATCAATGCCACCCTTGCTCGCCTTGATGTCGATGACGTTAAAGCGTTGGCCGAGGCTGGAAAAACCATCCGCCAATGGGTTATTGATACCCCACTTCCCCCTGCATTTGAAAACGCGCTACGTGATGCCTATGAGCAGCTTCAAGCCAAACATCCTAGCTTGAAAGTTGCCGTACGCAGCTCGGCAACAGCAGAAGACTTGCCCGATGCATCTTTTGCAGGGCAGCAGGAAACGTTCCTAAACATCGAAGGCTTTAACAATATTAAGCAAGCGGTGCACGAAGTGTTCGCCTCGCTGTTTAATGACCGTGCGATCTCCTATCGCGTTCACCGCGGCTATGCCCATGAAAATGTGGCGCTGTCGGCGGGTGTACAGAAAATGGTTCGTTCCGAGACCGGTGCCTCCGGGGTCATGTTTACTTTGGATACAGAGTCGGGTTACCGCGATGCGGTGTTTGTAACCGCTTCGTGGGGGCTTGGCGAAACGGTTGTTCAGGGGGCTGTTAATCCTGACGAGTTTTATGTGCACAAGCCCACGCTTGAAGCGGGCCGCCCTGCGGTACTGCGTCGCACACTGGGCTCTAAGTTGATCAAAATGATCTACGGCCAAGACGCCAGTGCCGGTAAGTCGGTTGAAACTGTTGACGTGCCACTCAAAGATCGTGGTCGGTTCTGTATTAACGATGAACAGATTATGGATCTCGCGCGGCAAGCCATAACCATTGAAAAGCACTATCAGCGCCCGATGGATATTGAGTGGGCGCTAGATGGCGACGATGGTCAGCTTTACATCGTTCAAGCTCGCCCTGAAACCGTTGTTTCTCAACAGGAAGGCGGTAAATTAGAACGCTTTCACCTGCGTGAGAAAGGACGCACACTGATCACTGGACGGGCGATTGGTCAGCGTATTGGGCGTGGTACGGTAAAAACAGTGCTAAGTCCTGAAGAAATGGACAAGGTTCAAGAGGGTGATATTCTGGTGACCGACATGACCGATCCCGATTGGGAACCGATCATGAAGCGTGCGTCAGCGATTGTAACAAACCGCGGTGGACGAACCTGTCATGCCGCCATCATTGCCCGAGAATTAGGCATTCCCGCAGTGGTAGGGTGTGGTGATGCGACCACTCAGCTCAAAGAAGGCATGGATGTCACGGTGTCTTGTGCTGAAGGTGATACTGGGCACGTCTATGAAGGGCTTTTGGCATTTGATTGTAAGGTGTCAAGTGTTGATGCAATGCCTGAGATCCCCTTTAAAATTATGATGAATGTGGGTAATCCGGATCGTGCCTTTGGCTTTGCTGGTTTGCCCCATGCGGGGGTTGGTCTCGCCAGGTTGGAATTCATCATCAACCGTATGATTGGTGTGCATCCTAAAGCGCTGTTGGATTACGACACGCTGCCTGCCGATCTTCAGCAAGTTATCGATTTACGCACCGCCGGTTACGATGATCCAGTCAGCTTCTATGTTGATAAGCTGGTCGAAGGTATTTCAACACTGGCTGCTGCTTTTCACCCTCAGCGAGTGATCGTAAGGCTTTCTGATTTTAAATCAAATGAGTACGAAAACCTTATTGGTGGCAAACTCTACGAACCCGGTGAAGAGAACCCAATGCTTGGTTTCAGGGGGGCTTCTCGTTATATCTCAGATGCCTTTAGACCCTGTTTTGAGCTTGAGTGCCGAGCGCTTAAGCGGGTTCGTGAAGAAATGGGCTTTGATAACGTTGAAATCATGGTGCCCTTTGTTCGCACCACCGATGAAGCGCGCGAGGTAGTCGAGTTGTTGGCTGCTAATGGCTTGCCGCGGGGCGGTGAGTCTCATCCTGATGGCTTAAAAGTTATCATGATGTGTGAGCTGCCAGCTAATGCGCTACTGGCTGATGAGTTCCTTGAGTACTTTGATGGTTTCTCTATTGGCTCTAACGATTTGACCCAGCTAACACTTGGACTTGATCGTGACTCAGGTATCGTTGCGCACCTGTTTGATGAGCGAAATCCAGCAGTGAAAAAGCTGTTAGCCATGGCCATTAAGGCATGCAAAGCACAAGGCAAGTATGTTGGTATTTGTGGCCAAGGCCCTTCTGATCATCCGGATTTGGCCAAGTGGTTAATGGAGCAGGGAATTGATTCTGTCTCTTTAAACCCAGATGCAGTGCTTGAAACTTGGTTTATGCTGGCAGGTGAAACCATTGAATAATACGTTCTAGCAGCATGACGAATCTAATTCGTATCTTCGCCCGGCCATTGTGCCGGGCGAGTGCGTTTTATAGGCTACGCTTTGACTGAGTTATAGAATGTTGGGACCTCGTGAGGTTCATACGCGCTAAATCGCTGTCGTAGGAGAGAAAAGCATGTTGCCTAAACGGATGTTATCGCTAACGGGCTTAATGTTAGTGCCTCTATATAGCTGGGGGTTTAGTTATGAAGTGCCCTCTATTACTCCTGAAGTAGGATCAGGTTTTGAAGAGAAGTCTGGCTGGGAGGTTTCGACATTTGCGGTAGCGGCAGCAAATCCGTTGGCAACCGATGCGGGTTATCAGGTGCTGAAAGCCGGCGGCAATGCCATTGATGCCGCCGTAGCGGTGCAAATGGTACTGACACTTGTTGAACCTCAGTCGAGTGGTATCGGTGGTGGTGCCTTTTTGATGCATTACGATGGGCATGATGTACAGGCTTATGATGGCCGTGAAACCGCACCTGCGGCAGTGACCGGTGAGCTATTTATCGAGAACGGTGAGCCACTTGAATTTGCCGATGCAGTGGCGAGCGGTTTATCTGTTGGTGTGCCTGGCACCGTACGTATGCTTGAAATGGCGCACGCAGAGCATGGCCAGTTGCCTTGGAAAGAGCTGCTAACCCCTGCCATTGCGCTTGCAGAAGAAGGTTTTGGAGTTAGCCAACGCTTGCACACTAGCTTAGCGAATGACACCGCTCTGCGTGATAATGTGCTGGCAAGTGACTTTTACTACACCGGTGACGGGGAGCCGATAGCCGTTGGTGAAACGCTTAAAAATCCTGCATTGGCTGCTATTTTGCGCCGTATTGCCGAAGAGGGTAGCGTCGCGCTTTATGAAGGAGATATTGCAGAAGATCTTGTTGAGCGTGTTCAATCACACCCTGTGCGCCCAGGTACGCTAACGTCAGATGACATGAGTGGTTATGCGGCCCTAGAAAGAGAACCACTGTGCACGCCTTGGCAGCAGTGGGAAGTGTGCGGTTTCCCGCCACCTTCGTCGGGCCACCTGACGGTGATGCAAATTTTAGGCATGCTAGAACAGCAGCCTTTACTGGAAGCGCCGTTAGAGGATGGTGTGAGTAGCAGCGGTTGGCTACACCAGTTTTTAGAGGCGTCTCGCTTAGCATTCGCTGACCGTGGTCGCTATATCGGCGACCCTGACTTTGTTGAGGCACCGGGTGGTGATTGGTCGCTCATGCTAGCACCTGATTATTTAGCTAACCGAAGTGCATTGATTGATGAGCAAAGCATGGGTGGGAGTGCTAAACCAGGTAATCCTGGCGAGCTTTCGATTAGTGTTGCAAGCCAACCTGAGCAGCCTGAGTATGGTACCAGCCACATTAGCATTGTGGATGCAGAGGGCAACGCACTTGCAATGACGACCACCATCGAGCAAGCATTTGGTTCACGTATTTTAGCCGACGGTGGAACTGGGTTGGCGGGTGGTTATTTGCTGAATAATGAGCTGACGGATTTTTCGTTTGTTCCCGAGATAGACGGTGAACCTGTCGCCAACCGTGTTGAGCCTGGCAAGCGGCCTCGTTCAAGCATGAGTCCAACGCTAGTGTTTGATCAAGAAAGTGGAGAGCTAGTGGCAAGCTTGGGCTCACCAGGCGGTGCCGCCATTATTCATTATACTGCTCGCACCTTGGTGGCTATGCGCGACTGGGGGTTGAACGCGCAGGAAGCGCTGAACCTACCTCACGCTATCACTCTGGGTGGTGATGTGTTTATTGAGGAGGGGCGCTTTCCTGAGGAGACGATTGAAGCACTTCGTGAGCGTGGGCATGCCGTCAACGAGCGTGAGCTTACTAGCGGACTGCAAGCCATTATGCGCTTGGAGGACGGCAGCTTATTCGGGGGCGCCGACCCGCGTCGTGAAGGCGTTGTGATGGGAGACTAATGCTCATCATGATGGGTAACCTATTGCCGTAACCAGTTGCGGAGCTTTACCAACATGAGACCGCCGTCGCTTAATGCACGGCGGTCTTCTATTAGTTCACTTAAGCGGTCTGGATAGTCGGTGATGATCGCATCAACTCCAAGATCTATGAGGGTAGACATGCGTGTTCGGTCATTAACTGTCCAGGCATGTATTTCGTAATTATAAAGCGCAGCCAAGCGTATTTCTTGCGCTGTGATGCGGTTATGGCGCAGGCCAAGCGCATCAAATTGGCGTCGATCCAATGTGCCAGCCAGTATTAGTTGGGCAAGTAAAGTGACGCGTAAGTCAGGGGCTTGTTGTTTTAAATAGGTAACCATATTGGGCGACATGGTTGCCATCCGCATTTCCAGGAACACATTTGGAAACCCACAGTTCGCATTCGCATTGAGCACGTTATTCTGGGTTGCCCAGCAGCGGTAACGAATGTCGCTTTCTGCCTCAAGGGTTGCTATCACAGCGCGAGCGAGCTTTTCTTCGTCGCCTGGTGATGGCTTCATATCAATCATCAGGCCAGCACGTCCTCGTACTAGCGCCAACGCATCATCTAAACCAGCAATTCTTTCGTCTTGAAAGGCGTCGCCAAACCAGCTGCCTACATCAAATTTGCTCAATTCTGCTCGGGTGAGGTCACCAAATTCTCGTCGATCGCCAGTCAGGCGCGCCAAGCTACGATCATGGTAGAGCAGTACTTGATTGTCAGCACTTAGGCGAACATCCAGTTCTATGGCATCAGAGCCGTCTTCAAGTGCTTGCCTTATTGCCGATAAGGTATTCTCAGGCGCTACCATTGAGCTTCCACGATGGGCAATGACCGCTACGTTATCGCGTATTTCAAAGCTATTGAGTATCCACCAAGCTTGAAGTCCAGCCAGAAGCAGCACGCTCAGCTCAATCGCCCACGCAAGGCGACCAGGGTGAGCGTTTTCTGAACGAGGGGAAGGGCGCATTTCGCGATGGGCTAACTGTAAGTAAAGACAGGCGGTTAGCAGCGCATTGGTGGCAATACCTAAAAATGTAATGGTTAACGTAACGAGTACATAGCTGGTTAAATAAGCCAGCATCGCTGGAACCAACACAGCATTATATTCGGGTAGCCCCCACAAGAGAGGCGTCACAACAGTATCAAATAACCATGTCGAGATTATCGGCAGGCTGATAATGACGATCAGTAGTGTTAACACTGCCGCACCAATCGATCGATGCCAGCCACGAGTTAAATGTACGCTACGCCTCAGTGCTTGGAAGGGTGAACAGTTGTCCAGTGCGACTAAAGGGAGTGCTAGTAACCAGCGCAGGTAGAGCCATGCGGCTAGTCCAAGCCAGATAATGAGTAAAGGCAATGCGCAAGCAATAAAATACCAAAGCGAGGCTGGACGAGTTTGTTGTAAATAGTAAGGATCTATACCGCTTAACCACACATCATAAAGCCACGTTAAGCCCATCATAAAAGGGGCTAGGAGTAGCAAGTGGGAGCCCACCTGAAGAATTACTAGGCCTGCGAGGGCTGGCAAGCGGCGGGTGCTCAACCAAAGTGCTTCAAAGGCGAGTCGGTAATGGTTGTCTTTAGGTCTTACGGCAACTAGCAGCATGCCCGTTTGTTGCCAATAAATTAGTAAGAATGCAAAACCAAGACCCACGAGCATTGCCACTAGGCCTAGGGGGCTAAATAGCAGTGCAAGTAATGCATCATTGGTGACCACTGTTCGATTGAGTTGTGCTAACAATGCCTGAGAAATCCAGGCAATCATCGGCACTAAAAGGGCAGAAGCTAATAGCGTAAAGAGTAGATGGTAGGCAATGAGAGGACGAAGATGGTCGCGTAGGGTGCGAAGTAGGGTGTAGCCCAATTGATTTAGCGGCTGCATGGTCACAATTTTGTCAGAATTTGAGCTACCAGGGTGGCACTATGTGCCACGCCTGGCAAGCAATTGCCTTAGGAAAGCTCAAGTGGTTTTTCAGCGATAATAATGCCGTTGTTATCTGCGTAAAGCCATTGTCCGGGGTGTAGCGTGGCACCAGCGAACGTGACAGGAATATCACGTTGTCCTTCGCCGCGTTTTTCGCTTTTACGTGGGTGGTTACCTAATGCTTGAACGCCGATTGGTAGTGTGACAAGAATATCCACGTCACGCACGCAGCCATACATCACCACACCAGCCCAACCGTTCTTAGCAGCTTGTTCGGCGAGCATATCACCTAGCATGGCGCAACGGTGTGAACCGCCAGCATCTACAACCAGTACTGCTCCATCACCTGGTTCGGCAACGGCTTGCTTAACCATTGAGTTGTCTTCAAAACACTTAACAGTACGAATAGGGCCGTAAAAGCTGTCGATGCCGCCGTAGTTAGCAAACATTGGTTCAAGCACTGTTACGTCAGGGTACGCATCACATAAATCCGGTGTCACGACAGGGGGTGTAGTGGTCATTGCACGCTCCTAGAAAGCATTGTTTAAAGAAATCTATCTATGAAGACCAGTTTAAGAAAACCAAATGCTATAAAAAAACGCCCCAACCTAAAATAGGCTGGGGCGTTCGGTCATCGGCTCAAGAAGGGATTGTTACCAACCTTCTTGCGATGTTGCGAGCATCGGCGATAGGTTCGGTACTTCAAGAGCGTTACGCTTCTTGAGCAACCGGTATCACGTTCGAGGCGATTTTTTGATACTCCTCGATTTCGTGAAAGTTCATGTAACGATATATTTCCCCAGCGAGAGCGTCAAATTCACTCATATAGCGCTGGTACTCTTCTACAGTTGGAAGACGACCTTCCACGGCAGCAACAGCTGCCAGTTCCGCTGAGGCGAGATAAACATTGGCACCATCACCCAGACGGTTCGGGAAGTTACGTGTAGACGTAGACACCACGGTGCTTTTCGCTGCAACGCGTGCCTGGTTACCCATACACAGTGAGCATCCCGGCATTTCCATACGGGCGCCAGCACGGCCATAAATGCCGTAATAGCCTTCTTCGGTAAGTTGGTGCTGATCCATCTTGGTCGGCGGTGCTAACCAAAGACGCGTTTTCAGGCTACCCGCAGGCTGTTTTTCAAGTAACTTACCCGCTGCGCGGAAATGGCCGATGTTGGTCATGCACGAGCCGATAAACACTTCATCAATCTTTTCACCAGCCACGTCTGATAACAGACGGGCATCATCTGGATCGTTCGGTGCGCAAAGAACTGGCTCTTTAATTTCACTCAGATCGATTTCGATAACTTCAGCATACTCTGCATCGTTATCAGCACGCATTAAGCTTGGGTTGGCAAGCCATGCTTCCATACCTTCAATACGACGGCTGATAGTGCGTTCATCTCCATACCCATTCGCCATCATCCACTTTAGCAGTGTGATGTTGGATTTGAGGTACTCGGTGACGCTTTCTTCAGACAGTGTGATTGTGCAGCCTGCTGCACTGCGCTCTGCTGACGCGTCGGAAAGCTCGAAAGCTTGCTCAACAGTCAGGTCTTCAAGTCCTTCAATTTCTAAGACGCGACCAGAGAAAGCGTTCTTCTTACCGGATTTTTCAACGGTTAGCAGGCCCTTTTTGATGGCATAGAGTGGAATCGCGTGAACTAGGTCGCGCAGTGTAACACCCGGTTGGCGCTCACCTTTAAAGCGAACCAGCACAGATTCCGGCATGTCCAACGGCATGACGCCAGTCGCGGCAGCAAATGCCACTAGACCAGAACCTGCTGGGAACGAAATGCCCAGCGGGAAGCGAGTGTGAGAGTCACCACCGGTTCCCACCGTGTCGGGCAGCAGCATGCGGTTCAGCCAGCTGTGGATGATGCCGTCACCAGGGCGAAGAGAGACGCCGCCACGGTTCATGATGAAGTCAGGCAATGTGTGATGCGTATCCACATCGACAGGCTTTGGATAGGCTGCTGTGTGACAGAATGATTGCATGACCAAGTCGGCTTGGAAGCCTAGGCACGCTAAGTCTTTTAACTCATCACGAGTCATCGGCCCAGTCGTGTCCTGAGAGCCAACGGTGGTCATCTTAGGTTCGCAGTACATGCCGGGGCGCACGCCGTCCAGACCGCAAGCCTTACCGACCATTTTTTGAGCTAGGGTGAAACCTTTGCCCGTATCAACCGGCTGGTCCGGTAGGCGGAAAACATCAGAAGGCTCAAGGCCTAGTGATTCACGGGCCTTACCCGTTAAGCCGCGACCAATAATTAACGGAATGCGGCCACCTGCGCGCACTTCATCAAGAATTAACTGGGTCTTGAGTTCAAATGTTGTCAGTACTTCGTCGGTACCGTGCTTGCACACTTTACCTTCGTAAGGATAGACATCGATAACATCGCCCATTTCCAGGTTAGAAACATCCATTTCAACCGGCAATGCACCAGAGTCTTCCATCGTATTGAAGAAGATGGGCGCGATTTTACCGCCAAAACAGAAGCCACCAGCGCGCTTGTTAGGTACGTAAGGGATGTCGTCGCCAAAGAACCAGAGTACAGAGTTGGTGGCAGACTTACGTGAAGAACCGGTACCTACAACATCGCCAACATAGGCAACAGGGAAGCCTTTTGCTTTGACGCCTTCAATTTGTTTCAGCGGGCCGGTTGTTCCTTGAACTTCAGGCTCAATACCTTCGCGCTCGTTTTTGAGCATAGCGTTGGCATGTAGCGGGATGTCTGGACGCGACCATGCGTCAGGCGCTGGAGATAGATCATCGGTGTTGGTTTCACCAGGCACCTTGAAGACCGTTAATGTAATCTTCTCTTCCAGTGCAGGCTTGGAGAGGAACCACTCTGCTTCAGCCCATGACTGAATAACGTCCTTAGCAACGGTATTGCCTTTCTTGGCGCGCTCTTCAACGTCATGGAACGCATCAAACATTAGGAGAGTGTGCTTGAGCTGTTCACCAGCTTCACGAGCAAGTTCTTCGTTGTCTAATAGCTCGACCATGGAGACGATGTTATAACCGCCTTGCATGGTGCCGAGGAGTTTGACGGCATGGATTTTGTCGATTAACGGAGAGGTGGCTTCACCTTTAGCAATCGCAGTTAAGAAACCTGCTTTTACATAAGCTGCCTCATCAACGCCTGGGGGGACTCGGTTAGTGATTAGATCAAGGACAAACTCTTCTTCACCTGCCGGCGGATTCTTAAGTAGCTCAATTAAGGCAGCAACTTGTTCGGCGTTCAGGGGCTTGGGCGGTACGCCCTCAGCAGCGCGTTCCTCGACATGTTGGCGGTAAGCTTCAAGCACGTTGGGGCCCTCTCATCTTCTTAGTGGTGACGAGCGCATACCCACACGGTATTGAGTATGTGCCCGGACACGTGACATACGCTTGACAAACAGCGTCTGGTGGATGAAATGGATTCTACGGGAAACTGTCGACAATGTTAAGACGACAAGCTCTTGGGGGGCCTTGTACTTTATGTTGAGGAGCTGGCAGAAGGTTTCTGAACAACGCGTTTTTTTCTTAATTAATCCTGCGGGTGGAAGTTTTTTACCGAACTGCCGTCATTTAAGGGGAGGGCGCGTGTGATTATTGTGATGCCGCGTTACCCTATTGTTTGCTCATTTCGTCGTATTATTATCACTACGGCAATAAAATTACTTAAGTTGAAGTGTGGAGCTTCAATATAAGCGTATTTTTATATTAGCAATGTGCTATATAAAAAGTGCTGTTACGGCCTACTTATGGCAAATGTAATGGCAGGGAACAAACGCCAAGGGCGTTTATATGTTGTACAATAGTGAGATAAGCGCTTGGTAATGGTATTATGTCGATACAATTAAATACGCTGGAACCCGTGGGACATTCGCTACAAGCAGATGATTTATTGCCAGAATGTCTCCATCAGTTTCTTGCTTGCCCAACGCCAGATGCATGGCTGCAATGGGCACTGGATAACCCTGAGATACTTCTTGTTGATCACGCTCAGTGTGAAAAGAAAGCCGCTTCGACGGCAATGAGCTTGCTCTATCGTTATGTTGATCAGCCGTTATTATTAAGCAAGATGTCGCAGCTGGCTCGAGAGGAGTTACTGCATTTTGAGCAGGTCGTTGGCTTAATGGAGAAGCGTGGCGTGGCCTACACGCACCTTACGGCTTCACGCTATGCCGAAGGCTTACGTAAGCATCTTCGCAGTAACGACCCGGACCGCTTGATTGATGTATTAATCATTGGTGCGCTTATTGAGGCACGTAGCTGCGAACGCTTTGCACGCTTGATACCTTATTTAGATGAAGAGCTTGCAAAGTTTTATCGCACATTGGTGAAGTCCGAAGGCCGTCATTTTGAAGATTATCTGCTGCTTGCTAAACAGCAAACAACGGCATCAATAGATGACAGAGTCGCTTTTTTTGTGGCGCGTGAAGCGGAGTTGATTACTTCGCCAGATACGGCTTTTCGTTTTCACAGCGGTGTGCCAGCGTAGGCCATCGCTAGTCTAGGTAGGATATGTATCATGCGCGATGCTCGTGAGACAGACCAACTGACCCTGTTTGGCCATTTTTCTTTGTCACAAGGAGAAGATGTGCTGACGCACTTCAGTTATGACAAAGTAAAAGCGCTGCTCGTGTATTTGTTGTTACACCGGCAACCTGTCAATCGGGCATCGCTCGCGGAATTGCTATGGCCAGATCAAGGGCTGTCATCGGGCAGGACGAATCTGCGTCATGCACTTCACTGTCTGCGGCAATCGATGGGGGATAATGCTGATCAAGTATTGAACGTCTCTCGCCAAACCATCGCATTTCAATTGCCTGCTCAATGGCGGGTTGACTTGCATGAATTGCAACAATTATTGGAAGGGCCGCGGGATTTAGCCAACCTCGAAGAGGTGATGGCGTGTTACCAGGGCGATTTAATAGAAGAGCTTCAACTCGCCAACTGCAGCGAATTCCAGCGTTGGTTAGTTCAGGTAAGAAATGAATGGCGTCAACGGGTTATTCGTTTTGCTGAGCAGGTACTAGATGCCCACACCGATGTGCCTGACAATTTATTGGAAGGATTAGTTAGTCGTTTTTCAGGCTATGGACCCTTTCATGAGCGACGGGTGCGCCAGTTGGCTGAGCAAAACCAGATGGCAGCGGCTCATGAGCAGTACAACAGCTATTTACAATTATTAGCGCTTTCTGGTCAGCAGCCCGAACCGAGCTTTCTACAGCTTGCTAATTATTGGTCAGACGGTCACCACGATCCGCGCGTAATGAGCCCGCAAGGCGCTTTTTCTCGCGTGTTAGCAGCAGATAGTAAACCGCTTCGCGAAGATGAAATTGAGCTACGCCAGCTGTCGGTAATGGCCATTCGGCTTAAATTGCAAGGCGATTGGCAAGATCGTGCTGCTACTCGTAATTGCTTGGCGCTCCAACTAGAGTTGCTGCGTTGGTTAGAACAGCAATGTCATCACTTAGGTGGTTTTTGGTTGCCTGGTGCAACAGGTGGGCTTGGTTTGGCCTGTTTCGGTACTCATGGACCAGCACATCAGCTAGCAGAGCTTGTCGCTCTGTATGAGCACTGTCGCCAAGCGTTACCTCAAGAGTCGCAGCGTCACTGGAGTGGTGAAGGAGAACCTCCAAAATTCGAGCTTGCCGCAGGTCTTAATAGCGGAAGGGTGGTTTACCTTCCAGAGCGACAGTTAGCGGATCCGTTGGGCCAGGTTACTCAAGTGGCGCTGGAGCTAATGAGTGCGGCAGAAGGTAGCGAATTGGTAATCTCTCAAGAAGCGAGCCAACACATGCCGCCTGCGCTGGATTTACAGCCGCGGCTAGTGTCTCGCTTGGTGGCCAGCGATGGCCGTGTTCGTTTGAGAGCGCTTGTGTTGGGTGTCAATGAAGGTGGTAGGGATGCGCTGCCACCTAGTTTAGTGGGGCGAGAAACATCTCTACGTACACTTAGAGACGCGCTGGCGAGAGCGGGTATAGGGCTGCGTCAAAGCGTTTTAGTACGCGGTGCCTCTGGGATGGGTAAATCCGCTCTCATGGTGGGTTTTCGCCAGTTAGAGCTTAGCCGCGATGCTGCGATTTGTTGGCAGCCAACAACGCGGTTATCAGTATTAGAACCCTATGGCGTTGCTCGCACTTTACTTACTTGGTACTTAGAAGCGTCACCAACCTGTGCGGCTATACGGCAGTTACAGGAAACGCTGTCATTGGAGCCTTTAGATGATGAGCGTCAGCAGCTTCTTGAAGAGGCTCTGGGTGTTCGTGATGTTCAGGAAGTTGCACAGCTGATCCAAAACGGTGAAGCAATAGAGTTGGTAGTAAAGCTTTTACATCGCTTAATAGATTATCAAGCCAGTTCACGTACATTAGTATTGATGATTGACGACCTGCAGTGGCTTGATGAGCCCTCTTTTAAGGTGCTTGCTGGTTTACAGGCACGTCTACCTATTAATACGGCTTTTATGTTAGTGGCTAGCCACCATGGTCGAGAGTCACTTCCGGTCAAGCTGCATTGGGATCAGCAAGTCACCCTGGGAAGGTTGGATGCCCTCCAATCCTCACGCTTGCTTTCGCAGTTATCCCGTCGTTACCGCATTCATTTAAGCCCGCGGCTGCGTAATCAAATTATTGAGCGTTGCGACGGTGTGCCGCTCTATATGCAAGAGATTTGTCGGCGTCTGGATATGGATCGTCGTGAAGGCCGTAGCGTGCAGTTTGATGAGCTACCAAAAGGGTTATTAGGGCTGCTTGCCAGCCGTATTGACCAGCTTGAAGGCGATCGGGAAATTGCCCATGTTGCAGCAGTGCTAGGTAAGCGGTTCCGCCTTGATTTTCTGCAAGAGTGTAGCGGTTGGGAAAAACCGCGTTTGGCTCAAGCTATTGAGCATATGCGACAGCTGGAAATTATCGAGCCAGTAGATAAAGAGGGGGGGGAGCCAGAGCATCAGTTTAGCCACCAGCTGCTGCAAGAAGCTGCTTATCTTTCGTGCCCAAGAGATGTACGCGTTAAGCTTCATCAGCAGGTAGTTACACTGATCGAAGAGCGCTTTCCTATGTGGATTAGTCGTCATCCTGGTGATTTTGCAACCCACCTCCGCCGTAGCGGCCACTATGCTAGAGGTGCCCGTTACTTTGAGCTGTCTGCACGGGAAGCCTTAAAAGTGAGTGCTAATCGCACTGCTTTGCGCATGGCAGATTTTGGCTTAGCCAGTCTGAGACACGTTGAGCATGAAGTTGAACGTGAAGTGAGTCTGCTCACTGTGCGCGGTCAGGCGGCGTTTGCCCTGGAGGGGCATGGTTCGCCTACTGCTCATGAAAGCTTTGTGCGAGCACGAGAGCTGCTGCGGCAATCAAGCAGTGAAAGCACGGAAGACCCAGAAGATCTTGAGCAAATCTTCTTGGTCAAGTGGGGGCTATGGGTTGGGCGTAGCCAACGCTATGCGCACGCTGATGCCTTTGCATTAGCATCGACCCTGGCAGATATTGCAGGGCGCTTAGAGGACCCGCGTTATCAGAGATTAGCTGACTATGCGAGAGCGCATTGCGAATACTGGGCTGGCAGCATACAACAAGCACATGACCATTTGGATGAAATTGATCCGCTCAACGCCCCAATGATGATTGAATGGCTGCCATTCTCTGATCACCCACAAGTAACCGCTGCTTGTTTTCAAGGTTGGGCGCTCTGTCTGCGTGGTGATTATCAGCGTGCAGAGCGACATGTCTCTTCTGCCATTCGATTAGCAGAGAAAATTGGTCATCCTGGCACGCTTGCTATGGCATTAATGTTTGCGGCTGCTTTATATCGCCAACTAGGCCATGTGCACTTAGCGGCAAGACACGCGGAGCGTGCGGCGGCAATGACGGGCACGCCCGACTTGCAGCTTTGGCAGATTTCAGCCCAAGGCATTCTTGGCTGGCAGAGAGCACTTGCGGGTGATCAGACGGGCTTAGTCCAGCTGCGACATAGCCTTGATCAAATGGCAGAGCTGAACGGACGGGATCGCTATCAACGCCCAGTTTTATGGTATTCCGATGCGTGCATTGAGTTGGGTGAGCTTAAGGCAGCAGAGGATTACCTGGATCAATGTCTTGTTATTGCTAAAGAGCGCACAACGCTTTTTCTACCTGAGTTAGCAACGCAGCTTGCCAAAGTGCGTGATTTGCTTGGGCACCCCGCCAATGAAGTGAAAGCGCTAACTGAAATGGCTATTAATCAGGCCAGGGAGCATGGAAATCGGCATCAGGAGCTGGCGGCACTTGAACTTTGGTTAACGCGCATTGCACCAAGCGACCTTCAGGCAAAAGAAGCATTTAGGCGTTTATTGAGCGAAGTGAGTCACAGCGATGCACCAGTACTGGTCCGTTGGGTTAGTCTGCTTGATAGGCGTTTGCCTCACGCGGTAAGTGTGGAAAACGAAATCTGAATTAGCTATTAACGCGTTGTTGATTCTAGCCAGTTAAGTGTGGTGAGTGCTTCTTCTCGGTGCTCGCCGCATACATCGGTATCATAGTTAAACTGCTCACACACAGCTGGACGGCTAGGATCTTCAAATAACTTGCATAAATAGTCATCGCTTAACTGCACGCACCGAACCCCCGCTGGTTTGCCATCAGGCATACCGGGTATATAAGAAGTGATAGACGGTGCAATACAGCAAGCACCGCAGCCTGCTCGGCAGGCGGCGGTGTCTGTGGCAAATACGTGATTACTCATGGCAAAGCTTCAGCGGTAGCTCCTTTATCAATTCCTTCAAATGCCTGAACCAATGTTTTATGGCCGCTGTGCTGTGCAATATTATTGGCAAGCCATAAAGCAATATTTTCGACGGTTGTTGGCTTAGGTAGTATGCAGCAGCGATCTTGAGGCAGGGTGATGGAAAACGTACCTTGTGCTGAGCGGTATCGACACGTTAGCTTCCCGTCAATCTGGCTTTCAATATCGGCTTTTTCAAGCAGGTAGCGATTATCAAGCCAGGCTGCCCAGTGGTTTTCAAGTGCTGGTTGCCGTGCCTGTTGTTGCCAAATATACAAGCGCGAGCGGTGACCATGGGCAATACGCTGGCAGTTACCAAGATGCCGCTTCAAGCCGTGCGTATAACTATAAGCCGCGCCGTCAATACACTCGTCTTTAAGTACTAACGTGACGTTATGTACGTTTTTGGGTCGTTGCTCGGTTAGCTGTGCGCTTAAGTAGCGTGTAACGCGCTCAAGGGTGATGTTGTCCCAAGGGAGCAAGCTAAACGCCTGGGCGGGGCCGCGAACTTCCATTTCGTAGGGAGATGCTGTGCGTATACAGATACCTTCATCACAGTCAGTAACCTCCACGCCGGGCGCGTTGATAGGTACGAGCAGCGTATGGTCTAGGCCATTATCCAGCGTGCGCTTAATCCACGGCTTTACTTCTCCGAAATCAAAAAGCATGCCGTCTTCGCCTAACTCCCCGTCTAACTGGGCATCCACTTGCCAACTACAGCCTATTAACCCTTTCGCTGGGCACCATAATGACACATCAATATGGCTAAGATGATTTACAAATAATGCCATTACTCAAACCCTGCAATTTTGTGCGTTTGAAGCGATAAACGCCACTGGGGGTTAGCCATGCAATAAGCAGTAGTGGCCTGCACCGTCTCGAGATTTTTCTCTGGAATGCCGTGATCCATTGGCTGCAAAAAAAAGTGGTTGAAGTCCAAGTTGGCAAACTGAGTTGGCGGCGCCGTAGTCTGTGGGAAAACCAATTTTAGTTCATCGCCACGAGTGACCACCAGTGGGTTTTTGCCCTTAGGGCTAACGCATAACCAGTCAATTCCTGGCGGTGGTAATACCGTACCATTGGTTTCAACGGCTACTTCGAACCCAATGCTATGTAGTGTTGCGATCAATAAAGAATCAAGTTGCAGTAGTGGTTCCCCACCGGTAAAAACAACATAGGGCGTTGCATGCTTTGCCTCGGCTGGCCAGAGATCCTTTATATGCTGAGCGAGCGCACTGGGTGTACTGAAACGGCCTCCGTTAACGCCATCCGTGCCGATAAAATCGGTGTCGCAAAAAGAGCACTTTGCGCTAGCACGATCAATTTCACGTCCAGACCAAAGATTGCAGCCGCTAAAACGACAAAATACACTGGCACGGCCTGCCTGTGCGCCTTCACCTTGTAAGGTGTAAAACGCTTCTTTAACGTGATACATCAGTGGTTAGCCTGTGCAGAAGTGATTTCATACGCCAGAGGGTCTGCGACATTATTGGCTGCAAACGCTGCGAGACGCTCATGGCAGCTGCCGCATTTACCGCAGGCAAGATCACGCCCTTCATAGCAGGTCCAAGTATCTCGGTAATCTAGGCCCATTGCTAAGCCATCCCGCAAGATATCGGCTTTGCTCAATTCTAAATAAGGGGCATGTAAGCTAATGGGGTCAAAATTAGCGATGCCAGCGACGTGATTCATTGCATGAACAAATTCAGGGCGGCAGTCAGGGTAGAGAATATGGTCACCGCCATGGGCACCATAATCGACACGCGCCGCACCGATATTAACCGCTTTAGCAATGGCTAACGAAAGCAAAATCATGTTGCGGTTAGGGACAACGGTGGTGTGTAGGTTGTCAGCAGCATAGTTGCCTTCGGGCATTGATACGTCTGGGTTGGTCAGCGCTGAGTTATCAATTAAGCCCTGAATAGCGCGTATATCAACGATCTGATGGGGAATATTGTGCTGCTTACACACTGCTTTTGCTACGTTCAACTCTTTTGAATGGCGTTGGCCGTAATCAAATGACAGAGCATGAACCTCTAGCCCTTCTTTGATTGCGCGGTGAAGAACGGTGTAAGAGTCCATGCCGCCGGAATAAATCACAACGGTAGATAGCGCGTTTGCGCCAGAGGTCGAGGGTGACAACATAATAGAAACTCATTGGTCGGAGAATTTATTGAGTGCTTTTAGCATCGTGCTAAGCGAAGTTTCCGGGGTCCGGTCCGGCAAGGGCGGCAGTTTACGCAATGCAGCGTTACCTGGCTAGCAGTAACGGTAATTGGTACTATTTTCTGTTCGGTATGTGCATGGGTCAACATGCTAAGCTGACTCTTCTAGTCGTAAGGGATGAATTCATGGCCACCATACAACATAGTGAAATTATCAAAGCCCCACCTGAAAGGGTGTTTGACTTACTGCGTCGAGTAGAAGATTTTGCTGATTATTCTGATCTCATCAAATCAATTGATACCTTAGGCAATAACCGTTACCGCTGGCACGTTCGTGCGGTTGGAGTAGATTGGTCTTTTGATGTAGCGGTAACAGAAATAACCCCCCCCTATGTGTTGGCGTGGGAATCATTAGAAGGAGTAAAAAATCAGGGTCGTTATCAGTTGCGTGAAGTGCCAGAAGGTACAGAAGTATCGCTCACTCTGAGTTATGACATTCGTAACCGATTAATGGAAAAAGCGGTAAACCGCGCTGCAAAGCCATTAGTAGGTAAAGTAAGCAGGCAAATCCTTGAGAGGGTTGAAGCGCGGCTAAATGAATAACTTTTTTAAGCACTCTTGGCGTTGGGCTGCCGGTTTTTCTATCGCGGCAATGTTTGCCTATGTTTGGTTATGGTATTCGCCGGACTTGATGGCTGTAAAACGTTGGGCGGCGACGATGTCGCATCATCCTCTGGTTGTGATTGCTATAATGGGCACAATGGCTATCACATTGGCAATTGGCTTGCCGGGCAGTATCGGATTATGGCTGATAGCACCTTTTTATCCCCCTATAGTAGCTACGCTAATGTTAACGTTGAGTAGTGTTGCTGGTGCGTGGGGTGCCTATCTTTTAGCCGCAAATGCTGGGTGGCGTTGGCAGCCAAAAGGGTTGACGTTTAAAGTGATGGAAACACTGAAAGAGAGAAGTGATTTGTTAACGCAGTGCGCGCTGCGAATTTTGCCGGGTTTCCCGCACTCAGTGATTAATTTCGCAGCAGGATTAGGGCGTATCCCTTTAAAGCGCTACTTAATGGCGGCAGCTATCGGGCTTTCGATAAAATGGACGGTTTACAGTAGTGCTATTTACGGTGCGCTTGAAGCTGTCGAAGAAAAAGATGCGTTGCAAATCGAGGTGATTTTACCACTTGTTGTGTTGACGCTGCTCCTTTTTGTGGGAGGCTGGTATAGGCGCCGCGTAGAAGCGGCGCGTCAGTGATAGCAAACGTGCTTAGTCAACTGTTAAGTCTGATAGTCTGTTAAGTCTGATAGTGATGTGGTTAGTTGCCTTTATGCATTGATGCATCAAGGTGGTCGACAACTTCAGCCCAGTCGGCGTCTTCTTCCACGGCTTCGCGAAGAAATTCCGCTTGGCCTTCGTTCCAGCAGGGAGCCTCAGCTAGCGGCATTTCTTTGGGTAGGGGAGAGTGGCGTTGAATAAAGTGTTCAATGGACTCCGCATCCGAGCGTAGTCCGAGTTGTTCAAATAGCTCGCTAAAATGGTGTACGGGTTGTTCCATACGTTGCCTTCCTTTTTGGTTATGAACGTATGTTTAAACATAGCGTGTATGAGCGAGTACGCCAGTGCCGAGTATGTGTTACACGGTTATAAAGGTTGTCGTGTGTTTTATCGCTCGCCAACAAGTGAGGTTAAAAAGCGTTGCCGGCGATCATCTAGCGATAAGGGTTGAGCCAATAGGTGGGTAAGCTTGGTGAAAGCCGCCTCCGGCGTCATGTTGCCGCCTGACAGCAGGCCTGCTTCTGCTAGGCCATGGCCCGCTGCGTACTCGCCCATATGAATGCTGCCTTGGGGACATTGGCTAATTGCAGCCAGCAGTTTACCTTCGCCACTGGCATTAGCAATAACATCAATAATTGCAGGATCGTTGGGTATATTACCTGCTCCCCAAAGCTGCAGTAGAGCGCCCTTGACGCGTGAATCGTTAAGCAGGGTCTCTAATTGCCAAACAGCGATACCTGGCCATAAGGTTAGCCGGATAACGTCCCCGTTGGAAACCGCTTGATAGTCGGCAAGCTCGAAACGGGGTGCGCCACGCTGTTGAAATCCTAAGCCTCTACTGGGGTAATAAATGAAGTCGTCGCCCACGCGTTCACCAATACAGGGATAGCTAGGGGAAAAAAATGCATCAAAGGCTTCCGTATGCTGTTTGATGGCTCGTGTGCCTCTCAGAAGGACGTTTGAAAAATAAATCGCCACCTCCTTTAGTTCAGCGTTAGCAGCAAACCTTAACGCGCCGTGAAGGTTGTCGAGCGCATCGCTATTCGCTGTCTCAAGAGGATACATAGAGCCTGTCAACACAACTGGGCGATCAATCCCTTGCAGCTGATAGGCAAGACTCGAAGCGGACCAGCTTAGGGTATCGGTTCCATGGATAACCACAAATCCACGATAGGTGGCAAGGCGAGCAGCAATATCTTTGGCAATCTGTTGCCAAGTCAACGGCGTCGCTGCACTTGAGTCGATTAATGATGGGTAGCTAAGGACGTCATAGGCGGGCAGGGCATGCTGATGTACTAAAGGCAGCCGACTTAATGCGTCTGCCATGCGAGCTTGAAAGTTTCCCCCCGGGATTAGCCCTGTTGTATTGGGCTGCATGCCAATTGTGCCACCAGTATAAATCACCAACACACGTTCTTGAGTGGGAGTGGCTTTCATTAGGGCGGAATTGATACTCATAGCCGTTTCCTGAAGTGGGCGAACACAAGTCGTAGTATCGAAATATTTATAACTAATAAGGTGTATAAAAAAGCGTGTAAATAGCTGATTCCGAAGGAAGCTATTAGCCGCGGTGCACGACTAGTTCGCCATTGTGATCGTCAAGTTGACGGTTACGCCCAGCTAATAAGGCGAAGCCACAGCAAAGGGCAATCAGTACGATGAGCAGCCATGCGATATGGGGTATCTCTGCTCCAGCTTGCAGCATTAGCCCCACCCCAAATGGCCCTAGCGCTGCCAGCGTATAGCCCCCGCCTTGCACTAGTCCGGAAAGCTGTCCTGCGAGACGCGAGTTAGCCGTTCGTAACACCAGTAGGCTAAGTGCTAGGCTAAAGCTGCCACCCTGGCCAATGCCAAGTAGCACAGCTCCTGGCCATTTCCACGCCAGCGGTGCAATAAGCAACATCCAAAGCCCAAGTGCCGTACTCAGTAGTACGAGCAGTAAGGCGGGGCGTTGATCGTGGGTTAAGCGGGCAAGCCAGGGAGCACTCAGTGCTGAACCAAGCTGGCACATGATGGAGATGGCCATCGTCCAGCCAGCCGCTGCCTCGTCATAACCTCTATAGACTAATAAGGTTGGTAGCCACCCAAAGACAATGTAAGCCATCGAAGACTGAATGCCCATGAACAGCATAACGTGCCACGTAAGTGATTTACGTAGTAGCTGTGTAAGCGAAGAAGAGGTTGCTGGACTAGGCTGCGTGCACTGAGTTGTTGGAATGTTGATAAGCCATAGGACTAAGGCAATAAGTGCCAACAGTGACCAACTCATGAGACTCAGCTGCCAGCTGCCTAGCCATTGCATCAGTGGAACACTAAGGCCAGCACCTAATGCACCTCCAAAACATAGTGCCATGGTGTATAAACCCGTTAAGAGATCGGCACTGTCAGGTAGCTCTCGTTTCACTAGTGCAGGAAGGAGGGTGCCGCCAATACCAATTGCGCTGCCAGCCATTGCAGAACCAATAAAAAGAGCCCCTGACATTGGTAGGCCTCTTAAAATTAACCCGCAAGCTAACAGAAGCAGTGCAGCGCTTAGGGTTCGTTCGCTGCCGATACGCTTAGCCAGTAGGGGAGCAAGAGGTGCTGATAAGCCTAAAAAAAGCACGGGCAAGGTGGTTAAAATGCCCGCTGACGCAGGGCTTAAGCCAGCGGTTTCTTGCAGTCGGGCAAGCAAAGGTGCCACTGATGACATGGCGGGGCGTAAATTAAGCCCCACCACGAACATCAAAATAATAAAGGTGCATGCGCGACGAGATACCATATTTACTATTACTTGAGATGTGGGCGTAAATCGCCGCGAACGGCATCAAGCAGAGTAATGAAATGATAATCTTGCTGTGTATCTAAGCAGTCTACGCGCACCTCGGTACGCATACCCTTATCCATATTCAACTTGTCGTAGATTTCGAGGGTTAATTTACGCGCGGGTTTGTCCCCAAGGGCAATAATGCCGTCTTCTAGCGTAAATGTTTCGAGTAGTGTTACTCGCACTCGCGTACTGCTCTCTTCGCTAAGGACGCGACGAACAAACAACCATCCTTCACAAGGCAGTGATTCGTTATTATTGCGTTCACGTAAGAAAAGCGTGCGATAACAGGCGCCCTGCGTAGAGGCTTTTTCTGCCATGCTACGATACGCCTGCAGCACTTGGCCTGCTGATGCACGGGCGTCTTCCAGCCGCTGAGAAATACCTTGGTGCTCGCGGCTTAGCTGCTCCTGACGTTGAAAGGTAAGCCACTGGCGGTAATCGTTAATAAGTTGAGACGACGCCATAATCACTCCATGAATAAATTAAGCAGTACCGCCGGAATACGCAGAACGGTAACCTTCGCATATTCCTAAGCTAAGGGCTAGCGACGGGCGCGGCGACGTTCACCGCCTTTGTTCGCCGCTTGCCCTTCCGGTTTACGCTTGGCACGGGGCTGTTTTTGGCCACGTCGGCCATTTTCAATTGGTTCAGGCTTGGCGTTGGGATCAGGTTCAAAACCAGGTTCGATACGTTTAGGCAGATTTTGCTTAATAAGCCGCTCAATCCCACTCAGCAAGCCGTGTTCGTCGACACATACGAGTGAAACTGCTTCTCCATCGCTGCCCGCTCGGCCGGTACGTCCAATACGGTGCACATAGTCTTCTGCCACATTGGGTAAGTCGAAATTAACGACATGGGGAAGTTCGTTGATATCTAACCCACGAGCGGCAATATCGGTGGCGACGAGTACTTGTAAATCACCGCTTTTGAACGCCCCCAACGCCCGTGTTCTAGCACCTTGGCTTTTATTGCCGTGGATGGCCATAGCGGGTATGTCTTGCTTAGAAAGCTGTTCTGCTAAGCGATTTGCGCCATGTTTGGTACGCGTAAAAACGAGTACTTGAAACCAACCATGCTGCTGAATCAAATGCGCCAACAGCTCGCGCTTTTTATCGCGATCTACCCGGTAAATAGTTTGCTCAATCTTTTCAGCGGTCGTATTGCGAGGTGCGACTTCTATTAACGCTGGATTGTTGAGCAGCTGTTGCGCCAATAACTGTATTTCGTTAGAAAATGTTGCCGAAAACAGTAGGTTTTGACGCTGTTTAGGCACTAAGCGTAATAGTCGCTTGATATCATGAATGAACCCCATATCAAGCATGCGATCAGCTTCATCGAGTACCAGGATCTCCACGGCTGAGAGATCGACGTGGCCTTGTTGTTGTAAGTCGAGCAGCCGGCCTGGGGTGGCTACCAATACATCAAGTCCCGCTTTAAGTGCATCAACTTGTGGTTGTTGGCCAACGCCGCCGAAAATAATATGCGAGCGCAAAGAGAGATGCTTGCCGTAAGCAGTCACGCTTTCGCCTACTTGGGCAGCAAGCTCACGCGTAGGGGTAAGTACTAACGCGCGTACTTGGCGTTTACCGGGTCGTTTGCCATTCGCTAACCGCTGTAACATAGGTAACGTAAAACCAGCGGTTTTGCCTGTGCCCGTTTGCGCACTGGCAAGCATGTCACGTCCTTCAAGCACGACGGGAATGGCTTTTTGTTGAATAGGGGTAGGCTGTGTATAGCCCTGCGCGGTAACCGCGCGGAGTAAATCGTCGTGCAGACCAAGTTCAGAAAAGCTCATGCGTTCTCCGCAATCGCTTAGTAAGTGACGTCGCTTGGCGCCGTCGTTACTGAGCGTAATGTTCAAAAAGCGAGGATGGTACACCTTCGCGGCAGCGAAGTTTGCCAGATAAAGTGCGATGCCGCGATGGTCATTTTTTTGCCGATCAAGACGGTGAAATAGACATTGGCTTGAATCGGGGGTGACGTGGTAATGCTGAAAGATAACTCCTTTAGTATATCACGGATCATTCATTTCAGCGTTTAACATAGAGGTAAAGCACCTTGTTGAAGCTAGATCTAAAAATAATTTCCTTTGCGAATCTCTTCGGCAATTTGCAGTGCTACCTTATCCCAGCTTTCGCCAAGCGAGCGCACTAGGGCAGGGTAACCATCCTGCTGAAGTTCGGTTTCGGCAGAAAAGCTTTTTAGCGCAAGTAGGTTGTTATCTGCACTGCGTAACTGCCATTGGCCGCTGGTGACTGCTCGCCCGTCGTGTCGCCCCTGAAACTGGTCAACTTCAAGCAGCAGTGTGAGCGCTTCAGGCGTATTGCCGTCAGCATGAACGATCTGAACGGATGTAAGCTCTTGGGATAGTTGAGCACGTAATGCACGTTCTAATTGGCGAGCAATACTTTCAGCCCACTGGTGTTCGCGGGCTTCATTTAGGGTAATATCATCAAGCTGAATGACGATACCGTCCACATCTAGATAGTGGGCTAAACGTGGTGAACGCACTTGAAGCGTGCCAATCGATTGATTTGGCGAGCTTACTGCGTTTTCGCTGGGTAGCATATAGCGAGTGGGTGGTGTGACACTACTAGCGCAAGCACTTAGCAGACTGCAAAGGCCTAATAGTGATAAATAACGGATTACCTTATTGCGCATAGTAAGCTCCTTCTTAGCGTGGTGCGCGAGGCACGGGGTCTTGGGTATCCAGGTTATCGAATAAAAGCGCCCTTGGGTTTTCATTTAATGTGCGAGTAAGTGGTTGTAAGTCGCGCATTAAGCGATCCAGCCGTTGGATAGCGGTGGTTAATTCTTGGTAAGCCGGAGAGGATGGTGAAACACCTTGTAAGGTGTTACGCAGTTCCTCAAGGGTGGCATTAACGTTGCCGCCGACTGCCTGAGTATCTGGGTCATTTAGCAGCTGGTTGATGGAAGTGCTGACCTGGCGTATTTCGATAAGCATGCTTTCAGATGCTTGTAAGTTTCGGTCTAGGCCGGTGAGCAGTGGCTCAACGTCAAGCGCGTTTAATTTCTCAAGCAGGCTGGTTACCTGCGCTTGGATCTGTGCAAAGCCGCCAGCGACCGTGGGGAACACTGTTCGCTCGGAAAATGTTTCCGCGACATATTCGTCAGCCAGTTCGCGTTGAAAGTTAAGGTCAACAAAAAGTGCGCCTGTCAATAAGCTGCCATTTTTGAGCGAGGCACGGAGCCCCAAGCCAAAAAGTCGCTTAAAACGTGAGTCCCACTCTTCGATATCGATATCAGTATTCTCAATGCCCAATCGCTGAGGCTCAATTCGAATCAGTACTGGGATGGCAAACTGAGAGCGCGAGTCGGGCTGCGGTGCGGTAAAATTCCAAGGTACGGACGCAACCGTGCCGATTCTTACACCGCGAAATTCGACAGGAGCACCTTTCGATAAGCCGCGAACGGTATCATCGACCAACAGCACATACTCAAGATACCGGTTAAAAGTGCCTTCTCGGGCAGTATTTTCATCCGCATAGAGATTAAAGCGTGCATTAGGCTCTACCGGTTGCCCCATGGGTAAATCTTCTGGCACGCCAAACGTAACGCCGCCTCCCAGTAATGCTTCAAGGGATTCTACGTTGACACGAACACCGTCGGCATCTAGCTGGAAATCAACCCCGCTTGATGTCCAAAATCGAGTGCTATCTGTTACTAACTGACCGTAAGGTTCTTCGATAAATACTTGGTGGTGCATGGTACGAGAGTTGGCGTCAAACCGAGTATCTTCTACTCGTCCAACGGTATAGCCTTGGTAAGAAACAGGGTCGCCTATTCGAAGCGAGTTACCTAGCTGGCTGACCAGGCTGATTTGCAAACCTGCCTGCCCGGCTGGCGCAACAGGTGGTGTATCATTTACCGTAAATTCGCGTTTAGGCTCATTGGATTGTCCTGGTTCTAGCTGAATATAAGCACCAGATAATACTGTGCCCAAGCCGCTGATGCCTTCACGGCCAATGCGCGGCTTCACTACCCAGAATCGGCTATCTTCTCTGAGCATTGCCTCTGCTTCTGGCTGGATACGGGCGGTCATGACGGCGTGGGAAAGGTCATCAGATAAGCGAACATTTTGAACTCTGCCTATCTCGACATTTCGGCTTCGAATAAGCGTACTGCCCGCTTCGATGCCTTCTGCACTTTCCATTGTTAGCGTAACGAGCGTGCCCCGGCTTGCGTAATTGTCGTAGACAAGCCATAGCCCAATAACAACGGCAACAATTGGTACAATCCAAATCGGCGAGAGCCGCGTTTGGGGCGATGATTTTGCCCGGTGTAAATTGTTGTTGTCGTTAATATCAGCTTTCTTTGGTGTTGAATCATTAGCCATCAACAGTTTCCTTGGTGGCCGTTTTACGGCGAGTAGAGCGAGGAGGTGGGGTATCCCAAATTAAGCGCGGATCAAATGTCATAGCAGCCAGCATTGTCAGTACAACAACGGCAGCGAATGCGAGCGCTGCAGGTCCTGGCGTAATTGACATTAGAGAGCCAGCGCGAATCAAGGCGACCAATATGGCAACTACAAATACGTCAACCATCGACCAGCGGCCTATAAATTCAGTGAGCCGATAAAGCCGTGTGCGACTTTGCGCATTAAGTTCGTTGCTATGTTTTATAACCATACAAAGCCAAACTAAAGCGACAAGTTTGCCAACCGGCACGATAACACTTGCCACAAAGATAACAGCAGCCACTGGCCAAGAACCCATTTGCATAAGCTGTACGACCCCACCGATGATCGTTGACGGTGACGAGTGTCCTAAACTGGTGGTGGTCATAATAGGGTATACATTAGCGGGTATATACATCACCGCGGCTGCAAAAAGAAGAGCCCAGGTGCGTTGTAAACTATGAGGGAGCCGTGGGTGGAGCCTTTCATGGCAACGCAAACAGCGTCCTTTGCCATGCTCAGGAAGGCGATTAATTAGCCCGCAAGTTGGACAGCCGGTTATCCCTTGGCTGGCCGCTGTTTCACCTGTACGTGTACCTTCTGGTGCGAGCGGTTCTTTCTCTAAAGAAAACCACATCCAGTCCGAATCAATGGATTGTGTCGTTAACAGTAAGAGGATGGCAAACACGCTGAACGCCCAGAAGGAGATGCCTAGCTCGATTTGTGCCATACCCGCTATTTTTATCAAACTAACCAGTGCCCCAACGATGAAAACATCTGCCATCATCCATGGGTTCAGCCTTGCGAGTGAACGGGCGATGTCTCGGCTAAACGGCATTGGATGGCCTCGAAGCAAACCAAACTGAAGCCAGATAACGCCAATCAGATAAATCGCGGGAAGGACCACAATCGTCATAATGACAGCGATAGCGACAATAGGCTGATGAAAAGCGATCAATGTAGTCGCCGTCTGTGAAAGCTCAATACGATTACCAATGCCGCTGACACTGAAACTAACAAAAGGAAATGACACGGCTACAAATAGTGCTATCAGGGAAGAAAGCGCGAGCGCCATACTACGTTGAGCGGGATAGCGATGCCGTTTTACTAGCACATGCGAGCATCGCGGACAGGATGCTTTCTCTCCAGAGCCGAGCGGAGGAAGTGCTGAAACCCAGTCACACTCATGACAGGCGCGCAAACGTCTACGCTGAACGCGTGCTTCTGGAGGGTGGCGGTCGACCTGTGGTGTGTTTACCCGCATAGAAGGTCGTTTGATAAACTGAAAGTGAGGCAACAGCTAATTCTCAATACGTTGAGGAACCCAAAGTAGTACGGTGGGCAGATACTTCTGTCAAATCGAGGAGTGTCTTCGCTCCATTAAAACAGCACTTGACCTAACCAACCAGTTAGACAAGGATGCCTCGGCAATGGTGCCTGATGATAGTGCCTAACATTACGTTATTAAGGAAATGAAATAATGTTGCTGCCTTTTTTTGCTGTGGTCGTGGGTTTGGTGCTGCTTGTATGGAGCGCTGAAAAATTTATTGATGGCGCCGCAGCTACCTCCCGATGGTTAGGGCTATCGCCTTTGTTAATTGGCATGCTGGTGATTGGTTTTGGCACCTCTGCACCCGAAATGATGGTGTCTGTGTTAGCGGCCATACAAGGAAATCCTGGTTTAGCGGTAGGTAACGCCTACGGTTCAAATATCGCAAATATTGGCCTTGTTTTAGGTTTTGTTGCGTTGATTGCTCCTTTAGCGGTGCATTCCGGCGTGATCCGCAAGGAGATGCCACTGTTGATAGGTGTCATGCTGCTGACAGGTTATATGCTATATGACGGTTGGATTTCTCGCGGAGAAGCCATCTTATTGCTAGGTGCGCTGGCGCTCTTTATTGGGGTCAGTATTGTTCGTTCACGGGGACAGCAAGATGATCCGCTAGTCGGTGAAGTAGCAGAGGCGCTTGATAGTAAGGCCATGTCGCGTGGCAAAGCGATTATGTGGACGTTAATTGGGTTGATACTGTTGATCGCAAGCTCGCGCATCTTAGTGTGGGGAGCGGTCGAAATAGCGGTAGCGTTTGGGGTTAGTGACTTAATTATTGGCTTAACCGTCGTAGCAATAGGAACATCCTTACC
Organism: Halomonas qinghailakensis; assembly: GCF_025820815.1. Lineage (NCBI taxonomy): Bacteria > Pseudomonadati > Pseudomonadota > Gammaproteobacteria > Oceanospirillales > Halomonadaceae > Halomonas > Halomonas qinghailakensis. Next base: position 3,762,563 of record NZ_CP096973.1, on the reverse strand, counting down.
AGAGCTTGCATCTTCTATTAGCGCTTTACGGCGCAAAGAGCATGATATGGTGTTGGGTAATGTAGTCGGTTCTAATTTATTTAATAGCTTGGCAGTGGTAGGCCTTGCCGGCGTCATCACGCCAATTGAAGTGGGGCGTGAAGTGTTAATTCGCGATTGGAGTGTTATGACCTTCATGACCTTGATGATGGTGTTTTTCGCGTTTTCTTGGCGCGGTCGCCCACGGCGTATAAACCGTATTGAAGGCGGCATGCTGTTCTCTATGTTTATTGCTTATACCGGCTATATAGTCAGCATTGTGGTGATGTCTTAGCCCCGCCGATAATTTACTGCGTCAATGCGACACAGTCTGTAAAAAGAACTAGCGGTGTATAACGTTTGTCACAACGTCAACTTGCAACACATTCAATGACCAAGCTTGGAGCCGTGTCGCTGTCATCAGGTTTAGCACTTAAAAGCAGCACCAGCGATGCTCAACTAAGCTTGTGTGACCCAGTAATGGGATACTTATTCAGGTCTTAGGAGAGTGTGATGGAACTTGATCCCCTCGTGCTATCACGAATTCAGTTTGCCTTCGTAGTATCATTTCACGCGATCTTTCCAGTTTTCACCATTGGGCTAGCTTCTTACATAGCGCTACTCCATGGGCTTTTCTTCAAAACCAATAACCCTGCTTGGGATCGTCTATCGCTGTTCTGGACAAAGGTGTTTGCGGTTGTCTTTGGCATGGGAGTGGTGTCTGGCATTGTCATGTCGTTTCAGTTCGGCACCAACTGGAGTAACTTTTCGCAAGCGGCGTCAAACTTTCTAGGTCCGGTATTAAGCTATGAAGTTGTGACAGCTTTCTTCTTAGAAGCGGCCTTTCTTGGTGTGCTGTTATTTGGGCGCGGTAAAGTGCCTCAGGGCGTCCACTTATTTGCAGCCATTATGGTAGCGGTAGGCACCTTTATTTCTTCTTTCTGGATTTTGTCGGCAAACAGCTGGATGCACACGCCAGCCGGGGTGGAGTTAATTGATAACCGCTTTCATGTGACCTCATGGCTACAGGCAATTTTTAATCCGTCCTTCCCCTACCGTTTTGCCCATATGGCTATGGCATCATTTTTAACCGGCGGTTTTGTGGTGGCTGGTGTAAGTGCTTGGTTCTTGCTTCGTGGTCGCGATCTAGAGGCTAACCGCCGAGCGTTGTCGATGTGTTTATGGTTACTACTGTTTCTCGCCCCGGCGCAGGCTGTGGTGGGTGATTTTCACGGCCTCAATACCTTAGAGCATCAGCCAACAAAAGTTGCAGCAATGGAGGGCCATTGGGAAACCTCAACGAATGTGCCCCTCCTGTTGTTTGCAATTCCTGATCAGGAAGCACAAAAAAATCACTTTGAACTGGGTATTCCAAATCTAGCCAGCATTATTCTTACTCATTCACCCGAAGGCGAGATTCCTGGTATTACAGAAGTGGCACCAAATGAGCAGCCACCGGTTCTTATCGTGTTCTGGGCATTTCGTGTGATGGTGGGAATAGGGTTGCTAATGATTGCCACCGCGCTGGTTGGTTTACTTATGCGGCGTAAAGGACGGGTGTATCAGCATTCGGCCTACTTGAAAGCATTAGTCTGCATGATACCCATGCCTTTTGTGGCAGTGCTGGCAGGTTGGGTTGTCACTGAGTCCGGACGGGCGCCTTGGTTGGTATACGGCATTATGACTCATGCGGAAGGTTTAACGCCGTCACTTACTGGGCCAATGGCGCTGTTTACGTTGGTCGGCTATGTGCTGGTCTATGCGGTGGTGTTTTACGCTGGTATTTATTACCTCACACGCGTGGTGCGCAACGGTATGTTGCCTGAAGATAAGCGGGAAACTACGTCAGAAAATTTCAAACGTCCGATGCGGCCCTTTTCCGCAGCGCATACGCCTTTTGATGAGGATGTTGACCCGGCAAGGAGTTAACGATTGGAGTGTCTGCTCGAACGTTAATGATGATACCTGTCACGTCCATTTGAAACGGAAGCAAAACATGATGACTAAGTGTGTCTGGTTTGATAGGCGTTCTCCTGTGGTTGTATTTGTCTTAGGTGTATCCATTCTTGGCAAGGCGCGACCATAAGTGAGGAGTGCCGTTAACGTGATGGTGACATCTAATATAGATCAGGTAATGCCGATAACTTCGCGCTCATGGTTGAATTCCCTCGCTCGGCATGAGCAAAAAAAACTTACGCTAGCAGCGATATGGGGGGTACTGGCGGGTAGTCATACGGTGCTACTTGTGGTGGGGCTGGCGTGGCTCGTCGATCAGCTCGTTATTCATGGCCGCTCGCCAGCATCGCTAACCGTTTTTTTCCTTGGGTTGATGGCGGTGGTGCTGCTTCGCTCACTATTTCAAGCAATGCAAGAAGCCAATAGTGCAGAGGCAAGTCTTCGTATCCGTCAGCATGCGCGGGAGGAGTTGTTAAATAAAGTAGCGGCGCTTGGGCCAGTTTGGCTTACTCGCCAACAGAGTGGCGCGATAGCGACTCAGGCGGTAGAGCATATTGAAGCGTTAGACGGCTATTTCGCGCGTTTTTATCCGCAGATGAGGATTGTGGTCGCATTACCGTTGCTGATTCTTTGCATTGTTGGATGGTTGGACTATCTTGTCGCCCTCTTTTTATTGCTTTCAGCGCCGCTTATTCCTCTTTTTATGGCGTTGGTGGGAATGGGCGCTGAACGCTTGAACCGTGATCAATTCATGGCCGTTTCGCGTTTGTCAGCCCACTTTGTAGATCGGGTCAGGGGAATGACGACGCTCCAGTTGTTTGGCCATACCAAATCAGCACAAAAAGAGGTTTGGTATGCCACTGATGATTATCGACGACTAAGTATGCGCACACTGCGATTAGCGTTTTTATCATCAGCAGTGCTTGAGTTTTTTGCATCCGTAGCAATTGCTGTTGTAGCAATGTATGTCGGCTTTGGCCTGTTAGGCTATATCGACTATGGGCCATCTTCTTCTCTAACCCTCTTTACTGGGCTAGCCGTTTTGCTGCTAGCACCTGAGTTTTTCCAGCCTTTACGAACGCTATCCCAACATTATCATGATCGCGCGGCAGCATTAGGGGCAGCTGAAAGTGTAGTAGCGGTACTTAACGAACAAGATATAGTGCCTTCAGCCCCATCGCCGCCGCATGCTGAGGATGCAGTCATTGAGCTTTGCCAAGCTGGCATCGGGTATGAGGGGCGTGCCACGGTATTGGCCGCTCTTGATGCCACCATATGGCGTGGTGATGTGGTGGCGATCACTGGTGAGTCGGGGAGCGGTAAATCATCCCTTATAGCATTAATGGCTGGTTTTATGATGCCCAGCAGCGGCGAATGCCGCTATCGCCATGGTGGGCAAGTCGCCTGGCTGGATCAAACCCCTTGCATCATTCAGGGAAGCCTTGCCGACAACTTGCGCTTAGCCGCCCCTGGGGCGGATCAAGCGTCAATGGTCCGAGCACTGCAACGAGCGGGGCTGGGTGAGCTGTTGTCACAGTTGCCTGATGGCCTACAAAGCCAGGTAGGTGAGCGTGGTGTTGGCCTGTCTGGTGGTCAAGCGCAACGCCTTACATTGGCGCGTGTATACCTTAGCGAAGCACCGCTGGTGTTGTTAGATGAGCCAACGGCAAGCCTAGATGCTGTTACTGAGCAGGCTGTCATTCAAGCGCTGTTAGATTGGGCAAAGGAAGGTCGTACGCTAGTTATTGCAACACATCATCCTGCAGTGGTAGCCGTTGCTAATCGCCATTTTATCTGCCAAGCAGGTCAGCTTATTGAGGCGGCGGTATGAAGCAACTTTATCGCGATATAAAGCCGTGGCTACTGATATTATTGCGCCGCCGGCTGCGTTTTTTTGTTGGGGCGTTATTGGTGTGGATAACGCTGCTGGCAGGGCTTTCCTTATTAGGACTGTCGGGTTGGTTCATTACCGCCTGTGCGCTGGCCGGCATAGCGCTAGCGGCTGGTTTGCCTGCTACTTTGGATATTTATGTTCCTGGTGGGGGGATTCGTTTTTTTGCACTGTTACGAACGGTGGCGCGTTACGCGGAGCGTCTTTATAACCATAATACTGTACTGACATTGTTAGCTGATTTGCGCTACCGCGTGTTTAGTGATTTAACACGACTGGATGAAGCAGCTCTAAAGCGCCGCCGAGCCAGTGAATGGCTAAGTCGCTTGACGTCAGATATTGATACGCTTGATAACTTGTATCTACGTTTGCTAATTCCACCGGTTGCTGGTCTGTTAAGCATACTTGTTATATCTGGCTTCATCGCTATTTGGTTGCCTTTGTTGGGCAGTTTAATAGCCGCCGTATTAAGTGTGCTATGGCTTGTGGTAACGCTTGGTTATGCGTGGCTTGGTTTTGGCAATAGCTATCAGCAGGTTAATGATCAAGACGAGTTACGCCGTCTGGTGCTTGATCAAGTACAAGCCTCGGCTGAGCTAATGAGCTACCAGACCAACGATTGGTATCGTATGCGGGTTAATCAACACGAAGACCAAGCGCTTAGTAATCAGCGTCAGCTTGCCTATAAATCGGCCATCGGGAATGCGCTCGTATTGGCGGTAACTGGTTTGTTGGTAGTTGGCGTATTATGGCTAGGCAGCTTCACCGTGGCGGCTGGTCAGGTAGCAGGGCCCATCGTTGTTATGGCAGTTATCGCAGTACTGGGCATCAATGAGGTTTTTACTTCGCTGCCTAATGCCTTTCTTAAAGCCGGTGCCAGCTATGGGGCGGCTCGGCGATTAAATACACTAACTACTGTAGTGAGTGAGTTGCCGTCGATGACTTTGCCTGATGCTTCTCGTGGGCATCCAGTGGCGTTTAATAATGTTTCTTTTCGTTATCCCGATACAGCTTACTCGGTGCTGTCTGATATTACATTCCACTTACCAGCCGGAGAGCGAGCAGTGATAACGGGTATCTCTGGAGCAGGCAAGTCAACGTTGGCTAACCTTATTATGGGTAGAATATCGGCTTCACAGGGAGAGGTTTACGTTGCCAGCTGTGCGCCTTCAGGCGTTACTGTAGAAAGCCGCGCCAAACATTTTACGCTGCTCACGCAGCAGGTTGATCTTTTTGATGGTTCGTTAGCAGCAAATCTTCGTATTGCAAAGCCAGAGGCAAGCGATGATCAGCTATGGGAAGTTCTCTCTCAAGTTGCACTAGATGATTGGGCAAAGCAGCAGCCAAAGCAGCTTAAGACCCAAGTTGGCGAAAAAGGCCAGCAACTTTCAGGGGGGCAGGCGCGTAGAGTGGCTCTGGCTCGTGTTTTATTGCGCGATCCAGCGGTGGTGCTTTTAGACGAACCCTTTGCTGGAGTAGATGCATTAACAGCCATGCACATTGCTAACTCCCTGGATCGTTGGCTTATTGGCCGAACAGTGATCTATTTTGTTCACCAGGTGGAGGAGCCAGCGTTATTGCCCGGCGTTAACTATCACTGGCGACTTGCTGAGGGGAAGTTAAATACGGATACTCTTGATAATATTGGAAATAATTTATCCTAATGTTAGGAGTCTCGTATGCATGAATTTCTTCTCCAGCTCCCTAAGGTAGAGCTCCATTTGCACATCGAAGGCTCTCTTGAGCCTGAGCTAATGTTTGAGCTTGCCAAGCGAAATGGTATTGAGCTTCCTTATGCGACGGTTAAAGAGGCAAAAGCAGCCTATGAATTTAGTGACCTCCAGGGGTTTTTGAATCTTTATTATCAAGGCATGAATGTACTGCGCACGGAGCAGGATTTTTATGACCTGGCGATAGATTATTTCCAACGTGCTCGTGGGGAAGGGGTAGTGCACATTGATATGCATTTTGATCCACAGGCCCACCTCCAGCGTGGCATTCCCCTTGAGGTTGTGATGGCGGGCTTACTTCGTGCCAAGGAAGAGGCAGAGGCATCGCTTGATTTGTCTGTCGGTATGATTATGGCTTTTTTGCGTGACCGTCCTGTTGAAGAAGCGCTTCGAGTGCTGGAAAACGCTGCGCCGTACTGGAAGTTTATAGATGCTATTGGTTTAGACAGCGCAGAGCGTGATAACCCTCCGGCAAAGTTCCAGGCGCTTTTCAAGCGGGCCAAAGAGATTGGCTTAGTACGGGTTGCTCATGCAGGAGAGGAGGGGCCTGCTGACTATATCGCCGAAGCGCTGGATATCCTTGACGTTCAGCGAATTGACCATGGAGTTCGTTGTCTTGAAAGCGACATCGTGGTTGAGCGGCTAAGGGAGAGCCAAATAGTACTAACGGTTTGCCCACTCTCTAATGTCAGTCTAAAAGTGGTTGATGATCTTCGAAATCACCCTCTTCCGCAGTTGCTTAAAAAGGGGTTGAAGGTAACGATTAGTTCTGATGACCCAGCTTACTTTGGTGGCGGGCTGCTAGCTAACCATCTTGCTTGTGCAGACGCACTTGGTTGGGATGCAGATGTCTTCCGTTTGCTGAATCGAAATGCTATCGAAGAAGCTTTTACCAGCGACCAGCGGCGCAAAGAGCTTATGCATCGTCTTGAAAGCGCCTAATGTACCTTGAACCCGCCAGTTCTTGGCGGGTTCAAGGCACTACGATTAATTGCGAAGGTTTATAACAGCCAGTTTATGGAAGGGCTGGCACTTCAAAATCGGGCATGTCGCCGGTAAGCGTATGCAAAAACGCAGTGATGTTATTAACCGTAGTTTCATCAAACTCACGACCAAGCATTTCTTGTCCCATGATGGTAACAGCTTCTTCCAGTGTCTCAGTAGCGCCGTTATTCATGTAGGGATAAGTAACCGCAACATTACGTAAGGTGGGCGTTCTGAAACGATATTTGTCGCTTTCTTCGCCAGTAACAGTAAAGCGGCCTAAGTCGGTAGAGCCAGGCACCTGAATAGCATGGAACTGGCTATCTGTCAGTGCCGGTCCACGGTGACAAGCGATGCAGCCATTATCAACGAAAGCAACCATGCCATCTTTGGCCTCGTCGCTTATTGCTTCAGCATCGCCATGCAAGTAACGATCAAAAGGCGAGTTTGGTGTGTTTAGTGTGCGCTGAAATGTAGCCAGAGAGTGCGCCAAGTTATCAGCATTGATCGGCTCTTCGTCATTGGGGAAAGCCGCTTCAAATTTTTCCTGATAGAGATCGAATTCGGTGAGTCGCTCAAGCGCAGTCTCAAGGTCCATCGCCATTTCAACGTCGGCTTCGATGGGGCCTAATGCTTGACCCTCTAGGTCTGGCTCACGGCCATCCCAGAATTGTGAACCTAAGAAGCCGCTGTTTAGTACGGTAGGTGTGTTACGTTCACCCACTTGGCCGTCATGACCAGTGGCGCGCGGAATACGGTCAGCCCAGCCTAATGCTGGGTTATGGCAAGTAGCGCAGCTGATGACGCCACTAGATGAAATGCGCGGCTCAAAAAACAGCATATTGCCCAGTTCAATTTTTTCGGGCGTCATTGAGTTATTTGCAGGTATCGGCGGCAAGTGTGGTAGTGCTTCAAAACGGTCTTTGTAGCTTTGTAAGTCGTCATCTGCTGTTGCCATGCCGATAGGAACCATGGCGGCAGCGGCCACTACGACGGGTAGTATTTTTTTCATATGGATCTCCCCCTTGCCTCAATCACTCTCTAATGAGAGTTGCTTGGCTAGTTAAGCTAGCCTTAATCCTTAGTAAGGATTAATTTCAGTTAAAAAACAAGCCAGTGATCAGGTCAAAAAAGGGAAACCTTGAGCTAGATCAGATACTGGTTGTATTTTAATGTCTACATTAAGTATGGTCATGAAAACTAAGGGCAATACCTGAAAATTTTAGTAAGGTTCTGGGTGTATGATGCATATGAAATTCAATGTTGAGGAGCCTTTCATCCACTAGAAGAATTTGTGTCATAGATCATTTTATACCCTCACGAACAGTCTTGAGATGTGGCATAACCCCGGTAGAGTGCTTATGAGGGCTATCAGTCTATTTTGTCCTGTTGTTAGTTGTTATTCGAGTCGGTCTACATTTTATATATTTATTTGCCAACTAGATGCTTTTGAAAAATTTAGCTTTATTACCTCGGAAGGCTATGTATGAAGGGATATAGGTATCCAAAAATAGCGGAATCAGAAGTCACTCCCAAACATGTTTTTGAAAATCGCCGTCGTTTCCTTCAACACAGTGCTGCATTTGGTGCTGTCATGAGTTTTGCGCCAGGAATGTTAATGCCCAACACGGCAAGTGCATGGCGGCGAACATTGGCAGATAAAATACAGCAAGGCGTTAGTAATCAAGATTTTGCCGAGGGTGAGTCGCTAACTTCAGTCAATGATGCAACGACTTACAATAATTTTTACGAATTTGGTGTTCGTAAAAGTGATCCCGAAGTGTACGGTCACAAGCTTCAAACAGACCCGTGGCGTGTCAGCATTGAAGGCGAGTTTGAAAATACAGCTAGCGTCTATTTAGAAGACATACTCCGTCGCTATATGCTGGAAGAAAGAATTTACCGCCTTCGTTGTGTTGAAACATGGTCAATGGTGATCCCTTGGTTAGGTTTTCCGCTTGCTGACTTGCTAACGCATTATGGGTTGACGTCACGCGCTAATTACATTGAATTTGAATCCATTTTTGACCCTGATAACTTACGTGGTCAGCGACGCTCAATGATTGATTGGCCTTACCGTGAAGCGTTAAGAATTGATGAGGCAATGCATCCCTTAACCATGATCGCGGTGGGTATGTATGGGGAAAAAATGCCCAATCAAAATGGGGCTCCTATGCGCTTGGTGGTGCCTTGGAAGTATGGTTTCAAAAGCATCAAGTCAGTAGTGGCGATTCGAGCCCTTGAAGAAAAGCCGACGCCATCTTGGGTGGCTAAAAATCCTGAAGAGTACGGTTTTTATGCCAATGTAAACCCAGAGGTCGACCATCCACGCTGGTCACAGGCGCGTGAACGGCGCATTGGAGAAGGTGGGCGCAGAGAAACGCTAATGTTTAATGGCTATGCTGATGAAGTAGCCCAGTTGTACACTGGGATGGATCTTCAAAAACACTACTGATTTAAAAAAGCGAACCTCCGCAATTTTTTAATACGCAACCAGTGACGGCATGCCAGCAAGATTATGGGAAATGCTCTATCGGCAGGCGCTGAACGTGCCGCTCTACAGCATGCCCTAAAGTAGCGGGAGGAAGGTTTCTTAATGTTGTTTGATTCATCTAAGGTTTTACTGTTTCGCTACTTTGTCCTTTGTATAGGTATAGCGCCTGGAATCATCTTTGCTTGGTTGTGGGTAAATGGCGGTTTGGGAGCTAACCCTGCCGAAGCAGCAGTGCATTTTACCGGTAAAACAGGCCTGGTTTTGCTGCTTATTACCATTGCGTTCAGTCCCGCGTTCAGATTGACCGGTTGGCGTGGTGTTATGGCAGCGCGGCGACAAATAGGGTTATGGGCTTTTTTTTGGCTGGTGGTGCATATGCTGACTTGGTTTGGCTGGGATCAATACTGGGATTGGCAGTGGATCTGGCATGATATATGGGCGTTACATTATGTCAGATATGGCGTTTTAGCGTTGCTATTGTTGGTGCCGTTGGCTGTAACATCATTTCAATGGTTTCCACAGCACATGGGTTGGAAGGCATGGCACTGGTTGCATCGCTTTATTTATCTCTCAGCTGGGCTGGGTATATACCACTTTTGGGAGCTTACTCGTGCCGATTATTTGGTGCCGTTTGTTTTCGGTTCGGTGTTAGCGTTTTTGGTTGTTTTTCGCCTGATTGACGCTCTAATTCATCGTCAGTAATGAACAAGCGGCTTCTGCTGCTAATGCTTGAATGATGCCTAACACTGCGACAAACAATGCATAGTGTTTAAAATATCCGAGAAGGGGTTGACCGAGAAAAAAATATCGGTATGATACGCATCCATCGAACGGCGACGCCAATCGATAGCTCTTTAACAATTTGATCAGGTAATTCATGTGGGCGCTTGCCGATGAGGGTGATAAATCACCAAATATCAAGGCAAGCGGTCATGACAATGTAAATTGAAATGAATTCGTTTGAACCTTGAGCCAAGTTTGATGCGCTTTTGTTGTTCGTCAACATTATGTTGTCGGATGACGAGTAAGCATCACAATGATTTTAAACTGAAGAGTTTGATCATGGCTCAGATTGAACGCTGGCGGCAGGCCTAACACATGCAAGTCGAGCGGTAACAGATCTAGCTTGCTAGATGCTGACAAGCGGCGGACGGGTGAGTAATGCATAGGAATCTACCCGGTAGTGGGGGATAACCTGGGGAAACCCAGGCTAATACCGCATACGTCCTACGGGAGAAAGGGGGCTCCGGCTCCCGCTATCGGATGAGCCTATGTCGGATTAGCTAGTTGGTGAGGTAATGGCTCACCAAGGCAACGATCCGTAGCTGGTCTGAGAGGATGATCAGCCACATCGGGACTGAGACACGGCCCGAACTCCTACGGGAGGCAGCAGTGGGGAATATTGGACAATGGGGGGAACCCTGATCCAGCCATGCCGCGTGTGTGAAGAAGGCCTTCGGGTTGTAAAGCACTTTCAGCGAGGAAGAACGCCTAGTGGTTAATACCCCATTAGGAAAGACATCACTCGCAGAAGAAGCACCGGCTAACTCCGTGCCAGCAGCCGCGGTAATACGGAGGGTGCAAGCGTTAATCGGAATTACTGGGCGTAAAGCGCGCGTAGGTGGCTTGATAAGCCGGTTGTGAAAGCCCCGGGCTCAACCTGGGAACGGCATCCGGAACTGTCAAGCTAGAGTGCAGGAGAGGAAGGTAGAATTCCCGGTGTAGCGGTGAAATGCGTAGAGATCGGGAGGAATACCAGTGGCGAAGGCGGCCTTCTGGACTGACACTGACACTGAGGTGCGAAAGCGTGGGTAGCAAACAGGATTAGATACCCTGGTAGTCCACGCCGTAAACGATGTCGACCAGCCGTTGGGTGCCTAGCGCACTTTGTGGCGAAGTTAACGCGATAAGTCGACCGCCTGGGGAGTACGGCCGCAAGGTTAAAACTCAAATGAATTGACGGGGGCCCGCACAAGCGGTGGAGCATGTGGTTTAATTCGATGCAACGCGAAGAACCTTACCTACTCTTGACATCCTGCGAACTTGTGAGAGATCACTTGGTGCCTTCGGGAACGCAGAGACAGGTGCTGCATGGCTGTCGTCAGCTCGTGTTGTGAAATGTTGGGTTAAGTCCCGTAACGAGCGCAACCCTTGTCCTTATTTGCCAGCGGGTAATGCCGGGAACTCTAAGGAGACTGCCGGTGACAAACCGGAGGAAGGTGGGGACGACGTCAAGTCATCATGGCCCTTACGAGTAGGGCTACACACGTGCTACAATGGCCGGTACAAAGGGTTGCGAGCTCGCGAGAGTCAGCTAATCCCGAAAAGCCGGTCTCAGTCCGGATCGGAGTCTGCAACTCGACTCCGTGAAGTCGGAATCGCTAGTAATCGTGAATCAGAATGTCACGGTGAATACGTTCCCGGGCCTTGTACACACCGCCCGTCACACCATGGGAGTGGACTGCACCAGAAGTGGTTAGCCTAACGCAAGAGGGCGATCACCACGGTGTGGTTCATGACTGGGGTGAAGTCGTAACAAGGTAGCCGTAGGGGAACCTGCGGCTGGATCACCTCCTTAAACGATGCATCATCCCTCGCGGTAAGCGCTCACAATGAATTACCTGATCAGATAATAGAGCAAACGGTTTAAGCACGATCCCCTCTTGGGTCTGTAGCTCAGTTGGTTAGAGCGCACCCCTGATAAGGGTGAGGTCGGCAGTTCAAGTCTGCCCAGACCCACCAAATTCCTGTGATACGGCGTTAAAATGCTCCTCGTATAGCAGGCTATACGTCGTCGCATCTTGCCTTGTCTCACAGAAATTAATGGCAAGAGGTAAGATCAGCAAAAACAATGGGGCCATAGCTCAGCTGGGAGAGCGCCTGCCTTGCACGCAGGAGGTCAGCGGTTCGATCCCGCTTGGCTCCACCATTGTCTTAACGTTAAGTGTAAGACCCGTTTGTGATTGTTTCGTGACCATTGATAAGCACGACATTAAACGTCTTCTTCACTGTTCATTGAACAGCTGCTCTTTAACAATGTATATCATGCTGACATAAACGCTTCTTTGAAGTGTTTATACGTAATTGTTTTGTGATACGTCTCAAGCGTATCCGGCAATCGTTATCATTGCGAACCCCAGACTCCTTCGGGTTATAGGGTCAAGCAATGAAGCGCACACGGTGGATGCCTAGGCAGCCAGAGGCGATGAAAGACGTGGTAGCCTGCGATAAGGCTCGGCGAGGTGGCAAACAACCTGTGACCCGGGCATCTCTGAATGGGGAAACCCACTCATCATAAGATGAGTATCTTACGCTGAATATATAGGCGTAAGAGGCGAACCAGGGGAACTGAAACATCTAAGTACCCTGAGGAAAAGAAATCAACCGAGATTCCCCTAGTAGCGGCGAGCGAACGGGGACCAGCCCTTAAGCATGTGACTGATTAGACGAACGAGCTGGGAAGCTCGGCCGCAGCGGGTGATAGCCCCGTAGTCGAAAATCTGATCATGTGAAATCGAGTAGGTCGGGGCACGAGAAACCTTGACTGAAGACGGGGGGACCATCCTCTAAGGCTAAATACTCCTGGCTGACCGATAGTGAACCAGTACCGTGAGGGAAAGGCGAAAAGAACCCCGGAGAGGGGAGTGAAATAGATCCTGAAACCGTGTGCGTACAAGCAGTAGGAGCAGACTTGTTCTGTGACTGCGTACCTTTTGTATAATGGGTCAGCGACTTATATTCAGTGGCGAGGTTAACCGTTTAGGGGAGCCGTAGGGAAACCGAGTCTTAACTGGGCGACACAGTCGCTGGATATAGACCCGAAACCGAGCGATCTATCCATGAGCAGGGTGAAGGTTGAGTAACATCAACTGGAGGCCCGAACCAGGATCTGTTGAAAAAGATTTGGATGACTTGTGGATCGGAGTGAAAGGCTAATCAAGCTCGGAGATAGCTGGTTCTCCTCGAAAGCTATTTAGGTAGCGCCTCACGTATCACCACCGGGGGAGCAGCACTGTTTCGGCTAGGGGGTCATCCCGACTTACCAACCCGAGGCAAACTCCGAATACCGGTGAGTGCGAGCGTGGGAGACACACGGCGGGTGCTAACGTCCGTCGTGAAAAGGGAAACAACCCAGACCGTCAGCTAAGGTCCCGAAATCCTGGTTAAGTGGGAAACGATGTGGGAAGGCTCAGACAGCTAGGAGGTTGGCTTAGAAGCAGCCATCCTTTAAAGAAAGCGTAATAGCTCACTAGTCGAGTCGGCCTGCGCGGAAGATGTAACGGGGCTAAACCAGGTACCGAAGCTACGGGTTCATCCTCTGGATGAGCGGTAGAGGAGCGTCGTGTAAGCCAATGAAGGTGAATTGAGAAGTTCGCTGGAGGTATCACGAGTGCGAATGCTGACATGAGTAACGATAAAGGGAGTGAAAAACTCCCTCGCCGGAAGACCAAGGGTTTCTGTTCGACGCTAATCGGAGCAGAGTGAGTCGGCCCCTAAGGCGAGGCCGACCGAAAGGCGTAGTCGATGGGAAACGGGTCAATATTCCCGTACCGGACATGATTGCGATGGGGGGACGGAGAAGGCTAGGTGAGCCAGGCGTTGGTTGTCCTGGTGAAAGTGAGTAGGCTGGTGTCCTAGGTAAATCCGGGATGCTCTAAGGCCGAGACACGAAACGAACTGACCACGGTCAGGAAGTCATTGATGCCACGCTTCCAGGAAAAGCCTCTAAGCTTCAGATCATGTGCGACCGTACCCCAAACCGACACAGGTGGTCAGGGTGAGAATCCCAAGGCGCTTGAGAGAACTCGGGTGAAGGAACTAGGCAAAATGGTGCCGTAACTTCGGGAGAAGGCACGCCGGCGTAGGGTGACGAGACTTGCTCTCCAAGCCCGAACCGGTCGAAGATACCAGGTGGCTGCAACTGTTTAGTAAAAACACAGCACTCTGCTAACGCGCAAGCGGACGTATAGGGTGTGACGCCTGCCCGGTGCCGGAAGGTTAAATGATGGTGTTAGCCGTAAGGCGAAGCTCTTGATTGAAGCCCCGGTAAACGGCGGCCGTAACTATAACGGTCCTAAGGTAGCGAAATTCCTTGTCGGGTAAGTTCCGACCTGCACGAATGGCGTAATGATGGCCACGCTGTCTCCACCCGAGACTCAGTGAAATTGAAATCGCCGTGAAGATGCGGTGTACCCGCGGCTAGACGGAAAGACCCCGTGAACCTTTACTATAGCTTCACACTGGACGCTGATGTTGCCTGTGTAGGATAGCTGGGAGGCTTTGAACCTCGGACGCCAGTTCGAGCGGAGCCAACCTTGAAATACCAGCCTGGCATCATTGGCGTTCTCACTCAGGTCCGTTATCCGGATCGAGGACAGTGTGTGGTGGGTAGTTTGACTGGGGCGGTCTCCTCCCAAAGAGTAACGGAGGAGCACGAAGGTACCCTCAGCACGGTCGGACATCGTGCAGTGAGTGCAAGAGCATAAGGGTGCTTGACTGCGAGACAGACACGTCGAGCAGGTGCGAAAGCAGGTTCTAGTGATCCGGTGGTTCTGTATGGAAGGGCCATCGCTCAACGGATAAAAGGTACTCCGGGGATAACAGGCTGATACCGCCCAAGAGTTCACATCGACGGCGGTGTTTGGCACCTCGATGTCGGCTCATCACATCCTGGGGCTGAAGTCGGTCCCAAGGGTATGGCTGTTCGCCATTTAAAGTGGTACGCGAGCTGGGTTTAGAACGTCGTGAGACAGTTCGGTCCCTATCTGCCGTGGGCGTTGGATGTTTGAGAAGGGCTGCTCCTAGTACGAGAGGACCGGAGTGGACGCACCTCTGGTGTTCCGGTTGTCACGCCAGTGGCATTGCCGGGTAGCTATGTGCGGACGGGATAACCGCTGAAAGCATCTAAGCGGGAAGCCCCCTTCAAGATGAGACATCCCTGAGGCCTAGAGCCTCCTGAAGGGCCCAGCGAGACCAGCTGGTTGATAGGCACGGTGTGGAAGCGCTGCAAGGCGTTGAGCTAACGTGTACTAATGGCCCGTGAGGCTTGACCCTATAACACCCAAGGGGTCTGGTCGCAGTGATAACGAAACGAGTGTGACAACACTTAGAAAACCGGATACGCGGATTAAGCCCACCGTGATACACGACAGGCTTAAGACGAAAGAGACGACACAAAACATTGTCAGCATGATATGCATTACCTGTTACGCCTGACGACCATAGCGAGCGTGAACCACCTGATCCCATGCCGAACTCAGCAGTGAAACCGCTTAGCGCCGATGGTAGTGTGGGGTCTCCCCATGCGAGAGTAGGTCATCGTCAGGCACTTATTAAACAAGAAACCCAGCCACCCGGCTGGGTTTTTTGCGTTCAGAAAGAAAAAACACCCCTAGCCTTCTCTAACAACGTGGCCCCCTCCCGACGCGTGCACCATACGTCATTCAGTCACCGCACGTCGTTCCCGAGTCACCGCACCATTACTCCCGAGTCACCACACCGTCATTCCCGAGTGGGGGTATCGGGAATCCACCTTGACCTTGACCTGGCCTGCGGGAATGACGAGTGCCGTCTGGAAATCCTTAAAGGTATCCGTTTGGAGGATTTTAAATTTTAAAATTAATCCCGTTGGTGTTGGCACTGCCCATTTGCCCAAGTTTCATAGATAGCGCGATCATCAGCGAGCATCATTAGTGCAAATAATCGTTCGCCAAGCGTTGTGCAATGTTGGATGCGGCGTGTCAGCAGTGGTGTCGCATGAGGGTCAATCACTACAAAATCTGCTTCATAAGACGGTGCAAGTTGACCGATATGGGTATCTAGGGAGAGCGCTTTTGCATTGCCATGGGTTAAACCATAAAAACCTTGCCATGCGGTAAGCGGCTGTCCGCCTAATTGGCCCACTTGATAAGCTGCTTTCAGCGTTCCAAACCCTGATAAATCGGTGCCTGCGCCGATATCGCTGGCATAGGTAAATGCCATGCCGGTCTGTTTGGCGGCTTCTCGGTCAAATAATCCGCTGCCCAAGAAAAGATTGGAGCTTGGGCAAAAGGCAATATTGGCGCCTCGATCAGCCAAGCGTTTACGCATACCATTATCCAGGTGTATGCCGTGGGCGAAGGTGCTACGAGGACCAACTAACCCTGCTTCTTCATAAACGGCTAAGTAGTCTCGGCTGCCGGGAAATAACTCGGCTACCCAGTCTAATTCCCCGCTATTTTCAGCTAAATGAGTTTGTAGCCAAAGGCTTGGGTCATTACGCAGAAGGGCGCCGGCAGCGTCCATTTGCATTTTGGTGGAGGTAGGCGCAAAGCGTGGTGTGACGCTATAGCCTAGTCGGCCATTGCCATGCCAGTCTTGAATAAGGCGCTCACTGTCTGCAATTCCCGACACGCCATCCATCAGAGCATCTGGCGCGTTACGATCCATCAATACCTTGCCGACCAGCATACGTAGCTGACGTTTTTGGCAGGCGGTGAAGAACGCATCCACTGAGCCAGGGTGACTGGAGCCAAATACTTGGGCTGTTGTCGTTCCTGCGCGAAGCATTTCATCTAGAAAAGCGTTCGATAGCGCTTCTGCATGCGCATGATTGGCAAAACGGCACTCTTCAGGAAACGTATAATCATTTAGCCAATCAAGTAGCTGTCGGCCATAAGAAGCCATGATATCTAGCTGCACATAGTGTACGTGGGTATCGATAAAGCCAGGCATAATCAACTTGCCGCGATAATCAATGACGTGGGCGCCACTTGGCAGTTGTTGAGAGAGATCACCATAGTGGCCGACAGCATGAACATGACTGCCTTTTAGCCAAAGTAACCCGTCGCCATAATGCTCAAGGCTACCTGACTGGGGCAGATCATCATCACCTGGGTCACGTGCAAAACTGACAACTTCAGCGCGAATAAACGTATCGATTGGGGAATTCATATTAACTCTAGGTCGTTTTCGTATCGTCAATAAGTGTACGTAAAGCGTTAGGCTCAAGGCCGCGCGTTTCTAGTGAGGCTGGCTTGTCTGTGAGCCATAGCAGTTCGGTTACTACCGTCAAAGCAATGGCATAGGGGGTTTTATTGCTAAGCTTAGTGTTATGAACAGCGCCAATGGGACTGCGTACGCGCTCGATTTCCTCAGCGGAGTAGCCCTCGCGCTGCAGCCGTCCCCGAAAGCTTGCCCACTTACTATCCGAGCCGATTAATCCTATCGAGGCAATATCACGGCGCTGCAGTAAAGCAGTGATAAGGGCATAATCTTCATCATGATTGTGAGTTAATACCAGTGTATGACAGTAGGGAGGCAGGGCTGCAGTGCCTTCCTGTGTACTACTTAGCGTGTGGCAGCTGAGTCGTGGTTGCCGCCTATCCTGTTCGTGGAATACATCAGCACGGCTATCGAACCAGTGTATTTGCCAGGGTAGCGGGGCGCTAAGCTTAACGATTTCACGCCCTACATGGCCTGCACCAAACAGGGCGATATTCACAGTAGCGCCAGGGAACACTTCCAGCAGCACATTAACAAAACCACCACAGCACTGGCCGCTGCGCCCACCTAGGGAAAATGACTCTAAGTGAAAGCCTGTACGACCTTGCTGCAAAAACTCTCGGGCAGCGTTGATGGTTTGCCACTCAAAAGTGCCCCCGCCTAGCGTGTCATAAACCGTCTCCTGGGTGATTACCATGCGCGCGCCAGGCTCGCGCGGGGTGGAACCCGCGCTGGTTACCTGGGTGGCTAATACATGGGGAGCACCGCTGCGCTGCAGTCGATCGAGCGCCGCGTGCCAAGTTTCAGACGCGTGTAAAGTCATAGCGCCTTTTCTCTAATTGCGTTGGCAGCCAGCATTACCCGCTCAGGGGTTGCTGGAGTATCCAGATGGGGAGAAGCTTGGTAATTGGTTAAGCTTGAAAGGGCATCACGTAGTGCAGACCATACACAGATACCAAGCATAAATGGTGGCTCACCAACAGCTTTGGAGCGATACAGGCTTGCCATGGAGTTAGGGTGGCCTTCCAGTAGCTCAACGTTAAAAATATCGGGAAGGTCGCCAAACGTAGGTATCTTGTAAGTTGCAGGACCGTCGCTCACTAGCACACCTTTTTCGTTCCACTTAAGCTCTTCACTGGTGAGCCAGCCCATTCCCTGGATAAAGCCGCCTTCTACCTGGCCAATATCAATCGCTGGGTTGAGCGAATTGCCAACGTCATGCAGCACATCAACACGGTCGACTAAGTATTCGCCGCTCAATGTATCAACACTTACTTCAGCAACGGCTGCTCCAAACGCGTAATAATAAAAAGGGCGGCCTTGGCCCGTCGCGCGGTTGTAATGAATCAGTGGTGTGGCATAAAAGCCTTTTTCTGAAAGCGAGATGCGATTGAGATAGGCTGTTTGTATAAGCTCTCCCCAGGGGATGCGATGCTCGCTCTCTCCAATACCAGCAATTAGCAGGCCATCTTCCAGACGCATGCCTTCTCGGTCTAAGCCGCCCTCAAAATGCATCGCGGCAAAGTCGAACAACCTTTTGCGTAATTTGCTGGCAGCGTCTCGCGCGGCCATGCCATTAAGGTCGGCACCGCTTGAGGCCGCCGTAGGGGACGTATTGGGTACTTTATCCGTGCGAGTGGCACTAATGCGTACGCTATCTAAATCCAAGCCAAGCTCGCGAGCGACCACTTGGCAAATCTTGGTGTGTAGACCTTGCCCCATTTCGGTGCCGCCGTGATTGATCATGATGCTGCCATCGGTATATACATGCAGCAGAGCACCGGCTTGGTTAAGATGCTGGGCGGTAAATGAGATGCCAAATTTAACGGGCGTTAGCGCAAGCCCTTTTTTAATAATGGGGCTGTGGGTATTAAATGCCTTAATCGCCGCGCGGCGCGCCCAGTAGTCGCTACTTGTTTCCAGTTTGTCTACCAGCGTATGTAACAGTTGTTTTTGATCCACTTGCTGGCCGTAGTGGGTAACATCACGTCCTTCGCGATAGAAGTTGCGTTTGCGTATGGTGAGAGGGTCTTCACCGACGTTGCGCGCGATATCGTCCATTGCAGCTTCGATAATCATCATGCCCTGAGGGCCGCCGAAACCCCTAAAGGCGGTGTTAGAAGCGGTATGGGTCTTAGCACGATGTCCGGTCACGCGGGCACTGCCTAATGAATAAGCGTTGTCGGCATGGAACATTGCGCGGTCAACAATGGCATCTGATAGATCAGGCGAGTAGCCACAGTCCCCAATAACCGTTATCTCGCCGCCCTGAATAATGCCCTGGGAATCAATCGCTAGTCGGTAGCGATTATGAAAGGGGTGGCGCTTACCGGTTGCGCGCATATCGTCACTTCGCGGTAGACGTAAACGGGTGGCCTTTCCGGTTCTGCGGGCAATGATGGCTGCTATACAGGCCCAAGGGGATGCTTGGGTTTCTTTGCCGCCAAACCCACCGCCCATCCGACGCACTTCAACGGTAACCGCATGAAAGGGGATACCCAGTACTTCAGCGACAAGTTTTTGAGTCTCGCTGGGGTGCTGGTTAGAGGTATGAACAATGACCCCTTCATCTTCGGTGGGTATAACCAAGCATGCTTGGCCCTCCAGGTAAAAATGCTCTTGTCCTCCGACGAAAAGTTCGCCTTCAATCGTTTGCTCGGCTTGGCGCAGCTCTGCTTGCCAATCGCCGCGCTCTTGAATATGGGTAGGGCGAACCACGTCATCGCGTTCAGCGGCAGCAACGGGGTCGAGGTTTGCCTGTTGTTCATCAATACTTAGTTTGGCTAGCGTTACCGCTCGGCGAGCAGCCTGGAGCGAGGTGGCCGCAACGGCAAAAATACACTGACCTGCGTAGCTGATTTCATGATCAACAAAAATAGGGTCGCCAGGGAATACTGGGCCGATATCCGTATGGCCAGGTACGTCTTGAAAGGTGATGACATCGACAACGCCAGACGCTTGTTTAACTGCTTCGAGATCAAGCGCGGTTAATGTACCGTGTGCCACAGGAGAAAGCCCTAAAGCTATATGCAGTGCATCGGCCGGTGCTTTAAGGTCATCAATATAGGTGGCCTTGCCGGTAACGTGTTTTTCAGCGCTTTCATGAAAGCTAGAGGTGCCTGCTTGTCGCTGACCGTGGCTATCGACAGTATGGCGGGCAAGTGGGCCCGACCCTTGAATATGGTCATGTAGCTCACGACGAGCTCGGCTGCTGTCGCCATCAAGTTTAGTGAGCGTACGCATGGAGCATCACCTCCTGGTTGGGTGAAGAAAGCGATAAGTAGAGGCGTTCTAGTAGGTTGAGTGCAGCCTGTTCTCGGTAATATTGGCTACCCCGTACATCGCTCATTGGCTGAAATTCTTCAGCAAGGGCTCGCTGGGCTGCTTGAAAATTAGCTTTAGAAACGGGCTGGCCCTCTAGCGCAGCTTCTGTTTGACTAGCTCGCTTGGGAGTAGCAGCCATACCGCCAAAGGCAATGCGCACATCCTCCATCACACCGTTATTAACACGGTAGCAAAACGCGCCTAATACCGCTGTGATGTCATCCTCGCGTCGTTTGGAAAGCTTCCACACCCTTAGTGTGGCGGGTTCAGGCATTTGAGGAATAAAAATACGACTGATAACTTCATTATCAGCCAGTGCCGTTTTTTTATAGTTTATAAAGAAGTCGCTCAGTAAAAGCTGGCGAGTATTGTTATGACTGGTAAGTTCTACCCATGCATTGAGCGCCAACAGTACAGGGGGAGTATCTCCAATTGGCGAGGCGTTGGCGATGTTGCCGCCAAGCGTTCCTCGGTTACGAACTTGTTGGGAACCGAGCCTGTGAAGGAGGTGTGCAAACGCAGGAAAGTGACTATTTAATAAGGGTTCGAGCTGTGAGTACGTAACCCCAGCGCCTACCCACCAACCTGGTTGAGCTTGAAAAGACGCCTCTTCAATACGGCATAGCTCTTCCACACGAGTGATATCAATCAGCTGGTGCAATGGGGTAAGGCGCTGAGTGTTTTCCAGCCATAGATCGGTTGCGCCAGCGACAAGGCGTGCAGCAGGGTAACAATGTCTTGCATCAGTCAACTCAGCTAACGTGGTTGGCTGTATAAAGAGCGCTTCATCTTCGGCGATTGGCTCGGGCGACTGAAGCGGTCGACTGGCTTGTTGGGATGCCTCAAACCACTGTGGTGCTTTCCAAGAGAAGTCTTGCATACTCAATGCGGCGTCACGGATAGGGCGGTATCCCGTGCAGCGGCATAAATTTCCGCCTAATGTGGCTTCAAGTGTCTCTGGTGTAAGAGGCGAGGGGCGCTGCTGCTGGTTGGCATGCAATGTAAATAGCGACATAACAATCCCAGGCGTGCAAAAACCACACTGGCTGCCGTGGCACTCAACCATTGCTCGCTGAGCGGGGTGTAAGTTGCCCTCGGTTGCTAATCCTTCGACGGTAATTACGTGCTGGCCGTGCAGTTGATGAGCGGGAGTAATACACGCGTTGACACTTAAAAAACGGCTTTGCGCGTCGCTTGGGTTGTTAATCGCTACTGTGCAAGCACCGCAATCGCCCGATGCGCAGCCCTCTTTCGTACCGGTAATGCCCAAATAATCACGCAACAGCGTTAGAATACTGGTATCTGGAGACACGTCTCTTTGGTGAGGAGTGCCGTTGAGTAGAAACTCGATCGTAGCCATGCCAAACTCCGTTATGATTGTTCTGACCGATCGGTCAATATTGTTGAGCTTGGGACAAAATGACGCGCCTTGCAAGGCTTTGTTTATTGCACTTTGAAAGTGCAATAAATGCGTATACGCCCTATTTTGCAGCGTTAGTTCGCCATAGGAGCGATATACTAAGTGAAATGACCACGACACTTAATCAGCGGTGCTTATTACAGGAGCTTACTCAATGACGGTTGATACCGCTAATCATGAGAACGCCAGCAGGGATCGTATTGAGCAATCCATACTAAGTGCTGCCGAACAGGTATTTGCCCAATATGGCTATCGAGGCGCCAGCCTTCAGGCGATTGCTGACCAAGCAGGGTTACCTAAAGCAAATATTTTATATTACATGGGTAGTAAGCAGGCGCTATATGTACGTTTGCTTAACCGGATGATGCGCCGCTGGAACGCGGTACTTGAAGATATCACGCCAGAAAGTGACCCCGGCCAGGTGCTCAGTGATTTTATTCGCACCAAAATGGTACTTGGGCAGCGCTATCCTGAAGGTTCAAAGCTGTTTGCCGCTGAGATTTTGGCCGGTGCGCCGTTTTTAAGTGACTATTTATCAGGTGAGTTGAAAGAGTGGGTTGCTTCACGTGCGATGATTATTAGGCAGTGGTCTATCCAGGGGAAAATGGATAACGTCGACCCACGCTGGCTTATCTTTCTGATTTGGTCGGCTACCCAGCACTACACAGAATATAGTGCACAAGTAAACGGCATTTTAGGCTCAGAGGCGCTTAGTGAAATGGATCTTGAATCTATTTGCCAATTTTTAGAACAGGTCATTTTGAAAGGGTGCGGTATCCAGCCGCCAAATATATCAAGTAGTTAGCCACTGTCAGCGATCATCTTCATTATTTGACCGTACTTACTTTACGGCACTTATTGCCACAGCGCTTTAGCTCCACAGAAACCATTTCTATGCCTACGCTTCCAATTGAACAGCATCTGGTGCCACTACAAGCTGCTTTGAGTGCGCATAACCGGCTCATACTCGTTGCACAGCCTGGCGCAGGTAAGACGACACGTGTTCCGTTGACACTGCTGGAGTGCCCGTGGGCGCAAGGGCAAAAGCTCTTATTGCTGGAGCCTCGTCGTGTGGCGGCGCGTCTGGCGGCAACATTTATGGCTCAACAGCTGAATGAGCCCGTTGGTGGTACAGTGGGCTATCGTATGCGTGGTGACAGTAAGGTAAGCACGCAAACACGCCTGGAAATTATTACCCAGGGCGTGCTTACCCGAATGCTGCAGGATGACCCGCTGTTGGAAGGTGTTGCCGGGATTATCTTTGATGAATTTCATGAGCGTAGTATTGAAGCGGATCTAGGGTTGGCG
Source organism: Halomonas qinghailakensis (assembly GCF_025820815.1). NCBI lineage: Bacteria > Pseudomonadati > Pseudomonadota > Gammaproteobacteria > Oceanospirillales > Halomonadaceae > Halomonas > Halomonas qinghailakensis. Next base: position 3,739,455 of record NZ_CP096973.1, on the reverse strand, counting down.
CTATCGCTGGATATCCAACAAAGCATTCGCGATGACTTACGATTGATTGTGATGTCTGCCACGATGGATGTCGCAGCCTTAAAAAAGGTGCTGGGCGAAGAAACGCCAGTGATTGAAAGTACTGGGCGGCAATTTCCTGTGGAAACGTATTATCGGCCGGCCTCCGGTGATGAAAGTGTCGCATCGGCCGCTTTACGGGTCGTTGATGAAGCGCTGGCAAGGTCAGATAGTCGCGATCTATTAGTTATTCTTCCTGGGATGGCTGAAATTAACCAGCTGGTTCAGGCGCTGGATAACAGCCCACGAGAGATTGAAGTGCGGGCTCTGCATGGCAGCATGCCAATAGAAATACAGCAAGCCGCCCTCAAACCACATGCAGAGCGCCAACGTGTCATCGTGTCAACGGCCATTGCAGAGTCCAGCGTAACGGTGGATGGTGTGAATGTCGTCATCGATGCTGGTTTAGAGCGGGTTCCTCTGTTTCAGCCGCGCACTGGACTAACTCATCTAACCACGCGGCGGGTTAACCGAGCCAGCGCTGATCAGCGCCGGGGGCGCGCAGGGAGACAGCAGCCGGGGGTATGTTATCGCTTGTGGTCTCAGGAGCAGCCTCTTGTAGCTTACGGTGAGCCTGAGATACTACAGGCTGATTTATCAAGATTAACGCTTGAAGTTGCTATGTGGGGAGCGCGTTCGCCAGATGAGCTCAGTTGGATGACATCGCCGCCTAACGGCGCATGGCAAAGTAGTCAGGCTTTGCTTCGTCAGTTGGGTATGCTGGATTCAGCGGGCCTGTTAACGCCGCTAGGCAAGCAAAGTGCGCGTTGGCCGGTTGAACCGCGTTTAGCGGTAATGCTATCGAAAGCTGAACAGCTCAATACATTGCCACTTGCCTGTGCTTTAGCGGCTTTGTTAGAAGGCAGGAAGCGTATTAATGGCTCGCTGAGAGCTGCGTTAGTTCAGCGGTTTAGTCAACCTTCGCGCTTTCCTCAATGGCTGCGTGATGCAAAGCGCTTGGCAGGCATTGCCGATACGGCGTTGCCGCGAGGCATAGCCGAAGAGTCGTTAGGAGCGCTACTGGCGCTGTCTTACCCTGATCGTATTGGCCAGCTTATTAGCCCTGGCCGGTTCAAGCTTGCCAATGGCAAAACGGCTACACTGTCTATTCACCATCCTCTGGCGAACGAAGCGTACATTGTCGCCATTAGCGTCGAAAGCGCCAGTAGTGAAGCCGCTATTTATCTCGCTGAACCTCTTGCGTTGGCAACGCTTATTGACCTTTATCCTGCAACTCAACAGTGGGAAGAGCGAATTACTTGGTCAGATGTACAAGGAAAGCTTCTCGGCGAAGCTGTTCAGCGTCATGGTGAGCTTATGTTGGCAAGCCGTCCTTTGACGGAGCTATCTGCAGAAGCTGTACAGCAAGCATTGCTTCAGGCACTAAAGCAGCGACCTGGGGTGCTTTTTAATGACAGGTTTAAGCAGTTGCAGGGCCGAATGACGCTGTTGGAGAGTGCTTATCCTGGTGAATGGCCTGATTGGTCCGAATGTGCGCTGCTAGAAAGTTTAGACGTTTGGCTGGCTCCTTACCTAGCGGGTATAACACGCTTCAGCCAGTTAGAAAAAATGCAGTTCCATACTTATTTAATGTCAACGCTAAGTTGGGATGAACAGACGCGCTTTGAATATTTAACGCCGTCATCGATAACGGTGCCTAGCGGTAATCAGGCATCAATTGATTATAGACCGTGCCTAGTGGGGAGACCTCCAGTGCTTGCTCTGAAGTTACAGGAAGCGTTTGGTTGGCAGGATACTCCCCTCGTTGCGGATGGCCATATACCCGTCGTCATTCACTTGCTTTCACCAGCCAAAAGACCGCTTCAAGTGACTCAGGACTTACGCAGTTTTTGGTTGAACGGCTATCCAGAGGTGCGTAAAGAGATGCGTGGTCGTTACCCTAAGCACCCCTGGCCAGAAGATCCATTGACTGCGCAGGCAACATCGCTAACCAAGCGTCGTCTAGATTAAAAATATCGCCTGATAGTAAAAACATAGCAACGATAAGATCACTCTTTTTGAGTGTCAGGATTTTCTCCCGGTAGCCGATAACGAACCCCGTCAGCGCGCTGCTCTTCATAGCGACGGTTTTCTTCCTCTGGGGGCACTCCCAGCACCGTTTCTTGAGACCCATCTGGCCATGTATAAGTAGTGCATCCAGCCAAGGGTAGTAAGCCCACGACTATTAATGGGAACAACGAAAAAAATCCACGACATTTGGGCATATTAGGCTCCATCACCAGTCCAATGCTGCTTATAAAAAGCAGGCATAGTGTGAATGGCACGACAGTCAGCCGCAAGCTTAATCCAAACGGGTTAAATTTCTTCCCACAGACTACGTCTAAATTCGTGGGAAAGTTGAGACACGTTGGATAGGCGCTCAAGATTAGCGTCAGTCAGTGTTTTAACCATTTCTTGATAATGTTCAGTGAGTTCCTGAGCTGTGCAGTTTTCTTTGCTGTCGGTTAGGCACAGCGTCAGTTTTTCATTGCTTTTGGCAATAGCTTGAAAAAGCTCAGCTTCTAACGCCATAGCCTGCGTCACGTTCTCAAGCCATGCAATCTGACAACGCACTATAGGCATGGTGCTCAAAAGCCAATAACGGTGCCACCAAGTCAACAAATCTTGATTTGTTTCAGTAGCGGAGTTGGCCTGTTGTTTGTTTGAACTGTTCATCGCTTGCTCCTAACACGTTATACGATTTATGAGGCATTTTTTACTACGTTGCCTATCTTCAACTATAGCTAAGCAATGAGGAACAGTTGGCTATTTGGCAACGAAATACTTGGCATCGAGGAGCAATTTAATGTGGTCAGTCGTCAAGTCAGTTTTGTCAGCACTTTTGGGTGTGCAAAATGATCACCAGCGTCAGCAAGATTTTTCAAGTGGTAAGCCTACTGTCTTTATTTTGACGGGAATTGCGATCACTTTTCTCTTTGTTTTGATCTTGGTGGGGGTCGCAATGATCGCCTCGCGCTGAAGCGTTGAGTCAAACACGACGGTTGTTCGTGACGAATGCCACATGTTTTCTATACTGACGTTAATCAGTTAATCCTGAGCTAATAAAAGGGTTGGCGAGAACAACAATAATAAAGGAGGTTTCTATGCGCCTAACGTGGCAATGGCTGCTAACCATTATCAGTGCCTCAAGTATCTCACAGGTTTATGCCAATGGCTGGAATATGCCGGTAGGTGTCACTGATATCAGTCGAGATATTTTTGGCCTGCATATGGCCATTTTTTGGGTGTGTGTGGTGATCGGTGTGGTTGTGTTTGGGGTAATGTTTTACTCATTATTTAGATACAGACACTCAAAAGGGGCAAAAGCAGCACATTTTCATGAGCATACCTCTGTCGAGATTCTTTGGACCGCTATCCCGATTTTGATTTTGATTGGAATGGCTGTGCCCGCGACCGCGACATTGAAGAGTATGTACGACTCTTCAGAAGCGGATTTAGACGTGATGATTACCGGCCAACAGTGGCGCTGGCGCTACGAATACCTGGGTGAAGATGTTGCATTTACATCGAACATGAGTACCTCAAGGGAGCAAATTCGAGGAAGCGAAGCTAGAGATGAGCACTACCTGCTAGACGTAGATGAGCCATTGGTTCTACCGATTAACCGGAAAGTACGTTTTTTAATGACATCGGACGATGTCATTCACTCTTGGTGGGTACCAGAACTTGCCGTTAAGCAGGATACGATACCGGGATTTATCAATGAAAACTGGGTGAAAATCAACGAGCCGGGAATCTATCGTGGTCAGTGTGCTGAGCTTTGCGGCGTTAACCACGGGTTTATGCCAGTGGTTGTGCATGCGATGGAGGAAGAAGAGTTCGAAGCATGGTTGGCAGAACGTAAAGAAGCAGCAGAGCAAGAGGCAATGGGGATTGACCGAGAGTGGGAGATGGAGGATTTGATGGCGCGAGGTGAGTCTGTGTACCAATCCATCTGTTCTTCATGTCATCAAAGCGAAGGTCAGGGAGCTCCGCCGGCATTTCCAGCACTAGCCAACAACGACCAATTAATTAACGACCTAGATTGGCATATCGATCGAATTGTCAACGGCGTTTCCGGTGCTGCAATGCCAGCGTTCCGCAGTACCTTAAATCCTGTCGAAATAGCCGCTGTTGTCACTTTTACTCGTAATGCCTGGGGCAACGAGACAGGTGATGTGGTGCAGCCAGCTGCGGTGGCCGAACGTATTGCACAATAATTTAAGGTACTTACAACAATAAATCAGGCGGAGATGCTCATGGTGCCCAAACTACCTCCTCAACACCCGCTGCAACATAGCTCTACTGCAGCCGCTGGCGGTCATTCTCATCACGACCATGCGGCTCAGCCCAAAGGGATATTGCGATGGGTACTGACGACCAACCATAAAGAAATTGGTTCTCTGTACCTGATTTTTTCTCTCACCATGTTTTTTGTTGGCGGCATATTTGCCTTAGTAGTGAGAGCCGAGCTATTTCAGCCGGGTTTACAGCTTATAGAGCCAGAATTTTTCAATCAAATGACCACCATGCATGGTCTAATCATGGTGTTCGCTGCTGTAATGCCAGCGTTTACTGGGCTAGCCAACTGGATGATTCCGCTTCAGATTGGTGCGCCGGATATGGCGCTGCCCAGGCTTAATAATTTTAGTTTCTGGCTACTTCCGGTGGCGTTTACATTGCTACTTTCTACGCTTTTAATGCCGGGCGGCGGGCCAAATTTTGGCTGGACGTTTTATGCTCCTCTATCAACGACTTATGCTCCCGCCTCTACGACATTTTTTATTCTAGCTCTGCACATCGCAGGTATTAGCTCAATTCTTGGGGCTATCAATATTATTGCGACCATTTTGAACATGCGCGCACCTGGTATGCGCATGATGGATATGCCGCTGTTTGTATGGACATGGTTAATTACGGCTTTTCTACTGATTGCAGTAATGCCCGTTCTAGCAGGCGTCATCACCATGATGCTCATGGATATTAACTTTGGGACCAGTTTTTTTGACGCCGCGGGTGGCGGCGATCCTGTGCTTTTCCAACACTTATTTTGGTTCTTTGGCCATCCTGAAGTTTACATCATGATTTTGCCGGCCTTCGGTATTGTCTCAGCTATTATTCCCACTTTCGCGCGTAAGCCTTTATTTGGCTATGCGTCTATGGTGTACGCCACGGCAGCTATCGCACTGCTGTCGTTTTTAGTATGGGCGCATCATATGTTCATTGTCGGACTTCCGTTAACGGCAGAGCTATTTTTCATGTACTCGACCATGCTGATTGCCGTGCCAACAGGTGTGAAAGTGTTTAACTGGGTGACCACGCTGTTTCGTGGCTCGATCAGTTTTGAGCCGCCCATGCTGTTTGCTTTGGCTTTTGTCGTTCTGTTCACCATTGGCGGTTTCTCAGGGCTGATGTTGGCAATTGCACCTGCAGATTTCCAATACCACGATACCTACTTTGTCGTGGCGCATTTTCATTATGTATTAGTACCAGGCGCTATTTTTGCCATTATGGCTGGCGTCTACTATTGGCTACCCAAATGGACCGGTTATTACCCTAACGAGCGTCTGGCTCAATGCCATTTTTGGTGCTCTATCATTGGCGTTAACCTAACGTTTTTCCCCATGCATTTCGCAGGCTTGGCGGGTATGCCAAGGCGCATTCCTGACTATGCGTTACAGTTTGCAGACTTCAACTTGCTTTCCAGCATTGGCGCATTCTTTTTTGGCGCTTCGCAGCTGATTTTTGTAGTGGTGGTGGTGATGTGTGTGAGGGGAGGAAAAAAAGCGCCTGCAAAAGCTTGGGAAGGTGCAGAAGACCTTGAGTGGAGCGTTCCAAGTCCCGCACCGCTGCACACCTTCGAGACACCACCAATTTTTAACCGTACCCATCACCATGACCAATAAGCTGTGCCTCAGTGAATGGTCTAGGGGGATATATGGCATCAAGTAATGCGGTGCAATCAGTGGGGGTAAAACGGACGGTCATTCGCACGGTAGCGGCGCTAATAGGGATGTTTGCCTTCGCATTTGCACTTGTCCCTCTTTATGACGTGTTTTGCCGTGTAACGGGTCTTAATGGCAAAGTGGATACGACGGCTAAGGCCATTATTCATGAAGAAGTTGATCAATCTCGCTATGTCACCGTGCAGTTCATTACCCGAGGTAGCGCAGGCTTACCATGGAGAATGAGCGTCGAAAATCGCCAAATGCGCGTGCACCCTGGCCAAACAGCGGAGGTCGATTTTACCTTTACCAACAATAGTCGGGTTGAAAGTTGGGGACGGGCTGTGCCTAGTGTTTCCCCTTCAAGCGCTACGACTCATTTAAGAAAAGTCAGCTGTTTCTGTTTCCAAGAGCAGCAGCTACAAGGGGATGAGCGTTTGACGATTCCTCTAATATTCCAGCTGGCGCGGGATCTCCCAGAGGACATTAATACGATAACGCTAGTGTATACCTTGTACCCAGTTCATCACTTAGTAAAAGACATCTCAAAGAATGACAACAAGACAATAGGGGATTCAATATGAGTGGCGGCTACTATGTTCCAGCAACGAGTCGATGGCCTATTCTAGGATCGCTGGCGCTCGGGGCTATGATGGTGGGTACAGGGATCAAGTTGGTATACGACACGGGTACTCCGCTAATGCTAATCGGTATGGCTAGCGTGATTATTGTCATGGGTCTTTGGTTCAGAGAGGTTATTCGCGAATCAATGAGTGGCTTGTACGATGCCCAGATGGATCGCTCATTCCGGTGGGGAATGGGCTGGTTTATTTTTTCTGAAGTTATGTTTTTTGCGGCTTTCTTTGGTGCGCTATTTTACGTGAGAACGTTTGCCATTCCTTGGTTAGGAGGGGAAGGGGCCAAGGGGGTGTCTGCGCTGCTTTGGCCAGAATTTGTTGCACAATGGCCGTTGTTTAACCCGCCAGACAGCTCCGTAATTGGGCCTGAGCGGGTATTTAGTCCTTGGCAATTGCCGTTGGTCAATACACTGATATTAGTTACCTCTAGTATTACATTGACGGTTGCTCATGAGGCGTTGAAATCAGGCGAGCGTAAGACATGCAGGCATTGGCTGGCGGGTACAGTATTACTGGGCTGCTGCTTTATTGTCATACAGGGGGTCGAATACTACGAAGCCTATCATCACTACGGTATCACGCTGGAAGCAGGAATTTTTGGAGCCACCTTCTTTATTCTGACCGGTTTTCATGGAGTCCACGTTATTGTCGGCACGATTATCCTGGCGTGCATGTTAGTACGGATATGGAAAGGGCACTTTGCTAACGACCATCACTTTGGTTTTGAAGCATCTTGTTGGTATTGGCATTTTGTCGATGTTGTCTGGGTTGGGTTATTTATTTTTGTATACGTTTTTTAAACAATCAGCCTAATTCTCCAGACCAGAAGCCAATCACTAACAAAGCCATGAGTAAGCATGTTAGTCCAATGCGCCATTTAAGGGATGCTAGTAGCCGTCGAGAGTTGCTGTCATCCTTCAAGAGGAAGCCCGCGCCGGCCGCTAAACTAGCGACTATTCCAATAAAAACTAGGCCAATGAGCAGCTTTAACCACATGACGAAAACCTCTTCTGGGCCGCAACGTTTATACGTCTGGTGTGTATTTTGGGGCGTATTAGTTTCGCTGGGTATCTTACTAGGACTATGGCAGTGGGAGCGTGCCGCTGACAAGCGTGTTTTGTTAGCTGCTCGAGAAGCAGCACCTTTTGTTAAATCGCCTACTGTTATGCCAGAAGAAGGGTCTGAGCTGCATTTACAAGGAGAATACCTTGCTGATCACACTCTCTATTTAGATAACCGCATTGTAGATGGACGTCTAGGCGTTGCTGTGCTGACGCCTTTCCGAGACAGTTTTGATCAATTGTGGCTTGTTCAGCGGGGGTTTATTGAAACAGGGCCAAGTAGAGCAGAGCCTGAAGCAAATACTCCTGAGGGCAGCGTGACAGTCTCAGGAGAGTGGCAGGTTGCTCGCCCAGGTGGGCCGTTGTATGGCGAAAACAGGGAAGGGAAAAGACTGCAGCAGATCAGCTTAACCCCTTGGGAGTCAACATTGCCTGAATTTACTTACTCCGGATGGTTACATGCTGAGCAAGGCGATGGAGTGTTTTCGCCTTGGTGGGAAGCTAACGTAATGCCTCCTAGTCGTCATCTTGGGTATGCATTTCAATGGTGGGGGCTAGCGCTTGCTGCGGCAGTAATCATGGTATTAGGAGGTTATCGCTTGCACAAAGACAGTCTTACTGGTTACTGAGGGGAAAGCATGGAACAACGCCAGCCAGTTCGTTACCCGCGAGTTAAGCTGTTGCTTATTTTTGCAGCATTCGCTGCGCCTATTGTGACTGCGTGGGCGATGTTGACATGGCAAATAGGCATACCTAGTAATGATACTGCCCATGGGCAAGTACACGTCGGAGCACCATTGCTGGATGATTGGCCTTTAAGCGATAAACCTCAAAAAAACGATGTGTGGATATTAGTATTTGACTGCACTTCGCTCTGTGATGAGCGAATGGATGAATTGTGGCGTTTGCATCGTGCGTTGGGTCGAGAGGCCTCACGCTTAGAGCGTCTTAGAATAGGTGGGAGTGCACAAGCGCTACCTGGGGAGGTCGTTAATCGATGGCTAGTGGAGCCTGAATGGCGCGAAGAAAATGGTGTATGGCTAATGGATCCATTCGGCAGACCCGCGCTGTCATTTAACAATGCAGTACCTGCAGCTGATATTCTCGATGATATACGGCATTTGTTTAAGGTTAATCCGCTGTAATTAATACCCTATTGCTATTCTGGATGCTCGACCTAATAGGTCGTAAGGAAACAACGTGCCACATTCTACTGAGCGGCGTTTACAATGGCTGAAATACATCACCTTGGCCGGTACGGCACTGACAGCGCTAGTGATTCTAGTCGGCGCATGGACGCGCTTAGTTGACGCTGGTTTAGGTTGCCCAGACTGGCCAGGGTGTTATGGACGGTTGCTAGTCCCTGATAATGAACATGCTGCGCTACGCCATCCTGATGTGCCTCTTGAGCCTTTTAAGGCGTGGGTAGAGATGGCTCATCGCTATGTGGCGAGTTTTTTAGGGCTTATCGTGCTAAGCGTCGTGGCGATAGGCTGGTCACTACGCAAGAGTTCAGGATACCCATGGAAAGTTAGTCTTGCTCTACTAGTGGTTATATTGCTTCAAGGAGCATTTGGGGCTTTTACCGTTACTTTAAAGCTTTGGCCGCAGGTGGTTACTCTGCATTTGTTGGGCGGGCTAAGTGTGCTAACGCTATTTTTTTGGGTGCATATGCGAATTCGCCTTAGCTTAACGAGGCATTTGACTACCCCTAGCAATGCTATTTCATCTCCCAAAAGCTATGTCTCCCCAACTAGCAGCATGAATTTACTTTGGGTGATAGGGGTATCGGCATTGATTTTGCAGCTTGCCTTAGGTGGCTGGGTAACCAGCAACTATTCAGGCATTGCTTGTCAAGGGTTCCCGACCTGCAATACGCAGTGGTGGCCAGAAATGGATATAAGTGAAGGCTTTCACCTGACACAAACTGTTGGACCTAATTATTTACATGGGCAGTTACATGCCGACGCACGTACTGCAATACACATGATGCATCGCCTTGGAGCACTTCTTCTTGGGATAGCGCTATTGGTATTATGGTGGCGCTATCGAACGACTGTCTCTGTTGGTCGAGCGCTTACGCTGGTGGTTATGGCTTACGTTATACAAGTCATACTTGGCGTTGCCAACGTTTTGTTGTGGCTGCCGTTATGGCTGGCGCTGTTACATACCGCTGGTGCGGTTGCATTGACAATAAGCATGGGGTGGGCGGTTTGGTGCTGGCGTTATCAAGATAATACCGACTGAACCACGGGACGGCTTGTAAGAGCTGTAAGCCCCCATATTATGGGCAGCGCGCATTTTTATATACCCATAAATTGCTGGCTAATGATAAATAGGCCGAGTTGCCGTTAACTAATATTTTTTATTTTTATCATGCGGCATAAAATTTGCTTGCATCAATGAAAAAATAATTTTTATTAAGTGTGCTTCATGGTTGTTAATCTAACGAATGTGTTTCAAGATTTGAAATTAGTCTACTTGGTTCAATAGGGTGTATAGTTATTGTCAAATTCTTTTAAGACTTTGCGAGGACCGTTATGAGTACCACGCTAGCGTTAATATTGCTTGCGGCTGCAGTAGCGATGATTGTGGCTCTTGGTATTTATGCCTTTAAACTTCGTCAAGAAGTAAAGCGTCGAGAAGCCTTCAGAATCGATGAAGACCGACGAGCCCACCAAAATAGCTTGGAAAATCTCGATTACGTCGTCAGTGCGCTTGTTCAAGAGCAAGTCGACATTACGGAAGGTTCTTGGCGCTGCAAGGTGCTGCTGGAGATTGTCGATCCAAGCCTAGCGGAGCGGCCGGAATTTCAAGCATTTGCAGAAGTATATAACCGTACACGTCATCTAAAAACACACTCTGCACGAAATCAGCTAACACCACGAGAACGGATGCAAGAAGACAAAGAGCGGCTTGCTGTTGAGGATGAAATGCGTTCTGCAGTTCTGGCAGCAGCGCAGCAGGTAATCAACTGGAGATCTAAAGGGGGAGCAGGGCTTCATTAACGTTGTTTAACGAGCGTTATGATTAGTAAATGCGTTACCCTACGTTTTTTGACGCTTATTGCGTCAGCTTTGCTATGCTGAAATTGTCGGTATTGGCAAGAAGTTGATATCTCGGCATTGTTGCCTTCTCGTGATTAAAGGTTAATCATAGGCAAACGCCCAGCCTTACGGTGACCGTAGAATATCGCCATAGCGCTGGGCAGCGAAAAATGGATGCTCTCGCAATAAGAAGCATTGGATAGATTTGGTCTCATGACCATGTCAGCATTGGATCAAGAAGGAGTCTTGCATGAAAAAATCAACGACTGGCTTGCTAATCGGTTCCGCACTGGTAGTTGGCTTATCAGGCTGCGCCAGCTCAGCATCACAATCATCTGGCCAAACCAGCGCAAATAGTGACCGCGATTGGTATCAACATCCTTTCGTTTGTGGCTTAGCTGGCAGTGTCATCGGCGGCAGTATTGCCTACGCTACTAGTGGCAACTCTGATGAAGATGAAAATACCGCTATTGGTGCAACAGCTGGTGCAGCAATTGGGGGCTTGCTATGTGCAGACCGCACGCCTGAGCCAGTGGCTCCGCAGTGTCCGAGCTATGGTGAAGTGCCTGCAGGCGTTGCAGTTGATGCTGAAGGCTGCCCGCTGGACTCCGATGGTGATGGTGTTCCTGATTACCGTGACCAGTGCCCAGGAACGCCTGCTGGCGTATCTGTTGATGCCAATGGTTGCCCGCTGGACTCTGATAATGATGGCGTGCCGGATTATCGTGATCAGTGCCCTAACACCCCTGCAGGTGTTGAAGTTAACTCACTTGGCTGCCCAGAGAGTCTAGTGCTTCGTGATGTTAATTTTGAATTTGACTCTGCTCAGCTAACGCCGAACGCGCAGAACGTGCTCAACGGTGTTGCCGAGCGTTTGGTTAACAACCCGAACGTACGCGTAAGCATCGAAGGCCACACTGATTCGCGTGGTTCTGATCAGTACAACAAGAACCTTTCACAGCGTCGTGCAGAGTCGGTTGCTGCTTACCTGGCTCAGCGTGGCGTAAGTGCAAACCGTATGCGCGCCATTGGTTATGGCGAAGAGCGTCCGGTTGCTTCTAATGACACAGAAGAAGGTCGCTTCCAGAACCGCCGTGTTGAATTGGATGAGTGGAACTAAGCTACTCATTGATTCACCTTTATTAAGGGGCTAAATACGGCTGTTGATACTTGCCCTTTAAGTACGAAACGGGAGGCTTTTTGCCTCCCGTTTTATTTTACGGCTTGCTAAATTCTGGTAGGCTGAACGACTTTAAAAAACTCAACACTTTCCACCATTGATAGCGAAATGTGATCCTTGGTATGGATCACCACTGCGCTCAAGGAATACCTTAATGCCCATAGTAACATTGCCTGATGGCAGCCAAAGAACGTTCGAAACACCACTTTCTATCATGCAGCTCGCAGAATCGATTGGCCCTGGTTTGGCCAAGGCCTGTGTGGCTGGCAAGATTGATGGTGTGTTGGTCGATGCTGCTGATTTAATCGAGCATGATGCTGAAATAGCGATAATTACCGCCCGTGATCCAGAGGGCCTGGAGATTATTCGTCACTCTTGCGCTCACCTGATTGGGCATGCGGTTAAACAGCTATATCCTGATGCTAAAATGGCCATTGGGCCGGTGATTGATGATGGTTTTTATTACGATATTGACTTTGGTAAGTCTGTAACGCCTGAAGACTTAGATGCCATTGAAAAACGTATGCAATCGCTCATTGAGCGTGACTACGATGTGATACGCGAGTACGTTGATCGCGACAAAGCGATGAGTACATTTGTTGAGCGTGGCGAGACATTCAAGCAAGAAATTGTTCGCGATATACCCAAAGATGCAACAATTCGTTTGTATCACCATGAAGAATATACGGATATGTGTCGTGGGCCGCACGTGCCAAATACGCGACACCTTAAAGCTTTTAAGCTGACAAAGTTGGCGGGTGCCTATTGGCGTGGTGATGCTTCTAACCCAATGCTGACACGTATTTATGGCACCGCATGGGGCGATAAGAAGCAGCTCAAGGCTTATTTAAAACGCCTAGAAGAAGCTGAAAAACGAGATCACCGTAAACTGGCGCGAAAAATGGATCTTTTCCATTTGCAAGAAGAAGCGCCTGGAATGGTGTTTTGGCACCCCAATGGCTGGACGATGTACCAGGCCTTGGAAGATTACATGCGTAAAATTCAGCGTGCGCATGGCTATCAAGAGATTAAAACGCCGCAGGTGGTAGATCTTTCATTGTGGAAGAAATCTGGTCATTGGGGGCATTATAGTGAACTCATGTTTACCACTGAGTCGGAAAAGCGTGAATATGCCGTTAAACCGATGAATTGCCCCTGTCATGTGCAGGTATTTAATCAGGGGTTGAAAAGCTACCGCGATTTGCCGTTGCGCCTAGCAGAGTTTGGTAGCTGCCACCGAAATGAACCATCGGGTTCCTTACATGGTCTGATGCGTGTTCGTGGTTTTACTCAAGATGATGCGCATATCTTTTGTACTGAAAGCCAAATTCAGGCAGAAGCAGAAGCATTTATTGTGCTTACCTTGCAGGTTTATAAAACGCTCGGCTTTGAAGACGTTGAGCTTAAACTCTCAACACGGCCTGAAGATTTTCTTGGCGAAGCAGAGATGTGGGATCGAGCAGAGCATGGGCTTGAGGCTGCACTTAATGCAACGGGGCTTGATTGGGAACTTCAGCCAGGAGAAGGGGCTTTTTATGGGCCGAAAATTGAATTTGCCCTGCGTGATTGCCTGAATCGTGTTTGGCAATGTGGTACTCTACAGTTAGATTTTAATTTGCCAGGGCGGTTAGGCGCGCAATATGTAGATGAAGATGGGACGCGTAAGACCCCTGTTATGCTTCATCGTGCTATCTTAGGGTCCTTTGAGCGGTTTTTGGGAATCCTAATTGAGCACTATGCTGGCGCTATGCCATTGTGGTTGGCGCCTCAGCAAGTCGTTTTGATGACCATTACTGATGCGCAGCGTGATTATGCGCTTGAGTTGGAGCAACGGCTGCAAAAAAATGGTTTACGTGTCAAAGCGGACTTGAGGAACGAGAAGATCGGCTTTAAAATCCGTGAACACACATTACAGAAAGTTCCCTATCTCCTTGTGGTGGGAGATAAGGAAGTCGAAGCTGACTCAGTGGCCGTGCGAACTCGCAGCGGCGAAAACCTCGGCACAATGACAGTCGATGAATTCATTGACCGTTGCAGTGCGGAGCGAGCAGCCCTGGCGACATCGTCAATTGCCTAAGGAGACGGAGCAATCAAGCGAAGCAATCAGCGCGGGCGTCCACAAGACAAACGCCCACCAATGAACGAGAGAATTATCGAAGAAGAAGTACGTTTAATCGATGCTGAAGGTGAGCAGTTGGGTGTTGTGCCCACCACCGAAGCACTTGAGCGTGCCGAAGCTGCCGGTTTAGACCTCGTACAAATTTCGAATGCCGATCCGATCGTGTGTAAGATCATGGATTATGGCAAATTTGTTTTTGAGACGAAGAAACAAAAAGCGGCTCAAAAGAAAAAGCAAAAGCAAATCCAGGTTAAGGAAGTTAAGTTCCGTCCTGGCACCGATGAAGGCGATTATCAGGTCAAGCTTAAAAACCTGACACGCTTTCTAGAAGGTGGTGATAAGGGCAAAGTCACATTGCGCTTCCGTGGTCGTGAAATGGCGCATCAAGACATTGGCCGTAAGCTAATGGAAAGGATCGCGGCAGACCTGGAAGAGATCGGAGCGGTTGAGTCTTTCCCCAAAATGGAAGGACGCCAGATGATCATGATTATTGCCCCGAAAAAGAAGTGATCCAACGGCGAAGTTAACGGATCAGCGTGAAAGCGCTGATCGGCCCTGGGTTTTCTAAAAAATATCGAGCGGAGTTTTCTCATGCCGAAAATCAAAAGCAACAGCGGCGCTGCCAAGCGCTTCAAAAAGACCGCGAATGGCTTCAAGCACAAGCAGTCTTTCCGTAGCCACATCTTGACCAAGAAGTCGACCAAGCGTAAGCGTCAGCTGCGTGGCATGAAACAGATTCATGCTTCTGATAAAGCGCTGATCCAGCGCATGCTGCCGAATCTGTAAGGTCGAATTTTCTTATCTGAGAGCATTCAGCCTCAGTCATAAAGTCAGGAGTGTGTTATGACCCGTGTTAAGCGTGGCGTAGTTGCCCGTCGTCGCCATAAAAAAGTATTGAAGCAGGCCAAAGGTTACTACGGTGCCCGTTCGCGTGTTTTCCGCGTAGCCAAACAGGCTGTTATCAAAGCCGGTCAGTATGCTTACCGTGACCGTCGCAACCGCAAGCGTCAATTCCGCGCTTTGTGGATTCAGCGTATTAACGCTGGCGCGCGTATCAATGGCATGTCTTACAGCCGCTTTGTTGGCGGTCTGAAGAAAGCCGGTATTGAAATTGACCGTAAAGTATTGGCCGACCTGGCAGTACACGAAAAAGCTGCGTTTGCAGCTATCGTGGAAAAAGCCAAGGCTGCCCAATAAAGCATATAACGCTGAGCTAAATCAGTGTGATGTGTCTGAGGTCATTTTAGTGTGACCCATGCAGGGGAAGAGCAGCCGCTCTTCCCCTGTTTTTTTGTCACCTTCAACATGCCAGCCATCTTTAGAGATGGAAACCGCTTAATTCGGAGTGAATCGGATGGACCATCTTCCTACTCTGGTCACAGAGGCCCGCGATGCGATTCAGGCAGCGCAAAGTGTCTCTGCCCTAGATGAGTTGCGCGTACGTTACTTAGGTAAAAAAGGCGAAGTGACGGCCTTGTTGAAAGGCTTAGGAAAGCTATCAGCAGAAGAGCGTCCTGCCGCCGGTGAGCAAATTAATCAGGCAAAACAGACCCTGGCTACTGAAATTGATACAAAGCGTCAACAGCTTGAAAGCCAAGCACTCAACGCTCGCTTGGCGGCAGAGAGAATTGATGTAACATTACCCGGTCGTGGTCAAGAGAGTGGTGGTTTGCACCCTGTTACCCGCACGCTTGAGCGCATTGAGAACTTATTTACCAGGATTGGCTACGATGTGGCGGTAGGGCCAGAAATTGAAGATGATTATCACAATTTTGAGGCGCTAAATATACCTGCCCATCACCCGGCGCGCGGTATGGCCGATACCTTCTATTTCGATGCTACCCGCCTGTTGCGTACCCATACGTCGCCAGTTCAAGTGCGTACGATGAAGAGTAGCGAGCCGCCAATTCGCATTGTCTGCCCCGGTCGCGTCTACCGTAGCGATTCAGATCTCACCCATACGCCAATGTTCCATCAAGTGGAGGGTCTGTTGGTTGACGAAGGTGTGAGTTTTGCAGATCTTAAAGGCACGATTGAAGATTTCCTCCAAGCTTTTTTTGAACGCAATGATCTTTCAGTGCGCTTCCGTCCCTCTTACTTTCCATTCACTGAACCTTCTGCAGAGGTCGATATTCAGTGCGTGATGTGTAGCGGTGATGGCTGTCGTGTTTGCTCGCATAGCGGCTGGTTGGAAGTGATGGGCTGTGGCATGGTGCATCCCGAGGTATTTCGGCACTCAGGTATTGATGCTGAGCGCTACACAGGGTTTGCATTTGGAATGGGTGCCGAGCGGCTTGCAATGTTGCGCTACGGTGTTAACGACCTGCGTTTGTTCTTTGAGAACGATCTGCGTTTTCTTCGCCAATTTACCTAAGACCGCTGCCAACGACGGGAACCCTTATGAAATTTTCAGAACAGTGGCTGCGTGATTGGGTGGCACCGCAGCTTGATACACAGGCAATCGCCGATCAGATCACCATGGCAGGCCTTGAGGTTGATGGCATTGAGGCCGTTGCATCCCCATTTAGCGGGGTAGTGGTCGCAGAGGTATTGACCAAGGCGAAGCACCCAGACGCGGATAAACTCAACGTCTGTACCGTTAATGATGGTACGGGTGAACCTGTGCAGGTGGTGTGCGGCGCTCCCAACGTTGATGTGGGCCAAAAAATTCCATTTGCTCAAGTGGGTGGTGTGTTACCTGGCGACTTCAAGATCAAGAAAGCCAAATTGCGTGGCGTAGAGTCTCGCGGAATGATTTGCTCCGCCTCTGAGTTAGGTTTGGCGGAGGAGGTGTCACCAGGTATTTTTGTGCTACCTGCCTCCGCGCCGGTAGGCGTAAATTTTCGTGAGTACATGCAACTCGATGATATGACTATTGAAGTTGATCTCACGCCGAACCGTGGTGATTGCCTCAGTATTAAGGGGCTAGCCCGAGAAGTGGGTGTGCTCAATCGTCTTCCGGTAAGTGGGCCTGAAATGGCCACTGTTGATGCTAGTATCAGTGATACTTTTTCAGTGCGTATTGAGGCGCCAGAACAGTGCCCGCGCTACTTGGGGCGTATTATTAAAGACGTTGATGTTAGTGCCGAAACCCCGTTGTGGATGGTAGAACGTTTACGTCGCAGTGGTGTTCGATCTATTGATCCTGTGGTTGATGTCACTAACTATGTGATGCTGGAGCTTGGTCAGCCGCTGCATGCATTCGACCGCGATAACCTTCATGGCGGTATCACCGTTCGGTTGGCGGGCAAGGATGAGCGTTTGACTTTGCTGGATGGGCAAGAAGTAGCGCTGAGGTCGGAGACGCTGGTTATTGCAGACGATAATGGCCCGCTAGCAATGGCTGGTGTCATGGGGGGTGAGAACTCAGGTGTAAACGAGAAAACAGACACGATTTTCTTGGAGTCTGCCTATTTCACGCCGTTGGCTATCGCAGGGCAAGCGCGTTCATATGGTCTTCATACGGATGCATCTCACCGGTTTGAGCGTGGCGTTGACCCGGCACTTGCCAGAGTGGCAATTGAGCGAGCCACCAAGCTTTTGATGGAGATATGTGGCGGCCAGGCAGGGCCCGTTGTTGAGTCATCTAGTAGTGAATACTTGCCAGCGCCACGCAACATCGTACTGCGCGAAGCACGTCTAGAAAGTGCGCTTTCAAAGCGGCTGCCAGCTGAAGATGTAACTGACATTCTTCAGCGTTTAGGGCTAGCGGTTGATAAACAGGGAGATGGCTGGTCCGTTACAGCACCAAGTTGGCGCTTTGATTTGGCAATTGAAGAAGATCTCATTGAAGAGATTGCCCGGATTCATGGCTATAATAATCTGCCTGTCCGGCGCCCCGCAGCGCGTTTAGCGCTACGTCCCGCTAACGAAGCAATGCTGACACAGGCTCAATTGCGTAATCAGATGGTGGCGCGTGGTTTTCAGGAGGCGATAACCTATAGTTTCGTTGCGCCTGACCTACAGACGGCGCTGCTGCCAGACGCGGTATCGCCAGTGTTGGCAAACCCGATTTCGTCAGATTTGTCAGTGATGCGCGCTAGCCTGTTCCCGGGCTTGGTGCGTGCGCTTGAACATAATCTTAACCGCCAGCAGACCCGTGTCAGATTGTTTGAAACCGGTTTAGTATTTAATGGTCATTTAGACAACCTGTCGCAGGTGCCCATGATGGGAGCCCTGGTGTGTGGGAGTCGTGAGCCAGAAGGCTGGAGCGGGGCTAAGGCTCAGGTCGACTTTTATGACCTAAAAGGGGATTTAGAAAGTCTATTAGCGCTTGGTGGCGCGTTTGATGCTTGGCGCTTTGAGCCAGATGAGCACCCTTCGCTACATCCTGGGCAAACGGCTAAGCTGTTGCACAATGGTAAGCCTGCTGGTTGGATTGGTGCGTTACATCCTCAGGTGCGAGCTAAGTTGGGACTGAAGGTTGATGCTGTTATGTTCGAAGTTCGCCTAGATGCACTCAGTGAGGGCGCCATTCCAGCGTTTGAGCCACTGTCTCGCTATCCAGAGGTTCGTCGCGACTTGGCTTTCACCGTCAAGGCAGAAACACCAGTTCAGGCACTGCTTGATTGTGCAAAAGCACAAGCGGGCGATTACTTAAAAGACATTAGACTGTTTGATGTCTATGCTGGTAAGGGCGTGGCCGATGGTGACAAGAGTATTGCGTTGGGCTTGACGTGGCAGCATGCATCGCGCACGCTAAATGATGATGAAATCAACCTGTTGGTAGATTCCATCATAGCGCAAGTACGATCTGAACTAGGCGCCGAGCTACGAGCATAGCCGTTGTAGCCAGGACGGTAGGTGATGTTTGGGATCAGTTCTTGCGAATAACTAAATAGCGCCATAACGCGACGCTTATCACGTTCTTGGCAATGCGTTTGCTACATGGAGGGGGCCTTATGGGTGCGTTGACCAAAGCAGAGCTAGCAGAACATTTACACACTGAGCTTGCGCTGTCGAAGCGAGAAGCAAAAGCCATGGTTGAGGCTTTTTTTGAAGAGATTCGTGCCTGCTTACGCGAAAATGAGCAAGTTAAGCTGTCGGGTTTCGGAAACTTCGACTTGCGTGATAAGCGCGAAAGACCAGGGCGTAACCCCAAGACAGGTGAGGAAATTCCAATTTCTGCCCGCCGCGTCGTTACTTTCCGTCCCGGCCAAAAACTGAAGCAACAGGTAGAACGCTACAAGTAGCTATTGATTGGTTAAGTAAGTAAAAAGGAGTGCCGAACGGCACTCCTTTTTCATCTGTTGGCTAAACGCCACGCCCTTCGATCAGCCAGGTAATCACCACCTTAATAACGTAGCCCAGCATGCCAGCTCCCAAAACAACAAAAAGCATGATGGTGCCGAATTTTCCAGCGTTCGATTTTTTCGCTAAATCCCAAATAATAAAACACATAAATACGATTAGACCACCAACCATAATGGGTGTGATCCATGCCTCAAAAAGTTGTTGCATAACATTTCCTGTGCAAAATTAATGATCCCACCTGGGGAGGCGTGTGCCGTCTTTACAAGTCGTGTTAATATTTGACCAAATTAATCGGGTATTTGTCGACTGAACGACGTGTAGTGCGACACTTTTACAGAGGAGTACGAGCATGCCAACGCTAACAATCTTAGTCGGTACTATGTACGGTGGTGCGTTAGATGTCGCAGAGCAAGTAAAACCGTTGTTTGAACAGGCGGGCTACAAAGTTGATATTTCAGAACAGCCAACCATCAATGACTTGACTCATTCTGCAGATCTCACGCTTTTTTGCGTATCGACAACGGGGAGTGGCGATTTTCCAGGTAATTTTGTTTCCTTTGTGCGTGGTTTGCAGGAAAAAAGTCCTTCACTCGCATCGTTACGCTACGGCTTGATTGCGTTGGGCGATAGCTCGTATGGAGAAACTTTCTGTGGAGCGGGAAGGGCACTAGATGCTCTATTAGAAGAGCACGGTGCCACGCGTCTAGGAGATCGTCTTGAAGTCGATGCAATGGAAACCTTCATGGCAGATGACGCCGCTGTTCCATGGGTGGAAGAGTGGATAGTGGCTCAGCAGCTAAAGGTTGCCTAATAATGCAGCGGGTCCCTTATTCTCCGGAACGTATAAGTGTTGCCATCGGACTTTGCATCGTAATGTTGGCAGCTATACCACGCTATATGGTAGAAGGGCATGAAACACGCCAAACACTGCTGCTTATCGCACTCGCTATCGTACTAGGGGCCGCTGCTGTTCAGTGGAAAATGCTCTCTGTTAGTGCACGAAAAGAGTTACCTAAGTTATGTCAGCGTTTAGCGTTGATGTTGCTAATGGGTGCCCTCGTGATGGGGGCATGGCATGCTTTATTCACTGACTGGATTAGTTGGCAAGTATTTATTTCGCACGCAGCGACGTGCGGGCTACTATTTCATGCCATTTCCCTATGGTGGGGAAAACGCGAGTAAAGACCATTGCGTTGGGTTAGCTAATTAGGCTACAACGCTATCTTTAACGTTTCGAAAGGGTTTTGGTTGCCTTGCAACCAAAAAAACGGCCTAAAACGGCCGTTTTGCTAGTAATTACTCTTGTATTTGTGGGTTGTGCCCCCATCTTGCGAGTATGGCGCTTGCCACGATGCGCTAGGGTTCTTAAAATTGCCCCCTTGAACTTATTTTACGCAATCAACATAACGCCCAGCCGCTAGAGGACAATTCATGCAAGTTTCCGTCGAGACGACCTCCCAGATCGAACGCCGTATCACTATTCAGGTGCCGGCCGCCGAAATCGACGAGGCCGTCAGCGCTCGCTTGAAAGACACCGCGAAAAACGTTCGCTTGAATGGTTTTCGCCAGGGCCGAGTGCCGATGGCTGTAGTTCGTCAGCGCTATGGCGACAGCGTGCGCAACGAAGTGGTAGGTGAAGTGATGCGTGAGCGCTATGTGCGCGCCATCACAGAGGAAGGCCTTAATCCTGCCGGTTTCCCCCAGATTGAGCCAAAAGTAAATCAAACTGGTAAAGATTTAGAGTTTGTAGCGGTAATGGAAATTTATCCGCAGGTCGAGCTTGCTTCTATCGAAGGGACTGAGGTTGAGCGCCCAGTAGTAACTGTTAGCGATAGTGATGTTGATGAAATGATCGACACACTGCGTAAGCAAAACGCTGCCTGGGAAGAAGTAGACGCTGCTGCCGCTGATGGCGATCAGGTCACTATCGATTTCCAGGGCTTCCTGGGCGATGAGCCGTTCGAAGGTGGAAGTGCAGAAGGCCATGCTCTGGTGATTGGCTCTAACAGCTTCATTCCAGGCTTTGAAGAGCAGTTAATCGGTGCGAAAGCAGGTGATGAGAAAACGATAACTGTTACGTTCCCTGACGATTATCAGGCGGAGCATCTTGCAGGCCAAGAGGCGACTTTTAAAGTTACTGTTCATAAAGTCAGCAGCCAAACGCTGCCGGCCGTAGACGCTGAGTTTATTGCTCGCTTTGGCGTTGAAGATGGTGATGAAGACAAGTTCCGTGCTGAAATCAAAAAGAACATGACGCGCGAAGCTGCTCAAGCGGTTGATAACCGTGTTAAGCAGCAAGTGCTAGATGCACTGAAAAAAGCGAATGATATCCCTGTGCCTAGTGCGCTTGTTCAGCAGGAAACTGATGGCATGAAACGCCAAGCAGCGCAGCAGTTTGGTTTGGGTGAAGACTTTGACGTTAGTCAACTGCCAAATGAATTGTTCGAAGCGCAAGCGAAAGGCCGTGTTCAGGTAGGCTTGTTGTTGGCTGAGGTTATCAAAGCGAATGAGTTGGACGCTGACGATGACGCGATTAAAGCTAAAGTTGAAGAACTGGCAGAGCAGTACCAGGATCCTTCCGAGGTGGTTGAGTACTACATGAGTAATGAGCAACTCAAAACTCAAGTGAAGTCTGCCATTCTGGAAGAGAAAGCAGTTGATAAGCTATTAGAGCAGACGAACGTTAAAGACGTTGAAATGTCCTATCAACAGGCATTGGCAGCAGCTCAGCAACAAGCCGAGCAAGATGAAGATGTTGAAGAAAGCGAGCAAGCTAGCGCCTAACTTCATCGAGTGGCGCACCCTTTCATCGGGTGCGCTTTCCCTTACCGGACGCAAGGAATCACGAATGAGTGAGTTTGATATTCAAAACGCCGGCGGTTTAGTGCCCATGGTGGTTGAGCAGAGCGCCAAAGGGGAAAGAGCCTACGACATCTACTCACGGCTTCTAAAAGAGCGTGTTATTTTCCTGGTAGGACCAGTTGAAGATTACATGGCAAATTTAGTGGTGGCGCAGCTGCTATTTCTTGAGTCAGAAAATCCTGATAAAGATATCCATCTTTACATCAATTCGCCTGGTGGATCGGTTACGGCTGGTATGTCTATTTATGACACCATGCAGTTTATTAAGCCGGATGTATCAACGGTATGTATTGGCCAAGCGGCTAGCATGGGTGCGTTGTTGTTAACAGCGGGTGCTGCGGGTAAACGTTACTGCTTACCTAATTCCCGTGTAATGATTCATCAGCCGTTGGGTGGCTATCAAGGTCAAGCGTCTGATATTGAAATTCACACCCGTGAAATTCTAGGTATTCGTGAAAAGTTGAATCAAATTTTAGCGCACCACACTGGCCAAGATCTTGATACCGTTGCTCGGGATACTGACCGTGACAACTTTATGAGCGCCACGAAAGCCCAAGAATATGGCTTGATTGACGCAGTGCTGGATAAGCGGCCTACATCCTGATAGCGTGATAGGATTCTGCTTTTCTAACGAGCTTTTCCGGCGGCGTAAGCCGCCGCAGTGATAGAGGTACGCGAATGGCCGACGGCAAAGGCAAGGACGAAGGTGGCAAGCTTTTATACTGCTCGTTTTGTGGTAAAAACCAAAACGAAGTGCGCAAGCTAATTGCAGGCCCGTCCGTGTATATCTGCGATGAGTGTGTCGACTTATGTAATGACATCATTCGCGAAGAAGTTCTCGAAGCCGATGCCGAGAGCGATGAAGAGCGTTTACCTACGCCGCGCGAAATACGTCATACGTTAGACGACTACGTCATCGGACAGGATCGCGCCAAAATGGTGCTTTCTGTGGCGGTTTATAACCACTACAAACGTCTCAAGTCAGAAGTGCGCGAAGGCGATGTAGAGTTAGGTAAATCAAATATTCTGCTTATTGGTCCTACAGGTAGTGGTAAAACGCTGCTAGCGGAAACCATGGCACGGCTACTTAATGTACCTTTTACCATTGCCGATGCCACCACGCTGACAGAAGCGGGTTACGTGGGTGAAGATGTTGAAAATATCATCCAAAAGCTTCTGCAAAAGTGTGATTACGACGTTGAGAAGGCTGAGCGTGGCATTGTCTATATCGATGAAATTGATAAGATTTCACGCAAATCCGATAACCCTTCCATCACACGTGATGTGTCGGGTGAGGGCGTTCAACAGGCGCTGCTCAAGTTGATTGAAGGGACAACCGCCTCTGTGCCGCCCCAAGGTGGTCGTAAACATCCCCAGCAAGAGTTTGTTCAGGTCAATACGGCCAACATTCTGTTTATTGTGGGGGGGGCTTTCGCGGGACTTGATAAAGTTATCCGTGATCGGGCTGAGAAAGGTGGCATTGGCTTTAATGCCAGCGTGAAGAGCAAAGAGTCCTCGCGTGGCGTTGGTGAGCTGCTGGCTGATGTAGAACCAGACGACTTGGTGAAGTTTGGGTTAATACCTGAATTTGTTGGCCGTTTGCCAGTGATTGCAACACTCACCGAGCTAACAGAAGATGCACTGGTACAAATCTTAACTGAGCCAAAGAACTCACTGGTTAAGCAATACGCTAAGCTCTTCGAAATGGAAGATGTGACGCTGGAGTTTAGAGATGATGCGCTGCGTGCAGTGGCTATCAAAGCGATGGAGCGTAAGACCGGAGCGCGAGGGCTGCGTTCTATCCTTGAGTCCGTTCTGCTAGATACCATGTATGAAATTCCTTCGCTTGAAGGTGTTAGCAAAGTGGTAATTGATAGTTCAGTGATTGCTGGTGAAAGCGAACCGTTGCTGATTTATTCAAAGCAGGAAGAAACACGTGTTGATGGTACCGATGGCTAGTGGTTAAGCATTTACGATGGCCTAGTCTTGCTCGCTTGCGCCAAACAAAGGGGTCGCCTAGGCGGCCCCTCGTTATTCATCTGTTACTCGTAAAGTTTCTGCCTAGTTGCCCAGCGCCATGCTTTTCATACTGTGAGGTACTTGATTAAGTACCCTTTCAAGTACTCATCCGATTTTGAGGAACGTCTGCGATGCAGCAGAACGCCGATCAGACACAATGTCTACCCCTGTTGCCTTTGCGGGATGTCGTTGTGTATCCGCAAATGGTTATTCCACTTTTTGTTGGTCGCGAGAAATCCATCCAAGCATTGGAAGCAGCGATGGATGCCGACAAACGTGTGCTGCTGGTAGCTCAGCGCGAGGCCTCACAGGACGAGCCTGACAATGCTGATCTTTATGCCATGGGCACCGTGGCTGATATCATGCAGTTGCTAAAATTACCCGATGGCACGGTGAAAGTGCTGATAGAAGGTAATTTTCGCGCCGATGTCATGAAGATTGAAGAAAACGAAGCTGGTTACACCCAGGCACATCTAGTGCCGCGTGAGAGTCAGCCATTGACTAGTCGTGAGCAAGAAGCGTTAGTGCGCGTATTGCTCAATCAATTTGAGCAATACGTCAAACTGTCCAAAAAAGTGCCTAACGAGGTTCTCAATTCGCTTTCTGGAATTGAAGATCCAAGCCGCTTGGTGGACACCATTTGCGCACACCTGTCGTTAAAGATAGGTGATAAGCAAGAGCTGCTTGAAATGGATCGTGTCCGCGACCGTATCGAGCACTTAATGGCACTTATTGAATCAGAAATTGATTTGTTGCAGGTTGAAAAGCGCATCCGCTCACGCGTAAAAGAGCAGATGGAAAAGACCCAGCGCGAGTATTATCTCAATGAGCAGATGAAGGCCATCCAGAAAGAAATGGGTGAGCTGGAAAATGTGCCAAATGAAGCTGAAAAATACGAGCAGGCCATTGCCGCTTCTGGAATGCCTAAAGAGGCAGCTGATAAAGCGACCCAGGAGCTTAATAAGCTCAAGATGATGGCTGCTAATTCTGCCGAAGCAACGGTTGTTCGCTCCTATCTTGACTGGCTAATTGCGGTCCCGTGGAAGAAGCGCACACGTGTAAAGCACGACCTAGTGAAAGCACAGGAAGTGCTCGATCAGGATCACTACGGCTTAGAAGAAGTAAAAGCACGTATTCTTGAATATCTTGCTGTGCAGAAGCGTGTTCGTAAGATGAAAGGGCCTGTATTATGTTTGGTAGGGCCGCCAGGGGTGGGGAAAACCTCTCTTGGACAATCTATCGCTCGGGCAACAAATCGTAAGTATGTTCGTTTGGCGTTAGGCGGTGTTCGTGACGAGTCTGAGATTCGTGGTCACCGCCGCACCTATATTGGCTCACTGCCGGGTAAGTTAATGCAGCGGATGAGCCGTGCTGGTGTTAAAAACCCGCTTTTCTTACTGGATGAAGTCGATAAGCTAGGGATGGATCATCGTGGTGATCCTGCCTCAGCGCTGCTAGAAGTGCTTGATCCAGAGCAAAATAATAGCTTCAGTGATCACTATCTGGAATTGGACTACGACTTGTCTGAAACCCTATTCATCTGTACTGCTAACTCGATGAATATTCCAGGTCCGCTTTTGGATCGCATGGAAATAATTCGTTTGCCGGGTTACACAGAAGATGAAAAGCTAGCAATCGCGAGACGATATTTGTTGCCGAAGCAGCAGGAAGCGAATGGCCTAAAGACGGAAGAGCTGGCACTTAACGACGACGCATTGTTAGAACTAGTGCGTTATTACACCCGTGAAGCTGGGGTGCGAGAGCTAGAGCGTCAGATCGCTAAAGTATGCCGTAAAGTGCTGCGTGAACGTCTAGAAGCCGAGCAGACAACTGGTGGTAAGCAGGGTAGCCAACTACAGGCACAGCAGGTACTAGCAGCTGAAGATATTGAAGCCTATGCTGGCGTACGTCGTTATAGCTACGGGTTGGCTGAACAGGAAGATCAAGTTGGTCGCGTGACGGGGCTAGCATGGACATCGGTTGGCGGCGAATTACTGAATATCGAATCTGTTGTGACACCTGGTAAGGGGCGTATTAACAAAACCGGCTCGCTGGGCGATGTTATGAAAGAGTCAGTGAGTGCGGCGCAAACGGTCGTTAAGGCCCGTGCGAAAGAGTATGGGATTGACCCTCAGAGATTTGAGAACGAAGACTTGCATATTCATGTGCCAGAAGGTGCCACGCCAAAAGATGGCCCTAGTGCAGGCGTTGCCATGGTAACCGCTATTGTTTCTGCCTACACTCAACGCCCTGTACGCTGTGATGTGGCGATGACTGGAGAAGTTAACCTGCGTGGTGAAGTGATGCCTATTGGGGGGCTGAAGGAGAAATTGCTGGCAGCTCGTCGCGGTGGTATAAAGATAGTCTTGATCCCCGAGGAAAATCGTCGAGATCTTAAGGAAGTGCCAGAAAATATCAAAGGGGCCCTTGATATTCGCCCAGTGCAGTGGATAGATGAGGTACTAGCGGTAGCCTTGCATAATGATCCGGTTGATGAGAGTTCTGCGTTAAAAAGTTCTGACGCAGCTTTTGGTTCAACCACTGTAGCAAGTACCCATTAAGCGTTAATGCTCCGTTGAGTTTTTGACATTAATTAATAAGTTTGTCCAAGACATTGAGTTTTGGGCATTTCACGGCTCTGTCGCTTGACAGGTGTTTCAATGCATTGCTATAAATCGCAGCCATGCTTTGAAGTTATATCTTACGGTGGCAGTGCCGTTCAGAGCCATTTTTTTGAAATAGTCAAGGGGTGAAGTGTGAATAAGTCTGAGCTGATTGAAGCTATTGCCGCGTCTGCTGATATTCCCAAAGCAGTGGCAACCCGCGCATTGGATGCCATGGTGGAGTCTGTCACCGATAGCCTCAAAAAGGGCGAAAGTGTTTCACTGGTAGGCTTTGGCACTTTCGCTATTAAAGAGCGTGCTGCACGTACTGGTCGTAACCCGCAGACTGGTCAGCCGATTGAAATTAGCGCTGCGAAAGTACCTAGCTTTAAAGCCGGTAAAGCGCTGAAAGACGCCGTCAACTAATTGGCTCGCGTTTGCTGTAAGCTAATGGGCGCATCGCATCCGCGATGCGCCCATGTTTTTTTCTGGCCCGATAGTTGGGGCGATAGATGGCTGTGATGATCTGAGGCTAGCATGCTGCAAAGTATTCGAGATGGCTCCAGAAGCTGGGGTGCCAAAATAATTATTGGTGTTATGGTTGCTGCCATGGCACTTTTTGGTGTGGAGTCGCTGTTTAGTGTTTTTGGCGACGATCCTAATCAAGTGGCGAGCGTTAATGGCGAGCCAATCATGCGCCAGCAAATTGAGCTTGAAGTGCAACGTGCACTTCGCTCTGGACAGGTACCACCAGAGCAAGAACGGGCGCTTCGCAATGATGTCCTTGACCAGTTGATAACTCAGCAACTGCTAACGCAGTATGCTGAAGACGGTGGTGTGTTCGTCTCCGATGCCCAACTAGATCAAATGATTGTTGGTTTGCCAGAGTTCCATGATCAAGATGGTCGTTTTTCATCTGAGATATTTCGCAACCGTCTCGCCGGCGCAGGGTATACCCCAGTGGCGTTTCGTGAAGAGCTGCGTGCTGACATCAAACGCCAACATTTACAACAAGGCCTTGCGTTTAGCGACTTCAGCCTGGAAAGCGAGCAGGAGCGTTTAGCTGAGTTACAACGTCAGCAGCGTAGCTTTCGGTATGTTTTATTAGATGCTGATGATGTAAGTGTTGACGTAGAGGTTACTGATGCGCAAATGCAGGAATATTTCGATGTCAATCAAGCACGTTTCGAACGACCTGAACAGGTGCGCGTTGAGTATGTGTTAGTTGACCGCCAAGCCATGGCGGAGGGCGTTGACATTGATGAGGAAAAGTTGCGCGATGCGTGGCGTGAACAGAATCGCAATGCTGATCGTCGTGTTTCTCATATCATGGTGACGTTTGGTGATGAACGTAGCCGTGAAGAAGCGCAAGCAGAAGCTAACGAAGCATTAGATGCGTTGAACAACGGTGAATCGTTTGCCGATACCGCATTGCGTTACTCAGATGACACGGCAAGTGCCGAAGAGGGGGGTGACTTAGGCGTTATTAGCCGCGGTTTCTTTGGCGATGCTTTTGATGAAGCTGCTTTTGCTCTTGATGAGGGAGAGACATCTCAGTTGGTAGAGATGGATGGTGCATTTCATATTCTCCAGGTAACTGAGCTTTCAGCGCCACCTTTTGAGGAGCAGCGTGAAGCACTTCAGCAAGATGTTGCACTGCGTGATGTCAGTGATGAATTTAATCAAAAAGTGCAGCGCTTAATTGATGAGAGTTTTGCCGCAGATGACCTACAGAGTGTGGCAGATGATCTTGGTCTAACGCTGAACAAAACCGACTGGTTGGCACGTGGCGAGGGCGAAGGGGTACTTTCTGAACCGGGCGTACTTGATGAAGCCTTTAGTGATGACGTGCTAGAGGAAGGCTACAACAGCGAAGTAATCGAGCTTGATGATGATCGTCGTCTTGTGCTGCGTGTTGCAGAGCATCGTGAAACAACACAGCTGGCACTAGATGATGTGCGTGATGAAGTTGCTAACGCGGTTGCTGCTCAACAGCGTCAAGAAGCGCTTGAGCAAGAAGCAGCTCGTATGATTGCAGCATTAACATCAGGTGAAGCCAATAACATTGAATGGCTTGAGGCTAACAATATCTCACGCCAATCTAACAGTGTGCTTCCCCAAACATTGGTGCAGGAGGTATTTCGAATGCCTCGCCCCGAGGATGGTAGCGTTTATCGCTCAGTGTCACTGCCAGAAAGTGTCGCGATCATAGCGCTTGATAGCGTCTCGGTGGGTGACGTTGACGAGCAGCTTACCTCTTTTGTCGCGCAAATGGCTGAACAGCTTCGTGCCCAGTCTGTTATCCAGGGCTTGGTTGACGATCTGCTTAGTGATGCGGAAATTGAACGTTAATTAAAGCTATATCAGCACGATAAAAAAGCCGGCCATCTTTTTTTGGTCGGCTTTTTTGATGATGTTGCAAATGTTAGCAATTAAGGTGGGTTATCTAAGGTGAATTGGCGTAAAACAGGCATGGGGTAATGGTCTGCGGTGCGCTCAACTACAATATCCCAGCCGTGCTGATCATCCCAGTCACCAAGTACAAATCGTTTTGCCGGCACATCTTCGACCGTTAAATCATGTACCTTAGGCCGGTGAGTGTGGCCATGAATCATAGTGGTGACACCGGCGTGCGACATCAGTGTCACTACTTCTTCAGGCGTTACATCCATGATCGCCTCTGCTTTGCTTGCGTTAGCATCGCCTGACTGCATACGGAGACTCTTAGCAAGTTCTAACCTCTGATCAAGAGGCAACGATAAGATTTGCGCTTGCCACTGAGGGTCTCTCGATTGTTGGCGGAATGCCATGTAGGCTTCATCTCTAGTGCAAAGGCTATCGCCGTGTAGAATAACGGCTGGCACGCCCTGGAGTTCCACCGTTTGGCTTTCGGGTAGCAGGGAGGCTTGGCACTCATGGATGAAGCGCTCGCCAATCAGAAAGTCTCGGTTGCCGTGTAAGAAGTAAACGGCGGTTCCGTTACTGCTCAATTTGCGTAACCGCTTGACCACTTCCCAGGCAACGTCGCCAAGAGGGTGTGGTGTATCAAGAAGATCATCTCCGATCCAGGCGTCAAATAAGTCGCCTAATAGATACAGAGCATCAGACCCTGTAGCGGTGTGCTCTAAGTAGCGATAAAACCCCTGATTAATCTCAGGGGTATCACTGCTTAGATGCATGTCAGCTATCAGCAGAGTGCGCATAGGATTCCTAAAATTAGTCGGTTTCTTTTACGTAAGCGCGCTCAATAATGACATCGTCAGCAGGTACGTCGGCGTGCATGCCGCGTCGGGTAGTGCTGACACCACGAATGGCGTCTACGACGTCCATACCCTCGACAACTTCTCCAAACACTGCGTAGCCCCAACCTTGAAGGCTTTTACCGCTATGGTTCAAGAAGCTATTGTTGCCAACATTGATAAAAAATTGCGCGGTAGCAGAGTGAGGGTCTTGGGTGCGCGCCATCGCAAGTGTGCCAACGGTGTTTTGTAATCCATTGTCGGCTTCGTTTTCGATTGGGTCCCGTGTTGGCTTTTGGTTGAACTCTTGATCGAAACCGCCGCCTTGCACCATGAAACCATCGATAACACGATGAAACAGAGTGCCATCATAAAAACCATCACGGACATATTGCTCAAAGTTAGCGGCAGTTATCGGCGCTTTTTCGTGATTAAGCGCAATAGTGATGTCACCGTGGTTGGTCTGTAATACGATCATAAATAAATTCCTGTTCAATAAAGGCGTTCGCCTTGGCGCTGTGCATCGGCGTCACGTTATAATAGCGGTTTTGCTTGGCACCGCGAAGCGCAAACCCTAATAGCGTAGGCATTGGTTGCCTAGTACGCCATCCACCATGAGGTTATCAACACCACCATGACCAACGAGACCACCCCAGCGCCGAACTTCATTCGCAACCAAGTACGCGACGAGATAGAGGGCGGCCAGGTCACCAAAATTGTGACGCGCTTTCCCCCTGAACCCAACGGTTTTTTGCATATTGGACATGCAAAATCGATCTGTTTGAACTTCGGGTTGGCGGAACAGCTAGGGGGTGACTGTCATCTACGCTTCGATGATACCAACCCAGCGAAGGAAGAGCAGGCATATATCGACGCGATTAAGGAAGACGTTAGCTGGTTAGGCTTTCAATGGGCAGGACCTGTGCGTTTTGCGTCAGATTACTTTGACCAGCTTTATGCCTGGGCACAGCACCTGATCCGCGAAGATAAAGCCTATGTTGATGATCTTTCACCGGATGAAATTCGTGAATACCGCGGCACGCTTACGGCACCAGGTAAGCCAAGCCCCTACCGCGAGCGTAGCGTAGATGAAAATGTAGACTTGCTTGAGCGCATGCGTAACGGTGAGTTTGGTGAAGGTGAAAAAGTGCTTCGGGCTAAAATTGATATGGCGTCGCCCAATATCAATCTTCGCGACCCGATCCTTTATCGTATTCGTCACGCAAGCCACCATCAAACAGGCGATAAGTGGAAAATATACCCGTCGTATGATTTTACCCACGGCCAGTCGGATGCCATTGAAGGCATAACGCACTCCATTTGTACGCTGGAGTTTGAAGACCACCGTCCGCTTTACGAGTGGTTTTTGAATAACTTGCCAGTCCCCGCTAAGCCGCGCCAAATCGAGTTTGCTCGACTTAATTTGGATTACACCCTCACGTCGAAGCGTAAGTTAAAGCTGCTGGTTGATGAACAGATCGTCGATGGCTGGGACGACCCGCGTATGCCAACCATTTCAGGTATGCGTCGTCGCGGTTATACCCCAGCATCTATTCGCAAGTTCTGTGAGATGATTGGGGTTACTCGCGCCGATGGTGGCTTGGTGGATATTGCCATGCTAACCCATGCGATTCGCTCAGATCTTGAGGACAATGCGCCGCGGGCAATGTGCGTATTGAACCCCCTTAAGGTGGTTCTGACTAACGTCCCTGAAGATCATGAAGAAGTATATGACGTGCCTGGTCACCCCGCACGTGACGATATGGCTGTGCGTAAAGTGCCATTTAGTCGCGAGCTGTACATTGACCAAGACGACTTTATGGAAGACGCACCCAAAAAGTTCTTTCGTTTAGCGCCCGGCAAAGAAGTTCGCCTGCGTAACAGCTATGTGATTCGCTGTGATGACGTTGTTAAGAACGAAGCCGGGGATGTAACAGAGCTGCACTGTTCAGTTGATTTCGATACTCTGGGCAAAAATCCGGAAGGCCGTAAAGTGAAAGGCGTGATTCACTGGGTGAGTGCAGCCCATGGTGTACCGATGGAAGTGCGCCTGTATGACAATTTATTCACGGTTGAACAGCCGGACCGTGATAAAGATGTCGACTTCCTCGAACACTTAAATCCAGACTCTTTGACGGTGTGCCACGCTATTGGTGAGCCAAGCTTAGCGAATGCTGCTCCAGAAGACCGTTTTCAGTTTGAGCGGGTGGGCTATTTCTGTGCTGACCGTCATGCGTCTAAGCCAGGGCAGCTAGTGTTTAATCGTACCGTTGGGTTGAAAGATAGCTGGGCGAAAATCAAACAGAAGGGCTAAGGAATCGTCATATGCACATTTATAATACGCTGACACGTCGCAAAGAACCGTTTACTCCGCTAGTGGCGGGTAAAGTCAGCATGTATGTCTGCGGCATGACGGTGTATGACTACTGTCACCTTGGCCACGCGCGGGTGATGGTGGCTTTTGATGTGATAACTCGCTACCTGCGTCATCGTGGCTATGATGTTACTTATGTGCGTAACATCACTGATATCGACGATAAAATCCTCAAGCGGGCCGAGGAAAATGGCGAATCCATTAGTGAGCTTACCGAGCGTATGATCCAGGCGATGCATGAAGACGAAGCACGTCTTAATGTATTGCCGCCAAGCCATGAGCCAAGGGCGACGGGGCATATCGACGATATCATTGCCATGATTGAGACGCTGATTGAAAAAGGCTTTGCCTATGCCGCGAGTAATGGTGATGTGTATTACCGCGTTCGCAAGTTCGCTGATTACGGCAAATTGAATAATCGCCAACTGGATGATATGCGCTCGGGTGCCCGGGTTGAGGTTGATGTTCATAAAGAAGACCCGCTCGATTTTGTGCTTTGGAAAGCCGCGAAACCGGGCGAAGCTCACTGGCACTCACCCTGGGGCGATGGCCGACCAGGGTGGCACATTGAGTGCTCGGCTATGTCGACGTGTTGCCTAGGCGATACTTTCGATATTCATGGAGGTGGGCCTGACCTTACATTTCCACATCACGAAAACGAAATTGCCCAATCAGAGGCCGCGACTGGTAAAACCTACGTTAACACCTGGATGCATGCTGGGGCTGTGCGGGTTAACCAGGAAAAAATGTCAAAGTCGCTGGGTAACTTTTTTACCATCCGTGATGTACTTGCTGAGCATGATCCGGAAGTGGTGCGCTACTTGCTGGTCGCTAGCCACTACCGCAGCCCCATTAACTATTCAGTCGATTCTCTCCATGAGGCTCGTAAATCACTGACACGTTTTTATACCGCTCTTGAAGGTGTCGAGGCGTTTAATGGGCTAAGCAGCGACAGTGGTGGATATGCCGAACGTTTCGCAACGGCAATGGACGATGACTTCAATACGCCTGAGGCGTTAGCGGTATTATTCGACTTGGCTCGGGAGCTTAATCGTGCCAAGAGTGAATCGCCCGAGAAAGCACAGGGTTTAGCGGTTGAGTTAAAGCGTTTGGCAAGTGTATTGGGGCTTTTGCAGCAGGTTCCGCAAACCTTTTTAAAGGGAGCGCAGCAGCAGGTGGCGCTGAGCGACGCTGACATTGAAGCTAAGATAGCGCAGCGCAAGGAAGCGAAAGTAAACAAAGACTTTGCTCAAGCAGATGCTATTCGTGACGAGTTAGCGGGCATGGGCATTATTTTGAAAGATTCCCGTGAGGGAACAACGTGGGTAATTGAAGCGCCTTAAGCGTTATCAATGTTAAGCGTGTTATTCAAGACGAGTATCATCAAATAAAGCACCGTAGACGTTAGGCGCCGTTAATAGGGCGTCTGACGTCAGCGTTATTGGCTCTTATACTAAGATGATACTTTCAAGACGCTAAATAATAGGATGACCACTATGCGCTTTATTTTAAAACCGACCATTGTCACTTGCTTATTCGCCTTTGCTGTCTCAACCGCTTATGCAAGAGACCCTGTTGTCGTGTCTTCTAAAATCGACACTGAAGGTGCCGTGCTGGGTGAGCTGATTATTCAAACGCTGGAACGAGGTGGCGTGGATACGGAAGACCGCCTACAGCTAGGTGGCACCAGTGTTGTGCGAAGTGCGCTTGAGGCTGGAGAGGTTGACCTTTATCCTGAGTATACTGGTAACGGTGCTTTCTTTTTTGATATGACCGATAGCCCAGTTTGGAATAACGCTGATGATGCTTATCAGACTGTGCGGGAGCGTGACGCAGAGCGAGGGTTAGTATGGCTAAAGCCTGCCAGTGCTAATAACACGTGGGCGATGAGTGTTCGTAAAGACGTGGCTAACGCCAACGACTTAACGACTCTTGATGACCTTGCCAACTACGTTAATAAAGGCGGTGAATTTAAATTCGCAGCGAGTGCAGAATTTGTAGAGTCTGCTCAGGCATTACCTGCATTCCAGGATGCCTACGGTTTCGAGCTTAGCGATGACCAATTACTCGTGCTCTCCGGAGGTAACACGGCGGCGACTATGCGCGCTGCTGCCCAACAAACGAGCGGTGTTAATGGTGCCATGACCTATGGAACCGATGGTGGCTTGAGTGCTCTGGGGCTAGTTGTTTTAGAAGATAGTCAGGGTGTTCAGCCGGTATATCAGCCGTCGCCAGTGGTGCGTGCCGAGGTGCTGGATGCCTACCCTGAGATTGAGACGCTACTCAATGACGTATTTGCAACGCTTGACCTTGAGACGTTGCAAACGTTGAACGCTGATGTAGCGGTGAATGGTTTCTCTCCTGATCAAGTCGCAAGCGACTATCTTGATAGCCTGGATGACTAATGAATGTCACAGATAGACGCCTTGCCATTGCCAACCCGTCAATATGGGCATTTAAATTCAGTACTGATATGTTTAAGTGCCGCTATGTTAGGTGCTTCTTGGCTATTAAGTCTTGTTAGTATCGCGCCCAATAGAATTGTAGCGGGTACCTCTTATGGCCTAGTGCCCGCGGTTGGGTGGCCCGGCGCGCTGCTTGTCTCCTTGCTATTTATCGCTATGGGCGGCTTGGCTATTAGGCCAAGTCGTCTTCACTACTACGCCCAGTTATGCATTGTCATCCTTACCCTGCTATTGATGCCGTTTGGGCTTATGGTGGCAGGTCACTGGCTGATTGATCCGGCTATGCCGCAAGCGCGTTTAAGTATTGGTGGTGCCTATTGGGTCGTGCTTTTTTTGCTTTTGTTGTGCTTGGTGGAGCTACGCCTACGCTTGGGGTTGTCGCGTCTTTGGACCACCTTATTGCTGGGCAGCGTAGCGGGCGCATGGCTGGTTTGTGCGGTGTTATGGCTTGATAGATTAGCCCTAGTGCAGGAATTTCAGGCGCGAGACCAGCAGTTTTATGATGCCATGCTGCAACATGTGTTGCTGGTCGGTACGGCGGTTAGCGTTAGTGTGGTGATAGGCTTAGTTCTCGCTATGCTTATGCGACGCTACCAAGGGCTGCAACGAACAGCTTTTGGCCTGCTAAATTTCCTGCAAACGATTCCGAGCTTAGCCTTGTTTGGTTTATTGCTAGCCCCCCTTGCCTGGTTAGCCGCCAACGTGCCTTTTTTAGCACAATTAGGCGTCAGTGGTATTGGCACTACCCCCGCGCTAATTGCGCTAATTGCCTATAGCTTATTGCCTATGGTGCGTAATACCTATATTGCGCTTGATGAGGTAGATCCTGACGTTCTAGAGGCAGCAAAGGCGATGGGGATGCGTGCCCGTCAGCGCTTCTGGCAGGTGAGGTTTCCGCTGGCGCTGCCAATACTGCTAGAAGGCGTGCGGATTACGGCCGTGCAAGCGATTGGATTAACTGCCGTTGCCGCGTTGATAGGGGCAGGTGGACTAGGTACGTTTATCTTTCAAGGGTTGGGTCAAGCGGCCATGGATATGGTGCTGTTAGGTGCACTACCTATTTTAGTGATGGCTCTTATTGTAGATGCTAGTTTAGGGGCATTAGCCGACGCGCTGCGCCCTGGAGAACATGAATGATAGAACTTTCCCATGTGTCAAAGCACTTTGGAGAAGACACAGCGGTTGACGATATATCCTTACACGTCGCGAAAGGAAAGTTCTGTGCGCTGGTAGGAACATCTGGCTGCGGAAAATCAACAACCCTACGTATGCTCAATCGCTTGATTGAGCATACTAGCGGCGACATTATCATCGACGGCCAATCAATAGAGCATTATGACCCGGTTAAGCTTCGTCGTCGTATTGGTTATGTGATCCAGAGTACCGGCCTATTTCCCCATTGGAACGTAGCTCGTAATATTGGGCTGGTGCCGCGTTTACTTAAATGGTCGGCCGCTGATGTCAATGCCCGTGTCGAAGAGCTCATGCGTTTGTTAGGCCTCCCCACGCACGAATTTGCCCATAAGTACCCTCACCAGCTCTCTGGTGGACAGGCGCAACGGGTTGGCGTTGCCCGTGCATTGGCGGCAGATCCCGATATTTTGTTGATGGATGAGCCTTTTGGGGCGCTAGACCCCATTACCAGAGAAAAGCTTCAAGATGAGCTGGCAAAGCTGCAGGCGCGGCTACATAAAACGGTGCTGTTCGTAACTCACGATATGGATGAAGCGCTAAAGCTTGCTGATCATCTCGTCGTGATGCGTGAAGGCCGTATTGTTCAGCAGGGGACGCCGCTGGAACTGCTTCAAACCCCTGTCGACCCGTTTGTGGAGTCCTTACTAGGAGGGTTGGAGCGTGGTTTAAAGCAGGCAGCATTAACCCGTGTGAAAGATCATATGTCATCGCTTGGACAGTCTTTGCCCGCTCAGTCACGCATTCCCGCCGATTTTTCATTGCGCCAAGCGCTTTCTATGATGCTGCGTGATCATTGCGATAGGTTAACAGTGGTTGATCAACAAGATATGCCAATTGGTGAGCTATCTCTGCGTAAGATTGTGAAAGAGGCTCAGCTTGTTGGTAAGCCATCGTGATGCGTAGCGGCTTTCGTGGTAACCCGCCAATAATGACTGGATCTCCATGGCTCTGGCCTGCTGGGTGGGCGCTCCTACTGATGGCAGGCATCTGGGGGATGCCGATGCTAGAACCCAGCTTTCGTTGGTTAGAGCCCGAAGCGCGTCAAGTTATATACTCTCGCGCTGATTTTATTTCACTGCTTACTAGGCATGTGTTTGTTGTAGGAATAGCGGCTATTGTCACGATAAGTGTGGGGGTCTTGGCAGGCATCGCGGTAACGAGGCAGTGGGGGCAAGACTTCTTACCTCTCGTTGGGCAGGTAGCCTCGCTTGGGCAGACATTTCCGCCTGTGGCTGTGCTTGCGTTAGCGGTTCCTATTTTGGGCTTTGGCACCATTCCTATTATCGTGGCGTTAACTCTCTATGGCTTATTGCCCATTGTGCGAAACACGCTAGCAGGACTGCAAGATGTCGATGCCAGCCTTAAACAAGCGGCGATTGCCATGGGAATGACATCGTGGCAAGTGTTAACCCGCGTTGAACTACCGCTTGCTGCGCCTGTCATTTTGGCCGGCATTCGCACATCGGTCACTATTAACATTGCCACAGCAGCGTTAGGAGCGACAGTTGGGGCTAGTAACTTAGGTGACCCCATTATTGCGGGTATCGTTAATAGTAATGTGGCCTACGTCGTTCAAGGTGCAATACTGATTGCATTACTCGCGTTGGCAGTGGATAGCCTGTTTGAGGCAATCCAACAGCGTTTGCGCATGCGTCTCTCTGCGTCTTAAGTTGTATCCCTAAAAGTAGCGTACTGCGTTACTGTCCTTGTGTTGCGTTGATCGAGGTGGCACTAACCTCGTCAGGCTTGACCTATGCTAGATAAATCCACTGGCACAAATGGTCAACACCAACAACACTGCCCTCAAAAGGGGTAATACAAGGATAATAAACATGACAAAGTACGTACATCAGCCGCTCTTTATGACCGGCGACGAATTCTCAATGGCTACCTTCAGCCTGCTCGATCCAGAGGGTGAGCTTTATGAAGGTGCCAAAGAGCCAGACCTCCCACGTGATCATGCTCGACGGCTCTATCAAGCCATGCTGGGCACCCGCATCTTAGATGAGCGTATGATGGCTGCTCAACGCCAGGGGCGGCTTAGTTTTTATATGCAAAGTACGGGAGAAGAAGCCGCCGTTGTTGGTGCAGCGGCTGCGTTAGACGATGCCGATATGATCATGGCGCAATATCGCGAGCAAGGCGCACTAATGTACCGCGGCTTCACCATTGATGAGTTCATGAATCAGCTATTCGGCAATGAGCTGGATTACGGCAAAGGCCGTCAAATGCCGATTCATTATGGTTCGCGCAAACTGCACTACATGACTATCTCTTCGCCGCTTGCAACGCAGATTCCCCAGGCGACAGGTTACGCTTACGGTCAAAAACTAGCGGGTGATGGGCACTGTACCTTAACGTTTTTTGGTGAAGGCGCTGCCTCTGAAGGGGATTTTCATGCCGCACTGAATATGGCGTCCGTTCATCAAGTGCCGGTGATTTTTTTCTGCCGTAACAATGGCTATGCCATTTCGACGCCTTCTAACGAGCAGTTTGCCGCTGACGGCATTGCCCCCAGAGCATTTGGCTACCACATGCACGTTATTCGTGTGGATGGCAACGATGCGTTAGCGGTCTATGAAGCGACACGTCAAGCGCGCAAGATTGCCGTTGAGCAGAATCAGCCGGTACTCATTGAAGCAATGTCTTATCGGCTTGCTGCCCACTCTTCTTCTGATGATCCTTCGGGTTACCGGGCTAAGAGTGAAGAAGAAGCTTGGCGCTTAAAAGACCCCATACTGCGCATGCAAAAGTGGCTAACAAAAAAAGGTTGGTGGAGTGACGAGGAGGAAGCCAGCGAACAGGAAACGCTGCGCCGAGAAGTATTGGACACCATGAAACGGGCAGAAAAACGCTCTCCACCCTCCCTGGACTCGCTGATTACTGATGTCTACGCCGACATAACCCCAGAGCTACAGCGTCAATACGACCAACTTAAGCGTCATATTCGTCGCTACCCAGACGCCTATCCGCGTGGCGCGCGGTCGCTAGACCTTGAGGTGAACACGTCCACAGAATCCCAGGGGGAGGCGTAATATGCCCACTATGAATATGCTGCAGGCGATTAATAATGCCCTTGATATCGCCATGGCTGAAGATGAAAAAGTTATCTGTTTTGGTGAAGACGTGGGCGTCTTTGGTGGTGTTTTCCGTGCCACTAGCCATTTGCAGGAAAAGTACGGTAAAGCGCGCTGCTTTAACACGCCGCTGGTAGAACAAGGCATTATTGGTTTTGCCAATGGGTTGGCGGCCCAAGGCTCAGTGCCCGTTGCTGAAATACAGTTTGCCGACTACATTTTTCCCGCCTTTGATCAAATCGTTAATGAGTCAGCGAAATTTCGCTACCGCTCTGGAGATTTATTCAATGTGGGTGGATTAACTATCCGCACACCCTATGGCGGTGGCATCGCAGGTGGTCTCTATCATTCACAATCACCAGAAGCTTACTTCACACATACACCTGGCTTAAAAGTTGTAGTGCCGCGTAACCCCTACCAAGCGAAAGGGTTACTACTTGCCGCAATTCGTGACCCAGATCCGGTACTTTTCCTAGAACCTAAACGCCTATACCGTGCCTCGGTGGGTGAGGTGCCCCAAGAAGATTATCAGCTTCCTATTGGTGAAGCGGAGGTCATCAAAGAAGGTACGGATATCACCCTGGTAGGCTGGGGGGCGCAAATGGAAGTCATTGGCAAAGCCGTTGAGCTCGCTGAAGAGCAGGGCATTGCCTGTGAAGTGATTGACCTGCGTTCGCTACTGCCTTGGGACGCCGATACCGTTGTTGAGTCTGTGTTAAAAACAGGACGTTTGGTCGTTAGTCATGAAGCGCCGTTAACGGGGGGCTTCGCGGGTGAGATCGCTGCGACAATTCAAGAGCGCTGTTTTCTCTACCTGGAATCGCCGATTACTCGGGTAACGGGATTAGATACGCCTTTCCCGCTAGTGCTGGAAAAAGAGTATCTGCCCGATCATCTGAAAATTTTTGAAGCGATTCGCGAAAGCGTTAACTTTTGACGCCAGGGAGAAAAATAATGAGCGATTTTATGCTGCCGGATATTGGCGAAGGCATTGTCGAGTGTGAAGTGGTGGAGTGGCGCGTTGCGGAAGGTGATCGGATTGAGGAAGATCAGCCAATTGTTGAAGTGATGACCGACAAAGCGCTAGTGGAAATTACCGCTCCCGAAGCAGGCGTTGTTACCAAACTGTATGTTGCCCAAGGGCAAATTGCTAAAGTCCACGCACCACTGTATGCCTACCAAGCAGAAAACGACACGCAAGAAGCGGGCACGACGGATCAAGCTAATGAGCCGCAAACACCCGAAACTGTCACGGTTGATAGTTCACCCAAGGTAAGTGAGCCAACCACTGTGGCGACCAGCACTAGCACCACTTGGACGAGTGCTGGCAAGGTGCCTGCCAGCCCAGCCGTGCGGCGTCTTGTGCGTGAACATCAACTTGAGTTAAGCGCCATTGCTGGCAGTGGGAAAGATGGCCGGGTATTAAAAGAAGACGTGCTGGCGCACCTGAATCAACCTTCCAAAGCCCCTGCCCAAGCATCATCTCAAGTAACCCAGCCGCCTAGGGTTGAACCGCTTCGCGGTGTACGCGCGGTGATGGCGAAAAGAATGGTTGAGGCAGCCAGCTCTATTCCGCATTTTCACTATGGCGAAGAGATTGATGTGACCGATCTGCTGGCATTGCGCGAGCGCCTAAAGCCACGGGTAGAGGCTCTTGGTGAGAGGCTAACACTCATGCCTTTTTTTATGAAAGCCATGGCGCTTGCGGTAAATGAGACGCCGATCATCAATGCTCAACTAAATGCGGAAGCTAATGAGCTGCACTACTACGAACAGTGCAATATTGGCATGGCAGTGGATAGCAAAGCCGGTTTGCTGGTGCCTAATGTGAAAAGTGTTGAGCGCCTAACGCTGCTGGAAATTGCTCGTGAAGTGGGTCGTTTGACCATTGCAGCACGAGAAGGGCGT
This sequence comes from Halomonas qinghailakensis, assembly GCF_025820815.1. Lineage (NCBI taxonomy): Bacteria > Pseudomonadati > Pseudomonadota > Gammaproteobacteria > Oceanospirillales > Halomonadaceae > Halomonas > Halomonas qinghailakensis. The sequence continues at coordinate 3,698,414 of NZ_CP096973.1, read as the reverse complement.
GTCGATCAGGCGGATCTCAAAGGGGGCACCATTAGTATTTCTAACATTGGTGCGCTTGGCGGAACCTATGCGGCGCCTATCATCAATGCGCCGGAAGCGGCGATAGTGGCCATTGGTAAAACTCAATGGTTACCGCGCTTTGACGAGCAAGGTGAGGTTCAGCGGCGGGCGATCATGACCATTACCTGGGCAGGCGATCACCGCTTTATTGATGGCGGCACCATCGCCCGGTTCTGCAATGCCTGGAAAGGCTACCTGGAAGCGCCTGAAACCATGCTGCTGCACTTGGGGTAAGGTTGTCAGAAGTTGAGCACCCAGAGGTTAAAGAGCCAGAGGTTAAATAGCCAGAGGTTGGTGAGAAAGGAATGAGAAATGTCTCAGGCACCGCTCCAGCAGTTTTATATACCAGAAGAGCAGTCGGTATACCTGCTAAGCCATCACGATGCCCGTAAGCTTAAAGACTGGGTTGCACTGTGTCAGGCACAGCTTGCCCAGTTGGGCTACGCGGGGATTGAGCTGGTCGGTAAAGGTGCCTATGGCTTTGTTTTTGCGGGCAGTGCACAACAGCAGGGTGTGCCTGCCCACTACGTGTTCAAATTCTCACGCATTACGCTACCTACTCATTTACAAGAACGCCTCGAAGAGGAGGCGTTTATGCTTGATCAGGTTTCCCACCCCCGCATACCAAAGTTAGTGGCTTATCAACGTTCCCGCGGTCAGTCGATTCTGGTGATGGAGCGTGCGCCTGGCTGGAACCTTGAGCAGGTGTCGCTGAAAGAAGGACGTCTTTCTCCTCGTTTGGTGGTCCACATTGCCAACCAGTTAGCCGATATTCTCTCAGCGTTGCGCCGAGAGTCAGGCCCTAATGCGCGCCCTGTGGTGCATGGCGACATCAAACCCTCAAATCTGGTATTTGATCCTGCTACTGAGTCCATTGCATTAATTGACTGGGGCTCATCTGTGTTTGCCCAGTTAGATGAAAAGCTCCAGTTTGTTGGGGCAAATGTGATGGAGTTGATGTCCGATAATCTGCAGCAAACCAACGCCCGGCTGGGCGATGTCTACTTTATTGGTGAAGAGCAGCTCAATGGAGCGCTATCATCGCCCCGCTTCGATGAGCAAGGGGCTGCAGGAACGCTATATGCATTAGCTTCGGCGCAATCTTGCCGTTTTGGTCATCGTGCTATTCCCGCTAGTTCGTTGGGGCTACCCTTAGAATTTGCCCGTACCCTGGATGGCATGCTTGATCCCGATCCCCACATACGCCATAAAGCAGGAGATCACTATTTACAGGCAATGTCCCGGATGGCAAAGGTGGTGATGTTAGATTTACCCATCCCACCACAAGTGCCGCTAGTGCCAGTCTGGGGCCGGCCGGCACATCAAGAAATTGATACAGTGGTGTACAGTTCTCGGAAGGCGTTTTTGCGCGAAGCTAACGCCGAAGAGACGCTAAATGATGTCAATGATGTGCAGCTAGACCGTTATTACAAACAGTTTATGCAGGGCATGGGGGAAACCGAAAAGGCTTTTTTGGCCTCGGTGAGTCGTTTAGGAAAATACCCGGTTGTAGGTGGCTTAGCCGTGCGCTGGGAGCGGGAAGGCGTGTATATCGACTCGTCGCTTAACCTGCATGACCCGGCGTTAAAACCGGCGTTTATTCAAGCGGTCAATAATATGGTTCATTTAGCACGTGCTATTCACCGCCAAGGGGTGTTTAAAAGCTGCTTATTTAATGCGCGACAAACGCTGCATTTAGAGCGTGCGAGTGTAGAAGAACCTTTTAATTGTGAGCCTGGCACGGCTATTGACTATGAGCTGAGCGCGGTTCCGGAAATGGAAGACCGCACCCGCCAGCATAGTTACTTTGAAGACGGCCCTGATCCAGAAGAGCTACTTGTCCTGCCTGACACTATTATGCACATACTGCAACGGCTGAATGAGATTCATCACACCGGCATGATTATTTTTGAGGCACTGCCGAAGCATCTTAAAATCCATAGCTATTACCGACTTCTAGACCCTAGCCGAGAGTCAGAGTTTCGTGCCTTGCTGGCGCGAATGCTGGCGTCGGTAAGCCAGATAGAAGGGCTGGGAGTCTCCGGCTTTATGAAAATGCCTTATAAGGATACGCGATTTTTTACCCATCTAGAGCGTCAACCTGAGCACTTTTATCCTAAAGACCCGCGTGATTTTTTAAGAAGGACGCCGTCAATCGGCGGTTCTCAGATCGCTTGATTGTGCCACGAGCCATGCCGAAAGCTGCTCTGCTAGCATGTCGCTTGCGTTCCCAAACGCATTCACAACATCCGGTATTTCTGTACTTTCCGCACGGGTGCGGATAACAAAACTGCTCGCTGCTAGCGGTTTTCGCTGCTGTGTCGTTAACAACTGTACATCTAGCTGGAGATGAACACTTGGTGGAGAGGTGTCGTACTCACTTTGAAAATGGCGCAGCTCGCTCAGCAGAAGTACATCGTGGGGCAATCGGTCGCTACTCACACCAGTGAATAGCTGGCGCTGCTGCAGGTCAGAAATTAAGCGTGCTTGAAGCATTTCAGGGGCGTCTTCATGCCAGCGTACACCCTCATAGACATTAACTACATTGCCTTCTGGATATACCACAATACGGTTGCTGTTAAGCAAGTGGCCTGCCCCGGGGGTAGCAATGCCTAGTCTTACAGGGAAGGTGGCGGCCGTGTGTTCAGACAGCGTGGCAGCCGATGGCAGCCGATAGAGCGTTGCAGGATTACTTTCGGGCAGTATTGAACAGCCTGTGTTTAATAACAGCACCGCTAATGTGATGCTACCCAACGTTATGCGCAAACTCATGGACGAAACTCCTCTATCTGATCCCGGCCCAAGAAAAAGTCCGCGGGGCTCTCCTCAAGCTGACGAGTAATGCGGTCAAGATTAGTAAGTGTAGAGCGCAGGGCTGAAAGCGCTGGGGCTATGTCTTGTGCCCCCTGTAGCGTACTGTCGACAGCACCGGCATTGTCGTTAACGAGCTGTTCAATTCGTCGGGCGGCGCTGGCGACATCACGACTGGCGCTTTCAGCGCTTTGCATCATTTGCTGACCATCTTGTCGCAATAGCAGGGTCGCCTCTTGGCTGAGGGTGTCGATGCTTGCTAGCGTAGCGGTTGCTTGGCGTGATACCTCACCAAACAGAGCCATATTTTGATCAAGCGCTGTCTGTTGCGACGCGATCATCTCAGTGATTTGCGCAATACTCGTTAAAATAGTGCCAGCTTGTTCGCGATTGCCGTCATTAAAGAGTTCATTAACGTTTTGCAGAATAGCATTGATGTTTTGAATCACTGCTTCACCTTCATCAAACAGCGTAGCGATAGGCGAAGGATCAGCACTAATAAATGGTGCAAACTCGTCAGTTTGATTTATCAAACGCGGGCTTTCGGGTGTGCCACCATATAGCTGAACTGACATACTGCCGGTAATGCTGGCAAACGCTAGCTTGGCACGGGTATCTGTTTTGACGGGGGTGTCTTCATAGACACGCACGCTGGCAATCACTTGGCGGGGATCGTCAGGATTCAGCGTCAGTTCGGTGACATCGCCAACTTCAATACCGTTGTACTGCACCTTACTGCCAATCGATAAACCACTGACATTGCGCTCAAACAGTATCCGGTAGGGTTGGTAATCGCGTTCCCCAGCGGCGTAGCTCATCCACAGCGCAAACAGCAGTGCTGCTGCGGCAGATAATAGGGTAAATAACCCTATAACGACGTGATGGGCACGGGTTTCCATTGTTAACTTACTCCTTTAAACCGGCCGTTGATGCGTTAGTGGCGTATTGAGCGGCACGTCCGCGAGGTCCATTAAAGTAGGCTTGCACCCACTCATCGTCAGTATTAGCGACATTTTCAAGCGTATCTGCTACTAACACGCGTTTCTGAGAAAGCACGGCGACTCGGTCGCAGGTAGCATAAAGCGTATCTAAATCGTGGGTAACTAAAAAAACGCTAAAGCCTAACGCGTCGCGCAGCGTAACTAATAGCTGATCAAAGGCGGCAGCACCGATAGGGTCAAGACCCGCTGTTGGCTCATCAAGAAACAAAATATCGGGATCAAGCGCCAGCGCTCTTGCGAGTGCTGCACGTTTTACCATGCCGCCAGAAAGAGACTCAGGAAACTGAAGCGCTGCCTTGGTGGGCAGCCCAACTAATGAGAGTTTGATGCGTGCGAGGTATTCTGCATCTTTTCGCGACAGTTTGGCGTGTTCAATCAGTGGCAGGGCGACATTTTCTTGTAAATTTAGCGAGCTAAATAATGCGCCGCGTTGAAACAGCACGCCAAAACGGCGTTCTATCTGGCTACGTTGCTCATTGTTTAACTCACTAAGGCGGTTACCCAGTACATCAATCGTACCTCCGTTTGGGCGCTTTAAGCCCACAATGCTTCTTAACAGCACAGACTTGCCGGTTCCTGAGCCGCCCACTACACCGAGAATCTCCCCCCGCTTTAACGACAAGTCGAGGTCGTCATGAACCACCACCGGGCCAAAGCGATTGATTAACCCTTCAACATGGATAACGGTTTGGTCATTTTGTGCGTGCTGAGTATGTGTCGTTGTCACCATCCCAGCTCCATAAAAAACAGTGCAGCTAGCGCATCAATAAGGATGACCATAAAAATGGATTGCACGACGCTTGAGGTAGTGTGGGCACCAACCGATTGCGCGCTACCGCTAACTTTAAAGCCTTCTAGACACCCAATGACGGCAATAACAAACGCAAACACGGGTGCTTTGCTGAGGCCTACCAAGAAATGGTTGACGGATACATCTTTTTGTAGCGTGGTCATAAACTGGCTAATCGAGATATCCAACGAAAGCGTAGCCACCATGGCCCCGCCTATGAGTCCGCTGAGCATTCCCACGAACGCGAGCAGCGGCAGGCTAATCAGTAGGGCGATGACTCGGGGAAGTACTAAAAGCTCTACGGGATCAAGCCCTTGAGTTTGAAGCGCATCAATTTCTTCATTAGATTTCATGGCTCCAAGTTGGGCGGTAAAGGCACTGGCAGTGCGGCCTGCTAACAAAATTGCCGCGAGCAACACACCAAATTCACGTAAAAAAGAGAAAGCCACTAAATCAATTGTGTAGACCGTGGCACCAAAGTCTTGAAGCACGGTAGCACCCAGAAAAGCCACTACCGCGCCCACCATAAAGGTCAGCAGCGCAACAATCGGTACTGCATTTAGCCCGCTTGAATGAATGTGTGCCACTGTCGCAGTGAAACGCCAGCGATGAGGGCGAAGTAGTAAAGAAAATAGTGTTGCTAGCACAAGCCCAATAAACGCTAATAGCTGGCGCTGTTGCGACCATAACCCCATCATTTGCTGGCCAACTGTTGCCAATGCATCGGTTATTCGATTGTGCTTAGGGGGTGTGACATCGAGAGACGTCTCCATCGCCTCAGCAACCCGCACTAAAAGCGCCTGCTGTTTTTTAGGTAATGAGCTTTCTGCTTGCTGTTTGGCGTTTTCGATGCCCAATAGCTCAACGATTAACGCGGCACCCGCTGTGTCGAGTTGGGTAATACCTTCCAAAGAGATCGTGAAATTGTTGGCAGTATTTCTATGCTGTGCCACTAACGATTTAAGCGCCTGATAATGAACAAGGGTCCACTCATGCTGGAGCGATAGAGTGCCGCTGTCGCGTGTTATCCATTCGTTTGGCATCCTTGCTCCTCATCGTCATTCACAATAGTGAAAACACTATGATGCATTCAAACAAGCGTTAGTTAAAGTTGCATCAACAAACCTAGGCAAATCAACTCTATGAAAATTCGCGCCAAGCCGCATAAGTGCTAAGAAAAACGCGCCCAGTCAGAGCGTCTAAAAAATCGCTTTTTTTAAGCTGGTCCATGACGGGACCTTTCACTTCGGATAGGTGTAGTTTTACATCGGAATCTTTTAAACGGGCGTTGATGGCATCCAGGCTCTCAAGCGCAGACGCATCAATTAAATTAACGGCTGAACAAATAAGGACGACGTGCTCAAGTTCTGGATAACTGGCAACTAAATTATAGACGGTATCCTCAAGATAGCGGGCGTTAGCAAAATAGAGACTTTCATCGATTCGCAGTAGCGCCACATTATTGACGGTTTCAACATCATGACGTTCTGTATTACGGAAGTGCTCAGTGTCCGGCACTCGGCCTACCAGTGCGCTATGAGGGCGACTAGTGCGGTACAAAAATAACGCGATAGAGAGGCTTACGCCGCCAATGATCCCGGCTTCTACTCCTTCAACCAGTGTCAGTATAATTGTGACAGCCATTGCGGCGAAATCACTGCGAGAGTAGCGCCACGTTTGGCGCAGCATGGGGATATCGACCAGGGTCAAAATAGATACGGTGATGGTTGCCGCTAACGTTGCAATCGGTAGGTAGTAGAGCCAGCCGGTAAAGGTCAGCGTTACTATGCCGATTCCGAGTGCTGCAAAGGCACCAGCAGCAGGTGTCTGTGCACCTGCATCATAGTTGATGACCGTGCGCGAAAGGCCACCGGTGACTGGCATGCCACTGGTAAACCCAGCCGCTAGATTGGCGGCACCTAAGCCAATCAGCTCTTGATTGGGAGAAATACGCTGGCGCCTTTTCGCGGCCAACATTTGACCCATGGAGACAGACTCTACAAACCCTACCAGGCTGATAAGCAGTGCTGGAATCAGCAGTGCGCGCCAGAGTGAAGCATCACCCCACGGAAGGCTCAGCGCAGGCAAACCACTGGGTATCGTGCCGACAACAGCAACGCCTTGATCGGCCAACTGCCAATGCCAGGTTACCAGGGTGGTGATAACAACCGCAAAGACAGGCCCAGCTTTGGTAATTAAATCAGCAAGCGTTTTAGACAAGCCAATGGCACGAAGGCTTTGCTTACCAAAACGACGCACAATGACGAGAAACAATAGTGTGCCAACACCGATAGCAACGGTGTAAGGGTTTACAGTGGAGAGATTAGGCAGGAGTGTCATGATGCGTTCGATTAACGTAAAGCCACTACTAGAGACGCCCATTAGGCTGCCCAACTGGCTGACGGCAATAAGAATGCCGGACGCTGTTAAAAAGCCAGAGATAACCGGATGACTTAAAAAATTGCTAAAAAAGCCCATCTTCAGTGCGCCCATCGCAACCAGTAGGCCGCCAGAAAGTAACGAAAGCACCAGCGCAGCTTGTAAATACTCAGGGCTACCGGGCATGGCGACAGAAGAGAGCGCAGCACCCGTCATTAATGCAATGATGGCCACCGGACCAACGGCCAAAGTGCGGCTTGTACCTAACAAGGTGTACAGCAGTTGAGGCAAGATGCTGGCATACAAGCCTACAACTGCAGGTAAACCCGCAAGTAGGGCATAGGCTAACGACTGAGGAATTACCATTGCAGTTACGATGAGTCCCGCTACTACATCGGCGCCTAACAGGCGCTTATGGTAGTGGGGCAACCATGTAAGAATAGGAAAATAGCGCTTAAACATAAGCTCCTGGCGTCAGCCTTATCTTTTAGAGTAGTTGAAACCGCCAGTTTAACGCGTTGCACAGCTTCTGACGGCTTTTGCTTTCTATCTTGGGTTTAGGCTACAGAGAGGTTCTCCCCCGAAAGTGCTACTTCATTAATTAGTGTAAACCGTTAATCTGGTTCAAAAGCAGCGCCTGGCTCTTTCGATCCATGTTGATCCACCGCTCAATAACGTCAAATAAAAAAGAGTACACCTTCACATGCGACTATTTCGGCTGTTAGTGCCTCTAACATTGCTTAGCGTTTCTGCCTGGATGATCTCTCACCCTGGTGCGCTATCTTATGTTGCACTTCTTCTGGCGACGGGGGCTGGAGCGAGCTTGATGCTCGTTCCAATCACAACGGTTTATTCAGCCGATCAAGCGCGTTTAATCAAACCTATTCACGGTCCAAAGCCCATTCGTGATTATGGCTCGCTTCGGTCGATGGCTTATCGATTAATGAATCGAGCTAGTAGCACGGCAATTGCATCGGCAGAGGTATCTCACTATGCCGACCTCATGGCCCAGCGGCTTGCCAAACAGGAAACCATGGCCAGTGAGGCCTCATCGAGCATGAGTGCCATTAATACTGCCATTATGCAGGTGAGCGCCAGTGCTTCTCAGGTTGCTTCACTTGCGGAAAGTGCCCGTCAGGCAAGCCATCACAATCATGATGAGTTGGCCGATATCATCCATGATATGAGCGATGTTGCGGAACGTTCTAATCAGGCGCTTGAGATGCTATCTGCGTTAAACGACAAAATCGAGCGTGTGCGCAATGTCACCTCCATGATAGAGGGTATTGCTGAACAGACCCACCTGCTATCGCTAAATGCTTCCATTGAAGCGGCACGGGCGGGCGAACATGGCCGTGGTTTTGCTGTTGTCGCGGGTGAAGTACGCAATTTGGCACTGAAGACCTCAACGGCAACGCAAAGCGTCGATGAACTTGTAAAAGATATGCATCAAAGCGGGCAAAGTGTTGTTAGTACAATGGGAGCGCTAATGAGCCGGGTTCGGGAGCGTTCTCAAGGGATGCAGAAGGTCGGCAGTAGCCTGGCTACTATTACCGAGCAGTTTGATCACGTTGAGCAGGAAATTACTAGCGTCGCAGAAGCCATGGAAAGTACTAAAACGCATAGCCAAACGGTTGCCGATAGCCTTCGCCAGCTGGAAGATGATGTTGATGAGGGCAATTGCGATATGCGCGATTTAGCCCAGCAAGCTAGGGCGTTAATGGAGGCTGCAGAAGCGGTTGATGGCGAGTTGGCACAGCAGCGTTTACAGGGGCGGCACCAGCATGTATTTAGCGCTGCTCGCCAAGCAGCTGACCGTATTGGAAAGCTGTTTGAGAAAGCGATTGCCTCCGGTGAGTTATCAGAAACGTCGCTGTTTCAACCTGAGTACAGGGTCATGCCAGGGACACAGCCACCGCTTTATCACACCGGCTTTGATACGTTCACAGACCAACGGCTACCCAGTTTACAAGAACCTTTACTCATTGGGCATGGGTTAAGTTACGCTATTGCCTGTGACCGTAATGGGTATGTGCCTACTCATAATGCGGCTGTCAGCCGCGAGCCTACCGGTGATTACGATCACGACCTCAAGTATTGCCGCAGCAAACGCATTTTTGATGACCCAACTGGTAGCCGTTGCGGCGCCCACGAGAAACCGCTGCTGCTACAAACCTACAAGCGAGATACTGGCGAAATTATGCACGATCTTTCGGTGCCTATTTACATTCATGGTAAACATTGGGGAGGCTTTCGCGTGGGTTATCAGCCTGAGCAGCCAGCCGATACCACTGTCTCAGCTGTTGAAAAAAAAGTAGTTTCAGAAGCCTCAAATAGCCGCCTTTTGGCGCGGACGTGACTGCCAAGAGGACCAAGAATACAGTGCTAAGCCTGTCCAGATCATTGCAAAGGTAATTAACTGGATGAGTCCTAGAGGCTCATCGAAAATAATAATCGCAATTAAAAATTGAATGCTGGGGTTGATGTACATTAGAAATCCCAGCGTTGCCAGCCGCAGGCGTCGTGCTGCTCCAGCAAAGGCCATCAATGGTAGGGCGGTTAACACGCCACTAATCATTAGCAATACGCTCATCGGCACATCAGATATAAAGTGAGACTCCCCCTGCCAGCTGAGCCACGTGAGCGCTATTAAGGCTAGTGGAAAAAGCAACAGTGTCTCTACGAATAGGCCTGAGAGCCCATCGAGTGGCACCTGCTTGCGAAATAATCCGTAGCTACCAAAGCTGAGAGCAAGCGCCAGGCTGATCCAAGGCAGCTCCCCAAGCATAACGAACTGTATTGCAATTGCTAAACTTGCCAAGCCAAGGGCGATTAGCTGGAGGCGTGCCATTACTTCACGTAGCACCAACACACCTAAGGCAACGTTGACCAGTGGGGTTAAAAAGTAGCCTAAACTGGCTTGTAATACCTGCTTACTTTCGACAGCGTAGATATAGAGTCCCCAATTAAAGGCAATTAGTAGCGCGCAAGCGAGCACGCGCCCTAAGCGCTTAGGCTCAATAAGGGCTGCGATTACTGGTGGCCACCGGCGTAAAAGGCTGATTAGGCCTACCAGGAAAATACACGACCACAGGATCCTGTGTGTCAGGATTTCAAACGCGGGAATGCCGTCAAAAAGAGCGAAAAATAGCGGAAAACAGCCCCACATGGTGTAAGCAGTTAAGCCAAACATAACGCCCTTAACCGCTTCAGGATCCCTTGATGCAGGTGAAAGCATAGCAGCCTCATTAATTAAAAATGCTAATCTAGCACACTATTGACGAACACACTGATGCAAAGGAGACATGGCATGAGCCAACTGAAAACGAGCTTAGTGCAGTGCGATTTGCGCTGGGAAGATCCTCAGGCCAACCATGCGCATCTTGAACGGCTATTGGGCGAGTTAGATAGTCGCGATACCGATTTAATTGTGTTGCCAGAAATGTTTGCGACTGGTTTCACCATGAACTCTCGGGAAATGGCCCAGCCCATGAACGCGAGCCAGAGCGTTGCCTGGTTACAGATGCAGGCCAAAGCGAGAGGCTGTGTCATGACCGGCAGTATGGCAATTATGGATGGAGGTCAATACTACAACCGTATGGTATGGGCTACCCCCAGCGGCGACTTGCAGTACTACGATAAGCGCCATTTATTTCGTATGGCCGGAGAGCATGAACGCTATGGTATGGGCAACAGCCGGAAGATAGTTGAACTGAAAGGCTTCAGGCTGCTATTGAGCGTATGCTACGACCTGAGGTTTCCCGTTTGGATGCGCCAGCAGCCAGCAGAGGGCGAACATTTCGAGTATGATGCCGCGTTGTGTGTAGCGAACTGGCCTGCACCCCGGCGTCATCCTTGGCGCACGCTTTTACAAGCGCGTGCCGTTGAAAACCTAGTTTATGTAGTGGGTGTAAATCGCGTCGGTGAAGATGCCAAAGGACTCGCCTATAGCGGCGATTCCATGCTGGTCGATTTCAAAGGGGAACCGATGATCGACCACCCTGCAAACTCTCCGTTTATTGAAACGGGGACGCTAAATAAAACGGACCTAGATGCTTTTCGAGAAAAATTTCCTGCCTGGCAAGATGCCGACCGCTTTTCGCTTCTGCCAGGAGTGGGTCAATAATGCGCCTTGATCGCTTTTTGAGTGAAACAACCCCGTTGACGCGCAGCCTAGCAAAGCGTGCGTTAAAGAATGGCGAGGTGACCCTGAATGGCGAACCCATTAAGCAGTCTGCGACTCAAGTTGACACTCAGCACGATGAGGTGAAACTTAATGGTGAGACGCTAGCGCTAGTTGGGTTACGTTACCTGATGATGCATAAGCCGCTGGAAGTAGAGTGTACTGCCCGCCGAGGGCTCTACCCAAGGGTGATTGACCTAATTGATTTACCCAAAGTAGAGCGACTGCAGCCGGTAGGACGGTTGGATGTAGATACCACCGGCTTGTTATTGCTCACTGATGATGGCCAATGGTCCCATCGTGTTACCTCGCCGCGCCATCGCTGCGCCAAGGTGTATATAGCCGAGTTGGCGGAACCTATGGAAAGTGAGGCTGCTCAGTGGGCGATTAACCAAGTCGCGGAAGGGGTTCTTCTCGACGGCGAGGAAACGCCAACGCAACCTGCCGTGCTAAGATTTATTACTCCACAGCAAGCAGAGCTGACGATCACTGAAGGTCGCTATCATCAAGTGAAACGCATGTTTGCTGCGTTGGGGAATCATGTCAATGCATTGCATCGCCAGTCGATTGGTGATGTAGCCTTACCAGATGATCTAGCGCCTGGTGAATGGCGGGAGCTAACGCCTGAAGAAATTGCCAGCTTCTAAACACACTTAGCGTCACTGCTAGTGGATAAAACGCCCCGGTCAGCACACCCGTGCCAAGGCCGGGGCGTTTTTATTATGAGTAATGAATTTTTATACCGTTATCTTGCTTCTGCGTTCATACGTGGTCAACTTGAAAAAGTTGCCGAGACAAACGTTTATGTTAACTAGGTAGCTAATGCAAGTGGGCAGCTTCTATCAACGCTTTGGTATAGGGATGCTGCGGCGCAGCGAGCAATTCCAGGCAGTCTCCTTGTTCTACTACCTCACCATCTTTTAACACCATAATGCGGTGGGCCATAGCGCGCACTACGGCAAGGTCGTGGCTAATAAATAGATAGCTTAGCTGGCGGCGTGCCTGAAGTTCGCGTAGCAGTGTGACCAGCTGCTTTTGCACTGTACGGTCTAATGCAGAGGTTGGTTCGTCGAGTACCAGTAACTCAGGCTCTAAGATAATTGCTCGGGCCACCGCTATGCGCTGGCGTTGGCCTCCCGAGAACTCATGAGGATAACGGGCAGCACAGCTTTCCGGTAGGCCCACTTCGCTCAGTGTGCGATGCACGTGCTCGGTGACTTCGGCATTGCTTAGGCTGGGGTAGTGAAACCGTAGGCCTTCACTGACAATATCAAACACTGGCATACGTGGGGAAAGCGCCCCGTATGGATCTTGAAAAACCATTTGCAGCCGATGGCGCTGGCGTCGAAGCGCGTCACCAGAGAGTTGGCTTAAGATGGCGCTGCCCAGTGTCACCTCGCCTTGGCTAGCGACTAAGCGCATAACCGCCGAAGCCAGCGTTGTTTTTCCAGAGCCTGATTCGCCAACAATGCCAAGCGTTTCGCCAGGGGCAATCGTTAAGTCGGTAGCTTTTAAGGCCTCAAATGGCGGCGGCTGACGCTGAAAAAGACCTGCCCTCGGGCGCTTGAAGCTCACGCTAAGCTGGCGTGTGATCAAAAGCGGCGTAGCGTCGGCAGGTTCATCAGGCCGTCCTTCTGGTTCGGCGGCAATGAGGGCTTTGGTGTAGTCGCTTTGGGGATTATTAAATACATCGGCAACGCTACCAGTTTCCTGGATTTTTCCTTGATACATGACACAAACACGGTCTGCATGGCGACGCACCAAGTTTAAGTCATGACTGATAAACAGTACGCCCATGCCGTGTTGATCACGGAGTTCTTTCAGCAGCGCTAAAATTTCTTGCTGAACGGTCACATCGAGTGCTGTAGTCGGCTCATCTGCAATCAATAGTGCCGGATTGTTGGCAATGGCCATGGCAATCATTACCCGCTGGCGCTGGCCGCCCGAAAGTTGATGTGGCCATGCGTCAAGCAGTTCGTCGGGGCGCGGTAGTTTGACGTGTTCTAATAGTACTTTGGCCCTGGAGCGTGCAGCGTTCCCGCTAAGGCCCTGGTGTAAACGCAGGGTTTCGCCAATTTGTTTGCCAATACGGTGCAGCGGGTTTAGCGATGTCATTGGCTCTTGAAAAATAAAACCTACCCGATTGCCGCGTATCCCGTTCCAATCTCGTTTGCCTAGCTGACTGAGATCCGTTTCTTCTAACCAACGTTGACCACTTACCGAGGCATTGTCCGGCAATAAATTAATCGCCCCTAGTGCCGAAACCGACTTTCCAGAGCCAGATTCCCCCACGATAGCGAGGGTTTCACCGGCATTGACGGTGAGCGAAAGGGAATCGACAACTACGTTGCCATCGAAGGAAACCGAAAACTCGTTCAAGCGCAGTAATGGTATAGCGCTGTTTGCGTGATTAGGCATGTTTGGTTTCCTGAACAGGTGACTGATGCTGCTTCACATGGCGTGGGTCGAAGGCGTCGCGTAATCCTTCACCAATAAACACCAACAGTGAGAGCATGATGGCAAGCGTCATAAACGCGGTGATGCCGAGCCACGGGGCGTGCAGGTTGTTTTTGCCCTGTGCTGCCAGTTCGCCCAGTGAAGGAGCTCCAGGCGGCAGGCCAAAGCCTAAGAAGTCCAGCGCAGTGAGCGTGCCAATGGCACCAGTGAACAGGAAAGGGATAAACGTCAGTGTGGCTACCATAGCGTTAGGTAAAACGTGCCGCCACATAATCAGCCTAGAAGGGAGCCCCATGGCCTTCGCTGCACGAACGTACTCAAGATTGCGTGCACGCAAAAACTCGGCGCGTACGATATCAACCAGCCCTAGCCACGAAAACAGTAACATTATCCCCAGTAACCACCAGAAGCCTGGCTGCACAAAACTAGCTAAAATAATCAGTAGAAATAGCACAGGTAACCCAGACCAGATTTCAGTGATGCGCTGGCCGATAAGGTCTACTTTTCCGCCGAAGTATCCCTGCACACCGCCTACCAGCACGCCCAGTACCAAAGAGCCGGCGGTGAGCACCAAGGCAAAAGCAACCGATAGTCGAAACCCGTAAATGACTCGCGCTAATACATCACGGCCCTGATCGTCGGTCCCCAGCCAATGGCGCCTATCTGGCGGTGCAGGCGAAGGTTGTGTCATCTGCATATCGAGGGTTTGATAGGAGTAGGGAACGATCGGCCAAAGCGCCCAACCGTGATCGCTAATTTGCTGTTGAACAAAGGGGTCTAAGTAGTCGGTACGAGTGGGTAAAAAGCCACCGAATTCGGTTTCCGGATAATCGACCAGTAACGGCACATACCACTGCCCATCATATTTCATTACAAGGGGCTTATCGTTGGCGATGAGTTCGGCAAATAAGCTGACAATAAACAGAACGCTAAACAGCCACAACGACACCCGAGCGCGGCGATTGGCTTTAAATGCAGCCAGACGGCGTAACGTAATCGGTGAAAGACGCGAGCTAATAAATGTCATATTTATGACTCCCTCGACGCAAAATCAATGCGTGGGTCAACCCACACATAGGTCAAGTCGGATACTAGCTTGAGCAGCAGACCGATCACTGTATATAGAAATAGTGTTCCGAAAATGACGGGGTAATCACGCTGCATTACCGCCTCAAAACCTAGCAAGCCGAGGCCATCCAAGGAAAAAATTACTTCGATGAGCAGTGCGCCAGTAAAGAAAATGCCAATCATTGCAGAGGGCAAGCCAGCAATGATAATTAGCATAGCGTTGCGGAAAACATGGCCATACAGAATACGCTGCTCGTCAGCGCCTTTGGCTCGGGCTGTCAGTACGTACTGCTTATGAATTTCATCTAAAAAACTGTTTTTCGTCAGCATGGTGAGGGTGGCAAAACTGCCAATCGCAGCAGCCAGTACTGGCAGGGTGATATGCCAGAAGTAATCTTTAATTTTGCCCCATGCAGATAGCTCGGAGAAATCGGGTGATGTTAGGCCGCGAAGAGGAAACCAATCTAGGTAAGTACCCCCAGCAAATACAACAATAAGGAGGATGGCGAATAAAAAACCTGGGATGGCGTAGCCCACGATTACTAGACCTGAGGTCCAGACATCAAAGCGAGATCCATGTCGTAGTGCTTTGCTGATGCCTAACGGGATAGAAATGAGATAGACCAACAGCGTTGTCCATAAGCCTAGTGAAATAGACACGGGCAGGCGTTCGATCATTAGTTCAATGACCGGACGGTCGCGAAAAAAACTGGTGCCGAAATCGAAGGTGAGATAGTCCACCATCATGCCGATAAATCGTTCGTGAGCGGGTTTGTCAAAGCCAAACTGCTGCTCTAACTGCTCAATAAAGCGCGGATCAATCCCTCGTGCACCTCGAGAATCATCGCTAACCTGCACATCCGCACCACCCATATCCAGGCGTGTGCTTGCCATAGCATCCGCTCCTTCAAAGCGGGCTAGCATTTGATCAATGGGGCCTCCGGGGGCCGCTTGAACGATCATGAAGTTAAGCAGCATGATGCCGAACAGAGTCGGAATCATCAGTAGCAGTCGGCGTAAGGTGTAGCGTGCCACAGTGCGCTCCATGAGTAAGTGCAGGCCATGAAAAACGGCTAGCCAAGCGTTAGTGTAGATAAGCCATTAGTTAATAAGCAGTCTCAGGTTTTCAACGGCGACGATTACGACGCTGCAACGCTGCTTCACGTTCGGCATCTACCCACCAAGCGTCTAGATCCATGGCATAAGCTGGAAACGGCTCTGGATAGCCAAATTTATCCCACACGGCAATCCGTGTCTCGCCTGAATGATAATGAGGGATGACATAAAAGCCCCAACGCAGTACTCGATCAAGCGCTTTTGCAATGGTGTCCAGCGTTTCGCGGTCGTTAGCACGAATGAGCTGCTCCACTAGTGCATCAACAGCAGGGTGGGCAAGAGCCATGCGATTACGACTTTGTGGCGCCTCTGCGGCAGCACTGGTCCAGTAGTCGCGCTGCTCATTACCAGGGTTGTTAGACTGCGGGAAGTGGCTGATGACCATATCGTAATCGTAGCTGCGTACCCGGTTAAGATACTGATTGATATCGACAATGCGTAGCGACGTTTGAACCCCAAGACGCGCCATATTGCGCAGCATGGGTTGCACAACACGCTCAAGTCCTGAGTCGTATAGCAGTACTTCTAGTGTAAGAGGTCGGCCTGTCTCGCTGTTCACTAGCACACCATTTTCTATGCGATAGCCAGCATCACGCAGCAGATCAAGCGCAAGCCGCAAACGCTCACGTAGGTCGGTAGGGTGTTCGATGGGCAGCGGGTCAGTGAATAGTCGTTCTGAATGATGGGAGTCAATCAACGCTTCACGGAACGGTTCGAGCAGCGCAAGCTCTTCCTCTGACGGTGTTCCAATCGCTTCCATTTCAGAGTTTTGAAAGAAACTTTCCGTGCGCCGATAGGTATCATAGAAAATGTTAGTGTTAAGCCAGGGAAAATCGAACGTAAGGCTCAGTGCTTCTCGGACCCTTGGGTCTTGAAATTTTTCTTTACGTAAGTTGAAGACAAACGCCTGCATCATGGATGGGTTAACATCGGGTACAGTAATTCGCTTTATCAAACCGTCACGATAAGCTGGGAAATTATAGCCAATCGCCCAAGTGGCGGCGCGTGCATCTGTCCGATAGTCGGTAAGTCCTGCTTTGAAGGCTTCCCAAGCAATATCCCGGTCACGGTAATACTCGTACACAACACGGTCAATATTGTAACGGCCAACATTGACGGGTAAGTGCTTACCCCAATAGTTGTCATCTCGCTGATAGACAATGCGCCGCCCAGGATCTACTTCGCTAATGCGATAAGGCCCAGACCCCGGGTGAGCCTCTAAGGTGGGAGACGTGAAATCGCGCGGTTCCCAGTAGTGGCGAGGTAAAATAGGGAGTTGTGCAACAATCAGTGGCAACTCACGTGATTCTGTGTCGTTAAATTCAAAACGGACCAAATGATCGTTTAAGGCGACAACTCTCTCGACACCTGAATAGTAGCTGCTGTAGAAGGGGTTACCTTCTTCACGTAACAAATTTAGAGAGAATACTACGTCATAGGCAGTTACTGGTTCACCGTCCTGAAAGCGTGCCTCTGGACGCAAATCAAACTCTATCCACTGGCGATCTGGGGCTAAGCGAACGCCTTCAGCCAGCAGACCGTACAAACTGAAGGGCTCGCCAGGATTACTCGCCATCAGCGAGTCGTAAATCTGAAAAATGCCGGTAACAGGCGTGCCACGAATAATAAACGGGTTGGTAGAGTCGAAGCTGCCGCCCACAGCGGTATGTGTAATTGTTCCACCCTTGGGGGCGGAAGGGTTCACGTGGGGGAAGTAGGCAAAGTCGGGAGGAAGCTGTGGGCTATTGTAAAGAGATAGCCCGTGCACAGTCTCAACGGGTGTAGAAGTGTTGTTGTCGGCGACGTTTTCAGAAGCCAACAGCGACAGGCTTAGCAGCAAGCCGCTGGTTAACAAAAGTGCTTTGGTAAACAACACACTACGTAGCATTGGTAACTTCCTGTAACAACAAAGGCTTAGTAGTTGAGTCTTGGTAGTTGAGTCTTAGTAGCCTAGTCTTAATAACTGGCCTTAGAAACTGAGGCGCAGCTGATAAGACAATGTTATGGCGATGATAATAACTGAGACATAGCCACAAAAGACTAATAAAGACTACTTTTAAACCTAGTTAACAAAGCCTGGTTGGTTTCCCCATGTTACCGTCCTGAAAGCGACAGCAGTTGGCCTGGCTTCAGAGCCTCTGGGCGTTCGATAGCATTCCATCTGATTAAGTCTTGCTGAGCGACATTATAGCGGGCTGCAATCACAGAAAGGTTATCGCCACTTTCAACGCGGTGAACGTCAGGCGTGTTGGTCGATGCTAATGAGGTGCTGCTTGATTGCGAAAGCTGAGCTAATACCTGAGTGTCAACTTCTTCAGGCACAAGTAACGTCTGCGCGCTGCGTGGGTCAAGGCTGCCATTTAGCAGGCCAGGGTTTAGCTCGGCCAGCGCGGTTTGGCTGACATCAAGAAGCTGAGAGGCTTGCGCTAGGCTAACTGGTTGCTCCAGCTGAACTTTGGCAAAAGCGGGATCAGGGTGAATGTCGGGCAGTGCAACGCCATACTGTTCTGGATCATTGATGATCGTCGCAATTGCTTTAAGTTTAGGAACATAATGCATCGTTTCGTGGGGTAGGGATAGTTCCCAGTAGTCGCCTGCAAGGCCTTGGCCCTGAGCTTGGCGTTGCGCACGGTTAACGGTGCCAGCACCGGCGTTGTAAGCGGCCAGCGAGAGCATCAGGTCGCCCTCGTACCACTCATCAGCCTGCATTTCCAGGTAATCAAGCGCTGCTGCAGTAGACGTTACTACGTCTAAACGACCATCGTAATTGCCGTTGCGAACCAAGCCTAATGCATCTCCTGTACCTGGCATGAACTGCCAAAGCCCAGCGGCTCCTCGATGGCTTCGGGCGCTTGGATCGAAAGAACTCTCAACAAACGGAATCAGTGCAATTTCACCAGGAAGACCGCGTTCGGTTACTTGCTGGGTTATCCAAGCAAGCCAGGGCGTCGCGCGCTCAGTGATAGCGGCAATATTTTGCGGGCTGGAACGATAGTGCTCTATCCATTTATCGACACGTGCTTGCGCATCGGCAGGTAACTGTTTTTCCTGCCACTGGAAGCTGTCACGTAGTGTGCTCCACGCATCTTGGGGTTGCAGTTCTAGTGCTTCCCAGAAGTGATGCTGAAAGGCAGTGGGGCGGAAGTTGGGTGAAGCAGGCGCGTCCATAAGGGCGCTTTCAGATTGGTATGCTTCGGTAGTAGAGGCTTGAGAGCTGGCCGCTGCGGCTAAAAATAGGCTCACAATAACAGTGCTTCCAGCGCTTAGTAATAAGCGCTGGCGAATCGTTCGATAAGTCATAGTCGGTTCGTTTTACTCGATAGCGTTTTTAAAAACGGTTCTTCCACTCACGTAACGTGGAGAACGTGGCGAGATCATCATCATTGGCCCCTTGGGTACCTACTGCTTGACGCACACTATTGGTGCTCACGCGCAAGTAGGGGTTGATCTTCAGCTCGCGTCCTATCGTGCTGGGTAAGGTAGGTCGGTCTAATGCCCGAGCCTTCTCACACTCCTGCAATGCATATTTAACGTCTTCGTTATCAGGGTCTGCAGCACGAGCAAAGGTTAGATTCGCTTGCGTATATTCATGCGCTGCAAAGACCAGCGTATCCTCTGGGAGTTCCGCTAATGTTTGAAGAGATGCAAACATTTGCTCTGGCGACCCTTCAAACAGCCGACCACATCCACCACAAAATAGGGTGTCGCCGCAGAAAAGTAGCGCAGGAATGCCTGGGGTGAAGTAGCTCACATGATCTAATGTATGCCCTGGCGTTGCTATAACTTCAAACAGACGGCCCATGATACGTACTTCATCGCCATGTCCTACCTGTTCATCAATGCCTTCAATGGTCGGGTTGGAGGGGCCAATCACCCGGGGCGAGAAGCGTTTAATCAGCTCTGCAAGGCCACCGGTATGATCATGATGATGGTGAGTGATTAAAATCGTATCAAGCGTTAAGGATTCTCGCTCAAGAAGCTCAATCACAGGCGTTGCTTCACCGGGATCCACCACGCAAACGCTTTGACTGGTATCCTGTCTTAATAGCCAAATGTAGTTATCGCTAAGTGCGGGAATCGGTGTCACGCTCATCATGGGCGAGATCCTTTGAAGTTCAAAATAGACGCTTAATGAAACGCTTTTCTGTGCGCCAATGCTGGCGCTCAAAACGTTAAAAAGCAGTTACTGTGGAGGGAAGCGCTGTTCATGTCAACTTCGTCAATGGCAACCCGGCTCGCCCAGCAGATGGCAGAAAGCCAAGCGTACTGGCAAACAGAAGCAGGCCGTTCGCTATGGGAAACGCAGCGAGCGTGTTTGGGGCCGCTGGTTGAAGGGCGCAAAGGTGGCCACAGTTTAGAGATGAGCATGGGGCCCACATTGATGACGATGTCGGCCATTCCGCATGTCATTCGCTGGTCGCCGACGAGAGCAGCGGCAGAGTCCTCGTCTACGTTAGTCTGTCCACCAGATCACCTTGCCTTACCAGATCGCAGTTTGGAGGTGGTGGTTATTCATCACTGGCTAGAGCATCTGTCAGACGCCCATCATGTCTTACAAGAAGCCGCTCGGGTAACATCAGACAATGGTGTGTTAGTGCTTTTTGGGTTTAACCCAATCGGATTGAACGGGTTAACCCAGCGTTGGCGTAAGCAGCAGGCAAACTACCCCTGGAGCGGCCAGTGGCGTACTGCTAGTCGTTTGCGTGACTGGTTGGCATTTGTCGATTTTGACGTGGAACGCGTAGACTATTGCTGCTTTCGGGGGCCGATGAGCACCACCTGTGGAGAGCGCTGGGAAGCATTGGGACGTAGGCACAATTTACCGTTGGGTGAAAGTTATATGATTCAAGCGCAGCGGCGGCAGCGTCATGCGCCGATAGAGCGTCTTAAATTTGGGTTGCGCGCACCGGTTACATCCTCCTCTTTGGGAGCCACACGAACCGGTGTTTCTGCGCGATACCACTCAGGTCAACGTCGTTTAGAAAAGGATAGTGAAAGTGAGTAAGCAAGCAACCGATGGGTTGCCTCGCGTTACGGTGTATACCGATGGGGCCTGCCGAGGAAATCCAGGCCCAGGCGGCTGGGGAGTTGTGCTGTCAAGCGGGCAGCACGAGAAGACATTAAAAGGCTTTGAAGCAGATACCACCAATAACCGCATGGAGTTAATAGCGGCGATTATGGCATTGCGTACCTTGAACAAGCCTTGTGAAGTAGCTCTCTGGACTGATTCTCAGTATGTGCGCCAGGGAATTACTCAATGGATTCATAATTGGATTAAGCGAGGCTGGAAGACAGCGGCCAAACAACCGGTTAAAAACGCTGAGCTTTGGAAGACTCTCCACGAGGAAACGCAGCGACATCGTGTCGAGTGGCATTGGGTGAAGGGGCATAGCGGGCACCCCGGCAATGAGCGCGCCGATGCGTTGGCCAACGAAGCTATTGATGAGCATAACAGGAGAGCAGCATGCGCCAAGTAATCTTGGATACTGAAACAACTGGTATTGACCCAAAAGATGGCCACCGATTAGTGGAAATTGGCGCCGTCGAAATGATCAACCGGCGGTTTACAGGGCGCTCCTATCATCAATATATCAATCCTGAACGGCATATTGATGCTGAAGTCGTGGCGGTTCACGGTATTGATGACGCCAAGGTGGCTAATGAGCCGGTGTTTGCCGATATAGCGGATGACTTCTGGGCATTTATAGCAGGGGCCGAGCTGGTGATTCATAACGCCCCCTTTGATGTGGGGTTTATTGATCATGAGTTAACCATGTTAAACCAGCGGCGACGGTCACCCGCATTAGGCCCTGTTAGTGAGCATTGCCGTATTCTTGATACGCTGGTGATGGCCCGTCAGATGCACCCCGGCCAGCGTAATAGCCTCGATGCGTTATGCAAGCGCTACGATATTGATAATGGCCATCGTGTGTTGCACGGCGCATTGCTTGATGCTGAGATCTTAGCCGACGTCTATCTGGCGATGACCGGCGGACAAACGGCGCTGACGCTTGATTCAGAATCATCGTCCGGTGAGCAGCAAAGTAATCAAGCCAATGAAGGGCTATCGGTACAGCGTTTAGCGCTGACGCCAGGGCAGTTGAGGGTCGTCCGGCCTAGTGAAGAAGAGCGCGCAGCCCACCAAGCTAAGTGCCAAGCACATCAGTTACATTGGTTCGAGGGTGGTTTGACTGAAGGTAATCGTGGCGATGCTTAGACGTGAAATTCCTCATTATGCGCGAGAAGGTCGTGTTATTCGTGTGTCCCGAAGTCATCTAGCGCCAGCACCGATGGCTGAAAGCGGCGAGTTGACGCCGTTACAACCGACTCAACCATGGGATGAACGGATGCAGCCGCTGTGCTATTGGCACGATGAGCCGGTGGCGCTCTTTGTGGAAAGTAAGCCGGGTGAGGACTGGATAGATGGACGACAGTGGCTAGGGGAGTTGCCTGCTTCCTGGTTTAGCCTGCTATCGACGGCACTTCAAGTCGGTGCTTGGTTAGAGAACCATCGTTTTTGTGGGCGTTGCGGCGAGAAGGCCACCAAGTTGGAAGCTGAGTTTGCTATGCACTGCCATGCTTGCGGGCATCGCAACTATCCGCGTATTTCTCCCTGCATTATTACGCTAGTCACCAGTGGAGAGGCGATGTTGTTAGCACGAAGCCCAAGATTTCCACCCGGACGTTACTCGACGCTTGCGGGCTTTATTGAGCCTGGAGAGTCTGCTGAAGAAGCGGTGCATCGTGAGATATACGAAGAGGTAGGCGTGCATGTGGAAAAGCTTCGTTATCATCAAAGCCAAGCGTGGCCATTTCCGCATTCGCTAATGTTTGGTTTTTTTGCCGAAGCGACGACGCGGCGCATTCATATTGATGGTGTGGAAATTAGCGATGCCGCTTGGTTTTCGCCAAGGCAATTGCCTTCGCTGCCGCCACCGTACTCTATTTCACGTGAACTTATCGAAACACATCTCGCCCGCTGGCGGTAACAGCACGCGGGCGAGGATGGGCGTTATTTGCTGGGAAACAGGCTGGTCAGTTTAGTGGCCAGCATGACATTGCCAGTCGCTTTTAGCTTACCTGTCATGAAGGCTGTCATACCATTGATATCGCCACTCATAATGCCTTTTAGCGTATCTGTGGTCATGCTTAGGCTGACTGATGGGTCATCATGTTCTCCTTCGTGTACACCTAGTGTTCCATCTTGAATATTCAGGTAATGGCTGCCTGCATCAGAAAAATGGAATTGAAACACCTCATTCATGCCCTTGGCGGCTTCTGGGCTGAAGCGGGATTGCAGCTTATCTAACGTATTCGATGACATAATAAATTCTCAAAAATTATTTGGTCGTTAGCCCAGCGTAGGCAAGGCGTTAGGTGAGGTTCTCACAATGCGACAAACGAGGTTATTTTAAACAAGTGTTTTAATCAAGCGAGTTTGTCAATCTTAATGACTTAAACCGTCATTTGGCAAAACGTTAATCGGTATAAACGTTTAAAAACAGTGACAGGAGAGAACGTATGAGTGAGTGGTTGATAGAGATGGGCACATTTTTGATTCAAACCGTCTTGCTAATGGCGATTGTTGGCATGGTGCTGGCAATAGTGTTACGCAATAAAGAGAGTGAAGAACATAGCCTTAAACTGACCGTAGAGTCTCTCAACGACCAGCGACGCTCACGTGACCGCAAACTGCGTGTTACCACCACCGAACATGGCGCGCGCAAAAAATTGGTAAAAGCGTTTCGCCAGGAAGAGAAGGCAAAACACAAAGCTGCTAAGCAAGGTAAAGGAAAAGCTCAGGCTGTCCAGAAGGTATGGGTATTGGATTTTCACGGTGATCTTAAAGCATCACAAACTGAGAAATTTGCTCAGGAAGTGTCTGCCATTATTGATGTTGCCGCTGCGGAAGATGAAGTTGTTGTGCGATTAGAGTCAGCGGGCGGGCTTGTTCATGCCTATGGGTTAGCGGCAGCACAGCTTGATCGGCTTCAAACTGCAGGCTTAACTACCACCGTGTGCATCGACAAAGTTGCTGCTAGCGGTGGTTATATGATGGCGTGTACAGCTAACCATATCAAAGCTGCACCTTTTGCTGTGATTGGTTCTATTGGCGTGGTGGCGCAGGTGCCTAACATTCATCGACTACTGAAACGCAATGATATTGATGTTGAGCTACTGACAGCTGGTAAGTACAAGCGGACCCTGACAGTGTTGGGGAAAAACACCGAAGAGGGCCGCGAAAAATTCATAGACGACTTAGAAAATACCCACCGGTTGTTTAAACAGTACGTTTCTCAACATCGGCCGGAAATGGATATTGATGCGTTAGCAACAGGCGAAATCTGGTATGGCAGTGAAGCATTAGAACAAAAGTTAACAGATAGCGTAGGCACCAGCGAAGCATATTTGGTGGAGCGCATGGCACAAGCCCACGTGTATAGCGTGAGGCTTGAGCCACCAAAAACTTTCAGCCGCAAGGTCGGGTTGGCTGTATCAGCAGGTATTGAGCAAGCCATTGTGAAAGGACTTGGTTTAATCGAAGCGGCGGGTTGGCAGCGTCGATAGTGGTTAGCCAACATTAGCAACTTATGTTGATAAATGCATAACGGTTAAGCAGCGTAGTGATGCGCCAGGGTGTCAATAATTGCCTTGGCGCTTTCGCTGCTTAACGAGTAGTAAATAGTTTGCGATTCACGGCGGGTATCGACCAACTGATCGCGGCGCAAAATAGCTAAGTGTTGGCTTAATGCTGACTGGCTAAGCGCAAGTTCCTGGTTAATTTGAGTAACTGAGAGTTCTTTTTCAGCCAGAAGGCAGAGTATTTGAAGGCGTTTTTCATTTGCTAAGGCTTTCAACAGATTGGTACCCGCCTCAATGGCGTGACAATCATGTTCTAGCAAACGAGCAGCGGCGCTAGTAGAAGCAGACATGAGAATCTCCTTGCCCACGCTGTTATGACAGCGTTGTTATAGGTTTATTTAGGCATCGTCGCGTCGCGAGGATCAGTTGTTGAATGATCAGTAATTTAGCGGAGTTTGTCCAAACGCTGCTTTAACGATCTATCAATGGTAGTGAAGCTCTTTTTTGTCGACAATGTTGCTGGGCATATAGCGCTTTAGTCGCGATTTATCCCATAGTATGAGGGTATGAAGGCCATTTACTTTATAAAGTGTCAACAATTGGCTACTTTCACTGACACAATAAAAGGCATGTCGACCATGAGCCTCCAACAAAAGAGCTATCAAGAGACCTATCAGCAATCGATTGAGCATCCCGAAATGTTCTGGGCTGAGCAGGCCCAGCGTCTACCTTGGTACAAATTCCCCTCCACCATCCTTAGCTACGACGATCAGCAGCATGCGCGTTGGTTTGGAGATGGCGAGTTAAATATTTGTTATGCGGCGATTGATTATCACGTAGAACAAGGCAGGGGCGAGCAGCCAGCCATTTTCTGGGACTCTCCCGTTACTCAATCGAAACAAACCATTACTTATCAGGCGCTGCGTGATCGCGTTGCGCATTTTGCTGGTGGGCTTTCTCGTCTGGGTGTGACGAAAGGCGACCGAGTCGTCATTTATATGCCGATGGTGCCAGAGGCGCTCATTGCCATGTATGCCTGTGCTCGCTTGGGGGCAGTACATTCGGTGGTTTTTGGTGGATTCGCACCCCACGAGCTAGCTGTGCGTATTGAGGATGCTGAGCCAAAAGTAGTGATCGCTGCTTCTTGTGGCATTGAAGTAGATAAAGTCCTTCCCTATAAG
Organism: Halomonas qinghailakensis; assembly: GCF_025820815.1. Classification (NCBI taxonomy): domain Bacteria; kingdom Pseudomonadati; phylum Pseudomonadota; class Gammaproteobacteria; order Oceanospirillales; family Halomonadaceae; genus Halomonas; species Halomonas qinghailakensis. The sequence goes on along the minus strand of NZ_CP096973.1, from coordinate 3,672,785 downwards.
CCTATTGTTGACCAGGCTATTGCGCTTAGTAGTTTTAAGCCGGATGCCTGTGTTGTTTTTCAGCGTGATGCTCATCGCGCGGAACTTCACGAAGGCGATCATGATTGGCAGGCGTTGGTAGCGGATGCTCCTTTTGCTGATTGTGTGCCCGTAAAAGCGACCGACCCACTTTATGTTCTATATACCTCTGGGACGACCGGCAAACCTAAGGGGGTAATGCGCGATACCGGTGGCTATGCCGTGGCGTTAGCCTACTCAATGGAAGCAATTTATGCCTTAAATCCTGGCGATGTGATGTTCACAGCGTCAGATGTAGGTTGGGTGGTAGGGCACTCTTATATTGTGTATGCGCCGCTATTAAGAGGGTGTACTACTGTAGTGTACGAGGGAAAACCTGTTAGAACACCGGATGCTGGTGGTTTTTGGCGGTTAATTGACGAGTACAAAGTAAAAAGCTTTTTCACTGCCCCTACGGCCTTCCGGGCGATCAAAAAAGAGGATCCTGATGCGAAGCTCTTGGCTAATTATGACATCAGCAGCCTTGAGCACTTATATGTAGCAGGCGAGCGTTTAGATCCTCCAACCTTTCATTGGCTTGATGATTTGTTAGATGTGCCGGTGATTGATCATTGGTGGCAAACAGAAACGGGCTGGCCGATTGCGGCAAACTTGCCTGGTATTGAATCTGCGCCTACTAAAGCGGGCTCGGCTACTTTTCCAGTACCTGGCTTTAATGTACAAATTTTGGATCGTGATGGTGAAGAAACAGCGTCAATGCATCAGGGCAGTGTGGTTATAAAACAACCACTTCCACCTGGCTGTCTCACTGGTATTTGGCGTGATCCTCAGCGTTTTCATAGTGCCTATATGGCTGCCTATCCAGGTTATTATCTCACTGGCGATGGTGGCTACTTTGATGAAGAGGGGTATTTGTTCATCATGGGTAGAACCGATGACGTGATCAACGTTGCTGGGCATCGTCTTTCTACCGGCGAAATGGAAGAGATCGTCGGTGCGCACCCTGCAGTGGCTGAGTGTGCTGTGATTGGTATTCATGATGAGCTAAAAGGTCAACTGCCTATTGGGCTGGTGATTACCAAAGATGGTTTCGATGGCGATGAAGCGATGCTGGAAGAAGAGCTTATCAGCCGCGTGCGAGAACACATTGGGCCAATTGCTTGCTTTAAGCAGGTGTTGGTCGTCAATCGATTGCCTAAAACCCGTTCTGGTAAAATATTGCGTAAGTTGCTGCGTAATATTGCTGACGGTAAATCGTTCGGTATTCCTTCAACCATTGATGATCCGACCAGCTTAGAAGATGTGCATGCCGCGATGCGTGATCGCTCTGTCGGGGCAGCGGATCAAGCTAAGTCGCTAGACGCTTAGGTTAAAACATAGCTAATAGCGTGATGAATGGAGTCGCCCAGGCAGGTGGGCGACTTTAATTACCCAACGGAAGGCGTATAATGCGCGCCCCAGTGGCGTTAACCGCGCTTAAATGAGGGTTCCCTAACCCCTCGGACTTGCAAAAAAAGGCCAACCTGCATGTTTGCATTAACCGACACCCAGCACCGCCGTTGCCTCCTGGTAATGGTTGCATTTCATATTGGTATAATTGCCGCCAGTAATTATCTGGTTCAGTTGCCATTTACCTTGTTTGGTTTTCATACCACTTGGGGCGCGTTCAGTTTCCCCTTTATTTTCCTGGCAACTGACTTAACGGTTCGTTTGTTCGGTAAAGGGCCTGCTCGCTCCATTATATTGCGCGTTATGTTTCCAGCGCTGGTGATTTCCTACGTTGTTTCGGTAATTTTTCCGCGGGGAAGTTTTGCCGGTATCGAAGCCTTAGGTGAGTGGAACTTATTTGTTGCCCGTATTGCGTTAGCTAGCTTCCTTGCTTACGTGCTAGGCCAGTTACTCGATGTTCAAGTGTTTGATCGGCTGCGTCAGTGGGCGTGGTGGGTAGCTCCCGTGTGTTCTACCGTGCTAGGCAACCTAGCGGATACGTTTGCTTTCTTTTCTACCGCGTTTTACAACAGTCCAGACCCTTTTATGGCGGAACATTGGGTAGAAATAGCAGTGGTTGACTACGCCATTAAGCTCGGCATTAGTCTCTTGTTCTTCCTGCCATTATATGGCTTGTTGCTCGCGTGGTTAACGCGTCGACTAGTGGTGTGGACAGGGCAAACTGACGCATCGCCCCGGACCGCATAATGGCTAGGTTGAGCGACCAAGCATAAAAATCAAGCGTAACGACTGAGGAGCCTGCATGACTGATGATGCCCGTGTTGATCTTTATATTATCGATTTGCCCGACGAATCAGGTAGCGACGATCAACTACCTATTGTGGTGATCCACGGTTTATTGGGTAGTGCCGATAACTGGCGTTCGCATTTAAAGGTTTGGCAGCGCAGTAGGCGGGTCATTGCTGTGGATCTTCGTAACCACGGCCGTTCACCTCATGCAGAAGGTATGAGCTATACCGCTATGAGCCAAGATGTGTTGGCGGCGCTCGATAAGCTTGGGATCGAACGCGCGCATGTACTGGGTCACTCCATGGGCGGGAAGGTGGCTATTACGCTGGCGCGTATGAACCCTGAACGCTGTGCGTCACTGATGGTGGCAGATATCGCCCCGGTAGCTTATCAGCATGGCCACGACGATGTATTTGCTGCACTCGAACGGGTAAAAGCGGGTAAGCCCACTAATCGCCGTGAAGCTGACGCCTTGTTGGCTGAGCATGTCGACTCCCGTCCAACTCGACTGTTTCTTGCCACCAATTTAGTGCGCAATGAGCAAGGTGAGATGGAGGTGCGGGTTGGGTTAGATGAAATTCAACGTGGTTATGAAGCGATTATTGGCAAACCTGATGGTGACCGCGCTTTTGAAGGGCCGACACTGGTACTTAAAGGCGCTGATTCGCACTACGTGGCTGATGATATGTTGCCAGCGCTGCGCGAAGTACTGCCCCGCGCAAGAGTAGTGGCACTTAAAAACGCTGGGCATTGGCTTCACGCTGATCAGCCAGAGGCGTTTCAGCAAGCCGTTGATACGTTTATTGCTGCCCACTCGTAGCGGGGGCAGGCAAAGTTAGAGCGGCGATATTGTCAGGTTGTGTCGCTCTGGTTCACGTAAAAAGCGGTTTAGAATGCGATAGGTATCTACATCAAATTTGGCAGCGACGCCTTTTAGCCCAAGGGCACGCTGTTTGGTTGTGGCGCTGCCTAAATAGCACCAGTGGTCGATTACATGATGGCTGGTTGGGCCGTTTTTACGGCTTTTCTCGCGAATAATAATGCGGCCTGGCCAAGGCCATGTGTTGACTTGAAAAGATGCTAGTGCTTCTTGGGCGCGCTGTGAGTGGCTTTCAAGGGGCTCCTGTCCACAGCAGGCGCCTCTACATTTGCCTAACTGGTTAGCAAAACACCGTCCTGTTCCTTTATCTATTCTTAGCACTTGCGGGCAAAGCTGATGTGTTTCGGCAATACTGCGTAGCGCAGCTTTAGCTTCTTTGGCGCTGCGAAACAGCCCAAACAGCTTTCCCGACTGAGGCTGGCTGATCGCCTTGCCGCTGACCAGCGTTGGGCAAGGTTGGTCAGTTGGCCAGTACCATGTTTTTAAATGCCCCTGACGGCGCAGTTGGCGATTCATAATCGGCATCAGCTCTTTAACCAGTTCAGCTTCTCTTAGCTGGGCGCTTAAGTCGCCAGCGGTTTCCTCCCATTCAATATGCTGTATTTGCTGGACAAGGCGCATTTCTTTGTCGTCTTGGTGGTCGCGTTGGAAATGGCCAAGAACTCGGCTGCGTAAATTAATGCTTTTGCCAACGTACAGCGGAAGGCGGTTGTGGCCATAAAACAAATAAACCCCAGGCGAGGCAGGCAGCCCAGTTAGCTGTTCGCTGGCTAAGTGGGCGGGTAGGCTGCGGTGGCGTTGTTCATCAGCAAGGGCGGCTTGCCAACTGGCAGCGTCAAATTGCTGCTGCCAGACTTTCCACAGCTGCCAAAGGGCAGTGGCATCATCCTCTGCTCGGTGCTGGCGGGCTTGATGAATATTGAAGTGAGCCAATAAGCTTCGGAGATTGTGCTTAGGCAGTTCAGGCATTAAACGGCGGGAAATGCGCAGTGTGCAGCGCAGCTGCGGCTGGTAGTTGATACCGACACGTTTGAATTCGTTGCGCAAAAAGCTGGCGTCAAATCGCGCATTGTGGGCTACCAAGCAATCTTCACCAAGCCATTCGCGCAAGCTGGGAGCAATGGTATAAAACGAGGGTGCATCAATTAGCATGTCATCATAAATGCCGGTGAGTTGGCAGATGTGAGAGGGCACGCTAGTGCCAGGATTAATCAGGCTGACCCAGCGATCCGTTATGTGACCGTCCACTACCTTGAAGGCCGCAATTTCGGTTATTCGATCCCTCGTCGCACGAGTGCCTGTTGTCTCGATATCAATAAAAATCAGCGGCATATTTCTCATTGTGCATATGCATTGTGCTTTCGTCAGCGTATATCGATCAACGCATGGGGGTTAACGGCCAGTCGTGATATCGGCAGTGCCGTTTCGGTAATACCTGACTGTTGAAGATAGCGCTCGAAAGCTGCATAACGCCGGGCATCAAGTGCTGCCGGACTAATGGCTATACGTCGCATTAGATCGTCCCAGGCGGCTTCGTTAATTGCATTATCCAGTACAGGGTGGCTGCTAATTAGCAGTGACCACGCGGCTTCTGGGTTTTCAATAATCCAATTGCTGGCTTCTTCCAGGGCAATAAGTACCCTTGACCAAGTGGCTGCTCGTCTTGTGACTGTGTCGCTATTTGCCAGCAGTATCAAGCCGTCATGACGTGGCACATCAATATCGTGATAACGCACGGTGTGGGTGACAATGCCCTCTGACGCCAGTTGTTGTGGCAGCGTGAGATAAAAGCCATCGGCAATGGCATTAACGCGCCCTTCGCGTAGGGCACTGGCAGCATCGAAATGGACACTTTCAGGCGGGTTAAAATCGTCGATTTGGCGAAGTGAGGTAGGCACCAGTTGATCCACTAGCACATCACGCCCTTCGCGGGTAGAAAAGCCATAGTGCAAGCCTGCAAGTTGGTCGGTAGTTTCATTTGTTGGGACATCTCCCGCCACGATGACAGCATTTAGCGGTGTCTCAATCAGCGTTCCTATGCGGGTAATAGCAGCGCCATCGTGAGCGTGTAAATGCAACAACGGCTGGCGCGTTAACGCCAGATCGACCTCTCCCGCAGTCAATAGCTTGATCGCAATGGAGGGGTCTGCAGGCGTTAATAATTCAAGCTCGAGACCTTGGGCAGCAAACAAACCGCGCTGCTTTGCCACAATTAAGGCAGCGTGTTGCGGGCTAACATACCAATCTAGCATTAAAAGGAGCTGCTTTAAGGGCGGTGGGTCCAATGGCGGAGGTGGTGCAAGAGCCATACTGGGCGCCTCTTCCTGTTGTTCTCCTTGTTCTCCTTGTTCTCCTTGTTCTCCTTGTTCGCCTATTTCCGCTGCTGTTTCATTGTCAGAGTGTGTCCACAGCTCAGGGGGCAGAGATATTTCGCCATCAAGCGTTAATGGTTCACTGTTATTAACCGACTCGTTTTCTGTGTTTGCGTAAGTGGCTGAAATTGAAAATAATAAAAAGAAGCTCAATGTAATAAATACTAGTGAACGGACACGCCAAAAAGCGTTCAACATAACCTTAACTCCCCATGGTATGACGGCGGAGTTTAGCGTTGAGGTGAAGGATCTGGCTAGCCCCCGTAAGCGACAAGCCTAACAAGCTCAGTAAATTTTACGGTGGCATGCAATAATAGAACGGCATTGATGGTGAGATGGAGAGACATGGACGCAATTTACACGTTCTTCTTAGTAGGCGGTTCCTTGATGGCGCTCAGTATTCTTGCGAGTCGCCTTTCCTCCATGATGGGTGTTCCGCTACTACTGATTTTCCTAGGGCTTGGCATGCTAGCGGGGGAAGAGGGCCTGCTAGGAGTCGAGTTTGACGATTACTCCATGGCGTTCACGATTGGTCATCTGGCGCTTGCCATGATTTTGCTAGATGGCGGCCTTCGTACCCGATTAAAAACCTTTCGCGTCGGCTTTAGGCCAGCACTCTCATTAGCCACCTTTGGCGTCTTTATCACCAGCGCTATTGTTGGTGTTATTGCTATGTGGGTGTTTGATCTCTCTTTAGCGCAAGGGTTACTTGTTGGTGCGATTGTCGGTTCTACCGATGCTGCAGCCGTGTTCTCAATGTTGAGTGGCCGTGGGGTCAACCTTAACGAGCGGGTAGGGGCCACGCTCGAAATTGAATCGGGTACCAACGACCCGATGGCTATTTTCCTTACGCTGATGTTGGTCGAACTGTTGGTTGGTGATATTGGCGGCATTGCTGAAACACTGCTGTTCTTCATTTCCCAGTTTGGTATTGGTTTAGTGGTTGGTATTGGCGGTGGCTGGCTAAGCGCTAAGCTGCTGCGTTGGTTAGATCTAGCCCCCGGTCTTTATGCCATGCTAGCGCTGGCGCTTGGGTTTAGTGTATTTGGATTAACCAGTGTGCTTGGTGGCAGCGGCTTCCTAGCAATTTATTTAGCAGGGTTGATGATTGGTAATCAGCCTGGGCGGCACCTTAACTTTATTCTTCCGGTACACGATGGATTGGCCTGGTTGAGCCAGATTGGTTTATTCCTGGTGTTGGGCTTACTCGTTACGCCAAGCCAGCTCTGGGAAGTGGCCTTGCCAGCAGGGCTAGTCGCGCTAGCTCTGATTTTTGTTGCACGGCCGCTGGCGGTATTGATCACCATTAAGCCGTTTTTCAAATTCCGCTGGCGAGAGACTTTCTTTATTGCCTGGGTTGGTTTGCGCGGTGCGGTGCCTATCGTGCTGGCTATCTTCCCTTTAATCGGCGGGGTAGAGAATGCGTCGTTGTACTTTAACGTGGCGTTCGCGGTGGTACTTATGTCGCTGCTTATCCAGGGCGGCTCGCTAACCTTTATGGCGCGGTGGTTAAAAGTAGAAGTGCCTATAGGCACGACGCCAAATCGCCGAGGTCCTCTTGGCATACTGCCAGATAACGATTTTGAGATGTTTGTCTATGTGGTCGAAAATGAAGACTTAGAAGACGTTCCCATTCGGCTACTGCGTTTCCCCTCAGGCGCGTTGATTTCGGCACTATTTCGCAACCACGTTATGCTCCACCCGAAAGGAAGCACGCGACTGAAGTTAAATGACGTCATTTGCGTTATTGGCCGTACTGAAGATCTCGTCGCGCTTAATCGCTTATTTAATGGAGATGCAAAGCTCAAACAAGAGCGAGCCTTCTTCGGCACCTTCACTTTAGATGGCGAGGCGCAAATGCAAGATATTGCCCAAGCCTATGGTTTAACCTTAAGCCCAGGCGAGCAAGACATGACGCTTGCAGAATTTATCTCGCTACGTGTCGGCGGTCACCCTGTGGTTGGTGACGATGTCGACTGGCATGGCATTCACTGGGTGGTAAGTGAAATGGAAGGCGGGAACATTACCCGTGTCGGCTTAAGGCTCTACTAATTAACCGTAAAGGCGTTGACTTCCAAGGGAAAGCTGTTATTATACGCACCCATAAGCCGGAGGGATGGCAGAGCGGTTGAATGCACCGGTCTTGAAAACCGGCATAGGTTAATAGCCTATCCAGGGTTCGAATCCCTGTCCCTCCGCCAAGTATTACGAATAAGCCGCTGATTTCAGCGGCTTTTTTGTGTCTGTAATTTAGCCATTGCTGTGAAACATCGAAGGTGCTCGGTTGGCGGCACAGATGTGTATGATAGTACCCATTAATTTTCACTAAATTTGGGGAAGCCTCCGTGAACACGGAAAGTCACTCTCAGCTTGCTACTTTGATCTAGTCGGTCGCTGCCCTATTACGCGGCGATTGACCTAAGCCCCGCGCAAGTTAGCAACCACAGCATGGGCGGCATCTTTGAAGAACTGATTCGCAAGTTCGCCGAAAGCTCCAACGAAACCGCCGGGGAGTACTTCACGCCTCGCGATATCGTCCACCTGACGACCTCACTAGTGCTGACAGGCCAGGAAGAAAAGCTCAAGCCCAATAGCATTGTTACCGTGTATGACCCAACGGCGGGCACTGGCGGGTCTCTTAAAGCGACGAGTACGTTCAGTAGGTCAGCGTGGGTGTGACGGTCTCGCTGCATGGGCAAGAGCTGAACCCCGAGACCTACGCCATCTGCAAGGGCGATATGCTGGTTAAAGCAATACGCTTTCCGACGACCAGCTGGCGGGCGCTTTGACTACATGCTTTCCAATCCGCCGTCTGGTGTGGAGTGGAAGAAGGTACAGAAGCAAGTCACCGACGAGTTCTGAATGCTTTTAGGCGCTGCCTTAAACAGCGCCTAAATGTGACAAGTGCTGGTATTTGCCACGTAGCTTTTCCAATGTCGTTCTTATGCCGCTCAGCGTTGAGCACCTCTGAGGTACGTGTGGCCGTCAGTATCAAAAACTGAAGTATTTTTAATGACATACTGTTGTAAAGCTGAACAGAACCTATAAATGTCGCTACCTGGTCATAAGGCATAGCAGGGTGGTGGTTCACCTTTTGGATCCTTGACAGCTTAGCGAGCAATTTGTCGAGATGGCGACGCCAGCGGGCAGGGTTAAGCGGGTCGCTATATTCATGTGCCTTTCCTGCATCTAGTGCTGAATATTAGATAGCCTTTGAAAAGCTCTAGCTGAAGTGAATGGCGCTAATCCAGTAGCGATTCGCCCGAACGTGTCAGCAGTGCTTTTAGGCTCGGTGATTCAAATCGCCGTTGAATAGTAATCGCGTAAAACTCCTCCCAAACGCCGGGTAGTGCGCCGTAATCGGTTAGCGTGCCGTTATGCAGTTCATCGCGTACAACAACCGGCGGCATGATGGCAATGTGCTGGGTGTCTCTGGCCAATAGTCGCATCATGGCCATGTCGTCTACCTCGGCAGCAATCTTAGGTGAAACCCGGTAATGGCTACAGAGCTGGTCAAAGGCGTGGCGGGTGGCATTTTCAACGCCTGGCAGAATAAAAGCATGTTCCTTTAGACCGCTAGGAAATACCGGTGGCGGCGAGAGGTGGGGCGATGCAATTAAACTCACTGGCTGGCGCGCCAAGCGCTGCGAGCGCCAAGGGTGCTCGCTATCGCCACGTACAGGCTGGTTCGAGAGCACTACGTCTAGCTTATGGGCGGAAAGCCTCCGCAGTAGATCATCTAGCCCACCGCTTTGCAGTATTAAGTCCAAGTCGTCTCGGCCCAATAGCGGCCGTACAAAACCCTCTTGAAAATTACGTGACAGCGTCGCTACTGCTCCCACTCGCACTACCTCTCGGTGGGCGTGACCACCTTCAGCAAACAGCGCGCTTAGCTCTTCGCCTTGGGTGAAGATAGTGTCGGCATAATCAAACGCTAGTCTGCCCGCTTCTGAAAGATGTAGCTGCCGACCCTCGCGTAAAAAAAGAGGTTGTCCTAGACGCTCTTCCAGCTGGCGAATTTGTTGTGAGAGCGATGACTGAGACACATGTAGCGCATTGGCAGTACGGGTCAGGTGGCCTGATTTAGCAACTTGCCAGAAATAGTAAAGATGGTGGTAATTGAGCTTCATGGAGGTGTGCCTTCAGCAGCGGTTTAGCCTTTCGTTCTTTTTTAAAGAACGTTTTATCAGAAATAAACTATTTTTTATATGATGACGAGAGGGGCATAGTCGTTGGCAAACGATTAGGGGGGAAAGGCTATGCCAAATGTCGTCGATATAACGGTGTTTTCATTGCTGTTGCTATGGTTGCTGGTCCCGATATCGCTACTGCTGATGGCGGGGATTAGCGCACGCGCCAGCACGTCAGAATCGCTGCAGCGCGCTTGGAAAATCAGCCGCTGGTTAACGGCAAGTGCTTTGGCTGCCAGCCTAGCGGTGGGTGTGCTGCTGTTGCTCGATGCACAGGGTGTGCCCACAGGCCTGCCTGAAGCGGCCCAGCCACTGGGGCTATATCCTGATGGCTTGGCGGTGTGGATGGCGCTGTTGATTAGCTTGTTAGGGACGGTGTTGTTGCGTTTTGCAGAGAACTACTTAAAGGGCGACCGCGGCGAACGTCGTTTCTTGCCCTGGTGTTTGGTGGTGTTAGCGAGCGTTATGTTGCTGGTCTTTACCCACCATTTGGTCGTTATGTTGATTGCCTGGGTAGGCATTAGCGTGGCGCTGCATCATCTACTCACCCTTTACCCAGAGCGGGTGGAAGCGCAGCGGGCGGCATGGCAAAAATTCATAGTAAGCCGCTTGGGGGATGCCGCGCTGATCGTCGCGGTGGCGCTGCTATACGCTCGTTTCGGTACTTTTCAATTACCTGAGCTGTTTGCCGCGGCGGCCTTAACTCCTGGCGGCTGGCAAGTCGAAGCAGCCTCGGTGGCATTAGCTATTGCTGCGCTGTGCAAATGTGCTCAGGTGCCGATGCATGGCTGGTTAATCAAAGTAATGGAAGCGCCTACGCCGGTCTCCGCACTGCTTCATGCGGGGGTGATTAACCTGGGAGGCTTTGTGTGGCTGCGGCTGTTTCCGGTCTTCGATGGTCTGACGCTTGGGCACTATCTGCTGATTGTCATCGGTGGCTTCACTGCGTTGGTAGCCGTCATGACGATGTTGACCCAAGCCTCTGTAAAGCATGCCCTTGCATGGTCAACCTGTGCGCAGATGGGCTTTATGCTGTTCGAGATTGGCGTTGGAGCGTATACCTTGGCGCTGGCCCATTTGCTGGCGCACTCGCTCTACAAAGCGCACTCCTTCCTGGCCTCTGGGCGTACTGTTAGAGCATCGCGCTGTGTACGTTTGCCGCTTGCGTCGCTGCGTCAGCGGCTCTCTCTGGCGCTACCCGCTGCAGCACTAGCGGCGGGGGTTTTGGTCGTTTGGCCTGCGCTCGTCAGCCACAACCCGCTGTTAGGTGCGCTACTGAGCTTAGCAGTAGGCAGTACGCTGCTGGGCATGCCGCTAGGTACCGCCAAACTTAATCGCTTGGGAATGTTTGTCATGGCGCTGGCCTTGGTGCCCTTGTATGCCTTGCTACATAGCTTACTAGCGCCTGCGCTGCCAAGCGCTTACACCCCTTTAACTTTCTCGGCAGGCCTGCTTGGTGGCATGGTGCTGGTAAGCATGGTGCTAGTCGCTGGATTGGTCACGCTCTTTCCTCAAGCGGCGTGGGTTGCCCGTTGGCGCGTCCACTTTAGTCAAGGGTTGTATCTTGCGCTGCCGTTTCAGCGCGTGGTGGACGCAGTTGCCCCCATTCGTGCTTGGCGGCGTGCCTCATCGCCTGCGCCAGATTTAAAAGGAGAGTGGTCATGAGAGCGACTATGAGAGAGTCCATGAAGCAATTTATGGGAGAGCCCGCTGCAATGGATGCGACTACCTCTACAAGCCAACAGTCTTTTCAGTATCGTGACGCACTAAAGCGGGCGACCGATGCTATTGCACCCGTTTGGCCGCTTGATCAGTGGATTGCGGTGAATCCTTGGTGGGGCTTGAAACATCAGCCCATCGAACAGGTCAGCCATGATCTGAATCGTCGGGCTGGGCAGCCGATGACCATGCCTGCTCAGTTTTATCGTCATGCTTGGGAAACCGGTCGGATTACACCGCATGACTTGCGCCAGGCCCTGCGCCAGGGTAGTTACGCCTTTAGTGAGCAGCGCTTAGTGGATTACTTGGCATTGCCCGCTAAACCTATTACGTCGCTATGTAGCGCTTGGGACATTCTAGAAGCGCAGACGGGATTTGACCCTATTGCGGAGAGCTGCGCTAGCTACTTCGATCAACATCAGCAGCGCTGGGCAAGCTGTTCTGTGCCTTCACTTTATTATGCTTGGAAAAAAACGGTACAACACGATTTGCGCTGGTCAACAGAGCAGCGATGCTCGTTGCAGTCGCTGCCAGATAACGCCGCTGCAGCTAGTGAGCAGGTAGCAGCGGATTGGGAATTAACTCCCGATGCATTTGAAGTGTTAGCTCATACGCTACTGTTACGGGTGAATGGCTGGGCCTCATGGTGTCAAGGAATTAGCTGGCACACGCCTGAACAGCAGAAGGAGGCTGGCATTAGCCAGCTGGTGGCAATGGTGTTGGCTTGGGAGTGGCTAGGGGTTCGCCAGCTTAATCAACAACAGAAAAGTGAATGGTTTGCCCAGTGGCAAGCAGCGGATGCTGCTTTGACCACTCATTATGATCATGAAGCGCTATGGTGTTGGCAACACGCCTACGAAGTGGGTTATCAGCGGATGTTAGCCGCTACATTGACTGCGCCTAGTACGTCGTCACCTCCGGCTGCGCAGGTGCAGGCAGCGTTTTGCATTGATGTGCGTTCTGAGCGGTTTCGTCGCCATTTAGAACAAGCTGCCCCCACTGTGGCAACGCTTGGGGTGGCGGGTTTTTTTGCTATGCCGGTAACCGATGCCGCGATCGGACCTGAGCGCGCTCTTCCCCGTGTGCCTGGTTTGTTAAAGCCCACCTATCGGGTAGGGGCTACACAGCCTCAGCAGCAGGGTGTCAAGCGCTATCAGAAAGAGAGCCAGCGCCAAAGCGTACGGCATGCGAAGTACGCGCCGCTTTCAACCTTTACTCTGGTCGAGACTACTGGCATTGCCTGGGGCTGGAAGCTGATTAAGGATAGCCTGCGCAAGCAAGCACCGGTGGCACAGTGCGATGCGCCTGCTGGGTTGTTCCATACTTACGATGGGGAGCCAATCGCGCGTCACGAAAAAATAGCGCTAGCCAAAAACCTACTCACCCTGCTTGGCAACCTCACTGCACCGCTGCTGGTGCTAGTGGGTCATGACTCTCAAAGTGAAAATAACCCACACCACGCCGGGCTAACTTGCGGTGCGTGTGGCGGGCAGGGCGGCGGAATGAATGCTCGGGTAGCCGCTGCGCTACTGAATGATCCGGACGTGCAGCAATCTGTTCAACAAATGGGCATTTCATTACCTAGTGCGTTTTATGTACTGGCGGCGACCCACTGCACCCTAACGGATAGGGTACATATTTATCGGGATAAGCAAATGCCTGTGGGGCTAGAGGCTGCACTCACTACGTTTGAAAGCGGTGTGCAACGTGCTGGCGAAGCCACTCGGCTTGAGCGTGCTTCGGCATTGGGCGTGGATGAAACTACTCACGTTGCGCGCCTGAAAACCCTGGCAATGCGCGGTGCCGATTGGTCGCAGCCTCGGCCAGAGTGGGGGCTGGTGAATAATGCTGCCTTGATTTTAGCTCCGCGGTCTCTTACCCAAGGAAAAATGCTCGAAGGGCGTGCATTTTTGCATGACTACCACCCTTCCGAAGACCCCGATGGCAAGGTATTAGAACGGCTGATGATGGCGCCCATGCTAGTGGCTAGCTGGATCAATCTGCAGTACTACGCATCCACTGTGGTGCCAGAGCTGTATGGCGCAGGCAACAAGCTGCTGCATTCAGTCGTGGGAGGGCATGTTGGTGTCATTGAAGGTAACTCGCCACAGTTGCGGATTGGGTTGCCCGAGCAGTCGCTTCGCGATGGTGAAAAATTGCATCATGAGCCGTTGCGCTTAACCGTGGTGATCGATGCGCCTAAAGAGCGTATTGAAGCAATTTTGAAGCGCCAGCCCGTGGTGGCTGATTTGATAAACCACCGTTGGTTGTGGCTAACACGGATAGGTGATGAGGGCGTAGAGTGCTATACGCCGCAGGGCTGGCAGCCTGTGCTTGCCGATTGAAACCCCGTCACTTATTAAATGAAGTAATTTTCAAGTAGCTTACGAGGTGAATAGTGGCAACGCGACATTAGTCTTTTAGTGAGCATGCTAATATTTAACCAGAGTTAATACGTCAATAGATCAAGAAATGTCGATATTCTTTGGTAAATAGAAGAATTTTTGTAGTAGCTAAACAGTTTTTCATAGTATTTTGCGGCATCGTCACGTTATTGACTGTCAGCAGGATCGTTTTATGCCCCGGAAGTTGGTTGGATTCAGCCTAGTGCTAGGCTGGGGTACGTTTATTGTGATTGCTTTTTGGCTATTTACTTACAAAAATCTTCGCCTGTTTGCTGACGAACAAGACGTATTAGCTCAATTTCCGGCGGATGTTGCTCAATCCATGACGAGCATTGGTCCTTTGCCAACTCAATCTATCGGGCGTCTTATTCATTTTTGGAATCCCGCCTGTCGTTGCAGTCGCTTTAGCCAAAGCCATGTTGAAGAAATCATAACGAGCTACGAAAAACAGGGCATTGATTTTGTCGTGGCAGTGCCAAACCAGAGCTTAGTTGATAGAGCGTTAACTACGTTCCCAAGGGTATCTGATGTAATTGTTATTAATAATCTAGAGGGGCTTAGCAGTCCCTCGGCGGTTATCTTTGATTCACAAAATACGTTGGTCTATTTCGGTCCTTATAGCGATGGTGCCTTCTGTTCAAGTGATGGAAGCACTCCCGTTGAGCAGGTGCTAGATGGCGCCATTACCCAGCAAAGCGTGACACCGTGGCTTAATTTGTCCACTTTTGGCTGTTATTGCGATTGGCCTAATTAAAAATCATTAATAAGCTAATCATTAACCCCCATATCTACCTAACGACAGGGACACTTCTTTCATGCAGTTGAATAGACTCGATAAGGATCTTTTTCATGAGCAGTGGCAAGATGCGAGCCTCCTCATGTTTAAAATCCTCATTGCCCAGGGAGTGCTAGCGCTGGCACTTGCTAGTTGGTATTCCACTTGGCTGGAGGCGCTCATTATTGGCGTGCCGACAGTAATACTAGGTGGTTACTTAACCTATTCACAAGGAAGTGACTTACTAACGCGTCTTTACATGGGCGCAGCATTTATGGTGATGACTGGGCTGCATATCCACCAAGCCCATGGGCTTATTGAAGTACACTTTGGATTGTTTGTGCTGTTAGCAATCCTTCTTTATTACCGCGACTGGCGTGTCATTGCTGCGGCTGCTGTTGTGGCGCTTATCCATCACCTTTCTTTTCATGTCTTACAAAGCATGGATATAGGCATTTATGTCATGCCTGAAGCGAGTCTGAAGATGGTCCTTGTTCATGGTGGTTATTTAGCATTTGAAGCGGCTGTGCTCGTGGTACTTGCTAACATTATGGCGGGTGAATTTATTCGTTCGCAAGATGCACTTAATGAAAGCGATCGCCTGGGAAGTGAGTTGCAACGCCAGCGTGCGGCATTATTAAGTGAAGTTGAGCAAGCCATTAATAATATGGCAGGCCTCTCAAGCCGAGTCTCGTCGGCCTCTGAAAGCCTATCATCAGCGACTACACAGCAGGCGGCTAGCGTTGAACAGACAACGGCATCACTGGATGAATTAAGTGCCACTGTTGCGCAAAATGCTGAAAACGCCGTAGAAACAGAAAGTGTTGCTAATCAAGCCGCTAGGGATGCAAGTGACGGAAGTGCTGCCGTTTTACAGACTATTCAAGCCATGCGTGATATTGCCAGTAAAGTCAAAATCATTGATGACATTGCGTTTCAGACGAACTTACTGGCTCTTAATGCCTCGGTGGAGGCGGCAAGGGCAGGGGAGCACGGTCGTGGTTTTGCTGTCGTAGCCTCTGAAGTGCGTAAGCTGGCAGAAGGAAGTCGGCTGGCTGCTCAGGACATTGGTGCAACTTCTACCCAGTCGGTAATTACGGCAGAACAAGCAGGCGAGCGTATTAAGGGATTAGTACCTGCCATCGAACGGACTGCTCAATTAGTGCGCGATATTGCCAGCAGCAGCCAGGAACAGTCGTTAGGTATCGAGCAGATCAATAAGGCGACTTACGAGCTGTACCAAGGCGCGCAAGATATTTCAAAACTTGCAGAACAGTTGACGAGCACGTCGCTTGAAATGGAAGAAACTGCGACCTCTTTGCAACGCGAAGCGTCTGTTTAAGATCTGCTTGTTTTTTATCTACCGTGTTTTTGTGCTGTGTTTTGCACTGAGTATTTTTCCATAAAGCTAGCCGCGTCTAATGACGCGGCATCATCGGAAAATGCACGGTTAAAAGGTTGTTTAGACTCGCTTCTTTGATAACAGAGTTTAGCAACCTAAGAGCTTAGTCATCTAAGAGCTTAGTCATCTAAGGGCTTAGTCATCTAAGGGCTTAGCAACCGAGAAGCGAGCTGTCGTACAACCAAGTGCAGTATGTCTTCAAGTACTGTTGGTTAGTGTTGTGCAGCACTAAAGGTCGTACTGTTCCCGGGCATAGCCCCCAAGGCCAATAGCATCTAGGCGAGATAGGGGGGCAAGGAAAGTCACTTGTATCACGCCCGGTGCACGGCCAATTTCTATAGCACCGTTAATGGTGGCTCGATTACGGATTTCAGCGACACTCATATTAAGTAGGGTAGCCGCTCGCTGAAGGCCGTTTTCAATTGCCTCATTGAGGTTAGCAGCGGTTCCAATCACCGAGATTGGCGCTAGCGGCTCAATGTTTTCTACTCCCCATTTTTCTGCCAATTGCTGGCCTTTGGCCTTTTCAGATGCACTAAACGGTTTGGCTAATGGTGGCAGATCTTCCAGCAGCGGGAATAAAACGGGGCCGTCCAGTGGGTAGTTTTTCACGACTTCTACCTGAAGCGTGACGCTTCCTGCTACATCCATAGTGTGCCCAGCAATTTCGCCATCACCCTGGCCTGCATGCATATCTCCCATATAAACCCCTGCGCCTGGCACCTTAACAGGGGCAATAAGGATGGCGCCGGCACGAACAGCATCAATATCCATGTGTCCGTCGGTTTTGTGCGTAGCTAATTGCTCGGGCGTAATAGCATACTCATGTGGCGCCCCGATCAAGAAAGCACCAAAATCACCAGCGTTGTGGCTGTCTGGCATTGGCATTGACGGGCAAGTACCAAGCTGCCCCATAAACGGCCGTGTGCGAATTAGCGTTCCAGGCATATCTGATGGTGCATAGTTAAGAATAGAGTGCTGTCGGCTGCCTGGGGGTAAAGCTGAGTAATGGTCAGCGCGTTGGGCAATGGTAGTTGCCACATTGCTAGGTACGGTAAGCCCGATTGTTCTGTCATCGTCAAAGGTGACGGTGTAGCCATGGACTATTTCGAAGGGTTTTACAGGGTTATTGCAGGCATCACACTTTACGGCATCTTGCCCGATGCCATCGATATGGGTCTCGGGCCACAGTGTGTCACAAACAGGGCAGCGAGCGGCAACGTAGGGGTCGCCAAGGCAAAATCCTTCGGGCGAGCTATCATGTCCAGACGCGGTCGCGATAGAGGTAACGGCAATATCGCGAATACGGATGGCAACACCATCACCTACTTCTGCGCCCTCAATAAACACGGGAGTAGTCACCTCATGTCCGCCGCGAAGACGTGGGGTAATCATCGGTCCCCAACAGCCAGGTGCAGTGTTGGCTGTGATGGTTCCCCCATTTTTAACTGGTCCCAACATGGGGGCATTGGGGTCTAGCACACTGTTAGTAAATTCTTGCACAACAACGTGTTGCTGAACGGTTGATGACTTATCTATGGTATGTTGCATGGGAGGTATCCTTTTGTTTTTTATGCATTTTTATACAATCGACCGCTGCCTATCACATGCTTAACCCTAAAGAGTCTTTATAGGTGGCTGTTGTTAGGGCGACGCTTTTGAATTTATCATTATTTTATTTTTTTAAACCTGAAAACTTCATTGGTATAGGATGTGTAGAGGTTATTCAGGCAAGCTATTCAGACAAGTTATCCAGAGTAGCGCTTCGTCCTGCGTGACTGACTAGGTCATTTTCTGTCTCTTTACCACTACTTCTTTAATTATTCTGAGGTGACTGATGCACACAACACGTATCGCTATTGTCGGCGGTGGGTTAGCAGGTCTTTACGCCGCTTACCTGTTAGAGCAGCAGGGAATTAGTGACTTTGTATTGTTAGAAGGGCGTGACGAGCTAGGTGGTCGTATTGCATCAGTAACGCCAGAAGGCAAGTCGGCGCCAGGACAACAACCTGAGGCATTTGATATGGGGCCTTCGTGGTTTTGGCCAGGCTTTCAGCATGCTCTTGGTGCATTGGTGGAGTCTCTGGGTATCGTTTCTTTTGCCCAGTTTGAAACGGGGGATATGTTGGTTGAACGTACGCTTAATGGAACCCCAGTTCGCATGCAGGGGTTTGTGAATACGCCGCCTTCAATGCGTTTAAAGGGTGGCATGAGCGTGTTAATTGAAGCTTTGCGCCAGCGTGTCGATGCTCAGAGGATAGTGACAGGTCAAACGGTTGAGCGTTTGTCGTTCAATGGTGAGGCAGTTGAACTACTAAGTGAAGATAAAGGTGGGCTTATACAACGCTATTACGCAGATCATGTTCTTCTGGCGGTACCGCCAAGACTTGCTGAGCAACGTATTACGTTCTCGCCAGCGTTACCAGTAAGTCTTGCCCATCAATGGCGGCACACAGCAACATGGATGGCCCCACACGCTAAATATGTCGCTCTTTTCCCAACACCTTTCTGGCGTGAACATGGTCTTTCTGGCGAGGCACGTAGTTTGATTGGCCCATTAGGTGAAATACACGATGCGTCCGATCCCAGTGGTCATGGGGCGCTCTTTGGCTTTTTTAGCGTGCCTGCAAGCGCGAGAAAAAATAGTAGAGAAAACGTCTTGCGGCAACGCTGCCGTGATCAATTGATCAGGTTATTTGGCCCGCAGGCAGGTACGCCTGTTATCGATATTATTAAGGATTGGGCTGTAGAGCCGTTAACGGCGACAGCCTCAGATTGCCAACTCGGTGAGCATAGTACGCCGCCGCCCGCGAGCGCTTTAGAAGGGCCTTGGCAGCATCGTTTAACAGGCATTGGTAGTGAATGGGGGCAGCAGTACCCTGGCTATTTAGCAGGCGCTATTGAAGCAGCAGAGCGCGGCGTAAGCGGTCTGCTAGCGTCAGGTCAGCTCTTCAGTGCCGATCGTTAGTGGATAGACCCTAAAGTTTAAGCACTTTCACACCGTAGTCCAACGGGTTGACGATACCTTCTAGATGGCCAAGTTGAGAGATGTCGCTTTGAGAAATAATGCTGCTTATATTCGTGTCAGGAAAGCGCAGGTTTTTGACGATGTGAACCTGGTTCGGCATCCCTTTAGCATCGACATCCATTACCCAGGCAAGAAAATTGCCAGAATACTTAGCCAAGCAGCCAATCGGGTAAAGTCCGTATACTTGCATGTATTCTACAAGCACCGTTTTGTCATAGGCTGTGTTGGCATTACTAACAACCCGATAGGCATCAAGGGGAGAGTGAGCAGGTTCTCCATTACGTGAATGTAAGTACTTATTGATCACTTTGATGACGGCTATTAGCCGAATGAGTGTTGATAACTGATAGTCGCGTTTTGATGCGGGATAGCCAGAACCGTCTAATCGTTCATTAGCATTCTCAATCACATCTCGGCAGGTTGGGCTTGGCTCCCAGCCTAATGTGTTCAGTTTTTTGAGCAGCTCTTCTACATGGCCACTCAGCATCAGCTTTTGCACAGGGTTCATATTCACGTTCAACGACGGTAACGCTTCGCTGACGAGCAATGGTTTGCCTGCGGTATGTAGCATTACGCCGAGCATCGCCTCACGTACCTGAGGGTCATGTGGGTCGCGTAGCAGTAGTAAGTCAGCCAGCAAACCTGTTACCTGAACGGCATGCCTGACCCAATCCGGTTCTTCTCTTAGAAATGCTAGGGCATACAGAAAGGCTTTACGGTCCTGTTCGACTAGATAGCGAAGCGTATCGACGCAATCGTATAAAATCTCGCTAGGAAACACGTTGCGGTTTTTCATATACATCAGCGCCACCTGAAGTTGATGGGCGACATCCAACACACCGCGTTCCATCGGTGGCTGGCGAGACCGCTTGTCACGCTCTAGGGTTTCTTGCTGCAAAATTTTCTTCTCCTTAAGACCTGGAATAAAAAGGGAAGAGTGATATGCCAGCTTATCGTTGGAGCCACTACGGTAGGCGGCTTCTCTTTCGGACTCGTTGACGAATTGAAATAGTATTTCAGCTTGTGAGGTTGATAGATTGGTGAACTCCACGCCCACTGCCGCATAGCCATGATTACCAAAAGGACGCATATGACGGATTTTGCCCTCAGCGAAAAAGCTGTCGCCGTTAGGAAACTCGAGCATCACACCAGGAATATCCTGGTTTACCCCGATGGCGATGCTATCCGCTAGATGAATATCGACCATACAGCCACCGATCGACAAGTTGCGCAATCGGCCTGACACGTTAAGCGTATTTGGGTAAACATCCAGGCCGACGCGGGCTAGCATACCGAGAATAAAGGGTATGCGAACGGCGCCTCTATTTTCTTGCACAAATACTGACTCAGGAAGCAAACACTCTAAACGATAGTGAGTGCTATCTGATTTCTGCAGTTTGGCAGTGACATTGCTAAGACTGTACGTTTCACGCTCAATGGTGTGAGCGCCTTTTAGTGCCTCCAGATCGAAGCTTATGCTGCCGTTGGTAACATAGCGCTCAATATCCAATCCTGCGTATTCGATTTCCAATACCATGTGCCCTGTGCTCAGATCTAGCTCTGCCACCTCTGCTGTTAAGGCATAGGGCATATCTTTACAGTAGACAGAAAGCTCATTCGTGTGCTGTAGCAACGAGCGAATTATATTGGCTGAAGGATTCTGGTGCTGGGCGGGGGGGAGCATCTGAAATACCTGCCTATGTGAGTCGTTTTTATTTGCCCAGGTCAAGGCACTGTTTTTAGTTGTTATAAGTGCAAACTCTACACATTAATTAGCAGTGTCATCAATTTAATCAGTGTTTTTTGCTATTAAATTGCCTCGAAATAAGATGAATATAAGATTATTTAGCTACTTATTAGGCTAGCACTCAGAAGAACGGCCCGCCAGCACCGCTGCTTTTAGATAATGAATTCGCTAAAGGCGGAGTACTATAAAAGCAGTAACCAAGAGCAGCAAACGGCTTTTATTGTCGTCGGTCTTGGTTAATAGCCAGTCATTTCTAAGTAGCCTACACCAATCTGTTGTTGGGTGGACGTGTTGCGCACCACTACATCACCTTCCCAATAGGGCACGGTGGTGGGCATCCAGCGATTGGGGTGCCGCGCTTCTATGGTGAGTTCAAGATTGGCGTCGGGGAGCGTTAACTGCCATTGGGTGGGAATGTCTCTTTCTGCTACACGTTCAGTGGCAAGAGGTAAGAGCATAACGCTGTCTGGCCCGATCAGTTCTGTCTGGCCATCTGCGTTAAACAGGTGTGCAAAGCGATAGTCCGAGCCATTTTCGCCACCGCCGCGCAACCGGTAAGCCATCAGCTTGCGGCCATCATCCAGGTGCAGGGAAAACCAATCCCAGCCCGTTTGTTCGGCGTTGAGTAGCTGGCTGCTCCATTCCCTGTCTAACCAACCGCTGCCTTGCACGTGCCGGGATTCACCCTTTAGGGTGACGCTTCCTTCAATGTGTAAAAACGGCTGGCTGTAGTAGTGAGAACCCTGGCCCTGAACTGTTTTGGCGTTAAACCCGTTTTCACCATGCCACACCAAAGGGCCTTCCGCGCTAAGTGTGAGATCGTAGCCAAACCGTTCGTTTCCGTGACCACTATAAGCGCTTAGAGTAAAACGTTCGAAGTTAGCCTCTAACGGGCTTCTAAAGAACCAATCATCAATCCACGCATGAAAAGGAGTAGCCACCACACCCGCTTGCCCCCGTTGCTGAACAAGTTTGGAAGACGATTCACCACTGTGGCTACGGGCAAAGCGCTCGGCAGCAACATGGGTTGCGTGCTGAGAGATGCCCATATGAGCCATCCAAACTTGATCGGTGGCCCAGAGGGCAGGAGTCGGGCGTTGCTGTGGTGGCATAAGGGCCTGCCGGAACAGGGTCCATTGAAGGCCTAGCGGTTCACCTTGGCTATCTTCAAGGTTAGCTGTGAGATACCACCATTCAATGCGGTAGTCTGGATGGGGGCCGTGATCATGTGGAAACACCAAAGACACGGAAGCATCTGCTTGAGCAAATCCTTGTGCCTGCGCGCCCAGGCCCGCAAAGCCGTTGTGTGATGGCTGTTGAGTCTGTGTGCTTTCAGTGGACGGCGCGTCACTGCAGGACGCAAGCCCAAGGCCGATAGCGATAGCTGCGAATGCGTTAACCCAACCGTAGATCATTGGGCACCTTCGTTAAGCAACGCACGAGGCGATGTTCGCCAAAGCTGCAGGGCCGGTAACGCCGCAGCGACAAGGGCAACGCTAAATGCGGTAAACAGCATGACCAGTATATCCAGGGGAAATAGCTGAAGTGGTAGCCGCCAGCCAAAAGCGGCGACATTAATTACGGCCACCAGGAGCCAGGTGATTGAGATGCCAAGCGGTACAGCCAGTAAGCCAGTAAGTAACGCCAGCCCACCCAACTGAACCAGTGGCAGCAGCGCAAGGGTGGCACGCGGTACGCCTAGCGCCCACAGTGTAGCAAGTTGCCGCTGTCGATGTTGCGCTTGGGCCAGTAGTGTTGCCAGAAGTGCGAGTGCAGCCACAGCCAGCGTTAAGCCATTCAATGCCCGGGTGATGCTGAAGGTACGCTCAAAAATTTGTGTGGCTACCTTCTTCACCTCATGTTGGTTTATTAAGGCATCAGGTGAAAGGTCAAATGTCGTGATTAACGCTTGGCGAAATGTATCTGCATCGGCCTCATCATGTAATGCGATGCCTGTTGATGCTAGTTCGCCTTCAAAGCGCTGTGTAAGCGTATCAACAGTAACCAATAGCTGCTGCTGTGGGTTACCGTAATCAGGGTAAATGGCCGCTACCGTCAACCATTCAGCGCCTTGTAGTGTTTCAAGAAGAACGCTGTCGCCAGGTTGAAGTTTTCGGGCTACCGCCATTTGTTCATTGATGAATACGCTTTGATTGTTCAGGGCTTCCCAAGCTTGCGGTGCCCCATTAAGTGTCTTTAGCAACGGCCACTGGGAGGTTAGTGTTGGCACCGTGCTGATACCAAAAAGGGCAAGGGACCCAAGCGATGCCATTTGAGTCGAGATGTTTTCGTGAGACGAAGAATTAATAGCCAGCAACTCAGTGTTACCGCGCGCGGTAGGTAAGGTTTCCAGCACCTCTGGCTGTGAGATTAGCCACTCATTGAGAGTAATGAGCGTTGCTGGTGTTGCATTGATGTATAGCGGTGCTACTAATCGCTGGTCTAGCCATTCTAAAAACGTTAGCCGGAAACCTCCTACCATACTGCTAACGCCCAAATTAGTTGCCAATGCAATGAATAAGGCCATCATCGCGAGGGATAAACGGGGCAGCTGTTGTTGCATATCCGCAGTTGCCCATTGACCCAGCGGGTAGCGCTGCAATCGCCGTTGCAACAACCGTAGTAAGGTATTGAGAGCTGGTGGTAGACACAGTGCACAGCTGAAAAGTAACGCAGCGACTAAGCTGAAACTGACCACTAACCCCTCGCCGGCTGGAAGCATCTTCAACCAATCGGCTAACCCTAACGTTAACACTCCGGCTAATCCGCCCGCTTGCAGCATGCGCACTAGCTGGCGCTGATAGCTGTATCGCCAGGCGTAAGACTGCCCAAGGGCCAAGACTTGTAGCTTGGAAGCACGCCACAGCACGCCACTACCTGCTAATAGCAAACCACCCAAAGTGACGGCTACACTGCCAAGCCAATAATGCCAGGGCAGTGCTAGCGAGTGCTGAACGTCAGTCTGATACAGCGAGGTAAGTGTGCTGGCCACATCAGGTAGCAGCTTGCCGGCCAGCCATAGGCCGCTGATGAGTCCAAGCACAGCGCCAACCAGACCAAAGATCAGTAGCTCTATAAGAATGGCGAGAGTGATTGTTTTGCCGGGCACGCCGATGGCTCGCAATGTGCGTAGAGTCGCCATACGCTGTTCCATAGCTAGCCCTAAGGCGGCTTGGACAATAAACATCCCAACCACCAGCGAAAGCAGCGCTAGTGCCGTCAAGTTGAGATGAAAGCTATCGGTGAGCTGTTCAGGCGAAGCAAGATTGGCCGCGCGAGTAAGGCGATAGCCTTCTGGCGGCTGAGTCAATGCTCCTGCTGCGGTGACCAAACTGAGTGTGGACTGATCGCCAAAAAGTGCAGATACAGCGGCGATATCCATTACCAGTGTGTTAGGGGGAAGGTCGTTGCGGAGTGCTAACGGTGGTAGCCGCTGATTACCAATAGCAGGGGTAGCGCCGGTAGCCTGTTGACGGTTTAGTTTGAAGACTTCTAACGTATCTGGAGCGAGCTGAGTTTGCCAAGGTGGCGATAAAAACTGGGTCAGTGAACCTCCGTTTCCATTGGCACGGTTGCTTTCATTTGAAGAGGGTAGTGTTAATGGGTCGATGCCAAGTACCGTCACCTGAGTATTTCTTATTGTCAGTGAGCTCTCCAGTAGCGGTGATACGGGGAGACCTGCGTGACGGAGTGATAAGTAGTCATCGATGCTAAGGGCGTTGCCATCGCGACGGGTAAGCTGGTCGGTTTCTACGCTCAGCAGCGCGTTAGAACGGGCATAGCTCTCTTTGGCGGTGGCGTTAATGGCTTGCACGCTACTCCAAAGGGCACTGGCAACCCAAAGGCCTACCAACAGCATAGCAAGCTGGCCAGGGTGACGTCGGTAATGAGCCAACAGAGTCATTAACACCCGCAGTATCATTGCCTTGTTTCCTTCAGCTGCCCTAAGTGAAGGCGAAACGTGCGGTTCAATGGGGCTGCTACCCGTGCGCTATGGGTAACCATCAGCAGTGCGCATTGAGTCTCTTTGACTAAATCCAGCAATAAAGTTAGCACGGTATCGGCACTTTGTTCGTCAAGGTTACCGGTCGGTTCGTCGGCAAGTAATAAGGCTGGGCGTACTGCTAGGGCACGGCCAATTGCTAAACGTTGTTGCTGGCCGCCTGATAGCTGCTCGGGGTAGTGCTCTTCACGACCAGAAAGCCCTAGCCGATCAAGCAAATACGCACTCCATTCAGTATTTTCAGTGCGTGCAAGCCGAGCTTGCAGCGAGAGGTTATCGATGACGTTGAGACTTGGCACAAGGTGAAATTGCTGAAAAATAAGCCCCAATTGCTGGCGGCGAAGTCTCGCTCGGGCTGGTTCGTTGAGCGATGACAAAGCTTGCCCAGCGATAGCGACCTCTCCCTGATTAGGCATTTCTAGTCCTGCAGCGATGTGTAGCAAGGTAGATTTACCACTGCCCGACTCGCCCATCAACGCAAGGCTTTCTCCTTGGGAAAGGGTGAGATTTATCTCGTTGAGCACGTGTAGTGAGCCTTGCGGAGTGCTGAAGGTTTTGCTTATCTGATGCAGGGCTAACAGGGGGGGTAACATAAGTATCTCCCAGCATTAATGCTCACTATCTTGGTGATTGTTACTATACCAACTTGTTGATTGCTTGTACGAATCTTGTAGTTGATTTTGTTTTTGTATATTTATTTTTTAACTATAGTGATTGTCTGTTCTAGATGTTTAGGAAAACAATCTCTCTTGAGGGTGTGCCATGCCGATCTATACCAGCATTGAAGATCTTCGTCGCCATTATGTTCGCCGTACGCCAAAAATGTTCTACGACTATGCCGAGTCGGGTAGCTGGACAGAACAAACCTTTCGCGAAAATACCAGCGACTTCCAGCATATTCATTTGAAACAGCGCGTGGCGGTCGATATGTCAGGGCGCTCTACCCGAAGTTCTATGATTGGCGAAGATGTTGCAATGCCGGTTGCGCTGGCGCCAGTGGGTCTAACGGGAATGCAGTCGGCGGATGGTGAAATTAAAGCAGCGCGCGCCGCTGAAAAATTCGGTGTGCCGTTTACACTTTCGACCATGTCGATTTGTTCGATTGAGGATGTTGCAGAACACACCACGCAACCTTTCTGGTTCCAAGTGTATACCTTAAAAGACGATGACTTTATGCGTCGCTTGTTTGAGCGCGCAAAAGCGGCTAACTGTTCTGCTGTGGTGGTCACTGTCGATTTGCAAGTCCTGGGGCAACGTCACAAAGATCTTAAAAATGGGTTATCTGCACCGCCTAAATTGACTGCAAAATCAATCGCTAATATGGCGACGAAAATTCCTTGGGGGTTGGAGATGTTGAAAACCAAACGTCGATCGTTTGGTAATATTGTTGGGCATGCAAAAGGTGTTACCGACCCTTCTTCATTATCAGCATGGACAGCAGAGGCATTTGATGTATCGCTAGACTGGAAGCGGATTGCTCAATTTAAAGAGTGGTGGGGTGGCAAGTTGATTGTGAAGGGGATTATGACCCCGGAAGATGCGCGCTGCGCCGTAGAAATTGGTGCCGATGCCATTATTGTTTCTAATCATGGTGGTCGTCAGCTGGATGGCGCAATGAGTTCAATTCGTATGCTGCCAAGTATTATGGACGAGGTAGGCAATGAGATTGAAGTGCATCTCGATTCTGGTATTCGTTCAGGCCAGGATGTACTCAAAGCATTGGCGCTGGGTGCCAAGGGGACCTACATTGGACGCGCTTTCACCTATGGTTTAGGGGCTGCTGGCGAAGAGGGAGTGACCAAGGCGCTCCAGATTATTCATAAAGAGCTTGATACCACTATGGCGCTGTGCGGTGAAACAGACGTCAGCCGTTTAGGCCCTCATAACCTTTATGTGCCGAATGGCTTTGCTGACCCTACCGTCAAGCTTTAAGCCTCCTTCATTTAGGCCTGTTTTATTGCTGATACATTTAGCTTAATTGATATATTCGCTTTCGATGTTGTATCAAAAAGGGGTGCCATGTAGGCACCCCTTTTTATCGTGAAAAAGCAGTCAATAGGCTAAATAGTGACGCTTCAGTGATATCCTTCGCCTACTTTTACCTTGCCACGGAACACCCAGTAGGTCCAAGCGGTGTATGCCAGCACAATAGGGATAACAAACAGCACGCCGACTAATAAAAATAGCTGTGACTCAGGTGCCGATGCGGCATCCCAAATCGTATAGTTAGGCGGTACGATAACCGGCCATTTGCTAGCGATTAGGCCCAGGTAGGTAAAGATAAATAGGCCCAGCGTTGCGACAAAAGGTAAACCTTCCTGCTGGCGTTTTACTGCGCGATAAAGAGCTCCAGCGCACACCATTGCAAGAATCGGGAAGAACCAAATTAAGTGAATCTGGTTCATCCAGCGGTCGCGCACTTCGGGGCTAACCAGTGGTGTCCATAAGCTAACAATACCGAATACTACCAGTACTGCTAAAAGCAGTTTTGGTGTAATACGATAAGCCCACTGTTGGACATGACCTTCAGACTTCAAGATTAGCCAAGTAGAGCCAAGCAGCGCATAGCCTGCCATTAGTCCAAGCCCTGTCAGTATAGTAAAGGGTGTCAGCCAATCCAGTGCACCACCGACATAGCGGAAATCTTCAACAGCAAATCCTTGAATATAAGCACCAACTACTGCGCCTTGTGCGAAGGTGGCTATGGCAGAGCCCCAACAGAAAGCACGGTTCCACCAGCGGCGATTTTTCTTAGACTTGAAACGAAACTCAAACGAGATCCCGCGAAAAATTAACCCAGCTAACATCAGAAAAACACCGATATAGAGCGCGGGTAAAAACACAGAATAAACCAGGGGAAACGCGCCAAGTAGACCCGCTCCGCCCAACACCAGCCACGTCTCATTGCCATCCCACACAGGGGCAACAGAGTTCATCATGACATCACGTGACTCTTCATCAGGTGCGAAGGGAAACAAAATGCCTAACCCTAGATCAAAGCCATCCATTAAGACGTACATAATGACGCCGAAACCAATGATGGCAGCCCAAATGAGCGAAAGATCAATACTCATGCGTTGGCTCCTTCCAAATCATCGTCAAAGGGAGTGTGTGCAGCGGACAACGGACGTTTCGGGCGTTCAACTTCGCCTTCCACTTCTATTTGCTCTTCGTGCATACCGTTGCGTACAACACGCGTGAGGTAATAAATCCCTGTTAAAAACACTACGCTGTAAACAGCGATGTAGCCAATTAAAGTAAATAGAGCCATACCACCTGTCAGTGAAGGCGTTAACCCTTCTGCATGGGTCATAACGCCATACACCAACCATGGGGCGCGTCCGGATTCAGTAACGATCCAGCCACCCAGAACTGCTAGGAAGGGGGAAATAATCATGACAGTCAGCGTTTTTAGGAACAGGCGGTTTTCATAGACACGGCCCTTACGACGTAGCAACAAGCCTACTAGTGCAACAGCAATCATCAGTAAGCCAATACCTACCATGACGCGGAACGACCAAAAAACAATCGCTACCGGTGGCTGCTCTTCTACCGGGACTGCGTTAAGCCCAGGAACTTCACCATCAGCACGGTGAGTTAGAATTAAGCTAGCCAAGTTAGGAATACCAATTTCAAAGTGGTTGGTTTGTGATTCTTGATCAGGAATCGCGAATAGTAGCAGCGGTACGTTGGTTTGCGTTTCCCAGTTACCTTCCATGGCAGCTACTTTAGTTGGTTGATGCTCTAGCGTGTTTAAGCCGTGAAAATCCCCTACCACTGCCTGTGCAGGCGCTAAGATCAATAATAACCATAAGCACATGGATAATGCTTTTTTGTTGGCTTCTACATCACGCTTGCGTAGTAAGAACCAAGCGCTAACGCCCGCAACCACGAACCCACCGGTGAGGAAAGACGCCATGCCCATGTGAACGAAGCGGTACCAGAAGGAGGGGTTAAAGAGTGCTTCCATCCAGGAAGTGATATGAAAGCGACCATCAATTAGCTCAAAACCTGCCGGTGTTTGCATCCAGCTGTTAGCGGAAAGTATCCAGAAAGAAGAGATGAACGTGCCAACTGCGACCATGATGGCGGCAAACAAGTGCACGCCTTCAGGCACTTTATTGCGGCCAAACAAGAGCACGCCTAAAAAAGCAGCTTCTAAGAAAAAGGCCGTTACTACTTCATAGCTGAGTACTGGGCCTAAGAAGTTAGACGTCGCGTAGGCAAAGTTGCTCCAGTTGGTACCAAACTGAAATGACATAACAATGCCTGATACCACACCCATGCCAAATACGACGGCAAACACTTTTGTCCAGAAGAGCGCCAAGCGATCCCAAGCAGGGTTTTCCGTTTTGTAGAACAAGCCATGCAGCAGCGCAATGTAGGAAGCCAAACCGATAGTAAACACCGGGAAAATGGCGTGAAAAGAAACAACAAAGGCGAACTGCAGCCTTGAAAGTAACAGAGGATCTAATTCCATGGCGACCTCCTAGATCGTGTGACATGAAAATTTGACAGGCATTGATTGTCGCAGAAGCTATATTCTTAAAAGCTATGGTTATATTTCTTTCTTGATTCATGATAGTTGAAACTGCTTTACGCCGTAAGTTGAAAGTACCCTATGACGCATGGCGTATTGTCGCATCTTTATCAATGGTAAATATTCTCATTATTATACGCTTTTACTTCTATTTTAGATTTGAGGGTGCTAAATTGGTTTTCGTAATCAGATGAATGATGAAGAAGTGATCAATTCGCCAATTTTTAATGGCCAATGCTTGATACGTTAACGTTTGAAAAGGAACTCTCGATGAAACGAACTGCTTCACTTTTATTGGCCGGTCTATTGAGCAGTGGACTCGTGGTGGCCAGTGACAATGAACGTCTGGATCATTTTGAAGGGAAAGCTTCCGATACCTTGGAACAGGCTTTTGCAAATTTGACCGAAGGGAATCAGCAGCTAGCAGAATTACTTTCACAAGATGAGATCACAGATGCGCAAATGAGTGATATTCATATGCTCACGTACACGCTAGAAAATGCTTTGCAGAAAGTCGATGAAGAAGTCAGTGCTATGGCTGTGCTGCTGGAGGAAGTCCATCTAGGGTCGGAAACACTCGATCAGGAGCGTGTAGCAAGCCACGGTGAACGTTATCTGGAAGCCTCTTCACTGTTAATTGAATAAAGAAGCTGAAAAATTCTGAAAGAGCACCACTAACGTGGCGTGGTAAACAAGGCTTGTCTATTTTAGGCGAGCCTTGCTTGTGTCTGTGTAAGATGCATTAGTTAAAACAAGCCATTACCAGCCCCAGGGCGGGTAGTTCTTCTAGAGCAAACGGCCTAAAAATTTTGCTAAGCTAGCCAGCTGTTTTTTGCTGGCACTTTCCCTCTATGATCCCGTTTCGATCCGCATTCCCATTTCGTGCTTCGCGCTGGTTGCCTGGCGGACATTTGCAAACGCTTTACAGTCCTTTATGTCGCAAGCCGCCTCAATTGCGCCGTCAGCGAGAGCGGTTAACGCTGGAAGACGGCGATTTTATCGACATGGATTGGTATGGGCCTGAGGGAGCATCGGGCCATTGCGTGCTGCTGCTCCATGGGCTAACCGGCAGTTCTTCTTCTTTGTATATCCTAGGGCAGCAGCAGGCATTAGCGGCGTATGGTTGGCAAAGCGTGGCCGTTAATTGGCGCGGTTGCTCTGGTGAGCCAAACCAGCGTGCGAGGGGGTACCACTCAGGGGCGAGTGATGACTTGGCAGAAGTGGTTAATCAACTGACCTCACGCTACCCCACTAAACTATTTACCGCCGTGGGTTATTCACTAGGCGGGAACGTGCTGCTTAAGTATTTAGGTGAGGAGGGTAGTAATACACCGCTGAGGGCGGCAGTAGCGGTATCGGTGCCGTTTCGGCTAGATCACTGTGCAGATCGAATAAACAAAGGGGTGTCCAAGATTTATCAAGCACGTTTCCTGCGTGACCTACGCCATTATGTTCAAAGCAAACAGCGCGCACTTTCACATCAAGGCCGTCATAAGGAGCTGGCGCATTTAGCGGCGCTGGAAACGCTAGATGGTATGAAAACATTTTGGGATTTTGATGGCCGTGTAACTGCGCCACTACACGGCTTTGAAAGTGCCGATGACTATTATCGCCGCTGTAGCAGTGCCTTTTTTGTTGAGCGCCTACGTATTCCAACGCTCATGGTGCATGCACAAGATGACCCCTTTATCTATCCTCACAGTATTCCTGATGCTAAGGCCCTGCCAAGTTATGTCACCCTGGAGTTGCATGCTTCTGGGGGGCATGTGGGGTTTGTCGAAGGCCCTCCTTGGCGGCCGCGTTATTATCTTGAGCACCGCTTGCCCGACTGGCTACGTTCGCAGGTTTTCAATCTTAGTGAAGCGGATAACACTGAAGGGTTATTATTCTAACTAAAGACAATCACTTAGAGGTTGCTATGTCTGCGTTTTTTGACCGATTAAATGATGTTTCATCTCCTCGTATTGGCCTGGGGTGTATGAACCTTTCTCATGGCTATGGACAGTATGTGCCAGAAAAGGAGGCGCTTCAGGTGTTAGAAGAAGCCTTTGAGATGGGGTACCGCCATTTTGATACGGCGACACTCTATGGTGGAACCGCTAATGAACGCCTGTTAGGGCTTGCCTTAAAGACAAAGCGACATCAACTGCTTCTTGCCAGTAAATGTGGTATGGCATTGGACGCTGAAACGGGAAATCGCGTGATCGATGGACGGCCTAATACGCTGCGCCGTCAGTGTGAGGAGAGCCTAAAACGACTGAAAACGGATCATCTAGACATCTATTATCTACATCGCTTAGATCGTAATGTTGCCATCGAAGAGAGTGTGGGTGCGATTGGCCGACTCGTCGAAGAGGGTAAAGTCGGTGCGGTTGGTTTATCTGAGATATCAGCAGAAACACTTCGCAAGGGCAATGCGGAGTATCCTATAGCAGCAGTTCAGTCAGAGTACTCACTCTGGACACGTAATCCCGAGATTGCTCTTAAGGAGGTATGTCTAGAATTAGGTGTAGCCTTGGTTGCGTTTAGCCCCTTAGGGCGTGGCTTTTTGACGGGGTTAATGGAGGAAAATACGGAGTTTTCAACGGGTGACATGCGCGCAGGAATGCCCCGGTTTAGCAAAGAAAACTTACCTAATAATCTATCTTTATTAACTGACTTCAAGGCACTGGCTACTCGTTTGGAGGTGTCTCCTGCACAGCTGGCGTTGGCATGGTTAAACGCCCAAGGGAATCATATTATCCCCATACCAGGAACCCGTTTAGTAACGCATATGCGCGAGAATTTAAGCGCTGAAACGATCAAGTTAGAAGATGCAACCGTGGTTCAGCTCAATGGAATGATGTTACCGAATCAAGTGGCTGGTGCTCGTTATAATGATGCGCAACAAGCTGATATTGATACCGAAGAATTTGCAGGTTAATAGGTGAGCGATGACTTATAAAAGGTCTTAAAAGCGTGGGGGAAAAGGATCAGGTGATGACAGGGTAAATTATTTTTCAACCCCCATTGCTTTCTTTCAGCTCAGGGCTATTATTCGCTACTAACGACAATGTTGTTAGCCTACTAAGGAATGCTGCCATGTTGAAAGGCCTTATTATTTGTTTCGCAGTGCTATTTGCACAGTTGGCGGTGTTGAGCGTACTTGATGCGCGGCTTTACAACGCTCAGGATGTGCGTCAGGCAGCGACAACACAGCATTTGCCTCACAACAGAGAAGACGATGACGATAACGTTTCACTGACATAGAAAATAAGCGGCGATGGATAGCGATTTTAGCTGCCGCCGCCGTTGTTTTCTAAACGTTTTACAGCCTTCCATTTCACCACTGTTTGAATTTTTCAAAGAGCGCTTGCTTGCAAGTTGTCGTTCCTTAGTTTCAATGCTGCCCCCGCCGTGAATGATTAGCACGCTGCCTTTTGTATTCTCGCCAGCAGATATAAAGTAGCCTCGTTAGGATCGACAACCATTTCGTAGCGAATATCTTCATTTCCAATGCCGCAGCCTTCGGTAGAGATGAAGACAATCAAGCTAAATGTGTTGACGGTCAGGGGAATTCCATAGGGCATTTTCATGTCCAAAACAGCGTAAAATGTTAAGCATAGTCAACGCTGGGGGAGCGACTGCCCCAAAAAGCAGTTATTTACGTGGAAGACAAATACTTGCGTCTGGAACTTGGTAACGGCATTCTTGTCCGTTGTTAGTATTACTATTAGGGAGCATAGAAAAATGGCTTTTAACGATTCGAGCACGGCGAGAGCGCAAACGCGCAGCGGAGTAAGCAGTGTTAGCGCTAATAAAGTGTTGCGTAACACCTATGCACTGTTGGCCATGACACTGCTATTTTCTGCGGTCACTGCGGGTGCTTCTGTCGCAATGGGCATCCAACAAATGAACATTTTTGTGTTCTTTATCGGCGCGTATGGGCTGATGTTCCTGGTACACAAGACGGCTAATTCTGCTGTTGGTTTATTGTCTACTTTTGCATTCACCGGTTTTATGGGCTTTACGCTTGGCCCTATCATCTCCGCTTATCTTACGTTGCCTAACGGTGGCGCTTTGATTATGAATGCGTTGGCAATGACAGGGCTGACGTTCATTGGTCTTTCTGCAATTGCATTAACCACCAAGAAAGATTTCAGCTTTTTAGGCAATTTCCTAATGGCAGGTGCCATTGTGCTGATTTTGGCCATGGTCGCTGGCCTGATCTTTAATATTCCTGCGCTTTCTTTAATGGTTTCCGCTGGTTTTGTGCTATTTGCGTCAGCAGCGATTCTTTATCAAACCAGTGAAATCGTTCACCGGGCAGGAGAAACTAACTACATTCTCGCGACTGTCACACTCTACGTATCTATCTATAACTTGTTTGTCAGTCTGCTTGCGATATTGGGCATCATGAGCAACGACTGATTAAATCAGTAGTACGTTTCATAGCAGGCCCTACTTGGTAGGGTCTGTTTTTTTATGACAACCATGTACGAGATGACTGCGATGCAGTACGGCTTATTGATCATGGGGGCACCGTATAGTAGTTCAGCTCCTCATTCTGCGCTGCGCTTTGCTCAAGCGGTTCTAAATAAAGGGCATCAAATTAAGGGTGTTTTTTTCTACCAGGATGGCGTTCAGAATGCCTCTCAACTGATGGCTCCTCCGCAAGATGAGCTTAATATGCGAGACGCATGGGTAGAATTGCATCGCCAACATGGAGTGGCTCTAGACGTCTGTATCGCAGCGGCATTACGCCGTGGTGTAATGAGTGAATCAGAAGCTAAGCGGCACGGGCAGGTGAATTTCAACCTTGAGGCCCCCTTTGAACTAACCGGGCTAGGGCAGTTGCTTGAGTTACAGCAGTGCTGTGATCGGTTGATTACATTTGCATAGGGATTACAAATGGCTAGAGCAAATGAGCAGCTCATTGTTATACGGCATGCACCCTATAGCTCAAACGCATTGCGAGAAGGGCTGGATGTAGCGCTAGTGGCCGCTGCTTTTGGGCAGTCTGTTAGCCTGCTATTTCTAGGGCAGGGCGTACTTGCGTTGCTTAAAGAACAGAAGTCCGGCGCTCCGGGCCAAAAAGCGACACTGCCGACGATTGATATGTTAGAGATGTATGATATAGAAAATATTCTAGTGCCCTTAGAGACACTGATGGCTTTTAACATAAGGGCTGAGCAGCTGGTCGAGGGAGTTACCTTAGTAACAACCGCAGAGATACCGGAACTATTTCAGCGTTATCCTTATGTACTCAATTTTTAATAGAGTAGTCAAACATGCTGCATATTTTGAATAAACCTCCTTATAGCGATTCAGCGCTACAAATGCTTAATGCCCTCAGCAGTGGCGATGCTGTTGTGCTGATTGAGGATGGTGTTCAGGCAGCGTTTTATCCTGAATGGCAAGGCTGGCTAGTAAGTACAGTTTCGATTTACTTATTAGCGGAAGATGCTATTTCAAGGGGGGTGCATACCATTGCTGCTATTCATGAGATGCCTTTGATAGAGGTTGATGGTTTTGTTGCGCTAACTGAGCAAAATGAACAGATTATTTCTTGGCACTAAACATGAGCAATCAAAAATTATACCGTTATCTTGATTCATCTGAAAAAATTAAGTTAGACCCTGAAGGGTATCTTGTTAATCAACAGCAATGGAACATTGAAATTGCTAATTTACTTGCTGAAGACGAAGGGCTAACCCTCACAGAAAAGCACTGGGAAATTATTCAGTTAGTACGCGATTTCTATAACCGATATGAGATGGCACCCGCGATGCGCCCATTGGTCAAAGCAACTAAACAGACCCTGGGTGACGATAAAGGAAATTCGATTTATTTAATGACGCTGTTCCCAGGTAGCCCACCAAAACGTATTGCTCGTATTGCTGGCTTGCCTAAGCCAACAAATTGTTTGTAGTGCTGCTTGCTTTAAGCAGCCTACACTAAGTCGCCCCGGGTACAAACGGAAAGCACGACTGCATCTTCTGGGCTGGTAGACACAAGGGCATGGCCCATATCACTATCAAAATAAATACTATCGCCTTCGGCTAACACCAGCGGGGCATAAAACTCCGTGTAAAGCATGATGTCACCCTGCAAAATCATTAGGAATTCTTCGCCATCGTGGCGTACCCACTGATGATACTCATCAAAACTGCGTGCTCTGACAATAGTTTTAAAGGGAATCATGCGCTTTTGAGCAAGCTGATGCCCTAGTAATTCATGTTCGTACGTTGGGGTGGGGTGTAGCTGACCTTTACCTTTACGGGTAAGGTCTCTACGCCCCATGGTATAGCGTTCACGCTTTGGCGGAGTAAAAAGCTGGGGCAAATCGATGTTCAGCCCTGTAATTAGCTTTTGAACCACACTGAATGTTGGCGACACCTGATCATTTTCGATCTTAGAAAGCGTTGACCGTGCTAAGCCTGTGCGCTGGCTAACGTCCTCCAGTGTCCACTGGTTAGCAAGGCGAATCTGTTTTAATCGTTCACCCAACCGTAAAGGTTCGACAAAGGGCTTACGCCCTGAGGCTATGCGCAGCGCAGCATGCTCTTCAGAAGTAGCGGTCATAAAAGTCACGTGAGTAAACGTCAATAGAGCCGCATGTTATCACACTCGTCCAGTTTTAAGGTGGCACAGTTTTCAAGCAATACAGTGCAACGAGCTGCTGTAGTTGTTGGTACCCTTTATGGAACATCCATAAAGGGTAAACCCAATAAAGCTTTTAAGTGGGCTTCTGCACCGCTGGCAAGCGTCTTAGGGTTATAGCCTCCTTCAAGCACAGAAACCACGCGGTTTTCTGCATAAAGGGCCGCAATCTCCATTGCTAAGTGCGTTACCCAATAGAAATCTTC
The DNA here is from genome assembly GCF_025820815.1 of Halomonas qinghailakensis. Classification (NCBI taxonomy): domain Bacteria; kingdom Pseudomonadati; phylum Pseudomonadota; class Gammaproteobacteria; order Oceanospirillales; family Halomonadaceae; genus Halomonas; species Halomonas qinghailakensis. The sequence continues at coordinate 3,636,620 of NZ_CP096973.1, read as the reverse complement.
ATCTTCTAAACAAATGTCTCCCATTGGATCGTCACGGTGGGCATCGAAACCAGCAGAAAGCATCACCAAATCTGGTTTGAACGCATGAAGAGCAGGAAGCCACTGTCGTTCTATAATGCGCCTAAACTCAGTACTGTCAGTGCCTACTTCTAGCGGTGTATTAACTACGTTTTGCCATTCACTGCGTAAATAGCGCCATGGGTAAAATGGATATTGGAAGCTGGTGCATATCAATACCTCAGGATCGTTTTTGAAAATATCGATAGTGCCGTTACATTGATGGACATCAAAATCGAGGATTGCAATACGCCTAGCGCCATATTTAGCTTTAGCGTGGGCAGCACCAACGGCAACGTTGTTATAAAAGCAAAATCCCATTGCATCAGCTGCTTCTGCATGATGACCAGGTGGTCGTACTGCACAAAAAACATTATCTGCTTGGCGTTTAAAAACCTGATCAACACCACGGATAACGGCGCCTGCGGCTACTTTTGCCGCTTTTAAGCTATCGGGGTTCATCATTGTGTCGCTATCGAGCGTAACAATGCCTTCATCGGGAACGCACTTCTTGAGTGCGTTAAGATGCCTGACCGGATGCACTCTTGCTAATGCGTCGTCACACGCTTCTTTGGCATCTGCTTGCATGGTTTGTTGAAGAAGTCCCGCTAGGGATAGGCGCGCGCGTATCGCCTCAAGCCGCTGCGGACTTTCAGGATGTTCAGGCCCCATATGATGCAATGAGCAGTCGGGGTGGGTAAGGTAGGCAGTAATCATGCAAGTGCTCCGAAGACAATATCGACACCTTAATCGTCTCGGGGGCTTGCGCGACAGTGTCAATAAGTCGTACATAGTGGCTATTAATTTCAGGGGAGACGCATTCGTGAGTACACGCTTTTTGCATCATTTTTTCGAACCGCGCACAGTGGCCGTGTTCGGTGCCTCTGAAAAGCCAGCGTCGTTAGGGGGGTTAGTGCTTAATAACCTTCAGGAGGGCGGGTTCAAAGGAAAAATATGGGCAGTCAATCTTAAAGGGTATGACAAGGTTTTTGGCGTAAATTGTTTCCGTACGGTAAATGAGCTGCCTGAAATTCCTGATCTAGCAGTTATTTGTTCTCCTATTGATGGCGTTCCTAGCCTTATCAAAAAGCTTGGCCAGTTTGGTGTAAAAGCAGCTCTGGTACTATCAGGTGGTGCTTACCTTGATCGTGAAACGGGTAATAAAGGGTCTATCCGGCAGCGTATGCTGCAATCAGCGATAGAGTCCGGTATTCGTGTGTTAGGGCCAGAGTGCATGGGCTTGATTGTGCCTGGCAAAAAGCTGAATGCCTCCTATGCTAGTCAGCCTGTAAAAGCGGGCAGAGTGGCTTATTTAGGGCAGTCGGGGATGCTAGCCAATGCCATGATCGATTGGGCGGCTGGTCGTGACGTTGGGTTTTCGCACCTAATAACGGTAGGCGACAGTGTCGATGTATTGCTGCCAGATTTAATTGACTACGTAAATCAGTTCTCTCCAGCGCAAGCCATTTTGCTACACCTCGAGCGAGTAATGGACGCTCAACATTTTATGACCTCGGTACGTGATGCCTCGCGTAACCGCTTGGTTGTCGCTATTAAAAGCGGTCGAACGCCACAATCTGATATTTCTGGCATGGCGCCAACCCCGGGTATTGCTAATCGTGACGTGGTGTTTGACGCGGCTTTTGCCCGCGCGGGTGTTGTTCGTGTTAATGACTATGATGAGCTGCTGGATGCGCTTGAAACTTTATCGCGAATGAAACCGCTACGCGGTGATCGCTTGGCAATTGTCTCTAATGGGTTAGGGCCTGCCATGCTAGCAATCGATAAACTGATTAGCGCTGGTGGGAAGCTGGCAGAGTTTACCGAAGAGACTCAGCGCGCTCTGCATAAAAGTCAGGTAGATATGAGCAAACCCGGTGAAAACCCGGTGGATCTAGGAGGCAATGCGACGCCAGAGCGGTTTGTTGAAGCGCTAAAAATTGTTACTGCGGATCCTCATGTAGATGCAGTTCTGGTGGTACATGCGCCTACCCGTTTAGCCCCCTCATTGGCCACCGCCCAGGCGTTAATTGATCACCGAAAGTCGTTTAAGCGCAATTTGCTGACAAGCTGGATGGGGCTGAAAGAAGCATTGAACGCCCGGCATATTTGCAATTTGGCTGGTATTCCTACCTATACGTCGCCAGAAAAGACGGTGAAAGCATTTATGCATATGGTGGACTACCAGCGTGTTCAAGCGCTACTGCATGAAATTCCGCCTAGCTTACCCTTTTCCACCAGCGTAGAGATTCGTGCGGAGTGTCGCGCACTGATTAAAAACGCCAAAGCGGAGGGGCGACAAACGTTGACCCATTCCGAAACGGCTCAGGTATTAGAAGCCTACGGCATTCCTGCTGCGCCTAGTGTCTACCTGGCAAACCCTGAAGAAGCATTGGCAATGGCGGATCATTTTCCTGGGCCTAAGGCACTAAAAGTCATTCACGAAGGTAACTGTCGACCTTATCGTTATCGCAAACATCCTCATAAAATTTCCGCAGGGTTGCTCCAGGATTTAGAAACGCCGGAACAAATTGCGGAAGGTATCCGCCAGCTAGGCGACAAGGTTCGCGAGAAATTTCCCGAATATGCCATTCGCGAATACTGTTTACAGCCCATGCAACGTGGTAAACATTCAATGCAGATTTGTGCGGGTATTACTCGTGATCCTGTATTTGGTCCACTTATTGTGTTTGGCATTGGTGGTTACAAAGTGAATGTGTTGGCAGATCGTCAGGTAGCATTGCCACCACTGAACATGAGCTTGGCCGCTGACGTAGTAGGCAGAACCCATGCGGCTTCATTGATTCGCGAGCATTCGGCTGATCCTGAGCGGGATATTCAACGGCTATGTCAGCTGTTGGTCAAGCTGTCACAGATGGCGTCCGACTTAGGCGACTTGAGAGGACTGGAGCTCAATCCACTACTGCTGAACCGTGATGGGATGTTAGCAGTAGATTTTGCGATGGATCTAGGCACACCTGCGCGATTTGCCATCATGCCTTACCCTGAAGAGTTACGTGAGTGGGTAACGCTTAAAAATGGATGGCGTGTAGAGGTTCGCCCCATCCGCGCGGAAGACGCGCCCCTAATTACAACGTTTCACCAACAGTTGTCAGAGGAGAGCATTCGTTTTCGCTACTTCCACAATAAATCTAATTTAACCCAGCGTGATTTGTCGATTCTGTCACATATTAACTACGATCGTCAGATGGCTTTTATTGCTGAACATCAACACGATGACGGTAGCAAAGAGATGTTAGGCGTTGTACGTGTGTGGAACGACCCCGACAATATTCGTACGGAATTTTCGGTCATCATCCGTGACGATTTACAGGGGCTGGGCATCGGTAGTCTGTTGATGAAAAAGATGATCGACTACTGCACCAACATTGGCACGCTCGAAATGATCGGCAAAATTATGGTCGATAATCATCCCATGCGCGCTTTGATGAAACACTTGGGCTTTAGATGCCGTTACAACATGGAAGAGCAGGTCATTGATGCTGTACTGAGGCTTAACGAACCGGAAAGTGAATGGCAGAGACATCGGTTGGAGAGTCTGCCTGATTAGATTACATGCTGACATGATTAGGCCCGCCTCTTTTGAGGCGGGCCTAATCATGAAATGGCAACAGCGCTACATCAAAGGGCTAAATTAAGGAGCTAAGCGAAAGCGGCTCCAATCGCCGCCGTCACGCCGTTCAAAGCGGAGGCGGTCGTGAAGACGACTGGGTTGCCCTTGCCAGAACTCAATCATTTCCGGATTAACTCGATAACCACCCCAATGATTCGGACGCGGTATATCTTGGCCTTCGTAGGCTTGTTCAAAGCGTTTTTGACGCTCTTCAATCCAGTTGCGATCGGGGATTACTACGCTTTGTGTGGCAATCCAAGCGCCGAGTTGGCTGCCGCGTGGGCGGCTCGAAAAGTAGTCATCAGACTCTTCATGGCTTACTTGCTCGACAGGCCCCTCAATACGGATCTGGCGCGACAGCGAAGGCCACCAAAAAGTCATTGCTGCATAAGGTACATTGCTTAGCTCGCTGCCTTTATGGCTGTGATAGTTGGTGAAAAATACCATGCCGCGCTCATCAAATCCTTTTAGTAGCACAACCCGGGCATGAGGACGGCCCTGGCTATCTACAGTAGAAAGGGTCATCGCGTTGCCATCTTTTCCTTCTGTTTCTAGCGCTAGGCTAAACCACTCATCAAACAGAACAAAAGGGTTGTCGGGGGCCTGATCTTCGTCAAGGCGGCCACCTTCATAATCGCGCCTAATGTCAGCTATATTGCGTGTCATTGAATGCTGCTCCCTTTAAGTTTTGTTCATATTCGCTGGTCTTTTTGCAAAGCTCAAGCTCTGTCTCGTGGCCCTGCTTAGAAGCCTTAATCAGAGGATGAAGATACATGACCAACCTTAAGCTGTTTGATTGTATAACGCGTTGACCACCTTCTGTAATGCGTTCTATCAGAAACATAGAAGAAATGAGAAAATGTATGAACTACAGACAAAGGGCAATTTAATGCAGCACGATAGAAAACAGGTAGCCGTTTGGGATGTCTTTGTACGTTTATTTCATTGGTGTCTGGTGGTGGCCGTAGCCGTTTCTTTCTACACCACAAAAACTGACGGCATTCCGTTTTTGTTTCCCATTGAGGTGCATGCCCAAGCCGGCTACCTCATTATTGGTTTGCTGATTTTTCGCATCATTTGGGGCGTCTTAGGCACTACTTATGCGCGCTTTAGCACCTTTGTATACGGGCCTAGAGACACGGCAGTGTATACCAAGGCGCTGTTCAAGCGCCGTGCGCCACGCTATGCAAGCCACAACCCACTAGGTGGCTGGATGGTAGTGCTTTTATTACTCTCACTGAGCTTTCAAGCGGTGAGTGGGCTGTTTCTTAGTGACGATATCTTTTTTCAGGGACCGCTTTACGGTTTGCTAGGCCGAGACATAAGTGGCGAACTAGCCAGCTTGCATGCACTCAATAGCGATGTATTGCTTATTCTCATAGGGCTTCATCTTGTGGGTGTCGTGGTGCATGCTCTGCAGGGAGAGAATTTAGTAGCGGCGATGGTGACGGGCATCAAACGTTTTACGAGTGAACCGGTTGATATAAAACAGACCCACCGAACTAAACACCACCTGTTTGCGCTAGGTGCTTTTTTAGTAGCGGCAGGCATATGTGGCTGGTTATGGTTTTATCCCTACTAGCGCATCTCTTTTACTCTTAGCGCTCGCTAAGCTTACCCTTGGCGCTGTTGGCGGCTGCGAAAACGTGCGTACGCCATGCAACCAGTGAACAGCGCCAGCGAGATAACCGCCTCAAGTACACCGCGCATACCTTGCCCAGGCAAGGTGGCTAACATGACGCCTTGGGTAAAGTAGAGCAGGCTGACAAACGCTAACCAAGCATGACCCCTAGCACGCTGACCAATGATAGAGGGGAGAAATAGTAACAATGGCAATACAAAAGCGACCACAGGACGCCAGTTAAAGGTGTCTCCTTGGATAAAAAAGCCTCGGTAAATAACCAGTAGCAGTAAAATAACAAAGCTGACCAGGACTAACTGCCTTGCTTGCCGTGTGAGCTTATCTAGTCCGTGTTGGGCTTCTAGACCTTCTAACCACTGCCTCATGCAGATTCCTCCTGACGCATTGCATGTAGCGCAAGCGCCAATTTAGCTAACCGTTTACCTTGGGCAAGACATAAGGCGCGCTCGTGTTCATCGACAGAACGGTCGCTTCGCGAACCAGCGACATGGCTAGCCCCATAGGGTGTGCCTCCCGTTTTGGTATTCAGCAGGGCGGTTTCATTATAAGGGATGCCTGCGTAGACCATGCCATGGTGCAGCAGTGGAATAAGCATAGTGAGTAATGTACTTTCCTGGCCGCCGTGAAGGCTTGAAGTGGACGTAAACGCACAGGCAGGTTTGTCGATTAATGCCCCATTCATCCACAGACTACTTGTAGTATCAAGGAAGTATTTAAGCGGCGCGGCCATATTGCCAAAGCGTGTAGGGCTGCCCAATGCTAAAGCACTGCAGTGGCGCAAATCATCAAGATCTGCATAAACGGCTCCTTCTTCCGGAATCTCAGGGGCAACAGCTTCACAGGTAGTGGAGACAGGCGGCACAGTGCGGAGGCGGGCTTCTATGCCGGGCATGCTTTCGACACCCGCCGCTATTTGGCGTGCCATATCCGCAGTGGCTCCGGAGCGCGAATAATAAAGAATCAGAACAAACGGCGTCGAATCACTCATGAGATATCCCAGGGGTAAGGGCTAAAAAGGCATTACTGTAATGGTTGTCTATGTTATCAGAGCTGCTTGTTGGACAGGAGAGGTCAATTGACTCAGCGTTGGCAATCGAACATAAACCCAAACCCTTGAACCATCGGATAAGGTTTGCTTTATCCGCTCATAACGGATGCCCAAACGCTCATATCGGTCTAAACGCGCTAACTGATCGGCGGTGACTGCTAACCGTAAACCCTCTACAACGCTATTGGCATCGGGAGCCAGATCAAGGCCCTCTTTTGTAAAGCCTTCAAGCCGAGCTGGCTGTGGGTTACCTGAGCTGCCCATCACCACCCAGCGCACTGGCGAGTAGCGCAATGTACCGTACACAAACACATGGTGGGTACGTTGTTCGATGACCGGTAGGTGAGCGGGGCGTTCATAAAACCATGGGCTGAGCATGGTTAACCATAACCAGCCCGCGCTACCAACGGTAAGTAATATACCGAGTGCCGCTAATCGTTTTAACCACTTCATATAACCTCCTTCCATTGGGCTGGCGATCCGCGTCGTGTCAGATGTTAATGAAAACAAGTCTTAAGCAATGTCAGTGGGTTTGCTAGGATAGGCAGTAGACGCTTAGGCATTAGACCCTACCGGAGGAGCCTGTTATGAACCAGTCACTTCATGGCGATATGGATTTCCGTGCGTTAGTTGGTGATGTTAAACCACTAACCAAGCGTAACCGCGCAGACACAGGCACTCAGCGTCATCAGCCGTCTGAGGCTCAGCTAGCTCGCCGTGACAGCGCCCAAGAGCAGCTAGAAGAGCGCAATTTCTTATCTGACGATTTTGTTGATCTTTTGCCGCCTTTTGATCCAATGGAATTCCGCCGGGAAGGTATTCAACAAGGGGTTGTCGATAAACTGAAACACGGAGGTTACAGTGTTCAGGCGCAGCTGCATCTTTTACGAAGGCCGTTGTCAGAGTGCCGCAGAATGCTTTTTCCGTTTATTCAAGAAGCTTACGCCCATGACCTTCGTTCTGTGCTAATTGTGCATGGGAGAGGGCGAGAGGTAGACAGCCCTGCAAATGTCCTACGCTCTTACCTAGCCAAGTGGCTTAGTCAGTTTGATGAAGTACAAGCGTATGTCTCTGCGCAGCCTTCAGAGGGCGGCCTGGGGGCTACCTGGGTCATGTTGCGTAAAAGCGATCGGGCTAAAATGAATAATCGTGAGCGCCAGCAAAAACGTCGCGGTTAATAAACTCGTTATTATTAAGCAAAAGGGCAGCTGTGGCTGCCCTTTTGTTGCTAGCTCTGTCTTTGCGTCGACCTATGCATTGACAGCGTTATTGCTTGTTACTATTCACTGGCCAATAAGCGGCGTTCGAACAGTGCTTGGCGCTGTTCAACGTCAGTTTGATAGCGAACGCTGAACATATTAAGCGCACGGATAGCATCATCAGGGTGCTGGTCATCACGCAAGGCCATAGCGGTAAAACCACAGCGGCGCATGTAATCCAACTGATCGACTAAAACATCACCGACAGCACGTATTTCACCGGTATAGCCATAGCGTTCGCGCAGCAAACGGGCCAGGGTATAGCCACGTCCGTCAGTGAATGCTGGGAAATCAACGGCAATAGCGTTGATTCCGCTCAGCTGCTGGCCAAGTTCAGTGGTTAACTCGGTATCACTTGAAAGCAGCGGTGCTAGCTCGACATCGTCTTGGTTCGCTTGCCAGAGTGCCAACGGCACAAAGGCAGGACGCTGTTCAGGAAGTGTTTCTGTGTCATAAGAGACACACCAAGCATTTTCGGCGGCCAGCTCACCATCAGCGATCAGATGGTCGACATGTACTGGCGTAAGCTCAACCGCGTCAGTTTGAGTGTCATTGCTGGGCATAAACACGCTCCTTAAAGGGTTTTAAGCCAATACGGCGATAGGTGTCGAGGAATCGCTCGTCTTCATGGCGTTCGGCCACATAGACTTGAAGTACTTTATCGACCACGTCTGGTACATCTTCGCGGAAGAAGGAGGGCCCAAGGATTTTGCCTAATGACGCATCGTCTGTTGAGTTACCGCCAATTGAGATCTGGTAATACTCTTCGCCTTTTTTATCAACGCCAAGTATGCCGATGTGACCAACATGGTGGTGCCCACAGGCGTTCATGCAGCCTGAGATGTTGAGATCCAAGGGACCGAGATCGTAGAGAAAATCCAGGTCTTCAAACCGCTCCTGTAGTGCTTGAGCGATAGGAATGGAGACCGCATTAGCCAAGCCGCAGTAGTCGCCACCAGGGCAGCAGATAATATCGTTCAGCGTACCCACTGTTGGGTTAGCCATGCCCAGTGCATCAAGCTCTTTCCAAAGTGCTTCCAGTTCGTCGACGGGAACGTCAGACAGCACCAGATTCTGTTCGTGGGTCACGCGGACTTCACCAAAGCTATAGCGATCTGCCAAGTCGGCGACGGCTTCCATCTGGTCTGCAGTGACGTCGCCAGGCGCGTGCTCGCGGCGCTTAAGCGAAAGGGTCACGGCTTTATAGCCCGAAACTTTGTGGTCGGTGACGTTATTTGTCACAAAGCGAGCTAAGCTGCGATTTTCGCCGCGAAGTCGTTCGAATTCGGCAATGGCGCTATCAGTAACCGGACGACGCGCTGGCTCGGGGAAATGGATCTTGGCCGCATCAACCGCTGCTTGGTTGAGTGTTTGTGGGCCATCTTTAAGGTGCGCCCACTCTTCATCAACGCGACGACGGAACTCTTCAATACCGAGCGCTTTGACCAGTATTTTAATACGTGCTTTAAACTTGTTATCGCGACGACCAAATTGGTTATAAACGCGAACACACGCTTCCAAATATGTTAGCAAATGCTGCCAGGGCAAGTCCTCGCGCACTACGTCGCCAATCATCGGCGTACGGCCAAGACCACCACCGGCTAACACTTTAATGCGTACTTCACCGTCTGCGTTATGCCATAACCGTAGGCCGATATCATGAACTTGGATGGCTGCACGATCCTGTGCGGCACCGCTGACGGCAATTTTAAATTTGCGCGGCAGATAGGCAAACTCAGGATGTAACGTCGACCATTGGCGAATTAACTCACACCAAGGGCGTGGATCTTCGACTTCATCACCCGCGATACCGGCAAATTGGTCACTGGTGGTATTACGGATACAGTTGCCACTGGTTTGAATGGCGTGCATTTGTACTTTGGCTAGGTCTGCCAAAATATCGGGCACATCTTCCAAGGCGGGCCAGTTCAACTGCAAGTTTTGCCGAGTCGTGAAGTGACCATAACCACGGTCATAACGACGGGTAATGTCCGCTAATGCACGAAGCTGTTTGCCTGCCAACATGCCGTAAGGAATGGCAATACGTAGCATGGGCGCATGCTTCTGAATATAGAGGCCGTTCTGGAGTCGCAATGGGCGAAACTCTTCTTCTCCCAAACGCCCGGCGCGGTAGCGGTCCATCTGGTCACGAAACTGAGCAACACGCTCGTCAACCAACGTTTGGTCGTGAATATCATAACGGTACATGTGGCACGATCCTGCTAAAAGCGAAATGGTCACGTCGAGACGGACGGTAATGTGCCGCCACCTTAACGCGGGCGTCATATTCTACAAAAGAATATATAATTATCTTTTTATCGCTAAATGGTATTTATGGTTCATAAGTCATAGCGCTTGAGCTAACCAGCGTCGACGCTGCCAAACCCATAAGAAGCTGCCGGAATTGAGCGAGCGGTAAAAGAGTTGCACTAACCAGACACCGAGTAGCCCATAGCCCAGTTCAATACCTACCCACCAAGCCATTGGTAAGAATACCAACCACTGTATACCCAAAGTAAGCAGCATCACTGTTCGCTGGGCTCCGGCGCCCATTAATGCCTGAGCCAGCACCAGGGCGGCTGCATCTAGCACAATCATAAGGCCAGTAATTTGTAACGGTAGAGTACCCAGCTGAATGAGCGAAGGGTCTTCGAAGAAAATAGTCAGAACCGCTGCAGGGAACAAGAGCATGGGGAGTGCCAACACGGTTAGCATCACGCCAGCGACACTTAAAGCGTCGATCCCCCAGCGGTGAGCCGCCTGTAGATCATCTCGGCCTAATGCTTCTCCCACCAAACTCATCGCTGCGATGCCAACACCGACCCCAGGTAAAATAAGCAGCAACGATAAATTCACTAACACATGGCCAACAGCGACACTTTCCGTGCCCATCCTGCCTAATAGCCAGAACAACACCACATAACCTGCTGCGAACCACACTTGTTGCATGGAGTGGGGAAAGGCGAGTAATAGCGTTTTTTTTAGTGAGTGCAACGTCTGCTTCTGTTGGGTAAGCGCACCAGCGTGATACGTTACGCCCGCCCAAATGAGTAGCCCAAGCAGTAAAGAAAGCGTTGTACCAATACCCGCGCCACTGATACCCAGCGCCGGAAGGCCGCCGATGCCGTAAATTAGACCGGCGCTGGCAATTACGTTAAACACATGCACAATCACAATAATGCGGAGGTAAAGGTGCGTGTGCTGTCGCCCGTTCCAGTAACCACGAAAGCAAAGTGTCAGGGCAATCGCTGTTAACGACACCACGCGCCAGCGGAAATACTCCACGGCAATGGCCGTCACATCATCGGCAGGCGCAATCACTTGTATTAGCCAAGGCGCTTGCCACCATGCCAGGCACGAGAGTGGAAGGGCGACGATTACCGCGATAAGCAAGCCCGAGTGAAGTGAGCGAGTTAGTGGGAAGTGTCTTGCGCCCAGGTCCTGAGAGGTTTGTGACTGGACGCTGGAGGAGAGGCCAAATACCAGCGCTGTCATCATAAACATGGCATAGCCGCCGATACCAACCCCTGCCAAGGCTTCTTGTCCTAAATGCCCGACCAATGCAGCGTCAATAAGGTTGAGCATGCTTTGTGAGAGCATGCCCAACATGATGGGTAAGGCTAGGCGCATTACCTTACCTTGGCGGCGACCCACTGGCGACATCAGCTAAACGTTAGCTAGGATCGTAGGAAAGCACCGGAGAGAGCCAGCGCTCCATTTCTACTAGTGGCATTTGCTTACGCTGTGCAATCGCTTCCACTTGATCCCGAGTGATTTTGCCCGTAGAGAAGTATTTTGACTGTGGGTGGGCGAAGTACCAACCAGATACTGCCGCCGCAGGCCACATGGCAAAGTTTTCGGTCAGTGCCAAGCCGGTGTTTTGTGTCGCATCAAGCAGCCGGAACAGCGTGGCCTTTTCGGTATGGTCAGGGCAGGCTGGGTAGCCGGGAGCAGGGCGGATACCCTGGTATTTCTCGGCAATTAGGGCGTCGTTATCTAGTGTTTCTTCCGGTACGTAGCCCCAAAACTCTTTGCGCACACGCTCGTGCATGCGTTCGGCAAACGCCTCTGCCAAACGGTCAGTTAATGCTTGCACCATGATGGCGTTGTAATCGTCACCAGCTGCTTCATAGGCTTTGGAAAGTTCATCAACCCCATGGCCTGTGGTAACCGCAAAGCCCCCAATCCAGTCGGCTTTGCCGCTCTCTTTAGGCGCAATAAAATCTGCTAGGCTGTAGCAAATACCATCACGCCCTTTGGTGGTCTGCTGGCGAATGTGATGTAAACGCTCAATAACCTCGCTGCGGCTTTCATCGGCATAGACTTCAATGACATCGTCATCAACGCTGTTAGCGGGCCATAAGCCAATCACACCACGCGCCTGTACACGTTTTTCGTCGATTAGCTTGCGCAGCATTACTTTAGCATCGGCAAACAAATTGCGTGCAGCATCGCCAACTATTTCATCTTCAAGGATTTTGGGGTACTTACCGGCCAACTGCCAGCTCATAAAGAATGGCGTCCAGTCGATTCGCTCCACCAGCTCTTCAAGGTCGTAGTTATCAAAGGTTTTTAGACCCAATATTTGGGGCTTAACCGGGGTATGGCTGCTCCAGTCGGTACGAAAGCGCCGTTTTCGAGCTTGGGTGTAATCCAAATCCGCCGCTTTCGGGCGACGTTTGGCGTTACGCTCGCGTACTTTTTCATACTCTTCACGAATTTCGCTAACGTAGGCTTCTTTCAGATTAGGTGCCAGCAAGCGACCCGCTACCCCAACGGCTCGGGAAGCATCTGTCACGTAAATCACCGGGTGATCGTACTGTGGCTCAATTTTTACCGCGGTATGCGCTTTAGAGGTGGTGGCACCGCCAATTAGCAGCGGCAAATCCATTCCTCTACGCTTCATTTCTTTGGCAACGTGCACCATTTCATCAAGCGATGGGGTGATTAGCCCAGAAAGCCCAATAATATCGGCGTTATGATCCAGCGCTGCCTGGAGGATTTTTTCGGTGGGCACCATCACGCCTAGATCGATAACTTCATAGTTATTACACTGCAGCACCACGCCGACAATGTTTTTGCCAATATCGTGAACATCGCCTTTAACCGTGGCCATTACGATTTTGCCTTTGGCTTTGGTCTCTTCGCTTTTTTCCGCTTCGATATAGGGAATCAGATAGGCGACTGCCTGTTTCATGACACGGGCCGACTTAACCACCTGGGGAAGGAACATTTTTCCTGCGCCAAACAGGTCGCCAACCACGTTCATGCCGTCCATCAACGGGCCTTCAATCACTTCTATAGGTCTTGCAGCCTGGGCGCGAGCTTCTTCGGTATCCTCTTCTATGTACGCCGTTACGCCTTTTACTAACGCGTGCTCGATACGCTTATTAACTGGCCAGCTGCGCCACTCCAGATCCTCTTTTTTGTCCGCGCCGCTGCCGTCGCCCTTGTACTTGTCGGCAAGGTCAAGTAGCCGCTCGGTGCCATCGCTACGACGGTTAAGTACAACGTCTTCTACGGCATCACGCAGCTCGGCGGGTAGGTCGTCATACACCGCCAATTGGCCCGCATTGACGATGCCCATGGAGAGGCCAGCGCGAATGGCGTGGTAGAGAAACACCGAGTGGATGGCTTCACGAACGGGATTATTACCCCGAAATGAAAACGAGACGTTCGATACGCCGCCGGAAATCATCGCATGGGGCAGGTGTTCACGAATCCACTGGGTGGCCTCAATAAAATCGACGGCGTAGTTATTGTGCTCGTCTATGCCGGTAGCGATGGCAAAGATATTAGGGTCAAAAATAATATCTTCGGCAGGGAAGCCAATGTCATCGACCAGTAAGCGATAGGCGCGCTCACATATTTCAGTTTTGCGAGCGAAAGTATCCGCCTGACCTTCTTCATCAAACGCCATGACCACGATGGCAGCGCCAAAGCGGCGACACTTGGTGGCTTGTTCACGGAACGCGGCTTCGCCTTCTTTCAGCGAGATTGAGTTCACCACCGCTTTGCCTTGAACACACTTTAAACCCGCTTCGATGATGTCCCACTTAGAGGAGTCGATCATGATCGGCACGCGAGCGATATCGGGTTCGCCAGCGATTAAATTCAGGAAACGAACCATCGCTTCCTGGGACTCCAACATGCCTTCATCCATGTTGATGTCAATAATTTGTGCGCCGTTTTCGACTTGCTCAAGGGCAACTTCAAGCGCGGTAGTGAAATCTTCTTCGACGATTAACCGCTTGAAGCGCGCAGAGCCTGTCACGTTAGTGCGCTCGCCCACGTTGACGAACAGCGAGTCGGCTTCAATGTTGAAGGGCTCTAAGCCAGATAGGCGGCAGGCATGGCTGCGCTTAGCCACGTTACGAGGCGCCATGGAGCTAACAGCCTCAGCAATGGCTCGAATATGCTCAGGGGTTGAACCACAGCAGCCACCAATAATATTGACCAGTCCGCTTTGTGCGAATTCGCTGACAATAGCGGCCATTTCCTCTGGTGTTTGGTCATACTCACCAAACTCATTGGGCAGACCCGCATTAGGATGCGCAGAGACAAAAGTATCGGCTTTAGTGGAAAGCTCTTCGATATACGGGCGCAGCTCTTCAGCACCTAGGGCACAGTTCAAGCCAACCGAAAGCGGCTGGGCATGGCGAACTGAGTTCCAGAATGCTTCGGTAGTTTGGCCAGAAAGCGTACGACCTGACGCATCAGTGATCGTACCGGAAATCATCACCGGTAGCCGTGTGCCCAGATCATCAAATAGCTCTTCAAGAGCGTAAATAGCGGCTTTGGCATTAAGTGTGTCGAAGATGGTTTCGATCATAATAAGATCGGCACCGCCTTCGATTAACGCACTAGCAGCTTCATAATAGTTCTCGCGAAGCTCATCAAAGGTGACGTTGCGTTTCGATGGATCGTTCACATCCGGCGACAGCGACGCGGTGCGCGAAGTTGGCCCAAGTACCCCGGCAACATAACGCGGGATATCCGTTTCGGCAGCTACGGCGTCACAAACGTTGCGCGCCAGGCGCGCCGACTCGCGGTTTAACTCGGGCACTAGGTCTTCCATGCCATAGTCTGACTGGGAAAGACGCGTGCTGTTAAACGTATTGGTTTCGATGATGTCTGCGCCAGCTTCTAAGTAATCGCGGTGGATACGCGCTACTAAATCAGGGCAGGTAAGTGCTAATAAATCGTTATTACCCTTAAGATCCGATGGCCAGTCACGGAAACGGTCACTACGAAAATCGTCCTCGCTGAGTTCGGCGTTCTGCAACATGGTGCCCATGCCGCCGTCCAAAATCAGGATACGTTGGGCAAGGCGTTGGGTGAGGGAAGCAGTCAAATCACTAGCAGCCATGGCAGGGGGGAATCTCCAGCGTCTCGGTCAAAAAAGGATATTTTTATAGTCGTCGTTACAGTGTGAGCGGCCACTATCATAACAAAGGGCACACCATAGGGCAGCAAGTAAGGGCGTGAAGTTATTGCAGTATCTGCATTAGGCACGCTCATATACCTAACCAATAGCCTACTAAAATGGTCGGGATTGTGCTGGCGAGCACTTTTGCTTACCATAGGCGTTAATGAAATAGTTATAAATGACATGTGATGTGGCCACGCCACAACCACGGGAGGATAACATCCCTTATGACCGCGACTACCGAAACTGAAACTCAAGGTATTGATATTACTGACAGTGCTCAGGAGTATCTTGCTGAGCTGCTGGAAAAACAGAACGTTGAGGGTATCGCTGTACGCATTTTTATCACCCAGCCAGGCACACCCTACGCAGAAACCTGCCTAGCGTATTGCCGCCCAGGTGAAGAAGAGCCAACTGACGTTAAGCTTGAGCTTGAAAAGATTAACGTATTTCTTGATAAAAACAGCCTGGCGTTTCTAGATGAAGCAGTAGTTGATTTTAATGCAGATCGTATGGGAGGCCAGTTAACCATTAAGGCTCCTAACGCGAAAATGCCTAAAGTCAATGCCAATAGTCCGCTGGAAGACCGTATCAATTATACGCTTTACAGTGAGATTAACCCTGGGTTGGCAGCTCATGGCGGTGAAATCAAACTGGTCGAACTCACTGAAGACAACGTGGCAATTCTTGCCTTCGGTGGCGGTTGCCAAGGCTGTGCTGCGGTCGATCTAACGCTAAAAGATGGTGTTGAGAAAACACTCATGGAGCGGATTCCCGAATTAGCAGGCATCCGTGATGTGACTGACCATACCGATACAACGAACGCCTATTACCGCTAACGTTATAGTAGTGACATTGTGTTCGCTCCAAAAGCCCAGCAGTAATTTGCTGGGCTTTTTTATGAGTGAACGGTCACTCGTCGTTTGTTCTGTTCTCTTTTTCTTGGAAAGAGAGCGTCTTTGGCAAAGCCGTTAGCTGTTCCTGAAGCGCTTCCATACGCTGCCAAAGCTGCTGCTGCCAGTTATCATCCTTAAGCGCTGTTTGATGCTGTTTTTCTAATGCTTGGTAGGCCTTATTAAGATCATTTTTTAGGCTGTTGTGCTGCTCTTCAAGCGATGCGTTCATGCGCTCAAGTTCATCAATGCGCTGTTGCAAGCTACTGTTGTCTAACTGGTAGTGCTGTAGCGTCTCTTTTTTTAGCTGAAGCTCCTTCGTAAGCGTGTCTGCACGTTGCTCCGTCTGTTGCAGGCGTTTTTGCAGTGCTTTTTCTTCTTGGGCCCGCTCTTGCCTCAACGTATCTAGCAGCGCCATCAGTTTTCCTTCTGCTGCTTCGTTACGCTGCTCTTCCTGCGTAAGACGCTGTTCCCAAACGGCTTGTCGCTGTTGCTGCTCTTCAGCAAAGCGCTCTTTAAGTGTAGCTACTTCATACTCAGATTTCGTTAACAGCTGCTGATACTGCTTGGCATCTTTAGCGGCTTGTTCTGCCTGGTGTTGCCATTGATGCTCATTGGCTTGGCTAGCCGCCAGCTCCCGGTTTAGCGTTTCCAGGCGCTGCTCTGTATGTCTCAAATGCTCCGCAAGGGCGCTTTCACGTTGTTCGGCATTTGCCGCTTGCTGAAGGGCTTCAGCGGCTTCCTGCTGGGCGTTCTCCACTTGTCGATTGGCATCCTCGCGATAGTGGATGAGAGCCTGGTTAGCGACTTCTTGCGCTTCTCTCCACAGCTCGCTTGCCACATTAACGATGACTTCTGGAACGCCCTTAGGTGGCGGAACGTCACGATTTTGCTCTCGCTCAATACGCCAACTACGGAAATGCTCACTGATCGTGGTGAAGCTGCCTGTGCCCAGTACTTCCCGAATGCGTTGAACGCTTGGGGTATCGCCACGAGCGAGCAGGGTATCGACTGCTTGCTGAACATCACTGTATTGAATCCCGCTGCGAGCCATGGCGCTTATCCTTATCAGATTGATAACACTATTTTCATAGCATTTGGTTAAAATTACAATAATTACGTAATACATAAAACGTAATATTATTTACATTTGGCGCTATAAATTCAAGATTACCCCCATAATCTTGAATTTCTTCGCTCGTAACGTCACACTTAACCCATTGAAGAAGCACTCATAGAGGGAAGCGTAGCGATGCCCACAGAGGTAACAAAACAGCGATCGATAGGGAGTAGTAAGCGTCTAGAAAAGGACAGCTGGCCTGATTTGTTGCCTAAACTCTCCTTGCTTGATGCGCCACAAACTGACGTTTTGTTAATTGACGCCCAAAACGATGTCGAGGCGGTGGCTGCGTGGCTGCAGGAGTATCAAGATAGCCCTCAAACGCTGAAAAGTTACCGCCGGGAAGCAGAGCGACTGTTGCTTTGGCTGGCTAGCCAAAACAATCAGTTACGCGATATGAATCGTGAATTGTTGCGCCAATACGAGGCTTTTTTGGAAGATCCACAGCCAGCTGAGCAGTGGGTGGGGCCAAGTAAGCCTCGTTATCATGCCCAATGGCGGCCTTTTCGTGGCGGGCTTTCACCGGCAAGCCGGCGTCAAAGCCTGACTATTCTGCAGGGTTTGTATAGCTGGCTGGTAGAAGCCGGATGGGCAAAGCACAACCCATTTGTGCTGATGCGTGACAAGGCAAGGCGGCTAAATAACCAGACTCAAACCATTGAGCGCTATTTAGAAGGCGATCTCTGGGCCTGGTTTTGGCAGTGGCTAAATACACCAGCAAAGCTCACTAGTGAGCGAGAAGCTTACGAGCAAGCGCGGCGACGGTTTATCGTCAGCTTCGCTTATCTGTTAGCCCCTAGGATTAGTGAAATGGCTAACGCACGGATGGATGATTTTCAGGAAAGAGAGGGGCGCTGGTGGTGGGTAGTGGTTGGCAAGGGCAGTAAGCTTGCGCGCATTCCGGTGCCCAACGACATGCTGGAATGCTTAATCGAGTGGCGAGGAGCGCTTGAGTTACAAGGATTGCCCAGTTACCACGAGCCTACTCCACTCATTCGCGCGCTTGATAAGCATCGTGGCATTAGCGATAACCAGCTCTACCGGTTGCTTAAAAGCACATTTAGCGAAGCCGCTGATGCGCTAGAGGCGCAAAATGGCAAGCTCGCTTATGTTAGTGCGCTGCGTAGGGCGACTCCCCACTGGCTACGGCACACGGCGATCACTCATCAGGCGCAGTCGGGGGTAAGTCTGCGCTATTTATCTGAAAGTGCCCGTCACTCTAAGCTAGATACAACAAGCCGCTATTTGCATATCGAGGACAACGAATGGCACCAAGAGCAGCAACGCCATCGCTTGAAATCAGCCCCCAAAACCCCCTCTAAACCGTTATAATATCAGCCACATTAGCCATCAACCCAAAGGTAACGCCATGGCAACTTCAGGCGCTGAGCTGGCCCAGCAAGAGTTGGTCGAAGAGTTTGAAATTTTTGATAACTGGATGGATCGTTATCAATACATCATCGATATGGGGAAGCAACTGCCTGACTTCCCCGAGGAGCAGCGAACCGAGGAGTTTAAGATTCAAGGCTGTCAATCCAACGTATGGATGTGTCATGAAGAGAAGGGCGACAAGCTGGTCTTCAAGGCAACCTCAGATGCTGCCATCGTGTCTGGCTTAATTGCGCTGCTGCTGAGAATCTATAGCGATCGCACACCCGATGAGATTAATCATACCCAGCCACACTTCTTGAAAGATTTAGGCTTAGATAAGCACTTATCACCGACCCGCAGCAACGGCTTACATGCCATGTTGGAGCGTATTTACCAAGTGGCAAAGCAGCCAGAATAAAAAGCTAAAGAACAATCGACTTGAGGTATATCAGCGCCGGTGATTGCAGGTTGAGCACGGCGCCTCGGCTAGGTCGGGATCTTCCTGGCATAATCGTTCGCTTCTACCGCCGGGAACCGGGTCAATACCGCCAGCGCTGCCTGGGTGACACTTTATAATGCGTTTTATCGCCATCCAGCCCCCTTTAAAAGGGCCATGTACTTGGATGGCTTCAACGGTATAGGAAGAGCAGCTAGGCCAGAATCGGCAGCGAGGCCCCAGCAGTGGGCTAATAGTGTATTGGTAGACTTTAATAAAGCCTATCATCACCAATGAAAGTGTGTTCAAAGTCCAGTGCTTTATTAACGTTAGCAGGCGTAACACTATTTTTTGCCGTAAAGGGTCGCTGGATCGATAAGCGGTTCACTGGTAATCGCTGCGTGCTCATTACTAAGCGATACGTAGAAGCAACTGCGTCGGCCGGTGTGACAGGCGGGACCCGTTTGGTCAACTTGGAGTAGCAGCGTGTCGCCATCACAGTCAAGCGCAGCGCTTTTTAGTTGCTGCTGCTGGCCAGAGGTTTCACCTTTACGCCACAGCTTTTGACGCGAACGGGAGTAGTAGCAAACACGCTGAGTGGTTAGCGTTTCTTCGAGTGCCTCGCGGTTCATCCATGCCATCATTAGCACTTCGCCTGAATCAAACTGTTGGGCGATGGCAGGAAGCAATCCGCCTTCATTAAATCGTACGGCATCTAACAAGGCATTTATCTGGGGCAGATCATCAGAAGGGCTGGCAACTTCCAATGCCTTGAAGAGATCACCAGGAGGTAATTGATCAAAACGGGACATCACTCATTACTCGCAGTTCGACATTGTTGACACAAGCCTTGAAGCTCTATGGTTTGACGCTCGACATTAAACCCTTGATGCTTAGCTAACGCGGCCAGCTGGTCACTTATTTCATCTAAGTGAAGCTCTTCAACATAACCGCATTTGCGACAAATCAATAGTTGAAAGCCGTGGACATGCTCGGGGCAGGCGCAGGCCACATAAGCATTCTGAGACTCAATGCGATGTACTAGGCCTTGCTCAATCAGAAAATCGAGAGCGCGATAAACGGTTGGAGGGCGGGCAGCAGCATGCTCAGTAGATAGTTGATCTAGCAAATCATATGCTTTTAAGCCGCCACCATTTTCCGCAATCAGTTCCAACACCCTGCGACGAATAGGCGTAAACCTGACGCCACGGGTATGGCACTGAGACTCCGCTTGTTGTAATAGCGTATTAGCTTCTGTCATTAGGTAACTCGTTGAACGTCTTAGGCGTAGTCTACGCCGTTACCGAAGGCGTGTCAGGGGTTTCGACGAGCTCACTTTGTCGGGCGAAATGATGTTGTGCAAACGTCACCCGCTTAGCAACAGGAACACCGTCTGGCTGTTGTTCGATTAGATCGAGCCGACGCCTCAGCCCTTCACCGTTTGTCATTTGAATAGCAAGACCTGGGCGTGCATTAAGCTCTAGCAGCATAGGGCCATGCTGACGATCAAGTACCATGTCGGTACCTAGGTAGCCAAGCCCAGTCATCTCGTAGCAGCTAGCGGCAAGGTGAAGTAGGGTGTCCCACTGAGGCACGACCAAGCTTGCTAAATCGTGGCCTGTATCAGGGTGGCTATAACAGGGCCTATCAAACTGTACGCCGCGCAATGCCGCCCCTGTCGCAATGTTTAAACCCACCCCAACAGCACCTTGGTGAAGGTTGGCCTTACCATCTGAGGCGGCAGTAGAAAGCCGCATCATCGCCATGACGGGGTAGCCTTTAAACACAATGACACGGATGTCTGGTACACCTTCGTAGGTATAAGCCATCAAGCTTTCATCAAAATTGATCAGTGTTTCGATGACCGCGACATCTGGTGAGCCGCCTAGTGAGTACAGCCCAGAAAGTATGTTCGAAACGTGGCGCTCAATGTCTTCAATCGTCAAGCTGACACCGCTGGGCTTGATAAAGGCACCCTCGTGTACTTTCTCTATAACGAGGATTCCTTTGCCGCCACTGCCTTTGGCTGGCTTGATCACAAAGCCTGAGTGGCCACTCAGCATCTCATCGATATGTTTCACACCAAACTGAGTTGTTACCGTACCGATGAGCTCAGGTGTCGTGATGCCGTAGCGTTGAGCAATCAGCTTGGTTTTCAACTTATCATCAACAAGTGGGTACAGGCGACGTGAATTATAGCGGCCAATGTAGCGAATGTTTCGCCGGTTCATGCCGATAATTCCCTTATCTCTGAGCCGAGAGGGCCACGTCCAGTTCTTTAGCCAACTCATGAGGATTTCTCTTCATCGGTAATGGGCTTAAAGCGACGTAACTCTAATAGACGATAACCGGTGTAATTACCTAACAATAAGATCAGCGCCATCAGAATGAACTGAACACCAAGGAAATTGAAGGTGATATGACGGATCCAGGGGTTGTTCATCGCGAGGAACGCTAATACAGCCGTTAAAAGACTGCCCCCACCTTGAATCAATACCTGCTTTGGCCCTTCCTCTTCCCAAAGAATCGACATCCGCTCAATCGTCCACGCTAGAATAATCATCGGGAAAAAAGTGACGGTTAACCCCGCGCTTAGGCCCATACGATAAGCAATGACAGTGAAAATTGAGATAATTGCTATGACGGTAATGATGACCGCTGAAACCCTCGCTACCAAAAGTAAATTAAGGTAGGAGAGGTAGTTGCGAATAATCAGTCCCATCGCCACGATGAGCAGAAACCCTATCAAGCCAGTCAGCAGCGTCGTTTGAATAAATGCTAATGCAATAAGCACCGGCATAAATGTGCCCGACGTTTTCACCCCAACTAGCACTCGCAAGAACACCACTACCAGTGCGCCAATGGGAATCAGTAGAATCGTTTGGAAAAGCGCTTGCTCTTCCAAAGGAAGGCTATGGATAGAGAAGTTCAGTAGCGTGTCGTCGGAATAGTGATTACGAACCGCAGCAGAGGCAGGCTGATAGTGCGTCAGCATAGAAAAAGTGACGCGAGAATTGGTGCCGCCTTGAACCTCTAGAACAGCACGACCACCCGTTTCCCAAAGCAGCAAGTTATCTGGCTTTCCTTGTTCTCCAGTGGCAGGGTTAAATAGTGTCCACGATTCAGCAGCTTCATCGAACACCTGAATCCAGCTGCTCAGGGTTTGGCGTCGACGGCCATCTTCCATCAACAGCCCACTAACTTCTCTTGCTTGCACACCGGCTTGATTTAACAAGCGCACAATCAGTGCCGAAGGCTGCTCTTGTGTCAAAAGCAGCCGCGCGTTTTCACCTTGTCTTTCACTATTGATATCTAAAATCAACTCTCTGGCAAAGGTGGCATTATTGGCACTGCGTGACCAAGCTCTATCAATGAGCTGGCTGGCCGCTGTGTCATAAGGGCTCTCCCAAGGAGGTATAGTTGATAATTCTGGCGGCGTTTGTACCGGCGAACGTGCATCAGGCGAAACGAGCATTTGGACGGAATAGTAAAGCTGTTGACTACCAGCTGCCTCCCGAATCGTCCATTCAGCCTGGCGACCTAATTCATCCGCTTTATAGGCAAGCCCATAACCTGAGGAAGCGGTGTTTTCCGTTAAAACCCGGTAGCCGGCCTGATGAGAAGGTAGCGCCAAGTCAACCTGGACAGGACCGTTTTGGGCATTAAAGTTGATAACCGCTTCAATTTCCCACACTTGGCGCTGTTCACCAGGCAGCCAAGGAATTTCGAATTGAATGTGTCGATGCACACTGGCCGCAATGCCAACCAGCAATAGTAATCCTACAATCAAATAAAACGGCAACCGTGACATCATGATTCCTTTCAGCGAAAAACGGCGGGGGAGAGCTGTTATTCTTCAGTGTCGTCCTGATCAGCGGCTTCATCTTCAGCGGCTTGATCGGCGGGTTCACCACCCGGGAATTCTGGGCGTTCGTAGAGATACGTTTGAGCCACATCGATAGTGGCAATATCCATCATAAATCGCCGTCCTAATAGCACTGGATAGTCCAGATGAGAACGGTCATTAAGCGTGAACTCAACATTTTCGCGTATCGGGCCTAGGGTCATTAACAGTGAGATTACCGGACGAGATTCTTCACCTGACGCTTGCACAATACGCACGCGGCGAACAATAGGAGCTTCAATCCACTCATCGCGAACACGATCTACCACCACGTCATCGTCATTAAGTGCCAGTTTAAAACGCACCCAGTTTTCACCATCACGCTCAAAGCGGGTAATATCCGATGCTGATAGAGAGGATGTGTTTGCACCGGAATCAACCCGTGCTTTCAAATAAGTGCCAATACTGGGCAGCCCAACCCATTCACTGCGGCCGAGCAGAGTTTTGGTGTCATGAGTGGGATCAATATCACACTCTTCGCGAACAATAACCGGTTCTTCACCCCGTGCTTGGAGGTTGGCCACGTCTTGACGCAAATTGCGCAGCAAGCTGCCAACTTCGCGAACATCAGCCGTTAAACCCTGCTGTTGGCTGAGCTGTTGCTCATGCAAGGCCGAAGAGGAAGCACACTGCCTGGTAAGAGAGGTTTCAAGCTCAAGGATACGAGTGTTAAATGACGCTTCGCTTAATGGCGGTGGTTCATTCGTTTCTGGCGGCGTCACAGCACAGCCTGCAAACGAAAGCGACAAACCAGCCATTAGCCACAATACACCTGAGCGCATAACGAGAGATATCCTTAAACAATAAGAGAAGGAATGATAAGGAGAAGGACATTGTATTGTCCAACCTGAGCATGGCGTTTTGATACCTTTATTTACCGATTTAACATAATATATATTATGCGAACTACGATGAAGACAATTTTATACGCTGTTGGTACTTTGCTTCACTTTTTTCTCCTACAATAGCTATACGAAAACCATTCTCTATGTAAGGGATTTATAATGATTAGCATGCGCAAGCTTATCTATATTGCCACTGCGTTTGTACTAGCAGGCTGTGCCAATGTCGACATCGAAAATTATGCCAGCACAACGCCCCGTTTAGATATCGCTGAGTACTTCACTGGTGACACCCGGGCCTGGGGCATGGTGCAAGACTACTCTGGTGAAGTACAGCGCCGTTTTACAGTCGATATTGTTGGTACTTATGAAAACAACACGCTAACGCTTGATGAAGCCTTTGTGTTTGCGGATGGTGAAACAGATCGTCGGGTCTGGGTATTTGAGCGTGTTGACGATCACCACTGGATTGGCACGGCTAATGATGTGGAGGGCCAAGTAGATGCTCGTCAGTATGGGCATGCCTTTCATATGCGCTATCCGCTTGATATTGAAGTCAGTGGTCGCACTATTCGTTTTACCATGGATGATTGGATGTACTTACAGCCTGATGGGCGTTTAATTAATCGGACTGCCATGCGTAAATTTGGCCTTACATTAGGAGAAATCACGCTGGTTTTTGAGCAGATTGTTCCTTAAGCGACCAACTTAGCGACCTTTTACTTGCTCTCCATCAACCTTGTCTCAATTGTTGATCAAAAAAACAGCCTGCTAGTTAAGCAGGCTGTTTTTATAAGCCATTAATCTAATTGAGGTTTTATTCACTTGCAGGTGCGTAAGAACCGTCTTCCTGATGTACTTCATTGCCAGTAATAGGTGGCGTAAACACACATGCTAAATGCATCGTTTTGTGCGCACGCAGCAGATGTTCATCATGCTGGTCCAGGATATAAATATCGCCTGGCTTGATTGGCCAGATTTTACCATCTGCCAACGTCTCTACTTCGCCTTCACCTTCGATGCAGTATACGGATTCGTAGTGATGCTTGTAATGAATATGAGTCTCAGTACCTTCAAAGATACGAGTAATGTGGAACGAGAAGTTTCCGCCATCATTGGCAAGCACTAGGCGCGTACTATCCCAGTTGCCATTTTCTGCGGTTACCAAACGATCCGTTTTGCGTGCTTCTTCAATATTGCGAACGATCATAGAAGTACTCCATAGTGAGGCGTTTAGCTGAGTCGCTCAACGGCCCAGTACTGAATCGATGCTACTTATTCAAGTGACTGAAAAAGTAGCCTAAAACTGCATTACTCTTGGATAACAGCATTAACCGACGCTTCAAGAATATCCAGTGCTTCCAGTAGATCTTCATCACTAATTGTTAGCGGACATAGGCACTTCACTACTTCGCCATCTTGGCCGCTGGTTTCAATAATGAGCCCATGCTCAAACGCTTTGCTGGTGATCTTGTCAGCAATATCACCTGAGACAACATCAATAC
The DNA here is from genome assembly GCF_025820815.1 of Halomonas qinghailakensis. NCBI lineage: Bacteria > Pseudomonadati > Pseudomonadota > Gammaproteobacteria > Oceanospirillales > Halomonadaceae > Halomonas > Halomonas qinghailakensis. Next base: position 3,611,480 of record NZ_CP096973.1, on the reverse strand, counting down.
CACGCATAAGGCCGCGGCCACGCTCGGTTGCCGGCATGCCGTTATCACTAAGTAAGGCCGCTAGCTTCTGGAAACGTTCTTCAACGATACGCGCTTTACGCTGAATATCACGCTCAAAGATGTCGTTTGACCAATATTTTTTAAGTGCAGCGGTGGCAGTTACCATCGCCAAACTGAAGCCACGGAAAGTGCCGTTGTATTGACCGGGCTTCCATTTATCTAGTTCAGGGCGCATCAATACGTGGGCAAAAGGTAGCCCAAAACCAGAAAGAGATTTCGAATTGGTGATGATATCTGGCGTAATACCGGCATGTTCGAAACTAAAGAATTTACCTGTACGGCCACAACCCGCCTGGATGTCATCAACGATTAATAAAATGTCGTGGGCGTGGCAAATACCTTCTAGGCGTTTGAGCCACTCAAGACCTGCCACGTTAATACCGCCCTCGCCTTGCACGGTTTCAACAATAACGCCCGCGGGAATATCTAGCCCGCCAGACTTATCATTAAGCAGTTTTTCAAAGTAGTCTAGCGTATCTGCGTGTTCACCCATATAGCCATCAAAGGGTAGAAAACTTGCGCCCTGGGTGGGAATGCCGCCAGTTGCTTCACGGAACTTACGGTTACCCGTAGTCGCTAATGCGCCCATAGTAACGCCGTGGAAGCCGTTGGTGAAGGTCACAATATTATGGCGACCTTTAGCAACACGGGCCAATCGGATGGCCGCTTCGACTGCGTTAGTCCCTGTTGGCCCAGGTAGATGTACTTTGTAATCTAAGCCGCGTGGTTTGAAGACAACTTCTTCTAAGGTCTCTAAATAATCACGTTTTGCTGCGGTCCACATATCCAAACCATGCACGATGCCATCTGTAGACAGATAGTCAATCATCGCTTGTTTGAGATGCGGGTTATTATGACCGTAATTAAGCGTACCGGCGCCGGCTAGGAAATCAATGTACTCACGTCCATTCTCGTCAGTTAAACGAGCATTCTGGGCTTTCGTAAACACAACGGGAAATGAGCGCGAATAAGTACGTACGTTGGATTCCATGCGTTCAAGCGTCTGGGTCTGCATTAACGACCTCCTTTTTTAATCATTGAGCCAAGCGTGAGACAAACTGGCAGAAATAGCAGAATCTATTCAAAATGTGGGTCAGCGGGAATAGTTGAGTTGAGCTGATCAGCTTTGTTACATGCTGTCAGTTTGAAATGGACCTATACGAACTAGATTTTCTGGATCATGTTCTCCACCTAGCTGTTCGGTAGAGAAATATTCTCGGCTGTTTAATGGGGCTTGCCAACGTGCTGCTAGACGGCGAAACAACCCCCATGAAGCCTGGTTATCTGGTGTGATGGTGGTTTCTAGGTGATGCACATTGTCGAGTTCTGGACGCGACATGATAGCTTCAACTAAACGGCGTGCTAGGCCTGTACCACGCGCTTTCTCACCAACGGCAACTTGCCATAAGAAGTAGGTGTCTGGTGCGTTGTCTTTCACATAACCAGATACAAAACCTACTATTTCGCCCTCTTCATTTGTCGCAACGGCACAGGTGTCACGAAACTGAGTTGCCAGCAATAGATAGGCATAAGCAGAGTTAACATCAAGTGGTGGGCATGCTTTGATTAATTCATAAACGCCCCAGCCATCATCTGCATTTGGCTTACGAATAAATAGCGGCGTAGACGCATGACCCACGACAGCATCTGCAACTGTCGGGCGTGCAAGATCCGCAGAAGGGGTAAAAGGTGTTATTGGCGTACTCATGGTTATGCTTCGCTGTAGCGAATTTGAGAATCATTATAACAGCTGATTATGAGCAATTCAAAAATCATATTATCCATCCTTACGTTTTCCATAATTTTTGGTTATCAAACGCCGTGTGGTATGCCGAAAGGCTAGGGGGGTAAAAAAACAGTTGCGGTAAAAATTACTGGTGATAGAAAACAGTCGTACTGAAGGAGTTTAGATCAACCTGCCATAGTGCGAGATAAAAAAAGGCGAGCTAAGGCTCGCCATAAATAGTGTTGCTAAAATATCAATTGCGTGCAGGTGTTCTCATTGTGACAAACTCTTCTGCGCCTGTTGGATGGATACCGATGGTGCGATCAAAATCTTCTTTTGTAAGACCAGCCCTGACCGCAATTGCAATCCCTTGTATTAATTCACCAGCCTCATCCCCTACCATATGCGCCCCTACGACAACATCCGACGCATCATCCACAATCAATTTCATTAGGGTTCGTTCTTGGCTACCTGACAACGTGTGTTTCATTGCTTTGAAATTCGTACAATAGACGCGTATGTTGCCAATTTTTTTTCTGGCAGCCTCCTCAGATAGCCCTACGGTTCCGATGTTAGGATGGCAAAAAATAGCGGTAGGAATAGTGGCGTAGTCCAGTGGTTTGGGCAGTGTCTTTGTGTAGTGGATGTCCACTAGTTGCATTGCTTCGGCTAAAGCGACAGGGGTTAATTCAGGCCCTTGAGTTAAATCGCCAAGCGCCAAAATGGAAGGAATCGCCGTCTCATAACGCTCGTTGACAGGGATTTTTCCACTGCTGTCGAGGTGAATTCCTAACGCTTCAAGGCCCAGTCCCTGCGTATTGGCATTACGTCCTGTTGCGGCTAAAACGGCATCTACTTCTTGGCACTCACCGTTAGTTAAATACACCTTAAACGCAGAACCATGCGGTTCAATACGCTCAATATTAGTATTGAAATGGAGGTTGACACCCTTTTTAATCATTTCATCGCGAGTAAACGCTCGAACTTCCTCATCAAAGCCCTTCAGAAACAAGTCGCCCCGATAAATCAAGTGAGTATCGCTACCGAGGCCGTTAAAAATACTTGCAAACTCGACTGCAATATAGCCACCACCTAAAACCAAAAAGCGCTCTGGAAATGCATCTAGGTCAAATATTTGGTTAGAAGTGACGGTGTGTTCACTGCCAGGAAAGTCAGGAACCCATGGCCAGCCACCCGTGGCGAGTAGTATCTTTTGCGCGGTGACCTGGTTAACACCCTCTTCCGAAGTCAACGCAACGGTGTGCGGCCCCGTTACCGTTGCTCTGGCATTTAATAACATCACTCCAGCGCCTTCCAACATCCGTTGATAAATGCCATTTAATCTTTTTATTTCGCTGGTTTTATTGTCACGTAAAACGGACCATTCAAATGTTGCAGGACCTGGTAAATGCCAACCAAAGCCTTCAGCATCATCAAAACTATCGTGAAAATGGGCAGCATAAGAGTAAAGCTTTTTTGGAACACAGCCGACATTGACACACGTGCCGCCTAAGTAACGATCTTCTGCTATGGCGACTCTGGCTCCTGCTGCAGCGGCCATTCGCGCAGCGCGAACACCGCCTGAACCTGCTCCTATCACCAGTAAATCGAATTCATATTGCGCATTTTCCGACATGTGCTACTCCTGTCCTAAACCACTGCATATACTTGCCATCATCTGCTTAGCACTAACGAGCACTAAGCACAAAGATTGACCTTAGATTCTGAGAAGGTTAAAAACGCTCTCTCTGTAACCTAGTGTGCTCTATCTTGAACCTAACAGCTTTTAACCTGTAGCGGAGATTCAATGTCAAACCCTATTGCGACGCTCCTGGATAATAATCGTGCCTGGGCTGAGCGTATGTGCGATGAAGACCCGGAATATTTCAAGCGCCTTTCTAACCAACAGAACCCTGACTATTTATGGATTGGTTGTTCAGATAGTCGTGTGCCCGCTAATCAGATAATCGCACTTCCACCGGGCGAAGTGTTTGTCCACCGTAACGTCGCTAACCTTCTCCATCATACCGACATGAATGCCTTGTCTGTTGTCCAATATGCGGTGGATGTACTTCACGTTAGTCACATAATGATTGTGGGGCATTATGGTTGCGGTGGTATTAAAGCAGCAGTGACTGGTGGTGAGTGCGGCGTGGTGGACTATTGGCTTCACTCGGTTCGCGAACAATATAATCGCCATCGCGATGCGCTTGAGCATCTCCCACTTGAAGATCAAATCAATCGCATGTGCGAATTGAACGTTAAAGCTCAGGTTAATAGCCTATGCCGGACTAAAATCTTACAACGCGCATGGCAAAGGGGCCAAGATATCTCAGTTCACGGCTGGGTTTACGGGTTAAGCGATGGCCGAGTAAAGGATCTCAATTGCACCATAACTGGTCTGGAACAGGTTGAAACCCTTTACCGTATCGACCGCCTTCAGCAAAGCGACTGACAATAGCCGCGTCTATCTCTGTGAGGTCTATCTCTATTAGTTATAACTCCCCCCCCCGGCTAGTTATAGCGATAGGCGCGATGACAGCTTTTACAGCTCAAACCAACATCCGAAAATGCTTGCGTGGCCGCGCGATAATCCTCTTGCTCGGCGGCATCCACTAGCGTTTCCACTTTTTGCTCAAGATCTGTGAAGCCCTCAGCAAAATCTTCCCACTCTTCCCAAATTTCTGGACGGGCATCAGATCCGCGCCCATGAGTGCCGACGATAAACGCGGGTAAAAAATGTGCTTGGGTAGCTCGCTCTTGGAGCATTACTAGACGTGGAGCAGCCCCGCGCGCATCTTGGTTATTGACCAAGTCAAAACGCAGCTGACGAAGAAGCCTTTCTAACTCCTTCAGCTCGTCTTGGCGCCAAATAACGGCTTCTCTCTCACTTGCAAAGGGGCTGTCTTCAATCGTTTGTGGCATCGGCGGCACAGTATTTTCGGCTACCATTTCTTCTGCCATAGCATCGGTAGCAATGCCACCAGAGATAACCACGAACCACACCGAAGGTATGAGCCATAGGCGTTTAAATGTGTGTGGCATGTTAATGACCTTGTGATGGGTTATTTTGCCGATTTCACCACGATTAAATTGGGCACGTGACGCCGGTACCTTTGAGACCACAGTATCCATTAGGATTCTTGTCCAAATACTGCTGGTGATAAGCTTCCGCATAATAAAAAACGTCCAGGGGTTTGATCTCGGTGGTAATCGCACCACGCCCCGCACTATCAAGAGCTTTTTGATAGGCGTCGGCGCTTTTTTCAGCGGCAATTAATTGTGCAGCTGTTGTCGTAAAAATAGCCGAACGGTATTGGCTACCCACATCGTTGCCTTGACGATTCCCTTGAGTAGGGTCGTGTTGTTCCCAAAAAATTTGCAACAGTGTTTCTAGAGCAGTGGTGCTTGGGTCGTAGACTACCCTGACGACTTCGGTATGACCGGTTTGGCCCGTACAGGTTTCTTGATAAGTGGGGTTTTGTGTTTCGCCTCCGGCATAGCCTGCAGCGGTAACATAAACCCCTGGCACTTGCCAAAATAGACGCTCAACTCCCCAAAAGCATCCCATTCCTAACACGATTTCTTCATACCCTGCTGGAAAAGGAGGATGAAGTGAATGTCCGTTAACGGTATGTGTATGACTCGTTTCAATCGGCGTTAAGCGGCCAAGTGGTGCTGAACTTGCTTTAGAAAATAGCGTCATAACGCCCTCTTACTGCCGTGGAAAAATAGTAGGGTCACCTGAACGAGTGAAGGTATAAATTAAGTCAACTGCTTGGTTAGCGCCCGATACTGCTTGAACGTACAAGTTACGCCAAAGGGTATAGCGAAGTGTTAATTCTGCGATAGGAGAGAAAATGCCGACGCCATAGCTAATGCGAATATCATCGGTTAACTGCCCAGTAAGTGCTACTTGGCTATTATCACCTGCACCTGTGGTATCTAACGTTAAATCGCTAATACCGAATGCTTCCCCAATAGAGCCAACAGCGCCCCCCGTTCGGCCGAGTGACATCCCAATTAGCGCAGTCGTCAGCGCACTATCAATCCCCCCACCAGACGCATCGGGTGCACGCCCTCTTAATAAATATGACAGCGCTCGAGTTTCATCCATACCTGGTTCAGAAAAAATTAATACGTTGGGTTCTTCTGCATTACCACTGACCCGAAGACCGGCAATAACTTCATCTTCGGTGATATCTGGATTGCGAATTGCTTCGAAATCGAGAATTGGAAGCCCCGGAGGGCCACTGAAAATGAGCTGCCCCCTACGGATCAAAAGGTCTTGACCAAAGGCTTGAAAACGCCCATCAACTAGGTTGACATCACCAAATAGCTGAAGTGCCCCACTGTCTTGACGAATTTCTAACGTACCACCTAAGCCAGAATTAAGCCCATATGCTGAGATCTGCATATCACGGCCTAACGTTAGAGTAATGAGCACATCAAGGGCCATGCCTGACTGTGATAATTCGTCAGCAGCACTTGGCTCACCATTCGTTGCCCGTTGCTGGGCTAGCCGCTCAGCTTCTTGGTCGTCACGTTCCGTGATAATGACTTCATCAGAGCTTGGACTAACAGCCGAAGCAGGAAGATCACCAACCTCCAAGCGCGCCCACGGTAAATCCACATTACCTCGCACTTGCAGGCGATCTGGCGTTACCCGGATACGAATATCAGGCGCTGCTTCTAAACGTCCAAACTGTGGCAGCACGATTAATAATGGCTCTTGGATAGCATTAACATCGACCCCAATACGCCAATCGTCACCCGCGGGCCAGTAGGCATCCCCGGTGATATTTAAGCGGCCACGTTCAGCAGCAACAAACCCATTTATGTCGCCTTGCTCACCATCAAATGCAACGACCAGCTCGCCATCTTTGATATCGATAGGAATATCTGGACCATGAACGCTTAGGTTACGAAGTGCAAGCTGACCTTGTAAGTCTGGCTGATTGGTTGTTCCAGAAATCTGTATACTGCCATTTAAATCGCCTTCTAAGCGATCCATGCCTACCACTAATGGACGATATGGGGTTAAAGAAACTTGCTGGGCTCGTAGCTCGCCATTTAAACCACCACTGCCAAGGGGGTCGCTAACAGTAAGATCAAGGGTAAGTTCACCTGCTTCTTCAAACGACAGCAAAATATTGGCATCGGCCTGAGCTTGGTTGGCTTCCAGCTGTGTATCCAAACGAATCACGGGAAGCTGTACTGGCTGGCCGTAATCGTTAACCGCAGTAATCGCCAACTCACTTAATACTTGAACATCCGCCTGCCACTGTGTTCCGCCCTGGCGCCAAGCTGCAACGATGTCTGCCGTCGTGTCACCTTCTAAGCTCCACGCTTCTGGCAGTACCGGCTCCACTGCTTCCATTGGTACTTCTCTAATGCTCAGTACCGCTCGTCCTTGGTCAGCCGATGCGCTAATCGGTTCTTCCGAACAAACGATCCCTCCTTCTTCGCGACGTATACAAAAAGGTGAAAGCTGTGCTTGGCCGTCAGCAAGGCTGTAACGAATATCAAGGGGGGCTTCTAAACGTAGATTGCCAAACTCGGAGTCAACTTCCAGCGGTGTGAGCTGACCCTGATACTGCTGTGCTTGCTGATCAAAACCTCCCTCTAAAGAGACAAATGCACGGCTTAGCATGTTATCGGCTTGGCCGTCGACACTGACAGTCATTGCATGCTGTGATAAACGACCGTTAAGCTCCAGGGCAATATTTGAAAATGCCTGACCACTTGCACTGACTTGCTGCAAGCCAAGGTCAATGTCTAGCGACGGGTCTTCGATCCCGTCGATATTGCTGGTCAGTGATAAGGCGTCAATCCGGTTTTCGGCAAACTGTAAATCACGACCAGTCAATTCGGCTTCCACTCGAGGTTGACTAAAGCTACCCCTAGCGAGAATATTACCCGTTAATGTACCCGCCAAATCTGGATGCAGCGTCTGTAATTGTCGCAATGCAATCTCGGTATCTAGCGACATTGCTTGCTCACTCATCTGGCCAGAGGCCGTTAATCGGTTGTCTCCTTGAGTGAAAAGAAGTTCTTGAATATCAACTTCGAGAGCACTGTTAGCCTCTAAAACGGCCTGTAATGTTAAAGGATACTCCTGAAGCTGCCCGTCAATATCAAGCACCGGTAGACTGACTTCCCACAGGTCACCGGTTTGGCGCACGCTAGCCGTAATATTACCATTGAGATTGCCGTTAAGTTGTTCGATAAAGTGTGAAGGGTCGAACTGCTCCAGCTTGATGGTGGTGTCAACCCGAAGTGTCGAAGCCCAGTTAACTTCCCCTTCACTGCTAAGTGAACTGTCATCAATCGCTAGGGTTAGCGGCGTCCAACGGAATGATGAAAGATCGCCGTCGCCACTGAGTCGGATAGTGGTGGCTGGTACTTGAGGACCTTGAGCGTTCAAGGAAAGCGTCGTTTGGTACGCCTCCAAACTGCCACTGGCAATGATATCTATATCTTCAGCAATATAGGGCTCTGCCGTTGACTCATCACTATTAGGCTGGGTGAGTGGCCACTGCAGGCGGCTACTCTGTAGTCGTAAATCGAAGGGTAGCGTCGGCGCTAACGCATCAACTTGAGCCTCCAGTGACGCATCAACGACACCGGATGCTTCTAAATTGGCTGTAAGCGCTTCTAGTGATCCCGATAGCTCGAGAACAAGCTCTTCGCCACTTAGCTCAGGAAATATCTCGGGTAAAAACAAGGTTGACGTTAATTGGGCATCTAGCGGATAACTGCCTGATAATGTAGCACTGGCTGTTAAATTGGCCTCAGCATCAGGCGTAAGCAACTCTAACGAGCGGAGGTTTATTTGGCTACCCTCTGCACTAGCAACGACAGCTAATCGTTCGACTTGGTAATCAACTGATCCGCTGATAATGACGTCGGCCACGGTAAGAGATGCTAAGTCGATATCAATAGGTAGCACTATCTCGGGTAGTTCAATTCGTTCCCGTGCGGCCAATGCTTCGGACGCTTCATCAGATTCTGCTTTGATAGGCTGGGTAGACTTAATAGCACCATCAATGCCAGATGCATGTAACGGCGTTTGGATACCTTCAGTCAGTTGAGTGCCAGCAGAGGTAGGTAAATAGAGTGTTGGACGCATGAGCGTGGTGGGCGCGACATTAACAAGATGCTGCTGTGCAGTCATTGCGGTTGAAAACGATTCCCAGCCGATACGTGTTCCGTCAGCCAGCTGCAGCTGAACGTTATTCAACTCAACCGAGCGTAGTTCAATAGGAAAAGGAAGTTGGATGCTAGGCATCCCTTCCGATTCAGTTGATTCTGGCGCCGATTCGGTGCTCTCGCCCAAACGAATATCCGCACCTTCTAGATGAAATTTGTCCAGGCACAGCTTACCTGACAGCACACAATCTTCAGCCCAGGCTAGCGTTAGGCTGTCAACGTTGATTCGTGTCTCACCAAGCGACAGCTGAAAACCTTGCAATTCAAAGTGATCAAGCAGTGCGCCTGCTTGATGTTCATAGGTGAAATAGCCTCGCTGCTCGCCCTGAGAGAATAGCTGGCCAGTACCCCAGGGCGAAAGCGCAACGCCGAGCAGTAGCGCAATCAAACCAAATAACCATAGTGGCAGTACAATAACTAGCCGCACTAAACTCCACAGTAATAATCCAAAGCGATGTTGAACTGAGAGCGGTTGACGCTTAGTAGATGCCGCTGTTGCAACCTTAGCCAAAGTGCTCTCCTAGAATTCCGGTCCGATGGAAAAATGCAGGCGCCAATCATCTTCATCGTCAAAGGGATGTGCTACGTCTAGTCGAATAGGCCCGACTGGTGAGATCCAGCGTACGCCAAGCCCTGCGCCTGTTTTCAACTCCTCAGGGCCCCAGTTATCGAAGGCGTCACCGCTATCAATAAAAGTGGCTCCCCACCAATCCCCAGAGACTCTGCGCTGGTACTCGAATGTCGAGGTCAACATTTGTTGGCCACCACGTAAGCGCCCTTCTTCATTTCGCGGGGATAGGCTTTCGTAAGAGTAACCCCGAACACTTCGGTCACCGCCTGCAAAAAAGCGTAGCGATGGAGGCAGTTTATCGAAATTATCTGTTTCAATAGCGCCAATGCTTAGTCTTGCTGAAAAACGGTTGTCATTGCCGATGGTTCGGATCCATTCGGTATCGCCTGTTAAACGTGTAAATTGTGCGTCAGATCCCCATAGAGGGTCTGAATATTCGATTGATAGCTGTTGTCGGTCTCCCCATAGGGGGAACCGCTGCGGACGCGTTCTTGTGCGTGACCATTGAATGCCTGGATAAAAGAGCAACACTTCATCGGATACCCCACCTTGGGTAAAGTCTTCGAAGGTGCTACGGAAGTAAAGTGTTTGTACCCAGCGGTTTTCAAATTCCCAGCGCCTCGCGATTTCTACGGTGCCTTCTAACGACTGAGTATCGCCATCATCTAGGTTGCGCAGGCCATACTGCAGCCGGTAGCTATCACGTAAGGGATCGTCTAGCGGAATATTGTAGTTACCTGTAAAACGTTGGTCGGGTGCTGAAATATATAAATCATGATTTAAGCTATGACCAAAACGATTAATCCATGGTTGTTGCCAACCAAAGCGCAAACGTGGCCCTACATCGGTAGCAAAGCCAACCCCCACTTCGAATTGATGACGGTCAGCAGGCTCTACACTTACGTCAATAGGTAGGCGTGTATCGTCGCGCTGAGTAACACTTAGTGCACTTGCGAACGCAGCACTAGAAAGTCGGGGGCGCTTAGGCTGCGACGCCGTTGCCTCATCCCACCACGGCGAGCCACCTGTTGGCGGTGATAGGGCCAGCTCACGTGCTGTTTCTAAGCGTGGTCGAACCGTTACCGAGCTAAACCAACCTGTCTCGGCTAAGCGTTGATTATAAAGTGCTACTGATTCCGCTAGATAAGGCTCCCCTTCCGCAAAGGTCTGCATTTTATGCAAGCGTTCAGGCTCAATATGACTGCCTGAAATAAACGTATTGCCAAATTGATAACGTGGTCCACTATCGAAATCCATATAGAGGCGCGCACTTTCAAGATATGGCCTTATTTCCATACGGCGGTCGGTGAACCCCCAATCAAAATAGCCACGTTCCAGCGCTAAGCCTGAAAATTGATTACGCAGGCGATCCCAGGGTGCATGGCGTAATGTATCTCCCTCCGCTAAGGGAAATGCGTCGAGCGCTTCCTGAAAGGGCGGGTCATCTCTTGCTTCGCCGGCGATATTGATAGACAGCACGTCGATTTTGACCTGTGAACCAGGTTCAATGCGAAGCGTGATGGGAGAGCTTTCAACGTCAACTGTAATGTCAGGTTCGTAATAGCCGAAAACACGCATCGCTTCTCGCGTACGTTTACGTATTTCACCTTCTAACCTGACATCGGTGTACTGGCCCTCATCAATATTTTGTAAATACGCATCAATATTAGCTTCCACTTCACTGCTGACACCATTGATGGAGGCATTAAGCGCCCATCCGGGAGCGGCCCACGTTATAAAAAGTGGTAAAACCACCCCACAAGTCGCTTTTTTGACGGTAGGCCATCGCCGTTTACTTTCCATGCAGTTCATCCCTAACCAAATCAGCGACTCGGTGGCTTTATTACCAATTGCCCCATAACAGACAATTCCTAGCGTTTCATTTCTAGCGGAGCATCTCCATTTGGGCACTAAATGCCAGCTGAGCTTGCCGCACTTGACGGATATCACTCTCTAAGGTGTTAAGCTGTTGTGCCCATTGTTGCTCAAGCGCTTCTAGAGCTTCCACAGTTGCTGGAGTGTCAGTACTGCTTAGAGTCTCAAGTGTTGAGTTTACCTCACTAAAGCGCTGATCAATCTCTTCTTGCCATGCGGTAACTTTTGTTACCAATTCAGTGCTCTCATTTTCCAACTGCTCAATGTCTTCTAATCGGCTTGAAGTAGCTGCTAAGCGCTGTGATAGCACCTCTTCGAGGTAAGTAACCTCTTCGGCTAGGTTTTGGCGCCCAGCAATACCAGCTTGCTCAAGTGCATCAAGCGACGTCCTAATGGCAGCGAGTTGTTGGTCACGCAGTGCTGCCTGCTCTTCTAATTGGTTGATACGCTCTGCAATACTGCTGAGCGCATCGTTATTTACAAGCTCTTCGTTAGACGTTAAAAGCCCATACAGTTCTTCACGAGTGTCCGTTACTGCGACAGCCAGCATCTCCTGTTCTTGGAACAGTGTTGTCATTTGAGCTTGTACAAAGGCTATCGCATCTTGCGTATCCGTGTCACCTGAGTCCAGCCTTGCATGTAGGTTTGATACTTCTCCACTTACTCGATGAACCTCCTCTAGTAAACGTTCTCTTTCATACCAAAGACCTACCCCTGCGGCACCTAATGAAATAATGATAAGCACTATAAATAGCCACAATGGCCACAATGTAGGCCCCTTGCGATGACGCAAGTGTTGTGCAGTCAAGCTTTGATCCACATCGGGAACAATGCGAGAAGACCCAGTGCTATTGGGCATGTTTTTTCCTCAATGCGTTGTAGGGTCGGCACGGCGACCAATTCCTCTATACCTTAAGCCACAGCTAGCTACGAAGGCTGGATCATAGATATTACGCCCATCCAATACTAACTTAGCGCTCAATAATGAGGCTAAACGATGCCAGTCTGGGTTCCAATAAGATTTCCACTCAGTTACTAACATCAGTACATCTGCACCTTCACATGCTTGGTAAGGATCACTGGTAAACGTAGTTAGATCGTTTCGCTGGCCTACTGCTTCATGAAGCGCTGGGGTTGCCGCTGGATCATGAAGGTTTACCTTTACTCCTTGTGCCCATAAAGCGGCAAGAAGCGTGAGTACTGGCGCATGATCGATTCGAGTGGTGCCAGGTTTAAAAGCAGCCCCCCATATAGCAACCGTTTTGCCTGCTAAATCTCCCTCAAAGAATGTCCATAATTTCCTGAACAAGGTCTCTTTTTTCTGCTCATTAATGTCCATTACTTGCTCTAATAACGCCGAATTACGACCGCTGGCAGACTGAACGTCCGCTAAGCGCATCAGATCGCGAGAGAAATTAGGGCCACCAAAGCCACAGCCAGGATATAAATACTCATAGCCAATACGTGTGTCCGCTCCCATACCACGACGCACATGCTCAACGTCTACGCCCAACGTGTCTGCCAGTCCTGCAATTTCGTTCATATAGCTGATGCGTGTTGCCAACATGCCATTAATAGCTAGCTTAGTGAGCTCAGCAGCTCTACAGGGCATGCGCTGAAATACATCATTGCGACGATTAAAAGCGCGCAAAAGTTCACGTGCCACTTGCTCACCGACGGCATCATCACAGCCCAAAAGCCAACGTGTGGGGCGAGTAAATGCTATCCAAGCTCGTCCTTCTTCAAGCGTGTCGGGTAAAGCAACACTACTGTGCTGAGCTCCCATAAGCGCATGCAGCTTTTCTGTCTCTCCTACAGGAAAAGTAGAATTATTAATTAAGACCGCACCGGGATGGTGTTCAAAAATAGGTATTTTGAGCAGCTGTTTAGCCGCTGGACGCTGGTCTGGAGAAAGTGCCAGCCACACAATATCAGGGGAACTTGCCTGATCCGGAGTGTCAATAATCTTAAGTGTTCCGCCCGCTATCGCCTGATCAATATGAGTCATTAATTCGGGTTCGCGGCGTAGCCAGTCTGCCTTTGAAAGCGCTGACCATGGTGCGCTCTTATGAGGCAACCACTCAACTTGATGTCCCACCCAGGCTAATGCAGCGGCGGCGGTGGCGGCACTTAATTCACTACCATGGAGTAACACTTGCATTCATTACGCTCCCTGAGAAGATAAAAGCCGCGAAAGTAGAAGGTTAAAAATCATGTCGCGTTCCTTTTCATGCGTTGTGCTCCAGGAGTGGTTAGAATGACATCATACTGAACGGCTGGTTGGATGCCACCTTCATGCCAACATAACGACGACGGGAGTCAGAATATGCAAGCGATATCTCAGGATAGCACTACTCATCGCAACCACGACAATGTCGACGCAGCAGAAGTTGCTAAATTTGAAGCACTTGCTAGCCGTTGGTGGGACTTAGAGGGTGAATTTAAACCACTGCATGAGATTAACCCTTTACGTCTTGATTTTATCGACGCTCGCGCAGGGCTAGCCGGCAAACGCGTAGTGGATGTTGGATGTGGTGGCGGCATCTTAAGCGAGTCTATGGCCCATCGTGGGGCCAACGTTACTGGCATTGATCTTGGAGATGCTCCTCTGAGTGTTGCTCGTTTACATGCTGCAGAAAGTGGCGTAACAGTAGATTATCGATTGATAAGTGTTGAAGCCTTAGCAGCAGAAAAGCCAGGGCATTATGATGTTGTCACTTGTATGGAAATGCTTGAGCACGTCCCAGACCCGGCATCTGTTATCCGCGCTTGCAGTAAACTGGTTCGCCCAGGGGGATATATTTTCTTCTCGACCTTAAATCGCACCCCTAAATCCTATGCTTTTGCGATTTTAGGTGCTGAGTACGTGCTTAAACTGTTGCCCCGTGGCACCCATGATTATGCGAAATTTATACGCCCTTCTGAGATGGCTGCTTGGGCAAGAGCTGCCGATCTTGAGATTAACGAACAAACCGGGCTGACATATAATCCCATAACTCGTCACTACCGTTTAGTAGCTAATGATGTGTCGGTTAACTATATGATGTATTGCCGTAAAGCGAGTCAATAAATGTCAACGTCTCTCCCTGAAGCCATACTGTTTGATCTAGACGGAACTCTCGTTGACACAGCCCCAGACCTTGCTGAAGCGACAAATGCATTGAGACGGCATCATGGTCTGGTATCACTGCCTTACAGCCAAATACGTGGTCAAGTATCTAATGGGGGTAGCGCCTTAGTTACCCTGGCTATTGGTATCGAAAGTGGTTCTACTGAGCATGATACAGCGCGCCAGTATTTGCTAGATGCTTACGAACAGGCCGTTGCTGTCCACAGTCGACTATTTGAACCCCTTGATCAATGGCTCGTCCGCTGGCATGCCGAATCACGCTTATGGGGAATTGTAACGAACAAGCCTCGGCGCTATACCCTTCCACTGCTTGAAGCCTTGGCACTGACGCCAGGTGCGCTTTTATGTGCGGATGATCTTGCGGTTAAAAAACCTGCCCCTGAACCTCTGTGGGAAGCTGCGCGCAGGCTTAACGTGGCGCCGCAAGCGTGTTGGTACGTTGGTGACCATATCCGTGATATTGAGGCGGCAAAAGCAGCGGGAATGACGGCTGTCGCAGTTGGGTACGGGTATATCAGTGAGGAAGACGATTACCATCAGTGGCCAGCTGACTTATGGTTTGAAACCTGTAAAGACTTAGTCGATGCCCTAACGGCCTTTCATCGGTAGGGTTATTGGGAAACGCTATTTGATGAAAATGCGTAGAACATCGACAAGCGGCACGTCAAAAGCTATGTATCAAAAAGCTATGTATCAAAAAACTGTGTATCAAAAAACTGTGTATCAAAAAGCTGTGTGTCAAAAAGCTATGGGAAGCGTACGCTCATGCACGTGGTGGTTGAGCATCAAATTTTTGACCACTGGTGCCGGCACTATCAGGACCCATCAACCATAAGTAGGTGGGCATTATCTCTTCGGGAGTACGCAGAGTAAGAGGGTCTTCACCAGGATAAGCAGTGCGACGCATTTGAGTACGTGTTGCACCTGGGTTTAGGGTGTTAACCCTTACAGTTGACTGGTTATCAAGTTCGTCAGCAAGCACTTCCACGAAGCCTTCAGTGGCGAACTTGGACACTGAGTACGCCCCCCAATAAGCTCGGCCTTTTCGCCCAACGCTTGATGAAGTGAAAATGACAGAGGCATCTTTTGATTGCTGAAGCAGTGGCAACAACGCTTGGGTCATCCAAATAGGTCCATTGATATTGACCTGCATGACTTGCTCCCACAGCTCTGGGTTGTATTGCTCAAAAGGGGTAATTCTTCCCAGTAAGCCAGCGTTATGAAGCAACCCATCTAAACGGCCAAATTCCTTATCTAGGGTTTCAGCCATGTCGTGGAAGTCTTTAAGCGTTGCACCTTCAAAATTGAGCGGAAAAATTGCGGGCTGAGGCCCACCTTCTGCTTCAATTTCATCATAAACACGTTCAAGTTTTGCAATTGTACGGCCAAGCAGTATTACAGTTGCCCCATGACGGGCGTAGCTAAGTGCCGCAGCACGTCCAATACCATCACCCGCACCGGTTACCAACACGACGCGGTTTTCCAAAAGATTGGACGCTGGTTGATAGTCGATTTTGCAGCTCATGAGGTTTCCTTGATGCGAAAGTGTAATCAATATTATCCTGCAGACTGACGTAAAAAGTCATTTGCAAGCCCTGCAGCGCTACTCTGCGGATAATCATCACGTACTTGTTCCAGCAATTCACGGCTGCGTTCAGCCTCGCCTTGGCGTGCTTTCACTAACCCCAGTTTATAGAGCGCGTCGGGCACTTTGCTACTACCGTTGTACTGCTCAATGACGCGACTAAACGACGCATCAGCTGCGCTAAGTTCGCCTTCCGCCGCATAGAGCTCACCCAGCCAGTAATAACCGTTAGCCGTCAAACTACTGTCGGGATGATCGCTGACAAAAGCTTTGAACGCATCGATAGCATCTTCAAATTGACGTGCTTGAACATGGGCGAAGGCCGCCTGATAGTCAGCCTGAGCATCTTCACTGACGTCACGGCTAGAAGGAGCATTGACTACTTGCTCAGCTGCTTCTGGCTCTACTTCCGGTGTGGATTGCTCAATTTGATTTGAAGCGCTATTCATTAAGCGATCTTCAATGTCTAGGTACTGTTGCTGGGATTGTCGACGAAGCTGCTCTAGCTGATGCCGTAGTTCTTCGATCTGGCCACGTAGTTGCTGAATTTCCTTCTGATGCTCTTGTACTTGATTAAACAATACAAGGTTTCCGCCAGATGATTCCTGACGTTGAGTTTGCTGATAAAAGCCACTCGAACCGCTGGATAAATCTTGAACGAGGGGCTGCTGACCAAAGGCCGTCAGGGGCAATACGGACAACGGGAGCACTATGGCTCCCGCACCGCACAGCCTCTCAAAATAACGTTTGAGACTGTGATTCATGATGACTCCAATCATTACTTAGTTAGCGTACCTAGCGCCTAATAACGCGTACTTAATGTTCAGCACTAGGTACACCAATGCCATCAGTAGTTAAAGACAACGCGACGGTTTTGAGAGTAGGCACTCTCACCTTGGCCACTAGCGGCTGGGCGCTCTTCACCGTAGCTCACCACGCTCATTTGCGAAGGAGATACGCCTTGAATATTCAAGAAACGCTGAACAGCTCCGGCACGACGCTCACCAAGGGCCATGTTGTATTCGCGAGTACCACGCTCGTCGGTGTGACCATGCAGAACAACTTGAGCGCTGGGGTTGGCGCGTAGGTAGCGAGCATGGGCCATCACTACTGATTCGTACTCGCTTTTGATTGTATCGCGGTCAAAATCAAAATAGATGGTGCGTACTTCTGGAATGCGTGAGTCTGCTTGTTGATTAGAGCCGGCACCTGAACCAGATGTGGAGCCATACTGACCACCAGCGCCCGCACCGGAGGTACTAGACCCCATGCTGCTGCCATCCTGGCTTCCATAAGAATCACCGTCCTGGGTGCCGCCGGTGCTGGAACAGCCAGCGATAACTACGATAGATAGCGCTACTGCCAATGAGCGAGCCAACGGTTTGAGTTGCATAATCAGACTCCTTGCCTGAAAACAAAAAATTAATACTTTTCGTCAATTAATTTAAAAAAGGTGACCACGCGGGATCACGGACATCACCCTGCGCTGCGGGTAATCTAAATGACGAGCGGCCATCCGCTGAAACGGCACTTAATACCCCATTGCTACCCTGTTGGGTAGCGAAGATTACCATGGTCCCGTTCGGGGCAACACTAGGAGATTCATCTCTTGTTGTTTCACTTATGACAACAAGGCGTCCTCCATCACGTTCTTGCCGTGCAACTTGATAACCACGGCTAGAGCGGTGAATCAAAAAGATGTACTCACCATCAGGAGAGTAACGCGCGCGGGCATTATAGTTGCCTGTAAACGTTATGCGGTTTGCCTCACCGCTACCTAGTGAATACTCATAAATTTGTGGTCCGCCGCTACGGTCAGAGGTAAATAGTAAGCTACGCCCATCCGGTGCCCAAGCGGGCTCGGTATCAATACTGCTATTTTGAGTAATACGTTCTACCGAGCGATTATTGATATCTAGAATATAAATTTCAGGTTGTCCATCTTTAGACAATGACATCGCGATGCGGCGGCCATCCGGTGACCATGTTGGGGCGCCATTAATGCCTTCAAAAGACGTAGCCTGGACCCGCTGACCAGTCGAGACATCTTGAATATAGATCGCTGGGCGCTCTGTTTCGAAAGAAACATAAGCAAGCTTACGACCATCAGGAGACCAAGCGGGCGACATAATCGGTTGGTCTGAAGTAAGTATCTGTTGGCTATTACGCCCATCAGCATCGGCAACATACAGGCCAAATTGCATGTTATCGCCAAGCCCTTGCGCGGTGACATAGGCAATCCGAGTAGAGAAAGCTCCTCGGATATCGGTGATCTCTTC
Organism: Halomonas qinghailakensis; assembly: GCF_025820815.1. Classification (NCBI taxonomy): domain Bacteria; kingdom Pseudomonadati; phylum Pseudomonadota; class Gammaproteobacteria; order Oceanospirillales; family Halomonadaceae; genus Halomonas; species Halomonas qinghailakensis. The sequence continues at coordinate 3,593,042 of NZ_CP096973.1, read as the reverse complement.
AAAAATTTGATCACTAATATAGTGTGCGGCTCCACGTAAATCATTTGTGCTCGCAGTAACCGTTTCACTAATCATGCGACGCTGCCCACTAATATCCATTAGCTCAAACTGAATCTGATAACCGCTATCCGTTTGTTGCGCACGACCTACCACTAAATATCGCACGTCTAGCGAACGCCAAGTTCCAAATTCAACGTCATCCGCTTGGTTTGGCCTATCAAACATGGCATCGCGTTCTAAGGGCGCAAAAAAGCCACTGCGTTCGAGATTATCCTGAATGATTTGAGCGACGTCTTCAGGCATATTGTCGCCGCCTGCAAAGGGTACAACACCGATCGGTAAGGCCTGATCACTCCCTCGTGTTATCTCGATCGTTAGGTTTGCATTTGCGTAACTACTCACAAAAAGCAGTACACACAATAGCCATACTTTGCTTATGGTTTGCATCAGCGAACATCCCCCGGGGTAAATCGCAGATTAAATTGACGTAAATTGCGCTGCTGCTCTGCGGGCAAGTCCCTCAGCTCGCTGAACGGTGCAGCGTGTTCTACGGCCTGCATCGCAGATCGGTCAAAGGCGCTATCACCGCTTGATGAGGCGATAGTGGTTAAAAGGACTTCTCCTGACGGGCCAAGCCTTACTTGAATCGTAGCACTCATCGTGTCACTAGCTCCCGCTGGAATTAACCATGCTTGCTCTACCGCACGACGCACAATATTAATAAAACTATTCGCGGCTTGCTGAGCCTGCTGTGCATTAGCGGCAGCCTGAGCTTCCCCTTCTAGCTGACGCTGTCTAGCTGCCTCGGCTTCACGCTGGCGTTGGGCTTCTGCCTCAGCTTCACGCTGGCGTTGGGCTTCTGCCTCGGCTTCACGTTGGCGCTGGGCTTCTGCCTCGGCTTCACGCTGGCGCTGGGCTTCTGCCTCAGCTTCACGTTGGCGCTGGGCTTCTGCCTCGGCTTCACGCTGGCGCTGGGCTTCTGCCTCGGCTTCACGTTGGCGCTGGGCTTCTGCCTCAGCTTCACGTTGGCGCTGGGCTTCTGCCTCGGCCTCACGTTGGCGCTGGGCTTCTGCCTCAGCTTCACGCTGGCGCTGGGCTTCTGCCTCGGCCTCACGTTGGCGCTGGGCTTCTGCCTCAGCTTCACGTTGAGCGTCTTCCCGAGCTTGAGCTTCTACCTCTTGCTGTTCGGCTAGACGCTGGGCTTCTTCTGCCCTTCGCTGCGCTTCAGCTTCGGCCTGAGCTTGAGCCTCTTGAAGCTCGCGTGCTTGCTCTTCTGCCTGCGCTTGAGCCTCTTCTCTCGCAGCAGCTTCATCGGCTTGCTGTTGTAAGGCTTCTTGTTCACTTGTATCAGGTTCAGGCGCTGGTTCAGCTTCGTCAGGTTCACTCGAACTATTAAGTGCAGCCTGTTGCTCCGTTGCCTGCTGGGCCTGATCGGTAAATGTCTCAGTACTGACGAAGGTAGCTTGCACAATAGACGAAGAGTCTGGTTCTGTTGTAGAGCTTGGCAAACTCACTAAACTAAAAAACACTACTAATAGATGCACTGCAACCGCTAGAACGGTAGGCCAAGTATAGCCAACATCCTGCGGGTCACGTGGTGGTTTAACTGCCATTTGCGCGCTACCTTTAACCATCTTGTGGTGGCTCAGATAACAGCCCTACATTAGCAACACCTGAACGTTGTAGTGTGCTCATCAATAACACTATTTGTCCATAAGGCACATTGCGGTCACCACGCACCATGACTGGCGTGCCAGGTCGACGCTGCAATATTGCTACTACCCGTTCGGACATTTGTTCAAGCGAAACAGACGTTGAGTCTTCACCTAACGTAATGAAATAACCACCCTCTCGATCAACTGAAATGATGATTGGGTCACTTTCTTCTTGGCTTTCAATCGGCTCTGAGGTGACTTGTGGAAGGTCTACTTGTACCCCTTGCGTCAGCATCGGTGCGGTAATCATGAAGATCACCAGCAAAACCAGCATGACATCAATGAAGGGCACTACGTTGATTTCCGCCATCGGCTTTTTATTGCCGCTACGATTAAACGGGCCTTGCATAGCGTACTCCCTTAGCTAGCGCTGGACTTACTTTCACGGCCTTGCAAATTACGATGCAAAATGGCGTGAAATTCCTCGGCAAAGTCTTCGTACTTACCCAGCAAGCGTGCAGCATCATTAGATAGGCGGTTATAGAAAATCACCGCTGGGATAGCTGCAAAAAGACCCATTGCTGTTGCGATTAGCGCCTCAGCAATCCACGGGGCAACGGTAGCCAGCGTAGCTTGTTGTGTCATCGAAAGGGATTGAAAGGAACCCATGATTCCCCACACCGTGCCAAACAAGCCAATGTAAGGGCTCGCTGACGCGACGGTGGCAAGAAACACCAAGTGCTGAGTTAGGCGATCTTCTTCTCGAGACCAGGCAACGCGCATACTACGCTGCACACCTTCCAAGATTGTGTCGGGGTTACGTGTTTTTGGCATTAAGCGATTAAATTCACGGAAGCCTGCCTGAAAGATATGTTCTGCACCATAGTGCGGGTCATCCGCGGGAATTTCTCGATACAGCTCGTTTAAATCGACCCCCGACCAAAACGATTCTTCAAATTGGTTGTATTCCTGTTTTGCCCTACGTAGGGCAATGCTACGTTGGAAAATAACCACCCATGAGAGGATTGAACCCACCACCAGCAGCAACATCACCAGCTGAACAACCGTGCTGGCACTCATTATCAAGTGGGGAATAGACATGGTGTTATCGTTCACAGTTACCCTCGTCAAGCTATTAGCGTCGGAAGTTCCGAACAGTGGTGGTGTCTAAAGGTAATGAGGTAGCGCGCTACATCGCACTACTTCATAGATTTACGCAAGTTATCAGCGTTCGCCTAAAATGAATCATCTAAGTGCTTTCAATGCTTGTGGCCATGCCTTAGGCCGCATCTTGTCTGCGCACAGGCAGGCTATCTCGACTGTAGCAGCGCATAAGAGTTCCTCATCTCGCTGAACTTGCTGTAAAAAAGTCATGCGGCATTTGCCAACACTCTCAACAGTTGTGCTGACAATAAGCGAGTCATCTAAGCGAGCTGGCTTGCTGTAGTGGCAGGCTAGGCGATATACCACTAGCTGGGTACCTGCGTCTAGTAACGTTTGCTGATTAAGCCCTAATGTACGCAACCACTCACTACGAGCACGCTCCATAAACTTCAAATAGTTAACGTAGTAGACAATTCCGCCGGCGTCAGTATCTTCCATATATACTCGCACCGGCATCGTGGCCCCATTTTTCATGGGCGACGCTCTCCCTCTGGGTCAATAGCATTCTCGTGAGGCGTTTTATTGAAGTGTAACCATGCTTGTCGCGTCACTACACGTCCTCTTGGTGTGCGCATCATTAGTCCTTGCTGGATCAAGTAAGGCTCGATGACATCTTCAATGGTGCCGCGCTCTTCACTGATAGCCGCTGAAATCGAATCTACCCCGACAGGGCCGCCATCAAATTTATCGATCATTGCCAGTAAAAGGCGCCGATCCATATGATCCAGCCCATGGTGATCGACATTTAGCATATTAAGGGCTGCATCGGCGAGCGTTACATCAACGATGCCATTGCCCTTTATTTCTGCGTAGTCACGCACCCGACGCAGCAGTCTATTGGCGATACGAGGGGTCCCTCTTGAGCGTCGTGCGACTTCTACTGCTCCTTCATAGCTGGTTTCTACACCAAGCAAGCGAGCCGAGCGCGTGACAATCTCAGTAAGTTCTTCGAGATTGTAAAACTCCAGCCGCTGTACAATGCCAAAGCGGTCACGTAGGGGGGAAGTTAGTAGGCCTGCGCGCGTTGTCGCGCCCACCAAGGTAAAACGAGGCAAATCGAGCTTGATTGACCGGGCTGCTGGCCCTTCGCCAATCATAATGTCTAACTGAAAATCTTCCATCGCCGGGTACAGTACTTCCTCTACCACAGGGGACAGGCGATGAATTTCATCAATAAACAGTACATCACCGGGTTCTAGATTTGTCAGCATGGCTGCCAAATCACCTGCACGCTCAAGCACGGGGCCAGAAGTTGATTTCAGCCCTACCCCCATCTCAGTAGCAATAATATTAGCAAGCGTTGTTTTACCAAGCCCTGGCGGGCCAAATACCAAGGTATGATCTAGGCTTTCCTGACGTAGTTTTGCAGCCCCCATGAAGATTTCGAGCTGCTCACGTACGCGTGGTTGCCCAATATAATCCTTGAGATGTTTAGGACGAATCGCATGATCAATACGCCCTTCCCCGTGCTCGGGCTGTGCTGCAATTAATCGGTCATGTTCTAACATAAGGTGCGCACTATCCGTCGTTCCATGAAATAACCTACGTTGTTACCCAGCCATGCGTTTGGTCAGCGCGGCTTTAATAATTGCCTCTGTTGACTGCTTAGGGTTGATATCAGCCAACATCTTTGATGCTTCAGTGAGCTTATAGCCCAAACTTACCAGGGCAGCTTCTGCATCTGCCAGTGTGTCGCGTGGAGCAGGTTCACCATTGGTCGCTTCTAAAGCTAGGGGCGCATCCGCCCCGTTTTCCCATTCAGGGAAGCGATCACGCATTTCAATAATTAACCGCTCTGCGGTTTTTTTACCAACGCCAGGAAGTTTCGTCAGTGCTTTGCTATCGTCGTCACGGATACAGCGCATAAACGCGGCTTCGTCCATACCAGAAAGGATGGCTAATGCTAGTTTAGGCCCTACGCCGTTGACTTTAATTAAGGCCCGAAACAATGCGCGCTCTTGCTCACGCCCGAAACCGTAAAGCAAATGGGCATCATCACGAATCGTAAGGTGCGTATACATAGATACGCTCTCTCCCACAGCAGGGAGCGCTATTAATGTGTTCATGGAGGCTTCTAGCTCGTAACCGACGCCATGTACATCTACTACTATCCAAGGGGGATGCTTTTCTAATAAAAAACCATTGATACGACCGATCATAAGCACGCTCACAATAATAAAAAGCTGTTATTTACTATAAAGATACTCTGTACAAATGACCAGTAGACGGCTAAAGCCGCCATCGACCGGTACTGCGCCTACGGCCACCTCTAGCAGTAGACGATACTGGTAAAAGACCATGCCCAGCGTAGGCATGGGTAAGCGCGATTGCTAGCGCGTCCGCAGCGTCAGCCTGTGGCGTTGATGATAGCTGGAGAATGGCGGTTACCATATGCTGAACTTGGCTTTTATCCGCACCGCCCTGACCTGTAACGGCTTGTTTGATCTGTCTTGCTGCGTATTCCGCAATGTTTAAGCCGTGATTCGCAATGCAAACAAGTGCTGTGCCCCGTGCTTGACCAAGCTTCAGCGCTGAATCAGGGTTTTTAGCCATAAAGACGCGCTCAATTGCCACTGTATTGGGTCGATGTAACCCGACCACTTCGCTCAAGCCTGCATAAATTTGCGCTAAGCGCTGCTCTAAAGGGCCATCGGTGGTTCTAATACAGCCACTGGAGACATAATGAGGCTTAACACCCACTAAATCGATGACACCATAGCCTGTGATACGCGAACCTGGATCGATACCCAAAATTCTAATTGCAGGGACGGGCTGCTTTTCATCCATGTCACCTTTCCTATAATTGCGAGCTGTTCAAACAAAAACACCGACGCCTAAACGTCGGTGCTGAACTACTCATCATTGATCTAATTGTTGCTGAACCATTCGTTACTGAACGACAAGCAGAGCTGAGCAATTATTCGCTGGTGGTTTCTGCTTTTGCTTTTTGGCGCAGGCGGATATTTAGGTCTTTCAACTGGTCTGCGCTGACTTCACCCGGTGCGTCGGTCATTAAGCAGCCGGCACTTTGGGTTTTCGGGAAGGCAATGACTTCACGAATTGTCTTAGCGCCGGCCATCAGCATGACTAGGCGATCTAAACCGAACGCTAGGCCGCCATGGGGAGGTGCGCCATACTGGAGTGCATCCAGCAAGAAGCCAAATTTTTCTTGCGCTTCTTCTTGGCCAATTCCCAAAATTTCAAACACTGTGCTCTGCATGGTTTGATCGTGAATACGAATGGAACCACCGCCTAGCTCGGTACCGTTAAGCACCATATCGTAAGCGCGTGAAAGTGCGCTTGCAGGGTCAGCTTTCAGCGCTTCTGGCGAGCAAGAAGGGGCTGTGAACGGATGGTGTAGCGGGCTAAGACGACCGTTGTCATCCGCTTCAAACATCGGGAAATCAACAACCCATAATGGTGCCCACGCCTGGGTGTAAAGCTCAAGGTCGGCACCTAACTTGACGCGTAATGCACCAATTGCCTCATTGACGATGCGCGCTTTGTCGGCACCGAAGAAAATGATGTCGCCATCTTCAGCTCCGACCCGATCAAGCAGCTCTTCAACGATGTTTTCCATGAACTTAACAATCGGCGACTGCAGACCCTCAAGCCCTTTTGCGCGCTCATTGACTTTAATCCATGCCAGGCCTTTTGCACCGTAAATACCAACGAACTTAGTGTATTCATCGATTTCTTTACGCGACAGTTTGGCACCACCGGGCACTTTCAATGCCGCTACACGGCCATCTTCAGCACTTGCTGGACCTGAGAAAACCTTGAAGTCAACCTGCTTCATCAGATCGTCAACATCGGTCAACTCTAGCGGAATGCGTAGATCCGGCTTATCAGAACCAAAACGATCCATGGCTTCTTGCCACGTCATGCGTGGAAACTCAGGCAGCTCAACGCTCATCACTTCTTGGAAGAGTTGACGAATCATGGCTTCGGTAATGTCCATGATGTCGTCTTCTTCGACAAAAGAGGCTTCGATATCAATTTGCGTGAATTCGGGCTGACGGTCAGCGCGCAAATCTTCATCACGGAAACATTTTGCTATTTGGTAGTAACGGTCAAAACCAGCCACCATTAACAGCTGTTTAAACAACTGTGGTGACTGTGGTAGTGCAAAGAAGCTGCCTGCATGAGTTCGGCTAGGAACTAGGTAGTCGCGGGCACCTTCGGGCGTTGCGCGAGTTAATACCGGCGTCTCGATATCCAAGAAGCCTTGGTTTTCCAAATAGGCGCGAACGTTATGAGAAATACGCGAACGCAAGCGTAGCTTCTCAATCATATCCGGACGACGAAGATCGATATAACGATGCTTTAAGCGAACTTCCTCGCCTACTTTGTTATGTTCATCCAGCTGAAAAGGGGGTGTGGCAGCAGTGTTGAGTACTTCCACCTCTTTAGCTAATACCTCAATCATGCCCGTTGGCATATTGGGGTTTTGCGTTCCTTCAGGGCGCAGCCGGACACGGCCAGTAATACGAAGTACGTACTCACTGCGAGCACGGTCAGCATTAGCAAATGCTTCGGCGGTGTCAGGGTCGACAACGAACTGAGCGATGCCATCGCGATCGCGCATATCTAGAAAGATGACCCCACCATGATCACGGCGGCGATGAACCCAACCGCAGACAGTGACCGTTTGTTCCACCAAAGTTTCGTTAAGCTGGCCGCAATAATGGCTGCGCATGTCTAATCCTGTTCTGTTACGTGGCAATGAGATTGTCGTGGGTCTTTCTGACCCTGACAACCGCGGCTAAGCCGCGGCGCCCTTTTTCGTTGATGCGCTACTGGTATCGTTTGTAGCACCAGCGCTGGAAGTAGATTGGCCATCTGCCGCCAAGTTTTTCTTACTTCCTGTTTTAAAATCGGTTTCATACCAACCGCCGCCAGCAAGGCGGAAACCAGCTGCTGAGACCAAGCGCTCAAGACTGGCTCCCTGGCACGCGGGGCAATCCTTCAGCGGATCCGCGCTGATTTTCTGCAATTTTTCCATGCGATGACCGCAGGCCTTGCACTCGTACTCATAGATGGGCATGTTGATAACTCCTGAAAAGCTCAACTCCGACAGGCTAAGTTTGTATAGACTAGCGGCAAATATAACGGTTGCCAGGCAAAGAATATGTGGCCTACCGGGATAAATTCCAAGACTGCGGTTGATAGAGCGACACATTATACCCTTTTGTGCCCCCTGCTGAGCAAGGCCAAGCGCCTTTCGACAGATAATGGAGAAAAGAAAAATGCCCAATGCGGTAATGCTAGATGCCGAGAGCTTAGGTGCGGATATCGATCTCACAGCAATTCGTCACATTGTTAATCATTTAGAGGTGTATCAGCAAAGTACCTCCGAGCAAGCAAGTGAGCGCTTGGCGGAGGCGGACATAGCGATTGTCAACAAGGTTGTACTGAACGCAGAAACACTAGCAACATTGCCTAAACTGAAGCTGATATGTGTGCTAGCTACTGGGCTTAACAACATTGACATTCACACAGCTAAAGCCCAGAACATAATGGTAAAAAACGTCACTGCCTACGGAACAGCTAGTGTCTCTCAGCATACGTTAATGCTAATGCTGGCATTGGCAAATCGGTTGCCACGCTATCAAGCCGACATTGCTCAGGGTGAATGGCAGCGCAGCGATTTCTTTTGCTTACAAGGCCACCCAACGCTACAACTGTCGGATAAGCATTTAGTAATGGTCGGCCAAGGGGAGCTAGGAACCGAGGTGGCGCGCTTAGCTGAAGCGTTTGGTATGAAAGTAACCTTTGCTGCTCGACCTGGAAATGAAACAGACGACAAACGCCCCTCTCTAGACGACTTATTACCGACGGCAGATATTATTAGCTTGCATTGCCCGCTTAACGAAACAACCAAGCACCTTATCAATCGCACACGATTGGCAAGCGCAAAGCCATCACTACTACTTATTAACTGTGCTCGTGGTGGCATTATTGACGAGGAAGCCGCGCTTGAAGCGCTTCGCGATGGAAAAATTGGCGGGCTAGCGGTTGATGTGCTTCCCACAGAGCCGCCGAAAGAAGGCCATCCTCTATTAACCGCGTTAGCAGAAGGCGAGGCACTCAATTTGATAGTGACTCCTCATAATGCCTGGGTCACGCCAGAGGCTCGCCAAAATATCGTGGCCCTCACCGCTGATAATATAAAACAGTGGCAAAGTGAGGCGAATTAATCGAGCGCCGCTTAATAAGTAGCGAAATGATCAGGAGCGCGGTGATCATCCAGTACTTCAATTGTGACATGGGTGACTCGCGCTCCTTCTGGCCCCTGCCATAGCCACTCTGTTAGAGCAGACACAGCCGCTGAATCACCGCATAGAACGACTTCAACACGCCCGTCAGGTAGATTTTTAGCATACCCCGTTAGGCCTCGTTGTAGCGCTTGCTCTTGTGTTGATCGCCGAAACCATACTCCCTGCACTTTCCCCGTTACATAGGCACGCACACAACAAGTCGACATAAACTGTCCTCCCAGTGTTTATAAATCAGTGCTTATAAGAACAGTACTTTTAGAATTCAGCCTGATAAAGATACAAACTGAACTCTGTTGATACCCGTACTTCTAAAACAAACCTTTTCTAGGACCATCTACCTATCTGTTTTAAAACAACATTTTTAAATCAACACACGCTTTATAACAACTCTCGTTTCACCAGCACTGCACTATTACGCGGTACCAATGGTCGTCCACGACGGAGTAACAAAGAGCGAGTAAACGCAGCGCCAAATAACAATATTAATGAACTGTAATATACCCATAGCAAAATCATCACAACAGACCCCGCTGCTCCATAGGTAGATGCTGTGGCGGTATATGCCAAATAGATAGCAATGACGCTGCGACCAATTGTAAATAGCACGGCGGTCACTACCGCACCAATTAGTACATCTTGCCAACGGAGAACAACATCTGGCAACACTTTGAAAATAGTAGCGAACAATAGCGCTACCATCGCCAGTGAAATTAATGACTCAAGCGATGTAGTTAATAAGCTAGCATAGGGTAATAAATTACCGGCTCCATGGAGCATACCCCGCAAGATAACTCCCAACACTAACGATACTAGTAGGATGAAGCCAATAGACAAAACAACCGTTAAAGACAGTAAACGATTTTTTATAAAGATAAGAGCACTATTAGAGGTGGGCTTTGCAGTGACGCCCCATATGGTATTAAGCGAAAATTGCATTTGCGCAAATACGGTCGTGGCCCCTACCAATAAGGCCACAAAGCCAAGTATTGTTGGTAAGATACCTGACTCTTCGATACGTGATTGGGCAACGGCCTGCTCAATCGCAAGTGCAGCTTCAGCGCCTAATGTACCCTGAAGCTGAGCAACAATCTGACCTTGAGCAGCCTCTTCCCCCAGGACGACTCCAATAACAGTCACCGCTATGATGACGGTGGGTGCTAAAGAGAACAGTGTGTAAAACGCTAATGATCCTGCATAGCTGAAGGCATTTCGTTCAAGCCATAACGCTGTTGCATCTTGAACCACATTCCACCAAAAAATGATCGTTTTTTTCAGCATATTCATTCCCTTAACAAAAAGTGTCCCTATTAAGCACTTACATAAGCTACATCTGACAATCATACCGAACTAAAACGTTGAGCGCAGGTGGAGACACATTGCGCCCCTTAACTACCCACTTCATAATGGCTCTCCTTTCTCTCTTACGACCAAGGAAGCGTTATGAATTCGGATGCTGTTACACCTGCTACGGCTTACGACTTTGATTGCTTGGTGTTTATTGGTCGTTTTCAGCCGCCTCATCTTGGCCATCTTGCTATTATCCGTGAGGCGTTAAAACAGGCACGTCAAGTCATTGTATTAGTGGGGTCTGCCTGGCAGGCGCGCTCTTTACGCAACCCGTGGAAGTTCGATGAGCGTCAAGCAATGATTCGCTCTGGATTTGATGACCTAGACAATCAACGTCTAGAGATTACGCCATTACTTGATGCGCTTTACAACGATGATGTGTGGGTACGAGACGTGCAACGTAAAGTGCGCGACTTAACTTCGCCTGCGAACGCTCGCTTACCCCGTATTGGTTTGATTGGTGCCAGCAGGGGGCAATCAAGCTACTACTTATCGCTATTCCCCCAATGGGAATCCGTCAGTGTTCCACTCGTTGAAGGTATCTCGGCGAGCCAAATACGTGAGCGCCTATTCCGTTCTCTCGGCTCTACTGATGACTATTTGAGCACGGGGGCTTACCATGATTTACCACCAGAAGTTGTTAAAAGCGTTGATAAATTTTGTAAAGGTATTGACTACCATTGCCTATTAGAAGAGCAGCAGTTACTGGATCAGTATAAGCAAGCGTGGGCACAAGCCCCCTACCCGCCAATTTTTGTAACCGTTAATGCGGTTGTTGTCCAATCGGGCCATATTCTGCTGGTGAAGCGAACGGCTGCGCCAGGAAAAGGGCTTTTTGCATTACCGGGTGGCTTCATAAATCCCCATGAGCGTTTATTAGATGCTTGTCTGAGAGAGCTTCGCGAACGTTTAAGGCTGAAAGTACCCGAACCGGTTTTGAAAGGCTCGCTGCGCGGACAACGATTGTTTGATGAGCCTCATCGAAGTTGGCGAGGAAGAACACTAGCGGAAGCTTTCTATTTTGCCCTTAGACCTGACCAGCAGTTGCCCCGCTTAAAACCAGTCAAAGGTGGCGACCATGCTCGCTGGGTTGCTCTCGCAGACTTGGAACCTGAAAGTTTGTTTGAAGATCACTTTTTTATTATTCAAAACTTCCTCGGTTTGCCGGCAGATTTAAGTACATTTTAGTATCCTGGCGCTTTCTCACATCAATTTTCTAGCTATTATTCTGCAGGCTATGCCTGCAGAAAATCGCGGGGCAGCTTCATCATTTGACGCCAAAGACGCTCAACGCCAGGCTTATGGACTAACGAACAGCGGTAAAGTCTTATTTCTAGAGGAATATCCCAATTTTCATCGCCAGCTCTTACTAATTTGCCGGTTTTGAGCTCTTCACGGATACAAAAATCAGGAATCCAAGCGATCCCCACTCCTTGCAGCACCATACCTTTCAAACCTTCTGCCATGGCTGTTTCATAAACCGTACGAAGCTTGAGTCGCAATGGATCGTTTTTGAGCAGCATGCGTACGCTTCGCCCCAGAAATGCCCCCTGCGTATATGCTAGATAAGGAATTGAACTGTCGTTTTGAATTGAGAACAGTGGTTTGCCTTGTTCATCCGGCAATGAAACCGGCAACATTTTCACTTGGCCAATAGAAAAAGAGGGAAAGACTTCTGCGTCCAGCTGCATAGTGGCAAAGGGGTCATAATATGCCAACATCAGATCACAGTTACCTTCGCGCAGAACATGGATGGCCTCGCCAACGTTCATGGCGACTAACCGAGTAGGTAGTTCACCTAACCCTTTTTGTAGGCGAGAAATCCAAGGGGGATAAAAACTTAACGCTAACGAATGAGCGGCTACGATATCAAGCGCTTCATTAGCAATCGAAACGCCTCTGAGGTGGCTTAAGGATTCATTTAATTGCTCTACTAGGTTCCGCGCGGTGATTAAAAATAACTGCCCCTCTGATGTAAGGCCAATTGGAGTCGTAGAGCGATCAACCAAGGTGACCCCCACTGCTTGTTCTAGCGCACGAATACGACGGCTAAAGGCAGGCTGTGTGACGTGGCGCTGCCTGGCAGATGCCGAAAAGCTTCGTGTGTTTGCTAACGCAACGAAATCTTCGAGCCATTTTGTTTCTAAATTCACCCAAAACTCCTTGTGACTAATCATTGTTAGCAGCGTGCAGGGGGGATTGTTAATTACTGAATAGGCGCGGTTAAATATGCCGCACGTGAAATCACTTTTTTCCACATTGGGCGCTGGCTAATTTCGTCAATGGTAACGCGACGACATTGAGCAAAATCTTGCTCTAGCATGGCATGTACTTTACTAGCAAACACTGTGCTTGGGATGAAAGCTGTTATCTCAAAGTTAAGCCTAAAAGACCGATTATCCAGGTTTATTGTGCCGACTGTCGCGGCACTGCTATCAATCAGCATCACTTTTTGGTGTAAAAACCCAGGGAGATAACGGTATATTTTTACGCCTGCTCTTAACATATCCGGTAGAAATGAAAATGCTGATAAAAACACAAGCAAATGATCTGGCCGTTCGGGAATCATCACACGAACATCGACACCTCGCATTGCTGCCAATCTCAGCGCATCCTGTACTCCCTGATCAGGAACAAAATACGGGCTAGTTACCCAGAGTCGTTCATTGGCACTATGAATTAATTGTTGAATTAAAAGACTAGCCGTGTCCTGTTTATCGGCAGGGCCAGATGGCACAATCACTACGTGATGGTCATCTTGTGGATGACTCTCTGCATGCCAGTTTAGGGTAATGACTTCACCTGTAGCCCAGTGCCAGTCTTCCCAAAAAGCTTCCTGTAACCCCAGCACACAAGGGCCGCTCAGGGCTAAATGGGTATCACGCCAAGGACCATGGCGGGGATTTTGCCCAAGATATTCAACACCAACATTAAATCCACCTACCCATCCCTGCTTCCCATCCACTACTGCTATTTTTCTATGATTACGAAAATTAAGCTGAAAGCGATGTTTAAAGCCACGAGAAGAACGAAATGCTTTAACCTCAACGCCTTCTTTCACCATTTCGTTTAAAAAACCATCATTTAACTTTCGGCTACCCACTTCATCGTAAAGAAAATAAACACGCACGCCGCGCTGTGCCGCTTTTATTAAATGATGCTGCAATCGTTTACCTAAGGCATCATTACGCACAATAAAAAATTGTAGCAACAAATAATCTTTAGCCTGATCGATTCCTTCAAAAAGACTTGCGAAGGTCGCTTCACCATCAATTAATAAGTCGGCACTGTTGCCCTTAGTCAACGGCATCATAGCTAGTTGCTCTACTGCTTGGATATCAGTGCTAGTTGGTAATGAAAGGTGGGGCTTAATATTATGGCGATAACGCACTAACACTCGGCGTAACACATTATCTCGTGCACCCCTTGCTGTTACATAGCCATAAAAGCGCGGCCGTCCGAAAAACCAATAGGCGGGTAGCGCCACATAAGGAAACGTTAACAGTGAAATAATCCACGCCACAGCACCCTGGGACGTTCGGCTTGACATAAGCGCCATGACCGCTGACACAATACCCAATAGATGTATCAGCATAATGCTGGTCCCTAGCAACCATGAGGTCATTGACTTTTCCTCGTATGTAGTGAGCTGTTTACTGGGTTATTTCACCGCTAATGCACAAAAGCCCCGTGCGAGACGGGGCTTATTTGCAACCGATAGCAGCTTTACGCCGTCATTGTGCTACGCCTTTTGGGCGATAATTTCCTTCCACTTAGCCGGACCTGTTTGATGAACAGACGTACCTTGGCTGTCGACAGCGACGGTAACCGGCATATCTTCAACCTCAAATTCGTAGATGGCTTCCATGCCTAAATCTTCAAAGCCAACGACACGGGATTTTTTAATTGCTTGGGCAACAAGGTAAGCAGAACCACCAACGGCCATCAGGTAAACCGCATTGTTGTCACGAATGGCATCAATCGCAGTCTGACCACGTTCAGCTTTACCGACCATACCAAGCAAGCCAGTCTCTTCAAGCATAGTACGAGTAAATTTATCCATCCGAGTAGCGGTAGTTGGGCCAGCAGGGCCAACAACTTCATCACCGATTGGATCAACAGGCCCCACGTAGTATATAAACCTTCCTTTCATATCAACGGGAAGCGGCTCGCCTTTTGCAATCATATCTACCATACGTTTATGTGCTGCATCTCGGCCAGTTAATAACTTGCCGTTCAGCAGTAACGTATCACCTGGCTGCCAGGTTTTCACTTCTTCAGGAGTAACCGTATCAAGGTTAACGCGTTTAACGTTGTCGCCCGTTTCCCGAGTAATTTCTGGCCAATCTTCAAGTTTAGGAGCAGGAAGAGCCACTGGGCCACTGCCATCAAGTGTGAAATGTGCGTGGCGGGTAGCTGCACAGTTCGGGATGATCGCCACGGGTTTATTGGCCGCATGGGTCGGATAGTCTTTAACTTTGATATCCAGCACTGTGGTTAAACCACCTAAACCTTGAGCCCCGATACCGCTTTTATTAACTTTATCAAACAGTTCAAGACGCAGCTCTTCAGCGCGATTGCTAGGACCACGCGCTTGTAAATCTTGAATATCGATAGGATCCAGCAACGCCTCTTTGGCAATCATCATTGCCTTTTCAGCAGTACCACCGATGCCAATACCCAGCATACCGGGCGGGCACCAACCAGCACCCATTTTGGGCAATTGCTCCATCACCCAATCAACCACACTATCAGAGGGGTTTAACATCGCGAACTTAGATTTTGCTTCACTGCCACCGCCCTTAGCGGCCACATGGATATCAACCTTATCGCCAGGCACAATTGAGTGATGAATAATCGCTGGCGTGTTGTCTTTAGTGTTTGCTCGCTTACCGTCTGGATCTGCTAGAACGGAGGCACGCAGCACGTTATCCGGCAGCTTGTATGCACGCCGAACGCCTTCGTTAATCATATCGTCAAGGCTAAGTTCGGCGTCCCAAGTGACGTTCATACCCACATGGACAAATACCGTCACAATGCCGGTATCTTGGCAAATCGGACGATGGCCAGTAGCGCACATTCTCGAGTTAATTAAGATTTGTGCTATTGCATCTTTTGCAGCAGGGTTCTCTTCACGCTCGTAAGCGGCTGACATTGCATCAATAAAATCTTTTGGGTGGTAGTAAGAGATGTACTGTAGAGCATCGGCAACGCTCTGAATGACGTCGTCCTGGCGAATCACGGTCATGGACTAACAACTCCTCGGTTATCGTCTTGGCTGCGACCTTTGTAATGGCCGTCTAGATGTGTAGTAAGTATACCGTATTGGCCTTTATGCGGCAGCCACATAGGCGGTGAACCTGTTGGTAACATCTACGGCATTAGTCTGATGCAATTAATCGAATTAGAAAGATAACGGTATAAAATATTAATCCAAAGGCTGGCACACTGGGCACAAATACAGCCGACGAGAACCAATCATCATCCGCTCTATCACTGAGCCACAGCGATGACAGGAAAGACCAGCGCGTTCAAACACGCTAAAACGCCATTGTCGGCGTGGTTCACCGGCGGCAATGGCCTGTTTAATCCATGCCTCGCGATTAGTAACACCTGCTTCTAGATACGCTTGACGGGTCGTTTCCACGATCATAGCGGCGAGCTGGCTTAACTGATTTTCAGTTAAGTCAACGGGGCGCTTTTTAGGGTGCAAATTAGCTAGAAAAAGAATTTCAGAGCGCAAGTAGTTTCCTAGCCCAGCGACAAGCCCTTGATCAAGTAACAATGCGCCGAGGCTTCTACGTATAAATACTGGATCAGTAAGACGTTGTTTCACATCATCAGGAGATATGTTTTGACTTAATAAATCAGGCCCAAGGCGCGACAAGAAAGGATGTTGGTTTAGCTCGCTCTCATGCCACAGCGAAATATCAGACGCGCTGTAAAGACTGGCCGCCCTGCCCTCGGCAACCAGCCGAACACGTAACGATCTTTTCGTGCTTGGCAGCTTATCTTCGCTATGCAGCTTCCATACGCCATAGAGCTGATTGTGGGAATACAGCACACGATGGTCTGCAAAACGAATGAGCATGGCTTTGCCCCACGTATCGACTGCCTGAACCCGCTGACCAATCAGCGTTCCTGCTTGCTGGGCGAGTTCAGGAAATGCAAACCAGACATCATCAAGGTGCTTGCCGCCTATCTGTTTCTGTATTTTATCCGCA
This sequence comes from Halomonas qinghailakensis, assembly GCF_025820815.1. Classification (NCBI taxonomy): domain Bacteria; kingdom Pseudomonadati; phylum Pseudomonadota; class Gammaproteobacteria; order Oceanospirillales; family Halomonadaceae; genus Halomonas; species Halomonas qinghailakensis. Next base: position 3,576,371 of record NZ_CP096973.1, on the reverse strand, counting down.
GCACGACGAATCTCAGGACCTTCAGGCATTATTTATCCTAGCGCCAGCTGTTTTTCTTTCATCTGATGAAGCTGATCACGAAGCCTCGCTGCTTCTTCAAACTCCAAATTTTGAGCAGCCTCGAACATGGCATCCTCTAACTTACTAATAGCGCCCAGCAAATCATGCTTGCTCATCGTGGCAACATCATACTCAGCCGTATTTTCAGCTACTTTCCGGTCGTTGCCACGCCGGCGACTACTCTTTTTGCCCGGTGCTTGGGCGGCTTCAAGAATATCCGCTACCGAGCGTGTCACCGTCGTTGGGGTAATACCATGCTCTTCATTATGAGCGGTCTGCTTGGCACGGCGACGCTCGGTTTCATCAATTGCCTTTCGCATTGAATCAGTGATTTTGTCACCGTATAAAATAGCTTTACCATGAGCGTTACGTGCTGCACGGCCAATGGTTTGAATCAGTGAGCGCTCAGCGCGTAAAAAGCCCTCTTTATCCGCATCTAAGATGGCAACCAGCGACACTTCAGGAATATCCAAGCCTTCTCGAAGTAAGTTAATGCCGACTAATACATCGAACTTACCAAGACGCAGATCGCGAATGATTTCTACACGCTCAACGGTATCAATATCCGAGTGCAAATAACGCACGCGGATACCGTGCTCATCAAAGTACTCGGTCAGATCTTCTGCCATGCGCTTGGTCAGCGTAGTTACAAGAACACGCTCACCAACAGCGGTACGTAAGCCAATTTCTGAGAGCAGGTCATCAACCTGGGTGCTGGCAGGGCGAACCTCTATTTCCGGGTCTAACAACCCCGTTGGACGCACCACCTGTTCAACAATTTGACTGGCATGCTCGGCTTCATACTTGCCTGGTGTTGCCGACACAAAGATGGTTTGTGGCGAAATAGATTCCCACTCTTCAAATTTCATTGGGCGGTTATCTAGCGCTGAGGGTAGCCGAAAGCCATATTCAACCAGGGTCTCTTTTCTAGAACGGTCGCCCTTATACATACCGCCAACCTGGGGTACGCTTACATGAGACTCATCAATAAACAGCAACGCGTCATCCGGCAGATAGTCGAAGAACGTCGGGGGTGGCTCGCCAGGCGCGCGGCCTGAAAGATAGCGTGAGTAGTTTTCAATACCGTTGCAGTAGCCGAGTTCTAGCATCATTTCGATATCGTAGAGAGTGCGCTGTTCTAATCGCTGCGCTTCAACTAAACGCTCATGTTTGCGCATCCACTCAAGACGCTCTTTAAGCTCTGATTTAATCGCATCAATCGCGCCTAAAATAGTTTCTCGCGGTGTGACATAGTGTGATTTTGGATAGATAGTCATGCGAGGCACGTGGGTACGCACCTCGCCGGTTAAGGGGTCAAATAGGCGAATAGAATCAACTTCATTGTCAAACAATTCGACCCTCACCGCTTCCTCGTCAGAGTCCGCAGGAAAAATATCGATGACATCGCCACGTACCCGATAGGTACCTCGGCGGAAATCCATATCGTTACGGGTATATTGCAGCTCGGCTAAGCGGCGTAAAAATGCACGCTGGTCAATCAGCTCCCCGCGGGTAAAATGCAGCCGCATTTTAAGATACTGATCCGGATCACCTAAACCATAGATCGCCGATACCGAGACAACGATAAGCGCATCACGACGCTCCAGCAGCGCTTTCGTAGCAGATAAGCGCATTTGCTCGATATGGTCATTGATAGAAGCGTCTTTCTCGATAAAGGTGTCTGAAGAAGGGACATAGGCTTCTGGCTGATAATAGTCATAGTAAGAGACAAAGTACTCTACTGCGTTATCCGGGAAAAATGCTTTGAACTCGCCATATAGCTGGGCAGCTAGCGTTTTATTGGGAGCCATGACGATCGTTGGTCGCTGCTGCTGCTGCACAACATTTGCCATCGTGAACGTCTTACCCGAGCCAGTCACCCCTAACAAGGTCTGATGGGCAAGCCCCGACTCAAGCCCGCTAATCAGGCTGCGTATCGCGGCGGGCTGATCACCAGCAGGCTTAAATTTGGACTGCAGCCGGAATTCCTTGCTCATCATGACTCCTTCAGAGGGAAAGTGAACTACTCGGTAAACGTGGAAATTTCTACCGTCGCCTGGGTCATCAACCGCTGTATTGGGCAGCGGTGGCTAATATCTTCGAGCTTTGCCCGCTGTTCAGGGTCATCAATACCGTGGAAAGTCATCGTCACGGCTAACTTATAGACACCTTTTCTTTCCTCACTATCATCGCGCTGAACTTTAACGGTGATGCCTTCTAGAGGCCACTCTTTGCGCTTGGCATACATTTGCACGGTAATTGCTTTGCAGGTACCTAGTGCAATATCAAAGTAATCATGCGGATCTGGTGCACTACCGTCTCCGCCTACTACCGGAGGCACGTCCCCATAGAGGTCTTCCAAACCATCCACTTCAATACGCTGACGAAAGGTATGGTTTCGTTCACTGATAATCGTAATTGGCTTATGCATCAGGATACCTTTATGCCGAGATTTAATTTATCGACCGCTTTTATAAGTGCTTCACGCTTCGCCCGCCCCTCCACCTCGGCACCGTAGCGACCTACCTCGGCACTATCGACCCCATCCAGCATCATCAGTGCCGTGGTAATCTTATTTACCTGATCTGCTGTTTTGACACCTTGAAACGTCAATGATTGATACGCCATTCCTTGCCCTTTTCTACGCTGGATTGAAGTCACTATGTTGAAGTCACTACGTTAGTGTAAGTAGACAACTAAAAGCTATGCAAAACTGATACGGACGTAAAATTCTAGCACGCACTAGAACCCTTGCAATCTGCAAGCATTGCCCGCACCTTTGGTACAAATACGATTACGTTACATTTACCCTACCTTGCCTCTTATGGAGTTTATATGGCGACTGCCTCTTCGCTACTCAACATAAACGGCTGCGTCCGTTTGCCTCACCTCGCCGCCTTAGATATCAAAGGAGCAGATGCTGAGAAATTCCTGCAAGGACAAACAAGTGCTCAAGTAGCGTTAGCTGATGGCTTTTTTGCCCCTCTTACCTGCTTTTGTACGCCAAAAGGAAGAATGCTGGCGAATGCTCAACTGCTAAAAGTCAGTGACGGGCATTATAGACTACTGCTGAGCACGTCATTAATAGAGATGCTTGCCAGTCATTTAGCTAAGTTTGCCGCTTTCTATCGCGTCGAATTGCAGACTCAGTCATCAATGCTTATCGTGGGCGCTAGCGAAAGTGCCAACAAGGCCGCCCAGGCGTTTGATTTAGCTCTTCCTAACCAACCCTTTACCCATCATAGTAATGCCCAAGCGACAGCCTTGTGCCAGCCAGGTCACGGGCGTTGGTTAATCACTATAGAGAATGCTGCTGAACAACACGCCATTGAAGTTAATGATAATGAAGATGCGTTCAACACGTGGCTATTAGAAGATATCCGCAGTGGTTTGGCGTGGTTAACAGCCTCTCAACAAGACCACTTTTTGCCACAAATGCTCAACTGGGAAGCGCTAGGGGGGATTAGCTTTAAGAAAGGTTGTTATACAGGACAAGAGGTTGTCGCTCGGGCGCATTTTCGTGGCCAAGTGAAAAAACGCTTGGTGCGCGTTACAACCACCGCTGACACTTTACCCCGTGTTGGTGACACGTTAGTGGATGAGCAGGATAAAACCGTAGGGGAAGTGGTTAGCAGCGCGTTTAGCGATAAACAGCAAATTGAGATGCTCGCGGTAGCAAATACTAAGGTCACTGAAGCGCTAACCCCCCTTTATTGGCAAGGACATTCGATAACACTCTGCGATTTGCCTTATGCTGTTGAGCGCCTAGATCCTGAACAGTTAGTTAACACTCTCACATCGTAATGGCAGGTCAAATAACCGAATAGCATTTGCACTACTTAGTGCTGCTATCCGTTCAAATGGCTGATGTCGTAGCGCTGCCACCACGTTACCTACCTTCGCCACCCTGCACGGTTCATTACGTTGGCCCTGATAGCCGCTCAGCGGCATATCGGGGCTGTCAGTTTCCAACACAAACCCATTGTCAGGTAAGCGTGCCACCACCTCACGAAGACGCTGCGCGCGCTCGTAAGTAACCGCTCCTCCCAAGCCAAGAGTAAATCCTAGATCGAGAAACTTAGCAGCCTGGTCATAAGAACCTGAAAACGCGTGAATGAGCCCACCACGAGGAAGCGCCAGCTGACGCAGCCGTTTACTCACCTGATCATTAGCTTTTACGCAGTGCACCACGACAGGCAAATCAAATTGTTTAGCTAAGCGGAGCTGCGCGTTGAAGTACTTCCACTGTTCTTCTAATGACTCAGTAAAACGGCCATCGATACCGCACTCACCTACTGCCACAAAGCGTTTTCCCGCCTCAGCTTCGTGCTTAGCTAACAGCGTTTCAAGGGCGACTAAATCGTGGTCAGAGTGCGCATCAATAAAGTAAGGGTGTAAACCGACACACAGGCTTACATCCGTTCGTGAGCCCAGCGCCAGCACATTCGGCCAATGGGAACGTGTCGTTGCTGGCACGACAAAGTGTTCAACACCCACCGCCTTGGCATTTTCGATAACCGCATCGCGATCATCATCAAACGCTGTAAAATCCAGGTGGCAGTGGGCATCAATCAACATAGCAAGGAACGCTAGATCAGTGCTCGCGAGTGGGCTGGAAACGAATATCCGGCCAACGCTCTTGGGTCATCTGAAGGTTAACTCGCGTTGGTGCGATATAGGTCAAGTATCCACCGCCATCGATGGCAAGGTTGGAACTCGCTTTACGTTTAAACTCTTCCAACATCTTGGCATCTTCGCAATAGACCCAGCGTGCGGTTTGTACATTGACCCCTTCATACAGGCAGTCAACTTTGTACTCTTCCTTCAAACGGTGAGCAACAACATCAAACTGCAGCGTACCGACAGCACCAAGAATCAGGTCGTTATTATCCATCGGCATAAAGACCTGAGTAGCGCCTTCTTCAGAGAGCTGCTGGAGCCCTTTTTGCAACGCTTTCATTTTTAACGGATCTTTTAAACGAACCCGTTTGAACAATTCTGGCGCAAAGTGGGGAATGCCGGTAAAGCGCATATCCTCACCCACAGTGAAAGTATCACCAATCTGAATCGTGCCGTGATTGTGCAAGCCAATAATATCGCCTGGCCAAGCTTCCTCTACCTGAGAACGGTCTGATGCCATAAACGTTAGCGCATCAGCAATTTTCACGTCTTTGCCTATGCGTACGTGGCGCATCTTCATATTCTTTTCGTACTTACCGGAACACACACGCAAAAAGGCAATACGGTCACGATGGTTCGGATCCATATTCGCCTGAATTTTAAACACGAAACCAGTAAAGCGGTCATCTTGAGCGGTTACTTCACGGGTATCAGTCTCACGCGGCTGGGGCGGCGGCGCATACTCGACAAATCCATCCATCATTTCGCGCACGCCGAAGTTACCCATCGCGGTGCCGAAGTACACAGGTGACAGCTCACCACGACGATAGGCTTCCAGATCAAACTCATGAGAAGCACCGCGAACCAACTCGACTTCCATGCGTAATTCTTCGGCTTGCTCCTCGCCAAGCACAGCTTCAACTTCCGGGTTATCTAAGCCCTCAATCCGCTTGTCGTCTGGAATGCGGCTGCCTTGACCCTGGGTATATAAATGAATGACATCATTATAGAGGTGATACACACCCTTAAAGTGCCGCCCCATACCAATTGGCCATGTCATGGGCGCGCATTGAATGTTGAGCACTGTCTCCACCTCGTCCATAACTTCGATGGGATCGCGAATATCACGATCCATTTTGTTGATGAACGTTAGAATAGGTGTCGTGCGCAAACGGCAGACTTCCATCAGCTTGATGGTACGATCCTCAACACCTTTTGCACCATCAATCACCATTAACGCGGAATCCACCGCGGTTAACGTACGGTAAGTATCTTCGGAAAAGTCTTCGTGCCCCGGAGTATCCAGCAAGTTCACGATACGGCCGCCGTAGGGGAACTGCATCACCGACGTTGTGACCGAGATCCCCCGCTCTTGCTCCATCTTCATCCAGTCTGATGTCGCATGCCGATCATTGCGCTTACTCTTAACAGAGCCAGCTAACTGAATCGCATTTCCAAACAACAGCATTTTTTCGGTGATGGTGGTCTTACCAGCGTCAGGGTGCGAAATAATCGCAAACGTACGGCGTAGTTCAGCTTCGCGCGCTAATTTGGCGTCAGACATGGAGTTCTCTAAAAATGGTACAACGTTATGACTGGGGTGGCGCCTTAAATATCGGCGTTTACATGGATATATGGTAACGCAACTAGGACGCTGCGGCATACCATGGATAGCAAAGGAGGGATCAAGAAAGTAACCACTTGCGGAGTAAAAAGAAAAGCTTCGGCATACGCTAGTAAAGTCGTTAAGTGAACTCTTAAAAAAAGCGCCGAACTTGTCGGCGCTTTTCTCGTACTGATTTCTGTTTGACTAGGCGTAAGTATTAACTTGCGTGCCTACGCTGCCCTCTTGGGCAAGGTCTGGCTGGGCCCCCATATTAGCAGAGGCAAGCACTTCAGATACTTGCTGAGCCTGCATATCAAGAGACTGTTTAAAAATCTGCATCTGTGCTTGCTCAGCAGATTGCGCTTGATTCATATAAAGTGCGGTGCTCACTGCGTTGCTTACGGCAACATCCATCTTTCACCTCACGATTGGCTGCATGTTTTACCAAGATAGCAAACATCATGCTTTACTACCAAGAGTCTCTCCCCTTAAACACTTAGGCAACCATCACTCACTGCTTTAGAAACGATCAGCCCTAAAAGGGGTCATATCAATCTCAGTCGGCTTACCTTCAATCATATCCGCCAACAATTGCCCAGTAGCAGGGCCTAAGGTGAATCCCTGATGCCCATGTCCAAAAGCTAGCCATAGACCACGATGCTTAGGAGCCGGACCTATAACAGGCTTCATGTCAGGCAAGCATGGCCGCGCACCCTTCCAAGCAGATGCATCTCGCCGTTCACCAAGCGGAAATACTGAACGAGCCACTTTTTCTGCAGCTCCTAACTGCTGCTCATCTGCCGGTGACTCAAGGCGATCAAGCTCAGCCCCTGTTGTTAACCGAACGCCTGCGTTCATTGGCGCAAGTAAATACCCCACCTCAGCATCCATCAGCCAGTAATGAAGCTTCGCAGGTGCTTGGGTGGCGTAGTGCATATGATAGCCACGTTTAACAAACGTCGGAAAATGATAGCCCAGCCCTTTCATCCAGCTGCCTGCCCAAGGCCCTAATGCAACAGCAACATTGTCTGCTTCAAGACACTCAGCGGCAGTATCAACTTGCCAACGATCTCCCTGCTGCTTCAACCCTTGGATATCTGTTTGTAGAATACGTCCGCCTAACTGAGTAAATGCTTCTGCATAAGCAGCAACTAAACCACCGGGATCTGCAACCGTCCAAGGGTCAAGCCAATGAATAGCGCCGATAATGTCACTGCTTATATCAGGCTCTTTTTCAACTAGTGTGTCACGGTCTAAAACTGAGAACTGGACACCGTAAAGGTCCCGCGCCTCTTCTGCTTCTTTCACTCGCTGGGAGAGCTTGCTTGGCGTGCGATAAATCTCCAGCCACCCTTCGCGGCGAACCAAATGATCCGCCTTAGCCGCTTCAATCATAGGCGCATGAGTTTTCAAACAGAGCTGTATCAATGATGCGTATTCAGGCACTATTTTTTTATAAAGTCGGCTAGACGAATTATGCCAGTAACTGAGCAATGGCGATGCTGCGTTAATCATACCGGCAGGACGATAGCGGATATCAACACGATTGTTTGGCAGTACACTCAGTATCGTTTTCATATCCCGTGGAAAAGGATAAGGACGCACCGCTTCCCGCTGAATAATACCGGCATTGCCGAAAGAGGTTTCACGGCCTGGTTGGCGGCGATCAACCAACGTTACTTGATGACCACGCTGCTGTAGGTGCCAAGCAATACTGACACCAACCATACCTGCCCCTAAAACCACCGTTTGACACGCCATTGTGTTGCACTCCCTGAAAGAAAATACCAACTAAAGTTCAGATAATTATTTTCAACAAATAACCTGCTAAAAAATATCACTAACCAAACAGCTTTAATATAGCTAAAAAAACTGTTTTCAAGCCAGCCAACAGCAATAAACGCCAAATAAATAATGAATATAGATGACTTTACTATCTGTGACGTTAACATTATCAAAATGTACTCACACACCTTATTAAAGAGCTTTTTAAGTGGCTCATCAGGCGCAAGCTGCGCACGCGATTAAGGCGACATCGCGATAAGAAGGCTAGAAAAGAATCTCAGTAACGTCAGGTAGACAGGACATGTTTTTGGCGGGATCAATCAAAAGATAGACAGGCATTGCCTAGCAAATAAGATAACAGATGTTTAAAACACGAGCGATCAAAGCGAAAAAGCCGAATATGAGTCAGCTTGGCTTAAAAAAAGAGTAGTTTAATTAAAAAAAACAGAGGGGTTAGCAAGGAAGGAAAAACGAAGTAAAGAGGGAATTTTCAAAATAACACTGAGGTTAATGGGGTGGATGATGGGGATCGAACCCACGACCACCGGAGCCACAATCCGGGGCTCTACCACTGAGCTACATCCACCACAACCTAAAACTACACATAAATAATACGTTACATCAAATGGGGTGGATGATGGGGATCGAACCCACGACCACCGGAGCCACAATCCGGGGCTCTACCACTGAGCTACATCCACCATTGATGAAGTACTGATTTGCATGTCTTACCGAATGCGTCCACTTAAAAGCTTTTAGTGGCACGCCCAGCAGGACTCGAACCCGCAACCTACGGCTTAGAAGGCCGTTGCTCTATCCGGTTGAGCTATGGGCGCACATAAAGCATTCTAAGAGACTGAATACTGATGAGCACTTGACCACAACCAATGTTTGGAAAAGCAAATTACTACCTTCCGCGCTAGGTATGTGGTCGGGATGGAGGGATTCGAACCCCCGACATCCTGCTCCCAAAGCAGGCGCGCTACCAGACTGCGCTACATCCCGATTTCTTACCTTAGACGCTGCTGCATGTCCCGTCTCAAGCGAGGCATATATTACTATTTCTGAGTTTAAAGTCAACACCTAAAATGAATGATTCGTTAGATGCTTTGCCTTACCGCCCTAGCGTGCGAAAATTAGCCCTTCTTGAAAGCCCGTGACCGCCTGCGCTCTGGCGAGCAATTTTAGAACAGTAGTCACTTTGTTCCGCACCTAACCTTCACAGGGATTCTATTACATGACCGCCCAACTCATCGATGGTAAAGCCATCGCCGCTAATGTCCGCCAGCAAGTTGCCGAGAAAATCAGCGCACGCCAGAAGGCCGGCGAGCGGGCACCTGGACTAGCTGTTGTTGTGGTCGGGCAAGACCCAGCTTCTCATGTCTATGTCAGTAACAAACACCGCGCCTGTGAGCAGGCGGGCATCCTCTCCTTTCAGCATGCACTATCAGCCGATACGCAGCAGCACGAACTAGAAGCGCTGGTCGATCAGTTAAACGACGATGCAACAGTCGACGGCATTCTTGTTCAGCTGCCTTTGCCAGAGCACTTAGACTCTCGCCCCATTCTTGAGCGAATTCGACCTGATAAGGACGTTGATGGCTTTCACCCCTACAACATTGGGCGACTAGCTCAACGCATGCCATCACTAAGGCCTTGTACGCCCAAAGGCATTATGACCATGCTGGCCCACAGCGGCATCGCTGTTCGAGGCTTAGACGCCACTGTTGTAGGCGCTTCTAACATTGTCGGCCGACCTATGGCTTTGGAACTGATGCTAGCAGGCTGCACAACGACGGTATGCCATCGCTTTACTCAGCAGCTTGAGACCCATGTTCGCCGTGCAGACCTAGTTGTGGTGGCAGTCGGCAAGCCTGGTATTGTTAAGGGCGAATGGATCAAACCCGGTGCTATCGTGATTGATGTCGGCATTAACCGCCAAGAAGATGGCACCCTCATCGGTGATGTTGATTTTAACGCCGCAGCAGAGCGCGCCAGCTTTATTACCCCAGTGCCTGGAGGGGTGGGCCCAATGACAGTGGCGACGCTGCTTGAGAACACTCTAGAGGCTGCTGAACGTCACGATCAAAGCCAAGGCCAGTAGTCTCTTCTTAACGCTACTGTAAATAACGCTTTCTTAAGGAGTATTGACGCGTGCGACGCATTGGAATTATTGGCGCTATGGCGCAGGAAGTGAAGCAACTAGCTGGTCAGTTAGAAGACGCTCAACGCTACGAGCACGCTGGCTTTGTTTTTTATACAGGTACGCGTCATGGCTTGGAAATCATTGTGCTGCAGTCGGGGATAGGCAAGGTCAACGCGGCGGTAGGCACTGCGATTCTACTTGAGCGGCACCAGCCAGATGCAATCATTAATACCGGCTCCGCAGGCGGCTTTGCGACCGACCTCACTATTGGTGATGTCATCATCTCGGATGAAGTACGCCACCATGACGTAGATGCGGTGGTCTTTGGCTACGAGCTTGGCCAGGTTCCAGGGATGCCTGCAGCCTACCAAGCAGACAAGCAACTTCGTGATATCGCCCGCAACGCCATTGCCGCATTAGGTGAAGTCAATGTACGTGAGGGGCTCATCGCCACAGGCGATGCCTTCATGGCCGACCCCGATCGTGTCGCTACTACCCGTGCACAGTTTCCAACCATGCTAGCCGTCGAAATGGAAGGCGCCGCTATTGCACAAACGTGCCATCTTTATAACTGTCCGTTTGTAGTCATTCGCGCACTTTCCGACATTCCCGGCAGTGGTGATAACCACCTATCATTCGAGCAATTTTTGGACGTAGCCGCTGATCACTCATCACGCATGGTAGACCAGATGCTCATCGACCTTGGCAAGCAATAGACCTCAAGAAACACGCCTTAATGAATAGCTTTTTAAAACAGCATTCATAAACAGCATTTATAAATTTCTACTAAAAAAACGGAGCCCATCAGCTCCGTTTTTTGTTCAGCTACACTACTGTTCAGATGTTCGAGCTACGCTTTCAGCTTCCATGCCAAGCTCTCACCTGCCATTAACGGGATAATATGCTGACCAGCCGTATAGGGATAATGTGCTGGCAGACTCCAGGAACGACGCTCCAACGTCACGCTATCGGCATTAGTTGGTAATCCATAAAAACGCGGTCCGTTTAGGCTGGCAAACGCTTCTAACTTGTCCAAAGCATCCATTTCTTCAAAGGCTGCTGCATACAGCTCAATGGCAGCTGGAGCTGTATACGCGCCTGCGCAGCCACAACTCGATTCCTTATCGCCCTGAGCATGAGGAGCACTATCGGTGCCCAAAAAGAATTTGGGGCTACCACTGGTCGCCGCTTTTAATAGTGCTTGACGATGCTGTTCACGCTTCAAAATAGGTAGGCAGTAATAATGCGGACGAATACCACCCGCCAGTATTTTGTTGCGGTTAAACAACAGGTGATGAGCCGTAATCGTAGCGGCAATGTTATCAGGTGCAGCGGCGACAAACTCGGCGGCTTGCTGGGTGGTAATGTGCTCAAATACCACGTTTAGGCTAGGATGACGAGCCAAAAGCGGTTTCATGATCTGCTCAATAAACACCGCCTCGCGATCAAAAATATCAATTGCATGATCGGTCACTTCACCATGCACCAACAAGGGCATACCAACTTTTGCTAGCATTGCAATAGTGTCATCGCAGTGCGCAATGTCAGTGACACCCGATGCAGAGTTAGTAGTAGCACCGGCAGGATAGAGCTTTACGGCTTTTACGACACCACTTTCAGCAGCGCGCTCAATTTCTTCAGGGGGCGTTGTGTCTGTTAAATAGAGCGTCATCAATGGCTCAAAAGCACTCCCTTCAGGCAACGCTGCTAAAATTCTCTGACGATACGCTAGTGCTTGAGCGGTAGTCGTTACCGGCGGCTTTAGATTAGGCATTATAATCGCACGCCCCATTTGGGCGGCGGTATGACCTACCACAGCGCTTAGCGCCTCATCATCACGTAAATGAAGATGCCAATCATCGGGGCGAGTCAACGTAATAGCGTCCACGGCAAGTCCTGTGCAGAAATGAATTAAGTAAAAGGGTTAGAACAGTATACCCAATACCGGTAAGGGATAAATCTCCCCTATCCATCCCACAGCCGTTCCCAAGTGTCGTATCATGGCGGCACTTTGTAAGATCAAGGATTAAGTTTGTTATGCAGAATGTGCGTCGCTATGCGGACATTATCGCCAGCATCGAGGGTTTACTATGGCTAGGTCTTGCCTGGTCGATATCTTTTTCGATGCATTTTGGGAGTACCGAACCGACGCTGGCAGTTATCTTCGTTGTGGGTGCACTGGTCTTATTCGGCTGGGCACATCGTCCGATGCGTTATTTATTAAAACGTTATCATGTGCGTAAACGCCGTACTGACATGTGGATTCACACGCTGGCGTTGCCACTCCTGCTCGCCATGTTTTTCCATATTATGCTAGAAGCCATACTAGGCAGCGCTTGGCTTCCTCCTAAAATACTGTTGTTCAACTTACTCGCCTCTGCGGGATGGCTGACGTTTGTTATGACATTATTTATTAAATTTGTTATTCACAACGTGAAAACATCGAGCAAATAGCAACGCTATGCCTACCGCCCTTCCTCTTCCACTTTCGACGCCGAACCGCAACCTCGTTAGACTAACAATCGTACGAGGCATTACCTGGACCGGCTTTTTACTGGCCATTATTGTTGGCATTGAACTACTCACTTTCGATTTGCCCGTAACTGCAGTTGTCAGCGTCGTGATAGCCATGGGCATACTCAATATCGCCACTTGGTGGCGGTTAGGTAGACCCAAAGCGGTTAATCATTTCGAATATCTTGCCCACTTATTGGCGGATATTGCTGGCTTAACGCTGCTATTTTATTTTTCAGGTGGGTCAACAAATCCCTTTATTACTTACTATTTAGTGCCTGTCACTATTGCCGCAGCAACCCTCCCATGGCGCTACGCTTGGATCATTGCCGCTTGCGCAATGGCGGGTTATACCTATTTGATGTTCTTTTACCACCCAATACCACAGCTAGGGCACATTAATAGCGACGGCCCATTAAGCCTTCACGTATTGGGGATGTGGCTTAATTTCGGCCTGTCCGCCGGCTTGGTCACATTTTTTATCTATAAAATGGCACACGCCCTGCGTAATCGAGACAAAGCTCTATCTCGAACCAGAGAGGCTGCGCTGCGCAATGAACAAGTGCTGGCGGTTGCCACTCAGGCCGCTGGCACGGCCCATGAGCTTGGCACGCCGCTTTCAACCATGGCCGTGCTGCTCAATGAAATGCACCAGGACGCGCCCGATGGCTCTACTTTGCAACAAGATATAGCCATACTTCGTCAGCAAGTAGATGTGTGCAAATCACGTTTACAGCACCTTGTTACAACAGCTGACCGTCGGCGCATGGCAGAACCAGAAGTACTAGACGCTGAAGTATGGCTAGCCACTGTGGTGCAACGCTGGCTGGTTATTAGGCCTGATGTTAGCCACTTTTTTGAAGTTGCCGAAAAACGTGGCCGGCCCTGGATAGCCGTAGATGCCACATTAGATCAAGCGCTAACCAATTTGCTGAATAACGCTGCCGACGCCAACCCAGAGCAAATAGCTATTCGCTTGGATTGGCAAGATGAAAGTGTTGTCATTGATATACGCGACCATGGGCCCGGAATCGCGATGTCGATTGCTGATCAGCTAGGCGACACATTTATTTCCACTAAAAGCAAAGGCATGGGAATTGGCCTGTTTTTAACCCATGCCACCATTAATCGTTTCGGTGGTGGAGTAAGCCTGTACAATCATCCTGAAGGCGGTACGTTAACAGAAGTAACGCTGCCTCTTTGTTCCGCCCCTGACAAGTAACCGTGGCAAGCATTCGTAAGAAAAACGAGGACATCATGCAGACGCAAGACCAACGCCTTTTAATCGTCGACGATGATGAAATGTTTTGTCACGTGTTGAGCAGAGCACTTATACGCCGTGGTTTTGAGGTCAACGTTGCTCACGATGCTGAACAAGCAATGGCACTTGTAGCGCAATTTATGCCAACAATGGCAACACTTGATCTAAAACTTGAGCACAGCTCTGGCCTTAAGTTGCTACCGGATATGCTGGCAAGTGCGCCGAACTGCCGTATTGTTGTGTTAACAGGATATTCAAGTATTGCCACGGCAGTAGAAGCAATCAAACTTGGTGCTGTTAACTACCTATGTAAGCCAGCAGATGCTGACGATGTTATTGCTGCCTTTGAGCACCAGGGGGGCGACCCAAATATTGAATTAGCCGACAACCCTCCCTCTATCAACCGTATTACCTGGGAGCATATTCAGAAGGTGCTGCAAGAGCATGATGGCAATATTTCAGCTACGGCTAGGGCACTTGGTATGCATCGGCGAACATTACAACGTAAATTACAGAAGCGCCCGGTACGCCGATAATTCTCCACTCTTTGCGCAACAACGCCGCAAAGAGTGGACTTCAACTTGATGTTATTGGGCGGTCCATCCTAGATCAATGTTCCAACTGGAGCCTGTTACAGCTCCTGCTGCGTCGGATGCCAAATAGGCGACTAACTGAGCAACCTCGGAAGGTTCAATCAGGCGCTTAACCGCGGCGTTTTTCAGCATAATTTTTTCAATGACTTCTTGCTCATCCATGCCATGAAGCTTGGCTTGGTCAGCAATCTGGTTATCTACCAACGGTGTTTTCACATAGGCGGGACAAATAGTATTAGCGGTAATCCCCTGCTCGCCACCTTCCAATGCAGCGGTTTTGGTCAGCCCTATCATGCCATGCTTGGCGCTGATATAAGCGGCTTTACCTGGTGAAGCCACTTGCGCATGAACAGACGCAATATTAATCACGCGCCCCCAGCCTTTTTTACGCATATGGGGCCAGGCGGCCTGGGTAAGCAAAAAAGGCGCCGTTAGCATTAGATCGATAATTTGACGCCACTTCTCTTCAGGGAACGTTTCAATAGAAGCGACGTGTTGAATACCCGCATTATTTACCAAAATATCGACGCCACCGAAGCGCTTAACCGCATCAGCAATGGCTCCACGACACGCATCGGGGTCGGTTAAATCCCCTTGATAAAACGCTGCGCCAGCCGCATCCGCTACTTCTTTTCCAGCAGGATTAAAGTCTACTGCTAACACTTGAAAACCCTGTTCACAAAAATGCTTCACCACCGCTTCACCGATACCGCTGCTGGTGCCAGTGACCACTGCAACACGGGGGGTAACAGCTTTTTCAGAAGACATAAACGTTCCTTTTGTTGAGATTATTCAAAGTGATAATGTAAGTTGTCATCCTATAAGAACAGACAGTGTAGATAGTGGCTGACGTTTCTGCCTATTCAACCTCTGGAGAAGCGTCGGGAGGTACCATTAATTGCCCCATCATACGCTGAGCCAACCGCGCCGCTTCCTGCATACTGTCAAGATCCGTTAAATCTTCAAGGACAATGCGTTTATAGAGAGCATTGCCTTCAGGCAGTTGCTCCAGTGTGAGCGAATAGACACCAGAAGGAAGTTTTAGACGCAGCGTAGTGGTTAGTGGCCCCTGCTGAATAGCACCTGGCAAGGCCACTAACCACATTGCACATGGCGTAATTAACGCACCTACCAGCAACGACTCTTGCTGCTCCTTAAAGGGCGCTTCTAAGAACTGGAAACACAAGGCATCAACACCGAGGCGGGGATTAAAATGATGCTTCTGCTTCATTGAACGTAAGTGTATATCTCGATAATGCACCGCTAAATCGGCTAAGCGTTCATAGTCGTGAGGAGCTAAAGTTCGCATAATGTTTGTCCGATTATGTAACAGCCGCCCATAACGCGGCTTAATAGCCCATGTAGCGTGGCACTATTAGCCAAATACAGCAGGCTAAGCCACAATGGGTAATCAATCTTTCATAGACCATCATCCTAAAGGAGTTTATGCGATGTTTGTGGTAATTTTTGGCCGTATGTCATGCCCTTTCTGCGTTCGTGCAAAGCGTCTTGCTGAATATTTAGAAAGCAATGGAAAGATAGAGGGGTATCGTTACGTTGATATGCCCTCAGAAGGCGTTACCAAAGAGGATATTGCAAAAACGGCTGGCAAACCTATTCATACCGTTCCCCAAATATTTGTCGACCAACAGCACATAGGCGGATTTACCGAATTCGACCATTTTGTGCGTCAACAACAGCTTCTGGCCTCTTAACTCAGACGTTAAAACTGGCGTTTATACCCGTTGAACACCGAAATCTTCGCTTGCCTATACTGAAGTAGCACAGATTATATGACAGTTCATATAACGGCTCATGTGACGTTCGATTAGGCGGCGAGGGTACCCCAATGCAGCAAAAGGAGTTTGTTCAACAGCTTTGGCTAGATTATGTCCACACGCATCCAGATCTCGGTGGGCTTAGATTGTGGCCACTAAGTACGTCAGCTGAATATTTAACCTTGGTCACCTTAAACTACGGGCCTTTTGCAGCCAGCGAACTCAATACCAACCTTGCCCACATGGGTTATCGCTCAGTAGGCCATTACGCTATGGCCGACAAAGGTCTGTTAGTGCACTTGCTGTCACCCAACGACAATAGCAGCTGGCTGGTATTAGCAGAGTTACAGCTTGGTACTCTTTCAAAAGCACCGCGTGAAGCACTGACGCAACTTATCCTGCAAAGCCACCCTGCCGACTGCAAAGGACAAAATCTGTTATGCCGAGGTCGTCCATGGCCAATGCCCTCTTGGGCACTTTATCAACAGCTGCAACAAGCACATCCCCTTGCTGCTTGGCTGGCGATTATGGGTCCCAGACTGCATCATGCAGGCTTTGACTGCTCAACCATTGGCGAATCTTTAGATACGCTGCATAACCAACTTGAGGCTTGCGGCATGCCGAGCTTTGAAGGCCAACAAAATGGCGTGTTTTCCGTTTCACCACTCCTTGAACATCGGTTTTATCCTGCGATGCCGCAAAAAACTGTTTTTAGCTTAGGAGACGAGCATCGCCTTTGTTTAGGCGGTTTAGCACTTGTACAAAAGCATGTTGGCGATGACCATGAACGTATTGCAGAAATCCTACTCCCCTTCCACACTCGCTGTGAAATGGCGTGAGCTGATTAGCTCACGCCTAGCAGGATTTATACGGCTAAAGATTATTCAGCGTCGAACGTCATTTCAGGTACATGATCAGGCACAATCAGTTTACCCGCTGTTTTTTCAACAATTTCTTCGACACTGACACCTGGTGCGCGTTCTTTAAGGATAAAAGCACCGTCTTTAATTTCCAGGTAAGCGAGATCGGTCAACACTCGATTGATGCAGCCTGCTCCCGTTAAAGGAAGCGTGCACTTCTCAAGTAGCTTGGACTCACCATGCTTCGAGGCATGTGTCATGGTGCAAATAATATTTTCTGCGCCAGCAACTAAGTCCATGGCACCCCCCATCCCTTTGATGAGCTTGCCAGGCACCATCCATGATGCAATGTTGCCTTCTTGATCTACCTCAAAAGCACCCAATACGGTCAAATCAACATGACCACCACGAATCATGGCAAATGATTCTGCAGAAGAAAAAATAGCAGCACCTGGACGAGCAGTGACCGTTTGCTTACCAGCGTTGATCATATCTGCATCTACTTCTTCCTCGGTGGGGAAACGCCCCATTCCCAACAGACCATTTTCAGACTGCAGCATGACATCAATGCCGTCAGGCACGTAGTTAGCAACCAACGTGGGAATACCGATACCTAAATTGACGTAAAAGCCATCTTCAAGTTCACGTGCGACGCGTTGTGCCATTTGCTCACGTGTTAAAGCCATGGTGTATACCTCTTAATGAGTGAAAGTGTCTAAACCAAAGAGCGATCAGCTACGCACCGTACGTTTCTCGATTCGCTTCTCGAAGGAGCCTTGGATAATGCGATCCACATAAATACCGGGAGTATGGATCTGACTCGGCTCCAATTCGCCTGGCTCAACAATTTCCTCAACTTCTACAACCGTTATTTTTCCCGCGGTGGCTGCCATGGGATTAAAGTTCTGGGCCGTATGCCGATACATGACGTTGCCGTACCGATCTGCTTTCCAGCCTTTAACAATCGCAAAGTCACCGGTAATGGCTTCTTCTAGAATATAGTGCCGGCCGTTAAATTCACGCACCTCTTTACCTTCACCAATAGGCGTGCCGTAACCAGTGGCAGTGTAAAAGGCGGGTATACCGGCACCACCAGCGCGCATTTTCTCGGCTAACGTACCTTGAGGGGTAAGCACAACTTCAATTTCATCATTCAGCATTTGCTGTTCAAACATAGCGTTCTCGCCGACATAAGAAGCGAGAATTTTACGAATCTGACGATCTTCAAGCAGCACACCAAGGCCAAAACCATCAACGCCGCAATTATTGGAGACAACCGTTAGATCGGTGACAGCCCGACGTTTAATCTCAGCAATCAAGTTTTCAGGAATGCCACAGAGGCCGAAACCGCCAGCAATGACGGTCATGCCGCTTTCGATTCCTTCCATTGCTTCCTCATAGGAAGATACACGCTTATCAAATCCTGCCATTGTTATGCCTCGCATTGTTATCGGTGGTACGTTGCACGCGTCGTTATGATGCGGTTGGATCTGTGTAGCCAGTGTTGTACTAGATGATATATTTGTTAAGTTTGTTTTTCTTATCAATTTATATAAATAACTTATAAAAGGGTCAGTATGACCGTCAAGCAACTTCGAGCTTTTCTTGCGGTAGCGCAAACCCTGAGCTTCACCCAAGCCTGTGAACGCCTGCACCTATCTCAACCAGCGCTTAGCTTAGCCATCAAAGGGCTTGAGGACTCCCTCGGGGGGAAACTGTTAATACGCAGTACCCGTAGTGTTCGGCTCACTCCCGAAGGCGAGTCACTTCTCCCCCTGGCAAAGCACCTGCTCGCCCAGTGGGACAATACCGAAGAGCGATTACGCCAGCGCTTTACACTCCAGCTTGGTCGTTTAAGCGTAGCAGCCATGCCTTCTTTTGCGTGCAATTTACTGCCAAGCGCGCTAGTAACCTTCCGGCGGCAATACCCTAAGATTAATATTACTGTTCATGATGTTATCAATGAAGAAGTCATCGACATGGTGCGCTCACGCCAAGTGGAAATCGGTATTGCCTTTTCGCCTGAAGGAGACAACAGCCTAACGTTTACGCCACTTTTTGAAGATCAGTTTATTGCAGTGGTCCCACCGCATTCCGTTTTGGCTAAGGCTAGCAAGCTCAGTTGGGCGACCTTGTTGCAACAAGATTTTATTACCTTGCAGCGCCCCTCAATGGTACGGCGATTGTTAGAACAAGAGCTTGCCAAACAGCACATTGAATTACCGGTTGCTTTTGAAAGCCATCAGCTGTCGACCGTTGGTAGAATGGTGGCAGATGGTTTAGGTGCAAGTGCGGTGCCTTCTATGTGTTTTCAGCAAATGCACCAACTCGGCGCTCGCTGTGTGCCCCTAACCTCACCGAGCATTGCCTGTCGGGTTGGAATTCTGACACATCACGAGCTATCGGTTGCTGCACAGGCCCTGCGTAAGGTGCTTATCGAAAACATTAATACACCTGTGCTCGCGTCCTGATCTCTGTCCTAATACTGCTGCCAATGCAAAGGTTTCGTAATGTGCTGGGCAGCATGAGCGAGATCCTTTAGCATTTACGCTAGGTTACGTATCGGGTTGCGTATATCGAGCCACGATAACTAGCATTGCGTCACTGCTGTCATCATTTGTAAAAGGAAATGGGGTATGTCTACTGTCAAAGGAGTCGTCAGCTTATTATTGCTGACGCTAACGACGCTATTTTGGGGCGTGCCGCTCATTTTATTAACGCTATTAAAAGTTATTATTCCTGGGCGGCACCAAAAACAGTGGGTGCTTAAAGGGTTATGCAGCGTGGCACTCAATTGGATCGGTGCAAACCTATGGTGGATGCGCCGCTGGATAAAACCTCACGTCAGCATCACGATTCCCGAATCACTCAGCCCACATCAATGGTGGCTGGTTATTTCTAATCATCGTAGCTGGACAGATATATTTATCCTTTTTATGGCACTGCATCGTCGTATTCCCATGCCT
Source organism: Halomonas qinghailakensis (assembly GCF_025820815.1). Classification (NCBI taxonomy): domain Bacteria; kingdom Pseudomonadati; phylum Pseudomonadota; class Gammaproteobacteria; order Oceanospirillales; family Halomonadaceae; genus Halomonas; species Halomonas qinghailakensis. The sequence continues at coordinate 3,556,182 of NZ_CP096973.1, read as the reverse complement.
AGGTTTTTTTTAAAACATCAATTAATCTGGATTCCTATCGTCGGACTGGCATTTTGGGCGTTAGAATTCCCTTTTATGCGACGCTTCAGTCGCGAGCAAATAGCCAAGAATCCAAAACTTGCCACCATCGATCGTGAATCCACCGAGCGCGTTTGTAGGCAAGCTAGAAATTCACCAATTGCTATATTTAATTTTGTTGAGGGAACACGATTTACCGTAGAAAAACGGGAAAAGCAGCAAAGTCCTTTTCAGCATTTGCTCAGGCCTAAAGCAGGCGGTGTGTCACAGGTACTCAGCCTGCTTGGCGACAAACTAGATGGCATTTTGGATGTAACCATCAGCTATGAAAATCCAACACCCACCTTTTGGGGTTTTCTATGCGGAAAAGAAGCTGGCATTACACTTAACGCAAGGCAACTCGCTATTCCCCAGTGGATGAACGAAGCCAACTATCATGAAGAACAGCAGCACAAGGAACGTTTCCACGCATGGATCAACTCACTCTGGCAGGAAAAAGACGCCTTACTAGCAAAGCAAACCAACCACGACTAGCCCATTGGCTCGCGGTCTGTTTACTGGCTACAGTATTAGTCGGGTGTGCTGGCTCGCCTTCTTCGAACAGCCAAAATAACCCCATGCCAAGCAGTACCGTCGGCCAAATAAACGGCGAATGGATAGAGGTACAGCGTGGTGATACGTTGGGGAAACTTGCGAACCGAGCAAACGTTCCACTGGAGCGTCTTGAACGCTTCAACCCTGGAACAAATGCGCAACGCTTAAACGTTGGACAACGTCTATTAATACCTACCCAGCAAGAGCGTGCCCCCTCTGGCGGGCCATATCGATACCAAATTCGTCCCGGCGACACATACTCAAGTATCGCCCGCCACTTTGGCACTACCTCTGGGCGCATACAGAGTGCCAATCCAGGTACATCTCCAACCGCCCTTAGAGTAGGGCAAATTGTCAGTGTGCCCTTAAGCGGCAGCGGAACTACCAACCGTTCCACAGCAAGCAGTAACCAAACTAGCCAGCCAGCGCCTGCCCCTAGCGCTAGCTTACCGGCTTCTGCACGCCGTTGGCCTTGGCCGCTGGAAGATTACCGTATTGTGCGGCGCTTTGGAGCCGATAGCCGTGGCACGCTACAACCCATGTTGCTCGCTACTCAGGCGGGTGCGAAAGCCCAAGCAGTGGCGCCAGGCGAAGTACGCTTTGCAGATGGTATGCGCCAACTGGGTGACGTGGTCATTGTGCATCACGCAGACAACTTACAAACGGTGTATGCGCTATGCGAACGGATCCTGGTCAGCGTCGGCCAACAAGTAAGCACCGGAGACGCTCTATGCGATGTCGGCCAAAGCAGCGCTAGCCAGCGTTATGACCTTCTTTTCGACTTACGCCAAGGCGGCAAACCGATTGACCCACGACAGGTGTTGAAATAGCTGTTGAGATAGATATTGAGATAGCTGTTGAACCAAGTGTTGAGACAGTTTTAAGATTGCTATTGAAACAGCCATTGCGCAAAAAACCTCAAGCAAAAAACCTTAAACTACAAAAAAGCCCCTGGTGTGGGGCTTTTCGTATTATCGATTTTTTACATTACCCGCGATAGTAATTGGGCTTAACAAACGGCGTTGCCGCCACCGTCATAGGCAACTGTTTACCACGTACTACCGCATAAACCGTTGTTCCTGGCACTTCCCATTCACGACCCACATAGCCCATAGCAATCGGCTTACCAACACTTGGCCCAAAACCACCCGAGGTGACTTCACCAATTTGGTTGCCCTCGGCATCCACTAACGGAGCTCCTTCTCTTACGGGCGCACGCCCTTCTGCTAACAATCCTACCCGCTTACGCGTATGATCTTTGGCCTCTACTTGGTGCAGAATAAGATCCGCCCCCGGGAAACCTGCTGGACGCTGACCACCATGACGCCGCGGCTTACCAATTGCCCAGATAAGTCCAGCTTCCACAGGCGTTGTCGTCATATCCATATCGTGCCCGTATAAACACAGCCCTGCCTCTAACCGAAGCGAATCCCGTGCTCCCAAGCCAATGGCTTCTACTTCCGGCGCTGCCAATAACTGCTCGGCGAATGCCTGACAGGCATCAGCAGCAACTGATATCTCAAAGCCGTCTTCCCCGGTATAACCGCTGCGACTGACCCACACTTCCTGACCAGCTATCGTGAAACGCCCATGCTGCATAAACGTTAAATCACAGGCGGCTGGACACAAGCGCTGCATCACCTCTCGTGCTTGCGGGCCCTGCAAGGCCAGTAAGCCACGGTCTACCACTTCGATGTGATGTGTGGAGCCAAGATTGGTGCGCAAATGAGCGATATCCTGCTCTTTGCAGGCCGCATTAACGACCAGATAAAAGTGATCACCAGCATTGACGGCCATGAGGTCATCAATTATTCCGCCCTCAGTGCTAGTTAGTAGACCATAGCGCTGCTCACCTTTATTTAATCCCACAAGATCTGCTGGAATCAGTGACTCAAGCGCCTCGGCTACCTTGTCGCCAGAAACAATTATTTGACCCATATGAGAAACATCAAACAGCCCACATTGCTTGCGCGTGTGTTCATGCTCTTTTTTGACACCTAATGGATATTGCACCGGCATGTCATAACCCGCGAAAGGTACCATTTTGGCCCCTAGCGAAAGATGCAATTCATGGAGGGGCGTCTGCTTAAGGTTGGTCATGGGATTTCCTTGGTCGAGAAAGAGAAACGGGAAGCCATGACTGGCTTCCCGGCTCTATTACAACTTACTGACCCCGATTACATTGAACAGGGCTTACTTATCATGATCAAGTGCTTCGCCTGGCAGCACTTCTTTACCAGCAAAGTAATCACGCGTCAGTTTGAATACTACCGGTGAAAGTAGCGCCAACGCGATTAAGTTCGGAATGGCCATCATAGCGTTGAAGGTATCGGCCATCAGCCAAATAAAACCAAGCTGCGCGATAGCGCCCAGCGGAATTGCCAAAACGAACAGCACGCGATACAGCATAATCGAACGTGTGCCGAACAGGAACTGAAAGCACTTCTCACCATAAAAAGACCAACCAAGGATAGTGGTAAACGCAAACACCGCCAAGGCCACTGCAACAATCTGATTTCCAAAACCGGGCAATGCAGCATCAAACGAAAGAGCGGTTAGCGATGCGCCCGCCTCACCATCAATCCACACTGTGGAGGTCAAAATAACCAATGCCGTAATGGTACAAACGATGATGGTATCGATAAAGGTACCCAGCATGGCGATAAGACCTTGGCGAACGGGGTTTTTGGTTTGCGCTGCTGCGTGTGCAATTGGCGCGCTACCTAAACCTGCTTCGTTCGAGAAAATACCGCGTGCCACACCAAACCGAATAGCTGCCATTACTGCCGCGCCAGCAAAACCACCCGCTGCTGCCATCGGATTAAAGGCGTAATAGAAAATCAAACCAAACGCTTCGCCAATTTGGCTTGCGTTAACGATCAGTACTAATAGCCCAGCAATCACGTAAGCAATACCCATAATTGGCACTAGCTTACCGGCTACTTTTGCAATGCGCTTAATGCCACCCAGAATGACAGCACCCGCTAGCACCATGATAATGACGCCGGTTAGCCAGTGTGGCACCCCAAAGGTGGAGTCCATGGCATCTGCCACCGAGTTAGACTGTACGGTATTACCGATACCAAAGGCAGCGATTGCCCCAAAAAATGAGAATAAACCACCTAGCCATAGCCACTTTTTGCCCAAGCCATTTTTGATGTAGAACATCGGGCCACCCACGTGGTAACCGGTGCTGTCGGTTTCACGGTAACGCACTGCCAAAACGGCTTCGGCAAACTTAGTGGCCATGCCAACTAACGCAGTGATCCACATCCAGAACACTGCACCGGGGCCACCCAGCGCAATAGCGGTTGCCACGCCAGCAATATTACCGGTACCAATCGTTGCAGAAAGCGCCGTCATTAGCGCATCAAAAGGCGAAATTTCACCGTCACTGTCTGCTTTGCTAGTTGTTGTTTTATCAGCATCAGCGGTGCCAGGTTTCGGGTCTCGACCTTGCCACATTAGCTTGAAACCTACACCGAGCTTTCTAATCGGCATTAGTTTCAAGCCAATCTGTAGGTATATCCCCACACCTAGCAACAAGATCAACATTAACGGTCCCCAAACGACGCCGTTAATCGCCCCCAAGAGGCTAGTTAAAGTTTCCACTCAATTCTCCTTACCCTGTTCATTAGCTGATTTATTATGGGTGTCGGGCAGTCAGGCTGCCTTCATTCAATGTCGCTGTATCATCAAACGTTCCCACCATAGCGCGTCTCGCGCTTTGAAAAAACGCATGATCTGCATGTTTTACACCATTTTCCTAGTGCGCATCCATCGTAATGTCGCAACTTGGCAGAGAAAGCATCTGTTTTTACAACTTGCGACAGTCACAAAGCAACTGGCAACGCAACGTAATGAATTTACCACTATGGGGTGTTTAAGAAATTTGTTTCCGATTGGAAACACGTTAATATAGGACACCAATCGCCTTATTCAGAGCAGGCCAATAGTCGCCAAGGCGAACGACAGACGTTAGTATGCTCCTGTCCAGACAACTGTTTCATAAAGGGAATCATCATGAGCAATCTTCCTGCTAATCTTCGTTATGCCGAAAGCCACGAATGGGTACTCGACCATCAAGATGGTACCGTCACAATCGGCATTACTGATCATGCCCAAGAAGCACTGGGCGACGTTGTTTTTGTTGAGTTGCCAGAAGTCGGCCAAGAACTCAATAAGGGTGTTGAGTTTGGCGTCATTGAATCGGTTAAAGCAGCCTCTGACTTATACTCGCCAGTAAACGGCGAAGTTATCGAAGTTAACGAAGCGCTTGAAGATTCACCTGAGACCGTTAACGAAGCCCCTTATGAAGGCGGCTGGATCATGAAAGTGCGCTTGGCAGACACAGCCCTTGACGGCTTGTTAGACGCAGACGCTTATCAAGCGACGCTTAGTTCAGACGATTAATTAGCCGGAAAGCCTGCATCCTGCAGGCTTTCTAGTTTTGCCGCTGCACGGTTTTCTCATTACGTTCGGAACCTTCCCATGCCATTTGAAACACGCCGTTTGGCCGAACTGGCCGACCACGATGCTTTTATCAAACGCCACAATGGGCCTAGCCCCGCTGACGTCGACACCATGTTAAAAGCGCTCAATATGCAGCGCATGGAAGACCTAATTGAGCAAACCGTGCCTAGCGATATTCGCCTGGGCCGCGAGCTAGCCTTAGACGACCCGCGCAGCGAAGCAGAAGCGCTAGACTACTTAAGCCAGCTAGCGCGCCAAAACCGCGTTGCCAAAAGTTATATTGGTCAAGGCTATTACGGCACTCACATGCCCGCCGTCATACAGCGCAATGTGCTGGAGAACCCAGGCTGGTATACCGCCTATACGCCCTACCAACCAGAAATTTCCCAAGGCCGCCTAGAAGGCCTGCTTAATTTTCAGCAGGTCATTATGGATTTAACCGGCATGGAGCTTGCCAATGCTTCGCTACTTGACGAAGCAACCGCCGCTGCTGAAGCAATGGCACTTTGCAAGCGTAGCAATAAAAAAAGTAAGTCCAATGCCTTTTTTGTTGCCGATGACCTGTTTCCGCAAACGCTAGACGTGATAAAAACTCGCGCGGAGTTCTTTGGTTTTGAGCTTATCAGTGGCCCTGCCGCTACGCTGGCAGAACACGATGTGTTTGGCGCACTGGTACAGTACCCCTCCGCCAGTGGCAGTATTACCGATATCTCGCCTCTGCTAAGCGCTGCCAAAGAACACGGCATCATGACTTGCGTCGCCACGGACCTACTGAGCCTAGTACTACTTAAAGAGCCAGGAGCAATGGGGGTTGATATCGTCGTCGGTAACTCTCAACGTTTTGGGGTTCCCATGGGCTTTGGTGGCCCGCACGCTGCCTTCTTCGCCACATCGGACAAATTGAAACGCTCAATTCCTGGCCGCATTATCGGTGTATCTAAAGATAGCCGCGGTAACACTGCATTACGCATGGCCATGCAGACCCGCGAGCAGCATATTCGCCGCGAAAAAGCGACCTCTAATATCTGTACTGCTCAGGCATTACTGGCCAATATTGCTGGCTTCTACGCCACTTACCATGGTGCTGAAGGCTTACGCAAAATTGCAGGCCGCGTGCATCGCCTCACTACCTTGCTAGCAGAAGGTCTTAAGCAAGCGGGTATCACATTAGCTAACGACAGCTGGTTTGACACGCTGCGTCTTACCCAAGTGGATGCCGGTAAGATTCATGGCCGTGCCATGACCCATGACATCAACCTACACTATTTCGCCAATGGCGATGTGGGCATTAGCTTGGATGAAACCACGACGGCTCATGACGTCGCGACGCTACTTGATGTCCTGTTAGGCGATGAGCACGGCTTGTCAGTGGCAGCGCTCGATGAAAAAGTCATTAACGACAAGATCAGTGGCATTCCAGCGGCATACCATCGTGATAGCAGCTTTTTGCAACACCCCACCTTTAAGCGCTATCGCAGCGAAACTGAGATGCTGCGTTACTTGAAACGTCTCGAGAATAAAGATCTTTCCTTGGCCCATGCCATGATCCCGCTGGGATCGTGCACTATGAAGCTAAATGCTACCAGTGAAATGATCCCGGTCTCCTGGCCTGCGTTTGCGCACCTCCACCCATTCGCTCCTCGCGATCAGGTGGCAGGCTATCATCAAATGATTGATGAGCTAGCCGCTTTCTTAGTGGAAGTAACGGGTTACGATCATATTTCTATGCAACCCAACTCAGGTGCCCAGGGTGAATATGCGGGCTTGCTGGCCATTCGCCGCTATCAGGCAGCCCAAGGGGAAGCCCATCGCGACGTGTGCTTGATTCCCAGCTCAGCCCACGGCACTAACCCTGCCTCTGCTGCTATGCTTAGCATGGACGTGGTGGTGGTTGAGTGTGACGCTAACGGTAACATTGACCTAGATGATCTGACACGCAAAGCCGAGCAGCACAGTGATCGACTTTCTGCGGTGATGATTACGTATCCGTCTACCCATGGCGTATTTGAGTCCCATGTGCGTAAGGTGTGTGATGTGGTTCATCAGCACGGCGGACAAGTGTACGTAGACGGCGCTAACATGAATGCTCAGGTTGGTTTAACGCGCCCCGGTGATTTTGGTGGCGATGTTTCTCACCTCAACCTGCACAAAACATTCTGCATTCCTCACGGTGGCGGTGGCCCAGGCATGGGGCCAATTGGCGTTAAAGCTCATCTTGCACCTTTCGTCTCCAATCATGTGGTCACGCCTATTAATGGCGTTAACCCTGAAAACGGTGCTGTCTCCGCTGCGGCATTTGGCAGCGCGTCGATTCTACCCATTTCGTGGGCTTACATTAAGATGATGGGCGCACGTGGGCTTCGTGAAGCAACCGAACTGGCTATTCTTAATGCCAACTATATTGCCAAGCGATTAGAGAATGCCTACCCGATTCTCTACCGCGGTCAGAACGGCAATGTGGCACACGAGTGCATTATCGACATTCGTCCGCTGAAAAGTGCGTCTGGTATCAGTGAGGAAGATATTGCCAAGCGTTTGATGGATTACGGTTTCCATGCGCCCACTATGTCGTTCCCCGTTCCAGGAACGTTAATGATCGAGCCAACAGAGTCTGAGTCACTCTACGAAATCGATCGTTTCTGTGATGCCATGATTGCAATACGCGAAGAAGTTGCTCGTGTAGAGAGTGGTGAGTGGCCGCTGGATAATAATCCGTTAGTGAATGCCCCTCATACTCAAGCAGATTTGATGGACAGCGAATGGCAGCGCCCCTATGACCGCAAACTTGGCGCTTTCCCAACAGACGCCGTCGCTGCGTCTAAGTATTGGCCTGCGGTTAACCGCGTTGACAACGTATTTGGTGATCGGCAGCTCATCTGCTCTTGCCCAAGCATTGACGAATACCGCCGCTAATACTTACTACTGGCGAACTCTAAACGCTCCTGGCGCTCGTTATTCGGGCATCAGGGGCGTTTTTTCTTGCAGACGTTGACGATGAAAACCCTCTAACAGTTTTTCATACCGTTTTGGCAACACGGAGTCTCGTCGACGCAACAAGTAAAGCACTTCATTGATCCCTTGGGGTAATGCCAATGCTTTTACCTGGCGCTGCCAAGGAGAAGTTTCCAATACCAAACGAGACACCACGGTAAAACCGAGACCACGCGCAACCGCATCTAGCACCATGCTCACTTCGTTGGTAAACCCTTGATGACGAAAATGAGTCATTGAACGAAATTCGTCTGGATAATTGGCGCGCAACAGTGCATTGGCGTGATTAATACCGTCGTAGTAATTAAGAAAACCAATACCCATTAGATCGGATAGCGTGCTGCCAGCAAAATCAGCGGGTACGACTAAGCATAGTGGCTCTTTATGCCATACCGTACAGGTAAGCTCAGTATGATTAACCTGCTCAGTCACGATACCAATATCGTAGCGGCCTTCAAGCAAGTCATTAACGATTTCATGATTAAACGCAAAACTGTAATTGACCGTTAAATTGGGATGCATCTGCTGCTGGCCAAGAATAAAAGGATAAAACATAAGCCCAACGCTTCCAGGGGAGGCAATCCGGCACTCGCCGCTATCAAGCGAGTCATCATCTAACCCATGGCGAAACTGTTCATGTTCAGCAAACAGTTTTAAGGCGTAATCATAAGCCCTGCGGCCAGACTCTGTTAACGTAAAACTTCGCCCCTTTCTTTCAATCAGCGGTTTATCTAAATAGCTTTCCAACTTACGAATGTGCTGGCTGACGCCAGGCTGCGTCATCTCCAAACGGCGCGCGGTACGTGTGAAGCTCCCCGTTTCTACCAACGTTATAAACGTCCGAAAATACTGGGCATTAAACATAATAAAGCGCCATCTTAACTAGCCACCGTGTGCTTTCAACGAACGTACAGGGTAGCACAAACCACCTACTAAACGGATGCTAGGCTGGATCGCGGCACTTTTGCTTGAATTCAGTCGGTAATGGTCATGATAGTATGTAGATTCATTAATACTATGATTAGGGACAGCCAGACTAATGACGCAACTCCCAGAGCCACGGGCAACTATTTCCAGCATTATTTCCCCAGAGGGAAGCCTTGAAGTACTTTCTCAGCATGAGGTTAATCGCTTAAAAAGCACCTCTAAGAGTGGCTTGCACGATTTACTGCGCCGCTGTGCACTTGCAGTACTTAATTGCGGCAGCCCAACCGATGATAGCGTAGCCATAATGGAAGCTTACAAGGACTTCGATATTGAAGTTCTACAACAAGACCGTGGCATTCGTCTTAAGCTGACCAACGCGCCTGCCGAGGCGTTTGTAGACGGACGTATGATTCGCGGTATTCGCGAACATCTCTCATCGGTTCTGCGCGACATTGTTTACGTTTACAATGAAATCCAGCACCACAAGCGGTTTGATCTGACCACCGGAGAAGGCACCACCAACGCGGTGTTTCATATCTTACGTAAGGCCGGCACCCTAAAACCCGGCCTTGAACCTAGTTTGGTGGTGTGCTGGGGCGGCCACTCCATTTCCAGGGAAGAGTATGAATACACTAAAGATGTCGGTTATCACCTAGGTCTGCGGGAGTTAGATATCTGTACGGGCTGCGGTCCGGGTGCTATGAAAGGCCCTATGAAAGGAGCTAACGTTGCCCATGCCAAACAGCGTCGCAAGGATGGTCGCTATTTAGGCATTTCTGAGCCTGGCATTATCGCCGCTGAAGCGCCCAACCCGATTGTTAACGAACTGGTTGTTATGCCTGATATCGAAAAGCGCCTGGAAGCCTTTGTGCGCTTAGGACATGGCATTATTGTCTTTCCTGGTGGCGTTGGCACAGCAGAAGAAATTCTATACTTGCTGGGCATTCTGCTTCACCCCAGCAATCACGACATTCCCTTCCCTCTCGTATTTACCGGCCCAGCCGACTCCGCTGCATATTTCCAGAAAATTGATGAATTTTTGGTTTATACATTGGGCGAGGATATCCGCCGCTACTACACCATTATTACTGGTGACCCAGTGGCCGTTGCACGCAAGATGCGCCAGGAAATCGACGAAGTTGCTAACTTCCGCCGTACGCACCAGGATGCATTCTATTACAACTGGCGGTTAACCATTGCCCGCGACTTCCAGGCACCCTTTGAACCCACCCATGAAGCCATGCGCGGCCTTGCCCTTCACCGCCAACAGCCTACCCATGAGCTAGCAGCTAACCTGCGACGCGCCTTTTCAGGCATAGTGGCAGGTAATGTTAAAGAACCAGGCATTCGCGCCATTGCAGCCCATGGCCCCTTTGAGCTAACCGCTGAACCAGCACTCATGCAGCGCTTAGATGAGCTGTTAACTTCGTTTGTCGCCCAAGGACGCATGAAGCTTGACGGGCAAGCTTATACACCCTGCTATGTTCTAAAGTAACGTACTGTTCTAAAGTAACGCATTTAGCAAAATCATTATCTGTTAGGCACAGTAACCGCTGTGCCTAATCCGTCAGGAAACTCCCAGTGATTATTGCTCTTTTAACGCTAGTTGCAGCAGGCATCGTCAAAGGTGCTATCGGTTCCGGTGTACCCGTTATCGTAGTACCTGTACTTACCATGCTATATGACGTGAAGCTGGCGATTGCTGTGTTGATTGCGCCCAATTTGTTTAGCAATGTTTTACAGGTATGGCAATATCGGCACCATCTGTTACCGCTGCGTTTTCTTGCCGCTTTCTCTCTATCAGGTGGGTTAGGCATTGTACTCGGCACCTGGGGGCTAGTCGTGCTATCACCCACGCTTTTATCACTGGGTGTCGCGACTGCGATTGTGCTCTATTTAGTAGTTAAACTGGCTAATCGTCAGGTAATTCTTCCTTTCACTACCGCTAAGCGCGTTGTAATGCCTGTCGGTTTGCTAGCTGGCGTACTGCAAGGCGCGGCGGGCATGTCTGCGCCCGCATCCGTAACATTTCTTAACGCCATGCAGCTAGAGCGTCAGGTATTTATTGGCTCTATTTCAGTCTTTTTTGTCGCGATTACCTGCGTTCAAATACCGGTACTACTAAGTGCGGAAATACTCACACTGGAACGCGCATATTACAGTTTCATAGCACTATTCATCATTCTTGCCGCCATGCCAATTGGCGCGCGGCTCGGCAAACGCCTACCACATCGCTGGTTCGATAATCTCATCATGCTGCTGTTAGCGAGTATTGCGGTAAAAATCATTGTAGATGCTGTACTTTAATGTGCGAGCGCTTCACCGTTGGGCAAACATGGCGTCAAACCGCTACACTCATGGTGCAGTACTCAAACCTTGCCAGCATAAGCAAGCGGGAGACCACCCACCAAGGAAAGGATAAACAGGATGGAAATGATTAATCAGCTCCAAGACGGCAAAACCAAAGCATTCGCCAAGCACTGCTTTGAACGCTATTCGCCTGAAGAACTAAATGCCGCTTCAGAAGGCGCGCCAGATCAAGATGAAATGGCGCACTGGGAAATTACCGCAGGCCAATGGGAAGAAGCCGTTGCAACTGCGCTCGCAGATCACAAAGCGCAAGGCTAAATAAGCGGCACCTGTGCTTATATTAAAAACGCCACCTACATTAGCTAATCGCTTAACGTAGGTGGCGTTTTTTTGGGTCTTGCTGTTTTACTTACCTTTTGTATTTATGCCAGCTGTACTTAGACCAAAAGTGCTTAGATCCAAAGTGCTTAGATCAGCTGTACTTAGACCAGTTTGTACGATCATCAGTCTGCACATAATTAATTTACCTTAGCGTGGGTTTGCTTAGATTCAAGTAAGCGCCACACCTTTTTTTCAATCTCAATGAACAGATAAATCGCTAAACTACCGATTAAGATAGCGAACCAATGCGTAAGGCTTAACCCTTCACTTCCAAAAATAAGCTGCATAAAGGGCAGATACGTAAACGCCATTTGGAGCAACATCACCATCATAATGGCAATCCATACCGGCCGACTGCCAAAAATACCGGCAAACGACAGCGTGCTGTTGATTAAAAAGCGGCTATTGATTAAATAAGCGGCACTGCCTGTAACCAGCATATTGACCGCCCCAGCTCGCGCTAACGCTTCACTACCCCCTTGGTCGAGTATCCAAGAGAACATGCCGAAGACGCCGATAAGTAGCAGCACAGACACAAAAATCACCCGCCACAGTAAAAACAGATCAAGCAGCGGTGCTTTCGGGTCTCTTGGCTGGCGCGCCATTAAGTCTTTTTCCCCTGTCTCAAACGCCAATGCCAAGCCTAGCGTAATCGCTACCACCATATTTACCCATAATGCCTGTAACGGCGTTACCGGTAGCACCGAGCCTGACAGCACGGCCAGCATAATCGCCAAGCCCTGAGCGCCGTTGGTAGGAAGAATAAACGTAATTGTTTTACGAATATTATCGTAAACCTTACGCCCTTCTTCGATCGCACTAACAATCGTTGCAAAGTTATCGTCAGCCAATACCATTTCAGAAGCATCTTTAGCCGCTTCAGTTCCTTGCACGCCCATGGCAACACCAACATCAGCACGTTTTAAGGCCGGTCCATCGTTAACGCCATCCCCCGTCATCGAACAAACCCCGCCCCGAGCCTGCATGGCCTTAACCAAACGCAGTTTATGCTCGGGCGATGCGCGAGCGAACACATCAATATCTAAAATAATCTCCTCGAGTGCCTGATCGCTCATTGCTTCAATTTCTCTTCCAGTTAGCGCTTTTTCCGTTTGTGAAAAGCCTAACTGCTTAGCAATAGCAAGCGCTGTCGACGCATGGTCACCAGTAATCATAACGGGGCGAATACCGGCTTGTTGGCAACGCTTAACCGCTTCAATCACTTCTGCTCTGGGTGGATCCAGCAGGCCGATAATACCCAACAAGCGCAGCTTGCCTTCAATATGGTGATGATCAAGTGCATCAATCGCCGCCGCTGGTTTATCTGCAATGGCCAGAACGCGTAAACCACGGGAAGATAGCTCGTGAATGCGGTGCTCCCACTCATGACGGTCAATTTCGACCGAGCCTTCCTTAGTAGCGACGCTATCGCACATTTCTATCAAGCGATCAGGCGCCCCCTTCACAATGACACGCTGCCCGTCATTTTCTGTATGCAGCGTGGCCATGTACTTAAACTCTGACTCGAAAGGGATCGCATCCAGGCGCGGAAATTGCTGGCGCACCTCTAATGTTTTTACACCCGCTTTTTCACCAGCGACCACCAGCGCACCCTCTGTTGGGTCGCCATATATCTGATACTGACCTGACTGCTGGTGCAACTCGGTGTCGTTGCACAATACGCCTGCACGCAAAAAATCACTTAAGCCTGGCGCACTGGCGAGATCGACGTGACCAGGTTCTTTTTCACCATCCGGCTGAACACGATAAAAACGTCCCTTTGGTTCAAAGCCAATACCATCGATTTGGAACTGCTCGTCACCTAACCAAATCGCCTGAGCGGTCATTTCATTACGTGTTAAGGTACCGGTCTTATCGGAAAAAATAGTCGAAATAGACCCCAGCGTTTCTACCGCAGGAAGCCGGCGGATAATAGCGTTGCGCTTAGCCATGCTTTGCACGCCAAGTGCAAGTCCAATCGTCACAATGGCCGGCAAGCCTTCTGGGATAGCGGCTACCGCCAGCCCAACCGCCGCCATAAACATATCTGCAGCGGGCTGGTCATGGATTAAGGTGCCTAGCAAGGCAGTGATGGCTGCCGCTGCTAAGATAAAAATCGCCAGCACCCTGCCTGCCCGATCAAGCTGCTGGATCAGCGGCGTTTTGATTTGTTCTACGCCACGCAGGAGTTCAGAAATTTTGCCGATTTCAGTATAACGGCCTGTCTCAACCACCAAACCACGGGCATTACCTTGCACTACGATCGTGCTGGCAAACGCCATACTACTTCGCTCAGCAAGGTCTGTATCTGCTTTCACGGGGTCAGACAACTTTTCCACAGGCACCGACTCGCCTGTTAATGCCGCCTCATCCGTGCGAAAACGCCGCGCTTCAATCAGCCGCAGATCTGCTGGCACACGGTCACCACTTTCGACCAATACAATATCCCCTGGCACTAACTCCTCTGCAGGAATGGTGGAACGCTTTCCATCACGCAAGACATTCGCCTGGGGAGATAACATATTACGAATGCTATCAAGTGCTTGTTCAGCTTTTCCCTCCTGGATAAACCCAATCAACGCAATGATAGCCACCACGGCAACAATCGCCGCTGCGTCGATCGTATGCCCTAACAAAAAGCTAGCAACAGCAGCAACCAACAAAATAAGAATTAAAATATTATTCAGCTGATCCAGTAAACGTCGATACCAGGGACGCCCTTGAGCCTGCTGAAGTTTATTTGGCCCATAGCGCTGCAGACGCGTCTGCGCTTCAGTGCTCGATAGCCCGTCCACTGACGTAGATTGCCACTCCAGCGCTTGATCCGCTGAAGCACTGTGCCAGTCACGCGATGGCTTAGCAGGTGATTGAGGGTTTTCCATCCATAAGCTCCCTTAATGAATATATCGTCAGCTTACAGCAGGTTGTTGCGCTGCAGTACTGTCATTATTTATAAAGTACCGAGGAAATGATGCAACGCAAAAAACCCGCACCCGATCCTTCCCTCATAATAAGCTAATGGGCAGTAGCTAGGGTTAAATGAAGTTTTGTTTTTAGTAAAGCGAGTGCTGTTGACGCTATGAAGCTGGCGATATGCTGCCAATGACTGGGTATGCATAAGGTTGACATCTACCCTACGATAGCAAACGTCAACCTCACGCTTACTCTTGGAGCTAATGCTTGAACGTTACCCATTTAGAGCATGTTGTGATCGCCCTATGCATTCAGCTTGCCCTTCTCCCCTTTTTTACCCCCCGGGCAGCAGGCGCTATTGCTATTACTCTTTTTTTAGGACGGGAAATTGCACAGCACGAATATAAACTGGGTATACAACGTGGGTGGGAATGGGGGGAAACTTTACCAGTCGGCATGTTCGAGGGCGTGTGGCGGGGCTGGACACTTGATTCCGCTCTTGACGTACTTCTACCTGCACTTGTATGCATATTGGTCGCAACGGTGCTGAATGCGCGAAACAAGTCAAAATAAAAACAGTCCGCTCCGACTGACTTTCCCTCTAGGCTATTCTCGCCAAGGCCATCAAGACCAAGCCAACATGATCGTGAATGGATCACCCACTATGACTGCGCCCATTATTTAAACAAGCCAGATACAACGTTTTGGACATGCACAAAAAACCGCCGCTCGGTGTTACCCGTAAGCGGCGGTTTCATTAGGAATTCTTGGTCGGAGTGACAGGATTCGAACCTGCGACCTTTGCAACCCCATTGCAACGCGCTACCAAGCTGCGCCACACTCCGATGTCTTAATTAGCAACGACTGTTAACCAACATCGTTTGCCTCAAGACGGTGCGTATACTAGCGTTTTATTAACCAAATGAAAAGCTCTTTTTGCGCTTTCTTTTCAATTGGTTGCCGCTTGCGCTCAATCGATGCTTTTCAGTAACGATGCCATTGCATCATATACCTTGGGCGTGGTGACAAGCAGTTGCTTTGGGTACAAGTCAGCTGGCACGCCGTCTGGCACGTCTGTTAAGTGGCCTACTTTTGCGCCTGCTTCGCGGGCGATTACCCAGCCCGCAACAAAGTCCCACGGGGAAACACTTTCGTAATACGCATCTAAGCGCCCACAGGCAACGTCGCACAAATCAATCGCAGCGGCACCGTTACGGCGAACATCCTGGCAGTTCGTCAATACGGCTTCTAAACGAGGCAAGAGTTGTTTGCGGGCCTCTTTATCATAGGGAAAGCCGGTCGCTACCAGGGTACTTTCAAGCGTCTCCGCCTGGCTTGGTTTGATCGGCTGCTGATTGCAAAATGCTCCTAGCCCTTGCGCGGCACTAAAGGTATCACCTAGAAAAGGCGCATGAACAACACCAACTTTACCAATGCCATCTTCAATCCAGCCTATCGATACGGCCACATGGCGCAGGCCTTGAGCAAAATTAACGGTACCATCGATGGGGTCCACCACCCACAGCTGCTTAGCGGGGGTTTGCAAGGCACGCTCGGGGCTTAACTCTTCGCTCAACCTTGCCTCACCAGGAAAATGATCTTCCAGGCGCTGGCTAATAAGCGTATCCACTGCCACATCCACATCGGTGACCAGCTCAATGCCGCCTTTCAAACGCTGGCTAAAGTCTTGCTGTTCACGGGCGCGACGAATCATGTCGCCCGCTTCTTCTGCAATACGTACTGCCAGCGCCAGCCGCGCTTCTAGGGTATAGGCCGTCATTAACGCTCCTTACTTGTTGCACGTTAGCTAATATCAACTCAGCATAAGCGGTGGCGTTTGGCATTACTATGACAGTAAGCAAATCAATTATTAACGAAGCGCATTTACCAACACATCAACAACAACGCGGGTAGCAGCTTCAATAAGCACCACATCGGCCCCAACCCGCTCCCACTCGTAGCCTGGGTATTGGGGCAGTTGAGATGCCAGTTGGCCATCAAAACGTTTGGCAATGCCTGGGGGCAGTGGCTTACCGCGTTCTACGTTGCGCTGTAAGCCGGGCGGTAAAGGCTGGGCACGCGGCACATCGTATTGGCGTAGAAGGTGCAACAACTCACGCTCATTGATACGGGGAAGATCTATACCACGCTCATCACGATGGCGACGCTCGTAGCGTCCTAAATCTTGCTCATCACGCTGGCGCTCAGAATGGTGGCCATTATTGTCTCTAGCACCATGTGCGGGTGCGTGAGCAGGCTGTGCAATAGCCGCTATCTGCCAAAATAGAGTGAAAACTAATAGGCAAGCGCTAAGGGGGATCGATCTCATCATTGGCTCCTTCTGGTCAGGAGCGTTAAGTGTAGAGAGCAAATGCGCAGGCAGTGTGAAGGTTTAGAAAGAGCTAGCGAAAAACAAAGTGAGCTAAGGGGCTACCACCCGCTCAACGCGCCCCTGCTGAGTGATTTGGGCTTGAACGCTCTGGCGTTGGGTATCAATCAGCAGCGCGGTATTTTCTCCTTCGAATATGCCACCAAACGCTGCGGCCACAGCCGCTTGATTGGGCTGGCCATCCCCACCAATGGCGCAAGCACCAAACGCAAACGGCACCAAGGTATCGTCAAGGTGGTCACTTGCTAAGACCTGGGTCTTAAACGTGCCCAGCTCCCGCTGACAAGCACCAAACGCGGAGTGGTCGAGGTAGGTTAAGTAGGCGGGAAGGCTTACTGTTGCCAAGATTCCGACAATGGCAATTACAATGAGAAGTTCAATTAAAGAGAAACCGCTAAACACTGAGTTGATATTTTTTTGCATTAAAATAACCAAAGCTAAATCGCCCCAATGGGCGATTTAGGTCAAATTTTAATGCATTTAAACTTAGGCGCAACAATTACCTACTCTAGTGCAGCTACTGAACAACAATACGGCCGTTTTCAATATCAATTACTCCAGCATCGCTGCGACTTGTTGTAATACCTGTTGCGCTCTCATCAGTAATGAAAGCCGTAGCAACCGCTTCATTAGAAGGAGTCGTATCAGCAGTGATGTTACATGCGTCGAAATTAAACTCGACTGCCGTAACCACATCAGTAGCATTAGCGTTACTAGTGGCCGACTCAGCAATAACGGCACTTCTGAAAGATGATAGCTCTGCCTGACAAGCACCTATAGCTGAACGATCCAAATAATTCCCATACTGCGGCACGCCGACGGCGGCGAGTACACCAATGATCGCGACAACGATCAGTAGCTCAATCAGGGTGAAACCGCGTTGCTTAAAGCGGCGCGGGTGGTGCGGTTGGGTAGTTTGCATCATAAGAATCCCTTGCAGTTGTTAATCATTTTTAGTTGGTGAGCAGCCACATTAGCTAATAGAAACTCGGCTAACATTATCCGACCCTTTTCAACTTGGCAATTAGCGATTTCATGCTGTTATTGCCCGCTATTCAGCCTTTTGAGCGAGTTAAGACTGCACTTTATCATGACGAGCACAAGTACCGTGCATAGGCCAAATATGGTACAAGGTGGCTTACATTCGCCATCCTGCCGAGACCACTATGAGCCACCCTGCCCCAGAGTCTACGCTAAGTCATGCGACCTCACATGGTGGTCTACGCGGCATTGCTAAACGACTTGTGAATCACGGTGTGCTTACCGATGCGCAGGCTGCCGTTGCTGAACAAACGGCGGCAGAACTCGAAATATCGCTACTTCAGCATGTCGTGGACAGCGGCTTGGTAGAAACCCATGCTGCTGCGCTGGCCGCCGCCTGGGAGTACGGTTTACCGGTTGTGGATCTTGATGCTATTCGTATTAATGCCCTGCCACCCGCCAACGACTATCCCGTTAAAATTTTAGAACGATTAGACATTCTGCCCCTGGCACGCCACGGGCATCGTCTTACCGTTGCGGTGCCCTACCCTGCAACGCTTACCCAGCTTGATGAGCTGCAGTTTGCTACCGGGCTAAGTGTGGATGGCGTACTGGCACCCGCTGACCAGCTAAAGAGCTCTCTGACGCAGTACCTAGCGCAAAATGAACGCAGCATGCTGGATGAGCTGGAAAACGTTGACGACGCCGTCAGCGCACTCAATATCGTTCAGCTTGGCGAAGATGAGGCGACATTTGATAAGGCAATAAAAGATAGCGAAGACGCCCCAGTGGTTAAATTCGTTAACAAAATATTGCTTGATGCCATCAGCCGTGGCGCGTCCGATATTCACTTTGAGCCCTATGAAACCCAGTACCGGGTGCGCTTTCGTATCGATGGCATGCTAATTGAAATTGCGCGCCCGCCTTTCGCGCTGCGGCACCGTATTGCAGCCCGTTTAAAAATCATGTCACGGCTAGATATTTCCGAACGCCGCCTGCCTCAGGATGGCGCGATTAAGCTACAGCTTTCCCGTACCCGCTCAATTGATTTCCGGGTGAACTCACTGCCCACCGTGTTTGGTGAGAAAATAGTATTGCGCCTGCTAGACCCAGCCTCTGCGCAGTTGGGCATCGAACAGCTAGGCTTTAGCCCTGAACAACAGGCCGCCTATGAGCACGCCCTAAAAAAGCCGCAAGGGATGATTCTGGTAACGGGGCCTACCGGTAGCGGTAAAACCGTCACGCTTTACACAGGCATTAATATCCTCAACCAAATCGAGCGCAATATTTGTACCGCAGAAGACCCGGTCGAAATTAAAGTATCGGGCATTAACCAAGTGAACGTTCTTCCTAAAATCGGCCTAAACTTTGCCAGCGCGCTGCGTGCCTTTTTGCGTCAAGACCCGGATGTCGTGATGGTAGGCGAGATTCGTGACTTAGAAACCGCCGAAATTGCCGTGAAAGCAGCCCAAACAGGCCACTTGGTGCTATCTACCGTACACACTAACTCAGCTGCTGAAACACTAACCCGTTTAGCCAATATGGGCGTTGCGTCTTATAACATTGCCAGCTCGGTGAGTTTAATCATTGCCCAGCGCTTAGCGCGTAAGCTATGCAACCTGTGTAAAAAGCCCGCCAATATGCCAGCGGAAGCACTGCGAAAAGCTGGCTTTAGCCAGCAGGATATTCGTAATGGCACTATTTACACGGCAGTTGGCTGCAAACAGTGTACTCAAGGTTATAAAGGGCGTATTGGCATTTACGAAGTAGTGCCAATTACCGATGCTATGCGCCAGTTGATCATGCGCGATGGCAACGCGCTGGATATTGACCAGCAAGCCCGCCGTGAAGGCTACCCCAGCCTGTATCAGCGCTGTTTAAGCCGCGTGTTGGATGGCAGCACTAGCCTGGAAGAAGTTAACCGC
Source organism: Halomonas qinghailakensis (assembly GCF_025820815.1). Classification (NCBI taxonomy): domain Bacteria; kingdom Pseudomonadati; phylum Pseudomonadota; class Gammaproteobacteria; order Oceanospirillales; family Halomonadaceae; genus Halomonas; species Halomonas qinghailakensis. Next base: position 3,536,280 of record NZ_CP096973.1, on the reverse strand, counting down.
ATTAGTAAGGAGTAACGCGCGACATGGCTAACGCTAAAGCACGCCGCATAAAGCCAGCGCCGCTGCATCGCTGGAAGTGGGAAGGGAAAGGGCCACAAGACCGAGCAATGCGCGGCGAGCTAATTGGGCGCACTAAACCCGATATTGTTGAACAGCTGGCTAAGCAGCGTATTGTCGCTACAAAGGTGCAAAAGCGCAGTAGCTTTAGCGGCCGAGGCAAAGTCACCAACGTCGACATTATGATTTTTGCCCGGCAAATGGCTACCATGGTGCGGGCTGGTATACCTATTCTTCAAGCACTACAGGCCGTTTCGGAAAGCCTAAAAAAACCCGCCATGGTGGCACTCACCCAGCAAATTATGGAAGACGTTTCTTCAGGCGATAGCCTTTCCAGCGCCATGGCAAAACACCCCAAACAATTTGACCGCCTGTTTGTTAACCTAGTGGAAGCGGGGGAACAAGCAGGTGCGCTTGACCAGATGCTAGAGCGCATTGCCAGCTACAAAGAAAAAGTTGAATCGCTCAAAAATCGCGTTAAAAAAGCACTCTGGTACCCTACAGCGGTAATGACCATTGGCGTTGCGGTTACCATGCTGTTGCTTATCAAAGTCGTACCTGAATTTGAAAGCATGTTCCAAGGTTTTGGCGCGGAACTGCCTGCGCTGACGCAATTCACTGTTAACTTATCAGAGATAGCCCAGACATATTGGTTACACGCCTTAGGCGCGCTAATCGCCAGTTTTATACTCCTTAAAGCCGCTGTACGGCGATCATCCCGCGTTGCCTATCGGTTGGACAGTCTAATGCTTCACCTACCTATCCTTGGCGATATTTTGCATAAGTCGGCTGTCTCACGGTTTACCCGCACCTTAGCGACCACCTTTACATCAGGTGTTCCACTGATAGAGGGGCTTGAAACCGCCGCTGGGGCAGCGGATAACCGGGTTTACATTAAGGCCATTAATGAGGTGCGCCAAGATGTAACTACCGGACAACAGCTACATTTTGCAATGCGCATGACCAACCGATTTCCCGCCCTGGCTGTACAAATGGTCAGCATTGGTGAAGAAGCGGGTTCGTTGGATGCGATGCTAAACCGTGTTGCCGATTACTACGAAGAAGAGGTTGATAATAAAGTCGATGCCCTGACCTCATTAATGGAACCTATTATTATCGTAGTACTGGGTGCTCTGGTCGGTGGCGTGGTCGTTTCCATGTATTTGCCTATCTTCGAAATTGGCACCGCTCTATAAATCATCCCTCTACTGGCATTTTCACACATAGCAGGAGCACCATGGGCTTACCGCCGAGCGTTATTACTCTTTTTGCGTTACTGATTGGCCTCTGTTTTGGCAGTTTTCTTAATGTTGTCATCACCCGCTTGCCCGTGATGTTAATGCGCGGCTGGCGCAGTGAGGCACGCGCCTCTCTTGAGTTACCCGAAGAGTCGTCACCCCGCTTTAATCTTGCGACCCCTGGATCGATGTGCCCGCGTTGCGAACAGCCCATTGCCTGGCACGACAATCTTCCCTTAGTAGGCTGGTTAAAAAGAAGGGGCAAATGCGCGCATTGCCAAACGACCATTAGCGCCCAATATCCGCTCGTTGAGCTAATGGGCGGACTGCTTGCCGTAGTTGTTGTTATGTTACATGGGGCTACGCTAAGCGCGGCGTTTATTTATGGCGCTTGTTTAACGCTACTTGCCTTGGCAGTCATTGATTTTCGCACCTATTTACTGCCTGATATATTGACCTTGCCACTGCTATGGGCCGGCTTGGTATACCAGTTACTTTTTCAGCCTCTGTTGCTATCAGGCGCTGTCATGGGCGCAATAGCGGGCTATCTTGTGCTGTGGAGCTTTTATTGGCTGTTTAAGCTAGTAACCGGTAAAGAAGGCATGGGCTATGGGGATTTCAAATTGCTCGCAGCACTTGGCGCTTGGTTAGGTTGGGGTATGTTACCGCTGTTGCTTATTTTATCGGCAGGCGTTGGCGCAATAGTTGGATTAGTTGCCCAGGCCCTCTCCCCACGCTTACGTGGACAACCTCTCCCCTTTGGCCCCTTTCTCGCCCTGGCAGGCTGGGTTTGCTTACTTGTCGGCAACGAGTTAATAGCACTGTATACGTCGTTGCTTTATTAACCCTCACGCCAATTTTGGTTCGTCCTTTTTGGGAGCTTGCATGATCATTGGGCTAACAGGTGGTATTGGCTCGGGAAAGTCTACCGTTGCTCGGGCGTTTGCAGAACTGGGTATTGGCTGGGTGGATGCCGATGATGTGGCAAGAGAAGTCGTTGCCCTTGGTGAACCTGCGCTAACAGCCATTGCCGAACACTTTGGCACCCACGTTTTGAATACCGATGGCACGCTAAACAGATCAGCACTGCGCACCATCATTTTTGAAGACCCTCAACAACGCCAGTGGTTAGAATCTGTCACCCATCCCAGGGTTCGTGAGCGTCTACTTTTGCATATTAACCGCCTAAAGCAGCACTCTCCTTACGTTCTACTTGTATCGCCACTGCTGTTTGAATCTGGACAAGATAAGCTTGTTGATCGCACGTTAGTCATCGATGTCCCCGAATCGCTCCAGTTGGAACGCACGCTTGCACGGGATGGCGTGAGTGAAAACCAGGTGCGTGCTATCCTCGCCGCCCAACTTCCACGCGAAGAGCGACTTGCTAAAGGCGATGATGTTATCGATAACAGTGGGAACCACGCTGATATGATGCGCCAAGTCGTTAAGCTGGATCAGCGTTATCGGGCAACATGTGATTAACAACTGTTCCATTCTTGCGTCAGCTTTTGGCACAGTAATAATAGTAGCTTTAAAATAGGAGTATTAAATGCCTATACCGGCAAACGATTCACCGCTTGAGGTTGCTTGCCCTCAATGCGGCAAAAAAATCATCTGGGGGCCAGAAAGCACCTATCGCCCTTTTTGTAGCAAGCGCTGCCAACTGCTTGATTTAGGTGCTTGGGCGGAAGAGTCGCATCGCATTGCAGGTGAATCTGCCATGGACGAAGCAGACTTGGATACTCTGCTTGCTCAAGCGGATAGAGATGCGCCACTTTCTTAAAGAATGACTTAGGTATTAAGTATCATCTTAGCGCTTAACTAACGTCCTAGGGCTTAAGGAACGTCTTAGGTAACAGCATAAGTGCTTAATTATTGGTACCTTAACTTCTTTTAGCGGTGATCAGAAAGAGTGTTGCTGATAAAGTGGTGCTGATAGAGTGTCACTTTACTCGCATTAAGGCCCGCCCATGACTGATGCTCCGCTGTCTTTGTATCACCTACTCCATGAGCTTGATACACACTTTGACCAACTGGTGGCCACTATTGAGCAGGCCGCAGCGCTGTATGAAGCTCACCAACCGCCTACCTGGCGATTTCAGCATGCCTCTAGCAACTCTTTTTGGCTGCGTGAAGCACTGCTAGATATGTGGCATCAGCAAGGTCAAGATGGACGCGAAACGCGTAATTATATAGCTGTTATTGCCGCTGATACTGCATTAATTGATGCGTGTCATCATATTAACCATGCAAAAGCGCGCATCAGCGATCTGCTTGCTCATATTAAACAAGCTCACCCAAATGCATTGAATGATGCCAAATCGCGCCTGCCCCATCGCCACCCACATATTAATGATGTACTGCGTAAAAGCGGTTTTGCAAGGCTCCATCTAAAGCAGTGCTGGCGGCAACTCCCTATTGCCCCTGCGCCTGTGTCCAGAGTTAGGCTGGCGTGGTATAGCAGCGGTCGCTCAATTAAAAGAATAAGCGTTCAGGAAGCAGAACAAAAGTTATTGCAACTTGATAGCGACGCACCCCATATTCGTATACAGCTACGCAAGCTCGCCAATCTTCCAAGTGCAGAAATATTGGCACAGGTACAACCTCAGGCACCATTAATGCGCGCTAATCTGTTTTTTGTGGAGCCCCTGGATGATGGACACACGCGACGAGCGCTTAATATTGCTATGCCGTTGATAGTGCCTGCCAATGAAGGGCGGTTGCCGCACCTCAAAGCACCTGCCGAAACGCCTCCAACAACGCGAACTAGAGCCAAGCGGCGTGACGAAAAATTAGAAGAAAACGTTTACTTACCAAGTCTAAGAGTCTTTCGCTATCGCTAGGTAGCCATATCTACCTAGTGAGTTGCTACTGGTGTCTTATCAAGCTCCCATAGCTGATAGTCAACGAGGATCTGAATGACCTCACTGACATCTCGCTCAGATAAACCATACTCTTCAATCAGTGCTTTTAGACGTTGATTAAATAAGCGATCCTGCTCACTCGCGCGTGCAGCTTGATCGTCAGCTTCTAATGCTGCAATTGAGCGTACTGGCGGTCCTGTGGGAATATCGAAACCGCTATTGGGATCTTCTAACTGACGCAACGCCTGAGCGAAGGCATCATCCAACTCACGAAACTTACGAAGCTTTTCACGCTCATCGAGCTGTTTTTGAACCTTTTGATATTTCATTGATGTTTCATTTACACCTTACTTGAAATGGACGACAAGCCTGCTGGTTAGGCCCTTTCCAGAGAGCTATGGTCAAACGCATAAAATCTTCGGGTAAACGTGACGTTGCTCTCTTCTCTCCGAAAAAAACAGCCAATCAACTCTCTTAATCGATTCTCTCAACCAACTATCTCAACCAACTATCTCAATCGACTATCTCTCATAGTGGGCGAGCATCTTGCTAGCAAATCAAACAGCAACTCACAATCACCATTCTCTAATATCACCGGACAGTGGTCTTATAGGTGATACACAGTGGTCTTATAGGTGATACACATAGGAGGCACTGGTGCTTTCTAAAAACGATACGCATACATCGCTAATTGCAGTGTAGGCTAGGCAAACCAGCACACGTAGAGGCGATAAGCCACTTGATCACCCTGGACACTGTTTAGTGCCGTACGGCCTTCACTGCTAGAACACCCTAAAGCAGCTCTATCTTCACTCAATTTACCAAATATAGCGCAAATTGCTGTTTGGTGTGGAGATAAATCCTAAAGCCGCGGGCGGGTAAAAAAGTACGCCTGGACAATAGATGCTAGGCCAGCCACATCGCACATTATCTAACGAGACGTTATCGTGCAGCCAGGACCTAAAGTTCACTTACGAACAGCCTGTGTTAAACAATGCGAAAATTCCCTTAAGGCTGCCTCTCGTCAAAAAGCTACTCATCACAAGCAGACCTTCAAAAAATCGCCTATCAAAACACGGGGCATGGCCAAAGGATTAACACCGCTTCCACTATCCATCATTAGGGTGCTAAGCCGTCACACTAATCTGCAAAATATCGATAAAATTTTGTAGAAGTCTTATACAACAGCCATAACATCAATAAACGGATGAATAAGTACTCAATAGCAGCGATTCATCGTAAATACGATAGCAGTGAATACGACAGCTATAAATACTATGATATCGAAAATATTCGCAATGTGTCATTTTCATCAGTCAGTCCAGCACGGCTACTAGACTAACTATCCAAACTAAAACCGGCACTTCTAATTAGAAATGCCGGCCCCGATTACTCAGTCTTCCATACGCTCAAGCCAAGATTCAACGGCTTCATCACCATGCTCGTCTTTCCAGCTACGCAAGCCTTTATGGTTACCGCCACGAGTTTCAATGACTTCGCCAGTATGTGGATTTTTATAAATTTTCAAGCGGCGTTTACGACGTGTTGAAGCCACTGCTGTGCCTTTAGAGCCGCGTTGTTCCGCGTTAGGGTCAAGCAATGCGATAACATCAGCAGGACGCTTACCAAACTCATTCATTAGTGCTTCAAGCTTAGCTTTAAACTCAAGCTCGCCTTTCAGGCGCTGGTCGCTTTCCAAACGCTGCAAATCTTCTTGCAGTTGTTTTAACTGCTGTTCCTTTTGAATATACTCATTTAATAGCGACATACTAATTCCTTTTTAGAGTAGGTTTAGCTGTGTGAGTTATTCGATTGACCAACTCAACACGCACAAGTTCAGGATGCGCATATATTATTGCTGTAAATGAGCTAACTGACAATAGTCTAGTTGATTTTGGCTTAATTACTAATCGATTTTATAGCTTAGGCTTAGTCATTACTAAAAGGGCAAGCTTTACACTCAGCCAAAACAATTACTAATCTCTGTTTAAAATCATACATATTTATAAAAAACGCCGCCCATTAGGGCGGCGTTTTTATAGGCTATCGACTAATTTATTAGTCTTGACCCATTTGCTGCTTGATCAAATCACCGATGGTGGTTGGACCACCCGCTTCCGGCTCTTGGTCACGCAGTTTCTTCAGGTTTTGGCGAGTATCGTCTTGCTCTTTCGCTTTAACCGACAGATTAATCTGGCGGCTCTTACGATCGACGCTAACAATACGAGCTTCAACGCTGTCGCCTTCATTCAGCACATTGCGTGCGTCTTCAATGCGGTCAGCACTGATTTCAGACGCTTTGAGGATAGCGATAACATCAGTCGCCAGCTCGACATGTGCTTCTTTAGCATCTACTTCGACAATACGACCAGTAACAATGCTTCCTTTGTCATTTACTGACAGGTATTCAGCAACCGGATCAGAATCCATTTGCTTAATACCTAAGGAGATACGCTCACGCTCAGGGTCGATTGAAAGAATAACGGCTTCAGCTTCGTCACCCTTCTTGAAGTTACGAACCGCTTCTTCACCGGTTTCTGTCCAAGAGATATCAGACAGATGAACCAGACCATCAATACCGCCTTCAAGGCCGATAAAGATACCAAAGTCAGTGATTGACTTAATGGTACCGGAAACACGGTCGCCCTTGTTGTATTCAGCGTTGAATGTTTCCCATGGGTTAGCAGTGCACTGCTTGATACCCAGAGAAATACGACGACGCTCTTCGTCGATATCAAGAACCATAACGTCAACATCGTCGCCCACTTGGACAACTTTAGACGGATGGATATTCTTGTTAGTCCAATCCATTTCTGAAACGTGAACCAGACCTTCAACGCCCTCTTCCAGCTCAGCAAAGCAGCCGTAGTCAGTCAGGTTAGTGACGACTGCGTGTACTTTGGTGCCTTCCGGGTAACGGTCTTTGATGTTGACCCAAGGATCTTCACCCAGCTGCTTAAGACCTAGCGATACGCGGTTACGCTCACGGTCAAACTTCAGTACTTTGACGTTGATCTCGTCGCCAACAGCAACGATTTCAGACGGATGCTTGATACGCTTCCACGCCATGTCGGTGATGTGAAGCAGACCATCAACGCCGCCTAAATCAACGAAAGCACCGTAATCAGTCAGGTTCTTAACGATACCTTTGATTTGCTGACCTTCCTGCAAGGTCGCCAGCAGTGCTTCGCGCTCAGCGCTGTTTTCTGCTTCTAGCACGGCACGACGCGAAACAACAACGTTGTTGCGCTTCGGATCAAGCTTGATAACTTTAAAATCTAGCTCTTTGTTCTCTAGGTGCGCAGTGTCGCGAACAGGGCGAACATCTACCAAAGAACCCGGCAAGAAGGCACGGATAGAGTCGACGTCGACAGTGAAGCCGCCTTTGACCTTACCGTTGATCACGCCCTTGATAACTTCATCTTTCTCGAAGGCCGCTTCCAGAATCTTCCAAGCTTCTGCGCGCTTGGCTTTTTCACGGGACAGACGCGTTTCACCGAAGCCATCTTCTACAGCTTCTAGAGCAACGTGTACGTCATCACCGATAGCGATGGTCAGTTCACCATTCTCATCGCGGAATTGTGATGCAGGGATCTGACCTTCAGATTTCAGACCAGCGTTAACGGTAACCCAGTCACCGTCAATGTCGACAACTTGAGCCGCGACAATAGCGCCTGGCTCCATGTTGATGTCGTTAAGAGACTGTTCAAACAGTTCAGCAAAGCTTTCGCTCATGGTTTTCCTACGTGATCAACGTTGTTGAGGCATAACTGCCTTCTCCGTACCACCAGCAAGTACGGGCCTAATGTCATTCAGCTTTTGGAGGTGTTAGCGCTGGTTAGACCTGACCGGGCTCTCTGATATGGAGTAGTCGCCCTGCCACGTCGTGACACCTTTCCAAAAACGCCGCAAGGGGGAATCAAATGCCGTTTGCCATTCCACGCTGGATTAGCAATTCGGTCAGCTGATCTACCACTTCCGGTATGCTCAGGCGTGTGGTATCAAGCGTTATGGCATCATCTGCCGGCTTGAGAGGAGCCACACGGCGCTGCGTATCGCGTGCATCGCGTGCCTGAATCTCCTTTAAAAGACTCGATAGACTAGCACCCACCCCTGCTTCCTGCAACTGTAGATGCCGTCTCCGTGCCCGTTCTTCGGCACTGGCGGTTAGAAAAATTTTCAATGGCGCTTCCGGAAACACCACGGTTCCCATATCGCGACCATCGGCCACCAAGCCAGGCGATCGCCGAAAATCTTGCTGACGCTGAAGCAACGCCTTACGAACCTGTGGTAGCGCTGCTACACGAGAAGCACGCTCCCCAGCGTGCTCTGTGCGTATTTCCCGAGAAACATCTTCACCTTCTAAAAGTGTCCGAGGCTGACCATCCTTTACGGGGAAAGCAACGTCAAGTTGGCTTGCGAGCGATGCTAACGATGCCTCATCATCTAAGGCTACGTTATGTTTTAAGGCTGCCTGGGCGGTAAGCCGATATAACGCCCCGCTATCTAATAGGTGCCACCCCAAGCGCTCAGCCACCAACCCACTAATGGTGCCTTTACCAGCCCCACCTGGGCCATCGATCGTTAGCACGGGGACATTAAGCGTCATTAGCACCCTCCACGCTGACACGCATGCCAATGTGTTGTGCTAGGGCCACGAAGTCAGGGAAAGAAGTTGCCACATTGGCACAGTCATCGATAATGATTTCTTCATTCGCGCGCAATGAGGCAATTGCAAAGGCCATGGCAATACGGTGGTCGCCTAAACTATCAATACGTCCGCCGCCGTAGCTAGCAACGTTATCGTCAGCATTGCCAACGATATCTATACCGTCTTCAACCACTGTATGTTCAACGCCTAGTATCGCTAGCCCATCGGCCATTGCTTGAATCCGGTCAGACTCTTTGACCCGCAGCTCCTCAGCGCCGCGCAAGCGTGTTTTACCCTGCGCATTGGCAGCGGCAATAAACAGTGCGGGAAATTCATCTATCGCCAGCGGCACCTGGTCAACAGGAATATCAATACCCTTCAACGGCGTGTAACGAATGCGGATATCCGCCACTGGCTCACCACCAACCTCATGCTCATTTTCAAGTGTTAAATCAGCACCCATCAAACTGAGAATATTAATCACGCCAATACGCGTAGGATTAATGCCTACGTGTTCAAGGGTAATATCTGCCCCTGGTGTAATAGCTGCTGCCACTAAAAAGAACGTTGCCGACGAGATATCCGAAGGCACGTCAATCGGTCCTGCCGTTAGCTTACCGCCACCTTGCAACCAGCAGGTATCACCCTCCCGTGAGACGCTATAGCCAAAGCCATTGAGCATGCGTTCAGTGTGATCGCGAGTAGGCGCTGGCTCACGCACGCGCGTTTCACCTTCGGCGTACATGCCGGCTAACAGCAAGCAGGATTTCACCTGCGCACTGGCCATGGGCATGTCGTAATTGATTCCCTTGAGCGCAGCACCACCTTTAATCCTGAGCGGCGGACGACCGCCCTCAGCGGTGTCGATAGTGGCGCCCATCAAACGCAATGGGTCAGCAACACGTCCCATTGGCCGTTTGGTTAACGACTCATCACCAGTTAGCTCGCTGTCAAATGCCTGACCAGCCAATAGCCCAGCAAACAAACGCATGGCAGTGCCAGAGTTACCCACATAAAGCGGGCCTGCTGGGGCTTTCAGTCCATGCATGCCCACGCCGTGAATAGTAACCCGCCCCTGATGAGGCCCTTCAATGGCGACACCCATTTCACGGAAGGACTGCAAAGTCGCGAGGCTATCCTCACCCTCTAAAAACCCTTTAACTTCGGTAACACCCTCTGCCAAGGCGCCCAGCATAATTGAACGATGGGACATTGATTTGTCCCCTGGCACGCGAAGACGACCTTGCGCCTGGCCGCCGGGCTGCACCCGATAAGTCACTTTACCGTGTGGTTGCATATGATATTCCGCCTGATAGCTGGTTTTATTCAATAACGTATCAAAATAATGGCGTGCATGACTGGCACGATCAAACGTTGCAATGAGGGTGTCGCTATCGCCGCTTTCTACCGCCTGCCGTAATCTTGCAAGGCCTGCTTCGAAATCATCTAACGATGACAAGACGGCATCGCGGTTGGCAATAAAGATATCTCGCCACATCACAGGGTCACTGCCAGCAATCCGGGTAAAATCACGAAACCCACCGGCAGCATAGCGAAAAATTTCTAACCGCTCGTCTTGGCGCGCCAGCGTGTCGACCAACGAAAATGCTAGTAAATGCGGCAAATGACTAGTGCGCGCCAGCACTTGGTCATGCCGCTCTACACTCATTTGCAGTACGTCTGCGCCAGCAGCGCGCCACAGCGCCTCAACCCGCGTAAGCGCGTCTGAATCTGTCGTAGGCTCGGGGGTCAAAATCACTTTATGATTGATATAAAGCGCTGCATTAGCGGCTGCAACACCACTTTTTTCAGAACCAGCAATCGGATGGCCCAGCACCATTGCAGGGGGCATTTCACCAAAGGTACGCACAGCACAGTCACGGATTGTCGCTTTCGTACTGCCTACGTCAGTGATGACCACGTGCTCAGACGCACGGTGAAGAGCCGCCGACAACGTCGACATTACGCTCTCCATGGCTAAGACCGGCACGGCCAGCACCACCATAGAGACACCGTCCAGCAGCTCTGTTAATTGTGATCCGCCGCTATCTATTAACCCTAAATTTATCCCCAAGGCGATTTCTGACGGGTTGGGGTCACACGCTGAAATGCGGCCTTTGAAGCCTGATTGCCGCAGTGCGGCAGCCAGCGATCCCCCAATCAAACCAAGGCCAACAATCAGTAGATGTGACTCTTGACATGGCGGCCAAACGTCAGCGCTAGCTTCCAACGCCTCAAAGGTACACGCCGTCACAGCACGCCTAAAGGATAGGAGCCAAGCACACGCAACTCAGAAGCGCGTAGCCTGACTTCTTCAAGCACAGCTGCCACCTGAGGCTCATCACGATGCCCTTTAAAATCAATAAAGAACACGTAGTTCCAAACACCCGTACGTGAAGGACGTGTTTCGATCCGCGTTAAGTCAATACGATGACGATGAAACGGTTCTAATAAGTCATGCAGCGCCCCAGGCTGGTTGCGCATAGCAACAACAATGGAGGTTTTATCCTCGCCTGATAGTGGCACATCTTGATTACCAATAATCAGAAAACGCGTCGAGTTATCAGGCCGGTCTTCGATCTTGTCAGCTATACGTTCTAAACCATACAGTTTTGCCGCCATATCACCTGCAATTGCCGCGCTGTGCCACTCGGTTTTTACCAATTTGGCTGCTTCTGCGTTAGAAGAAACAGGCACTCTCTCAGCATGAGGGTAATGGGCATCAAGCCATTTACGGCATTGACCAAATGACTGCGGATGAGAATAAATCCGCGAGACCTTATCACGCCGCGTGGTTTCGCTAATTAGCAGATGATGATGAATACGCAGAACCACTTCACCGCAGATTTTGATTGACGAGTCCATAAAGGTGTCGAGCGTGTGATTAACAACGCCTTCGGTAGAGTTCTCTACCGGCACCACCCCGTAATGAACGGCGCCCGCCTCAACTTCACGAAAGACTTCGTCAATTGCCGCCATCGGCAGGCTAACAGCGCTCTCACCAAAGTGTTTAAGTGCCGCCTGCTGGGTAAATGTACCCTCTGGCCCCAAGTAAGCAACTTTGACAGGTTGCTCCAGCGCAAGGCACGCTGACATAATTTCACGGAACAGCCTCGCCATTTCCTCTGAATCTAGCGGGCCTTGGTTCAACGACATAATGCGGCGCAACACCTGCGCCTCCCGCTCAGGACGATAAAATATGGCGTCTTTATCTTGAGCAAGTTTAACGTGTGCCACCTGCTGGGCGCAGTTGGCGCGCTCACTAATCAAGCGCAGAATATCGCCATCCAACTGGTCGATACGTTGACGTAAGTCGTCTAAATTAATCGGCGTATCGGACATGATGGTTAGCCTCTTCGTTGTTCAAAATCCGCCATAAAGGCGATTAGCGCATCAACGGCCTCTTCAGGCACCGCGTTATATAAACTCGCACGCATGCCGCCAACACTACGATGGCCCTTCAGGTTAAGAAGCCCCGCCTCGTCAGCTTCTTGCAGGAATACGTTGTCTAAACCACTATCGGCTAACACAAACGGAACATTCATGCGGGACCGGTTACGGCTGGCAATGGGATTGCTATAGAAATCACTGGCATCAATAGCAGCATAAAGCTTCTGCGCTTTGCGCTGGTTTATGTCATCCATCGCCTCTAAACCACCGATGTCATCCTTTAACCACTGGAAAACAAGGCCTGCCAAGTACCATGCAAAGGTTGGCGGCGTATTTACCATAGAACCGGCATCGGCAAGCATTTGATAGTCAAACAGTGACGGAATGGAGCTAGGCGCTTTGCCAAGCAAGTCATCACGGACAGCGACCAACGTTAAGCCAGCTGGGCCAATGTTTTTCTGAGCTCCCGCGTAAATCACTCCAAACTGCGCCACATCGATAGGACCGGATAGAATGTTCGAAGACATATCGCAAACCAGCGGTATGTCCATGCCATCAGCGCGCTGAACCCTTGGCGTGTAGTCGAACTCTAGACCACCGATGGTTTCATTTGAGGTGTAATGCAAATAGGCGGCATCGCTACTTACTGCCAGCGCTTCTGCTTCAGGCACCGCTGTATGGCCATTGCTTTCGCTACTCGCCGCTACATGACAGTTAAACCCTAATCGCCGCGCTTCACTGATCGCCTTTTTACCCCAAATACCCGTTTGGATAAAATTGGCGCTACCCCCCTGCCCAAGCAAGTTCATCGGCAACATCGCAAACTGCATGCTGGCCCCGCCCTGCAAGAAAAGCACTTTGTAGTTACTTGGAATATCCAGCAACTGGCGCAGGTCGGCTTCAGCGCGATCCGCAATAGCGACAAACTCGTCGCTACGGTGGCTCATCTCCATAACAGACAGGCCACGCCCTTGAAAATCCAGCAGTTCGCTGCGCGCACGTTCAAGCACTGCGACAGGCAGGGCCGCTGGCCCTGCACAAAAATTATAATGACGTGTCATCGGTTCCCGGTTCCTGTTCGCCATTGTCAGTGTTGGCTGACTCACCCGTATCAACGGTATCTGTATCGACCGTGTCCGTGCTATGAACGTCTGTATCTGAAATGTCTGATTCAAATACATCAATTTCTGCAGGCTCATCCACGCGGACAGTTTTGACTAGTTTTTCTTCTTTACCCAGGCGAATCAGCATAACCCCTTGGGTATTACGTGAGGTCGTTGATACCTCTTCGACTCGGGTACGAACTAAGGTGCCTCGGTCGGTGATCAGCATCATTTCGTCACTGTCGTAAACCTGCATTGCCGCCACCAAAGCGCCGTTACGCTCGCTGGTTTGCATCGCAATTACGCCTTGCCCACCACGGCCGCGCAGCGGAAATTCTTCCAGGCGCGTGCGCTTACCATAGCCATTCTCACTGGCTGTGAGAATATAGATCTGACCTTCCGCTTGAGCATTCTCGGCCGCAACAACTTGGGTATCCGCATCTACGTCAGCGTCATCTTCAGCGTCAATTTGCTGGCTCTTAGGTATGATCAAGCTAATAACTTCAGCGGCACCTGCCAGACGCATACCACGCACACCACGTGCGGTACGGCCCATCGCTCGCACATTGCCTTCTTCGAAGCGAATAGCCTTACCGTTAGAAGAAAGCAGCATGGCGTGATCAGAGCCAGACGTAATAGCAGCCCCCACCAAACGATCGCCCTCTTCCAAATCAATAGCAATCAAACCAACACTACGTGGACGAGAGAACTGCTCAAGACTGGTGCGTTTTACGGTGCCTTTCGCCGTTGCAAAGAAAATGTAGTGTTCAGGATCGTAGTCACGCACCGGCAAAATGGCATTGACGGCTTCACCTTCTTCTAGCGGTAACATGTTGACCAGCGGCTTGCCCCGAGAGCCACGACTGGCATTTGGCATCTCGTACACTTTCAGCCAATACACCTTGCCACGGTTAGAGAACAGCAGCACGGTGTCATGGGTAGACGCCACCAGCAGGTGCTCAATAACATCTTCATCTTTCATCGCGGTGGCTGACTTACCGCGTCCACCACGGCGTTGAGCCTGATAATCAGACAACGGCTGTGTCTTGGCGTAGCCAGAGCGGGAGACAGTCACCACCATATCTTCTTCAGCGATTAGATCTTCAATCGACAGATCAAGGTGGCTCGCCTGAATTTCCGTACGACGGTCATCGCCATACTGGTCACGTACGGCATGCAGCTCTTCTCGAATCACTTCCATCAGACGATCTGGAGACGCCAAAATAGTCGTGAACTCGGCTATCTTTTCAAGAATCGACAGGTATTCGTCTAATAGCTTCTCGGTTTCAAGACCCGTTAGGCGATGCAAGCGAAGCTCAAGAATTGCCTGAGCCTGCGCCGGCGACAGCCGATACTCTGTTGCCGCCGTATTTAGACCAAACCCTTCATCTAGCTCTTCAGGCTTACATGAAGTTGCGCCCGCGCGCTCCAGCATCGCGGTCACCTGACCAGGCTTCCACGTTTTCGCCAATAACTTTTCGCGCGCCTCAGCAGCATTGGGAGATGCTTTGATCAGCTCGATAACGTCATCAATGTTGGAGATGGCAACTGCCAAACCTTCCAACAGATGTCCACGCTCACGGGCTTTCTTTAGTTCATATAAAGTTCGGCGAGTAACAACTTCACGGCGGTGGCGAATAAACGCCTCTAGCATCTCTTTAATATTCAGAGTGCGCGGCTGGCCGTTTTCCAGTGCCACCATGTTGATGCCAAACACATTCTGCAGCTGTGTTTGTGCAAATAGGTTGTTGACAACAACATCACCCGATTCACCACGCTTGATCTCGATTACCACACGCAGACCATCTTTATCCGACTCATCGCGGAGTTCTGCAATACCTTCGATTTTCTTCTCTTTTACCAGCTCAGCGATCTTCTCGATCAATCGCGCTTTATTCACCTGGTAAGGCAGCTCAGTGATGATAATGTGATCTCGACCACTCTTATCATCATGCTCAATCGTGTGGCAGGCACGCACGTAGATGCGCCCACGCCCAGTGCGATAAGCGTCTAAAATACCCGCACGACCATTGATAATACCGCCGGTAGGGAAATCCGGTCCTGGAATGTACTGCATGAGGTCATCGACGGTGAGCGTGTAGTCATCAATTAACGCCAGACAACCATCAATTATTTCCCGCATATTATGGGGCGGGATATTGGTAGCCATGCCCACTGCAATCCCTGATGACCCATTGATCAACAGGTTAGGAACTTTGGTTGGCAGCACAGCCGGAATGCGCTCAGTACCGTCGTAGTTATCGACCCAATCGACGGTGTCTTTTTCCAGGTCAGCTAACAGCTCGTGGGCAAGGCGTGCCATGCGCACTTCGGTGTAACGCATGGCAGCCGCGTTATCACCATCAATGGAACCAAAGTTACCCTGACCATCCACCAGTACGTGACGCATGGAAAAGTGCTGGGCCATACGAACGATAGTGTCATAAACCGCACTGTCACCGTGCGGATGGTATTTACCGATGACATCGCCGACGACACGCGCCGACTTCTTGTACGGTTTATTCCAATCGTTGCTCAGCTCGTGCATGGCAAAAAGCACACGCCGGTGAACAGGCTTGAGGCCGTCACGCACATCGGGAAGAGCGCGACCGATAATGACACTCATCGCGTAGTCGAGGTACGACTGTTTAAGCTCGTCTTCAATATTGACGGGCAAGATTTCTCTGGCGATGTCACCCATGAAAGTCAGATCCTTTGCACTGCATTGGCACTGCGAGAGTTAAAAGCGCTTAAAAAGCCGCCCTTGATACCACAACAAGGCGGCGCGCAGAGTCAGCACCATCATACCACTGCATAAGCACCATGGGCAGTCAGTGGCAGCGGCATTACGATTTACGCTAAAAAGGTCGATTTATCGACTACAAGGCCATTAAGCACCTCTCGCACGTCTCCCTCGATAGGAGCCGCTTTATTAGCCTTCATATCCAGCAGTACAAAGGTCAAATCTGCTTGAGCAACGAGTACGCCGTCTTGTCGCACAATTCGATGATGACAAATCGCACTACGCTCCCCCACATCGACAATACCGGTCATAATCCGCAAATCATCGTTTTGTACGGCAGCAGCTCGATAATCAATATTTAAATTGACCACGACAAAAGCTCGTCCGGCCTTATGAAGTTGATTGATCAGACGCGGGTGATCATCAAAAAAAGCCCAACGTCCTTCTTCCATAAATTCAAGATAACGTGCGTTGTTGACGTGACCATAGCCATCTAGATGGTAACCACGTACACGAAGCGAAACGCTGGAAATCGATGTAGACATAACCATCCTTTATTCAAAATTCATTAGCGACTAATTTTAAATTCCGTGAACTAGACAAAGCCTCTCAAATCAAACACAAGTTTTAAACTAGCACAACAACCAGGTTAACCCCCTAAGGCGCTGGTAGGAAGGGCTTGGTTTCGCCATAATGTGCCACCTTTTAAATAGGATCGGTGACATGTGGTTTAAGCACCTACATTTATATCGCCTTCATGGCGCCCCTGAACTAGATAGCGCGACACTAGAGGATGCGTTAAACGAGTTTGCAGCCAAACCGCTAGGAAGCGCCGACGCGCGTCGTTTAGGGTGGACAGCCCCCGCAGGCAGATTAGGTAGTGGCCAGCGACTACACGAACTCCAGGGCCATCGGCTACTTTCTGCCCTACGCCAGGAGCGCCTACTGCCTGCTTCTGTAGTTAAAGAGGAAGTGGACGAAAAAGTCGCTGATATCGAAGCTAGCGAAGGACGAAAAGTCACCCGCAAAGAAAAAACAGCGCTAAAAGAGCAGGTCACAGAGGAACTAATGCCCCGGGCATTTGTTCGCAGTCAGAAAATCGATTTATGGTGGGACACGCGTCACCAGTTAATCGGTATCAATGCAAGCTCCCGCACACGCGCTGAAGATGTGCTGGACCTATTACGCGAAACACTGGGTAGCTTGAAAGTCACGCCACTCACATCGCAAACCCTGCCGATACGCGCGATGACTCAATGGTTGGGCGAAGCGGCTAGCCGCCCTGCTGATCTTCAATTAGGGGATCAAGTTGAGTTAAAAGCGAAAGGCGATGACGGCGTGCTACGTGCTCGCCAGGTTGATCTGGACAGTGACGAGATCCAGCAATTACTGGAAAGTGGACGGCAAGCCAGTAAGCTCGCGATTAGCTTGGAGGGCCGTTTAAGCTTTGTTCTGCATGATGACTTGGCGCTGAAATCACTGCGCTTTGGCGATGCATTAATTGAAGAAGCCGATCACGCAGACGATGGCGATGATGCGCTTGCCCGCTTAGAAACTGATTTTATTTTGATGGCGCAGGCACTGTCAGAGGATATTCCTCGCCTAATCGAGTGGCTAGGTGGGGAAGCTCAGCGCGAAGCTGTCACGCAGCCAGACGCTTAATTTAGCCTTCAGCCTGCTGATGTAAACTGTTTATATTTGCCTATATCCAACGGATCGCATGACTCATCACAACAACGCACTTAACGCTGACAACGCCAACGACCCCTGGGCTGACATTCGTCCCTATATGGATCATGAAGTGGCCAATGTTCTTGAGCGTCTATCGCACGATAGCGAGCTTTTAAACGCATTGACCCGCTTCAGGCTACCGCGCATGGCCAAATGGGCGCCTCCCGTTGCCCGCGCTCTGGCGGGCTATGCGATACGTCGTGAAGTAAAGGGCGTTACCTCTGTCTACGACTTCCAAATGCGTATCGCAAGCTACATGGAGCGCATGATCCGCACCACCACGGATGCTTTCGAGGTCTCCGGGCTTGATAAGCTCGACAACGACAGCGCTTATCTGTTTATAGGCAATCATCGCGATATATCGCTAGATCCTGCATTTGTGAACTACGCGCTTTACCAAGCTGGCCGCGATACGGTTCGTATCGCGATCGGAGACAACTTACTTAAAAAGCCCTACGTCACTGATCTGATGCGGCTAAACAAAAGCTTTATCGTACCGCGCAGCGCCCGCGGCAAGCGTGCCATGCTGGCGGCCTATCAGCAGCTATCGGCCTATATTCGCCACTCAATCACCGTTGACCAACACTCTATTTGGATGGCGCAACGCGAGGGACGCGCGAAAAATGGCATTGATCGAACTGACCCCGCTATCATTAAAATGCTAACCATGGCCAGACGGAACGCAGAGCGAGATATGGTGTTTGGTGACGCCATCGCCGAGTTAAAATTAGTGCCAGTATCGATTAGTTATGAATACGATCCGTGTGATCGGCAAAAAGCTCAGGAACTTCATGATATTGCGACTGAAGGCAGCTACGCGAAAAGCGAATTCGAAGATATTAGCTCTATTGTGTCAGGCATCACTGGCTCTAAAGGGCGGGTTCAGCTGCGTTTTGGAAGCCCGGTAGGTGCTGATATGGCGACACCTGATGAAGTAGCAGCAGAAATTGACCGTCAAGTGATCGGCGGCTACCGCCTATTTCCTAGCCACTATTTAGCTCTAGAAGCGCTTGGCGAGTCACCAGAACTCATCGCCCGCAAAACGATCACCCGTCAAGACAGAGAACGCTTTAACGCACGGCTAGCCAGCATACCTGAAGCGTTGCGGCCTTATTGGTTGGAACAGTACGCCAATCCGGTCAAACATAAGGCAGGCCGTTTGAGTTTATAAACCTTGCCTTGGTGGAAGCGCTGTGGCACCAGAGTGCTATTAGAATTGGCAATAAACGGTGCCCAATACCTACTAGGAACCGATGCTCAGCGGTAAAAAAAGTGCTATGGTCAAAGCATTCATTGGTCTCGCTTGAATATTCCTCAAGCGCGGTCTTAAGGAGAACTCCAATGTCCGCATCAGAAATTCAAAAAACCCGCATTATTAACGAACTGCGTGGTTTTATTCGCAAGCTGCTTCAAGATCCAAAAATTTTGGAACAATCGCTGACGATTGCACGGCAACAGCTGCTTGAAGGCAACAGCCCTGCTGTAATGGCCAAAATTGCCAACGAAATCTCCGATACTACTAGCGTTCATATTCCCGAAGACCCCGCTGAGCACTCTGAAGCGGATAAGCTGTTTTTAGAGCTTCTGCGGGAAGTCGTTCAGGAAGAACAGGCTCTCTACTAGCCGATGAGCAGCTTGCGAAAAAGAAATATTCAGTAACTTATTGTCGTTACCGGCGAAGCGCACGCCTACTTCGCCGTCTTTATTTGCCCTGCCTAACCGGAATTATCATTCACCATGTCAAATACTGCTCCGCGCAACATTTTGGTGACAAGCGCGCTTCCTTATGCCAACGGCGCCATTCACTTGGGACACCTTCTTGAGTACATCCAAACCGACATTTGGGTGCGTTTTCAAAAAAGTCGTGGCCAGCAGTGCTACTACGTATGTGCCGATGATGCCCATGGCACTGCCATTATGCTACGCGCCGAGCAGGAAGGTATTACGCCCGAGGCTTTAATTGAACGTGTTTCCCAAGATCATCAAGAAGATTTCGCCCGTTTTGGCGTTGAGTTTGATAACTATCACTCCACTCACTCTGACGAAAACCGTTACTTCAGCGAACTGATTTACACCCGCTTACGTGATAAAGGCCATATTGCCACCCGCGATATTGAGCAAATGTTTGATCCGCAAAAAGGCCTGTTCTTAGCTGACCGCTTTATTAAAGGAACGTGCCCTAAGTGCGGCGCCGATGATCAATATGGCGATAACTGTGAAAAGTGTGGCGCTACTTACACGCCTGCTGACTTAATCAATCCCGTTTCTGCTATTTCAGGGGCAACGCCTGAAGTACGCAGCTCAACTCATTACTTTTTCAAGCTGCCAGATTTTGCTGAGTTTCTTCAGCAGTGGATTAATGACGACCATGTCCAGCCGCAAATTCGCAACAAGCTAATGGAGTGGTTCGAGTCAGGCTTCAATGAGTGGGACATCTCTCGAGATGCAC
Organism: Halomonas qinghailakensis; assembly: GCF_025820815.1. NCBI lineage: Bacteria > Pseudomonadati > Pseudomonadota > Gammaproteobacteria > Oceanospirillales > Halomonadaceae > Halomonas > Halomonas qinghailakensis. Next base: position 3,516,054 of record NZ_CP096973.1, on the reverse strand, counting down.
CCTACTTTGGCTTTGAAATTCCTGATGCGCCTGGCAAATACTTCTATGTCTGGTTAGATGCCCCTATTGGCTACCTAGCAAGCTTCAAACACCTGTGTGACCGGAAGGGCATCGACTTCGATACTTTTTGGAAAAAGGATTCGGACGCAGAGGTTTACCACTTCATTGGCAAAGATATCGTCTATTTCCATGCCCTATTTTGGCCTGCCATGTTGCATGGTGCAGACCTTCGAACGCCTACTGCGGTTAACTGTCACGGTTTCCTAACGGTTGACGGTGCCAAAATGTCTAAATCGCGTGGCACTTTTATCAAAGCAGCAACTTATGCTGAACATTTAAATCCAGAGTACTTACGCTACTATTTTGCCGCTAAATTAACGTCCAAAGTAGATGACTTGGATCTCAACCTCGACGATTTTTCTGCACGGGTTAACTCTGATCTGGTAGGAAAAGTTGTCAATATCGCCAGCCGTTGCGCCGGTTTTGTGAAAAAACTGGGCGGCGGTAAGCTAGCTGATCATTGCGCCGAGCCACAAATGGTTGCGCGTTTTATTGCTGCTGGCGACCAAATTGCTGACGATTTTGAGGCACGTGAATTTAGCCGGGCCATGCGCAAAATCATGGAATTGGCCGATGAAGCCAATACCTATATTGCTGATAAGGCCCCCTGGGCACTGGCTAAACAAGGTGGTCAGGATACCGAGGTACTGGAAATCTGTTCAGTCGGTATCAACTTGTTCCGGCAACTGATGGTCTATCTTGCTCCCGTGGTGCCCGTTATGGCTGAGCAGGCGCGCGACTTTTTAAATATTGAGTCACTCGACTGGAACAGCCGTGGTGATGTGCTGGTCAATCACCCAATCAACAAATTTAAGCCACTGATGACTCGGGTTGAGCGAGATAAAATTGACGCTATGATTGAGGCATCCAAGGAGGATTTAGTGGAAGAACAGAAGCTAAAAAACACGCCCAAAGGCCCTCTGTCGGAAGAGCCAATTGCCGATGAAATCAGCTTTGACGATTTTGCTAAAGTTGATTTACGCATTGCCCGTATCGCCAAAGCGCAGTACGTTGAAGGTGCAGATAAACTGCTTCAGCTTACGCTGGATCTAGGCGGTGAAACACGTAATGTCTTTTCAGGCATTCGTTCGGCTTATTCACCAGAAGCCCTAGAAGGCCGTTTGACTATCATGGTGGCTAATTTAGCCCCTCGCAAAATGCGTTTCGGCTTGTCGGAAGGTATGGTGTTAGCATCGGCCAATAAAGATGGGATTTACTTGCTCTCCCCCGACGCAGGCGCGGAACCAGGGCAGCGCGTTACTTAATTAGGTATAGGTTGGCGAAGGGGCTGAGTGAGCAACCTCAGCCCTTTTTTATGAGTCTGCGCTAATATTTTAACCCTACTGAGTTTGCTATATGCACCAGCGTATCCCACGCTCATTGCGTTTTCGTTTTTTTGTTGCACTTGGCGGATTACTTCTATGTGCAATAGCCTCGCTGGCGGCTATCAGCGCATGGCTTATCTTTCCGACATTACAAGCAGAAGAGCGCGCAACGGTCAAACGGGAGCTGGATCGTGTTGAACGTAGTTTTAAACTAGATCAACAACAGCTGCATGCCCAGGTAAGGGACTGGGCTCACTGGGATGACACTTATCAGTTTATACGGGGTGATTATCCACGTTACGCAGACGTCAATTTCAGTCAAGAAATGTTTGAAGATATGCGTTATCAGTTCATGGCGTTTTTCACTAGCAGCGGAGAGGTCCACTTTCTAGCTGGCATTAACCCTGAGACAGGTAGTTATCAAACCTGCAGAGCTACCATTGGTGACTGCAGCTGGATGACGCCATGGGTAAACAGCATGCAGGCTGCCATTGAAGATAATAGAACCGATCAAATTAGCATCTACGCTAACCACCCCCCAGCCATCGTTGCTTCCAGCCCCGTGTTACGTACTGACAAACGTGGCGTATCACCCGGATGGTTGTTTAAGACGCGCACACTAAATAGCGAATGGCTAAGTTTTATGGAGGTTTATACAGGCCTACCAATCAGCCTTAGCCTCAGTCACGAGTCAGCGCCTCTCAGCGACTCTTTTAGCTTCTCAGGCAACACGGTAGTTGCTGAACGTTACTTCCCCGTTTCAGGCTCGCCGACGCCTATGTCGTTAAGTATTGGTATAGAACTTAATCGCACGAGCTATTTGACCAGTTTAACCACCTTTCGTTATGTACTGCTATGGACAGCGGGCTTGATGATCATGGTCATTGCTTTAGTGCTATTGCTACTTGAGAAAATTGTGCTTAAGCCGCTGCGGTTATTAACCCAATTTACCCAGCAAGTAGGAACAGATGGGACAGATACCTATGGACTTACCAAGCGCAATGATGAGATTGGCTTGCTGTCACGTACGTTTCAAGAGCAGTTCGCCTGCCAGCAGCAACTCAATGCTGAGCTACTAAAGCTATCTACCCATGACGCTCTGACAGGGCTACCTAATCGTCGGCTTTTTGATCAACGCCTGGAAACAGCTTTTGCAGAGGCAGTCTTAGCACCCAATGCTTTAGCGGTGATGATGTTAGATATCGATCACTTTAAGCTATATAACGATCACTATGGTCACCAATGTGGCGATGAATGCTTGCAGCAAGTGGCGGGGGCCTTTAATAGCATCGCAACCGCATTTAATTTCTTAATTGCCAGAACGGGAGGAGAAGAGTTCAGTGCCATTTTACCCGGTGTTTCCCCAGAGTCTGCCAAAGAAATTGGCGAGCAGCTAACCCAAGCCATCGACCACCTACAGTTGCCCCACGCGACATCTCCTGTGAAGCCTTATGTAACAGTAAGCGTTGGCATTGCTATGCTGAAAGACAGCAAATCGCCTTCAGCAAGCGCAGTAATGAGCGCTGCCGACCAAGCCCTGTATCTTGCTAAGGCAGCCGGGCGGCACCAAGTTGTGCTATTCAAACCACCCCTAGCCAACACTACGTTTTCTGCGCACAATACGCCGCTATGAATGAACTTTTTCTAATTTTGATTAGCACTGCGCTGGTCAATAACTTTGTATTGGTGCAGTTTTTAGGGCTTTGCCCATTTATGGGGGTTTCAAATAAACTGGAATCCGCCATGGGCATGTCTCTGGCGACCACGTTCGTACTCACACTGGCATCTGCCGCTAGTTATGTGGTCTATCATGGCTTACTTGTGCCCTTGGATGTTACCTATCTGCGCACCATCAGTTTTATCGTTGTTATTGCCGCTGTCGTGCAATTTACCGAAATTATGGTGCGCCAACTAAGTCCCCTATTGCATCAAGTGCTGGGGATTTTTCTACCGCTGATTACCACTAACTGTGCGGTACTTGGTGTCGCCCTGTTATCGCTTAACCGCGAGCTGAGTTTCTTTCATACTACCCTTTATGGGCTGGGTGCAGCGCTTGGTTTTTCGATGATTTTGGTGCTGTTCGCAGCAATGCGCGAGCGATTGGCCAATGCTGATATACCAACTCCTTTTAGAGGTGCCGCCATTGCTATGGTCACAGCGAGCCTTATGTCACTGGCCTTTCTCGGTTTTTCAGGATTAGCGCAGGGGTAACCGCCATGGGAGATATATTTTCTTGGTGGAGCATTCTCAGTGCAGTGGGTGTGTTGACCGGAATTGGAATAACGTTTGGAGCACTACTGGGTATGGCCAGTGTGCGCTTCAAAGGAGAAGATAATCCGTTAGTAGAGCAGATTGATGCACTATTACCACAAACCCAATGTGGCCAGTGCGGTTACCCAGGCTGTCGGCCGTATGCGGAAGCTATCAATCAGGGTGATGCGTTGAATAAGTGCCCGCCTGGCGGCGAAGCGACTATTCACGCATTAGCAGACTTATTAGGCCGAGAGCCTGTGCCACTAGATGGCGAAGCAGCTACTGAAGACACTGTCGCGTTTATTCGTGAAGCTGAATGCATTGGCTGTACTAAGTGCATTCAAGCATGCCCGGTGGATGCCATTATTGGCGCTGCAAAGCAAATGCATACGGTGATAGAAGATGAATGCACCGGCTGCGATTTGTGCGTTGCGCCCTGCCCCGTCGACTGTATTGATATGTTGCCTCGAAGCAAGCCTCTCAACCAATGGCAACCTGTGGTCACCATCGCACCTTTAATCGCCAGCGATCGACAGCCAACTAGGAGTCAGCATGCCAGCCTATAAATTCCCAGGTGGCATTACTCCGCCAGAACGTAAAGATCGCTCGAATCAATTACCGCTTCGAAACGCGATTCTGCCTACCCAAGTAACACTTCCGCTCAAACAACACTCAGGTAATCCTGCGATCCCCTGTGTTGATATCGGTGATGCAGTTCAGGTGGGTAGCCTAATTGCCGAGCGAAACGGCATGGTATCGGCCAACTTGCACGCCAGTATTAGCGGGACAGTGACTCAGATTAGTGATAACGCCATCACCATCGATGCTGATGGATTGGACCACTGGCAAGTGCTGCCCTCACTTGATTGGCGAGCCGATAACCACCAAACGATCATTGATCGGCTCGACAGCTGCGGCCTAGTAGGCCTTGGTGGTGCCGGCTTTCCCGCTTATATCAAAGCCCAAATAGCGGATCATCATCGGATTGATACACTCGTTGTTAATGCCGCCGAATGCGAGCCATATATCACAGCAGACGACTTGGCTCTTCGCCATTATCCAACCGAGATACTGGAAAGTGCGCAAATGGTCGCTAAGCTCTGCGGCGCCCGTCAGATTGTAGTGGGTATTGAAGATAATAAGCCCGAAGCGATCCATGGATTAAAAAAGGGACTCTCTCACTTTCAACCGCCTGACCACCAGCAATCAGTAGGCATAACCATCAAGGTCATCGAGACCCGTTATCCCAGCGGTGGTGAGCGCCAATTGATCAAGAAATTGCTCAACCTTGATGTACCCAGTGGCGGCCTTCCTGCCGATGTCGGTGTTCTCTGCCACAACCCCGGCACGCTGCTGGCAGCGCTATACGCAGTACGTGATGGTAAACCTTTAGTCGAGCGAATCGTCACCTTGACGGGAGACGCCATCAGAAATCCAGGCAACTACTGGGTGCGCCTTGGCACATCTGTTGAAACGCTGCTTCAGCAGGTAGGAGTAGCAAACCAACAACTTCATCAAGTCATTGTGGGCGGCCCAATGATGGGGACACCTCTCCCAATACTTAATACGCCGATGATCAAAACGACAAACTGTTTGATTGCTGCCACTCGTGAAGAGCTGCCCCCTCTTCCCGAGGAGTCTCCCTGTATTCGCTGTGGTGCTTGTGAAAGCGTGTGCCCGGTCCAGCTGCTTCCGCAACAGCTGCATTGGCATGCCCGTGCGGAGAACGACGATACATTGGAAAAGCTTCACTTATTTGACTGTATTGAGTGTGGTGCCTGCAGCTATGTTTGCCCAAGTTATATTCCATTAGTGCAGGATTATCGCTTAGCAAAACAGCGTATTCGCATTAAACGTATTGAGACCGCTAAAGCCGATCACGCTAAGCATCGATTTGAATTTCGTCAGGCTCGGCTGGCGCGCGAGGATGCAGAGAAGCAAGCTCGCCGCCAAGCCAGACAAGCACAAAGCCGTCAGACGTCAGATAGCTCAAAGGTAGCCGACAGTGCCACACCAGTGGTTGATTTGCGCAGTTTGCGCATTGCTCAGACCGCCGCTAAAGCAGCAGTGAGAAAAGCTGAAAAAACCCTCGCAAGGGCCGCAGCACAAGACCCAAGCCAGCGCCACGATGATTTAGAAACTCAACTGGCCACCGCCCAGGAAAATCTTAAGGCAGCTGATACTCGGCTGGCTGAAGCTCGCGCCACAATGGCACAACAGGAATCGCCATGAGCATGATGCACGCCTCGCAGCGAACGACTGAATCATTCAATACGATGCCACCCACCGCCTATTTAATGCGTTGGGTGATTGTCGCTACCGTGCCTGGACTTGGCGCGATGACGTTTTACTTCGGCCTGGGCATTATTAGCAATGTGCTTTTAGCCGCCCTGTTTGCACTCGGCGCAGAAGCGCTGGTGTTAAAACTGCGCCAGCGCCCGTTACGGCCTGCACTGAGAGATTCAAGTGCGTTATTAACCGGCGTACTGTTAGGTGCATCGCTACCACCTGCTAGCCCCTGGTGGCTCATAGGGATAGGTGTTATTACCGCTGTTGTAGTTGCTAAACAACTGTATGGCGGTCTAGGCCAGAATCCTTTCAACCCCGCTATGGTAGGCTATGCCCTGCTACTCATATCATTTCCCACTCACATGACGTTATGGTCACCTCCACAGCCTCTTATCTCCGACAATTTATGGGCCCAGATCAGCGGCATTTTACCGGCTTCCACGCTTGATGCGCTAAGTGGGGCTACGCCGCTAGATGCCTTTAAACATAAAGGTGAAACGGTGCTGGCCAGCGAATTTTGGGCTAGTCAACCGTTACCTGAAGGCGCATTGAACGCTTGGCGCAACGTAGCGCTGGCTTGGTTAGCAGGTGGGGTGTTGCTAATTGCGAAACGAATTATCAGCTGGCACATTCCTGTTTCAATGCTTGTTAGCATGGCAGTGCTTGCCACACTTTTTTATGCCAGCGACCCAAGCCACTTTGCTTCACCGCTGTTTCACCTAACCACAGGTGCAGCCATATTCGGGGCCTTTTTCATTGCCACTGATCCTGTTTCAGCAGCGACTAGCCGCCGAGGAAAACTTATTTTTGGCGCTGGGGTTGGCGCGTTGGTCATGATTATTCGCACGTTTGGCGGCTACCCCGATGCAGTAGCATTTGCCGTTTTACTAATGAACTTATGTGTACCGCTACTGGATATTTATACCGTGCCACGCCCTACAGGCCAGCCTAAAACACAGCAACATGCAAAGCACGGTGACTCAACATGACACCCCGCCAAGCAATGCTTCGCGGCGCTTTCGCCTTAGGAATGTTCTCTCTAGTCACCGCAGGCAGCGTTGCGTTGACTCGGGCGGTAACTGCCGAGCGTATCGATGATCATCAGCGAGCCTATCAACACCGCCAACTTCAGGAGGTATTACCAGCCGTTTTGAAAGATATAGCGGTTCAAACGGTCTTAGACAGCGCATTTCAATTACCCAACTCAGAACAGCTGGGCCATCGCGAACCTCAATATGGGTGGCACGTTGAACACGATCATCAGCAGGTCGTTATTCTGCCGGTCGTTACTCGTCAAGGGTACAATGGCGAAATTCGGCTACTGGTGGGCATTGATCAGCAGCAACGCATTACCGGTGTACGCGTTACCCAACACCAAGAAACGCCTGGGCTTGGCGATGACATTGAGCGCCAGCGAAGTGACTGGATAACCGAGTTTAATGGCTTGAGTTTAAACAGCCTGCCGCCGGGTGGATGGGCAGTACGTAAAGATGGCGGCCACTTTGACGCTTTTACAGGCGCCACCATTACGCCACGTGCAGTCGTCAACGCCGTCCAGCGTGCACTGAGCTATGTCACCGAACATGTCACCGAAAACGCCGCTGAAATAGAACTCCCTATCACTTTTGAAGAGACCACCCAATGAGTCAGTGGCGCGAACTAGCCCGAAACGGTCTATGGTCGAATAATCCTGCTCTCGTACAGTTACTGGGGCTATGCCCCTTACTGGCCGTCAGTGGTAGCGTTGTCAATGCACTGGGGTTAGCATTCGCCACCCTGCTTGTCATGGTGGGCGCTAGCACTACTATTTCACTGATTCGCCATCAGGTTCCCAGCGCAGTAAGACTACCCGCCTTTGTCATGGTGATTGCTGCCTTTGTTACCTGTGCTGAGCTTTTAATGGCTGCATTTGCCTATTCGCTTTACCAAGTATTGGGAATTTTTATTCCGCTGATTGTCACTAATTGCGCCATTTTAGGCCGTGCTGATGCGTTCGCTTCCCGCCAGCCAGTATTACCGGCTGCCATCGATGGATTTATGATGGGCCTAGGATTCGGTGCCGTATTGGTTCTGCTAGGAGCTCTACGCGAGCTGCTTGGGCAAGGCACACTGTTTAGCGATATGACGCTGCTATTTGGGCCTATTGCCACCAACTGGCAAATCACGTTCGTAGATGATTATCAGTTTTTGTTTTTCGTGCTGCCTCCTGGGGCTTTTTTCGTTGCGGGGCTATTGATTGCGTTAAAGAATGTACTTGATCAACGCCGTAGCGCTCACGCGCAACCTGCTAAAACAGCGCCCCGAATAGAGCGTCGAGTACGTGTTACCGGCACTATCAAATAACCAAGAGAGCATCCTATGAATGCCCAAAAGCGTCATGAAATTTTTGCTCGTCTACAGGCAGAGAATCCGCATCCCACGACTGAGCTAAACTGGAGCACGCCGTTTGAACTGTTGGCCGCTGTGCTGCTATCTGCTCAAGCGACAGACGTAGGTGTTAATAAGGCCACTGACAAGCTCTTCCCTGTGGCCAATACGCCCCAAGGAATTATTGATCTAGGTATCGATGGGCTAAAGAGTTACATTAAAACCATCGGACTATTTAACACGAAAGCCGAAAACCTGATGAAAACCTGTCACTTGCTGATCAGTCAACATGATGGCGAGGTGCCACAAACACGTCAGGCGCTGGAAGCCTTACCGGGTGTAGGAAGAAAGACCGCCAATGTGATTCTCAATACTGCCTTTGGTCAACCCACCATTGCCGTGGACACGCATATTTTTCGAGTTTCTAACCGCACGGGTATCGCCAAAGGCAAAGATGTCGTTGAGGTTGAGCAAAAGCTACTGCGTCATATTCCTAGTGCTTTTAAACAGGATGCTCACCACTGGCTGATTCTGCATGGGCGCTATACCTGCATTGCCCGCAAGCCACGCTGCGGTAGCTGTATTATTGAAGACTTATGCGACTATAAAGATAAAACCGAACTTGCCTAAGGGCGCTGGTTGTTAACACGAGATAACAAGATGCCAACCCCAGCCAAGCTTCTTCATGACCAGCCCATTGCCCAACGTATTGATGCGCTATTGGATCTCTCCAAACAGCACGCTGAGCATTTTTGTAGCCCTGGTGCGTGGCTGGCACGGCAACGTTACAGGGCACAGCACCCTACCTCAATCGTCGTGATGAAGTGCATGGATGGTCGTATTCATATTCCACACGCCACCCGCACTCCTCTGGGCATTATTACTCCATTTAGGAACTTAGGGGGTATTTTTGATTTAGGCTGGCCCTATTTAGGGGAACTGCTAACCGATGCTGTCATAGACGCTGCAAGCGTGGGTCACGCTACCCTCATGCTGATTACCTACCACTTTTCAAGCGGCCATCAGGCCCGCGGCTGTGCAGGGTTTGATTGTGACACTGAAGCCGCCAAAGCCCATGCCTACGCAATCGCTAAACAGGCAGGCCAGCTATTCGGCAATGACTATCAGCAGGTTTATCCGTTAGTGTGTGGCTTTGAGACCGACAGCGATGCGCTGATTATTCACGGCCACCATAATGAAGTACTTGATATACGCGACTGGCGAAACCAGCCTGTTGAAGACTTAGCCGTAGCGCTTGCCAGTGTATGTCCCGATATGCCTAAAGAAATCCAACGGGATTTACTGCCATTACTTAAGGGTAACCTAGCGCATATCTCTGATTTGCAGAGTGCTGAGCGGGTATTGGATATTGAACATCGCGAATGGGTGATTTGCATAGGTCGTGGGTTTGACTTTCTACACCTTCCCAACACCGCGCTAATTATTGGCCCTTACGGCCCCAATTTAGCGGAACCTATTGGCACTGCCGCCGTCATCATTGATGCGAACATGCGCGCAGGGAGAATCCCTGACGATGGCTTTATGCTGCTTGCCTCAACGCCCTATCAGCATAGCGGCGTGGATCGGGCACGCGCCGAGCTGAAATCGCGCTTTTTATCCGACTTCGCCGAACACGTTATTCAGCGCGAACACCCTGCTCTGGCTAAAAAAATGCGCCGCCATACGGCGGTAGTACACTGGCCCACTAGGCGATTGGATTCACTAACGTGAGTCTCAAGTGGTTCAATGCTCCATCAACAACGCACGATAAGCGCCACGCCATTCAGGCCACTGCCATTGCTCGGTAGCCAACAGTGATGGTTGGCTAACGGGGTCGATTAGCCACGCGCGCAACCGCTGATAAAGCCCCTCTTGCGTACCATCAAAACGATACTCATTCGGGTACAGCTCAGGGAAACACAGCCTGTCAGGCACCAGCGGAATCGCGCCCCGCTGGGCGGCTTCCATAATGGCTAGCCCTTGGAACTCGTGCCAGGTAGTGGAGACCACAATGCCACCGCCCATTAGCAATGCTCGGTACTCCGCTTCTGGCTGTGGCCCCCAGCAAATCGTGTGCGCCGTCAAGCGCTCTTCTGCCTCAGCAAAAATGGCGGGGACATCCCTAAAGCGCTGGCCTAGCACTGCTAGTTCAAAAGGCACCTGCTGCTCACTCAGCTTGAACAGCACGGCAAAAAAATCCTCAGGATTTTTATCGTACTCCCAGCGATGATTCCAAATAATGCGTCGTGGGTGGGTGTTAGCGTGGGGAGTCTCACCCAGCGGCATGATTGGCACGGGCAATACTTTTGCCTGCTGGCGTAAGCGCTCTAACGGTTTGGCTGCTGGCAGGTTTTCAGGCAATTTTTTTAAAAACTGCCGCGCGCCGTCGAAAAAAGAATCACGGTTGTAGGTGGTATTAAACACCAACGTATCCGCCGCCAAAGCCGCGTACAAATTAACCATTTTGGCCTCTACTTGGGAAATTTGATCGCTAGATTCTGGATAGGCAAACTGGTTTTCATGGAAGTAAATAATCTTTCTAGCTCGTCCTAAGTGGGGAAATAAGCCAACGAGCGTGGCAATATCCACCATCGAAGTAGCTAGCACAACCTCATAAGATTCACTAAGGGTTTCGTACTCTTTTAACCACCAACTCAATGGATTACCACGAATTCGCCATGAAAAGTGACGTGGCGGCAAGCTAAGTAGTGTCCACGACACATCATCAACTTCGGCCATCAAGCTTTGTGCCCAATAGCGATGACTAACAGCCTCATAAGCAGACAACAATAAAACGCGCATAAACACCTTACTTAAAAGTCCATTAAGCTTGAATTCAGCTAAGCAAAAGCAGCCGGTTGCTACGGTACTTTGCGAGCATTCGGCCAAGGTCGTCTTGGCCTAACCTGCCGCGCTACATACACTCTAATTAAATACCTAACAACGACACCTTTGGGGAGGGGCATCATGGCCAAAGTACTCGTGGTCGACGACGAGCCCAACATTGTACTGTCTCTGGAATTTTTAATGGAGCAGGCAGGCTTTCAAGTCGTCACTGCTTATGATGGCGAGGCCGCACTTGAACGCATCAATGATTCAGCCCCTGACCTGCTGCTGCTTGATATCAGCCTGCCAGGCATCAGCGGTTTTGATGTACTCGAACACCTTCGCCATTCAGAAGCGACTGCCCAGCTGCCCGTTATTATGCTGACAGCACATGGGCGAGATATTGAACGCGAGAAAGGCCTAGCGCTAGGGGCTGATGACTACATCACCAAGCCTTTTTCGACCCAGTCGTTAATAGAGAAAGTTAAATCACTGCTAAAGGGTAACTCGCAATGACCCGTGACGGGCTCCCTAAACGTCAGCGACTCATTGGCCTATGGCTGTTACTAAGTGGTATCAGCCTACTGGGGGGCGCTATTTTTGCTGCCTGGCTGGATGCTCAGCTTTCGCCTACGGGCATTACCCGGGTAGCACTCTGGCTGGGCAGTTTTTCCGGCGGTGCAACGATATTTTTAGTTGGCCTGCTACTAGAACGCATGCTGTTCACTCCCCTGCGTCATTTACAGGTACAGCTGGCCAGATTAGTAGCTAACCCAGATGCCCGTGATGAGCACCCGCCCGAGGGTTGGCTGAAAGGGCTTGGGCCTGACCTGCGCAGAGTGCGTGAAAGTTGGCGCGTTGACCGCAACCAACTGGCTACCGCTCACGCAGATGGTGCACGCAGTGCCGCCAAAATTCGTCGTGAATTAGAAACGCTACTGCAAGTACTCGAAACCCCCTTGTTACTATGTGACCACCATCGCCGTTTAATGCTATTCAATCAGGCTGCGGAAGACTTTTTCGTCGATAACACGGCGTTAGGCTTGGGTAAACGCCTAGAAGCGCTACTGCCCGTTGCCAGCCTGCAACAAGCTCTTAGCCAGCTACCAGCGGATGGTTCACCTCGCGAGCTGCTTGCTCCCTGTGATAACCGCTGGTTAAAAGTTGTGTTACGCCGTGTGCCAGGCAGTGACGGCGAAACACTGCTAACGTTTAGCGATGCGACTGCATCCTGGTCAAATGAAATGGGGGTTAGAGCGGAACTTGCTACTAAGCTCCCCCTCTTACGCCAACATACGGCAAGCCTAACCAGCGCTGCGGATGCACTGATACAGCTGCGCCATAATGGCTCGGATAACCCTACATTACGCCAGCGGTTTGAACAGGTGATTCAAGAAGAGAGTGCCACTCTGGGGAATAATGTTGGTCAAATCGGGCAGCTATTGGACGATTTACAACATCAAGGTGAACGCCTGACCCCCATGTGGTCGAATGATTTCTGGCAAGCTTTAGATGAACGCTTAGATCCAGCACACCGGCTAATCACCCCCGTCGGTATGCCTGCATGGTTTAAAGGCGATGCACCGGCACTGATTGTTCTTTTTGATTCCTTAGTGAAACATCTTAATTCTCATCTTCCGGTTAGCCATTTTGAAGGTGAAATATGCCTTGGTAACAAGCGAGTTTATTTGGACTTAATTTGGCAAGGCAGCCCCTTACCAGAGCATGAGCTAGCGAAATGGCGGCGTCAGCCTCTGCCGTCGCTACCGCTTAATCCGCTGGTATCTGATGTGTTGCGCCAACATGCCAGCGATATTTGGAGCCTGGCTGACGATGATGCTGTTCATGCGCGCCTGCGTCTGCCGCTACCAGCCATGGATCGCGTTGGGGCACCACGAGAAACAGCACCTCCGCGCCCAGAGTTCCATGACTTCGGCATTGCTGACCTGCCTCCACCCGATGAAGAATTGGCTAACCGCACGTTACGTAGTCTTGAGGTAGTTGCATTTGATACCGAAACCACCGGCCTTGAGCTGCGCCGAGGGGATACGGTGATTAGTCTAGGGGCTTGTCGGGTGGTTAACGCACGTCTACTAGCCAGTGAAGTCTTTGATCAAAAAGTAGATCCAAAACGTCCCATACCTCCTAACAGTACGGCGATACACGGTTTAACTGATGCTGATGTAGCCGGTGCACCGCCCCTTGACATTGTTCTAACGCGCTTTCGAGATTACGTCGGTGAAGCGGTTCTATTAGCGCATAATGCCGCGTTTGATATGCTCGCCATTACTAACAAGGGGGTTGTATTTGATCTGCCTGTCATTGATACCTTATTGATATCAAGAGCATTAGACGAAGCATTAGATGGGCATGATTTAGATACGTTGGCCCAACGATACGACCTTACGTTTCCACCTGGCACTCGCCACACGGCGCTTGGGGACGCCCGTGTAACCGCTGAATTATGGCTAGCGTTGTTACCCCGGCTTGAAGCACGTGGCGTGGACACGTTAGAGCAGTTGCTAGCTCTGCAGGCCAATGCATTTGATCGCCAGGATGCCAGCGCCTCATGAAACAACCAGGCTCACGCAAACTAGAGCGTCTAATCGCGCTATTCGCAGTAGCTATCTTACTGTTCAGCCCCCCGCTGATTATCATGGTTGACCAGCTCTCCTCTTTGCGTATGAGCTGGCTGCCGCTTTATCTCTTTATTGCTTGGGGCACAGTGATTGGCCTCACCGCATGGTTAATGGAACAACGGTCGGGTCGCTGATCATGCGCACAGATGCAGTTATCCTAGGAACAGCATTTGGCTATTTAGCGCTGCTATTTGTAGTCGCTGCCTGGGGTGATCGTCGTGCCGAGCAAGGTCGATCATTAATTGGCTCACCTACGGTATATGCGCTATCAATTGCAGTGTACTGCACTGCCTGGACGTTCTACGGAAGCGTAGGACGCGCAGCTGAGCATGGTCCCAGTTTCCTGCTTATTTATCTTGGGCCCACGCTGGCGATGCTCCTCGCCCCTGTCGTCATTCGTAAAATGGTCCGCATTGCCGCCCGCCAGCGTATTACCTCCATCGCTGACTTTATTAGTGCTCGCTATGGCAAGAGCACCAGCTTAGGCGCTCTTGTCGCTCTGATGGCGCTTATTTGTATAACGCCTTACATTGCCCTGCAGTTAAAAGCGATCACCGTTAGCCATGCGGTGCTAGTCAACTACCCCAATACAGCGGATACCACGCTAGTGGATGAGCGTTTCTGGCTGGATAAATCGCTTTGGGTCGCTTTAGTACTTGCGGTATTTATTATTCTCTTCGGCACTCGCCATCTCGATGCAAGTGAGCGGCATGAGGGAATGGTCGCTGCCATTGCCTTAGAATCACTGGTGAAGCTAATTGCGTTCATGGCCGTCGGCATTTTTGTAGTATTTGTGCTGTATGAAGGCCCCAGTGCATTATTTACCAGCGTTGCTACGATGCCTGACGTGGCAGAAAAAATGGGGCTAAGCAGTGTGCCAGGCGGCGCCACTGGCTGGGTCGGAATGCTAATCCTGGCCTTTTTAGCTTTTTTAACCCTGCCTCGTCAGTTCCAGGTGTTGGTGGTCGAAAATGTCGATGAACAGCATTTAGCCAGAGCGAGCTGGTTATTTCCGCTTTATATGCTGCTTATCAACCTGTTTGTTATTCCTATCGCCTTTGCTGGCCTTATGTTGGGTGCTAGCGCGGGTGATTCTGATAGCTTTGTACTGACCCTGCCCCTGTCTGCAGGGCTTGAAGGGTTACCCTTACTGGTATTTATCGGCGGTCTGTCAGCCGCCACTGGCATGGTGATTGTTGAAACAATTGCACTTTCTACCATGGTGAGTAATCAACTCGTCATGCCCTTACTACTTAGAACACAACGCCTTCACCTGAGCACGTCCGGCGAGCTGGCAGGCTGGCTGTTGGGTATTCGCCGCATTGCTATTGTGCTGATTCTGCTGCTTGGCTATCTGTATCACGCGCTGATCGGGGACTCCTACAGTCTTGTTACTATCGGGCTTGTCTCGTTTGCGGGAGTGGCTCAATTCGCTCCTGCCCTGTTAATTGGCCTTTACTGGCGTAGCGCGACTCGTCAAGGGGCCACCGCTGGCTTAATTGCAGGCTTTTTAGTCTGGTGCTATACCTTACTGCTGCCAGGCTTTGCTCAATCTGGCTGGTTAGATGCAAGCTTTCTTACACAGGGGCCGTGGGGCATTTCATGGCTAATGCCTTACCGCCTATTTGGTCTGGAAGATTGGGATATTTATTCACACGCCCTGCTATGGAGCATGCTAGCGAATGTCGGTTTGCTGATTGGCGTGTCACTTTTTACCCGCCCTACGCCTCTCGAACAAACCCAAGCCGCCCTTTTCACTGAGGCGCTACACCCTAACTTGCAAACGACTTCTCTATGGAAGGGACAGACAACCCAAGGTGCCTTGAAAGAATTACTTATTCGCTATCTTGGTAACCAAGTCACACAACGCGTGTTTAATCAAAGCATTAATAAAAACGACTATCGCTCAGACGAACCAGCAACAGCCGATCTAATTACCCGTTCAGAGCAGGCGCTTGCAGGCTCTCTTGGCAGTGCATCAGCGCGCGTACTGATCAACTCAGTGGTCCGTGGAGAAGCACTAGACCTTGAGTCGATTTTAAGTATTTTAGACACCACCTCTCAAACTCTAGAATACAATCGTCGGCTCGAGCAAAAATCTCAAGAACTCTTAGCAGTGAGTGACGAGCTACGCAGTGCCAATGAGCAGCTACGCGAGCTAGATCGCTTGAAAGATGAGTTTGTCGCCATGGTGAGTCATGAGCTGCGAACTCCGCTAACGTCAATACGGGCCTTTGCTGAAATATTACGCGATAGCGAACAACTACCTGATGAAAAACGCCAACATTTTCTGGGGGTTATTGTCCATGAGAGTCAGCGCCTTTCGCGTCTGATCGAGGAAATTCTTGACCTGGCGCGTTTAGAGAGCGGTCGCTTGACGCTTCACCCTGTCACCCTTGACCTGGCTGCCCTAGCGAGGCAAAGCATCGATGCAGTTGCCCGCTTACATGAAGATCGAGGTATTACCCTTGATATCAGTTTAGAGGCTGACCCTGCCATGGTGGTCGGTGACCAGGACCGCTTGGAGCAAGTCATTATTAATTTGCTGGATAACGCCAGTAAATTTGCCGACCGACAGCAACCTCAAGTGCGGCTGGCACTTTATCGGCACCGTAATCATTTTCGATTAAGCGTTGAAGATAACGGGCCGGGTATCAGCGCTGACGAACGTGAGCGCGTGTTTGAGAAATTTCATCAAATACAGCAAAGCGGTGAGACTCCGCGCGGACGACCCAAAGGTAGCGGGCTAGGCTTACCTATTAGTCGCGGTATTATTGCTCACCTTGGTGGAAGACTTTGGGTGGAAGACGCTAAAACTCTCGGTGGTGCCTGCTTAACCCTAGAACTGCCAGCAGCGCCCAGCGAGTCTACTCCGCAAACAGCCCCGGAATAATCGCTATAAACGCTTTACCTGATTAACAAACGCCTTGATCTGCTGCAAATCAAACTTCAGTAGTAGTCGTTCATCATCACGAAGACGACGCAGATCCACCCAGCCGTCGGCTGTCTGCCCGTGCGACTTATTATGGCGTTGTTGCTCTAGAAGCAAGTGCTGCATCCGATTAAAAGCAGCTAACAGTAAGGCAGATTGCTCCTTCGTCAATGCACGAGTGAAATGGGCGAGTGCCGTTAGCCGTTCACGTGTGCCTATCTCACTTCGCTGGTAGCGAACACAGAGTAAACGGGCAGCGCTAATTAAGGGCATCAATCCTTGGTGCTTAAGATCGATTGCTTGGTCATAAGGAGCAGCTAATCCAGGATGTGAGGCAATGCGTCCAAACCGATCAAGCGCTACCGGCAACTCATCTAGCAATGCCACCATTTCATTCATAAACAAGGGGGCGCTTGAGAGAGTTGAACGCACCTGCTGGCCTAACGCTTCAGCAAGCTCAGCATTCCCTGCCACAGGATAAAAATCGAGCCATATATTGGTTTGCTGCACTCGCTTAACCTGTCGGTCAGCACTCCAAATTTCAAATTGTTGCTGCCATTCGCTCAAGCGCTTGCGCCACATTGGCCAACGCGCCATGACATGACCACGGCAAAGGGGAATGCCTGCTGCATCAAGATGCTGTGTAAAACGTTCACCTAGCGCCTGAAAATAACCATCAACTTCAACATGTCGAGCGTCAGGGTAGTCGTCAATAATCAGCGCATTGTCTTGATCAGGACCCAATAAGCTTTCAAAGCGAGCCGCCGAACCAAGCGTGAGCACACAAAAATCTACTGGCGGCTTCCCCCATCCTTGCGCCTGCATCTCATCCAGTGCCATTGCAATCGATTGGCGATAAAGCCAAGCGATGTGGTCACTAATGAGTTCGCTAATACGCCAAGCAGGCAAGTCATAACGCACTAGCGTCTCAACAAAAGAGAGCTGTGCGGCATAGGCGTCAGATAAGGATGGACTGAAGATAGTGGCATTCGCGCGAAAATCGCGAAGTGAAGCAGTTAGCGCCGATGTATCCAATAAGCCATCATGACTAACTAAGGAGCGCCAAGGTGAAGCCCGGTATACGATGCGCATACGCTACTCCTTAACGAAACGTAAAGCAGACTGGCTAGGCTTCGCTAGCGTTACGAGGATCCGGTGCAAACATCTCCTCACCCACCTCGTCAATAAAGCGCTGCGCCTTAGCAATCATCATCGCATCGCAAGCGTCTCGACCCGGCAGCATATCAGAACGTTCGAAGCGATGTTCATGGGTTACCCCCTCGCTATCTATCTTACGAATCCAGCCACTCACCCGAAATTGTCCACTCTGATTATCAGGCTGAGACACAATTAAATAATCTTTATATTCAACCGGCTCAGCTGCTTTGGTGTTTCCTTCCGTGACATCCTTATCGGCGCCACCCAACAGGCCAGAAAATAGTTTTTTAAACATTCGCTCTCCCTCAACGTAAAAGCGGCCAGGATAGACCTGACCGCTTAACATGCTTAGCTCTGTTGACGACCTTTACCGGCAGCAATCCGCAGACGCAATGCGTTCAGCTTGATAAAGCCTTCTGCGTCTTTTTGATCGTAGGCACCTGCATCATCTTCAAACGTTGCAATCGACTCATCAAACAACGACTGTTCAGACTTGCGTCCCACAACCGTTGCATTGCCTTTATAGAGCTTCATGCGCACAACGCCCGCGACGTTTTTCTGTGTTTCATCGATCGCCGCTTGCAGCATACGACGCTCGGGGCTCCACCAATAACCGTTATAGATCACTTCTGCATACTTGGGCATTAGCTGATCTTTCAGGTGCGCTTCTTCACGGTCAAGGGTCAGCGACTCAATGGCGCGGTGAGCGCGAAGCATTATTGTGCCACCAGGCGTTTCGTAACAACCACGTGACTTCATACCGACATAGCGGTTTTCAACGATATCTAGACGGCCAATACCGTTATCGCCACCCAGCTTGTTGAGCTTTTCCAGCACTTCATGAGGCTTGAGCGCTTCGCCGTCGATGGCCACAATATCGCCATTCTCAAACGTCAGCTCTACGTAAGTCGGCTGCTCAGGTGCGGCTTCAGGAGAAACGCTCCAACGCCACATATCTTCTTCTGCTTCGGCCCATGGATCTTCCAAAATGCCGCCTTCATAAGAAATATGCAGCAGGTTGGCATCCATAGAGTACGGAGATTTTTTCTTTTTATTAGAAAAATCAACAGGAATTTTGTGCTCTTCACAGTAGGCCATCAACTTCTCACGAGAAGTCAAATCCCACAAACGCCAAGGAGCAATAACCTTTACGCCAGGTTTGAGCGCGTAGCCACCCAATTCAAAACGAACCTGATCATTACCTTTGCCCGTTGCACCGTGAGAAATGGCATCAGCGCCCGTCTCATTAGCAATTTCAATCAAGCGCTTGGCAATTAAAGGGCGCGCAATAGACGTACCTAGTAAGTACTCGCCTTCATAAATGGTGTTCGCCCGAAACATGGGGAAAACATAGTCACGAACAAACTCTTCGCGAAGGTCTTCAATATAGATCTCTTTAACACCCAGTGCTTGAGCCTTGGCGCGTGCGGGCTCGACTTCTTCACCTTGACCGATGTCGGCTGTAAAGGTCACTACCTCGCAGTTGTAGGTCTCTTGCAACCACTTAACGATAACGGATGTGTCCAGGCCGCCTGAATACGCCAGCACAACCTTTTTGACATCGGACATTCTTTGCTCCTTGTTTATGAAAAGTAGTTCACCAAACAACACCGCGCTGGGCGCAGTGCAATAACATAAACTACGAGTATAGCGCTCTCGATGCTCAGCGAATACCGTCAACGACGCCTTAGGGGTAAAGCTGCTAGAATCATACCCAGCAAAGGGGTTGCTTAAACCGCTTATTCTGACTAATTACTCGCTTTACTAAGGAGAGCTGCATGAGCGAGGCATTTGCCCGCGAATTGATGGCACAACGTTTTCGCAGTTATCTGCCGGTTGTCATCGATTTAGAAACGGGAGGGTTTAACGCCCAAAGTGACGCAGTACTTGAAATTGCCGCGGTGACGCTCACTATGGATCCTGACGGTAATTTATTACCTGACGCCACTTATGCGTACCATATTCACCCGTTTGAAGGCGCAAACGTTGAACAGTCTGCCCTCGATTTCACAGGCATTAATCTTGACGATCCACTGCGTCGTCAAGTGGCGCTAAGTGAATCTGAAGCGCTAGGTGAAATTTTTCGCCCTATCAGAAAATCAATCAAAGCACACGGCTGCTCACGGGCAATACTTGTTGGTCATAATGCTGCCTTTGATCAGGGTTTTCTCAACGCGGCAGCGAATCGCTGTAACGTAAAACGCAACCCATTCCACCCTTTTTCCAGCTTTGATACTGCAACCTTGGCGGGCTTTGTATACGGTCAAACCGTACTTGCTCGTGCGTGCCGTGCAGCAGGTATTGAATTTGATAACAAATCTGCCCACTCCGCCCGCTATGATACCGAACGCACAGCTGAACTCTTTTGTGCCATGGTTAACCGCTATAAAGACTTAGGCGGGTGGCGATTAGCCCAGCAGGAGCAAGAGCTGGACGATACCGAGTAGCATGCTACCAAGATGCACCTGCAGTGGCTTTGCGCTAAACTTCGCGGCAGCTACATGTTATGCGGTGTACGCAGTTAATTTGTAAACGCGTGTCTGAAAGACACGCGTTTCAACACGCACCACGATCACTACAAGCAAAGGAAAGTCATTTTCCTTTGCTTGAATACTGTTTTAACTACCCGTTTTCAGGAGATGAGACGTTTCCATGGCCCAGCATAATGCCTTTTACGCCCAGTCCGGTGGCGTTACCGCCGTCATCAATGCCAGCGCCTGCGGCGTTATCGAAGCTTGCAGGCAAGCGCCCGACCAGATTGGCAAGGTCTATGCCGGTCATAACGGCATTATCGGTGCCTTGACAGAAGATCTCATCGATGTGACCCAAGAGAGCGATGAATCCATCGCTGCCTTGCGCCATACACCTGGCGGTGCGTTTGGCTCCTGCCGTTATAAGTTGAAAGATATTGATACTCACCGTGCCCAATATGAGCGCTTGATCGAGGTCTTTAAAGCCCACGATATTCGTTACTTCTTTTATAATGGCGGCGGCGATAGCGCAGACACCTGCCTTAAAGTGTCCCAACTTTCAGAAAAGCTAGGCTACCCGTTAACAGCAATCCATGTACCGAAAACTGTTGATAATGACCTGCCTATTACCGATAACAGCCCCGGGTTTGGTAGCGTTGCCAAATATATTGCTACCTCTACACTTGAAGCTTCGCTAGATATTGCGTCCATGTGTGCCACATCTACTAAGGTATTCGTCCTTGAAGTGATGGGTCGTCATGCTGGCTGGATTGCAGCGGCGGGCGGTTTAGCGGGAGAAAGTGAAGGCGAGCCACCACACTTGATTATCTTCCCTGAGGTTTCTTTTGATCGGAAAGCGGTCATGGCCCGCGTTGAAGAGTGCGTCCAGAAGTATGGTTATTGTGTCATCGTTGTTTCTGAAGGTGCGCGCTATGAAGATGGCACCTTCCTTGCTGATGCGGGCAATACCGATGCCTTTGGCCACCGCCAACTAGGTGGCGTGGCACCAACGCTTGCGGGCATGGTGAAGCAAGACCTTGGTTATAAGTACCACTGGGCAGTGGCCGATTATTTGCAGCGTGCGGCGCGGCACCTAGCGTCTAAAACCGACGTTGAGCAAGCCTATGCCGTAGGCCGCGAGGCAGTCACCTTAGCGCTTGCTGGCAAAAATGCCATGATGCCCGCCATACGCCGTATTTCACAGTCTCCCTATCAGTGGGACGTGATCTCGGCCCCGCTGTCACAAGTGGCTAACCAAGAAAAGTTCATGCCGCGGGATTTTATCAGCGAAAACGGCTTTGCAATTACGCCTGCTTGCCGAGACTACCTCTCTCCACTTATTCAGGGTGAAGATTTCCCACCGTTCGAAAATGGCCTACCCAAAGTAGCTAAGCTAAAGCTTGCAAAAGTGGAACGAAAGCTGCCTACCTTCACGCTATAAGCGTTTAGCGTGTTGTAAAAACGCGGCGATGAAATTATTCATCGCCGCGTTTTTAATGGCTGTCGTTTAGTAATTGAACAACCTTTATTTACCGCAGTAGCCAGGAAAGCACCAGAAGCAGAAGAAGAATACCTGCCACGCCCTGCCAAAAACGCCTTGACTCTTGGCGCGGCTCCTCGCGGCTAGGCGCTCGTCCTAGGGGCACTTTTAATGCATGAAGAAATTCAGACAATCTTCTATAGCGCAACGCACGCTGGGGATCCAACGCGCGCCGCAGTGCATCGTCAAGTTCAGGCGATATCTCTGGATTCGTCGTGCGGGCACTGCGGTAGCTGAGCTCTTCGAGGTCGGTGTGGCTGCGCAGCCGATTAGGGGTTAACGTATAGGGCAACGCCCCCGTCAATAACCAGTAGACCGTTGATGCCAGTGAGTACTGGTCACTACGTCGCCCAACGCTATCACCCAGTGCGTATTCAGGAGCGGTGTGCTCATTAAAGCCAATTTGACGAAGTAACTCGCCAGAGTGACGGTGCCCATCTACCTCGCGCATATGACAGGCGCTGAAATCAGCTAATACCAGTTTGCCATGGGTATCAATTAATACGTTATCAGGGGTGATCTGTTGATGAATAATATCCCTGTTGTGTAATGCTTTAACTGCTTTACCTAGTTGATTGGCAATCTCTAAACGCTGAACCAAGCTAGCTTGCGGATGCCTTTCTGCCCACTGCCTTAACGTTTCACCTTCAATGTGCTGCATTAAGTAATACAAGTAACGTCGTGGTCGCGACGACTCCATCACCTTGACGACAAAGGGTGAGTTTACCCGCTCGACTACCCACTGCTGGAGTAGAAAGTGCTCTAGATAAGCATTACGAAGTGATAGCTCAGGGCTTGGAGCTTTCATCACCATTTCACGTTCTGAATAGACATCACGGACGCGATAAACTCTAGATTGCGCGTTTCGCGATAGTACTGCCAGTATTTCAAGCCCATCAAACCGCTCTCCGGGTGACAGCTCTGGGGGTATAGGCAGATCACCATAGATAAGCCCTGGGTGGTCTTCTGACTCTTCCGGTAGCTCATCAATACGCAGCAGTTGGAAGCAAAACTGATCGCCACCATATCCCCTGTCTTGCGCGCGCTGCTTTGCTTCGCTTGCCAAACATTCACAAGCAGTATCTAGATCACTGGCATTTTGACGAATAAGACGCACGTAATCCGATGGCATCAAAGTGCCACGCACACCCTGGGTAGTGAAAACGAAAAAATCGCCCTGTTTAAGTGGTAGGTGGGTATAGTCGATATCCACACTACCATCCATTCCTAAAGCGCGAGATGGATAACGATAGCCGCCAACATCAGTAATATGGTCGCGGGTAAGCTGTTCAAATTCAGCCCCCCGCAAGCGAAATACTAATGTGTCCCCCATATGAAAAAGATGCGCTTCACGCTCACGAAATACCATTGCTGATAGCGAAGAAACGAAACTTCCTTCTTTAACATGCTGGCTTTGGCTATAGCACCAGCTGTTAAGAGCCCTAAGCACTCGGGTAGCCGACGTTTTCGTATCCCAGTGATCAGGCGTAGAGTAATAATCAGCCAAAAAACCCCGTACGCTTAAATCACCCGCCTGCTTGGCCATGGTGTTACGGGAAATCGAGTCACTAATAACCGCACAGCCCCCTTTTACTTTCAATAGAGGCGCATCAGGCAGCCGTACCGACATAGAACTACGGTGCAAACGCCGATTAGGGGCCACAAAGGCTTGACCATAACTGATTAGTAACTGGGCGTGCGCCAACTCATCCTCCTAGGCTTTAGGCTCTTCATGGGAACCACACAGCGGTTATGATACACGCTGAACAATAGAAACGATGCCCGCCAAACGTCGCGAAGGTGAAAAACGAGGGGTATTTTGAAATTAACAACCATTGTTAGTGGCACACACCTATGTCGCATTGGTAATCCACTAGCCAACTTCGTATAATTCTTCGCATTAATGCAATGCATCAACTGCTATGCATCAACTGCTTAGTGATCGCACTACATAAGCACATAAGCCAAGCCAAGGAATAGACGATGAACTTCGATAACATCCCCGCTGGAAAGGATCTGCCCAACGACATTTACGTGGCGATCGAAATTCCCGCTAATCACGCGCCGATTAAGTATGAAATCGACAAAGACATGGGCGCTCTTCTAGTTGACCGTTTCATGGCGACCCCCATGTTCTATCCGGCTAACTACGGCTTCATCCCACACACCCTGGCCGATGATGGTGACCCATTGGACGCGCTGGTTGTCACCCCGCACCCGGTAGCTCCTGGTAGCATTATCCGTGCTCGCCCTGTTGGCATTTTGAACATGACCGACGAAGCAGGCGAAGACGCAAAATTGGTCTGTGTCCCTCACCCCAAATTGAGCACTCTGTACGATGACGTTCAAGAAGTGACAGACCTTCCTGAACTGCTGCGTCAGCAGATCGCTCACTTTTTCGAGAACTATAAAGATCTCGAAAAAGGCAAATGGGTAAAAGTAGAATCTTGGGAAGGTGTTGAAGCAGCACGCAAAGCAATTGAAAAATCAGTCGCAGCTTACCAAAAAGCGTAACCGACTGGGTTAGGCCATGAAGCCAATCCCCAGTCACTATCATCCCCAGTCACTATCAAAGGCTGCCTACGGGCAGCCTTTTCTATTATTAGCCGTTAAAATTCTAAAAGTTACGTTTTAACATTAACGCAGCATGAACAAGCGCGTCACGTCACCGCAGCATCTACGCTGCTATCTTAAGGTAGGATATGCTGTTTCAACATTTCCCCGATACGTCTGCGTAAGGATACTTCGTGTTGTCTTTTAAGCGTTTAAGCCTGTTACTTTTACTCTGCTGGCTCCCCCTGCTAGCCCATGCCCAATGGTTTTCTTCTTCCAGTAATCAAAGCGAATTTTTGCCGGTTTTGGAAGCATTCCAGCCCGCTGCTTGGCATGATGGCAACGCCGTTTATATTGGTATCGATATTGCTGACGACTATTATTTGTACCGCCACCAATTTAGCGTTAGCAGCAAAACGGAAGCCGTGACGCTGAATAATCCCCGGCTTCCTGAAGGGACGTTTACCAATGATGAATTTATGGGTGATGTCTATATTTTTCGTGACAAACTAGTCTTTGAAACTCCATTTTCACCCTCCTACAGTGGCCCAATTGATATTGAATTGACGTTCCAGGGTTGCGCTGATGCAGGGCTTTGTTATCCCCCAGAAACCATTTTGCTTGAAGCATCAGAGTCGTCACCCCCTAACGCCTTTGCAGACTGGTCGGCTGAAGACCAAGCTTTATCCACGGAGCAACAAAGCAACAATTCGCAACCATCTAAACAAGCCACCGGGGTAAATGACAGCCCTGAATTTTCAGCGCCGCAAAGCGAAGACAGCCGCTTTAGCGCGTTACTTAGCGATACCAGCCTGCCTCTCGCATTAGGGTTATTTTTTATCGCTGGTTTGGGGCTAACGTTTACACCCTGCGTGCTACCGATGATCCCCATTTTATCGTCTATTGTGGTTGGGCAAAAACCAACCAAGCCTCGTGCGTTTGTACTCTCGGCTAGCTATGTTTTGGGCATGGCGTCAACCTATGCGCTAGTCGGTGTTTTAATGGGTCTGTTTGGCGCAGGCTTAAATCTTCAGGCTCATCTGCAATCAGCACCGGTGCTGATTACCTTTGCTGTTCTCTTCAGCTTATTTGCCTTAGCTATGTTTGGGGCGTTTGATTTACGGGTTTCACCACGCCTAGCGTCTAAAGTTGATGGCTGGCAAGCACGTGCCCAGCAAAGTGGCCCTGCAGGCTTAGCCATCGCAGGTGCACTATCAGTATTAGTAGTTTCCCCTTGTGTAACAGCTCCGCTTGCAGGTGCCTTGGTATTTATTTCCTCAACGGGAGACGCCGCTATGGGGGGCGCAGTTTTATTTGCGTTAGGTTTAGGCATGGGGGTACCACTACTATTGGTTGGCACCTTTGGAGCAACGTTGCTACCCCGCTCCGGCGCTTGGATGAACGGGGTCAAAATTGCTTTCGGATTACTGCTATTGGGCGTTGCCATTTGGATGATTGAGCGTCTAGTTCCACCATCGCTAGCACTATTACTCTGGGCTGGGCTGGCGATAGGCAGCGCGCTGGTGCTGGGGGCTTTAAATATGAATCAACCCCAAGGCTGGCCTAAAGCACGACAAACGTTAGGATTGATGTTACTGGCATGGGGCGTTGCTCTTGTCATTGGCGCTGCCCAGGGCGGCAGCAACCCACTGCGCCCCTTGTCGGTATCAAGTTCCTCAACGGTCAGTGGAGCGTCGCAGGCAACACTCGCTTTTCAGAAAGTTGATGAACTGAGTGCGCTAGAAACGGCACTCTCTGAAGCCGCGAACGCCCAACAACCTGTCTTTGTCAACTTCACGGCTGATTGGTGCATCTCTTGTAAATTGATGGAACGTGATGTCTTTCCTGATCCAAACGTAGTCGCCGCACTGAACGATTTTCACCTAATTGAGGTCGATGTTACGAATACAGATGCTCAAAGTCGGGAACTGCTCAACCGGTTCAACTTATTTGGGCCTCCAAGCTTACTTTTTTTTAGCCAAGGTGAAGAAGTCCGTGATGCACGTATTCAAGGTGAAATTACAGCTGCCGGGTTGACGCAACATCTGCAAACGTTACGGCGCTGGCAGCAAGGCTGACCAGATGCCTATAGCAGCCTTGTGTCGCGATCTTCGTCAAACGGTTGTTTAAACAGCGATGAACAAGCATCTATTAGCCGCGACTAGACATGCCCGTACTTTTTCGGCAAACTTCGCAGCCATATTAGCTAAAATCCTCATTTTTTAGGACTTAGCACCGGGTAACGTTCAACATCGTGCAGCGTTCTCTGCATTTTCAATCAAGGTTTACTGCGCTAGAGCAGCGGCCAATGCTTGTTGGCAACACACGCCTTACAGCATTGCGATTAACTTTCATCACATTTGGGGCGACAGGTATGGATATTCGTAAAGTCAAAAAATTGATTGAGCTTCTCGAAGAATCAAATATTAGTGAGATTGAAATTCAGGAAGGTGAAGAATCTGTCCGGATCAGCCGCCACCCTAATGGTGCAACATGGCAGCCACAAGCCATGCCTCAATATAATATGCCTCCTATGCAACAGGCACCTGCTCCGGCGACTGCTCCTGCAGCTAACGCAGAGCCACAAGGTGTAAGCTACCAAGGTGAAGCCGTTAACTCACCGATGGTAGGTACGTTCTACCGTAGCCCAGCTCCGGGCGCGAAATCGTTTGTGGAAGTGGGCGATACAGTTAAGCAGGGCGATACGGTATGTATCGTTGAAGCAATGAAAATGATGAACCAAATTGAAGCCGATCGCGACGGCGTGGTTGAGGCCATCCTAGTGGAAGACGGCGAGCCGGTAGAGTTCGATCAGCCTATGATCGTCATCGCTTAATCTTTCAAATCAACACGGGTGGATACTCCCATGCTGGACAAGGTACTTATCGCAAACCGCGGCGAGATTGCCCTTCGCATTCTTCGGGCCTGCAAAGAGCTAGGGATTAAAACCGTTGCGGTTCACTCCAAAGCTGACCGTGAGTTAATGCATGTTCGCTTAGCCGACGAGGCGGTATGTATTGGCCCGGCCTCCTCAGCTCAGTCGTACTTAAACATTCCGGCCTTAATCAGCGCTGCCGAAGTGACGGATTCTAGCGCTATTCATCCTGGCTATGGTTTTCTTTCAGAAAACGCTAATTTTGCAGAACAGGTGGAGCGCTCTGGCTTTACCTTTATTGGCCCACGTGCGGAAACCATTCGCTTAATGGGGGATAAAGTTAGCGCCATTGAAGCAATGAAGATAGCTGGCGTTCCTACCGTGCCTGGTTCGGATGGTCCGTTAGGAGATGATGATGCCACTAACCTAGCCACTGCACGCCGCATTGGTTATCCGGTTATTATCAAAGCCGCTGCCGGTGGTGGTGGCCGCGGCATGCGGGTGGTGCACACGGAAGGTCATCTGCTTTCAGCCATTACGGTTACTCGGACAGAGGCGCATTCAGCGTTTGGCGACGGCACGGTTTACATGGAAAAATTCCTTGAAAAACCCCGCCATGTAGAAGTCCAGGTACTCGCTGATGGCCAAGGCAATGCTATCCATCTTTATGACCGTGACTGCTCGTTGCAGCGTCGTCACCAAAAAGTATTGGAAGAAGCGCCTGCCCCTGGTATTGACCCAGAAGCGCGTGCGAAGGTATTAGAAGCCTGTCGCCAAGCGTGCCTCGAAATTAACTATCGTGGCGCGGGCACTTTTGAATTTCTTTATGAAGACGGCGACTTCTTCTTTATAGAGATGAACACGCGTGTACAGGTAGAACACCCTGTTACCGAGATGGTAACCGGTGTTGATATTGTCAAAGAGCAGCTGCGCATCGCCTCCGGCTTACCGCTATCCATTCGTCAGGAAGACGTAAAAATTAGCGGCCATGCCTTTGAGTGCAGGATCAACGCAGAAGACGCACGTACGTTCATGCCTTCTCCGGGCAAAGTCACACTGTTCCATGCACCAGGTGGTCTTGGAGTGCGTATGGATTCTCACCTATACACTGGCTACACCGTACCGCCACATTACGACTCACTTATCGGCAAGCTGATTACCTGGGGGGCAGACCGGGAAATTGCGCTGACGCGAATGCGCAATGCCCTAGATGAGCTTCTAGTCGAGGGGATCAAAACCAACATTGATCTGCAAAAAGACTTGGTGAGGGACAGTTATTTCCGCCAAGGCGGTGTCAATATCCACTATCTTGAAAAGAAACTCAGTAGCTAATATCAGAAATTAATAGCTGTAAAAGCGCTGAATAGATAGCTGATAATACTCAACGGGGTGGCCATAGCCACCCCGTTATTGTTTTACCTTTGCGTGAATGCACTTACGCCGTGGAGATTGCTGATGCCCTGGCTCCAACTCAAAGCCCATGTTGCTCCAGAACAAGCCGAACTGCTAGAAGATTTACTGTTAGAGGAAGGTGCGACAGCCATTGGCCTTCAAGATGCCCACGATGATCCTGTTTTCGAACCTGAGCGGGGTACTACACCGCTTTGGCAGGACACTATTCTGACAGGGCTCTATGACGACTTAGATGGAATCGACGCCATGCTTGAACGTATTCGAGCAGCCTGGTCTGAGCGAATGCCCGACGAACCCTGCCCAGTGATTGAGTATGAACTATTAGCTGATCGAGATTGGGAAAGGGAGTGGATGGATGATTTTACACCGCTACGGATGGGACAACGACTATGGATTGTGCCTAGCTGGCACGAACCACCAGAGGCAAATGCCGTTAATCTGATACTCGACCCTGGTCTGGCATTTGGCACCGGCACCCACCCAACGACAGCGCTTTGTTTGGAATGGCTAGATAGCTTGGCGGTTAACGGTGGATTAGAAAATAAACACGTTCTGGATGTTGGGTGTGGCTCAGGCATCCTGGCTATTGCCGCTTTAAAGCTAGGGGCAACTCGCGCGGATGGTACTGATATCGACCCCCAGGCACTACAAGCAAGCCGTGATAATGCCGCACGGAATGACATTAACGAAGCGCAATTGTCACTCTACTATCCTGAGCAGTTAGCTAACGGCCTATATCCGATCGTCACGGCCAATATTTTAGCAGGCCCACTGGTTGAACTGGCCTCAATGATTGCAGGTCATGTAGCGTCGGGCGGGCAGATAGCACTATCTGGCATTTTAGCGAACCAGGCAGATGAGGTGTTACAGGCCTACGAGTTACAGGGTCTGATAATGGAAGAACCCACAATTCGTGAAGGATGGGTCCGTCTATCAGGCTACCGGCCCGTTTAATCTAGCCTTCGGCCTTCACCCCATCGCCGAGTAGGCGTATCATACGCCCCCTCTAAACGCCTACTCGGCGACGTTTATCGGTACTACAGCGCAGCATAATGACCACACAAAACTTTCAGCCACCCAAGGTTGGGCCTTACCAGTTACCTAACCACGTTATTTTGGCGCCGATGGCAGGCGTTACCGACCGCCCATTTCGCCAACTTTGTCGACGTTTGGGGGCTGGCTGGGTGGTTGGTGAAATGGTCACCGCCGATCCTTCTCTTTGGCACACCCGAAAATCCAAGCTACGCATGGATCATGAAGGTGAACCCGACCCACGGGTTGTGCAAATTGCCGGGGGCGATGCTGAGATGCTGGCGAATGCTGCGCGCCTGAATGCAGAACTTGGCGCTCAAGTGATTGATATCAACATGGGCTGTCCGGCAAAAAAGGTCTGCAATAAGGCCGCTGGCTCTGCCCTAATGCGTGATGAAGCACTAGTCGCTGAGATTCTCGATGCTGTTGTAAAAGCCGTTGATATACCCGTTACTTTAAAAATTCGCACTGGCTGGTCTGCTGACGCCAACAACGGTTTACGCATTGCTAAACTTGCAGAATCAGCAGGCATTCAGGCCTTGGCAGTACATGGACGTCATCGAGAGCAGCGCTATACTGGATGGGCTGAGTACGACACTATTGCCGACATTAAATCGCGTTTGACAATCCCGGTGGTCGCTAATGGGGATATTACCAGCCCACAAAAAGCCAAAGAGGTATTGTCATATACAGGCGCCGATGCAGTAATGATTGGTCGTGGAGCGCAAGGTAATCCGTGGATCTTTCAGCAAATCACACACTATCTTACCCATGGGGAATTGTTAGCACCGCCTACTCTTAGTGAGCGGCGCCAGGTTCTCGAAGCGCATTTAAGGGCTCTACACGCTTTTTATGGCGAGACTATGGGGGTGCGAATAGCACGCAAACATCTAGGGTGGTATTTAGCTGAAGATCCGCGCTTCAATGAAAAACAACATTATCTGTTAAAGCAGCAATTTAATGCGCTTGCTACACCAGAATCACAATTCGATTGGATTAATGATGCCATGACGCAAGACGCTGCAGGGCGTCTGCTAGCCAAAGGAAGCCATGCTGCATGACTGAACGCGACCTGCTTTCGAACGAGCTCTCTCACCGCCTTTCCGGGACACTCGCAGACCCCGCCGCGAGTGCCCCGCCGCAACCATTAAGGGAAGCAGTTGAGACAGCAATACGCCGTTACTTCGAGCATCTCGATGGCAGCCAGGCAACCGATCTCTACACGATGGTGATGGCCGAAGTGGAAGCACCGTTACTTAGCTGTGTAATGGAGCACACCGAGGGCAACCAAACCCGTGCCGCGGATGTATTAGGCTTAAATCGTGGCACATTGCGCAAAAAACTTAAGCTATATGGCTTGATTGAAGGTGACGCCCCATAAGGGGCGTTATTGTTTGTAATTTTCGACGTTAACTCCTTGACTCTGCACACGAGCACTCTAATGGCTGATAGCACTGCTACCCCCGTCCGTCGCGCCCTTTTGAGCGTATCCGATAAAACTGGCATTGTTGAATTCGCCCGCGGTTTGAGCCAGCACGGCGTGGAACTCCTCTCGACTGGCGGCACCTTCCGTTTACTTCAAGAAAATGCCATTCCTGTTAAAGAAGTTTCTGAGCACACCGGGTTTCCCGAAATCATGGATGGTCGTGTGAAAACACTGCACCCGAAGATCCATGGCGGTATTCTAGCGCGCCGCGGCCAGGATGATGCCGTAATGGCCGAGAACGACATTACCCCTATCGACATGGTGGTGGTTAATCTTTATCCCTTTGCCGCCACCGTTGCCAACCCGGACTGCACCCTAGAAGACGCCATTGAAAATATTGATATCGGTGGACCGACCATGGTGCGGGCATGCGCAAAAAATCACGCCTACACCACTATTGTGGTAAATGCTGAAGACTATGCCCGAGTGTTAGGAGAGCTGGCAGCGCAAGACGGTCAAGTAAGCGCTGCGACCCGCTTTGATTTGGCAGTAAAAGCGTTTGAACACACCGCTGGTTATGATGGTGCTATTGCCAATTATCTTGGTCGCAAAGTCACCAGCGAAGACTCAACGTTCGCCCGCACCTTTAACCTGCAATTAGCTAAAAAGCAGGACATGCGATACGGTGAAAACCCGCATCAGCAAGCAGCATTTTACGTAGACCCAATGGCCAACGAGCCAAGTGTTGCTACAGCCAAAACCCTACAAGGCAAGCCACTTTCTTTTAATAATGTGGCTGATACAGACGCAGCATTTGAATGCGTTAAAGCGTTTGATGAAACGGCTTGTGTGATCGTGAAACATGCCAATCCTTGCGGGGTAGCCATTGGCACTACTGCGCTTGAGGCATATGAAAAAGCCTTTGCTACCGATCCGACGAGTGCTTTTGGCGGCATTATTGCATTTAACGTAACGCTGGATACTGAAACAGCCCGTGCCATTATCGACCGCCAGTTTGTAGAAGTTATTATTGCCCCGGGTGTAAGTGATGAGGCAGCTGCCATCATTGCAGAAAAACAGAATGTTCGCCTGCTTGATGTCAGCGCCCACTGGCCTGGCGAAGCACAACCAGCGTTTGACTTTAAACGGGTTAACGGTGGGCTGTTAGTACAAGAGCGTGACCAGGGCATGGTAACGCGGGAAGAACTGACCGTGGTTAGCGACCGCTCACCGTCAGAACAAGAACTGCGTGATCTAGGCTTTGCTTGGAGAGTCGCTAAATTTGTTAAATCGAACGCCATTGTATATGCCAAAGAAGGGCAAACCATTGGCGTTGGCGCTGGTCAAATGAGTCGAGTTTACTCGGCCAAAATTGCAGGTATTAAAGCAGCCGATGAGGGCCTTTCCGTGCCTGGCTCAGTAATGGCATCGGATGCCTTCTTCCCCTTCCGTGATGGCATTGATGCCGCTGCAGCCGCAGGCATTACCGCGGTAATTCAGCCAGGCGGTTCAATGCGTGACCAGGAAGTGATTGATGCTGCTAACGAAGCAGGCATTGCTATGGTATTTACGGGCATGCGCCACTTCCGCCATTAATCATCTGGCCATAAAAGCAGGCCCCCACTGGTTTTCCGGTGGGGGCCTGCTTGCTGATAGCGCTATTTATTAGTAGCGCTATTTATTAGTAATGCTATTTATTAGTAGTAATTGTGCCTGCGCTTAACCGAGATCAATGCATAGATATTTTGTCTCAAGGTACTCTTCCAAGCCTTGATGCCCACCTTCTCGCCCAAGGCCAGATGCTTTTACGCCACCAAAGGGGGCAGCTGCATTAGAAATAAGACCGGTATTAACTCCTACCATGCCGTACTCAAGTGCATCAGCAACACGCCAGACGCGACCCAGATCTCGCGAATAGAAATAAGAGGCTAAGCCATACTCGGTGTCATTAGCCATCTCAATGGCCGTTTCCTCATCATCGAAGGGAAAGACCGCTGCTAATGGCCCAAACGTTTCTTCCTGAGCAACTTTCATTTTATCCGTTGCAAAACTGATCAATGTGGGTGTAAAAAAGTTTCCACCCAACGGGTGCGGATGACCACCTAATAGCAGCTCAGCCCCTTTATCGACTGCATCTTGCACGTGCTCACTCACCTTTTTGACCGCGTCACTGTCGATAAGCGGCCCAATGTTGATGTTGGGCTCGGTGCCATTGCCCACATACAACTCACTATTCATAGCAACTGCCAACTTCTCACAGAAAGCATTGATAACACTGGACTGCACCAAAAACCGATTAGTACAGACACATGTCTGGCCCGCATTACGAAACTTAGCCGCCATGGCACCCTCAACAGCGGCATCAAGGTCTGCATCTTCAAAAACGATGAAAGGCGCATTACCCCCTAACTCAAGAGAGATTTTTTGGACATGCTCAGCCGCTTGGGCCATAAGCTTACGCCCAACTTCCGTCGATCCTGTAAAGGTGATTTTGCGCACTTTGGGAGATTGGGTAAGCGCCTTAGCGATATCCGCCGCACTGCCGGGGACTACATTGAATACGCCACGGGGTATACCTGCTCTTTCTGCCAACATAGCAAGCGCAGTGGCAGAAAAAGGCGTTTGGCTAGCAGGCTTAACAACAATCGTACAACCTGCTGCTAACGCAGCACCCGCTTTACGGGTAATCATGGCAGCTGGGAAATTCCAAGGAGTAATAGCCCCCACAACCCCAACTGGCTGCTTTGTTACCACGATGCGCTGGTTAGCTTTAGCGGCAGGAATCGTCTCGCCGTAGACACGACGCGCCTCTTCTGCAAACCAACGCAAGAAGCTTGCGGCATAAACAATTTCGCCTTCGGCCTCTTTTACCGGCTTGCCTTGCTCATAGGTCATAAGCAAAGCAAGATCATGTTTATGTTCCAGCATGAGATCATGCCACTTCAGCAACAGATCAGCTCGTTCCTGAGCGGTCAAAGCACGCCAAGCGGGTAAGGCAGCATCCGCTGCATCAATAGCACGCTCAGTTTCAGCCTTGCCCAGCCGGGGCATGTCGCCAACAGGCTCGCCCGTAGCTGGGTTTAAGACATTAATTTGCTCGCCGCTGTCGGCGGCAACCCAACTGCCATCAATATAGGCAAACGGGCAATATAGCTGTGTTTCTTTCAGCGCTTCCATGACAGACTCCTGACCAAAATTTGGCCTCACGGGCTCATTGACCTGTTCATGCTAAGACGAAACCGCGTAATTAACCAAATCTTTGCGATGAAATCTGCCAAAGGTTTTCTGCCAACGCCTCAGCTGATAAGCGTTAAAAACTCCTGCCTTGTCGCCTGGTTAGTGCGGAAACCACCCAACATCACAGAAGACGTCATACTTGAATTTTGCTTTTCCACACCGCGCATCATCATGCAAAGATGGCGTGCTTCAATCACCACTGCGACACCTCTTGACTGGGTCACTTGCTGCACTGCCTCAGCAATCTCACGGGTCAAATTTTCTTGAATTTGCATACGCCTAGCGTACATATCAACAATACGGGCAAATTTTGACAAACCTAATACTTTACCGCTGGGAAGATAGGCAATATGACATTTACCAATAAATGGCAGCAGGTGGTGCTCACACATCGAGTACATCTCAATGTCTTTTACCAGTACCATTTCATCTGTTTGTGACTCAAATACCGCCCCATTGACAATTTCTTCAAGCGATTGCTGATAACCAGCATTCAAGAACTGCATAGCTTTTGCAGCTCTTTTAGGCGTGTCGCGCAGCCCCTCGCGATCAGGGTTTTCGCCAATTGCTGAAATAATATGGCGGTAGTGCTGAGCAATGTCGTCGGTCATTTGTAGCCTCATCAAAACTGTACGTACCAGCAATTAGATAAACGCATGAAATACAAGAGCGTTTTATCGCCAGCGAAAATATAGATACTTTCAATAGCTTGAACTGTGCATCAATAATGTACAAAAAATATACTTGAAACAACTTTTGCACAATAAAAAACACGGTAGATCACTATTTTAACGCACCTAACTCTGCTGTGGCAGAGTGCCGCGCTCCCCCCTTTGAGACTATTTAAGCTGTGCTATCATTCATCTAACTAGTCAGCTTAATTCGTAGTGCTCATCTGAGAGTTTCTTATGTCATTCAAACCTGCATCATTTTTCTTAACCGCCCTACTCGGAACTGCATTGGCCACCCCTACTCTGGCCGCCGAGCAAACATTAACCCTACCCAGTGGGGCGAGTGTCGGCGTTGAAGTCACCGAAGAATTTACTTTTACCGACAGCCAAACGCGCCATGAAGAGATCTTACTTCACCCTACCCAAGCTGAGGGTGCTTCCCATGAGTTGCCTGAATATTGTGTGCTCGTCGCCAATGCTCAGCTTTCCAATGGACGAATTCGTATCACGACACAAGACGCAACCTGTATTGAGACAAACGACGCTGAAAGCGCTATTTTCACAGGGTCATTTAGTGCAAGTGCATATGCGCAAGATGGTCAGTATGGGCTTGCCTGCGACGATGCTTCGTGCACCTTATCGCCAGGTCAATCGTTTGTAGTTACGCTAGACAAAGATATCGACATAAACGCGCAAGATAATCCTTCAGCAGAGATTAACGCGGCTCGGCGACAAGCGGATGGAGAGGGCGTCGCCAACCCCATCCCATCGGATCAGCCTGACCCCGATGAGAGCGCTGAAAACCCACGCTCTGTTAACCAACCTGAATAGTCCCTCACTTCACTAGCAGGCAATGGCTGCATGACTTTAACCATTGTCATGCTAGCCAAATAGGCCTTTCAAGCTGTAATAGTTGCTGCTCAAGCTGGCGGATGTGCTGGTCCCAATAACCGCGCTCTGCCAGCCATGGAAAAGCACGCGGAAAGGCAGGGTCTTCCCAGCGAGAAACCAGCCATGCGGTATAACGGATAAGGCGATAAGCCCTTAGTGGCTCAATTAATGAAAGCTGGTCATGCGGAAAGGCCCGTTCTTCCTCATATCCTTCAACAATTTCACTTAACTGTGCTCGCCAACTAGAGGGGTCACCCTCGGGGAGCAGCATCCAAATATCTTGTATTGCAGGTGCCATAAGACAATCATCAAAATCTACTAAGGTGAATGCCTCGTCTCTTCCTAGCACATTGCCTAAATGACAATCGCCATGCGTTCGAATCAGCCGGTTGTGGGCAAGGGGATAGTTATCTAACTGGCCAAGAATTTTTTGAACGACATTTCTATAAGCACGCTGCTGATGCTTGCTTAGTCTTTCGCTTTTGATAACACGAGCTTCTGCATCATTAATATCGCTTTGCCAATCAAGTGTTGGCCGGTGGTGAAATGCCTGTCGAGCGGATACCGCATGCAGCCGCCCTATTACGTTACCGAGTGCAAAAAGATGCGCGGGATTGTCTAATTCAGGCGCTTGGCCACTACACTGAGGATAAAGCGTGAAGCGAAACTGCTGATAGGTATGGAGTGATTCACCACACTGATCTCGCCAGGGCGCGATAACAGGCACGTCGGCATTAGCCAACTCTTGAAGAAAATCATGCTCTTCCTGAATAACGCTATCCGCCCAACGACCAGGACGATAAAATTTCACGACCCAACGCTCACCGTCCTCGTCGCGAAACATCAATACGCGATTTTCATAGCTGTTCAGTGCAAACGGCTCACCAGCTGGCCAAATGCCTACCGATTCCGCAGCAGACATCACTAAATCGGGAGAAAGCGTGCTAAACGGGTGTGGCATAAACCGCTCCTATCCAATAAAGCCTGCATTCTATCAATTATGTATCAGCGGTGTTCGCGCAACCGCCCAAATATCGACCCGCTGAGCACCGGCACGGAGTGCTTCTCTTGCGAGCGCATGGCCAGTTGCTCCGGTGGTCACAACATCGTCAATAATTGTGAGATGTTTGGGAAGTGGACCATTAATACGAAAAGCGCCCATTAAATTGTGCATGCGCTCGTTCCTATTTAATGTACGCTGAGAAGGCTGTTGCTTGAGGCATTCCGCTTTTATAACGGGCAATTCGACCTGCCTTCCTAGCTGCGTAGCCAACCAATAAGACTGATTAAAACCACGCTTTCGGGCTCGAACAGTGTGCATAGGGACAGGCAAAAGAGCGCTACCTAACTCGTTAGGTACATTCGCCATCATCAGCTCTACTAACAACATACCCGCACGCGGTGACGCATTGAATTTAAAGTCATGAACTAACGCTCGTATAGGCCCTTCAAATAACAGCTCCACCGTCGCGGCGGTAAATGCTGGCGGTTGCTCTCGGCAGTGACCGCAAACAGCTTGAACGGACGCCACGCCTCCAGCATCCAAGGGCTCTTTACAGCGAAAGCAGCCACTATCATTCCATGGCAACTGCATAAAACACTCCTGGCACCAACTGGCCCGACTCTCAGGAGAAAGACAAAACGCGCAATAACCTGGCAACCCATTCTTGGCCCAAGTACTGGCGTAATGCGCTAGCCGCGTAAAAATCATCTACCCCCCTCACACGCCAATTTTATATTTTTCATAACACAGCGTTGACATTTACAAGGATGCTGTTAATATACGCCTCGTCTTCAGCGGATGTGGTGGAATTGGTAGACACGCTAGATTTAGGTTCTAGTGCCGTAAGGTGTGGGAGTTCGAGTCTCCCCATCCGCACCAATTAAAAAGTATTTACCTTACTCAAGGTGCTTACTTCCAAGAAAATTCGGTAGCCTTGAGCTAACCGAATTTTTTTGTTTAAGACTCTGCATAACCCGACTAGCTGACCTCAACTCATTTTTGCGCTACGTTAGCAGTTATCCATACCACTTTGATTTGAGAAGGATCTCAACCTATGGAATGGCTTAACGATAATGCCCAAGCAATATCTGCCATCGCCAGCATTTGCACTCTGTTCGTATGGGTGTTTTATGCCCAACTGCTTTATAACGGCTATGTCCGCCAGCGCCGCCCTAGGATTATTGTCAACCGTGGCAAGGGCGTAGGTAAAGACGCATTGTGCTTAATAAGCAATATGAGTAGTGAAGCTGTTTATATTCAACATTTAGTCGCTGTACTGCACACAGATGAGCACTGCTATGAACTTGATGTAGTCGAGTATCAACAACAAAGCGCTGACGATGAAAGCGAGCGTTACCGCACACACCAAGGTCCCCTAGCATCAGGCGATTATCTCCATATACAATCCTTTGGCACAATCGTCGAGCAGCTCATCAGCCATTATAATATTGATGAACAGTCATTAAGACAGCAAAAACCTCAGCTTGAAATACGTGTTATTGCTATCTATGGCTCTGAAGATATGCCGATTGGCGCATCGCGGCACTTTAAATTAGACCTTTCTGCCGACTCACTGCACCAACTCAACCCGCTGCAGGTCGACACAAAACGCATGACCAGCCGCCAAGAACGCAAGCGCGTCTTACAATGGGCTAAAGATATTGAAATGTACAAAGCAAAATAACATGCCATCTTCGGGCAATATTTTTCTAGGAACTCTTCGATGAAACCAGTGCTCGCGGTCGTTTGTCTAGGCATACTTTGTGCACTGTCTCCAGACGTCTATGCTGCCAATAGCAACGCGGATCAGAGCTATGAAACTGAGAGCTATGAAACTGAGAGCTATGAGACTGGCACCTATGAAACTGAAGAAGATAGCGACAGCGACTTACCTGAATGGGCTGAAACACACGTTGAGCCATTTCGAGCACGCATCGGCAACTGGGTAGATAATACCTCACGAAATATTGACTCTTTTTTTGGCGGCGACCAATCCTCTTCTGCCGATAACAGATCTTACCTTCGTCTTGGCCAAGAGATTGACTGGATGGAAGGTGAAGGCACAAGTGGCGATATTAGCGTACGTTATCGCATTGACCTTCCCACTACAGAAGATCGCCTTCGCCTAATTATCGAGAGCGATCCAGAAGAATCGCAGGGTACGCTAGCCGAACAAGGCTCTGGGCGACTCTACAACGACCAGCGCGATCGCCGAACATCAACCTTTGGTCTTGATTGGTTAGAAAGTAGAGACAAACGCGAGAACTGGAGCAATCGCTTTGGCGCAGGCGTTCGTCTACGCCTTCCACTTGATCCCTATGTACGCTTTACCAGCGAACGTCTGTGGGATTTTAAGGATAGCCCCTGGCAGCTCGAATCATTCAATCGACTATCTTGGTTTAACAACTCCGGGTATTCAGCACGTACTGAGTGGGATATTGGACGTCCGCTGTCTACCAATCGCCACCTGAGATTTATCACCAATGTGCAATGGCGTGAAGAGGAAGACACGCTTGAGTACAGTGAGATAGTGCAGTTAAACCAACGCTTAAATAGCCGTAGCGCGCTGCGTTATTCGGCTATTGCCATTGGTGAAAGCCTATCTAATCCTCGAATGACAAACTACTATTTGCAAACTCGCTACCGCAGAGATATCCATAAAGGGATACTATTTGCAGATGTCATCCCAGAACTACATTTTCAACGCGAGGTCAGCTATGACCCACGATGGGCAATGACACTACGCGTGGAAATGTATTTCCAACGCGAAATACAGCGGGATTATTTTCACTTCTAGTTGCGAACACTCTTTACTAAGACTGCATCAATTGAAACGTACTACAAGGCACTGGCACGGCTACCAGCGCCCCGTCTGTTAACCGATTAAAGCCGCAACCCACCATCACACTCAATAATTCGCGCGGTAAAGTAATCGTTTTCAAAAATGAAAGCGACGCTTTGTGCGATGTTATCGGGATGGCCCAACTGCTTAAGTGGAACACTAGAGGCGATTCTTTCTAGCATATCTGGGCGCATGGCAGCGGTCATTTCGGTTTCAATAAACCCTGGCGCTACGGTTCCTGTACGAATCCCGTAACGGGCAAGTTCTTTACCCCAAGTCACTGTTAACGCATGCACACCCGCTTTGGCGGCTGCATAATTGCTTTGGCCCATATTACCAGCGCGAGAAATACTCGAAATATTAACAATAACGCCTTGATGCCCAGCTTCTACCATCTGCGTTGCGGCTTCGCGTCCACATAGAAAAACGCCTGTTAAATTCACATCAAGCACTTTTTGCCATGATGCTAACGACATACGTTTTTCAACCACACCTTCCTTCGCTTTAATCAAGAGACCGTCGTCAGTGATACCAGCATTATTGACACAACCGCCAACCGGACCCATGCGCGATGCAATGTCAGCAAATGCCTGCTGTACAGATTGCTCATCAGCCACATTCGTTACAAATGCTTTTGCTTGGATATCGTGAGATTCCAACACTGATACAGCATCATCCAATGCTTCGGCACTCATATCCAAAAGTGCCAGTCGTGCGCCCTGCTTACCTAAACGCTGCGCTATAGCAAAGCCTAGACCGCGAGCACCACCCGTAATGGCAATTACTTTATTCGTCAGGTTCATGTGATTCTCCTTAGATCAACACTTCGTAAATGCACCAATGCATAATAATTAGCATCGTGATACGTCAACGCCTCTATTGTGCATTGCAGCATAGAAGTTTCAGCGCAAAATATCGAGTTTTAGAATAGCTAAGAGAGTAGCTAAGACAGCATCCACCCACTGGCAAGCTGCTTGTTTTTTCAATTTCTGTCACCATATTCACCGATTACGCCTGTCATGGAGTTTGTCATGCCCCTTCTTCTTTTTATATCGTTGTTTACGTTAGTTGATTTTGTACTGTTGTTTTCAATTGGTAGCCAAATCGGTTTATTAACCACCCTGCTAATGGTGCTAGGCACTGGTTTTATTGGGCTGCACCTAATTCGCAAAGAGGGCGTTTCCACCTTGGCGCGCGCGCGCCAACGTATGCAGGTAGGCGAAATTCCTTCTCAAGAACTATTTACCGGAGCGGCACTAATTTTTGGCGGCGCTCTGTTATTAGCACCTGGTTTTTTGTCCGATGCGCTAGGCATTGCCTGCCTGCTACCTAACGCTCGACAACTAATGTTCAAGGTGCTCACCTGGCTAGGCTTAAAAAGCACCGGTAGCCAGCAGCAGGCAAGCTATGAGCAGGGCAATACATCACGATCAAACGATCAACAAGGGCCGATTGAAGGTGAATTCATTAGTCGAGATGAAACCGCAAGACGGCGCTGAAGCCTCATTCAAGAAGAATGTCACAAAACCACATTTTTTTATCACTTACCCCTTGAAAGGTTCTCGCCAGCCCCCACTTTTGAGTCAGCATACAAATTCGGCGAAGGCTTTAGCATTCGCCATTAACATGAAGGTGTTTAACCTTCACTTTTCGCGGGCTGCTGCCCACGAAAATCTCATTTAGCTAACCGCCCTAATGGGCCCAGACGATACTCAGGAGAACGTGAGCATGAATATCCGTCCTTTGCACGATCGCGTCGTTGTTCGTCGCGTGGAAGAAGAGCAGAAAACCGCTGGCGGCATCGTGCTACCGGGCAATGCCCAGGAAAAACCCACCCGTGGCGAAATCCTGGCAGCTGGTAATGGCCGTATTCTAGATAACGGCGACGTTCGCCCGCTGGACGTAAAAGTTGGCGACACAGTGATTTTCAAAGACGGTTTCGGCGTTGAGAAGCAAAAAATCAATGGCGAAGAAGTTCTGATCATGAGCGAAGCCGATATTTTGGCGGTTGTCGAAGGCTAATCAGCGCCTCGACCACTCACTTTTCCTTTTAAATTTCACTGTTTAGGAAATAACGAACATGGCAGCTAAGCAAGTTAAGTTTTCCGATGATGCCCGCAAACGCATGGCGCGTGGTGTAGACGTTCTGGCTAACGCAGTAAAAGTTACTCTCGGCCCGAAAGGTCGGAATGTGGTACTGGACAAGTCCTTTGGCGCACCGACCGTCACTAAAGATGGTGTTTCTGTTGCTAAAGAGATCGAACTAAAAGACAAGTTCGAAAACATGGGTGCTCAGATGGTTAAGGAAGTTGCTTCCAAGACCTCTGACGCTGCCGGCGATGGCACCACGACGGCTACCGTTCTGGCTCAAGCGATTGTTGCGGAAGGCCTAAAAGGCGTGACTGCGGGCATGAACCCGATGGATCTTAAGCGTGGCATCGATCAAGCGGTGAGCGCGGCTGTTAAAGAGATTCAGGCAATGTCTGTTCCATGCACCGACACCAAGTCGATTGCTCAGGTAGGCACCATCTCTGCTAACGGCGACAAGCGCATCGGCGAAATCATTGCTGAAGCAATGGAAAAAGTTGGTAAAGAAGGCGTTATCACCGTCGATGAAGGCCGTGGCTTTGAAGATGAGCTAGAAGTAGTAGAAGGTATGCAGTTTGATCGCGGCTACCTATCGCCCTACTTTGTCACCAATCAAGACACCATGGCCGTCGAGCTGGAAGACCCCTACATCCTGCTCGTCGACAAGAAAATCTCCAACATCCGTGAACTACTACCGGTGCTGGAAGCTGTTGCTAAGCAAGGCAAACCGCTCGCGATTATCGCTGAAGACATCGAAGGCGAAGCGCTGGCAACCTTGGTTGTAAACAACATGCGCGGCATCGTCAAAGTGGCTGCTGCTAAGGCACCTGGCTTCGGCGACCGTCGTAAAGCAATGCTGCAGGATATCGCTATCCTGACCAACGGTACTGTGATTTCTGAAGAAGTCGGCCTAACGCTTGAACAAGCGAACCTAGATCACCTGGGTACCGCTAAGCGCATGACGATGTCTAAAGAAAACACCACCATCATCGATGGCGCGGGTGTAGAAAACGACATCGAAGCTCGTGTTAATCAGATTCGTGCGCAAATCGAAGAGACCTCTTCTGATTACGACAAAGAGAAGCTGCAAGAGCGCGTTGCCAAACTGGCAGGCGGCGTTGCGGTTATCCGCGTCGGTGCGGCTACCGAAGTAGAAATGAAAGAGAAGAAAGCTCGCGTTGAAGATGCTCTGCACTCAACTCGCGCTGCAGTAGAAGAAGGCGTTGTACCTGGTGGTGGTACTGCACTGGTTCGCGTCATGGCTAAAGTACAAGGCCTGACTGGCGACAACGAAGACCAGAACCATGGCATCAACATGGCGCTGCGCGCTATGCAGTCTCCGCTGCGCCAGATTGTTACCAACGCCGGCGAAGAAGCCGCTGTTGTTATCAACCGCGTAAAAGATGGCGAAGGCAACTTCGGCTACAACGCACAAACTGGCGAGTACGGTGACCTGTTCGAAATGGGCGTTCTCGACCCGGCTAAAGTAACCCGTACTGCCCTGCAGTCCGCTGGTTCCGTTGCTGGTCTGATGATCACCACAGAGTGCATGATCGCTGACGACCCTGAAGAGAAAGACGCCGCTCCAGACATGGGTGGCATGGGCGGAATGGGTGGTATGGGTGGAATGATGTAATCCACCCCTGAGCCTATCGCTCTGACGTTTAACGTCGCTAAGAACCCCGCCATGTGCGGGGTTCTTTTATTTAAAGACGCCCCACCTTCCTGCCTCTGACGATAGTTAAAAGCATGCTACCATCAGCGCCTTTATCCGGCAGCTTGTAGGTCTTCATTACCGTGCTCTCCAATATTCGCATCGTACTAGTGCAAACCTTCCACCCAGGCAACATTGGCGCTACCGCTCGCGCAATGAAAACCATGGGCTTATCTGAGCTCATCTTGGTTAATCCCCGGGCGTTTCCTGATGACGAAGCAACTCGCATGGCCGCAGGTGCAACGGATGTGCTTGAACATGCCCGTTGTGTAAGCAGCCTTGAAGAGGCAGTTAGTGATTGCGTACAAGTGGTGGGCGCGAGTGCAAGGCT
Organism: Halomonas qinghailakensis; assembly: GCF_025820815.1. Lineage (NCBI taxonomy): Bacteria > Pseudomonadati > Pseudomonadota > Gammaproteobacteria > Oceanospirillales > Halomonadaceae > Halomonas > Halomonas qinghailakensis. Next base: position 3,472,118 of record NZ_CP096973.1, on the reverse strand, counting down.
CCGCAGCCTGCCGCTCCCGCATTTTGATGAACCCGATGACATGGCGCAGCAAGTGATTGAGAACGCCACACAAGCGCCGGTTGCGCTGGTGTTCGGACGCGAGCGTTCAGGCCTCACTAACGATGAGATACGCTGCTGCACACACCAGGTAAGTATCCCAGCCAACCCTGAATACGGTATTTTAAATCTCTCACAGGCCGTGCAGATTTTAGCCTATGAAGTGCACCGCGCTTGGCGTAGGCGCGACGATAGCGCCTTCATTTATCAACGCCCGATTGAAGCTACGCTACCTAGCCGCGAGCAGTTTTTACACTTTCAAGACCACCTTGGACGTTTAATGCAGCAAAGTGGCTTTCTAACTCAGCCTCATGCTCGCACGGAAGAGCAGCTTCAGGCGCTGTTTGCTCGCGCACAGCCCAGCCGTAAGGAACTCTCCTTACTTCGTGGCCTGCTCAGCGCTTTTGAAACGCATTTACCTAAGCAGTAGTTACAGTTTTAACGTAAAGAAGGGCAGCTCATAGCTGCCCTTCTGTTGGTCTGTAAGAAAACTGTGAAAAAGCGCCTACAGCGACATTGCTGCCAGCCACCCAAATGCAATCAGCGGTACGTTGTAATGCAAAAAGGTAGGCACCACGCTGTCCCACATATGATCATGCTGGCCGTCCACATTTAACCCAGACGTGGGCCCCAGCGTAGAATCAGACGCTGGCGAGCCAGCGTCGCCCAGTGCGGCTGCAGTACCTACTAGCACTACCGTTGCCATCGGCGAGAAGCCAAACTGTACCGATAATGGAACAAAAATCGCCGCGATAATAGGAATGGTCGAAAACGATGAGCCAATTCCTAGGGTAATAAACAAGCCCACTAGCAGCATCACGAGCGCCGCCAAACCGCGGTTATCACCAAACAGTTCAAACGCACCTGCCACTAGCGAGTCAATGGCCCCTGTCGCCTTCATGACTTCTGCAAAACCAGCTGCTGAAATCATAATAAAGCCGATCAATGCCATCATGCGCATACCGCTGGTAAAGAGATCATCCGCTTCACGCCACTTAAAAATACCGCCCAGCGACAGCAAGCCAATCCCCACTAGCCCACCCACAATCATAGAACCGGTATAAAGCTGCAGCCCTAGTGCGGCTACAATCGCCACACCCGACATCACAAGCCCAAATGTATGAGGCTTTGCAGGCGTGTGGCCTTGGTGAGCATTCGTCGCCACAAGGTCTTTACTGGTGTATTCGCGCTGTCCACGGTAGCTGAAAAAAAGTGCTACGAGTAAGCCAATCGCCATCCCACCTACCGGAATAGCCATTGCCATGGGCACCATGCCCCGGGTAATTTCCAAGCCTAGCGACTCGCCAGCGCTATTTAAATTCGCCAGCAGAATATCATTTAGAAAGATCGCGCCGAATCCTACTGGTAGTAGCATATAGGGGGCAGTTAACCCAAAGGTGAGCGCACAAGCCACGGCGCGCCGATCAAGCTGAAGGCGATTCATCACCACTAATAGCGGTGGTATCAGTACGGGGATAAACGCAATATGCACAGGAATGGCATTTTGCGATGAAATAGCCACCAAGAGTACAGCAACAAGCAAAAACACTTTTACTCGCGCTTGATGTGCTGCGGTGGCTTCTTTCCCCAGCATCGTAATTAGCCGATTTGCCAGCATATCGGGAAGCCCCGAACGGGAAATAGCCACCGCAAAGGCTCCAAGAGTGGCATAAGCAAGGGCTACTTGCGCGCCTCCACCAACACCATCATTGAAAGCACTAAGCGTTTCATCCAGTGATAAACCGCCAACTAATCCCCCTACTAACGCACCAACAACAAGCGCAAATACCACGGATACCCGAGCAAGCGAAAGTGCCACCATGACTAGCACAGCAAGAATTACCGCGTTCATGAAAATTCCCAGTAAGATAAGTGAGTGAGCTTACAAAAGCTGGGGATTCTATCAGATCAGTGGTTTCTCGGTAGCGGTAATCACTATAGAAATAGCAACAATCACAATGTCTAACGTCGCACGTGTCGCCTCTGACACCAGGGGACTGGCTGGTTAATCTGCTTTGTTAAGAAGCGTTAGGCAATCAATGGCAATCACGCGCTCTTCATCCGTTGGTATCACCCAAACACCGACACCACTGTCCGCTGCAGAAATACAAATAGCATTATGATGATTCGCCTGCTCATCAAGCTGCATGTCAAGCCACTCACACTGCGCCACAATACGCGCACGCACAGCGGCGGCATGTTCGCCAATCCCCGCCGTAAACACTAATTGGTCAAGCCCACCAAGCGCCCCGGCTAAGCTGGCAATTTCCCGCGCGGCTCGATAGCAATAAAGCTCAACAGCTTCTTCAGCCTCGGGAGCATCACTTGCAAGTAACTCGCGCATATCACTACTGATACCTGAAACACCCAACAGGCCTGATTGCTTATATAAGAGTGACGACACTTCCTCGACACTCATTTTTTCCTGACCAATTAAGTGCAGCACCAACCCAGGATCCAACGTCCCGGAACGTGTGCCCATCGGCAGACCATCAAGTGCGGTAAAGCCCATAGTTGAAGCGATACTGACGCCATCACGGATAGCGCAAAGACTGGCACCATTACCCAAGTGCGCAACGATCACACGCGAACGAGGTGCATTTTTAGGCAAAACATTCGGCAAAGTGCGCTGAATATAATCATAGGAAAGCCCATGGAAGCCGTAGCGAATTAGCCCCTTGGCGGTAAGCTCACGCGGCAGCGCAAATTGCCGAGCCACCCAAGGTTGGCGAGCATGAAACGCAGTATCGAAACATGCGATCTGTGGCACATCGGGTACTTGTTCCATTAATAGCTTAATAGGGGCAAGACCATGGGGCTGATGCAACGGCGCTAGGCTTGAAAACTTCTCCAACTCAGCTACATCATTAGCGCTTAACCTAACCGCTTCGTGGTAGGTTTGGCCTCCATGAACAACGCGATGCCCTATAGCGATCAGCGTGCCTTTATCGTCACGTTGGTCAAGCCACACCATAAGTTTTGTAATGGCTTCTTCATGATTCGTTGCAGGCGTTAGTCCCATCGCCTGCAGCGCTTGCAGCTCATAGTGATGCGGTTGTTGTCCGACCTTTTTATGTACCAACGACACACGGCACTGAGACGTAGCCAAACCCGAAAAATGACCACTGTAGCTAAGCGTCAACGCTTCTTTGGGTGTGCCAGTAGCGTCTTCATCCATCGCATAATAAGCAGTTCCAACATGATAAAGGGCAAACTTAACGCTAGAAGAGCCGCTATTTAGCACCAATATTTCTTGCATTATTAAGCTCCTGAAGTCCTACCAAGCATGCCACAACGACGCTGATGATCAGCCAGCAGTAACGCTAACGCACTGGACGCCATACGCGTCAACGCGTCGTCTGCACGGCTTGTTAGCATAATCGGCACTCTAGCACCGACAACAACGCCTGCGCCCGTTGCATCCGCTAAGTGGGTAAGCTGCTTCATTAACATATTGGCTGCTTCAAGATCTGGCGCTAAGAGAATATCGGCACGCCCAGCGACTGGCGAAACGATACCTTTAGTTCTTGCCGCTGCTTCTGAAACGGCATTATCAAACGCTAGCGGACCATCTAAGGTGCCACCGGTTATCTGACCACGCTCTGCCATCTTACACAGTGCCGCCGCATCAATCGTGGAGGTGATTTTAGGATTAACGGTCTCGACAGCAGAAAGAATCGCCACAAGAGGATTGTCATTACCCAGCGCATGAGCCAACTCAATGGCGTTTTGAACAATATCGCGCTTTTCCGCCAACTTAGGATAAATATTAATCGCCGCATCGGTGATTAACAGCGGTCTTGGGTAAGTTGGTACATCAAAGGCCATCACATGACTCAGACACCGTTCGGTGCGCAACCCCGTGTCACGCTTAAGTACTTCACGTAAAAGCTCATCAGTGTGCAGTGCGCCTTTCATCAACGCACCTACGCGCCCCTGGCGGGCTAATGCTACTGCCTGCTCGGCTGCGGCGTGGCTATGGGGTACATCCACCAGCTCAAAGGCGCTGATATCAACCTGAGCTTTTTCAGCCGCAAGCTGTATTTTCCCTTTGGGCCCAACCAGTACGGGAATGATTAACCCTTGTGCCGCTGACTCAACCGCTCCGCAAATGGCGCTTTGATCCACTGGGTGAACGACTGCGGTGGGCATCGGTTCTGGACGATCAGCAGCCGTTAAGATTTCATGTAACCTGCCACGCTCAGTTAAGCGTACTTTTGGCAGCAGCGCGCGAGGACGACTAATTTTTTTAACCGGCGCTAAGACACTAGCTTCTCCTTCGATGACCGTATCGCCTCGTTGATTTTCACAGCGACAGGCGAAGGTAATTCGGTGACGCTGGTCGTCTTTTTCAGTAGCCCGCACGGATACCCGCAGTACATCGCCGAGCCTTACTGGCGCCTTAAACTTCAGCGTCTGGCCAAGATAGACCGTACCCGGCCCAGGCAGCTGGGTACCCAATACGGTAGAGATCAACGCCCCACCCCACATACCGTGGGCAATCACTTCCTGAAAACGGCTGCTTTTGGCGAAGTCGCTATCGACGTGTGACGGATTAACATCCCCTGACATCACAGCAAATAACTTGATGTCCTCCATGGTCAGGCGTTTTTCCAAATGGGCTTCATCACCAACGCTTATTTCGTCATAAGTGCGGTTTTCAATTAGATCATTTACGTCATTGACCGACATCGAGTTACTCCTTTTGAACGCTTCCTTAAGCTAGGCCGTTTGCTTAGCCCACCATATGTTAAAAACGAAGGTGATGGCCTGCATCAACGTAGTGAGTCAACCCCGTCAGTGAAGCGCCAGCGTCAGAGGCTAAATAAACCACTGCATTGCCAACATCTTGCACGCTAGCAAGCCGGCGTAGTGGCGAGCGCATTTCGCCATCATGAGCTAGTTCATCAAACGCTTTAAGCCCAGACGCTGCCCGTGTACGAATAGCACCTGGCGATACTGCATGCACACGGATGCCCTGGGGGCCAAGCTCAGCAGCCATATAGCGCGTGGCAGATTCAAGCGCGGCTTTTACGGGGCCCATTAAGTTGTAGTTATCAACCACCTTTTCGGCCCCGTAGTAGGTCATGTTGAACAGGCTCCCTCCCTCTTTCATCAACGGTTCGGCATGCTTAGCCATGCGAATAAAGGAGTGGCAGGAAATATCCATAGCGAGTAAAAACCCCTCTTTTGAGCAGTCCACTACCCGTCCATGCAAGTCGTCAAGGGGCGCATAGGCAATCGAGTGAACAACAAAATCTAGTCGGCCCCAGCGCGCTCTGGCCCGTTCAAACAGGGCCTCAAGCTGATCATCATGCTGCACATCACACAGTATTAATTCCGGCTCCCCCATATCAACTGCCAGTGGTGTCACGAACTTTTCAGCACGGGGAGAAGCGTAAGTGACTAGGCATTCAGCACCAGCATGATGCAGCGCCTGAGCACAGCCGAACGCAATACTGTCTTGATTGGCAACACCCGCAACAATACCGACCTTGCCTTGCATAGAAAAAGGATTTGACACCGTTGGCCTCCTAAGAAGTTGATAATAAGAAAATCAAGCCATCGTTAATGTCGTAAAAGGCTTTATTGAATAACGCTTGCTTTCAGGTCTTAACGAGAAGAGTCACTAATAAACGTGGAGCCTTTGTGACACAGGCCTACGACTTTAGTAAAAGCACCCTTGCTGCTGTGCAACATACTACCTAGTATGCCGCCCTCAACTTATTACCGACACTGCTAATTTAACGATACGTCTTTTTTAGCTGCGTTTCTCAGTGACGTTTTCTAACTGCGTGTCTTGTCGTTTAACCCTGTGGCTAACCACATCATTTGTAACCATATCTTGGGAGCCTGTATGGGCATGCTAGCGATTATTATTTCTTTACTGCTACTGATGTTTTTCGCCTACCGCGGCATCTCTGTACTGCTGTTAGCGCCACTTATGGCCTCTCTTGCAGTGCTGTTATCCGGCGATGTGGCATTTCTACTACCGGTCTATACCGATACATTCATGAAGGCACTGGGAAATTACGTCATTCAGTTCTTTCCGTTATTTCTATTAGGAGCGCTGTTTGGCCAATTAATGGCTGACTCGGGAGCAGCGCAGTCAATCTCAAATGGCATCGTTAATCGGCTCGGCACCCATCACGTGGTACTGACCGTCGTTATTGCCTGTGCAGTGCTGACCTATGGCGGCGTATCGCTCTTTGTCGTTGCCTTCGCGATTTATCCCATCAGCCGTGAGTTATTTCGCCAAGCGAATGTGCCAAAGCGCTTAATACCCGCCTCTATTGCGCTGGGATCATTCACGTTTACTATGACTGCCTTACCCGGCACACCTTCTATCCAAAATGCCATTCCTATCCCTTACTTTGGTACCAACAGCTTCGCAGCGCCGGGATTAGGGGTGATTGCGGGGCTGATCATGCTAGGTTTGGGCATTCTCTATCTGCAATCACGCGTTAAAAAAGCGGCAGCGTGTGGCGAAGGCTATGGCACCCATACAGAGCGGGAAGCAACTGACACAACTGACACAACTACAGCTGACACCGCGACTAACTCAGCACCTACCATGCCACTGGCTATTGCATTGATTCCACTGGTCATGGTGATTGGTCTTAACGCCCTGTTTACTTACGGCATCTTTCCAGCGATGGACCTTAGCTTTATCAGCGACAACTTCGAGAACGTGACGCCCAGCAGGCAAACCGGGCTCTGGGCTGTATTAATTGCCCTGCTCAGCGCTTCTGCTTGGTTGATTATTACTCGCTGGCGTTACTGGCAGGATTTGAAAGCCACGGTTAACCAGGGGTGCTTAGGCTCGCTTCTGCCAATTTTCAATACTGCTTCTGAAGTTGGGTATGGAGCGGTTATTGCAACTCTGGCAGGCTTCGCCATTATTCGCGATGCCGTGCTGAATGTTTCCCCAGGAAATCCGTTAATATCCGAAGCCATGGCTATGAGTGTGCTCGCTGGGATTACGGGCTCTTCATCAGGCGGCCTTTCCATTGCGTTGCAAACACTTGGCAGCGAATACCTCGCGATGGCGGAGCAAGCGGGAATTAGTCCAGAGCTCATGCACCGGGTAGCAACACTCGCCGCGGGCGGTATGGATACGCTGCCTCACTCTGGCGCAGTGATTACACTTTTGGCTATTTGTGGCTTAACCCACCGCCAGTCTTACGGTAATTTGGCAATGGTAACGATTTTGCTGCCTATTGCCGCACTCGTTAGCGTCATCACTCTAGGCACGCTGTTTGGCAGCTTCTAAAAAAACGCACCACATGCGATAGTTAAGTAATGAGTTAAGCATTTATTAGCCTGAACAATAACGAGACCTTATATGGCTATCGCACGACAAAACGCCTTACTTCTGATACTGCTGGCAAGCTTGGTTATTTCCACGGCCATGGGGCTTCGCCATGGCTTTGGGCTTTTCCTTGAACCGATGAGCAGCGACTTCGGCTGGGGTCGGGGTGTATTTGCCTTTGCGCTCGCGCTTCAGAACCTTGTATGGGGCCTGTCGCAGCCATTCACCGGCGCACTGGCCGACCGTTTTGGAGCGGCCAAAATTATTGTGGTTGGGGCCGTTTTGTATGTCGCTGGACTGTGCTTTATGAGCCTTTCCACCAGCGCGCTTGGCATGACGTTAAGCGCTGGGTTACTGATTGGGCTGGGCCTTTCTGGAACAACATTTTCAGTGATTTTGGGAGCAGTCGGTCGTGCGGTAGCGCCTGAAAAACGTAGCATGGCGATGGGTATTGTGAGTGCTGCTGGCTCTTTTGGTCAGTTTGCGATGCTACCCGGTACATTAGGACTAATTGAATGGCTTGGCTGGTCAGCGGCATTACTGGCCATGGGGGTTATTGCCGCGCTGATGGTTCCCCTGGGGGCAATGCTCAAAGACCGCCCAAGCCCTAACGCGCTGGGCGACTTAAGCCTACGCGATGCGCTCAACGAAGCGGCGGGACAAAAAGGCTTTTGGCTGTTGTGCCTAGGTTTTTTCGTGTGCGGCTTTCAAGTAGTCTTTATCGCGGTTCATCTGCCTGGGTACCTATTTGATAATGGGCTGGCCATTCAAGTGGGTACCACAGTGTTAGCCTTAGTGGGGTTGTTTAATATCCTGGGCACCTACACAGCGGGGTGGATGGGGGGAATTTGGTCGAAGCCACGCCTGCTCAGCTGGTTATATCTGATTCGTGGCGTGGTCATTGCTGTGTTTATTATGCTGCCGCTGTCAGCTACCAGCGCCTATATATTTGGTATCGCCATGGGCCTACTGTGGCTTTCAACTGTTCCTTTAACCAATGGCATTGTGGCATCAGTATTTGGTGTTCGCCATTTATCTATGCTGGGCGGTATTGTGTTCTTATTTCACCAGCTAGGCTCTTTTATGGGCGTCTGGCTCGGCGGCTATCTCTATGATATCACTGGCCATTATGACACTGTCTGGAAAATTGCCATTGTACTTTCACTGGTCGCCGCTGGTTTGCACTGGTTTATCAGCGAGAAACCGTTGGCACGCAACGCAACGGCTCCCCAGGTGGCCTCATGAAGCCACTGTCAACATTGGCCGTATTTGTGGTAATTACAGCCCTCTTGCTGGGTGGAACTGCTCTCGCTTGGTGGGGCTGGCATTCGCTGGATAGCTCACTACTACTGTTTGGCAGCCGACTATGCTGAAACGTTCAAAACCCTGAGCTGCATCACGCTGATATCTCTTTTTTACTTTATACTTTCCGCTTAAAGGCACGTTCACTAGATGCCAATCCGCGCATAATAATCACGTAAACGCCCCGGTGAAAATAAACGCTCAATGAATATCGTTACGTCGCTTGCACATCAGCTTAAAGATAGCCTCAGAGACCTATTACCTGTTGTACTGGTCATGGGCTTTTTCCAAATTGTCGTCATACGCCAACCACTACCTGATTCACTCGCTCTGTTAGATTTAGTGCTTGGACTCGTGTTCGTTGTCATGGGGCTAACATTATTTATTAAAGGGCTGGAGCTAGGGCTTTTCCCGCTAGGCGAAAATTTAGCACGTGCATTTGTGCAAAAAGGATCTGTTGCTTGGCTGCTGCTATTTGCCTTTGCCCTTGGCTTTGGCTCAACCGTCGCTGAACCGGCGCTTATCGCTGTTGCTGCTCGCGCAGGTGAAGTGGTATCAGAAAGTGGGTTAATTGCGAATACCAGCGAAGCTCAGACTTCTTTTGCTTTTACCCTACGCATGGTAGTGGCCGTTTCAGTAGGTACCGCCGTGGTTGTCGGTGTATTAAGAATTTTCAAAGGCTGGCCGCTACATCTGATGATTATTGGCGGCTATATCATTGTCTTATTACTAACACTTGTGGCACCTAGTGAGTTGATTGGTATTGCCTATGATTCCGGCGGCGTTACCACATCAACTATTACTGTTCCGCTCGTCACGGCGCTAGGAGTAGGCTTAGCCTCGACTATAAAAGGACGAAATCCAATGCTTGATGGCTTCGGGCTTATTGCATTTGCATCCGTCATGCCCATCATTTTTGTATTACTGTTCGGCATATTTGGTCTTAATGTAGTCGCTGGGAGCTCATGATGAACTTAATCACTATTTTCTGGGACACCTTGCGCGATATTTTGCCCATTGCAGCTATTATTTTTGGTTTTCAGTTCATTGTGATCCGCAAACGCGTTAAACATTTATCTCAAGTATTGATTGGCTTTTTCATGGTTTGGGTCGGGCTGTCGCTGTTTCTTGTGGGGCTTGAACAAGCGCTATTCCCTATGGGGGAATTAATGGCCACCCAATTAACCAATTATGACTTTTTACCCACCGTTGCAGAGGGTGCTCAGCGGCACTGGAGCGACTATTATTGGGTTTATATATTTGCTTTTGCGATTGGTGCGAGCACTACTATTGCAGAACCATCGCTGATTGCGGTATCCATTAAAGCTGGCGAAATTTCAGGCGGTACTATAAACCCATTTATGCTGCGGCTAGCAGTGGCGTTGGGCATGGCTTTTGGTATTACCCTTGGCGCATGGCGCATTGTGATGGGTTGGCCACTCCAATGGTTTGTTTTTGCAGCGTACTGTTTAGTCATCCTTCAAACCCTGCGCTCACCAAAATCCATTATTCCTCTTGCCTTTGACTCCGGTGGTGTTACTACTTCGACGATTACGGTACCCATAATCGCTGCATTAGGTTTGGGGCTGGCGTCATCGATACCTGGGCGCAGTGCATTAATGGATGGTTTTGGCATGATTGCGCTCGCTTGTTTATTCCCCATTATTACAGTAATGGGATATGCACAAATTGCTCAGTGGAAAGATAAACGCAAGCAAACCACAGACAACCTCTCTTACAGCAAAGCTCCGTCGTCTATTAAAGGAGATAAGAATGCGCTTTAAACTGATTGTAGCGTTAGTTGAGGATGAACTAAGCGACGATATCCTTCAGGCTGCTCGCGATGCTGGTGCTACTGGCGCAACGGTAATCAACAACGCACGGGGCGAAGGTCTTAAAAAAGCACGGGGCATTTTTGGTATGGAAATTACCGCCCAACGTGACGTGTTGCTTTTTTTAGCAGAAGAACATATCAGCCGACATATTCTCCAAGCCATCGCTAACGTGGGTGAGTTCGACGAAACCTCTGGTACAGGCATTGCGTTTCAGCTCGATGTAGAAGATGCCCTAGGTGTCAAACATCAAATTAAATCTCTTTCAGAAACGCTAAACCAGCCTCTGGGCTAAGGAGTTTAAGATGTCGAACATCAAGCCAACGACGGCTGAGCGCACTGTCCGCGATGTCATGCACTCTGACTATGTAATAACAGATGGATTCCTAACGGTTGCAGATGGCATTACATTAATGCGCCAGCACAGGGCTAGCGTCATCATTATCAATAGGAGAACTGAGCATGACGAGTTAGGCATTGTTTTACCTTCTGATATCGCCAAGAAAGTACTTGCGCCTAACCGCCCGGCAGAACGCATCAATCTCTATGAAATTATGAGTAAACCTGTTGTTAGCGTCCGTCCGGAAATGAACGTTCGCTACTGCGCACGGCTTTTTGATCAATTTGGTTTATCCCTAGCGCCCGTTGTAGATGCGAACCAGGAAGTATTAGGTATCGTGGATTACCATAAAATGGTCTTGGGTTGGATGGCTAGTCATTAAGATGACCAATCTTGCGATGTCGCCATAGGCGCATAAGTACACCATGCCTAGGTGAAAACAACAGTGCTAGAAAAAAGCAACCCGTCGCGACTAAGACAATCGTGCCACCGGAAGCTACATCTAGTGCATAGGAAAGCCAGAGCCCAACCACAGCCGAGCCAACGCCCACTGCTACAGAAATTAACAGCATTGTTTTAAAACGATCGGTTAACAGATGGGCAGTGGCTCCTGGGGTAATCAGCATCGCCACCACCAGGATGATACCAACGGTTTCCAAGCTAGCCACAATAGTCAGCGTTAGTAATAGGATCAGCCCGTAATGGATGATACCTGTATTAAAACCAAGCGCCTGTGCCTGGGTTGGATCAAATGCATAAAGCATTAACGGCCTGAAAGCGAGCCAAACGACTAATAAAGCAACAAGGCTGGCAGCCAAGGTAAGTAATAATGCCGACTGCTGAACACCCAGCACATTGCCAAACAAGATGTGCATTAAATGGGTACTGGAGGCAATTTTACTGATCAGTACAATGCCAAGCGCAAAGGCTCCGGTAAACATAATGCCCATGGCCGCATCTGACTTGATTCGCGTATGGCGTTCAATTGCGCCTATCCCTAACGAGGTAAGCGCGCCGGTGACGAAAGCACCGATAAAAAAAGGCAGCCCGACCAAATAAGCGATGGCGACACCAGGCAGCACCGCATGGGAAATCGCATCACCCAGTAGCGACCAACGTTTCAGCACCACATAACAGGAGAGCATGCCGCAGATAGCGCCCACCATCATCGATGTCAGCAACGCTCGCTGCATAAAAGCATACTGAAACGCATCGGAAATACTGTCTGGCAGAAGGTTAACAGGCACCATTAGCGCTGCAATTAACCCACTAACCACGGCGCTACTTATCGTATCTAACAGTTGTAACATCTCAATTGTGCCCATTACTTATGCGCTAGCGCAGAATCTTTAGCGCGCTGCGTACGATCGTTTGCCGACTGCTCGATGGAACTGACAGCTAGCTCGGCTAGCTTGGTATCACTTAGCATCTCTTCAGGCGATCCTTCGCCACGAATAAAGCGGTTGATGAGCACAACATGATCCACATAACGACGTGCCCCAGGCATATCGTGGGTAACCATTACGATTGTCCTGCCTGCTTCTCGCTCGCGTTTTAAAACATCTAGAATGAGCTGCTCACTGGGTGGATCAACGCCCGCTAAAGGTTCGTCCAACAACAGAATATTGGCTTCTTGAGCTAGTGCTCTAGCGAGCAAAACCCGCTTCTTTTGGCCGCCAGAGAGGGCCCCAATCGGTCGTTCCGCCAGTGCCAACATATCAACATCGGTTAACGCTTTCTGAACAGCTTGGTGATGGCGAGCGGCCTGCCAGCGCGCAGGTAACAGTTGCCTCCATAAAGGATCACGGCGCATGTGGCCATAACGCGCGCTCATTACGGTGTCCCGAACCGAAATAGGAAAATCCCACTCGATCGCTTCACGCTGAGCCATATACGCAATACTGCCCGCCTTGCGATGATGTTCAATCGCCTCGCCAAACGCTTTTATATGCCCGCGAAGCGGCTTCATGCTACCCGTTAAAATATGAAATAACGTCGACTTACCTGCCCCGTTAGGGCCAACGATAGCTGTCCATTGGCCAGCAGGAAACGCCAAGTGAATATTCTCTAAAACGGGCTGCCGTTGATAGGCTGCATAAAGCCCCTTCACCTCAATCGCGGCGATTGCACCTGAAACGGACGTGGTCATATAAACTTACTCAGTTGCCAAGTAACGACGCAGTAATTCCACGTTATGGCGTTGCATTGAAAAGTAATCGGCAGCTTCACCGTCAGGCTCGCTTAACGAATCAACGTAAAGTGGTCCAGCCACGGGCAGGCCCGTATCACGCGCAATACTGGTTACATGCCGATCTGAAATAGTGCTTTCCCAAAAAAGCGCTGCGGGCTGGCGTTCATTAATCATATCAATGACCCGCATCAACTGGCGAGGAGAGCCTTCCGTTTCTGAGTTGGTTCCCCAGATACCATCGTGTTCAAAATGGTAAGCGTCCGAAAAATAGAGAAACGCCGCTTCGCTTGAAAGCAGAACCCGACGATCTTCAGGAATAACTTCCAGCGCTTCCTGCAATTCAACATGTAGCTCATGGAGTTGGTTTTTCAACTCAGCGGCACGCTGCTGAATAGCATCCGCTTTTTGCGGCAAGCTATCTTCTAGTACGTTGGCAATCGCCTGCACGTAGGCGCCAGCCGCACGAGGATCCATCCACAAGTGTGGGTCGATATCGCCTTCCATCTCACCTGTAACGATAGATTGAGTGGGGTACTCCGATGCCTCAGCAACCGCTACGATGGGAACATCTTCAGTGACCGTAGCCTCCACTTGGCGCATCCACTGCTCTAGCTGGTAGCCGTTATAGAACACCACGTCGGCATCTTCCAACGCAGCAAAGTTATCGGGTGTTAGCTCCCATTCATGTACTTCAGCATTCACAGGAGTAAGCACAGTTACGCTGGCGTCTTCACCCGCCACGCCTTTAACCAAATCACCCAGCACCGAAAATGTCACGGCTATGTTAATAGGTGCCTGATTCAGTTCTTCCGCCTGTGCAGAGGATATCGCGCCTGAAAAGATCACTGAGGCGCTTAACATTACCCAACCGTACTGCGTGCTCCCAAGCTGCTTAGTCATTAGTTACTTCTCCTGTGCTAGGATCCCAACACGTACAACTGTAGCTTAATAAAAAAGCTTTGTGCAAACAGTTTAGCCTTGGCTAACAATTATCTGAAAAAATGCGCTACCATCACCAATTAACGTTTCCACTAACCTTGATAAACTTTGCCAATGAGTGAATACCAACAGCAGCACTCTTCAACTGACTTGCCGTCTGACTCTCCTGCTAGCTCTTCCACTGCGCAGGGGCAAAGTGGAGATGCACTTCCTCCCGTGGAGCAGCATGCACAGCAGTATGAAACCGTACGCAATGCTCACGAAACCGAGTTAATTGAAGACTATGTCGAGTTAATCGGCGATTTATTACGTCACCGTGGGGAAGCTCGCGCTGCAGATATCGCAAATCGAATGGCAGTGAGCCAGGCCACCGTTTCTAAAATGATTCGCCGCCTGAACGAGCTAGGCTTGGTGACAAGCAAGCCCTATCGCTCGCTTTTCCTTACCGAGGAAGGGCAAAAAATGGCCGAAATTTCCCGGGCACGCCACGATGTTGTGTTGCATTTTTTGCGAGCTTTGGGAGTAGATGACAGCACGGCCCGCATTGATGCCGAAGGCATGGAACACCATGTTAGCGATACAACGCTGTCCATCATGAAGCGCTTTACTGAACAGCAGCAAAAATAGCCAAAAATAGTTATTTATCAGCATTTTACAACATAAATTTATAACAGAGCCTTATAATAAAACTTTCTATTAGTACTGTTTATTGACACTTTCTAAGTATAGTTATTCATTATCGCTTACTCATTACGCGTGCGGGCATACCCACACGCCTTACTACCATCAATGTCCATGTTAGGGCATACAATGTTCAGCATTACTATTTTCGTTGACTGGCTATCTTGATAGCGGAGCACTCCATGGATGACGTCACCAGTCAGTTTATTATTGACAACCAAACTAGCCTTCATCTAGCCATTGCCCTGCTATTGGGCGCTATTATTGGTTTAGAGCGCGGATGGGATGCCAGGAAACAAGCCAGCGGAGAACGAATTGCCGGTATTCGCACCTTTGCCCTGATTGGCCTGCTAGGGGGCGTGGCTGCCCTGCTGGCAAAAGAAGTTACCGAGTGGGCCTTTCCAGTCCTGCTCATTAGCGTAGTGGCTATGGCTCTGGTGGCATTTAATGAAAGGCTCACCCATATACGTAATTTCAGTATCACTGGCACCATCGGCATCGTGCTCACCTTCTGCTATGGCGCTATTGCCGTTGCCATAGACCCAGCCATCGCCACCGCTGCCGCGGTAGTAACAGCACTACTGTTAGATAACAAGCAGGAGATACATGGGCTAATCGATAAGCTGCAAGAACACGAGTTAGATGCAGCTTTAAAGCTGCTGGTTATCTCAGTCGTGATGCTGCCCTTGCTGCCGAATGAAGACTTAGGCCCTGGCGGCGTTCTCAACCCGCAAGAAATTTGGTGGATGGTTGTACTGATCGCCTCGGTTTCCTTTGTAGGCTACTTCGCCATTCGGCTGGCAGGTACTAGCAAAGGCATTCTGTTTACCAGCCTGTTTGCGGGACTCAGCTCCTCTACCGCTTTAACACTGCACTATGCTAGGCAATCCAAGCTCTCGCCAGACGTAAGCCCACAGTTTGCTAGTGGCATTCTCATTGCTTGCGGCACTATGTTCCCACGCATTCTGATCTACTGTGCCTTGATTAACCCTGCGCTATTACCCAGGCTGGTATGGCCTATTGTGGTGATGACCCTGTTACTGTACATACCTGCCTTTTTCATCTGGAAGCGATACGCGAAGCGCCTAAACGTAGGTCGACCGGAACTTACCCAAAATCCTTTAGATTTAAAACCCGCGCTGCTGTTTGGCCTATTATTGGTGGCTATCCTTCTGTTGGGGGAGTTCCTGCAGGCATGGCTAGGTGATTTGGGCATTTACGTGCTGGCAGCCACCTCCGGAATAGCCGATGTAGATGCTATCACCCTGTCACTAACTCGGATGTCTCAGGACTCGCTAGCCCTGCAAACAGCCGTCATCGGCATTGTCATCGCAGCAGCCACCAACAACTTAGTAAAATCGGCTATCGCTGGTGCCATTGGCTGCAAAGAATTGGGTATACAGGTGGCGGGGCCTATGCTGTTGTCATTAGCGGCTGGGTTAACAGTCGCATGGCTTCAATAGATCAGATTAACGTGGTGGGCAATAAAACGCTTTCAACAACTCGTTTTCAGACACGCATTTTCAAGTACTCGCTTTCAAGTACTCGCTCCTTTAAGACGGTACTTAAAGACGTCTTGAGGCAAGGGCGTGGTCGAACTCTTCGCGGTAGGCCATGCGATGCGATGCAGGATCTTCCGGCAGGCGGCCAAGCGCCACTGCCAACTCAAAGAACCCCGGCCCGGGCAGGTCGCCCCGCCGACTGATCACTAGAGCTGCCATCATTGGGCGTTCGGCGGCAATATCCTCGCGCATCATAATTTCCAGCGCTTCCGTGACCTGCCGTATGGTACCAGGCGGCGTTAACTGCATGGCTGCCGCGGCGTCTCGATAGGTAGTAGGCACGGCGTTATCAGGCAGCGACTGCAGCCATGCACGCAAACAAAGCACCAACGAGGTTTGATGTGTCACTGGAGTGCTCCTTTTGCTTGATGATTGGTTTTGCTTGATGATTCGTTTTGCTTGATTATTGAGCTGTACTGCCGCTTAGCAGGTTAACTGAACCAAGGGCCGGGGCGTATGGAGTGCGCTGCCGCGTCATGCATCTGCCTATTAACTGGCCGTCTATTAACTAGCTATTCATTACCTGCCACCTTGGCAGGCATGCCAAGACGACCGATACCAGGCAGCTTGATAGCAGGACGCATAAAATCAATGCCCGCGCTCAGCCCCAACAGGTTAATTTCCAATCCCTCTTCAAGCGCAATCATAATACCCATCACCCCACCAAGGGAAAGCTGATAGCCAGAGCCGCTGGGCACTGTGGCAGCAACACCATTAAACAAATAATCTTTACCAACCGCAGTGGTTGGCAATGCAACGTCTAAGCCTTCGACCTCTCTTATGACCCAGGCAATAAAGCTATTACTGTTAGGGCCAGGCCATACCCGATAAAGGTCGGCTTGGGGATAGCGCGCCACGGCTTCGGCAATCATTGGTATCAAGCGTGCAGCTTCTTCACCACGGTAGTCTGCCAGTAGTTCTGGAGGATTACCAAACCACGCCCGGTCAGGGGTATCGATTGACGAAACCACGGTTGGCCGACGCCAGCTCAATACCTGGTGCAGCCGATAGTCCGCCGCCCCTTCTGCTTTTGTTGCAATCCAGATATGGACACCAAATGCTCCGCGCCAGTTATAAGCACGCGCGGCATAAACCTGAACAACGGCCTCTTGCACGCTCTCAGGGTCAGGCGCTAAACCCGCTGAAGAACGATCAAGGGTTGACCAGTGACCATCAGTGTCTACTTGATTGCTCGCCAATAGCCAGGCAGGCCCCGCAAGCAGTAGCGCTAATAACGCGACCAGGCCAAACAGCCAGCGCAGTATAGGTTTCATAGGGTTATCCAGAGCAAAAGTATCTGAATACCTGAATTAACGAGAATGCGCAAACAAAGGCACAACAACCAATGGTGCTGGTAAGAGGGTAATAATAGGGCAAATACAAGAAAAAATAGAACGGCGGGGAAAAACCAAAGCAGAAATGGAGGCGGCCCCAAAAGCCACATCCCGGCACACGCAGCCACCGCTACCGTTGCTCCCTTCCGGGCCTGGCGGGGTTTGCAGTTTAGCGTTGCGGGAGGACCTAAGGGGCCACCATAACGGCACACTCTGATACTTAACATATGAATGTGCTAACGCTGATGTGGTGGCTACGCCCTGATTTGAACAGGGGACCCCATCATTATGAGTGATGTGCTCTAACCAGCTGAGCTACGTAGCCTTTTCCTCATCAACGGGTGCAGATTATGCCTATCTTAACGACGAAAGGCAAGCCGAAAACGACCTGCCTTTTGTTCAATAACCTTGAATGTGAAAAATACGCTTAGAGGCAGTGCGTGCTTATAAAGCTTCTCGGACTGCCGACAGCGCTTCTCCGCCATCACGGGTCGTCACCCCTTCAAGCCACACTTCTAACACATCACTGTTGTCGTTAAGATAACTGCGTGCGGCCTCTCGCGGGTCTACCCCATCGTCCATGATGGCACTCATCAATTGGTTTTCCATTTCCAGCGTGAACGTCATATTTTTTAGCAGTTCACCAACATTTGGACACGCATCAACAAACCCTGCCCGGGTATTGGTATGCACAGTTGCACCGCCCAAGTTGGGTCCAAAATAGTCATCGGCACCCGATAAATATGCCATCTCAAAATTAGTGTTCATGGGATGTGGCTCCCAGCCTAAAAACACCATCCATTTTTCATTGGGCACCCGCGCGCGAAGCTCAGCCAGCATGCCCGCCTCGCTCGAATCAACGACTTGCCAATCACCTAGCCCATAAGCGTTGTCATCAATCATTTGCTCAATGAGTTCATTGCCATCGTTGCCAGCTTCGATACCGTGCAAGCGTTGCTCAAACTGATCAGCATGCTCTGCCAAATCGTTAACCGAGGTTACGCCCGCATCATAAACATATTGTGGTACTGCCAGGGTGTACTTGGCACCTTCAAGGTTGACCACTAAACGCTCAACCTCACCGCGCTCTACATAGGGGTCACTGATTGAAGCCATCGAGGGCATCCAGTTCCCTAAAAAAACGTCAAAATCATTGTTACGCATACCCGCGTAAGCAATGGGCACCGAAACGGTATCAACACGGGTTTCATAGCCAAGCGCTTCTAACACTTCGGTAGCCAGCGCCGTCGTTGCGGTGATATCGGTCCAACCCACTTCTGCGAAGCGAACGCTACTACACTCGTTTGCATAGGCAGCCGCCGGTAAACAGGCTGTCAGTAATAACGTGCTTACGCTTCGTGTATATATGCGTTTCATCTGATTTTCCCCATTATCGGTTTTATATGAACACGCCCTGTACGTATAAGTCGTAGGAACAGGATAACAATGCACCCTTTATTGATTGAACGTTCAATAAAAAAATGCCATCATGGTCAGGTAATCATGCCTACTCCTGGTTTTCAAGGGCAGGAGCCAATGGGCATTCAACGTCAGTAGGAGATAGCTGTGCCTAAGGTGGGAATGGAACCGATACGCCGCCAGCAGTTAATTAAGGCTACCATGGCGGCCATTGACGAGGTTGGTTTAGCAGAAGCGACTGTCATGCGGATTGCCCGTCATGCTGGCGTCTCAGCCGGCATTATCAGCCACTATTTTGGCGGTAAGGATGGCCTACTAGAAGCAACAATGCGGCAAATTTTGACTGACCTCAGCGACGCCGTTGCCGCACGCCGCCGCGCGTTAGAAGACGACTCTCCTCGCGCTCACATCGGCGCCATCATCGAAGGTAACTTTGATCGCACTCAGGTGACCGGCCCTGCCGCTAAAACGTGGCTCGCCTTTTGGGCTAGCAGCATGCATAAGCCGGTGCTTCAACGGCTTCAGAATGTCAACGACCGCCGTTTGTACGCCAATTTATGCCATCAATTTCAGCGTGTAATGCCCCGAACAGATGCCCGCAATGCCGCCCGTGGGCTGGCCGCGATGATTGATGGTCTATGGCTGCGTGGTGCGCTTACGCCTGAAGGGCTCGATGCCCCTGAAGCGCGACATCTTGCGCACACCTATCTCGACCAACTGCTTATTCATTATGGATGTCATCAACGCGCATCCACTGCAGAAACACAGTAAGGAGACCAACATGGCCGCTCAAGATATACAGCCACTTTATATTGATGGTCGCCCGGTAGATGCCACCTCCGGCGAAACATTTACCGTTACCAACCCCTATAACGGCAGCCTGCTGGCCACCATTGGCCAAGCAAGCCAAGCCGATGTCGATAGCGCTGTAGAAGCCGCCCAGCACGGCCAGCGTGAATGGGCAGCAATGACCGGCATGGAGCGCTCACGCATCTTGCTGCGCGCGGTTGCACTGTTACGAGATCGTAATGATGAGCTTGCTGCACTGGAAACTCACAACACCGGTAAGCCGATCAGCGAGACTGCCAGCGTCGATATTGTGACCGGTGCCGATGCCTTGGAATACTACGCAGGCCTTGCCCCTGCCATTGAAGGCAGCCAAATTCCACTGCGCGATAGCTCCTTTGTGTATACACGCCGCGAGCCACTCGGCGTCATTGGCGCTATTGGTGCCTGGAACTACCCTATTCAAATCGCCTGCTGGAAAGCCGCGCCTGCGCTGGCAGCGGGTAACGCGATTGTCTTCAAGCCCAGTGAAGTCACACCGCTAACCGCTCTCAAGCTTGCCGAAATTTTCACAGAAGCAGGCCTACCCAACGGTGTTTTCAATGTCGTTCAAGGCGATGGCCGCGTTGGCGCGATGCTGACTGGGCACCCAGGTATCGCCAAGGTATCGTTTACTGGCGAAGTAGGCACTGGCAAAAAGGTCATGGCCGCTGCCGGTGGCTCTACCCTGAAAGATGTCACTATGGAACTGGGCGGCAAATCGCCACTGATCGTGTTTGCCGATGCCGATTTAGATCGTGCCGCCGATGCCGCGATGATGGCCAACTTCTACTCCAGTGGCCAGATTTGCACTAACGGCACTCGCGTATTCGTTGAGCGCAGCGTTAAAGAGGCCTTTGAGGCGAAGCTGGTTGAGCGCGTTCAGCGCATTAAAGCGGGCGATCCGATGGACCCCAGCGTTAACTTTGGCCCGCTAGTCAGCTTTGAACACCAGCAAAAAGTGCTTTCCTACATTGCCCTGGGTAAAGAGCAAGGCGCGCGGGTATTGGCTGGCGGTGATGAGTGGAATACCGGTGACTGGGCGAATGGTGCCTGGGCGGCGCCCACTATCTTCACTGACTGCAATGACGATATGCGCATCGTCAAAGAAGAGATCTTTGGCCCGGTGATGTCCGTACTTGCCTTTGACGACGAAGACGAGGTTATTTGTCGCGCCAATGACACCAACTACGGCTTGGCAGCGGGTGTGTTCAGCGAAAGCTTGAATCGCGCTCATCGGGTTATTCACCAGCTAGAAGCGGGTATTTGCTGGATCAACACCTGGGGCGAGTCGCCTTCCGAAATGCCGGTAGGCGGTTACAAAGAGTCGGGCATTGGCCGTGAAAACGGCGTTGAGACACTGAGTCATTACACCCAGACCAAGTCTGTGCAAATCGAAATGGGGCCGTTTGAGTCGGTGTTTTAATCGAAGTAATGGACGCTACCGGTAGGCATATAGAAAAGAAGCTTTTCAGTTATACCTGCCGGTTCATTACCCATCATTCGGCTCTTTCAAGGTAAAAGCATGTCTCAATCACGTGAATATGATTACATCATTATCGGCGCCGGCTCAGCGGGTAACGTGCTGGCCACCCGCCTGACCGAAGACAGCGACGTCAGCGTTTTGCTGCTTGAAGCAGGCGGCCCCGATTACCGTTTCGATTTTCGTACCCAAATGCCCGCTGCACTGGCGTATCCACTACAGGGCAAACGCTACAACTGGGCGTTTGAAACCGATCCCGAACCGCATATGGATGGCCGCCGTATGGAGTGTGGTCGGGGTAAAGGCCTGGGCGGCTCATCGCTGATCAACGGCATGTGCTATATCCGCGGCAACGCGCTAGATTACGATAACTGGGCCAAAGAACCCGGTTTGGAAGAGTGGGATTACCTCAGTTGCCTGCCCTATTTTAAAAAGTGCGAAACCCGCGATATTGGCCCTAATGATTACCACGGCGGCGATGGTCCGGTCAGCGTGACCACGCCTAAAGCTGGCAATAACCCGCTTTACCGCACGTTTATCGAAGCGGGTAAGCAGGCGGGCTATCCTGAAACAGACGATGTAAACGGCTATCAGCAAGAGGGCTTTGGCCCCATGGACCGTTTCGTCACGCCCAATGGCCGCCGCGCGTCTACGGCACGCGGTTATCTGGACATTGCCAAGCAGCGCAGCAACCTGACCATCGAAACCCACGCCGTCACGAATGTGATTGAGTTTGATGGCAAGCGTGCTGTTGGTGTGCGTTACGAGCAAAAAGGCCAGCCACACCAGGCTCGCGCCCGCCGAGAAGTACTGCTGTGTGGTGGCGCCATTGCCTCACCGCAGATTCTCCAGCGTTCTGGGGTAGGCAATCCCGAGTGGCTTAAAGAACTGGGTATTTCGTTGGTTCATGAGCTTCCCGGTGTAGGCGAAAATCTCCAAGATCACCTTGAAATGTACATTCAATACGAATGCAAAGAGCCCATTTCGCTGTATCCAGCGCTGAAATGGTACAACCAGCCAAAAATCGGCGCTGAGTGGCTGTTTAAAGGCACTGGCGTGGGTGCCAGTAACCAGTTTGAATCCTGTGGCTTTATTCGTAGCAATGATGAGGAAGCGTGGCCAAATCTGCAGTACCACTTTCTACCCATCGCGATTAGTTACAACGGTAAAAGCGCCGTCCAAGCACATGGCTTCCAGGCCCACGTTGGCTCAATGCGCTCGGAAAGCCGCGGGCGGATTCGCCTCACTTCAAAAGACCCGCACGCGGCCCCCAGCATCTTGTTTAACTACATGGCCAAAGAGAAAGATTGGCAAGAGTTCCGCGATGCGATTCGCTTAACCCGCGATATCATCGCGCAACCCGCCTTTGATAAGTACCGTGGTCGTGAAATTTCACCTGGCCCTAGCGTACAAAGTGACCAAGAGCTTGACACCTTTGTTAAACAGCACGCTGAAACCGCCTATCACCCTTGTGGCAGTTGCCGCATGGGCGAAGGTGAGATGGCAGTCACCGATGGTCAAGGCCGTGTGCACGGGCTCGAAGGCTTACGCGTCGTTGATGCATCGCTATTCCCTGTTATTCCCACCGGCAACCTCAACGCGCCAACCATCATGCTGGCGGAGAAAATTGCTGACCAGATTCGCGGCCGCGAGCCACTACCCCGCGCCAACGTTGATTACTATGTCGCTCACGGCGCGCCAGCTAAACAGGCTTCATAAAACGCAGTCTATCAACCTATAAAGTAACGCTAAACGCTATGGCCATATGCCATGGCGTTTTTTATGCCTTATGTACGCTACAGTAGGGATATAACGCGAACGTATGACAGTGAAACGCTTGCACTTTGGCTAGTGACTCTGCCAATATTCAAACATACGTTTAAATGCGTTCATTATAAACCCCGATGGAGATACAACCATGCTCACCCTACTGCTCATTGTGCTTGCCGTTATCGGCTTGCTCGTGGTGATGCGCCGCGAAGCAGGCGCAACGCCAGCCTTCGCTCTGCTTGGCGTACTAGGCTTGGTCGGCTTAGTGCTTGACGCGCCTGTTATTGGCACGCTGCTACTGATAGCAGCCGTTGCGGTTGCGGTTGCTGGTCTGCCTGCACTGCGCAGCAAGTGGCTAACACCGCGCATTTTCGCCACCTTTAAAAAGGTAGCGCCAAAAGTATCCGACACGGAGCGCACAGCGCTAGAAGCTGGCACTGTCTCCTGGGATGGCGAACTCTTCTCTGGCAAACCGCAATGGGAATCGCTGCTCAACTATAAAGACGACGGCCTGAGCGAAGCAGAGCAAGCTTTCTTGGATAACCAGTGTGCCAAAGCAGCCGGCATGTGTAATGCCTGGGATATCGCCCAAGAGCGCGCTGACCTACCCCAACAACTGTGGGATTATCTAAAGAAAGAAGGCTTCTTCGGCATGATTATTCCGAAGGAGTACGGCGGCCTAGGGTTCTCGGCGAAAGCACAATCCATGGTGCTGCAGAAACTCTCTGCTAATGAGACGCTAATGGTCACCGTTGGCGTACCTAACTCACTCGGCCCAGGCGAGCTGCTACTTAAATACGGCACCCAGGAACAGAAAGACCACTACCTGCCACGCTTATCCGATGGCCGCGAGATCCCTTGCTTTGGCTTAACCGGCCCACGTGCTGGCTCTGATGCCACGTCGCTGCCGGATACCGGCGTCGTCTGTAAACAAGTCATCAACGGCGAAGAAGTGCTTGGCCTAAGGCTTAACTTCGAAAAACGCTGGATCACTCTGGCCCCCATCGCCACGGTGGTAGGCCTAGCCTTCCGCCTGTTCGACCCAGAAAAACTGCTCGGTGACGAAGAAGATCGTGGCATTACTCTGGCGCTCATCCCCCGCGACACGCAGGGCATGGACATCGGCCGCCGCCACCACCCCATCGGCAGTCCGTTTATGAATGGCCCAATTAAAGGTAACGACGTGTTTGTGCCGTTGGATACCATTATCGGTGGCCCCGATATGATCGGCCAAGGCTGGCGCATGCTGGTCGAGTGTCTCTCAATTGGTCGCTGCATTACTCTACCTTCTGGCGCCACCGGCACCGCCCGCTACGCGCTAGGCTGGAGCGGCGGCTTTACTCGCGTTCGTCGTCAGTTCAACGTCCCCGTCGCAGAAATGGAGGGCGTACAGGAGCCGTTAGCACGCATGGCTTCGCTGGCTTACATCTCTGCTGCGACGGTTTATCAAACCGCCAACCTGATCGACCACGGCGAAAAACCTGCCGTTCCTTCAGCAATTTTGAAAAGCCAGTTGACCGAATTCCAGCGCGTATTGCTTAGCGACGCTATGGATGTTCATGGTGGTAAAGCCGTTACCCTTGGCCCACGCAACTATCTAGGCATTGGCTACAGCGCTAACCCGGTGGCTATTACCGTGGAAGGCGCGAACATTATGACCCGCAACTTGATGATCTTTGGTCAAGGTGCGATTCGCTGCCACCCTTATGTGCTGGACGAGCTAGCCGCTAAAGATGCCAACGATGTTAAAGCCTTCGACAAAGCCTTCTTTGGTCATGCAGGGCTGATCTTCGGCAATGCTGCTCGTGCCTTTACGCTTGGTTTTGGGCTAGGTAAACAGAGCGTTCCCTTCAGCGGACCTGCAGCTACCTACGCGCAAGATATCGCACGCCTTTCTGCAGGCTTTGGTTTATGCGCCGATGCCGCCATGGCAAGCCTTGGCTCTACGCTGAAAAAGCGCGAAATGCTATCAGCGCGCCTGGGTGATGTCCTGTCGAACCTTTACTTGGCCTCGATGGTGCTAAAGCAGTGGCACACAGGCAATAAAGTGGAAGGTGAAGAAGCACTGTTGCATTACAGCCTGCAGTTCCTACTTAACCGTGCAGAGCAAGCGTTTGTGGAAATTTTCGATAACCTGCCAAACCGTGCGTTAGGTAAGGTGTTGAAAGTTGTGGTCATGCCGACGGGCCGCCGCTGGAACAAGCCCCATGACGACCTGGCCCGCGATATCGCGCAGCGTGTATCTACACACAGCGCTCTACGCAGCAAGCTGCTTTCTAATACCTGGGATAAAGATGATGGCGCAGAGTCTAACCCCCTTGCTCGCTACAACGCGCTGCTGGTGGACTATGACCGTGCCGAAGCTCTCTACCGCACGGTGAACAAAGCTTACGCCAAAGGTGAGCTGCCACAAACGGCGCTACACCCTGAAGCACGCATAGAAGCCGCGCTGGAAAAAGGGCTTATCAAAGAAGACGACGCACAGTTTATGCGTACCTTCGAAGCAGAAGTGCTGGAAATGCTGACGGTAGATGACTTCGCCTATGACGCGTTTGCTAAGGATAAATCAACGTTGATTAATCACAACGCAGCGCCTGTAGCACCGCCCCTACAAGAAGAAACCAGCGTTAAGTAGTCACACCCCACTTTAACTAGCCTTCCCAACCGGCCTCTTCAGGCCGGTTTTTTTACGCGCATTTTCAAAAACGAAACAAACGAACATTTGTTTATCACCTCAAGAGCTTGAAAAGCCACCAGTTAACTTTCTTTGATGGCCAATGTACGCCTAAAAGCGAATACAAACAGCCTCAAAAGTCGTTGCAAGTTCGCAAGTGATCAACTAGCCTTTCGTTATTGAAAATAAAGCGCGTAAAAATTACGATCAACGCAAGACTTCTACCGACAACATCTACCAATAACAATGACGTTAGCGAGATCGGCATGTCCTTACATCTGCAAAATATCGACCATATCGTCGGTGGTGAATCCCATATCAGTGGGATAAACCTTGAGCTGGAGCCGGGTTCTTTCAATGTGCTGCTAGGACGAACCTTAGCAGGTAAAACAACGCTCATGCGCTTAATGGCAGGCTTGGAGCCCCCAACTCGTGGGCGTATTTATATGGATGGCAACGACGTTACTGGTGTGTCAGTACGTAACCGTAATGTCTCCATGGTGTATCAGCAATTCATCAATTACCCAGGCCTTAACGTTTATAACAACATAGCGTCTCCTCTTAAGTTAGCTAAGACATCGAAGAAAGAAATCGACAAGCGCGTCAGAGAAACCGCCGCTATGCTGGGTATAGACCACTTATTAGATCGCTTACCACTAGAGCTTTCTGGTGGGCAGCAGCAGCGTACCGCCATGGGGCGTGCGCTGGTTAAAGATGCTGACCTGATCTTGTTTGATGAACCTTTGGTCAATCTTGATTACAAACTGCGTGAAGCGCTACGCGATGAACTTCGCGAGTTATTCAAAGCGCGTAACTGCATTGCTGTCTATGCCACCACTGAGCCTAATGAAGCATTAGCACTAGGCGGCAATACTGCCGTGTTGCATGAAGGCAAACTGCTGCAGTACGGCCCCACCGAGCAAATTTATCGCGAGCCTAAGAGTATCTTGAGTGCTGAGATGTTCTCAGAACCGCCAATTAATATTGTGCCGGGGCATCTTACTGACAATGAAATTACCTTTGACCAAACTATTCACTTCCCTTGCGACGTGGCTCTGCGCAATCTGCCCCCTGGGGCGTATCGTTTTGGCGTCCGCGCCTCTCACGTTAGCTTAACGCCGAATGCGGCGGATGACTTAGAGCTGGAAGTTGAAGTAGAAGTCGCTGAAATCAGCGGCTCGGAAACCTTTCTGCATGTGCGACACAGCTTATTTCCTTTAGTACTTCATTTGCTGGGCATTCATACGCCTAAAGTCAACCAACGCCTTAAGGTCTACTTCCCCACGCACAAGCTGTTTGTGTTTGATCAGCAGGGCTCTATCGTCCATACGCCGGAAACGCGGGGAGGCAACTAACATGGCTGAGATTGTACTGAAATCCCTTGCCCATACTTATAGCGCGAATCCTCAATCGCCTGAAGACTACGCAATCCGTCAGATGGAACACGTATGGCACCAAGGTGGTGCCTATGCCCTACTTGGGCCATCGGGCTGTGGCAAGTCCACCCTGCTGAATATTATCTCTGGGCTACTTGAGCCTTCCGAAGGGGATGTATTGTTTGATGGACAGCGCGTGAATGAGCTGCCGCCTGAGGAGCGTAATATCGCTCAGGTTTTCCAGTTCCCAGTGATCTACGACACCATGACGGTGTTTGATAATCTCGCCTTTCCATTGCGCAATATCAATATTCCAGGTCATCGCATCACGCCAAAGGTAGAGGAAGTCGCCGAAATTCTGGAGTTAACTCCGCTGCTCAAGCGCAAAGCAAAAGGGTTAACGGCCGATGAGAAACAGAAGGTCTCTATGGGGCGCGGCCTTGTCCGCGATGATGTCTCAGCAATTCTGTTCGACGAGCCATTGACGGTGATCGACCCTCAGCTCAAGTGGAAGTTACGCCGTAAGCTGAAGGAAATTCACCAGCGCTTCAATATCACCATGATTTACGTCACTCATGACCAGCTGGAAGCCTCGACCTTTGCCGATAAAATTGCCGTAATGTATGAAGGTCAGGTGGTCCAGTTTGGTACCCCCCAAGAGCTGTTTGAAACCCCCGCCCATACCTTTGTTGGCTATTTTATCGGCAGCCCCGGCATGAATTTTATGGATGTTCACTACCATGCGGGTGACGTCATCTTTGCTGATATTCTACTGCCCATGCCGCAAGCGTTTGTGGATGCTATTGCTACTGCGAAAAGCTCGAATATAAAAGTCGGTATTCGCCCCGAGTTTGTCTCTGTACATGCCTCTAAGCGTGAAGGCGCTTTACCCGCTCTTAAGCGCCAAGTTCAGGACCTAGGCACTTATTCAATTGTTACCTTTGAGCTAGCTGGCCAGACGTTTAAGGCACGCTTGCCGGAAGGTCACCCTGAATTCGGAGACGATATTTATCTCACCTTCGATCACGATCAGTTAGGGCTGTTTGTGGACGAATACCGGGTGGAGGTTACCTCATGAATAATAAAGTCTATAACAACCGCGCCTGGCTATTAGTCCTGCCAATGCTGGTACTGGTAGCGTTTTCGGCCATCATTCCTTTAATGACCGTCGTCAACTATTCAGTACAGGACGTACTAGGCCCCAACGCTAGCTTCTTTACTGGCACCGAGTGGTTTCGCACCATGCTTAACGACTCGGCGCTGCAAGCTGCATTTGGTCGGCAGATACTGTTTTCACTGATTATTCTCACCATCCAGATCCCCCTGGGCATAGGCATTGCTTTGCTTATGCCTAAGAAAGGCTGGCAGGCGTCAGCAGTGCTGATTCTGATTACGCTCCCGTTGCTAATTCCATGGAACGTTGTTGGTAGTATCTGGCAAATTTTCACCCGCGGCGATATTGGGTTAATGGGCTGGGGTCTGCGCGAGCTAGGTATTAATTACAACATCACCCGTAATGCCGGTGACGCCTGGGCAACCATTATCTTAATGGATGTATGGCACTGGACACCGCTTGTCGCGATGCTCTGCTATAGCGGGTTGCGCTCTATTCCAGAAGCCTATTATCAAGCAGCAAGAATTGACCGGGCCTCTAAATGGGCAGTGTTTCGCTATATTCAGTTACCAAAGCTCACTAACGTTTTGGTTATCGCGGTACTACTGCGTTTTATGCACTCGTTCATGATCTACGCCGAACCGTTCGTTCTCACCGGTGGAGGACCTGGCAGTTCTACTACTTTCCTAAGTCAGTCGCTTGCCACTATGGCTATCGGTCAGCAGGACTTGGGCCCTTCTGCCGCCTTCTCAATCATTTACTTCCTGGTCATTTTGCTAGTGAGCTGGGTCTTCTACACCACCATCATGCATCTGCAAAAAGACAAGAATTCACAGGGAGGCGCGTGAGATGACTTACCAACTTGAAAACACCCAACAGGGTGAAAAATACAACACTATTTTCAGTAAGGTTCCAGCAGCTGAGCGGCGCAAGCGTAACTCACGCTCTCGGTTAAGAAAGCGAGTGCTACTGGGTATTTACATTGTGCTGCTGATGCTACCCCTTTATTGGCTACTCAATATGTCGCTGCAAACTAACAGCGAGATCCTTGGGTCAATGACGCTATGGCCGCAGAACCTGACCTTTGATAATTACATTGGCATCTTCACTAACCCAAGCTGGTACATGGGGTATGTCAACTCCATCATGTATGTGGTGATGAATATGATTATCACCATGTTAGTGGCACTGCCTGCCGCCTATGCCTTTAGCCGTTACAAGTTTATCGGTGATAAACACCTATTTTTCTGGCTATTAACAAACTTGATGGCACCGCCAGCGGTCTTCCTGCTGCCCTACTTCCAGCTGTATTACTCTGTTGGGCTATTTGACACCCACATTGCCGTGGCCATGGCGCATTGCTTGTTCAATATCCCGTTAGCTATTTGGATCTTGGAAGGCTTTATGAGCAGCGTTCCTAAAGAAATCGACGAAACCGCTTACATCGATGGTTACAGTTTTCCTAAGTTCTTCGTCAAGATTTTCATTCCCATGATCAGTTCTGGTATCGGCGTCGTACTGTTCTTCCTATTCATGTTCTCCTGGGTTGAACTGCTGCTGGCGCGAACATTAACTGCCACCGATGCACAGCCTATCGGCATGATTATGACAAGAACATCCACGGCTTCGGGTATCGACTGGGGCACACTGGCCGCCGCCGGTATGTTAACCATCGTTCCCGGCATTCTAGTGGTTTACTTCGTACGCAATCACATCGCTAAGGGCTTTGCCCTGGGCCGCACCTAAGAGGAGTAAATCTCATGTCCTGGATGGTATGGACCTTACCGACGGCTATTTTCTTTTCTTCCATTGCGGCCATGTTAGCAGGCATGACGATCTGGGAACTGCGTTCACCCAGCATTGAAAGAAAAGGCTTTTTACCTATATCGACCACCCGAGGTGACCGCCTGTTTATTAGCCTGTTGTCAGCCGCCTTTATTCACCTGGGTGTTATTGGATTCACGTCACTTTCGATTTGGATTGCACTGGCACTATCAGCGGTATGGCTGCTGGTGTTAATGCGCTGGGGATAGCCCTAGCGTTAAGTACGGCAGTATCAAGGACGCTCATGCTATCAAGGAAGAACACAATAAAACGAGGTCAACATGCGTAATAACAAGTTCAAACTTACTACTCTCGCCGCCAGTCTTATGCTCGCATCAGGGACACTGATAGCCGACGATCACGATGCACGGGCAATCGCGGAACGCTTGGTCGACGAACATTTCCAAAACTCGACCCTAAGTCGTGAAGAGCAAATTGAAGAGCTTCTTTGGTTTGCAAAAGCAGCTGAGCCATTCCGTGGTATGGATATCCAAACCGTCGCAGAAGGCTTAACCACCCACGTTTATGAAAGCGAAGTACTGGCAGAGGCGTTCAGTGAGCTAACCGGCATCAATATTACTCACAATATTATTGGTGAAGGCGACGTTGTCGACACCATGCAAAACCAGATGCAATCAGGTAACAGCATCTATGACGGCTTTGTTAATGATACCGACTCTATCGGCACGCACATCCGCTATGGCACTACCATCAACCTCACGCAGGCAATGGAAAACGAATGGGCAGATTACACACTGCCCACACTGGACCTAGACGACTTTATTGGCTTGCAGTATGGCACCGGCCCAGATGGTAGCTTATTCCAGCTACCTACTCAGCAATTTGCTAACCTTTACTGGTTCCGCTATGACTGGTTCCAGCGTGAAGACCTGCAAGAGCAGTTCCGAGAAATTTACGGCTATGATCTCGGAGTGCCCACCAACTGGACGGCTTACGAAGATATTGCCGAGTTCTTTACCGATCATGTCGGTGAAATCGATGGAACTACCGTCTATGGCCACATGGATTACGGCCGTCGTGATCCATCACTTGGCTGGCGTTTCCACGACTCCTGGCTCTCCATGGCAGGCATGGGCAGCCCTGGCGTGCCGTCTGGCAACCCAGTTGACGACTGGGGCATTCGTGTCAACGAAGATAGCCAGCCGGTAGGCGCTAGCGTTAGCCGTGGCGGTGCGACCAACTCGCCAGCGTCTGTCTTTGCAATGCAAAAAGCGGTTGATTGGCTTCGTGACTACGCTCCCGAAGAAGCCCAAGGCATGACCTTTGGTGAGGCCGGCCCAGTTCCCGCCCAAGGCCATATTGCCCAGCAAATTTTCTGGTATACCGCCTTCACAGCAGACATGACCGACCCTGCCGTGGCAGTAACCGACGATGAAGGCAACCCGCTATGGCGTATGGCCCCTTCCCCCACTGGCCCGTATTGGGAAGAAGGCATGAAAGTAGGCTATCAAGACGTGGGGGCATGGACATTCTTTGACTCCACACCTGAAGATCGCCGTACCGCTGCTTGGCTATTTGCCCAGTTTACGGTGGCCAAAACAACCTCACTTGAAAAACTGATGGCTGGCCTAACGCCAATTCGCGAGTCTGACATTTTCTCTGAACAGATGACCGAAATGGCACCTAAGCTTGGCGGTTTGGTTGAGTTCTACCGCAGCCCCAACGAATCCAACTGGACACCTACGGGCACCAACGTACCCGATTACCCACGTATGGCTCCACTGTGGTGGCAAAACCTAGCGCCGGTAATGAGTGGTGAAGTTACTCCTCAAGAGGGTTTGGATAAGCTAGCAGCAGACATGGATAACACCATGCACCGCTTAGCACGCGCAAACGTCTTCGACAGCTATGCCCCAATGCTTAACGAAGAGCGCGACCCGCAATACTGGCTGGATCAAGAAGGCTCTCCTAAGCAGAAGCTTGATGATGAAATGCCGCAAGGAACTACCGTTCCTTATGATGAAATGATGGAAGCTTGGATGGAAGCGGGTACCCGCTAATCCTTTTGGGCGGGCAGTTGCCCGCCCCTTTCAGGCCGACACTAGGTTTCATCAGCGGCAAGCAAATAACAGCAGGGCTGGCTGGTCTACTTAGGCTTATTGCTTTGTTGTCATGTTGAAACCGCTACCTAAATACGGGGCTTTTTCTTTGTTAATTGGAACCGCTATGAAACTGCGTAACCGGAATATTGAGAAATTGCACACTGACGACTTTGACGCACTAATCATCGGTGGCGGCATTAATGGTGCAGCGACCGCCGCTGCGCTTGCAGGAAAAGGTGCTAAGGTCGCTTTAATAGACCGCGGTGATTTTGCGGGAAGCACCAGTATGCACTCCTCTAACTTAGTTTGGGGGGGCATTAAATATATGGAAAGCAAGGATTTCGCATTAGTTCGTAAACTGTGTAAAAGCCGTAATCACTTGATTAAAAGTTACCCTTCTACCGTTCAGGAAATTCGCTTTCTTACCACTATCAGCAAAGGTTTCCGCCATTCGCCAAAGTACTTATGGGCGGGTACCTGGCTCTACTGGCTCATGGGCAACGGCTTTACTAAGTTGCCTCGTTTACTGTCCCCTAAAAACATTAAGCAAGAAGAGCCAATTATTGATATCGAAGGTTCAATAGGCGGGTTCGAATACTCAGATGCCTATCTACACGATAATGATGCCCGGTTTGTATTTAATTTTGTTCGTCATTCGCTTAATTATGGAGCGATTGCAGCCAATTATGTTGAGTCTCTTGGTGCTGAGCGCGAGGGACAGTACTGGATAACAAAAGCGCGTAATGTGATGGATGGCAGCACGTTTAACATTCGCTCAAAAGTATTAATTAATGCTGCTGGCCCGTGGGTAGACCAGCACAACGCGCTCACCGGAGAAAAAACCACCCATCAGCACCTTTATTCAAAAGGTATTCACCTTATCGTCCCGCAATTAACCAAAACAAAACGGGTTCTTGCGTTCTTTGCCGACGATGGACGACTGTTTTTTGTCATCCCTATGGGAAACCGTACTTGTATCGGCACCACTGATACGCATATGGAACACCCAGAGGTCGATGTCACTGCTGAAGATATCGACTTCGTATTAGAAAATATCAATAAGCGCCTAACGTTAGAAAAGCCACTGACACAAGACGATATTATTTCAACACGCTGTGGTGTTCGCCCGCTAGCCATCAAAGCGGATCAAGGTAGCGATCGCGATTTTCTCCAGCTGTCGCGTAAACACGTGATCGATACCAATGCGGATAGCGCCCACATCAGTATTTTTGGCGGTAAATTAACCGACTGCTTGAATGTAGGCGATGAAATCGCTGAAGAAGTAGTTAGATTAGGCGTTAACCTCAGCGATATTGACTATCGCTGGTATGGTGAGCCGCCAGAGCCCGTTAAACAGCAATTTATGGATCAGGCTAAGCGGATGGGGTTAGATGCGATGACCGCCCCGACATCCACTGAACCACTCTCCTCGCGGCTATGGCGTCGTTATGCTGAGCAGGCCATGCAAATGCTAGAAAAGATCCGCCAAGACCCTACGGAGGCTGATATTCTCATTGAAGGTACCGAGTATATTCGTTGCGAACTAGAGCATGCCCGGGACCATGAAATGATTACTCAATTGGAGGACTTCTTGCGCCGAAGAGCTAAGGTCTCGTTGGTTGTCCACCATGAGCAGTTGCGTCACTCTAAGGGGCTGAAAGAGGCGTGCCAAGTTCTATTTGGGGATCAAGCGGAAGAGCGCTTTGCCACCTACTTTGCGGAGAATCGCGACACATCACAGCCCTACGTTGCCCAAGCAGAGCCACAGCATACTCATTGATCAACCATCAACAACATCAAAAAGCCGCTATCATCGATAGCGGCTTTTGCGTATTGAAGTGACCAATAAATTGTTGTTAATTCGAACGCACGCGATTTACGGCGTCTAGCCAACCTTGGTATAACGCATCCCGGGTTGTCTCTTGCATTGTTGGCGTAAAGCTCTTTTCGCACCGCCAGAGTTGTTCAATTTCTTCCAGTGTGTCGTACCAGCCCAAACGCAAGCCTGCCAAGTAAGCGGCTCCCAGCGCTGTTGTTTCAAGAATCGTGGGTCTATCTACCTGAACGTTAAGCATATCGGCTAAGAACTGCATCACCCAGCTATTCTTTACCATGCCACCGTCTACACGTAGATTACCTGGCGTAGCTTCCATATCGTCGTTCATGCAGTGTTGTAGGTCACGGGTTTGGTAACACACTGCTTGAAGCCCTGCCGCAACAATTTCGGCAATGCCAGTATCTCGGGTCAGACCAAAAATTGCCCCTCGCGCTTTAGGATCCCAATGAGGAGCACCCAAGCCAGTAAAGGCTGGCACCAAGTAAACGCTATGTCCGCTGCGAGTTTCTTTGGCAAGCGCCTCGGTCTCTGACGCATCCGCAAACAAATTCAATCCATCTCGCAGCCATTGAACAGTCGCCCCTGCAACGAAAATACTGCCTTCCATTGCATAGGTGGGCTTGCCGTTAATTCGGTAGCCTATCGTCGTTAATAGGCGGTTGCGTGATACCGACGGCGTATCTCCGGTGTTGACGATCATAAAACAGCCGGTGCCATAGGTGCTTTTTCCCATCCCTGGCTGAAAGCACGCTTGACCAACCAGCGCGGCCTGCTGGTCACCTGCAACACCGGCAATGGGGATAGATGCCCCTAACCAATGCGCGTCAGTGGTACCAAAATCATCGCTGGAGTCTTTTACCTCAGGCAACATGTTGGCAGGAACGTTGAATAACGCTAACAGTTCCTCATCCCATGTTTGATTATGAATATTAAAAATAGCTGTCCGTGACGCATTGGTGGCATCAGTGACATGCTGTTTACCATTGGTTAATCGCCAAATTAAAAAGGTATCAATAGTGCCAAACAGTAACTCACCGCGCTGTGCACGCTCGCGGGCTCCTGCGACGTTATCGAGTATCCAGGCGAGTTTGGTGGCAGAAAAATAGGGGTCTATCAAGAGGCCAGTCTTCGCTTGTACTGCCTCAGTGTGCCCTTGATCGCGGAGTGTTTGACAAAGCTCAGAGGTGCGCCGATCTTGCCAAACAATTGCATTATAGAGAGGCTTACCCGTCTCTCTATCCCATACCACCGTGGTTTCACGCTGATTAGTAATGCCAATTCCATCAATCTGCTCTGGCAAAATACTCGCTTTTTCGAGCACCTCACGACAAGTGGCAATGACAGTCTCCCAAATATTTTCGGGATCATGTTCTATCCACCCATCTTGGGGGAAGTGCTGGGGGAATTCCTGTTGAGCAACCGCCTCTATTTGGCCTTGGCGGTCAAACAAAATGGCGCGCGAGCTGGTGGTACCTTGGTCAATGGCGAGAATAAAGGAGGACATATAGCGTTCACTTTGTTGTAGGTTCTTTCGATTTTGTATGTTTTGTTTCGCTTTATTATCATCCAAGGCTACTCCAGCCGCCCCAAATGCTCAAGTATGAAAATACTCTCCTTTATCCTTAACGCATTGGCGGCCATGCTACGCCATTGATTAGGCAACATACTTAGGCGATATGTAGCGCCACGCCATGCTGGGTCAACAACTGCTGAATGGCTTCGGGAGGCTTTCGATCGGTAAATAACGCATCAAGCTGAGAAATATTGCCCTGGCGAACCACTGGGTTGCGATGAAATTTAGAGTAATCGGCAGCCAAATAAACGCGGCGCGAATTGGCAATAATCGCCTGGGCAACACGCACTTCCTGGTAATCAAATTCAAGTAGCGAGCCATCCTCATCGATGCCGCTAATCCCGATAATGCCGTAATCGACTTTAAATTGGTTGATAAAATCGATCGTGGCTTCACCAATAATCCCGCCATCGCGAGAGCGAACTTGCCCACCAGCAATAATCACGGTGAAATCTTCTTTGTGCTGAAGAATAGCTGCCACATTTAAATTATTGGTAATGATTTCTAAGCCCTGGTGTTCAAGCAATGCCTGGGCAATCATTTCATTACTGGTACCAATATTAATAAACAGCGAAGAGTGATGAGGAATTTGCTGTGCCAAGCAGTACGCAATTCGCTCTTTTTCCTCTAAATGGAGTGTTTTACGCGTGCTATAAGCGGTATTAACAGTACTCGACTCTATACCTACACCACCATGCACACGACGCACCCGCCCTT
Organism: Halomonas qinghailakensis; assembly: GCF_025820815.1. Classification (NCBI taxonomy): domain Bacteria; kingdom Pseudomonadati; phylum Pseudomonadota; class Gammaproteobacteria; order Oceanospirillales; family Halomonadaceae; genus Halomonas; species Halomonas qinghailakensis. Next base: position 3,435,893 of record NZ_CP096973.1, on the reverse strand, counting down.
CATTTGCTAGCGTATTTAAATCACGACGAATGGTTTGTGGTGTCACTGCAAAGTGATCGGTCAGCTGCTCAATACTCATATAGCCATGCTGGCGTACCAGCTCGACGATGGCATCCTGGCGAAACTGTTGGTTCATAAGCCCGGCCTGTCCGTTATTTATTGGTTTATAAGTGCTGTTCTCTATGGGCTATAGAGTAGCAAATTTTCGAAATTCAATAATACGAACATTGGGCCACTCCTCTTGTGCTCGCTAAGTAACTGCTCCATTAAAGGGGCCATACCCATAAAATGGCAGGGATAGCGACCACCATCACCACTAACGAAAGCGGCAATCCGAGCTTCCAATAATCACCAAATTGGTAACCACCCGGCCCAAGTACGAGAGTATTGGACTGGTGGCCTATCGGCGTTAAAAAAGCACAGGAGGCACTCACCGCTACCACCATTAGAAAAGGGTCGAGTGACACGCCAAAGCCTTTGGCAAGACTCGCAGCAATGGGTGCCATTAATAACGCGGCGGCGGCATTATTGACGACATTGGAAAGCAACATTGAAAGAATAAAGAGTCCCGCTAATGAAACAATAATGGGCCACTCAACGCCAAACCGGAGTAATGCGTCAGCAATAATGTCGGCACCACCACTCGTTTCAAGCGCCTCTCCTACCGGTAGCATGGCCGCAAGAAGAACAATCACGGGACCATCAATGGCCTGATATCCTTCCCTCAATGGCAGGACACCAATTAGCAGGGAAATCAGCGCTGCTGAACTCATCGCAACGGCTGCTGGCAGCAGATCAAATAGCATCGCAAGAATAGCGAGGGCAAAAATACCAATCGAGAGCGCTAATTTTCGTGGCTGCCCTAAATGAAGTTCACGGTTGGCCAGCGGCAAACACCCCAGGGTCGCTAAGCTATCAGCTATTTCGTTTTCACTGCCTTGTAACAGCAGAACATCGCCTGTTTGAAAACGAATGTCCCGAAGACGCTGCTTTAAACGCCCTCCATCGCGGGCCACCGCGACTAAATGCAGACCGAATTGCTGGTTTAGCCGCAGCTGGCGAACGCTTCGATTAACCATCATCGAATCGCTGCGCACTACTGCTTCAATTAACTGCAAACCCTCCGTATCAACAGGCTGGCGCTCATCCAACGGTTGTGAAGCCCCGTTTTCACTATCAGCTTCATCACGGTCAGTCTCATTATCTTCTTCTGGCTCTGCAATAGCACTCAGCCCTACTTTATCTTCTAGCAGTTTTAATTCATCAGGCCCTGCTTCTAATAATAAAATATCGCCTTCTTGAAGCACCCCATGAAATGAATACCCGGCTCTGCGATTATCTTCCCGCACCACGGCAAGTACCGGAATAGTCTCTTCTAGCTCATCATGAAGCTGATGCAGTGTCAGACCATTGGCCTTTGATTCTTCTGTCACCTTTAGCTCGACTAGGTAATTAGCCGTATCAAACATTTCCTCGGTCGACGCCTGTCCACTGCGCTTAGGCGTCAATCGCCAGCCTACCAGCACAATAAATACAAGGCCGACCAGTGCTACCACTACCCCCACTGGGGTAAAGCTGAACATACCGAAGTTTTCACCGGTGACATTGCCGCGGTAGGTAGAAATAATGATGTTAGGCGGCGTACCAATCAGCGTGGTTAAACCTCCCAGCAATGAACCAAAAGCAAGCGGCATCAACAGTAGCGATGGCGACGTATTATGTTCACGGGCAAGACGCATTGCCACCGGCAACAGCAGCGCCAGCGCACCCACATTATTCATTACCCCAGAAAGCACCACGACCGTACCAACCAACACCAGCAACTGCAGCAGCAGTCGCTCACCTACTTTCAGAACTTGGTTGGCAATAATATCGACGACACCAGAACGTTCAAAGCCACGGCTAATCACTAGCACTGCGGCCACTGTAATGACAGCCGGGTGCCCAAACCCCATAAAGGCATCATCTGCGGGAACCAGCCCTAGCATTACCGAACCGAGCAACGCCGCAAGCGCGACTAAATCATAGCGAAACCGCCCCCACATAAAAGCAGCAAGCGTTAACCCCAAAACGATAAAAACCAGCGTGCTGGGCGTAAGCCCAATGCTTTCCATTATCATGCGATGTCCTTCTCCTTGGGTTGGGTACGCTCGGCTTATGCGCCAACTAACAACACATTAGATGATGACTATACGACCGTATAGTCTTAGGAGAGCAGAACAATAAAAAGCCTGACGAGGCCAGGCTTTTATATAAAACAGTTGATTAAAAACTACTTTTTCATTCGTGCTAGCAATCGCTCAACCGCTTCAAGATGCTCCGGCTCGTTATGACACATGCCTTGAAAAACCGCACACACATCTAAAAATGCTTTTAACTCCATATCTGGTGCCAATTTCATCAACCGCTTGGTTAAGCGGGTCGCTTTTGGCGGCTGTGCCGCGATACGCGTAGCATGAGTCATGGCGGTAGTCATTAATGCATCCGGTGCAACCACTTCCAATACCACACCATAAGCTAACGCTTCTTCGGCATTGATAATCCGGCCTGAAAGCGTCAGCTCGAAAGCGCGTTGATAGCCTATCTGACGCTGCATAAACCAAGCGCCTCCATCACCTGGAATGATCCCTAGGTTTAAAAAGGTTTCACCAAACGTGGCGTTGCTAGAAGCAACGCGAATATCCGCCATATTGGCTAGGTCAAATCCCGCCCCAATGGCTGCGCCATTGACAGCTGCGATAATTGGCACCTCGACGTTACTTAGCGCCAACGGTATGCGCTGAATACCTCGACGGTAGCGTTCAGCCACTTCCGCTACGTCGCCTGCGAAATCGCCCCCACGTTCAGCCATGTCTTTGACGTTACCCCCGGCGCAGAAAGCAGATCCCGCACCAGTGATCACTAATACAGATACGTCGCTTGCGGTATTCAGCCACTCAGCCGTTGTGACGATATCATCAACCAGTGCGGTGCCCGTTAGCGCATTACGCACATCGTGGCGGTTTAAGGTCAGCGTTGCCACCCGGTGCTCCAGGGTCAGGGTAGCATCGATAAGTTTAGGTAACGTCTGGCTCATTGATTGCACTCCACAGGTATTCGGGCTAAGGCAGAAGAATAGTTGAGCCTGTTGTTTTGCGGCTTTGCAGGGCATCTTGTGCCTTTCCTGCATCCTGGAGCGGGTAGCGATTGGCTACATCAATACGAAGCTTGCCGCTTTCGATCATGGCAAAAAAGTCATCGCACATCATTTCAAGACGCTCACGGGTATCCGCATAGCCGTTCAGACTTGGCCGCGTTACATACAGCGCACCTTTTTGGTTCAGAATACCAATGTTCACACCATCTACTGGTCCAGATGCATTGCCAAAGCTAACCATTAGCGAACGAGGCTTTAGACAATCTAACGACATTTCCCAGGTATCTTTTCCTACCGAATCATAAACGACGTCGCACATATCACCATTGGTTAGCTCGCGCACCCGCTCAACCACATTCTCTTCGCTGTAGTTGATCGTCGCCCATGCCCCATTGGCCATGGCAAGGTCAGCTTTCTCCTTTGAGCTAACCGTACCGATTAACTTAACGCCCAGCGCCTTGGCCCACTGGCAAGCTATCGAACCAACGCCACCAGCAGCAGCATGAAAAAGAATGGTCTCGCCGCCCTTTAATTCATAGGTTTGGCGCAGCAAGTACTGCACGGTTAAGCCTTTCAGCATGCTGGCCGCTGCGGTTTCAAAATCAATAAAGTCCGGCAGCTTGACCACTTTGGCGGCTGGCAACGTATGCAATTCTGCATAGGCACCTAAGGGGCCTTGGGCATACGCTACTCGGTCTCCCTCTTTTAAATGGGTAACGCCTTCACCTACAGCGTCGACAACCCCGGCACCTTCCGTCCCTAAGCCAGAAGGCATGGAGGGAGCAGGATAAAGCCCCGTCCGAAAATAGATATCAATAAAATTCAGGCCTACTGCTTTATTCTCAATGCGCACTTCGCCAGCACCGGGAGCTTTAGGCTCTGTCTCGACCCACTCCAACACCTCTGAACTACCCGTTTTTGAAAATTGGATACGCTTTGGCATCTGGATAAACTCCTATTGTTAATTATTGGATATATAGCAGGCCATCCAACCGCGTTGAGCAATTAAAATCAAGCGATTAGCCATCCATACAGGACATATTGCTGTCATGCCAGCATGCTAAACTACTTATCATTATCGACGGTAACGTTGATCGGTTACGCCTACATCTCCGCCTACATCGACAGTTTATACGGATAGACTATGACGCACCCAGCCATCTGTTTGCCAACGCTTATTGCCCACCGTGGCTACTCAGCAGCCGCGCCTGAAAATACCTTAACGGCGGTGCGTGCCGCTCACCAAGCAGGTGCTACCTGGGTAGAACTGGACGTTCAGCTACTGGGCGATGGGACCCCTGTGATTTGGCACGATAGCGATATTAACCGCTGTTCTGACCAGCGTGGTGAACTTGCCAGCCTGACGTGGCAACAAGCGCAACAGCTTGACGTTGGCAGCTGGTTTGGCGATGCATTTGCAGGTGAAAGGATGGCCAGCCTTGAGGCAATGCTAGCGCTATTGAACGAGCTGAACATGGGGGTGAATTTAGAAATCAAGGTAAACAAAGGCCGCGACCCCATCGCCTTAGTGGAGACCGTCTTGCCAGTCGTATTAGCCGCCCTACCCGCCGAACGGCTGATTGTGTCCTCGTTTGATGCCCAAGCCTTAGCTCGTTGCCGCCTTATTGCACCTAAAGAAGCACTCGCGCTGGGCGTACTGTTTGGCAGTATACCGCCTACCTGGCGTAGCCAATGTGAAGCCGTCGAGGCGTTTAGCATTCACCCCCACTGGCCACGCTTAAAACATACACAGGCCGCTGCCATGCGCCGCGATGGTTATGAAATTTTATGCTATACCGCCAACGACCCAGGCGCGTTTGAAAGCCGTTGGAACTGGGGAATAGCCAGTGCGATTACCGATGAGCCTGAAGCGTTTCAACGCTATTTGAATAATCGACGGCAACACGGTTAAATTCGCTCACTGCCTAACTAATTGCTAAGGAAAATCATGCACTATCTTGGTGCCCATGTGAGCGCAGCGGGTGGCGCTGATCAAGCAGTGTTACGCGCGGTCGATATCGGCGCAAACGGCTTTGCCCTCTTCACTAAAAATCAGCGACAGTGGAAAGGTAAACCACTGACTGACGAAGCGATTGTAGCGTTTAAACACGCCTGCCAAACCCATGGGTTTGGCCCAGAACAAATTTTGCCCCATGACAGTTACCTGATTAACTTAGGCCACCCAGAAGCCGATGGGCTTGAAAAGTCACGCGTGGCATTTTTAGACGAAATGCAGCGCTGTGAGCAACTAGGCCTTACCTTATTGAACTTTCACCCTGGCAGTCACCTGAACAAAATTAGCGAAACCGACTGCCTCAAACGCATTGCGGACTCGATCAACGAAGCGTTGTTACCTACAAAAGGTGTCACGGCAGTGATTGAAAACACCGCCGGACAAGGCACTAACCTTGGCTGGCGCTTCGAGCATTTGGCAGAAATTATTGCTCACGTTGATGATAAAACCCGTGTTGGCGTCTGTATTGATACTTGCCATGCCTTCGCCGCCGGATATGACTTGCGTACCGCCGAGGCCACCAAGGCAACGTTGAATGAGCTAGGCAAGGTGGTCGGCTTTGAGTATTTACGTGGTATGCATTTAAACGATGCCAAGAGTGCTTTCGCCAGCCGTTTAGACCGCCACCACAGCCTGGGTAAGGGCAATATTGGCCTGGACGCGTTCACAACGATCATGCAAGACGAACGCATTCATGACATACCGATGATTTTGGAAACCGTCGAACCCGGCATTTGGGCTGACGAACTCAATTGGTTACGCTCGCAAGTGCTCGATGCTCAAGAGCCTGACGCAGCGCCTGGCAAATAGTGAATCACATCGTGAAACCGTAGCCGTGTCGTCGTACTGTTACGCATGGCGTGGGGGCGGTCGGCAAAAAAGCGCAGCCCCTCGCCAACCCGCAATGTTTGCCAGCGCTCGTCAATGCGCAGCTCCATCTCACCCTCGACAACGACAATGTGCTCTACCACCCCGCTAGCGTGGGGAGACGATTCACTGATGGCTCCGGGCGCCAGTTCAATCATAAACATTTCAAAGCCCAACAGCGGGTCATAAGGAAATAGCAACCTCGCCTGCATGCCAGCACTATCATCGCCCCAAACAGACTCCCAGCCATACCGGTGAAGTTCTCCTAGCGCAGGCTTGTCGCCATCAAATAGGGTTGAAAATGACACCCGAAAGCCGCTAGCAATTTTCCACAGCGTTGATACCGTTGGGCTTGATTCACCACGCTCTATCTGTCCCAACATGGCTTTACTCACCCCCGTTTTACTCGCCGCACGATCTAGGCTCCAGCCACGATCTTTGCGCAGTTTTTTAACGGTTCCCGCAACATGTTCAGCAATGGTGTGTGGCTCACTTGCCATGAGGCTCTCCTCGATATTCACCTAAGTAGTTTACCGATTCATTCATTGATACACACGGGCACTTAACACTTGTGCGTTATTACGCACAATGATAGCCTCTTGCGACCGTGCGTTATAACGCACAAACTACCGCGCTAGCGAGGCAACACAATGGAAGCGCCACAAACTCTGCCGACCAATGACACGCCCAACACCTCTTTCTGGCAAGACATCAGCGTCTCGACCGTTACCGCAGGTTTTGTGGCGGTAACCATTGGCTATACGAGCTCAGCGGCGATCATTTTCCAAGCGGCTGCCGCTGCGGGTGCCAGCACCGCACAAATTAGCTCCTGGCTGTGGGCGCTGGGTATTGGTATGGGCATTACCTCATTAGGGCTTTCGCTGCGCTATCGCATGCCTTTATTAACAGCATGGTCAACGCCAGGTGCAGCGTTTTTGGCGACGAACCTTCCTGGCGTTCCCATTGAAGAAGCTATCGGTGCTTTTCTATTCTCTGCGCTGCTGATTACGCTATGCGGGGTAACAGGGTTGTTTGAGCGCGTGATGCGTTATATACCCAGCGCGATTGCATCCGCTTTATTGGCAGGTATTCTGCTGCGCTTTGGCTTAGAGCTGTTTAACGTTATGGAAAACCAATGGCGGCTACCACTGGCTATGTTAGCCGCCTGGGTAGCAGGCCGACGTTTATGGCCGACACTCGCGGTGCCCGGCGTACTATTAATCGGCATTGCAATTACCCTGTGGCAGGGCCAACTAAACCTACAAAATATTCCGCTGACACCTACAGCCCCTGTTTTCATCACGCCCGTCTTTTCGCTGCCAACACTGATCAGCATTGGCATTCCTTTGTTTGTGATTACCATGGCGACCCAAAACTTACCTGGTGTAGCAGTGCTCCGGGCAGCAGGCTATCAGCCAAACAGTTCGCCACTTATCAGCTGGACAGGGGGTGCAACGCTTTTGCTCGCCCCCTTTGGTGGCTATGCGCTTAATATGGCGGCTATTAGCGCAGCAGTCTGTATTGGGCCAGATTCACATGCCGACCCGCGCAGACGCTATACCGCAGGCGTGGCAGCGGGTGTGTTCTATATTGCAATGGGGATCTTTGGGGGCACAGTTACCGGCGTCTTCAATACACTTCCCAGTGTCTTAGTCATGTCGCTAGCAGGTATTGCGTTACTGGGCACCTTAAGTGGTGGGTTAGCAAATGCATTTGAGAATAGCAGGCAACGAGATGCCGCCATTATCACCTTTTTACTCACTGGTTCTGGCATCACTTTGCTAGGTATAGGCGGCGCATTCTGGGGGCTTGTAGCAGGCTTGGTGGTACTAAAGCTGACAAAGCCCCCACACGGTTAGACGTAGATAAGACAATGCGCTAGTAAAAAGCCCCCAGAGCGTTCACTACTGGGCTAATGCCAGTCAGTTAAGCCTGACTGGCATTAGCCGATGGGCTGGTAAGTGCCTGACGGTGATTCCACCCCAGCCCTCCGTGTCGCCCTCGTCATTCCCGCAGGCCCTTAGCGGGAATCCATGTTGACCTGGGATTTCGGGCGGCTGCAGGCCAAGGTCAAGGTGGATTCCCGATTACCCCACTCGGGAATGACACTTTCCACCCCGTCATTCCCGCGTGCCTGCCGTCTTGTCATTCCCGCATGCTTTTAGCGGGAATCCAGTTTGATGTTGGTACGCTGGCCTCGGCGGGTAAGGTCAAGGTGGATTCCCGGTTACCCCACTCGGGAATGACACTTTCCACTCCGTCATTCCCGCGTGCCTGCCGTCTTGTCATTCCCGCATGCTTTTAGCGGGAATCCAGTTTGACGTTAGTACTCCGGCCTCGGCGGGTAAGGTCAGGGTGGTTTCCCGATCACCCCACTCGGGAATGACGTACGGTGACTCGGGAATGACGTGCGGTTTACGCGTTACATCGTCGCGAGGCGTTCTTCATCCATCACGCCCGACATCCTCACCATGGCTAATGCTTCATCCAGGCTTGCCACTTCTTCCATCATCAACAACTCGTTTTCCAAACTAACCGGCTGTCCAGCTTTATCTGATAACAGCTTCTCTAATGCAGCTACGTCCATAGCGTCGTCTAAGTGGTGAATATCTACCGACGCACTGCTCTCGCTGGGCAGGTAGATAGTGCCATTAGAGAAATCCACGGCATAGGCGATGACACCCGGCACAATGAAAAACAGTAACCCAACACCGTTGGCGATAGCCACGACCGGGTCTACATTACCACTTAATTGCCCTTTACGTTCAGGGTAAAAAAGCGTCCCACAACCACTTAACGTTACAATGGAGACACCTACAATGGCCCCCGTTAACCAACGGCGTACTACTTGCTGCATGAAGGTTCCCTCAAAGTCCTAACATACCGATAGCCGAAGAAAATGCTGTTATTAACCAGTGCTATCGAGCCACAAAACTTGGCGAGTTTAGCACATTTGATTACCAACACACGCCAAGCTGTTAACGTAGGATTTTGCCGCTTTACCCGCTTAGCCGTACAATGCCGCATTCAACGCTAGCTTAAGCGCTGCATTACCTAACGATTTTGCATTACCCCTACCAACAAGGAATACTCACGCCCATGCGCGCCAGCCAATTATTGATTGCGACATTAAAAGAAACTCCGGCCGACGCTGAAGTCATCAGCCACCAGTTAATGCTGCGCGCTGGTATGATCCGTCGTCTTACCTCTGGCCTCTATACGTGGCTGCCTCTTGGCCTACGCACGCTGCGTAAGGTTGAAGCCATTGTTCGCGAAGAGATGAACCGTGCTGGCGCTCAGGAAGTATTGATGCCCGCCGTGCAGCCTGCTGACCTATGGCAAGAGTCTGGCCGCTGGGAGCAGTACGGCCCGGAACTGCTGCGTCTGAAAGACCGTCACGAGCGCGATTACTGCGTAGGCCCAACCCATGAAGAAGTGATTACCGACCTGGTTCGTAAAGAAATTGCCAGCTATAAGCAATTACCGGTTAACTTCTATCAAATCCAGACAAAATTCCGTGATGAGATTCGCCCACGCTTTGGAGTGATGCGCTCTCGCGAGTTTATTATGAAGGATGCTTACTCCTTCCATCTGGACGAAGCCTCCCTCAAAGAGACTTACCAAGCGATGTATGATGCCTATACACGCATCTTCACTCGCCTAGGTCTCGACTTCCGCCCTGTCATTGCTGACAACGGCTCGATTGGCGGTACTGGCTCCCACGAGTTTCACGTATTAGCCGATTCAGGAGAAGATGATATTGTGTTCTCCAACGCCTCTAATTACGCCGCTAACATGGAAAAAGCTGAGGCTCTCCCCGCACCTCTCGGTAGCAACGTAGAGCGCGCAGCCCCCAGCGAAGAGATACGCTTGGTCGATACACCAAACGCTAAAACTATCGCCGCCCTGGTCGAGCAGTACGACCTGCCTATCGAAAAGACCATTAAAACGCTAATGGTGCACGCCGCCGAAGGTGGCTTGATTGCTCTTCTTATCCGTGGCGACCATGAGCTAAATGAAGTCAAAGCTGAAAACCTTCCCCAGGTGGCCGCTCCGCTGACCATGGCGAGTGAAGAAGAAATTCGTGCAGCCGTTGGAGCAGGGCCTGGCTCCCTCGGCCCTGTCGGCTTGGAAATGCCGATCATTATTGACCGCAGTGTAGCGCTAATAAGTGATTTTGGTGCCGGCGCAAATATCGATGGTCAGCACTACTTTGGCATTAACTGGGAGCGCGACGTTGCCCTACCCCAAGTTGCCGATCTACGTAACGTGGTAGAGGGTGACCCTTCGCCCGACGGTAAAGGCACGCTTTCTATCAAACGTGGCATAGAAGTGGGTCACGTCTTCCAGCTTGGACAAAAGTATTCCGAAGCAATGAACGCGACAGTACTGGGCGACAACGGTAAAACCAGTCACCCATGGATGGGCTGCTATGGCATCGGCGTTACCCGCGTGGTAGCTGCCGCCATTGAGCAAAACCACGATGATTCAGGCATTATCTGGCCAAACGCCATCGCACCGTTCCAAGTAGCGCTGGTACCGATGAACGCCCACAAATCACAACGTGTGCGCGAAGAGTCTGAACGCCTTTACCAAGCACTAACAGCGGCGGGCTTAGACGTGCTGCTTGACGACCGCGATACACGCCCCGGTGTTAAGTTTGCCGACCTGGAACTGATGGGTGTGCCCCACCGCTTGGTGATTGGTGATCGCGGCCTAGATAACGGTGAACTGGAATACAAAGGTCGCCGAGATAATGAGGCGACCATGATTCCTGCTGACACCATTATTGATTTCTTGCGTGAAAAAGCAGGGCTGAGTAGCAATAAGTAAGACCACGTATGTTGCTGGGCGCAATAGCGTGGCATTTTCGCTGGGTTAACCGGTGGCTTTTAGCAGGCAGCATGTTCATTGCTGCCTTGCTGACGGCCAATGCAGTGGCAGCACCGCTGCGACTGACCCTTGATGCTGCCCATCAACAAACATCTTATTCTCAGCAGCAGTTGCAACAGTGGCGTAGCCGTATGGATGCGCCACTATCACGGTTTATCCGCGAACCAGCACAACGCCACGAATTATTAACGAGGCTGTACCAAGAAGCCCATTTAGCGGGCTTACCACCTGAGCTAGTGCTAGCTCTCATTCAAGTAGAGAGCGCATTTGAAGCCGATGCGGTCTCGTCTGCTGGCGCTACCGGACTCATGCAAATTATGCCTTTCTGGGTCGAAGAGCTTGGCCTGCCAATAGACAACCTTAGCGATCCTAATCGTAATCTGCGTTATGGCTGCACTATTTTAGCCCACTACCTCGCCGTCGAACGCGGCGACTTCACCCGCGCATTGGCTCGTTATAACGGCAGCCTAGGACAAACATGGTACCCAGAACGGGTGCTAAAAGCATGGCGAGATGATTGGCGTTAATCGGCGACAGGCTGCACTAACCCTAAGCTGACTAGTTGGCCCAGTAAATGGCAGATATCCCGCTTGATACTTTGCCTGCTAGCACCAACAAAAAAAACCATTAAGGTATCAACAATGTCATCTTGGCATAGAGCCTCATGCTGCAGCAGCGCCCACACGGCTCTACTCGTCACATTCAAACGATGAATTTCGCCGCCCTCTTTCGCAATGACGAACAGCTCTTCACCCAATGGAAACTCATGAGCCACCGGGCTAATTTGCCACCTGCGCGTGTCGTTTGGTGCCAGTACATGGCTCTGTTTGAACGCCTCAGGCGCAGTTTGGCGACGACACATATTCGTCGCCACAGCACCGCCAAGAAACCCATCGTTATCTATCTCGGTTGCCAGCCACGTTGCCGCTTCGTAAGCATCTCGGTAACGCATTAAAAAACACGGCAAATCTTTTAAGAGTGGCAAAAAGCGTTCAATCAACGTTTTATCCGACTCATGCTCAGCAAAATTCTGCTGCAACAACTGCCAGAGTCCATCCCCTGGCTGCAGGCGAACAAGCTGTGGCTCACTGATCGATTCATCGCGCTCAATAAGGAGTATGGCGCCTAGCGGACAACGCACCCCATGTGATGCCAGCTGCTGCTCGTTTAACGCTAAGTAGCCGTAGCGATTATCATGCGGCCCAAGATGAGTGGCAACAAACTGATGAAACTCAGACGCTAGAGTCTCGGGCAACGGTAAACGCAATCTAGGTGCAACACCCAGCGCTATCCCTTCACCATAACTGTTAAGTGTAAGTACATCATCGCCGAACACCCGATAACCAGCCGCGGCAAACGCTGCGGTCAGAGTACTTTTACCCGCTCGGTGGCTATCCGGAAATATTACTAGCTGTTGATTAACCTCTACCGCCCCGCAGTGAATCCCAATATGCTCAGGATGATGCCGAAGATAGGCACCCGCTAAATCAGCAATCACACTGCATGCGGTCCCTGCGGGTGTATCTAATAACATGCCACCCGGTAATGCCGGCGCTTCCTGCCAGTAACCATTAGGATGCTGCCAAACGCAAATAGCAGGCGCATGCTGCTGAGGCTCACAGGGTGTTAACTGCCAGCCAGGCATTGCCTGTTGAATCACTGGAAGTAGGTTTTCAGCATCAACCAAGCGCAAGCAAGGACCAATATTTTCCAGTGCATAATCGTCAGTAATCGATGTGCTAGCCACGTTCAATCCTACCAGCGAGGTAATAAACGACTTATGCGAATCTCAATAACAGCATCTCTATCCCAACGAGAGCGCTGTGGGCGAGAGTAGTAAGGACGGGAATAACCTGGGCGTGAATGCTTTGTTTTTGAATAGCGGGGTCTTGAATAGCTATGTCTTGAATAGCTTGGTCTTGAATAGCTATGTCTTGAATAACGGGGCCTTGAATAGCTGGGCCGCGAGTAACGTGAACGGGAATGGTGATGTTCGCGCGCTTCAGCTTGCCCCATGGAAAACAGCGTAGGGGCAACGTAAAGTGCAGCGGCGCCAAGGCCTAAACTTGCTAGCACTTGACGGCGTGAACGCCGTTTATTCAGCAGGGAATCGGCTTCATTGCTCATATCAGCACTCCGGATTAATCGCTAGAAAGGTTATGAAACACTGTTTCAAAAACAATCCTAGCCCCGAAGCAAATGCCAAACCACCGGCTGGGCACCACTTTCCCATTGTTTACTTTTTTTAATTAACTTGCTGTGTTTTGTGAAAGCATTATGCAGCTGCGGTAATCTGCCAGTCATCACGCCCTGCGCTCTTTACTCGGTAAAGCGCTTTGTCAGCCGCTTCATAGGCAGTAGAGAGCGTGAACTCCCCTGCAGTAAAGCGCACAGCGCCAATACTCAGCGTTACCCTTTCATTATCTGGATGCGCAGGATGTTTAAAATCGGCTTCCTGTAAAGCAGAGGTCACTTGATCACAATAACTAACCAATAGCGCATCGTCATTACAAGGCACTACAGCAGCAAACTCATCACCTCCGAGTCGATACAGTTTTGCGTCTTTACCAAGCACGTGTTTGAGAAGGCGTGCTAGGCGCCGCAATAGTTGATCTCCTTCGGGGTGGCCCAAAAAATCGTTGTATTGCTTAAAAAAGTCAATATCAACCAAAATCAAGGCAAGGGATTCCCCTTCGTTATTGACGATATCTTGATGCAGCGCACTTCGATTGCCTATGCCTGTCAGGGGATCGCACATTGCCTGCTGCATCCAGATCAACATTTGCTCTGTGGCGTGCTCAGTACGTCGCAACTGACGCTCATGCATTCGCCAAAACAGTAGCCCCAGTACAAAAATCACCAAACTAGAATAGGTGACAACCTGATTATGACGGCGTGTGTTTTGAGAAAACTCATTAATCGCCATACCACGCAGATCAAGCTGGTTCATCTCAATGCGTGTTAAACATTCAATGGGGCCTAATAATTCAGCGGCGGCGTCAAACGGTGCCACGTTATTTTCATCGAGGCGTTGGGTCAGCAACGTTAGGGTCTGAAGACTGGTATTGGTGCAAGTATATTTTTGACGATACACATCAATGTCAATTAACCCATAGGCGAGATCTAGATTAAGCCTAAGCGCTTGCTGCTCATCTTCAAACAGCGATTCGCTAAGTAAATAGCGCTGTGCACGCTGTAAATACTCCCGTGATCGGGTGGCTAACTGTTGTCCTGTCAAACTGCCTGTTTGGCTAAAATACGCTTGTATCTCTGGGTATACCCAGCGAGCTTCGTATACTATCACCACCATTAGCGCCATAAAGCTCATTAGGCTTAACGATAGCCATGTCACATAGCGCCGCTTCCTAGCGAACGGATTAGGCGGCGGTTGGACGGTCACCACTGAGCCTCGATGCTACGAATCATCCAAATCCAATCATTGAATTCACGCAGATTTTCGATATCTCGTTGATCGTCGTACGACTGTTCTACCAAGCGCAATGGCCCACGAGAACGCAACGTAAGAGGCTCTCCATCCTCTTCCGTCACCATTAACCATTTAGGATCATCCCAGCCACTGAGCGTTACTTCGTAATCATCCCATGCTGTAAAGTGCAATGCAGGGGGAACTTCGCCAAACTGATCGATTAAAAAACGACGAAACTCAAGCCCACGCATAGCCACTTCGCGCCCTTGAAAGGGGTCGAATAGAGTCACCGTCGTTGTCGACTGCTGACGTAATTCATCGGTGGAGAGCGTTGTAGTTTTCTCACCATTAATAACACTTAATGCCTGAGCATAAGCTGGCATGCATAGCCAACTAAGTAATAGCAGAAAGCAAACAGCGCTAGCCTTTAGAAAATGATGCGTGAAACCGCGTATGGCAACAATGGAAGTAACAGCATTCATGGCAAACGTTTTCCTAGCAGTTTTATGCCTTAATTTTGCTGCTGTGTACTCTACCAGACAGATCAGCTAATTACTTAGAAACCATTCTTAACGAAACAGTTTTAGGATATCCATTTTTGCCAACAAAATTTTTTACCAACAAAAAAAGCCGGCCCAAATGGGCCGGCAACAGGAAGCTCACTATCAAAAGCAAGCCCCCTCCCCTGACGACTGTCACAACAAGCGGCGTTAATGCTTTTTACGTTCATCCTTTCGGAGATGATCACGCACGACAAAACCTACCCAACCAATCATAAAAACGATCATTAACGCGACAGTAACTAGACCGAAAATAACAGTATCATCCCAGTACATGGTGATCCCCTCCCGCCGTGATGTATGACACCATCGTAGTGTCTTAATACCGGCAGGAAGCTGACCTGGGTCAAGCTTTTTAAAGGGGCTAATCTCGGCCTATCAGGAACTTGATATGGATCAGTTTTTAACGCTTAAAGAGCCTTTCAGCGTTAAATACGTCGTACATTTTGTTCGCATTGACGTTTTGATGGCTCTTAAAATTAAAAGCCCCAGCAATGCACAAAGCAATAGACAATGTCTGCCCATTAACCATTAAAGCACTTTTCGATCTTCTACTTTGCTGTGTTCAGTTCCTGGAGGCAGTGGATGCCCTTTGGCCAATTCTGCACGGGTAGCATCCCGCACTTCTAATACATTAACCTGATAACGAAGTGTGTGACCTGCCAGCGGGTGGTTCGTATCGACCGTTACTATGTCACCATCAATGCTCAGCACCGTGACAATTTGCGGGCCTGCTTCTCCTTCAGTTTGGAAACGGCTGCCCGGTTCCAACACCGCGTTGCCAAACGACGCACGATTCACTTCTTGCACTAAGTCTTCATTGCGAATTCCGTAGGCATCAGCAGGTGCAAGCGTGACTCGCAGCTCATCTCCAGCCGTTTTATCTTCCAAAGCACGCTCTAAACCAGGCAAAATATTATCGTGCCCATGGAGATACTCTAGGGGCTTAGCACGCGCGTTGGAGTCGTCTAGCACGCGGGTGCTGCCATCGCTAAGCACATCGCTTAACACATAGTGTAAAGTGACTACCTGATGGGCTGTAATCGACATGGAAAACTCCTCTCCGGTAAGCTATCGGCTTTGTCATGGATATCAGGCCTAGTCTATCACTGACCAGTTTTTAGTGGGCCTAGATGCAGACGTTTTCTTTCTAGGAGTGTTAATCCACATGCCCACCCCGATACCCCGGCGTAGTTGGTCGAGTGCGCTCGGTATTTACTGTCGCGCCCCTGTCATCACTATGTTGTTTTTAGGTTTTTCTGCAGGCCTGCCTTTTTTGCTGGTGTTTTCTACCCTTTCTGCATGGTTACGCAGCGATGGTGTAGAAGTGGCCGCTATTGGCTTTTTCGCCTGGATTGGCATGCTCTACTCAATCAAGTTTTTTTGGGCACCTATTGTTGACCGACTTGCACTGCCAATCCTGACGCGTTCGTTTGGACAGCGCCGTGGTTGGATGCTGCTTGCCCAGGGAATGATTGCGATAGGGCTAATTGGCTTAGCGGGAGTAAGCCCGGTGGGCAATTTGGGCTGGGTGGCGACCTTTGCGCTGCTGGTAGCCTTTGGCTCGGCCACCCAGGATATCGCCATTGACGCGTATCGCATCGAATCAGCAGATGACGATGTACAGGCTGCGATGGCTTCTACTTACATTATCGGCTATCGCGGGGGGCTGCTAGCAGCGGGTGCGGGTGCGCTCTACGTTGCCTCAGCATTTTCCTGGAATGCCGCTTATCTTTCCATGGCGGCGCTAGTAGGCATTGGCGTGATCACTGTGCTTATTCGCCCTGAACCAAAGCGCGCTTCGCTCACGGTTCAACTCATTCACGAACCAAAGGTACGTGCCTTCATTCGTGCCAGCCGTGGCCAACCAAAAGTTTTGCGGCGTTTAGGTGCTTGGGTGATTGGTGCCATTGTGTGCCCTTTTACCGACTTCTTCCGTCGCTATGGGGTAAAGGCGCTAGGCATTTTAGTCTTTATCGCAGTGTTCCGAATTAGCGACCTTGCCATGGCCTCTATGGCAAATCCACTGTATATCGACTTAGGCTTTTCGCTGGCCACTATCGCTAACGTCACCAATATTTTTGGTATTGCCATGAGCATTACGGGAGGAATTCTTGGCGGTTTGCTGGTTGCTCGCTACGGCATTGGGCCACTGCTTATCATTGGCGCTGGCTTTGTCATGGTAACCAATCTACTGTTTGCAGCTTTGGCATTGATTGGCAACCAACTGCCCATGCTGGTGGTCACCATTATTGGCGACAACCTTGCCAACGGATTAGCTAGTGCGGTCTTTATTGCGTTTCTCTCTAGCTTAACGTCGCGGGCGTATACCGCGACTCAGTACGCACTGTTTTCGTCGCTGATGACACTACCAGGCAAATTTCTAAGTGGTTTTGGCGGGCTGGTCGTCACCGCTCAGGGATACGCCACTTTCTTCGTAGTGGCCACTCTGCTCGGGTTACCCGCCATTCTGCTAGCCATCTGGATCAGCCGAGATAAGCAGTTGGTGCCTACCCCAGTGATCGCAGAAGCAAAATAAAGCTAGCGGTGATCCGCTAACCACGCCAGCGCTCCTGGCGTGGTGCGCCACTGGTCACGCATCAACGTACGATATTGCCATGCTTCTGCGCGGGAGCCAGGATCGACCTGACCATCCGCGTGAGGCATTGAAGGCCGCGGGTTCTCGGCGCATAGCAGCTCAAGGGCGTAGCGATTATGGGCGATCACATCCGCCAGTGCTGCTTCAGCGGCATCGTGATTTTCCAACCGATACAGGGCTAGAGTACGGCCCATCAATAACCCCAATTCTAAAGAGCCATCGTCTTTTTGAGGCTCCTCAGTGAGCGCTAGCGCTTCTTCATTGCGGTCATCACGCAATAATTGATCAAGCACTAGCTCCCTCAAGCCGAGGCTGTCTTCCGGATCGATAGCGAGCAGCTCTTCGGCCAACTCGCGGGAGTGCTGGCGCGCTCCGCGCTCCATGCCTACCACCAGCGCAAGGCCTGTCCGCAGTAGCATGGCGTTATCTGCATCATCCCAACATAGGCTGCCGTCACCTGCAGCGCGAGCCTGCTCTAGCCAGCGGGAAAGGCGCAACGCCAGCGGTTCCAGCAACCCCGGTGCCATCCACGGCAGGCTACCAAAGCGACTGGTCAGTGCCAGGGTTAAATCTTGCACTACCTGGGGGGCATCCAACCATTCTGGGTGAGCACACAGCTCAGACATCCAGTCTATTGCATTCACCCACGGATCATCGCGAAAGCCCAAGGCAACTTCTTCATCGACCATCACTTGAAACTGTTCGTGCCAGGCCGCAAACAGGGTTTCTTCACGTGCAGTGGTGGTGTAGTGCAACCTTCCGGAATCGGCATCTTGCTCAATGGTAAGCTTTGGAGCGATAGGTAGTGCAGCTAACAGTGCCTGCAACGACACCAGCGGCGTCGCCATATCTTCTTCAGCACTCAACAGCTGGTCGGCTAGGGTGGCACCCGGGTTTTCTGCCAGGGCTGCTAGAAATTCAAGCTGCTCTTCATCTAGCTCACCCTGACGAACAAGACGGCGATACCAGAAATTAGCACGCTCTTTGGCCTCGGCTTCATGGCCTTCATGCAGCAGCAGCATGGCTTCAATATAGGCTAGCGTCGGTGAATCCGGCAGTGCCTGCTGCGCTTTTACGAACGCGGCACGGGCGCTGTCTAAGTCATCGTTATCCAGGTGCATTAAGCACAGCCTTTCTAGCGCTACACCGCGCAAAAACAGCGGGCCGCGTTCCATAACGTCGTCAAGCAGATCAGCACGCTTACGGGTAAAGCCACGCTCTTGATAAATATCTAGCAAAATTTCAAAGGCAGGCTCGGCCTGCTCCGGCAAACGCGACCAATCACTGCCATCAAACAGAGACTCAAGAATCTGCATTGAACGCCCGGTTTGGCCGCTTTCAGCAGCAATTAACCCGGCTTCTAATAGGGCCTGGGCAGGTGCTTGTTGGCTTTCTAGTGCTGCTTTAAGCGTAGCGCCCTTCCACTCACGCAGGGAAAGCATCCACATCATCTGTTCAGGTATATCCGTGGGGAAGTCAACGCGGTAGCAGCACTGTTTGAACTTGCGCCCTGAATCACACCAGCAAGGCTCATTGCGGCCTGGGGTGGCCAACGGTTCGCTTGCAAAATCAAGCCGCTCTAGCGGCGTTTGCGACCATAAAATAGGTGCAAGCGCCTGAGCGGTTGCCACATCGCCATTAAACGCATCCGCGCCTTCGGCACGCACCCAGGTCATAAAATCGGGGTAGTGTTCTTGCTGCCTAATTGCCGAGAGTGCCCCAGAGGCAAATCCCAGCAGTTGATCGACCCATACCGCCAGCATTGCCGTCTCCACTGTCTTCAAAACGCTATTGAAAAGCGCAATAGTCTAGCATGACAGGCGACGCTCCCGCAGCGGCTATTCATTATGGGGTGCGTGCCCAGGCTAGCAGTGGCTCGGTGCGGGTATGCATATCTAGACGTGCTTTAAGGCGCACTAAGTTCCAATAGTGCCCATTAAGCGCGCGGGAAAGCAGCAAAGTATCTGCTGGCGGTTGCAGACGATCCATGGCGGCCCACACTTTTGGCGTTAGCTCGCGCAAGCGACGGTGTACCCGCACATCACTGAAATCCTGCTCACCTGGGGCAAACAGCGGCGATACGCATTCTGCAGACTCCCGATAAAGTGCCAGCGGCGCACCCTGCCCCTGACGACCACCCATTTTCATTAGCGCATCATCCATCGCCATGGGGTCTTGAGCCAGCGTGGCATCTAATAACTGCATCATGGCTTTCAAGCGCGCTTCCGGCACTGGTATCACTGCGCCGAAATCATAGATAACCAAGCGCCCTTCTGCATCTGCTGCAAAGTTACCGGCATGGGGGTCAGCGTGCAGCTCACCATAGGTAAACAACTCCTCGGTAATCCAATCAGCCAGTGCCACTGCGACTTTCTGACGGGTGGCATCATCAGTGCTTTCTAAATCCCGCAGCGGTGTGCCTCCCACGTAACGCATCGCCAACACATGCTGCCCGGAAAGCTCAAACAGCGGCTCAGGTATCACCAGCTGAGGATTATCCTGATACCGCTCACGATAGCGGGCCAGCGCTTGCGCTTCAGCGTGATAATCTAACTCTTCACGCAGCCCCGCCGCTAACTCTTCAAAGAGCGCATCCAAACGCGCTTGGGGCACCTTGAACCAACGCCCCAGGCTCATAATACGTTTCACCTGTTTCAGATCGCTCTCAAGCACATCCGCAAGCCCAGGATACTGCACTTTAAGCACTACGGTTTCGCCTGCAAGGGTGATTGCTTTATGCACCTGCCCCATCGAGGCACTAGCAAACGGGCGCTCTTCTATTTGGCTAAAATACTCATCAATATCACCATACTGAAGCACCAACGCTTCACGAATACGCGGCCACGGCATGGGCTCTGCCTGACGTTGTAAGCGAGCGAGTTCGTTCGCTAAATCTGGGGGCAACAGGTCATCCCACTGAGACATAATTTGCGCCAGCTTCATGGCCGGGCCTTTTAGTTCAGAAAGCCCTTCAAACAGCGCTTCACCCAATGCCCGCCAATCAGCTTGGCCACCTAAACGGGTTTTCAGCAGCGCCCCGCCAGTGCGGGCACCTAGCCCTAATAAACGTCGTGTTCTACCGCGCTCGCGCATGTAAACCGCCTCAGTAATTGCTTTCTGACAGCTTAATCAATTTGCCAATTTTATACAAAAACTATACACAAAAATAAATCCATCTACTTATAAAACAACTCCATCTAATTATCTATGGCATAGACAACACGCTAACCTGTTGCAAGTTCTGCTAACATGGCAATTTGTTGACCAAACGCCAGGGCCACACACTGTATGCGCTTGATTATCGCCGAGAAACCCAGCCTTGCACGGGCCATTGCTGACGCACTACCCGGCAGCGCAAAACGCCAGGATGGCGCTATGGTCTGCGGCGACACCACGGTAACGTGGTGCCTAGGCCACTTGCTGGAACAGGCACCACCCGAAGCTTACGACCCTGCCGATAAACAGTGGCGACTAGACCGGCTGCCCATTGTGCCGCAGCAGTGGAAACTGATGCCGCGACCTAAGGCGCGTGGGCAACTGGCAGTGATTCGCAAGCTGATTAAGCAGGCCACCAGCGTGGTCCACGCTGGCGATCCAGATCGCGAAGGCCAACTACTGGTGCAGGAAGTAATTGAGTACATGAAGTATCGCGGCCCTGTTCAGAGGCTGCTGATCAGCGACCTTAACAAACCCGCCGTGAGCCGTGCACTTGCCAAGCTGCGCTCCAATATGGAATACCAGCCGCTGTTTCAAGCGGCACAGGCGCGCTCGCGTGCTGACTGGCTTTACGGCATTAACTTAACCCGCGCCTGGACGCTAACCGGCCGCCAAGCAGGGCATGACGGCGTGCTTTCCGTTGGCCGTGTGCAAACCCCAGTACTGGGGCTGATCGTGCGCCGCGACAATGCCATTAGTGACTTCAAGCCCCACCCGTTCTACCCGCTGTGGGCGGATTTACAGGTGGCCCAAGGCCAGCTGCGCGCCTGGTGGGCACCTAAAGCGCACCAGCCCTTAGATGAACAAGGACGGCTGATTGATCGCACTCCCGCCGATGCCTTAGCAGCACGGCTTCCCGGCGCTCGGGGCACCCTAACCACCCTCGATCAACAGGAAAAACGCCAAGCGCCGCCGCTGCCCTATTCGCTTTCTGCGCTACAAGTAGACGCCGCGCGCCGCCATGGGCTTTCCGCACAGATGGTGCTGGATATTTGCCAGCGGCTTTATGAACAGCACAAATTAATTACTTACCCTCGCTCCGACTGCCGCTACCTGCCCGAAGAGCATCTAGCGCTGGCCCAGCGTAGCTTAAGCAGCGCCAGCCAGAACGATGACACGCTGCGTCAGTGGCTGAATGGAGCCGACTTTACCCTGCGCTCAAAAGCCTGGAACGACAAACAAGTAGGCGCCCACCATGCCCTAGCACCAACGGGCAAGCCCGCCGACTTTAGCCAGCTTTCCGCTACTGAAGGCCATGTATTTCGGTTGATTGTGCGCAATGTGATGGCGCAGTTTTACCGGCCGCTGCGCACCTTTGAGGTGAAAGCTGAGTTCACCCTGTTAGATGAAGCGTTTCGTGCTCGCGGCCAAAGCATTCTTGATCACGGTTGGAAGCCACTCTTCACCACTCGCGATGAAACTCCACCGCTGCCGCCACTCACCCAGGGGGAAGCTTGCCAAGCACTTGACGCAGGCGTTGAAGAGAAAGAAACCCGCCCGCCGGAACCGTTCACTGATGCCAGTTTAATTAAAGCGATGATGAACATTGGTCGCTACGTAGATGACCCCAACGTGCGCCGTACGCTACGTGACACCGATGGCCTTGGCACCGAAGCAACCCGCGCAGGTATTATTGAAACACTGGTACAGCGTGGCTACTTGGTACGTCAGCAAAAAGCCCTGCGTGCCACTAAACTCGGCTGCGCGCTGATTGCCGCCTTGCCAAGCGCCGTAAGCACGCCAGAACGCACTGCGCTTTGGGAACAGCGGCTTAGGGCAATCTCAGAACAGCAGGATGACCCCGGCGCGTTTCAGCAAGCACTCTTGGATGATCTTCGCGGACTACTTACCCACAGCGATGCGGCTAAGCTGAGGCAGAGCCTGCAAACAGCCCAAGGCGAGGCCAGTGGGCAGACAAAGCGTGTTAGTAAGTCGAGAAAAAGCTATACGAAAAAGAAAAGCTATACGAAAAAGAAAAGTACCGGTGTCAGAAAAAAGACGAGCTGAAATTATTAACCACCGGCAATCATCATATTGCCGACTAAACCAAGCAAGAAGCCAGTAACCGCACCCACTGCAGGCATACTATGATGTGCAAGCTTAGATTCTGGTGCAATATCCTGGAAAACTAAATAAAGGATTCCCGCACTGGCAAACAGCATTAAAGCGCCCATCAACTCGTCATACTGAGACAATAAGTAATACCCTGTGGCGGCAGAAGCGGGCCCCACTAACGCTAAACCACTAAAAGCTAGCACGATTTTATTTGATGAGAGTTGAGAGTGACTGCTTAACTCCTCAAAAGCATTAAACCCTTCAGGTAAGTTTTGCAGAATCATTAACAGGGCCAACAATAATCCAGCGCTTCCTCCAGCGGCAAAGGCTGCGCCTAAAGCAATGGCTTCTGGGATAAAGTCAGAAAGCATCGCGACCAGCTGTCCAACAGAGCTGTTCAGCCTACTTAAAAAAGTATCCAAAAGATAAAAGCACACCCCTCCAGCGGCAAAACACAATGCGGAAAACAAAGGAGACAGTTTGCTCGTTCCCTCAGGAACTAGCACCAAAGCGACTGCCGATATAAGCGCACCCCCGCCAAAAGCAACAATGAAATGCCGCCACGAAGTACCCAAGAAATAAGGATGCACAAGATCAAGCCTAGCGAGCAATGCCCCCGTGGGCATCGCCGCGCCAGCTAGCAATGATAATAATAAGATATACGTAATTTCAGTCATCGATATTGGCTATCACTCTGCTTATAGACCATAGACTTCAAGCACTGCCCTCTCACGACTTTACAGCTCATCTGACAACAGTGGCGGCATCGGACAGTCGAGGATATCGGCCATTACCCGGAACAACTCAGCTTCAGCTGGGCGAATATGCCCGCTATGCTCAATGCAGCGCGCCATGGCTTGTAAAAGAACGGGCTTTTGCAGCGGCTTTAAGCGCCGTAAGCGCTCCACGGCCAAACTTAACGCCCGCATATCACTTACTTCGTTAGTGGCAGACAGGGCGAACGGCAGCTCGCTTTCCGCTGCGTTAAGCGCCGCGCTAACCTCTTCAGGGTTATCCTGGCCAGCTGCCGCTAGCACACTGAGTAGGCGCTGGCACTCTCGCTGTAAATCGCTGAGTTTAAGATGAGCGAGTCCACTGTTCTTTTCGCCCAGATTGTTCAGCAGCAGCTGATACAGCATCCATTCAAACAAACTGACGTGGCCATCCGCGTTGATCAACCGCTCCATACAGAGGCGAAAGTGTTGAGCCTGCTCAACGGAAAGTGACTTTAAGGCTGGTAATGCCAATTCAACTAGCGGCAGTCGTAACTCAATATCCAACCTCAATACTTCTGGCCCAATGTCCATTAGCACGCGATAAACATCTGGCAAGGCAATTTGTTGTAATGCCTCTAGCTGCTGCTCACGAACTGACGGTTCATCACTTAGTAGCAGCGCATAGATTATCGCACGAGCAGTATAAGGTTCATGGGCTGCGGTTTTGATTCGTTCTGGCAGCGCCTCTAGCGTTGCCCTGGCTTGTTCCAGATGGCGTTGAGTGGGCTGGCCGATAGCGTTAATGGCCGTTTGAGCAGAAGCTGCGGTTAATACAGCAGTCATTGTCCCTTTGCTTAGCTTCGCATCAGAACGGTCTTCACTGCCATCTTCACTATCTACGGAGCCGGGGGTGTCATGATCAGTTTGCTGCGAGTGCCAGCGAACCTCGAAGCGGCCATCCCAGTCTGGCATTACCCGTTGAATACGACTTTTAAGTGGCGGGTGGGTCGCCATCATACGAGTCAACCCCAGTTCTATGCCCTGGCCGAAAAACAGGTGGCTGAATTCCGCTGCCTGAGGCGCTTTCAGGTAGGAACCCTGACGATGCGAGCCGATCTTGACCAGCGCATTACCAATGCCATAGGGGTTACGAGTGAACTGTACTGCCGAAGCATCCGCCAAATATTCGCGCTGCCGACTGACCGCTGACTTAATCAGATTGCCAAAAAAGGTGCCTGCATAGCCGACCACCATCAGCGCCGCTCCCAGCCCCAAAATTACCGCCGCTGAGTTGTTACGTTTACTGCCGCCAGCACGCCGATAGCGCATGCTACGTAGCAAAGTGCCACCCAATAGCCCAATCAGAAGAATACCGTGGAGAATGCTGACCAAGCGTATGTTTAGCCGCATATCACCGTACAGAATATGACTAAACTCATGCGCAACGACACCTTGCAACTCTTCCCGCGTTAGATTGCGGATGGTGCCACGGGTAATACCAATCACCGCATCGGTGGTTTGGAAACCCGCGGCGAAAGCATTAATGCCCTCTTCTTCTACGACATAAACAGAAGGCACTGGCGTGCCCGATGCAATGGCCATTTCTTCAACCACATTGAGAATGCGGCGTTCATCGGCGTCGTGGGTCGTTAGATTAATCTCTCGTCCACCCAGCGCTTCAGCGACTGCCCGACCACCACCACTTAGCTGACGTTGTTTAAATAGACCGCCGAGCACCACAACAGCCAGCACCCCAATAGCCACACCAGCAACTAGCTGAAATGAGAGCGCGGACCACATTCCCTGTGCCGAAAGGCTGGTTTGTTCTGCACCACTCACCAGATGCAAGGCGATGGCAACGACCAATGTCGTCACGATCACCAACGCCAGCACTGCCAGTACCAGCAAGATAACCAGATGCCAGGTTTTGCGCTGAGCGTGTTCCTGAGCAGTGAAAAAATCCATGTAATCCTGGCTCCTGCGCTATAGCTTAGAACGACACCTTGGGTGCCACCTGGATCTGAGCGCTGTCTTCAAACTCTAACAGCGAAGCATCTTGGCCATGCCCAAACATGCCAGCCACCGCCACTGGGGGGAAGCTCTGCCGATAAGTGTTGTAGTGCATCACCGCATCGTTAAATGACTGACGCGCAAAAGCCACCTTGTTTTCCGTGCTGGTGAGCTCTTCTGACAGCTGCATCATATTTTGCGAAGCTTTCAGGTCTGGGTAAGCTTCCATGACGACATTGAGCCGCCCCATCGCCTGAGTTAGCGCACCTTCAGCACCGCCAAGATCAGCAATTGCTTTGGCGCTACCTGGATTCGCCGCTGCTGCTTTAAGTCCGGCCACTGCCGTGTTGCGAGCCTCAATGACCGACTGCAGCGTTTCCCGCTCATGGCTCAGATAGCCTTTGGCGGTCTCTACTAAGTTAGGAATTAGGTCATGCCGCCGCTTAAGCTGTACTTCAATCTGGGCAAAGGCATTTTGATAACGGTTTCGTAGCGAAACGAGCCGATTGTAGATGGCGACGACATAAAACACGATAATCGCCACTACCACTAAGATAATGATCGTGGTGAGCATATATCCCCTTCCCTAGAGTAAACATTGATAGTTAAAAAAACAGGCCGTGACAACCTATTGACGGGGACGCTTGTTAGGCCGCACAACCAACCAGCTAGCGAATACCAAGCTACCAAACGCCGTATAAATTAGTATAAACACCCACTCTGGTGCAGTGAAATAAAGCAGGCTATTCAACCAGTGTTGAATAAAGGAGCCTGCATAGGTAGCGGCTCCCGCTTCTACCCTCAACGCCATCTCCCAACGGGTAAGTGGGCAAACGATCCCAAGCCACGCCTGCACGACTACATAACCGATAGCGCAAAGATGGATGAGACGGAAAGTCCGGTTACGCACCCAACCCCAGTTAAGCAAATAGCCTGCGTAGACAGCAATGAGACCAAGTACCACAAAGGCCACAAATAGCACATGAATGACCAAAACGGTGTCTGCTAGAAATAACAGCAGCGCCTGTTGCGACATGACAAGTCACCCCTGAGAGTTAGACAGCTAATGAACTATTTGGTATCACGCTCAGCTGTCTCCAACATTGTCTTTAAAGCTATCTTCAAAACCATTTTCAAAACAATCTTCAAAACCATTCTCAAACAGTGGTTGGCGAATTGACAGAAACCTCTGTTTTCATCAACTATCAGTAGCGATATTGAATAACGACTCATGTACGCTGTGTTCTGCGTCATTCACGCTGGTCAACATACTTGGCGCAGCCCAGTGACGCCTTTGCTTTTTGAACAATAATTAATCAATAGTATTTAGGAGTTATTAATGAGCACATCTGTCACGCTACGTGAGCTTTCGGGGCTTGAACTCTCCCCTAGCAAGCTTTCCGAGTCTGCATTAATCCTTATCGACTGCCAAAACACCTACCGGGAAGGTGTCATGCAGTTAGAAGGCGTGGAAGAAGCCTTGGTAGAGGCCAAAAAACTCCTCGAAAAAGCGCGCGACGCAGGCATTCCGATCATTCATATTCAGCATGATAGTGGAGAAGGGTCGCCTTACGATACCAAGGCGCCCATTGGGCAGATAGCGGATATAGTGAAGCCAATCGCTGGCGAGCCGGTGATTACTAAAGCGTTCCCCAACGCCTTCGTTCAGACTGAACTTGAAGCGCAGTTGAAAAAGAGCGGCTGCAATAAACTGGTGCTAGCTGGTTTCATGACCCATATGTGTGTCAACTCCACCGCCCACGGGGCATTTAATCTTGGGTTTGAAGTCACAGTGGTTGCTAGCGCGACGGCTACCCGCTCGCTACAGGCTGACCAAGGCAAGATATTATCAGCTCAAGCGGTTCATGAGGGAGCACTAGCCTCAACACGAGACCTGTATGCTGCCGTAGTCGATACCGTTGACGACTTGCCCGTTTAATTAGTGGAGAGATCGTTTAGCGCGATGCGCGACAAGGTGGGGTTTATTCAGACGTTTACGCTTCGTCGCGCATCATCCTCAGAACTGCTTTACTTGGCTTAATGGCTACTGTTATGCACTAGGTAAGCGCCCAAAAGTGCGCTATGTGACGGGTCGAAGAAATACCGACTTCAAGCATATACTTGTCTTCTTCACCAAGGCCTTCGTCGCCGCCAGCCATAATTGGCGTGCCATGGCCCATTCCTTCGATGATGTACTCTTCAATCACTTCTTTTCCGTCTGTGTTGCACCAAACCTGGCGGGGAAAACCATCGACCTGCTCCACCCTTGTCGGCGATCCTTCAACGTTATGAACTTGCTGCCATTGGCGAACAATGGAGTCAGCATTAGCCTGATCGACAGTCGAATCGCTACCGCCATGCCAGACCGAAATCGTTGGCCAAGGACCCTCATATGTCGAGGCTCCGCGCACCAGCGCGTCGAGCTTGCTATCTGAAGGGCCGCCATATCCCTTCATACGAACAACCGCTTCCATCAGGTTATCAGCGCTGCGGTAAGGTAGCCCTGCGATAATCGCGCCGCCCGCAAACACTTCGGGATAAGTCGCCAGCATGACCGATGTCATTGCCCCGCCTGAAGACATCCCGGTAATAAAGACCCGCGTAGGATCAATATCATGATCCTTCACCACCTGCTCAATCATATGACGAATAGACAGTGGCTCGCCTTTACCGCGGCGGCTGTCGCCAGAACTGAACCAATTAAAGCTACTAATCGGATTATTGCTTTTCCTTTGCCCAGGATATAAAAGTGCTATCCCGCATTCATCCGCGAGCGCCGACCAGCCTGACCCGAGATCATAACTTTCCGCTGACTGGGTGCTGCCATGAAGAACAACCACAAGCGGCCCATTCTTAGAGAAGTTCTTTGGAATATAGGTATCCGCCTGCAACGCCCCAGGGTCCGACCCAAACTCTTTCAAATCAGTTAGTCGATCTTGGCTACTTGAAGTTCTCGGCATAAGGCCTCCTTGACCAGCGTAGTACGGCGCATACTGCTTATAGATACGGCTTGCAGTGGAAAGCATATTCAGAACGGTTCCTTCAGGAATTCTAGTTGCTTCCTGTAGAGAAGACCGCTCATCATTCCAACGATTGATACGTTCAGCTTGCGAGCCCTCGATGCCTTCTGTTCGCTGCCAACAGCCACTGGAATCAGCGCCACTGCATAGAGCGCAAGGCCCACAGAGGCAAGTAAGAGTCGAGCAATAAGTGAATCTTGAGCGGTGACTGCCAAGAGCATGGCTATCGTTCCGAGCGTTAGGGCAAAGATAATTTTCATAACATGTTCCTTACATTGGATCGACTTAATGCAGACTTCTGCGACCCTCTACTCGTAAATACCCTTCAGGCACGCCCGGCATGGTGGCTCACTATGTGTAGTAAATGCTGTTAAACCATCATGACGGCATCTGATCGGCCAAGGGTAAAGATTGCGTGTTGAAATCACTATAAAGCGACCGCCCCTAACAACAAGGACAGCCTGCAAGAAGAAAAGGAAGGTAATAGCAAAGTTTCAAATACGACAAGTAAAGCGCGCTGCATCCCTTGCAGCGCATGGCGCAACGTCCTTGTTTAGGCACTTCCTTTGCCACGCTCACCGTTAGGATGAACCTTAAAATATGCATTCACTGTGCGCTGGCGAACGTAATATTATGAATTTTTAAGCACAGGCTGTGGCTATATAATCCGAGAAATATTTATTGCTTAACAAAGAAGCAAAATAATTCTTTTAATATAACAATCTACCGCTAAACTTTAACCAGTGAAATCACTAAAAAGGGTGTCGCACCCCTTGCGACACCAAACTAATAGAATCATAGTGGCGCTGCCTTCCTGGCAGCGCATAGCGCAACGTCCTTGTTTAGACACTTCCTTTGTCCCGCTTAACCTCAGGATGGACCTTAAAAGACGCCGTCACTGTGCGCTGGCGAACGTAGTACTGTTTAATTTAAAAAATAAGAACTAAAGATTAAAAGAGAGTGCCAAAAAGGTGCTTAACGGCGTTTAATAAATTAATAAATCTCTACTAAACAATACGTTATAAACGCCTGTTTTAAGCGCTATTTTTGCGTCTAATATTTTTAAAAAGTACTTTCTGAAACACGGTGTAACGTCATCACCATAGGCTGCATCATAAGAAAAGAATCCCTTTGAAGCGGCCCCGGCTGCCCCGTCGCCATAAACCCAGACGACCGATAAAAGCAAACTGCCGCCTCATTGCTGGTTGTAACGTCAAGCGCGAGACACTCACACTCTTTATCTAACGCCCAGGTACTGATTTCACCCAGAAGCGCCTTGGCAATACCTTCCCCTCTTGCCGCAGGCGTGACCCACATTTGATAGATGTGAGCGATTTTCACCTCTGGCGCATGTATCAAGCCACATCGCCCGGCTACCCTGCTCTGCAACCAACGGCAAAGCATCAAGCTTCCGCGCGTTAAGATCCAAGCGTGCCTGCCAATCAGAATTCGACAATATCGATTCCTGCTCGTAAGTAGACCCAAACGAATCGGGAGAATCATTGAGCGATTCTAGCCTAACTGACTTGTACAGCGCCCAATCATCGGGGGTTAATACTTTGATGTTGAAATCATTCATATGGGTGGTTCGCTGCATGGTGCCCAGGTTTTGGTTGGTTAAGAGGCGTTATAGGCTTGTTACCAGCGCTTTGGTCAGCATCCGGCCAAGAAGCAGAAGTTCAGATAGTACCTATACAGTGCCAAGTTTAATCCGCCGCTTTAACGTTCAACGTAAGGCACATCGAGAGCGCTTGGTGGGCCTTGCGCTGAAACAGAAAAATCTACAAGAACGACGAATAGCCGGCTAGAGTTCCCACTTATTTGTCATCATCACGAGTCAATCTTTGATATACACCAAGACCGACTACTACCAGAACAGCTGAAATCAACAAGAAAGTGGGATAGATCAGCGTAGTAATATCTTCTGTTCCTGATTTAAACACGAAGACTAGAGCTTCCAGGCTTATGGCAATGGCAATTATGACAAAAAACTTTAATAAAGCCTCTCTCTGTTTTGCGGGCGACTTTGTAGCGCTGCTGCTAAAAACTTCTTCTTCCAAAAAAAACTTTGATACATCAAAGACAGCTATTCCAATCACGATCAAACCGATGGCATTAAGAAGAGCTGCAATAAGCAAGGTTCTTTCATGTATCGAGATCCATATATCCCATAGGGCAACGCCCATCATCGTGAGGCTGATAATACCTAGGCTCAAGCTGATGAGCCCATAAATAGCACGCCCTAACAAATTAGAAATGTTTCTCGCCTTGCTCATCTTTTCTCCGACCATCCAATTGGTTTTCTGAAATATACTACTCCGCCTCCTGCCGCAATGTTAAATATAACTAGACAGCATAATGCCAATCATAGTGCATGCGGTATAACCCGGACCGGGATACTTGCTATCTTTGTCGAGATGGCCGCTTTGGGTCGAGCCCTGACTATGAATTAACCTTAGCACATGATGAGCGTGAATTGAGCCATTCTTTGACCTCCACCCGATGGAGGACCATGCCATGAACTTTTCGACTCAAATCTCCTTTACACCTTGGAATAAAGGCAAGTTGGTTGGGCAGAAGGCACCTCTGCGCCTTCGAGATATCTGGGCCATTCGTGTGCGCCTACAGCTTGCCAAAAAGACGAGAGATCTCGCCCTCTTCAATTTAGCCATCGATAGCAAATTACGAGGCTGCGACCTCGTCAATTTACGAGTATGGGATATAGCCCATGGTGCGTGCATATCCCCACGAGCCATCGTGATGCAGCAAAAAACGCATCGACCTGTCCAGTTCGAAATAACCGAGCATCGCTGATATACCGTCGCACGAAAAACTTAAGGACAGTTCAGCTGCTCTTGGGCCACACGAAGCTGGAAAGCACCGTCAGATATCTAGGGATAAAGGTAGATGACGCGTTGGAAATGGCAGAACAGACAGAAGTGTGATAAGGATAAACGACTGCCTATTTCGGGCCGTCGTTGTCCGGCCAAGAAGCGGTCAATTCAAAATAGTTAATATAATGACAGCATGAAGAGAACCGCGTTTGAGCGCCGTACGCTTTCAAATGACGGGCGGCCAATCGTTAATATGAGCCAAGATTGTATCGCCGCCAAGAACCGACGTCATTGCGTCGAACCGCACGCTGGCCTAGTCAACTAAGTAGCGAGCGGGAATAAAAATTAGAACAGCTATCAACTTAGCTTTCTAGTAACCGTGCAGTGGCACACATCACCCTCGATGCGATCAATGCGAACAACAACTGTTCGATCCTCGGCTGGGTCTTCGGTAAACAGGAGCCAAGTATTGGTGTCGAGCGCCCGCACATACTCCATGCCCACCTCAGGCTCCTTAACCTGATCCGTACCAATCTTTGTGTTCATGCCAACCTCAAGTTGGGTTATATCTTGCATAAACCTCCCCTATATCAAGAAAAACTGAATTATTAAATGCAAGGTGCCCCTCTGGTGCATAAAAGGAGCGTTATACATACCATCAGAGCAGAATAACGTTCTTCATTCGGCCATGAGAAAACTTTGTAAGTGTCACGTTCCTAGAACTCTTAGTTGTCAAGCCCTGGCTAACCATACGCCCCATCGAAAAGAAACCTTGGTTTTCTTTACATTGTGACCCAAACAGGAAAA
This sequence comes from Halomonas qinghailakensis, assembly GCF_025820815.1. Classification (NCBI taxonomy): domain Bacteria; kingdom Pseudomonadati; phylum Pseudomonadota; class Gammaproteobacteria; order Oceanospirillales; family Halomonadaceae; genus Halomonas; species Halomonas qinghailakensis. The sequence continues at coordinate 3,403,739 of NZ_CP096973.1, read as the reverse complement.
GAAACACTACCAAGGGCAGACACCACGCCACGATGCTGGGGTGTCGAATTCAGCACTCAAGGGCTCAGCCTTTTCAATCGGCGCTATGACCTCAAGACCATGATTCCGCGCTTTCTCACGGTGGCGGCGAGAACCCCACCGATTCCGTGCCGGTTCCTGAAAATAGCTGAACCGTATGCTTAATCAGGAAGGTATTTTTTCCACCTGCTTACGTTAGAACGAGAAAATCTAAGCCAATCGTCCGGGTGCTTCAGAAGACTCCCCTACAACCTGTGGTTAATGGCTGGTAATCCCTGACTGATCTCCCAAAACCTGGCCCTAACGTACGAGCTCTGCTGTGCGCCGTGTGGTCGAGCCGAAGAACAAGGGCTTGTCGACGACGAACTTCATCGAACGTTTCACCAGACCTTTGCCGGGGAAGAAGCCGAGATCGAGCGACAACCGGATCACCGCCTGAGCCTCAAGATCGATGGTCTGCTCGAGTGGCACCAGGAAACCTTCGTAATCACCTGCCGGAGTCACATACCGCTCTCGAGTGATGGGCATGACGTGGTGCTGGTACTCACCCGTGTGCTCGACCTCTCCCGTCTCTATGTTAACGACCGTCGCCCTACCAGAGGCGCTCCATGTCCGGTCGGGCACTATCCTGTTGGGTAGCAGTACCACGGGCGGCTCGTACTGCACGGTCTGACCTTGCGTGAGCACGTCCAGACCGGTGAGCAGCACGCTGCCATCCCGGAGCTTGGATAGATGGAAGATGTTGTAGTCGCCAAATCGAACTTCCCAGCGGCCCTCACCGTCTACGGAACTCAGTTCCATCACGACCTGCCGTCCCTCGCCGTCTCCGTCCACCACCTCGAACGTGCTTTCACTGGGGACCAGAGGGAAAAGCTCCTCAGACTCAACCTCCTGAACCGTCGACGCCGGAGACGCTGGCGTCTGCGCGAGGGTGGTTCCAGCGGTGCAGAGGCCGACACCGATCAGTATCGCTTGCGCGTAAGACAGGTACATTGGATCTCTCCTGGAGTGCGTGAACAAGGGCGGCGCATCACTCGTGGCAGTGAAGCGACGTTAAACGGCAGAACCAGCGCCACTGGCGAGGGATTGTGGAGACCTCGCCTAAATTGTAGAGGACGTCCGGGTCGTGGTCCTCGGCGATCCAGAGGTATTAGTCGGTTTCGTCGGTGAGTAAAAACATGGACGACCTCGTTGCCAAACGCATGGTTTCCTGAAGCGGTTAGAACTAATTCTTCAGTCAGGTTATGTGCTCACGCGCGTACCGGAGGCGTCTCCGCGTTCGCGTGGTCGAAGGCGACTAGGCGCTGCCGCTCCTCGTCCCACAGGGCAAGCCGGGGGCACTCGAGGCTTTGCTTGAGCGTGAGACGACTGATCTCGCGAAGCTGTGGGAAATCCGCCAGCACCTCAGGCAACCGGTAGAACGGAATGCGGTTGGCGAGATGATGGACGTGGTGTACCCCGATATTCGCGGTGATCCAGCGCAACGGCGCCGGAAGATCATAGTAGGAGCTCCCATAGAGCGCCGCTTCGCGGAACGACCACTCCTCGTCGTGCGCCCAGCGCGTATTCTCGAACTGGTGCTGAACATAGAACAGCCAGACGCCGATGGAAGAAGCCAGCACCGCGATCGGCAGGTGCACCAGAAGAAAGGTTCCCGCCCCCACCAGCGACATCATCGCAATGACAACCAGCACGATAGCCGCATTCGACCCCATGGTGCTCAGCCACGGCATCCATCCCGCGCGCATGAATCCGACGGGGACGCGGTTCTGCAACATGAACAGATAGACTGGACCCAGGCCGAACAGGATTAGCGGGTGGCGGTATAGCCGGTACCGCAGCCGCTGCAGCCGCGGCAGGGCCTGGTATTCACGCACGCTCAAGGTGTCGATGCTCCCCTCGTCAGCGCGATCCAGATTGCCTGAGTGCGCGTGATGAAGGGCGTGGGTGTGGCGCCAGAGGTCGTAGGGCGTGAGCGTCAACACCCCCAGAGCCCGTCCCAACCAATCGTTGGCGCGCCGGGACGGAAAGAAGGAGCCGTGACCGCAGTCATGCTGGATCATGAACAGCCGCACGAGAAATCCAGCGGCAGGTATCACCAGCAACAGGCCGAGCCAGTAGCCGGCACTCACGCTTGCCCAAGTCAAAAACCAGAAAAGGCCGAACGGGATCACCGTAACGAGCAGTTCGAAGACGCTGCGGGCGAGGCGCGGTGCACGATAAGCGGACAGTGCTCGCTGTAACGCTCGGGGATCACCGGTTGTTTCTTGGTGCAGTACTTCTAGATTCATGTATGGACTCCGTAAGAGGCTCGACCTCCAACCTTCGGGTTCGCAACCTATCGCCGGGGTACCGGTTTCTGACACAGAGCCATCATTCGGTACTGGGCACGATAGCTATAACCGTGTAAAACATACTGGACCCATTCACGGTCATTGTATGTTTGATACCGCACACACTGAACCCGCGATGCCGCTACACCGTGCGGCCGGCCGGCTCCACTTCCCTTACAAACCTCGACGCCTACCCAGTCTCCGTTAGAGCGTTCCGGCTCCTCGGTCGCGCCGATTGGACAGGCAGCGTGAGACTCCAAACGGTATGGTACGCACACGATGCGCCGCACCAAAGCGACGCTGATATACCGTAGAACGAAAAATTTAAGGGCAGTGCAACTGCTCCTGGGTCACACGAAGCTGGAAAGCACCGTCAGGTATCTAGGAATAGAGGTCGATGATGCGTTGGAAATGGCAGAACAGACAGAAGTGACGGCCTATCCTGGGCCGTCGTTACCCGGCCAAGAGCGGATATTAAAGAGTTTTCAGATTAATGATGTTCACAACATCTATTCCACGCCCCCTTCCCTAAAACGCGGAGCGTGGCGGGCTGGGAATGTCAGTTTCCGTCCTTGAATTTTGCTTTGCAATTGCCGCTCATGCACATGGTACAGTAGTGCTCTCTATCCTCATGCTGAGCACCCTCAGCGATGATAATGCCGCAGCCGTTGCAGAACAGGGTGCCAATCCCGTCTTCGAATTTCACAATTGCATGTTCGTAGTCCATAAAGTTCTCCGCGAAGACCCCATCCTGCAAGAACGGGTAGTAATAGCTAGTCAGCAAAAGCCTACCTTTATCTGATATTTCCTTCGATGGCGCTATCAGACGTCAGTTCAATTTCCTCTCGACCATCAGGTTGATACAGATAATAACAACACACCTAAACAGCACAGGCTAAGCAATTCTCTCCCTGGCAACAGATGCATTCAGTGCCATTATTCTCGGATATGCAACTCTGCATCACCAAAGTTGGCTTGGCCGCTATCGGCCAATTGCTGCCCTTTAGGCATCTCTGATATAACGCCTTGGGTAAGCTGCCGGTGCGGAGCGCAGTGTAGTACTGGTAAGCTTCACCCACTGGTTAGTTGCTTGCCTCGGCAAGAAACTGATCTTTCTCTTTGCACTCTTTTTCAAACTTGAAAGCTTCCTTTCTATCACCCAAGTATCGAGAAATGCCATTTAATCTCATAAACCCACCAATCGGCTTTTCATGGTGGCCAATGATCAATCCACCATAGCAGTTATGTGCATGGCATCCGCTCAAAACAGTGGCATTGTTGGTGACAAGGATGTTGGTCGGTCGAACCAGTATCTCAACGCCATTTCGAAGAAAGCGACCTCGGTTGATAACCACTTTGTTTGGGGGCTGAAAATCAAATTCTATAAGAATTTTCCGGTGTGCCTCTCTAACGGTTAAAGTAGTCCCAACCAACTGAATATCCCAAGGCTCGACTGAATAAAAAAGCTGATTGTTTTTTATGTGCAGGACAGGTGTATTGAACTCATCAAAAATCACCACGTTAAGCAAGAAATGACCATCAGCCAAGATAAGACCAATTAGCGGAGTTCCGTCGACGCTAATTGGTGCCATCGCGGTTCCATATCCTTGGTCTGCACACGTAAAACTATTGCCACCGATTTCAATGCACGCCTCGCGACCTGAAAAATAGAGATCATAAGGCTTTGATACACCTTCTCTCAGGTTATATGGATTACTGTTTGCCTCTCGTACAACCTCCTTTGGAAGTAATCCGCCGGTTTTCTCCCTATGGTGTTGATCACAGAGCAATGTGATTTCATCTGCGACGTGCCTTTGAACCTTAGCCCACTCTTCCATGTGCTCATATTCATACAACGGCATGCCGCACATCACACACCCAAATCCACATCGCTGCCTTACATCACGTTGGATTGGGAGCGGAATATTCCGGCTATCGCATTTTTGTTCGTTAGACATATAAACCTCGTTTTGGCAACTAACGCCGCATTCATCGGCTCGTCCGGTAAAATGCTTTGTTAACTTAGGTGTCCAACATATCCCATTCGTCACCTAGAACCCAACGCAGCGCTGATAACTTCCCGTTGATCATTCCCCACTCAAAGTCACTCCATGGGCCTGTATCTTCATACGTCTCTTCAATGCATTCAGCTGATTTAATAGCACCTTGGAGGATATGCTCATGAATTACATCTGAGCCATAGCGCTCAGTTCCTTCAGCTACGATTTCAATTTCACCGTTTTCGATGAGCCATATACGGTTTTGATGACGGTTGTACCAAACCTTATCGACCAGCTCATCCATGGAGTCTAATATTTCTCTCAACCCTCTGGTTTCTTCTGAAAAATCATGTTCAAACTCGACTTCGGCAAGCAAATCAGGATCAATGTGGTCAATAGCTGGAGCTAGATTATTGAAATAGAAAGAGTTCGAAAATGAAAATATCTCGTCAAAATCCGAATGCGGTTTTCGATGATCTTTCGAGGAAAAGTCGTTATGGTTATGGGTAACAAAAATGCAAGTATAACAGCTACGATTTAGGCTACTCATAAACTCGAAAAACTGCTCAATGATGACAGCATCTGCAACAGAGTTTTTGCTTATATGAAACGGTGCTCTTTTTTCTAGTCCTCGTTGAACGGCAGCGATTTTTGAACGCTCACTAACTGGAGTTACCACTGCCGATTCAATTAGTCTTTCAACTCTATAGATAGTTGCGTAATTTGCCTCGGTTAAAAGGGGCAGTCTTGCATTGATATCATTTAAAACGTCTATGGTCGCTCCTTGCTTTTCACCAGCAAACTCATTTACCACAGCCTTGACCTGCTTAAACTCTTGAGACAGTCGTTGTGCAGTTTTCTTCGCCACACTCTCCTTATTTCGCTCATACTCCTCAATAACCAGGTCAGCCAAGACTAATTTTACGCTGTTCGAACTCACAAGCTCCTCTAGTGCAGACACTAGAGGGAGATCACTTCTTTTCGTAGAAACATCCAGCAAAACACATGTATCGAGAAAGATGTAATTCATATAATGCTTATTCTCGCTTGTCTCTTGTCACTGATTCTGGCTCAAGTTAACGCTGATAGTAACCAGCGCCGGAGCGCAGCGGAGGGAACCAAAAGCGGTACGCTTTTGGCGTCCGGTTGACCTCTTGGTTATGTTTTATTTCGGCAGTAAGGTCAAAACACTCTGCACTAGACCGCTTTGGTACAACTGGAAGATGCCAGCAGAGACAGTTGTGATATCGGAACCTACTCCCAGCCAACTACGGAGTTTCGATGAGCTCACTTCTCGAATGACATCATCTTGACTCAAGTCCGGTTTGTTTATGGCTTCCAATACTGCGAGAAGGTCTTTGGGAGGAGTTCCTTCAGCTAGTCCCAACTGTTGCATGAGCGATGGTGGATCACGAAGGTCGATGGCACGCTCGCATCCTTCAATATTGAGCCCATCAGCTGTAATTGGAGCATCCGCAGGTGCGCTGATTCCAGTACCACAGTTCACGATCCTGACATTTTTCAGATTGACCGCCATACGGCTCTCCTACTCAAAAAAACATAACGCTCGAATCAGTGGCCAGCATTAGCGGATTCGCTGAATTCGCTTGTTAACAGCTTATCTGCCATAGCTTCAAGTGGCTCAAGTTCTAGCGATTTTATGACGTATCCCAAATTGTTGGGTATGGATGTCTCGGCGATGGGTCTGCTACTTGTGGGAATCGGAACTACAACAATTTCGCCATTTGCTCTATGCTGTGGCCCTGCGTATAAAACTCCAAGTAGCTTCACTCTTGAACCCACAGCTAAATTACCGTTGCGGTCGACGTAACTGCCAAAATTCGCTAAGAATACTGGGCTTCCGCTAGATCCTGGAAAACAGGCCATGTCCACTACAAACTGCTTTTTACCCAGATAGTCGTCACCCGGAATTGTGGCGATAATTCCTCTTCTGGCAATAGAACCATTATTAGCGCTATCCCATATACCGTTCGGGTAGCCAATCATCGTAACTTCTTCCATCGGGAGAAGTTCACTGAACTCCGACTCTATTGTGGATATATTCTTATCAAAGCTGTAAATTGCCGGCTGAAGATTTCTCCCCTTAAAGTGATTGTATATCGGTGCTGATAATATCGCGCATAGATCTACACTATCATCGGGGTGAAGAAGAACATTGCTTCCGTCAATTGAATATTGAATATTTTCAAACTTGCCTGTCAGATTTCCTTGCCTGTCTGCAGTGCTTACTGGAAAGGATATTTCAATTGCTCCATCTATGACGTGCTTGTTAGTCACTATTGCAGGCACATGAGAGCCGTCCTCCCTTACAGCAAACCGGTAAGCGAAGCCAGAGCCGGTTGAAATCTGGCCATTCCCCATTTTCGCCTCAATGCGAACTACACTTTTCATTAACTGATCAAGGATGTGCATAAGTTTCCTGTTAACACCGTATTATACAGCGCATTCTATGATTGAATGAACGTGCTGGCACTTCTTCCGGCAAAATTCAGCCTGCGAGCCCCCACCCTAAGCCTATGATTTTTTGGTCTAATAACTTCCATTAGGCCGTATAGTTAAAATTCGCGTTCCTACTGAATTTCCAAGAATAGCCGCTTTGGGTCGATAGTGCGCTTGTTTGATCTAGAGTTATTCGCCACTTTTTCTAACGGACATTACTGATCGCTACGCCTCCAATACTCTTCACGACTTATTGGATCAGTCATTAATCCATTACAAAGTTGATTATACTTTACAAATAGGATTTCAAGATTTGAAAAATCACGACGCATTTCATCAAACTGCTGGATGCGTGCCATCTCCGCCCTAGCCTTTGTAACCTCAATATTACTAAGGGTAACCCCCTTTAGGAATGCTTCATTCGCAAGAGCAGTGAATTGCTCGGCCAAGTCGCTCTGCCCGCCGCGACGTACGCCTTCAGAAGTAATTGTGTAGTAACTCCAACACTGTGCATAATCGGCTGCAAAGTTTGATCGGACGTAGTCCTCGTCGGCGGCTTGAGCATGGATAGAAAATGCCATTAATACAACGAATACAATAGCTATTACTTGAGACTTAATTATTATCATCTTCCGCCACCTTTAAGCCCATAACACCAATCATTGTGAATACCCCATATACTCAAAGAACGTGATCGTCGCTTTGATCGGCATGGCCGCTCAGGGTCGAAAGCCAACATTACATGCACCATTTCACACGTGCTCTCACTCTTCCCTATTGCGTGACTCAGCCTCTTGCACAAAATCTTCTTAGCCTTAACGCTAGCAGATAATCCTTCTGCCCGTCATTAGTCATTAGCCGCGCCTTGCGGTCTTCTGCCACGTCTAGAGCCTGTTCGCTCATAACGCCTTTTAGCTTCTTCTATCACCAAAACAAAAAAGCCGATGCAGTGAAGCTGCTGCTCACCTCTCCTTCATTTCCTTATGCGGAACACGGTAAGCTTGGCGGTAACACCGCTACTGATGGCTAAAAATCAACGATGACTTCCCATTGGATACTTGGCCCTGGGGCCATTGGTCGCCTGTTGGCGCATTCGCTTTCCCCCTTCACTGACGCCACATTGATTGGCCGACGTACGCTGCCTGAACACCAACGCCTAACAACACCAGAGGGTGAAGAGCGAACTCAGCGGCTGGCAACCGTTACGGTTGCGGAGCTGGCCTCTCACCCGCTCCCTTCACCTGGGTGTGTACACATCACCACCAAAGCCATGGCCGCTGAGACAGCGCTTGCCAGCATTGCTGATATGATTCCGCCCACTATCCCGCTGGTGCTGTGGCAGAACGGTTTTTTGGCGCAGCCACGGCTGACTGATAGGTGGCCAGGGCCAGTGCTGTGTGCAACGACGACCCAAGGCGCTTACTTAACTGGCAGTGATGGCGTGGTTCACGCCGGTCGGGGGCCGACCTTTATTGGCGATCTCAACAATCAACACGGTGAACTGGCGGAAGTAATGACGCAGGCACTCACCCAGGCAAATTTTGCCGCAACAGCGGTGAGTGATATACGCCAACGCTTGTGGCAAAAATTGGCGGTGAATGCAGCGATTAACCCACTGGTAGCGCTCAACGGGGTGCGTAATGGGGAACTGCGCAGCGACGCGTATGCGGTTCGTGTAGAAGCGGTGATAGCGGAGGCCGCGGCGATTTTAGAGCAGGAAAGCATTGCACCACCGGCTGGTGGCAAAGGCGAAGACGCGTGGTTGGCGTTGGTATGGCAGGTCGTAGAAAACACTGCTAACAATAAGGCGTCGATGCTGCAGGACGTTGAAGCTAAACGCCCCACCGAACGTGGGGCGATTTTAGGGCCGTTGATTGAAAGCGCCGAGCGGCATGGGTTGGCGTGTAGGGAGTTGACGAAGCTTAATAGTGAGTTAGCTAAATTGGAGGCGGCGTTTTAGGAAAACTTAGTGGCTGAAGCATCGCGCGCTAAAGCGCCCTCCCACACTATTCAGTTGCCCGCTGCGCTGCCAGGGGTGTGCCGTACCCACCAACCCCGGCAGCACTGCACGCTGCTTTGCGGGTGCGCTTCGCTTACCACGCCCTACAAAACCACAACTATTTCACACTCCTCACGCCAACTCCTTACTTCTCACGCCTTATCTTGATAGAACGTCAGCAGGCTGGAGAAGTCGAGTTTGCCGTTGCCACCTGCTTTATGCAGGGTGAATAGCGAACGTGCCGCCGAACCCATGGGCACCGGTGAGGCGCTTTGTTGGCTAACATCCATGGCGAGGCCCAGGTCTTTAATCATCAGATCTACCTGGAAGCCGCCTTGATAGCCTTTCGAGGCAGGGGCATTTTCCATCACGCCGGGATAAGGGTTGTAAACGTTAAGCGCCCAGTTCCCCCCAGAGCTTTGTTTCATAATTTCGGACAATACTGCAGGGTCCAGGCCGTTTTTAACGCCCATATTGATCGCTTCGCAGGTGCCCGCCATCAGGATGGAAAGCAGCATGTTGTTGCATACTTTCGCCACCTGCCCTGCGCCATGGTCGCCAGCGTGGAAGATATTCTTACCCATCACCTCAAGCACGGGCTTGGCCTGTTCAAATTGTGCGGTGCTACCGCCAACAATAAAGGTCAGCGTGCCCGCTTGTGCTCCGCCTACCCCGCCGGATACAGGCGCGTCGACAAAGCCAACGCCTTTTTCAGCGCCAGCGGCAGCAACGCTGCGGGCGGTATCTGCATCAATGGTCGAGCAGTCAATCACCAAAGCGCTCTTTTTAATGACATCAAACAGCGGTTGGTCACCGTCTACATACAGCCCACGTACGTGCTTGCCTGCGGGCAGCATGGAAATAATAAAATCTGCGTCGGTGGCCGCTGCCTGAGCAGAAGCCGCCACTTCACAGCCTTGAGATTTCGCTGTTTCCAGCGCTTGTTCAGAAAGGTCGAATGCGCGAACGTTAAAGCCCGCTTTCGCCAAGTTGGCCGCCATGGGGCCGCCCATATTGCCTAAACCGATAAACGCGACAGTGGTCATCTTTGTTGTCCTTATTCGAAAATTGACTAGGAAACGGATTAGTGAAGATCCGCCAGAGGACTCTTTTCCCACGGCGAAGCCAGCAGCTCTTCAATAAAGGTCTGTTCTACTGACGCGACATCTGGGTATTTCCAGGCAGGCTGGCCATCTTTATCGACTAACAGCGCACGCACGCCTTCGGGGAATTCCTGATGACGGCAACACTGCACTGAAAGCGCCAGCTCAAACTGAAACACCTCAGCCAACGACATGTGCTTGGCGCGCTTTAGCTGCTCATCAATTAGCTTCACTGATACGGGGCTACCGTGGGAAAGCGTTTTCTGCGCTTTACTGAACCATTTGTCGTCGCTGTTGACCGCCAGCACAGCATCTACAACTTGCTCAACCGTGTCATGATCCATTAGCTCACGAATCAAGGCTGCAGATTTGTGAACCGGCGACTCCAGCTCGGCAAATACCTCTTGAGACGCTTGTTCAAATTCGCGCAATACACTGTTTACCACACCATGAGCATCGGTTTGCTTTCCTTCTCCCCAGGCGGCATCCATCAATTTTTGAGCCAGATCTGCGCGGTAATGGCTAGCAATCGCGCGGTCCGCAAGGCCAAGATGGACGGCATCCGGTGCGTTAATTTGGCTACCGGTCATGGCTAGAAAGCGTCCGGTGCCATTCGGCAGGCGGTTTAAAAACCAGCTTGCGCCAACGTCTGGGTATAGGCCAATGGTCACTTCTGGCATCGCCAGTCGAGACGTTTCTGTCACAATTCGGTGGCTGCTACCGCTAAGCAGCCCCATTCCACCGCCCATCACAATGCCGCTGCCCCAGCAAATAACCGGCTTGGGATAGGTGTGAAGCAGATAATCCAGGCGGTACTCGTGTTCAAAAAAGCGCTCAGGGAAATCTGGCTCTCCGTCTCCTTTGATCGCTTTATACAAATTGACAACGTCGCCCCCTGCGCAAAACGCTTTTTCACCGGCGCTATCCAACAGAACAGCGACAACGCGCTCGTCGGTTTGCCACGCTTTCAAACGCGGCAGAATCTCTTCAATCATCTCTAACGTCAGGGCATTCAGCGAACGCTCGGCGTTAAGCGTGATCTCGCCAATAACATGGCCATCTTGGGTGGCGTGTTCAGCAAACAGTACGCTACTCATTCCATTGTCCTTGTGGTTGGCTACAGCTCAGAAGCGCCATCAGATAGCACGCGGCGAGAAATAATCAGTCGCATGATTTCGTTAGTGCCTTCCAGAATACGGTGTACACGGGTGTCACGCACATAGCGCTCCATCGGGTACTCCTTAATGTAGCCGTTGCCACCATAGAGCTGAAGCGCCTCATCACACACCTTGAAGCCGACATCAGTTGCAAAGCGCTTAGCCATGGCGCAATAGGTAGTCGCATCGGGATGGCCAGCATCCAGCTTTGTGGCTGCCATACGCACTAACTGACGAGCCGCCACAAGCTCAGTAACCATATCCGCCATACGGAACTGAAGCGCTTGGAAGTCTGCCAGGCGCTTACCAAACTGCTTGCGCTCCAGCATATAGTCACGGGCTTTATTGATCGCCTGCTGGGCGGTGCCGATTGAGCAGGTGGCGATGTTGATACGTCCGCCATCCAAACCCTTCATAGCAATCTTGAAGCCGTCGCCTTCGTTACCTAGCAGGTGGTTGGCAGGCACGCGTACATCTTCAAAAGTAATCATACGGGTTGGCTGGCTGTTCCAACCCATTTTGTCTTCTTTACGGCCGTAACTAATGCCGCTTGCTTTAGCATCAACCGCGAAGGCAGAAACACCGCTGGGGCCTTCGCCCCCAGTGCGCGCCATCACCACTAAAAAGTCGGTGCTACCAGCGCCAGAGATAAACATCTTGCTGCCGTTGAGTACGTAGTCATCGCCATCACGCTTGGCCGTGGTTTTAAGCGAGGCCGCATCCGAGCCTGAGTTAGGTTCAGTTAAGCAGTAAGAGCCCAGCAACTCGCCTGTGGCGAGCTTTTCGCCCCACTGCTCCACTGCTTCCGGCGTACCGAAGTCGGCCAGCATCCACGTCACCATGTTATGAATAGTGAGATAGGCAGTGGTTGAGGTACAACCCATGGAAAGCTGCTCAAAAATAATGCTGGCATCCAAACGGGAAAGACCAAGCCCGCCAACGCTCTCTGGTGCATACAGTGAACAAAAACCTAATTCACCGGCTTTGCGGATGACATCCACAGGAAAGAAGGATTCAGCGTCCCACTGCGCAGCGTGGGGCTCTAACTCATTCTGGGCGAATGCCCGGGCCATATCGGAAAAAGCAACCTGGTCTTCACTTAACTCAAAATTCATGGCGAATCTCCGCAGCATGCTTAGCTGGACAGCCTGCGATCAGGCTGAGTAGCTTAGCGTTTGCTATTATCTTTGTTAGTCATTGACGTTATTGGCGATTGTCTTTAATGGTGATGTTGACGTTTACGTTAACTTATATTCTTACCCTAACAGGTGCAACCGCTTACCCCACTACCTTTGGCGTAGAGCCGTGATTTGAGCAGAAAAAAGGGTGCCCTGAGGCACCCAAACAACGGACAGAACCGGTTATTTAAAGTTTTTGCGGTACATCTTAGCGAGTTCCCCCACAATGCCACTGCGAAAGCTAAGTACGCAGACAACAAAGATAATACCCAGAATGACGCTCACCCAGTTACCCAACGGCGACTGTGCCAAGATGTGTTGTAGACTAACAACTATACCTGCACCCATAAGGGGGCCAAGCAGTGTGCCTACCCCACCCAGCAGCGTCATTAAGATAACTTCACCTGACATATGCCAGTGCGCATCGGTTAACGACGCCAGCTGGAACACAACGGTTTTAGTAGAACCAGCCAACCCGGCCAACGCCGCAGAAAGCACAAACGCCAGCAGCTTGTAGGCATCTACGTTGTAGCCCAGTGAAATAGCGCGCGGTTCATTTTCACGAATCGCTTTGAGCACCTGCCCAAAGGGCGAATGCACGGTACGCTGAATCACTGCGAAGCCAAATATAAATATCGCAAACACAAAGTAATACATCGCCAAGTTACTGTTCAGGCTGATCATCCCAAACAGGTCACCGCGTGGCACACCGTGCAAGCCATCTTCACCACCAGTGAACGACGACTGGACAAAGACGAAGAACATTAGCTGAGCAAGGGCGAGCGTCACCATGGCAAAGTAAATGCCCTGACGTCGGATCGAAAGTACCCCAAACAGCCCTCCCAACAGGGTTGCCATTAAAGTACCTGCGATAATCCCCATTTCCGGCGTTAAGCCTGGATAGCTTGCCAATAAATAGCCGGTAACATAACCGCCGGTGGCTAAAAATGCTGCGTGACCGAACGAGAGCAACCCCGCGTAGCCCAACAACAGATTAAAGGCGCAGGCAAAGAGCGCGAAGCAAAGAATTTTCATCAGGAAGACGGGGTAAGCCAAAAAAGGAGCGACTAACCCAACGGCCAAGAGCGCAAGATAGAACATATTGCGACGCATTCTGGCCCGTTTCTGTCGTTCTTGTACGGCTGATGGTGCATTGAGTGCTTGAGAGTCTGCCATGGTTATGCCTCCTTACCGAACAGCCCAGCGGGGCGTAACATGAGCACCAATATCATCACCAGGAAGATCACGGTATTGGAGGCTTCGGGGTAATACACTTTGGTTAAGCCTTCGATGATGCCCATACCCAGACCGGTGAGTATCGCTCCCAGAATAGATCCCATACCACCGATGACGACCACCGCAAACACCACTATCAGCAGGCTTGACCCCATCGTAGGTGAAACAGGATACAGCGGTGCTGCCAACACGCCTGCAAAGGCGGCTAGCGCTACGCCAAACCCGTAGGTAAGGGTAATCAACAGCGGTACGTTTACCCCAAACGCCTGCATCAGCTGGGAGTTCTCAGTTCCCGCCCGCAGATAAGCGCCCAACCGTGTACGCTCGATCATAAACCACGTAAATAGACACATGGCCAATGCCGCTACCAACACCCAAGCGCGGTAGGTAGGCAGGAACATGAAGCCTAAGTTCAGGCCGCCTTGAAGTGCTTCTGGGGTCGAGTATCGCGCGCCAGAAACACCAAAGAAATTAACCAGCGTGCCTTCAAAAATTAGCGCCAACCCAAAGGTAAGCAGCAACCCATAGAGATGGTCTAAATGGGCAATGCGTCGTAGCAAAAAACGCTCCATTAGCATGCCGAAACCACCGACGACTAGCGGCACCAGAAATAGCGCCAGCCAATAGTTGATACCTAAATAGCGAAAGCCCAGCAGTGCGGCGAAGGCTCCCAGCATGTATTGCGCCCCATGGGCAAAGTTGACGATCTTCAGTAGGCCGAAGATGACCGCCAGGCCCAAACTAAGCAGTGCATAAAAGGCTCCATTCACAAGCCCAAGCGTTAGCTGGCCCATGAAAACGGCCAATGGCACGCCGAATATCATCGTCATTTTATGACTCTCCTCGCCGCCAAGCGGACAGTAACGCTCGCTACTATCCCTGCGTGTTGCTTATTTTTAGAAGCGCTTACAAAAACGCTTTTTCAATAATATCCAGCGGGTTACATGAATCGCCGAGTTATCCGACAGTGCCTGAACAACTCGACGATTTAACCGCCTGGTTTCTAAGATCGTATGTTTATAAACGCTTATGTTTATAAACTCTTAGCTTCATAAGCTCTTAGTTTTGAACCAGCTTGCACTGGCTATCAGAGAGCGGACGGTAGGCTTCATCGGCAGGAATGGTGCTAAGGATTTCATAAAGATCCCACTCACCGGTAGACTCTTCCGGCGTCTTCACTTGGGCAAGATACATGTCGTGAATCATGCGGCCATCTTCACGAATGGAGCCGTTACGCGCAAAGAAGTCTTCAATGGGCATATCAGCCATTTGGGCGCGTACAGCTTCAGGGTCATCTGTTCCCGCTGCTTCTACGGCTTTCAGGTAGTGCATGGTGCTTGAGTAGATACCCGCTTGAACCATAGTAGGCATACGGCCAACTTCTTCAAAGTAGCGCTCTGACCACTCACGAGAATCTTCATCCATGTCCCAATACCAGCCAGTGGTTAACAGCAGACCTTGGGTGGATTCCAAACCTAGCGCGTGCACGTCGTTCAGGAAAATCAACAGACCTGCTAACTGCTGGCCGCTCTGAGTGAGCCCAAATTGGCTAGCGGTGGTGATCGCATTGACGGTGTCAGCACCGGCGTTCGCTAAGCCTACAATCTTCGCACCAGACCCTTGAGCCTGAAGGATATAAGAGGAGAAATCGCTCGTTGGGAACGGATGACGCACACCACCAACAATCTCACCGCCATTGGCTTCAACCACATTGGTCACATCAGCTTCCAGTGCATGACCAAACGCATAGTCAGCGGTTAACAGGAACCAGCTGTCGCCGCCCTGCTCTACAACCGCTTTTGCAGTGCCGTTCGCTAGCGGGTAGGTGTCGTATACCCAGTGGATGTGGTTGGGCGTGCAGTGTTCGTTGGTAATGCTTGATGCTGCAGAACCCGACACAATGCCCAGGCCGTTGTTTTCTTCGAGTACTTTAGTCACTGCGATAGACACCGAGGACGCCACCAGGCCACCCACCATGTCAACGTTACGCTGGTCGATCCACTCACGTACCGTGTTAGCACCGACGTCAGCACTGTTACGATCGTCAGCGCTAAAAATCACGATAGGCGAACCATTAACGCTACCGCCAAAATCAGCAACCGCCATTTCCATGGCTGTTTGACCGCCTGGGCCAGCTAAGTCACGGTAAGTACCTGACATATCGGCCAAATAACCAATGCGAACTTCGCCATCGCTGATTTCAGCATGAGCGGTAGAGATTGCCATCGTAGAGGCGGCAGCAACAGCGATACTGGCGGTCAGCGTTTTTTTCATGAAGGTCATGTTCGTCTCCTGGCCCTCGGGGCCTTTGTTGTTGTGTTACGACGTACCAATGAAGTGCTTATAGAGCGTTTAGTGTTGTTAAAACTGAGTTGTCAAAACTGAGTTGTTAAAGCTGGATTATTAAAGCTCGTTTTATTGATTCAGGTTAGCGTTATACCCCTAGCATGGTATTGAGATGATCTCGACGTGATGGAAGCTGTGCTGCACTAATCTCTTCGACAATCTGACCGTGATCCATGACAAAATGACGATCTGCCAGCGGCGCTGCAAAACGGAAGTTCTGCTCCACCAGAACAATGGTCATACCGCGTTCTTTTAACTGGATAAGTACTTCGCCAAGTTTTTGCACAATAACGGGGGCTAAACCTTCGGTAATTTCATCAAGTAGCAAAAGCCTCGCACCAGTGCGCAGAATGCGTGCCATTGCTAGCATCTGCTGCTCACCACCAGAAAGCCGCGTCCCCTGGCTTTTGCGACGCTCGTAAAGGTTAGGAAACATGCCGTAGATTTCATCTAGGCTCATTCCGCCAGAGCGAACCGTGGGCGGAAGCAATAAATTTTCGTGTACATCCAGGCTTGCAAAAATACCGCGCTCTTCGGGGCAGTAACCAATGCCAAGCCTTGGAATATGGTGTGCCTTCATATTCAGCGTTTCGTTGCCATTAATCACAATCGAGCCAGTACGACGCCCTACCATATTCATAATGGATTTCAAGGTAGTACTGCGGCCCGCACCGTTGCGTCCCAGCAGCGTAACTAACTCTCCACGCTTAACATCAAAGTTCACGCCGTGAAGAATGTGTGATTCACCATAGAAAGCGTGTAGGTCTTGCACTCTCAGCATTTCTAGCGTTTGGGAATCAGCTAACTCGTTGGCTTCATAGGCTTCAGCGGTATTCATACGGCAGCCTCCTCTTCTGCAGCTTCACTGCCCATATAAGCCTCACGCACTAATGGATTGCGGGACACCTCTTCATAGTTACCTTCGGCCAACACCGCGCCGCGGGCTAGTACCGTAATACGGTCACAAAGGCGGCTAACCACACTCAAGTTGTGCTCCACCATTAAGACGGTGCGCCCTTTCGAGACACGCTTAATCAGCGCAACGATACGGTCAACATCCTCTGCTCCCATACCCTGAGTCGGCTCATCCAACAGCATCATCGTAGGGTCAAGCGCCAACGTAGTAGCAACTTCAAGTGCGCGCTTTCGCCCATAGGGCATCTCTACCGTTAACGTATCGGCGTATTCACGCAGGCCAACCTCGTCAAGCAGCTCTAACGCACGCTCATTGAGGTGATCCAGCGACTTCTCGGATTTCCAGAAGTGGAACGATGTGCCTAATTGGCGCTGTAGCGCTACCCGAACGTTTTCCAGCGCCGTCATATGGGCAAACACTGCCGAAATTTGAAACGAACGGACGAGACCTAGCTGTGCGATCTCATTAGATTTTTTGCTGGTAATTGGCTTACCGCGATAAAGGATCTCTCCACGAGTAGGCGGCAAGAACTTGGTGAGCAGGTTAAACACGGTGGTCTTTCCGGCACCATTGGGACCAATCAGGGCGTGAATATGCCCTTCCTGCACTTGAAGATTAACGTTATCCACGGCGGTAAAACCGCGGAACTCTTTGGTCAGCCCTCTTGTTTCGAGTACTGGCCCGCTAAGAACATCGTCTGCACGCATGGAGTGGTAAGCCTCTTTTTGTTCTTGTGTTCGGGTGTTCTTGCATCCGGGTGTTTGGTGCTGACGTTTCACCAACCGCTTCACCTTGTGAAACTCGTTAGCCGGCAACACACCCTTACCTGAACGTAAGGTGTAGGTGCAAACTAGCAATCACTTGAGGGGTATTACAATTACAACTTTGGTCTACGCTTCTTTAACGTTTCTTCATTTTTGCAATATAAATTATTATTTTTCAAATAGTTATTAAAAAATATTGGAAATCACAAATGCACAACTACTGCTTTACGTTAACGTAAACTTGTTTTAGCCTCATGGTCAGTGTTCCATAGGGACATCCCCTATCGACGAGAACAACGATCATGAGCAAAACCTACACGATTAGTGAACTGGCCAGTGAGTTCGACGTTACTACTCGAAGCATTCGGTTTTATGAAGACCAGGAGCTACTTCATCCTACCCGCCGTGGTCAAACGCGTGTTTACAGCAGCAAAGATCGCGTGCGCTTGAAATTAACGCTTCGTGGTAAGCGGCTGGGGTTTTCCTTAGCAGAAATTCGCGAGCTATTTGAGCTATGGGACGAAACCCGCAGCGGTAGTGAAAAACAGCTACATCTGATGCTAAGCAAAATTGGTGAGCGACGCGCCGCTTTAGAACAGCAAATGAAAGACATCACAATGGTTCAGCTCGAGCTTGAGAGCGCCGAAATTCGTTGCCGCCAAGCGCTTGAAGAACTCAATGAAAAACCTCCTTTAACAATGACAAGGTGATTGACCATGTTTTCACACTATTCAGAACTCAATTTCGGCCTCGACGACGAACTGAACATGCTGCGCGAGCAGGTCAACGCCTTTGCCGCTAGCGAAATTGCTCCCCGCGCCGCTGAAATCGACCGCACCAACGAATTTCCTAACGATCTATGGAAGAAGTTTGGCGACATGGGTCTGTTAGGAATTACCGTTTCTGAAGAAGATGGCGGTAGCGGCATGGGCTACTTAGCTCACTGTATTGCTATGGAAGAAATTTCCCGGGCAAGCGCCTCGGTCGCGCTCTCCTATGGCGCACACTCAAACCTGTGCGTTAACCAGTTAAAGATTAACGCCACCGCCGCACAAAAAGAGAAATATCTGCCCAAGCTGATTAGCGGCGACCACGTAGGTGCATTAGCAATGTCAGAGCCCGGCGCTGGCTCTGACGTTGTTTCCATGCAGCTGCGTGCCAAGCTAGATGGTGATCATTACATCCTTAACGGCAACAAGATGTGGATCACTAATGGCCCCGACGCCGATGTCCTGGTGGTGTACGCCAAAACCGACCCCGACGCCGGCTCTAAAGGCATCACCGCCTTTATTATCGAAAAAGGCATGCCTGGCTTCTCTACTGCCCAAAAGCTCGACAAGCTAGGCATGCGCGGCTCCAACACCTGCGAACTGGTCTTCCAGGACTGCAAAGTCCCTGCCGAAAACGTGCTTGGCGAGGTTGGTAAAGGGGTTCGCGTTCTTATGAGCGGGTTGGATTACGAGCGCGCCGTACTGGCGGCTGGTCCTATTGGCATTATGCAGGCCGCCATGGACGTTGTGCTGCCCTACATTCATGAGCGTAAGCAGTTCAACCAGTCGATTGGTGAGTTCCAGCTGGTGCAAGGCAAGGTGGCAGATATGTACACCACGCTGAACGCTTGTCGCGCTTACCTGTACGCCGTTGCCGGTGCCTGCGACCGCGGCCAGACCTCGCGTAAAGACGCGGCTGGCGTGATTCTTTACTGCGCAGAGAAAGCCACCCAAGTTGCGCTAGATGCCATTCAGCTACTGGGCGGCAACGGCTATATCAACGAGTACCCCACCGGTCGCCTTCTGCGCGATGCCAAACTGTATGAAATTGGCGCGGGCACCAGCGAAATTCGCCGGATGCTGATTGGCCGCGAACTCTTCACCGAAACAAAGTAAGGGCCGCGCCATGAGCACACTCTCTACACAGATCAATCCCCGCAGCGACGTCTTTCAAACCAACGCCGCCTCCATGCTGGGAGAAGTTTCCAAGCTCCGAGAATTAACCGCTGCCGTCGCTCAGGGCGGCGGTTCAAAGGCGCGTGAGCGTCACGAAAGCCGCGGCAAGCTATTTGTGCGTGACCGTATCGATCACTTAATTGACGAAGGCTCGCCGTTTTTAGAGTTTTCCGCCTTGGCAGCCCATCACGTTTACGATAGTGACGTACCTGCAGCAGGCGTGGTAACGGGCATTGGCCGAGTATCTGGCGTTGAGTGCGTGATTGTGGCAAACGATGCCACGGTAAAAGGCGGTACGTATTTTCCGCTCACGGTGAAAAAGCACCTGCGTGCCCAAGAAATCGCCCGCAAACACCGTTTACCGTGTATCTATTTAGTGGATTCTGGCGGCGCTTTCTTGCCCCGCCAGGATGAAGTATTCCCCGATCGCGACCACTTCGGGCGCATTTTCTATAACCAAGCCACCATGTCGGCAGAAGGCATCCCTCAAATAGCCGTGGTGATGGGTTCCTGCACGGCTGGCGGTGCTTATGTACCCGCCATGGCGGATGAATCCATCATCGTTAAAGAACAGGGCACGATTTTCCTGGGCGGCCCGCCGTTAGTAAAAGCGGCCACCGGCGAAAACATCAGTGCAGAAGACCTTGGCGGTGCGGATGTTCACGCTAAAGTGAGCGGCGTGGCCGACCACTACGCTGAAAACGACGCTCACGCCCTGCAGCTGGCACGCGCCTGTGTGTCGCGCCTGAACTGGCAAAAGCGCGGCAAATTAGCCATGCAAGCGCCCAAGCCACCCAAACTCGATCCTAGCGAATTGTACGGCATTGTCGGCACTGACCTTAAAAAGCCTTACGACGTTCGCGAAGTGATCGGGCGGATTGTCGATAGCTCTGATTTTGACGAGTTCAAACGCTACTACGGCGACACGCTAGTCACCGGTTTTGCGCATATCCACGGCTACCCAGTTGGCATCGTCGCGAACAATGGCGTGCTGTTCTCAGAGAGTGCGGTTAAAGGTGCGCACTTTATTGAGCTATGTGCCCAGCGCAAAATTCCGCTGGTATTCCTGCAAAACATTACTGGCTTCATGGTTGGCTCGAAGTACGAGCATGAAGGCATCGCTAAGCACGGCGCGAAGTTAGTCACCGCCGTGGCATGTGCCAAAGTGCCTAAGTTCACCGTTTTGATTGGCGGCAGCTTCGGCGCGGGCAACTACGGTATGTGTGGCCGCGCCTACGACCCTAATCTGCTGTTTATGTGGCCCAATGCGCGCATTTCGGTCATGGGTGGCGAGCAGGCAGCAGGCGTGCTTTCCCAGGTCAAACGTGAGCAGTACGAGCGCGATGGCCGCGAGTGGACTAAAGAGGAAGAAGAAGCCTTCAAACAGCCTACCCGCGATCAGTATGAGCACCAGGGCCACCCTTACTATGCCAGTGCCCGCTTATGGGACGATGGCGTGATTGACCCACTTCAGACCCGGGATGTACTAGGGCTTTCGCTAGCCGCCGCCATGAATGCTGAAGTAGAAGAGACACGCTTCGGCGTGTTCCGGATGTAAGGGCAAACACGATGGCTTACTCAACACTACTGATCGAAAAGGGCGTGGCACGCCTGACCTTAAACCGCCCAGAGGTGCATAACGCCTTTGACGACAGCTTAATCGCTGAATTAAATGCGCATCTAGACGAATTGCATGCGCTAGCCAACGCCGGTGACGTTCGGGTGGTGGTGCTTGGCTCTGAAGGTAAAAGCTTCTCTGCGGGCGCTGACCTTAACTGGATGAAGCGCATGGTCGATTATGACCTGGAAAACAATCTAGCGGACTCACGCAAACTCTCAGCGCTGATGCATGGGCTAGATACCCTGCCTTGCCCCACGGTTTGCCGTGTGCAGGGGGCAGCCTTTGGCGGTGCAGTGGGCCTCGCTGCCTGTTGCGATGTGGTGGTTGCCTCAGATAAAGCTAAGTTCTGCCTGTCGGAAGTAAAAATTGGCCTATCGCCTGCGGTGATTAGCCCCTATGTGCAGCGCGCCCTTGGCGAACGCCAAATGCGCCGCTACGCACTCACCGCTGAAGTGATGGATGCGCCCACGGCGCTGGCGCTAGGCTTGGCACACCACGTGGTTGAACACGATGCCTTGGATAGCGCCGTAGATGCCATGCTCGATACCCTTCTGGGCGGCTCTCCCCAAGCTCAGCGGGCGACCAAAGCGTTGTTGGCAAATGTGGCCCAAGCACCCGACAGCGATACCACTCGAGAGCACACCTGCCAAGTGATCGCCAAGCTGCGAGTGAGCCAAGAGGGTCAAGAGGGCTTAGCTAGCTTTTTTGAAAAGCGCCGCCCTTTCTGGACACAACCGTCAGGCCTTCAAGAAAACAATACTGCTGCGGAGCCACGCTCATGACGCTTGACCTTACTAAATTCGACACGTTGCTAGTGGCCAACCGCGGTGAAATTGCCTGCCGCGTGATGCGCACCGCCCGCCGCATGGGGCTAAAAACCGTTGCCGTTTATTCAGACGCCGATGCCACCGCCCGCCATGTTCGTGAAGCTGATGAAGCCGTTCGCTTAGGCCCCGCCGCCGCCCGCGAAAGCTACCTTAATGTTGATGCAGTTATCGACGCGGCCAAGCGCACCGGTACCGGCGCTATTCACCCCGGCTACGGCTTTCTTTCAGAAAATGGTGGGTTCGTTAAAGCGCTTGAGCAGGCAGGCATTATCTTTGTTGGCCCCCCTGCGTCGGCGATTGCCGCCATGGGCGACAAATCTGCTGCAAAAGCGCGTATGGCCAATGCAGGCGTGCCGCTGGTACCTGGCTACCATGGCGATGACCAAGATGATGCTCTGCTGCGCAGCGAAGCCGACAAAATCGGTTACCCAGTGATGCTGAAAGCCAGCGCTGGTGGCGGTGGTAAAGGCATGCGCGTGGTTGAAAGCGGTGAAGGCTTTCAAGCAGCGCTTGATGGCTGTCGGCGCGAATCCAAAGCCGCTTTCGGCGACGACCGCATGTTGATTGAGAAGTACCTTGTGCAGCCCCGCCACGTCGAAGTACAGGTATTCTGCGACCGCTATGGCAATGGCGTGTACTTATTCGAGCGGGATTGCAGCGTTCAGCGCCGCCATCAAAAAGTCATTGAAGAAGCGCCAGCCCCCGGCATGACGCCAGAACTGCGCAGTGCGATGGGCGACGCCGCCGTTCGCGCCGCAAAAGAAATTGGCTATGTGGGTGCAGGTACCGTGGAGTTCCTGCTCGACGCCGACGGCTCGTTCTACTTTATGGAGATGAACACTCGCCTGCAGGTTGAGCATCCTGTTACCGAGATGATTACCGGCCAAGATTTAGTCGAGTGGCAGCTGCGCGTTGCCATGGGCGAACCGCTCCCCTGCACCCAAGACGAGCTGACCATCACCGGCCATAGCTTTGAAGCACGCCTGTATGCCGAAGACCCAGAGCAAGACTTCCTGCCGGCTACCGGCTTATTAACTCGCTTCGCCCTAGATTTAGAAGGTGCTGACTTAGATAGCGATCGGGTGCGGTTAGATAGCGGTGTGGAAAGCGGTGATGTGGTTTCCATGCACTACGACCCCATGCTGGCCAAACTGATTGTTCACGGCGCTGACCGAGATGCGGCACTCGCTACCCTCAACCGCGCTTTGGCAGCACTGGATGTGCAGGGCGTGGTGACCAACCGTGCCTTCCTACAGCGCTTGGCAAATCACCCTGGCTTTAAAAACGTTGAGCTTGACACGCGTTTTATTGAACGCAATGAAGCCACGCTGTTTGCCCCGCGCAGCTACTCTACCGAAGCTTATGCCAGCGCCGCACTTATCGGCCTGAACCAACTAGCCCAAGAGTGCGAAAGCGACTCCCCCTGGGATCGTCACGACGGCTTCCGCCTAAATGCCCCCCATACCATTCGTATTGCACTGTGTGACCCGGCAAGTGCCCAGGCAGCCGACAGCGACGAAGCGGTGGTGGTTGTTGAAGGTAAGCGTGAAAGCGGCGAATCGCTTTGGAATCTGACCATCGGTGATCAAACGCTGACCGCTAGCCTACAATCGCTGACAGGCGATGCGGTAGCCGTCACGCTAAACGGCCACCGCCGCCGTCTACAGGCACGACGCGATGGCCATATTGTAGTGATGGCTGAACCCAGTGGCGAAACACGCCTCTTCTGGCGGCGTATTGATGCCATTGACCACGGTCATCATGAAGCCGAATCGACGCTCACCGCCCCCATGAATGGCACCGTTGTCGCGCTACTGGTAGAACCTGGCGCGGCGGTCGAGAAAGGCATGCCATTGATGGTGATGGAAGCGATGAAGATGGAGCACACGATGACTGCGCCTACCGATGGTAGCGTGGAGACGTTCCACTTCCAGTCGGGCGATACCGTGAGTCAAGGTGACGTGCTACTCGACTTTGCCCCCAGCGAATAGGAGCTAACCGATGGCACTGCCTACGTCTATTAAACTGTTTGAAATGGCCCCCCGCGATGGCCTACAAAACGAACCGGGCACCCTGGTGCCCACCGCCACTAAGATAGAACTGATCGAACGGCTGGCTAATGCTGGCCTCACCCATATTGAGGCCGCCAGCTTTGTCTCGCCTAAATGGGTACCGCAAATGGGCGATGCCAGTGAGGTAATACGCGGTATTGCTCGCAAACCCGGCGTAGTTTACTCAGCGTTAACCCCTAACCTGAAGGGGCTAGAAGGCGCATTGGCAGCTGGCGTTGAAGAAGTGGCGGTATTTGGCGCCGCCTCTGAAGCGTTCTCTCAGAAAAATATCAACTGCTCGATTGCGGAGTCGCTGACGCGCTTTGAACCAGTGCTTGCGCGAGCCAATGAAGCAGGCGTACGTGTGCGTGGCTATGTGTCCTGCGTGTTGGGCTGCCCCTATGAAGGTGAGATTTCGCCGCAAAAAGTCGCCGAGGTAGCCAACGCACTTTATGAAATGGGCTGCTATGAAATCTCCCTGGGTGACACCATCGGTGTAGGCACGCCGCTAGCCGCTAAGCGGATGATTGAAGCTACCCGCCAGCAGGTACCCATCGAGTATTTGGCCGCCCATTTCCACGATACTTACGGCATGGCGCTAGCTAACCTGTATGCCGTAATGGAAGAAGGCGTGGGCGTGATTGACGCAGCGACAGCAGGGCTTGGTGGCTGCCCCTATGCCAAAGGTGCCTCCGGCAATGTGGCCACTGAAGACGTACTTTATCTTCTTGAGGGGCTGGGCATTAACACCGGCATCGACCTCCAGGCAGTGATTGATACCGGCGTCTGGATCACTCAACAGCTTGGCCGCAAGCCCAGTTCTAAAGTCGCGTTGGCCAAAGGCACTGGCACACAATAATAATTAGACGCCACCTGCTTTCCCGTTTAGACAAAAAAAAGACTTCGGAGAGATACTCATGGCATCACCTGCACACACCCTACCCAGCTATACCAGCAGCACTGCAGACAAACCGCTGCTAGGCATGACCATTGGCGATAAATTTGACCAAATCGCCGCACAATATCCTGATAACGACGCGCTGATCGCTCTTCATCAGAACATCCATTGGAGCTACCGCCAGCTTCAGGAAGAGGTGAACCGCTGCGCCCGCGCGTTGCTGGCTATTGGCGTGCAAAAAGGCGACCGAGTTGCTATCTGGGCACCCAACTGCAGCGAGTGGACCCTGACCCAGTTTGCCACCGCCAAGATTGGCGCCATTTTGGTGAATATTAACCCTTCTTACCGCACCCATGAGCTGGACTACGCGCTCAATCAATCTGGGGCGCGTTTTCTGATTACTGCTAATCAATTCAAAAGCTCTGATTACACCGCCATGCTGTTTGAGCTTGCACCTGAGCTAAACAGTAGCGCAGAAGGTCAGCTAAAAGCACAAAAGCTGCCCAAGCTTGAGTGCATCATCAACCTGAGCAGTGACAAGCATCGTGGCATGTGGCGCTGGGAAGATTTTATTCAGGAAGCCAACAAGGTCAGCCAGACAGATGTTGATGACCTACAGGCCACGCTGCAGTTTGATGACCCGATCAATATTCAGTACACCTCGGGCACCACGGGCTTTCCAAAAGGCGCGACGCTCTCCCACCACAACATTCTTAACAATGGCTTCTTTGTTGCCGAAAGCATGGGCTTTACCAGCGAAGACCGCTTGGTCATCCCCGTGCCACTCTACCACTGCTTCGGCATGGTGATGGGTAACCTGGGCTGCATGACCCATGGCGCAGCGATGATTTACCCGGATGAAGGCTTTGACCCCGGTAAAGTGCTAAAAGCAGTACACGAGCAAAAAGCCACCGCGCTGTATGGCGTACCCACCATGTTTATCGCCGAACTAGAGCACCCCGACTTTGCCACTACTGATTTTTCCTCGCTGCGCACCGGCATTATGGCGGGCTCTATCTGCCCTGCAGAAATCATGAGGCAGGTCATCGAAAAGATGAACATGAAGGGCGTACAGATCGCCTATGGCATGACCGAAACTAGCCCAGTGTCTACCCAAACCGGCGCGAATGACACGATTGAAAAGCGCGTTTCGACCGTTGGCCGCACCCAGCCCCACCTGGAGAGCAAGATTGTCGACCCCGGTAATGGCGGCATTCTGCCCCGTGGTGAAATTGGCGAGCTGTGCACCCGTGGCTACAGCGTGATGCTCAAGTATTGGAACAATGAGAAAGCCACGGTTGAAGCCATTGACGAAGCTGGCTGGATGCACACGGGCGACCTTGCCACTATGGACGAGGAAGGCTATATCCAGATCGTTGGCCGCATTAAAGATATGGTGATCCGCGGCGGTGAGAATGTATACCCCAAAGAGATCGAGGAGTTTTTATACGCCCACCCAGCGATTTCAGAGGTACAGGTCACCGGCGTGCCAGACAAGAAGTATGGAGAAGAGTTAATTGCCTGGGTGAAGCTCAACAGCAGCGCAGGAGACGTTACAGGAGAAGACCTGCGCGAGTATTGCAAAGGCAAAATCACGCACTTCAAGATTCCCCGCTACTTTAAATTTGTTGATGAGTTCCCAATGACGGTGACGGGTAAAATTCAGAAATTTAAAATGCGCGAAATTTCTATCCAAGAGCTTGGGCTTGAAGATCAGAAATAACCCTTTAATTAACGCCGGCCCATGGTCGTAATGCCAGTCAGCTAAGGCTACTGGCATTACTCCCTAGCCCCATATAGCAAAGCGGCCTCCTCAAGCGTGCATCGCACGTTATTCCCGAGTCACCGCACTGTCATTCCCGAGTCACCGCATTGTCATTCCCAAATCACCGCACTGTCATTCCCGAGTCACCGCACTGTCATTCCCGAGTGGGGTTATCGGGAATCTACCTTGACCTTGACCTGCAGCAGCCCGCAACCCCAGGTCAACATGGATTCCCGCTAAGGGCCTGCGGGAATGACGAAGTGGCAGAGCCTGCGGGAATGACGAAGTGGCAGAGCCTGCGGGAATGACGAGGGCGGCTCGGAGGGCTGGTGTGGAGTCATCGTCAAGCACTTATTA
Organism: Halomonas qinghailakensis; assembly: GCF_025820815.1. NCBI lineage: Bacteria > Pseudomonadati > Pseudomonadota > Gammaproteobacteria > Oceanospirillales > Halomonadaceae > Halomonas > Halomonas qinghailakensis. Next base: position 3,376,764 of record NZ_CP096973.1, on the reverse strand, counting down.
AACAAAAAAACCAGCCCACCAGCTAATGGTCGGCGTTAATTTTTGTAAGGTATTGAGACACCAATATGTCCACTCAACAGCAGCTAGCCGAGCACTACCACCAAGGGTTACGCGATGACGATATTGTTAGCCAAATTCGCACCCACTACCCTGATGGTCCGACGCTTCACCAACTTGCCCCGCTAGACCAGCTACACATCGGTGGCATTGCCGCTTCTAAAAAGCTGCTTAACCTGCTTGATCCTTCGCAGCATACAAATGTGCTTGATATAGGGTCGGGATTGGGCGGATTAATGCGCCAAGGGGCAGCGCTAGGTTTTCAACTTACCGGTTTAGATATTACCCACCGCTTTAACGTCCTTAACCAGGCGCTGACTGACTTATCAGCCTCTCCTGCCAACGCACCACTTTGCTGGGTGACGGGGGATGCCTGCTCGCTACCCTTTCCAGAGAACACCTTTGATGCAGTGCTGTTTCAGCATAGCCTGATGAATATGCCTGACCCAGCCCGCGTTATTGCCGAAAGCCGACGTGTGATTCGCCCAGGCGGCCAGCTTGTCATGCATGAAGTGGTCAGCGGTGAAAACCTTGCCAATCTACGCTATCCCGTGCCTTGGGCAGCATCACCAGAGCACTCACACTTGCTTACGTTGACCGAACTAACGGGCTTATTGGAAGCAAACGGCTTTCAGCTTGAGCACAGTGAAGATTGGAGCAGCACAGCGCTTGAGTGGCGTCAGCGGCAACGCCAAAAAGAGCAGACCAATACTGACGCTGTGCTCTCTCCACAATGGGTATTTGGCGAGCGTTTTTTAAAAATGGGCAAAAATCTGCTAGATAATTTATCGAATAATGCAATTAACGTGGTAGAAATCAGCGCCTGTTGCTAGGCTGGTTAAGATAACTTCCTTAGCAAGGGACACGAGGAACGCCAATGAAACGCTTGGCAAGCACCCTATTTTGTAGCTTTGCTGGCTCCATGCTGCCATTTATGAGCTGTTTAGCCAACGGCGGAGATACCGATCTCGCCTATGCGTCTCCTAACAGCGAGTTTATGTCCCTGCGCAACGGTGTCGTTTTAGAAGGCAGTGACTTAAGCAGCCTTGATAGTTACACCACTGGCTTTCGCTTTACGGCAGGTTTTAGCCCATGGCAGCTACCACAGTTGGATATTGGCGCTGAAATTGCCTACCGCGAAAGTGAAGAAGTTCCCATCTCTTCCAGTGTTGACCCTCTTATCATGGATACTCTCAGCTTGGGCGGAGCGATCGTAGCTGGCGTGAGAATGGGCGCTTTTAGTATTTACGCTAAGTCTGGCCTCACCGAGTGGCGTGGCGAAACCGATCAACCACTAGCCGATGATGGCGGCACCGCCTTTCTTCAGGGCTTTGGTGCCACAATGACCATCAATCGCTTAGTCAGCCGGGTAGAGTACGAACGCATCGATGCCCCCACCCTCAGCCACCTCAATATGTTAAGCGCTTCCCTGCACCTGCCGTTTTGACAAACGCATATTTTAGCGTTTTTCTTCGGGTGCCTGTTCAGGTGGTGTCCATACGGGTTCTTCTGCCTGATCTGGCTCACTCCAGCCATGTTGCATGGATTGGCCTAGCGCCTCTTCCAGCTTCATAAACAGTTCGCCGTATCGCGGACTAAAGCTAATCCCCTCTTCAATTTCTTTCCAGGCTTCAAACAGCTCATCTTCATGAGCATTTTCATGTTGTTCAAACGTATCTGTCATCTGCTTGGCACGCATAGGGTGAATCCCCATTGCCGTTAACGTATGACCACCAAGCGTCAGTGCAGAGTGATAAACCTCTCTGGTCACATCGTCAGCCCCCGCTTCGCGAAGCTGATACCCATGGCCGCGATCAAATGCACGCGCTAATACCCAAACGTTGGGATAGTAATGCTTGACGTGCTTAACCATATCAACAGCACGCTCGCGATCATCAATCGCCACCACCATCACTCGCGCGTTGGCGATACCCGCAGTTTCAAGTAAATCTGAACGACTGGCATCGCCAAAATAGCTTTTAATTCGAATATGGCGGAGCAGTTCAATTTGCTCCATTTCAAGATCTAAGGCCACGATGGGAATGTTATTGGCGCGCAACAAGCGACATACAATCTGCCCAAAACGACCGACACCGGCGATGATCACCGGCGCTTGCTCTTCGATCCTATCGGCATCGCGAGTACTGTTTTCAGCTGTTTGATAGCGCGGCAGTACTAAGCGGTCATAGGCAATAAACAAAAGCGGCGTTGCAAACATGGAAAACGCGACAACTAATGACAGTAATTGCGACACATCCAGCGGAATAACATTGCTCTGCACGCTGTAAGTTAACAGCACAAACCCAAATTCCCCTGCCTGGGCAAGGCTTAACGTAAACAGCCAACCATTGCTGCTTCGAACCCGGAACAGTAATGCTAAACCAAATAAAACGATGCCCTTTACAAGGATAACGACAAGCACGAGCACTACTACCATTGCCCACTGCTCGGCAAATACTTGGAAATTTATACCCGCCCCGACGGTGATAAAAAACAGTCCTAGTAAAAGCCCTTTGAACGGCTCGATATTGGCCTCTATCTCGTGCTTGAATTCGCTGTTAGCGAGTACGATACCTGCTAGAAACGCACCAAGTGCTGGAGACAAATTGACAATTCCCATCAGCGCAGCAATGCCAATAACCAGCATTAAAGCGGCAGCCGTAAATACTTCTCTCAAGCCGGAAGAAACTACGTAGCGAAACAGTATTGGGCCAAGATAATGTCCACCCATAATAACAACGCCTATGGCTCCCACTACTACCAGGCCATGGAGCCATGCCGACATACCCTCTACAAGACTAAGGCTGCCGTGTTCAATATTATTTCCGCTTTCTCCCGTTAGCTCGGGTAGCGCCAATAACGGAATCAGCGCCAGCATCAAAATCACCGCGAGATCCTGAAACAACAGCACTGAAAAAGCGCTACGCCCACCTTCGGTTTTTGTGAGCCCTTTTTCATTTAAGGTTTGCAGCACAATCGCTGTTGAGGAAAGTGCGAAAATCAGCCCAATAGCAAGAGACGTTTGCCAAGCAAGTCCCAGCCACCAGGCAATGGCCGCGCCTGCAGCAGCAGTAATCACTACCTGCAAACCGCCTAGCCCTACTAGCCGTATCCGCATGACCCACAGACCTTTTGGGTCAAGCTCCATACCGACTAAAAACAGCATCATCACAACGCCGAACTCAGCAAAATGCTGAATAGTAGTGGTTTCTTGCCCTACTAGCCCCAACACAGGGCCAATCACTACCCCTGCTACCAAATAACCAAGCACCGAACCCAGCCCTAAACGCTTGGCCAGGGGAACAGCAATCACCGCTGCAATAAGATAGATAAACGCTTGAATAAAGTAACCAGTCATTGGGTTTCCTCAAATTGCCGCGAACGGCTTGACTTCGCTGAGCAATAAGTTACTGTACTAGTACGCTAGTACAGTAACTTATTACTTAATTGTTGTGGCTACACAGTGAGCTCGCTCTATGTCATTTGATGATGACCTTCAGGCGGATTTAATACGCTACCTGCTTGCCATTGATTCGCCGGAGGCGATGCACGAGGCACTGGCTAGTTTATTAACGCCCGCAGAGTACCAAGAAATCAGTAAGCGCCTACAGATTTTTAAGCTTCTACGTGACGGTGTCCCCCATCGCAAAATTGCTGAAACGCTGGGCGTTGGTATTGCCACGGTTTCCCGGGGTTCACGCGCTTTAACAGCGCAACCCTCTTCATCGTTACCCTCATTAATACCGTCACCCACTTCACGGACCGATTAATCATGACGACGACTACGCCTGCTTCATCAGGCCCGCAGCCTTTCACGTTGCCGCGCAAACCTCACTACGTTACCTTGGCAGCAGACTGTGATTTTTTTGCACTGTTTCAAAAAATTGAGCGTCAATTTGATACCTGTTACATGCTGGAATCACTCGGCGAAGATAGCCATATGGCGCGCCACTCTATTATTGGCTTTGACCCGGAATACACGCTCTACGCCAATGGCAGCACGCTGACGATTGAAGATCGTGACGGCCATGCAAACCACTATCCAAGCGATAACCCTTATGAACTGCTGCGCAGCCTGATTCCCCAGAATATTATTTCCCGTAAGTATGCAGGTGGGCTAAGCGGTTATCTCGGTTATGACGCCATGCAATACTTTGAGCCTTCGCTAACGTTGAAAGCTAGTGACGATTTCGACACGTTTCGGTTTGGCCTTTATAAAGATGGCTTGATCCTCGACAAAATGACCGGGGAAGTCACCTATTTTTATTACGACAATAGCCGCTATGAGTTTTTGCAAACCTTGATCGACGCTGATGATTTACCTGCTGGCGCGTTGCACATCACTGCGTTGGGCGACACCATGAGCCGCGAAGAGCATGCTGAAGCAGTGGCCAAAGTGAAACAGGATATTATCGACGGTAAGGTGTTTCAGTGCGAAGTCGGCTTTAAAAAACGCTTTAGCATTAAAGGCGACACATTAGCGCTCTACGATCAGTTGCGCACGATCAACCCATCGCCACAGATGTACTACGTAAAATTCGGCGAGCAGAAGCTAATTGGTGCAAGCCCGGAACTTCTGTTCAGGCTCCGCCAGGGCGAAATGGAGACCTTCCCGCTGGCAGGAACCACCACGCGTGGCAAAACCCCGCAAGAAGACACTCAGTTAGCTCGTGCACTACTCAACGACCCTAAAGAGATTGCCGAACACAATATGATTGTGGATCTACACCGCAATGATATTGGTCGAGTGGCGCAGTTTGGCACGGTAAAAGTGCGTAGCCTGATGGATATCAAACGCTTTAGCCACGTGCAGCATATCTCCAGTGAAATTGTCGGTATTATTGCTGAAGGCGAGGATATGTTTACCTCACTTGCCAGTAACTTCCCCGCGGGTACGCTGACAGGCGCGCCTAAAATTGAAGCAATGAAAATTATCGATGATTTGGAAATCGATGGGCGTGGCCCTTACGGCGGCGCAGTTGGCCAGTTCTCTTTCAACGGCGACTGCACCTTCGCGATTCCGATTCGTACGGTGTTTGTAAACGGTGAAAGCGCTTACGTACAAACCTGTGGCGGCAACGTGTTTGATAGCAACGCCGAAGACGAGTACGAGGAAATTCGCCGTAAATTTGCCGGCACACGCAAAGCCCTTGCCCCTTTTATGAGCGCAGGTACGGACATGGAGAGCCAAGCATGAAAGTGCTAATTATCGATAACTATGACTCCTTCACCTATAACCTGTATCAGTTTATTGGTGAGATTTTGACCACGGAGAAGAATCGCGGCGAGCTGCCCCATTTCGAGATACTTGTTAAACGCAACAACCAGATCGACTTCAAAGCCATTGAAGCCATGGCACCTGATCGCATTATCATCTCTCCTGGCCCAGGCTCGCCGGATGACCCGCGTTACTTTGGGGTCTGTGCTGAAGTCATCGAAAAACTAGGTAAAACTACGCCACTGTTGGGCGTTTGCTTAGGCATGCAAGGCATTGTGCATGTCTTTGGCGGCAAGGTAGTGAAAGCACCGCTGCCGATGCACGGCAAAATCAGCCCGATCAACCACAACAACCGCTCGGTGTTTAATGGCGTACCCGACCAGCTTGAGGTAATGCGCTATCACTCATTGATTGCCGATGCGTTCACTCTGCCCGACTGTTTGGAAGTAACCGCAGCGGTAGGCGCTTTAGGCGCTGATAAGTTTGAACAACGTAGCCACTGGCAAACGATAGACGAATTTGAATTAATGGGCGTAAAGCACCGCGACTACCCCATTCATGGCATTCAGTTTCACCCTGAATCGTTTGCTACTGAAGGAGGCAAAGAGTTAATTGCTAACTTCCTTTTTGCACCTAACCCAGCGGCATAACGGCTAACAGCCCCGATAACGCAGCCACATTGAGCACCACGGTGACCCAAAAGAGACGCCGAAAGCGGGTCTTTTGGGTCTTATGCCGTAGACGTTGTTGCGCCAGCCACGCTCCCGGCCAACCACCCGCAAGTGCCATCAGGTGGAGCGTTTTCTCGCTCACTCGGCGGCGGCGTTTAACTGCCGCCCTTTTATCCACGGCATAAACCCCATATGTGATCACGCTGACCAACACATAGGACGCTGCAACAAGACTTATCATTTGTTAGTCATCTTAATCTGCTCGGCGCACGCATTATTTGCGCCGCTGTAGCGGCTTGCTCGTAGCAAGCTTGCTACGCCCAGCGCGATTTTTATTGACCGGCTTTCCTTTGCCTTTAGCAGCCGGCTTTCCAGATGGTTTGCCCCTACCGCTGGGCTTACCGGAAGCAGCCGTTTTGGCTTTAGGGTCTTGGTGCTTTTTATTGGCTGCTTTAGCGTCAGGTGGTGCTCGTTTAGCTGCTGGTTTCTTTGCTTTTTTCGCACTGGAGCGTGCACTGTAGTTAGGCCTTTCGGTCGCATCGAATTTTTTGGGTTTGTTTTTTTCGGGCGCAGCCCCAGAGCGTTCGGTTAACGCAATGATAGTGTCGATCTCTTTGGGAGTTAAATCCCGCCAGTCGCCCAGAGCCAATCCTTGCAGAGAGACATTCATAATTCGCGTGCGAACCAGCTGGGTGACCTCGTAGCCAAAGTACTCGCACATACGGCGGATCTGGCGGTTCAGCCCTTGCACCAGCGTAATAGTGAACACAAACGTCGACTCTTTGGTCACTTTACACTTTTTAGTCACTTGCCCCAGGATAGGCACACCCTTTTGCATGCCTGCCACAAATTCATCGGTAATCGGCTTATTGACGGTTACCACATACTCTTTTTCGTGATTGTTATTGGCGCGCAGGATTTTATTAACCAAGTCGCCGTTATTGGTCAAAAAGATAAGCCCTTGTGAATCTTTATCCAGCCGCCCGATCGGGAAAATTCGTGTACCGTGCTTAACGAATTCAACAATATTGTCTTTTTCGCTGGACTCAGTGGTGCTGACAATTCCCACCGGCTTATTTAGCGCAATAAGCACTAAATCCTCTTCTTCCTGAGGCTCTATGTCCTGACCGTTGACCTTAACCCGATCACCCGGCACCACTTGGTCGCCTGTCGTTGCCCGACGCCCATTAATCCAAACGTTGCCTTGCTCAACATAGCGGTCAGCCTCTCGGCGGGAACATAAACCACTTTCGCTGATGTATTTATTGATACGGGTAGATTTTCGTAACGACATAAAGCGTCAACCAACGGTAGTCGATTAAAAAAGCGCTGCCGCCAAATGGCAGCAGCGCTGATTGAGCAAAACAGTGGGCTTAACCCGTATTGCGTAAACCTGCCGCAATACCGGCCATGGTCACCATAAGCGCACGAGAGAGATCTGCACTAATAGCACCATCGGCGTCCCGATTACGCTGTAGAAGTTCCGCTTGCAAGCCATGAAGCGGGTCGATGTAAGGGTTGCGCACATCAATTGCTTGGCGAATAAGCGGGGTGTTTTCAAGCAGCTTCTCTTGCTGGAGAATATCCAACACCACGTTTTCAAGCCGCTCAAAACGCTCCCGTAGTTTCTTACCCAGCGCTTTCAGCGAAGGCTCATCGACCAAACGATGCTCATAGTAAGCGGCAATCGCGACATCTGCTTTGGCCAATAGCATCTCTAACATATCAAGATAGGTGCCAAAAAAGGGCCACTGACTGCGCATTTCTTGCAACACTTCCCGACCACCTGGCTGCTCTATACGCCGCGAGAATGCTTCTCCGCTGCCCAACCAAGCGGGTAGCATCAGGCGAATCTGTGTCCAGGCAAAAATCCACGGAATGGCTCGTAACGTCTCCACGCCGCCATCTTGACGGCGTTTAGTCGGCCGAGAACCAAGCGGCAGTCTGCCCAGTGCGCCTTCCGGCGTAACCGCTCGGAAGTAGGGAACAAAGTCAGGATCTTCACGCACCACGCCCACGTAGGCGGCATGGGCCACTTTCGCCAGCTGGTCCATCTCTTCACGCCAGTGAGGTTCAGGTGCAGGCGGTGGCAATAATGTCGCCTCCATGACCGCACAGGCGTAAATTTCCATAGAGCGCAGCGCGATATCTGGCTGACCAAACTTAAAGCGGATCATTTCGCCTTGCTCTGTTACCCGTAGGCTGCCATTCACTGAGCCCGGCGGCTGGGAAAGGATCGCCGCATGCGCGGGGCCGCCGCCACGACCAACGGTGCCACCACGACCATGAAAGAGCGTCAAATCCACGCCATGTTTTTCACATACGTTCACTAACGATTCTTGGGCACGGTACTGTGCCCAGGCAGCAGCAAGCTGTCCGGCGTCTTTAGCAGAGTCTGAATAGCCAATCATGACCTCTTGGCGGTCTTTCGCCAGGGCCCGGTAACCGGGAAGCGCCAGCAATTGGTCAACCACATCGCCCGCATGATCAAGGTCGTTGAGGGTTTCAAACAGTGGTGCAATAGGCAGCGTGACTTGGCCGCCCACCTCCTTCATCAATAACGCAACGGTTAATACGTCAGAAGGCTCGGCAGCCATCGAGATAATATAGGTACCCAACGCTTCAGCATGCTCTTGGGCAATCACTTTGAAGGTATCGAGCACTTCACGGGATTCTGCCGAACACTCCCAACGGCGTGGGATCAGCGGCCGCCGTGATTCAAGCTCAGCGAGCAGAAACTCTTGGCGCTGAGCTTCGTTCCAGTCCTGGTAATGGCCCAAGCCCAATGCACTGGTGAGTTCTTCCATTACCTGGGCATGGCGACTGGCCTCTTGGCGCAAGTCAAGTTTGGTCAGCGTGACACCGAACACTGCTACCCGACGCAAGGTATCCAGCAGCGCACCGTTTGCGATGGTGTCCAGCCCGACATCACACAACGAGCGGTAGCATGCCAGCAGCGGCGCGTAGAGCTGGTCTCGGGTTTCAATAATTGGTCCACCGTCATAGTTACGGCCGTCCAACTCTGCTTTAGCCCAGTCGCGTGTGGCTTCCATTTTATTCAGCAGACGCTTAAGCAGCTCGCGGTAAGGCTCGGCAACTTCTCCCACCTCTGCCTTCAAGGCGCTGTTGGCTTTCCACATTGAAAGCTCGGTTTTCAGCTGTTCAAGATCACGTAAATAGAGATCAGCGGCCATCCATCGGCCCAACAACAGCACCTCTCGCGTTACCCGCGCGGTGACATTTGGATTGCCATCTCGGTCACCGCCCATCCAGGAGGCGTAGCGAATGGGCGCGGCATCCAACGGCAAACGTTCGCCGGCAGTATCGAGTAATAAATTATCCAAATCGCGATGGAAGTCTGGCACTGCCTGCCATAAGGAGTTTTCGATAACCGCAAAGCCCCATTTGGCCTCATCCACGGGGGTTGGCCGTTCATGACGAATCTCATCGGTATGCCACGCCTGACTGATCAACTCTTCCAAGCGGCCCTGGGCACGAGTGCCACGCTCTGGGTAGTCTTCAGAGCTTTCAATGGCGGTTAGGCATTCGTCGATAGCGTCGTATTTTTGAATCAACGTGCGGCGAATAACTTCTGTAGGGTGGGCAGTCAGCACTAGCTCAACGCGCATACTGGCCAGGGTTTCTACTAATTTACGGGGTGAATTACCCGCCTGCTGTGCACGGCTTAGCAGCTCACCAAGTACGGGCTGGGAGCCAGGCTTGTAGTCTTCCACCCGGCGAAAGCGCGCCCGGTAGTGCTGCTCAGCAATATTGGCAAGGTTCAAAAATTGGTTAAACGCACGCGTCACTGGCAGCAGATCGCGTTCAGGCAACTGACGTAGATACTCTATAAGCTCACGCTGCTGCAGTGAATCGCCCTGGCGTCCCCGCTTGGCATGGGCACGAATCGTTTCAATTTTATCAACAAATGACTGGCCTAAATCATCGGCAATCGTACGGCCCAGGCTATCACCGAGAATACGCACGTTATCACGTAGCGATTCGTGTAGGTCGTGACTCATTGGCATGGCCTCCTTACGGGGTCGCATTAGTTGTTAAAAGTCAGTTGTTAAGGGGTAAGCGTTTTTCTTGTGCTTTAGCGGCTTGCCAATGGGTTTCCATTTCATCAAGCGAGGCGTCGGCTAGCGGACGCGCAGCGGCGGCAAGCTCGCGCTCTACGTAGCGAAAGCGGCGCTCAAATTTTGTATTTGTGGTACGCAAGCATTGCTCAGGATCAGCGCCCAAGGTGCGAGCTAAATTGGTCACTGCAAACAACAGGTCGCCAACTTCTTCTTGAGCGTGCTGTTGGTTGCCCTCGGCTAGGGCTTCTTCAACTTCAGCCAGCTCTTCACGTATTTTGTCCAACACACCGCTGGCATCCGGCCAGTCGAACCCGACCCTAGCGGCGCGCTTTGAAAGCTTAGCGGCACGACTAAGCGCAGGCAGCGTCCGTGGAACATCGTCAAGTACAGAGGGTGCGCTCTGCGGTGCACGCTCGGCACGCTCATCGGCTTTAAGCGCTTCCCAGCGTGAATTGACCTGCTGGGTTTGTACGTACTCGGCACTCACTCCAGGTGGGCGCCGTGACGCTAGCGTGCCATCAGGAAATACATGCGGATGACGTCGCAACATCTTTGCGGTCAATGTATCGACGATGTCGTGAAAGTCGAAGCGCTGCTCTTCGGCACCAAACTGGGCGTAGTAAACCACTTGAAACAGCAGGTCACCCAGTTCGCCGGGCAATTCATCAAAAGCGCGCCGCTCGATAGCGTCAGCAACTTCGTAAGCCTCTTCAAGCGTATGGGGCACGATGCTGTCCCAATCTTGCTTAATATCCCAAGGACACCCCTGGTCCGCATTACGAAGTACCGACATCAATGTCAGCAGATCCTCTACGCTATAACGCATCAGGCGCCTCCTTTACGGACATTTTTCTCTGGGTCTGCATTGCGCAAACGACGCACTTCGGTGACATTGGGCAACTGCTGGATACGGGAAAACAAACGGCCTAACGCTTCTAGACCATCGACTTCCAGAGTGATGCGTAAACGAGCGATCCCCTCGTCGGTATCGGTCAGTGTGTTCACTGCTAATACATTAACCTTCTCGTTGCCTAGTAGCCCGGTCACGTCACGCAGCAGGCCAGAGCGATCCCAGGCTTGAATTTCAATAGTGACGGGGTAACGGGTCTGGGCGCGCTCGCCCCACTCAACTTCGATAATGCGTTGGGGCTCTTCCATACGCAATTGAAGGATGTTGCTGCAATCCTGGCGATGTACAGTGACGCCGCGACCTTGGGTAATAAAGCCAACGATCGGTTCGCCTGGCACTGGCCGACAGCAATTCGCCATGCTGGTTTTTAAGTTACCAACACCTAGCACAGTGATATCACTTTGGGTCGCTTTACTTGTCTGGCGGCGCGGCTTCGCCAGCAACCGATCTAATTGCTCTTGATCGTCCGTTTCACCAAACAACTGCTGGGCTTGATGAAGTACTTGGCCGATGCGCAGGTCGCCTGCCCCAAGCGCCGCATACATATCGTCGGCGTTTTGGTAGTTAACTGCACCGGCAAGCTTAGTAAGGTCAAGCCCTTCAACATCTAAACGGCGCATTTCACGCTCGAACAGCGACCGCCCTTCCTCTAAATTTTGGTCTCGCGCTTGGTACTTAAACCATGCCTGAATTTTGGCCCGCGCGCGCGAGGTGCGCACATAGCCCAAACTGGGGTTTAACCAGTCGCGGCTGGGGCCGCCTTTGGTGGCCGTTAAAATCTCGACTTGCTGGCCAGTTTTTAGCTTATATGTCAGCGGTACTATCCGGCCATTGATCTTTGCGCCACGGCAGCGGTGACCAATTTCAGTGTGCACGCGGTAAGCGAAATCAATAGGCGTGGCAATACGCGGCAGGTCTATGACATGACCATCAGGGGTGAAGACATAGATGCGGTCTGGCGCTACATCGCTAGAGAGCCCTTCTCGCAGATCGCCAAACCCACCCACTTCATCTTGCCACTCAAGCACTTGGCGTAACCAGGCAATTTTCTCTTCATAACTGCGGCTTTTAGCATTGGTATCGTGGCCTTTATATCGCCAGTGCGCGCATACGCCTAACTCTGCTTCGTCGTGCATAGCAAAGGTGCGAATCTGGATTTCCAGCACCTTATTTTCTGGTCCCATCACTGCAGTATGCAGCGACTGATAACCATTTTTCTTCGGGTTGGCGATATAGTCATCAAATTCATTGGGAACATGGTGCCAACGGGAGTGAACGATCCCTAACACCGTGTAGCAATCGGCCACATCAGGAACCAGAATGCGCACCGCACGCACGTCGTGCACCTGGGAAAAATCAATCCGTTTACGCTTCATTTTGCGCCAGATTGAGTAAATATGCTTGGCTCGCCCATCTACATCGTAATGATGAATATTTTGGGCTTCCATCAAGCTCTTGATGGTTTCTACCACGTCATGAATATAGCGATCACGGTCTAAGCGCTTTTCAGCCAGCAGCTTAGCAATCGCTTTGTACTCTTCTTCATGCAAATAGCGGAACGACAGGTCTTCAAGTTCCCACTTGATTTGGCCTATCCCTAGTCGATGAGCAAGCGGCGCATAAATATCGGCAACTTCACGTGCTACCTGCAGACACTTTTCACGGGGGGCGTCTTTCACTTGGCGCAAAGCACAGGTGCGTTCTGCAATTTTAATCAGCGCAACACGCACATCCCCCACCATATTAACCAGCATTTTGCGTAGATTTTCCTGCTGGTTATGCTGTCCCATACTATGGTTAGGCGCTAGCGGGTAGCTAATAGCTGCCATTTGCAAAACGCCGTCAATCAGCTTCGCAACTTCTTCACCAAAACGTTTGGTAACGGCATCTAGACTTAGCAGCCCCTCGCGAACAGCACGGTACAATACGGCAGCTTCAAGGGTTGTTTGATCAAGTTTAAGCTCGGCCAGTATGTCGGCCATTTCCAGTCCCATACGAAAACTTGATCCTGGTGAGAGCCACACGCGATGGGTCTGCGGTGCCTCTCGCTCTAACTGTTCGGCAAGTTCACACGCCTGCAATAATCGCTCAGGCTCGCGTAAGCGCACATCCTCTTGAAGGCGCGCTAACCACTGCTGTATGTCCACTTTTCCGCTTTCAGTAAGCGGCTGGTCTTCACGCACTTTCACCATGACAATGATTCATCCTTTCAGGGTGACGGCTATCCATGTTCCGTCACCGAGGCTTGATGCAATAGGCAGGCTAGCCCTCGTATTCGAATAGCATCAGCGTTTCCAGATGCGCAGTGTGGAGAAACATATCTGCCACTGCGACTTGCTTGACGCGATAACCTGCATGCACAAGATGTGCCGCATCACGAGCAAGCGTTGCCGGGTCACAAGAAATATAGGCCACCCGCGGTATGTTGTAACGGCCAATTACTTGGCAAACTGCTTCTGCACCACTGCGGGGAGGGTCAAGCACAATCGCATCAACGTGTTGATGCTCGCTTAACAGCATTTGCACTGTGCTAGCGTCACTTAAGTCTGCTTGCCGCGCATGCACTTCCAGTTGATTAGCGTCAGCATTGGCAGTTATCCGTTCCACCATCGCTGGGTTGCCTTCTATGGCCGCCACTTGTGCGCCAGCGGCTGCTAAAGGCAGGCTAAAATTTCCAACCCCAGCAAAAAGATCCACTAGCTGTTGTCCTGGCGCTGGTTTCAACCATGCTAACACCTGAGCGACCATTTTTTGGTTAACCTCTGCATTAACCTGTAAAAAATCACCAGGGAAAAAACGTAACGTTAATTGTTTTGATGCCTCATCATTTGAAGAAGGAGGATCGTTTATTAACGATTTAACGCGTTGAATACCGAGCTCTTCAAGGTTAAGCACATCTTGCAGAGCGGGCCCAGTGTTATTACGCGCACCATTCCAGTGCAAAACAGGCGTTTCCCGCCCTAACCAGGTGCCTAGCGAGATCTTTTGCTGCTCCGCAAAACGCTGCCAGCGAGCCATATCCTGGTCATGGGCTTTTAACTGACGCACCAGTACTACCGTCGCTTCATTGGTTGCCAGCAACTCAACATGGCCAACGAGACGAGGAGCCTCTAGTGTTGCCAATAGCTGCCGTAGAGGAAGCATTAATTCATTCAGTGCGGGTACCAGCACGTAGCATTGTTCAATATCAACCAATCGGTGGCTATTGGGTGCTCGAAACCCAAGGAGAACATTCCCCTGACCATCAACTCTAACCCCAAGACGGGCACGACGTCGGTAGTGCTCGCTACTACCATCTAACGCGGCAATAGAACCTAGCGTAAGGCCCTGGCGTGCCATTAACTCAGTCACCACATCGCGCTTATGCTGGCGTTGTGCAGCAAGGTTTAAATGCTGTAAGTCACAGCCTCCACAGTAGCCAAAGTAAACACAAGGAGGCTCGACCCGCTGCTCTGACGTCGTAAAGCGCGCTTTAATATGCGCTTCGTCATACCGCTTGCGGGTCACGTGTACCGCCACATCAACGTGCTCACCGGGTAACGCTTGATCAATAAAGACTGTTTTACCGGCAGTAGTATGCGCTACACCACGGCCATCATGGGCTAGACGCTCCACCACTAGCGTGGTCGAGTCGCCCTCTTTTTGCTCAGCTTTACTGCTTGGCTTGCGTACTAGCCCCGAGTGTCCTGACGCGGGCCGAGATGGCCGCCGCTTACCCAACATGGCCATTTATAACTCCGGGGCAAATAAGCCTGTAGAAAGGTAGCGATCACCTCGGTCACAAACAATAAAGACAATGACCGCATTTTCGGTTTGTTCCGCGATCCTCAGCGCTCCAGCTAAGCCACCACCTGAGGAGACACCTGCAAAAATACCTTCTTCACGAGCCAAGCGGCGCATGTGGGCTTCTGCTTCTTGCTGGCCAATATCAAGAGTAATATCAACCCTCGGTGCTTCAAAAATCGATGGTAGGTACTCTTTCGGCCAACGACGAATCCCAGGTATGCTTGCGCCGTCCGCAGGCTGTAGACCAACAATTTGGATCGCTGGGTTTTGCTCTTTCAGATACCGGGAAACACCCATAATCGTGCCGGTTGTGCCCATTGAGCTAACAAAATGCGTCACTTCACCGCCTGTTTGCTGCCATACTTCGGGGCCTGTTGTACGGTAGTGCGCTAGCGGGTTATCTGGGTTGGCAAATTGGTTTAGCGGCTTACCCTCGCCTCTTGCAATCATTGCTTCGGCAATATCTCGCGCCTCTTCCATTCCACCTTCTTTGCTAGCTGAAATCAGGGTAGCACCGTAAGCGGCCATCGCCTGTTTACGCTCTTCCGAAGCGTTTTCAGGCATGATTAACGTCATTTTATAGCCTTTAATAGCCGCAGCCATGGCTAACGCTATACCCGTATTACCTGAAGTTGCCTCCACCAGCGTATCGCCCGGAACGATATCCCCCCGTGCTTCTGCTTCACTTAACATAGACAGTGCCGGACGGTCTTTAACTGAACCCGCGGGATTATTACCCTCTAGCTTGGCAAGCAAGGTATTGTTGCGACCGGCAGTTATGCGCTTTAAGCGAACCAGCGGTGTATTGCCAACCACATCTTCGAGCGTGGGATAATTCATCGTACATTCCTTATCAGCACTATTATGCTGCATTATATCGGTGCTGCCGTAAGCTTGACAGGCAACCTCATTGAATCAACGAGCTTCTTTCATGTCTCTAAACACGCGTTTGCTATTTGCGTTACTCGGATTTCCGCTACTTGTTTATGCCATTATGGCGTTGTTATTAGTGGTGCAAAACGAGACCACCAGCCGCGATATGCTTAAAGAACGGTTAGTTAGCGCTGGCGAATTATTGGCACCAAGCCTTGGAAACGCGATGGCAGATGGCGATTTATCTCGTTTGGAAGTTATTGCTAGGCAGCTCCTAGAACACAAAGAGTTACGCGCAGTGACACTTTTTGATGAGCAGGGTAGCCGTTTATTAGTGCTTGGTCGTTCGATGCCTTTTCCTCCCCGCCTAAATGCTCCCAATACCACTACGCTGACTATCGATGACGCCATTTGGCGATTACAGGTCCCCTTGCGCACCTTCCCCGACCAGCAATTTGAACTCGCTAATACCGGCTGGCTTGAAGCTGAATTAGATATTCGCACCCTTACGCTAGAAAGATACAAGCTTATTGCCAGCCTTAGCTTAGGTGGCATGCTACTTGGCCTACTACTTTTTTTAGCTGCATTCGCCATTAGCCGATACGCCACACGTCCCATTGAAGAAGCAAATCAAGCACTTTATCGCCTATCGAGGGGAGATTATCGGCTTTTTATTGCTGCTGCACGGCCCGCAGAGTTTCGGCAACTCGCAGAACATATCAATAGCTTAGCAAAGCATTTCCAACAGGCTCAGCATGATTTGCAGAGCCAAATCGAGCAAGCAACATCTGAATTACAGGAGTCCATGGAGACAATCGAGGAGCAAAATATCAAACTCGACCTTGCTCACCGAAGTGCTCTTCGCGCGAACGCAGTAAAGTCCGAATTTCTGGCCAATATGAGTCATGAAATTCGCACCCCTTTAAACGGCATTATCGGATTTTGTCGCTTATTAGGTCGCTCCCCTCTCGACGCTCGACAAAAAGAGTGGTTGGAGCATGTGCATCGTGCCTGCAATAACCTACTAATGCTTGTTAATGATGTGCTGGACTTCTCTAAACTTGAAGCAGATAGGCTCACACTGGAAGAGGTCGACATCGATATTATATCGCTAGTGGACGAAGTGATCGGCCTTCATGCGCCAGAAGCACAACGCAAGCGGCTACATTTAGTAGCGATGGTATATGAGGATGTACCACCCATATTATGCGGGGACCCGCTACGCATTCACCAAGTCCTTAGCAATTTAATCAGCAATGCCTTGAAGTTTACCTCTAAGGGAGACGTCATCATTCGCGTCATGCTGGATAGCCAAGAAGGCCAGCATCTGGTGTTACGTATTAGCGTAAGCGATACAGGGATTGGTTTGAGTGAAGAGCAACAAAAGCAGCTATTTAGTGCCTTCACTCAGGCAGAACCTAGCCATTCTAGACATTTCGGTGGTAGCGGCCTGGGACTCACTATTTGTAGGCAACTTATTCAACGCATGGGTGGGGAAATTTCGGTTAACAGTGCGCTGAAAGAAGGCACGACTTTTTCATTCACTTTGCCATTACTGGCAAGTTTAGCAAGTGAACGGCCGCCAGAACTTTCCCTCGATGGCGCGATTATTCGCATGCATGAACCCCATCTACCTACTCGCAATGTAGTAGAACATCTATTGAAACGCTGGGACGCAACTGTCATTCCGCTTAATAAACCAGGTAATGAAAAGTTGCTTATTTTAGGCCTTGAGCAAGATGATTTTATTAGTGAAAAAAAAGCCTATTGGCAAAAAATAATTTCTCAAGCGCCCTGCCCTACTCTGATACTTGCAAATACTACTAGCTTCGAACTACCTCTCTGGGAGCTTCCCAATGGGGGTGATATGTTATGTAAACCATTTACTCGAGCACAGCTTGCTGCCACGTTTAAACAGCTAATAGAACCCATTAAAACTGCGTCTTCTTCCGTCAATACTCAACCGGAAAAAGCACTTCCTTCTCCAACATTCACGATTTTAATTGTTGACGATAACGCGCCTAACCGTGAACTATTAAAAGCCATGCTCGAAAATGAGCACATCAACATTGTGTTAGCCGCTAGCGGTCAGGAAGCACTGGACTATGCACGCCAGCATGAAGCCGACATGGTACTGATGGATATTCGTATGCCTGATATGGACGGTGTTCAAACCACTCAGGCATTACGGCGCATTAATAATAGCTGGGCACGCTGCCCCATTATTGCAGTGACTGCCCATGTACTCAGCGCTGAACGCCAACAGTGGCTCTCAGAGGGTTTAGACGATGTACTCGTAAAACCTATCAATGAAGCTCAATTACAGCAGCAATTACTGCGCTTTTTAGGGATTGCACTGCCTACTGACGCGCTTGATGAAACACCTAATGCAGTCTCCACTACTCCTTATTCACCGCTTTCATTACCTGCGATTGACCTTGAACTAGGCGCCAGACTAGCCGGTGGAAAAACTGAGTTTGCGAAAGAGCAGTTGAAGCGGCTAATCGATAGCTTAGATGAATACGAGCAAGCAATACGCGGCGCATTTGCAAAAAACAACCTTACAGCACTGCTTGACCATGTGCATTCGCTCAATGGCATCTGTCGTTACTGTGGCGCACCTGAACTAGCCTTAACGGTTGAGACACTGGAAACACGTTTGCGTACCGGGGGACTGGATCAAGCTGAGAATTTACTTGATGAGTTATATACCGCCATCAAGCGCCTACAGGAGCAGCGGAGCACGTTATATGAGCGCTAAACAAACGTTAGCGCTCAAGCACTACAAATGCCACCGCGTACTCGGCTTCATCACTGAGCGTTATATGGGCAGCAGAGGCACCGCTGGCTTGAAAAAGACGAAGCGCCTCGCCATTTAATTGTAGGCTTGGTTTACCCAGAGGATCATTGAGAATCTGAATATCACTCCATTGCATACCACTTCTTAAACCAAGCCCAAGCGCTTTAACATACGCTTCTTTTGCTGCAAATCGCTTTGCCAAATAGCTAATAGGCTGACCTTTCACCTGCCAAACAGCCTGCTCTTCAGGTCCTAAGATTCGCTGGGCAAAGCGTGGACCATGACGCTTTACTGCCTTAGTAAAGCGTTCGACACGGGCGATATCCGACCCAATTCCAACAATCATCTTAGTGGCTGCAACAGCCATTGTGGTTGTGCTCGTGCTCGTGCTCGTGAGCATCTAAGGCCGCCATTAACCCGGCTTCCTGACCAGCAATGATCAAACGCTTCATCTCTTGAACAGCTTCCTTCAACCCAACAAAAAGCGAACGAGCAATAATGGCGTGACCAATATTGAGCTCATTAACACCTGGTAGCGCTGCAATCGCTTCAACATTGTGGTAGTGCAAGCCATGACCGGCATTAACCACTAATCCTGCAGAAACAGCATGAATGGCTGCCGTACTCAAGCGTTCATATTCAGCAGTTGCTGCATCGCTACCAGGCTTTGCTTCTGCATAAGCTCCTGTATGCAGTTCAATCGTTGGTGCCCCAGCACGAATGGCCGCATCAATTTGCGCTTCTTCAGGATCGATAAATAGCGATACATCACAGCCGATTGCACTTAAACGTCGGCAAGCATCAGCAATAAGATCAAAACCACCGACAACGTCTAAGCCTCCTTCCGTAGTTAGCTCTTCACGCTTTTCTGGCACTAAACACACGTGCGCCGGGCGTACTTCCTCAGCCAACGCTAGCATATCTTCAGTAACGGCCATCTCTAAATTCATGCGCGTGTTGAGCACTTCTGCTAGCAGCCGAACGTCTCTGGGCTGAATATGACGGCGATCTTCACGCAGGTGAACAGTAATACCATCAGCGCCCGCTTCTTCTGCTAACAGTGCCGCTTGAACGGGATCGGGATAGCGAGTACCACGCGCTTGGCGTAGCGTCGCAATATGATCGATATTAACGCCTAATAAAATCCGAGGAGGATGCATCGCGTGTCTCCAATAAGTGATATTGAGATGCCCGCTTAACGCTGTCGGCGGCGGGCCAAGTCGAGCATTAATTCTCGAGAGCGTAAAACAGTCGTTCCTAAATGGGGTGCAAGCGCTGCCCGCATTACCGCTTTCAATGCACTTGCTAAACCAGCGGGCTGCCAATCACCTTGATCTATATAACGTAATGAGCGGCCTTCTATGCCCTGCTCTGAAGGCACAAAAGCACGGCTTGCTGCATCAAACCGATAACGCATCTGAGGATCAAGTGCACCGCCATCGCAGGTGCAGAAGCGTGGCGTTGCTTCTAGCGTTTCGAGCAGCGCCCACTCGAAACGTCGCAGTGCCAAGGCCCGGCTCGCTGGCGTGGGCAGCGCTTCTAGCAGCGCGCCATAAAATGCAAAAACCTCTGGCGCAGCTAGCTCCAAAGGCAGTAAACGTGTCGCTATTTCATTGGCATATAAGCCGCAGAGCAACCCTTCTCCAGCAAGCAAAGCAGTATGTCCACGCGATTCCATCAGCATTAATCGCTTCAGCTCACGCTCCCCCCGCCACGACACAAACAAAGGAGTGAACGGTTGCAGCCGCTGGCGGGATTTAGAGCCTGGCCGTTGCCCACCGTGGGCAACGGCGCGTACACGACCATGATTAAGGGTTAATAAATCCACCAGCGCACTGGTTTCACGGTATGGCCTGCGGTGCAGTAAAAACGCTGGCTCTGCCGACATCGAAGCACTCAATCGAGATCGTAACCCAAACTTTTCAAAGCCCGCTCGTCATCTGACCAGCCGCGTTTCACTTTCACCCATAAATTTAGCATGACTTTGGTACCCAAGGCGCGCTCCATGTCTAGGCGTGCTTCACGACCAATGCTTTTAATACGATCCCCATTCTCACCAATTAAGATAACCTTTTGGCCCTGGCGTTCAACAAGAATCAAGGCACTGATATGGGTTACACGCTCAGTTTCGCGAAACTCTTCGATTTCTACGGTCATTTGATACGGCAGCTCATCACCCAGCTGGCGCATGACTTTTTCTCGCACTAGCTCGGCCGCCATAAAGCGCAAACTCTTGTCAGTCACTTGATCTTCTGGAAAAAAGTGAACGCTCTCTGGCAAGTATTTGGCAACTTCCTGTTCTAACGTTTCTACCTGAGTGCCATGCTTTGCAGAAATGGGCACTACTGCAGCAAACTCACGACGCGCGCCTACTTCCGCTAGCCAAGGTAACAAATCACCTTTTTCGTTTAAGCGATCTACTTTATTGACTGCTAAAATTACTGGCGCTTTAACATGCTCAAGCCGTTTTAAAACGGCTTGGTCTTCATCCGTCCAGCGGGTACGGTCGATGATGAACACCACACAGTCAACATCACGCAGTGCCTGAGTTGCTGCTTGGTTCATAAAGCGATTAATTGCTTTATTACGATCTTTTGACATGATGTGCATGCCAGGCGTATCAACGTAGATGAACTGCGTTTCTTCGACCGTTTTAATACCCATCACCTGATGCCGCGTGGTTTGGGGCCGACGCGAAGTGATGGATATCTTTTGCCCCAGAATCCGATTCATGAGGGTTGATTTGCCTACGTTGGGCCGTCCAACGATGGCCACGAAGCCGCAGGTTTGACTCATGACTTGTCTCCAGGTGTTTTTTCAAGATGGGATAGCGCTTCTTCAGCCGCTTGCTGCTCAGCATGGCGGCGGCTGGGACCTTTACCCGTAGTATGCTCGGTTAGCAAATCAATGTAGCACTCCACGGTAAAGGTCTGGGCATGTGCTTCCCCCTTTACAGAGACTACTTCATAGCGTGGCAATGCCGCCTGGCGCGATTGCAAAAATTCTTGTAGGCGTGTTTTGGGATCTTTCTGAGTATCTTGTAGCGAAATATTCTCAAGTCGTTCGGCGTACCATGCCAACACGCGTTGACGAACAACATCCATCCCCGCGTCTAAATAGATAGCACCAATCACAGCCTCTACTGCGTCCGCTAGAATAGATTCACGGCGATGACCACCGCTCTTCATTTCTCCCGAGCCCAGCCGCAAGCATTCACCAAATTCCATTTCCCGCGCTAGCTCAGCCAGCGTTTGGCCTTTTACCAAACGCGCCCTCAGTCGCGACAACTGACCTTCTCTAGCTTGCGGAAAGCGTTGGAAAAGCGCCTCAGCAATTACAAAATTGACGATAGAGTCACCCAGAAATTCCAGGCGCTCATTGTTACGACCACCGTAGCTACGGTGGGTCATAGCCAGCTCCATCAGCATAGGATCACCGAAGGTGTGGCCGATTCGTCGGCAAAAAGCGGTTAGGGAATTACTCACAGTGCTCCTACGTCGTTGACGTTAACTAATATGACAGCATTAACAATTTGCAAACTATATTTCATTCAATACGCCGCACGCTTGTAAAACTGGGCAAACCACCGTCCCAATGCATCCAAACAGCAAACGCTCTTCCAACAATATTATCTTCAGGGACAAACCCCCAATAACGGCTATCGTTAGAGTGGTCACGGTTATCGCCCATAGTGAAATAGTGCCCATCTGGAACAACCACTTCACGCATCTGGGGGCCGGGATCTCGGGGGTTATTGTAGATATAGTGACTAACGCTACCTAGTTGCTCTTCTAATAATAACTGCTGCGGTGAAAGCTCGGGGCCTTCTTCTATCAATGTTTTTGTAATCGGCTCACCGTTAACATACAGCTGTTTCCCTTCATAACGAATACTGTCCCCAGGTAAGCCCACCACCCGCTTAATAAAGTTAACTGCTGGCTCTTCTGGAAAACGGAAGACCATTACATCGCCTCGTTCTGGATCATCTACTTCCAGGAAGCGATGATGCACCACAGGCAGACGCAACCCGTAGGCAAATTTATTCACTAGGATAAAATCGCCCACTTCAAGCGTTGGTTTCATTGATCCTGATGGAATCTGAAACGGTTCAACAATAAAGCTACGTACAACCAACACTACTAGCAAAACTGGGAAAAATGAGCGCGAATAATCAATTGGCCACGGCTCTTTTAACAGTTTCTCGCGGGTGGGTGCATCTAAGCCTTCCGTGGTCGCTGCTTCAGCAGTCGCTAATCGCTCACGGCGCTTAGGCCTCAGCCAAAGCACATCCAGTAAATAAATAGCCCCAGACAGCGCAACGGCAATTACCAGTAATAGTGAAAAATCCATGTGGGGTAAGTATCCCTAGTCGTTTACCTTGAGCACAGCAAGGAAGGCATCCTGGGGAATTTCAACACGCCCCACCTGTTTCATCCGTTTCTTACCGGCCTTCTGTTTTTCCAGTAGTTTCTTTTTACGGCTGACATCGCCGCCGTAACATTTTGCCGTCACGTTTTTACGCAGTGCTTTGACCGTTGAGCGCGCAACCACTTGGCCCCCAATAGCCGCTTGAATAGCCACGTCAAACATTTGCCGAGGAATCAGTTCTTTCATTTTTTCCACTAGCAAACGGCCGCGGTTATGCGCATGATCGCGGTGGATAATGACGGCCAACGCATCAACTTTATCGCCGTTAATCAACACGTCCAGACGAACCAACTTAGCGGCTTCAAAACGCTCGAAGTTATACTCCAGTGATGCATAACCACGCGAAATTGACTTCAAGCGATCAAAGAAATCCATGACAACTTCTGACATAGGCAATTCATAGGTTAACTGGATCTGATTACCCAGGAATTGCATATCTAGTTGGGTACCACGGCGCTGTTCACACTCAGCAATCACGTTACCAACATACTCTTGCGGGACCAGGATGCTGGCACGCACGATGGGTTCTCGCATCTCGTCAACATCGGCCATATCAGGCAGTTTTGATGGATTCGATACGTACTGAATATCGCCATTCTTCATGGCAAGTTCATACACAACCGTTGGCGCTGTGGTGAGTAGATCAAGATCATATTCACGCTCTAAGCGCTCTTGGATGATCTCCATGTGCAGCGTGCCTAGGAAACCAACGCGGAAACCAAATCCAAGCGCATCGGAGTTTTCCGGCTCATACTCAAGGGAAGCATCATTGAGCGCGAGCTTTTCAAGTGCATCACGGAAGTCTTCGTAATCATCGGCACTTACAGGGAACATGCCCGCATACACCTGAGGCTTCACCTTTTGGAAGCCAGGTAAGCGAGGCACATCGGGCGTTTTAGTGTGGGTGATGGTATCGCCCACCGGTGCACCGTGGATTTCTTTGATGCCAGCGACAATAAAACCTACTTCACCCGCACGCAGAATATTGGTCTCTTTACGCAGCGGGGTAAAAATCCCTACCTCGGTGGCTCCCCAATCACGCCCTGTGGACTTGATGCGGATTTTGTCGCCTTTGCGCAATGTTCCGTCAAACAATCGCACTAGCGAGACAACACCTAGATAATTATCAAACCAGGAATCGATAATCAACGCCTGAAGCGGTGCATCAGGATCACCCTTGGGAGGCGGAATATCCCGCACGAGTCTCTCTAATAAAGCGTCGATACCAATGCCGCTTTTTGCTGACACTTGGCAAGCATCGGTAGCGTCTAGCCCGATAATTTCCTCGACTTCTTGCGCAACCCGGTCAGGGTCAGCCTGGGGCAAATCAATTTTATTAAGAACTGGCAATACTTCCAGGCCCTGCTCAATCGCGGTATAGCAATTAGCAACCGACTGGGCCTCTACCCCTTGAGCCGCATCGACAACCAAAAGCGCCCCTTCACAAGCGTATAGAGAGCGTGACACCTCGTAAGAGAAATCCACGTGCCCAGGCGTATCGATGAAATTGAGCTGATAAACTTCACCGTCTGCCGCCGTGTAATCCAACGTAACGGACTGCGCTTTGATAGTGATACCACGCTCGCGCTCAATATCCATGGAATCGAGCACTTGCTCCTTAAGCTCTCGCTCGGTCAGACCGCCACAGGTCTGAATCAAACGATCTGATAGGGTCGATTTACCATGATCGATGTGGGCGATTATCGAGAAATTACGTATATGCTTGAGCTTTCCGCTGGAAACGTCTTGAGACATCGAGTGTGTTCTGCCTTATGGGTATGCAAGGTGCTGTTGGCGGTATTAAACCAGCATGTACGGGCAATAAAGGTTGCCGCACCACCACTTTGCCAATGTTCGTCAAAAAGATAAGCGCTATTGTAGCGATATGCGCGGGATAGGAACAGCAGTCCGGCGAGAACCGCCGGACTGGAGAGACAATCAGCGGGTTACTTTAGACGTAATGCCACAAATAGCGAGCGACCATCTCGGTACAAACGCAAGGGTATAGCGCGATCATCTGGCAAATCTTCAACAATTCTCACCAGCTCATCTGCTGAAGAAACGCTGCGGTGATCAATGCTGACCAATATATCGCCTACACGTAGACCCGCTTGTGCAGCAACACTGTCGGGGTCTACTTGGCGTACCTCGACACCACCACTAATGTTCAGGCGCTCGCGCAGTGCTTCGTCAATTTCTACCACGGCCACGCCTAGGCGAACCTGATTATTACTGCTCGAACTATCGCTATGATCAGCTTCTGAATCAGGCCAGCTGCCCAGTTCAACCGTTTCGGTTACCTCTTCGCCATCACGCATCAGCGTTAATTCCACATCACTGCCTGGAGCAACGCGACCAATCAAGCGCGGTAACGTACTGGAACGATCAACCTCTTCTCCGTTCACTTCGATAATCACATCACCTGCCTGAAGACCACCTTGCGCCGCGGGGCCCTCCGGGTCTAGATCAGCGATCAGCGCGCCAATCGCCTCCTCCATGCCAAACGACTCGGCTAGATCACGAGACACCGGCTGAATCATTACGCCCAACCATCCACGATTAACATGCCCGTCTTCACGTAGCTGGTCAGCTACATCCATTGCTACATTAATGGGAATAGCAAAAGAGAGCCCCATAAAGCCGCCGCTACGCGTCAGTATTTGTGAGTTAATGCCGACAACTTCCCCCTCTAGGTTAAATAAGGGACCACCAGAATTACCTGGATTAATGGCAACGTCGGTTTGAATAAATGGCACATAGACATCACGAGGCAATGTGCGGTTAATAGCACTCACAATTCCTGCTGATACAGAGTGATCGAAACCAAAAGGCGATCCTATGGCAGCCACCCACTCACCGACTTTTAATTCATCAGAGTCGCCGAGATTAAGCACTGGCAAATTATTGGCATCAACTTTCAGTAGCGCTACATCTGTCTGCGTATCGCTACCCACTAGTTCTGCAGTTAGTTCTCGGCGATCATTTAACCGCACAAGAATTTCATCAGCATCTTGAACCACATGAGCATTTGTTAGCACATAGCCATCGGCACTAATAACAAAGCCAGAGCCAAGTGACTGACGTTCTTCGCTACGCCCTGGTCCCCGGCTAGGGGGTGGAGAGGGAAAGCTGTCACCAAAAAAGTGCCGGAAAATTTCGGGGATATCTTGGCCACCAAAACCTTGGATAGATGGCCCAGAGCCACGTTGAATCGTCCTACTGGTAGAGATATTGACCACACCAGGGGCTGCATCTTCAACCAACTTGGTAAAGTCAGGAAGGGTTTGCGCGTGGGCATTTTGCCCCACAGCCAAAAGTGCCATAAAGCACAGCCAAAGTACGGAAGGAAGAACCAAGCGCTTCATGCAACAGCTCCTAATCAAGCAAGTACTGACCACGTACTAAACGTAAGGAAGTGCAACTCTCAGCGAGTTACAGGAGTATCAACTGACCAAGCGTGGACGGAAGCGTTCCACTCGCCCACGCAGAAGGTATTTTAGGATGACCATAGAAACGATTAACGTACTAAAAAATAGCAGCGCGCAAAACCAATCACTCACTCCCCTACCCGCCGCAGCCCCAGAGATGATAATAGAAAACAGAAGGGGCAACGCATAAACAAGCAGAGCCAGCACGCTGACGTCACTTTTCTCGACAGTGAACGAAACTAAGCTACCTAGTGGATAACGGTTTGCATAGTGTGAGGGCAAACCACCTGGATCAATAACAGTGTGCGGCTGACGACGAGCTAACAGCCCCACGCCACAACCACGTCCTTCAGCACATCTCTGACAAGCAACATTGCTCGACACATCAACCACGAGTCCTGTTGTCGAGTGAGCAATGACAGTGCCTGAACGTACAATAGCTTTGCAATTTGTAGTGTTCACAACGAGATACCCAATTACTCAAATTGCACTGACTGAACAATTCGTTGCAGCAACTCAGCAGGTAGCTCACCGATGCCGATTAATTGCCAGGTCTGGTCTCCAGCATCTATCAATGACACAGCAGCGGTAGACACACCTATGCGGTGAACACCCTCTTGCAACATTGATTGACTAACGGGCGATACAAACACACTCACGGCCGCTAAGCCATCGCTGTACACACGCTGATTACTTTGCAGCCCCGGCTCTACAGGTTGCTCAACAAACCCTTCTGGCAGCCAAGTTGCCTGCCAAGACTGGTCAAGCACGCGTGAATCTTTAACGCGAAGCACTTCACGACCAATATCACCCCTAACATCCCCTTTATACGCTGAGGGAGAGTGAAGCTGGGTGATCTGGAAAGTTTCGAGTACCCGACCTTGAGCATCACTAAGTACGTGCTTAAGCAATAACCCTGTCGCTTGATCGACCCACCAAGCGTGATGGTACCGCTGGCTATCACTTGGTGAAAAGCGAAGTTCTACGGCATCTCTCTCGGCTACCCGTGTTTGATCTTTAAGCTCAATGTCATAGTGCTCAGCAACATGATCTGCCCATGCTTCTGGAGAGAGCGGATCGGCATCGCTGGAGGGAAACCACGCCAAATGACCCGCGATAGATCGGCGTTCGACGCTCACCGAGGGACCATCCAGATGCTGAACAACTTGTTGACGAACGCCATCTCGGATGCGGTGGGAGAGTGCCAACGTTCTTACCCCGATAGCATCTATAGACACCGCCCGCGCTTGAAACTCAAAGCAGTGCCCTGCATATACGCTGGCTACAAGCCATTCATGGGCAGTGTTAGAAGGGAACTGGTCAAGTGCGTCTACACAAGAAAGCGATGGATAGCTATCAGCTTTCAGCTGGAGAGGCATTAAGCTGGCACCCAATACGCATAGGCTGACCACGAGCTTGCCTCTCCAGCATGGATATTTTCCAATCACGTTACCAGCCACGTAGGCCCTCGCTTAGTGAAAAAAAGGTAGGCCAATGTGCCTGTCAACGTTGCCCTAAAGGTTCTGTTACTGACGAAGAGCGCATTAATGGCATCCAGCTATCACCGCTCCCACCTGCCGCACCTTGCGCATGCTGTTCAAGATATGATTTGAGCAAACGGATCTGGTCAGCATCAATGGCCATTGTCTGTTGAGACATATCTCCTTGAGGCGCAGTCGGTGTAGAGAAGCCAGCATCGCTAACATTCATAAAACCGCTTTGGCCAGATTGACCACTAATCCGAAATGGCGTTTGTTCAAACATCGGCATTTCGGACGATGTCATTGAGGCCGGCTGAGGAGCTGATAAATTAACAGGCTGAACCTGCAAGCCACCACCTGACTGCGCTGCAATGCTATCGCCGGCACCCTGTGAACTACCTGGCGACGTATTGCCGTTGCTAAAAAACTGCACGCCGGTTATTACCATGAGCGAGACAGCCGCCGCTACCCCTGCACCACGAGCAAAAGAAAGCCCACCAGAACGAGCAGGAGTAACCACAGTGTCGTTTTCAAGGACCGGTGCCGGCTCATCACGCAATCGATCCATGATGCCAGCCGAAAGATCAATGCTTACATCTACGTTTCGTTCACGCTGCATCATGCTGCGCGCCAAATGATAGCGCCGCCACGTCTCTGCTGCATCAGAATCATCAGGCAGAGACTTCAACACTCGGCGCAATTCAAGCTCGTCACTTTCGCTATCCATCAACGCTGAAAGCGACTCCCGTGTGTTATGACTCATACTTCACACCCTCACACTGTGTTAAAAGAAGCGCTGCGATGACACTGCTAACGAGTGTTTATCAACCCAGCAACTCCACAGGCCAAGACCTTGTTTCAAATCGCCAATTTTTAAACGCTTAATAATCAGTAGCTTTAACTATTCGCTACCGAAACTTCCTCACTAAGCGTGGCACGTTCACTTGGCGCTTAATCGACCTAACTAAGATCGTCAGGTTCTATGACGCTTCGCTTTCCAGACAGTTCACAAAAAATGTAAAAACGTAATCAAATGTGAATGTGAAGCAATGTTTTGCCACTAGCACCCGTTGCTCATCCAGCAGCTCCTCATCTGGGAACTGCTTTCCATAGGGTTTAAAACAGCGCTTAAGGGTTCAAAACAGAGCTTAAAAACACGATTTAAAAGCAGCACTATCTATTAACAAGCTTGCCACCACACTTCAGACCCTTACTCTTCGCGGCTGTTCCGTGCCGTTGTTACTAATGGACGAATATGCTCATCAACTGCTTCACGGGCGCGGAAAATGCGCGAGCGCACTGTTCCCACAGGGCACTGCATTACCTGGGCAATATCTTCATAAGCCAAGCCGTCTAGTTCACGCAGCGTAATCGCGGTACGTAGGTCATCCGGCAGGTTCTCAATGGCTTCGTAAACGGCAGCTTCTAATTGATCACGGGCAATCGATGCTTCTGGCGACTCAGCGTCAGCCAGCCGCCCACTCTGGTCTACCAGTTCAGCATCAACGATATCAAGGTCGCTCCCTGGAGGCCGACGGCCCCGTGACACTAAATGGTTTTTAGCCGTATTGATCGCAATGCGGTACATCCAGGTATAAAAAGCGCTTTCAGCGCGAAATTTACCAAGCGCTCGGTACGCTTTAATAAACGCTTCTTGCGCTACATCTTGTACTTCAGAGTGGTCGTGAACATAACGGCCAATCAACCCAATAATTTTGTGCTGATATTTTTTTACCAGTAGATCGAAAGCACGTGTATCACCTTTTTGGGCACGTTCAACCAACTGCTGGTCTGTTTCACGGGTGCCCATTCACACCCCCCTCCCGCTCGTGCGACGCACGCCGAGCGCTATCTCTCTTCGCCCTTTCATGTGGGCCTTCACAGCAAGCAGCATAGTGTCCCTTGGGCATTGGTTAATCTTAATAATGACAGATGGTAGAAAATGATTCGTCTACCACATTGAGTGTTAAAAATGTCCAATGGTACTTAGTGTTACGCGTTCTTAGCGAGGCATCAAGCGCTTACACTCTCTGCTTCCCTTTTTTACTCTCAACTGGAACCTTAGATTGATCCAAAGGTCCTTAGAATCTTGACCATGACACTTTTCGATTAGAACAAGTTCCGCAACAATTGATTTTTACCCGCCTGACACGCCATAGTAGAGCCACTTTTAGTCCATAGCGCACGCACAGGTAGCATGATGTCAGATCAGCAGGTTAGTAACCTTAACGTCCTTGCACAGGATGTTCTTACCACCCCCGCAGCCCTCAAGCAGACCATTCCGTTGACGGAAACTGCAGAACGCTCTGTTATAGAGGGCCGTCGTACCATTCAAAACATCCTCGATGGCAAAGATCACCGGCTTCTCGTTGTCGTTGGCCCATGCTCTATCCATGATGTGGATGCCGCACTGGACTACGCACGACGTCTACGTAAATTAGCAGATCAAGTAAATGACAGCCTTTTTATTGTCATGCGCGTTTATTTCGAAAAACCCCGTACTACCGTCGGTTGGAAAGGGCTGATTAACGACCCGCATCTTAACGACTCTTTCGAAATTGATGAAGGCCTGCATATCGCGCGCAAGTTACTGGTGGACCTAGCTGAAATTGGCCTACCGCTTGCAACGGAAGCGCTAGACCCGATTTCACCGCAGTATATGCAAGACTGCATCAGTTGGTCAGCGATTGGTGCACGCACTACAGAATCGCAAACCCACCGGGAAATGGCCTCTGGACTCTCTTGCCCGGTAGGTTTCAAAAATGGTACCGACGGCAGCCTAGACGTTGCCATTAACGCCCTACAGTCTGTTGCTAGTCCTCACAATTTCCTGGGCATCAACAATGAAGGTCAAGTCGCTATTATTCGTACCCGAGGTAACGCTTATGGCCACGTCGTCCTTCGCGGCGGCAATGGCAAACCCAATTATGACAGCGTCAGCGTTGCCCTAGCAGAAAAAGAGCTGAAAAAAGCCGACCTTTCCGCCAACATTATGATCGATTGCTCGCACGCCAATTCTAATAAAGATGCTGGCCTACAGCCGCTGGTGCTCGAAAATGTCACCAACCAAATATTGGAAGGCAACACCTCCATTATCGGTCTGATGGTTGAGTCAAACATTGGCTGGGGCAATCAGAAAGTGCCTGCCGATCTTAGTCAGCTAACATACGGCGTTTCTATCACTGATGCCTGTATTGACTGGGACACAACGGTCGACACCTTTACCCGCATGAACGAGAAACTTGCTCCGGTGCTCGCCAAGCGCATCGCCCAGTAAGAACACGGCTAGCAAGCAAGCGACCCCTCAAGGCAATTAGCCTTAGCGGGGCGTTTGTTTGCTAGATGATATGACGACATTTTGTTACTACATGATTTCTCGCTTGAACGGCGGCAATGCATCTAACAACGCCTGACCATACCGACGCGTAATGACCCGACGATCTAGCAACGTAATGACACCTCTGTCGCTCTCCTTGCGTATCAAACGCCCACAGGCTTGTACTAGCTTGATTGACGCATCCGGAACGCTAATCCGCATAAACGGGTTTCCGCCCTGGCTTTCAATCCACTCAGCTAGCGTAGCTCCCACTGGATCATCCGGCACCGCAAATGGTAGCCGTGTAATCACCACATGGGTGAGATAGTCGCCAGGCAAGTCGATACCTTCAGCAAAACTGGCCAGGCCAAAAATAATACTCCCTTTGTTATCATCAACTGCCGCACGATGGCGCTCAAGCAATTCGCGCTTGGGAAGCGCATCCTGCGCCAACACCCGCTCCTTAGCTGACGCAGGTAAGGCTTTTTCCACCGCTCGCAGCTGCGCCCGAGAAGAAAACAGCACCAGCACCGCTTCGTCAGCTCCCAACTGGGTCACGAAATTAACGATGGCGCTTTCATGGGCATCGCGATCACTAGGATCAGTTGCCTCTCTAGGCACACGCAAAATAGCATTGGCGTAATCAAAGGGACTCGGCAACGCCTGATAGCGATAGCGGTTTGCTAACCCAGCGCGCTCCTGAATACGTTCAAACCGCCCTAATGCAGTCAGCGTCGCCGATGTTACTACCGCACCATGGCAGCGCCCCCACAAATGTTTTGCAAGCGTATGTGCCGCGGATACCGGACTTGCCGAAAACTCTATTTCTGGCTCCCCCGCCACACGACTAAGGGTAATCCAGCGAGCGCTCGGCGGCGCATTGGCAGCATCTAGTTCGCTGAATGCTTGCCAAAGTGCATGGGCTTCCAGCGAACGCCCATGAAGCAGTGCAATCAGCGGCAACCATGCCTCAGCTTGCTCTCTATCCAAGCCAGTTTGCTTATCCGGGTCGAGGCTTTCGCGCAGGATGTCACTAATGCTTTCCAGACTGCGTGACAGCGTGGCAAACATGACTAACAGCTGCTGGGCTTGTTCGCGAAGTGCTTCAGGCACTTGGCCTTTCTCAAAACGCAGCTGATGGTTGGCCTCTTCATCCGACAGGCCGTTTTCTCGCCCGGCCAGCTGGTGGCCCATACTAAATACATCGCCCAAAGCAGGCTCTAAGCTATGCAGCAGCTCAGGCAATCCAGCGAGCAAGCGCGCAATTGTCGGTTGAACCGCTAACCCCTGATGCAGATCCGTCAAACTGCTCTTCAGAGTTTTAAGCCAACGCAAACAACCGTGTACCGCAAAGCGGTGAGCAAAATGAGAGAGCGCCTTATCAGGCAGATGATGGCCTTCATCAAAAATGAAAATGCAGTCGGCAGGGTCCGGTAAAATAGCACCGCCACCCAGCGCCAGGTCAGCAAGCACCAGATCATGGTTAGCGACGATAACATCGGCATTTTCCAGCTCACGGCGGGAACGAAAAAAGGCGCAAGCACCAAAATGACCACAGCGACGGCCTGTGCATTGACGATGATCCACCGTTAGCTGCCGCCAATGGCCATCGTCGATCGACGCCGACCATGTATCGCGATCGCCTTCCCATTCGCCTTTACCGTAAGCCTCCGCCATATCGGTGGCTAATAGCGAAAAGTCACTGCTGTGGGATTGAAGTGACTGCTCAAATAGCGACAGCGTCGGGTTTGGCTCAACGCCTTCTTCTAACGCCTGGTCAAGACGTGCAACACACACGTACCTGCCACGCCCTTTTGCCAAGGCATAACGAAAAGCAATACCGCTATGACTGGCAAGCGAAGGCAAATCTTGATTAAGCACCTGCTCCTGCAGTGCCACCGTGGCAGTGGAAACAATCAGTCGCTTTCCCTGCGCTTTGGCTATTGGCAAGGCAGCGATCAGGTACGCCAGCGTTTTACCGGTTCCGGTTCCCGCCTCCAGCACGCACACATGATTATCGTTTGTGCGCTTGCCTTCGCCGTCCTGCTCAATGCCACCTAGCGTACGAGCAATTTCTGCGATCATCAGACGCTGGCCGTAGCGTGGCGTCAGCTCAAGCCTCTCCACCACGCGACGATAGGCGTCTTGAATATCGCTTTTCAGCGCATTATCGAGCATGCGCGTTACAGCATGCCTTCCGGCGGATGTTCGCAGGGCAGTTTACCGTTAATGTAGCGCTCAATTTCTGGTAGCGAGAAAGCATCTTCTTCGCCAACAAAACTAATTGAAACGCCCTTAGCACCTGCACGCCCAGTCCGCCCAATACGGTGAACGTAATCTTCAGGATCTTCCGGCAAGGTGTAGTTAATCACGTGGCTGACATCTTCAATATGAATACCACGACCGGCTACATCGGTTGCCACCAGCACTTGGATTTCTCCCTCACGGAAGCTTTCCAAGGTTTTGATGCGCTGATTTTGCGGTACATCGCCAGATAGCATAGCGACGCTCACGCCTGCTTTTTTCAGCAAATCATCAAGCTTGCGCACAAGGTCACGACGATTACCAAACACCATCACACGCTCGAAGCTTTCCTGCGTTAGCAGGTTAATCAGCAACCGCTGTTTATCCTCATCCGACACAAGATAAACGCGCTGATCGATATCGGCCTGATTTTCAACAGTGACTTCGATCTCTACGTGGGCAGGATCAAGCGTCCACTGGCTTGCCAGGTTCAAGATATCGTCAGTAAAGGTTGCCGAGAACAGGAACGTTTGACGCTCCTCTTTCTTAGGCGTGTAGCGAATAATGCGCTTCACATCGGGAATAAAGCCCATAGAAAGCATGCGATCCGCTTCATCCAATACCAATACTTCAACTTCAGAGAGATCGATATCTCGCTTCTGATGAAAATCCAGCAGGCGCCCTGGTGTTGCCACCAAAATATCAATCTTCTTGCCCAGGCTCTCGCGCTGCTTTTGGTAATCCATGCCACCAACAACACTCGCCACATTAAGCTGTGTAAAGCGGGCAAGCGCTTTAGCATCTTTTTCAATTTGCAGCGCCAGCTCCCGAGTAGGCGCAATAATCAACGCACGGGGTGCCCCTGGCTTTTGGCCATCCGGGGTTGGCTCTTCCAGAAAATAAGCCATTACTGAAATCAAAAAAGCAGCGGTTTTTCCGGTGCCTGTCTGCGCCTTGCCGACAATATCGCCACCCAGCAAGGTGTGACGCAGAGCCTCTGACTGTATAGGCGTGCAGTATTCAAATCCTTGGGCATGAATAGCGCGCATTAAAGGCAGCGGCAAATCAAAGTCATGAAAGCGCCACTTGCCGGCAACGGCGGGCACCTGAAACTGACGAAGATCCCAGTTCGATTGACGACGACGCGGTTTCCGACGGCGACGTTTAGGCTTGCGGTTCTGGGCCGATGCTGTGGTCTGTTCCGACTCGCTCATAGGCTGTGTATCTGTCCATTGCTGTGGATGTTAGGCATCACGAAGTGCGCATTGTACCAGGGCTTGGCGATAAGAGCGCGTCCTGCTGTCGAAGGAGTGCGCTTGCCTGTTAGAATGAAGCATAAATTAACCCAAGGAGCGCGACATGACGCGTAAGAAAAAAACCCGTTCACTCGCGGATAAGGTCACTATCCGTACTGGTCGCCGCAAAGATTACAAAAAGTGGCGCCATGATAATCCTGATCAGGTGGCCCCCTCACGCCGCTTTGTGGCTAAAAAGCAGCAACAACGCAAGCTTCAAGCAGTGCGTAAACTGGCACGCCAGCAAGATGGACAACATATTGCCATCCATCCGGACAAAGAAGGAGACAAGCCTTCTGGGGATCGTTCGTAATGCGTTTGGTTTCATTTAATATCAATGGCATTCGGGCACGGCTTCATCAGCTTCAAGCGCTGATCGACACGCAGCAGCCAGATGTTATTGGCCTGCAGGAAACCAAAGTGCAAGACAGCGAGTTTCCTCTGGCTGACGTTGAAGCCATGGGCTACCACGTTTTTTACTACGGTCAAAAAGGCCATTACGGGGTTGCCTTAATGTGTCGGCAAAAACCCCAAGAGGTATTTTATGGCTTCCCTGATGATGAGGAAGATGCCCAGCGCCGGATGATTGGCGTGCGGTTACTAGCCGAAAATGGCGAAACAGTCACCGTGTGGAATGGCTACTTCCCCCAGGGTGAAAATGTTGAACACCCAACTAAATTCCCTCATAAAGCGCGCTTTTATCAGCAGTTGGCAAGTCTGCTACAAAACCAGCACCATCCTGAAGAACAGCTGGCGATTATGGGGGATTTCAACATATCGCCAGAAGATCAGGATATTGGCATTGGTGAGCCAAGCCGCAAACGCTGGCTACGCGAGGGCAAAACCAGCTTTCAGCCCATCGAGCGAGAATGGCTTGACGGCATAAAAGCGTGGGGCCTGAGCGACAGCTATCGGCTGTGTCACCCAGATAACAGTGAATGGTTCAGCTGGTTTGACTATCGTTCAAAGGGTTTTGACCGCGAGCCAAAACGCGGCCTGCGCATTGACTATATTCTGGTGTCTAAACCGCTTGCCGACTGCGTCACCGGTGCAGGCATTGATTATGAATTGCGCGGTATGGAGCGGCCTTCCGATCACGCTCCCACCTGGAGTGATTTTGCGCTGACGCTTTCCCAGTCAGGCTAAGCACAAACACGCCAAACACACGTACGCCCCTTACGTCACTCTAGGGGCGTCTACTGCGAGCTTTTCACTTCACTTTTCAAAATTCGACAACCACTGCCCTG
Organism: Halomonas qinghailakensis; assembly: GCF_025820815.1. NCBI lineage: Bacteria > Pseudomonadati > Pseudomonadota > Gammaproteobacteria > Oceanospirillales > Halomonadaceae > Halomonas > Halomonas qinghailakensis. The sequence goes on along the minus strand of NZ_CP096973.1, from coordinate 3,340,928 downwards.
CCTGATCATCGCCAAGGTTCGCCGCTTTGATAAGGGCTTCCTCGGCCTGGCCATCTTGCCCCCAGCGGTAAGCAAGCTGCCCGTACTGCCGCCAGTCTTCAGCTTTTTGCGTGCTTTCAGCAAGCGCTCTCCAAGCACTTAACGCCTTCTCAACATGCCTAGCCTGTTGCCACGCCCCCGCTAACAGCCGTAACGTTTCCTCATCACGAGCCACTACGCCTTCTTCAATAGCCGCATCCAGGTGCTCGCCTGCTCTGGCTGGCGTTCCCCCCGCTAGGTGCAGCCGAATTAACGTTAAGCGATCTTCAGCCGACGTAAATTTACCTAGCTGCCAGGCCATCTCCCACACGCCAGCCGCCACGCCAGCCTGGCCCATCTGCTGGGCAAGCCCTGCCGCCTGACGCCAAGCATCAGGCTCACTCTGGGCAGTTAAGCCATCCACTAGCCAACCGAGAGTTTGCTCGTTTTGCTCCGTGTTGCGTATTACTACGGTGGTTAGTGTTTGCTGGGTGTCCGTCAATCCACCTTTTTGCAGGAGCGGCGAGAGCCATTCAATTGCCTCATCCCAGCGCTCTTCCTCTGCTAATAAGCGAATCAGCCGCCATGCTGATTCGTCATAGTGTGGACTGCCTTGAGATTGCGTTAGCCACTGCTCATACAACGTAATGGCCTCAGGGCGCTGGTTACCTGCGCGACGAAGCGATGCTTCATCACGCAGCCAGCGTAGAATTTGACTGTTAGGCACGCTCGGGCGCTGCTGGGCGCTGGCTAACTCATCAGCAGCGGCAAGGTGATCACCTTGTCGCACCAACGCACTCGCGGCGAGCTGGTGATAGAGCGCACTCGCCCATTGGTCGGCGCGATTACCACTGGCAAGACGCGACGACTGGGAGCGTGCATGGCTGATAATACGATTAAGGACATCGTCATCAACCTCGCCACTGGGTTGCTCAGCTAATTGACTTTGAAGCCCGTTAAGATCGCGAACAATGTCACCCGGCAGCGGTTCGTTCGCGTGCGCCACAACGCTTAGCGCGCTTAATACGACGATTACCACCCAACGCTGCATACTTTTTCCTCAACTGGCATTTTCAACAGGCTGTCTCTACTGGCCACCTCTACTGGCTATCGTAACTAGCCAACTTAACGGGCTATCTCAGCTGAAATTCTATGCGCTGAGTAGCACGACGAAGCTGCTGACCAGGCTCAAACTGCCAGCGTGCAATCGCTTCACGGGCAGCGTCTTCAAACACTCGTCTTGGCTGCGCCCGCGTGACGCGAATCGTGCTGTTATCGACGCTGCCATCTCGACGAATAACAAACTCCACCTCAACAAAGCCCTCCATGCCACGCCGCTGGGCACGTGGTGGATAAGAAGGATTCACACGACTAGTTGGGGTGACCTGCCCGACACTTACGGGCTCATTCGATGGCGCAGGCTCTGGCTCTGAGGGCGCAGCCTGACTCTGTGCTGTTGAAGGCGCAGGAGAGGGCGCTGCCGTTTCTGCAGGCTGTGGTGCAGGGTCAGGTTGCGGCGCTGGTCTTGGAGACGGCTTCGGCGCGGGCTGCGGAGCTGGCTCGGGCGTAATTTCGGTCAGCTCTGGTAGCTCACTCTCTAACTCAACCGGTTCCACTGGCTCGTCAGGAAGCTCTACTTCAGGTAACGCAATCGCACTTTCAGCCACTGGCGCTGGTGCCGGCATGGGCATTGGCGGCGGCGCTGGGGCCGCTTCAGAAGGCGCAGGCGGCGGTGCTTCTTGCTCTGGCGCCACCTCTGGAGCTTCTACCATGGTCATCGACATGGCCATGATAGGCGTTTCTGGGGAGCGCTCTGGGGGTGTTACCAGTAGCGCTAACATCCAAAATAAACCAACGGCTAAGCCAATACCGCCCAGTAGCGAGAGGAAATGGCGAATCATGGCGCACTCCGGCTCGCTGCCACGGCGATCTGGTCAACACCTGCCTGTTTGAGGCGATCCATCACTTCAATCAACAGTCCCGTGGTGGATTCTCGATCCGCCTGAATAACCACAGAGCCATCACCACTCAACATACCGGCAACCTGCTGACCAATACGATGAACATCAACTGGCTTACCATCGACCCAAACCGCCCCTTCTGGTGTCACGGCAATTAGTACCTGTGCGTCTGGACGCGGGCTTGCCGCTGCCGCTTCTGGGCGATCAATCTCCACACCACTCTCTTTAATGAAGCTGGTCGTTACAATAAAGAAGATCAGCATGATAAAGACAACATCAAGCATTGGCGTCAGATTCACTTCATTGCTATCAGCCGTGGTGTCTATGGAACGGCGTCTACGCATCATTCTCCTCCAAGGCACGGGCTAAACGGTCGTGTAACCGCTGATCTTCGCGACGAATTACGTGCTCTAAACGACTAATAAACAACAATCCCACCACTGCAATCGCCATGCCGGTTAGCGTGGGCAGCGTGGCACGAGCTACACCGTCGGCCATTGCCCGCGCCTGATGGGTATCACTCAGTGACAGGCTATCGAATACGGTAATCATGCCGGTAACGGTACCCAGCAAGCCTAACAGTGGGCATAGCGCCACCAGCAATTTGATCCATGGCAACGGGCGGCGTAGCTTAGCAACCAACGCCTCTGTCCATACATCGCGTAACGTACGCGCACTCCAGCTACGGTGATCACTGCGTGCTGCCCAACGCCGAATCAGTTGGCGACGAGCACGCCGCCAGCTAAAGCGGTAATACCACCAGCGCTCAATAGCCATCCCAAATACCAGCACGGCAACAAAGGCTAGCACCACTAAAACGGCACCACCGGCATCAAGCAGCCGCTCAACGGGCTCAAGCCAAAGAGGTAACGTGGGCATATTAGGTCACCGCTTGCGCATTAGCCGTCGACTGCGCTTCGAGATGGTCAGCCAAAGTGGCGCTTGCTTCGCCTTCGATTACCTGAGTAATCAAACGGCTGCGGCTCGCCAAGGCTGTCTGAGCAAACAGCAGCGGCACAGCTGTTACAAGCCCCAGCACCGTTGTTACCAGTGCCTGACTGATCCCCCCCGCCATCAACTGTGGATCACCAGTGCCAAACACAGTAATCGCCTGAAAGGTGACAATCATACCGGTCACGGTACCTAGAAGACCCAGCAAAGGCGCAATGGCAGCCAGCAGCTTTACAATCGGCTGGCCACGCTCAATTCGTGGCAGTTCCGCTAACACCGCCTCATCTAGCCGTGCCTCTAAGGCCTCCGGTGCTTGGTGTTTATCCAACTCTTTAAAACGGGCCAGCACACGCCCCAGCGGGTTGTTGGCATTTGGCTGATCCAGCGCCTTACGCTGGCGACGCACTCGCGCACTAACGACTACGAGGTAGAGGTATTGAGCCAATGCCACCAATAGGCCAAATCCACCTAGCGCCACCACCACGTAACCAACATAGCCGCCCTGCTGGAAGCGTTCCCAGAGGTTTGGCTGTTGAGCAAGGGCTTGCAGCACACTCCCCTGAGTAGGGTCAATGGCAAACACACGGCCTTCACCTTGGTGATAGGACGCCAGTACGTCGCTGATGTCTGCGGGAGTCCGCGGCACTTCGGCCAAGCTACTATCGTCCTGACCTTTTCTAAGCAGCGCTGTGTCAGTAAACGCGGCAAAATCACCCAAGCGCACGACGCTTCTTGTTTCAATTTCGCCACTGGCATCAGCCACCGGCAATTCAAGACGCTCAGCACGCCCAGTGTTCAGCGTAAGTGTTGCCAAGCTATCCACAGTGGTTTCGATCTGCTGGCGCTCCAGCACCTCGACCTCGTTGAGGCGCGGCGGTAATGCATCAGCAGTTAGTGTTAACCAGCTGTCGCCACCTAGCTCGTTGCGCACCTCTTCGCTGTGTCGCGCCAGATCCGCCAGCAGCGAGGTAAGCGCTTCACCCTGCTCTTCTTGGCGCGCGGTCAACGCTTGAGCCTGCTGCGCTTGTTCCTGCTGTTGCGCGGCTAATGCTACCTGCTGCTGTTCTGCGGCTTGATGCTCAGCCCGCGCCTCGTCTAGCGCAGCTTCTAATGCTTGCTGATCCTTCAGAAATGTTTGTAACCGAGCTTGATCACGCGCTTCGGCGGCTTCGCGAGCTTCACGTAATGAGCTAACGCCGTCAGTTTGCGCCATCAACACACTGCTGCTCAGAAGGCTTGCTAGTAGCGCTAAGCAGATAACGCTTCTGTGCGCACTTCGCTTTAGTGTCAACAAACTCATTGCTGGCCCCCTGTATGCTCGTCAGCAGTAATCGACAGCGGTAAACGCAGTAATTCTGGCGTGCGCTGATCGTCAGCAATACGCAGACCGTTACGCACCTGACGTCGAGCCCGCTCATCAAGCGGCTGCCACTCACCGCTGGCTTTATCCCACACACCCCCTTCTCGACCGTCAGGCGTTAGGTAATAAAAGCCTATTCGGCCAATGCGCAAATATTCCACTTCACGTGGATTTCCTGCTGCTAATTGTAAACGACCACGCCAGCTATCTACTTCACGGCCATATGCAAGCTCGGCACGCCACGCTTCCAACAAATTAGCAATACGTGCCGCGCTTTCTAAAGACTGCTGTTCAGTAGGCCGAACACGCGCCAAACGCTCGTCTTTCAGAAACGGCAGGTCAGATTCGATCCAGCTAATTAGCTGTTCCGTCATATCCTGCTCAACCGCAGGCAGTGAGGCACGCGTATCGCTTAATGTATCGAGTGCTTCACCAAGGCGCAGCTGGCGTTCGGCCTCACTGGCTAAACGGCCGCTTAAAGCAGCATTAGACGCTTTCATCTGGCGGGTTTCCCGCTCTAGGCGGCGCAGCTCTTCAATTGCTGAACGCGTGGCGTCATCAGCCTCATCGATTTGCTGCTGAAGTGCGGATTGCGCTTGCTGGGCCTCGACACTCTGAGCCGCTTGATCCATTGTCTCATCGCTTGCCATTAGCGTACCGCTGACCAGCAAACCGGCAAGCCAGCCTCCATGCAAGGCGAAGAAAGGCCTTTTCAGCACGTGATATCTCCGTTACTTATTAGCACGCTAACGTTAACCGCGCACTAAAACTCATTAGGTATAAGAACGATTTGCGTTTCGTTTAAGCAGTGCATAGCCTAACACTAATAGAATAAATGACAATATTTATCATTAGCATTTGATGGTGTTTCGATCCAGACCGCTACACCACCATAAAAAAGGGCGCCGAGTGGCGCCCTGAAGTAAAGATATCGGGAAAAAGTTTATAAGCAGCCAATAATTAACTTAAAACGCCCAGTCGTCGTCTTCAGTGGCAACGGCCTTGCCGATGACGTAGGAAGAACCAGAACCGGAGAAGAAGTCGTGGTTTTCATCCGCACTTGGGGAAAGTGCCGCCATAATGGTTGGGTCGACGTCGGTAACGCTGCTCGGGAACAACGGCTCGAAGCCCAGGTTCATCAGCGCTTTGTTGGCGTTGTAGTGAAGGAATTTCTTCACGTCTTCCGTCAAGCCCACTTCATCATAAAGCGATTCGGTGTAGCGCACTTCGTTGTCGTAAAGCTCTAGCAGCAGTTCGTAGGCGTAGTCTTTCACTTCTTGCTGGCGCTCGGGCGTTGCTTCCGCCAGCGCCTGCTGGAATTTGTAGCCTACATAGTAGCCGTGTACTGCCTCATCACGAATGATCAAACGAATCAGATCGGCGGTATTGGTCAACTTGGCATGGCTTGACCAGTACATGGGCAGGTAGAACCCTGAGTAGAACAAAAATGACTCAAGGAAAACGCTGGCTACCTTTCGCATCAAGGGATCATCAGCACGGTAGCGCTTGAGGATCAGCTCAGACTTCATCTGCAGCGTCGGGTTCTCTTCGCTCCAGCGGAAGGCATCATCTACATCACGGGTAGTGCACAGTGTCGAGAAGATCGAGCTGTAGGAGCGCGCATGCACCGACTCCATAAAGGCGATATTGGTATAAACCGCCTCTTCATGGGGTGTGCGCGCGTCATCCATTAATACTGGCGCACCCACGCTGCTCTGGATCGTATCGAGCAACGTCAGGCCTGTGAACACACGAATCGTCAGCTGTTTTTCCTGCTGGGTCAGCGTATTCCACGACTGGATATCGTTGGAGAGTGGCACTTTTTCCGGCAGCCAGAAGTTACTGGTCAGCCGGTTCCACACTTCTAGGTCTTTATCGTCCTGAAGGCGGTTCCAGTTGATCGCATTAACCCGCGATAAGCGTTGCATAATGGTCATCAGAGTTCTCTCACAAACATAATCTTATGGAAGCAATACACGATTACAACGAGCAGGAGACGCAGCCCTCTACTTCCGTGCCTTCTAGCGCGCTTTGGCGCAAACGGATGTAGTAAAGCGTCTTGATACCCTTACGCCACGCGTAAATTTGCGCTTTGTTGATATCCCGCGTGGAGGCGGTATCGGGGAAAAACAGCGTCAACGAAAGCCCCTGATCAACGTGCTTAGATGCCTCTGCATAAGTATCAATAATTTTTTCAGGACCAATTTCGTAAGCATCCTGGAAATAATCGAAGTTCGCCTCGTTCAAGAATGGCGCGGGGTAGTAAACACGCCCGAGCTTGCCTTCTTTGCGAATCTCAATTTTCGCAGCCACCGGATGAATACTCGAGGTGGAGTGGTTAATGTACGAAATAGAGCCTGTCGGCGGCACCGCCTGCAGGTTACGGTTATATAGCCCGTGGGCCATTACCGACGCCTTCAGAGCCTGCCACGCTTCTTGGGTAGGCAGCGCGATACCACTACGCTCGAACAAATGACGTACTTTCTCGGTACGCGGCAGCCACGCTTGGTCAGTGTACTTATCAAAGAACGTGCCCGATGCATAGGTGGAGTCTTCAAACCCAGCAAAGGCTTCACCATGCTCAATGGCTAGCTGGTTAGAGGCACGAATGGCGTGGAACGCAACGCAATAGAAGTAGAGGTTGGTGAAGTCCAAGCCCTCTTCTGACCCGTAATAAATGTGTTCGCGAGCTAAGAAACCATGCAGGTTCATTTGCCCAAGGCCAATGGCTCGAGACTTGGCGTTACCTTCAGCGATGGACGGCACGCTGCGCAGGTTGCTCATCTCAGAAACCGCGGTTAAGCCACGAATGGCAATCTCAACGCTGGTGCCGATATCGCCTGAGTCCATCACCTTAGCAATGTTCATGGAGCCAAGGTTGCAGGAGATATCCTGACCGATCTGACGATAGCCAAGATCATCGTCGTATTCGGTAGGCGTATTCACCTGAAGAATCTCAGAGCACAGGTTGCTCATATTGATACGCCCGGCAATCGGGTTGGCACGATTAACCGTATCTTCAAACATAATGTACGGGTAGCCCGATTCGAACTGCAGTTCGGCCAGAGTCTGGAAGAACGCACGCGCATTGATTTTATGCTTACGGATACGCGCATCAGCGACCATTTCATGGTACTTCTCGGTCACACTGATATCGCCAAACGGCACGCCATACACCCGCTCTACATCGTAAGGAGAGAACAGGTACATGTCGTCGTTGCGTTTAGCAAGTTCAAACGTGATGTCAGGAATCGTCACGCCCAGCGACAGCGTTTTAATGCGAATTTTTTCATCGGCATTTTCGCGCTTAGTATCGAGAAAGCGCAGAATATCCGGGTGGTGAGCGTTCAGATAGACCGCACCGGCACCCTGGCGCGCGCCCAGCTGGTTAGCGTAAGAGAAAGCATCTTCCAACAGCTTCATAATCGGGATAATGCCCGACGACTGATTCTCGATACGCTTAATCGGTGCGCCTGACTCACGAATATTCGTCAGCAAGAAAGCAACGCCACCGCCGCGTTTAGAGAGCTGGAGCGCCGAATTAATTGAGCGGCCAATTGACTCCATATTGTCTTCGATACGCAGCAAGAAACACGACACCAGTTCGCCGCGCTGACGCTTACCACAGTTTAAGAAGGTCGGCGTAGCCGGCTGAAAACGGCCGCTAATGATTTCATCAACCAGTGACTTGGCCAATGCTTCATCACCACGCGCCAGCGCTAACGCTACCATGCAAACGCGGTCTTCAAAGCGCTCCAGGTAGCGCCGCCCGTCGAACGTCTTAAGCGTGTAGCTGGTGTAGTACTTGAACGCGCCGAGGAAACTCGGGAAACGAAATTTATAGGCGTACGCCTGCTCAAACAGCCCTTTAATAAAGGCAAAGCTGTACTGAGCAAGCATTTCTGGCTCGTAATACTGTTCTTCCACCAAGTAATCGAGTTTTTCTTCTAACGAGTGGAAAAACACCGTGTTTTGGTTAACGTGCTGCAAGAAATATTGACGGGCGGCTTCGCGGTCTTTATCAAGCTGCAATTCACCGTTGGCACCATATAGATTCAACATCGCGTTCAGCGCATGGTAATCCAGGGTACGCGCCTCGGATGCCGCTGCAGTAGGCCGCTTTGTTTCTGTCGAGTTTTTTGTAGCAACATTTTTAGTCGCCTCGTTTTCAGAGACTTCAGGGTGAGAGGCTACATTGTTAGAGACTGAGCTTGACGTTTCCAAAACTCTTCTACTCCTTTGCGGACCTTGGCGACATCGTCGTCAGTGCCAAACAGTTCAAATCGATAAAGCAGCGGCACTTGGCACTTTTGAGCGATGATTCGCCCCGCCAACCCGTACGCTTCACCAAAATTCGTATTCCCAGCGGCAATGACACCCCTCAGAAGGTGCCGATTGTGCTCATCGTTTAAAAATCGGATCACCTGCCTCGGCACTGCCCCTTCGGCATAGCCGCCACCATAGGTAGGTGTCACTAATATGTAGGGCTGCTCTACGCGTGGCGTTGGTTCTTCACGGTTTAGCGGCAGCCGCTGGGCGCTTAAGCCAAGCTTTTGTATAAAACGGTGGGTATTGCCTGACTTAGTGGAAAAATAAACCAGCGAACCAGCACGCTCAGCTTCCACATTAGCGGTTTGCATAGCGGTTTTTTACGCCAGTGCTTGAATGCGATCAGGGCGGAAGCCGGACCAATGATCTTCACCTACGACGACGACCGGTAACTGACGGTAACCCAGTGCTTCCACTTCCTCCTGAGCACCGCTTTTAGCAGTAATATCGATAACGGTATATTCTAGACCCTGCTTATCCAGTGCACGATAAGTAGCAGTGCACTGAACACAAGCGGGCTTGCTATAAATTTGGATATCCATGGCTATTTTTCCTTTTCATAGCGGCGTTTTTCGGGTAGAGCACATCTTGTGCTCGCTCTCTCTGGAAGACACAACGCATACTATATATAGACCATGAGAAAATCAATTCAAGCATATATGGTATTTTTCATCCACAGGTTATTGACAGCTCGTACCCAATATCATACCCAACAACAGCTTAATCACCTGCACAACCGGCTTATTGATCAACGGTTCCTAAACCTTTCCAGCAACAAAAAACCGCCTCCAAATGGAAGCGGTTTTTTCACAAGGCGCCAAGTCACTTGGCGCCTGTTATTAGCGATGCAAGCTTAAGCAGTAGCCGCCTGGTAACGACGCTCAACATCTTCCCAGTTGATGACGTTGAAGAAGGCTTCTACGTAATCAGGGCGTTTGTTTTGGAACTTCAGGTAGTAAGCGTGCTCCCAAACATCCAAACCCAGCACCGGCGTATTGCCGTGCATTAGCGGGCTGTCTTGGTTCAGGGTATTTTCTACGACCAATTTGTTGTCAGGCGTCACGGAGAGCCATGCCCAACCGCTACCAAAACGACCCAACGCTGCTTTCTTGAACGCTTCTTTGAATGCATCAAGGCCGCCTAGCTCTGCATCAATGGCGCTTGCCACATCGCCCTGGGGCTGACCACCACCGTTGGGTGACATCATTTGCCAGAACATAGAGTGGTTGGCATGGCCGCCACCGTTATTAATAACGGCTTGACGCTTCTCTTCAGGTACACGGTCAAGATTAGCAACCAGCTCTTCTACCGGCACGTCTTCAAGACCCGTGCCCTCAAGCGCAGCATTCAGGTTAGTAACATATGTATTGTGGTGACGAGAGTGGTGAATTTCCATCGTCATCGCATCAATGTGTGGCTCGAGCGCGTCGTAGGCATACGGTAATTCTGGAAGTGTATGTGCCATGCTAACTTCTCCTTAAGTGGCTTTTGTTACGTTCACTTAGTTAAGTGTGGTCTTTCCCCACCTTTTTCAACCACCCCGGCCATTTTTATTACCGTGAGCAGCAAATAAGGATACATCGGTACGCTATATACCCCAGTACCTTAGTCAACTATTGGCAGTTTATCGAATTCATCGCCAATAAAAAAGCCGACTTCTGGCGAAGTCGGCTTTTAGCTAGTTTAGATTCAGTGGCTTATAGCTTACTTTCAAGCTCTGGCAGAATCTCGAAAAGATCACCTACCAAGCCGTAATCGGCCACTTGGAAGATCGGCGCTTCTTCGTCTTTGTTGATGGCAACAATGACTTTCGAGTCCTTCATGCCTGCCAAATGCTGAATCGCGCCGGAAATACCCACCGCAATATACAGCTCAGGCGCAACGATCTTACCGGTTTGACCAACCTGCATATCGTTGGGTACAAAACCAGCGTCAACGGCCGCTCGTGATGCGCCAATGGCAGCACCCAGCTTGTCGGCAATGCCGTCCAACAGTTTGAAGTTTTCGCCATTGCCCATGCCGCGCCCGCCAGATACCACCACTTTGGCTCCACCAAGCTCTGGGCGGTCGGACTGCGCCAGCTCTTGCTTAACAAAGCTCGACTGACTGTTTTCAACCACCACCTCTACTGCTTCTACAGCAGCGCTGCCCGAGCTCTCGACCGCATCAAATGCGGTAGTACGCACGGTCATAACTTTCAGAGCGTCATCGCTTTTTACCGTGGCGATGGCATTGCCCGCATAAATAGGGCGCAGGAAAGTATCCGCGCTCTCAACGCCAATGACGTCGGAAAGCTGGCTAACATCTTTTAACGCTGCCAAGCGGGGCAGTACGTTTTTACCCGTCGTAGAGGCGCTCGCCAAAACATGGCTGTAGTCGCCAGCCAGCTCTACCAGCAGCGCGCCCATGGGCTCAGCCAGCTGATGGGCGTAAACAGCGTTATCGGCAACGCGAACTTTACTGACGCCTTCAAGCTTAGCAGCCGCTTCAGCAGCCGCTTGAACGCCTTCACCAGCTACCAACACGTCAATGTCACCACCAATCGCTTTGGCCGCCGCAACCACATGGGCGGTTGCGCCCGCCAACTGACCTTCATGAAGGTCGGCAAGTACCAGAATGCTCATGAGATCAGCTCCTATTAAAGCACTTTGGCTTCGTTTTTCAGTTTGTCGATCAATTCATCTACCGAGGCAACTTTGACACCGCCTTTGCGTTCAGCCGGCGACTCTACCTTGAGCAGACTAACCTTAGAGGCCACCTCAACACCGTAATCAGCGGGGGTTTTGACATCCAGCGGCTTCTTCTTAGCCTTCATAATGTCTGGCAACTTAGCGTAGCGCGGCTCGTTCAAACGCAGATCGGTAGTGACGATTGCCGGCAGGGAAAGCGCCACAGTTTGCAAGCCACCGTCGATTTCCCGGGTGACGTTAACTTTGTCACCATCCACGGCCACTTCAGACGCAAAGGTACCTTGGGGAAGGTTAGTTAGCGCGGCCAGCATCTGCCCCGTTTGGTTATTGTCGGTATCGATTGCCTGCTTACCGAGAATCACTAAACCGGGCTGCTCTTCGTCAACGACTTTAGCAAGCAGTTTGGCTACCGCAAGCGACTCAACCCGCTCGTCGGTTTCAATATGAATGGCGCGGTCTGCACCCAACGCTAAAGAGGTACGAAGCTGCTCTTGAGCCGCTTTTGGGCCAACCGTCACGGCCACAACTTCGGTCGCTACACCCTTCTCTTTAAGACGTACCGCTTCTTCTACGGCAATTTCGCAGAAGGGGTTCATCGCCATTTTGACGTTGGTAAGGTCAACGTCAGAGTTGTCCGCTTTCACGCGGATTTTGACGTTATAGTCGATGACGCGTTTAACCGCGACGAGTACTTTCATAGATTCCTCGCTTGGCTTGTGATGAAAGCCGTTAGCTTGTCACTGCATCGTACCAACTGATGCCGCTTAAAATAGGGGGCGACGCAACTCTAAAACGACGCCTTCAAAAATTCATGCAAGCGTTTGATAGGTCTGTAAATGAAAAACCCTATCAATTTGCCACAACCTAGTGACTGACAACAACACCCTTTAACTACGGCCTTGGTCGTAGCTTCCCCCTATATTGCGCGGATAAATGGTGCTTTTGCCATCGTAGGGGTGACCTGACAAGGGTATTATGCCTATCATGGAGCATAACCAGAAGCAAACGACCGTTTTAAATTAAGGCCATCTGTTTATAAGCTAGTTCCCACCCGGTAAGCATGAACTAGTCTTTGCAAAAGATGGCACTTATAAGCGTAAGGAGAAACCAGGTGGAAAATGTTGAACGCGACGTCATGGACTTCGATGTAGTCATTGTCGGGGCAGGCCCCTCTGGTCTAGCTGCTGCTTGTCGCTTGATGCAACAGGCAACCCAAGCGGAACAAGAGCTAACGGTTTGTGTGGTCGAAAAAGGCTCCGAAGTCGGTGCCCATATTCTTTCCGGTGCTGTGTTTGAGCCCCGCGCACTGACTGAGCTGTTTCCCGACTGGGAAGAGCGCGGCGCACCGCTCAATACGCCTGCCGTTCGTGACGATGTTTATCTGTTAAAAGATGCCCAAAAAGCGCAGAAAATTCCCAATGCGCTGGTGCCCAAAAGCATGCATAACACCGGCGGCGACCTGACCCGCTATGTGATTAGTGCGGGCAACCTGTGCCGCTGGCTGGCTGAGCAGGCAGAAGCCCTGGGGGTGGAAATCTTCCCTGGCTTTGCAGCCCAGGAAGTAATTATTGAAGATGACGCAGTGCGCGGCATCCTGATTGGCGACATGGGCGTTGGCGCAGACGGCACCCCCAAAGATGGTCACATGCCAGGCATGGAGCTTCGCGCCAAATACACGCTGTTTGCCGAAGGCGCCCGTGGCCACCTGGGCAAACGGCTAATCAAAGAGTTCTCGCTAGATGCTGGCCGCGACCCGCAGCACTGCGGAATTGGCTTAAAAGAGCTATGGGATGTGCCCGCTGACAAGCATGAACCAGGGCTTGTACTGCACGGCTCGGGCTGGCCGCTTGAAAAAGACACTCACGGCGGTTGGTTCCTTTATCACGCGGAGAATCAGCAGATCGTCGTTGGCCTCATTATGGATCTTGGTTATAAGAATCCCTGGCTGTCACCTTTTGATGAATTCCAGCGCATGAAGCATCACCCGGTGCTTAGCCAGTATTTAGAAGGCGGCAAACGGGTTGCTTATGGTGCACGCGCAATTGTTAAAGGTGGCTTTAACTGCCTACCGAAAATGACCTTCCCTGGTGGCCTGCTGATTGGCTGCGATGCGGGCACGCTGAACTTTGCCAAAATCAAGGGCCTGCATACCGCGATGAAGTCCGGCATGGTAGCAGCTGAGAGCGTCTTTGAGGCCATTAAGAGTGGTGATGAAGGCGCTCAGGAGCTTGCCAGCTTCACTGAGAAGTGGGAAAACAGTTGGGCATATGAAGAGCTGAAAGAGAGCGCAAGCTTTGGCCCTGCGATTCACAAATATGGCACGGTGGGTGGTGGTGCTTATAACTTCGCCAATCAACTACTGGGTAATAAGCTACCCAATGTTCACGACACCACCACCGATCACGGCGCGCTAAAACCTGCGGCCGAGTTCGAAAAAATCAATTATCCGAAGCCCGATGGCAAGCTGTCGTTTGATAAGTCGACCTCTGTCTTCTTGTCTAACACCAACCATGAAGAGGACCAGCCTTGCCACCTGCGCTTAGCAGACCCAGAGCTACCGATTCGTGACAATCTGCCAGTCTATGCAGAACCAGCTCAGCGCTACTGCCCTGCAGGCGTTTATGAAGTGGTTGAGGATGACCAAGGCAAGCCGCGCTTCCAGATCAACTTCCAGAACTGCGTACACTGTAAAACCTGCGATATTAAAGACCCAGCACAAAACATTACCTGGGTGGCGCCAGAAGGCGGCGGCGGTCCTAACTATCCCAATATGTAAGCAGTACCGCTAAATAGCCATACTGCGCGGCCAGTTACGCTGGCTGCGCTGGTGGCTCTAAGCGTTCAATGGGTGCGCGCCGAGCAATCAACCTGCGCCGCCCGGCCTGTGCAAACCTCACATCGATGACCGGATCGGAGGGGTTACCTTCCACTGAAGCCACCTCCCCTTCTCCAAACACAGCATGTAACAAGCGCTGGCCAGGGTAAAAGTGTGCATCAGCCTGATAAGTTGCCGCTGCCTCATTGACCCGCGGCGCTTCAAGTTCAATATCTGTGCGCCCTAACCGTTCAAGATAGCGCTTCATTAAACTTGGTGATGTGACCTGTACAGCTGTTGCTGGGGGTTCTTGACGCGCCAGACATGAGGCCATACGCAAACTGTCCTGCCAGGCGCTTTCGGCAATAAAGCGGCTAGGCCGATGAGCCCCGCCATCATGCAATACCAGCAACTGCTCTTGGGCACGAGTGATCGCCACGTAAAACAACCGCCGTTCTTCTTCTAGCCGCTCGTCGTTAATCGGGTTGTCACGACTGTAATGCGGAAAGTCCTCTTCATTCACGCCAGCAACGGCAACAAGCGGCCATTCTAGACCTTTGGCTCCGTGAACCGTGCTAATCAGCACACCGCCAGCTTGGTTTTCTACTGGACGCTCGAGCAGTTCGATAAACGCATCAGGGTCTTTTACGCTATCGGCCTGCTCAATCAGCACATCCAATAGACGAACGTCTTCTTCACCTTTGTCACGCCTTGCGGCTGCACGTTTTAGGGTTTTTTCCGCGTCAATCGTCTCCACCACATGGCTCAGTAATTTTGCAGGTGGCCAGGCGCTCAGTTTGGGTAGCTCGCATAGCAGTGCCCAGCGTTTTTTAAGTGTCCGCCGCTGCAGTGGCTTTAAAGTGGTGAGTACCGGCTCGTGGCGCTCTGGCCAACGCTGGGTGCTGGCTAATTGATACGCCAACCGCTGAAGCCCCTCGCGGGCGACAAATGGGGTTGGCTGCGATAGAAGCAGCATCAGTTGCTCGGGATCGCGCAATAGCTCTGGGCGGCGAGACAGTTTCAAATAGCCTGCTAATGCCTGCACTAGTGGGAGCCGGAAAACAAAACGATCTTCTCGCTGAAGACGAAACGGAATACCCGCCTGTAACAGCGCCAGCTGAAAAGGCACCGAAAGCGCCCAACTGCGAACCAGCAAGCTGGCATCGCTCAGTGCGCGCCCCTTAGCTTGCCAATCGACTAAAGCATCAAGTAGCAGACGGCTGCCTTGGCCAACAGAGATATGGGTTTCAGGATTATTGGAATCCGCTAAACAGAGCTGATCCGGCCGACGCTGGTTAGCCATGATGGCATGATTAGCGGTTAGCGCCAGCGCGTGGCCATGGCGAAACGTAATGGAAAGCGGATAGTCCGTAGCGCTGCCAAACATCGCCGTAAAGTTTTCCAACATGGTGTCAGGGCGTGCGCCCCGCCATTCGTAGATGCACTGATTAGCATCGCCAACCGCCATCACATTGGCACTGGTGCCCGCTAGCACCCCCAGTAAGCGCTGCTGTGCGGTATTAATATCCTGATATTCGTCAATAATCACATGATCAAGAAAACCTTCTACACGACTACGTAATGCTTGGTCGGCTTCAAGCACCTGCAAAGGACGATAGAGCAAATCGGCGTAGGTCATGACGCCTTCAGCGTGCAACAGACGCTCGGCCTCATCAAACGCTCTGGGAAAGTAGTCCGTATCCGGCTCGTAATTCAACCGTTTGTAGAGCGTATCGGCAGACAGCATTTCTGCTTTTACCAACCCGCAGAAATGCGCAAGCGCTTCCAGCCGATCACCTTCCAATGCGGCATCGCGACGCTCAACCGCACCGCTAAGGACATTCAGGCTGGCTTGGCGTAAAAGGCGCTCTAGCTGCCAGTCAGCAGATAGTAAACGTCTTGGCGCAAGCGCGCCCCATCGACACAGGCTCTGGGTCAACCGGTGGCCAAGGGAGTGAAAGGTGCGCACATCGGGCAACGGCTGGCCTTTGGGCGCCATACTCACCAAGCGGCGCTGAAAATCGTCCCTAGCTGAGCGGTTGAACATCAGCACCAACATCCGTTTCGGAGCGACACCAGACGCCAGCAAGTGAAGCACTCTCGCGGCCATCGTCGTAGTTTTACCTGCCCCCGCGACAGCAGCTACGCGGGCATGCCCCTCTTGATGATGGACAACGGCTTGCTGTTCAGCGGTTAACTTCACGTCTCCTCGCCTAGCATTACATCATTGGCATTAAACTGACCTAAGACATACCAAGATCCTGCGCTGTAGAGACGGCATTGGCATTCGCCATCGTCTGCTTCGCTCAGCGTGGCCTGCTCTACTAACCGGTAATAGACATTGCGGTGCAAACGCGCGGATAGCCCAAAACGCACAGCGCACTCAGGTGCAAGGTCACCCTCTGGCGTTTTGGAGAGACGGAGTGGATGCTCTTCATCCACACGAACAACGTCATCGAATTGGGTTGTCAGCCACCAGGCATCGTCGTGAAAGTCTGCTTCTACCGCTACGAATGGGCAATCAGCCACGGTGACACGCCAGCGCTCAACCGGCGTTACCAAACAATACCCATCAGTATCGCGTCGTAATAAACTTGCTAGCAACCGTGGTATGGCTAGGCGCACAAACGGCTTTCCTTCATGCAGCCATGTGCCATCAGCCTGGATAACGATATCAATATCGCCACTCAGGGCTGGCTGCCACTGCTCAACGGGGGGAATCATCGCAGAGCCGTCAAATTGCTGCATAAGCCGATCAATATTCATCGCTTACCTCCCAGGTTGTGCGCTCAGTCAGCACTTATACCACTAAACCAGACTGTGCCAGCGCTTCCTTTACGTGATCAGGAGCATCGGGCACCGCCGCGCGGAATAGGTGATAAAAGTTGGCGGTGGTTTGCATCGCCACTTCATCAACGCTGATACCCCGCTCCTTAGCGATACACTCTGCCACCTCAACCACCCAGGCAGGTTCGTTGGGTTTTCCACGATGGGGAACAGGCGCCAAATAAGGGCTATCGGTTTCAATCAGCAGTCGATCAAGCGGCAGTTTGCTTGCCAACTCTCTAAGCGAGGCAGCATTACGGAAGGTAATAATACCCGATAACGAAATATAGAACCCAAGGCGCACGGCTTCACGAGCCATGTCTAAATCTTCGGTAAAGCAGTGTAATACGCCGCCTACATCGGGATTAGTGTGCTCGCGCAGCAGTGCTAATGTGTCCTCTTTCGCCTCACGGGTATGAATAATTACCGGCAGTTCAAGCTCAGTAGCCGCCATTAAGTGACGCTTAAATCGCTCGTGCTGGACCGCCACAGGTACACTGTCCTGGTAGTGATAATCTAGACCTGTTTCACCGATGGCGACTGCACCGTACTGCTCAGCCGCCTCAACAATGTCACTTACGCTAGGCTCTTTTGGAGCTTGATGAAGCGGATGCAATCCAGCAGAAATCACCACGTCGTGGTGCTCACGGGCAATTGCCGCCAACCCTGGCATCTCTTCAAGCGTCACCGCAATAGCCAAGAACTGGTTCACATTGGCAGCACGAGCAGCCGCCAGCGTTGCGGCAATATCGCCACCGTGGGTTTGTTCTGATAAACGGTCTAAATGGCAGTGGGAATCGACAAACATGCAGCTCTCTTAAATTCTTGTAAATGGGTAAAGGGGCAGGTCTTGTACACTGTAACTGCGGTACTAGCTCGGTACTTGCTAACTTAGTGCTTGCTAACTTGGTTTTGTTAACTTGGTTTTGTTAACTCAGTTCTATCAAAGCGTAAAAGAGGGAGGTGCTTTATCTAACTGACCGGCCAGCAATGTTTCAATACGATCACGGACTGAGTAGTCCTGCTGACTAAAATGCAATCCGATCCCTGGCATTCGCCGTCCACTCACGCCTTCGGGAGATACCCAAACAACATGACCAGTAATCGAGAGGCGCTCACTCTCCCCTGGCAGCGTCAGCAACAAGTAGACCTGTTGACCAAGACTATAGGGCGCTTTGGTCGGTACAAAAATGCCACCTCTATCCAGAAAAGGCATATACGCGGAAAGCAACGTCGGTATATCTGGTATCGTCAAAGAAAGTGCTTTTTGAACCGTCATAACAGCCTCGTTGGCAACAACTCTATTGGCAACAACCCTATGTACAACAACCCTATGTACAAAAACCTTAAGAACGCAGTAACGCTGACCAGCGTACCAGCCACGCTTCTAGCACTAGCTGAGGGTTTGGGTTAGCGCCCACGGCGAATAGGCGGCGCTGTTCTCGTGCATAATCCAGCAATCGGAACCAATCCTGAACCCGCCCATTTTTCATCGCTTGACGGTATAACGACTCTAAATCAGGGTTATGTAGTACTGAGGTTTCCCCAGACAAGCCCAATCTAATCAAGTCTTCAAGCCAAGCAATACCGTACCACAAGATGGCATCAATAGCCTGGCGGTCTAGCCTGGCAGCTTCTGAAACAGGCTCAGCACCACGCACTAACTGCTCGAAACTATCATGAATTTGATGGCGAAGAGCGCGCTCTTCCGGCGTTGCCAATTCCACAGCAAGCAGCGGCAAACCACCCGACACTCGCCACCAAAAATGTGCTTCGTCGCTACCAAGTTGCTCAGTCAACCAACCTCGGCAATCATTAAAGGGAACACTGGCTAACGGCCACTGTTGGCAGCGGGAGCGAATCGTAGGTAGCGTGCGCGAAGGGACGTCTGACAGCAAAATAAACAGCGTTTTGTCACCAGGTTCTTCAAGACTTTTGAGTAATGCGTTTGCCGCTGCAATGTTCATTGCTTCTGCGGGAGAAATAACAATCACACGGTAGCCCCCTTGCTGCGCGGTTTGCGAAACAAAGCGGTTTACTTCACGTATGGGGTCAATGCGAATCTGGCGCTTACCCTCTTCTGGAGAAATGCGCATCAAGTCGGGGTGGTAGCCTGAAGCCAACATGGCACAGCTATGACAATGACCACAGGCTAGCTCGCCAGGCTGTGCGCATAACGTTCGAGCAATCAACGCTTCCGCCAACTGCTGTTTGCCAACTCCATGTGCGCCGCTGATTAACAGTGCGTGCGGCAATCGCCCTTCATTGATGAGACGAATCAACTGCTGCCACGTGGACTGGTGCCAGGGCAACACGCCCGTTATTGCCATAACGCCACTCGCTCTTCTAGCGCTTGAGCTAGCGACGCCTGTACGTGATCAAGCGCTCGCCCCGCATCAATAATTGCAAAGCGCTGAGGGGCAGCGGCAGCACGCTCGAGGTAAGCCCGTCGCACAGCTTCGAAAAAGGCTATTTGCTCTTGCTCAAAGCGGTCACGCTGAGTTTGCTGGTCTCTTAAACGCCCTTCAAGACGCTCTTTCGCAGCCTCAGGTGACATGTCTAACAACAGGGTTAGATCCGGGGAGAGACCCTTTTGCACGAACTGCTCCAGCTGAGCAATCCGAGCTGTCTCAATTCCGCGGCCGCCACCTTGGTAGGCAAAGGTCGCATCGGTAAAACGATCACAAATCACCCAGGCACCGCGTTCAAGCGCTGGCACTATTTTTTGCGCTAGATGCTGGGCGCGCGCGGCAAACATTAATAGCAACTCGGCATCACTGTGCAAGGGTTCATCGAAAGAGGGATCAAGCAGCAATCCTCGAATCGCTTCAGCGCGCGGCGTCCCTCCGGGCTCACGGGTTCGCACAACCTCTATCCCGCGTTCTTGTAGCCATGTCTCTACAAACGCTACGTTAGTAGATTTTCCGACTCCCTCACCACCCTCAAGGGTGATGAAGCGTCCGCGCTTGCTCATTGAAGCCCCTTACTGAGTAAATTCGAAAAAAACACATCACACCTAAACCATGACTTAAGCTAATTAGCGATTGCGAATATAGCGATTAACCGCATTATTGTGTTCACGTAATGTACGTGAAAAATGGTGGGTACCGTCGCCGCGCGAGACGAAGTAAAGCGTTTCTCCGGGTAGCGGATTCACAGCCGCTTCAAGGGAGGCCCGCCCAGGTAAGGCGATCGGCGTTGGCGGCATGCCATCAATCACATAGGTGTTATAGGGTGTCGCCTCACGTAAATCCGCACGGGTGATTCGCCCTTCATAGCGTTCGCCCATGCCATAAATGACAGTGGGATCTGTTTGCAAACGCATTCCCTGTTCCATGCGACGTTTAAAAACACCTGCAATCTCCCGGCGCTCTTCCGGCGCTCCCGTTTCACGCTCAATGAGCGATGCCATAATGAGCGCTTCGTAAGGCGTATCAATCGTCAAATCATCATTACGAGCGGCCCAGACTTCTTCTAGAATCCGCTCCATGCGAGACAGTGCCTGACGCAAAATATCAACATCACTCATACCCAGGTGATAGCGATACGTGTCGGGGAAAAACCAGCCTTCAGGAAAAGTATCTTCACGTCCTAGCAACGACATAATTTCGTCGTCACCTAACTCTGCCGTTCGATTCTCAAGTTTTGGCGCATTGTCTAGCAGCTCGCGCATTTGGCGGAAGGTCCATCCTTCGGGAATCGTCAATGGATAAGTGACAACATTATTGCTCCCCAAGAGGGCAATCAGCTCAAGACCGCTCATCCCTGGGGTTAGCTGATACTCACCCACCCGTAAGCGTGGTACTCGCTCAGGCTCGACACGCGCTAATAATTGAAACGCCCAAGCATCTTCAATAAAGCCCTGGCTTTCCAGCTCTCGAACGACCTGATTGAACCCAGCACCTGCAGGAACCTGATAAAGCGCGGGTTCTTCAAGAGAGATCGGTGCTGATAAGCGGTGCTGCCAGTAAGCATAGCCGCCCACAACTGCTGCGAACCCACCCACGACCACGACACCGATGGCAGCTAAAAACCGTTTCACCATGACACCTCAATAATGTTGATAAAATTCTGCCTAACGGGAGGTCGGCGAATAGCCAAGTAATTCATGGCCTACTACTTGCAGCCTATCGTGACCTGCAGGATTCCAGGACTGCAAAACCACGCCTGTTTCACTTAACAGCTTATTCACTGGCCACACACCTTGTACCGAGTTAGCTACCCATAGACGATCAACTTGATGGATAGCAGTCAGCGCAATAGCAGCTTCCTGTACCACGCCATGATCCAATAAGGCGGCTCGCAGGGTGCCCGCCACGCCACATTGCGATAATGGAGGAGTGAAAAGCGCTCCCGCTTGCTGCCAAAAGACATTCATACTGGTGGCTTCCACTAGCCACCCATCAGCATCTCCAAGCAAACCTTCGGCGATGGCTGGGTCATTCCACTCCTGACGCGCTAGCACATTTTCCAATCGGTTTAGGTGCTTAATGCCAGCTAGTAACGGCTGGTGCCCCAAACGCAACTGGCAAATCCGTATATTAACCCCCTCATGCCAACGGTCAGCATTTACCACAAAAGGTGTTCTACGGCTAAGCAAGCGTGGTTGAGAGTTGTCTGGCGTCGCATACCCTCTACCACCACTCCCGCGGGTCAGGATTAGTTTGAGTATTTCAAGTTCGGCGTTAGGTGGAGATTGCCAAGTGGCGACCAACTGTTCCCTAGAGGGCAACGGAATATTCAAACGCTGACAGCCCAGCAGTAAGCGCGCGTAATGATAATCCCATAACACAGGAACACCAGCGCGCAGCAGCACCGTCTCAAATACTCCGTCACCATATGCAAGCCCTCGGTCGTCAAACGGCACCTGGGGCATTGGCATTGCGAGTTATACCTTTTTAAACAGCAGTGAGCCGTTGGTGCCGCCAAATCCAAACGAGTTTGAGAGGGCTACATCAATAGTCATCTCTCTCGCGGTATGTGGTACATAATCAAGATTACAACCTTCCTGCGGGTTATCCAGGTTAATGGTAGGCGGTGCAATCTGGTCTCGAATAGCCAAAATACTAAACACCGCTTCAACCGCGCCTGCAGCACCTAATAGATGACCAATCATCGATTTGGTAGAACTCACTGCAACCTGCTGAGCTGCGCTGCCAAGCACTTTTTCAATCGCCCGACTTTCTGCTAAGTCACCCGCTGCAGTAGACGTGCCATGTGCATTAATATAATGCACATCCGCCGGATCCATACGCGCGTCTTTAATGGCATTGCTCATGGAAAGTGCAGCACCACGCCCGTCTTCCGGCGGCGCCGTCATATGGTAGGCATCATCGCTCATCCCAAAGCCGGCAAGCTCTGCATAGATGTTGGCACCACGGGCTTTCGCATGCTCATACTCTTCCAAAACAAGCACACCCGCACCGTCTGACAATACGAAGCCATCACGATCAGTATCCCATGGGCGACTCGCCGCCTGAGGGTCTTCATTGCGAGTAGAGAGCGCTCGTGCTGCCGAAAAGCCGCCCAATCCTAATGGGGTAGTAGCCATTTCTGCACCACCACAGATCATTACATCGGCATCGCCATAAGCAATCGTACGGGCGCTGTAGCCAATGTTATGGGTACCCGTTGTACACGCTGTAGTGATCGCGATGTTCGGACCTTTGAAGCCGTGCTGAATCGCCATGTTGCCGGAAATCATATTGATGATTGAACCGGGAACAAAAAACGGCGAAACGCGGCGTGCGCCACCCTTATTTAGTGCATTATGGTTATGCTCAATCATTGGCAAGCCGCCAATGCCTGAACCGATCGCCACCCCAATTCGTTCAGCATTCTCTTCGGTGCACTCAAGCCCCGAGTCTTGAACAGCTTGGGCTCCCGCCGCCATGCCATACTGGATGAACAAATCCATCTTGCGTGCGTCTTTAGGATTCAGGTAGGGGCTAATATCGAAATTTTTAACCGATCCCCCAAAACGCGTGTTGAAACCACTTGTGTCAAAGTGCTCAATCGGCGCTATGCCACTTTTACCGGCGACAATATTTGCCCACGACTCATTAACACTGTTGCCCACTGGGGTCACCAGGCCTAACCCAGTTACCACTACCCTTCTTCGCGCCATCAGCTTTCCTCCAGGCATCCATGGTGACACGACCCATCTGGGTCATTTGCTGCAGAAATTTGGTGACTAGTATAACGGAGATTGAACGTTAACTTCATTGTGATAACAAAGCAAAAAAGCCGCCCCTACTCAGGACGGCTTTTTATACGGGTGGGTAAGCACCCCACCCTGGCTCATTGCTTCAACTTAGCCCTTACTGATGGGCATTCACGTAGTCGATAGCTTCTTGAACCGTAGTGATTTTTTCGGCTTCTTCATCAGGAATTTCAGTATCAAATTCCTCTTCAAGTGCCATCACCAGTTCAACGGTGTCAAGAGAATCAGCACCCAGGTCTTCAGTAAAAGAAGAGCTGTTCTGGATGTCTTCTTCTTTAACGTTCAGGCGCTCTGCCACAACTTTCTTCACGCGCTCTTCAATAGTACTCATCAACGTACTCCAGTCGTTCACATTAGCCGTTTTTGATAACCAGCCATTTGGAAACCGCAAGCCAAAAGCTGCGGGGTAGTTTATAGACGCCCTTAAGCTGACGCAACCGCCAAACCTAAGGCCATCAACGCATATTCATGCCGCCGTTAACGTGCAGCGTTTCACCAGTGATATAACCTGCAGCGTCACTTGTCAAAAAACCAACAGCAGCCGCAATTTCCTCAGGCCCACCTAGACGCGAAAGAGGAATTTGCTTAAGCAGCATTTCATGCTGCGCTTCAGGCAACGCTTCAGTCATGTCCGTTGCAATAAACCCAGGTGCTACTGCGTTAACCGTGATGGCACGTGAAGCAACCTCGCGGGCCAACGCACGACTAAAGCCTTCCATCCCCGCTTTAGCGGCAGCGTAATTAGTTTGGCCTAGGTTGCCCATCGTTGCCACTACTGAACTTATCGACACGATACGCCCAAAGCGTGCTTTTGTCATACCACGCAAACACGCCTTGCTAACGCGATAAACCGATTTGAGGTTGGTATCCATTACGGAGTCCCACTCATCTTCTTTCATGCGCATTAGCAAATTATCGCGGGTAATACCGGCATTATTTACCAAAATGGTTGGGGCACCAAAACGCTCACCTATGGTTTTGAGCACCTGGTCGATACTTTGCTGATCAGTCACATTCAGGCAAATACCTGCGCCTTCAATGCCCTTTTCTTTTAGATCGGCATCAATTTTTTCAGCGCCCGATTCGCTAGTGGCTGTACCCACCACGATACGCCCTTGACGCCCAAGCTCATGGGCAATGGCTCGCCCAATACCTCGACTAGCACCAGTAACTAGTGCAACTCTTCGTTCTTGAGTCATAACGTTCTTCCTTCAACCTAACTAAGCAAGGGTAGCGGAAAATAGCGACTTAACACGCACCATTTTTCACGCACCACCCGCCGATGCATCACGTGCTAACTCAAGGGCTGAATCCAAGCTATCAGGATCATTTACCGCCAACCCTTTGGCACTACGTATAATGCGCTTGTTCAAGCCAGTAAGCACTTTGCCAGGCCCGCACTCAATAAACACATTAGCACCTTGTTCGACCATCGCTTCAACGCAAGATGACCAACGGACAGGCTGATAAAGCTGTTCGATTAGGCGCGTACGCAATGTCTCAATATCAGCATGGGCTTGCGCATCGACGTTTTGAATCACCGCATAACGAGGCGCGCGTAATTCAATAGCCTGCATAGCAGCGGCAAGACGCTCGGCGGCAGGCCGCATCAGCGCACAGTGTGAGGGTACTGACACCGGTAGAGGAAGCGCTCGCTTGGCTCCAGCTTCTTGACAAGCCGCAATAGCTCTATCAACAGCATTTTTGCTGCCTGCAATAACCACCTGACCAGGCGAATTATAGTTAACAGCAGACACTACTTCATTTTGTGCCGCTCGGGCACAAGCCGCTTCTACGGCGCTGTCATCAAGACCAAGAATCGCTGCCATGCCACCCTCTCCTGCAGGCACAGCTTCCTGCATGGCTTCACCACGCAGGCGAACAAGGCGTACACCTTCAGCGAAACCCATCACTCCAGCGCAGACCATAGCACTATATTCACCAAGACTATGACCTGCCATAACGCCTGGGCGGGGTCCTTCCAGCTCTTGCCAAATACGCCAAATAGCAACGCTGGAGGCAAGTAGTGCCGGCTGAGTGCATGCCGTGGCATTCAACGCTTCTTCTGGACCTTCCTGGACGACTTTCCACAAATCGTAGCCCAGAGCGTCTGAGGCTTCCTCAAATGTAGTTCCCACCACACTATAGCGCTCGGCTAGCTCTCGCAGCATTCCAAGCTGCTGAGAGCCTTGCCCGGGAAAAATGAGGGCAAGGGGTTGAGACATGTCGTTCACCTTTGCTCTTGTAGGCATTTGCTCATCTGAGCGATAAGCGGGTTATTGGAACCACTACTAGAATGATGATTGGCGCATCCTGCCACCACCAATAGCCCGCAAAAAATATATAACGTCTTATTATCTACTGCGTTGACAACGCTCAAGAACGCGACCAGCGTGCTGCAATTCGTACCGGCAAATCATGCTCCACTTCTTGCAATGCACGCTGAATAGCGTAGTAAAAGCCATCCGCTTGGGTACTGCCGTGACTCTTCACCACAATACCCTGTAGCCCTAAGAGGCTGGCCCCATTATAGCGTACCGGGTCTAGCTCCCGCTTAAGCCTCTTCAGTGCAGGCCTGGCCAGTATACTTGCCAAACGTCCACTCAGGCGTGACTCAAACGCCATTTGTACACGCTCCACCAACATACGAGTCAGCCCTTCACTGGCTTTTAACGTGACATTACCAACGAAGCCATCGCACACAACGACATCAAGATCACCTTGAAAAATATCCCCACCCTCGGCGTAGCCCAGGTAGTCAAAGCTTAAATTGGCAGCACTTTCACGCAGCAAACGATCCGCCTCGCGTACATTAGCACTACCTTTTGTAGCTTCTGAACCCACATTCAGCAAGGCAACGCGGGGTCGCTTGACACGATCCATACACTGAGCCATAGCGGCGCCCATCATGGCAAAGTCAAATAGCCTAGATGCAGGCGAATCTACATTTGCTCCTAAATCAAGCAAATAACAGCGACGTCCACCGCGCGCAGGGATGGCAGTACTTATTGCGGGTCTTGAGATGCCAGGCAACATACCAAGCTCACGCCTCGCTAAAGCGACCAAGGCTCCGGTATTTCCCGCACTTACTCCTGCCACCGCTTCACCTGAAGATAGGCTGCGCAGCATACACGCCATACTAGTAGCGCCTCCGCGTCGCATTGCCCAAGCAGCCGTTGCTGACTGAGACACGCTTTCTGAAGCATCAGCTACCACCAAACGTGACGTTGCCGCAGCCAAAGGCTGCGGCAAACGCGAAAGTTCAGCATTAATCTGCTGACGCGGACCAAACAAAGTTAACGCTAGGTCGGGGCGTTCAATTACTGCCCTGGCGGAGCCTTCGATAATGGCACGGGGGCCTTGGTCACCCCCCATTACATCAATCGCTAGGCGCACACAGCACCCACCCTGTTTTGCCGCTCATAAAGGTGCTAAGGCTTAAACCTCAACCACTTTACGACCACGGTAGAAACCGTCTGGAGAAACATGGTGACGCAGGTGAGTAGTACCGGTTTCTTTGTCCTGGGACAGAGTCGGTGCGCTCAGCGCATCGTGGCTACGACGCATGCCGCGCTTGGAACGAGTTTTACGGTTCTGTTGAACTGCCATGGGTGTTTACTCCAAGGTAATTAAGGTAAGTGATGCTTACTTTTTGCCTTTCAAAGCGCCACTGCTTTTCAAAGCACTAAGCACTGCGAAAGGGTTCTTGGCCGGAGCGGACTCATCCGCTGTGCCTTCGGTCTTGCTGACCAGCTGCTCCGCCGAGACATGGCATTCGGTCTCATCGTGATAGACCACCTGCGGCAAGCTGAGGATAAGCTCATCCTCTATTACCGTCAGCAAGTCCAGCTGTTCATTTTCCACCAGCACCGGCTCATGACTGGCAGGCAGCTCGGCAGCCAAAGCTTCGTCTGCAATCATTCCTAATAAGAAATCACTGGAAACGTCTTGGCTTAGCGGCACCAGACAGCGACGACAAGGCAGCGCCAGAGTCGCTTGTAAGTGGCCATGAATTTCGCGACGGCCTTGGGCATCAACGCCAAACTCGAGCACGACATGACAGTCGCCGGTTTGGTCACCTGCTTCTTCAGCTAGGCGTGGCAGCTTATTCAGCGCCACAATGCCTTCTAATCGTTCGCGGCGGGCTGCAAGCTTATAAGGCTCGACCCGGCTGGGGATTTGTGAGGTCAACATAGGCGCGCAATGATAGGCACTCGCCCCTCCGCTGTCAAAGCTGTCGGTGCAATTCTTATGAGATTATCTCCCACAACCACGTAAATAGGCAGGTTGCTACGCTTTCGTTACACTCGTATAAACGGCAAATAACGCCTCAACAGGCTAATTAAGGAGACAACCGTGCCTCAAACGGACAATGCCACACTTGTTCTCGCTTCTAGCTCACGCTTCCGCCAAGCATTACTGGATAGGTTACTCGTGCCCTATCAGTGTTGCTCACCGGACATTGATGAAACGCCCTATTCTAATGAAACGCCCAGCGCACTAGTACACCGTTTGGCACTTAGCAAGGCCAACGCCGTCGCTGAGCGCTTCCCCAACCACTGCATCATTGGTTCTGATCAAGTAGCCCTGTTTGAAGGCGACATTCTCGGCAAACCTCATACCGAAGAGCGCGCACGGGAGAACCTAACGCGCTTTTCTGGCCAGAAAGTGACTTTCCTAACAGGCTTGGCGTTAGTTGACACTCGCCACCAGCGGCATCACGTCCATATCGAGCCATTTGAGGTGTTTTTTCGCTCACTAAGCCAGCAAGAAATTGCGCGGTATGTTGCCCTTGAGCAGCCGCTGGACAGCTCAGGCAGCTTCCGCATGGAAGGGTTGGGCATCAGTTTGTTTGAAAAGCTCGAGGGTCGAGACCCAAACGCACTGATTGGACTCCCTCTCATAGCCCTGTGCGACATGCTTCGCCAAGCAGGCATGAACCCGCTTGGCGACGCCTAGCGTATAGCTCTTTTACGCGCCAAGCATTACTGGGCCTGAAAGCGCAAAGGAGCATGCGTATGCTGTAGCCCAAGCACCTCAGCGGCGGTTTGGGTAAAGCGGCGCGTCAATCGCTCGAAGGGGTCTAAGCTAGGCGTATAGTTTTCCCACTCAGCATCGCCTACTTGATCACGGGCCACTTGTTCGAGACTGGCTAGCTCATCTACCAGCCCCAGTGCTAACGCCTGCTCTCCACTCCAGATAAGCCCTGAGAAAACCTCAGGGCTATCGCTCAAACGCTCACCACGCCCTGCCTTCACATCGTCTATAAATTGCTCATGGGTTTGAGTCAGAACGCTTTGCCAGAAGTCAGCCACGCCGTCGTCAAGCGGCTGAAAAGGATCCAAGAAAGCTTTATTTTCACCGGCAGTCATTACGCGACGCTCTATACCAATCTGGTTAATCGCCTCTTGGAAGCCAAAGCCAGAATAAATAACGCCGATAGAGCCAACTAGACTAGCCCGTGACGCCACGATGCTATCGGCAGCGGAAGCAATGTAGTAAGCGCCACTCGCACCAATATCTTCTATCACAGCAATAATAGGCTTATCGCCCTGATCACGCAGACGCATAATTTCTGCATAGATACGCTGCGATTGAACAGGGCTTCCACCGGGGCTATCAATATGCAACACAACAGCCGTCGCACCACTTGATGACCATGCACGATTCAACCCTTTAATAATGCGCTCCGCATTTGCTGGCGCATCACTGGTTATCACACCATGCACTTCAACTAACGCCAAATGGCGCTGCGTAGGCAAGGAGGCAGTCGGTTCAGCCAAAAATACGCGGTATAACATTGTTGTTAGCGATATAAGTACAATCGCCAGCAACATCAAACGAAAGAACAGTTTCCAACGCCGGGTTCTGCGCTGCTCTGTTAAAACACCACCAACCCAGCGGTCCATCATTTCCATTTGTGTTAAACGCTGCCGCTCACGGAGCGTTTCAGCATCATCATTTTTTTCACCCGAGCAATGCGCTCCCGAACCTTCAGCACCTGACTGCGGACGCTGTTTGGCTTGCTGGGAAACGTCTGGCCCTTGCGTCCAGCGGTCACTCACTTGATCTGATGAAGGCACTTTATCGGACTGGGATCGGTCATCAGAGCTGCCGCGATGCTGCTCATCACTCATAAACAATTCCTAGTGTTAACTGGGGCATAGCGCTAATAATCGTCGCTCTTCAACACAATCTAAGAGCTCTGCGTAACCTGAAGGCCGGCCAGGGTAATTCAACTAGTCATACAACCAATCGAACAGGCTTTCTACGTCATCCGCCACCCACACAGGCTGACTGGCTGCCAACCGCGCGGGAGTATGCACGCCGTAAGTAACGCCCACACGATCCATATTAATAGACCTAGCCATTTCAAGGTCATACTCGGTATCGCCCACCATTACAGCGCGCTCGACGGGCACCTTCAGCTCGTCAAGCAGCTCAAGAATCATCTGAGGGTGGGGCTTCGAACGCGTTTCATCTGCCGTTCGACTGGCATGAAACCAGCCGCCACTCTTTGTTTCGGAGAAAATTCGGTCTAGACCACGGCGACTTTTCCCTGTCGCCACCGCCAGACGCTGATGAGAACGTTCACGCAGCCGGGCAATCTGCTCTTCTACGCCATCAAAAAAAGGCATGGGCGTCGAGTCACCATCTACGAAATGATAGGCATAGCGCTGGCGCAAGCGCTCGGCCTGAGCCGCTTCAATACCAGGACATAATTTAGCTATCGCCTCAGGCAGGCCCAAACCAATAATATCTTCAATAGCATTGACGTTTAACTCACCCCACTCAGCATCAAGAGCAGCGGCCTGCATGCAGGCAACAATTTTTGGCACAGAGTTCATCAGTGTGCCATCCCAATCAAAGATAATTAGCTCATAGCGCATGTTGTTTCCTTTATTTCCGAGCGCGTTTTAACGCTTCTTCCAATGCCTCAGGCAGCGGTGCTTTCACCGTAACGGGACGGCCATTGCCAGGTTCAGGAAACGTTAATGCACGGGCATGAAGAAACAGCCGCCCCAAGCCAAGGCGCTGCGCCATGTGATTACTTTCGCGGGTTCCATATTTATCATCACCCAATAGTGCATGCCCCGCGTGAGCTGCATGGACACGAATCTGATGGGTGCGGCCTGTCACAGGCTCTGCCTCTATCAGCGTGACTTTTTCAAAGGTTTCCACTACCGAAAAGTGAGTCCGCGACACCTTGCCATTAGGATCTACTCGCACCCGCCGCTCACCATTACCCGCATCAAAGCGATCTAAGCGAGCACTCACATAGGTTTTCCGTGCAGGCCAGCGTCCGCTAACCAACGCTAAGTAGCGCTTGTCCATAGCGTGCTTTTTCAGCGATTCGTTGAGTGTGACTAACGCATCACGAGATTTTGCCAACAGCAAACACCCCGATGTATCACGATCTAAGCGGTGAACAAGCTCTAAAAAAGTCAGGTCATCGCGCACTTGGCGCAGTGCTTCGATTAAGCCAATTTTTACGCCACTTCCCCCATGGACAGCTAAACCAGACGGCTTATTAATCACCATCCAATCCGGCCCTTCCATAATTACACTGCCAATTAACAAATCACGTAAATTATCACTAACCTCTTTAACGGCTTCTCTCGGCGCTAAACGTAGTGGCGGCACACGCACCAAATCGCCAGCTTGAAGTCGATAATCCACTTTGACGCGTTTCTTATTAACCCTTACCTCGCCTTTACGCACAATGCGATAAATCAATGCACGAGGAGCACCTTTTAAACGCGTCATTAAAAAATTGTCGATCCGTTGACCTGCTTGTTCCGGGGCGATATCCACCCACTGTACTTCCCGCCCTTCGGACATTAACGCTCACTCCTGGTGTGATCTTATAGCAACAGGCTAAAAACGGCATTCTAGCGTAGACCAATGCGCATTGCGTCAATTGCTGGTAGTTGTCTTTACTGTTATATTCCAAAACGTTCAGCGGCCAAGTGTGGCTTACCCGTAAAAAGACACGTCGTAACGGGTGCGTTACCACGCTTCGCCTAGCGCCTGCCCGACAAACACGCAGGCCAGAGCATAGGCAAAATGGCGTAGTGTACGCATTACCCAAACGCCTAACGCATTGAAGCGACTACTGAAATAACGTATTGGATAGACAGTTACTTTGTCGTATGTTTTTTGGCGGCAAATACACATTTGCTTTGCCCGCAATGGCAAGCAATTTGAATTAACAAACGTCACGCCCCAAGCGGCTTCTCCTGTTCGTCACAAGGTGCTGCTCGACTTGGGGCGCCAAGTTCAACGCTGTGCCGATAACCGGCGTTGACGAATCGATGAATGCCAGGTGTTGGCGGTGTCAGCAGAGCCGGATGGACGTGACAGCCACCGAAACATGTTCTGCCTCCGCCACGTACTCAACGCCCTTTCGGCCGGGATGGCATAATTGCCTTCCCGGTTTAATGCGTCAGCATAGCAATGCGCCGAGCACAAGCACGCAGCACCCAACGATTCGTCTACTCCACGGCTCGTCGGCACGCAATGCTATGTGAGAAAACATGAAACGGATGCTAATTAACGCAACCCAGCCAGAAGAGCTTCGGGTTGCACTGGTAGACGGGCAACGCCTTTACGATTTAGACATCGAATCTGGCGCCCGAGAGCAGAAAAAAGCCAATATTTACCGGGGTAAGATCACCCGAGTAGAACCCTCCCTTGAAGCCGCTTTTGTTGATTTCGGTGCCGAGCGTCATGGCTTTCTGCCGTTAAAAGAAATTTCCCGCGAATATTTTATTAAAGATGTTTCTGGCCGCCCCAGCATCAAAGAAGTGCTGAAAGAAGGACAGGAAGTTATTGTCCAAGTTGATAAAGAAGAGCGCGGCAATAAAGGTGCTGCACTCACTACTTTTATTAGCTTAGCGGGTCGCTTTCTTGTACTGATGCCTAACAACCCTCGCGCGGGTGGCATTTCACGCCGCATTGAAGGTGATGACCGCAGCCAACTGAAAGACGCCATGGGCCAACTGACAGTGCCGGACAAAATGGGCCTGATCGTTCGCACCGCTGGTATCGGCCGCAGCCCGGAAGAGCTTCAGTGGGATCTGGATTACCTCGTCCAAGTGTGGGAATCCATCACCACTGAGGCAGGCAAGCGTTCGGCCCCTTTCCTGATCTATCGCGAATCTAATGTCATTATTCGCGCCATGCGTGATTACCTGCGCCAAGACATTGGCGAAGTGTTAATTGACAGCCCTGAGATTCATGCAGAAGCGCTGGGCTTTATTCGTCAGGTAATGCCTTCTTACCAGCAGAAAATTAAACTTTACGCAGATGAAGTCCCTCTTTTCTCGCGCTTTCAAATTGAGTCGCAAATCGAAACTGCTTACCAGCGCGAAGTAAAACTTCCTTCTGGTGGCTCTATTGTTATCGATCACACCGAAGCACTGGTCTCTATTGATATCAACTCTGCCCGGGCTACACGTGGCAGCGATATTGAAGAAACCGCACTGCAAACTAACTCTGAAGCAGCTGACGAGATTGCTCGACAGTTGCGCTTGCGTGATATCGGTGGCCTTGTAGTTATCGACTTTATCGATATGGGCCCTGCGCGAAATCAGCGCGAGGTTGAAAACCGCATGCGCGATGCGCTGAAGCTTGATCGTGCACGCGTTCAGATTGGTCGGATTTCACGCTTTGGCTTAATGGAGATGTCGCGCCAGCGCTTACGTCCTTCGCTTGGTGAGACCAGCGGTGTGGTTTGCCCACGTTGTAACGGCCAGGGCACGATTCGTGACGTACGCTCATTGTCGCTCTCCATTATGCGCCTGATTGAAGAAGAGGCGATGAAAGAGCGCAGCGCTCAAATTCGCGCTATTCTGCCGGTACCAGTGGCTACCTACCTGCTGAACGAAAAGCGTAGCGTTCTAGCAGACATCGAATCACGCCAAGGCGTGCGGGTAGTTCTTTTGCCGAATCCCGAAATGGATACGCCGCATTATGACGTTCAGCGGCTGCGTGATGACCACTTAGACGATGACGAGAGCCTAACGCTATCCAGCTTCGAGCTATCGACTGATACTGAAGTGGGCAAAGAACCAGACCCAAGCTTTACTCCGCCCGCCATGCGCGCTGAAGCCGCGGTTAAAAGTGTTGTGCATAACGCACCAGCGCCCGCCTCTCTTCAGACAGAAGAGAAGGCAGAGAAGGTTACAAAAGCAGACAAAGTCGTTGCTGCGACCACCCCTGTTGCTGAAGAGCAGCCTAGTGTGATTGGCCGCTTTATCAGAGGCTTTGCCAAACTGCTAGGGGGGGAAGATAGCAGCACGAGCGAGCCTAAACAGGAAGCTCCTGTTGCCCGTAAGCAGCCTGAAAAAACAGGCAGCAACCGCACGCAGCGCAGCGAAAGCAAGCCAAAGCCGGCTCGTGAACGTGGCGAAAGCACTAGCAAAAACGAGCAACGCAGCCAGCAGCAGCCGAGTAATCAGCAACCTAGCCAACCGCGTAATACTGATAATAACGACGACGCTAACGACAAACGCAGCGGTCCTAGCCGTACTCGTAATCGTCGACGCCACCCTCAGCAAGACGATGCCAAGACCCTAGACAACGACCAGAAGAGCAGTCGTCAAAAAGAACAGCAGACAAATCAAGCGGCCAAAGAATCGCCTAAAGATGAGCCAGCTAAACCTACTGCTCAACCAGAAAGCCGTCGTGATAAACCGCGTGATGCAAAGCAGAAAAACGAAACTACCCGTGAGCCTGCATCACAAACGGACGACAAACAAGATGACGGCAAACCGAAGCGCACGCGTAATAATCCGCGTAACCGCACGCGTAAACAGGCCGTTAACCCTCAAGCCGAAGCGGAACAGCTGAAACTGCAAGCCGAAGCGGCTGAAGCCACCTCTGCGGAAGCCCCTTCTGCTGAATCACCCGCTGTTGAAGTACCCAGCAGCGAAGCAGCGTCTGCAAGCCCCTCTTCACATGATGAGGCCAGCACAACAGCGGTGCCAAGCGATGAAGTAGCGACTGAAGCGCCTGACCAAGCTGTAGAAGAAACAACAGTTGCCGATGGAACAACGGCTGAGCGCCCTGCTGAAAAGGCAGATAAAGCACGTAAAGCTACTCGCCAGCGTCGTCAACCGCAGAAAACGGAAGATAACGCTGAAACTGCCGCAACAGAAGCGAGCGTAGAGAAAAGCTCTGAGGATAAACCTCAACAGCCGACTGATGACCAAACCACTGTTCAAGAAGCGCCTCAAGAGGCTAACAGCCGCTCGTCTGAGGTCGAGAATATTGAACCTTCGTCAGTTAATACGGAAGTAGAGCCACAGGAAGAGCCTGCTGCAAACGTGAAGGAGTTTGATACCGCCCATAGCGAATCAACAAGCTCACGTGATGAAGAAACTACACAAGAGACTGATAAGCCCCAGCAGCCGACACCTCAAGAACTTGTGCGCCAGGAACCGGTGTTGCCTCAAGTGACTCAAGAGACAGCACAAGAAACATCAGCACCCGCTAGCACACAGGCAGAAGTGCCAAAAGTTGCTGAGGACGAGACTGTCGATAGCACTGATAACCGTCAGGTGCCCTCGCACGACGTAGCGGCTAGCACTGAGGCCAGCTCACCAGAGACAGCTGAGCAACCGGAAGCTTCTTCAGACAATAACGCGGAGAGCAATACGAACGCTTCAGACACTAAAACCGCGCCAGAAGCCGCTGACATTACTGCTACTGATCAAGAAAGCGATCTTCAGCCTACGTTAGCGAACAATGAAGAAGAGGCTCAAACGCCTTCACCAGAAGCTCCCGAAACAGTAACACCTGAAGAAGCACAGCAAGTGACTACCGTTTCTACACAAGACGAAGTACCCAAGCCACGTCGCCGTCGTCGCGCTCATAACGATCCTCGTGAACTGCGTAAACAAGCACAGAACACGACGAATGAGTGATCGCTAGCACTTAAGACACGTGCTGCACTAAAAACCCCGCTAAGCGGGGTTTTTTTATGCTTGTATTAAGCGTGGTTCGGGCTCTAACTCAACACCAAATTGGCCATAGACCTTGCGGACAATATACTCAGCAAACTGCAGTAGCTCAGGGCGATCACCGCCGCCAAAATGCACAAGCACCAATGCTTGCTGTGTGTGAACACCGAAAGCTCCTTGCCGAGCTCCTTTCAACCCGCACTGGTCAATTAACCACCCCGCTGCCAGTTTGCTTTTCCCATCAACCTGGGGAAAATATGGCATGTTAGGATGCGCTTGTAACAAGCGCGATAGCTGTTCGCTACTAACCAGCGGGTTTTTAAAAAAGCTTCCCGCATTCGCGAGCATATTAGGATCCGGCAATTTTTCTCGACGAATAGCGCACACCGCTTGAGCTACCGCCAAGCAACTTGATGAGGCCGATACACGGGCAGCTAAATCCCCATAACCTAGTCTTGGTTGCGGTTTTTTTGATAATCGAAGCGCCAACTGAGTAATGACAACTTTATCTGCTAGCGCTTTTTTGAAAATGCTATCACGGTAACCAAACTGGCAATCATCGGTGCTTAACCAACGGACCTTGCCTGAGGCTAGTTCTACTATTTGCACTCCCTCTATGACGTCTTTAAGCTCAACACCATAAGCACCGATATTTTGCACTGGTGCTGCACCGCAATCACCTGGTATTAACGCTAAGTTTTCAATACCCCACAGGCCACGAGCCGCTAGCGTCATTACTAACGAGTGCCAATTAACACCAGCCCCCACATAGGCAACAACCGACTCTCCGCGACTTTCTAGCCACCACTGCTGTATACCTGGCCGAATCGCAATGCCTTTCAATGCCGTAGGAAGCAGCACGTTACTGCCACCTCCCAAGAGGGTAATGCGCCACCGTTTATCAACGGCTTCACGCACGACATACTGGAGCGCATTTAGTGTTTTAGGAACCACATACCGTTCCGCCTGACAGGGTAAACGCAGCGTATTTAAAGAGGTTAAATCGACCGATTGGCAACAACTGAGCAAGTCACTAACACTTCTTTCACACCCTGTGTTTTCACAACCTGTCATTTCTCAGCCCGTCGTTTCTCAGATGGGCAATTAGCCCTACAGAAGCCGCCTCAATTAAATCCAGGACATGTTCAAAACCCTCGTCTCCACCATAATAAGGGTCGGGCACTTCTGCCTCAGGCAGATCAGCAAACTCTAAAAAAAGCCCCACATGGGCACGACTATTGCTCGGCTGAAGCGCTTGCATCGCCTTGAGGTTGTCGCGATCCATGCCTAATACGTAGTCAAATTCAAGAAAGTCACCAGCACTGAGCTGACGAGCGCGCAAATGACCAATATCGATACCACGCCTTGATGCGGCTACTTGCGCGCGGGTGTCTGGCGCTTTTCCAACATGCCAGTTACCTACACCACAAGAGTCAACGATAATATGACGATTTAACCCAGCCTCTTCAACAGCGTGCCAAAAGACGCCTTCGGCCGTTGGCGAACGGCAAATATTACCTAGGCAGACAAACAGTACACGCTTCATTCGCTGTCACCTCCACTCGCTAGTAGCGCTCTCACCCGGACTAAGTCTTCCGGCGTATCCACACCCGGCGGGTTAATAGTGCTGGCAAGCGCAACTTGAATGGCATAGCCATGCTGAAGCGCACGCAACTGCTCCAATTGCTCCAACTGCTCAAGACTCGATGGTGCCAGCTCACGATAAGCAGCAAGAAAACTGGCACGGTAGGCGTATATACCGATATGACGCAACCAAGCATCGGTAGCTAACAGCTCGGGCTGTGTTTTAAATTGCTCTCGATCCCACGGAATGGGCGCACGAGAAAAGTACAGGGCTCGGCCCTGTAAGGAGCGAACCACTTTGACGACGTTAGCGTTAAATAACGTTTCAACATCGGCAATGGGCTCAGCAAGTGTCGCAATGGCTGCTTCTGGGTCTTCGGCTAACCGCATGGCCACTTGGTCAATTAAAACCGGCGGAATAAGCGGCTCGTCTCCTTGCACGTTCACTAACAAAGCGTCATCGCTTAGCCCAAGGCATTCTGCCACCTCAGCCAATCGATCGGTGCCAGAAGGATGATCCGAGCGCGTCATCACGACCTCTGCACCGTAGGGCAACATCGCCTCACGGATGCGTGAATCATCAGTGGCCACCACAACACGGCTTGCTTGGCTTTGACAAGCCCGGCGCCAGACATGGGCAACCATAGGCTCGCCCGCTATATCCAGCAGCGGCTTACCCGGTAAGCGGGTTGAGCCAAATCGTGCGGGAACCACAGCAATAAATTCGGTTTGAGCGACTGACATTACGCCTCTCCGGTACGACCTGGCGAGATAGGCAATTTTTCATCGGCATCCATCGTGCGCGCCTCTTCAGGAAGCATCACAGGAATGCCTTCTTGAATAGGATACCCCAAACCGTCGTAGTGGCAGCAAAGCTCTTGGGCTTCACGGTTATACTTGAGCTTGCCGTTGCAAAGTGGGCAAACCAGCATTGCCAATAGTTCTTTATCCATCGGTGTATCCCTTTTTAGAAAGCGCTGACAATTTAGCTGCCAGCCAGTGTTCAAACTCTGGCGGAAGCAAGGCTTCTACCTCTAGCACCCAGCTATCGGGTGGCGCAAACGCTTGGCACTTCACTGCATCTTTGGCAGTCATTACAACTGGGCGCTGATGACTAAAACGGAAAGTCTGGTCATCAAACCGCTGATGATCTGCTAGCGGACGCATCTCGCCGTCCACACCCAAACTGCGCAGCGTATTAAAAAAACGCTCAGGATGGCCAATACCCGCCACAGCATTCACAGGTGGCACAAATGGTAGCGGAGTGATCGGCACACGCTGACCATCCCGCATTCGACGCCAACTTAGCGGCGCTAATTGCATCGCTATTCCTTCAACTGGCAAGGGGCAACACTGCTCACCATTAATAATCACAGCATCAACTTGAGCTAATCTACTAGGCGATTCTCTCAGCGGCCCAGCGGGTAAACACCAACCATTACCCAGTCCCCGCGCCCCATCAATGACGACTAATTCAATATCACGTCCTAACGCCAAATGCTGTAATCCATCGTCACTAACAATAATATCGCACCCTTTATCAACCAAGGTTTTAACACCTCGTGCACGGTGCGGGTCAGCCACTACCGGACAGCTCGTTTGCTGCACCAGCATTAATGGCTCATCACCACTTTGGGCCGGATCGGTTAGTGCGGTTACTTCTAATGGATAGTGCGATGCTTTACCACCGTACCCACGAGTAATGATGCCTGGGGACCACCCCTGCGTCCTCAGCCAGTTGACCAGCCACGCAACTAAAGGCGATTTACCGGTTCCACCAAGGGTAATATTACCCACCACAATAACGGGCACACCTGCTTTAAAAACTGGTTTTTTACCAGTGTGGTAGCGGGTGTTTCTCCACATCATAAGATAACGGTATAAAAAACCCAATGGATATAACGGTGTTAGCCAACGGCTTCCATGATAGGCCGCTTTGAGCCAGCGTTGCTCAACACTCATTCATTATCCTGGAACTGAAGTTGATGCAGTGCCGCGTAAGCGCCTCCGGCTTCTAATAGCGCTTGGTGGGTCCCCTGCTCAATAATACGCCCTTGGTCCATGACCAAAATACGGTCAGCTCGTTCAATCGTGGATAGGCGGTGGGCAATGACCAGCGTTGTTCGGCCTTTACACACATGCTCTAGCGCTTTTTGTATATAGCGCTCGGATTCGGTATCCAGTGCTGATGTCGCCTCGTCCAAAATAAGAATAGGCGCATCTTTAAAAATCGCCCGCGCGATGGCCAAGCGCTGACGCTGGCCACCCGAAAGCATCACGCCATTTTCACCCACTACCGTGGCATAGCCCTGGGGCAGCTTCTCAATAAACTCACTGGCATAAGCCGCCTGAGCAGCGGCTTCAATAGCGGCTGGATCTGGGTTGGTTACGCCATAGCCAATGTTATCTGCAATGGTGGCATTGAATAGCGTGACTTGTTGCGATACCAATGCAATATGCTGACGCAATGGACCCAGCGCATATTCATCAACATTTACCCCATCAATCAAAATACGTCCTTCGCTAGGCCGATAAAAACGCGGCAACAGGCTGACCAATGTCGACTTACCGCTGCCTGAGCGGCCAACAATTGCCACTAACTCGCCTGGGGCGACGCTAATGTTAATATCACGTAGTACGTTAGGCTGATCGTCAGCGTAGCGAAAACTAACATTATCGACCACTACGCTACCCGTTAGCTGTTGAGGAATTTTTTTACCTTCATCCTGTTCAGGGGTCATATCAAGTAGGCCAAATAGCTCAGCCGCCGCCGCGATGCCTTTTTGAATCTCACTGTTCACTTCAGTGAGCTGACGCACGGGTTTGATCATTAGTGCAGCCGCTGTAATAAAGGCTACAAACTCACCCGGCGTCATGTTTTCCATCAGTGCAGGTGCCATCGCTAACCAAACCAAAATCGCCATCGAAATCGCGACCAGCATTAAAATTACTGGTGAGCTTACGGCACGCGTCATCGCCTCTTTCATACTTTGGCGACGATTTTCTTCACTTACTCGCTCAAAACGCTGTTTTTCATACGCTTCAGCCCCATGCGTGCGCACGACACGGTAGCCAGAGAGCGCTTCAGAAGCGACATGGGTAACATCTCCCATGGAGTGTTGAATACGCTTAGAGATTCGTCTAAACCGTTTGCTGACATAGCCCACTACTCCAGCGATCACCGGCGTTACGCCTAAAAATAACAGCGTTAGCATCCAGTTTGTCCAGAAGAGATAACCAATCAACCCAATAACGAATAAGCCTTCACGCAAAATAATAGTGACTGCTTTCGTGGCAGCGCCTGCCACCTGTTCTACATGATAGGTAACCCGAGATACCAAATGACCGCTAGAGTGATGATCAAAAAATCGCCCTGGCAAATGCAGTAAGTGCGCAAAAACATCACAGCGTAAAGTATGAATCACATAGCGTCCGACATAAGACATAAAATAAGTGCTTAAAAATGTCCCTACCCCGCGCGATGCAAACATAATCACCACAAATAGTGGGAGCAGTAGCCGAAAAGTAGCATCAGGATTTTGAATACCATCAATCAGTCGTTTCATCATTTCAGCTAATGCCGTACTGGAAGCGGCATAAATGACGAAGCCCACTATCGCTAACGCAAATGCGCGCCAGTGGGGCTTTACGTAAGTTAACAATCGTTTATAGAGAACCCAACCTGAATCAGTCACACGCGCTCCTGGCCATAGTGTGCAGTTGCCAGGATTCTACCTTATGGTGACGCGCATCAACACCGCTTACGAGCACCCGGTAGTTTTCGCATGGGAATGACCTGAATGGGCTGGGTAGCCATAAGGCTAAATTCAAGCGCCCCATCCTGGGCAGTGCTCCATAAACAGCTCTGCTGTTGGCGAAAGCGGCGGACTACCGCATCAACTGGATGATTAAAGGGGTTGTCTTTTCCAGCACTAAAAATAACATGTTGAGGACGGCTGACCTGCAAAAATTGGATTCCCGAACTTGTATTGCTTCCATGATGCCCAGCCACTAACACGTTAATCGGCGTAATAACTTTTGCTAATACTCTTCTTTCAACGTCCTTGCCTACATCTCCCGTGATAAGCAAACGTTGTTCTCCCGCGCTTACCTGCAGCACACAAGATCGATCATTTGAGGAGAGCGCGTTATCACCCGCTGGGGGCCATAATATCTGATAGTGAATGCCATCGCGTCGCCACTGCTGCCCTTGAACACATTGTGTACTGGCAACGGGCAGTGACTCGCCTCGTGGAGTCGACCATAGCGTCACTTGATGGTCTTTTAAAAGCGCACTGACACCCCCAGCATGATCGGTATCGGCATGACTTACGATAACACGATCAAACGATTGCCCTGGGGGCCACAAGGTTTGCAGTGGCATAAAACCACTGCGAAAACGTGGCCCGGTGTCATAAAGCAAGCGATAGTTAGTACTACGCAACTCGATCAGTTGACCTTGGCCAACGTCATAAATCACGACACGTACCTCGCCCGGATTAAGCTGTGCATCTGCTGGCCACCAAGGGAAACTTAGCAGTAGCAATGGTACGCTGAATCGCAGCCAACCTGGGACAGTGGGAAATGCCCAGCATAGCGACATCAGTACCAATATACCTACCAGCGGGTACACCATCATTGACGGCGGCTGCAAAAGCGGCGCCCAATGCACGGTAACAACTAATAAATAGTGAAAAACTTGTAACGCCTGCTCAAAACACCACCACATAAATAACCCTATCCCGGGCAGTGGTGACAATACCCATCCCAATAATGCACTGGGCACCATAACGGAACTGACCCAAGGGACAGCAAAAAGATTAATCAAAGGGGCCGCAGGGGCAACTCTCTCAAACGCCACTAACACTGCTGCCGCCATTAGCGGTGCAATGAGTAGTTGGGAACGAAGTAGCGCCCAGCACCAGCCTTTCACCCCTTGGGGGCGGGGACGGCCTTGCCAAATTACAATCAACCAGGCTACCGCAATAAACGATAGCCACAGTCCAGGTCGCCATAATGCAAGTGGGTCAACGACGATTACGATGCCAAGCGCAAGCCACCAAGCTTGCCATGGGCCAGGTGCATGACGACCGCTTAGCACCCACAAGCCTAACAGCGTCATAATCATGGCCCGCATGGCAGGAGGGGCCAGCCCAGCTAATATGGCGTAACCCACCGCCGCCACTCCTGCTAACCACCATGGCCAAGCTCGTAGACGCCAATGGGTTGGCGTTACCAACCTGGCAATAAAGCGAGCTAATAGCAGCACAAACGAAGCAACAAGTCCGACGTGTAAACCAGAGATAACCACTAAATGCGTCGTACCCGTTGCATTGAGCAAGGTCCAATCATCCTGGGTCAACTGCTCACTATCACCCAGCGTTAGCGCCGCAAGCCAGCGCCGAGTTTGCTCTTGCAACGGTTGACTAGCCAGCCTTTCAATAGCCGATTGGCGAATTGTCGGCGCAGCCTCCGACAAACGTTCAGGCTTCGGCTCTTGGCGCACATAGCCCGTTGCGTGTATCCCTTCTCGCCATAGCCACTGTTGAAAATTAAACGTATTGGGATTAGAAAAGCCACTGGGAGGGCGAAGCCGCAGCGTCATCTGCCAGCGCTCTCCCAAGAGGTAGCGTTGATCATCGTAAGCACTTACTCTCACACTGCGTAGAGCGCTACAGCTAGGAAGATGCTCAGGAGAGTGACAGGATTCAATAGATAGGCGTAATCGCGACGACCCGCTTTCCGCTTGAACGTTTACTATCTGGGCCTGAATAATGACATCTTCACCACTGAGCCCGCTTGGCAACCGACGCCCCCACTCATGCTGCACACTGATAAAAACCCAGCTCAAAATAACCAAAAAAATCAGTAGATTACGCCTATACACCACCAAGAAAAGCACGGCCACAAATATACCTGCCAGCAGTGCTTGTAAGCGTGCATCTGGGCCGCTTATCCATGCCAATAGCGCACCCATGAAACCTGCCAACGCAGCGGGTAGTGCAACGCCTATGTGCATATTCCCTCCTTGGAACAAGTTCATTCAAAGCCACGCGTAGCCGAAGCACACTGCTATATGGATAATAGGAGGCACCTATTAAAAGAGTACCTGACATGCCGCGCCGTTTCCTGCAGCGCTACATGCCAAAACCCGATACATTAAGGCGTCAGCGTTCTCTACGCTTTATCGCGCCATTAATTGCAGATCCTGGGCTATGGCTTTTAACACGTCGAAGCGTTGCAAATGCGTTTAGCGTGGGGCTTTTTTGCGCCATGCTGCCTATACCGTTTCAAATGGTAGTTGCAGCATTGGGGGCTAGGTTTACCCGTTGCAATTTAGCTCTATCGGTAGGTCTAGTGTGGATCACGAACCCACTCACCATGCCGGTTATTTTTTATTTTAATTACCGTATTGGCACATTTCTTTTAGAAGCCCCCGTTAGAGAGGCCCCATCGCGCATCTCAACGCGCTGGATTGCAGAGCAAATGCACGACATTATGCCGCCGCTGATGCTTGGCTCGCTAATTTCTGCCGTTTTACTAGCGATTATCGCCAATATTGTCATACGGCTAATTTGGCGCTGGCATGTTTCTCATCACTGGAAGCGCCGCCGCCTAAAAAGGCGGCAGCGCCGAGCGCGCATTGAGTCAGAATTCGATGACTAACCTCACAAGCTATTAGGCATTTTGCTGCTCAATTAACTGCCCGCCATCCAATTTCAACACTCGATCTTGATGAGCAGCCAAGCTGACATCATGGGTAACAAT
Source organism: Halomonas qinghailakensis (assembly GCF_025820815.1). Taxonomy (NCBI): domain Bacteria; kingdom Pseudomonadati; phylum Pseudomonadota; class Gammaproteobacteria; order Oceanospirillales; family Halomonadaceae; genus Halomonas; species Halomonas qinghailakensis. Next base: position 3,297,437 of record NZ_CP096973.1, on the reverse strand, counting down.
AACAAACGCGCAAGCGCTCTCTTTAGCCAGTTCATCCATAAGTGCTAATATAGTTGCTGCGGTAGTTTGATCTAGGTTCCCGGTTGGCTCGTCCATCAGCACAAGACTGGGGTCGGTCACTAGCGCACGAGCAATAGCCACTCGCTGACGCTCCCCACCCGAAAGCTCGCCAGGTTTGTGATCCGCCCGCGTCTTCATGCCCACCCGTTCAAGCAACTGCATTGCGCGCTGCTCCGCCACTTTTTTAGATTGGCCGCGAATAATGAGCGGCAGCGCAGCATTCTCAACTGCGGTGAACTCAGCTAGCAAGTGATGAAATTGATAAACAAAGCCAATATAGCGATTCCGAAAACGACCGAGCGCCGCGTCATTAAGACCCGAAAGCGGCTCGCCAGCAATCACTACGCTACCTGCGCTAGGACGATCAAGACCTCCCAACAGGTTTAACAGCGTTGTTTTACCCGAACCAGAGCTGCCCACAATGGCAACACGCTCTCCTGCATGCACCTTAAGCTCAAGCTGATCTAATACGGTAAGATCTTGAGGACCTTCGTCGTAAATCCTTGTCAGGCTGTTACATTCCAGCATAATCGCTGCTGTGTGCGGTGTACTTGAGGTCATCATTGCGTCCTTATTCATAACGCAGTACGTCGGCAGGCTGAACCCGAGCGGCCCGCCAAGCGGGATAAAGCGTCGAGAGGAAGGTCAGACCAAAGGCAGCGATAACGATATCGCGTACATCGCCCCACTGCAGCTTAGAGGGCAGGTCGCTAATAAAGTAAACCCCAGCATCTAAAAATTGAATACCGAAAGCTGTTTCAAACCAGCCAATTAAATCTGAGATAGTAAGCGCTAAGATAACCCCTGCCGTAACGCCGATCGCAATACCAATCAGTCCGATAGTCAGCCCCTGAACAATGAAAATCCCCATAATTGAACGCGGGGTAGCACCTATGGTTCGTAAAATGGCGATATCCGCTCGCTTATCGGTAACCACCATTACTAACGTAGACACAATATTAAACGCAGCGACAGCAATAATGACGGTAAGTAGCAGTGCTATCATGCGCTTTTCCATTTGAATTGCTTGGAAAAGACTGCCGTGGGAAAAGGTCCAATCCGTACCGCGGTAACCTGAGCCCAGTTCGTTAACAATCGCTTGAGTTTCACTGCCAGATACAAACAGGTCATCCAGCTCCAGCCTCAGACCACCCACCGCATCGCCCAGACGCGCTAAGGTTTGCATATCCTCAATATTGGCATAAGCCAAATTGGCATCTAAATCAGCGCCTACGCTAAAGATACCGCTAACGGTAAACCGTTTTAGCCTTGGAAAAACCCCAGCGGGGGTAATCGATGCCTCCGGAACAAGTAGCGTAACTCGGTCTCCTACCCCTACGCCCAAGCGACGTGCCAACATAGATCCCAAAACTACGTTCCACTCGCCAGGCACTAGATCGGAAAGCTCACCTTCGCGCATATGCTTTCCAATAATCGACACTTGGTCTTCCCAGTCCGGATGGATGCCATTCACCATAGCCCCCTGGTTTCTACCGCCCGCTGAAAACATACCTTGCTGTTCAACATAAGGTGCTGCGCCAATGACCCGCTCTCGCTCAACGAGCCTTTCTGCTAACGCTTGCCACTCGACTAATCCTTCTTGCGACTCAATTTTAGTGTGAGGCACCATCCCCAAGATACGGGTACGGAGTTCATGATCAAAACCATTCATGACCGACAGCACAAGGATTAGCACAGCCACGCCAAGCATTAATCCCAACATTGAAGTTAGCGAAATAAACGAAATAAAGTGGTTCCGGCGTTTAGCGCGCACGTAGCGCAGCCCCACCAGAAAAGGCAAACGATCAAGCATGGCATCATTCCTTAGTAATAAGCGTCCATGGTACGGTTTTTTTAGCATGGGTGCATGTAAGAACGCAGGGTTAGAGTAACAGGACCACTTGCCGTTCCCTCAAGTACGGTAACGCTTGCATGTTAGTAAACAAGCCCCTAAATTGCGCCCGTTCTCCTTGTCTTCGGAGATAACCTCTAGGGCAAGCATTTTTTCGACTATTAAGAGCATCTGTGACGTTGGCTAACAAAACTTACCGTTTATTGCCTGAGTGGTATCCCCAAGACGGCTTGCAACTGACTTGGCCGCGCCCAGATGGCGACTGGGCATCGTTGTTATCGCGTATCGAGGCAACACTTGAGCGTATCGTGATAGCCACGACACGCTATCAGCGCGTGCTGATCAGCGTTCCTGATGTTGCCACCCAGCGCCGCTTGGCTGCGACGTTTGACGCCTATGGCATTCCTCAATCACAACTGATGCTCATTGTCGCGCCCACAGATGACACTTGGGCTAGGGACCATGGGCCGATCACCGTGGTAGACGAAGCTCTGCAGCCGCTCATACTGGATTACACGTTCACTGGCTGGGGCGGTAAATTCCCTGCCGAGCATGACAATCGGCTTACTCAATGGCTGGACGATATAGGCGTGTGGGCCTGCCCTGTCGCTACACGGAATATGGTACTAGAAGGCGGTGCAATTGAAACCGACGGTGAGGGCACGCTGCTAACCACCGAGGCCTGCCTGCTGAACCCAAATCGCAATTCGTCACTATCACGCACAGATGTTGAAGCTCAATTAGCGAAAGATTTCGGTGTCGACCGATTCCTATGGCTAGCAAACGGGCATCTTGAAGGTGACGATACCGACAGCCATGTTGATACGCTCGCACGCTTTTGCAACGCCTCGACCATTGCTTATGTCCGCTGCGACGACCCCACCGACCCTCACTACCCAGCATTAAATGCGATGGAGCAAGAACTGATGGCGTTTCGCCAGCGCAACGGCGAACCCTACCAATTAATTGCTTTGCCATGGCCTCAGGCCTGCTTTGATCCTGACGATGGTCATCGCCTTCCTGCTACCTACGCAAATTTTTTAATTATCAATCATGCCGTACTGGTGCCCACTTACGGCGATCCTGCCGATCTGATCGCACTGCAAGCATTGAGTGTTGCCTTCCCAGAACACACGATGATTCCAATTGAGTGTGTTAGCGTCATTCGCCAGCATGGCAGCCTCCACTGTTTAACCATGCAGCTACCAAGAGGCACTCTTGTCCCTGCACTTAGTCACTCCTAAGGAGCCATCATGCCTAACAGCTTAACCGTCGGTGTTGTTCAACAGTCAGCGTGGCCAGATAAAGCACGTAGTCTTGCTGCCAGCGAAGCTGGCATACGCTCAGCCGTTAGCCAAGGGGCACAATTAGTGTTGCTTCAGGAGTTGCATGCCACTCATTACTTTTGCCAGTACGAAGACCCTGCACTGTTTGATTTAGCTGAACCACTAGACGGCCCTACTGGGCAACGCCTAGCCGAACTGGCTAAAGAGTTGGATATCGTGCTGGTAGGGTCACTATTTGAAAAGCGTGCAGCGGGGCTTTACCACAATACAGCCGTCGTTTATGACCGCGCAAAAGGACGTGTTGGGCAGTACCGTAAAATGCACATTCCTGATGATCCAGCCTTTTACGAAAAGTTTTACTTTACCCCTGGCGATGCTGATGACGATCGCGGCCAAGGCTTCACGCCCATTGACACCTCTGTTGGGCGTCTAGGGGTCTTGGTTTGCTGGGATCAATGGTATCCAGAAGCAGCACGGTTAATGGCACTAAGTGGTGCAGAGCTACTTCTCTACCCCACCGCCATTGGCTGGGACCCAAATGATGATGACGCTGAAAAAGCGCGTCAGAAAGATGCCTGGACTATTATACAGCGCTCCCATGGCGTTGCTAACGGGTTACCCGTAATGGTCGCTAACCGTGTGGGCTTTGAACCCGACCACTCTGGTGCTGGTGACGGCATTACGTTCTGGGGTGGAAGCTTCGTATGCGGCCCACAAGGTGAAATGCTAGCGCATGCAGGAGAGGAGTCGCAGCAATTAGTAGTCAAGATAGACATGGCTCGTAGCGAGAACACTCGGCGCATTTGGCCATATTTACGCGACCGCCGCATTGATGCTTACGGTGATTTAACCCGCCGCTATCGCGATTGATAACCAGCCAGTTGGCTAATAAACCTAACCTGATAAAAACCTAACCTGATAAACCCCTCGCCTGATAAAAACCTCAGATGATAATAACATGGACGCCTGCTCTCATAGAGAGCAGGCGCAGTCATTAAAACACCTGCATGTGGCAGTTGGCTTTATTTCCAAAAATCACGAATAGACGCAATTCCCTGGGCGCCAACGGCGCGTGCATGGCTAGCATCAAAGCGTGTCATACCCCCCAATGCATATACCGGCATACCCGCACGTTCCACTAGCTGTTGAAAGTCATGCCAGCCTAGCGGCGCTACTTCTGGATGAGAAGGCGTGGTGCGTAATGGCGAAAGCGTCACAAAGTCACAACCTAAAACTGCTGCCTGGGAAAGCTGCGTTTGATCATGAGTTGATGCTGATAGCCATTTATTTTCAGCGATCGGGCGACGCTCAAGGCTCATTAACCGCGCGCTCGTCAAATGGATACCGTCAGCATCAATCCTATCAAGCAACGCAGGCTCACCGTTCAATAGAAGCCTTGCATCGTACTGACGACAAAGGCGCAGAGCACGCTCAGCACGGGCGACATAAGCCGCTTCATTAAGATTTTTCGCCCGCAGCTGTACTAACCTTACGCCGTCTTCATCTAATGCTCTTTCTAGCAGGCTATCAAAACGCTCTTCATCGGATTCTTCACCGGTAATCAGGTAGTCAGTGGGCAACATCACTGCACGCAAAATAGGCAAGTTAGCGGCAGGGAAAGGATAATTTGCCAACTCTTCCATGGGCACCCAACGTACAGCCTGCCCTTCACGGCCAAACGGCTCACCTGCAAACTCTTGCACTTGCCAAACATCCAGAAGAATATGCTTATCAGGATACTCATGATGGACGCGGATAAGCGGCCGGGCACGTACAATCTCAACGCCTAGCTCTTCGTGCAGTTCGCGTTTGAGACCTTCAAGCCCTGTTTCATAAGGTGCCAGCTTGCCACCGGGAAACTCCCAGAGGCCGCCTTGATCGACATTAGAGGGCCGACGTGCAATCAGCACTCGCTTTTGATCGGCGCTGATCATTGCAGCCGCCGCAACATGAACCCGTCGTTTTACCATTACACTCATTACGTCTTTACCCACTTTGTGCGCGCCGCCTTAAACGAAGACGGCGCTATCTCGCTGCGTTAGCACGTCACTGCAACTGTTTTCAGCTACTTTCGAGCGCTTTTCAGCTACTTTCCAGCGCTTTCAGCTACGGTAATCCGCGTTGATAGTCACATAGCCATGAGATAGATCCGAGGTCCACACAGTGGCGCACTCTTCCCCACGACCCAAGTTAATGCGAATGATGATCTCTTCTTTCGCCATGACCGCACTGCCCGCGGCTTCGGTATAACTGGCTGCTCGGCCACCTTTCTCAACCAAGCGCACGTCACCCAAGTCAATGACCACCTTATTGACATCGAACGCTTCCACTGGCGCGCGTCCTACGGCAGCTAGAATACGCCCCCAGTTAGCATCAGAGGCGTAGAGAGCAGTTTTCACCAATGGCGAATGGGCCACGGTAAAGGCAACATCCAACGCTTCTTGCCGAGTAGACGCTTCATTCACCTGGAGCGTCACAAACTTAGTCGCTCCTTCACCATCACGAATAATCGCTTGAGCGAGTTCAGTCATGACACGCTGGAGCGCATTACGGAAAACGGCTATCTGCTCTTCACTTTCAACACGAGCGCCAGTGCCGGTCGCTGCTAGCATGCATGCATCGTTAGTTGATGTATCGCTATCAACAGTGATGCAATTAAAAGAGCGATCCACCGTTTCACGTAGCAAGCTCGCTAATAACGTCTGCTCAATCGCTGCATCCGTCACCACGAAACCCAACATGGTAGCCATATTGGGCTTAATCATGCCAGACCCCTTGGTTATGCCGTTGATCGTCACCTGCTGGTCACCGATTGAAACAGTTACGGTAGCCCCTTTGGCCCGAGTGTCAGTCGTCAGAATTCCTTCGCCTGCCTGTTGCCAAGCGAGGCTATCATCTGCCATGGAGCTCAGCGCATTCGGTATACCTGCAAGCAGCCGCGCCATAGGCAGAGACTCGCCAATCACACCCGTTGAAAACGGTATAACCTGACTTTTATCAACATTCGTTTGCTCAGCAAGCGCTTCACAGCTGGCATAAGCATCCTGCAGGCCTGATGCGCCAGTACCTGCATTAGCATTGCCTGTGTTAATTAACCAGTAACGAGGCGCATGCCCTGCGTTTGCGCACGCTTCCAGATGCGCTTTCGCTACGACTACAGGAGCAGCACAAAATGCGTTCTGTGTAAAAACTCCAGCTACTGTTGCCGTTTTAGGCAGTTCAATCACCACGACATCACGGCGATCTGGCTTCTTAATCCCTGCCATTGCACTGCCCAGACGCACCCCCTTAAGGGGTGGCAAGTCTGGAAAGGGAACATTACCCACCGCCATGTTTTTCTCCTTTATATTCGCTTTAGCCACGCGTGATTAGCTCAGTTTCCCACAGCACTGCTTATATTTTTTACCCGACCCACATGAGCACGGATCATTGCGCCCTACTTTTGGCCCTTCACGACGCAACGGACGGCCATCAGCCCCTGGCGCTTCTTGTGACACTTCTTCCTGCTGGGCATTAGGGTCATCATGACGGCTAGCAGCCATCGAGCGCTCACGCACTGACTCTTCACGACGCTTCTGCTCTAGTGCATCAACCTCTTCTGGCTGGCGAACCTGCACGTGACTTAGAATACGCGTAACGTCAGCTTTGATGTTGGTTAGCAAGTGCTGGAATAGCTCGAAGGACTCACGCTTGTATTCTTGCTTAGGATTCTTCTGGGCGTAGCCACGTAAATGAATGCCACGACGCAGGTGGTCCATCGACTGCAGATGCTCTTTCCAGCGAGTATCCAAAACTTGTAGCATTACCTGTTTCTCAAAACGACGAATTAACGCAGCTCCAGCAGCTTCAACTTTAGCTTGGTAAGCATCGCGGTGCATCGCTTGTAGACGTTCACGCAACTTCTCTTCACTAAAACGCTCATCCTCTGCCGCCCACTGTGTAACAGGAGCCTCAAGATTAAATTCAGTTTTAAGATGCGCTTCTAATCCTGGTAGATCCCACTGCTCAGCAAGGCTCTGAGGCGGCACGAAATCGCTAATGGTATCTTCCATAACTTCTTCACGAATACCAATAACAGCCTCGGAAACCTCATCAGCAGAAAGAATTTCATTTCGTTGCTCATAGATAACACGACGCTGATCGTTAGCGACATCGTCGTATTCCAGCAGCTGTTTACGGATATCAAAGTTGCGCCCCTCTACTTTTTTCTGGGCACGCTCAACCGCATTAGAAACCATCTTGTGCTCAATCGCCTCGCCTCGCTCTAGACCGAGAGCCAACATCAAGCGTTTCACCCGATCAGAACCAAACAGGCGCATCAAGCTATCTTCTAACGAGAGGAAGAAACGTGTAGAGCCTGGGTCACCTTGACGGCCTGCGCGGCCACGCAGCTGATTGTCAATACGACGCGACTCATGGCGCTCAGAACCAACAACATGCAAGCCACCCGCTTCTAAAACACCATCATGACGCTTCTGCCATTCTGCTTTTAGTGCATCAATCTGCTCTTGAGTGGGATTTTGCAGTTTAGCCGCTTCCGCTTCCCAGTTGCCCCCCAGAACAATATCGGTACCACGACCTGCCATATTCGTTGCGATAGTAATGGCACCAGGACGACCTGCTTGAGCGATAATTTCCGCTTCGCTCTGGTGCTGTTTTGCATTCAACACATTAAATGTCAGGCCAGCCTCGCGCATAAGGCGAGCTAGGTATTCTGACGTTTCAATTGACGCCGTACCCACCAAAACAGGACGCCCTGCTTCAGTTTCAGTTTTCACATCTTTAATAATCGCTTCGTACTTTTCTTCCGCACTGAGATAGACCAAATCATTCAGGTCTTTACGAGCAAGCGGACGGTTCGTTGGAATAACGACCACATCCAGGCCATAAATTTGCCGGAATTCGAATGCTTCAGTATCGGCAGTGCCGGTCATACCAGCGAGTTTTTCATACAGACGGAAGTAGTTTTGGAATGTAGTGGATGCCAGCGTCTGACTTTCTCGCTGAACAGTGACGCCCTCTTTCGCCTCAACCGCTTGGTGCAAGCCTTCTGACCAACGACGCCCCGGCATAGTACGACCAGTATGTTCATCAACGATAACCACCTGGCCTTCAGACACGATGTAGTCAACGTCTAAATGATAAAGGTGCCGTGCACGCAGCGCGGAGTGCATATGCTGAAGCAAGTTTAGATTTTGTGCAGCATAAAGCGATTCGCCTTCACCCAATAGGCCTTCGGCACGCATCAGCTCTTCAACTTTGTTATGCCCCTGCTCGGTAAGCTCTACCTGCTTTTGTTTTTCATCAAGCAGAAAGTCTCCCGTGACGGGTGCATCACTGTCCTCAGAAGCCTCGCCCTCTTCTAACTGCTGAGCTAGACGATTCACAATGCCGTATAAATCAGTATTTTCATCTACTGCGCCCGAGATAATTAGCGGCGTACGGGCCTCATCAATTAAGATAGAGTCGACTTCATCGACGATGGCATAATGCAGGCCACGCTGCACTTTATCCTCAAGCGAGAACGCCATATTGTCACGCAAATAATCAAAACCAAACTCGTTATTGGTGCCGTACGTGATATCACACTGATAGGCATGACGCTTCTCTTCGCCAGTTTGTCCAGCAAAAATAACGCCTACCGATAATCCAAGAAACTCATATAAAGGCCGCATCCACTCGGCATCGCGGCGAGCAAGATAGTCGTTAACGGTGACAACATGCACGCCTTTACCTGGCAACGCATTTAAATATACGGCAAGTGTTGCCACCAGGGTTTTACCTTCCCCCGTTTTCATTTCAGCAATGCGTCCACGATGCAGCGTCATTCCACCGACCATCTGAACATCAAAGTGGCGCATGTTCATTATCCGCTTACTGGCCTCGCGCACCACGGCAAATGCTTCAGGCAACAAGCTATCAATCGACGCGCCTTCTGCTAATTTCTCTCGCAGTAGCCCAGTCTTTGCCTGTAACTCAGCATCGTTTAGTCCTTCAAGCGCTTGTTCTAAAACGTTAATGCTGAGTACGCTTTTTTGCATGCGTTTAACATCGCGATCATTTTTAGAGCCAACGACTTTACGTAACAAATTATTAATCATGAAAGTTCCAAATCTTTACGAGCGGCCCCTAGAGGGGCGCCCTTTTATATAAGGCAAATAAAGGTAAATTAGCGAACAGAAAGAAAAACTGGCGGGCCACGTGGAGTCAACACATCAATTGCAGCAACCAATCGATGTGGAAGATGAGAAAAACAGTAAGCAGAGTGCTTGATGACAGAGGAATAAAAATACCTTTGCTTGCCTATCCAACGGCACAGCGCACACCGTTTTTTAGCTATCCATTTTGATTGGGCGCGCAGCATCGCCGGCACCCAAAAACAGATAATCACACCACGCTCACCGCTACGCAATGTCTCGGAAGGATGTAAACTAGCAGGTAATAAACAGCTCACTAAGAGGCCTGCCAGCCACCAACGCGCTAAGCCGTTTCGGCGTTGCCGCCGCGGCGAAGCAGACAAAACATCTGGCGTTGATGACATACTGTGGGCTGGCTCCTGAGCGTGTTAGGCTCTACCAATGAAAAGACAATATAAGACGCTAGTGGCAACCGTCAGTGTGACGCAACCAATAACGTTCTAGGAATCAAGTTGATGAGTATAAAGGTTAAGCGATCTCGCGCACAGCCCATTACCCAACTGCTGACCAAGTCTGGCAGCATGGGCCAGCTTATGCGACAGTCCCGCTTAATTGATCAGGCCCAACGTCATTTACGCGCCCACCTTCCTGATTCAATGCGAGAGCATATCTTCGTCGGCGGCTTTCAAAACGGACGCTTGACGCTAATTAGCGGCCAAGCAAGCTGGTTGACATGGTTACGCTATGAACAACCTCGTCTGCTGGTTCTATTGCACCAGTTACCAGGATTTGAAAGTGTCACTGGCTTTACCCTTAAGGTGCGTCCTATCCGACCGATTGAGAGGCCCAAACGCTACAACCGCACACTCTCTGAAAGCGCAGGCAAAGCAGTATCAGACTGTGCGAAAGATACCGACAACCCCTCTCTAAAAAGGGCATTAGAGCGTCTAGCTGCTCATGCACCTAAACATCCAGACCACAACTAGAGAAAAAACACCCAAGCTAAGCCTCAAAAAGCACAAAACACCGCCAAGGCGGTGTTTTGTAACGGCGGAAACAGGGGCATACAATCAATTTGTTTGGTGCTTTTCTTATGCCATTGCTGGTGCCGAGTATGAAATAGGCGCCACGGCTTTTTCTTCTTCAAATGTGACTATTTCGTATGCATCTGGTTGTGCCAGTAGCTCGCGACATAGTTGATTATTCAGCGCGTGACCGGATTTAACGCCACGAAACTCACCAATTAGGCTAAAGCCTAGCTGGTAGAGATCACCGATAGCATCCAGCACTTTATGCTTAACGAACTCATCGTCATAGCGTAAGCCGCCTTCGTTTACGATACGGTAATCGTCCACAACAATAGCGTTATCTAAACTACCACCAAGCGCCAGGTTATTAGACCGTAAAAATTCTAGATCGCGCATAAACCCAAAGGTACGTGCACGAGAAACCTCTTTAACAAACGACGTCGTTGAAAAGTCTATCAGCGCAGTCTGTTTTTGCTGTTCAAATACCGGATGGTCAAAATCAATAACAAACGAAACTTTAAATCCTTGATGCGGTAAAAAAACAGCTTCTTTATCACCATCACTGACGCTAATACGGCGCTTGATGCGAATAAATTTCTTAGGTGCTTCTTGTTCTAAAATGCCCGCTGACTGAATTAAGAATACAAAAGGGCTAGCACTGCCGTCCATAATAGGCACTTCAGGCGCACTTACATCAACGTAGGCATTATCAATTCCCAGCCCAGCAAATGCCGACATCAAGTGTTCTACCGTCGCCACCTTCACGCCATTGTAAGAAAGCGCGGTGCATAATGTCGTATCTTCGACCAATTCAGCACGTGCAGGCACTTGTACAACAGGCTCTAAATCGGTTCGAACAAACACGATTCCAGTGTTAACCGGCGCAGGGCGCAAAGCTAAATGAATTTTTTTGCCAGAGTGCAGACCCACTCCGGTAGCGCGAATGACGTTTTGTAATGTGCGTTGTCTGATCATGGGCAGCGGTCGAACTCTAATGACGGCGGTTACCGGCAACGTTGCCAACAAATACCGCCAGGGGAAGAAAATTAAGAAACAGTGTTCACTTTAACAGCAAACAAGCGTTTTAACCATTAAAACTCTTGTTTGCTGTTTCACTGAACCCAATGATGCGATTAATCTGCTTGACGGCGCAAAAACGCGGGGATATCCAAATAATCATCCGCATCCGGCGTGCGGCGTTTTTCTGGACGGGGTTTAGCAGCTGGATCAGATGCTTCAGCTCGCGCCGAGGCTTGCTGACGCATGACAGTGGGCTGCTGCAACTTACGATAATCAGCAGATGCATCAGCAGCGGATCTGCGCGCCGGCTCACGGGAGGCAACTTTCGCTTTATTGCCATCTAAACCAGCAGCAACTACCGTCACACGCAGCTCATCAGACATTTCCATGTCGATTGAGGTACCCACCACAATAGTTGCTTCCTGAGAGGCAAACTCTTGAACAGTGGCACCTACATCATTAAATTCACCAATCGACAAATCAGGACCCGCTGTAATATTGACCAAAATACCGCGAGCGCCGTGTAGATCAATATCTTCAAGCAACGGGCTTCGAATGGCTTTCTCCGCGGCTTCACGCGCACGATTTTCGCCAGTTGCCCCACCAGTCCCCATCATCGCCATGCCCATTTCTGACATAACGGTGCGAACATCAGCAAAGTCAACGTTGATAATGCCCGGGCTAGTAATAAGCTCTGCGATGCCTTGAACCGCGCCAAGCAACACGTCGTTGGCAGCACTAAATGCCGTTAGCAACGTTGCGTTTTTACCTAGCACAGAGAGCAGTTTTTCGTTTGGAATAGTAATTAACGAATCCACATGCTCAGAAAGCTCTTTCATGCCTTCTTCAGCGGCACGCATTCGTTTCGGCCCTTCAAATGGGAAGGGACGGGTAACAACAGCAACCGTCAAAATACCTAGTTCTTTGGCAACTTGAGCAACCACTGGCGCACCACCAGTGCCTGTCCCCCCCCCCATACCGGCCGTAATGAACACCATGTCCGCACCATTCAATAGCTCAGCGATGCGGTCCCGATCTTCCATGGCAGCTTGACGACCCACCTCAGGGTTTGCTCCCGCCCCAAGACCTTTAGTGATTTCTCCACCAAGCTGCAGAACTGTTTTTGCAGACACCCGTTTAAGTGCTTGAGCATCGGTATTGGCGCAAATAAATTCAACGCCTTCAATATTACTTTCAACCATGTGGTTAACAGCATTGCCGCCACCACCGCCAACACCGACCACTTTGATGACCGCACTGCTCGAGGGTGCGTTATCTACCAATTCGAACATAAGCCCCGTCTCCTGAACCGCGCTTGCGGCCCTGTCAGAAATTTCCTTTGAACCAGCCTTTAATTCTTGCCAGCGCCGATTGACCTTCCTTGATATCACGCCGGGTTAACTCATTGCGTCCTTTGTGAACAGCAACAACTCCCCCGTGGCTTTCTAGGCCTTGCCCATGTCGCGCTTCTTGTAAGGCATAATGCAATAACCCCACACCTGTCGCATAGATTGGGTTACGTACCACGTCTGCCAAACCTTTAACATTTTGCGGACAAGCAATACGAACTGGCATATGAAAAATCTCTTCTGCCAATTCACTGACGCCCTCCATGCGTGAGGTGCCCCCTGTGAGCACAACACCAGCAGCCACCATATCCTCATAGCCGCTACGACGTAATTCGTCTCTTACCAACGTAAATAGTTCCTCGTACCGAGGCTCAACCACTTCGGCAAGCGCCTGACGCGATAAATCGCGTGCTGGACGATCTCCTACGCTGGGTACTTTGATCATTTCATCACTTGCAGCTAGCTGTGTTAGCGCACAAGCATATTTAACTTTAATTTCTTCAGCATGTTGCGTTGGTGTTCGTAACGCCATCGCTATATCGTTCGTTACCTGGTCACCCGCAATAGGAATAACAGCGGTGTGGCGAATGGCACCTTCGCTGAATATGGCCATATCGGTGGTACCACCTCCGATATCCACCATACAAACGCCTAATTCCCGCTCATCTTCAGTAAGCACTGCCATACTTGAAGCTAGCTGTTCAAGAATAATAGCATCTACCTCTAGGCCACAGCGGCGTACACACTTTTCGATATTTTGAACAGCGTTTAACGCCGCTGTTACTAGATGCACCTGTGCTTCTAGACGCACACCTGACATTCCCAGAGGCTCACGGATACCACCTTGTGCATCAATTGAGAACTCTTGGGGCAACACATGTAAAACACGTTGTCCTTCTGAAACTGCACGGGCACGAGCAGAATCAATGACTCGCTCGATATCAGACGGCGTGACCTCCCTCTCTTTAATCGCGACAACCCCGTCAGAATTCATTGAGCTGATATGACTACCGGCAACGCCAACATAAACAGAATGAATATCACAACCAGCCATTAACTCAGCTTCTTCAACAGCACGCTGTATAGACTGCACTGTTGATTCGATGTTGATAACCACACCTCGCTTCATACCACGCGATGGATGAGAACCAATGCCTGCTATTTCAATCCCGCCATCATCGGTAGGTTGACCGACTATCGCGACAACTTTGGACGTTCCAATGTCCAGCCCGACAACCATATTGGATGCGTTGGGTGAGCCTGCCATGAGTCGGATAATCTCCCTTGAAAATTTTTTAAACGATATTTTTGCCTAGCAACTGCGCCAAACTGTTAAAATAATGGTGCTAGAATTCAAAGCAGCATTAATGCTTGTTAAAAAAGCAAGCCACATTTTGATGGGGCCAATTAAGGAAACCCACAAAGAAGCATCTGCCATAGCCATCTTTCATAACATAGTATAGAAACAATACTCGCAATACGACTAGCGACATCTTACGATAATGATCTTCTTAGCCAATTTAAACCCTATTCACGGCTTTTCACTGTTGGCAACCACTTACATTTACCTACTTTTTGCACATTTTAAGCCGTTAACTACTCATCTTCCTCCAAAAAGTCACTCTCTCCGTGCCAAGCAACAGCAACACCGTTAGGGTAACGCAAATCGATATAGCGGATATGCTCACCGAGACGAGCAAGTTCACGCTGCCATGATGCTGAAAGCCTAGCCAACCGGATGTCATGCTGACGTCTTCCCAACATAACCCAAGCTCCGTTACTTAACTGAAGTCGCCATGCACCACGAGGCTCTAAGCGCAACTGGGAAAGTGACAGCGATAACCCCTGGAAGTGGGGTGTTAGGCGTCGATAGTAGGTAAGCACTTCTTCACCGCTTCCGGTCGGCCCCGCCAGATCGGGCAACCCCTGAGGAACCTGCAAGGGCGCAAACGCAAATGCCTCTCCTTCGGGGTTAAGCAAAAAATCATCATTCCAGCGGGCCACGGGCGTTTGCTCTACCAGTTCAAACACTAGTGCGTTTGGCCACTCTCTGGAAATTCTTACTTCATGCAGCCAACCAATTCTCAACGCACGCTGGCGCAGCTCACCTAAGTCTGCCGAAAGCCATGTAACCTCTTGAACGAGCGGCGCCAGCTGAGTCTGCAGATAATCGGCACTTACATACTCCCATTCGCCACGTATGGACACACGCTCAATAGGCTTATCTAGCCATAGCCACAATGCTCGGCCACCAGCACCCAGTAACAGTGCTAGCAATATGAGGCCTAACCACGCATTTCGCTTTTTCATGAGTAGCTGCGTTGAGCCGCAGTGTTCAATATGCGCAATACCAGCTGATCAAAATCTATTCCCGCATGCGCTGCTGCTTGCGGCACTAAGCTATGATCTGTCATTCCTGGCACTGTATTAACTTCAATCAGCCAAAACTTGCCCATTGCATCGCGCATCACATCGACGCGCCCCCACCCTTCGCCACCTACCGCATCAAATGCTTTTTCACATAATTCTGCCAAGGCCTGCTCATCAATAGATGGTAAGCCGCTAGGTAGGTGGTACTGGGTGGTGTTAGCAATGTATTTCGCTTCGTAATCATAAAAGCCACCAGGAACTTCAACACGGATGGCCGGCAATACCTCATTATCAAGCAGAGCAACGGTGTACTCTTCACCGACAACGAAACGCTCAGCCATAACACGGGCATCATAGCTCGCCGCTTCATAATAGGCGGCTTCCAATGCTTCCTGGCTCTTAACAATACTAATACCCAGCGTGGAACCTTCATGAACAGGCTTCACCATCATTGGCAAGCCAAGCTGTGCTACCACCGATGCCCAGTCAGACGTGTCGCTCAGCATTACGCTTTCGGGAGTAGGCAACCCAACGGCTTGCCAAACCTGCTTCGTGCGCTGCTTATCCATGCCTAGTGCTGACGCCAGCACCCCACTGCCGGTGTAAGGAAGTCCTAGAAGCTCTAGCGCACCCTGTAATGTGCCATCTTCTCCACCACGACCATGTAAGGCAACAAACACTGCCGTTGGTGCCAGCCGCTCTAGCCCCACCAAACCGCCTTCTTTTGGATCGTAGCCAAGGGCATCAATACCTTGGCGCTTGAGCGCAGCAAGCACCGCGGCACCACTTTTAAGAGACACCTCGCGTTCCGCCGATGTGCCCCCATAAACAACAACGACACGCGCTAAGGGGTCGTTCAGTGACATTGTTTCACTCATAGCTCTACCTTATCCAGCGCCAACTTAGCTTGGGCGAAACGAAGCGAAATACCACCCACATCACCAGCGCCTTGAGTAATGAAAATATCCCCAGGACGCAAAAGTTTGTTTAATAGTGCAGGTAACTCCTGCTTATGCTCAACGAATAAGGGATCAACTTCGCCCCGCTGGCGAATAGACCCCGCAAGCGTACGCCCTTCTGCCCCGGGAATCACAGCCTCCCCAGCGCTGTAAACATCTAATAGAACAAGCGTGTCCACTTGTGAGAGTACTCGAACGAAGTCTTCATAAAGATCGCGGGTGCGACTATAGCGATGTGGCTGATAAAGCATCACTAAACGGCGATCTGGCCAACCTGCCCGTATCGCCTGGATAACCATGTCAACCTCACGGGGATGGTGCCCGTAATCGTCTACTAACATGACCTCGCCATCGCCATTAGGGGCTTTGAAATGGCCATGCACCTGGAAGCGGCGTCCCACGCCAGCAAAGCCTGCCAGACCACGTAAAATGGCTTCGTCGCCCACCCCTGCGTCCGTTGCCACCACAATAGCAGCCATCGCATTTAGTGCGTTGTGACGTCCTGGCATCGCTAATCGAATAGCAAGCGGAGCAGCCTCACCAGGGCGTATTGCGGTAAACGATACTTCACCCGCCTGTTGAGTAAAATCCACAATGCGGTAGTCAGCATCTTCATCGAAACCATAGGTCACAAACTGTCGTTTCACCTGATCACGCAACGATCGGATATTTGCATCGTCAATACACAACACAGCCAGCCCGTAAAACGGCAAATTGTGAAGAAACTCAATGAATGTGCTTTTTAGCCGCTCAAAATCACCACCATAGGTGGCCATATGGTCTGCATCTATATTCGTTACAATAGAGACCATCGGCTGAAGATGAAGGAATGATGCATCAGACTCATCAGCCTCAGCGACTAGATAATCGCCCTCTCCCAAGCGCGCATTAGCGCCCGCGCTGGTAAGCTTTCCACCAATCACGAAGGTAGGGTCTAGCCCGCCTTCCGCCAGCAGCGTTGCTGTCAAACTAGTGGTGGTTGTCTTACCGTGTGTTCCAGCAACAGCAATGCCATGGCGGAAACGCATTAGCTCGGCCAGCATTTCAGCACGCCTTACTACTGGCACACGATGCTCATGGGCCCAGCGAATTTCAGGATTCGTTACATCAATAGCGCTGGAGACAACGACGACATCAGCCCCCGCCACATTCTCTTCAGAATGACCGATAGCAACGTTAACACCACACTGACGAAGGCGTTCAATGACATTTGATTCCTTCATATCGCTGCCGCTGACGCTGTAGCCCTGATTAGCAAGCACCTCAGCGATTCCACACATACCTGCGCCACCGATGCCAACAAAGTGCAAACGCTTAATACGGCGCATACCCGGGCCACTTGGACGGACACCTGAGTGCAACGCGTTATTAATAGAATCGGTCACGCAGTCTCTCCTTGTTTAACCAACGCTAGACACCCCTCTGTAAGCCGTTCAGTCGCATCTAAGTAGGCGTTCTGCCGAGCTTTAGAAGCCATCTCTGATAATACGCTTGGAACTAATAGCTCATCCAAATAGTGTGTTAATCGCTCGGGGGTAAGCTCAGACTGTTTAACACAAAGCGCCGCCCCGGCTTTTACTAAAACATCAGCATTGACCCGCTGATGATCATCAACAGCAAATGGAAACGGCACTAGCAAGGCGGGCTTTGCAGCAGCGGCAAGCTCTGCCACTGTTAGTGCTCCGGCACGGCAAACGACTAAATCTGCCCACTCATATGCGGCCGCCATATCATCAATAAAGGGAGTAACATCTGCCACAATTCCATGCTCAACGTAGGCGCTTGCCGTCGCCACATCTCGGTCTTTGCCAGCTTGGTGGCGAACATCAGGGCGACGCTCAGGAGGTAAACCTGCCAACCCAGGCGGCAAGCGCTCATTCAGTGCCACCGCCCCTAGAGAGCCCCCAACAACTAATAACCGTAGCGGTCGAGCGGCTAGTTCAGAAGCACTCCTAGGATGCTCACCCAGTGCAGCAATATCTTCTCGCACGGGATTGCCAATCACTTCTGCCTTGTCACCAAAAGCCTCGGTAAACGCCGCGTAAGTACGTGTCGCTAACTTCGAGAGCACTTTATTAGTCAGCCCAGCAATAGCATTTTGTTCATGTATCACCAATGGCACCCTGGAAAGCCATGCCGCCAGCCCACCTGGGCCACTGGCAAATCCACCCAACCCAACCACCACATCAGGATTGAAGCGACGAATTACCTTCCGTGCTTGCAGTACAGCTTGGGAAAGATTCAGCGGCGCTTTCAGCCAGCCAACTACTCCTTTACCACGCAGACCGCTTATGTCGATGGTATGAAGCGTAATACCTGCTTCTGGTACCAAGCGATTTTCGATCCCTCTTGGGCTTCCCAGCCATTCAACATCGACATTGTGAGCATTGAGCGAACGTGCTAAAGAAAGCGCCGGGATAACATGACCACCGGTACCCCCTGCCATAATTAAAATGCGTCGACGTGCGTTCGTCGTCACAAACAACTCCTTGAGTAGTCACGATAACCGAGGTTCATGACGTGATTTATAGGGCGTCGATAGACGACGAGGCCGGTGACGCGTTTCGGCATCAACGCGTAGCAATAAGCCAATCATCATACCGGTTACCAATAAACTTGAACCGCCATAGCTAATCAGTGGCAATGTTAACCCTTTCGTTGGCAACAACCCTGAACTTACCGCCATGTTAATAAATGCCTGCGCTGCAATAACAAAACCTATGCCATAGCTGACATAGGCGCCGAACAAGTGGCCCGCCAACTCTGCACGCCGCCCAATCAACATCGCGCGGATAATCAGCAATGTGAACAGCAGTACCACAAGGATAGCGCCAATCATGCCAAGCTCTTCCGCGATCACGGCAAATATAAAGTCCGTGTGGGCTTCCGGAAGATAGTGGAGCTTTTGAACACTATTACCTAAACCAGTACCGGTCACGTGTCCACGACCAAACGCAATCAGTGCCTGAGTCAGTTGATAACCAGTCGCAAACTGATCCGCCCACGGATCTAGAAAGCTAGTCCAGCGCGCTAACCGGTAAGGCTCCATCACCACCATCATCACAGCTCCCGCAGCTAATACGCCACCGCTACCGAAGAGCAAGGTAAGTGAGGCACCACTCATCATTAACATACCAATAACGCACACGGTATAGACCACCATGCCACCAAAATCGGGGGCGAGGAACAGTAATCCCGCAGGAACAGCCAGTACCGCTAAAGGTCGCCACATACTTAAAGCACGACGGCGCAGGTCATAGGTAAAACGAGACATGAACGCTGCCATGTAAAAAATCAAACCAATTTTTCCCAGCTCGGAAACCTGCAAGCTAGGCAAGGGGCCAGGCAGTGAAATCCAGCGCTTACTACCATTGACCTCTTGACCAATCAATAGCACTAGCGCAAGCAACAAAATACTGATCAACAAAAATAACGCCGCGTTTTGACGCCACGCCTCCAGAGGGACACACAGCATGAAAAAGCAGGCTAGAACGGCCAATAATAAAAAGATCCCATGCTGCCGAGCATAGTGATAGCTATTTTCAAGTAGCCCTACTGATGCCGAACTAACCATTACCCAACCCAAGCCAGCTAATGCTATGGCAGCAATAATCAGCCACACATCAGTGGGTAAATGGCGCGTTGTCAGCGCATCGCGAATACGCTGGACTCTGCTCATACCCTACTCCCTGAGTCGTTATGCTGAAGCTGCTTTTGCTCGACCCAAGACCGAAAAGCATCGCCTCTAGCTTGATAGTTTATAAATTGATCTAGGCTTGCACAGGCGGGCGATAACAGCACGCAATCGCCGGGTTCAGCAATTTCCCAAGCGATTTCCATTGCTAGAGTTAAATCGTTAACTACTTGTACTGAAACAGACGATGACAACGCCGACTTAAGGCGATGGGCATCAATACCAAACAGCAATACGGCTTTGGCGCACTCTGCTAAAGGGGCTGCCAACGGTGTGAAATCTGCCCCCTTACCAACGCCACCGGCTAATAATATTACTTTACCCTCAAGCGACGCACTAATGCCTTGTATCGCGGCTAGCGTGGCGCCAACGTTAGTACCTTTTGAATCATTCACCCACAAAACGCCATTAACTCGTGCAATGACTTCGCTACGGTGGGGCAACCCTTTAAAAGAAGCTAATGCCTGGCACATAGACACTTTTGCGAAGCCTAACGCACTGCCCATTGCCAGCGCTGCCAGTGCATTGGCATAGTTATGCAGACCAGCAATGGCTAATTTTTCTGTACCAAGCCAGGCAACATCACCATGAAACAGCGTTAGCTCGCCGTCCTTTTGAGCAACTCCCCAGTCATCACCCTCAGGCGCAGAAGCCTTAAAACGCTGGACATGAGAGACTGACACCTCTGGCCAAGTGAGGGGATCATCTGCATTGACAATAGCTGTTTGCGCACCATAGAAAATACGCTGTTTGGCGCGATGGTAACCCGCCATATCACCATGTCGATCTAAATGATCTTCACAGATATTTAAAAAAGCAGCCACTTTAGCGCTCAGACGAGGCGTTGTTTCTAGCTGAAAACTTGAGAGTTCAAGGATGTAAAGCTCGGCATTTGGACAATCAGCTAATAAATCCAACGCTGGCGTGCCTAAATTGCCACCCACGGCAGCGTTCACACCCGCAGCGCTAGCCATCTCACCCAATAGCGTAGTGACCGTTGACTTAGCATTAGAGCCAGTAATGGCAGCAATTGGTGCATTGACAGCCCGCACAAACAAGGCAATTTCGCCTACCAGCATAGGTTCACCCGTTGCTGGATTATAACGCTCTAACAAGCCTTCAAGCCCTGGTGAATGAGGGTCTACACCAGGACTAATAACCACTTCGTGGGCATTCGTAAAATCAAGCGCCGTCAATGGGCCACAATAAACCTCAATATCCGGATATTGCTTCTGAAAATCGTCTAATCCTGGGGGGGCTGCTCGTGTATCTGCCACCATAAATAGCATGCCTTGACGCGCCAAATGACGACAAATAGCTTGCCCAGAGATACCAAGACCAATAACAACAGTGACTCCATTTGCGACACGCACGATGACCGGCTCCTTTACACATCACGCTAATAGCAGCAACACTGCCACTACTACCTTGCTAATCATCGAACTTTCAGCGTAGCAAGCCCTAACAACACCAATACAACGGTAATAATCCAAAAACGAACAATTACCCGCGGCTCTGGCCATCCCTTCAACTCATAGTGGTGATGCAAAGGTGCCATACGGAAAATACGCCGACCGGTAAGCTTATAAGAGCCGACTTGGAGAATCACTGAGATCGTTTCAAGCACAAAAATGCCGCCCATGATAAACAGCACAATTTCTTGGCGCACAATAACAGCCACGACGCCTAGCGCGGCACCAAGTGCCAGCGCCCCCACATCTCCCATAAACACCTGAGCCGGATAGGTGTTGAACCACAAAAACCCCAAGCCAGCGCCAGCAATAGTGGCACAAAAAACGGCTAACTCGCCGGTACCATGAATAAAAGGAATATGCAGATAGTTAGCAAACACAGCGTTACCACTTGCATAAGCAAAGACCGACAAGCCCATAGCCACGAGCACGGTGGGCATGATTGCCAAACCATCAAGACCATCAGTGAGGTTAACTGCGTTAGAACTGCCGACGATCACAAAGTAGGTCAGCACGATATAGAACACGCCAAGGGGTAGCGCGACATCTTTAAACATTGGGATCAATAGGCTAGTTTCAGCCGGTGTAGCAGCGGTAAAATAAAGCACCACAGCAGCACTAATCCCCACCACCGACTGCCAGAAGTACTTCCAGCGCGCGGGAAGTCCACGTGGGTTCTTTTCGACAACTTTACGATAATCATCGACCCAACCAACAGCACCAAAGCCTAATGTGACCAGTAGCACTACCCAAACATAATGGTTAGTTAAATCGCCCCAGACCAGCGTACTGATAGCAATCGCCAACAAAATCATTGCCCCACCCATGGTGGGTGTACCTGCTTTAGACAAGTGAGACTGGGGGCCATCATCACGTATCGCTTGACCAATTTGGCCTTCCACTAACCGACGTATCACCCAGGGGCCAAGCCACAGGCATAACATGAGCGCTGTTAGCGCTGCGAGAATGACACGTAAGGTTAAATAGTTAAAAACTTGGAAAGCAGACTGATATTGGGCTAGAAAATTCGCCAGGTGAAGTAACATGAACGGCGCTTACCTTGTTTCATCCGCACGTAGCGCAGCAATGACATTTTCCATGCCGGCACTACGCGACCCTTTCACCAATAGCGTGGTGTTAGGCGGCAGAGTATTAATAACATGACGCACTAGCGTCTCGTGGTCGTCAAAATGCAGCCCGCGACCGAAGGCTTCACTTGCTGAACGGGCGGCCTCGCCATAGGTCAGTAAGGTGTCGATACCCAATGACGCTGCGTAACGACCAATTTCAGCATGCAGGGCATGCGACTCGCAGCCCAATTCCCCCATGGCGCCAAGCGCGCACCAGCGAGGCGTAGGAAAGTTTACTAATGCATCCAAAGCCGCTTTTACCGCACCAGGGTTTGCGTTGTAGGTATCGTCCAACAAGGTTGTGTTGCGCACGCCTGGTACGATGCTTAAGCGCCCTGACAGCGAGGAGAGTTCAGACAGCCCCGCCGCCACTTGCTCTGGCGCAACACCTAACGTAAGAGCCGCCGCAGCGGCTGCCAAAGCGTTACTCACATTATGCTTACCAATCAACGGGAGCCTTACGTTTCCTACTATTTGCCCACGCTCAACAAGCGTAAAAGCATACCGTCCGAAAGAGTCGCAGGAAAGTGCCGACGCGTGAACGTCCGCATCGCCATGTAAGCCATAGCTTACAATTCTCTTATCTCCTGCACAGGCCGCCCAAAACTCAAAATAGCGGTCATCACGGTTTAGCACTGCAGTACCGCTTTCCGCTAGCCCCGTTAATATTTCACTTTTAGCTTGGGCTATTTGTCCCATACCACCAAATTCTCCAACGTGCGCCCCTGTCACATTGGTAATAATGACAACATTTGGGGAGGCCAGTTGACTGGTCCAGGCAATTTCGCCCAAATGGTTTGCACCCAACTCAATCACGCCTACCTGATGGTGCGTTGCTAAACGTAGCAACGTTAGCGGCGCACCAATGTCATTATTTAAGTTTCCTTCAGTAGCAAGCACATGGCCTAAGGGTGAAAGAAGTGAAGCCGTCATCTCTTTCACCGTTGTCTTACCACTATTACCAGTGACCGCTACCAGTGGTAGATCGCAGTGCTGTCGCCAAGCCCGCGCTAGCAAGCCAAGCCCTAAGCGTGTGTCGGCGCAGACCAATTGGTGCAGCAAGCTACTGACTGGGCGTTCAACCAAAGCGGCCACAGCACCTTTCTCAAGCGCCTGTTCAACAAAATCATGACCATCAAAACGCGGCCCCTTCAAAGCCACAAATAGACAACCAGGAACGATATGGCGCGTATCGGTGATTACCGCTGTCACCGATAACTCGTATAAGGCTTGGGGAAGTGAAAGCTTTAGCGCTGAGGCAATACTAGCTAACGACCAGTTCATCACATGGCAGCCCTAAGTTTGAAAGCTTTTAACACTTGTTCGCTATCTTGGTAATCGTGACGAACGCCGCCGATATGTTGATAGGACTCATGCCCCTTTCCTGCCACTAAAATAACGTCTTGTGTATCGGCATGCTGAACCGCATGCCAGATCGCTTGGCTACGATCACCTATTTCCATAAATTCAGCTGCAGCAGAAAAACCCGACACAATTTGTTGGCGAATTTGTTCAGCAGACTCATTACGCGGATTATCATCAGTAACAATCACATAATCAGCCCGCCGCTCCGCCACAGCAGCCATCTCGGTACGCTTACCCGCATCACGCTCACCACCACAACCAAACAAACACCATAACTTCCCAGTGCTCCCTAAATGCTCTTTCAACGCGTCGAGGGCATTAGATAATGCATCCGGCGTGTGGGCATAATCGATAACAACACTGGGCGCATTAGCCTCGCGGTATAGCGCCATGCGTCCAGGGACAGGTTCCAACTCAGCTGCTAATTCAAACAATTGGTCTAATGGTTCGCCCAACCCATAGAGCACACTCATAGCTAGCAACACATTGTCTAGATTAAACCGTCCCATCAAACTTAAATTAAGCGCTTTTTCACCTTCAGGCGTAGCAATAAGCGCCTGCTGGCCGTGTTCGTGTGGATGCCAATCTAGCACGCGAAGCGTTACAGCCTCATCACTGCCCACCGCCAAAACACGCACGCCACTATCACACCCTGCCAGCATCAGTCTCGCAAGAGGGTCATCCGCATTGACAACAGCAAGCACCAGCTCAGAGCGACGAAACAGCTTCGCTTTTGCAGCGGCATAAGCCACCATGCTGCCATGATAATCAAGATGATCGCGAGTTAGGTTGGTAAACACCCCTGCTGTGACGTTTACAGCATCTAAACGACGTTGTTCAAGGGCGTGCGAAGAGGCTTCAAGCGCAACACGTGTTACCCCTTGATGTGCTAGGTCAGCCAAAATTTCTTGCATTGCCAATGAGCCCGGCGTGGTAAGACCTGTATCGACCAGTTGACCAAGGCGACCAACACCTAATGTCCCTATTACCCCAGCGGGTTGGCCAAGCAACTCACTTAACGCTGCAATGTAATGCGTAACCGAGCTTTTTCCATTGGTGCCAGTTACCCCTATTACCTGGAGGTCATTGGGAACACCAAATAGCGCGCGACCCAGCTCACCAAGCCGGATGGATAGGTGTGGCAAATAGAGTATGCCTCCCTCTAGTGTAACGCGGCCTTCTTTTGCATGCGCTAATACAAGCGAAGCACCTGCTGCCAGCGCTTGGTCAACAAATTCATAACCATCACGCTGGCTTCCTGGGATAGCCACGAACACATCGCCCATCGCCAACTTGCGCGTATCAGTTACTAAGCGAAGCTGTTCCGGCAATATAGGCATCGGCTCAGGCAACACGGCATTAGGCCACACCTGCTTTAACGCTACCCATAACCTCTCTGGGGTCAACTTCATGCAATCTCCTTAATGCTACTCGACCTCATGATCAGGTGGCACGTCCAGCAAACGTAGGGCATTACCTGTAACGCTAGAGAACACCGGGGCAGCTACTGCCCCACCATAAAACTGGCCAGCCCGAGGGTGATCAATCATAACAACAGTAACAATACGCGGGTCAGAAATAGGGGCAATACCAGCAAACACACTCCGATAGGCATCGGTCGAATAGCCCTGCTGTCCCGTTTTGCGAACAGTTCCTGTTTTACCGCCCACGCGATAACCTTCAACCCGGGCGCGACGTCCGCCAGAATAGGCACCCACTGACGTTTCTAAAATATCCAACAGATCGTTGGCAACACTTGGTGATATAGCGGGAATGCCTTGGGGTGGCTCAGACAATCTAAGCAGTGACGGGGGCAGACGTTCGCCATTATTTGCCAACGCGGTATAGGCACTGGCAAGCTGCAGCGCAGACACCGACAACCCATACCCATAAGAAAAGGCTGCTCGCTCACTTCGCGACCAACGCACCGGAGCTGGTAAACTTCCGGTAGATTCCCCAGGAAAACCAGTACCAGGGCTTTGCCCCAAACCAAGCTGATTATATTTTTCCCAAATAGCAGTATCGCTGAGCTGCAACGCAAGACGAGACATACCAATATTCGAAGATTTCTCAAGAATCCCTGCTAAATCAAGCTCGCCGTAATTACGGATATCTCGAATAGTGAACTGATCAATGCGCATCCACCCAGGCGAGGTGTCCACCACGACATTTCGATTCACAACACCACTTTCAAGAATCGCCGCCATTGCTAACGGTTTCATCACCGAGCCAGGCTCAAATACGTCAACCAACGCTTGATTCCGCAGCCCTCGTGGGTCGAGCCCCGCTCGATTATTGGGGTTATAGGAAGGTAAATTAGCCATTGCCAACACTTCACCGGAACGCGCATCAAGCATAACGAGCACTCCCCCATCCGCCTCATGTTCCGCGACGGCAGCGCGCAGTTCTCGATACGCCATATACTGAATGCGCTGATCAATCGCCAACGTCAGCTCACCACCAGGTTGTGCCTCACGAATTACACCCAGCTCGCGAACTAATCGACCTCGTCGATCTTTAATAACGCGGCGCTGACCCGGTCGGCCAGCTAAATAGGGCTGATAAGCAAGCTCCAAGCCCTCTTGACCAACATCATCAACATTCGTCACCCCCAATAATTGCGCTGCCACCTCGCCTGCTGGGTAGTACCGCTTATATTCACGCTGGGGATAAACACCAGGAACACGTAGGTCTAGAACACGCTGAGCTGCCTCTGGTGTCATTTGACGGCGCAAATACATAAACTCTCGGTTACTAAAACGAGCAACACGTGATTCAAAATCGTCTAACGAAAGGCCTAGGGCTTGGGCTAACATTAATCGCTGGATAACATCAGTGGGCAGCTCTTGTGGATTTGCCCAAAGCGTCACAACAGGAGTAGAGATAGCCAGTGGCTCACCATTGCGGTCAGTAATCATACCGCGGTGCGCCGATATTGCTTCATGGCGAAGCGTTCGGGCATCACCCTGACTTTGTAAGAAAGGCCGGTCGATCACCTGAAGTAGAGTAATTCGGCCAATAAGGATGACCGAAGCCAACCCAACAATAATAAGAATAAACAAAAAACGACCGCCAGCTAATGGCGGCGCGATAGGCATTTGACGGGATATCCCTCCCCGGCGCTCATGCTTCATGGTCGGATTACCTCGACGTCATTCACATCGGGAATACGCATTTCAAGCCGTTCCGTAGCAATTTGTTCTATGCGGGCCGGGGTAGACCACGCTCCCTCCTCCAACAGCAACTGCCCCCACTCTGTCTGCAGCTGGTTTTTTTCCTGCTCTAATTGCTGTAATTGCGCATATTGAACTCGCGTCATATGCGTCGTAGCAACCACGAAACCACCGGTCACAACACACGCCATAAACAGTACAACAAGGATAACCGGCCAAGCGCGCAAACGTAGCTTAAAAGGCCATTCGGTGCGCAGCGTTGACGCCCAACGCTCAATCCGATCCATGCTCATGATCACACTCGTTTACGGGCGGCTCGCATGACGGCACTGCGCGCCCGGGGGTTAGCGTCTACCTCTTCATCACTTGGGCGCATTCCTTTACCCAATGCTTCAAGACGGCGATTTAGCTGATCATCGCGAATTGGCACGCCCCGTGGCAAGTGCGTATCACCACGAACGTGATGGCGAATGAAACGTTTTACACGACGATCTTCAAGCGAGTGGAAACTAATTACCACCAGATGACCGCCAGGTGCTAACGCTTCTAAGGCCCCTTCAAGGGCTGCATCAAGCTGATCCAACTCACCATTTAAATAAATACGCAGCCCCTGAAACGCTTTGGTAGCGGGGTGGCGCCCCTTTTCCCAAGCAGGGTGAGCCGTCTTTAAGACGTCTGCCAGATCAACGGTGTGCGTAAAAGGCTTTTCTATACGCCGCGCAACAACCGCACGCGCTAGGCGTTTCGCGTAGCGCTCTTCTCCATAAAGTTTGAACACATTGGCAATGTCTGCTTCGCTAGCACGGGCTAAAAACGCAGCAGCACTCTCTCCTTGCGTTGGATCCATACGCATATCAAGAGGCCCATTGCGCATAAAACTAAAGCCACGCTCTGGGTCATCCAACTGTGGAGAAGAAACACCAATATCTAACAGTACACCTGAAAGTTTTCCGTAAACCCCTTGCTCTTGCGCATACTCGGCTAAACGTGCGAACTCACGCTGGGTGATTTCAAAGCGAGGGTCTTGGATGTCTTCAGCAGCAGCGATAGCTTGAGGGTCACGGTCCATAGCCATTAAACGGCCCTGATCACTCAAACGCGAAAGAATAACGCGAGAGTGACCACCTCTCCCAAACGTACCATCTAAATAGATACCGTCGGGATTATGAACAAGTGTATCTACCGCCCCTTCTAATAAAACGCTGGTATGGCGAAAATGGGAAGCAACCTGGTCAGCGTCAGGAGAAGGCATGTTAATCTCACACAATGTTAAGAAAGATGCGCACGGCACATCTTTTATGGAAATGGGGAGTCGGCCGATAAGCCGGGTTCTGTCGTGGACAGTCATTCCTCTAGGCGCTGCGTCACCACAGCGCTCAAGCAACCTACCCGGACCCAGCGCGGGCCACGCCATTGGGTCCCTATTTGGTCTTGCTCCGAGTGGGGTTTACCATGCCACGCACTGTTGCCAGGCGCGCGGTGCGCTCTTACCGCACCCTTTCACCCTTACCGGCCTCGAAAGGCTTAGGCGGTCTACTCTCTGCTGCACTTTCCGTCGGCTTACGCCGCCCAGGCGTTACCTGGCACTCTGCCCTATGGAGCCCGGACTTTCCTCCCCTAAACGCCTTTACAAGCAATTTAGCGGCGACTGTCTGGCCAACTCCGGCGGCAAGCATACCAGTGCCATGCCGTTGCCTCAATCCTCACCTTTCAATGCTTGCAATCTTGCATACCACTCTTGCTTACGACCACCTAACATTTTGGCAGCAACCGCAGCTCCCTGCTTAACGCCCACGCCCTCTCTTAGCAATGCGTTAAGCAGGACTTCCGCAGTTATGGACTGCTCATCACTTTGAACGGCTGGCGGTGCCCCAGCGATCATTACGACAAACTCCCCTCGGCTCTGATTCGGGTCTTGCTTAAGCTGACTAAGTAATGATGACGGCGAACCCTGCAAAAAAGTTTCATAGGTTTTGGTTAATTCTCTTGCCAAAACAACCGCCCTTTCAGGCATTTGCTCACACAACGATTCAAGCGTATGTTCAATACGATGAGGTGACTCGTAGAAAACCAGCGTTTCTTCACGCGCCTGCCATTTCTCAAGCGCTTGTCGTCGTGCGCTTGGCTTGGATGGCAAAAAACCACCAAACGTAAATCGATCAGTAGGCAACCCAGCCGCTGACAGCGCACTAATCAGTGCGCAAGGCCCTGGAAGCGGCACAATATCGCGCCCCCTTAGTCGCAATTCCCTAACTAACACGAATCCGGGGTCGCATATCAGCGGCGTTCCCGCATCGCTGATTAAAGCAATATTTTCCCCTGCCATTAGGTAACTATCCAACGTATCGACTCGCCGCGCTTCGTTATGCTCATGCAAAGAAAGCATCGGCGTATTAATGCCTAAATGCGCTAACAAGCGGCTGCTGTGACGTGTATCCTCAGCAGCAATGCGCGATACTTCTGCTAATACCCGTGCAGCACGTGGCGACAAGTCTTCCAAATTCCCAATTGGCGTGGCAACCACGTACAATGTGCCCGGATGTTGGTGTGTCATCGTGACTCCCGATTTGTTAATAGCCGACACTGACGGTGCGCTATGCTTGTGCAATGGTGAATTTATCTGCTCGCTAAGCGACGACAGCGCAAATGAAAACTAAGGAAGGATACATGAAACAGTCGATACGTGGATTTCTAGCCACTGCCTTCATGGCGCTTCTAATCACAGGGTGTGCTATGCAGCCCCCAAGCGTAGTTGACCGCGTCCCGGATCAGGATGCCAGTCAACTGCTTAGTCAAGCGGAGCAGCAAGCCCCAGAGCAAGCCGCCAAAACTCGACTGGAAGCAGCAAACATACTTGCTAGGCAGGGACAACGCGAAGACGCGTTTGACGCCGCTGATGCGATAGATGAAAGCATGCTTACGGAATCAGACCGGGTACGCTGGGCAATGCTTTTCTCTGAACTTGCTCGTAGCCTAGACAACCCCCGCGCGGTACTTCGCGCGACCCAAGTGCTTGATGACGAACTTCCTATGCAAGCTAATCAACAGAATACACTTGCAGAGCGCCAGCAATGGGCACGTCAAGCACTAGACCAAGCAGAGCCTGCGAAAGCGTCTATCCCTGAATTAGAGGGTGTCGACATACAGCGTATTGCAGTGGCACTGCCTGAATCTGGCCCACTAAGTAGTGTAGCTAACGCCATTGCTTCTGCCATGCGCCGTCATCACGACCTCAGCGGCAAAAATGTACAGCTTACTTTTATTGATGCCTCCCAATACTCTCTCGATGAAATTTACCAACGTGCCGAACAAATGAATGCCCAGCTTTTGATTGGCCCAATTGATAAAGATCAAGTCACTCAACTTGAGCAGCGCAATAGCGTGCCGCTACCTACGCTGGCACTAAACTATGGCAACAGTGCCAACAATCAAGCACCTCAGCTCCTTCAGTATGGTTTATCTGCTGAAGATGAAGCTCGCCAAGCAGCTCGCAGAGCCTTTCAGGACGGCCATCGCCAAATGTCCATCATGGTGCCCGACAATGCCTGGGGTAGACGCGTAGGCGAAGCTTTCTGGAATGAATGGCAAAGCCAGGGCGGCGAAATTACCAACGCTGTCCGCTATGATCCTAATAGCGCCGTGGCTAACGCGGTAAAAACAGCCTTAAATGTGAGCGGAGAGCGCGCCCGTCTTGGGAATATCGATGCACTATTTCTACTTGCCCTCCCTGAGTATGCGCGTCAAGTACCTCCCACCATGGACTATTATTACGCCCCTAACCTTCCGATTTATGCTACCTCCCATTTACATGAAGGGCGTTTACAGACTCGCTTGGATCAAGACTTAAATGATGTAATGTTTATCGATATACCCTGGCAAATCCCTGATGCTGCGGTAGGTGGCGAAGAAGCACTGCCCTTTTATTCGACTTATGCAGAGCTTCGCAACGAATCAGACGCTTCAATGTTCCGCCTGATGGCAATGGGTGTAGATGCTTACGAACTTGGCATTCGCCTATCAGACCTGTCGGCCCTTGATGGCATGAATGGAAGCACTGGCACTCTCCGCTTATCTGGTGATGGCAGGGTTTCTCGAGAATTACCATGGGCCAAGTTCCAAAATGGTGTGCCTTCGCCCATTTTGATTCCGGGCCTGCTGAACGATGCCCAATAACCCTCAGAATTCCAATACACCTCAGACGGCACGATTACGAGGTGCAGCCATTGAGCAACAAGCCGCTCAATGGCTGCAACGACATGGTTTAATACTTGTCGCTAGCAACCACCATGTTAAAGGTGGTGAGCTAGACCTAGTCATGAGAGATCGAGATATATTGGTCTTTATTGAGGTAAAACATCGCACCACCACTCGGTACGGTCACCCATTAGAGACGGTCACACCACAAAAGCGAAATCGCTTAATACGAGCAGCCAAGCTGTATATCGCTCGGCATGCTATTTCCAGTCCCTGCCGTTTTGATATTCTAGCAATTACAGGCACGTCGCCCGCACTTGAATTTCAATGGGAAAAGGCTGCCTTTGATGCTTACTGATACATTTACTAGGAAGCCCTAATGGACTTTCAATCACGCATACTTGATCACTTTAACGCCAGCATAGACACCAAGACATATGCCAGCGAAGTGCTGCCGCCTTTTATCGAGGTCGCTAGCCAAATGATGGTTCAGTGCTTAGTTAACGAGGGTAAAGTGCTTGCCTGTGGCAATGGTGGCAGCGCAGGTGATAGCCAACACTTTTCATCAGAGCTATTAAATCGCTTTGAACGCGAGCGCCCCAGCTTACCCGCGCTAGCCTTGACTACCGACACCTCAACACTTACCTCCATCGCAAACGACTACAGTTACAATGAAGTATTTTCCAAGCAGATCAGAGCACTAGGTCAGCCTGGCGATGTTTTACTAGCCATCTCCACCAGTGGCAACTCGGCTAATATTGTTCAAGCTATCCAAGCCGCCCACGACCGCGATATGACAGTGGTCGCACTAACCGGCAGAGATGGCGGCAATATGGCGTCACTACTTGGTCAGGATGACTGTGAGATTCGCGTCCCTGCGACATCAACTGCCCGCATCCAAGAAGTACACCTGCTCGTTATCCACTGTTTATGTGATTTAATTGACGAACAGCTTTTCGGTAGTACTGACTAAGTGGATAGGATCAAAGTGGCAGAAGGCCCACCCAACAACCACGAAAGGAGTCACCCTTATGGCCCTGCGTTATTTTTCACAAAAGATGATTGCCGTTGCGATTGTCAGCACTATTTTTCTTGCTGGATGTGCCAACAATGCTGCCTCTAACCCTTCTAATTATGGTCAGCGTAGCAGCGATGTTGAAGCAGTTGATGCAACCATTGAGCGCGAAACTGAGCGTGCCCTGGCGCGCTCAGATGCTCGGTTAAGAGACGCGCGCATCAAAGCGCACAGCTATAACGGTTCATTGCTTCTTGTGGGCCAAGTGCCGAGCGAAGAGCTGCGCAAAAAGGCAGGCGAAGTAGCAGAGTCTCTCCGTGGCGTCAGCCAAGTGCATAACGAATTAAGCATTGCAGCCAACTTACCTGCCGGCCAACGCTTAACAGATACTTGGCTCACTACCAATGTTATTAGCCAGCTCGCTACAAATGATCGTATCGACTCATCAAAATTGAAAGTGACTACAGAAAATGCAAATGTGTACCTGATGGGTATGGTGACACGCGAGGAAGGTGACCGAATTGTTAATGCCGTATCTTCTGTAGGCGGCATTCAACGTATTGTTAAAGTATTTGATTATATTGATTAAGTAGTACGGCCAACAAAAAAGCCTCGCTTAAGGCAAACCACCAAAGCGAGGCTTTTTGCTGTTAGACTGCAACCACCGACAACGAAGCTAATCGGCTTGCTTACTTGACTACCCTCAGCGTCGGCTTCTTCGTCGCTTTACCAGACGCCTGCGTAGACGTCTTGCCCTCGTTCTCAGGCACTGGCTCTGTTACCGTTAACTCAGGCTTAGACGACTCACCAAGTGAATCAGACAAGTCATCACCTAACTCCGTGTCGTCAAACTCTGCTGCATCCAACTCAGGCTCATGACCAAACACCATGCCAGCACCATTTTCACGGGCGTAAATCGCAATAAGCGCTGGCGTCGGGATCATTACCTGCATCGGCTGACCACTGAAACGTGCACTAAAACCAATCGCTTGATTTTCCATAAACAGATCACGTACAGCGGTAGGCGCAACGTTTAATACAATTTGTCCATTTTGAACAAATTGACGAGGCACTTCTACGCCTGGCTGAGTAGCATCTACCACCACATACGGGGTCAGTTCGTTATCTAATAGCCACTCATAAAGCGCTCTAGCGAGATAGGGACGGCTCGATTTCATAAGGCTTCCCCCTCCTAACAAGTAAGCCTCCTTGCCAAATTAAGGAAAAGAGGCAGTATGAATTCAAGCGCGCATCTCTTTTTCACGCTCGTTTAAAGATGCTTTAAACGCTTCACGTTCGAACACACGTGACATATAGCTTAGTAGTGGCTTTACCTGCTTTTCAGGCAGCTCAATATTCAGCTCAGGCAAACGCCACAAAATAGGCGCTAGACAGCAATCTACAAGCGTAAATTCTTCGCTCATAAAATAGGGCATATCTTCAAAGATGGGCGAAATGCCAATAAGGCTTTCACGCAGCTCTTTACGCGCCTTTTCCGCTTCTTTTTTACCACCTGTGCGTATTTGCTCCAGCATCGGGCACCATTCGCGCTCAATACGGTGCATCCATAAACGGCTTTGCGCTCTCGCCACCGGATAAACAGGCAACAGCGGAGGATGAGGGAAACGCTCATCCAGATATTCCATCATCACTTTAGACTCGTAGAGTACCAAGTCACGATCTAGCAGCGTTGGCACGCTGTTATACGGGTTGAGGTCAGCCAACTCTTCCGGCGGCCGCTCATCGCTGACATCAACGATATCAACCGCCACTCCCTTTTCAGCCAGAACAATGCGCACACGATGACTGAAATGATCATCATTACCCGAGTAAAAGATCATCGACGACCGCTTGGCCACAACACCCATGAAAGCATCCTCACATCAAAACAATCATTGATCATAACATGCCAGAGCTAGCTTATGGGAAGCTAACCCGCTTTGCTTTACGCATGGCTAGATAAACAAAAGGCGCACGGCTTACGCCGTGCGCCCGACATGCCTGTCATCACTTGATCGTTAGTGAACGTCTCGCCAGTACTCACGCTTGAGTAGGTAAGCAATTACACCAAAGATAAAGATGAAGATCAGCACTTTTGGAGCCAATGCCTGCGCGTGGAGCTTAGACGGCTCACCAACGTAAGCAAGGAAGTTCGTCAGGTCATAAACCGCTTCCTCAAACTCCGCAGGCTCCATTGAGCCTGGCTGGGTAACTTGCAGCACGTCACAAGACTGGTACTTACCCGATAAAGGATCTGGTGACTGGCCTGCCACCGGCTGATCCGTTTCCGAACAAACCATTTCCTGAACACCCTGGAGCGGCTCTAACACATTCGGCATAGCGACCAGCTCATACACTGTGTTATTGACGCCCAACGGACGACTGGGGTCTTTATAGAACCCCAACAGGTAAGAATAAACCCAGTCGGTACCGCGCAGACGAGTTTCCAGCGTCAGATCGGGCGGCGGAGCGCCGAACCAAGACTCGGCGTCGCCACGATCCATTGCAATGTGCATCTGGTCGTTAAACGCAAGATCAGAGGAAAAAATAAGGTTCTCTTCCACCAGCTCCTGGGGAATACCTAAATCCTCTGCAGCACGCGCGAACCGCTGATGCTCTAGCGAATGACACCCCATGCAGTAATTGACATAGAGCTTCATGCCGTTTTGCAAAGATGCTTGGTCCTGAAGATCAGGGTCCATGCTGTGAGCTACGCTCACGCCACCCGCCGACATCGCCGT
The DNA here is from genome assembly GCF_025820815.1 of Halomonas qinghailakensis. NCBI lineage: Bacteria > Pseudomonadati > Pseudomonadota > Gammaproteobacteria > Oceanospirillales > Halomonadaceae > Halomonas > Halomonas qinghailakensis. The sequence goes on along the minus strand of NZ_CP096973.1, from coordinate 3,262,592 downwards.
TACTGGCACTAACGCGAAGAGCAGTGCAAATAGTTGTTTTTTCATTAGCCAGTCACCCTTTCCGGAACGGGTTTAGTCTTCTCCAGCTTGGTGTAGAACGGCATCAGCAGGAAGAAGGCGAAGTAAATGGCTGTACAGACCTGCGCCAGAAGGGTCCGCCCCTCTGTCGATGGCAGCACGCCCAATACACCCAGAATGACGAAACTAATCGCAAACAACAGCAACATAACTTTGGACATCCAGCCCTTGTAGCGCATAGAGCGGACCGGGCTACGGTCAAGCCAAGGCAGAACAAAAAGAACGGCGATTGCGCCACCCATGAAGAGAACGCCAAGGAACTTAGCATCTAACCCAAACAGCGAGAACGTAATGGCACGCAAAATCGCGTAGAAAGGCGTGAAATACCACACTGGAGCGATGTGATCAGGCGTTTTCAGCGGGTTAGCAGGCTCAAAGTTCGGTTTCTCAATGAAGTAGCCACCCCCTTCCGGGAAGTAGAAAACAACCACACAGAACACAAACAGGAAGATTGCAATACCCACCAAATCCTTCACGGTGTAGTACGGATGGAAGGCAATACCATCCAGCGGCTTACCGGTCTCATCTTTCTTCTGCTTGATGTCGATACCGTCTGGATTATTCGAACCCACTTCGTGAAGCGCAATAATGTGCAGCACGACAAGAGCCAAAATAACAATGGGCAATGCAACAACATGAAGCGCAAAGAAGCGGTTCAACGTAATACCGGAAATCAGGAAATCACCACGCACCCACTGGGCAAGGTCAGGACCGATACCTGGAATCGCAGAGAACAGCGAAATAATAACCTGGGCACCCCAATATGACATTTGTCCCCATGGCAGCAGATAACCCATAAAGGCTTCTGCCATCAAGGCGAGATAGATGGTCATACCGAAGATCCATACTAGCTCTCGCGGCGCTTTGTACGAACCATACAAAAGACCACGGAACATATGCATGTAAATAACCACAAAGAAGGCAGAGGCGCCGGTGGTATGCATATAACGGATCAACCAGCCCCACTCCACATCACGCATGATGTATTCAACGGAGGCAAACGCACCTTCTGCTGAAGGGTTGTAGCTCATTGTTAGCCACACACCCGTCAGGATTTGGTTCACCAGCACCAGCAATGCCAGGACGCCAAACAAGTAGAAGAAGTTGAAATTCTTCGGTGCATAGTACTTCGTGAGATGATCTTGCATCATCTGCGTGGCAGGAAAGCGGTCATCCACCCAGCGCATGATACCGCTTTCTGCTTTGGCCTTATCTGGATTACCCATTATGCAGCCTCCTCGTCTTCGCCTACCACGATGATATCATCGCTTTCAAAACGGTAAGGCGGAACTTCAAGGTTAGTCGGCGCAGGGACGTTGGTGTACACACGACCGGCTAAGTCAAAGCGAGAACCATGACATGGGCAGAAGAAACCACCCGGCCAATTATCCACCCCTACCCCTTCGGCATCTGGCTCAGGCCGAAACAGCGGGGAACATCCCAAATGCGTACAGATACCAATCAGCACACCTATCTCTGGCTTGATAGAGCGTAACCCACCTTGGATATAGGCAGGCTGCTGAGGCACTTCGGAGTCAGGGTCAGCAAGACTGCCTGGATCTAAGGCTTCGGTTCGCTCGATCATCTCAGGCGTACGATTAATAATCCAAATCGGCCGTCCACGCCACTCGACGGTCATGCGCTGTCCAGGTTCAAGCTTCGATATATCTGCTTGAACTGGCGCACCTGCCGCCCTTGCCTTGGCACTAGGCTGCCAAGAAGCCACAAAGGGGACCGCAACCCCGACAGCACCCACCGCCCCAACAACGGAGGTGGCGCCCACGAGGAAACGGCGCCGACCTTTGTTTACGCCGTTATCTGCCATTTCTGGTTTCTCCCATCAGCTTACCCGTTCCGCCGCAAAGGCGTCTTGCGGCGACGAATATCAAATACGCTCTATGTTAAAAAAACAAAGCGCTCTGCACAAGAACAACTGCCCGTGACCATGGTGGTATAAGCGTTATAATTTTTTGATATTCCAACAAAAAACGCCCAGGTCGTTGACCTGGGCGTTTTTGCCGCATAGCGTAAAATTAACGCTTAGAGAACTGCGGACGACGACGCGCTTTACGCAGACCCACTTTCTTACGCTCAACTTGGCGAGCGTCACGAGTTACGTAACCCGCAGCGCGCAAGGTCGGGCGCAGATCTTCATTGTAGTTCATCAGGGCACGAGTGATACCGTGACGAATAGCACCTGCTTGGGAGGAGCCGCCGCCGCCAGCAACAGTGACGAATATGTCAAACTGGTTCAGCGTCTCAGTCAACTCAAGCGGCTGACGAACAACCATACGACCAGTAACACGACCAAAATAAAGGTCAAGGTCTTGGTTGTTGACAGTAATTTTGCCAGAGCCCGGCTTCATAAACACGCGAGCGGTGGAAGTCTTGCGGCGCCCGGTACCGTAATACTGCTGTGTCATGGCGAAGATTTCCTCAGATGTTCAGTTCAAGCGGCTGTTGGGCAGCATGCGGATGCTCGGCACCGGCGTACACTTTCAACTTGGAGTACATGGCGCGACCCAAAGGACCTTTCGGCAACATACCTTTAACGGCAGACTCAATGATGCGCTCAGGCGCATGATCAAGCATTTTGTCGAATGTCATAGAGCGCAGACCGCCCGGGTAACCAGTGTGACGATAATAGGTTTTAGCCTTCGCCTTGTTACCGGTTACATGGACTTTTTCAGCATTGATAACGACGATGTAGTCGCCAGTGTCAACGTGAGGAGTAAATTCGGGCTTATGCTTGCCACGCAGGCGGCGAGCAATCTCGGTTGCCAGACGACCGAGCGTTTTGTCCGTAGCGTCGACTACATACCAGTCGCGCTGGACGGACTGCGGCTTAGCACTGAACGTCTTCATGGATGAAATCACCAGATTAAGTGTATTGGGTAGCTTACACCGCTAAGTAAGCGATGAAGCACCATCCCTATTTTTTTTGGTTGCCAGAAAAACCCAAGCAACATGTAGCGAGGCGGCATTCTACAGCAAGCGCGGCAGCAAGTTAAGTGCCGCCGTCGTTTTTTATTAGTATCGCTGACTCGTAGTGATGTTGTTGCAAACAACATTTTTACCGACACCATGTTTAACGGCAGTCTGATTGAACCCCAGAGGCCTGCTTGCCAGCTTATGGCTTATGGCTTATGGCTTATGGCTTATGAGGTAATGCTAAATACTCTTTAGACTGCATCTCCTGCAAACGCGACAAAGTTCGCTGAAATTCAAATGTCAGCTTTCCATCGCTATATAGTGCTTCAACCGCTACCTCTGCCGACATCAACAGCTTAACCCCGCGATCATAAAACTCATCGACCATATTAATAAACCTTCGAGCCTGGTCGTCTGTCTTTGCATTCATCTGAATAACGTTAGAAACCAAAACCGTGTGGAATTCTCTGGCAAGCTCTATGTAATCATTCTGGCTACGCGGCCCATCGCACAGCTCAGCGAACTCAAACCATGCCACGTCATCATGCAGACGGCGCGTCTTCAAAACGCGATGATTAATTTCTAGAGGCGCACCTTCTTCACCCTCATTGCCAGCTATTTCGCAAAAGCTTCTGCTCAACTCCCGCTCTGCCGCCTCATCAAGCGGCGCATGAAAAATTTCCGCCCGCTCCAAAGCACGCAAACGGTAGTCAACACCCGAGTCGACATTAACGACCTCACAGTGGCGGTTAACTAGCTCTATAGCAGGAACAAATCTTGCACGCTGCAACCCATCTTTATAAAGGTCATCAGGTATGATGTTTGATGTCGCTACTAATACCACCCCACGCTCAAACAACGCCTCAAGTAAATTAGCCAGAATCATTGCATCAGTAATGTCTTTAACAAAAAACTCATCAAAGCAGATGACACGCGCTTCAGCAGCAAACTTCCCGGCAATCAGCGTTAGAGGGTTCTTTTCACCTTTGTAATGCGTTAACTCATTATGAACACGCTGCATGAAACGATGAAAGTGGGTACGCATTTTCTCAGGAAAAGGAAGAGCTTCGTAGAAGGTATCAACCAGATACGTTTTACCACGCCCCACTCCACCCCAAAAATAAAGCCCCTTCACTTCGGGTAGCGCTGGCTCACCTGAGCTGGCCTTTTTACCAAGTAGACCAGCCATTTTCGCTTTCAACCCTTTGCTAGCAATAACGGCTTTAGGAGCGACAGCAGGCGTAGCCAGTAATTCATCGTACAGGCGCTGAAGATGCTTAACCGCTTGCTCTTGGGCTGGGTCATACTGAAAGTCGTCGCGCTTTAGGTCTTCTTGATACCGTGCAAAAGGCGTTAATCGGCTCGCCTGCTCACTGTATTGACGTGCAGATAATGATGACATCAATTCGCTCCCACAGCGCACATCTCGAACGACGCTGTATCACTGCAAGGACACAGCTTGCTCAAATAAAAAAGAAAATATTATACGCTGCTTAACGACTGAGCGCATGAGCGGATTGACCCAACCGACGGATACGCGCCTATAATGGTCAAGTTTTGTTAAGTTGTCTGTTAAGCTATCTGTTAAGTTTCGCCATGCAGCTGGTGGCACGCATCACCTATAGGGAGAAAACTGTGGAAGCAAGCTCGCCATTCACTTTTGCAATTATCGGTCTTATTATTGGGTTTGCTATTGGCCTGGTCTGCTATCGCTTATTTAGCAAAGGTCAGCGTGACCATGCCACCTTAAAGCAAGCACTGCTTGAACGTGAGCATCAAATAGCCGAGTTAAAAAAAGGCATGGGAAGTCATCTCTCTGGCATCCAACAACATTTAATTAATCTTCGCCATGAAGCTGATCAGCTAGAGCAGCACATTGAGAAAGAAGCTGCTGAGTGGAAGCTTGGAACAAGCTTTACAGCGACAACCACCCAGAACAGCTCAATGACTACCACTGGTAGCGAAAGCGATGTTAATACGCCTCGTGACTATGCAGACGGCAAAAGTGGCACGCTGTCTGAAGACTTTGGCTTAAAGGATAGTCAGAAAGATACTGATTCAAACAAAGCACAACCACCTCGTTATTAATAACACCTAACGAGGCCAATGCCTTTGAAAGCATCCGCACAGTAAGCTAATGCGGATGCTGGATACAAGCTCCTAGGCTGGGTTGTCGATGTCGACAAAGCGATGTATTACGCCATACTCGCTCGCTAACCATTCGCCCAGCGCCTGAACACCAAATCGCTCAGTCGCGTGATGTCCTGCAGCAATGTAGTGAATTCCCATCTCTCTAGCCAAATGCGTCGTGCGCTCTGATATCTCACCAGACACAAACATTTGCGCCCCAGCTTCATACGCCGCTGTAATCATATCTTGAGCACCACCGGTGCACCAGGCAATACGCTCTACAGGGCCAGCGTCAGGCGCCTCGATAACTAAAGGCGTGCGATAAAGCACTGAGGCTAATTGAGCGCCTACTTCACTTACGCTCAGCGGCTCCGCCAATCGACCAGACCACAACAGACCCTCTCCAATCTCACCGTCAATGCAACCTTCTACCTTCCAGCCCAGACGCTTTGCCAGCTCGGCATTATTGCCAAACTCTGCATGCGCATCTAATGGCAAGTGATAAGCAAGTAAACTCATTTCGTTATCAAGCAGCGTTTTAATTCGCCTCTTCTTCATTCCGGTAATAGCGACTGGCTCATTTTTCCAGAAATATCCATGGTGTACTAATACCATATCTGCTTGCCAAGATACTGCCTCCTCTAGCAACGCCTGGCAGGCCGTCACGCCCGACATTACTCGCTTTACAGTATCCCTCCCTTCTACCTGAAGGCCGTTAACGGTAAAGTCTTTAAATTGCGATGATCGCAGCTGATGATCACAGGCGGCTACTAATTGGTCGCGATGAATCACACTGACTCCTTAAAGCGATTAACAGGCTGTCGTGAGGAACGTCTCAATAAAGTGTTACGATAGCGCTATTGTAAATCTCGCTTCGCGTTATCGCGAACCTCGCGACTATTTTAGACTATCATCCGCTGAGGAAACTTCGCATGCACCGCTCTGTGCTGCCCTATATATGGCCAATCATCACCGGGCTATTGCTCGCCGCATTGGTGTTACTTGCCTTTCCAGAATATTTACCTAACCCATTTCGACAAACGCCACCAGCAACCGTCGAACCCCCCTCCCCACTGGTGCCTACCCGTGGTGAACCGGCAGCAAACCGACCAGCTCCTGAAATACGGCAAGCGGAACCACTTAACCGTAACCAAGGGCCTGCCAGTTATTCAAACGCGGTGAATCAAGCGGCACCAGCCGTCGTCAACATATACTCCTCGCGCATTGTTGAGCGCGACCAGCACCCATTGATGTCTGACCCATTTTTCCAGCAGTTTTTCAGCGGCGACGATGCTACCACCCACCAGCGAATGCTATCGAGCCTGGGTTCTGGTGTTATCGTCAGCCAGGACGGCTACGTGTTGACCAATCATCATGTTATTAATGGCGCTGACCAAATACAGGTAGCACTTCGCGATGGTCGGGAAACACTTGCCGAGGTAATTGGCACTGATCCAGAAAGCGATCTTGCTGTTTTACGCATTGTTCTCGATGATTTACCAGTGATTGAGCTTGCTGACTCTGAACAGGTGGCCGTGGGTGATGTAGCACTCGCTATCGGCAACCCTTTCGGTGTTGGGCAAACCGTGACGATGGGTATTATTAGCGCCACAGGACGTAGCCACTTAGGCTTAAATGCCTATGAAGACTTCATTCAGACAGATGCAGCAATAAACCCGGGCAACTCCGGGGGAGCATTAGTTAATCCTGACGGCGCTTTAGTGGGCATTAATACGGCTATCTTCTCACGATCAGGGGGATCACAAGGGATTGGCTTCGCGATTCCAGCCAACCTTGCCCACAGCATTTTGAACGAACTTGTAACTCGCGGTCGCGTCATCCGCGGCTGGTTAGGCATAGAAGCACAAGCGCTTTCCCGCGAGCTAGCCGCATCATTTGGACTAAGAACTCCACAAGGAGTTATTGTCGCCGGCGTCGTGAAAGATGGGCCAGCGGCCAAGGCAGGCTTACAGCCGGGTGATGTACTCCTATCTATTGACGGCCAAGTGATTTTGGATGCGCGCGCTACAATGAGCGATATCGCCTCCATCCCACCAGGCACGGAACTACCGCTAACGGTAGTGCGAGGCGGCGAGCGCATGGACATAACACTAGAGGTGGGTGAACGGCCTGTGCCCACTAATGCTACGTCTGGAGGGCATCAGAGCGACTCGTAAGCCGCTCTGATGTAAATCAACGCCTGTACAAGGAACGCTTAATCGTTAATACGATACTCAGCTGAACGCGCATGGGCCGTCAGTGATTCACCTCTGGCGAGCACCGATGCTATTTTACCAAGCTCAGATGCACCCTCGGGCGAACAGTGAATGATAGATGAGCGTTTCTGGAAGTCATAAACCCCCAATGGCGAGGAAAAACGCGCCGTGCCAGACGTAGGAAGCACATGGTTCGGCCCCGCACAGTAGTCGCCTAAAGCTTCTGACGTATGCCGCCCCATAAAGATAGCGCCAGCATGACGAATACCATCAAGCCATGTATTTGGCGTCTCTACTGAAAGTTCAAGGTGCTCTGGCGCAATGCGATTGATTAAATCAATAGCTTCAGCTTGGTCTTGGCATAGAATTAACGCACCACGTCGCTGCAGCGAAACACGCGCAATGCCTTCTCGCTCAAGGGTCGGCAATAGGCGCTCAATAGAAGCCTCCACCGCATCGAGATGAGCAACATCCCAGCTGACCAATATTGCTTGTGCATCTTCGTCATGTTCAGCCTGGGAGAATAAGTCCATCGCCAGCCAATCAGGATCTGTTTGGCCGTCGGATACCACCATGATTTCAGAGGGGCCTGCAATCATGTCAATACCGACTTGGCCAAACACCGCCCGCTTGGCGGTAGCCACATAAATATTGCCTGGACCGACAATTTTATCTACCCGCGGGACACTTTCTGTGCCATATGCAAGCGCTGCTACCGCCTGCGCGCCACCTATCGTGAACACATAATCGACACCCGCTAAGTGCGCTGCTGCTAACACAAGATCGTTCAGCACACCATCGGGGGTCGGCACCACCATAACGATTTCGCGCACGCCAGCCACATGAGCAGGAATAGCATTCATCAACACTGAGGAAGGGTAAGCGGCTTTTCCACCTGGCACATAAATACCTGCGCGGTCTAACGGCGTCACCTTCTGGCCAAGCACCGTTCCATCATCCTCTTCGTACTGCCATGAGGTTGGCTTTTGGTGCTCATGGTAACGCTTAATGCGTTCAGCAGCAGCTGATAGCGCGTCACGCTGCTCATCAGGCAGACTGTCAAACGCCTTTTTCAATTGCTCAGGCGATAGCCGCAACTGCTCCATACAACCAACCGATAGTCGGTCAAAGCGATTGGTGGCCTCAATAACAGCACTATCGCCTCGCAGCTTGACGTCTGCCAATATCTCTTCAACACGAGCCTGCACTGCCTTATCAGACACACCTTCCCAGTCCAACAGCGCATTTAAATGCTGGTGGAATGCCCCATCTGCGGTTGAAAGACGTGCAATGGTAGCTGTGGACTTATCGCTCATGGTAAACCTCGCGTCATTCAATAGGCTGAGTCTGGCGCTTTTTAACCGCCTCTTCCAAGCGGGTTAATAGTGGCTTAATTTGATCATGTTTCATGGTCATGGATGCTTTATTCACCACTAGGCGGGTACTGATATGGGCAATCAACTCACGGGGTTCCATGCCATTGGCCCGCAACGTATTACCGGTATCCACTATATCCACAATTTCATCAGCCAAATTCATTAAGGGCGCAAGCTCCATCGCTCCATAAAGCTTGATCACTTCCGCCTGAATACCCTGCTCGGCATAGTAGCGTCTTGCCACGTTAACAAACTTAGTGGCTACACGAAGGCGCGCTTTAGCAGGCAACTGACCGGTGACACCTGCCGTCATCAATTTGCAACGGGCAATCTCTAGGTCTAATGGCTCATACAAGCCCTCTACCCCATGCTCGAGAAGTACATCCTTGCCCGCAATACCCATATCTGCCGCCCCAAGCTGAACGTACGTCGGCACATCGGTTGCCCGTATAATGACCAACTTTACGTTCGGCAAATTAGTATCGAACAGCAGTTTACGGCTTTTACCCAAATCTTCTGCAGGGGCGATGCCCGCATCTGCCAACAGTGGCAGCGTTTCATCCAATATACGCCCTTTTGAAAGGGCTAAAATTAGTTGCTTACTCATTGTTTAGGCCAATGGTTAATAGCATGGCTTAGCCGGGAATACGTCGAATGCGCGCGCCCAACAGCTGTAATTTTTCCTCGATGCACTCATAACCACGATCAATGTGATAAATACGATCTACAAGCGTTTCGCCTTCGGCCATCATGGCTGCGATCACCAATGACGCTGACGCACGCAGATCAGTGGCCATAACCGGCGCACCTGAAAGCTTTTCTACGCCTTCAATTAATGCCGCATTACCTTCAAGGGTAATATTTGCCCCCATCCGGTTTAGCTCTTGTACGTGCATAAAGCGGTTTTCAAAAATGGTTTCCACCACCCGCGAGTGGCCTACGGCAACAGCATTCATTGCAACAAACTGAGCTTGCATATCAGTAGGAAATGCAGGATAGGGTGCCGTACGGATGTTCACCGCCTTTGGGCGCTTACCGTGCATATCTAGGGCGATCCAATCATCGCCGCTGGTAATATCGGCACCGGCTTCCTCAAGCTTCGCGAGCACCGCTTCTAGAATGTCAGCGCGGGTGCGCTTTACCTTCACACGCCCACCCGTCATGGCCGCTGCGACCAAAAAAGTGCCAGTCTCAATACGGTCAGGCATGACATCATGCTCACAACCATGCAGCGACTCCACCCCCTCAATGACAATGGTGTCAGTGCCTTGACCGCGGATGTTGGCCCCCATCTTGATTAAGCACTCGGCAAGATCGACAATCTCGGGCTCGCGCGCTGCATTTTCAAGAATAGTGGTGCCCTCTGCAAGCGTAGCCGCCATCAGCAGATTTTCAGTACCCGTTACCGTTACTGTATCGAAAAAGATGGTGGCACCTTTCAAGCGACCATCTACGTGGGCACGAATATAACCCGCCTCAACGCGAATCTCTGCACCCATCGCCTCAAGGCCACGAATGTGCAAGTCAACTGGACGCGAACCAATTGCACACCCCCCTGGTAACGACACATCTGCTTTACCAAAATGCGCCAGCAATGGACCTAATACTAGAATAGAGGCGCGCATCTTCTTAACCAGCTCATAGGGGGCATGACACTGTGTTACCTGAGAGCCGTCAAGCTGGATACTGAGCTTCTCTCCCATCACAGGCTCAACGCCCATTCGCCCTAGCAACTCCAGCGTAGTAGTAATGTCCTGCAAATGAGGCAAATTACCAATAATGACCGGACCATCTGCCAAAAGGCTGGCACACAAAATCGGCAGTGCCGCGTTTTTGGCACCGCTTACCCACACTTCACCATCTACCGACCCATTGCCGGTAATCATTAATTTATCCATGGAACAGCCGCTACTAAACGTTTTCCGGTGCAGTTTGCCACTGCCCCGGAGTAAACGTTTTGATGCTAATAGCGTGAAGAGCGCCCGATGCGATTTCGTCACTCAGTGCAGCGTAAACCAACTGCTGACGCTTAACGGGAGAAAGACCTTCAAAGGCTTCGCCAACCGCAATCACCTGAAAGTTACAGCCCTCACCCTGGATATGAAAATCACATCCATCAATGCGAGACTCAAGCAGTGCTTTTACTTCATTGGGTTGCATAGGGTAAAAAACTCCTTTGGGGTCATTAAAACAAGTAAGGGCGTTGAAATAGTGGAAAACATGATAAAGAAAAGCAGCCCACTTGGCGATGTTGAGTAATCGCTTAGGCTTCAGTGTTGGGCGATTTTATCAATGCATCAAGCTCAGCTAGCGAGGTTAGCCGCTCAAGCGGGGCAGACAACATAATCGACGTAACAACAACCCCCAGTAAATGACAAGCACGTAACCATTCAAATAGCACGCTAATCGCCGCGCTACTTGCCCTGGTGACGCCAAAAAAATCTAAAGTAACTTCCGTTAACTGAGCACTTTCAAGCCATTTGACACCTACAGCGGCCACGTCGGCCGCTGCATTGACAGTAAGGTCACCGTTGACCGACAACGTATTGGCTTGCGCAATCAGCGATACATGCGACGTAGATAACAACGTCGTCACGCGTTGCCCCCTTGCTCAAGCTCATCAACGCCAATTTCAGGCGACCAGTTGCGAATTACTGCATCGTAATCTCGGTTATTTTCGCGCATTGACTGATCAAACTGGTTGCGGAACGTAAGCCCTAGATTAATGCCATTAACAATGACATTGACCACTTTCCACTCACCGTCCGAGAGCCGCAGGCTGTAACTTACTGGGTACACTTGTCCATTGTTAGCAACCACTTCCATATCGACGCTTGCTTGATCCTCATAACGCTGGCCCCGCTGGTCGCTTAACACTCTTAACTCATCATAATCAAACGTCACAAGGCCACGTGTATAGGTATCAATCAGCGTTTGACGAAATACATCGGCGAACCGACTACGCTGTTCCGGCGTTGCATTGCGAAAATAGCTTCCCATAACGCTAGCGCCAATATAACGAAAATCAGCCACATCATTCAGGCTGTCGTTAACTAGAGCTTTGAGCTCATCAAGATTATTGGCGTAATAATCTTCTCTACCGTTGATTTGCTCCATAAATTGCTTAACGTTGTCACGCACCAACGCTTCTGGCGACATTGACTGGGCCTGAGCTACAAAAGGCAGTAAAACAAAAGCTAGTACTACCAAAAAAAGCAAACGACGAGCCAACATTACGCTCTTTTCCTTCATAACAATCACCTCATATCAACTAGCAGCACAGAAGGTGCTCAGTTAGTAACCATATTGGATACAAATTGTTGGATAAGTTCTTCAAGCACCAAGGCTGACTGGGTATCTCGAATGACATCACCTTCTTCAAGCATATTCGGGTCACCACCAACGCTTAAACCGATATATTGCTCTCCAAGCAAACCTGCCGTTAAGATCGCTGCTGTAGTATCTTGAGTAAGCTGACCCTGAAGTTCACTATTAAGACTCAGCACTACCCGCGCATCGTACCATTCAGTATCAAGTTCTATGGCCTCAACGCGGCCCACTGTAACGCCAGCCATAGTGACGCGCGCGCGTGGTTTTAGACTACCAATATTGGCAAAGCTTGCCTCAAGACGAAACGTATCAGAAGGCGCCGATAGCGTCATCCCACTGACACGTAAGCCTAAAAAAACAAGCCCTAAGATACCCGCCAGCATAAACAAGCCAACGCCAAACTCCATGGTTTTACTGCGCTTCATGTTATTGCTCCACCCTTCAAAGACCGCCAAACATAACGGCAGTCAATACAAAATCTAGCCCCAAAACAGCAAGCGATGAATACACCACTGTGCGGGTTGTGGCACGTGAAATACCTTCAGATGTTGGCACTAAGTCATACCCTTGAAACACCGCAATCCAGGTAACGACCACTGCGAACACAAGGCTTTTGATGATTCCATTACCGATATCATCAACAAATGAAACGCTAGCCTGCATATTGCTCCAATAAGAGCCTTCGAAAACGCCTAACCACTCCACACCTACTAAATAGCCCCCCCAAATGCCCACCACGCTAAATCCAACGGTAAGAATAGGTAGTGCGATAAAACCAGCCCATAAGCGGGGAGCTACGACCCTGCGCAGTGGGTCAACACCGATCATTTCCATGCTTGTCAGCTGCTCGGTCGCCTTCATAAGACCAATTTCTGCCGTTAAAGCAGAGCCAGCGCGCCCGGCAAACAGAAGCGCAGCGACCACCGGTGCCAATTCACGCAATAGTGAAAGCGCCACCATTTGACCAAGCGCCTGTTCTGCACCGAAGTCAACCAAAATGGTGTAACCCTGGAGGGCAAGCACCATGCCAATAAACAGCCCCGATACCAAGACAATCGCAAGCGACAAAACACCAACAAAATGCACTTGGCGTAGCCATAATAACCAGCCTTCCCGCGAGGGAACCCCTACTGCAGACTGCGCCAAGAAGATACCTGCACGTCCTAACGACTCCAAGGCATCACATCCTTTTCGCCCAAGCCGAACAACATGCGAGATAGCATGTTTAATGTTTGATTGCATTTAGCGCACCTTCCCTGCAGAGGCTTGGCCTAGAATATCGTGGTAGAGGGTCTCAGCTGGGTAATGAAACGGTACGGGGCCATCAGGCTCACCGTGAATAAACTGACTCACCCGCGGGTCTTGGTTTGTATCTAAAGTGCGTGGCGTGCCAGAAGCAACCACCTGTCCATCGGCTATTAAGTACAGGTAATCCGCAATACTAAGAGTCTCTTTGATATCGTGTGAAACGATCACTGACGTAAGTGACAACGCCTGATTAAGCCGTTTAATAAGCTGGACAAGCACACCCATTGAAATAGGATCTTGGCCGACAAAAGGCTCATCATACAAGATTAGCTCTGGGTCAAGCGCTACCGCACGTGCCAAAGCCACACGTCTTGCCATCCCCCCCGAAAGCTCAGCAGGCGATAAGTGCCTTGCCCCGCGCAACCCCACCGCTTGCAACTTGAGAAGCACAAGATCGCGAATCATAGTATCTGGCAAATTGGTATGCACTCGAAGCGGAAACGCGACATTTTCATACACATCAAGGTCTGAAAATAACGCACCACTCTGAAACAACATTCCCATGCGCTTACGAAGACTGAAGAGGGCTTTACGTGACAGGCGGTGCACGTCTTGACCATCGATTAACACTCGCCCTCGGTCGGGTGTTAACTGGCCACCAATCAGCTTTAAAAGGGTCGTTTTACCTGTACCACTTGGCCCCATAATAGCGGTCACTTGGCCACGCGAAATCGTCATATTGATTCCGCGAAAAATATCATGCTCTCCTCGCGAGAAGTACAAATCTTCAATTTCTATGAAGGGAACATCTGTCATGGGCTGGCTGGCCTTGATGATCGTCTTGCCGTGACAGCACTAGCATAAGCTGGTCGCCTGCAAGCGAGATAGTTTAAAAAAACAGTTAATCTGAAAAACAGATAGTTTAAAAAACAGTGTTTTCGAAATATTATCGAACATCGTAACTTAACGCTACTCACAGTAACAGATTCACTCATTGTGGCTATTCTTGTCAGGACAGTGCGCGCATCCCCTACAATCTGCGCCGAGATGTTATTCTTACTGTTTTAACGCTAATGAAAAAGAGACCACCTTATGCGCCAGCCACTATCGACCCCTAGCCCACTGCGTGAAAGTGCGCTGCGCACCTTACAAATTGAGCAGGCAGCCATTGGTGGGCTACAAGCCAAACTTGATGAACATTTTGACCACGCTTGCGAGCTGATTCTTGCCTGCCATGGCCGTGTTGTCGTGACTGGCATGGGTAAGTCAGGTCATATTGCGGGGAAATTAGCAGCTACATTGGCAAGTACCGGTACGCCTGCTTTTTTTGTACACCCAGGCGAAGCCAGTCACGGCGATCTCGGCATGATTACCCGGGCGGATGTCGTATTAGCACTCTCCAACTCTGGTGAAACAGCAGAAGTTACCGCGCTACTGCCGCTACTGAAACGCTTAGGCACTCCTCTTGTTAGTATGACCGGCCGCCCTGGCTCAACATTGGCTAAACATGCGGATGCACACCTCAATAGTGGCGTTGAGCGCGAAGCCTGCCCTCTCGACCTAGCGCCAACAAGTTCAACCACTGCAGCACTTGCCTTAGGCGACGCTTTGGCTGTTGCGTTATTGGAAGCACGCGGATTTACCGCTGAGGATTTTGCACTTTCACATCCAGGAGGTAGCCTGGGCAAACGTTTGCTCCTTCGCGTTAAAGATTTGATGCACAACGGGACACGCCTCCCCCAAGTGGCACTAGGCAGCCCCTTGCGTGATGCACTTATAGAAATCACCCGGCAAGGCCTGGGCTTTACCTGTGTAGTGGATAGTGAGGGGCGTCTTGCGGGCGTCTATACCGACGGTGACTTACGCCGAACGCTGGATCAGTTTCATGACCTGCGTGACGTCATCGTCGATGATGTTATGACGCGCCCTGGAAAACGTATTGGACCCGATATATTGGCGGCTGAAGCCGTTCGCATTATGGAAGATAGTCGAATTACCGCACTCGCAGTTGTGGATGATCAGCAGCGTCCCATTGGTGCGCTGCATATGCACGACCTACTTGCTAGCGGCGTTATATAACCATCTTTTTAAACGTTAATAATAGGGAGGCTATATGGCCCTACCTGAAGCACTACAAGACCGGATTCGCCGCGTAAAACTACTGGCGATTGATGTTGACGGCGTACTTACTGATGGCCGCCTCTACTTTCAAGCGGATGGCATCGAAATCAAAGCGTTTCATACCCAAGACGGTCACGGTCTCAAGCTATTGAAGCGCGTAGGTATCCATGTTGCCTTAATTACCGGGCGGGATTCACCTATGGTCAGCCAACGTGCCGCTTCTTTGGGCATTACGCATGTATATCAAGGGTGTGAGGATAAACTCACTACGCTACGCGCGCTTTGCCAACGCCTAGATATCACACTAGAGCATGTTGCTTATTGTGGCGATGACCTGCCAGACCTTGCACCGATGAAACGCTCAGGCGTTGGCATCACTGTCCCTAATGCCCCTGATTATATGCATACCCATGCTGACTGGATCACTGATCGGCTTGGCGGCCACGGTGCTGTGCGTGAAATCTGCGATAATTTACTGATGTCTCAAGGTCATTGGGACGCTGTGTTAGATACGTATTTACACGGTCAATCGTAATGCGCTTTTGGGTTAGGAAACGGTTTTGGATTACCACGCTTGTGGTGGTGCTGGGGGGTGTACTTGCCTGGATAGACCCGCGTGGATATAAAGACCAATCGTTTAATCCCGATGCGAGGGCTCAAGAGCCAGGTCACGTACTTGAAAATGCGGAAATGACACTATTTGGTGACACAGGCACCATTCAGCAATCGCTAATGACGCCACGCTTAGTGCACACCCCGCAGACAGCGATGACTGATGTTACCTCTCCCATAGCGACACTCTTTGATAGTGAAGAACGCCAATGGCTGGCTACAGCTGAGACAGGTACCCTAAATACGGATACACAGGCACTCACATTAGCCGGCTCTGCCCAGCTGCTCTCACCTGATGAGGGCTGGCAGCTCAATACAGAGTTATTACATTATAATGGCGTCACGCGTCATGCCTGGAGCGATTCCAAAACAGTGCTACAGCAACCGCCTCAGCGCCTTGACGCATCACGCATGGATATATGGCTAGATGATAGCCAGATTCGCTTAACCAATAACGTGCGCGGCACTCATCCGCCTGCCACTCGTTCTCCGTAGGAGCCGCAATGAACGCTCTCATTCGTACAGCACTCTTCACCATTGCGCTACCCCTCTCTGCGGCAGCGCTACCGGTCATGGCACAAAGCCAAGCCCCTGTAGAAGTAGAAGCTGACCGGTTAGATCTAGACCAACGAGCGGGCACCGCCGTGTATTTTGGGAATGTCGATATTCGGCAGGGCAATATGCAGCTGCGCGGCAATCGCGTTGAAATCCAGCGCAATGATGCTGGCGAACTATCGCGCGCCGTGGCAACCGGTGAGCGAGCCTATATACGCAACCAACCCGAAGGTCAGGCTAGCCCGATGGAAGGCTGGGCAAAGCGGATTATCTATCATGTGGCCGAACGCCGAGTAGAACTGATTGATCAAGCCGAACTTACCCAGCAAACAGATCGTTTTCAGGGCGGCCGATTAGAGTATTTCATTGACCAAGGCGTGGTTCAGGCCCGCTCTGACGTGAGTGGCGGTGAGCCACAACGTATCCGAATGACGCTTCAGCCAGAACAATAGGGAGCGCCCAGTGGCGACAAATAGCGCAGAGCCAGCACCTCAGACCACATCATCAAAACCAACATTCGAAGAGGCGCCGATAAAAACACTCTATGCCCATCACTTAGCCAAAAGCTATAAACGCCGTCGCGTGGTTAAGGACATAAATTTAGAGATCTCTCAAGGCAGCGTCGTCGGTTTGCTTGGCCCTAACGGCGCAGGCAAAACAACATCGTTTTATATGATTGTCGGCCTAGTAAAGTCTGATGCAGGAAAAGTAGGCATTGATGGGCTTGATTTAACGCATGCTCCTATGCACGAGCGCGCCATGGCAGGGATTGGCTATCTGCCTCAAGAAGCCTCTATTTTTCGCAAACTATCCGTTGCCGATAACATCATGGCAATCTTGGAGACTCGTAAAGCACTTGATCACAGCGCCCGCGAACAACGTCTTGAGACGCTACTGGAAGATTTTCATATCACCCACATTCGCGACAATTTAGGTATGAGCCTTTCAGGTGGAGAGCGTAGACGTGTTGAGATTGCTCGCTCCCTCGCAACAGAACCTGCCTTTATTTTGCTTGACGAGCCGTTCGCTGGCGTCGATCCGATCTCAGTAGGCGACATTAAAGCAATTATCCGAGCACTTAAAAAACGTCATATAGGCGTATTGATTACTGACCACAATGTGCGAGAAACGCTGGATATTTGCGATATCGCCTATATTGTTGGCGACGGTCACATCATCGCTAGCGGCCCGCCACAAGAAATTCTCAACAACCAAAAGGTAAGAGATGTTTATTTAGGTGCTGATTTTCGCCTGTAAACAACCACCTGCCTGAAAAATTGTGTCTGTGGCATGCTTATTGCACTTGCACCAAACCATAACTCGCACTAGGGTGGAGCTTTCTGATAAACGAGTGGTTCTCAGATGGTCATGAAAGCTTCTCTTCAATTGCGTATCGGCACACAGCTGACCATGACACCCCAGCTGCAGCAGGCGATTGCCCTGCTGCAGCTATCAACATTGGACCTTCGTCAAGAAATTCAGCAAGCACTTGATGCCAACCCAATGCTTGAGCAGGAAGACGAATTCGGCGAACAGGCTGTTAGTGAACCCCAGGAAACGGAATGGTCCGACAGCATTCCTAACGAACTCTCCACTGATAGTGACTGGTCAGACACTTATCAGGATCTAGGCAACCATAGCAGCGGCGGCGAGGGGCCTGATTTTGAACGTCAAGCCGCTGGTCAAAGCTTACATGGCCACCTACTTTGGCAGCTCGCCATGACGGATTTCTCCTCTCGCGACCATGCCATCGCAGAAAGCCTTATAGATGCTCTGGATGCTAATGGCTATCTAACTCAGCCCCTCAATGACATCCGCGAGGGGCTTAAGGCCCAAGGTCATGAAGGGCTTAGCCAGCGTGAAGTTGAAACAACCTTACTGCGTCTTCAACAGTTTGAACCCACCGGCGTATTTGCTCGTGATCTGCGCGAATGTTTAATGTTGCAGCTCGCCTCACTACCGGAAGATACACCGCTGCTTATGCCTGCCAAGAGGCTAGTGCGTCAATTTCTTGAAGCGCTCGGTAAGGATGATGTGCGTTTGTTAAAGCGACGTTTAAGCTTGGGTGATGATCAGCTAGATGATGTAATTCGTTTGATCCGCAGCCTTGATCCTCGCCCAGGCAGCGCATTTGGAGACACCGATGACAGCTATGTAACGCCAGACCTAGTGGTTCGCCATGACAACGAAGGCTGGCACCTGGAACTAAACCCAGAAGCACTGCCACGACTGCGTATTCAGCCTGACTACGCAAGTCTTATCAAACGGGCTGACAAAAGCCAGGATAACCAGTTTTTAAAGGAGCACCTTCAGGAAGCGCGCTGGCTAATCAAGAGCCTCTCAAGCCGAAACGATACGCTACTGCGTGTTGGCCGAGAAATTATCGCTCGCCAGATAGGCTTTCTGGAACACGGCGAAGAAGCTATGAAGCCGTTAATTTTAGCGGATATCGCAGACGCTGTGGAAATGCATGAATCTACTATTTCCAGGGTCACCACCCAGAAATATATCCATACCCCGCGCGGCGTATTTGAACTCAAATACTTCTTTTCCAGCCAAGTGAGCGGGCAAGACGGAGGTGACAGCCACTCTAGCACCGCCATCCGTGCACGAATCAAAAAACTGGTGCAAGATGAACCGCCTGGCAAACCTCTCTCAGACAGCCGTCTTGTATCGCTTTTGGAAGAGGGAGGCATTAATGTAGCGAGGCGTACAGTGGCCAAATATCGCGAGTCGATGGGCATTCCTTCTTCCAGCGAACGTCGCCGCTTACGCTGATAAAACAGCGCTAAAGAGACAAAGTCTGTTTAAGGGCTTTGCAATAGCGCAAAAAGGGTTACAATCGAAGAACAGTCCGACGGATAAGGAGCACGTCAATGCAAGTAAATATCACTGGTCATCACGTAGAACTGACTGACGCCTTGCGTGACTATGTTAATGAAAAGCTGGAACGCGTTGAGCGCCATTACGACAATATTACTACCGTACAAGTGACCTTATCTGTTGAAAAGGAGCGCCAGCAAGCTGCCTGCACGCTGCATGCTGCCGGTGCAGACCTACACGCAGAAGCATTAGATAATGACATGTATGCAGCCATTGATGCGCTAGCAGACAAAATTGATCGTCAACTCGTTAAACATAAGGAAAAAGCACAAGCTCGCGCCCAAGGCGCAGGCGTGCGTTAATTCAATGACGTTGGAAACTATCCTCCCCCCAGAGCGCGTTCTCTATGACGTTCCTGGGGGCAGTAAAAAGAGGGTGCTGGAGTTTTTCAGCACCTTCATTGCACAAAACATCCCAAGTTTAGACAGCCAAGAAGTGTTTAGCCGTCTTATTGGACGCGAACGCCTAGGAAGCACAGGAATAGGCAACGGAGTTGCTATTCCTCATGCACGTAGCCCTCATTGCAGCTCGCCCATCGCTGGCTTTTTAAAGCTTGCTGAGCCGGTAGATTTTGATGCTATTGATGGTGATCCAGTCGATCTTGTATTCGTGCTATTGGTGCCTGAAGAGGCAGACGACACCCACTTAGCATTATTAGGTCAAGTGGCGTCTATTATGAATAACGTCGACACACGTCAACAACTGCGTAAATCCACAAGCCAGCGTGAGCTTTTAGAACTCATCACAGCGAAAATACGCGAGCAGCCTGTTACCTAGATGGCCCACCGCTAAGCACTACACGCTAAACTAACGTTTATCCCCATTTTGATTGGCATGCCAAGAGAAAATCTATGCAACTGGTGATCATTAGCGGCCGTTCAGGGTCCGGTAAATCTATCGCCTTACAAGCGTTAGAAGATCTTGGCTATTACGCCATCGATAACTTACCTGCCATGCTACTTGGCTCCCTAGTAGATGAACTGCGTGAGCAAGGAGAGCGCACTCAGCTAGCGGTCAGCATTGATGCTCGCAATCTACCAGCAGCTTTACAGCAATTGCCGACAATGCTCGAGGCTTTACGCCAGAAAAGCATTCACTTTCAAGTTATCTATCTCACTACGGATGCTCGCATACTTCTTGAACGCTATTCTGCTACGCGGCGGCGACACCCGCTAACCCGGGATAGTGATATGACGTTAGAAGAAGCAATTGATAAAGAAGAAGAAACCCTGCTCGACATTCGAGATCTCGCAGACCTAATGATCGACACCTCTCGCTTATCGGTTCACGATTTGCGACGCCGAATAACAGATCAGGTTGCCCAGCAGCGAGAAGATAGACTTACCCTTACGTTTGAATCGTTTGGCTACAAACGCGGCGTGCCGCTCGATGCAGATCTAGTCTTTGACGTGCGCTGTCTACCAAACCCCTACTGGGATCCTACGTTACGCCAATATACTGGGCGCGATGCTAAAATCGTTACTTTCCTAAGTGGTTATTCCATAGTGGAAGAGATGAGTAATGATATTCAGGTATGGTTGGAAAAGTGGTTGCCTGCCTATCAAAATAGCCAGCGTAGCTATATGACGATTGCCATTGGCTGCACCGGTGGGCAGCACCGCTCTGTTTACATGGTAGAAGACTTAGCGCAAAAGCTAGTTAGGCACACAGGCGAGGTTCAACTCCGCCATCGTGAACTAGGGTTGCAGTACACCCTAAGTGAAACGTTGCCTTTTGCGCCCACATCTTCAACCAGCGAAACATAAGCACAACAGCAATAACTAACGCCTTTTCTTAACGACCCCACTCGGCAAAAAGGAACCAGAGTGCCTGAAAGAACGTTAACACTCACTAACCAGCGCGGTCTTCATGCCCGTGCAGCGACGAAACTCGTCAAGTGTGGCCAACAATTTTCGGCCAATATTCACGTCTACAAACAACAGCAGATGGCAGATGCCGCTAACATTATGTCACTGCTGATGCTGGCCGCCCCCTGCGGCACCGAGTTGAGAATACATGCTGAAGGAGACGACGCCGAACAAGCATTAGAAGCTATAGAAGCGTTGTTCGACGCGCGTTTTGATGAAGAGCAATAATGTCAGGTAACATCTACTGCAAGTAATTCGCCACACAGCTGGCTTCATTAGTTGTTAAGCTTGTTACTAGCTACCCGCAATGGTCATTGCATCAATTAGCCAGCTACCCGTGTGAATGCTGCCACGGGTGTCTGTGTCATCGCCAACGGCCACTAAGCCCGCAAACATGCTATTCAAGTTACTAGCGATAGTGAACTCCTCGACAGGATGCTGCACTTCGCCGTTTTCAATCCAGAAGCCTGCGGCACCTCGTGAGTAATCACCTGTTACGCCGTTAACCCCCTGCCCCATTAGTTCAGTCACCCAAATGCCACGACCCATCTGTTTTAGCAAATCATCCCGGGACGTTAGCGGTGCTAGTAAACGTAAATTGCGCGCCCCGCCTGCATTGCCCGTGGATTGCATTCCCAAGCGCCGCGCACTGTAAGCAGACAACATATAACTTGCCACCGTACCTTGCTCAATAAAGCGGTTATTGCGCGTTTGAACGCCTTCTGCGTCAAACGGCGAACTAGCTGACGCTCCCACTTCCATAGGCCGCTCTTCTAAGCCAAACCAGTTTGGGAATAGCGAGCTACCTAAACGGTCACATAAGAAAGAGGATTCACGATAAAGTGCCCCGCCTGCCAATGCCCCCATCAAGTGGCCTATCAAACCGCTAGAAAGTGACGGATCAAACAGTACTGGGAAAGTACCTGTTGGCGGCCGTTGAGCGCCTAACCGACGTAGAGTGCGTGACGCCGCTTCGCGGCCCACCTCCTCAGGTTCTCGAAGCATGGCAGGATTTCGCGCTGACGTGTAATCATAATCACGCTGCATACCCTTCTCATCTTGGGCAATCAACATACAGGAGAGTGAATGACTGCTGCCCTTCTGGGTGCCCAGAAAACCATGGCTATTAGCATAAACACGAACGCCTTCGCCACTCGATAGTGAGGCACCTTCTGACTGATGAATACCCGCTACGTCACGCCCGGCTTTTTCACACGCTAGCGCCAGATCAATGGCCTCATCTGTTGTTAACGCCCAGGGATAGTGCACTTTAAGATCAGGTAGATCAGTGGCCATTAGCGCTGCATCCGCCAAACCAGCGGCAGGGTCCTCCCCCGTATAACGGGCAATGGCTAAGGCTTTTTCTACGGTCGCTTTAATTGACGCGCTGCTGGCGTCGGTAGACGAGGCACTGCCCTTGCGCTGACCAACGTATAGCGTAATGGCAATTCCCTGGTCGCGTGAAAGCTCGACAGTTTCTACTTCACCAAGACGTACGCTTACTCCAAGGCCTTGATCTACACTGGCGCCTACTTCAGCAGCATCTGCGCCTAATTTTTTTGCCAGCGCCAGCGCTTCTTCAGCACGCTGTGTTAATAATACCTGCTGGGCCGCTGCATCAAATGCTTGTGCCATATTGGCCTCCTTTTCGCCTGAATCGCATTGGCGAATCAATGTTATGGTCGCAGCCTGATATAATGCTGCAAACGAAACTAATTAGTGAGTTCTAGTATGCCTAAGCAACGCCCCGAGCCCTTCGATAGTGATGAACAAGAAGAGCGCCCCAGTAAGTCTCAACTCAAGCGCGAAATGCATGCCCTTCAGGCGCTTGGCGAAACGCTGATCGCTATGAAACCCGCAGAGCGAGCAAAATTTCCGCTTTCTGACGACATGTTACGCGCCATAGAAGAGACATCGCGTATACGCTCTCATGAAGGCCGCCGTCGCCATATGCAATATGTCGGCAAGCTTATCCGCAAAGAGGATCTTGCTGCCATACAAGGTGTTTTCGATGCTATCGAGCAGGAAAAAGAACAGCGTGACCATGCCTTTCACCGACTAGAAAAATGGCGCGACCGGTTAGTTGACGAAGGTGACAGCGCTGTTGATCTATTTTTGGCAGACTACCCAAACGCTGACCGCCAGGTCATACGACAATTGGTGCGCAATGCACGCAAAGAGCGTGAGCAAAGCAAACCGCCAACCAGTTCACGCAAGCTATTTAAACACTTGCGTGACACCCTGGCCCTATAAGCCCTTCATGATGATTGGGTACCGCCCACGGTCAGCTCATCCAACTTAAGGGTGGGCTGGCCGACGCCTACCGGCACCCCCTGCCCCTCTTTGCCGCAAACACCAATTCCTGTATCCATTTCCATATCATGGCCGATCATTGAAACACGCCCCATAGCTTCAGGGCCGTTGCCAATTAAAGTGGCCCCTTTCACCGGCGCAGTAATTTTGCCATCTTCAATGAGGTAGGCTTCGCTGGCTGAAAACACAAACTTGCCTGATGTAATATCGACTTGACCACCACCGAAACTGACCGCATAGATACCGCGCTTAACGCTTTTGATAATATCGGCAGGTTCATCTTGGCCTGCCAGCATGACAGTATTCGTCATGCGCGGCATTGGCAAATGGGCAAAAGATTCACGCCGCGCATTGCCGGTTGGATTCATATTCATTAACCGTGCATTCAGCTTATCCTGCATATAGCCGGTTAAAATACCGTCCTCAATTAGCGGCGTGTACTGCCCTGGCGTACCCTCATCATCCACGCTTAACGAGCCACGGCAGTCAGCGACGGTTGCGTCATCAACGACCGTCACACCTTTCGCCGCAACACGTTTCCCCATGCGCCCAGCAAAAGCGGAACTGCCCTTACGATTAAAATCACCTTCAAGACCATGACCCACCGCTTCATGAAGCAAAATCCCAGGCCATCCAGCACCCAGGACCACAGGCATTTGTCCAGCAGGGGCATCAACTGCCTCAAGGTTAACCAAGGCTTGGCGAACAGCCTCTTTCGCATAGTATTCCGCTACGTTTTCATCTCGCAGTCTGGACATTGAGTAGCGCCCCCCACCGCCGGCACTGCCTCGCTCTCGACGGCCGTTTTTAGCTGCAATCACACTTACGTTAAAACGTACTAATGGGCGGATATCTGCCGCTAAGGTGCCATCACTGGCACGTACTAACACGACTTCGTAAGTACCTGATAATGAGGCGCTCACTTGACTAATGCTGGGGTCAGCCGCGCGTGCTATGCGGTCTGCTTCTTTCAACATTGCCACTTTTTCGTCAGCCGTAAGCCCCGCTAGCGGGTCAATTCCTGCATAACGACCAGCAGCGCTAACAGCCACTACCGGCTGGCCAGGCAGCTGCTTTCCGCTACGCACAATGCCCGCCGCGGTGCGGCCAGTATCCATCAACGCATCTGCGGTAATTTGATTGGAGTAGGCAAAGCCTGTCTTTTCACCTGCTAGGGAGCGCACTCCAACGCCACCATCGATGTTATAGCTGGCTTCTTTTACTTCACCATCTTCCAGCACCCAGCCCTCTTGCCAAGTACGCTGAAAATAAAGGTCAGCATAATCAATCCCCCCGCCCATGGCATAAGACAGCCCTGTATCAAGGGCATCTAAATCTAGACCACCCGGTGTTAACAAAATAGAAACAGCGGTGTTTATATCGCTTTTATGTGCGGTCATTGAGGGCCTTCTAAAGTAATCTGCGGCGACGTCCACGGACCTCGCACGCGATAATGAATAGTGGTTGCTTGGTCTAGTGCGTTACCAAAAAGCTGATCCGCTATAAAAAGAGCCCCACCCACAATGGGGGCTCCAACGGCAATGGCTGCGATAGGCAAGCTTTGGCTAATAGGTAGTGTGACGCCTAACCGTTGATCAAGTTCACGTCGTATAAGATTGACGCTTCCCGTCAAGGTTAGCGTAGTGGATGGTGCTTCAATACTCAGCGGCCCGCGCAGTATTAATTGACCTGCGGCGACATCTGCCGTGCCATGTACCCGATCAAATGCGGTTCCCCGCCCCGTAACGTCTGAAAAGTCAAAGCGCAAGCGGCGTAGAATATTGTCAAAATTAAGCAGGCCCACTAAGCGAGCCGGAGTAGACTCCAGGGTCACAAAGCGCCCGTCACGCACATCAGTACGGATATCGCCTTCCGCCCGACTTAATTCAAATTGCCAGGGAGCGCCTGGCCACGTGAGCGCCGCACTGACATCCGTGGTACGACTGCGCATGGCAACTGGTTGGCCTAGACGCTCTAATGCAGTACCCACGTCACCGCCTTGTATCGATACATCAGCACGTGTATGGCTATTGATTGCATTGCCTTCCCACACCAACTCTCCGCGGGCAGAGAGCTGCCCTAGTGTCAGGCCAACTGGGGAAAGGGTAAAACGTTGATCCTGAGTTTGCCAATAAGCGGTTAACGGTCCAAAACGCCCTTCGCCAAGGCTAATATCAGCTAACCGCAGTCTGCCATTAGGTAGTTGGTTAAGCCATTCAGGTATCGCACTTGTGGCAGCGTGTTGAGTTTCGACAGCATCCATCCAAGAACCTGGCGTCGGCGCACTGCTGTCATGCGCTGCGGCAGGCATATCAAATAATCGATCTACCTCTAGCGACGAGATAGCAATATCAAGCGGCAGCGCGCTATCTGGCTTATAATCCACTCGACCTGATACAAGGTCACCACTTAACTGCATTGCTAAGCGCTTCCCTTCAATACTGCCGGTCGCCGCTAACTGACCAAAACACGCATCACGAAAATGCACGCAGGGCGTATTAACCATTACTGATATCGGCGTGCCCTCTCTATTGCCGTTTGCCGAAGACGACGCCTGCATGAAGGGAGACAACGCTTCCTGCCAGTCATCGAGAGGTAACTCATCAACATGCGCGGTCACTTTCCAGCCTGGTTGCGTCGGCCAGTTATCAGGTGCGACAGCACCACCAAGAGCAACCTCACCCGCCAGCTCGTCACTGCCAAGCTGCACGCGGGCGTTAACAATATCGGCTACTTGTGTTGCTAAACGGCCACTCGCAAAGTCTGCACTTAACCGCCATGGCCAAGGCTGTTCAGCAGACTTACTAAACGGTGCCGGCAACCTACTAGTAATACCAAGCAAACGGCTTTCAAGGACGAGTGACGGTGTTGGCTGTAAATTGATCTGCCCACGCCACTGAGTACGCCCCTCGATCAGTTGGCGTGCCTGCTCAGAGGGAATGTCAGCTAATTGAAACAAAGCAGCGATATCAATATTACCGCTGAGGATAATACCATCGTCTGGAACGTTGATATCCGCATCTATAGAGCTACCTAACAGCTGACCTGACACCTGGCCAAGTAAGGCACTTTTTTCGCCTTGCTGCTGCCAAGTCATCTCCCCCTGGAGATTTTCTAGTGGAATATTGATAGGTTGAAAAGCAAGCGTTGAGAAATTTGGTCGAGCATTAATCTCTAACGCCAGTAAGTCTGGCGCGTTCAGCGGTAACGATAATGCGATCTCCCCTTCAACACTACCTTCAGCACGAACATCGTTAAGCAAGGGCATATCAATCTCTGGCATCGCCTGAAGAAATGCCAGTAGTGCATCACTATCACCAGAGAGACTTCCCGATAGATCAAGCCTCTCATCAGCCATCTTTAGCACCCCATCAGAAACGCCGATGCCAAGACTTTCAGCGTGCTGAATAGTCGCTTCCAACACTTGGTCTTGCCAAATCAACCTGCCCTCAACCTCCTCAAGCATCGGCCACTCTGGAGCAATAGGTAACCGTCCTTGCGTGACAGAAAGCGCCAACGTAGAGGAAAGTTGATCTGCAGGCTGCCTTTCTGAACTAGACTCTTCACCAGTAAAGGGGAGACTAAGCTTAAGCGAGCCATGGGAGACATAGCCACCTATATCGGTTAATAGCCACTCACGAAGCTCAGGTTCGAGTATTTTAATGGGCAGCCACTGCGAAAGCGGGTAGTTAAGCGCATCAACATTCTCAAAACCAATATCAAGCCCGAACTGCCCCCCTTGCTTAGCTGCAATTAAACCAAACCCTCCGACCACCTCGGCCCCGTCCCACTCTAAGCGCAGATCTCTACCGCTAATCATGGTGCTCGGACCGTCATACACCCACTCCACCACACCTTCTGCATGGCTTAATTGCATGGGCGATTCAAATAATTCAGGGAAATTAAGCGAGCTGCCTCCAGCACTATTAAATGTTACTCTGCCTCGAAAGTCTCTTGCCTGTACCCAGGCATCTAATGGGCCACCACCTGGCGCTTGCTCCCAAGGCAGCACTGCCACATTGGTCAACGCCGCATCAACTCCCCAATGGCCTTCCTGTTGACCTAGACGCAAACCTTGCACCTGACCACGGGGAGATAAAGTTTGTAATACTCGGGTTAATGATTCAGGCAGTAAAATATAGTCACGCCAAGCAGCCAAAGAGGCCAGTTCAAAGGCACTGGTGCGTACTTCCCATTGATCAGGCTGATGAGTTAGGTACCAATGTCGCGGCAAGGCTGGGCCTTCACTACCTCCCTCAGGCCGCGCCCACTCAACGTTTTCAGCATTACCACTAAGCCACGCTTCGCCGCCCTCACCGTCTCGTTGCCATAAACCATTCGCCTGAATATTTTGAAGTACGGCGTATTGAATCTCGTGACGCAGAGTTAGCTGTGGAACATCGACAGCCAAACGCGCTTCATCCAAGCGCCCAGCGTGCCAGCGCCCCCACAGCTTAACTTCGCCTCCCGCTTGCTCTAAGGCCGGCATACTATCGGAACGTAAAACAGCGGCTAATGCCACTAAATGATCCAGCTGCATATCCAATTGAAGCGCCGCTGAAAAATCACGAAATCCCTGCTTTCCAGGCTGCATCTCAACGTTCATGGCAATGGCTGGCAGCGCTTCTTGTTCTTGAGCCTCTTGTTCTTGAGCTTCTTGTTTTGGTGACCCTGCTACCTGCGAATCCTCGCCTTGAGATTCTAAGATCATGATCGCGCCTTCTAGGCGCGTCCGCCGCTCATCGCCATTGAGCAGTAAGGTAGGCGCATGTAAGGTAACGACTTGCTGGCTACCATGCAGCACTAACCGAGTATTATCGACCCACAGGCGCTGACGAAGAATAAGGCCAGCCCAGGCATCTAGTGCAGCTAAGTCAACGGTTGGCTCCTCGGACATCACAATCGGCAATTCTGCCGGTGCCGGCCAGCCCCAAGCAGCGTCGTCCTGCTGATAAAGATGAAACTCAAGCCCCGTAATACGCGCATCATTAAACACTGGCGCAACACTTTTTAGTGTCGCCCAGCCATCTAGACGTAAATGGGCATTTTCAAGGGAAACCAATGGCTGCCCGTCATGCGCGGTTGAATGCACGCCTTCGAGCCGCAACACAAGATCGTTACGGGCCAACGAAAGCGATAGGTGCTCTATAGTAACGGGCACGCCTACCCGGGACTCTAATAACGCTTCTATTTTAGGTGTTAACAAGCTGGACTGGCTAACCAATAAGCGCGCTAGCAGCAACAAGACAGCAAGGCTTCCTAGCAGTGATGCAATCACTACTAGGCACCAGCGAGAGAATGAACGTAGCGCCATCATTACATTAGTACGATGTCGTACTGTTCTTGAGAGTAGTGTTGTTCTACTTGAAAACGAATGGTTTTATTAATGAACGTTTCCAGGTCGGCGACTGCTGCAGACTCTTCGTCTAACAGCCTGTCAACTACCGGTTGAGAAGCAAGCACCATGTACGTTTCAGCACTATAAGCACGCTCTTCACGAAGTATTTCTCGAAAAATCTCATAACAGACTGTTTCTGGGGTTTTCAACGTGCCGCGCCCACTACACATGGGGCATGCCTCACACAACGTTTGTTCCAAGCTTTCTCGCGTACGTTTGCGGGTCAATTGTACTAAACCAAGCTCAGTCACGCCGGTACACTTCGTTTTAGCATGATCTCGCTCTAACGCCTTCTCCAGCACGCGTAACACTTGGCGTTGATGTTCGACATCCACCATGTCGATAAAATCGATAATAATGATGCCGCCAAGATTGCGTAGTCTTAGCTGGCGAGCAATCGCCGTCGCCGCTTCCAGATTCGTTTTAAAAATTGTTTCTTCAAGATTACGGTGTCCAACATAACCACCGGTATTAACATCAATCGTGGTCATTGCTTCTGTCGGGTCGATAACCAGATAGCCGCCTGACTTCAACTGCACCTTACGCCCAAGCGCTTTTTGAATCTCATCTTCAACACTGTACAAGTCAAAGATAGGTCGCTCTCCGGGATAATACTCGATGCGGTCTACTGCATCTGGCATAAACTCTTCAGCAAACTCGACCAGTTTGACAAAGTTTTCGCGGGAATCGATGCGTACTTTTTCAATATCGTCACGCATAACGTCACGCAACGTGCGCATAAATAAAGGCAAGTCGTCGTAGATTACACTAGGCGATGCTGCCGTTATTTTTCGTTCGCTTACTTTGCGCCAAATCCGCAGCAGGAAGTACATGTCGCTCGCTAGCTCTTCATCGACAACACCCTCCGCCGCCGTACGAACAATAAAACCACCGGTCACCTCGATGGTCTGCTCCTCTATCCCTGAATCAAGCAACGCCTTTAAGCGCTCCCGCTCTCGTTCATCTTCAATGCGTTGAGACACGCCATGATGAGGTGAGTCAGGCATGTAGACAAGATAGCGTGAAGGAATCGAGAGATGGGTCGTGAGTCTAGCGCCCTTGGTACCAATAGGATCTTTGGTCACCTGAACAACAAGCGCCTGCCCCTCATGCAATAGTTGGCCAATGGTCTGCTGTTCATCATTAGGCGTACCTGGCGGCATCACCTCATGGGCATGAATAAACGCCGCACGTTCTAGGCCAATATCAACAAAAGCAGCCTGCATACCAGGCAGTACGCGCACTACTTTGCCTTTGTAGATATTGCCTACAATACCACGCCTACGTGAGCGTTCGATGAGTGCCTCTTGCAAGACACCGTTTTCCACCAATGCAACGCGAGTCTCCATTGGCGTTAAATTGATGAGGACTTCACCGCTCATGCAAAATTCCTTATTGAGTCACAGTATCCTTGCCCTGACAGCAGGCGGCGAAACGGCGGTTATCTACTCTTATAGCAGCCCGACCAGATTGGCACCCCTTGTTGGCAAAGCAAATGCGTTGTTTCGTAAAGCGGCAGCCCGACTACTGCTGAGTGACTGCCCTTAATTTCTTCAACAAAAATAGCGGCTAACCCTTGGATAGCATATCCACCCGCTTTATCAGCAGGCTCACCAGTTTGCCAATAATCAGCTATTTCCTGCTGGCTTATCACGCGCATCTTAACGCTGGTAGTTACACAACAAGAGAATACACCCTTGGTACCAACCACAGCGACCGCTGTTAATACATGGTGACAACGCCCTGACAGCTTCTGAAGCATAACGGCAGCATCATGCTCATCAATTGGCTTACCCAATATTTGATTATCAATTACCACGGCGGTGTCAGCACCCAGCACAGGGAGGGCTGTCCTTGAAGCGACCGCTTGTGCTTTGGCAATAGCCAAACGCTCTACATACGCCTGTGCAGATTCATCTTCAAGCGGCGTTTCATCTATGTCGCTCGGGATGACATCTGCTATTACGCCAATTGATGCTAACAAGGCCTTGCGTCTAGGTGACGCTGAGGCAAGGCATAACACGGGGGTCACCTTAGGGGCGACGACAGAAAAAGACCCGTCCATTCCAACTCCAAGCTTGCTTATCCCACGATGACATCGTGGAGCCTCAACCATCACGCATTAGCCAAACGCCGTTCGAGTGCTTTAAGCATGGTCGACCACCAAGGCCACAAAACAGCGCTAATCAATGACGGTATCAAAAAAGATAGGTGGATAGAAAACTCACCTGTTAACGTGCGTAACCACTGCTCTACTAACTGCACCAAGCCTAATAAAACCAAGACAAGAACGGACTGTTGCACCAGAGAATATGCACGAAAACGGGGATAAACTAGCGCACAGAAAAAGGCTAACAGCGACAATATCAGTGCATGCTGACCAAGCGCTGTACCCTCAATCAAATCCAATAGGATGCCGATAATAAAGCCATGAAAAACACCTACTCTATCAGGTGTTCGCATGCACCAATAAACCAGCATTAGCCCTATCCACTCTGGACGGAATACTTGCCAACCCTCTGCTAATGGCATGACTTGTAAGCATAGCGCGAACACAAGCGTGAACCACACAAAGACAAGCGGCACCACTGGCATCTTTGCCATTATGGCACCTCCCGAGCAGTATCCTGCGGCACATCAATCTGCTGTAAACCAACACGCTGAGCAGCGTGCAACGCAGCGGGTGAAATATCCATATCCTCCCCCCAAATAGTATCCTCGACTTCTTCGCGGGGCGGCGGGAATAACAGGAGGAAGTGACGTGAACGCTGCAATTGCGCAGAAGGTTCTGCGGTCACTTGAGCAAAAGGTTGGCCTGGGTCGTGGTAAACATTCGTCACTCTCGCGACGGGGTGTCCCGGCGGGAAGCGTCCCGCTAAACCAGAGGTCGTAAGCAAATCACCTTCACGAATATCTGCCGTATCAGGCACATGCAGAACATTAACGCTGCCGTAACGGCCAGCGCCTTGCACAATGAATCGCAGACCGTTGCGATTGACTTGTACAGGTAACGCATGGCTAGCATCAGCTAACAGTAAGACACGGCTTGAATAAGCCGAGACAGAGGTTACTTGACCCACTAAACCAAATGCATCAATGACTGGCTGTCCAACATAAGCACCATTGCGGTGACCACGATCAACCACCATTTGGTGGCTAAAAGGATCGTTATCCAGCGACAGAAGTTCAGCGGTAATATAGGGGATATCGCGTCGCTGGGCAGCTTTTAGCAGTTCGCGCAGCTCAGCGTTTTCCGCTGTCAAGTTAGCTAACCGTTGGCCACGGTGTGAAAGCGTTAAAATTTGCTCCCGCAGGCGTCGGTTTTCATCAACAAGCGCTTGTTGATCCGATAACGCAAGTGCCCCCCAGTTCAGTAGGTCGCTAGGCACACTAACAACCCACTGAATGGGGGCAACAAGCATAGTCATTTGGGCGCGCACGTCTTCCATACGTGTAAAACGCTGGTCAACAAACATCAAAGCGCTTGCCAATAGCATACAGAAAAATAATCGGTACCCTGGCAAAGACCCGTGCGAAAATAGCGGTTTAATAGGCAATCCCCCGCGATAAACCGCTACGATCAGTCGCTCGACAGCAGCTCGAAAGTATGCTGATCAATCATCTCTAGCGCCTTGCCGCCACCGCGGGCCACACAAGTGAGCGGGTCTTCCGCCACGATCACCGGCAAGCCTGTCTCTTCAGCGATTAATTTATCGAGATCACGCAACAGTGCACCCCCACCGGTTAGTACCAAACCACGTTCGGCAATATCAGAGGCTAGCTCTGGCGGTGATTGCTCAAGGGCACTCTTAACTGCCGCCACAATAGAACCTAAGGTTTCTTGTAACGCTTCAAGAATCTCGTGGGAGTTCAGTGTAAAGCTGCGCGGAATGCCTTCTGCCAAGTTACGGCCACGCACATCAATTTCGCGTAATTCGCCACCTGGATACGCACAGCCGATCTCTTCTTTGATTCGCTCGGCAGTAGCTTCACCAATCAAACTGCCATAGTGGCGGCGCACATACGCAGTGATAGCCTCATCAAAGCGGTCACCACCAACGCGAATAGATTCTGAATAAACCACGCCATTGAGCGAAATAATGGCAATTTCGGTAGTACCACCACCGATATCAACCACCATAGAGCCCTGTGCTTCTTCAACCGGAAGCCCTGCTCCAATTGCCGCAGCCATCGGCTCTTCGATCAAAAACACTTCACGTGCGCCAGCACCTTCCGCCGACTCGCGAATCGCGCGCCGTTCAACCTGTGTCGACATGCAAGGAACGCATACCAAGACACGGGGGCTGGGCGTTAAGAAAGTGCTTTGATGCACCTTGCGGATAAAATGTTGAAGCATCTGCTCCGTCACGGTGAAATCGGCGATAACACCATCTTTCATCGGGCGGATGGCGGTAATGTTGCCTGGCGTGCGCCCGAGCATACGTTTTGCATCGGCGCCAACCGATGCGACGCTGCGCATGTTGCCAGACTGGCGGATAGCAACTACGGACGGTTCATCGAGCACGATGCCACGACCGCGTACATAAATCAGTGTGTTGGCCGTACCCAAGTCGATCGACAGATCGCTGGAAAACAGCCCCCTCAAACGTTTGAACATGGATGTTGTTACCTAGTGCAGACCGGGAACCCTGTGCGGATGCAAACGGTATCACCGCAACCCCTTGGCAGCAAGCACGAGTAGTGCCTAATACTGCCCGTTAGGGCCAATATGTGGTACCTTTTGCGGCTATTTTCTACGTCTGCTACACAAGACGAATTTAAGATGACCGTATGTATACCGCTTAACACGGAATATGTTCCATCACGATTGCGAGGAAAATTCGATCATGGCGCTTGAAGAATCTCATGTGCGCCGGGCCGCACACTTGGCCCGACTCGCCGTTAGCGATGACCAAGCCAGTGGTTTTGTCGACGATCTAAGCCGCATACTGGACATGGTCGACCAGCTACAGAGCCTGGACACCGATGGCGTTGCGCCGCTTGCGCACCCGTTGGATGCTACGCAACGCCTGCGCGCCGACGAAGTCACGGAAATTGATCAGCGCGACGCTTTCCAGCGCTGTGCTCCGGCAGTAGAAAATGGCCTCTACCTTGTGCCTCGCGTGGTGGAGTAACCAGATTACCACGCCTAGGCCGCTATTTTCTGCTCTTTCTATTCGCCCCCGAACGGAGCTTCCGGGTCATGCATGATAAAACCGTAACGCAGCTTGCTGCCGCCCTGAAAAGCGGTGAATTTTCCAGCCGAGAGCTGACTTCGCACTTTTTACAACGTATTGAGAAAGCTGACGGTTCCCTCAACAGCTTTATTACCGTCACCGCCGAGCAAGCCCTTAATGAGGCAGAAGCCGCCGACAATGCCCGTGCTGCAGGCAAGGCTGGCAAGCTAACAGGCATTCCCTTCGCACTGAAAGACATCTTTTGTACCCAAGGTGTTAAAACCAGCTGCGGCTCAAAAATGCTCGACAACTTCATCGCGCCTTACAGTGCTACCGTAGTAGAAAAACTCAACGCAGCGGGCACCATCAGTTTGGGTAAAACCAACATGGACGAGTTCGCGATGGGCTCTTCCAATGAAAATAGCTATTTTGGCGCGGTAAAAAATCCCTGGGACCTCACAGCAGTTCCCGGTGGAAGCTCAGGTGGCAGCGCCGCAGCCGTTGCAGCAGGCCTTGTACCTGCTGCGATGGGCACAGACACAGGCGGCTCTATTCGTCAGCCAGCGGCGTTTTGTGGCATCACCGGCTTAAAGCCTACCTATGGCCGGGTTTCTCGCTATGGCATCATTGCCTATGCATCTAGCCTCGATCAGGCTGGCCCTATGGCAAAAAGCGCTGAAGACTGCGCGCATCTGCTTAATGTCATTGCGGGACATGACGTGCGCGACTCTACCAGCGTTGCCCGCGGCGTTCCCGACTACACTGAAACGCTCAACGCCCCGCTTTCCGGCCTCAAAATCGGCCTGCCGAAGGAGTACTTTGGCGATGGTTTGGACGCTGACGTCGAAAAAGCGGTTCGTGAGGCAGTGAAGGTGTATGAATCACTGGGAGCGACCGTGCGCGAAGTAAGCCTGCCGCATACCCACTATGCGATTCCAGCTTATTACGTCATCGCCCCCGCCGAGGCTTCCTCAAACCTCTCCCGCTATGATGGCGTGCGTTTTGGGCATCGCTGCGATGCCCCGGCTGATCTCATTGACCTCTACACACGCTCTCGTGCGGAAGGCTTCGGTGATGAAGTAAAGCGACGCATTCTGATTGGCACGCACACGCTGTCAGAAGGCTTCTTTGACGCCTACTACACCAAAGCACAGAAAGTCCGCCGTTTAATTCGACAGGACTTCCTTGACGCCTTTGAAGATGTAGACGTACTGATGGGACCAGCATCGCCAACCCCCGCGTTTGACCTTGGCGCTAAGAAAGATCCGGTGTCTATGTACCTACAAGATATTTACACCATCGCCGTTAACCTAGCTGGCATTCCTGGCATCAGCGTTCCTGCGGGTTTTTCAAATGGTCGTCCGGTTGGCCTGCAAATTCTGGGCACCCACTTTGCAGAAGCACAGCTGCTAAACGTGGCGCACCAGTTCCAGCAAGCCACTGACTGGCACTTACAACGCCCTGCTTTTGCCGAGGAGAACGCCTAATGCAATGGGAAACCGTGATTGGGCTGGAAGTACACGTTCAGCTCGCGACTCGTTCGAAAATATTCTCCGGTGCTTCCACCGCCTTTGGCGCAGAGCCGAACACTCAAGCCTGCGCCGTTGACCTTGGCTTGCCCGGCGTTCTGCCAGTGCTTAACGAGCAAGCTGTCGCCATGGCTGTCCAGTTTGGACTTGCGGTACATGCCGACATTCCTGAAGTATCAGTATTCGACCGTAAAAACTACTTCTATCCGGATTTGCCCAAGGGCTATCAAACCAGCCAGATGTATCATCCGATCGTCGGCGCGGGTGATGTCGAAATCACTCTAGATGATGAGTCAACCAAACGCATCCGTATCCATCACGCCCACCTTGAGGAAGATGCCGGCAAATCGTTACATGAAGACTTTCACGGCATGACGGGCATCGACCTTAACCGGGCAGGCACACCGCTACTAGAAATCGTTTCTGAACCGGATATGCGCAGTGCAAAAGAGGCCGCTGCATATCTCAAAGCGATCCACTCTATTGTGACCTATCTGGGCATTTCCGATGGCAATATGGCGGAAGGCTCAATGCGCTGCGATGTTAACGTTTCAGTGCGCCCTAAAGGCCAAGAAGCTTTCGGCACCCGCGCGGAAATCAAAAACGTCAACTCGTTCCGCTTTGTTGAGCGTGCGATTGCCTTTGAGGTTGAGCGCCAAATTGAACTGATCGAAGATGGCGGCAAGGTCGTGCAGGAAACCCGCCTGTTTGACCCAGAGCGCGATGAAACCCGCAGCATGCGCACCAAGGAAGAAGCTAACGACTATCGCTACTTCCCCTGCCCAGACCTTTTACCCGTAGTGCTAGATCAAGCCTACCTTGATCATCTTCGCAGCCAGTTACCAGAGCTACCCGCCGACAAGCGAGCGCGCTTCCAGACGTCGCTAGGCCTATCGGCTTACGACGCCCACGTGCTGTCTGCAAGTCGAGAAATGGCTGAATTTTTCGAAGAAGTACACCGCGTATGCGGCGATGCAAAACAGGCTGCCAACTGGGTACAAGGTGAGCTTTCAGGTGCGCTTAATCGAGAAAATCTAAGCATTCAAAACAGCCCTGTTTCTGCGAAACAGCTCGGCGAGCTGATTAGTCGCGTACTGGACGACACCATTAATGGCAAAGCCGCTAAGCAAGTCTTTCAGGCGTTGTGGAATGGCCAAGGTGATAGCGCCGATGCCATCATTGATGCAAAAGGCTTGAAACAGGTCACCGACACCGGCGCGATCGAAGCAATGATTGATCAGGTAATTGCTGACAGCCCCGCCCAAGTTGCCCAATATCGAGATTCTGAACCAGAAAAACGCGGCAAGATGATTGGCTACTTCGTTGGCCAAGTGATGAAAGCATCCCGTGGCACAGCGAATCCTCAACAGGTGAATGGCTTGTTAAAAGAGAAGCTAGACGCGCTGCTGTAGCACTAACCATCGATTCTCATCAACGTTAAAGCGGCTGCCGAGGCAGCCGCTTTTTTGTACTGTAAATATAAAACGTTACGACAGCTGGCTTGGTTGGGTAAAGCGTTTTAGCGTTGCGCATCCAGTAGCCAACACCTCAGCCTCCAGCTCTGCAATAGCAGCAGTCGGGAAACTCATTCCTTGGCTAAGGGCACCTTCCACTAGCCGGCCCGTTAACTCGCCTACCAGCGGCATATGGCTGACTAGCATGATAGGGCCATCGTCTGGCAAGTTCAGTAGCCAATTACCAACCGTTGAAAGCCTGTCGTCTGGGGTAAGAAATGACAGCGTTTGTAACGAACAACCTAGCGCATCAGCGATAAGCTGGGCGGTCTGCTGTGCGCGCACAAAAGGGCTAGCATAAAGCGTCGGGCAAGGTAGCTCTCCTTGCTCAATGCGCCTGGCCAACCACTGTGCCATGACGCTAACCTCTTTCACACCTCGCGGTGTTAGTGGTCTAGCGTGATCGGGAAACCCCTGCCCAGCCTCCCCGTGCCGCATAATCAATACATTTTTCACATCACTTTTACCACTACCCATGCTCGCCTCCACTGTCGAAATGCGCTTGGTCGCGATGGGCCTGCTGAACAGCTTCGCGAGGCAGTATAAATTCTACATCACTGCTTTGCTCACCCATCATCAGGGTGCGTGCCATCTCTTGGGCCGGAACACCCTCAAACAGCACACGATTCAGGCCCTCAGCCAATGGCATATAGACCCCCATTTCCCGCGCTTTAGCACACACAAGCTTAACGGTATTAACCCCTTCTGCCACCTGGCCTAGCGCCGATACTGCTTCATCAAGGCCTCGCCCTTCACCCATGGCGTAACCAACCCGATAGTTACGGGATAGGTTAGACGAGCAGGTAACAATTAAATCACCGACGCCAGCCAAGCCTAAAAACGTCATCGGGTTAGCACCCTGCGCCACGGCAAAGCGGCTCATTTCGGCAAGTGCTCGCGTCATCAGCATGCTGCGGGTATTTTCACCCATCCCTAACGCTGCTGCCATACCTGCTGCAATCGCATAGATATTTTTAAGCGCCCCACCTAATTCAACGCCATGGCGATCATTGCTGGCATATACCCGAAAATAGCGGCAGCCTAACGCTTGCTGAACCCGTGTTCTGGTAAGCGCATCAGCACTAGCAATAACAGTGGCAGTCAGCTGTTTATCCGCAATCTCAGACGCCAAGTTTGGCCCTGCAATCACGCCAACGTGAGGGAATCCTGTCTCCTGCTCAAGCACCTGGCTCATGAGTAAGAAGCCATCTTGCTCAATACCTTTAGTGGTACTGACGAGAATTTGCTCTGCCGTTAGCCAAGGCTTGGCAGCCTGAACAACACTACGAAACGCCTTAGAAGGGATCGCAATTAATACTAACTCAGCACCTTCTAACACTACCTGCAGGTCTGTGGATGCGCTGACAGCGGAGTTAATTACGTAATGCGGTAAATAGCGCCCGTTGCGGTGCTCTTGGTTTATTTGCGTCACCAAAGCCTCATCACGCATCCACTGGCGTACCTTTGCGCCGTTATCGGCTGCAATGCTCGCCAGAGCGGTACCAAAGCTTCCGCCCCCCAGCACTGCGACATTCATCTGCTGCTCATCAGCCATGACGATATCCTGATCGTTGGTCTCGTGCGTTTAACGCTTATTTTATCACCATCTCTCTTAAAACAAGCGGCCCGCTTGGGTATCCAAGCGGGCCGCTTCAATCAACTACTTACTCATCAAGCCGTTAAAACACTATTGAGCCGCTTAACGTAAGCAGCAGGGTCATCAAGATGACCTCCCTCGGCAATAATCGCTTGATCAAGCAGAATATGCGCTAACTGGCCAAACAGATCACCGTCCGCATTTTCTAGACGCGCCACTAACGCATGATCTGGGTTTAGCTCCAGAATCGGCTTCACCTCAGGCATTGGCTGGCCAGCGGCTTCCATAATACGGCGCATCTGGTAGCCCATTTCATGCTCAGGAAGCACCACACAGGCGGGCGAATCAGTTAGACGATGGGTGATTTTCACCTCTTGAACACCATCGCTTAATGCCTCTTTAACGCGCTTAACCAGATCTTCCTTGGCTTTAGCCGTTTCCTCTTGAGCTTTCTTTTCTTCCTCGTCTTCCACATCACCAAGGTCTAATTCACCTTTGGCCACATCGGCAAACGATTTACTGTCAAACTCAGTAAGATGGCTCATTAACCACTCATCAACTCGGTCTGACAGCAGTAAAACTTCGATTCCCTTCTTACGGAAAATCTCAAGATGAGGGCTATTTTTTGCCGCATTAAAGCTGTCTGCCACCACATAATAGATTTTCTTTTGGCCCTCTTTCATACGCTCGACGTAATCGCTTAGCGCATGTTCTTGGGCAGCTGTATCGGTATGGGTTGATGCAAAGCGTAGCAGGCCAGCAATCTTTTCACGATTGGCAGCGTCTTCACCTGGCCCCTCTTTCAGCACGCTACCAAACGTGTTCCAGAACGTTTGATACTGCTCACTGTCTTTAGTCAGTTTTTTGAGCATATCCAGCGCACGCTTGGTCAGCGCACCTTTAATCTTATCAACCTTAGGATCTTGCTGAAGCAGCTCGCGGGACACGTTCAAAGACAGATCGCGGGTATCTAACACACCTTTAATAAAGCGCAGGTAGAGCGGCAGGAACTGTTCGGCATCATCCATAATGAATACGCGCTGAACGTAAAGCTTAACGCCTCGAGCGCCATCACGATCGAACATATCAAACGGTGCACGGCCCGGCACATAAAGCAGGCTGGTATATTCTAACTTACCCTCTACCTTATTATGGCTCCACGTCAGCGGATCGCTAAAATCGTGCGCAACGTGCTTATAAAACGCTTTGTACTCGTCCTCAGTGACCTCGCTTTTCGGACGCGCCCACAATGCAGTCGCTTCGTTGACCGTTTCCCAGGTAGTGATTTCACTGCCTTCAATATCGTTGCCTTCGTCGTCTTTTGCCGTTTCGGTTTTAGGCATGCGTACGGGCACTTCGATATGATCGGAATATTTGCGCACGAGGCTTTGCAAGCGATAGTCGTCGGCAAACTCTTTGGCATCATCTTTAAGATGAAGCGTGATCTCAGTACCGTGACGCTCGCATTCAATATCAGCAACAGTGAATTCACCTTCACCTTTAGAACGCCACTCAACCCCTTCTGAGGCGTCAGTGCCCGCTTTGCGAGTGCGTACCGCCACTTCATCAGCAACGATAAATCCAGAGTAGAATCCCACCCCGAATTGGCCGATCAGCTTAGCGTCTTTTTGCTGTTCGCCAGAAAGCTGCTTAAGAAACTCAGCGGTACCTGAACGAGCAATAGTACCAAGATTTGCAATAACGTCATCGCGGTTCATACCAATGCCATTATCACGTAGCGTAATGGTATTAGCCTCACGATCGTGCTCAATTTCAATGCGCAGCTCACTATCACCTTCATAGAGCGCATCGTTATCAAGCGCTGCATAGCGCAACTTGTCACAGGCATCAGCTGAGTTAGAAATCAGCTCGCGTAAAAAAATCTCCCGATTAGAATACAAAGAGTGAATCATTAAATTCAGGAGTTGCTTAACTTCCGTTTGAAAGCCAAGAGTTTCTTCGTGGGTCGCCGTCGTCATGCGCTTAGCCCTCATTCATCACGTTGTGCTTGGCGCTCTTGCCTAACGCTAGGCAAGAGCGAAAAAGGTTGTGAACTCAATATGGGGTTAAGCAGTGAGATTTCAAGAAGGTGAATGAGAAGAAGCGGCTGGTGTTTCTTCTGCATATTTCCAAGCGCGGTAGTCAGACAAATGATCATCAACACGGTTTAGCAACCAGCCCACAATCAACACATCATCAACAACGCCAATCATTACTAGAAAATCGGGAATCAGATCAAAAGGCATGACAAGATAAGCAAGCGCTAGCACCATCAAACCAAATGCAGACCAAGGGATAGGGCGGAAGTCCCCTCGCAGCACGTCACGCGTCATAGGCAAAAAAAGTTTTAGAGCTCGGCCAATGCGTTTTACAGCCCAAACACGAGTTTTGAGCCGACGAAACAACCACCACGTAGACATTCGTGCCATCGTTATTGAATCCTCTAGGTATCGTAATTGTCAGAACATTGTTTACACATTTAGTTCATCATCTATCCAGCAGTACAGTCCTAGCAATATAGCAACTAGACACCATTAGCGAGCAAGAGGGAGTGCCATGCAAGCTTCGCCATTTCGATTAACGTTTCGCAGCCTATGCGCGGCGGTGCTTATCGGTTTACCCACTGCCTCCTGGGCAACCTCAGACGCAGCGATGCGCGAGGCACTTGAAGCTGCACGCCAACAGCAGTGGCAACAAATAGATAATCGCGCCATTGAGGGGCACATCCTCAGTGGCTACATTGACTACCACCGCCTGCGTAACCAGTTGCCTAACGCTGATCCTAGCCAAGTGCTTCAGTTTATCGAGCGCCATGCTGACTCACCGTTATCAGAATGGATGCGTGGCCAAGCGATAGCAAAGTATGGTTATGCGGGCCGTTTTGGCGACTTACTTGCCGTTGCTGACGGCGTTCCTGCGGGTACTGCTCGTCAGTGTTACTACTACACTGCCCTACTGGATAGAGCGCCTACAGAAGCTCGTGAAGCGGGGCTTGAGCTGTGGCGCGTGGGCAGCTCCCAGCCGGATGCCTGCGACCCTCTGTTTAATCGCCTTCGTGCAGAGGGCACCATTGATGCCACGGCAATTTGGGAGCGTAAAATGCTTGCTTGGCAGGCGGGCGAAGAGCGCTTAAGCAGCTA
Source organism: Halomonas qinghailakensis (assembly GCF_025820815.1). NCBI lineage: Bacteria > Pseudomonadati > Pseudomonadota > Gammaproteobacteria > Oceanospirillales > Halomonadaceae > Halomonas > Halomonas qinghailakensis. Next base: position 3,220,576 of record NZ_CP096973.1, on the reverse strand, counting down.
TTTAGGCGGGTTACTGAGCGGTCAGTGGCAAACAGCCTTGAATACCGCTGAAACTGTCAAAAACTCATCAAGCGCACTTGCCTCAGCGCCTACCTGCCTTGGCCCTGAATGCGCTGCCACGGGAGCATTTTATAAAGCCGCCATGCAGCGCTACACGCGAGAAAATACACCTGCCGCCTACTCCGCCTGGCAAGCTATTGGGCCACGCCTCAACCTAACCCATAGTGATCGCCAAGCGATCGAAGAAGAACTTGCGTTTTATGCACTCGTGCGTAGCGTTCCAGGCACCCTTTCCTGGGTTGACAGCGTTTTGCCCTCGCTAAACAGCGAACGCGTATTGGAGTTGCGCGTTCGCGACGCGCTGGCCAAAAAACAGTGGACAGATGTCGTCCACTGGATTACCGAAATGCCTGACAGTCAGCAAGAAAGTAGCCGTTGGCAATATTGGCTAGCAAGGGCCAATGAGCAACTAGGCAATCGTGAAGCAGCATTAGCGCGTTACCAGCAAGCAGCCACAGACCGTAGTTTTTATGGTTTTGCGGCTGCTGAAAAGCTCAATCAACCCTACCAGCTCAACTTAGAACGCAACCATTTTGACGAAGCAACCAGAGCACAAACGGCGCGCCTGCCGGCGGTTCAGCGCACCGAAGCGCTCCTACGTATTGGGGAAGATGGGCTAGCCAATAGCGAGTGGCTCTACGCTGCACAAAATGCCACGCCTCATCAGGCCCGAGCACTCGCTGATTACGCCGCTCATCAGCAGTGGCATGCACGCCTCGTGCAAACCACGATTGCGGCGGAAATGTGGGATGCACTGGACTGGCGTTTTCCAGCAGCGTATCGCGACAGCTTCCTGCATTGGGGCCGCATCACCGGCGTTGACCCTTATTTATTGATGGCCATCACTCGTCGTGAAAGTGCTTACAACCCAGTCGCACTCTCGCCTGCGGGTGCACGAGGATTAATGCAGTTAATGCCAGGGACTGCTAGCCAAGTTAGTCGTCAGCTTGGGATTAATGACCCAGGTCCTTACGGCGTTTTAGAACCAGAACTTAATATTCGCTTAGGAAGTACCTACCTGCGTGACAAGTTGGAACGTTATCGAGGTAACCGATTAGCTGCCACCGCTGCTTATAACGCAGGGCCAGGCCGAGTAGATCAATGGCTGGGCAACAACAGCATGGAGTCATTTGACCTATTTGTAGAAAGCATTCCGTTCCGGGAAACCCGAGATTACGTACAGGCAGTGTTGAGCTATCGGGTTATTTTCGAAAGTTTGGCAAATGGTGGCAACAGCGAAGGTGTCTCGCTGCTTAGTGAGAGTGAGCAAGCCGTTCGCTATGACCGGGCACTGCTGGTAAGCCGATAGACTCGCCTATCTTCCACTGATACAGCGCCCAGTTATACCGGGCGCTGCTCTAACGCCAAACGAACGCCAAACACCACCAGCACCACGCCTGTTGCGGCATTGAGCGTTTGTGCAAAACGTGCACTAGCCAACCATTTACTTGCTCCCCCCACCATTAGTACCACGCTAATTTGCCAGATATTGGCAATCACGAAATGAATCCCTGCTAACCATAACGATTTCAGCAGCGCAGGGTCAGTCGGTGAAATAAATTGGGGTAAAAATGCCATATAAAACACAACGGTTTTGGGGTTCAGTATATTGGAAAGCAATCCTTCTTTGATGGGCTGCCAAAACGAAACGGGTGAGCAGCTTGTCATTACGCCCCGAACAGGTAAGGGGGTACCGCGGCGCGCCGCCAGCAGGCTGGAGATGCCTAGCCAAATCAGGTAAGCCGCCCCCACTAGTTTAAGCATATGAAATGCCCAGGCCGATTGCAGCAGTATCAACGAGATACCCAACGCAGAAATAGTCGCGTGGACGAATAACCCACAGCAAATAGCAAGACTGGTTGCAATACCATCTCGAACACCTCCACGAGCAGTATTGCGAATAACTAATAACGTATCGACCCCTGGACTAATGGATAGCAGCGTTATTGCCACCAGAAAAGGGACAAACTGTGCATCAATAAAGCTGATTTCCATCATAAGAATAAGCCCACCAAACGTTTAAAAAATCTTAAGCCCACAGCTAGACGTCTCAATTATTTACTTCTAAAGTGATTTTGGCAGGCATTTACTACGAATGCTCGCTCAATCATTAAGCATGTTAAGGATATGGACGATGGCGACTGGTACTGTCAAGTGGTTTAACGAGACTAAAGGTTACGGCTTCATCTCTCCTGATGACGGCGGTGACGATCTGTTTGCCCACTTCTCCGAAATTCAAGCTGAAGGCTTCAAGACCCTGCAAGACGGTCAAAAAGTCAGCTTTGAAGTAACTCAGGGTAAAAAAGGCCTTCAGGCTTCTAACATTCGTCCGGTCTAATACCAGAGGAATACAACAAGGCCCGCTCAAAAGCGGGCCTTATTTGTCTTTACTGATGATGTCTGTCTTTACTGGTGATATAAGCACACTTGGCCGCAGAAACTGAGTGCAACACCTGAGCATTTCGCTAAGGTGTTGTCCCATGTCTTACCTCGAACTCAGTATTGAAGAACGTGCCAGCATCCAAGTGGGTCAAGCCCAAGGGATGAGCCTTCGGCATATTGCCCAGCTCCTGGGGCGAGCTCCTTCAACCATCTCTCGTGAAATACGCCGTAACCAAATGGCCCAGAACGGTTACTGCGCCCGGTACGCCCAGCGTCAGCGAGAAAAGCGTCGAGAGGTCTGTCGTCCTGCGCGTAAGCTTTTGCCAGGCACCGAACGGTTTGATCTCATCGTGCATATGTTGCGGCGACGCTTGTCTCCCGAACAAATTAGCGGCAAGCTCAAGACGATGAAACTACCTGATTTGCGCGATGCCTACGTCTGCCGAGAGACCATCTACACGGCCATTTATGCCTTGCCTGTTGGCCACCTTCGCAAGGAACTGATTCACTGCTTGCGACAAGGTAAAACCACACGCAAGCCTCGTCGTGGCGAAGTGGATCGACGTGGACAGATCCCTGACATGATCAGCATTCACTTACGTCCGCCCGAGGTCAGTAAGCGTGAAATGCCTGGCCACTGGGAAGGCGATCTGATCAAAGGTAAGAATAACGCGTCCGCGGTAGGCACCTTGGTAGAGCTTAGCAGTGGCTATCTGATCCTCGCAAAAATGGACGACGCCACCGCCACATCCGCCGTAGCAGGTTTTAGTGCCGCCCTGAACCGAATGCCGACCACCGCTCGAAAAAGCATGACCTATGATCAGGGGCGTGAAATGGCACAGCATGCAAAAATCACTCAAGAAACGGGCGTTGCGATTTATTTTTGCGACCCCCACAGCCCCTGGCAACGTGGGGCCAATGAGAATATCAATGGTCTTATCCGTCAATATTTACCGAAAGGAACGGACCTTTCAGCACATAGCCAGGAAGAGCTGGACGCCATTGCCTTTGAGCTGAATATGCGACCTCGAAAACGCTTTGGATTTAAATGTCCGATAGAAGTGATGAGCGAGCTGATGGTCAAGTACCATGAAAGCCCATCAACCATCCAATGAGTGTGTTGCACTCAGAGTCTGCATCCGCCACATTATTCCTGAACGCGCTCAGCTGCTTGCTCCTCACCCGCACTGTTCATACTCTCACTTACCGGCCGTTCACGCTCTAGGGCCTCAAACTGCTCTTCTAAACGCTTTTGCGCTTCTTCAAAACGACGCTCAGTGTCTTCGATCAGCGCATCTACGTCGGTGGCTTCTAAATTATCATCTAACTCAGACGTACCAGGTAAGCTGGACTCCGTTTCCCAACTTGGGGTGGGAGCGTCGCCATCCATTGGTTCCAAGGCCGGTGTTTGCTGCTCTACTTCTTTAAACTGCTCATCTAAGCGACGCTGAGCTTCTTCAAAGCGACGTTCGGTTTCAGCAATAACATCATCGACATCTGAACGTGTGGTTTCACCAGGCATGGCACTGGCTTCATCGAGTGCATCTTCTGGATCAGCTGCAAGCGTATCTTCACCTGCTTCCATATCATCATTATTGGGCGAAACTGAGGTTTCCGATGCATTATTTTCGTCATCTCTCAGTGCCTCCGCTTCTTCTAACTCCTCTGCCGCTTGGCGCGCTTCAATATCATCTTCGGTATCCTCAGTACTAGCCGCGCCATCCGCCGCTTCGCTGCCGTCTTCAGATGATGCCTGTTGAGCATCAACGTCGCTACTAGAGGTGTTCTCTTCATTTACAGCGGTATCTTCCTGGGTGTCGCCGCAGGCGCTTAGCAGAAGCGCGAGACTGGCCAGTAGCGGCATCCAAAAGCGATTTCCCATTGGATTTTCTCCTTAATAGCGATTCATATAATACATAATTAGTGGCGATCATTAGCCGTCAGTAGCAAACACCCTTCTGGCAACAGCACCTTTAGGGCAAGCGGCACTACTTCGACGCAAAAGCGTTCATAACGACGCGCCTCTCCATCTAAGGTTAACGGCCAAGGCTCATCATCTGGCTGGGTCGTTACAGATAGCTGGTTGGCGGTAAAGTAGCGCACAAAGCGCCCTTCAGATGGGAATTGCTGCAGCTCATTTAACAAGGTTGGCAGTTCGGCCGCCGATGAAAAATCCTTGACTAGCAGCACATCGAAACGACCATCGTCGAGCTTGGCTCTTGGCGCTAATACTTGCCCACCACCCGACTGACGCCCATTACCTAGTGCAAGAAGTAAAAGGGAGGCTTCTTGCTGCTGATCACCCCAAGACAACGTGCCGCGATAGCTTCGGTGCCGCCAAGCTTTTAGCGCTCCCATCAAGGAATAGGCACCTCCACCCAACATGCGCTTCAGCGTTTTGGGAGTCGATGACGTTATTTCAGCGCCAAAACCACCGGTCAACATATTGATATAATAGCTGATGGCTTCTTCAGTAGCTGATTGAGCGGTTATTCTGACCACATCTATCGGCGAGGATGACAAACGCCCGGCGGCTTCGAGCGCTGGCCCTGGCTCTAACGGCAAGCCAAGAGAAGTAGCAAAATCATTGGCACTGCCTAACGGCACAATGCCTAGTGCAGGACGGCGATCATGGGCGATCCGCATTAGCCCGTTCACCACTTCATTAACGGTTCCATCGCCGCCACAGGCAATCACCCGCGTAGCGCCCAGCTCGACCGACTGGGCAGCAAAGTCAGCGGCGTCGCCCCCTTCCCAAGTCGAACGTACGGTAATCGGCATCCCTGCCTTACGCTGCTGCTCAACAGCGTCACGCAGCGCCGGGTTACCGGCAGACTTACCGTTAATAATCAGTAAATAGTGCTGCTGTATCTCTGTCACCGGCGCCTTCCCTCTCCATGGTTTATTCACTGGTATATCTTATGCCAGCGCTTTCTCAACAACTTCAAACACATTAGACGATAGCGGCTCTTGCTTAATACGTACAAGTTCATCACGCATTAACTGTTGCCGCTCTTCGTCAAAACGCTGCCACCGTGTCAATGGTGTTACTAGACGTGCAGCTATTTCAGGATTTAAACGATTTAGCTCGATAACCACATCAGCTAACAGTGCGTATCCCTTACCGTCTAAGCGATGGAAATTAACCCGATTTTGGGCAAATGCGCCTATCAGCGCGCGCACTTTATTAGGATTCTTGATTGAAAATGCGGGATGCTGCATTAAATACTGAACACGATCGAGAACATCAGACTGCGGGCGTGAAACCTGTATGGTAAACCACTGATCCATAACCAGCGGATCGTGTGCCCATTTTTCGCCAAATGCTTTCAATGCAGGAGACGCTATGTCATCACGGTCGCTATGCACCAACAATGTCAGCGCATGGCGAACATCGGTCATGTTATGTTCCGCAGCAAACTGCGTTTCACAAAACGCAATGCCCTCTTCGTCCTCAATCGCCATTAAATAGGTTAAGGCGATATTTTTGAGGCTACGCTGGGCAATCTGCTCAGGCGTTGGCGCATAAGGCTCATCGCTTTGATTCGCTTTATACACGGCGACAAATTCATCACGAAGCGCAACCGCCAAGGACTGCCGCACAAATTCGCGAGCGGCATGGATCGCATCCACATCAACGATGGGTTGCTGCTCGGCGATGTAAGCTTCAGAGGGTAGCGTTAGCATTTCAGCAAGCACCGCTTTATCGCTCATAGCACCGGTAAGCAGCGTTCTAAATGCTTCAACAACGCGAGTATCCATGACCTTTTCAACACCATTACGATGCGCAGCGATCAGATCATCTAGCGCCAGCATGGCAAGCCGCTGCCCCGCATCCCAACGGTTAAAGCCATCGCTATCATGAGTCAGTAAAAACGCAAGATCTTCACGTGAATAGGGGAAATGCAGTTTTACAGGTGCCGAAAAATCGCGTAGCAGTGAAGGAACCGGTGCTTCAGCAACGTCAGTAAAGACAAACGTTTGCTCATCGTCAGTGAGATGAATCACAGCATCTTTGCCCAGCTTTTCACCTGACAACGTTAATGTCAGGTCCTGACCTGACTTGGTACCCACTAGCCCCATACGCACAGGAATATGTAGTGGCAGTTTTTCTGGCTGCCCAGGGGTGGCGGGGGTACGCTGGCGCAGAGTGAGATGATACTCCGCATGAGCGTAATCGTACTCGCCGTGCGCATCGATTTCAGGGGTGCCTGCCTGGGAGTACCAACGCATAAATTGGTTAAGATCCGCGCCAGATACTTCGGCCATACAGCCCACAAAGTCTTCTATGGTGACTGCCTGCCCATCAAAACGCTCAAAATAAAGATCTGAGCCGCGACGGAAGTCTTCCCAACCCAGTAAATTACGCAGCATACGCACAACCTCTGCCCCTTTTTCATAAATCGTCAGGGTGTAGAAGTTGGTAATTTCAATAAAGTGGTCTGGTCGGATAGGATGTGCCGTTGGCCCTGCATCTTCGGCAAACTGGGCCGTGCGGAAAAACGAGACATCTTGAATGCGTTTAACGGGAGCTGAATTAGTATCGGCGGAAAAACACTGGTCACGAAAGACCGTAAAACCCTCTTTTAAAGAGAGCTGGAACCAATCGCGACAAGTCACTCGATTGCCCGACCAGTTATGGAAGTATTCATGGGCAACAATCCCCTCCACATTTTGGAAGGTGGCGTCGGTGGCGGTATTGGGATGGGTTAGTACTGCGGCGGAATTAAATATATTAAGTCCTTTATTTTCCATTGCCCCCATATTGAAGTCATTCACCGCCACAATCATAAACAGGTCAAGATCGTATTCACGCCCATAAACCTGTTCGTCCCATGCCATGGCACGCTTGAGAGAGGCCATAGCATGCTCGGTTTTGTCTAGGTTTTCTTGCTCAACCCACAGCTGTAGCGTCACATTGCGGCCGCTCACAGTTTCAAAAGAGTCTTCCACCTTATGCAGATTACCGGCGACCAACGCGAACAGATAGCAAGGTTTCGGGTGCGGGTCTTCCCATATCGCAAAGTGGCGGCCATTTTCTAATACACCTTGGTTAATAGGGTTACCATTAGCGAGCAGCACTGGCTCACTGGTGGCATTGCCAATCACCGTTACTTTAAAGGTGGCCATCACATCAGGACGATCGGGGTAGTAAGTAATTCTCCGAAAGCCTTCTGCTTCGCATTGGGTGCAATACATGCCGTTAGATTGGTATAGCCCTTCCAGTGCCGTGTTGCTGCTGGGAGCAATTTCCACCTCACTCTCCAGCATGAAAGCCTCTGGCACATCTGCTATGTGCAGCACCTCATCTGTTAGCTGATACGCAGCATCAGGCAAAGAGTTACCATCAATAGCGACTGATATTAGCGTCAGTTGTTCACCGTTAAGTACTAGCGGCGCCTGTGAATCAGCGCTGGGATGACGCTCTATATGCAGGCGTGCTTTCACGCGGGTTGCTGCAGGGTCAAGATCAAACGTCAGCTCGGTATGGGTAACTTGGTAGGCGGGCGGCTGGTAGTCGCTTAAATAAACCGGCTGCGGATCAGACATAGTGCGTGACTCCTGTAAGCTTATAAATTATTTGATGGGGCAGCGTCTAATGCTGCTCCATCGCCTTACTATCTAACGTGGTAATTAATCACGGAAGTTATCGAACTGTAGCGGTAATTCAGGCCCCTCTTCGCCACGTAAAAGCGCCATCACGCTCTGTAAATCGTCGCGTTTTTTACCCGTAACGCGTACTTTTTCACCCTGAATTTGAGCCTGTACCTTTAGCTTACTGGCTTTGATACGCTTAACCACATCTTTGGCTTCAGCTTGGTCGAGCCCCTGCTTAAGGATGATTTCCTGACGAGCCTTCACTCCAGATAACACTGGGTCTTGAATATCCATACAGCGGGCATCAATACCACGGGCGATTAGGCGGTTGCGCAATACGTCGATCATTTGCTGAAGCTGAAAATCCACCTGCGCTTCAAGCTGAACCTTTTCACCCTCGAGGGTAAAGCTGGCATCGACGCCTTTAAAATCAAAACGTGTTTGCACTTCACGGTTTGCCTGATCGACAGCGTTGGACGCTTCGTGCTGATCAAACTCTGACACAATATCAAATGAGGGCATGGCAATTTTCCTGGTAAGACATGACCCACTATTCTAGAGCAGCTAGACCCCAACCGGCCAATTCTCTTAAATAATGTGACTCATCAACTCCAATATCGACAACCAAAAGCTTAACAATACCTCTCAATAACTATACAAACCTTATCTTTGGCAATGTTAAATTGACGCTGGATGAATTACCCTAACCACCACTGAATTAATCACTTGCCAATGGGTACATACCATGAGCGATCGCGATGCACGTCACAAAGCGTCGATGGAAAAACTGAAAGCCCGAGTTGACGAGAAAGTTGCCAACGCCACTGAACAACGTGGACTGTTATTGATAAACACGGGTAATGGCAAAGGCAAGACCACCGCCGCGTGGGGCACTGTCACCCGCTCGCTTGGCTATGGGTATAAGGTTGGTGTCGTGCAGTTTATTAAGGGGCTGTGGGAGTGCGGGGAACGCAACCGACTTGAAGATGATGCCAACCTAAGCGTTGCCATTATGGCAACAGGCTTTACCTGGGACACTCAAAACCGCGAGGCAGATACCCAAGCTTGCCAAAAAGTGTGGCAAGAGGCTGAAAAAATGCTCGCTGATCCAGACACGTATTTAGTGGTACTAGATGAAATTACCTACATGTTGAAATTCGGCTACTTAGATATTGATACAGTTAAACAAGCATTGATCAACCGCCCACAGGAACAAACAGTAATTATTACCGGACGCAATGCACATCGAGATTTAGTAGCAATGGCCGACACAGTGACAGAAATGCAAGAAGTACGTCACGCTTTCAACAATGGCTTACAGGCTCGTCGTGGTATCGATTTTTAGTTTTAATATGCTTGCTTTAAAGAACTTGCTTTAAAGAACTTGCTTTAAAGAAAAAGGGGCGATCTAATCGCCCCTTTTTTCAATCACTTAATAGCTTCAGCCACTAACCATCACACTAATTAGTCGTGGAATACTACTGGTTTAGCCATCAAACGGGTTACGCAAAACAATTGTCTCCACGCGGTCAGGACCGGTTGAGATAATGTCGATGCTGGTGCCCACCTGCTCTTCTAAGAAGCTAATATAAGAACGAGCGTTTGCTGGCAGGTCTTCAACCCGCTTAGCGCCCAAGGTGGACTCTTTCCAGCCTGGCAGATCATGGTAAAGCGGCTCGACGGCTTCATAGCCTTCTGAATCAACTGGATTATCCAAAACATCGCCATCTTTGCTGCGATAGCCTACACACACGCGGATATTTTCCAGTCCATCCAACACATCAAGCTTGGTTAAGCAGATACCAGAGACTGAATTGATCTGTACAGCATGGCGTAACGCTACGGCGTCAAACCAGCCACAACGGCGCGGGCGACCAGTGGTTGCTCCAAACTCATGCCCACGCTCGGCTAAATGACGGCCATGGTCGTCAAAAAGCTCTGTTGGGAAGGGGCCGGAACCAACACGAGTGGTGTAAGCTTTGGTGATACCTAGTACGTAGTCTAGGTAAAGCGGGCCCACGCCTGAGCCGGTAGCCGTACCACCTGCCGTGGTATTGGAACTGGTAACGTAGGGGTAGGTACCATGATCAATATCCAACAGCGAACCTTGAGCACCCTCAAACAGAATATTCTCACCGGCTTTACGAAGATCGTGCACCATACTAACGGTGTCTGTGACCATAGGCCGTAGCTCTTCGGCCATCTGCATAGCAGTGTCCAACACTTCCTGGAAGTCTACCGCTGGCTCACCGTGATAGTTCACCAATACAAAGTTGTGGTAGTCCAACACCTCACCAAGCTTCGAGGCAAAACGCTCACGGTGAAGCATATCGCCTAAGCGCAGACCACGACGGGCTACTTTATCTTCGTAAGCAGGTCCGATCCCACGACCAGTCGTGCCAATTTTAGCAATGCCGCGAGCCTTTTCACGTGCTTGATCTAAACGCACATGGTAGGGCAGGATTAACGGGCAAGCAGGCGACAAACGCAGGCGCTCGCGTACCGGCACGCCCTTCTCTTCAAGCTCGCGAATCTCTTTGATCAGCGCTTCAGGCGATAACACAACGCCATTACCGATCACACAGGTTTTACCTGGGCGCAGCACACCGGACGGAATCAGGTGAAGAACCGTTTTCTCACCGTCAATCACCAGCGTGTGGCCAGCATTATGGCCGCCTTGAAAGCGCACCACCGCTGAGGCTGACTCGGTGAGCAGGTCAACAATCTTGCCTTTGCCTTCATCACCCCATTGGGTACCCAGGACTACGACATTCTTACCCATTATGCACTCGTCTCTTGTGTCAGGGCCGTTGTCTGCCAACGACCGTCAATAAACTCAAGACGGCGGTCACAATTGTGCTCCGCCGGCCCAGTACGCTGCCCAGGCAGCGCTTGAATCACGCGTTCACCCTGCTCACGCAGCGTGGCAATGGCAGCGTTAAGCGACTCTTCTTCTTGGGCAGGCGCCCAAATAGCACCCTGACGGGGTGAAGCTGAGGCCAGCGATGCCAGTTGTTTTAAATCCATGGAGAAACCAGTCGCCGGACGCGCACGGCCAAAAGCACGACCAGTGTCATCATAGCGTCCGCCTTTAGCTAGTGCATGACCATAGCCGGGCACATAGGCGGCAAACATCATGCCAGTGTGATATTGATAACCGCGCAGCTCTGCCAAATCAAAATAGAGCGAAACATTAAAACGCGCCAACACGCCTTTATAAAGCGCTTCCAACTGATCAAGTGCCGCCATTACCGGCGCTGGGGCATCAGCAAAACGGTCTCGAGCTTGCCTTAACACGCTCGCATCACCATGCAGTTCACCAAGCGCTATTAGCATATCTGCTAAGGCTGGGTCGCTGACGCTCCGGCGAACCAGCTCAGCTAATTGGCCGGGCGACTTAAGCGCTAACGCTTCAAACAGCGCACGCTCTTGCTCATCGCTGAGCGCAGCCGCCTCAACAAGGCTACGATAAATGCCAATATGGCCCAGCGCCAAATGAATTTCATCAGCGCCGGCGGCTTTTAAGCTGGCCAGAGCCAAATGAATAATTTCACCGTCAGCCTCTAAACCTGCGTGACCAAACAGTTCGACACCCACCTGCACAGGACTTCGACCGCCCTGGTGCTGGTCGGCTTTAGCACGAAGAACGTTTGTGCAGTAGCACAACCGAACGGGCCCTTGGCGCTTTAGCGAGTGAGCGTCCATACGCGCTACCTGTGGGGTCACATCGGCAGATGCACCCATCATTCGGCCCGTGAGCTGGTCAGTTAATTTAAAGGTCTGAAGATCTAGATCGGTACCGGTACCCGTAAGCAAGGAGTCCAAAAACTCCACCGGCGGTGGCATTACTTGGTCGTAGCCCCAGCAATGGTAGAGATCAAGCAGCGCGCGGCGCAGCTCTTCCATGCGGCTTGCCTGAGGCGGCAGCACCTCATCCATGCCGTCGGGCAATAGCCAGCGGTCAGCGATGGTCATGTGAACAATCCTGCGAGACAATGAAGGCCCAAACGCAGCTACCTTATGACGCGTTTTAGGCGTTCATAGACAAGCGCTAGCGAAATAAGGGCCACAAAAAAACCGGGCGACGCCCGGTTAATTAAGTCTATCACGTTTGTGCGCCAGATAAACCCCGCTGAGATTGCATAACCTAGCGGGGCTAAACGCACATAATTACTCAGCGTTGCCAGGGGCTGCACTGCGTAGATAGCGGAAGAAATCACTATCTGGTTCCAGCACCAACAGGTTGTTATCGCCTGCGAAGCTTTCACGGTATGCGTTCAAGCTGCGCCAGAAGGCGAAGAATTCCTGATCCTGTCCATAGGCCTGGGAGAAAATCGCTGCCGCTTCTGCATCACCTTCACCACGCAATGTTTCAGAACGCTCATTAGCCTGGGCAAGCAGTACTTGACGGCGACGATCAGCATTAGCACGAATACGCTCAGCCTCTTCCTGCCCCTGAGCGCGCCACTCCCGAGCTTCACGTTCACGCTCAGAACGCATCCGCTCGAATACCGCTGCCGATACATCTTCTGGTAAGTCGATACGCTTGATACGAATGTCACGAATTGCAACACCCAGCTCATCGCGCATCAGCTCATCAAGCTCTGCAGTTGGTCCTGTCATCAGGTCATCGCGGCGCTCAGCGATAATTTCCTGAAGATTCAAGCGACCAAACTCGTTACGTAAGCTTTCATCTACACGCGGTTGAATTAGGCGAATCGCCATTAATTCGTCACCCGCAGTGGCCTCGTAGTAACGCGTGGGGTTAATCACCTGCCACTTAACGTAGGAGTCCACAATAACCGCTTTCTGCTCAAGCGTTAGATAGCGGCTAGTATCAGTGTCAAGCGTCAGCAAACGCGTATCAAATTTACGAATCGTTTGAGCGATTGGGATTTTAACATGCAGCCCTGGCTGAATGTTCTCCTCAATGACTTCACCAAAGCGTAGCTTTACGGCGCGCTGAGTCTCATCGACTACATACAAGCTATTACTAGCCAGCCAAGCCACAGCGGCCAAGCCACCTACGATTAGCAGGGATCGATTATTAATCATTTAGCGGCCCTCCCTGCGGATAGGATTACTGGATGACGAGGATGAAGAACTACCTTGGTTTCCCCGCAATGAGTCCAACACCCGCGGATCGATTGATTCACCGCTACTGCCCGTATTGGAAGAAGCGTTATCGCTACCCGAGCTTTCGCCACGCATTTGGTCCAGTGGCAAATACATCAAAGGAGCATTTTCACTTACATCCAGCAATACTTTGGGCGTTTTTCCAAAGACATCTTCAATCGCATCTAGGTACATACGCTCACGCATGATGTCAGGCGCATTGCGATACTCGGTTAGCAATGCGGTAAAGCGGTTAGCTTGACCTTGCGCTTCAGCGACAACCGACTCCCGATAACCTTGGCCCTGCTCAACGACACGCTGCGCTTGACCTTGTGCCGCAGGAATAATGGCATTGGCGTAAGCCATCCCTTCGTTGATCGTACGCTGACGATCTTCACGTGCACGAATAACATCATCGAACGCATCAATAACGGGCGCAGGCGCTGACGTGGACTCAATGTTAATTGTCTGCAAACGAATACCAGCACCGTAAGCATCCAGATAAGATTGAAGTCGGCTTGCCACAGAACTACCCAGAATCTCACGCCCAGAGGTCAAGATATCGATCATATCCGTACCGCCGACAACGTGACGCAAAGCAGAGTCCAATGCATTTTCGATGGAAAGCGCTGGATCACGCACGTTTAATACGAAGTCACGAGGATTAGCCACCTGGTACTGCGCAGAAATTTCCACTTCAACGATGTTTTCATCTCGCGTCAGCATTGACTGCGTTTGAGAAACTGACCGCACGCGGGTCACGTTTACCATACGCACATCATCGATGAGTGGTGGGTTCCACTGTAGACCAGGATCTACGATGCCCTGATACTCGCCGAAGCGTAGCACAACACCACGCTCGGACTGATCGACTAAGTAGAAACCAGAAGCGGCCCAAATAGCCAAGGCAACAATGACCAGTAGACCAGGAAGCGCAAGAGAATTACGAGGCTTACCGCCACCGCTCTTACCACTCCCGTTACCGCCACTGCCTTTCTTGCCGCTACCACCTAGCATTCCGTTTAGCTTGTCTTGGAATTTTTTTAGTGCCTCGTCAAGATCGGGAGGACCTTGATTGTTGCCACCATTATTACCTCCACCATTATTGCCGCCGCGGTCACCGCCGTTATTACTGCCACGTCGGCCACCACCACTCCAGGGGTCGTGCTGGTTGCCACCACCAGGCTCATTCCAGGCCATACGTCTTCTCCACTAAGGTGTTCACCTGCACTTAGCCTTACGGTTAGCAAGGCCGGTGCTTTTCATATTATTGCTATATAAATCTTGTACCATACTTCTACCCAAGTTCACATACGCCTAGCAGCCTGGTTAGCTACCATTCATTTATTTCACGTAATGCGACGGGTAAATAAGTGTTGGCACGCTCACCAAGTTGGGCCATGAGCTGATTAAAATCACGTCTGGGCAAGCGCACATCTAAGACAGACTGCCCTTGCTCATCAAAATACTCTCTACGCACTGCGTTCAGCTCATGCAAACCGGCACGAAGCTTACCTTGTTCTGGCGTCAGTGTTAGCGAGAAGCTAATAACGTCATTGGCTAGCCGCTCGGTTAGCGCCTCATGCAGCAAATCAAGCCCCTGCCCCTGCTGAGCAGAAAGCCATACTACTTCAGGGACACCATGACCATCGCGCTCAATACGTGGCGCACTATCTAGCCGGTCGATTTTATTCATGACTTTGAGAACTGGCACACTATCAGCGCCTATCTCTTTAAGCACACGATCAACTTGCTCAACGTTGGCGTCGCGATCAGGATCCGCGGCATCAATTACATGCACAAGCAATGATGCTTCTGCAGCCTCTTGAAGTGTTGCTCGAAAGGCTTCGACGAGCTTATGCGGTAAGTGACGAATAAAGCCTACCGTATCAGCCATCACCACCGGCCCGACGTCTTCGACTTCGAGACGACGAAGGGTGGGGTCAAGTGTGGCAAACAACTGGTCAGCAGCATATACCTTGGCATCAGTAAGCGCGTTAAACAGCGTCGATTTACCGGCATTGGTGTAACCAACTAATGAAACGCTGTGGATTTCAGCGCGTGAACGGGCGCGACGATTCTGGTCACGCTGGCTGCGTACTTTGTCCAGCCGCTTGTGAATTGACTTGATGCGTCCGCGTAACAAGCGGCGGTCGGTTTCTAGCTGTGTTTCGCCAGGACCACGCAAGCCAATTCCGCCTTTTTGACGTTCTAAGTGTGTCCACCCTCGCACTAAGCGAGTAGACATATATTCAAGCTGAGCAAGCTCTACCTGCAGCTTACCCTCATGGGTTCGTGCCCGCTGTGCAAAAATATCAAGTATTAGACCTGTGCGATCAAGTACTCGACACTTAAGCTCATGCTCAAGATTACGCTCTTGGGAAGGGCTTAAACTATGGTTGAAGATCACCAGTTCTGCTTGGTGAGCTGCGAGCAATGCTCGCAGCTCTTCCAACTTGCCTGACCCAATAAACGTACGGGAATCAGGGCGTTGTCGGCTAGCAGTGAGTAGCGTCGCAGGCTCTGCACCAGCAGAGCGCACGAGCTCCAAAAACTCACCCGGGTCTTCACGTGCTTGTTCAGCATGAAAATCAACGTGAACAAGTACTGCCGTTTCACCGGCATCTGGGCGTTCAAAAAACAATCAATACCTCGTGGACTCTCAAGCTATCCAGCGGTGTTAGATGTCCGCATCAGGCGCGGCTGGATCTTGTACCGGTAAGCGCACATTGCGCGAAGGCACTACCGTGGAAATAGCGTGTTTATAAACCATCTGACTGACGGTATTGCGCAACAAAATGACAAACTGGTCAAATGATTCAATCTGGCCCTGCAATTTAATGCCGTTCACCAGGAAAATAGAGACCGGAATGCGCTCCTTGCGCAAAATGTTCAGGTACGGGTCTTGAAGGGACTGCCCTTTGGACATGTTGCTCTCCCTAAAACTGTCGTTGGGGTTGGTTATAAATGGCGCGCCCTACTGGTGCTACGCCGCAATCTTGTTGCCCGAAAGGCTTGGCGTTGTCAAAAGAGCCAGCCGGCCACTCGAAAACACTTGCTTACGAAATCACTATCTTACGCTAAGCACCGCTTTCACGCACGAATTTCAGCACCTTATCCAACACGTTGGGCTGCTGCGAGTCTACCCATGTTAGTGATGGCCAACTTCGTAACCAAGTAAGCTGACGCTTAGCGAGTTGACGCGTTGCTATCACACCTCGTTCGACTAACTCGCTTTCGTCGTAAACGCCGTCTAAGTATTCCCATACTTGACGATAGCCAACACTCTTCATTGCTGGCAAGCCAAGATGAACATCAGGGCGTTGTTTGAGGGCGGCAACCTCATCTATCAAGCCTTCAGCTAACATTGTTTTGAAACGCACAGCAATACGACTGTGTAACCAGTGGCGATCGCTAGGCGCTAACGCTATCGACATCACCCGCCAGGGAAAGGTTTCTGGCTGCTGTTCTGCCCACAGCTCACTCATCGGTCGGCCACTTGCATAATAAACTTCAAGCGCGCGCATAAGGCGTTGCGGGTCGTTTGGATGAATCCGCTGCGCAGACACACTATCCACGTCAGCCAGCATACGATGCAGCGCCGCTAGCCCTTCATTTTGTCTGATAGCGTCCAACTGTTGGCGTATATCGGCATCGGCGGAGGGCAAGTTGGCTACGCCTTCCACCAGCCGTTTGAAATAGAGCATCGTCCCACCGACCAATAATGGCACGCTGCCGGCCGCGCTGATTTGCCGCATCTCCTGCAACGCATCTTCACGGAAATCGGCGGCAGAATAAGGTTCACTTGGATCGCGAATATCAATCAAACGATGCGGTGCACGCGCTAACTCAGCCGCACTCGGCTTAGCACTACCAATATTCATCCCGCGATACACCATCGCAGAGTCTACGCTAATCAGCTCATGCCCCAATCGCTCATGTAGCGCTATCGCCGTATCAGTTTTGCCGGCTGCCGTTGGCCCCATTAAAAAAATCGCCCAGGGGCGTGTGTCAACCATTTGCTTTCAGCACTCCTTTGTTTGTATTTTCCGGCCGCGTCTTCACTGACCACACCACTATTGCCCACGTAAGAATAGGCGGTCGAGTGCTTTCATGCTCATTTGTGTCCACGTTGGGCGGCCATGGTTGCACTGGTCGCTTCGCTCAGTGCGCTCCATATCGCGTAACAGCGCATTCATTTCATCGATAGTTAAACGCCTGTTAGCGCGCACGCTACCATGACACGCCATGGTTGATAGCAATTCATGTATACGTGCCTCGACTTGATGAGTTCGCCCATAGCGCGAGAGTTCTTCTAGCATTTGACGTATCAGGGCTTCTGGATCTGCCTGAGCCAATAGGGCTGGTAATTGACGAACTAGCAAGGTTTCCGGGCCCGCCACATCTAGCTCAACGCCAAGCTGGGCAATGGCGTCGCGCTCGCTTTCAGCCGTTGCCACTTCGGTGCGGCTGGCAGCCAGGGAAACAGGCACCAGCAACGGCTGTGTATCAATTCCGTTAGCTGCGGCCAGTTGGCTCTTCATGCGCTCATAAACAATTCGCTCGTGAGCAGCATGCATGTCTACGAGCACCAACCCCTGGGCGTTTTGCGCCAAAATATAAACACCGTGCAACTGCCCTAGCGCAAAGCCCAATGGAGGTGCCGCAGTAGCATCATGCTCTGGCATTGCCAACGGCGCCTCACGCACCTCCGTGGCCTTTGGTGAGGAAATAACGCCAGGTCCCCTTGGCTGCGGCGTTAATAGTGTCTCCTCATGATCAGGATGTAACGCTTGATAGCCTTGCATAAAACGGCGCACTCGCTCGCCCCCCGGATGCCGATCAGGGGAGTCTGATAGCGCCATGCCTTGCTGCTGCCAACGGGGGGGTGGCGCTTGACCTTGGCCTTTCGCCTCAGACACGCTCACTTCATCGGCTGGTTCAGCAGTTGGCTCTGTAGGCTGACCCTGGCCCACTTCTTGCTCACCGTCATTTGGTTTAGAAGACGCCAGACAGTGGTGCAAACTAGAGTAAAGAAAATCGTGCACCATACGGCCATCGCGAAAGCGCACTTCATGCTTGGTTGGGTGCACGTTGACGTCGACGACATCAGGATCAAGTTCCAGGTAAAGCACAAACACTGGATGACGCCCGTTATACAACACATCACGATAAGCCTGACGCACCGCATGGGCGACTAAACGATCGCGCACCACACGGCCATTCACAAAAAAGTATTGCTGATCCGCCTGGGAGCGAGAGTGTGTGGGCAAGCCGACCCAACCACTAATACGTAACCCACCCGCTTCTCGCTCAATATAACGGGCATGCTCAATAAAGTTTTTACCTAGTAGAGAAGCAATACGCCGCTCGCGTGCGGCTGGTGTCACACCCGGCGGTAGCTGGTGAATCACCTTCTGGTTATGACGTAGCACCCAGGCGACATCGTAACGAGATAACGCCTGGCGACGAAAAGCCTCTTCAACATGGGCAAATTCTGTTTTTTCGGTACGTAAAAATTTGCGCCGTGCGGGCGTGTTAAAAAACAGATCCCGTACTGAAACGCTGGTACCCCGTGGGTGAGGTGCAGGCGTCACTCGCGCCTCCATACCACGCCCCTCAGCAGTCACTCGCCACCCTTGGCGGGGGTCATCTTCCGCATTAGAGATTAGCTCCAGCCGCGAGACCGAGCTGATCGAAGCCAACGCTTCGCCTCGAAACCCCAGTGAACTCACGCCCTCTAGATCTTCAAGACTATTGATTTTGCTGGTCGCGTGGCGAGCAAGCGCTAGGGGTAAGTCTTGTTCGCCAATGCCAATACCATCATCACGTACTTTAATAAGCCGTGCGCCACCTTGCTCTATCTCCACTTCAATGCGCTGACTGCCAGCATCAATAGCATTCTCAATCAGCTCTTTCGTTACTGAAGAAGGGCGCTCAACCACTTCCCCCGCGGCGATTTGGTTTGCCAACCGGGGATCAAGCACATGAATACGCGTTGGCGAAGAGATCAATTCAGACAACCGTCACCTCGGGACTTATGATTATGAACGCGGAATGCGTAACACCTGACCGACACGAATAACGTCACCGTTAATATCATTGGCCTGTTTGAGCTGGTTCACTGGCACACCGTGACGTACCGCAATCGCTGACAGCGTATCTCCTGATTGAATACGGTATTCATTTCCGCTTGGGCGACGCTGATTGTCACGCTGCCACGCCAGTAGGCTTGCAGGCGGAGGGTTTCGCTCAAAGTGATCACGCAAACCATTAAAAATGGCCGTTGATAACCCACGCTGATGCACCGGATCACGTAAGCGACGCTCTTCATCGGGATTAGAAATAAAGCCAACTTCAATAAGTAGCGACGGAATATCAGGCGATTTCAGCACCATAAACCCAGCCTGTTCAACACGAGATTTATGGAGACGATTGATACGCCCTAATTGATCAAGCACCTGCCCACCGATCGATAACGAATCGTTTAACGTCGCCGTCATTGTGAGGTCCAGCAGCACACCGCGCAGCACTTGATCTTTATCGCGCAGGGAGAGATTACCGTCGACACCACCGATCAGATCCGAACGGTTTTCACTATCAGCAAGCCATTGAGCCGTTTCAGACGTTGCTCCTCGCTGGGAAAGCGCATAAACAGAGCTTCCTTGAGGCCGCGGACTGGTAAAGGCATCGGCGTGAATCGACACAAAAAAGTCAGCCTTCTGTTCACGGGCTAGCTGCGTACGCTGGCGAAGCCCAAGATAGTAATCGCCGTCGCGAATGAGCACTGCCTTGAAGCCATGGGTACCATTCACTTCTGCTGCTAAACGTCGCGAAATTTCTAATACAACGTCTTTTTCTCGTGTTCCTGCCGGGCCAATAGCTCCAGGATCTTCACCGCCGTGCCCTGCATCAATCGCGATAATGATATCCCGCCGCGGATGTGGCTGGGCAGGCTGAACCTCAACGGCCGACTCCTGGGGAGCTTGCGATGGTCTCGTTACTTGCTCCTGGGGCTGGGGCTCGGACTGCGCCTGAGACTGAGCTTGTGCCTGTGTATTTGCTCGTTGGGCGAGTATTTCTTGATCACGAATCATCGCCTCTATAGGGTCAATCGGATTTTCAACCGCACTCTCACCAGGATATTCAAGGTCAACCACTAAACGATGCCCATATTGGTCATTAGGAGGTAACGTAAAGTGACGTGGAGATATCTGACGATTAAGCTCTAATACGACTCTCAAGCCGCCGCCATCACGTACACCGGTGCGCACTTCGTCGATAGCGCTACCGTTCAAGGGAAGTGTTGACACATCGGTATCTAAGTAGCTGTCATCAAGATCAATCACTAATCGTGACGGGTTCTCAAGAGAGAACACATTGGCGTTCGCCGCTGCCGTAAGGTCAAACACCAAACGCGCATGATCTGGGGCTGACCATAGCCGCATACTTTCTACCGTTGCCGCCTGCAGCACTGAAGCACCCGCCGCCATAATAACAACGCCAACCGACACGCTGCGTGCCAAGTAGCTTAGTACGCTTTTTATCGCCATTGAATTCCACCACTGTCGAGCTGCTCGTTGCACCGCTTATCAACCAACTCGCTTATTACCCGTTCACCCAAGCTGGTTTCTGCGGTTAGCGTTACTAAGCGCCCAGGATCATCCACCTCCAGCGTTACTCGAACATCAGGCGCAGGAAGCCACCCTTGACCTCGGCTCGGCCACTCAATCAAACACAGCGCTTCATCGGCAAGCACGTCTCGCCCACCAATAAACTCAAGCTCTTCTGGGTCTGCTAAACGATACAGATCTAAATGATAAATGCGTTGCGCACCTAACTCATAGGGCTCTACCAACGTATAGGTAGGGCTTTTAACCGCTCCCTGGTAACCATAAGCGCGCAATATACCGCGTGTCAGTGTTGTTTTACCTGCGCCTAAGTCGCCTTCCAAATAAACACGCCCGTGGCCTTTCAGCGCTTCCCCCAATGCCTCACCAAAAGCAACGTGGGCCACTTCATCATTCAATTGCACTTGCATGTAGGCCGCCTTCACGGGTTAATTAAGACTCGTGCATAGGATGCCAGATCGCTTGCCAGCAGGCCACGTTCACCCGCTGTTTTAACCGCTTCATCACCTGCTTGTGCATGCACCATCACTCCAAGCCATGTGCCGCGCTCTACACTATCGCTCTGAGCAACCAGAGTGCCCAGCATGCCGCTCAGCACGTCCCCCATGCCACCGCTAGCCATACCAGGGTTGCCGTATGGACACACCACAAGTCCACTGGGGCCAGCCACCAAGCTGCCCGCACCTTTTAAGATCACAACGCCGCCCCGGGCCCGCTGAAGTGCACGGACAGCCGCAGGACGATCCGCTTGAATATCCGCAACAGAGCAGCCTAGCAACCGAGCTGCCTCACCGGGGTGCGGTGTTAACACCCAATTATCACGGCGAACATCGGGCCAGCGGCTGGCCAACAGATTTAACGCATCCGCATCAACGATCAACGGTACATCTGACTGCAAGGCCTGTTGTAATATCGCCTGCCCCCAAGCATCTTGCCCAAGGCCAGGTCCTACTACCACCACATCCGCAGCGGGTAACAGGCTCGCGTCAGCTCCGCCACGAATACCATGAGCCATCACCTCTGGGCAACGGACTAAACTTGCGACCACATGCTCGGGTGCGGTTGCCAAACTTACCTTACCGGCCCCTAAGCGCGCAGCAGCTTGCGAAGCCAGCAAGGCAGCGCCACCAAACCCTGGTGCCCCCCCCATTACCAGCACATGCCCTAAGTCACCTTTATGGCTAATACGCGAGCGGGGTGCAAAAGCCTCAGCAAGCAGCTCATCATTTAAACGCCAGGCGGTTGGTGGAATATCAAAAAAGGCCTGGGCTTTAACACCTAGCGGACGAAAATCAATTTCGCCCGTATAGGCAGGCGCATCACCCGTGTGCAGGCCAATTTTGTCGCCTATAAACGTCACTGTGCAGGCTGCCGAAACAGCTAACCCCATCACTGCCCCTGTATCTGCCGAGATTCCAGAGGGAATATCCAGCGCTAACACGGGCTGATGCGACGCATTGATCGCTTCAATCACTTGCCTTATTTCTCCGGCAACGTCACCTGATAGCCCAGTACCCAGTAGTGCATCGACAATCACCTCGCCCACCAGTGTGGTGCTTGGCTGCCACTCATCAAAGCCAACGCCCGCCGCTGACGCGAGTTCAGCAGCACGTGCAACATCACCAGTTAACGTGTCTAAAGGCCTAAGCGAAATGCGCTGCACTTTAAGTCCGGCCTGCATCGCAAGTGCCGCAAGCACGTGGCCATCACCACCATTATTGCCGCTACCACAAAGCACCGTCACACTTCGCGCCTGCGGCCAACGAGAACGAAAGCTGTGCCAGGCACTGGAGGCTGCTCGCTGCATTAAGGCAAAACTTTCAATGCCACCGGCAATCGTACGCCGATCAAGTTCACGCACTTGAGCCGCGGTATAAAGGGGGCGTAGCGAGGAAGTACTTAACGTGGGCACGATCTCTCCTTAATCTAGTTACGGTAGGCGATAGTGTGTTGATAACCACTTATGCGTTAGCATAGCGCGCTTAACGCGCTAACGTTGATTTACCATGCAAAGTTCTACCACCTTTTCACTGTCTAATGATGACCTAACGCGCCTTGCGGAGCTAATCAAAACCTGGGGCCGTGAGCTTGGTTTTCAGCAAGTAGGCATCACAGACACCCAGCTAGCTGATCATGAAGCACACCTGAACAATTGGCTTGCGAAGGGCTATCACGGTGAAATGGGCTTTATGGCGAAGCATGGTACTAAACGTACCCGTCCAGAAGAGCTTGAGCCCGGCACCCAGCGGGTAATCAGCGTGCGTTTAGACTACCTGCCCGCTGACGTAGAAAGCGCAAAAGTGCTTGGCAGGCCTAATCTTGCCTATGTCTCACGCTACGCCCTAGGTCGCGATTATCATAAATTAATGCGCAAACGATTGGCGCAGCTGGCTAAACAGATCGAGCAAGAAGTCGGCGCGTTTGGTTATCGTGCGTTTGTCGACTCTGCGCCTGTTATGGAGCGTGCTTTAGCACAAAAAGCGGGCCTGGGTTGGTTTGGAAAAAACGCGATGCTACTTAACCCCAAGGCGGGTTCGCTATTTTTCCTCGGCGAGCTGTATACCGACTTGCCGCTTCCTATCGATGCACCATTTACTCAGGAACACTGTGGCAGCTGTAGCGCTTGCCGCAGCGCTTGTCCAACGGGTGCCATTGTGGACGACAAAGTCGTTGACTCCCGCAAGTGTATCTCCTATCTCACCATAGAGTTACATGGAGCTATACCGATTGAGTTTCGCCGCGCTATGGGCAATCGTATTTATGGCTGCGATGACTGTCAGCTAGTGTGCCCCTTTACTCGTTTTACCCGCACCACCCAAGAGCGTGATTTTGCACCACGCCATGACCTTGACCGCGCTGACCTTATAAGCCTGTTTGCCTGGGGCGAAGATGAGTTTTTGGATAAAACCGCGGGTAGCCCGATTCGCCGGATTGGCTACGAACGCTGGCTGCGGAATCTCGCCGTTGGCCTGGGCAATGCTCCTTGGAGCCCGGCCGTCGAAGCCGCTTTATGGGCACGCAGGGCTTACCCCAGTGCCCTGGTGCGTGAACATGTTGCCTGGGCGCTTGAGGAGCAGCGCCTCAAGCGCGGTGCGAGGATTGCCACTGATGACGCTTAGCCATCTTTCTCAACCCCTTTTCTAAACCACCTTACTCCTCTTCGTCGGTTACCGTCTCGAGGCGTAAGAATGTGCTGCGATAGTGAGCCAATTCAGCAATCGACTCCTTAATGTCATCCATCGCCAGATGGACATTCTGCTTTTTAAACCCTGCCAAGGCGCCTGGATTCCAGCGCTTTGCCAATTCCTTAACAGTCGACACGTCCAAATTGCGGTAATGGAAGAACGCCCAAAGCGCTGGCATTTCACGCTCTAAAAAACGCCGATCCTGGTGAATACTATTGCCGCACATGGGCGACGAGCCTGACACCACGTAGTGGCGAAGAAAGTCGAGCGTTTGCTGCTCGGCTTCGGCACTGCTCACAGTGCTTGCCTTGACACGCGCTACCAGCCCACTCTCCCCGTGGGTCTTTTGATTCCAGTCATCCATTTGAGCCAGCTGGCTATCTGGCTGTTTCACTGCGATCACAGGGCCTTCCGCTACGACGTTTAAATCAGCATCGGTAATCAGGGTGGCCACCTCGATGATGCGCTCTTTGTTGGGGTCCAGGCCGGTCATCTCCAGGTCTATCCACACCAGCAAATCATCTCGCGGGGAAACGTTGGCAGTAGTTTGTTCGCTCATTACGTTCATTCCTTGGCCAGTATCGCCACTTAAGAGGGCGATTAGAGTAAAAGTATCGCTTATATTGTCATCACCAGCACCCGATACGGGACAGTAGACTGCCCAGGTGGGTACAATGCCACTATTGTACCGAGCATCAGGTGGTCATGAGCAAACGTAAATTAAGTCGCCAGCAACAGTGGCGAGTCGATAAAGTCCAGGCGGAACGTGCTCAACGTGCTGAAAAGCGCGATGTGAAAGACGCTGAAAAACTTGCCGCAGGCGAATATGGGGCCGAGCAACCCGGCCGAGTAATGGCCCACTTCGGGCGCACGTTAGAGGTGCGCGATGCCAATGGCACGCCCGTACGTTGCCATCTTCGCGCCAATTTAGAAGGCTTGGTCACTGGCGACCGGGTGATCTGGCGAGCAGGCCAGGACGGTTCTGGCGTGGTTGTGGCTCGCGAAGAGCGCGACAGCGTGCTTAAGCGCCCAGACCCGCGGGGCCAGTTAAAGCCGGTTGCGGCCAACATCGATCAATTGCTGATCGTATTTGCTGTTGAACCTGCCCCCCACCCCAACCTGATTGACCGCTATCTGGTTGCCGCCGAAGCCACCGGCATTGTCCCCGTGCTGGTACTGAACAAAACTGATCTGCTGCCAGCTGATGGCGGCAAGCTAGGGCAACTGCTTGAGCGCTACCGCTCCCTAGGCTATACCGTGGTTCGTACCACCACGGCCACTGAGACGGGGCTAGATGAGCTGCGCCAGCAGCTTGAAGGGCGAACATCGGTGTTTGTCGGCCAGAGCGGCGTTGGCAAATCATCGTTGATTGACCTGCTACTCCCTGATGAAACCTTGCGCATTGGCGCGCTGTCAGAAGACTCGCGTAAAGGCACCCACACCACCACTACCGCTCGGCTTTATACAATGAGCAGTGATGAGGTGACCAACGGCGAACTAATTGACTCCCCCGGCATTCGTGAATTTGGCCTGATCCACCTTGATGAGCAGGAGGTCACCGAAGGGTTTATCGAATTTCACCCCTTTATCGGACACTGTCGCTTCCGTGATTGCCGTCACCGTAATGAGCCGGGCTGCGCTTTACTTGAAGCTGTCGAGGCAGGCAAGATTCACCCAGAACGTTTTGCCAGCTATCGGCGCATTCTGGATAGCTTAAATGCTTAACTATTACTAACCTCATGCTTTGTATGTGAATTATTTTAGTTAATTGCCCCAGTTAATTATTAAGGATAGGGAGCTATCAATGAGCACCGCTAGCCACTCATCGGAAACCAATCTCCTGCCGCTGATTGTTGAGCCAGAGCAGCTTCAAGAGCACCTGGATGATCCACAACTGCTGATTATTGATGTTCCAGCGAATGGCGATAGTTATCGACAAGGCCATGTACCGGGCGCCATCTACCTTGATTTCCGCTACCTGATGCGCGGCGAAGGGCCAGTGCCTAACGATGTGCCCACCGTTGAGTTCCTTTCACGGCTGTTTAGCGCACTAGGTCTTACTCGCGACACTCACGTCGTCGCCTATGATGATGAAGGCGGTGGCTGGGCGGCACGGCTGCTATGGACATTGGAGTTGATCGGCCATACCCGCTACTCCTATTTGAATGGTGGTATTCATGCGTGGAGAGATGCTGGCCTGGAAGAGAGCTCCGAGGCCGTCGCGCCGACGCCCAGCGACTACCACGCTGAGATTCTAAACCCACAGGTCCTAATCACCTGTGACGAAATCAAGCAAAAGCTTGATGATAAGCAGTTCGCCGTATGGGACGCTCGCTCCAAAGGCGAGTTCGATGGTGAAAGGGGCAATAACAAGCACCTTGGCCATATACCAGGCGCAGTCAATATGGACTGGCTTGACGTCATGGATCGCCACCGCGCTTTACGTATTCGCGACTACGCCGAGCTCGTCACCGAGCTAGGTGCGCTCGGCCTGACACCCGAGATGGAAATTGCCACCCACTGCCAAAGTCATCATCGCAGCAGCTTTACATGGCTTGTTGGTAAAGCGTTAGGCTTTAATATGCGCGGTTACGCTGGCTCTTGGGGCGAGTGGGGCAACCGCGACGACACACCGATTGAGAAGTGAACCTACGACAGTGACTCTATCCCAAAAAGCATTTTCTTTACTTCAGTACCCTCTGCCTCACCACGCGCTGTCGCGCTTGACGGGCAAGGTCGCCCAGTGCGATACCCCATGGGTGAAAGACAGAGTAATTAAGGCTTTCATTAAGCGCTTTAACGTGGATATGAGCCAGGCGTTGGAACCCGACCCCACTGCCTACGCCACCTTTAACGACTTTTTCACCCGGGCCTTAAAAGCCGACGCACGCCCGCTGGGTGAAGGCTTGTTAAGTCCTGCTGATGGCACGCTGTCGCAGTTCGGTCGTTTACAGGCAGGCCAGTTAGTGCAGGCGAAAGGTCACACCTTTTCTGCCCAAACCCTACTGGGAGGCGACAGCACGCTAGCGGAAGAGTTTATGGGCGGCAGTTTTGCGACCGTTTATCTTTCCCCGCGTGATTATCACCGTGTACATATGCCACTCACGGGTACCTTGCGGGAAATGATCTACGTGCCAGGGCGGCTCTTCTCAGTCAATCAAGCCACCGCTAACTACGTGCCAGGGCTGTTTGCTCGTAACGAGCGTTTAGTGTGCATTTTCGATACCGAGCACGGCCCGATGGCGATGGTATTGGTCGGCGCAATGATTGTAGCGGCTATCGAGACAGTCTGGTCAGGCCAGGTAACACCGCTTTCCGGCCACCCACAGCGCATGCGTTTCGGGCAGCCAATCACGCTTGAAAAAGGTGCCGAAATGGGTCGTTTCAAGCTCGGTTCCACGGTAGTGATGTGCTTTGCCAAGCCGGTAGCTTTTGAAGATAATCCGCTCGGCTCCAGCGTACAGATGGGCCAAACATTGGGAACGCCTTAAAAGCTAAGCAGCCGCTAGCAATTAGGTGTTGAAAAGGTAAGCACGTCTTCCAGGCGTGCTTTGCCTAACGCCAGTTGAATCAGACGATCCACTCCCAGCGCCACGCCTGCACTTGCAGGCATTCCGTGTTCAAGTGCCGCCAGCAAACATTCATCACAGTCCACTTCAGGCAGCCCCAAACGGCGGCGCTCGGCGTTATCTTCGCTGAACCGCAGCCGCTGTTCCTCAGCATCGATCAACTCATCATAGCCATTTGCCAGCTCAAGACCATTGAGATAAAGCTCAAAACGAGAGGCCATCCACTCGCCGTCCGCATCCTGATGGCGGCGCGCCAAAGCGGCTTGGCTGGCAGGGTAGTCGACTACAACGCTTAACTCGTTTTGACCAAGCGTCGGCTCAATTACCATGCTCATTAACAGGTCAAGACAAGTATCACGACCCTCCTCTGCTAGCGCATGCGCTGGCATTTGGCCACGCTCTGCGGCTAAAGCACGCAAGTTATCTAGAGACGTCGTGAATGGATCAACTGACAAGTAGGTGTGAAACAGCTCTCGGTAACGATGATATACCACCGGGCCTGCAAAGCTCGGCAGTATCGTGGCAACCAGGGTAGTGGTTTCGTCAATCAGCTCGGCCAAAGAAAACCCTGGCCGATACCACTCAAGCATGGTGAACTCGATATTATGGCGGCTGCCAATTTCACCGTCGCGGAAACTCTTAGCAAGTTGAAAAATCGGCCCACTGCCCGCTGCTAACAAACGTTTCATATGGAACTCAGGCGACGTTTGCAGCCATAGCCTGCGCTGGCCTTTATCGGTGCGCGCTAGTGTAGCAAGCGATACAAGGTGCACATCGGTACTACCGCCCTGCCCCAACACTGGTGTTTCTACCTCCAGCACACCGCGCTCAACAAAAAAAGCACGCACGGCGGCCATTAAGCGTGCCCGCTCACGCAGCGTTTCAATACTTGCCGTTGGCTGCCAGTTAGCCGTCATTGACTCTCTCCTAACGTTATAAAGCCACGCGTGTCATCGCGTGGCTTTATAAAACAGTTGCGTTGGCGGCTAACTTACCACCGGACATTCAAACAGCGCTTATGCTCTAGAAACGCTTATGCTCTAGAAACGCTTATGCTCTAGAAACACTTACGCTCTAGAAACATAGTCACCAGAGCGCGTATCAATTTTCAGTACTTCGCCCTGATTGATAAACAGCGGTACGCGCACCACAGCACCCGATGACAGCGTTGCAGGCTTGGAACCACCCTGGGCAGTATCACCTTTCAAACCTGGGTCAGTCTCAACCACTTCCAGTTCAATGAAGTTGGGCGGCGTCACGGAAATCGCCTTATCGTTCCACAGGGTAATAATATAAGGCACCTGCTCCTTAAGCCATTTTGCAGTATCACCCAAGGCTTTCTTTTCAACAGCGTACTGCTCGAAGGAACCATCGGTCTTCATGAAATACCACATGTCACCATCGGTGTAGAGATATTCCATCTCTAAATCCATGACATCAGCCCCTTCCAGCGAGTCACCAGACTTAAACGTCCGCTCACCGACACGACCGGTCATCAGGTTACGCAGCTTAACGCGGTTAAACGCTTGGCCCTTACCTGGTTTAACCAGCTCGTTCTCAACGATTGAGCAGGGGTCGCCATCGAGCATTACTTTCAGACCGCCTTTGAATTCATTGGTAGAATAGTTCGCCATAATGCCTCTCAATGTTTTATTTCAGTAGCGTAATGCGCGAAGCCACGCTTCGCTAGATCGTTCTTTGAATAAGTGCGCGCATGATAACCCGAAGGAGGACTTTTTTGCAGGAGAACATCATTATTGCTGGTCAGCACACCTCAGGCCAGCCGACTGCCTCATGGCAACAGCAGCTTTCCCGAGCAATCCGCGACCCTGCTGTCCTTTGCCAACGCCTAGGCTTGAGCGATCAGTGGTTAGCCGGTGCAGATGCAGGCCATCAGCTGTTTGAGATCTGTGTGCCTGAAGCATATCTGGCGCGTATCCCCCCCAACGCACCGGATGACCCGCTGCTGCGCCAAGTACTTCCCCTTGGCGATGAAACGCTAACCCAACCCGGTTACGTTACCGACCCCCTTGAAGAAGCCGATCATCAACCCGTGAAAGGGCTGATTCATAAGTATGCAAACCGCGTACTGCTAATCGCCAGTCCCGCCTGTGCGATTAACTGCCGCTACTGTTTTCGTCGTCACTTTCCCTATAGCGAAAGCTCGCCTTCCAGAAGCCAGTGGCATGCCGCGCTTGACTATCTGCAAGCCGACAACACTATTCAGGAAGCCATTCTCTCTGGTGGCGATCCACTGGCTGCCAGCGACCGACAGTTAGCGTGGCTTGTCGAGCAGCTCGACACTATTGTGCATCTTAAGCGGCTGCGCATACACACGCGGCTACCCGTCGTCATACCGGACCGTGTTGATAACGCGTTATTGGATTGGCTCTCAAACACCCGCTTACAAAAAGTAGTCGTACTGCATATCAACCACCCTAACGAAATAGACCAAGCGGTCGTTGATGCCTGTGCACGCTTAAAGCAGGTAGGCGTCACACTGCTAAACCAAAGCGTGTTGCTACGAGGCATCAACGATAACGTTAGCACCCTGGCAGCACTCTCTGAGCGCCTTTTTGACGCGGGGGTGCTGCCTTACTACCTGCATGTGGTCGACCCCGTGCAAGGTGCCGCCCACTTTGATGTCCCCGATTCAGAAGCTAAAACGCTCGTTAGCCAGTTGCTTGAACACTTGCCCGGCTTCTTGATGCCCCGCTTGGTGCGCGAAGTGCCCGGCAGAGCCAGCAAGACACCGCTGTGATACCCACGTTCGCGCCCAATAGCCCCCCAGCAAGGGCGCTTACGACAAAACACACGCGTGCTAAATCAGTGCAATCATCGCCTCGCGCGCACCATTACTAAGCAGTTAACGCGGCAGCACTACTGCCAGGGCGAGCATCAATTCCAGCCAACTTCATGAAATCAAAAGCATTAAACCTAATCGGCCGCAATTTTGCTTTCTATATATAAGTAACAAAGTAGATAGGTAATAAACGGGGTATCGGCTGCGTAGGCTGCCACACAATTGAGTTTCCAATAGATCGCTAGGGTTCCGACGCCATCAATGTTATGCCCCTGATGACGTGACTGGTCCAAGAGCAATCGACCTTGCACTTACTGATTGAAAGCGGTAAAGCAAGGTTACACGGCGGGACAAAAGCCCGGGAGGATAAGGTGCAGCCATGCGCCGACGCCCCCGAGTTTTTCTTCTAGCCGCTGGAGGCTTCTATGACCCGTCTCTCTCGTATTTCTCTAAAAAACTTACCGTTCGCTTCGCTACCTGCCGCGCTTCTGGCTGCTAGCCTTACCTCTCCGATGACGGTCACGCCCGCCCAGGCTCAAGAGCGCGATGAATTCAGCGTTTGCTGGTCTATTTATGCCGGCTGGATGCCCTGGGCCTATGCCGACGTTGAAGGCGTAGTGGATAGGTGGGCCGACGAATACGGCATAAGTATCGATGTGGTGCAAGTCAACGACTATGTCGAGTCGATCAATCAATTTACCTCGGGTAACGTTGACGGCTGTGCGATGACGAATATGGACGCACTGACGATCCCCTCTGCCAGCGGCGTCGACTCTACAGCACTCATTATTAACGACTACTCAAACGGTAACGATGGCATTGTGCTAAAAGGCAGCGATGACCTCGCCGACATTGAAGGTCGCCGGGTTAACCTTGTCCAGTTTAGCGTTTCCCATTACTTCCTTGCTCGCGCCCTTGAAAGTGTCGGCCTTACCGAACGCGACATTGAAACGGTCAACACGTCAGATGCTGACATTGTGGGGCTGTTTTCCAGCAGCACCACGGAGGCAGTGGCCGCCTGGAACCCGCAGTTAAGCGCTATTGCTGACATGCCTGACAGCCACGTGGTGTATACCTCAGCGGAAATTCCTGGGGAAATTCTCGACATGATGGTCGTCAACACCCAAACCCTGGCGGATAACCCGTCGCTTGGCCATGCACTGGTCGGCGCTTGGTATGAAGTCATGGGTTTGATTGAAGCTGATGATGAACATGCGCTCACCATCATGGCGGATGCGGCAGGCACTAACGTCGAAGGCTACCGGCAACAGCTTGCGGCCACATACCTGTATACCGATCCTGCACAAGCCATCGAACTCATGGAAAGCCCCGAGTTGCTCGATACGATGGAGCGAGTAGCCGAGTTTAGCTTTACTCATGGCCTGCTCGGCGATATGGCACCCAATGCTGGCGTAGTCGGCATTACCACCCCCGCCGGCACCTTTGGCGATGAGAGCAATGTAAAGCTGCGCTTTGACCCAAGCTTTACCCAAGCATATCTCGACGCTCAGTAATACGCGTCATGGGAGTGGCGAGCGCCACTCCCCCTGCTCTCATTTTGTGTGGACACCGCCATGAAGCGATTAATTAACCTAACGCCCTCACGGGGTAGCCGCTGGCTTTTAGGCTTACTGCCTTTTTTGCTACTGGCGATGCTCTATATGAGCCTATCCAACGCAAGACTGGCGGAAAACCCCAACGACCGCCTACTGCCCACGCCTTCAACGATGGCGAGCTCCTTTTACCACTTAGCCACTGCTGAGAACGTTCGCACCGGCCAGATTGTGCTGTGGACAGACACCTTTGCCAGCCTGGAACGCATTGTGATTGGTGTTGGTATCAGTGCGTTGATTGGCTTAATCGTGGGCATCTTGAACGGCGGTCTACCCATCGTGAGAGCCAAACTTTCGCCCTTGGTCACCGTCGCCTCACTGATTCCGCCGATGGCCATCCTGCCCATTCTGTTTATTGCCTTTGGTACCGGCGAGGCCGCTAAAATTGCGCTGATCGTGATTGGGGTAACGCCCTTTCTTATTCGTGACCTTCAGGGCCACGCTTTACGACTGCCCGATGAACAGTTAATTAAAGCGCAAACCCTGGGTGCCAGTTCCTGGCAGGTGCTGTTAAGAGTGTTACTGCCTCAGCTGACGCCGCGCCTGCTCAACGCGACCCGCTTGGCGCTGGGCACCGCCTGGCTTTTTTTGATCGCCGCCGAAGCGATTGCTGCACAAGAAGGCCTTGGCTACCGCATTTTTCTGGTCCGTCGTTACCTCTCCATGGACGTCATTCTGCCCTACGTAGCGTGGATAACGCTGCTGGCCTTTCTGCTTGACCAACTGCTGGCCTGGGTGTCGCGCCTAGCCTTTCCCTGGTACCACGCAGGTGAAGGAGATAAATCATGAGCCTGCTCGCTGCCAAACGGCTAGAGAAGCACTACGGTAACCATGTGGTGCTCGAAAATCTTAATTTTAGCGTCGAGCCTGGAGAGTTCGTCACCCTGGTCGGTGCCTCTGGCTGCGGGAAAACCACCTTTCTTAAAATGCTGCTGGGCACAGAAGCAACGTCGCGGGGCAGCTTAATGCTGGATGATAAGCCCATTCCCAACGAGCCAGGCCCCGACCGAGGCGTTGTTTTTCAGAAATATTCTGTCTTTCCCCATCTCACCGTGCTTGGCAACGTCATGATTGCCGATGAGCTACACAGCGCCAAGTTATTGGGGAAAAGCTTTGGTACCGCCAAACGCCGCGCTATTGAAAAGGCACGCGCCCGCATCGACGAAGTTGGCCTGAGCCACGCGTTAAACAAATACCCCCACGAGCTTTCCGGCGGTATGCAGCAGCGCTTAGCCATCGCTCAAGCGCTGATGATGCGGCCACGCATTTTATTACTCGATGAACCTTTTGGCGCGCTTGACCCAGGTATTCGCCAGGACATGCACGGGCTCATCAACCGCTTGTGGCAAGAGCAGCAGCTCACGATTTTTATGATCACTCACGACCTTAAAGAAGCCTTTGAACTAGGCACCCGGCTGTGGGTATTCGACAAAACCCGCCACGACCCCCAAGCCCCAGAAGCGTTTGGTGCCACGATTACCTATGACTTGCCTATCTCCCGAGACCGCCCTTCAACCGCTCTCAAAGAAGCGCTTCAACAAGGCGGCCTGCAAACCCACACCCAGGAGACGCTGCTATGAAGAGCGACGCTCATTACACCACTGTTTTACCCGGTGGGCATCACTGGTCGCTGCGCCTGCGCCGGGGTACCACGCTCACCCTAACCGCTCAACAGGCCGACAGTAACGTGGGGCTTTTATGCTACAACCCGGAAAACCTGTTGGAACGGCTAAATTTGCCCGACACCTTGAAGTGTCAGCACACTTTTAAGCTTACCCAAGGGCACTGCCTTTACTCGGATATGGGGCGTATTTTTGCCTCTATTACGCAAGACAGCCTGGGTTGGCATGACAGCGTCGGCGGTAACCTGATGCCCCATCATCTGTTAAAGAAGGGCTGGCAACCGGTGAGCTATCAGCAGGCGCACAACGACTGGACCCGCACCGGCTTTGACGCCTTTTTAGTAGAACTCGCCAAGTACGGGCTGGGCCGTCGGGATATGGCCGCCAACCTTAATCTCTTTTCCCGGGTAGAGAGCGACGATGAGGGAAAACTGCGCTATATCAGCGGCCACTGCCAGCCAGGTAGTCGGGTCACGCTGCGCATGGAGATGGACACGCTGGTACTGCTTCACACCTGCCCCCACCCACTTGACCCCAGCGCCAACTACCCCCGTCGCGGTGTAGACATCGCACTCGGCACCGCCGAACCGCCCACAGAAGATGACCCTTGCTACGTGTCACGCCCCGAAAACGCACGCGGCTTTGCCAATAACCGCCTTTACCACCTCGGCCTATAAGGGGAAACGCCCAATGATTATTGAAAGCACTCTGCGCCCCGAAAACGCCTTAACCCGCACCACGGTCAACGCAGGCGACCATTACATTGGTACCGTGAAGCGCGGCCAAACCCTGCGCATTCTCGACCTAGAAGGCAACCAGGCCGCCGACACGCTATTTTTTAGCGCTGAAGATACCAGCGAGCGCTATAGCGCCATGGACACCGTGCGCGAACAGGGCGCGGTCTACCTCACCGCCGGCACCACACTCATGTCGAGCGAAGGGCGAGGCATGCTAACCATTACCGCCGACACCTGCGGTCGCCACGACACCTTAGGCGGCGCCTGCGCCAGCGAAAGCAATACCGTGCGCTACGATCTGGAAAAACGCCACATGCACTCCTGCCGAGACAACTGGATGCAGGCCATTGCCAACTTTCCAGAATACGGCCTGACCAAGCGGGACATCACTCACAACATCAACTTTTTTATGAACGTGCCCGTTACCGCTGACGGCAAACTGACCTTTGAAGATGGTATCTCCGCCCCAGGCAAATACGTTGAGATGGTCGCTGAGATGGATGTCATTGTGCTGGTCTCCAACTGCCCCCAGCTCAACAACCCCTGCAACGGCTACAACCCCACGCCCATTGAGCTGTTGGTTTGGCAGTAAGCGACTCGCCCTAGGGACGACCCTAGATGGCCAAACAACCTGCGGGACGACCCGCCCTTGTTTGCAGGCAACCTCACATGTTTAGCAAAGTACTTATTGCCAATCGCGGTGCTATTGCCGCACGCATTTTACGCACGCTAAAAGCACTGAATGTTGGCAGCGTGGTGGTTTATGCCGATGCCGACCGCGACGCCCCCTACGTCCACCAGGCCGATGAAGCCTATTCGCTTGGCGCGGGCCCGGCTTGCGATACCTATCTCAACATCGGCAAGCTGATCGCCATTGCCAAGCAAAGCGGTGCCCAAGCGGTGCATCCCGGCTATGGTTTTCTGTCTGAAAACACGCGTTTTATTACCGCCTGCGACGCCGCTGGGCTAATCTTTTTAGGCCCTACCGCGGAGCAGATTGAGCAGTTCGGTTTAAAGCACCAAGCCCGCGCCATTGCCAAGCAGGCTGGAGTACCGTTGGTACCCGGCTCAGCGCTGCTCTCAAGCATTGACGACGCCCTTAGCAACGCCGAGCAAATTGGCTATCCTGTGATGCTCAAATCCACCGCAGGCGGTGGTGGTATTGGTATGCAGATATGCCAAACCCCCGCCGAACTTGAGCGCGCCTTTGATTCGGTAAAAGGCCTGAGCGAGCGTAACTTTGGCGATGGTGGCGTGTTTCTCGAAGCCTATATTGCTAGTGCCCGCCATCTGGAAGTACAGCTCTTCGGTGATGGCAACGGCAGCGTAGTGGCAATTGGCGAGCGGGACTGCTCTACCCAGCGCCGCCACCAAAAGGTACTGGAAGAGTGCCCTGCGCCTAACTTGCCAGAAACAGTGCGCAGCGCACTACACGCTACCGCCGTCACGTTGGGTAAGGCAGTTAATTATCGCAGTGCCGGCACCGTTGAGTTTATCTACGACACCCAGCGCCAGGCCTTCTATTTTCTAGAAGTAAACACCCGGCTCCAAGTGGAGCACGGCGTGACAGAGATGGTGTATGGCATTGATATTGTTGAATGGATGGTGCGCCTAGGGGCAGATCAACTTCATCCGCTTGCCACGCTGACCCAGCAGCTCACGCCTCACGGTCACGCGGTACAGGCGCGCTTGTACGCCGAAGACCCTGCCCATGATTTTCGCCCCAGCGCCGGGCTGCTCACCGAGGTGAACTTTCCGCACGCAGAGGGCTTGCGTATCGACCACGCCTTGGAAGCTGGGCTGGAAATCTCAGCGCTCTTTGACCCCATGCTGGCCAAAGTTATTGTTCATGGCTCAAGTCGCCAGGCGGCTATCGACCAGTTAGCCGGTACGCTGGACAACGCCAGCGTTTACGGCATTACCACCAACCGAACTTGGCTTGCCCATGTACTGCGCGCCGAGCGTTTTCAGCGTGCTGACCTGGACACCCACTGGCTGACAACCCTTGACTGGGCACCGCCAGCCATTGAAGTTATCGCCCCCGGCACGTTAACCACTCTTCAGGATTTCCCCGGTCGACAGGGTCATTGGGATGTCGGCGTTCCGCCCTCTGGCCCCTTCGACGACTGGTCGTTTCGGCTTGGCAACCGCCTGCTGGATAACCCAGTCGAAGCCGCCGGGCTTGAAATCACCCTGACCGGCCCGACGCTGCGCTTTCATCGTGCCAGCCAAATTGTGCTAACGGGTGCCCAAATGCCCGCCACGCTGGATGGTCAAACGGTCGCCTTCTGGCAAGTGCTAGATATCGCCGCCGGTTCTACCCTGACACTAGGCAAAGCCACTACGGGCACCCGCACTTACCTGCTGGTACGTGGCGGCATTCAGTGCCCCCACTACCTGGGCTCGCGCAGCACCTTCACCCTGGGCCAGTTTGGCGGCCACGGCGGGCGCGCTTTGCGCAGCGGCGACATGCTCGACCTGCCACCGCTTGATCCCACATCGGCGGTTAAGCTGGAAGAGGCGCTAATTCCCACCTTCGGCGATCAAGACGGCGGTAAGACATGGCAGGTAGCCGTACTTTACGGCCCCCACGGCGCGCCGGACTTTTTCACCGATAACGATGTTGAGCGCTTTTTTGATCACCACTGGGAGGTTCACTATAACTCCAGCCGCACAGGCGTACGGCTGATCGGCCCCCGTCCCGAGTGGGCCAGAGCCGACGGTGGCGAGGCGGGCTTACACCCCTCTAATATTCATGACAACGCTTACGCCTTTGGCGCCATCGACTTTACCGGCGATATGCCGGTCATTCTTGGCCCTGACGGCCCCTCCCTAGGCGGCTTTGTTTGCCCAGCGACGGTAATCCGCGCCGAACGCTGGAAGTTAGGCCAGCTCAGCGCGGGTGACAAAGTACGCTTTGTGCCAGTAAGCCTTGCCACGGCGCGCGCACTCGAAGATCGCCAGCTCGCCGAGCTTGAAGCACTTGCTGCTCAGC
This sequence comes from Halomonas qinghailakensis, assembly GCF_025820815.1. Classification (NCBI taxonomy): domain Bacteria; kingdom Pseudomonadati; phylum Pseudomonadota; class Gammaproteobacteria; order Oceanospirillales; family Halomonadaceae; genus Halomonas; species Halomonas qinghailakensis. The sequence goes on along the minus strand of NZ_CP096973.1, from coordinate 3,183,266 downwards.
CAAACCAACCGTGCATTGATGAAGAGCGCGACAGCCCCGTTTTGCGCGACGTGCCCGCCGAACAGGCCGGTGAACGGATTGTTTACCGCCGTGCTGGGGATGACTTCCTGCTTATCGAGTTTGGCGCGATGGAACTGGATATCGCGCTGCGCTTTCGTGTCCATGCCTGGATGCTGTGGCTGCAGGAGCACTCACTACCCGGCCTACGGGAATTAACCCCTGGTATCCGTTCGCTGCAAGTGCATTACGAGCCGCGTGAGCTGAGCCTTGATGAGTTGCTCGCCCACCTGCTCACCGCAGAGCAGGCCCTCGTCGACGTGGAGTCACTGGAAGTTGCCTCTCGGGTGGTGCATTTACCCCTCTCCTGGGATGACCCCTCCTGCCAGGAAGCCATCGATAAATACCAGCGCAGCGTGCGCCCGGACGCCCCCTGGTGCCCCAGCAACCTGGACTTTATTCGCCGCATTAACGCTCTTGAAAGTGAACAGGCCGTGCGCGATATCGTTTTCAATGCCCGCTACCTAGTGATGGGCTTGGGCGACGTGTATCTGGGAGCCCCCGTCGCCACACCGCTGGATCCTCGCCAGCGTCTTGTGACTACCAAATACAACCCCGCCCGCACCTGGACAGCAGAAAACTCTGTTGGCATTGGCGGCGCGTATTTATGTGTTTATGGCATGGAAGGCCCTGGTGGCTACCAGTTTGTCGGCCGCACGCTGCAGATGTGGAACCGCTACCGCACAACAGCACACTTTGAAAATCCTTGGCTTCTGCGCTTTTTTGACCAGCTGCGTTTTTATGAGGTCAGCCACGACGAGCTTGAACAAATCCGCCGCGACTTTCCCCACGGGCGTTTTGAGCTACCAGTTGAAACGACTCACTTCCGTTTAGCGGATTACCAAGCCGATATCGACAAAAACGCCGCTGACATTGAGGCTTTTCGCAGCAAACGCGAAGCCGCTTTCCAGGCAGAGATGGCCGATTGGCGCGCCAATGGGCAGTTCACCTTTGAAGACCAAACACCGCAAAGTGCCGAGGTAACCGCGTTAAATGATAACGAGCTAGGCATAGAAAGCCCTGTCACCGGTAGCCTGTGGAAACTGCTTATCCAAGAGGGTGAGCAGGTCAGTGCTGGCCAAGCAGTGGCCCTGGTAGAATCTATGAAGATGGAAGTGGAGATCACCTCTCACTGTGCAGGCCGAGTGGTTAGGCTACCGCTAAGCGAAGGCGCTTCAGTTGCGCCTGGGCAGCCGCTGGTAGTGATCACTGATAGCGAGGAGGCAAGCTCATGAGCCCGCTTCCCGCCGATCCGCGCCTAGCCGACTTCCAAACCATTCCCGTGATCGATATTGACCCTTTACTGCATGGCAATGCCGCCGCGCGTCGAGCCGTTGCCAACGCCCTTGGCCGCGCTGCGCGCGAGGTTGGCTTCTTTCAAATGGTTGGGCACGGTATTGATGATTCGCTGCGTCATGGGCTGATCACACAAGCCAAGCGCTTCTTTGCCCAGTCAACAGACGCCAAGATGCAGCGCTATATAGGCCATTATCATCACCATCGTGGCTATGTACCACCCGGTGAAGAGTCTCCTGACCCCACAAAACCCGACATGAAAGAAGCGTTTGACCTCGCCTTTGAGTTACCCGAAAACGATCCCGACGTTGTGGCTGGCACCCCACTCCTTGGCCCTAACCCCTGGCCAGCGCTTGACGGTTTCCGAGCGCCAGTGGCCGCCTATTACGATGCCGTCTACCAGGTGGGCCGCGCACTAATGGGCGGCTTTGCCCTGGCATTAGGGCTGGAAGAGCAGCAGCTGCTGCGCCATGTCACCAAACCGCCCAGCCAGCTGCGCCTGATTCACTACCCTTACAACCCTGATGCACAAGACACCCAAGGCATTGGCGCGCATACCGACTACGAGTGCTTCACTCTGTTGCTACCCACGGCGCCAGGGCTGGAAGTGATGAACGGTGCTGGGGAGTGGATCGACGTGCCGTTTCGCGAGGATGCCTTAGTGGTGAATATTGGCGATATGCTGGAAATATGGAGCAATGGAGAGTTTGTGGCAACGTCCCACCGGGTGCGCAAGGTAAAAGAAGAACGCTACTCGTTTCCGCTGTTTTTCGCCTGCGATTACCATACTGAGGTCGCGCCGCTACCTGCATTAGTCAAGCGCCATGGCCAGGCTAACTATGCGTCGCTAAAAGCAGGCGACCACCTTTACGCGCAAACCATCCAAACTTTCCGCTACCTGCGTGAGCGTCTAGCAAAAGGCGACATCACACTCCCAGAGGGCGCTCGTGAAGTCGGTAGCCTAGGCCAGCACGGCAAGCACAAAGAGCAGCAAAACGAGGTGCCAAAGCGATGAGCGCTCTACTACCAGCAGTTGCCAATCGCTATCGAGGCGTTTGGCAGCGAACGCTATATGCCGAGCCAGCCACGTCACCCTACCAACAGGCCGATACTATCTCACGGGTTTTCTGGCTGCAGGGCCAGTACTGGCATGCCGACCTGCGCTTACCGGCAACGCTACCTGATTTTTCGGGCATCACGTGCTTAACCTCATGCGACCACGCCCAGCTTGAATGGCTAGCAAGCCTTAGCGCTTTTGCAGGCATTACCCAGATTGAAGGCGAACTGTGTACGTGGCATCGCTATCAGGATCTTTGCCCTGGCTTAGAGCGGGATGTGGGCCTACTGCGCTGGATTGACGATGACACGCTGGAAGAGCGCCATCCTACCGGGCGCTATGTGGAGCACTGGCAACGGCTTACTAGCGACATCCCCAATGAGACAGTGCGCACCGACGAACGGGGGCAACTTTGCTGGCTGCAGCTTGGCGACTACGCCATGGCGATTACCCCACGCCCCGCAAACATACGTGCAGATACCTTGTTTACGCCTTTAAACCGCTTAGCTGATGAGACTCTGCGCTGGCGCGCTAGCCTGTGTTTTGACTTCTTACAGCGCACCCAGGCGGGTTGGCAAGTTGTGCTTTCTACGCAGCCTTGGCGAGAAGGTTGGAAATATGACAACGGTATCAACCTACCCCACCCTTCGCGCGTCATACAAGCCTCATTAAGGAACCCACAATGACACTTCCGATTTCACTCGATATTGCTAGCCTACACACCGCCTATCGCAGCGGTGAATTAACGCCGTCTGACCTAATCGATCAATTACTGGCAGCGGCTGACGCCTATGGCCACGATGCGGCTTGGATTACCCGTTTAACCCGTGAACAGTTAGCACCTTACCTGCAGCGCCTAGAAGGCGAATCACCTGAGTCATTGCCGCTATACGGCATCCCTTTTGCGATTAAAGACAACATTGATCTTGCGGATATACCGACAACAGCAGGCAGCCCAGCATTTGCCTATACGCCATCAGAAAGTGCGTTTGTGGTACAGCAGTTAATCGCTGCAGGCGCTATCCCCTTGGGCAAAACTAACTTAGATCAGTTTGCGACTGGCTTAGTGGGCGAGCGGGCGCTGGAGGTTTATGGCACGCCCGCTAATGCCTTTGATCCCACCTTAGTGCCGGGTGGTTCCAGCAGCGGCTCGGCAGTGGTGACGGCGGCGGGCATGGTCAGCTTTGCACTGGGCACCGACACGGCCGGTTCTGGACGGGTGCCCGCCTGCTTCCACAACCTTTATGGTGTTAAACCCAGCCTCGGGCTGCTTAGCACCCGCGGCGTCGTGCCCGCCTGCGCCACTCTGGATACGATCAGCCTATTTACGCTTACCGCCGACGATGCGGCCAACGTGCTCGGCATTACCGCCGCTTATGATGATCAGTGCGCCTGGTCAAAACGCGTTGACTTTGCCATTCACGGTAAGCGTTATGGCAAAGCACCGGCAGCGTTCCGCTTTGGCGTGCCGCTAGAAGCGCAGTGGCAAACCGATGCTGCGTATACCCAGGGTATGCACCTAGCAATTGCAGAGTTGGAAGCTATTGGCGGTGAAAAAGTCGAGCTAGACTGTTCACCCTTATTGGCAGCAGCGCGCTTACTTTACGAAGGACCTTGGGTCGCTGAGCGCTATCATGTGATTCGTGAGCTGATGCAGAGCCACCCCGATGCCGTGCATCCCGTCACCTTCCAAATCACCCAGGGGGGAGCAACACCGCTGGCGGTGGATGCGTTTGATGCGCGCTATCAACTTGCTGAGTACAAACGCCAAGCCGACGCGTTAATCCGCCACGTGGATGTCATGCTTTCCCCCACGACCGTCACGCACCCTAGCAAAGCAGAGGTAGCGGCAGACCCTATTGGCGTAAACTCGCGCCTGGGCACCTGGACCAACTTTATGAACTTGCTCGACTACAGCGCGCTTGCCGTGCCCGTCGGCTTTAGCGAGCGCGGCCTACCCATTGGCGTCACCCTGTTTGGTCAAGCATTGGCTGATTTGGAGTTACTCTCCCTCGCTCGCGCCCTTGAACAGCGCCTTATGCTGCCGTTAGGCGCCACCGACCACCCGCACCCGCCATTAGCGGAGCTCTCCATCGCCGCCCAAGATGGCAGCATGGAACTGGTGGTATGCGGTGCACACCTAAAGGGCTTAGCGCTTAACCACCAGTTGACCCAGCGGGGCGGCACCTTGGTCAGCGTCACCCACAGCGCACCGCGCTATAAACTGTTTGCACTGGCGGGCGGGCCCCCTAAACGCCCTGCAATGCTACGTGATGACAATGGCCAAGCCATTGAAGTGGAGGTTTGGCGCCTGCCTATCGAAACCCTCGGTAGCTTCTTGGCAGGTATTTCCGCCCCGCTCGGCTTAGGTCAAGTAGAACTTGCCGACGGCAGCTGGAAATGCGGCTTTATCTGCACCGCAGGCGCGCTCAATGAAGGCGGAGAAGCAGAGGAGATCACTCAGTTTGGCGGCTGGCGGGGGTGGTTGGCGAGCCAAGCATAACGCTGACTAGCAGGTTCATGCAGGCACATGGTGCCAACGGGCCTGCTTAACCCCGAGCCTTCGTATGCCCCTTGCGCTTGGCAAGTGAACGGTTAGCCGCCTTAATACACAGCCGCGCCAGTGGTACCACTAGCCATAGCAGCGGTGTAAGTAACCAGCGGTAACAAAAGCGCGCGATGATCAACACCGGCAATAGCACGATCAACCAAATCACAAACTGGCCAAGCCATACCGGCCAGCCTAGCCATGTCGCTAGGTTGGCACCTAGCGCACTGACCAAACTTGGGTGGCGAACGACCACATAGGCAGTCGTAGCCACCGCCGCCACTTTCGCCATTCGCGGCAGCGTAGCGAAGCGTCCGCCCGCAGCCACCATTCCGTGACGCACACCAGTGCGAGCACCCTGTGCATCAAGGCTACCCAACCGAGCACTACGAGCCGCTTTGCCCGCACGTAGCACCTTCACTGTGCTAGCCATCACCAAGAGATCAACTCCGGCCCAAGCAACAGCGCTTGCGCCAATGTCGTCACCGCGCCGCCATTGGCTTTCAAGGTCACGTAGGCCACCGGTGAAAAAATCCCCAACCCCTGCGATTAGGCGTTCGCCCTGTAACCACTCAACATCGCCTTGCTCACTGACCACAAACTGGTTCAGCAGTGCATGGCCGTTAGACGCTAATAGCGCAACTCCCATCTGACCTCGTCGATAGGGTGTCAATTGTGCTATCGCTTTCTCTATGTCCGTTTCATTGGCCTGGCCTTCGTTCACACTCGCTGATCCTGAATCGTCATCGTCCCACCAACGACTGACCTGCTGATAACGCTCACCTAGCCAATGCTGAGCGCGAAGCGTAGCAATATCGTGATCACGGAAGTAAACCACAGGCAAGATTGCATCCGCGCCAAAGCGTACTAGCACCTCCTGAAACTGAGGAGAGTCTCCGTAGTCGACTAAGGCGCTGCGCGCACTATCGCCGTATCGTAAAATTGCCAGCGAGGCACTCATCCAAAGCGCTTGGTCAGCAGCGTAGCTGAGAAAAAGCGCATTGATGTCAGGCGACTCCTGCTCCAGCGTAGACGCAAGTGCTGGCAGCGCCTGCTGTGCTTCCAGACGCACCAGTCGGGAATCAAACGGTTCATGAGAAGCCGCAGCCGACAGCAGCCCTGCGATGACTATTGCGGTAAACGCTATGAGCTGCCAAGGCCGCATTTTCAGCTACTCCAGCGAGCTGGTTATTGTTGGATTAACCCAACGTATCCGCTGTTACGTTCGCCGCTACAGGCTGAGTAGAGTAGTGGCGATTAATTGCACTAAGCACCCCTTTCATCGACGCACTGGTGATGCTCTCGTCGGTACCCACGCCAAACACCGCTTTGCCATCAATGCGCACTTCGACATAGGCAATTGCTTCAGCATCCGCGCCTTGGCCACGGGAATGCTCGTGGTAGTCAATAATTTCCACATCATGGCCGCTGACGACCAACGCTTTCACGAAGGCAGCTAGGGGGCCGTTGCCTTCACCGGACACCGTTTCTCGATTACCACTGTTTTCTAACACGGCTTCTAGCGCTACTTTAGGGCTATCCGGCTCAGAAGAGAGGCGATGACTAATCAGCGCCAGCGGAGAATGCTGTTCAAGATACTCATCGGCAAACGCTTGATAGATCATTTGCGAGGTAATTTCACGCCCAGTGCGGTCGGCCACTTCCTGTACCACTTGGCTAAACTCGATAGAGAGCCTGCGCGGTAGCTCAATGCCGTGCTCTTGTTCCAGCAGATAGGAAATACCGCCTTTGCCTGACTGGCTGTTAACGCGAATCACCGCTTCATAACTGCGCCCCACATCCAGCGGGTCGATCGGCAGATATGGCACATCCCAAAGCGCTTCAGGATGGGCGCGACGGTCTGCCATACCTTTTTTGATGGCATCCTGGTGCGAGCCAGAGAACGCGGTAAATACTAGATCGCCCACGTAAGGGTGGCGTGGATGAACGGGTAGCTGGTTACAGTACTCCACCTCGCGCATGACCGGCGTGATGTTAGAAAAGTCGAGGTTCGGGTGAACACCTTGGGTGTACATGTTCATGGCCAGCGTGACGATATCCACGTTGCCAGTGCGCTCGCCGTTACCAAACAGCGTGCCTTCGACCCGATCAGCCCCGGCCATCAACGTTAGCTCTGCTGCCGCAACGCCTGTTCCCCTATCATTATGGGGATGAACACTGACAATTAACGTGTCGCGTTTTTTAACATGGCGGCAGAACCACTCAATTTGGTCGGCGTAGTTATTCGGTGTGGCGACTTCGACGGTGGCCGGTAAATTAACGATCATCCGGTTATCAACGCTAGGCCCAAACGTGTCCATCACCGCTTCGACAATCTCTACCGCAAAGTCCATTTCGGTAGTGGTAAACAGCTCCGGCGAGTACTGGAAGGTCCAATTAGTGTTTGGGTTGGCGGCCATCAAATCGCGGATTTGTGCTGTGGCATCCACCGCGATCTGAACACACTCCGTTTTATCCACATTAAACACGACGCGACGAAACATCGGATCGGTGGCGTTATAGACGTGGACAATAGCGTTTTTAGCGCCTTCAAGCGCTTCAAAAGTGCGCTCAATCAAGTGTGGGCGCGCCTGAGTCAGCACCTGAATGGTCACATCGTCAGGGATTTTATCCTGCTCTATTAACGCACGGACAAAGTCAAAGTCGGTTTGCGACGCTGATGGAAAACCAACCTCAATCTCTTTAAACCCCGTCTTCAGCAACAGATCAAACAAGCGCTGTTTACGCTCTTGATCCATCGGGTCAATTAACGACTGGTTGCCATCACGCAGGTCAACGCTGCACCAAATGGGTGGCGTTTCAATACGCTGGCTTGGCCACTGGCGATCGGGCAGGTCAACGGCCACAAAAGGACGGTATTTTTTAGAGGGGTCAGATAGCATCATGGCAGCGCTCCTTTCGTTACTCTGTTCTAGGTAAGCCGGTTCTAGGTAAGCCGGTTTTAGGCAACCCTGTTTCAGATAGGTCGGCTTGGTCGTTTAGCGTCGTTGGGGCGCCTTTTTGAACCATCGCAGCTTCCATACGATCAAGTTGAGCTTTTAACGTATGCACGTCGCTTCGAAGTGCTTGCAGTTGGGCAGAGTCACCTTCACCGCTATCTAAATCCAGCTGGGCACTCTCTTTTTGCATGACGTCCAACACAATACCAATCATCATATTGAGAAAAATAAATGCATTAAGAAAAATGAAGGTTAAGAAATAGATCCACGCATAGGGATAAACTTCCATGGTGGGGTAAAGCACAGCGGTGGCCCAGCTCTCAAATGTCGCTACTTGAAACAGTGTCAACATGGCGAGGGCAATATTACCCCAAAGGCTTTCATCAACATTGTGGAACAGGAAGCTACCAATAGCGCCGTAGATGTAAAAGATAATAAACATCAACAGTACAACATAGCCCATCCTGGGGATGGACTTCACCAAAGCCACCAGCAGCATTTGCAGCTCAGGAATCATCGACACCAAGCGCAAGACGCGGAAAATCCTCAGTAAACGTGCCAGCAGCACCATCTCCGAGTCGTCCATCGGTATCAGGCTAGCGGTCACGATCAGGAAATCAAACACATTCCAGCCTTTCTTAAAAAAGCTGACTAAGTTGCGCTCGGCTGCCATTCTGATCAAAATCTCAATCAGAAAGAACACCGTAACGGCAATATCTAGATAAAGCAGCCACTGCTCTATTCGAGAGGTTTCCTCATAGGTTTTCGCACCGATCACTAGTGCAGAAACCACAATGATTGATATTACTACCCCTTCAAAAAGCTTGTTGCTACGCAATTTTTCGAAGCGGGCTTGCCAGGTATTGAATGGTTCACTCATGGAACAAGGAGTCTCTGAACGGTTAACGGCAACACTTTATACTAAAACCACACACTTACTATACAAGTGATATCCTGTTGTTTCACTTGATGTATCTCCGTCACTCAGGTGCCTATTGCGACCTTGGTGTTTTATGATTTTTTGCGCTGGATAAGCCCATGACACTGCTGTGGATAGCTTTACTGCCTTTGCTAGGCGTAGTGGTACCGGCATTAAGTGCCAAACGCGGCCGCACTTTGTGCTCGCTAGCGACAAGCATACTGCCTGCGGTTGCCCTACTGCTTACATTGCTGCAAATCCCCACCCTGTTAGAAGGTGAAATGCTGCGTTTTAACGCGGCATGGATGCCCGAATTAGGCCTAGAGCTGGCATTTCGTTTAGATGGCCTGTCGCTGCTCTTTAACCTGCTGATTCTTGGCATTGGCCTTCTAATTCTATTGTATGCACATTTTTACCTAGCCAAAGATGAACCGTTTGGACGCTTTTATGCGTTTCTCATGCTGTTTATGGCATCGATGGTCGGTATTTCGATGTCAGACAACCTTATTTTACTCTGGTTGTTCTGGGAACTAACCAGTCTTTCCTCTTTTTTATTGATTGGCTTTTGGTCTTACCGGAGCGATGCCCGTAAAGGTGCCCGCATGGCACTTACCGTTACCGGTGCCGGTGGTTTGGCACTGTTAGCGGGGTTATTGCTATTGGGCGATATGGCAGGCAGCTACCGGATGGATGACGTACTTAGCAGCGGTACTGCAATCGTCGCTGACCCACGCTATCCGATAATGCTTGGTCTGGTTCTACTCGGTGCATTTACCAAATCAGCCCAATTCCCCTTCCAATTTTGGCTACCTCATGCCATGGCAGCCCCAACACCCGTCTCTGCTTACCTACACTCTGCCACCATGGTAAAGGCGGGTATTTTCCTAATGGCGCGTTTGCATCCCGCCATTGCGGGCAGCGAACTTTGGAGCGTGGTAGTACCGCTAGTAGGGACTATTACACTGCTTTATGGGGCCTGGTTTGCGTTATTTAAGACCGACCTAAAAGGGATTTTAGCGTTTTCAACCGTGAGTCACTTGGGTTTAATTACCGTACTGCTCGGTATCGGCAGCCCAATGGCAGTGCTAGCAGCTCTGTTTCATATTTTGAATCATGCCACTTTCAAAGCTGCTCTGTTTATGAGTGCAGGAATTATCGATCACGAAACGGGCACTCGAGAACTCAAGCAATTAGGTGGCTTGAAAAAAGCCATGCCGGTTACCGCGCTGCTGACTACCCTGGCCGCCGCTGCCATGGCTGGCGTTCCCCTCTTTAACGGTTTTCTTTCTAAAGAGATGTTCTTTACCGAAACGCTAGCTACCCCGGTACTGGGAGGTCTTAGCTGGTTACTTCCTGCGCTAGCAGCGTTAGGTGGCATTCTTTCGGTAGCCTATTCTGTGCGTTTGGTGCATGCGGTATTTTATAAACCCGCCAAAGAATCAACGCCTAAAGCACCACACGAGCCACCACACTTAATGCGCCTACCCGTGGAAATTCTGGTGGTTCTGTGCGTTTTAGTCGGACTATTTCCCGCCTTTTTTGCTACCGGTATTTTACAGTTAGCGTCCCAGGCTGTGCTGGGAGAACCACTTGATTTCCATTTAGCTATTTGGCATGGCGTCAACCTACCTTTAATCATGAGTGGGCTGGCCTTTATTGTGGGCATTGCGCTGTATTGGCGCCACGCCGATCTACGCCGTTTCATGCAGCCATTTGCTAGTGTCGATGCCCGCCGCGTATTTGAGCGTTTTATCGTCACCCTTAGCTACCGTGCCGAGCAACTGATCACCAAGTTTGAAGGCAACTCGCTTCAGCGCTATATGGGTTGGTTACTTTTCGCGGCGTTACTGATGGGCGTAATCGGTTTGGCAAGTACTGGCAATTTAACTGGTGCTAAAGGCAATCAGCCAATTGATGGCATCGTCTTGCTGGGTGCGGGTATGCTAATTTTTGGGGGTATAGCAACCGCTGCTACGCATCGCTATCGGTTAATCTCATTACTAATGTTATCTGTTGTAGGCCTATTCGTTGCTCTCACCTTTGCACGCTTTTCGGCCCCAGACCTAGCACTGACGCAGCTATCGGTAGAAGTTGTCACCATGATTCTGCTGATGCTAGCGCTATTTTTCTTGCCCCAAAAAACACCGCGTGAGTCGAGCCCCAAGCGCAATGTACGAGATATGCTGCTGGCAGGGGCGCTGGGCTTGGTGGTGGCTAGCCTTAACTATGCGGTGATGACACGTGAAACGCTGTCGATTTCTGAGTTCTTCGTTGAAAACAGCAAACCTGGCGGCGGCGGGTACAACGTCGTCAACGTGATATTAGTCGACTTCCGTGGCTTCGATACGCTCGGTGAAATCACGGTGCTAGCCATTGCAGGCTTAGCAATCTTTAAACTGCTAAACCGGCTACGCCTATTCATCCCTCACAGCGATGGCGAAGGTCGCGTTTGGTCGCCTGATCGCTATCCGGCTATTTTAACGTCAATCTCAATGACCTTACTGCCGCTGGCGTTGCTGGTTTCTGCGTTTATCTTTTTACGCGGCCATAATCAACCTGGTGGTGGTTTTATTGCCGGTTTGATTACCGCTGTCGCGCTGATTTTGCTGTATATGGCGCGCGGTGTGGAGTGGGCGCAAGAGCGGCTTAACTTCCCCTTCCAACCGGTAGCCGTCGTGGGGGTAGCCATTGCAACGCTCACCGGGCTGGGCAGCTGGCTGTTGGGCTACCCGTTCTTAACGTCATCATTCGGTTATTTCACGCTGCCACTGATTGGCACCTTCGAGCTGGCCACCGCTTTGCTATTTGATCTTGGTGTTTATCTCGCCGTTGTAGGTGCAACACTGATGATCCTGGCCAACCTGGGTAAAGTTACTACTCCCCATCGGCCTGTCACAGACCCCAAAACAACGGACGACTCCACAACGTCCAACGATAAGGAGTCCTATTAATGGAAATGCTCTATGCCATTACAACGGGCATATTAACCGCCTGCGGACTCTATCTAACCTTGCGGGGACGTACCTTCCCCGTTGTCGTCGGTCTAACGCTGCTCTCTTATGCGGTCAATCTGTTTTTGTTTTCGATGGGAGGCTTAACCACTGATGGGGCTGCCCTGGTAAATGAAAATGCGAACGTTGCTGACCCATTACCCCAAGCACTGGTATTGACAGCGATTGTGATTGGCTTTGCGATGACCGCCTTTGTGGTCATCCTAGCCATGCGCGCACGCAGCGAAGTAGGTAATGACCATGTTGATGGCAAAAAGGAAGACCGCGAATGATTCAGCATCTAATTGTTTTGCCTGTGGTGCTACCGTTAGTTGCGGGCATCTTATTGCTTTACCAACGCCAAGGGTTAGTACGCTATAAGCGCGCCGTCAGCGTTGTTGCCTCGGTACTCTTATTATTTGTCTCAATTGCCTTAGTCAATCAAGCGGCGAGTGGTGAGATCACTTACTACGCGCTGGGTGATTGGCAGCCACCGTTTGGAGTGGTGCTGGTGCTTGATCGCTTGTCAGCATTGATGGTGCTAGTAACCGCTATTCTAGCGGTCGGTGCGGTCATTTTTGCCTGCGGCGGTGATGATGAAAAAGGCAGTAACTTTCATGGCCTATTTCAATGGCAACTGCTCGGTATTAACGGCGCCTTTCTAACTGGCGACTTGTTTAACCTCTTCGTCTTTTTCGAAGTATTGCTTCTTGCCTCTTATGCATTACTGCTGCATGGCGGAGGTAAAGCACGTATACAAGCTAGCGTGCACTATGTCGTGCTTAATTTAGCGGGATCGTCCCTATTTCTAATTGCGGTGGGTGTTCTTTACGGTGCAACAGGCACGCTAAATATGGCCGACATGGCGCATAAGCTGACCAGCCTGCCCGCTGAGCGCGAAGGTTTAGTCACCGCTGGGGCGTTAATGCTGTTAGTGGTTTTTGGTTTAAAAGCCGCTATTTTACCTCTCTATTTCTGGCTGCCCCGCGCTTATGCCGCCGCGCCAGCCCCTGTGGCTGCGCTATTTGCTATCATGACGAAAGTGGGCATCTACGCTATTTTACGTGTCTATTCACTGATATTTAGCGATCAAGCGGGAAGTTTAGTCGCATTAGAGCAGCCCTGGATATGGTGGTTAGCCTTAGCAACCTTAGCGGCAGCTGGCGTTGGCGTTATGGCCGCCCGTGATCTTCGTCTGCTAATAGCGTACTTGGTGCTTATTTCAGTAGGCACGTTACTGGCCGGAATTGGCATGCGCACTCCAGCGGCGACATCTGCACTGCTTTATTATCTTATTCATACGACGTTAATTACTGGCGGGCTCTTTTTGCTGGCAGACATGATTGGCCTGCAGCGAGGCAAACCCGGCACACGTATCGTGAAAGGCCGCCCGTTAGTACAAGGAAATGCACTTGCGATTACCTTTTTTATCGGTGCCATTGCGGTGGCAGGCTTACCGCCATTATCTGGTGCCTTAGGAAAAGCATTGATGCTTAACGCCGCAGAAGGCGGAGAACGTTTGTGGCTTTGGCCACTGCTACTATTGACCAGTCTTGCCTCGCTGATTGCGCTTTCTCGTGCGGGTTCTACGCTATTTTGGCGCAGCCATCGAGGTAGCCCAAGCGGCAGCACCCTCTCCCGCTATCAGTGGGTTGGCATGCTGTGGTTACTCAGTGCGGCACCGCTAATGGTTGTCTTTGCAGGTCCAGTGAGTAGCTACACTCAAGCCACAGGAGAGCAGCTAGCCAACCCACAGCTATTAATTAATACGCTTCTGCCTGATGCTGGAGACGCCCAATGATTGCCCCTCGCACTTGGCTTCCTACGCCAGTATTGTCACTGCTGCTGCTATTGGTATGGCTATTACTCGTGCGTAGCTTTGCGTTTGGCCAGATTGTGTTAGGCGGCGCGCTGGCCATCCTTATTCCGTTGTTAACCCATCGTTTTTGGGATGCACGCCCGCGTATTGGCAAGCCTCTTAAACTACTGCGTTTTGCGCTTCGCGTACTGGGCGATATCGTTATTGCCAACTTTGAAGTTGCGTATTTGATCGCTAATCCGTGGCGTAAACTTAAGCCTCACTTTATTGAATACCCACTGATGCTTGAAGAGCGCTTCACAATTACGCTGCTCGCCAGCACCATTAGCCTGACGCCGGGCACTGTATCAGCCAATTTGCGCATGGACGGAAAGTCACTGCTTATTCATGCGCTAAATGTGGACGATGAGGACGCGCTAATCGAACAAATACGCGCGCGTTATGAGCGTCCGCTGAAGGAGATATACGAATGCTGAGCATTGCACTCGCGATTACCTTGACGCTGGTAGTGATGGCATTATTGATGAATCTTTATCGCTTAACTATTGGCCCAGACCTACCAGACCGTGTGCTGGCGCTTGACACGATGTATGTCAATTCGATTGCGCTCATTGTGCTACTAGGACTGTGGCTCAACAGCAAGACGTACTTTGAATCTGCGCTGTTAATTGCCATGCTCGGTTTCATCAGCACAGTGGCCGTATGCAAATACATTTTGCGCGGAGATATTATCGAATGAGCCGTGTAATCGTTAAGGAGATGCGCCAATGTCATTCTTAGTTGAAGCGCTAATTTCACTGCTGCTAGTGGCAGGCGGCATTTTCGTCTTTATTGGCTCACTGGGCCTTGCCCACCTAAGAGATTTTTACATGCGCTTGCATGGCCCTACCAAGGCCACCACGCTGGGCATAGGCTGCATGCTTGTTGCTTCAATGGGCTACTTTTGGAGCGTCGATGGCAAACCGGATGTTCAAGAACTACTGATTACGCTGTTTTTATTCATCACTGCGCCAGTTAGTGCCCACTTGCTTGCCAAAACGGGCCTACATATGCAGCTCAAGCACGCTGATAAAACCCAAGGAAAACCAGTAGAACTGCGTTCAGAAGAAGTCGGTGAAAAGCCGGTACCCCACCCTGATAAAGGGCATGGCTGAAAGAGTGAAGCAACATCGTTTAATCGTTAAGCGCTGGCCAAAACGCCAGCGCTTTTTATATGTCACAGGCGCGAGACAGTAGTGAGGAGCGCCACTTTCCGGTAAGCTCCTTGCGTTTTGTTAGCCTGTTTTGAGGTAATTCTATGTGGAGCCTGCTTAGATTGTCGGCACTGTCATTAACCACGTTGATGATAGCGGGTTGCTCAGACCCCAAAATAGACACCAGCTCAATGCCAGCCGCCGTTGTTTCCGTTGAGAAAGTGCGTGATTCTCTCCCTACCTACAAGCGCGATGAGTTTGATCAAGCCTTGACGATCATAGCCATGTCATCGTTCAGCGGCATCGATTTACTCAATGCACGTCGTATGAATGCCGCAGAAGTGGCCGAATCAGCAAATGCCTATATGCACGGCCTGACAGGGGATGAGATTATTGAGCGCGCCGACAGAATGCTGCGCGAACGTCGCGCCCGCGAACGAGAGCAGGCACTGCAAACGCTTGATCGTCTAGAAAATAAGCAGGCGAATGCAACATATGACCAGCAACAACGCGCACAGGTACGTCTTGAAAATGCTGATTACTACATTAGTACTAGCCCCTACGGTGCCTTTGAACCTGTCATTGACCTTCAGGTAACCAATAATTCTGATCAGGTGATTTCAGAACTATTGTTACATGGTGTCCTAACCAGTCCGGACCGCGAAACACCCTGGGTCGATGAAACGTTTTATTATGTGATTGCTGATGGTTTAGCGCCCGGCGAGACTGACCAATGGAGCCTTGCTCCCAACCGTTTCGGTCCCTGGGGAAATAACCAGATTCCTCGCGACACAAAACTTACCTTAACACTACAAGGGGTAAATGACGTGCAAGGTAATCCGCTGTGGAATTCACCACCGCTCAGCGAAAACGAAACTGCTAAGCTAGAAGCGCTACGCGCTGAATATGGTGGTGTGAACACGCATACAGACAACTAGCCAAAGGCGGTGCTAATGACCGCCTGTTCGCTCGACAGCGCGCGTCAGTCGATTAGATCTGCTTCGCGATAGCCAATTAAATACAGCACCGCATCAATCCCCAACGTTGAAATTGCTTGGCGGGCCTGGGCACGAACCACCGGCTTAGCACGAAACGCGATACCTAGCCCTGCTTTCGCCAGCATCTTCAGATCGTTAGCGCCATCGCCGACGGCAATGGTCTGCTCTAAAGTAAAACCTTCCCGTAGCGCAATTTGCTCCAAAAGATCGGCTTTACGCTGGGCATCAACAATCGGCTCTTTGACTTCGCCAGTCACCTTGCCATTTTCGATCACCAGCTCATTGGCATGGATTTCATCAAAGCCAAGCTTATCCTGAAGATGACGGGCGAAGTAGGTAAACCCTCCTGAGAGGATCACGGTGCGGTAACCAAACCGCTTTAAGTTCGCCATTAGCCGTTCAACGCCATCCATTAGCGGCAGCTCAGCGGCGATCTCCTTCAAGACGGCTTCGTCTAAACCGGCTAACTTACTCATACGCTCGCGGAAGCTCTCTTGAAAATCCAGCTCGCCACGCATTGCTCGTTCGGTTACGTCGGCGACTTCATCGCCTACGCCATGACGACGTGCCAGCTCGTCAATTACCTCGGTTTTAATCAAGGTCGAGTCCATATCAAAACACACTAAGCGACGATGCCGACGCCAGATGGTGTCTTCTTGAATAGCAATATCGACTCCATGCTGAGCGCCCAGTGCTAGGGCCTTTTCGCGCAAGGCCTCTAGCTCCGCATCGCTACCCCTAAGCCAACACTCAACACAAGCACCATTAGCTGGCGCATCTCCTTCAAGCGCTTCACGGCCTGAAAGGCGATGGATCAGCTCAACGGTTAGACCAAACTCAGCCGTTAGCGCGCCTACTTCAGCTAATATACCAGCAGGCAATTTAGGAGCTAGTAGGCTTAAAATCAGCCTTGGTTGGCTGGCTTGTTCGCTCCAGCGCTGGTAATCCTCACCACTCACCGCAATTGCCTGTACGTCTAACCCTAATGTATCCCCCGCTTCGCTTAGAGCGGCTTCCAAAGCACTGTCGTGATTAAGCCCCACCAACATTTCCAACGAGAGCATGCCAAACGTCACGCTTTGATTTATATCCAACAGACGAGCGCCCCCTGCCGCCAGTGCCTTACCCAGGCCAGCCAGCTGTCCTGGGCGCGCAACACCGGTCGCACGAATCAGATAACGCGTTGCCATGACTTACTCCCCTGCTTCTAAACGGTCGACTTTTTGGAAACCACGCGGCAATTTGCTGCCTCGTCTACCGCGCTCACCACGATAATACGCGAGATCGTCGGCTTTCAGGGTTAGCTTACGCTTACCAGCATGAATAATAAGCTCACTCTTATCTGCCACAATGGCAATATCGCGCACAAACTCTTCCCGTCGGGCCGCGCGCGGGCCGGGGATATCGAGCATTTTGTTGCCTTTACCTTTAGCCATTTCAGGCAGCTGGTCTAGCGGGAACAGCAGCAACCTACCTTCGTTGGACACCGATGCTACCCACAGGGCTTCGCCTTCCGGCACCTCAATAGGGGTCATCACGCTGCAGCCTTTCGGTACGCTGAGTACCGCTTTACCGGCTTTGTTTTTACCAGTCAGAGCGCCAAGCTGGGCTACAAACCCATAGCCACCGTCGCTGGCCAGTACAAACCGTTTGGTGGGCGGTGCCAGCATTAACCCCGCCATTCGTGCACCTGCCGCCACATTGACCCGCCCAGTGACGGGCTCACCTTGGCCTCGGGCGCTGGGCAAATTATGCGCCGCTAAGGTGTAGGCGCGGCCGGTGTCATCCAATAGCACTAAGGGTTGATTGGTTTTACCGCGCGCCGCTAGCTGGAAGCTATCGCCTGCTTTATAAGAAAGCCCTTCAGGGTCAATATCGTGGCCTTTTGCTGCACGAATCCAGCCTTTGTCAGAGAGCACCACGGTAATCGGATCGGCGCCTAGCAGCTCAACTTCAGAGAGGGCCTTGGATTCTTCACGCTCGACCAGCGGCGAACGACGCGCATCACCATGCTCTTTACCCGCCGCGCGGATCTCTTTTTCAATCAGTGTGGTCAGCTTGGCTTCACTGCCTAGCAACCCTTGTAGCGACTTACGCTCTTTCTCAAGCTCATCCTGCTCACCACGGATTTTCATCTCTTCCAGCTTGGCAAGATGACGCAGCCGCAGCTCTAGAATTGCTTCAGCTTGTCGTTCAGAAAGACCAAAAGCAGCAATCAGCGCCGACTTTGGCTCATCCTCTTCACGAATAATACGGATCACTTCGTCGAGGTTGAGATAAGCCGTTAGCAGCCCTTCTAAAATGTGCAGTCGGTCTTCGACCTTGCCTAAGCGGTGCTCTAAACGACGACGTACCGTGGCACGTCGAAAACGCAGCCATTCACTCAGCATATCGGCTAGTGGCATCACACGGGGGCGGCCATCTAGGCCGATCACGTTCATGTTTACCCGCACGTTCTTTTCCAGATCCGTGGTAGCAAACAGGTGCGCCATTAGCGATTCAACATCCACGCGATTTGAACGCGGCTCAATCACTAAGCGAGTCGGCTCTTCGTGGGTGGACTCATCGCGCAAGTCAGCAACCATCGGCAGCTTTTTGGCCTGCATTTGCGCGGCGATTTGCTCTAACACTTTGGCACCGCTGACCTGATAAGGCACGGCGGTAATCACGATATTGGCGTCTTCACGTACATAGCGGGCGCGTAGTTTGACCGAGCCACGTCCAGACTCATAAAGCTTACGCAGGTCTGCTTTGGGCGTGATGATTTCCGCATCGGTGGGGAAGTCTGGCGCGGGTACGAACTCCATCAGGTCGACGGTAGTCGCTTCGGGGTTGCGCAGCAGATGGCAGGTGGCTTCGACCACCTCCGTCACGTTGTGCGGCGGAATATCGGTTGCCATGCCGACCGCAATGCCAGTGCCGCCGTTGAGCAGCACGTGAGGCAGACGCGCAGGCAGCACCACTGGCTCTTGCATTGTGCCGTCGAAGTTCGGCGTCCAATCCACGTTGCCCTGGCCCAGCTCGCTAAGCAGCACTTCCGCAAACTTAGAAAGCTTGGCCTCGGTGTAGCGCATGGCAGCAAAGGATTTGGGGTCATCAGGGCTACCCCAGTTACCTTGCCCGTCTACTAGTGGATAGCGATAGCTAAACGACTGGGCCATGAGCACCATCGCTTCATAGCAAGCACCATC
Source organism: Halomonas qinghailakensis (assembly GCF_025820815.1). Taxonomy (NCBI): domain Bacteria; kingdom Pseudomonadati; phylum Pseudomonadota; class Gammaproteobacteria; order Oceanospirillales; family Halomonadaceae; genus Halomonas; species Halomonas qinghailakensis. The sequence continues at coordinate 3,164,238 of NZ_CP096973.1, read as the reverse complement.
GCCATGGGGGTGAAACTTACCCAGCACATCACCCACGGTACGCGCTGATTTTTTATACTTAGCATTGGCGTGCAGCGCCAATTCACGCATAGCATAAATAATCCGCCGCTGCACAGGTTTCATGCCATCGCCAATATTGGGCAAAGCGCGGTCTAAAATGACGTACATCGAGTAGTCGAGGTACGCTTTTTCGGTGTAATCGCGCAGGGACAGCCGTTCGACGTCACCCTCTGCTACCTGAATATCCATGTCGATCATATCCTACCTTAACAACAAAACCGCCCCAGTCGGGGCGGCTGATAAGCGGACACACGGCCACTTAGCATGGCACGCTATGTTAATTGATACCTTTCATGCGACGCATCCGACAGTGCAGGAGCCTGCGATACCGCCTGCGCACCGCCGTGAAACTCATCTAGCAAGCCTTTTAAACGCTGGGCCTGTAACGACAGTTCATTAGCAGCCCCTGCGGCCTGGCTGACTAAGCCTGCATTCTGCTGGGTCACCGTATCCATCTGCGTTACCGCTCGGTTAATCTCGTCAATGCCGTTGGTTTGTTCGCTGGAAGCTTGGCTGATCTCGCTAATGCGTGCTGTTACTTCCTCAATGGCGACGACAATCTCTTTCATAGCGGATTCAGCCTCTTGAGCATAACCGCTGCCCGTCGCGATCTGCTCAGACGTGGTTTTGATCAGCCCATTAATATTCCTGGCCGATGCAGCACTGCGCGAGGCAAGCTCACGTACTTCACTGGCAACAACCGCAAAGCCTCTCCCGTGCTCACCCGCACGCGCTGCTTCTACCGAGGCATTCAGCGCTAATATGTTGGTTTGAAAAGCAATATTTTCGATTACTTGAACAATTGAAGCGACTTCAACCGAGCTTTCGTTGATTGCTTCCATAGATTGCGCCAGCCTCGATACCTGCTGGCCGCCGCGTTTTACTTTATCCGCTGATTCTTTTGCCCGCAGGTCGGCCTCTTGAGCATTGTCAGCGTTACGCTTCACCGTAGCCGCCATCTCTTCCATCGTTGATGACGTTTCCTGAAGAGAAGCCGCCTGTTGTTCTGTTCGGCTAGAAAGCTCCGTATTGCCTGCCGCTATTTCAGTGGATTCGCTGGCAATGGCATCGGCCACACTCCGCACGTCACCAAATAGCCGCTGTAGCTTCTCCGAGTATCGATTAACAGCACGGCGCAGTTCACCAATCTCATCCTCACGATAGATCGTTAGCTCTCGACTCGAGTTATCCTGACCCAGCTGATCGATTTGACGCGTGGTACTGCGTATTTGCGCTAGCAAAATACGACCACCCCACCAGCCAAGCCCCAGCAACAGAGCCAGCAAAGGGACGATAAATAGCAGCAGGTCACGTGTTAACGTGCGCGCCAAAGCCGTGACTTGCTCGCTAGGCGTTACTAACCCAAGCGTCCACCCTGTACGTGGCATGTCAAACAAGCGCACTTCAGCAGGCTCTGCTAACACGCCTGCGCTTTCGATACTTGCTTGTTCCCGGCCAGCAGTTATCGCCGTAACAACAGGCTGAAGCCAGGGCATATCACGGACAACGTCAGCTAAACCTTTCATTTCATCAGAGGCTTGCTCTACTCCAGGTAGGTCAATGACATTGCGCTCATTATCCAACACAAAGGCGTAACCGCCTGTACCACCACCATTTTCCGCAAGAAACTCGGCCACGCCGCCTAGCTGCATATCAATGGTGGCTACACCTGAAAAAGCGCCATCGATATAATACGGAACACTACAGGTCACCATGGCGACCCCTGTCGCTGGGTCGCGGTACGCGGCAGACCAAACGCACTGTCCTGGCGTCGCATCGCGAGCACTGCTATACCATGCTTCGTCGTGGTATGGAGCAATAGTGCTTGCGTTGTAATCATCCAGAAACTCCAACGCTCCCTGAGCATTACGTGCCCAGAAAAAGCTGAAGCGCTCGACACCCGGCGAAAATGCGCCTGGCTCAGGCCAAATACCGCCTCCGGCAATTGTCATATTGCCATTATCATCAACCACATTGGGCAGTGCTTGCTGGTAAATCGCTTCATCTTGAGGAAGCGACTCGGCCAACGCCGCTAAGCTCGAGGTATTCCCCTCGACACGAGCCAACTGGCCATTCAGCGCATTCACGATAGAGCCGCCCGTACGCTCAATCAGTGACTGACTTGCATCGATCACTAACGGCTGGCCACGCCATGCCATCACGCCGTAAATACTGACAGCCATTAGTAGTGTTAACACCACTGCAGACAACGTTAACTGCCGAGAGATTGTGTTGAACAAAGCTATTCCCCTGTCTATGAGCGTTTTTTACGCGTCTTAGTATGTAATAAGCTATCTAATTCAACTATCGGCCAAATAGCATGGCACTGTAATAATGCCTGTTAACGTCTGCCTGACAAGTTGGCTTCACGCCTCTGGTCGTTACAATGAGGCTGATGACCTCTCTATGGGGTAACTACACGTCTACATCAGCAAGATTGCCGTAATCTTCCAGCCACTTTTTGCGGTCACCGGCGCGTTTTTTGGCTAGCAGCATATCCATCATTTCCATGGTGCCGTCGCCCTCTTCCAGGGTTAGCTGAACCAAGCGGCGGGTTTCCACAGCCATGGTAGTTTCACGCAGCTGTAGCGGGCTCATTTCGCCCAGACCCTTAAAGCGCTGAACGTTAGGTGTGCCGCGCTTTTTCGCCAGCTGTTTGAGAATCGCAGCTTTTTCGCTCTCATCCAGGGCGTAGTGCACTTCTTTACCTAAATCGATTCGGTAAAGCGGCGGCATGGCTACGAACACGTGCCCAGCATCCACCAAGCTGGGGAAATGCCTGACAAACAAGGCACACAGCAGCGTCGCAATATGCAAACCGTCAGAGTCTGCATCCGCTAGAATGCAGACTTTGTGGTAACGCAGCTTTTCAAGGTCTGCACTGCCAGGGTCCGCGCCAATCGCCACGGCGATATCATGCACTTCCTGAGAGCCGTAAATATCGTGGGTCTCGACTTCCCAAGTGTTGAGGATCTTTCCACGCAGCGGAAGAATGGCCTGGGTTTCACGATTACGCGCCTGCTTAGCACTGCCGCCTGCCGAATCGCCTTCCACTAAAAACAGCTCGCTTAGCGCAGGGTCTTGGCCGGAGCAATCCGCTAATTTACCAGGCAGCGCGGGGCCGGAAGTGACCTTTTTACGGGCAACTTTTTTAGACTTTTTTTGACGCTGCTGGGCAGCGCTGATCACCAGTTCCGCCAGCCGTTCAGCCTGTTCGATGTGATGGTTCAGCCACAGCGAAAAGGCGTCTTTCAACACGCCTGAGACAAAGCCCGCAATGGTGCGCGACGACAAACGCTCTTTGGTCTGCCCGGCAAACTGGGGGTCAAGCATCTTAACCGAGAGCACAAAAGAGGCTCGCTCCCATAAATCATCGGCAGTTAATTTAACGCCACGGGGCAGCAAACTGCGGTATTCACAGAACTCCCGCAATGCGTCTAACAGCCCTGAACGAAAGCCGTTTACATGGGTGCCACCCTGGGGCGTGGGAATCAGGTTTACGTAGCTTTCCAACAGCGTTTCGCCACCTTCAGGTAACCACTGGATCGCCCAGTCAACGCCATGTTCGTCATCGCTAAAATGGCCCACAAAGGGCTCATTGGGTACCACCTCATAGCCATCGGTGGCTTCAGCCAGGTAGTCCCGCAGGCCGTCGGCATAGGCCCATTCGGTTTTTGTGCCGTCGGGTTCTACCAGGGTCACCTTTAACCCAGGGCACAGTACCGCTTTGGCGCGTAGCAAATGTTTTAACTTAGAGAGCGCCAGCTTCGGGCTGTCGAAATAGCTTTCATCTGGCCAGAAGCGCACCAACGTGCCGGTTGCTTTCTTGGCCGCTTTGCCAATTTCATGCAGCTCTTCAACTTTTTCACCAAACTCGAACGCCATCGCGTGGCGCGCACCATTGCGGGTAACTTCAACGTCTAGGCGACGTGATAAAGCGTTCACCACCGACACGCCAACCCCGTGCAGACCGCCTGAGAAACGGTAACTAGAGGAAGAAAACTTCCCCCCTGAGTGCAGTTTGGTAAAAATCAATTCGACACCCGACACCCCGTACTCAGGGTGCAGGTCGATAGGCATGCCGCGGCCATTGTCCTGAACTTCAATGGCCCCGTCGTTGTGCAACACCACGCTAATCGCCGTGGCGTGCCCCGCAAGGGCCTCATCAACACTGTTGTCAATGACCTCTTGAGCGAGGTGATTAGGCCGCGAAGTATCGGTGTACATACCGGGACGCTTACGCACCGGCTCGAGCCCTGACAGGACTTCGATGGAACTCGCGCCGTACTGGGAGGCATCAAACTGGGTCATGTAACGTCGGTCCCTGAAAAATAGCGCTAACAGCCGCGCAGAATATTGAACCGAGCCATCGCATTGCAACGGCCCGTGGGCGGCTTACAAAAGAACACAGGATAGCGGAAAAGCAAAAAGCTGTATATCCAGCCATGACAATCAGAATAAGGCGTTACTCCTGTTCTGATGCCCAAAACGCGCCAATCAAGCCACGGCTGGAGGCATCCATGCGCGAAATATCGCCTTCACCATCGATAATCGCCTGGGTATCGGTGGCAATTTTCTTACCCAGCTCTACCCCCCATTGATCAAACGGGTTGATATCCCAAATGACCGCCTGAACAAATACTTTGTGCTCATATAGAGCAATCAGCGCACCCAAGGTGAAGGGCGTTAACTTATCCAGCAGCACCGTCGTAGAAGGTTGGTTGCCACGATAACGTTTGTGCTCAGGGCGAGGGCCTTCATCGTCGAGGGCGTCATCCCCCAGCATCAACACCCGCGATTGGGCAAAACAGTTAGCCAGCGCTAGCCGGTGCTGGACTTTAAGATGACGGCGGGTATCAGGATCTTCGACTTCATCATAGCGCTTCAGCGGCGCAATAAAATCGCAAACCACCGGCTGGGTGCCCTGGTGAAGCAGCTGATAAAAGGCATGCTGCGCATTAGGGCCTAGCTGCCCCCACAGCACCGGGCAGGTCGAGTAGTTCACCGCCTGACCTTGGCGGGTCACCGACTTGCCGTTGGACTCCATCTCTAGCTGTTCAAGATAAGCAGCAAAGTATTCTAAACGTCCGTCGTAAGGCAGTATCGAATGGGCGCGGATATCCAGAAAATTAACGTTCCAGATACCGGCGAGTCCCAGCAACACGGGCAGATTATCTTCCATCGGCGCATCGCGGAAGTGGCAGTCCATGGCATGAGCGCCTGCCAGCAGTTCACGAAAGTTATCCATCCCCACCACAAGCGCAATCGGGAGGCCAATAGTGCCCCATAAGGAGTAGCGTCCGCCGACCCAGTCCCAAAACATCAGCTGATGATCCGAGGTAATACCCCATTCGCTCATTTTCTCGGGACTCGCCGACACACCAATAAAGTGCTGACGAACAATTAGTTCAGCACTTAATGGCGCAGCGGTCGGTAGATCACCGTGAGCTGATAGCTTTCCTAATAGCCAGTCTTTAGCCGTATTAGCATTGGAAAGCGTGTCGATGGTGGTAAACGACTTTGACGATAAAACGAACAGCGTGGTTTCTGGATTAAAACGGCTTAAATAATCTGCCAGCTGAGAGCCATCCATGGTGGACGCAAAGTGTACCTCCAACGGATGCCTCCCTTTGGGGCGGTAGTCCGCTAATGCGTGGGTGACCATGAGTGGGCCTAAATCTGATCCCCCCACCCCCAGGTTCACCACATGGCGGATCGGCTTACCGGTTGCACCGCGCCACTGGCCCGCCTGCAGCCGCTGCACCAAGCACTCCATCTGGGCAAGGCTGTCATGAACCGACGCCACCACATCTTCGCCTTCTACTTCAAGGGAGGCATCTGCGGGTAAGCGCAAAGCCGTATGTAACGCTGGTCGATTTTCGCTGACGTTGACCCGTTTCCCACTTAGCAGCGCGTCAATTGCTGCTGGCATACCCGCCTCATGCGCTAGTGCGAGTAAATGTTCAAGCGTATCGTCGTCCCAGCGCTGCTTGGATAGGTCTAAGGTCAGGCCTGCTACCTGACGCGTAAAATTCACCCAGCGACTGTCGTCATCACCAAATAAGTTCTTTAAGTGGACGTGCCGCAGCGCTTCAGCATGATGCTTCAACGTCTGCCATGCAGGTAGCGTATCGGGAGTCGTGCGTGTTGCTGAAGCCATATGCCCTCTCCTGTGGCGTCATTCCGTGCAGCAGTAATCTGTTATAAACAGGTCTGTTCTGGTCTTACAAGGGCGCGTAAACTACGCAGCCTCATTAATAATCCTGGCTTGCCCATGAGTGATGCATCTTACCGCGACGCTATCTTTTCAACACCCCTAGATAAGGTGGCAAGGTTCTCCTTCGACGAGCAGGTTGTTGCCTGCTTCCCTGATATGATCCGCCGTTCAGTGCCTGGTTATGGGCAAATTCTCGGCATGTTGAGCTTAATTGCCCAGCGCCACCTACGTCATGGTGCGCATGTTTACGATTTGGGTTGCTCGCTAGGCGCATCAGGCTTAGCGCTGGCTGGGGCACTTCCCGCCGATGCCTTTCGCTATACCGGGGTAGACCTTTCACCCGCCATGGCGGCCAGGGCCAAGCAAACGTTTTTAGAAGAGTGCCCTGACCATGCCATGCAGGTTGAAGAAGCTGACATACGCACCCTTGAGTATGTGCCTTCTGGCATGATTATTCTCAATTTTACCCTGCAGTTTTTGCCACCTGCTGACCGCGATGCGCTGTTGAAGCGGCTTTTTGATGCCCTTGAGCCCGGCGGCGTACTGATTTTGTCGGAAAAAACCATTGATGCCGATGAGCGAGACAACGCTTGGCGTGTTGAGCGCTACCATGACTTCAAGCGCGCCAACGGTTACAGCGATATGGAAATCAGCCAAAAACGTACAGCGCTTGAAAACGTGCTGATTCCCGATACGCTCGACGCCCTACATGGCCGTTTAGCCCAAGCAGGCTTTCCCCGTTCGATGACGTGGTTTCAGTACTTGAACTTTACCTCGCTAATTGCCTTTAAGGAGGGTTAAGGTGGCGCTGTTACCCGATGACCATCGCGTGCTTTACCAAGCTTTTCTAGACCAAGCCAGCCAGGACGCCACACTGACGCCGTGGCTTGCCAAACTGCCAGAACAGCTGGCAAACGGGCTAGACCGCCAGCGCCACGGCGACCTCTCTGCTTGGGAGAAAGCCGTTGCCAAACTGCCTGCACTGCCAGAGGAACGCCATGTCGACCTCACCAGCGATACAGTCAGCATTGATGTTGCATTGAGCGATAGCCAGAAGCGCCAATGCTTTAACCTTTTGCGTAAGCTTTCGCCCTGGCGCAAAGGGCCCTTTCGATTAGGCGGCATTGAGATTGATACCGAATGGCGTTCCGACTGGAAGTGGCAACGAGTTGCTCCACATCTTGCGCCGCTTAAATACCGTAAGGTATTGGATGTTGGTGGTGGCAGCGGCTACCACGCCTGGCGTATGGCTGGTGAAGGGGCGTCCTTTGTGTTGGTGATAGACCCGTCACCACGTTTTTATTGGCAGTTTCAAGCAGTGCGCCACTTTGTTGGTGAAGCCGACGGCGGACGCACCCAGTTTCTGCCAGTCGGCATTGAGGATGTACCGGAAAAGCTAGCCTTTTTCGATACGGTATTTTCCATGGGCGTGCTCTACCATCGCCCTTCACCTCTTGAGCACTTACAGCAGTTAAAAGAGGCGCTCGCGCCCGGTGGCGAACTCGTGCTGGAAACACTGGTGGTAGAAGGCGATGAGCAAACCGTGTTTGTGCCCGGCGAACGCTACGCAGCAATGCCTAATGTCTACTTCCTGCCCTCTTCAAAAGCACTCTGCCACTGGCTTACACGGTGTGGCTTTACCAATGTGCGCGTGGTCGACGAAGCAGTAACCACACTGGAAGAGCAACGCTCAACCGAGTGGATGACTTATCAGTCGCTTGCGGATTTTCTCGACCCCAACGATCCAACCCGCACCATTGAAGGCTACCCTGCTCCGCGCAGAGCAGTCATTATTGCCAATAAGCCCGCCTCCGTTATTAGTTCGCCAACCTAGTGCTGACGGTTGTTGAGCCAATAGACCTTCATCTTCTTAAGATCACCAGCCAGCGGCCAAGATTCATCACGCTGGCCAATGAGGCAGCCACGTAGGTAAATGCACAGGCGGTGAGCACATGGCGGGCACCGGGTATGTCATAGGGAGGCACGTACTCTTTCAGCAGCGGCAGCGCGCGGTTAAAGCTGGCATCGAACTCGACGGGTAGCGTCACTAGATGGACCAGTGCGGCGGTGCCAAAGCTGATCACCGCCATCGCAATGACCACTGCCAGCCCACCAGGCAGCCTGGTAAGCACAAACAGAAAGGGCGCGGCCATCATTAAAATAGCACCCAACTTTTCTGCCTTTTGCGCTACTTGAACCAAGCGGCTTCTGGCTAGCAGGGGAGCGTAGCCTTCATGGTGTTGAATAGCGTGCCCAACCTCGTGGGCAGCGACGGTCACCGCTGTGAGCGAACGGCCATCATAATGGTCGGGGGTTAAGCGCACACAGCGCGATTCAGGATCATAATGATCGCCAAATTCGGTACGCTCAACGCTCACGCCTTCAACACCTAAACGACGCAAAAGATGCTCGGCAAGTTCCGCGCCAGTGCCAGGGTAATCATCCCGCCCACGGGTATGGCGTTTTAATACCCACTTTGCCCATAAATTGGGCAAAATAAAAATCGCCAACGCCAACACGATTAACACAATGAACATGGTCACACTCACCACTGATGAAGAACCTAATCTAACGACCCATTAACAAGTGTTTAGTTTTACCATGGCCACAAAACAGTCGCACTCACATTGAGCTAACTACTCGGGTTCATTGTGATGCGCTTCTACATCCCGCTGCACGGCCTGCAACCCTCTGGCAGAAATGTCACCTTTAGCGTGGGCATGTTCAGCAATCAAAATGCTGTCAGCGGCAAGCACTAGTTCGCAATCGGTATGGGCAAGTTCAGCGCGTAAGCGCTGAATTGCCTGCTCCCGTTTAGGATCTTTATCAACTCGGCGAATATAGATAGCTTTGATTCGCGTGGGATAGGCTTTTACCACCTCGGTATAAACCTCTGGGTCGTGCTGGCCGCTGTCGCCAATCAAAATACACGGCATATCGTGATAGAGCGCTAACATGCGGTCGATCAAATCACGCTTATGCGCTTCAGCCCGCCGTGGCCAGGGGCGGCGCAGAGAAATCCCCCACTCGCGTAGGAATAGAATAGGCCCCACAGGAATACGGTTAAGCTGAAAGAAGGTTTCCAGCATCTCATAGATGGCCCAGGGTCCTCGGGAAACATACAAAATAGGGCGTTCAGCTTTCTCTGTTTGCCCTCGATACAGCGCCTGATAAAGCGATGCCACCCCGGGAAAAGCCGTGCGACGATGAGGTTTACGGACAAACAAGCGGTACAGCATTTTGAGTTTTTCAGCAACACCGGTAAACATGACGGTATCATCAATATCACTGATAACCAGCAGATCTGCTTCGGGAGGCGGGACGTAAACTTCAACACTAGTTCGGATGGGTAAATGGCCGTCTGCATGAACCATGATATCGGCGCGATGCCAGGAAATATCAACCGGCAAGGCGGTGCTAATCGGTAAGTGGGCATCAAAATAGCCATCGCGGTCCGTGGTTAAACACAGCTGATTTTCACCAATGCGTATGTCTACTTTGGCATTGGCAAGGCCGCGTCGAAAGATACGCCGAGCAACATCGGCGGTGTCTCGCAACATACCTCGACGTGGTATCGCACGGCCTAGCGCGGCCTGGCGAAACACACGCCCCATCACAAACACTTCTTGCTGGGAGCCGTAGCCACGGTAAGGATGCACCATCATCCCCCCATGCCCACTGTCCCGCTTCATCGGTTTTGCAATAACGTGGGCAAGCCTTTTGGCAAAGCTTGCCCACTGGTGATACCACGCCATTAAGCGTGCTGACCTGAATGACGACCTTCCTGCAGCTCTTCCAGCAGTTTAGCGTTGAACGCATCTAGATCTTTTGGTGTCCGGCTAGTGACTAACCCGCTATCCACAACGACAGATTCGTCAACCCAATTAGCACCAGCATTGCGCAAATCTTGGGCTACGCTAGGTACAGAGGTCATTTTGCGACCTTTTACTAACTCTGCGTTAATTAATATCCAGGGGGCGTGACAAATTGCAGCCACTGGTTTGCCCGCTTGAAAGAAAGCTTTAACAAAGGCAAGCGCATCTTCATTAAGCCTAAGCTCATCAGGATTAAATAAACCGCCGGGAAGTACCAACGCATGGTAGTTAGATTCGTTGGCGTCAGCTAATGATGTGTCAGCTTCATACGTATCGCCCCAGTCTGTTTCTGCCCAAGCCCGAATAGCTTTACCGTCAACAGAAACAACATGTACCTCAACACCCTCTTTTTGTAAGGCAGCGCGAGGCACACTTAACTCAGACTCCTCAAACCCATTAGTAGCCAAAATAGCCACTCGTTTGCCATTTAGTGCTTGTTTCATCATGCTCTCCTTTTCGTGATGATCGAGACATCTACAACACCTACCCAGTGTGGCGCATCTTGTACTATCGTCAAGCAAAGATGTCCAAAAAAGCAAGTAACCGTGCGCTTAGACGTTATACAATACTGCTCCTATGCTGCTCACAATATAGCCTTGAAACCCTCCCACCTGTTGAGCAAAGCGCTCCTCGTGGGTAAGCACAAGGACCCCTTAAACCGCTGGCCTAACACAACCACGCTGGCCCAATTTGCCGCCTATAGCTACCTACGTTTCACCCTAAGGTGCATTACGTCAATTTTGCGTACACTATGCTAGCTAATGCACGTTAAGGTGAATAAATACACATGATGTCGGTTGTTAAAAACGATGCTGAATAACAAGAACGTTGGTGCAAGACATTATGTCTGCAAGTGATAACCCTTTTTCTACAGCGTTTGCGCTGATTCTAGGAATGGATCAGAGCCTCATCACTATTGTGATACTGTCGCTGCAGGTATCACTGATCGCGGTGTTAATCGCCAGCCTACTGGCGCTTCCATTTGGCGCCGCGCTCGCCCTGTGGCGCTTCCCAGGTCGTAACCTTTTGATTGTGATTCTTAATGCACTAATGGGCCTGCCCCCAGTAGTTGCTGGCCTATGTGTTTATCTGCTGCTTTCCCGCGCGGGGCCACTAGGTCAGTTTGGGCTGCTGTTTACGCCAACGGCCATGGTCATTGCGCAAGTCATTTTGGTATTCCCGATTATTGCTGCCCTTACTCGCCAACAGGTAGAGACACTTCACAACGAGTACGCCGAACAGCTGCGCTCCCTTGGCCTGAATCAGCTACGGATGATGCCCACGCTGCTGTGGGACGCGCGCTTCGGACTATTAACCGTGATACTCGCAGGCTTTGGCCGCGCCAGCGCGGAAGTCGGTGCGGTGATGATTGTCGGTGGCAATATCGATGGCGTCACCCGCGTCATGACCACCAGCATTGTGTTGGAAACCAGTAAGGGCAACCTGCCCCTCGCGCTGGGATTAGGCATAGTACTGCTTAGCCTTGTCACGCTCATTAATGGATTAGCTCACACGGTCAGTGAAACGGCTAAGAGGCGGCTAGGATGAACGCGTCGGTTTTTCCACCGTCCCTTATGACGACCGTACCCACGCTGCATTTTGAACAGGTCAGCTTTGCGCACCGTGGCAACCGTTTGCTCGCCCCCACCACACTGTCACTCTCAGGCTGCCAGCGCACAATCATTATGGGCCCCAATGGCGCAGGGAAGAGCTTGTTAATGCGTTTGGCCCACGGCTTGCTAAGCCCGAGCAATGGCCGCGTTACTTGGCAAGGAGAGCCGCCCGCCCAGGCCATGGTGTTTCAGCAACCGGTGCTACTACGCCGTTCGGCAATTGATAACTTAACCTATGCCCTGTCGGTCAGTGGGGTACCCCGCCGGCAACGCAAACCTTTGGCCAAGCAGGCACTTGATAAATTTGGTTTAGCCGCGCTTGCCAAGCGCCCTGCCCGGGTGCTTTCCGGTGGCGAACAGCAGCGCCTTGCGCTTGCTCGTGCTTGGTTACTTAACCCTGCCGTATTATTTCTAGATGAGCCTACCGCTGCCTTAGATCCCGCCGCTATCAAAGCAGTTGAAGATGCGGTCAATGAGTTTCATCAGAACGGCACACGCATCATTATGACCACCCACGATCTGCATCAAGCCCGCCGCTTAGCCGATGAGGTGGTGTTTATGTATAGCGGCCAAGTGCTAGAACACACGCCCGCTTACCGCTTTTTTAACACACCTGCGTCCACACAAGCGGAAGCCTTTCTGCGCGGCGAACTTGTTTGGTAACCCCTGGAGCTACCCGATGAACAAAACCACCACGTTGGTCACCGCTCGCTGTTTAGCCTCAAGTGTACTGGGCCTATCGTGGAGCGCCTCGCTGCTCGCTAACGAGGAATTCATTGTCCTTGCATCAACGACGTCGACCGAAAACTCAGGTCTATTTGAGGCAATTATTCCCACCTTCACCAACGCCACGGGCATTGATGTACGTGTCATCGCCGTTGGCACAGGACAAGCATTTGAAATTGCGCGCCGTGGAGATGCTGACAGCTTGCTAGTACATGACACGGCAAGTGAAGAACAGTTTGTTGCCGATGGTTACGCCAGCGAGCGCCTGGACGTCATGTATAACGACTTTGTAATAGTCGGACCCAGCGATGACCCCGCAAACATTAGCAGTAGTGCCAACGTCGCCGAGGCGTTTGCACACATTGCGCAAAGTGGATCACCCTTTGCATCCCGAGGAGATGATAGTGGCACCCACCGTGCCGAACTGCGTTTATGGAAAGATGCAGAGGTGACTCCCCAAGGGGCATGGTATAGGGAGTTAGGCAGCGGTATGGGACCAACCCTAAACACCGCCGCAGGCATGAATGCCTATACGTTCACTGACCGTGCAACCTGGGTGGCGTTTAAAAACCCGCAAGACTTAACGCTTTTATTTGAAGGCGACAATGCGCTATTTAATCAGTACGGCAGCCTGCTACTTTCTGAACAGCAATACCCGCACTTGAAGCACGATTTAGCGGCTCAGTGGCACCAGTGGCTAGTGTCTGAAGAAGGCCAGCAAGCGATTGCCGATTTTACTGTCAACGGCCAACCGCTCTTCTTCCCTAATGCGCAGTCGTCTTCTAACCCACCATAGCGCTGTTTATAAGTAAAAGCGGCCTGAGTCACAAGGACCCAGGCCGCTTTTTAACTTCAGATAACGTGCCTGCTAACCGTATTTGCTAACACTCCCTGCTAGCGCAGCAAGTCGCGCACATCCTTCGCTTCCCAATGCGGAAAATGCTTGCGCACTAGCGCGTTCAAATCACGCTCAAAGGCAGCCCAATCGGTAGCGCCACTCACCTGCTCGCGGGCATCGGCAGTGCCACGAATCATGCCAGCGCCAACCGTTACGTTGGTCAGCCTGTCGATGATGATAAAGCTGCCGGTACCAGGGCTTGTGCGATAGTCATCCACGGGAATTGCCGCCGTTAACTCTACCTCACAGCGCGCAATCGCATTTAAGCCCAGTGAATCCGTGGCATGTCTTTCGAGCGTATTGACGTCAATTTGGTATTCAATACCACTTACCTGCCCCGATAGATCGCGGGTGGCGAGCTTAAAGTCATAAAGCTTACCCGGTGTTAGAGCATCTTCATGCATCCATACGATATCCGCCATAAATGCATTAGAAAGTGGTAAGTCAGCGTCTGCACTAACAATCCAATCACCGCGGGAAATATCAATCTCATCTTCCAGGGTAACGGTAATTGCCTGACCTGGGTAAGCAGCGCTTAAGTCGCCATCAAACGTCACCACTCGGGCAACCCGTGACGTTTTACCCGATGGTAGCACTTTCACTTCCTGGCCTGGGTGCAAAACGCCTGCCGCCAAGGTGCCGCAATAACCACGAAAATCCAGATTCGGACGATTAACGTACTGAACCGGCAAACGTAAATCAGTGAGGTTTTGGTCACGACTGATTTCGACACTTTCCAACAGCTCAATCAGCGTTTTGCCCTCGTAACCCGCACCGAAATACCATGGTGACTGCTCACTTGGGTTAACCACGTTGTCGCCGTTTAGTGCTGACATTGGTACAAAGCGAATATCCGGCGCACTTAGGTTGGTGGCAAAGGCGCGGTATTCATCCACAATCTCATTGAAGCGCTGCTCGGAGAAGTCCACCAAGTCCATCTTGTTAACCGCAATCACCAAGTGCTGAATGCCTAGCAAATCGGCGATAAAGCTATGGCGACGGGTTTGAGTCTGCACCCCATAACGGGCATCGATCAAAATAATCGCCAAGCTGGCCGTTGAAGCGCCTGTGGCCATATTGCGGGTGTACTGCTCGTGCCCAGGGGTATCCGCAATGATGAATTTACGCTTTTCCGTAGAGAAGAAACGGTAAGCAACATCAATAGTAATGCCCTGCTCTCGCTCTGACTGCAAGCCATCCACCAACAGCGCCAAATCAACCGTATCACCGGTAGTACCACTGGTTTTAGACGCTTGGGTAATTGCCGCCAGCTGATCTTCAAAGATCATTTTAGAGTCGTGCAGCAGGCGTCCGATCAGCGTGGACTTTCCGTCGTCAACACTGCCACAAGTGATAAAACGCAGCAGGTCTTTGTTTTCGTGCTCGTGAAGGTACTGCTCGATATTGTCAGCAATTAAATTAGATTGATGAGCCATTAGACCTACTCCTTAAAAATAGCCTTCGCGCTTTTTCTTCTCCATTGAACCGACCTGGTCGCGATCGATCGCACGGCCGCTACGTTCGCTGGTTTTGGTCAACAGCATCTCTTGAATAATCTCGGGTAGCGTGGCCGCCGTTGATTCCACCGCACCGGTCAGTGGGTAACAGCCCAGCGTTCTGAAGCGCACAAACTTCTCTTCAGGCACTTCACCTGGCGCCAAGGGCAAGCGGTCATCGTCAACCATAACCTGCATGCCATCACGCTCAACCACAGGACGCTTGGCGGCGTAGTAAAGCGGCACAATCGGAATCGACTCAAGATAGATGTACTGCCAGATATCCAGCTCTGTCCAATTCGACAGCGGGAAAACGCGAATTGACTCGCCCTTATTAACGTTGGCGTTATACACATTCCAAAGCTCAGGACGCTGGCTCTTCGGGTCCCAGCGATGGTATTTATCTCGGAAAGAGTAGACACGTTCTTTAGCCCGTGAGGCTTCCTCATCACGCCGCGCGCCACCAAAGGCAGCATCGAAGCCATGCTTATCTAACGCTTGCTTCAGCGCCTGGGTTTTCATGATATCGGTATATTTGGCACTACCGTGGTCGAAGGGGTTGATATTGGCAGCCCGCCCCTCTTCATTGGTATGCACAATCAGCTCCATCCCCGCTTCTTCTGCCATGCGGTTACGGAACGCGATCATTTCACGAAACTTCCAGGTGGTGTCCACATGCATCAATGGGAATGGCGGTGTACCTGGATAGAAAGCCTTACGCGCCAGATGTAGCATCACCGAAGAGTCTTTACCGATGGAGTACATCATTACCGGGTTACTAAACTCAGCGGCCACTTCCCGGATGATATGGATGGATTCAGCTTCTAGCTGCTTCAGGTGGGTCAAACGTGCCGCATCAGGTGCAATAGGCACCTCATGCTGGGACGCCGACGGCGCAGAAAACTGGTTCATTACCTACTCCCTCACAAAACGGTGCTTGCACGTGCAAACGCTATTTACCGCCTAGCGGCAGCGTTGCCAAAGGCGGTTATTTGAGAGTAGGGTAACGCCGAGCTGATAATAACCCAAAAGAATTAATAACTATCTTTTTATATCTTTATTGCCTAAAAGGATCGTGACCTACGTGTCATTAGATAACAACGCGTTCCACCCAGGACTGCCAATCACTGCCATTTAGGTCAATAACTCGATAGCCAGGCCGCGACGCTTCGTCAATTGCAAACTGCTCAGCACCGGGCAAGAACTGGTCAGCAATAGCAGGACAGCCGTAAACACTAATTTTGGTATCCGCAAGCTTATGCTGCTGGGCATAGGCTTGGTGGGTATGACCAAACAAAATAATCTTAACCTGAGGGTAATGGCTTAACAGCTGCCAAAATGCATCGCGGTCCTGAAGACCAATCGCATCCATCCATACAGCGCCCACATCCACAGGCGGATGATGCATCACAATCAAAGTCGGGCGATCATCCTCTTCCAGACGCTGCGCCAGTGCGGCTAAGCGCTCGGCACCTAGCTCGCCATACGGCTGGCCTGCTACCTGCGTATCAAGAAGCAGTAAACGCCACTGGGTTAGATCAACCTCGTCCACCAGCGGATGCTCTGCTTGCATCAATGCTAGCTGATCATGATTACCAGGAATCCACACCCATGGACATGGCAACGAGTTCATCGCCTGACGTGCCAATGCATAAGAGGCAGCCGTTTCGTCTTGGCTCACATCACCGCTAAACACGACCATATCCGGCCGCTCAGCGACGACCGCGTCCAGGACACATTCAAACTGCCGCCAAGGAATGCCCGCTCGTGAACGAGCTGTTTTATCGGCATGCAGGTGTGCATCGGTAATTTGAACCAACCGCATCAGGGTAGCTCCGGCATATCATAGGCATGGCCATGAGCTAAGCCATGGGCCAACCACTCACCCAGAAAGCGATTAAGCTGCAGTTTCTCGTCTGGCTGGTGCATTCTGGCATTCGGATAGCGGTAGCGACCGCTAAAGTGGCGCTCACGCTGAAAATCAGTCACTTCTGCCATGCGCACATCATGGTAAAGGTGCACACGCATCCTGGGGCCTTCAATAACCACATCCAGCGGCCCGCTCTGAGTTACTTCCACCATGGTAGTGTAAGGCGCTTGCTCTAAAATTTTCAGATGTAAATCGCCGAAATGCTGGTCGTCGCCATGCAGCGCGATATCGCGCTGCTGGCCGCTTTCCATATCGCCTACCAAGCGAATCATGCGCATATAGTTGGCGCTACATTCGCCCTGCAGGGATTTTAAATCGGTGACATAGGCGGTTCTGGCCATGTTCACTCCTTTTCAGATTCGCTTGGCTTCAGTGTTTAGTTTCACGGTTGGCTGTCCGCATTTGCAGTCACTGCACGGTGAGAGGCAGCACGCAGCGAAGCTCGCTGGCTTGCCAGCCAATGCAGCCCAATCAAACACATGGCGTTGTCGAGT
This sequence comes from Halomonas qinghailakensis, assembly GCF_025820815.1. Lineage (NCBI taxonomy): Bacteria > Pseudomonadati > Pseudomonadota > Gammaproteobacteria > Oceanospirillales > Halomonadaceae > Halomonas > Halomonas qinghailakensis. Next base: position 3,146,929 of record NZ_CP096973.1, on the reverse strand, counting down.
CTTCCCTTCTCTAGGAGTTCCCATGCCGTCGGGAAAGTTACCACATGAACACGAATATCTTCGTGCTCATCATCCAGCCCATGAATTCCCCCCATACCTTGGGTATCGACTAAACCACAAAAGAGGGTCACCCGTTCGTTACAGGCGCCGGGGCTTGGGTAATAGGTATGCAATTTAGTCAATGCGCCTACCTGGCAGCCTGACTCTTCCAACGCTTCACGGCGGGCAACGTCTTCAAGGGATTCGTCTTTATCTGCCAGTCCCGCCACCAGCTCTAACTTCCAAGGAGAAAGTGGGTCGTCAATCGCACCCGCACGAAACTGTTCAACAAGTACTAACGCATCGCGAGCAGGGTCGTAAAGCAGCACGCCAACAGCGTCAAAGCGGTTATGTACCTCGCGACGCATCGTGTCGCTCCAGCCACCTTCGAAGAGACGATGCCGCAGCTCTAAGGCTTCCAAGCGGAAAAAACCCTGATAAAGGGTATCACGTTGGATTAGTTCGACATCATCTCGGCCCAGCTGAGGCGGCGCTGACGCGTCGGGCGCTAATACGTTAGGGCTAGCGACCATGAAGCACTCCCAGTGTTAACAATCGTTCTATTATCAATGCTTACCACTGGGAATGCCAACGCGCTTATCAACCCTTAAGGGAGGAAGGCTTAGAGGAGGGAAGGACTACAGCTCACTCAAAAGTTTCTCAGCATCTCGGCGCAGTGCTTCGTCAGAGGCTTGACGGCTTTCACGTGCCGTTCCTTCTACTGCGCGCTGAGCGTGCTCTCGCGCCGCCTGGGTATTGCCCTCTTCTTGCAAAAACGCTGCGTAGTAATAGTTCACATCAATACCGTCTGGGCGGATCTCTAGCGCACGTTGAAACATACGCTCAGCGGTATCGCTATTGCCAAAGCCTAACGGCCTACCTGGCGCACGATCATAAAGCGCACCAAGTGTGACATACGCCGACCCATTGCCACCCTGTGGGTCAAGCTCAATCGCCCGCTCCAACACATCGCGGGCATCGCCTGCAGTGCCTAATGCACCAAGCCCGCCACGTTCACGGGCATAAGACGCCAATATAATGCCTTGCCAAATCAGCACGTCCGCTTGATCAGAATGTTGGCTAGCAAGTTGCTCAGCCTCACTAGCAAGCGCTTTCAACGTACTCTCGCGCTCGTTAGCAGGCATTTCAGTGACGGTGTGTTCCCAGCGGTTTTTTAATGAAAATACCTCGCCTTCATAAGCCGACACGCTTAATGGGGCTAGCGCCAGCGCGCTGCCTAACGCCGCAGCAATGAGTAAGCGAGAAAAAGGCGTTGTATGCATAATGAGCTCCTGATTTATTTTTATGCTTTTCTAGCAAGTAATACGGTTAGTTTTGGGATTTAAAGCCCTCACCACACAATGTAACGAACGTTTGAATGAATCGCCAATAAATATGAGCTTTGTGAACAACACTCTCATTAGCGTAAGCTGGTACTCTTTATGGAGGTGGAAACCGCAATGAAAGGCCGCAACATGACGCGCTGGCGCGATCCAGCAAAAGACCCGCGCCAAGAACCTAAGAGCAACCTGATCACCGCAGAGGGCGCAGCTCGCTTGCGCGCTATTCTGGATCACCTATCACGGGTTAAACGTCCTGCTATTTCGGCCAAAGTCGGTGAAGCCGCCGCCCAGGGCGACCGCAGTGAAAATGCCGATTACACTTATAATAAAAAAGAGTTAAACCGCGTTATTGCGCGCATTGGTTACCTAACCAAGCGGTTGGACGAACTGCAAATTGTTGATCGCCTGCCCGCTGATACCAGCAAGGTTTTTTTCGGCGCGTACGTAAGTTTGGAAGATCAAAAGGGGGAGCACGTTCATCTTAGAATTGTTGGCCACGACGAAATCGACACTAAAAAACGCTGGATCAGTATCGATGCCCCCATGGCCAAAGCGCTACTGGGGAAAGAAGTAGACGACGATATTACCGTGCTCACACCCAATGGCGAGACGTTCTACACTATCACGGAGATTCGCTATCAGGGCATGTAACCACCGTCTACGTTAATGCGTTTGGGCTACCCTTCTAACGCGTAATCTACCGTGGTGACAACTCTGATTCGTTTGATATGGGGGGTATAGCTATCTAGATCCTCAATAGAAAAGTAGCCCTGGGTCGCTTGGCGTATTCCCCCTACCCCACTGCCAGAATCTTCTGCAAACTGCTGAGCCGCGTTGCGCGCATCTGCCGTCGCTTCAGCAATCATGTCAGGCTTAATGGCGTCTAGTCCGGTAAACAAAAACTCGGTGCGGTATTCATAGCTAGGCGATAACAGCACACCTTGCCGTACCAACGCTGTGGCCTGGGGCACCGCCTCTATCACACCACTAACATTATCAGTACGTAGCAGCAATGTGGCCTCAGCGCGATAGCGCTCATCTGGGCGCTCGCCACCATACATATTGCTAAATTGATCAGTAATACGCGGTGGCGTGACGCTGACGTTGCCCATATCAAAACCACGGGACTCCAGAAACTGGCGAACTAACTGCTCGTTGCTGGAAAGCTGCTGCTCCAAGTCAGAAAGCGAATTAGCATTGACGGTATAGTTCAGCGGCCATAACACCATATCCGCCGCTACTTCGCGCTCGGCCAAACCACGTACAGTGACGCTGCGTGAGGCTTGCTGCCAAACTTCAGCTGCGCCTTTAAAGTAACTGCCGCCCCATACCAGTCCCAACGCTAACAAACCGCCTAATAGTAAGGCGCTACCAACAATGGCCGTCGTACGAACGTTTGCTGACATGTCACTCTCCTTCACACGTGAAGCCGAAACACGGCTAGCTACCTTGCATCATAGACGCAAACTAATAAGCGATTACACTCGTTATTTAGCAGCCCGATACACTTTAAAGCGCCGATTATCTGCCAGAACCTCAAAGTCTTGAAAGACCCGCTGCAGGTGATCGGGATAAGGCAAGAAGCCATTCGCGACAATCACCAAGCGCCCGCCCGCCCGCAGATGCGGGGGGGCTTCGCTGATCAAACGGTGACTTGGCCCATAGGTGATCTCTCGCTCCTGGTGAAACGGCGGATTACTGATGATCAGATCAAACTGCTCATTCTCAAGCGCTGAATAAACATCGCTCTCAAGTACCCGGCCGCTCAACTGGTTGGCTGCTAACGTTCGGCGGCACGCTTCTACTGCAAACGCGCTAACATCCACAGCGGTGACTTGGTGGCCTCGCTGAGCTAACCAAGCACTAATAATGCCGTCGCCGCAGCCCACATCCAGTACGTTGAGCGGCTTTTTGGACAAGCTAGCCTCGATGCTTTCGAGCATCAAACGCGTGCCCTCATCCACCTTGCCGTGACCAAAGACACCAGGATGGCTAACCAATTTTAAATCCAGCGCTTCAAAGGTTTGCCAAGCGTTAACCGGCGGCTCCATCGCTATCGTGCGAGTGGCAAACAGTGAGCAACGCCGCGCGTTATCGAGCTTATCGCAGCGCATGCCCAGCTCGCTCAGTATCTTTGGCACGCGCTTGATGCCGCCTTGGTGCTCACCCACCACATCAAGCGGAGTGTTTTCTGGCAATACATTGCACAACCATGTCAACCACCAAATTCCCAGCTGATGGGCTTTCGGCCAGAACAGCACTACCTGCCCAGCCTGCTCAACAAACGGAGCATCAAACGGGCTAGCGGCGGATTTACCACTGGATGCCCACTGCTCGCGCAGCGCTACATCCCCACTGATCATGGCTGTTGAATGAGCTTGCAGCCAACCATCAGCAGGCGGTGCAACGGGCCATAAATGAGCCGATTGACCATAGAAACGTTCAAGAAGTTGGCAAGCGGGCAGTTGAGCGCTCATACATCAGCCTCGGGTTTAGTGAAGGTATAAAGTAAATAGCGGCCTAGCCGCCAGTGAGGGTCTTGGCGACAATACTGCTTTTCAAGCGCCAGCAGCGTTGCCTGCTCGCTCCTTTCCGTGGAAGGATGGCGCAAATAATCTTGAAAAATTCGAATTCCGGCAACGCCTTCCATGACAAGGCCATTATTTACTACCCATTGGCACATTTCATCGTGGGTGACCGGGGAAATCGGCGTCAAGCGCTGGCGCTTACCCTTGCCTTCCAACTGATCGCTCAACGCTTTTTTTAAGTTGCCTTTAACGACATTAGAAAAACGTAAGGCATCTCGGTTAAACACCATCAAACTTAACTGCCCACCAGGGGCAAGCAGACTCGCTAGCGTTTGCACAGCCTGCTCAGGCTCCCCTAGCCACTCAAGCACAGCGTGACAGGTGATGAGCGGCCAAGGCCCAGGCGCTTGCTGCGGCAGCAACTGAAGCGGCGCGGCAAGATAGCGAAGCTTGTCTACCGGCCAAGCACCTTCAGCACTTCGCTCTGCATGCCACGCGCTGGCATGGGCCAGCATATCCTGAGAGGGTTCGGCCATGGTGACCGCGTGTCCACGCTGAGCAAACCACCCCGAGAGCTGTCCTAAACCACCACCCACATCAAGCACGGGCTGCTCGGTTAAATGCAGCATTTGCGGCAGCAAATAATCAAGCATTGCTAGGCGCAGCTCGCCACGGGGCGCTTGATAGAGCGAACGCGAGAACTTATCGACCAAACCGTCGAAATAGCGGTCACCCGCCTGGGTTAGCTCATAGCTTGTTGAGGTGGGGATTGAATGCATGTCCGCCCGCGCTTCAGATAAAGGGCGGCTAGTTTACCCTGTATATCGGCAGCGTTCTAACCAGTTTCATGCGATAAAAAAACCGTGGCCTCTCCACGTTTTTCAGCGCCTTATTGGCGTTATTGGCAAGGCGTTGTTACCTTTTAATTAGCCAGAGCATGTCGTTATCACGGAAGAGAGACACCATCACGGAAGAGAGGTTCTCATGATAGAAAACCTTACGACAGTAAATATAGTAATCGGGTTGTTAGGCATCAGCCTTATCATACTGGGTAATTACGATGCGATTAAAACAACGCTGTCGGCATCCCGTTCAGGCCCCTTTACTAATCGATTTATCAGTCAAATTTGGGCAGTGCTTCTTTACTTCCACCAACGTCGCTCAAATCACAAAATGCTGGCCTCAACGGGCCCATGGATGACCGTTGGCCTCATGGTCACTTGGCTAGTAGTTATTTTACTGGGCTGGTGGCTGTTATTTTCTGCCTCGCCACTAGCGGTCGTTAATGCAGAAACAAAACAACCAGCAGACGCTATCGAAAGGCTCTACTACGCTGGCTATACCATTACCACACTGGGCTATGGTGACTTCGTGCCTGGCACAAATAGCTGGCGTATTGCGCCAATAGCAGCAGCGGCCAATGGCTTTTTTCTATTCACACTGACCATCACTTATATGCTGAACATCGTGGCCAATGTAACCGAAAAACGGCAAATTGCGCTCACTATCAGTGCGCTAGGCGAAACACCCTGGCAAATTCTGGAAGCCACCCATGACAACGGCAACTTTCAAAGCCTCAGTCAACAGCTTCAATCGCTCCAAGCTTCTATCGGAAAGCTAGGCCAGCAACACCTCGCCTACCCTATTCTTCACTACTACCATGCCACAGAACGCAGTAAGTCACTCGCTTTAGCGCTAACACGCCTTTACCAAGCGCTAATCATCGCCAAGGTAAGCTGCCACGATATAGACAGCACCGCCCAGCAGCAGCTGACTACCAGCATAAAAATAATAGAGAGTTTTATAGCAACGCTAGACAGCGCGTTCATTACCGCCGTGAAGGAACTGCCAGAACTACCTAAGCTTGACACCTATCAGCAGTTGTCTGGTATTGCGGCCTCTCAAAGCACGTTACAAAAACATCTTTCCAGCGAAAACCAAAAAGTGTTGGCCGCTTACGTTCATAAAGATGGCTGGGCCTGGGAGGATGTTTGGCGCACCTGACACTGCCAGTCATCATGCTGTTCCATGGCAGCCGCCAGCTGTAGCAGCTGTTTGTCTTCACCAAGGCGCCCCACTACTTGCACACCAACCGGTAGACCATTTGCCGCCACATGAAAAGGCACTGACATAGCAGGCTGCCCGGTAAGGTTCGCTAGTTGGGTAAACGGCGTGCGGCTAAGCGCATCCACTGCTAAGCGCTTCAGCATGCCCGCTTTTAATGCCAGTGATGGCACACCTGGAACAGCCAACAACGACATTAGCCGCTCACGGGCGGCAGAAGGATAAAGCTCACCTATCGCAGGGGCAGTATCCGCCGCTACCGGCAATACCAACGCATCATAGCGCTGGTGAAACCGGCTCATCTGCTCGCTGGCCGTATGCCAATAGCGCTTAGCCAGCTCGTAATCACGCGCTGAAAGCTTAGCGCCCAGCCTACCAATAGCGCGGGTAGAAGGCTCAACCGCTAGCCGATGCACTGGCACGCCGGTTTGCTGGCTTACCCATTGAAGGTCAGCGGCTAAATGGCCTAGATACAGCGTCAGATAGCTGTCCGCCAACGCTTCGCCATCCACTGGTGGGTCACACCACTCCACCTCATGTCCCAACTCGGTCAGCGCCTTGGCGGATTTTTCAACGGCTATTTTTATATCTGCACTTATCTGGGTACCCAGGCCATGACTCAAAAAACCACCCATCGACACGGCGATACGCAGTGGCTTAGCAGAAGATGACAACGCCGCCACATATCCCGTTTCACGAGGTACTGGATAAGGGCCGGAAGGTGCCATGCCGTTGATCTGCTCTAACAGCGCCGCACTATCGCGCACACTTCGGGTGATAGCATGCTCTATCACCGCACCCTGCCATACTTCTCCGTGGGCAGGCGCTAACGGCACCCGCCCACGGGAAGGTTTAAAACCGAACAAACCACAATAACTGGCAGGAATGCGGATAGAACCACCGCCATCGCCTGCCAGTGCAATAGGCACCATCCCGCTGGCGACCGCCGCTGCGGCACCACCGCTTGAGCCGCCAGGAGAATAACCCTTACGACACGGGTTGTGCGGGTGGGGAAATGCCTTAGGTTCCGTAATCCCCATTAGCCCTAACTCCGGCGTTGCGGTTTGCCCCATCACCACTAACCCAGCCTCACGCACACGCCGAATAAGCAGTGAATCTTCTTTAGGGCACCACGCTGACAGCGAGGCGCTGCCAAACGCCAGCGGCTCACCGGATAGCGCCATTAATAAATCTTTACTTAACGTTGGAACTCCAGCAAACACCGCGCTTTCCAGCACTTGGTCACACTCGTGTTTAGCTTTGTCGAAGCGTGTTCTCACTACTGCATGCAGAGATGGATTAAGCGTTTCAATTGCCGCCACCGCTGCATCAAACACCTCTGACTGGCTTACCTCTCGACGGCGAATCAGCTCAGCAAGATCGGTGGCATCGTACTTCTGGTAGTCCTCAAGATGCATCGCATTAACTCCGTTTAATTAACAACGACGCTTTATGTGCATCTAGCGTCGCTTAATGACAATCGCTATCTCGCTATCTCTCCATACTTAAGTACGTTATTCATAGCTACTGTCAAGGAGCGGCCAATGAACCGCAACGTTATTTTAACCTGTGCTGTCACCGGCGCAGGCGATACCACTGGCAAAAATCCCCATGTGCCTATCACGCCCCAACAGATCGCGAACGACTGTATTACCGCCGCGAAAGCGGGTGCCAGCGTTGCGCATATTCATGTACGGGACCCTAACACCGGCGGTATCAGCCACTCTCTTGATCACTTTCGCGAAGTAATGGAACGCGTACGCGAAGCGAATGTGGATATCGTCATGAATATTACCGCTGGCGGTGGCGGTGATTGGATTCCCGACCTCCAAGATCCTACCCGCGGTGGCCCCGGCACAGATATCCAGACGCCTGCCCAACGCCATGAACCTGTAGGCGAACTATTGCCTGAACTCTGCACCCTAGACTGCGGTAGCCTCAACTTTGGCGATATGGTCTACGTTAATCCTGCCGACTGGCTACGCGAGCATGCTCGCTTGGTACAAGCTGCTGGCGTTAAACCAGAGCTAGAGTGTTTTGACTTAGGCCATGTCTGGTTCGCCAGGCAGTTACAACAAGAAGGCCTTATTGATGGTGACCCTCTTTATCAGCTTTGTTTAGGCATTCCCTGGGGCGCTGAAGCCGATACAGAAAGTATGCTGGCGATGCGCAACAAGCTCCCAGAAAACGCCCATTGGGCAGCCTTCGGCATCGGTCGCCATCAGATGCCTATGGCAGCTCAAGCGATACTACTAGGCGGCCATGCCCGCGTCGGCCTCGAAGACAACCTCTTTCTAAAAAAAGGTGTCCTGGCTACTAACGGACAACTGGTAGACCATGCCGCCACGCTGATTGAGAACCTTGGCGGCCGAATCATGACCCCCGCAGAGACACGTGCCCATTTGTCCCTACGCGATCCCAAAACCGGGACTGTCAGTGCGGGAGGTGGCGTATGAACCATCAACTTAGCGTGATAGGAACCGGCGTTATTGGCAACGGCTGGATTGCTCGCGCCTTGGCACAAGGTTGGGATGTCGTGGCCTTTGACCCAGACCCCAAGGCCCCAGCACGCACCCATGCCTTTATTGAAAATGCCTGGCCCTCTTTACAACGTCTTGGCTTAGCAGAAAGCGCCAGCCCAACACGCTTACGGTTCGTCGATAGCGTAGAGGAGGCGGTTATTGGTGCTGACTTAATTCAGGAAAACGTACCTGAGCGGCTTGAGCTTAAGCGCGAAATGCTTGCGGCGCTGGATGCGGCTGCGGAAAAGCACGTTATTATCGGTTCTTCCACATCCGGCTTTAAACCCAGCGACTTGCAGCAAGACTGCCATAACGCTCCTGGGCGAGTTATCGTGGCTCACCCCTTCAATCCCGTCTATCTATTGCCATTAGTGGAGCTTGTTGGCGGTGAAGCAACCGTGCCTGACCAACTAGCGCGTGCCCAGGCCCACTATCAAGCACTTGCCATGCGGCCACTGGTTGTGCGTCGGGAAATTGAGGGGCATATTGCTGACCGCCTGATGGAAGCGCTTTGGCGCGAAGCGCTGCACTTGGTTAACGACGGCGTTGCCACTACTGAGGAAATAGACGCCGCGGTGGTCTACGGCTGCGGCCTGCGCTGGTCGCTGATGGGAACATTTTTGACCTTCCATCTCGCGGGGGGAGAACAAGGTATGCGTCATATGTTGGAACAGTTTGGCCCAGCGCTGAAACTGCCCTGGACGAAGCTTGAAGCCCCCGAGCTTACCAACGACCTTATTGATCGTGTGGTAGATGGCTGCAACCACCAGGCCGCAGGTCGCTCAGTGGCCGAGCTTGACAGCCGCCGTGATGACTTCCTGGTGGAGCTACTCGGCCTGGTACAAAAATATTGGCCCGAAGCCGAAGGCTTGGAAGGACGTATCTGATGGTGATTTTAGAAAGCCGCGTCGCCTCAGCATGGGTCGATTACAACGGCCATATGAACGATGCTGAATACGCTCGGGTATTCTCGCTAGCGGTAGAGGCGCTGATGGAGCATATCGGCCTGGATACTCCAGGCCGCGCGCACTTCGGCTACACGATTTATACCCTTGAGACGCATCTTTGTTACCGTCGCGAGGCCCACGAGGGGCAGCCACTCAGCGTGGCGCTAACCCTGCTGGATCGCGACACCAAACGTCTACATGTCTTCTTCAAACTGCATGACGAAGCAGGCAACCTGCTGGCCACCAGCGAGCAGATGCTGATGGGCATTGATAGCAATACCGGGCGACCCGCTCCCTTCCCTGCCCCCATTGAAGACGCCATTGCGGCTCTACCTCAAGCTGAGCCTTCGGTCTGGCCGGAATTGGCTAACCGCACTATCGCTATACGTCGTTGAAGCTTCAGTGAAAAAAACATGAACCGCCCGCAACCCGGGCGGTTCACCGGGACCGCCGGCCCGACGTCCGGCCCATGAGGACAAGAATATCGCTACGCCAACTCCCCCCCATTGTCCCTCTCCGCCTTCACACAACAGTTCACCTAAGGTCGAGCTCAGCACTGACTACATGGTAACTGAGCTAGCACAAGGCGGTTTCTTCCAAGGCATGCACAAGGGAATGACGCTAACCGCTAGCGGCCTAGTGCTGCTCTTCGTGCTTTTCACAGGACTCGGTTCAGATACAGCGGGCAGCGTGTTTGGAGCAACACGTGCCTGGATTGAAAGCACTTTCAGCGGCTACTATCTAGTTACTGTCATGCTACTACTGGTGGTATGCGCTTTTATTGTTTTCAGTCGCTATGGCAGCATACGGCTTGGCCCTGATGACAGCCGCCCCGAGTTCAGCAACTTTGCGTGGTTTGCAATGCTGTTCTCTGCGGGGATTGGTATTGGTATCCTTTTTTTTGGCGTCGCTGAGCCAATCTTCTATCTTGACGATACCGGTGCGTTTGGCTACCCCAACAACCCCCATGCGGACATGGCGGGAGCCACCGCCATCGGCTATGAACGCGCTATTGATGCATTACGCGTTACCGTTTTTCACTGGGGTCTTCACGGCTGGGCCATCTATGTCATTGTCGGTATGTCACTGGCGTATTTCGCTTATCGTAAAGGGTTGCCTCTCGCACTGCGCTCGGCGCTTTACCCCTTTATAGGTGAACGCATCTTTGGCCCTATCGGCCACCTATTCGATATCCTTGGTGTGCTGGGCTGCGTCTTTGGCGTAGCTACGTCGCTGGGGCTTGGGGTTAGCCAGATGGCTGTCGGCTTAGAGCGACTTATGGGTATCGATCCTGGGTTAAATACTCAGCTGATGCTCATTACAGGCATTTCAATTATCTCAATACTTTCTGCAGTGACTGGTGTGCACGGCGGTATTCGACTTATTTCTGAAATGAATATTTGGGTATCGTTAGTCGTAGTGGGGGTTTTTCTCATTGGCGGGCCCACGCTGTGGCTAATCATGGCGTTTGGAGAGACCTTGCTAGACTACGCTATCAACGTCATTCCCATGGGACTTTGGTACGCAGATGAGGAAGGAGCAACCGCATGGCAACAGGGTTGGACAATCTTCTACTGGGGCTGGTGGCTAGCCTGGGCGCCCTTTGTCGGGCTGTTCATCGCCCGCATTTCCAAGGGCCGCACTTTGCGTGAGTTTGTATTGGGCGTTCTGTTAGTACCGACCCTGATCATTTTTGTTTGGCTGATCATCTTTGGCGGCAACGCCATGTATCAGGAGCTATATGCAACGAGCGGCCCTGGTAGCGCCGGTATTATCGAGCTGGTTAACGCTTGGAACCTGCCCTCAGCACTGTTTGCTACAGCCGATAACATTGTTGGCGGAGGCACCTTTGGATGGCTACTCTCCGCCATGATGGTCTTCCTGCTGATGAGTTGGTTTGTCACCTCTTCAGACTCCGGCACCTTGGTACTAACCACCATTTTGTCACTAGGCGACAGTGAGCCACCCAGGCGCTTCCGCGTTTTCTGGGGCGTGGTAATTGGCTTAGTGGCAGCAGTGTTGTTGGTTGCCGGTGGCCTGAACGCACTGCAAACGGCACTTATTGCTGCTGCCTTACCGCTAAGTGTTGTTGTGCTCGTGATGACCGCAGGTGTACTACTTTCGCTATTTCGCGAAACACTCGATGCACGACGCAAAAGACGCTGATCTAACAATCCCGATGACATCAGGCGTGCTTAACGGCAGCGCCTGATTGTCAGTGAGAGACAGCCTCAAACCAACGCACTAACGACTTACTGGTGGAGCTGCTAATGGACATAAACGCTTTTATCGCCCGCTTCGATGCGGGCTTAAAAGATATCGAAAATGGCTCTCCTGCAGTGGCACGCCAGCGTTACGATCATTTATGCCAAACGTTTGCGCCGCCTAATCCGTCAGGCATGACAATCACCGACAAAACCTGGAAAAGCCTAGCCCTCCGACACTTTATCCCTGCATCTGCTCAGTCTGGCCAAGTGCTATACATTCACGGGGGTGGATTTACCCTGGGGTCTATCGACAGCCATCATGGCGTTGCAGCAAGCCTTGCAGAGCAGCTAAAGCGCCACGTTATCAGTATCAGCTATTGCTTAGCGCCTGAAGCGAGCTACCACAACATGCTAGAAGAGTGCCTCAAAGTTGCTAAGGCTGCAAAGCCCATCGCAGTGGTAGGCGACAGTGCTGGCGGACGCATAGCTATAGATTTAGCGCCCTTACTGCATCGTTCTTTACTGCATCGTTCTTTATTGCATCGTTCTTTACTGGTGGGACTCATCTATCCGCCGGTCGGCAAATTAAATCAGCAAACACTGGGAGCCGATGCTCCGTTACTTAGCCGGCACGATGTTTTGTCACTCATCCCCTACTGCCCGTGGATTGACAACCACGTCGATACATTTCCACCGGAGATGCAGATTGAGGTTCTTTCAGTTGAGCACGACCCTTTAACCGCACCGCTTGAAAAAGCCATTGCCTCCTGGCGGAACAGCGGTATGCAGGTAGGCTATCGCTGTGCAAAAAACATGGTTCATGCGGCATTACATGCCCACGCTGACCTGCCTGAAATGCAAAGCGCTTGGCAAGATTTTTGCCAAGCGCTTAACAAACGGCTAACACAAAATAGTAGCTACTGGTAAGTCGAACGCACCGCCTGTATCGCGGGCTGCCCATCTCTAGCCATTACGCCATCCAGCCATGTCTCTACGGTGTCTAAATTAGCACTAATCCACTCAGAGGCTACCTCGTCAGCGGGAAGATCCTCATAGCTGTAGTGATGCACCCACGCGTTTTGATCCTCAATATCCACTACATATTGCGAAAGAAAACGGTGCAACTGGGGATCTTCCTCAGCCAAAATGGCCGGCACGATGGTCCAAACCGTGCTCTCAATTTGAGCGATGCCCGCCCCATCGGCATCATCCAGGTAAGCCATGTCGAAGCTGACGTTCATCCAGTGGGGCTCCCAACCAACAAACGTCACCCACTCTTCATTCGCCATCTTTTGCTCAGCCTGCGCCAACATAGCAGCAGTGGAGCTTTCACGCAGACGCCAATCTCCTAAGCCTACAATATCATTATCAATAGCCGCCAGAATGGCCGTGTTAATTCCGGTGCCCGCCTCGATGCCCTGAATTTCACCGTCAAAACGGTCACGGTAGGCATCCAGGTCGGCCACCGATGTCACGCCAGCATCATAAACATACTGAGGAACCACCAGACCTGAATTCGCCCCCTGGATATTGGAGACCAATTTTTCAATTTTATCGTCAGCAACCAGTGGCTCTACCATATCGGTTTGTACCGGATACCAGCCGCCCAAATAGACATCCACATCGTTGCGCGCTAGTCCCTCAAGAATCACGCTTACCGCCAAACCGCGCTGACTTGTTTGATAGCCCATCGCCTCCATCAACTGAGCTGCCACTTCGGATTTTACAGTGACACCTGGCCAGGGGGGGACGCCAAACCTTACTTCATCAAGGTCCGCTGCGGCTGGACCTGCCAACGCCAACACTGCCAATCCTGCGGTGCTAAGTGCCGACATGCCCTTCAAACCACCGAGTGCGTTCTTCATTATAGTGTCCTCTTTTGGCGATATACCTCACCAAGTTTGACTACTAGACAAGAATAGAAACGACACAAAGCGACATTACCTACGCACAAAACGACAACCATATCGTTCAACGCTCAGTTACCGGCCTGTTGGCGTGCTTCTATCGGTGAGCAGCCGAAGTGACCGCGGAACGCCCTGGCAAAGCTTGAACTAGAACTAAAACCGCAGGCTACCCCTATGGCAAGAACACTCATATCAGTTTCATTTAACAAGCGATGAGCACGATGAAGGCGAAGTTGCTGATACCACTGACGCGGCGACACGTTTAGGTACTGTTCAAAAAGTCGCTGCAATTGACGAGATGACACACCGCTTCGGTGGGCAATCTCGGCCATTGCAAGAGGCTCTTCTAAATGTCTCTCCATTAATGCAACGGCTTCCACTAAACGCCGGTTATGGGTACCTAACCGCTGCGCTAACGACATCCGCTGTTGGTCGCTGCGGCTGCGTAAACGCTCATGAATAAGTTGTTCAGAAACATCGACCGCCAGCTTGGAACCATGCCGTCTAGCGATTACTGCTAAGGCCATATCCATGGCGGCGGCACCGCCCGCACAGGAAAAACGCCGCTCCCCGATCTCAAATAATTCGTCGGACGTTTCAATCGTAGGAAAACGCTCACGGAAGACCGGCAAGCTCTCCCAGTGCAAGGTGATCCTCTCTCCCTTCAATAGTTGAGCAGCAGCTAAGATAAAGCCTCCGGTGTCCAACCCACCTAGGGCACAACCGGATTGATCAAGCCGGTGCAGCCATGAAATGAGCGCCCGGTCTAAATGGTCCTCAGGCTCAAAACCGCTACACACCGCCAACGAGGGCAAATCAAAACCACCCCCCATCGGCTGATCGGCTAATAGCGTCATGCCATTGCTTGCGGTAACAGGCTCACCATCACGGCTAAATAGCGTCCACTCAAACAAGGTTTGACCACTAATACGATTAGCAATTCGTAACGGTTCCACCGCAGAAAAAAACGCCATCATTGAAAAGCGCGGTAGCAATAAAAAACCGACGCGCTCAGGCAGTGGACCAGAATAGTGCAGGCGCAAAATAATTCCTCAATATCAGCGTTTGTTCTGCTATTGCTCACAGTTATCAGCGATTTAAATAAGCATGGTAACAACAATAAACAAGCGTTATCGGGGTATCACAATTATTGATAGCGCTGAGCGGCTTGGCTTAGTCAAACAGTGCCAAAAAGCCACCCCGCTCGAATAAGCGGGGTGGCTTGATAAACCATGCTAATTGGTCACAGTCTTTGCTAGAAAAATCACTCGCTATCGCTATTCATGTCACTTTCACTTTATTCGCTATCGCTTGGACGCAACACCTTCGGATTTGAGTTTCCCCACACCGTGTAAAGGTCGGCGAGTAACGCACTATTGAGGTCTTCAAGTTCACCAATGGTAATTCGCTCGTCACCCTGGAGTCCGTAAAGCACGACTTCATCACCCGGTGCCACTCCCTCCACATCCGTCACGTCTACCATGGTCGTGTTCATCGACACTCTTCCCATGACCGGCACTCGCTCACCGTTGACCAGTACAAATGCGGCGTCACTGAAAACACGCCGATAGCCGTCAGAATAACCGACGGGCAAATTCGCCAGTAGGCTATCGCGCTCCAACACCCTGACGTTATCGTAACCAACTCCGCTGCCTTGCGCGTAATCGTTGACCGACGCTACCCGCGTGCGAAACGACATCACCGGTTTAAACTGCTCATAATGAGGTAGATCGCCATACAGCAAGCCACCTGGGCGCACCATATCAAGGCGTGCTTCAGGCACTTCCATGGTGGCAAATGAATTGGCGGCATGCAGCGTTAGCGCATCTCGATCCAGGTTAGCCGTCTCGATTAACCAATCACTTTGCTCGTGAAACGCCTCTAGCCCTTGGCGAACAAAATCTTCATCTTCAAACGCGAAGTGGGTCATGATGCCCACCAGCTCCAACGATGCCAAGTCTTGAAGCTCTAACGCTTCCTGGCGTCCTGCTTCACTATCAAGCGCCATGCCGTTACGCCCCATACCGCCGGCATTCAGGCCCAAATGATAGCGCAGTGTTACCCCTGCCTCGGCTGCATCGCTGGATGCTTGCCGAGCGGCGGTTATATCCCCGAATAGCTCTTCCATACTGTAATCAAATGCACCGCGAACTTCTTCTGGTGTTGCACTGCGTACGCGCATTAAACGCCCATCGAAACCAGACGCCCGAACAACCCGCGCTTCTTCGTTACTCGCCACACCAATACAAGGAATACCTAACGCGATCACAGAAGGCATTAAATTCGCAATGCCATGACCATAAGCATCGGCCTTCATAATGGCGCAGAGATCCGCTTCTTCGCCAAGCAGTTCCTGAACACCACGAACGTTCCCTTCAAAAGCCGATTGCGAGATTTCCACCCAGGCATTGGCACTTAAGTGTTCTGGGCTATCAACTAGCAATGCTTGGTCACTGAGCAGCGGCGCCGCATAACTCGTACTGGTGATAGTGGCAGCAACGGCGGCAGCTAACAGGGTTAGTGGATATTTCATTATCAAATCCTTGATTAGTTTTCATTGTTAAGAACCCACTGCTCACACTAACCCGCCTTAATAATTCTTAACGATAGCGCGTGCCGCGTTTATTAAAAAAAGCAGTGCTAACACGCAATAAGGCTAGGCTTTCATCTGTTTGACACCCTCACCTCTCTCAGCTTGTGCTGCCGCTTTGCCACCCACTGATGGCGGTTGAAGTTTTTCTAAGTGACCATTTAAGCAGCGAAGAAACATCATGAGAAATTTGCTGACATCGACAATGGTGACTAGGCTGTTAGCAGGATTTGTACAAAAAGCTGCTTCACGTAAACAGCTTTCGTATAGATTCTTACCAACGATGATGAATCAGTATGTTGGTTGGCGATTATTAGCCTTCAACACGTAAATAGTCCTCAATACATAAGGAGTGTGACGCTATGTCCAGCCCGGAGCATAAGCAGAAAATCTGGAAGATGATTAAGGACATTAAGGTAGGTATGTTGGTAACGTTAGATAACGATGTACCACGAGCACGCCCCATGCATTTGGTTCAAGATGACTACGACGGAACGCTATGGTTTTTCACACGTCGTAGTGCCGAAAAGGTGTTTGAAACCGAAAGCGATCACGATGTATGCCTTAGCTTTTCCGATCAGGAAGATGGCGTTTATGTATCGCTTTCGGGTAAAGCTAACCTAATCGATAATCGCGAGCTGATTGAACGTTACTGGAACCCCTTTATTGCAGCGTGGTTCCCAGAGGGAAAAGATGACCCTGACGTAGCGCTACTAGAAGTTAACGTGCAGATGGGCGAGCACTGGAAGGCAAAAGAGAGCAAAGCCTTCCAGCTCTATGAAATAACCAAAGCCAATCTCAAAAAGGACGCTACCCCTAACCTGGGTGAAAATGAAAAATTCGGCGGCTAAAATAACCTCAAAGCGCCCAGCCTATTGGGCGCTTTCTAGTGCGATGACACTGATGCTAGTGGGCATCACCAGCGCATGGGCTGGTGATGGCCCTACCCCTAACGCACCCGATAAAGAGTGTGGACTTTCTACTCAGCAACAGGAAATGCTGGCGTTAGTTAACGAAGCACGCAGCCAAGCCCGACAGTGCGGCGATCAACAGTTTGCAGCAACAGAACCGCTGAGCTGGAACTGTAAGCTTGCAAGGGCTTCTCAACTACACGCCGAAGATATGGCAGAGAATGACTACGTTAGCCATACGTCTCCTGACGGTTCGGGTATAGAGCAGCGCATTAACAATCAGGGCTACCCATGGCAAGCGGTGGGTGAAAACATTGCAGCTGGTCAATTATCGGCTGCCGCCGTGGTAGAAGGCTGGCTAGAAAGCCCCGGCCATTGCAGCAACATTATGAACGCCACGTTCACAGAAATCGGCATGGCAAGTGCTCAGAATGCTGACTCACAGTTCACCACCTACTGGGCCCAGGCTTTAGGGAATGCCCGCTAGGGCTGCCTAAAACCCGCCATAGTGAACTGCTGAAATCGCATTCTTTGGCGATCCGTCAACAAGCTTGGTGCTGTAGGTCAAGTACACAAAGGTTTCAGTTTCAATATCGTGCATACGTACCACACGCATATTTTTGAAAAGAGCCGAGCGGCGCTGATTAAAGACCACTTCTTGCTCATCGACTTCGTTAGGGTCAAAAATCACCTCCCCCGTTTGCCGACAGGCAACACTCGCTTCACTGGCTTCTTCAGCCAAACCCACTGCGCCGGAAATCCCGCCTACCTGAGAGTAAGAGAGATAACAGGAAATACCTTGTACTTTCGGGTCATCGAAACGCTCTACTTCAATGGTACTGTTCGGGCCAATCAACCTGAACTCTGTTCGCACGCTGCCAATATGCGCATCCTGCGCCAATAGTGAAATGGGAATTGAAAACATCATAACCAGTGATGTAATGGCAACAGGTTTTAGAAAACGCATGAGGATGTCCTTAAAGGAATCAAAATAACAACAAGCCAAGAGCATACCTGATAACAACAACTTCAGTTCAGCCGTTAGACAGCCATGTCCATATACAGTCATCGAGGGTAGGAGCCGATATAGTAGGTTATCAGTGCAAAGACTTCCGCCAGTCCTCACCAACGTAAAGGCCCCTTATGACAAATGCCACGTTAATGACAAATACCGCGTTATCAAGAGCACGCGCTGCACTCAAGAACCTGTTTATTGGCGATGCATTAGCCATGCCCGTCCACTGGTTCTACAACGTTCACGATATTGACCGTGCCTTTCCAGACGGCATCACCACCTTTGAAGCGCCGCCTGAGTTTCACCCATCGTCGATCATGTCGATGCACTCCACCAGCAGCGGCGGCCGCAAGCGCTCCGGCAGCCCGCAGCCGGAGATCGTCGGCGACGTCATACTCAAGGGCAAACAAGGCTACTGGAATCGCCCGAATGTTCACTATCATCAGGGCATGCAACCCGGTGACAACACCCTGAATGCCCACTGTGCGTTAACCCTGATGCACAGCATGGCAGAAACTGATCAGCAGTATGACAGCGATACCTTTCTAAAGGCTTACATCCAGCTGATGACCGCCGAAACGCCCGCCCACCCGGATACCTACGCGGAATCCTACCATCGCGGTTTTTTTGCCAACCTGGAAAAAGGTTTGTCGCCCAAGCAATGTGGCGCCGTGACCCACGACACCCCGTCGATTGGCGGGCTGGTGACCATAGCGCCGCTGGTCATTGGTGAACGCTTGAAAGGCACCTCATTAGCGGATACCCGCAAACTTTGCCGTCAGCATCTCGCCCTGACCCACCCGGACACCTTCTTGGCGGACGTGTGTGATGCCTATGTGGCGCTGATCGATAACCTGCTGTTCAGAGATACGGACGACCACATAGAGGAAGCGCTGCTTAACGCCACCCGCAGCCTGGCAAAGCGTGAACTGACTACTCTGGTAAAAAGCCAGCATACCGAGCGAGAAGTGATTGGTGGGGTGCTATCAACGGCCTGCTATATCACCGATGCCTGGCCAGCCGTGCTCTATCTAGCGTGTAAACACCGCGATAACCCGATGAAAGCCTTGCAGATCAATGCTGAAGTGGGCGGTGACAACGTTCACAGAGGGGCCGTGCTGGGGGTCTTGCTGGGGTTGATCAACGCTGAGGCGGCTGATGAAGTTTTATATGCCCGATTAACCGAACAGGCGTCGATTAATCGGGCGATTGAATCCTTAGTAGGCTAAAGGCCTACAAAAGGCTAGGAGCGACGCTCCCAGAGGGTCACTTCCGAGAGACTATGCTGATATTTATGCATGGTCTCTCTGATCACAAAGGGCACCTTTTCAGGCTCGCTGATCATCCGGAAGTGAGGTTCGAGCAGTTCTTTCAGGCCTTCCAGGGTAGTGACATTTTCCCCGTCGCGCTTGAAGCCGCCAATCCACTCCTCCTTGGGCGTGTACTCTTCAAGCCAGGTATAGGGCGAGGCAATCATCAGAATGCCCCCGGCATTGATGCGCTCATGGATGCTCTGCAGAAACTGTGACGGCTTATACAAGCGATCGATCAGGTTGGCGGCCAGCACAAGGTCATAGCGGTTGAACTGCGGCTTGAGGTTACAGGCATCGCCCTGGTGGAAACTGACGCGCTCAGCTGAATCTTCCAGCCCCAGGCTTGCTAGGGTGCGCTCCTGATAGCTGACCAGCTCGCCTTCCTCTACGCGGGTATAGCGCAGCACTTTCTGCTCAGCCATTTCCACCCCTTGGCGGATAAAGTTAGCCGAGAAATCTACCCCATCCACGTGTTCAAACTCACGGGCCAACTCAAAGCTGGAACGCCCGCTGGCACAGCCCAGATCCAGGGCGCGAGCTTTCTGGCGACCAGCCATGCTGGCCAACGCCTTGTTGGCTAGCGCCTGTGGGAAGTTGGCAACCCCGAACCACTCATCGCCATAATGGAACTCAGCGTACTCGGCCATGCGGGCATCGCTTTCATAGTAGGCACTGGGCATCTTGACTTCGGCATCCGACACCACGTAACGGAAACCGGCGTGCTGGAAGAAATGGCGGCGGAACGCATAGCGGGCGCTGAGGCGCGTTTCGTTGCCACAGGAAATCCACGAACCACCCTTGATCAGGTTATGCTGGTTGTCAAAGGTCGGAGTAGTGAAATCATCGTACAGCGGATGAACATCAAAACCTGGGAATGGATAGGTCGGCGTCTCGATCCACTGCCAGACGTTGCCCACCACATCAAACCACTGGCCGTGCTGGAAGCGGGTCACCGGGCAGGAAGAAGCACCGTGATCCAGGTGCAGGTTGGCATTGGCAGGGGTATCGTTTTCCAGCTCGGAAACCCCGGCCTCCTCGGCCAGACGGTGCCACTCATCTTCGGTCGGCATGCGCACCGGCTGGCCGAGCTGTGCACTCTTCCAGTGACAGAACGCCTTGGCTTCGTGAAAGTTAACTTCTACCGGCCAATCCCAAGGCATTTCCACTTCTTCGGTCATCAGGCGCAGATGCCACTCGTTTTTCCACACCCAGAAGGTCGGGTGCGTTGCCTTGGCAAAGTTGCGCCAGCCCAGCCCCTCTTCTGACCAGAATTCATCGCTCAAATAGCCACCAGCCTCGACAAATTCGAGAAATTCACTGTTGCTGACCAGGAACTGGCTGGCCTTGAATTCGTCCACTTCAGCCTTGTGATGGCCGTACTCGTTATCCCAGCCGTAAAAGGCATCATCGAAATCCTTGCCCAGGGTGACTTCACCCCCCGGCACGGTAATCAGGCTGTTTTCCGGCGGCTCACCACTGATACGCACCGGCTCCCACTCTTTCTGATGGGTTACCAAATGGAGCAGCTGCTGGCGGATCAATACCGACGATGTTTCCAAGTGAATCCGCTCGTGCTCGATGCCCATTACAATCGGCCAGAAGGGGCTGTCCCAACCGATTGGAAGCGAAAGCGGCAACTCACGAATCAGCTGCAATACCGCAGCGCGCACCTTGCCACGATAGGCCATGACCTCATCCACCGACGGCCATTCGTAGTGATCCTCGTTGAGGTCATCCCAGCTCATTTCATCAACGCCCACAGCAAAAATAGACTCCATATTCGGGTCTATCCGCGTAGGCAGCAGTTTGGCTAGCACCAGCTTGTTGACGAAGAAGGTAGCGGTATGCCCGAGGTAAAAAATCAGTGGATGCCGTAAGGGGATTGACTTGCGAATATAGGATTCTTCGCTGACCAGAGTGGTAAACAGCGACTCGTAGCGGTCGAAGGTCGCGGTAAAGCAGGCCTCGATTTCTCTACGCGTTGCGTCAGGATCGCTACCTGCAAGCATCACGGTGCGTGGAAAAAGGTCAGGTAATGTCGATGCTGGTAATTCGGAGAGGGAGCTTGGGGAAGTCATAGTTAAGAATGCCTTTTATCTTTAAACGATGATGGTTTTTTATGACAGTTCTTTTACAGAAGCCCTGGCTCAGCATAAAACTTGGACGCTAGCAACTGGCGTTCTTACCACGCTCACCAATTTCACCAGCTACCGCACTTCATTAAACTCGTCGCATCTCCGTTGCAACCGCTGAACTTAGGGCTAATAAAATTCAATAGCCAAATCGTTAAAAACCAAAACTTAGACAAAAGCTACCACTAGTTGTACAAAAAAGCTCTAAAACCAGCAAATATTTTACGTTAGCGTTTGTAGGGGCTTGGTTAGGGTCAGGGTTTCGAAAGGTTGCATCATAGGCCCTGCCATGTCAGGAAGCTCGGGAGCGCTATCCTTACGGCAGGCAATACAGGTGGCATTGCCATCACTGATAGTGACCGATCTTATGCGGGATTCTATCCGGTTGTATCAGATAGGAACAAACACTGACCACGGGAGATACGGTTGCTCCCCCATGAATCGACGCGGCTATTCACGCCGCTACTAAATAATGCGTGCATCAAACTCAAAAACATCAAAAGAGTGCTGCCTCTGCCTACCCTCTTTTGCACTTATAGCCTATGCTGTAAAACAACTGTTTGATTATAAAAACTATAAAGTACTTACCTCACTAGCCGCACGACCAAAAGGGAGTTGCTATGCTGGCTATTCAACCAACCGACTACAGTGCTCAACTATCGCTTAGCTCTCCACTACCGGACTTTATCCGACAAAATCTCGAAGGCTGTGCATCACTGCCTACACTCCCTTCTGTCGCTATGAATGTTCTCGCCACTGCAAGATCTCCACATGCTAATGTCAAAGCCTACGCGGATGCTATTGAGAACGATCCGGTTCTCACTACACGCCTGTTGGCGTTAGCAAATAGTGCCTACTATGCACGCAGCGCTCCGCCCATCAGTAGCTGCCAAGAAGCGGTGGCTTGTATTGGGCTAGACACTACCTTAGCAGCCACCCTTAGCTTCAGCCTATTTCGTCAGAAAGGGGCAAATGCATATCTACAAAGAGTTTGGAGTCGCTCGCTCATTGCTGCCATCGCCTCACGTTATCTTGCGGATCGCTTGTGCCGATCAAAAAAAGGGTTCGTTTTCACAGCTGCCCTTTTGCAAGATATTGGGGTGTTAGCCCTAGAGTCTCTTTATCCAGATGAAATGGAGAGTGTCTATGAAACGCCGATGGTCTTTCATCCTGA
The DNA here is from genome assembly GCF_025820815.1 of Halomonas qinghailakensis. Lineage (NCBI taxonomy): Bacteria > Pseudomonadati > Pseudomonadota > Gammaproteobacteria > Oceanospirillales > Halomonadaceae > Halomonas > Halomonas qinghailakensis. The sequence continues at coordinate 3,124,237 of NZ_CP096973.1, read as the reverse complement.
GCTGAGTCATAACGAGCAAGTGCTATTCGGTTGTGATCATGCCGTTGTGGGTGCTTGGCTTGCGGCCAAATGGGGAGTTCCCACTACCATTGCAGAAGCTATTCAGACAAGTCACCTAGACTTCTCCGCGACATCAGCGGAGCAATTATGCATCCGGCTATCTGGGCATATTGCTGATGCTTGGCTCTCACCAGCGCCAGCACAAGCGCTGGTAACCCTGATGAGAAAATTGGAAGGCCACCAGTTAGTAGAGCATATAGAACTGGGAGAGCTTCTGAACAATATTGAGACACAGCTTCCCAGCCTAGCCAATATTCTCGATATTACAGCCCCTACCCAGCGCGATAATGAAGCGCTACTGGCAGAGGCTCAGCAACTTTTGTTTGAGCAAACCCTAGATTTGAGAGCACGCTTAGATCAACAGCAAAAAGAACTGGCCCAACTCCTTGAGCGACAAAACGATCTAGAGTCACGGAGCCGCACCGACTCACTTACAGGAATCGTCAATCGGGGATGGTTAGAGGAGCAGTTAGATAAGCGGTTTCAGAAATGCCGGGAAGATGATGGTGCGCTTTCAATCATATTTATAGATATTGATCACTTTAAAACCATCAATGATCAGTTTGGTCACGCTGCCGGAGATAGGGTGCTGGTGAGTTTTGCTAAGCTTCTCAATGCAAGTGTTCGCGATGGCGACCTTGCAGGCCGTTACGGCGGTGAAGAGTTTATGGCTATATTACCTGGAGAAAACGCAAACGGAGCCAGAAAATTTGCCCAACGTGTTGCCTATCGGCTTCAAAAACAACCAATGGCATCGTGTGAAGACCGTCCAATTTATGTGACTGTCTCTATCGGTATTGCCTGTCTAGAAGATGGAGGGTTTGCCAGTGCGTCTGAGCTCGTTAATGCCGCTGACCAAAGCATGTACTTTATTAAACATAATGGTCGTAGTGGTATTGCCGTATACGGACGTTAAATCTAAAACATCGACATTGACCAAGTAGTACCATACTGGCTGTTACTTCCACCACTTTTGCTGCTGTATGTTGGTTTTTACCAAATATCCGTTTTTATCCGAAATGTTGTTTGCGATGGCAGTTGGGACAAAGTGCTATTGCATTTTCAACCGTGTCGTCGCCATTATCCGCTAGGCGTACTATGTGATGAACTTCCAGGTAGGGTGTATTATCTTTTCGCTTTTTAAAAGGGGCATCATTGCCACAGGCTTCACATTTACCCCCTGCTCGTAGCAATACAGTTGCCACTACGTCCGGATTGCGTTTAAACGTAGTGATTGCTACAACACATTTCTCAGGCTTTTTATTAGCTTTTTTAAGCCTGAATGCTCTAGCTTTTTCAGATGAATTCAAAGATCTTTCCACTTCAAGATTAAATTTTTCTTCATTATCTTCAATAGTAGATGACCGAGGCAAAACAAGAGTATTCAGCAAATCTACTACAGCCTTATTTAGACTGCTTTGAAATGAAACGCCTTGTCTACAAAAATGTCTTTTAAAATTAGACCACCGCTTATCGCCTTTAATCTGAGGCAGCTGCCTACTTATTTTATCTTCATCAAGATCAATATACGTTGTTAGTTTTGAAACGTCTTCCAACTTCATTCTATATGGTCGAGCACTTTCTTCATCATAATAGTGACTCACTATCTTAAAAACACCACATAATTGGAAGCAATCTACGCTGGGTCTTTTTTGGATTATAAAAACAAAATCACCACGCCTTGTTTGGCTCTGCTTGCTCTCTTTTGATACACCATAACCAGTGTGGTAGCAAAATTCACTGCCATTTTTAGGACCATGGTATGCATAAAAATAGTTTGGCATTTAATTCTCTACCTATTTTATAGTGGCGTATTTTTCGAGGGTTTAACGTATGATGATCGAATGCAAATATCATAGAAACGTAGCTATTTTTTATTGGAAGTATAAATAAAAGCTGTCGAACACTACTAGTGCTAAAACTCCCCATCCAGATTAAAAAAGCAGAAATGAGGAGCTTTGATTACCTCAACTTGTTGACTGCTTTTTTGCTGACCGAAATCAATAAGGCCTACATAAAAATGTGTAAGCACCTATGGTTAATGCATTTTTAGTTACACTTTTTATTGTTCAGAAGATGCTTATAGTACCTAATTCTGTTTAAGAGTAAATGTAGAAAGACATCTTTTTTAAGAAATATCTTCACAGAAATCCGCGCAAGACGCCTGGCAATGTGCTTCCGTAAGGCTTCAACAGAGCTATTGGCAGCGCCGCTGATGCCTTCAAAGCAGCCGTGTGATGGGCATGGCGAAAATTAGGCTAACTTGCTGTCTAGCGGTTGAGTTTCAGGATCCAGCCGAAGGTTCTTAGCTCTCAACCACTAAAATAGAGCTGATTGTGGCGCACTCTTTAGCAGCGCCTTGCAGGCTGCTACTTCACTGCCCGGCGACTCAATACCTGGGCATTGTCAGCCTTATACAAACTAAACATGCGTATGTTTCGAGCACGCTTTAGTAGTGCCCCAACTCTTGGCACTGCTAATAGCGCATTACCTGCTTGCGAGATAATGCAGCAGCATTAAGGTCTCAATAATCATCTATGTAATACACGCATGAGACGTTCCTTAGCACTGGCACCACCCGTCAAAACTTGCACTGGCTTTTCAGATGTCAGATATTGAGATTGGGCTTAGCCAAAAACACCATTGTTCGAAATTTTTTCCTCACTTGAATTCCTATAATAAACGCAACACTGGATACACTCTAAGGAGAGACCATGCTCCCTCGCCAGTCTGGACTGACTCGTCGCCTACTTTTTTCTGCCGTTGCTACCTTCATGGGAGCGGCGTCACTTTCGGCCCACGCGGAGACGCGTGTGACCTATAAATCCGCTTCGGCGGGAACCGCTTATCATCAGATGGGTGTTGAGCTTTCTGAGGCCATTAAAGCGGGCACCGATGGCAATATCGTTATCACTCTGGAAGAGAGCCAAGGCTCAGTGCAGAACGTGATGGAGGTGATGGCACGCCATGGTAACTATGTGTTTACCACGCCGCCGGCACTAGTGACCCAGGCGGCCGCTAGCGAAGGCCCCTTTGCTGAACGGCCTAACCCTCGTTTTGAGGAGATTCGTGGTCTATTCCCAATCCCTGCCATTACCATGCATTTTGTGGTGAATAGCGATGAGGGCGTGGTGGGACTAGACGCATTAGAAGATAAGCATGTGTTAATTGGCCGTGGCACCTTTGGCGCTCGTGAGGCGGAACGCTATCTGGAGCTGTTTGGTTTAATGGATAGCTTGCGCATTGCCAATGCTGAGATTGGTAGCGGCCCCGATGCGCTGAAAAACGGCCAAATTGATGCGTTTGTCACGGCAAGCTCTTTCCCAACACCTAACGTTATCGAAACGGCCGCAAGCATGCCCATTAGCTTGGTGAGTTTGACTGACGAGCAGATTGAGCAGACAGGCTCCGCTCGCCAGACTATTCCTGCAGGAAGCTACCCGAGTATTGATGAGGATGTGCAAACGACGTCTTTACCCGTTATTGCTTACACCACCACCGATATGGATGAAGAAACCGCCTATACGCTAACGCGTACGTTTTGGGAGCGCCGTGAGACGATGGCCGAAGAAACAGCGTGGTGGGGAGGGATTTCTCACGAGATGATCGCGAATATGGCGGGTTCCCTACACCCTGGCGCCATTCGTTACTACGATGAGGCTGGCATCGAGTTTCCTGACCGCCTCCGCTGAAGGTTTTCCTTCCTTACTTCTGGCCGGCCTTAAGGGCCGGCCGTGTCATTAAGGCACTGGTTATGCTGACGACTAACTCTCCGCTTCATCCTGCGTGGGTGGCGCTGGGTGCTATGACGGTTATTTTTCATATCGGTTTGATTTTTTATGGCCTCACACCGGCATTGGTGAGCCGCCCTATTCATATGGCGCTCATTCTGCCGTGGATCCTTATCTTCGCAGCAAGTACGCCTCTGCAGCGCATTAGCGGCTGGGTACTGACTCTCCTAGGCGTGGCTGCGTGTGGGTATATCGCGTTCAATAGCACATCGCTAGCGAACCAGTATGGCTTCATCTATGGCGACACCCAGATGATCATTGGCGTTTTCTTGATCTTTCTGGCGCTGGAAATGGCGCGTCGGGCGATTGGCTGGCCGCTTCCCTGCGTGGCGCTGCTCGCCTTGGCTTATGCAGTGTTTGGTGACCATATGCCTGGGCAGTTCGGCCACCCTGGCCTTCCAATGCAGAGCTTTGTGGGGACGCTTACCATCGCCGAAGGCGGATTGTGGGGCAAGCTGACCGGGGTTAGCGTTGGCGTGGTGGCGGTCTTTGTTATTTTCGGCGCGGTACTTAATGCGGGTGAGGCTGGGCGCGGCTTTATGAATATGGCCAGCGCATTTGCGGGCAGGCTTACCGGGGGTGCCGCGAAGGTGTCGGTGATCTCTTCGGCACTGATGGGGTCTATTTCTGGGTCTGCATCGGCGAATGTGGCCTCTACAGGGGCGATTACCATTCCTACTATGCGTCGACTGGGGTATCCCAAATCGTTGGCTGGGGCAGTAGAAGCAGTGGCTTCGTCGGGCGGGCAAATTATGCCGCCGCTGATGGGGGCGGGTGCTTTTGTAATGGTGGAGCTGACGGGCACACCTTATACGCAGATTATGGCGGCGGCGACACTACCTGCCTTGCTGTACTTTTTTACCGTATGGATGGGCATTAACGCCTATGCCACACGTCACGATCTTCGCCCTATCGCGGCAAGTGAACAGCCCACTAGAAAAGAAGTGGTCGTCACTTCGCTTTTCTTTGCGGTGCCTTTCGCTATTTTGCTTGAGCGCATTTTCGTGGGCGGATATACCCCGCAATATGCAGCAAGCATTGCGGTACTGGCAGGCGTGTTACTGCTGTTATTTGATGTGACTCTAACGTTCTCATTTCGCCAGTTTTGGGGTCGTTTAGGCGAGGCCGTGGTTACCGCTGGCAAGCAAATAGCCATGATTGGGGCCATTATTATTTGTGCTTCATTGGTGATTGGCGTGCTTTCGCTCACAGGGCTTGGCGTTAAAATCACATCGGGGATTCTTTCATTATCAGGCGAGATGTTATGGCCAGCTTTGCTCTTAACAGCACTGGCTTGCCTTGTGTTGGGTATGGAAGTACCTACTACCGCTGCTTACGTGATTTGTGTTTCTGTGGCGGGGCCTGCGCTAATCGCCTTGGGTCTGGAGCCTTTGCTGGCACATCTGTTTGTTTTTTGGTTTGCGCTGCTTTCCACCATCACACCACCGGTATGTGGCGGTGTATTTATTGCCGCAGGCATGGTGGAAGAAAATTGGCTAAAAGTCGCACTGAAGGCTATGGCGCTGGGTATTGGGCTTTATGTCATACCGCTGGCTATGGTGGCTAACCCTGACATTATTGGGCTAGCTACCGCGCCGCTCAGTGCTGGTCTTTATACGTTGAAAGTAGCGGTTGGGCTGTCGGCCATATCGTATGGCGTGATTGCCCGGCGAGCCTTTTGGCTGCGTACTTTGCTGGTGATAGCGGGTTTACTGGTCATCTTTTGGGTGTAGCACTAGTTGCCCATTGCGCCTAACTTAATAGACCCTGCTATTGGTGTTCGACAGCGGAGTTCGACCAAACATCACCCAGGTATCCAATGCAGATCCTAGCTCTTTAACGGTACGCAACTGTTGGGGGTGTTGGGCCTGCACCTCTTGGGCGCATATCCCCGCGTCATACTCACCGTTCAATAGCCCCTCCGACACGTTTACAATCGACGGCTCTTCGATAATTTCTGAATAACCCGAAAGATCTGTGTAAAAGCGCGTAGCAGGCTGTAGCGCTAACGTTTTGGGAGTTTTCACATCGACCCGTGCAAGGATAGCCAATGGCTTGCTGCCTGCAATGAACGCATCCACAGGAAATACACGATGCATATAGCGACCCACATAGTGTCCGTGCTCAGGGTGAGCAGTACACTGTAAAACGCGATCTACTTTGTGTTCGAGCAGTGCCTTAAAGGCGTCTTCAAACGCGGTATAAAGCAATATGTTGCCTTGCGGTGCATGCCTGTTGAGATAGCGATTTGCGACCAGCTCATGATTGCTGCCTGCAGGGCCTAGCGTTGCTATAAGCACATTATCTTCCTTATTGGTTAACGCTTAATCACACGGGTGACTCGCTTTCCTGCTCCGCCCTCCCCTCCGTCCGTCGCCTCACCTATGGCGACGGTACCAACCACCGAGGGCGCGCCTGTCATAATAAGATTACCTAGTTTCTGACACCCGTCACTAGAAGTGACTCCTGCCGTTCATTGAGGAGCAGCCACACAATGTTCGCCACCGCACAGACGATAAGGAATTAGGCGTCTAGCCTGGATTTTGTGGCTTTTCACCCGCAGGCAAGCTGCCATCGGTTTTATTTAAAGTAACCCAAAGTGTCCGCAGCAACCTAAAGCCTAAACACTATTACACCTTGCGAAATCATCAACGGAAGGGCTTAGGTAGCGAACTAGGTATTTCCAGGCTCGATAGTATGGCTTATCGAATACTGATTGTTTACAGGGAGTATGACATGACGTTAAAAAAGCCACAGGATAACTCAATGGTCGTTGAACGACTCAACTGGCAGGTAAAAAATAACTTATTAAAAAGCAGCGTTTCACGGGCCGAGTTAACACTCAACTCAATCAGTGATGCGATCATCTGCTCAGACCTGCAGGGTAATGTCGACTACATGAACCTCGCTGCAGAACAAATGACAGGGTGGAAACTGGAGCAGGCCCAGGGAAGGTCTATAGATCAGATCATGCCGTTGATACATGACAACAGCTCTGCTGCTTGTCAGAATCCGGTCAGTCTAGTTCTGAAACACAGCGTACCGGTCAGCATGGTACCTGGCACTATGCTAGTACGTCGTAACGGTAGTACGGTAGCAATTGAAGATTCCGCTGCACCTATTAGAGAACCCAACGGCAAGATCAGCGGCGCGGTCATCGTTTTTCATGATGTCACTGCAGCCCTTTCCCTAGCCATTAATATGTCCTATCTCGCTCATCATGACGCGCTTACCCAACTTCCTAACCGTGTACTGCTAAATGATCGTATAGAACATGCTATTAGCCTGGCTGAGCGGCGAGGTAGTTCACTAGCAGTACTGTTCCTTGATTTGGACAAATTCAAAAATATCAACGACTCGCTTGGGCATACTGTTGGCGACAGCCTTCTGCAATCAGTGGCGCAACGGCTATCTGCATGTGTCAGGCACTCAGACACCGTCAGTCGTAGTGGTGGAGATGAATTTGTCCTGCTATTGACTGAATGCCGCAGTACGCAAGATGCCGCCTTAACGGCACATAAACTGCTCGTATCAGTGGCTGACTCATACCAAATTGGCCAACACAATCTGCAGATAACGAGCAGTATTGGCATTAGCGTTTATCCCGACGACGCCCTCACTGCACAAGCGCTGATTAAGAACGCGGACACCGCGATGTACCGTGCCAAACACGCCGGACGGAATAACTTCCAGTTTTTTAGGCAAGATATGAACATCTGGGCACTTGAACGGGAATCCATAGAAAACAGCCTGAAACAGGCATTGGAACGACAAGAGTTTGAAGTATATTACCAGCCCCTCATCAACCTTCAGACCGGAACAATCACTGGGGCTGAGGCCTTACTACGTTGGCAGCACCCAGAATGGGGGTTAACACTACCTGAGCGTTTCATCACGGTCGCTGAAGAGAGCAACCTGATACTGCCCATTGGTCGCTGGATATTACGGGAAGCTTGCTTGCAAGCACGCAACTGGCAGGATGAAGGGCTAGCCATGAGTTCGATGGCAGTCAATATCTCAGCTCGCGAGTTTTACCATGCTGACTTCGTAAGCGGAGTTCGCACCATTCTCTATGAAACTAATCTCGCACCTGGCTGGCTGCAGCTAGATATCACCGAGCGAGTATTGATTCAAGATACCACTACCAGCACTGACATTCTAAACCAACTCAAAGTACTGGGAGTACAACTGGCCGTAGATAACTTTGGCACGGGCTCATCCAGCCTAAGTGAGCTTTTGATGTACCCTATTGACGTGCTCAAAATTGATGGCTCCTTCGTCCACACCATTAGGGAGCGTAATGGCAACAGCAAGGTTGCCAGCGCCGTCATCGCTATGGCTGAAAGCTTCGGCTATAAAGTGATTGCAGAAGGCGTAGAAACACCCGCTCAGCTTGAGTTTCTACGCCATCAACATTGTAATGAAGGGCAAGGGTATTTGTTCAGTGGCAGTGTAGCGGGTGCAGAATTTACGAAGTTAATGCGCACGGGGCTAGCCACTTAAATGGCCTGGCAGGAGTTCTGCTCAAGATCATCCTTCAGATTCCACTTGCGGTGGACACCCTTGCCGTGTTGGCTAACAGCTACTCCCAACATCACTGCTCGGGACTTTCACCCTATAGATGTGCGCCATGCCCTTAACAAATTGATGGCCGCGACCTGATCGGCATTAGCTTCGAAGCCGCACTCGGGGCAAGTGCGGCTGGTGTTGAGCGGTGGAACAACGACCAGATGCGTCCCGCGCCAAGCCAGCTTGTAGTCGAGCTGGCGACGGAACTCGTGCCAGCCTTGGTCGAGGATGGCTCGGTAGAGGCCGGATTTGGCGCGGACGTTGCGTCGGACGTTGGCGATGCGTGCCTGAACCTTCTGAACGCGAGCCTTGGCCTTCTTCCAATTGTTGCTGAACGTGGTCTTGCGGCTCATGGCCTGCTGCGCCTTACGCACCTGCTCCCCGTTGGGCATCAGTTCTTATTTGAAGGCTTGAAGGCGTTTCACAAAGCACCTCTGGCTGTCTATATATCCAGGATTATAGGGCGTCTGCGCTATCCTACCCCCGCACTAAAAGTACGGGGCATGTCTCGCTTTTGGTCAGTTCAGTGTCGTTGTAACTGCCCCTTCGCGAGTTCAAACGCTTAAATCGCACATCAGCATGGCTTTATCCGCTTCTTCGTCAGTCATCAACTGCGCCTGATAGGAACCACTGTCATGACTCACCAAGGTATACTCAATGTTTGAAAGCCTTTCCTGAACGTCAGCAATGGGCGCTGAAAACTCAATCAAAAGCACACTAATGCCATTTGAGTTACCAAGATAAAAAACAAAGCTTTCAACTGGCAGACCGTAGTACTCACCGTTTTTGGCTGCTAAACGGTAGCCGCTATAATCTGAATTTCGCTCGAAGAGCTCTATTTCCCCAAGACTCTCTTTATAAGCATCCGGCAAGACGATTTCGTTAACCTCCGGGTAGAGCGAACCCTCTGGGTAAGTCACCAAATTTCGGCGTAGTTGGCCCCACTCTTCAGACTGTGCGCAGCCGTCTTCCCACGACTCAAGCAGAGGTGTCCAATCAACTGTTGAGCCTGCCGCAGTGCCGCCGTAAAAAAGCGCGCACCCTAGGACTGTTACAAGCAGTGGCTTATAGGTACGTTTCATTCGGTTCCCTTTTTTAAGTTATAGTTAATCAAATAGGCTGGCAGGCACTGCGTCGGGTGCGCCTTGCTCAAGCCACTTTTGATAAGGCTCTGTATAAGCACTACTTTTATACTGCCAGTGATCCGTAATACTATTGCCTATATTAAATGTAATAGCTCCTGCTGCCTCTGCAGTGGATAGCACGGTGTTTTTTGATACACGACAGTTGCGTCCCGTTAGGCTAGAAAAGCGTTGTGTAAAGTTATCGCCAACAGATGTAACTTCAGGCTGCTTTCCTGAAACAAACCAGGCTTTGCCATGCTCGCCGTAAACGTTTCCACCAAAGCGCACATACAGATCGGCAAAGTGCAGGTATTTAGTTTCATCGTTACAAGAAGCCGTATGTATATTAATGCCTGCGCTTCTTGCTAAGCGCTCCATTAGCTCTTCGTTGCCGCTATCAATCACCGTAAAGTAGCTAATGAACTCCATAGGATCGACAGGCTCAGCACGAAAGCTATTGAGCAGGATTTGCTGTGTTCTTTCATCCCCTCTTAACACAGCATCGTAAAAGCCCATATACAGCGTCGAGAAAGGCATTTCGATGCGAAATGGCGGCTCACCTTGGCTGACTTGCATGGGGCGACACTCACTATCGAGTAAGCGTAGATTGTCACCAATGACTTCCCTCGCCCTGGGCGTCAGGTTTAAAAACGTTGCTACTGTTAACTGCAAAGGCTCAGACGTGCCTGCCTGCCGCTCTTCGATATAGTCAGCAAACGAATAGAGCCGCTCATCGTCTTGGCAGGCAGCCTGGGCGAATGCACTGGTAGGCAGTGAAAACAGCGATATTGCCCCGGCGGCAAATAGGGTCTTAAGATACATTTACTGGCACTCCTGTGGCCGGATAGTGACGCGGCGCGTTACATTAAAGTAGGGATTAATGGGATCTTCGATGGCGGTTGATTCAGCCAATTGGTAGCCATCGCCCTCTTGCTGAACGACTGGCTGCCAACTGCCCCGGCTTGAAATACCTTCTTCTCTGTAAAAGGCTTCCACCATTTCCCAAGCAATGTTTTTATCAACCACAACGCTGGCATTAGGCTCAGCCTGTTCGCCTTGGCAGGCGTTGGTATTTTCAACGTAGATACCTTGGCTAAACACGTTGTCGTATATCTGCCAAAACGCGTTTTCATCCATCACGTTGCCTAAACTGCCGACAAACAGGCGTGCAACTTGTCGAATAGTGTCAACGTTCTGGCCTAATAACCGATAGTGGTCGCCATCCAATAGATAAAATGCCCAGAACCAACGCGCATCAATCGCTGCCGCTTTGGTACCCCGCAAAAATTCCATATGCGCGCCTAGCTCGGGTGTTTGCCTTAACTTAGAAAGCAAAATATCGAGATACTCTTCAAACGGCAGTACCGGATGGCCAATTAGCTCCCCATCAAAGTAATAGACAGGGTTACACTCCATGCTCGCAATCACCATATTGCGTGCTAACAGCGTTTGAACGTTCTCCCCAGCAGACAAGAATGTGCGTAAGGTCACCTGGAGCGGAGCCATATCATCGCCATTGGCTAATGCCTGTAAAGTTCCCCGAGGATCTTCCTGTAAGCGGCTATCATCGCCATATTGGCAGCCATACTGAGCACTTTCCTGGGCAATGTAATAGTGCCAGGCTTGCTTTTGCTCTTCTGTTAATGCTGATTGTGCGAAGGGCTCGACCACCAAGTCGTTAGCCTGCGCAGCAGAAAGTGTTGTTACCCCTACTGCGACGACTCCCGCCCATGTCAGCGCTTTTTTTATGCTCATTCGTGGTTCCTTGTCACTATCACATCTAGCGTTTGGCCTGCCGAGTTGGCTGGCAGTTGCCTCGCCCCAAAAACGCCATAGCGTAAATCGTGCGTTTGTGAAAAGGTGGATACGTCGGTATTGGTGTGGCTGTGATGAACCACAAGCCAGTCACCGTTCGCAAGCACCCCTTGAATGCCTTCCAACGCTGCACCCGAAAGGCTTAATGCTTGAGGACGATAGCCGACTCCCCTGGCCCGCTCACGCAGGCGCTGAACCTCTGCCAGGTTCATACGACGAAGCTGGCTATCCCCTTCTGCTTGAGGTTCACCGTGCTCAGGCCCGAAATAAGCAAGGCCGTACTGACGCTCATGCCGCGCAAAACAGCTAAGCACCTGTGGTGTACTGGCAGCCGCGGTAAAACGGCTAGCCCCTAACACATCGGCAATGTGGTCGGCTTCACGACGCACGGCATGACAATTAACTTCACCCAACAGTGTGGGTTGAAAATGTACCCATAATGCGAGGCCATCTTCATTTCGCTGGATAACACGAGCGAAGTCGGCCGCAAGAGGAATACTAACGGGGCGTTTGGCAATCGCATCGCTACCACAGTCGCCATGACGGGCTGCGCGCCACTGCAGGCTATTTACTCGGCTAATATCCATTGCTCTTGAGAAGTTAGTGAGGCAAGTACCTTCGCCAGTGATCACCGGAGAGCGATGGATCGCCCAGTTACCGTCACTCAACTGCTGTACATCAATCAGTACCGCGTGGTGGGGCGTGTTGTTGAGTAACGTAGTCAGCTGGTTTTCTAGCGGCGTAGAAACATCTAAATGCACCACGCTTAACGGCCTATCCTCATCTGGCAAAGCCCCTTGATTGACGTTTTCTTGAATCTCTAGAGGAGAAGGAGGTGAATCGGCTGGCTCAGCCAGTGTTTCTCCCGAGGCTTGCTCAGCAACACCAAGCGTCTCCTGGTCAACACCCCTAGGACGCTCTATGGCATTAGAATCTCCACTGACCAGCGGGGGGGCAATGTAGGTAGCGAAGCGCCCTATTGAATAGATCACCGGCTGAGTGTGAATCACCCACGTGGCAAATAGCGCGCCCCCTGTGGTCATTGAGCGCTGAAATTCTTCATTAAAGTAACGATACGTGGGGGTTTGCGTCACCGCCGCACTACTCAGCATGGGCACAGTGATCACCACCGCCAGCCCACCAACTTTAATAGCATGAGGTAACCAGCGACGCTTGGAACCCATCAGCACAGGAACGCTTGCAGCTAAGCCAATCGCATTCACCAACGCAAAAAACAGTGAAAAACCCATGGCAATGGGGGGCACAATAAGCGCACGAACGTATTGCTTACCCTCTTCCTCGCGAGGCTGGCCATTGGCGAGCAGTTGGGCGTCATCATATAACCGCTGACGCTCCGCTTCGGCATACGCTAAATAATGCGGTAATAGCAGTTGGTCTCTGAACTGCTCTGGCGTCAGGTCTAATGTGATGATCATCTGCTCATCGCGCGGCTGTAACGCCTCGTGCAGTTGATCCTGAATTGGCTGAGAGGCAATAAAGGCATCGGCAGTCAGATCAAGCGGCAACGATGCACCTAAATGTTTCTGCATCGCCTGAGCTGCCTGCTCTCCTGCCTCGTGAGACTGCTTTGCAATGACCGCCTCAAAAAATCCCTCACGGTCATTGGCACGCCACGCACTAGGTAGCTCAACATTCTGCGCTAGCATTGCCTGCCTTACCTGGGCAGCAGCGGTGTCACTCGCCACAAAATGTTCATAAGAAGCAGGCACGCCTAACACGGTGGCTAGTTTTTCATTCAAATGGTCGTAAGCAAGGTTTTCACAGCGCTGAACGGTTCGCTGCTCAGTAACAAAGCGATTGCCACGACGTACATTCTGGGTCACGACTTCCGGCGCATAACACCAGTCGGTGGGAGCAACATAGTGCCCTAAGTTATCGACCACTTCTTCACGGTAGATCTCTTCAACTCGGACAATACACTCATTTCTAAAACGGCCATCTTCACAGCGTTGCCGAGCGTTAAAGTAAGTTGTCAAACTGCGCTGCAAGGTCAGCACCTGCCGCGTAAAGGCCTCTTCACTCCCTTCTACTTGATTATCTTGCCATTGGCTTAACAGGTCTTCTTGCATGTCTAGCCAAGCTTGCTCTGCATAAGTAGAGATCTCTTGCTGAGCTAACCAATAATTATCTGAAATCGTTTTATACCCGTCCCAGGCATTACCAATAGACGCCTGTAACGTTTCATAGGCTTGGTAGCTTTCTGGTAGCTCTTTACTCGCTTCATTCGTCGCGACTTGATGAATAATGCGCTCTGCCTCCGCCTTGAGATCATCAACAAAGGCGGGCGAGACAAACGTCATAAGTCCTAATACAGAAAGAAAACTGCGCGTATGCGGTGAATCAAGGTCTTCTTCATCGAACGCAATGCCTTCCAACTGCAGCGAGTTAGTAGCAAGCCCCCGTTTCATCAGAAGAAGATGCTGAGCATCCATGCGTTGCTCGGCAGAAGTGCGATCAATTAATACATCTACTAAGATGCGCTGACCAAAAAACATGACAGGGAAGCCAATAGCAATCGCCAACGCTACCTGTTTGATAAATACACTGGTTTGCTTATTTTTTAAAGTAATCAGACGTAGTAGTAACAAACTAAGCCCGATACCCGACAGTATCCGCCCTTCTAGCTCTAGCGCACGAACATCACCGCTCGTTAAGCGAGCCACCGATGCATCTACCAAACGGCTGTTAAACGCTAATTCATAAATTAAATAGGCAATATTGAGCGCGAAGAGCAGCCAAAGCCAAGCCCTCCCGTTTTTTAAGTAATGACGCATTATTCTCTTTTTTCGCTTGGGACAGTGATAATAACGGGGGCCGTTCGAGGTGCGGTCAGTACCGCCGTACCGCTTGCCGTTTTTAATTGGCCGCGTTCTGGCAAAGTCACAACCACGGCGCTGTCTTCAAGCGATATCAGCGTACCCGCTTGATTCAAATAAGCGCCTTGTTGAATAAAAAAGGCCTGCTCTTCATCAACACCGCGAGCAGCATCGTCAGGCAGAACGGTGCCTTCAATAATGAGAGGATTGCTAGAGGCTATGTTTTGCGAGGAGGAGCAGTTTTCTCCATCACCGCATAACAGCTGTGCAGCGAAATCATCCCAGCTATCAGCATAAACAGGTTGGTTATAGCTCTGAAAGCAGGAAAAGCTGGCTAGTAGGCCGAAAATGACGGCTGTATTTCGGCATGCAGACACACCTACTCCCATAATCGAATTTTTATTGGAATATTAATTATTTTTTATAATTACAGACCCAGCCTGCATAAGTCAACGCTAATCCTCAAGTAAATTAGCCTTATAGGCCGCTATTTTAAGAGCTGAGTGAAAGCCGACGTACTGGCAAAAGCTTATGCAAGCCATCAACCTAAAGCTGCTTGTGGCGTCAACGCCACTCACTTTCAACTTTCAGCATTACGCCAGGATGGCAAGCAGTAGATGGCACGCGCACCGATAATGCAGGCAAAGCAACTACCGCTGTGCTGAGTCTCCCGGCAGCCAATGCGCTAAAGCTATTGACTCTGTCTGGCTGCCGTCGCAGTGAAGTGGCGTTTATTTCATGATGTGAATTTCAGTAAGAAGATAAAAAAGCAGGGAATAAGGCAGGGTGATGGCTCTTGGCTTATTACTGTTGATAATCTACTTGAAAATGCTATTTTGTAAGAGGAATAATTTTTTAAGTGTATAGTATCGATCTATACCTGATCCATACCTATAGGCCGATACTTAAGGCTAATAATGTATGTTAATACTATTTATTTTTAGGGGGCATTTTGGATAAAGTAACTGGGTCTTGCCTATGTGGACGCGTTGTTTATGAAGTTGAAGGGGAATACGATTCGTTTGTTCTCTGTAACTGCAAGCGTTGCCAGAAAGGTACAGGATCATCACGTGCAGCAAATATTTTCTTTAAAGAAGAGAAGATAAAATGGGTCAGCGGATTTGATAAAATAAATACTTATCATCATCCCAATAGTTTGCATAGAAAAACTTTCTGTAGTGTTTGTGGATCTGGCTT
Source organism: Halomonas qinghailakensis (assembly GCF_025820815.1). Lineage (NCBI taxonomy): Bacteria > Pseudomonadati > Pseudomonadota > Gammaproteobacteria > Oceanospirillales > Halomonadaceae > Halomonas > Halomonas qinghailakensis. Next base: position 3,108,844 of record NZ_CP096973.1, on the reverse strand, counting down.
GCCGACTAGTTTAGAAGATTTTGGATTAGTGTTTATACCTGCTGGAAGCATAGATAGCCCAATAAATCATTCTCCCTCTAAAGAGCTGTTTGCCGATCAACGGCCCGAGTGGGTGAGCTAAATTTTGAGGCCCTGGACGAAAAATCTGAGTGCAACTCCTTTGACGCCCTCCCCTCCATCTCTACACATTTCCCTAACCGAATTCTATCCGGTTGCGACCATGCATTTTCGCTTGATATAAGGCTTTGTCTGCACGTGCATAAAGATACTTAAAAGTAGCTTCGTTTTTGCATGCTATCGCTACTCCTAGACTTATTGTAACTGAGGTGTCAACGCCCAATTGTTTTTGTGTTAGATTGCTCGTCTTTTTGCGCAGTCGTTCTGCTAGCTGCATGGCGCCATCAATATCTGTATCTGGTATTAATATACAGAACTCTTCACCTCCAATTCGAGCTAACACATCTATTTTGCGAGCTTCATCTTTTAGCACTCCCGCAAGAACCTGAAGTATTTGATCACCGGCAGGATGGCCAAATGTATCATTGACATATTTGAAATGGTCAATATCTATAAGAATTAAACCCAGAGGACTACCAGAGCGCTGGCTATGTTTACAAAAACGTTCTGCAAAGCTCAGCAAGTAGCGACGATTGCCTAATTTTGTGAGTTCATCAAACTGACTGAGACGCTTAACTTTTTGGTGTTCGCGTTTAAGTCTAATTAATGAAATTAGAAGTCCTACTATCAGTATCAAGGTCATGAAAGCCAGCACCGATATGGTGCGCCCCAGTCGTTTCATGACAATGCGCTGCTTAGCTGCTTCTGAATGCACCATTCCTTCAAAGGCGCTGTAAATCTGAGCCAAGTCGTTTTCGATCACTTGGCCATCACGGAGAAACTTTTCGGTTGAATCGCCTAAGATAATTCCATCGAGCTGCTGGCGCATCTCATACAGACGCTCCCTAATATCCTGTAACCTAGCCAAAGAGGCATGATAATCTGATTCTGAAAGCTGATTTGTCTGTAGGCTAAAACTGATTCCATCAATATGTTGTGGTATTCGCCATAAAAGATTCTCCAGTCGACTAAATACGTCAGGATTTCTAGGACTATCGCGTAAATCCTCCAAAGCGTTTCGAAACATAACGGCATGCGTCTGCGAGCGTACAATTACTGCTACCAGCGAGGTATAATTAGAACCCATTTGCTGACGAACATGTAAACCATATAACGACATTGCAATAGCAAAAGTACCCGTTACCAGAATGAAAGCTAATCCCACCTTCCAGCCTATTGACTTGACAATCCCCAAGTTCATTGGACGATGATATCTCGAATTGACCAGATCCAATGGGTCATGTCGGCTGTTCCAGCTTGAACAGATTCTGCCTCAGCCGGGACAATTAGCAACATGGGACCAAAGTCAGTCAGCGTTAGAGGCGCTCCGTCGAGGCGGGTAACGAGAAGATAATCTCGCTTGAGACGATCTTCTAAATTTATAAAAACGCTGTAATCGTCATGAGCGATGAAACGAAGCGTTGCCGTTTCATCAATATTTTGAGCAGAGAGCAAATCATTCAGCCATACGCCTGCAAAATTCCCATGCAACCCTTTGAAATGCTGAAAACTTGTAGCATAAAGGGGCAAGGATTCGATGTCGTCACGGCTAATAAAACGGCGTCCTTCCTGAGTATCCATCATCAATATGGGAGCCTCATCTTGTGAAGGAGCAAAAGTGCCAGGAACGGGCTTCACTTCAGCTGCCAGTAAAATTGTAGCAAAGAACACCAGTGAAGCTGAGGGTAACCACCATATGTATTTTTGTAAGCCAAACAACGGAATATTATTCATTATTTTTATAACTCATTGAAAAATTTTTCTATAAAAGTCACTTACTGATCAAAACACCTCCAGCGTATCTTGTATCAAATGATAATGCACAGTCTCTCATGGTAGCTCAAAGTTTGTAACAGATGCTTATGTGCCCTTTAGAGATGGTGCTGAGCCCTGATAACTACCCAACGGTCTGATAGCAACACGGTCCACGCAGTTGATCCAGCACTCAGCTGGGCTGCGTCATGGCCGGTGGAATCCTCCAAGGCCCGCCTCGTTCAGGTGTTCAACGGTCATCATTTCTGCTTGTTTATCCGCGCCCATGGTGAACTCAACCTCTGAAATCGAGCCCTCAGGTTGGTTCTCTGTCACCGGGAAGGCGACAAAGCGATCGCCGTCCCAATGGGTCAACCGAAGGCGTTGTGGTGCAGGGCCAATCTCGAGCACCAAACCATCAGCGGTCTCACGCACCTTAGCCGCCCCGAAATAGGCATTGTCATAGTCCCCAGCATAAGCTTCGGCAGGCCGGGCCTCGGAGGGCTCAACCGGGGGTGTCACGCCCACTAGCTCCCCGACTGGGGCAGAGAGCGGTTCGATGCGCGGCCCGTATGCCGCCAGCCAGTCGCGCTGTTCCACACCAAACTCTGCGCGATCAAGAAAGCTGGCAGCCAGCGCTTCGGGGAGACCTGTGGGACTGGCATTGGTCAGCACGATGATCCCAAGCCCTAGGTCCGGCAGCATCGAATAGGCAGTCGCCGCGCCAAACGCGAAGGCACCAGAATGGCTCAGCACAATGCGCCCGGTGGGACGTACGCCAACACCAAAGCCGTAGCCATAGGTGCCAGCCCTATCGGCCGCGTCACTTGGGTGTCCGCTGATGACATGCGGCGAAAGCGCGGGCACAAGAGCTTCGGGCGCAATCAGTTGCTCCCCTTCAAAACGCCCGCTGGAGAGCACCAGCTTCATCCATTTCGCCATGTCTCGCACGCTGGAACTCACCCCGCCGGCCGGACTTTGCGCATCAGGCTGGCGCAGGTCTGCCACTCGGAAGCCGTTGGCATCTGGCACATGACTCGCAGCGCGATTGTCGCGCGCCATGTAATCCGAGTGGCGCGAACTGGTCACTTCCATACCGAGTGGACCATAAAGCGCCTCTTCCGAGAGCGTGGACCAGTCCTTGCCGGTCGCGGCGGCTACCGCTTCTGCCGCAGCAGTCAGGCCGAAGTTCGTATAGGCGTAATCGGCCCTGAACCGCCCCATGGGCAGCTGCGCCAGCCGTTCCAGCACCGCGCGGCGGTCATAGCCCACATCCTCGAGATCATCACCAGCGTGGTCCGGCAGGCCCGAGCGGTGCGCATAGAGATCCCCGATGGTGACATGATTGCTGACCCACGGATCGCCCAAGTCGAACCACGGCAAGTGGTTGCGAACCGGATCGTCCCAACTGACAATCCCATCGGTGACCTGCGTGGCCACCACGGTGGCTCCGACAGATTTAGACAACGAAGCGAGCAGAAAGACTGTATCCGCATCAACCTGTGCCTCAGCGCCCTCCGCCCGCAGCCCCCAGCCGCGTATCAGCAGTATCTCCTCACCATGCACCACGGCAACGGCGAGGCCCGGCACTCCGGTCCGCTCCAACATTTCCTGCACCCGCTCATCCAGCGAAGCGACTGCCTTATCGATCCGCGCCTGCGGCACCGGCAGCAGGTTCGCCCGCGCAGGAGAAACCGTCGGGTCAGGCAAGGCAATGGTCGGCAGCGTCTCCGCATGGAGCGGGGCATTGAGCGCAAGCAGCGCAGCGGCAGCGCTTAGAACGCTCAAGGCCGACCTCAGAAGGGGGCGTGCGGCTTTCGGTGTGGTCATCTCAGGGTCTCCTTCGGGATGGATCGCGTGACGGAAGCGGCGATGCTCCTGCCGAATCAGAACGGCATTGCCAATTTGAAAATAAGCTTGCCCCCCTTGTCGTCCACTCTATTTGAACGGGTCCAAGGAAGCGCACCGATAACCTGGAAATTCAGCCGTTCCCCGAACGTCCCACCAAGGCCCACTCCATAGGAGCCAAGATACATGTGTCCAGGTACATCTTCGGACCAGACCGCGCCATAATCCATGAAGGCCGAGGTTGAGAGAGTGGGCAGGAATGCCAGTCCGGCATCGACCTCTTGGTTCACCTGAGCCGAGGCCGCCGCACCGTTGTCGCCAGAGATGGTACCGCTGTCGAAGGCCAACCCATAAGTCTCGCCGCCGACGCCGAACTGGACAGCACCCGGCAGGGGCCTGCCAGAATATTGGCCGCGAGCCTGCAGCGTCATTGTCGTCGTCTCGCTGAAAGCCTGTGTGTAGCCCAGTTCGGTGGTAACAAAGCGGAAGTCGCCCGGCACCGTGCCCATATCAATATCTGAGGCCGTGCCGATATTCACCGCCCCTTCGAGGTTGATCTCGGATGTCTCAAAGCTCTGGCTATATTGCAGTGAATTCGTCGCCCAGCGGAACCGGCTACGTGCGGCGGCCGAGCCAAGAACGTCCACATCATCGTTGCGCACCGTCAGTTCAGCCTGCCCCCAGAGCGACCGCTCCAGCGTCCGCAGAAACGGATAGGACAAAAACGCCGTGCCCATAGCGGATGTCACATCGATGTCCGGCGCGCCGGCTCCCCCGTCGGGGTGTTGGCGCAGGTAAACAAAACTGTAGCCCGCGTTAAGGCCGTTCGATCCGAGCGGATAGCTTTGCATCATTTGAAGCAAGGTCATCCGGTCAGGGTGTTGCGGTGTGATGACACCGGTCAAATTGGTGGTCTCGAACCGGCTCAGGACATCGTTAAAGGTCACCACACCGGCCATTTGTAATGGGCCAACGGTGTCGGATCCCAGATTGTCGAGCCCGATCATTCCTGCGCTGCGATCTTGTCCGATCTCCAGGCGCAGCACCCCGCCGCCCGTCGCGCCTTCTGGGCGCACAAAAGTGCCTTCAATCGACAGTCCGGCAAGGTCACTCATCAACAACAGCTCGCGTTCGGCCACCTTTACCCGGATCGGGTGCATGTCGAGAATACGTTGCAGGTAGGGGGCCAGCCGGGTCTCGATGCCAGGAATATGACTGTTGATCTCGATGCGGTCGACATAGCCTTCGAATACCTGCAGCCGGATCTGTCCGTCAGAAAAATCCTGCACCGGCACCACTGTCTTGGAAAAATAGCCCGCGGCAAGATAGGCCGCATCAACGGCGTCTGCCATGCGGTAAAGATCAGCCAGCGTGATCTCGGCACCGATCCGGCCCTGCCAGATCGGCGTCAACGTCGACAACGGTAGGGTCCGCGCCCCATCAACGCGCACCGAGGTTAGGCGAAAACGGATGCTTTTGGCGCGTTCTAGGTCAATCTTGTCGCGCTCGTCCTGCACGCCAATGGCGACACTGCCCACCTGAGGCGGCGGTTCATAGCGTTGCAGGATCACGGTCTGCTCGGAGAGGATGCGGTCGACGTCCGGCAAGCCCTGCGACAAGGCCGGCCTCGCAAAACAGGCGCAAAGTAGTGCAAGGGCACCCAAGCGGAGGGCTGAAGAACAGCTGTGGCGTAACTGCAATGTCAACGCCTTCACTCTGCAGAAGCCGTCGGTGTCATCGAAAACGGATGCCCGAGGGCAACGGATAACGCTTCAAACACGCGACTAGCGGGCGAGCTGCACGCAAGGTCAACGGGGTTGTCCGGCAGCACGTCCTCATCCCCGCAATCGCCCGAAGGGATATCGCTGTTGGCCTGTACGACTACCGTTGTGTCCGTCGTTGTGTCGTAGAACACCGTCGTGTTGTAACCGGGCAGCTCACCCGTGTGGCCGACCCAACCGTCGACGCACCCCATGGCGATGCCGTAGCCCGCCGGCTCGGGGAAGGACCGCAGACGCTCCTGCTGCGCCTCAGCGCTCAAAAGGCCTTTGCCTGTGCCGAGGGAGCGTCCATAAACCAGCAGGTCGTCAAGGGTCGAGATCATTCCGCCCGCTGTCCATCCCCAGGAAGGATCCCAATGCGTCGCGTTCGAGGGCGCATCCGGCGTGGCAGCATCGCCTTGCAGGGTAAATCCCTGCGGATAAGGTTCTGGCATGAGGGCAGCACCGTCAGGACCGGTGGTCTCTGTCAGGCCCAGCGGGTCCAGGATCATCGAAGTAAAGACAGTGTCGATATCTTGCCCGGTCACCTGTTCGATCACAAGGCCCAGCAGCACAGTATTGGTGTTCGAGTAATTGAACTTCTCCCCCGGCGCAAAGATCGGCGAGCCGGGGAAGGCAAAATCAAGCAGGTCCTGCGGAGAATAGTGCAAGCTAGGGTCTGCGAAGAACAGATCAAGGAAAGGATCCGCCTGTGTATAGCTCAGCAGGCCGCTGGTCATGCTAGCCAGATGGCGCAGAGTGATGATGTCGCCGTTGGGAACGCCGGACACATACTGGTCGATCTTATCGTCGAGCGATAGCTTGTCAGCCTCGGCCAACTGCATCAGGGCGGTGCCGGTGAAGGTCTTGGTGATCGATCCGATCCGCGTGTGCATGCCGACTTCCATCGCAGCATCGGTTTCGGGGTCCGCGACGCCCCAAGCACCGCTCCACCTACCCTCAGGTGTGACAACGCCGGCAATCACTCCCGGCGCAGCGGCTCCGTCCAATGCCCCGCGAGCGGCAGCGTCGAGGGCTTGGACCAGCGCCTCAGGCAGCGGCTTGTCGGGTGGCGTAATGGACGCACGGGCCGTTACTGCCGCCGGGTCGGCCACGCAGAACTGCTGCGCCTGATCCTGAGCCTGCGCTGTAACGGGGGCAGCGAGGGCAAAAGCCATGGCGCAGACCGAAAGGCCAGGCCGAAACTGGCGGGCCGTTCTGTGATGGAGTCTGTACGCTATCATGTGCCTGTCCCTCGTCTGTTATGCACTTGCTGCTTGGATTGCTTGGATTGCTTGGATTGCTTCGAAAGCGAAGATAGCCCATTTATGATTGCAAACAAACAAATGTAAAGTTCAATTAAGGTGCAATATGGGTATAATTTGCGCTCTACTAACTCCCTTATGCCCTTTACCTAACGGCTGCCACCATTCGTGCGCTATGGCTTCCGGCAGTAAGTCTTGAGGCCCCTACGACATGATTTCGGAAGATATCGAGGTAAACCTATGCGAAGGCATCCTGCTGTGCGGTGAAGTACAGATGCGCCTACGCCCCAAGACACTGTCCGTTCTGGTGGCACTGATAGAGCAGCAAGGCGAAGTGGTCAGCACGGCTGATTTGCGGCGCATGATATGGGGCAACGGCCCTGGTAACGAGGCGGGACCCAAACAATGCATCCGCGAATTGCGCCGGATGCTGGACAACAACGCCCAGGACACCGGGCTAATCGAAACCGTGGGCCGGCGCGGCTACCGGCTGACGCGTCCGATCCCGCTGGTCGGCGATGCGCCTAAGGATCTTGTGGCGGCGTCGACAGTGTTCTGCATCGGACGGGATAAGGAGCTGAAAGCCCTAAGTGAAAGGGCCGCTGCCGCCAGGAGTGGTCGACGGGCAATGGCGTTGATTTCAGGCGAAGCAGGAGCCGGCAAGACATGCCTTCTGGAAGCATTTGAGGCTAGTTTATCCCAGCGCACGCCGCTGTGGATTGCCAGGGGTCAGGCCATTGCGCACCCTGGCGCACGCGAACCCTACGGGCTGTTGATGGATGTGTTGACGCAACTCATGGCCGGGCCTGAGGGGGCCACGCTGGTACGACTTCTGCCACTCATCGCCCCCTCTTGGGTCAAGCAACAACCCGGGCATCGCTTGGAGGCGGAAGCGCTGGACCGTACTCGCCACAACTCAATGCTGCGGGAATTCTCGGCGCTGATGGAACGGCTGACCCGTGGCCGCCCTGGAGTTCTCGTGCTAGAAGATCTGCACTGGGCAGACCCTAGCACGCTAGCCTGGCTAGCGGCTTGGGGGCTACAACGCACACCGGCTCGATTACTGGTTCTGGGTAGCTATCGCGATGACGAATTAGACCGAGCTGGGACACTTGCGATAACACTGGGTCAGCTGAGTCGGCAGCCAAACTGCAGGTTGATCACCCTTGGCGGTCTCGATGAGTCGGCAGTGTCTGGCTACCTTGCAGAACGGTTCCCGGGCAACTCCTTTCCTCCCGATTTGGCGCAGGCCCTCGCCCGCCGAACCGAGGGCCATGCCATGCTCGTTGATGCGGCGGCAGACGTTTGGCAGGCGCAAGGCCTGGTGCGGCGCGGCGAGGCCGGGTGGCAGCTGTCCTCCACACCCGAGGCGCTGGTCGCAGCCATTGCCCCAAGTGTCCGCATCCTGATCGAGGCCGAACGCACCAGCCGACTGCTGGCCGAGGAGCGCAGTTTGCTTGAAACCGCCAGTGTGGCGGGACCGACCTTTTCTGCCATCGACCTAGCCGACAACCGCGACGGGGTGGAGGCGGCGGAGCGGCAGCTGGAGCATCTCGCGCGGAACAGACGATTTATCACCCGCGCGGGCCTTAGCCAACGGCCCGACGGAACAGTGGCCACACGCTATGCCTTCCGGCACGCGCTACATCACGAAGCGCTCTACGATGGGCTGCCGGCAGCGAACAGGCAAGGCACGCACCGAAGGGTCGGTCTCCGACTGGAGATCAGCCACGGTCACGCAGCGGGCGAGATCGCCCCCGTGCTGGCCGATCACTTTGAACGCGGCGCTGACTGGCCGCGCGCCGCACACTATCGTGTGCTGTCGGGGCGACGTGCGCAGGCGCGCGGCGCCCCCATGGATGCCGTCGAACAGTTCCGCCGTGCTCGGGATCTGCTAACTCGAGGCAGCGGGACCGGTACGGTGAAGCCTGGGGCCGACCGCGCGACCGAACTCGACGCCCTGCTCGGGCTCGGGGCGGCACTCATCGTCGCGGATGGGTTTACTGCGGAAGAGCTTCGGGAGGTCTACCGCCGCGCGGGGCAACTAGCTGCCGAAGTCGGCGATCCAGCCACAACGATTCCAGTTCTTGCAGGGCTCTGGAATGATCACCTGACGCGTGCTGAACTGACCCGTGCCGAAGATCTCGCGCTTGGACTGCAGGCACTCGCGGGGCAGGCCCCGGCCCATATGGCGATGGTAGCCCATAATGCCGTCGGACAGACCCGGTTTTTCACCGGCGCCCTACCGGCCTGTGCCGCAGAAATCGCCGCCGTTCTGGAGATCGCGCCACGCCATGCCGAGCAAGACGGTAATGTACTCTTCGGTGAAGACCCAGAGGTTGTATGTCACCAGTACGCGGCCTGTGTCGCCGAATTAACCGGCGCCTCGGCAGAGGCTGAGCGGCACCTCATCGCTGGCAGTGCGCGCGCCGACCGATTGGGCGCCGCCTTCGGGCGCGCCCAGATGCTCTGGTGCGGGGCGGTTTGCGCACGTCTACGTAGCGATATTGAACTAACCCGTGACCGGGCCGAAGCATTAGTCGCTCTGTGCCGGACTGAGGCGGTGCCCGTTTGGGGCGACGCAGGCGAGATGCTGGCAGGCTGGGCGCAGGCAATGTCCGGCGACACAACTGGGGCCTCTCGGATTGCGAAGGGTCTCTCGGCCTTCAATGCGATGGGCGTCAGGATCACACTACCCTTCTGCCACGGGCTAGCCGCAGAGGTAGCAGGGAAAATGGGCGACCCAGTCGCTGGGATGCACTCTTTACGTCAGGCTTTCGCGATTGCCCGGGCGAGCGGCGAGCGCTGGTACCTCGCCGAGCTTCACCGGCTGCGTGCGGGTCTAGCCCAAGAGGCAGGCCGCTTCGACATCGCCCGCCACGCGCTTACACGTGCCGAAACTGTGGCACAGGCACAGGGGAGGATCGTACTGACCACGTGAGAGCGGTCACGCTGGATGCAACTAGGCACGCCTATCCATTCATCGGCGTGCCTAAGCTTTTTGCAGGTTAACTGAGCTTAAAGCGAAAGCTTCACTTGAACTCGGAGCATAGATCTTGCACAGGTGGTTAAAAACACAATTAAACTAACAGTGAAAACTTCCATACTTTACCGTCAATATTTTTACAGGAGGCAGTATGTCCGTCATATTACAGGTTCATTTCCCCTTTGATGGCCCCTTCGGTGACGAAATGGCCAACGCTATGACAGCGCTGGCCGAAAGTATCAACCAGGAGCCAGGCCTTATTTGGAAAATCTGGACAGAAGATGCAGACCAGAAACAGGCAGGCGGTATCTATCTATTCGACACCCGAGCCAATGCCAACGCCTATTGCAAAATGCATACCGCACGGCTGGAAGCAATGGGAGTGACCGGCATCAGGGCAGCAATCCTGGACACAAATGCGGCCCTATCAGCTATCAATAAAGGGCCTTTCAACAGCACTACTTCTTGAAAGTATGCCGCCTCACGCTCTTAAAATAACAGCAGCACAACTCAGAAGTGCCCTACCTGAGGCGGCATTATGGATAATTAGTTGACGTCCTCCCTTCCCTTCGCGCTGCCGCGACTCAGGAAGAGGATTCCCTTTCGGGTGGCCACTGGTCGCCCGGTGGTCTGGTTCCTGCTGCTGGCGGCCCTACTGCACCGCTCACTTCACAGGCGCTACGGGCGTCGTCCCGCCCTGATCAGGTCTGACTGGTTCGAGGCTTCGAGCAGGTCGAGGCCTCGGTGAAGCACGTTGATAGCTCCTACGACATCAGCGTTTTCGGCGTAGCCACAGTGCGTGCAAAGAAAACTCGCCTGCGTCTTGCGGTTGTCTGCCGACTTGTAAAAGCAGGCTGGGCAGGTCTGGCTCGTGTGGTGCGGTGGTACCGCCACAAACAGGCCTCCAGTCCATGCCATCTTGTACGCAAGCTGGCGCCGAATCTCGTACCAACCTTGGTCGAGGATCGAGCGGTTCAGTCCTGACTTTTGCCGGACATTACGTCCCGGTTGGGTAACCGTACCCCTTGCAGACTTCGACATGTTGGCGACTCGGAGGTCTTCGACAGCGACCATGGCGTGGTTATTGCAGATCGTCGTCGTTGCCTTGTGTTGATAGTCGCGCCGTATATCGGCAATACGCTGGTGAATACGCGCAATCTTGCGCTTCTGTTTTTCCAGTTAGCGGAGCCGCGTTCCTTGTGCTTCAGTTTGCGTTGGGAAGCCGCCAGTTGGTCCTTTGAGGCAGCGAAGCTACGCACCCCGGAGAACGTAGTGCCATCGCTCAGCGTCATGTTCTTGGCAATCACCATGTCGACGCCGACTGCGCCTTGGTCAGGTACACGGGTCGGCTTGACGTCGACTGCACACATAATAGCGACGTGCCAGTTGCCACACGCATCGAGTGAGACGGTGGCGTTGCGAGGCTCACCGTCGATGACGCGGGACTGGTACATACGCACCCAGCCCAGCTTGTTGGGCAGCTTGATGCGGCGTTGATCGAGGGCGCAATACTTGGGGAAGTTGACGAAGCGCATGGTCGAGTGATGCGCGATGCGCTTGGTCCTGAAAACTGGGAACCCTCGCTTCCCTGAGCACCAATCCTTGATGGCCTTGTCTCGCAGGTCGCGTTGACGCTGCTGAAGGTTGTCCGTGTAAGCCTCTTTCAGAAAGATCAGTTCTGGCGCTTTTTTCCACTGTGTCAGTTGTTTGTTCAGGCCCGCTGCGCTCGGTAAACGCTTAGCCAGAGCGATGCGCTCCTTAGGGGCTAGATCATTGAGGGCCTTGTACAACGACTTGCGGTCACCCTCGAACGCGAGTTCTTGTCGGACGATGTCGAGCATTATTTCAAGGGACTTGTTGTACGCCAACCGTCCACACCCCGCCATACGGTAGAGCAGCGCTTCTGCTTCCGGTGTTGGCTTCAGCTTGAATCGGTAGGCTTTCAGGACCTTCATGGCAAACTCAGTGTGTGGTAACTTATAGTCAATCATAATCGGCTAATTGAGCATAGTTCAACATTCAGTATGTACAAAATCAATAAGGCGCGACACAGTGCTTACCTGCTTCACGCTCACATCGTGTTCGTAACCAAGTACCGTCGGAAGATTCTTGGTGAGCTTCACCATGAGGCCTTTCAGCAGATTGCTGGCGAAGTTTGCGCTGACTTCGAGGCCGAGCTTCGTGAGTGCCATGGTGAAAGTGATCACGTGCATCTGCTGGTCGAGTACCCCCCCAAGGTACAACTCACGAAGCTGGTCAATTCCTTGAAGGCGGTCACGTCACGGCGGATGCGAGCGGAGTTCAGCGACCTGCGGGGTGCCTACACCAAACCAGTGCTTTGGAGCCGGTCGTACTTCGTGGGATCGTGCGGCGGAGCGCCACTGGAAGTCGTTGCCCAGTACATCCAAAATCAGCGGGGCTGACGCCCCGCACCGCATTCACCCCACACCTTGGTCGGTGTGGGCACCCTGCGGATTAAGGGGTGGATGATCAAGTAACCAGCCTGGGGGCGCACCTTCAAACAGCGGGCGCAGATTCGCATTGAAATAGCGGTCTTTAAAGTTGGCTGTTGTGCTAGCGCCTACAAGCTGGGAATGTTGAGGTAGTGAACAGAAAAATTTGTCGCTTGAGGAGTTGAAAAAGACTTGAGTAATAGTTTTGTCATAATAAGGCAACAAAATAGATAGACTCAAAAACGCCACCCTAGAATTGCTGCTCAGTTGACAGGGCCGAAATGAGGTCGCAAGCAATCTTTGCCGCCAACCCAATTAATCCTATAAGCCACTAATATTATTAATTTATTAACTTTACCTAACTTAATAAAAGCTAATATTTGTTATATACTTATAATTTAAAATAATAAAAATACCGCTGCAGCTGATATAGTTTGTAACACCTTAGTTTTTTGCCAATTGGTACATTCCTAGCTCATCAGATATCCAAGGGGCTGCCATGCGTACTAACTTGCCCATCACTTATATTGAGTATGCTTACGCTGAAGACGATCTTCTGATCTCTCGCACCAATTTGAAAGGAGAGATCACCTACGCCAACCCAGCGTTTGTGCAGGTTAGTGGATTTAGTCTCGAAGAGTTACTGGGCGAAAACCACAACCTAGTCCGTCATCCTGATATGCCACCAGCGGCGTTTAAAGACTTTTGGGAGACCATACAGCAAGGCAAGCCTTGGTCTGGCCTGGTCAAAAACCGGCGTAAAGATGGCGACCATTATTGGGTACGCGCCAATGCAATGGCTATCCAAGAAAACGGCCACATCGTCGGTTATGCCTCCCTGCGTACCAAGCCCTCCGCCGCAGAAGTGCAGTATGCAGAAAAAATTTACCACGCTTGGAAGAACGGCCAAGGGAAAAACTTCACTCTATATCGTGGTCAAATACGCCGTCGCCATCCGTTCGCGTTTTTGGGTCGCTGTCAGTGGAGATCGGCTACCCTGCAAACGCGTTTACTAACGCTTATTGCTAGTCTTTCTATTGGGTGGTTAACGTTTAATCAGTGGCAGCTTTCTCAAGATCTTTCTCAGTTAGTCATCGGAGGGCTACTGCTTACCGTGGTAGCTGGGCTAGGCTTAAGCGTGTGGTGTAAAGTGCGTCAGATGGTTGAAACGTCTCGCGCGTTTGTCCTTCAGGTGGCGGCTGGCAATCTGGCCGCCGACGTACCACCCCGCCAAAATGATGACTTTGATCGCCTTGTCGATGCACTGGTCACGATGCGAAAAGGCTTAAGTGCCATCGTCAGCGATGTCAATGATGGTATCAACCAGGTCAATCCCTCGGTGGCCGATATTCGTCAAAGCAACGCCTTCATTGCCCAGAGCAGTGATGAGCTGGCCTCTTCAGTACAAGAAACCGCTGCCAGCACTGAACAGTTGACGGTCACCGTTAAGCAAAATGCTGAAAATGCGCAACAAGCCAGCAACCTCGCAACGACTAATATGCAGGAAGTGCAAAACGCAGGCGACAGCATGGGACAGCTCGTTCAGCGCATGAAAGCGATTACCGAAAGCGCTAAGCATATGGATAACACCGTCGCGTTAATTGATTCCATTGCCTTTCAAACGAATATTTTAGCCCTCAATGCCTCGATAGAGGCCGCCCGTGCGGGTGTTCATGGTAAGGGTTTTGCTGTTGTCGCGAGCGAAGTACGCAGTCTTGCAAAATGCTCTTCAGATGCGGCGAAAGAGATTCACCAATTAATTAATACGTCTAACGACGAAATTGCAGCAGGTGTGAAATTCGTGGAAGCCACTGAGCAGATTATTGAACGTGTTATGCAGGCTAGCCAGCGAGTTAACAATTTTATGAGTGAAATAAGCGCTGCCTCTCAAAGACAAAGCAGTGGCATTACACAAATAGGAAGCGCCATCAACATCATGGAGCAAGGCGTCCAGCATACGGCGGGGCAGCTTCAGTCTACTAATAGGGCGACCCAAACACTGGAACAAGAAACCCACCAGCTATTGAATGCGATCCGCGCGTTCCGCACTACCCCTAATGGCACTGAATTAACACTTGAAATTTCAGCACTCGCTGGGGAGAGCAGTGACCTGACGAGTCAGCCATTTACGTTACCAGCCTCGATGACGGTTACATCACGGGAAGCCAAGTGATGAAAATCCACCCTCCTCCTACACCTCATGATGAGCCGGAGCGCTTGAAAGCGTTATGGCACTGTACAATGAACGATCGGCATCAAGACACGATGTTAGAACGTATTACGTCAATGGTCGCGAATCTTTACGACGCTCCGTACGTCCTAGTGAGCTTTGTAGATGAAGAGTGTCAGTGGTTCAAAAGCCACCATGGTTTAACGTTTAAAGAGACACCCCGTGATATCTCTTTTTGTGCACATGCTTTGTGCGGAGAAGGCATCTTTGAAATAACGGATGCCACCCAGGACACGCGTTTTGTCGATAATCCCCTGGTGACGGGTCCACCTCATATTCGTTACTACCTCGGCGCACCGCTGGTGTCTCGTGAAGGTTATAGCCTAGGAACGCTATGTATTTTAGATAAGAAAACAAGAGTTTTCAGCCAAGCACAGCGGACACATTTGGCAACGCTGGCAGATCTGGTGATACAGCGTCTTGAGCTACATCGGTTGCACTGCCAAGAGCGAATAGTGACCACATCAGGCCTAGGGCTTTGGGAGTTGGATATTGCCTCAGGTGCCACATGGTGGAACGACGTCGTCTATACGTTGTATGGCGTTGCCCCTGACTACTCTCATGACAAAGCAAACGGTATCAGTGTGTACACTGCTGAAGATCAACGTCAGCTGGAAACTAGTTTGGCGAAAGCAGCTAATCAGCAGGTGCCTTTTGATCTTGAGTTACGCCTAGCGCACAAAGATAAAGGACTACCTACGTGGGTGCGCGTCACAGGAGTTCCCGTTACTGTTGGTAAGGAAACCACGCAAATAGCAGGAACCATTCAAGATATTACGCCGCTCAAAAAAAATGAGCGACGCCTGGACCGACAGCAGCGACTTGAGCGATTAATTACCCACTTACAGACGTCTTTTATTGCTGAGCATGACTTGTCACAAGCATTTTCAGATGCACTGGCCGAGCTAGTAGCGCTGACTGAGAGCGACTCAGGTTTTATCGGTGAAGTATTATACGATGACAAAAACACACCTTTTCTAAAAACTCATGCCATTACGGATGTCAGCTGGGATCATGCCTCACGCCGGCTGTTTGAAAAAGCATCTCAGGGCGGAATAGTATTTAGTAAGCAAGCATCACTTTTTGGTCACGTGTTACAAACGGGAGAGATGCTAATTGCTAACGCTCCTGACCAAGACCCACGACGTGGCGGCCTGCCTAAAGGCCACCCTCCTCTTAATGCTTTCATCGGCATTCCCGTCACTGATAATGGTACATTGATCGCCATGATTGGTCTGGCGAACCGCCCCGGCGGGTATCAGGCATGTCTCATGGAGGAGCTTGCCTCGTTTTTACGCAACTTAGGCCAACTCATCAGCTCGCTACGCCTGCGTGTTCAACACGACGAGGCACATAAACGACTCGAACTCTCAGCAAGGATCTTTTCTGACAGCCAAAACGCCATCATGATTACTGATCAAGACAATCGAATCGTTGATGTGAATCGTGCCTTTGAGCTTATGACGGGGTATACCCGAGGCGACGTTTTAAACCATCAGCCCAGCTTTCTCTCCTCAGGCTGTCATACCCAAGCATTTTACCAGGACATGTGGCAGTCCTTATTAAACAATGGGAGCTGGCGTGGTGAACTCATCAATCGACGTAAAAACGGTGAACTACTGTATGAGTCATTGTCACTTTCCTTGATTCGTAACGCCCAAGGAGACATCACCCATCATGTGGCTATCTTCTCGGACATGACGCGGCTAAAAAAGCATGCCGAAGAGCTACACCGTGCGAGCCATTTCGATAAGCTTACGTTGCTACCTAACCGTCATCAAATGCTCAACAAAATACGTGAAGCGATCGCACACGTTAACGACGGTAACACCCTCGCCATTGGTGTTTTAGACCTTGATGATTTCAAGAAAATCAATCAACAGTTTGGCTATAAAGCTGCAGATAACGTCTTGATATCCGTTGCCCAGCAATTAAGAGATCGAGTGGGGCCTCAAGGGGTTGTTGCACGCTTAGGCGGCGATGAGTTTGCTCTGCTTCTTCACGATATGAATGGTAAACCAGAGCAGTTGCGTGCGATCACTAAAAGCTTCGTGCTGGAGCAGCCGAACGGATTCGAATCATCCCCAGTGGCGGTGAACGTAAGCCTAGGGATTACATTGTTCCCGCTGGATGACGCTGACCCTGATACGCTACTACGCCACGCAGACCAAGCCATGTATCAAGCAAAACTACAGGGGGGAAATACATTTGCTTTCTTTGATCCTGGCCATGAGAAAAAGCTAAAAGCACAACAGACAGTGCGTAATGAAATCTCTCAAGCCCTTAACACAGGTCAATTTGAGCTATATTTCCAACCTCAAATTGATGCACGTTCACTTAAGCTGCTCGGCGTAGAAGCCCTCATTCGCTGGAACCACCCAAAACGCGGCTTAGTCATGCCTGATCAATTCTTACCTCTCATCAGTGGTACCGATACTGAGTTGGCACTGGATGCCTGGGTCATGGAAGGATCACTGACACAGCTGTCGGCATGGCAAAAAGAGAGGTTAGACATTGACGTTAGCATTAATCTGACCCCTCAATCGCTTGTGCATGAACAGTTCATTGACACTTTGCGGGACACGTTATCTAGGCACCCTGACGTCTCTCCGCATTCCATCTGTATTGAAGTGCTGGAATCAGCGGCACTAGACGATTTGCCCAGCGCTACCCAAATATTAAACCGATGCCGCGAAACGGGCTGTAAAGTTGCCCTCGATGATTTTGGTACGGGTTACTCGTCGTTGAGCTACCTGCGTAATTTGCCGGTCGACTTGGTAAAAATCGACAAATCCTTTGTGATGGGAATGCTTAAGCGTCCAGAAGACCTAGCCATTGTTGAAAGCATTACGTATTTAGCCAAGCGCTTTAACAAGCAAGTCGTCGCAGAAGGTGCTGAGAGCGATGCGCATATTGAAACACTGCAGCGAATGGGCTGCGACTTTGTACAAGGCTATGGCGTCGCAAGACCTATGCCTGCAAGCCAACTGCTCTCTTGGTCGAAGCGCGAAGCTCTTGAGAAAAAAGATCACTAGGAAAAGCGAACAACATAATTATACAAAAAGGATACGAAACGAGTATCGCGTACAATAAACGTTAGCCGTATAATTGATTTATGTTCATTTTTACCACTATGTGCCCCGCCATGGCACGTGTTCAGTGAATCTTATCTGGTTGTTTTATAACTATTACGTAGCGAATCACCCTACAAATGTAAAACGGTTGTAGAAGGAACTGATATGGACAACCCATGCCAAGATTACTTATGCCATGGCGACGATATGCGTAAAGGCGCTCTCAACGCTACGGCTTTTGAGGGGCTTAATCGCCTAATCGGGAGCATTGATTACTTATGACGCATAGGCCAACGCTTGACGCAGATGATTACGAGACGCGTCGTCTTAAGGCACTTGCAGATTATCAAATTCTCGACACGCAACGGGACGACGCGTTTGATGAGATTGTCGAAGCGGTCTCATTGATCTGCGACACCCCCATTGCCGTGGTTAATTTTATTGACCGTGATCGGCAATGGTTTAAATCTGAAAAAGGGCTAGGCGTTCAAGAAACCCCGCGTGACATCTCGATTTGTGCGCATGCCATTTTACAGCCCGGAGTTTTTGTCGTACCGGATACCACGCAAGACGCCCGATTTGCTAACAATCCCTTGGTTACAGGAGAGCCTCACCTGCGTTTTTATGCGGGTGCGCTGCTAAAAAGCAAAGACGGTTATCCATTGGGAACGCTATGCGCACTGGATTATGAACCTCGCGAGCTGACACAACGCCAACATTTCGCCCTTCAGGCATTAGCCAACCAAGTTATGGCCCACATGGAGTTAATGCGCAGTCATCGCATACAGGAAGCGTTAATTCGTGAATTGCAAACAACGCGCCAGGAGTTAGAGGAGTTATCTTCCATCGATTCATTAACAGGCTCGCTAAATCGCCGTGCTTTTGAAGAACGTTTTCAACAAGAAGTGGCCATGATTCAGCGTGGGGCCCCTTCGGGTGCATTAATGCTGATTGACTTAGATAACTTCAAAAATATTAACGATACATATGGTCATCAGAGCGGCGATCACGTCATGGTACGTTTCATAGAGCTGTGTCGTCGGGTGTTTCGTCAGTACGACGTTATTTGCCGGTGGGGCGGTGACGAATTTATGGTCATGCTGCCGAGAACCAGTCCGTCAGAAGCTACCCATGTTGCAAGCCGCCTGCACCAGCAACTTGCCGCAACGCCTATGCTCATCAACAGTGCAAATTCGCTCTATTGTACGGTCAGTATTGGTATTTGTGCGGTTACCAGCAGCATTACGATGGATATGTGTTTGTCGATAACCGATGCCTTGCTTTACCAGGTCAAAAAAGAGGGCCGCAACAGCACGGCTGTTGAACCCTCCGACGATTCATTCAGAGAATAGAATCGCGGATTCTTATCCCTCTCACACGCCCTGTTGCCAGAGCGAGGAGAGCGTCACCGGGGTTCTCGGTGCATGAGCCGGCGTCTGCGAGCTCATGCGGGCGGTCTGCTTGCGCTGACCGCCTTGAAAAAACACATGGCCGCGAGCGGCGATGTTATAGGCCGCGTTCAGATCAGCGTGATAGCGCTTGCCGGAGCTAAACGTGCACTGGCTGTAGTTGCCTTTATCACGTTTTACTGGCCCTGATCCGTCGAAGGCGTGGCGGGACGTGCCACGGGCATAAACTGCCACACAACGCAGCCCCACTTCGACGGCCTTGCTACCGATGCGTGTTACGAGCTGGCGATGAAACCAGCGGTGAAACCGTGCCTTCATCGGTGTCCGTTTTTTTCCCGCTTTAGGTCGCCACCCCTTCAGGTTTTCGACCGCAATCGCCTGGCAATGATGATCAAGCGCTAAATTCACCAACTGCCGACTGATCTGGTGGGCTTGATTGTCTGCCAAATGGGTTAGCCGTTGGTGGTCGCGGCGACAGAAGCTCGAGGGTAACCGGCTGCCGTGGCGTGTGTGCTTTTTGGCGGCCTGACGAATGCGGGCCATCAGCCGATACTCCCGGTCTTTATCCGTGCGCGAGATAAAGCCTCGCGCATGGACAGTGCCTTGAGCATCGACCACCGCCCAGGAGGCCGCCGTATTAATGCCTACATCCACCGCTAACACCCGCTCAGGCGCACCCTTTACCGGCTTCGGTGGCTCGAACTGCTCAGGCAGTGATAGCTGCCACTGTCGCCCCTTGAAGACCAGTAGCGGGGATTTGGCCTTGCCTTTTCCTCGAAACCGGCAAGTGCCTTTCAGCCCAAACCCCATCCATATCCAATCGTTCTGCCAACGCACCTTGATAAAGGCATAGCTGGCATCGGTGTTGATTTTGGCACACTGGCTGCCGTAAAGGCTGGGAAAGGTCTTCGTGCTGGAGGTTAGGCGCGGTGGTTTGGCGTTTGGATGTTTGCGCTGGCCACATCGCCACTGATCGAACCGCGTGACGAAGGAGCGCACCTGGCCGACCGCATCCATCAACGCCACACGGCGGAGATAAGAAGGAAACTTGTAGTAGCGTTTGGCAAAGTACGTGTAGCGAACATTCGGGCGCTTGGCGGTTGGATGAATCAGCGCCTCAATGACCGTTACCGCTTCATTACCCTACGTTGCCCCCACCGTCGGCCAGTGGGTATACGCCACCGTCATCAGATCGCGCACCAGCCGTCGATACAGCGCCAGCGTATCCTGCAGCGCCTGTTGTTGGTCGGCGCTGGCAACCTGAAGGGTGAGGATGTCGGAGCGAATAATGGCCATGAACTGACTATATATCTATCCAGTTATACCTGCAAGGCTGACGCCTTGCTCTGCCTTGACTGTCGATTCATTCGGAGAATTGAATCGCAGAATGCGGCAGATTTTTGTTCAAAAAGAAGAAACCAACTAAAGATTGACACCCTCCTAAGGTCTAAGCTGCATTGTTAGCCAAACGTCTTTTTGTAATTTACTCATAACATTTAGCAATATAAAGTAATACATTCTTAGGGCTTTGCTGATGAGCTAAACCGTAACGGCTGTTTTCGAGGTGTCACATGCTGAACCACATATTTCGAATGACCATTAAACTACGCCTGATGGTTATGATGGCGATCATGCTGGTCTTTATGTTGGTTATTGGGGCCTTGGGGTTTAGCGGGATGACGTCTTCGAACCAAGCGATTGACACGATTTATCAAACTAATCTCAAAAACACACAGCAAATTGCCTCTTTGAATGAGCGTGCAAAAGATATGCTGTTAGAGCTTTCTTTAGCGGGGCAGCACGATCCAGGCTTAGCCGTCAGCGCCTTACACGACCACCCCGTGCAACTGCATATTGATAATGTTCAGAATAATGAACAGCAGATTGATAGCCTTTGGCAAGCGTACGTCACACAGCGTTTATCTTCGGCAGGTGAGGCACTTACCGAGCAGTTCCAAGAGCACTATTCTCGCTTACAAAATGCCGTCGATGCTGCCCTGCCCTTTTACGCATCAGGCGATTACGACAACGCCAATGAAATTGCATTTACACAAGCACTGCCTGCTTACCGGACTCTCAACGCAACGCTCGATGACATCATTCACTTTGAAGAACGCGAGGCTCAGTCAGCTTATGACAATGCAGCAGAGCATGCTGCGTTCATGCGCAATGTCATGATGGGGGCACTAGCGATTGCTGTTATCTTGGCAGGATTACTAAGCTGGATATTAATTCAGCGTATTCTTCAGCCACTTGCTCAAGCTCGCCAACACTTCCACGCGATGGCAGAAGGCGACTTAACCCAAACCGTTAAGCTCACCCATCAGGATGAAATTGGCGATATGCTCAGTGAACTTGGGGATATGCAAAGCAAACTCCAAGGATTAATTAGTCATATTCAGACATCTGCAGAGGCTATTTCTACGGCTTCTGGACAAATATCATCAGGTAACGTGGATCTCTCACAGCGTACTGAAGAGCAAGCTTCCAGCCTACAAGAAACGGCTGCCAGCATGGAGCAGGTCGCTGCAACGGTGAAAAATAACACCCAGCACACTGGCGAGGCTAATCAGTTAGCACATGCGGCTAGCCGCTCTGCAGGTTACGGTGGTGAGAAAGTTAGAGATGCTATTAGTAAAATGAACGAGCTAAATGCAAGCTCAGAGAAAATTAGCGGCATTGTGGAGTTAATTGATGGCATCGCGTTTCAAACTAATATTTTGGCGCTTAATGCCTCGGTGGAAGCTGCCAGAGCGGGTGAGCAAGGGCGCGGATTTGCTGTTGTCGCTCAAGAAGTAAGAAATCTCGCACAGCGTAGTGCCGATGCAGCCAAACAAATTCAGCATCTGATTCTTGAAAACAATCAGGTAGTGGAACAAGGCAGCGCGCTAGTCACAGCGGTTGGCGACTCCATGGCGCAGATCGTAAAGAATATCGACAGCGTTTCAGGGTTAATGGAAGAAGTGAGTCGCGCGTCTGACGAGCAAACCTCAGCGATCGACCAAATGAGCATCGCGATTAACCAAATGGATGAGGTCACCCAGCAGAATGCCTCACTGGTGGAGCAAACAGCCACGGCCTCTGCTTCTATGGAAGATCAAGCGCGAGACTTAGCGGAAGCCGTCATCTTTTTTAAAGTCGACAAAGCGCAAGGAACTCTTCCCCGCGCTAACGTCCAACGTATGCAAAGTTACGCCCTACCACAAACGCAACCATCTACAGACAGGCGACACACTGTTCCAGCCGATGATCAATGGGAAACCTTCTAACGCTCGCGTGATACAAAGCCACCACCCGAACGACGACAAACTGATTCTTTGACATCCACCGACCACTAAATCAGAGATTATAGTGGCGGATTCCCACTACTGGACGGCCATGCCCGACCGCGAGAATGTAGGTGGCTGATGTGCTGGGGATGGGCATCTGGCGTGGTGCTGATACAATGCTATAGCGAGCGTTTTTTGTGGGGACCAAACAGAAAATACAGCGAAAACACCAAGCCAATACTTATCTAAACTGTTGATTTTACTGGCGTCCCTGACAGGAGTCGAACCTGCGACCTGCCGCTTAGGAGCAGGATTTTAGGTGTTTTCTTGCATTATCACACATACCTATAAGCGATTTATTAATCTAATAAAATCAGCATATTATATGTTTTTAGTTCTTTTTGTTTCTCATACGATCCCACGCTATACTGTGCAAATCTAGGGGAACCAGTAGGGGAACCCAAGTGGGTACTAAAAAGCCGATTACTACGCCTGCAGAAGTCTCAGCATTTGTATTGCCTGCCGGCAAGTTAAAAGCACGCCGCGCCGTGAAATCAAAACATGGCGCAGGCTTGTCAATTGAGGTTCGAGTAGGCAAATCAATCAAGCTCTGGATTTACCGATTCAACCTTGGCGGACAGCAGAAAGAAATGATGCTGGGCAGTTACCCTGCGATGACTTTAAAACGAGCTAGAGAGGAGCATTCCACCGCCGCTGAGCTAGTTAAGAAGGGGCTTGATCCAAGAAAGCAGCGTGCGTCTGAAAAAGCTAGCAATTTAGCCGCTTGGACTATGCAAGATGCCTTTGACCGCTGGATAGAGCACTACCAACATCAACCAGGCCGCAACACGCGACCACCTACTGCCAAAACGGTATCCCAACAGTATGGCCGTTGGCGTCGTCACCTTGCCCCAAGGCTGGCTGATTTTTATGTCCGTGATGTATCCCGTCGCGTGCTTATCGATGTACTAGAACAAGCATCCAAAAATGCCAAGGTAGAAGCCCGCCATAGCTTGAACTTACTGCGTCAATTGCTACGCTACTGCCAAAAAAGGGAACAAATCGACGTAAATCCTACTGATGGCCTGGTGCCAGCTGACATTGGCGCGTCTGCGTCTGCCCCGCGTCAACGTCACCTTCAACTGTCTGAATTGCGCCAGCTATGGCAAGCGATAGATGACACGCGCGCAGACAATGAAGGGAAAGCAACTACCGCCGTGCTGAGCATCCCGGTAGCCAATGCGCTAAAACTATTGATCCTGACTGGCTGCCGTCGCAGTGAAGTGGCGTTTATGCAATGGGATGAAGTCAACAAAACAGAATGGAAAATACCCGCTGAGCGCACAAAATCGAATCGCCAGCATAAAGTTCACCTATGCCCATTAGCGCTTGAATTACTGGCAGAACAGCGCCAGTTAACTGCGGGAAAGTTCGTTTTTGAATCTACCCAAGGCAATGGTAAATCGCTTCATCCAGATAGCCTCAGCACCACTGTAGCCCGCTTACAAGGCCGTGCCAGAAAGGAGCACGATAGAACAGCTCAGTTATATCACCTAGAGCATTTCACCGTACATGATCTCCGTCGTTCATTTGCCACCCAAGCCACTGAAACACTAATGGCTGACCCGCTTTTAGTAGAAATGATGCTTGCCCACGCTCCACCTAAACTAATGGGAACCTATAACCGTGCAGCTCGTTGGAAGTCTCAAGTAGACGTGTGGCAGCGCTGGGGCGAAATTATTGCTCAACAGGTGGCAAGTGAAACTTGGCGTCATTCAAATGTTGTCAACATAAAACGCTAACCAGGTAATTCAGAACCTGATATAAGAAAGAAAAATACTAATGACTCTTATTCTTTACTGATTCACTACAACGCTCAAGAAGTTCATTTTTAGACACATTAGTCGAATAGACTGGGCGATTACTAGGCCAAGCTC
Source organism: Halomonas qinghailakensis (assembly GCF_025820815.1). Classification (NCBI taxonomy): domain Bacteria; kingdom Pseudomonadati; phylum Pseudomonadota; class Gammaproteobacteria; order Oceanospirillales; family Halomonadaceae; genus Halomonas; species Halomonas qinghailakensis. The sequence goes on along the minus strand of NZ_CP096973.1, from coordinate 3,084,744 downwards.
CCCTCTGTAATCTCCCCTATAAACCAGAGTACTCAAAAGTAGCGTTTCAATAAGCTAAACGCAGGGAAATTCTGCATGAAAAAATCATGTTTTTCTTACAGCAAAATACTGTCCATCATCAGTTTCGCTGAAGAGTTAGTATGACTGCACGATTCTTGGCGTCGGAAGAGGAAGATCCTGCAGTAACTGATGACCTTGATCCCAAGCAATATGCCCTTTCTGAGAGCGGCGACTCAACCATTTGAGCCAGAGATACTCCACACGGTAACTAACCCCTTGGAGACATTTCATATTGCTGCGGACACCATTGTAAAAAAGTGTCCTTGCTCCTTACGTCTCAACACTTTGCACTGCCAAACAATAGGTAAATGCCACGCAAGAAACCAGCCGATAAACCGGATTATTGGTGTAAATTAGGCCTCAGTGCGGGTAAATGGTGCACAGCATCTAAATGCAAGGGGATGGTCTGTAAGGGTTTACAGTATTTAGTGCGCGGGGTAATCTAACAATGTTAAAGCAATATCTTTAACCAGGTTTGGCGACCTGAAATTATCCAAGGCGCATAAGCGCCACTGAACATAGTAGGCGTTTTTTTGCTTGCTGTGATTATGGTGGTCGTGCGTGGGAGACCTTAGGGTCTGCCGGTTTTTCCTTGGATACCGGTTCGCCAACCTGCGTACGGCCGCCTCCCTCCTGTTTGGCGACAGCGGAGACGGCTCTGATAAATCCAAGGAGCTGTTTGATGCGTTTAAAGATCTTCCCTATTTGCAGCCTTAATGGCCGCGCAGCTGCCCACCGTGCTATGGCACGTGCTGCCCTCTTCTCCGATAGCAGTCTTCGCGTTCGCTATCAGCGTTATCAGTATCATATGCAAAAAGCTCAGGCACTAGACGCCAAAGCCGCATCATCAGCACGTTTTGCAACTGTGCAGGAGGTGCGCTAATGAGTCGTCGCATCATCCACCCGATTGCTTCTCCGTACCTACAAGGGTTGTTAGAGCAGAAAGCCAAGGAACATGCCTTGTTTACGGTTTGTGAATTGCGCGATCAACTTGCTGAGCTAAAAGCATTAGCGGATTTTGATCAAAAAACGCTGCGTCTCTATGTGCGTGATCAAATCAATAAGCGTGTGAAACAAGGCATTGTGGAATGGGTAGGGCTTCAAAAAGGATTTAAAAATCGTTATGTGTTCCGGCTAATAGCAACGTCTGACCTCAATGCTGACAACATTTACCAAGATACCCCACAAGCTTCCAGCGACGTTGAACCGCTAGCGGTTAAGCTCAGCCGTGATAGCCAGCAGCTGCGTGCACAGATAGAAACGAGTGATTACCGGCTCCAGGCGTTCCAGGAAATCGCAGAAAAGTACCCTGACGCACGTGATGAAATTGGGCCGCTTTTCGAGCATGAAAAAGCACAGGCAAAAGCGCTGGATGAAAAGCTAAAGGCTTACGCCGACGTGCAGCGGAAGCTCGCTCAGGCGGGAGGTGAAGCATGAAACTGCGCGACACGTCTACCCACACTACTCAGCATCCGCCGTTACGTGATTGGCAGCAGCGCTGCCTTTCACATGCTATTGCTCAGCTATCCCCCGAACAATCTCACTTTCTCTGCCAAGCCACGCCTGGTGCGGGGAAAATGTTGATGGCAGCAGTGTTAGCCGACCATTTACTCCAGTGTGGTGATGTCGATTTCGTAATCTATCTGGGGCCGAGCTGCGAAGTGGTGAACCGCGCTGAAGAAACACTCGCAGACGTCACGGGGCTTGCTATGAGCGGCAATCTAGGCGCACGGGGCGGGTGTTACACCTATCAATCGCTGCGCACGCGCCTGCGTGCATTCCAACAACTGGGACAATACTACCGGGTATTCTTAATCTGGGATGAAAGCCATCACGCTGGCCGGGTGCCCGGTGCGCAGCAAGGTGCAAATGAGTGGGGGCAGGCGCTGCTGCTGCTGGAGCGCAACATTACATACACGCTGGCACTATCCGGCACGCCATGGCGTACCGATGGCAGTTGTCTGCCGCTCTTGCGTTATCTCGATGTGCCATCAGCAGACAACGGCGGCGATGCCCAAGAAGGTCAGGCAACATTGCTCAAACAGCGGTTGGTTCCGGATTTTGTCTATACGCTGCAAGAAGCGGTACGCGATGGAGTATGTCGCAAGCCCACTATCAAGTTGATTGATAACCCGCATATTCAGCTGACGATCAGCCACCTCAAGGGCAAAAAACCACCCGAGCAAAAACAGTTTTCGAGCATTCCGCGCTTACTTCGCGATCCCCGCGTAAGCTATGCCGACCTATTACGCCATGACACACCAATGGGTGCGCTGTTAAAGAAAGGGGTCGCCCAGCTGAGGAGATTACGTCAGGCACAGTCAGCGGCGGGTGGTCTGGTGGTCGCCTCTGATATAACTCACGCCGAAGACATCGCCGAGCAGCTGGAAGCCCTGGGCGAAGACGTCTGTTTGGTGACAAGTAAAACACCCAATGGGCATGTCAAGTTGCAGGCGTTTCGTGATTCGATGCAGTCATGGATTGTGTCCGTGGGGATGATCAGCGAAGGCGTTGATATCCCGCGTCTTCGCGTGTGCTGTTACCTGAGCCATATTCGTACTGAGCAGCATTTTCGGCAAGTATTGGGGCGGATTATTCGGCGTATGGGGCTGCATGACGCTGACTGCTACCTATTTGTGCTCAATGAAAGGCTATTACGTCGCTATGCGCATCGTATTGCTGACGATCTTCCTGATGAAAACTCTGTTGTCACGGTGATCCCACCTGACCAGGCGCCGCTTGCCGCGGGGTACGGTAACATCACTCCCGTGCCACCCTTTGATAACGTCATGCTGCCTGAAGAGGACACCACAATGGCGCCCGATGATGCAGCAGGGATTACGTTTGGACCAGCTATGTCTACCTATGCAGCAGCCGCTACCGCTCAGCCCCAGTGGGAGCACGACATGGCCTTTTCACAGCAATTTATTGAGCGCCTGGCGACATTGAAGCTTTGACGGTGGTACCGTCACGCTGAGCTGTTTAGCGTAGGGGCTGCTTATCGAGACAATGATGGAAATCTGATTGGTGAGTATGTTGTAACCAAGCAAATGCGTCTCGATAACGGCTACTAATAATAATTAACGCCTTCTATGGGTTACTGTAGAGGGCATTATACCCAGCAGGAAGTCTGCATGACATTGACTAAACGGATCTGGACCGTCATTTTTTCACTACTTTTACCGACCGTTGCCGCGGCCGATATCCATATTGTGAGTTTGAATATTCGAAATATGGGTTGAATAATAAAGCTATTCCGCATATCGCACGTATTGCCCAGCATTTTGATTTCCTGGCGCTCCAAGAATTAATGGATCCCACCGCACTCTCGAAACTTCAGCAAGCGGTTGAAGCAGCCAGCGGCGAGCCATGGTCATAGATGGCGGGCGAATATCTTGATCATAGTCGTCGGGCTCACGCCATTCTGCTCAACCCCAAGGGCCATACAATTAACCAGATTCGCGATATTATTGGGGTTAGGCGCGATACGGCATCAACTTGGTTATCCTAGAGGGAAGCAGACGGTATTGAAGATCTTCAAAACAAGCCTCGCGAAGGACACCCTCACCTTCTTAGCGAAAGCGATCTTGCTGTGTTAGAACAACTGGCTGAAGAGTATCCCCATCAATTGCCTGCCCTCCATGCCAAGTTTCAGGAGTAGACAAGTAACGTCGTCAGCCAGGACACGTTGCGGCCCGCGTTAGAAAAAGGTTATAGCGGTAAGCGGCTACGCCGCTTATTTAGGGCACGCGTGACGAGACAGTTTTCCGCCATACGCAAGAGATGGTCAATGTGTTGAAGGAGTAGGAAGATGGTGGTGAGTGCGATCTCTATTTCTTTGATGAAGCCGGTTTCTCGCAATCATCGTCACTTCCTTATGCATGGAGCCCGATAGCCAAGCCCTGGGAAGTCACGGCCTACCCACACAGCAAACGGCTGAATGTACTGGGCTTTCTGATCAGGGAAGGTGAGTTTTTTCACCACATGACCACCGAGACCGTTATAGAAGCCTTTTATCATTTTGCGGCACATAAAGACCCTGACGCATTCGCCATCGTGATACTGGATAATGCCAGAATGCACCGCTCCAAGGCATTCCAGCGCAAACTTATTGATTGGATGGCACATCGCATTCACCTAGTCTATTTGTCGCCGTATTCGCCGGAGCTGAACCTGATCGAAATCTTTTGGCGCGAAATCAAATACCAGTGGCTACCGTTAACAGCCTACAGTTCGTTCGATAAGCTTTGTGAAGCGGTCAAAAAAATATGCAATGGTTACGGTACTGATTACTCAATAACTTTTGCATACCCACTTAACAGATGTTGGGCAGATGCATCAGTAGCACATGGTCTTCACTTGAACTATAATTAGCTTTACGACTTACTATGGCACACGAAAGGTATTTTGGATGTTTGGACGATTGCTCACTATTTTTGCTATAGCTTGTATTATATTTATTCCAACCGCTATTTTGTTGAAAGATTTCCATCCCTATTGGGTATACGCAGGATTCACCTTAGCAATGGGCATCTTCAGTGCATCCATCAATATTATGCGTTCGTACTTTATTACATGCCCTGATCCAGATGAATACTTCGACTAGTCCTACACGATGGTATTAAGGCCCTACCCTCAAGGGCCTTGTTTCGTGAATCTACTGGGTGTATCTAAGTGCTTCCTTCCCATGACGCTCGACTATCGTCTTATAATTCGCGTATGCAAGTTTTCCTGTACAGGTATCGAGGATATTGGTGAGGGACTCTTGGATAAATCGAACAGCATATAAAGTTATGAAGTGAAGGATAACGATGTGCACGCCAATCATGTTTACTCGATAAAACGTATCTGTTGTATTGGGTATTAGGTAGTTATTACCAAACACGTCAAAATAGAAAAATATAATCGTTGAAAATGCCGCCAATACGCTGAACTTCACTGGCCGCGAGTCAACCAATGCAATATAAATCTTCATCAGCGTAGCCTCTATCGGCTGAAATTTTCTGAAATCGCTCATACGTATTCCTTTGCAAGGTTTGTTGGCCAGATGACCGTCTATTGACCCACTGGCTGCTAGGTTATCGATTGCGCAACGCTATGTCACCCAGGGCATCCTCAAAAAAGCAAAAGGGCGGAAAGTGGTTTCACCATTAAGCGGGATAAGTAACCACTCCTCCAATGCTTCAAGCAATTCCTTGGCAAGTACGTCATTCGCCTCACCGTCAAGCAACATCAGACGCCGGTGCTTTGTTGATCGGCGAGGACGTTATCATCAAGCTGCTATCGATGATGCCTTTTCAAGTTCTTCCGGCTGTCTTCAGTACATTGGGGAATGGCACATCCATCCTGAGGATACCTGCCAAGTCTAGTTTCACGACTCTTTCGCAAAGCTACACAAAAGCTTGCAACGACTCATTCACAGAAATACACACGAGTCATTTACCCTCCACAAAAGTCGTTAAAATCCCCAAAGACAACTGGTCCAGCTACTGAAAAACACTTACAGTGAATATTGATTAGTGAATAATATTTTTAAAATCAGCCATTAACAAATCTATCGCAGAATCACACAAGTCGTTTTCAACCCATAAAAGTCGTTAATTTTCTCAAGGAGAACTTCTCTAGCTGCTAAAAACATAACGTCAGCGCACAACTTGTTGTCAGAAGGCTCGAAGAGAAAAACTAATCTTTCGCAAAGATACGAACAAGTCGCTTATCACACGCACAAGCAGCTTGGCTGCAGAAACTGAGTGCAACACCTGAGCATTTCGCTAAGGTGTTGTCCCACGTCTTACCTCGAACTCAGTATTGAAGAACGTGCCAGCATCCAAGTGGGTCAAGCCCAAGGGATGAGCCTTCGGCATATTGCCCAGCTCCTGGGGCGAGCTCCTTCAACCATCTCTCGTGAAATACGCCGTAATCAAATGGCCCAGAATGGTTACTGCGCTCGGCACGCCCAACGTCAGCGAGAAAAGCGTCGAGTGGTCTATCGTCCTGCGCGTAAGCTTTTGCTAGGCACCGAGCGGTTTGATCTCATCGTGCATATGTTGCGGCGACGCTTGTCTCCTAAACAAATTAGCGGCAAGCTCAAAACGATGAAACTACCTGATTTGCGCGATGCCTACGTCTGCCGAGAGACCATCTACACGGCCATTTATGCCTTGCCTGTTGGCCACCTTCGCAAGGAACTGATTCACTGCTTGCGACAAGGTAAAACCACACGCAAGCCTCACCGTGGCGAAGTGGATCGACGTGGACAGATTCCTGACATGGTCAGCATTCACTTACGTCCGCCCGAGGTCAGTAAGCGTGAAATGCCCGGCCACTGGGAAGGCGATCTGATCAAAGGTAAGAATAACGCGTCCGCGGTAGGCACCTTGGTAGAGCTTAGCAGTAGCTATCTGATCCTCGCAAAAATGGACGACGCCACCGCCAACGTAGCAGGCTTTAGTGCTGCTCTGAACCGAATGCCGACCACCGCTCGAAAAAGCATGACCTATGATCAGGGGCGTGAAATGGCACAACATGCAAAAATTACTCAAGAAACCGGCGTTGCGATTTACTTTTGCGATCCCCATAGCCCCTGGCAACGTGGGGCCAGTGAGAATATCAATGGCCTTATCCGTCAAACGGACCTTTCAGTACATAGCTAGGAAGAGCTGGACGCCATTGCCTTTGAGTTGAATATGCGACCTCGAAAACGCTTTGGGTTTAAATGTCCGATAGAAGTGATGAGCAAGCTGATGGCCAAATATCATGAAAGTCCATCAACCATCCAGTGAGTGTGTTGCACTCAGAGTCTGCATCCGCCGGCATTAAATGCAGTTATTGTTTAACAAACCTACAATGCGATACCCAATCGATAATCTTTTAACTATAAAGACCACCTCATCTATCGTTAATCGACTAAAAAACTAACAAAACATAAACCTCCGCCATCAATAAGCTATGCTCCTGTTCAGTATGAATAACTTCGGCCAATAAAATCTGACTAATGAAACGAAAAAAATAAAGCTAATGTGTGACACCTACTTTTAAACTGCAATTATTCGCTTGAAGCATTAGGTTATTGAAATAGAACAGTACCACAACAGAAAAATACGCCAAGCTATAAATCAAAAAGTGATAAAATTTATTTAAACCAATTGCAAACACTACTTTTTATAACGGTAATAATATTGATACTAGTTGAACCAACACGACCCAATTTCTCAACCCCGCTTATTAAGCTATGAATTCAGGGTTAAAATTTTTAATCAAGGAATCAATTTTCAAGCACCAACCCTGGGCGTGCCAGGCAAATGCGACGGTACACCCTCCGCCATTATTCCTTGCTTGCTACGACCGCCCCGAGGGAGCCCGTCGTACACATAAACCGGTACGTGGTTGTCATCACGCTCCCCCTTTCTGGCCCATTTTTCCTGGTAGATACAAGATCCGACCGTCCGCTTTTTGCCCTAACCACACTGGTTAATTTTGAAATGAGATAGTTTTTGAAGATAGATAGTCCTGATACAGAATAGGGTTATCTAGGCAGGAACTCCAAATTATCTGGCGCAGCAGCTGTCCCTGCTGCAACCATGACACCAAAAATTGCCCGATAATGACTAACGGTGACCGACGATAGCTAAATTTGACTGACAATGACTAATTTTGACCGACAATGACTAATTTTGACCGACGATGACTAACTTTGACTGACGATGACTAACGGTGACCGACAATGACTAACGGTGACCGACAATGACGGTGACCGACATTGACCGACATTGATCGACATTGACCGACATTGATCGACATTGATCGACATTGATCGACATTGACCGACATTGATCGACATTGACCTACGTTGACTGACATTGACCGACAATGACCGACAATGACCGACAATGACTAACTTTGACCAACAATGACTGACTTTGACCGACAATGACTGACTTTGACCGACAATGACTAACTTTGACCGACTTTGACTGACGATGACTAACGGTGACCGGGTGACCGGATGACCGGATGACCGGATGACCGGATGACCGGATGACCAATGTTGATCGACATTAACTGACGTTAACCGACGACGACTAATGGTGACCGAGTGACCTATTTAGATCTTTATTGACCTGCATTAATTGGAATAATTAACGCTTTATCGTGTATCCCTTTTACTAAATAAAACACTGAGCGAGCAATAAAGGTGAATGCCATTCCATACTCAGCGCATTGTGATAACGACCAACAAAGTTGTACGTCGAATGACCCAAAATGAATCATTAATACAAACATATGCAAAGAATAAAAGAAAATTTGAATGGTTTATTTTAACAGAAGGATTGAGCCTTAAAGATGCCAACACAGCCGAGGATATTCTTACCCAACTTCTACATTTTTGTCCTAGCTTGAGCCAAGCAACCCAATCAAGACCAACTATAGTTATTTTCTAACAATCAGCCAAAAAGCCATCGTCTACCAGCCACGCAGGCTCGGGAATCACGGTCGATTGCTCCATTTGCTGTACTAATGTAGGCGCCCCAGAGGCAGGCACTAGCGCTAGCTGCAGCAGCTGTTGTTTAGCCGCCGTAATGGCCTGACTGCTTGGAAACCCCGGCATACGCCACCGAAACCATTCATCGGGCTGGCGAGATAACATCAACAGCAGTGCCCGAGTAGGACCTGAGTTGTAGGCGAGCTGATGGGCAAACAGCGTCGGTAGTGATGTCCAAGGAGCAAGATTAGCGATAGCATTTAATAAGGCTGTTGTTTGCAATGGCGTCAAGTCTCGCGCACGTAGCAACCGTGGCAAATAGCGTACAATGCCTGCCTGGCCATTCGGTATTGACAATCGTGGCCACTCCCCCTGGCCATACAGCGCGACAAGCACGTCCGTCGCTAACTCCCCTATGACAGGTAAGCCTTGCTCCACGGTTGCCACACGTAAGAGGTGAACTAAACAGTCATGTTTTTGTGCTTCTTTTAACAGGGTTTTGCGATACGCCCGAGCATCAGGACTGTGAGGCATACACAACGCCCAAAGGTGTAAATCCGCACTAAAGCCTTCTTCAACACGATCCACAGGCAGCTGCCAGGCCCAGCGCTTATCAGCACGCTGATAGTCTTGGTGGGATAACGAAAGGCGTTTGCGCTTGCGTCCACCCAAGCGCTGCCAGCCACTTAAAGAGCGTCGGCACTGCCAGAGCGCGTTGAGTGCTATACCTTGTTTGGCCAAACGTAACAGCGTACTTAATGTGTAAAACACGCCATGAGGAGTGTGGCGTTGCGCAAGCACGTTTAACACACCTTCTAGTAATCCATGCTCTCCCGCCTCTATTCGGGTCAAGCACTGCGCCAGTGTCGACTCATCAATAAAAAAGCGGGCCTGGTTCAACAGTGAGTGCGGAACACTGCCGTAACAGTCTACGGGCACACCATCGGGCAGCGATACGGTGGTTAAGGCGCGGCAATGATGTAACGCGACATGTTTTGCCCAGCTGAGCGTGAGGGTTGTTAAGTGTGGCATATGCAGTTGCACATGATCCCAGGCGTCGGCGAAGGTTAGTGCTTTTGCGCTCCCTCGTAACGTGAGATGTTTGCGGGCTGTATGGCGTAAGGATGAAGAAGGCCGAGCATCCGGCGTCTCACGTAATTGATTATGCGCTCCTTTTACGGTCGCTAAGGCTTTTATCCCTGCCACCTCATAGGAACCGCTAGATTGAATGGTCAGCGTTTTAAGAACGGATGCTTTCTCTATACTCACCTTAGCGGGGCCATCAATGACGCACTGTTCGACATGAGACGCATCGGGCAACATCCATGTGCCCTCGCCTGAGAGCCGTAAGCTTGCAGGCAAAAGACTTGGGTTGAGCACAACAGACAACTGATTGGGATTAACCGTTAATTCACCGTCCTCCCCCTTCTTCCCTGTCGAAGGGCAAAGATCGTCACTATGTGCATCATGACCCAAAAGACGCACGTTCTCGTAGGCTGACTTGTGAGACACCAAACGCAGCGTCCCAGCTTGCCAATCCGCATCTAACTCAGTGACGTTTCCATCAATGAATAACGAGCGTGGAACATCCATACAGAACAGATGGATAACGGCACCCTGGGAGAGCTCAGGCAAATAGATCATTCGCAAGTTAGGCAGTCGGTCTAGCTGTAAGTGCAGGTGTGTTTGCGCGCCACAGTCGCGAAAGTCCAACACTTCCAGCATCGGATCATCGTGGATATCCAAGGCACGCAGATGCATCTCTTTAACAACTAGCCAAGTACCTTGATGTGCGTTACCACATTCACCTACCAAAGCACCGCCACCATTATCGTCCAGCAATAATGTATCCATGCCCACTCCTCTTCGTTGCATAAGAAGCAGCATACGGCACGGGTGCGACGCTCCGTGTCGCATTATTCAGACATACTGATACTCTCAATACACTTAGTTTGGCGCTACACTGGCGTTTAAATCTTTCTTAACAAGGAAGTTCTTATGGCTGCCTACTCTGCTCCTAATGCCCATGAAAAACGAACCCAAGGCCTTATTGTCCTTCAGGGCAACCGCATGGAAGATCTGCGTGATGTCACGATGGCGTGGCTAGCCCACCGCCCCCTGCATCCGCTGGAGAAAACCACGTTTCTAGTACAAAGCAACGGCATTGCCCAATGGCTGAAGATTTCTATGGCCGAGACGCAAGGTGGAGTAGGCAGAGGCATCAGCCTTGGCGCAGATGTCATGCTACCAGCGCGCTTCCAGTGGCAGGCTTACCGCCAAGTGATTGACGCCGTTGCGGGTGACAACAGCGTGCCCAAAAGCTCGCCCTTTGATAAGGGCCAGCTACGTTGGCAGATCCTCACTATATTGCCCGACGTGTTAAAGGATCCCCGCTTTGAGCCACTGGCTCGCTATCTTGAGGAGGATCCGGATACACGCAAGCGGTATCAGTTAGCCGAACGCATTGCCGATCTGTTCGATCAGTATCAGGTCTATCGCGCAGACTGGCTAACGGCCTGGGAGCGAAGCGATGACATCCTCACGCAGGGGTTTTTAGATAGCGCAGCACGCCAACAGCCGTTAGACGATGAGCACTTATGGCAACCCACGCTATGGCGCTTACTGGGTGACACGATTGCTGAGCGCTTGGGGGAAGAGGCTCGCCATAGTCACCGCGGCGCGATACATCAGCGCTTTAAAACGGCGGCTAAAGAACTCTCTCAACGACCAGAAGGCCTCTCTCCCAGAATCGTGGTGTTTGGCATTTCATCCCTGCCCCTTCAGATGATCGAAGTGCTTGCCGCGCTTTCGCCGCTATCGGAAGTAATTTTGTGTTTGCTCAATCCTTGCCAGCACTATTGGGGCGATATTATTGAGACGCGAGATGCACTGCGGCGCCATCATCGACAGCGTCGTAAACAAGGCATGCCTGCTGATTTACACGCGACACCGGAAGCGCTGCATCTACATGCGCATCCGCTGCTGGCCGCCTGGGGAAAGCAGGGGCGTGATTACCTACACCTGCTCAGCGAATACGACGCGACAGAACAGTATCAAGACGCCTTTACGGCGCTCCAACAGCCCGTTGACTGCTTTGTCGCACCGGATACGCGTTATTTATTGGGCCAGTTACAGGATGACCTCTTAGATTTACGGCCGGTGGCAGAAAGCCAGAGTCGCTGGCCAGCGCTGAGCGCCACGGATCGCTCAATCACCTTTACGATCTGCCATGGGGCGCAGCGCGAGCTGGAAGTGCTCCACGACCAGCTGCTAGCGGCCTTTGGAGAGGATGCCACGCTGCAGCCACGCGATATTATCGTCATGGTGCCGAACATCAACGACTATGCCCCTTACATTGAAGCCGTATTCGGCCAGTTTTCGCCCCATGAACGCCGCTACCTGCCCTATCATCTTGCCGACCAACAGCGCCGCCACCGCGAGCCTCTCTTAGTCGCGCTCGAAACGTTATTAACGCTGCCACAGCGGCGTTTTCGCACCAGCGAAGTGTTGGAACTCCTTGATATTCCGCCATTACGGCATGCTTTTGGGCTTGAAGATAGCGACCTCCCCATCCTTCAGCGCTGGGTTCGTGACACCAATATCCGCTGGGGACTCAATGCTCAGCAACGCGCTTCACTCGATCTGCCCGAGCACGACGAGTTACATACGTGGCGCTTTGGCCTTGAGCGCATGCTCATGGGGTACGCCATTGGTGCTCCTGCTGAGACCGGCGATGACTGGAAAGGCATTGTGCCGTTTGATGAAGTGGCTGGCTTAGATGCACGCATTGCCGGCTCGCTTTACCGGCTCATTTCCGCCCTTGAGGACTATCGAGAGCGCTTGGATACCTCACAGTCAGCGGACGACTGGTCAGCGGTATTAGGCCAACTGATCGTTACCTTCTTAGCGCCTACTTCTCCACGCGAAGAGCAGCTGTTAGGGCATGTACAAACCACGTTAGACGCGTGGCGGCAAGAGATCCACGACGCTCAAATGGATCTGCCTATTAACTTGGCGGTGGTACGCGAGAGCTGGCTGTCGCGTATCGATGAACCTCAGCTGGCACAGAACTTTATCGTGGGGCGCATCACCTTTGCGACACTTATGCCAATGCGCGCGATCCCCTTCCGCCACGTGTATATGTTAGGTATGCAGGAAGGCGCCTACCCTCGTAAAAGCCAAGCACCCGACTTTGACCTAATGGCCATTCGCGGACACTACCGTCCGGGTGACCGCTCAAGACGTGACGACGATCGATATTTGTTCCTCGAAGCGTTGTTGTCAGCACGCGAGCGCCTAGTGATTAGTTGGTGTGGTTTTAGCGCACAAGATAACCAAGAACAGCCGCCTAGCGTACTAGTGGGGCAACTGCGTGATCATATTGCCGCTGGTTGGCGGCTCACAGCACAGGACACGCCAGCGCGTTTATCCGCCGATGAGCGCGAAAAACAGCGGCGTAGCCTGCTGGCCACTTTAACCGTAGAGCATCCCCTTCAGCCCTTTGGTCACGCGTATTTTGATAAAACCTCGCCACTGTTTACGTATGCCCGCGAGTGGCAAGGCGTCCGCTCAACAACTGCTGGAAGCACATCGTTGCAAGCCTCTGCCTCGCTACCGCTATGGCAACCAGAAAGCACGGTGACGCTGAGTGCCCTGGCCAGCTTTATGCGCGATCCCGTGAGTGCACTGTTTCAGCAGCGGCTAGCAACGTCCATGCGTGACGCTCACACAATCAGTGAAGACGACGAACCGTTTGACTTTGACTCTCTTGAAAAGTGGCAACAGCGCGACGCTATATTGCAGTATCTAGGCCAGCGCCTCACCAGCGATCGAAATGCCGACATTGATCTTCTTTTTCAAGAAACAGTCGACACACGCCAGCGCGCAGGCCACTACCCGCCTTCACCGGTAGGCCCCCTCGTGCAACACGCATTGTTAGAGCATTTGCCTGACACCCTCTCCGCCTACCAGACACTGCTGCGTCGCTATACTGACGCCGCCCACCCGGTGGTCTCGGTGTCTCACGCTGCAGAGATCACACCTGACACGCTAGCGCCTTTTAACCACACTCAGCCAGTGCATATCACCCTGAACGATACACTGGATAATGTGTTCTGTAGCGACACGGAAACAGCACGGATCGTATTACTTTCCAGCCATCTGCACCAAGGTAACAGCTGGCATTGGAACCAGATCATGCGCCACTGGCCAGCACATCTAGCGCTACAGCTCACCCACCCAGAATCAACTACGCTCTTGGTCTCACCAAGCGGTACCTTGGCCATACCTGGCTTTCCCAAAGCCCAGGCGGCAGAGTGGTTGGATAGGATAATTCGTCAATGGTTTAGCGCCATGCAGGCGCCATTACCCACGCATTCTTCACTGGCATTTACGCTATTTGAATACGCACCTGATGGCGTTGACCCACTCGACATAGAGGCGTTATGCCAAAGCGAAAAGCTAGTGGAGGAATGGGAAAAGGCGTTCGATCAGCTACTGCAGCGAAGTCCGCTGACAGTGCGTGAGTTACCTACCCTGGAAGATTTTTTATCTAACGACCAGTTTTTGACTACTTGCCAGGATGTTTACCGTGACCTCTACGACTGGGTAGCCGAGCTAACAGCCACTGAGCATCCAACCGCTGAGCAGCCAGATACTGAACAGGAGGCACGCTAATGACCACGCTCCCTTCCACTGAGTCGTCTTCTACCCCATTAGCCCTGGGCCTTCCCCTGCGTGGTAGCCAACTCATTGAAGCCAGTGCCGGTACGGGTAAGACCTTTACGATTGCGCTCTTGTACGTGCGCTTGGTACTCGGCCACGGACAGCCCGATGATGACAGCCATTCCTTCACTAATGGCTTCACGATGCCGCTGGTGCCGCCGGATATCTTGGTCGTCACCTTTACAGAAGCCGCTAGCCAAGAGCTGAAAGACCGCATCCGTGCCCGCTTGGTGCAAGCCGCAGAGGCGTTTAGGGCAACAGAGGGTGACGATGGCTTGCATCAAAGCGACCCCCTGCTGGCGCAGCTGCGCGACGATTATCCTCGCGCCCATTGGCCGCTCTGCGCCCGCAGGTTAGAAGTGGCCGCCGAGTGGATGGATGACGCCGCTATTTCTACCATCCACAGCTGGGCGCAGCGGATGCTCAAGGAGCATGCCTTCGATAGCGGGAAACTGTTTCATCAAGAGATAGTGAAAGACCTCTCCTCCTTAACGCAGGAGGCCGTATTTGATTATTGGCGGACACGCATTTACCCCATGGACGCTCCTATGGCAGGAGTGATGATGGAGTTATTCGCATCGCCAATAGCGCTACATGGCGCTTTACGCACTTTATTACAGCGTCATGATGTTCAACTCTGCTTTGCAGGCGCGCCGTTACCCAAAAAAGACCTGCAGGCACAGCTACGGGGGCTGCTTCCCGCTCGTGAAGCGCTAAATGAGGCTGAAGACAAGGCACGGCAGGCTTATTGCCAGGATGCAGAAGCGATACACCAAGCGCTGCATGGCCTTCGCAGCAAGCTCAATGGCAATAAGTTTCGGGGCAAAAACGATGACACAACGTTTGCCAGCTGGTTAGCAGAGCTCAACGACTGGGGGCGGGGAAAGCGTTGCCTGGCTGCGTGTAAGTTTGTTCAAAAACTCGCCACCAGCCAGCTGTTAGTGAATAAAGGCACCACGCTACCCACCTTTGAGGTTCATG
Organism: Halomonas qinghailakensis; assembly: GCF_025820815.1. NCBI lineage: Bacteria > Pseudomonadati > Pseudomonadota > Gammaproteobacteria > Oceanospirillales > Halomonadaceae > Halomonas > Halomonas qinghailakensis. Next base: position 3,069,497 of record NZ_CP096973.1, on the reverse strand, counting down.
ATGCGTTAGAGGCATGGCATGAGCTGTCCACCAGTATTCACACTCAAGCCAAAGAACTGAAGCCGCTGGTACTGGCCGACGCACGCGAGTGGGTCTCCAACCGAGTAAACCAACAGCTCTCACAACGTGCTGAGATGGGGTTTGACGGTATGATCCAGGGTCTTGCTGATGCTCTTAGCGGCAAAGGCGGCGATGCACTCGCACACAGGCTACGCACGCAGTTTCCCGTGGCGATGATCGATGAGTTCCAAGATACCGACCCTGCGCAATACCGTATTTTTGATGCGATCTATCAGGTGCAAGAGAGCGACCCCTCGTCGGCACTGATCCTGATTGGCGATCCCAAACAAGCCATTTACGGCTTTCGCGGTGGCGATATCTATACGTACTTAAAGGCGCGTGCTGCCACATCTCCACGTCATCACACCCTGGCAACGAACTTCCGTTCAAGCGCGAACGTAGTGGCCTCGGTAAATCAACTTTTTCGGCATGCCGAAAATGCGTTTACTCGAAAAGCCTTCAGGTTTGCCAACGAAACAACCCAAGAAAACCCCATGCCGTTTACACCGGCAGGCGCGAATGGCCGAAAAGAAGCGCTAGTGCTGAATAGCAAGCCGGCAGCGGCGCTAACAGCGTGGTGGGTGGGTGAAGATGACGAACCGGTGAATAAGAAGCGCTACCTTGCGCAGGCCGCACGCCACTGCGCGAATCAGATCGCCAGCTGGCTTAACGGCGCTGCCTCAAACGCCTCAGGCTTTGAAAACACTACCGGCCAAGCGTTTCGACCACTTCAGGCGAGCGACATTGCTATTTTGGTGCGCGACCGCACAGAGGCAGCTGCTATCCGTTCGGCATTGAGCGAACGTCAGTTAGCCAGCGTGTATCTATCTGACCGCGACAGCGTATTTGCTACCCCAGAAGCGAAAGATTGCTGGCGCTGGCTTAAGGCTATTGCCCATCCTGAAGAGGTCTCGACACTACGCGCAGCACTTGCCACGCCCACGCTGGGGATGAGCCTTGCTCAACTGGATGAACTTCACCATAACGAGCTCGCTTGGGAGGCAACGCAAGAACGTTTTGCTGAGTATCGCGCACGCTGGCATCGCCAGGGCGTACTGCCTGCTTTACGTCAGCTGATGCACGATTATCGTGTGCCAGAGCAGCTGCTCGCTAAACCCCAAGGGGAGCGCTGCTTAACTAACCTGTTGCACCTTGCGGAATGGGCCCAACAGGCGAGCGATACCTTAGACGGTGACCATGCGCTGATTCGCGTTCTCGGTGAACATATTCAAGACCCAAAACGCGATGAGCAAATCCTGCGCCTAGAAAGCGATGCCGACCTGATCCAGGTGGTGACCATCTTCAAATCGAAAGGACTGGAGTACCCGATTGTCGCCCTGCCCTTTATCGCGACGTTTAAAGAAATTAACGGGAAATGGGGCACACCTCTGTTCCACGATGAAGGCGGCAACGCGTTTTTAGAGCTAGCCAATAGTAAAGATGAGGCGAAAGAGGGCTTTGAAGCGGCTAATGATGAGCGGCTTTCTGAAGATATGCGCCTGCTGTATGTCGCGCTAACCCGCGCGCGCCACGCGACGTTTATCGGGTTAGCCCCCCTGAAACATGGTAGTAGCAAAAAAGCTCAAATCGATAAATCCGGTATTGGCCACTTATTAGGTGGTGGGAAGGTATTGCCCGACCTGGGGTCGATTAAAAGCGCGTGGCAGGTACACTCAGAAGCCTGCGCTCATATTACCTCCCATCCCGCCACGAGCGAGGAGGTTAGCTACCAAGTACAGGCGACCAACTCTAAGTTAAAGACCGCACGAACACCGAGCCACCAAGCGTTCACCCCATGGTGGATTGCCAGCTACTCGGCTCTGCAGCAAAAAGGTGTGAATGCCCCTGAAACGCCTCAGGCAGAAATTGAAACGGAAGAGCACCAGCCAATACGCACCACCCTTATCCATGGCACGCCTGAAGTGGGCTCGCTGCATGCGTTTCCTAAAGGCCCTAACCCCGGCACCTTTTTGCACGGCGTATTAGAAACGCTGGCGAACGAAGGTTTTGATAACGCTAGCCGTGATGCAGAACTTACTCAGCGTATGCTGCAGCGCTGCGCTCAACGGGGTTGGGAAGTACATGCACCTGCCTTAAAAGCCGGTATCACGGCGTGGTTACATACCCCACTAGCAGCAGAAGGTGAGGAAGGCCCGGTGTTGGCATCGCTCACCCATTACCGCGCTGAACCTGATTTTTGGTTTGCCACAGTAAATGCCAAGACTCCGGTACTCGATAAGCTGGTGAAGGAGACGCTATTTCCAGGTGAGCCACGTCCAGCACTGGGTTTTCAACAGCTCAACGGTTTGATGAAAGGTTTTATCGACCTACTCGCAGAGCACAACGGCCAGTATTACGTGATTGATTGGAAGTCGAACTGGCTGGGGCCTTCTGATGCGGCTTACACCGAGGATGCACTTACTCGGGCAACCTTGGATAAGCGCTACGACATGCAGCTGTGTATTTACTTGCTGGCACTGCATCGCCATCTGCGCCAAACCCTGCCCGACTACGACTATGACCACCATATTGGCGGTGCCATGCTGGTCTTTCTGCGGGGCATACAAGCGCCTAGCCGGGGCGTTCTGCGTGTTAAGCCACCCCTTGCGTTTATTGAGCGCCTGGATGACCTGATGGCCGGAGAAAATCACAAGGAGGTGGCGGTATGAATACCCTGCACTTATCGGATAACGAGACCTTACTGATTACGCTTTTCGACTGGGCGCGCGCGGGGTGGATTCGCGACCTGGACGCAGCATTCGCTGACCAGCTAGCACGGCTTGCACCAGAGGCCGATGGCCCCTGCTTGCTAGCGGCGGCGATGGTCAGCCATTTAGCCGGGCAAGGGCATCTCTTACTTGATCTGACAACATTGACCACACAGCCCCGCTCGCTGATCGCTGTACAAGCTCAGGAAGCCATGCCCGAGCTGCCCACACCCGACACACTTATTGCCCGTTATGCAGACACCGGCTGGGAAAAAGCATTACGGGCTTGGTCGGCGGTGGGCACCGGCACTAACGGCAATGAGCCTCTTGTACTGGTCGGCTCCACGCTCTATCTGCGCCGCTATTGGCAGCACGAGCAGCGCATCACCGCGGCAGTGAACGCGCGCCTTGAACACGTGACCGATTGGCCCAGCGATCAGGCCGCCGGCCTGCTGAACCGGCTATTTCCGCCTGATGCACCTCATGCGGACGATGTACGGTGGCAAAAAATGGCGTGTGCGATTGGCGCACGCGCCCCCTTTGCGGTGATTACCGGAGGCCCTGGCACAGGAAAAACCACCACGGTCATTCGTCTGCTGGCGCTTCTGCAAGGGCTAACGCGTCTCGCTAACCAGCCTGCGCTGACAATTGCGCTGGCGGCACCGACGGGTAAGGCAGCTGCTCGGCTCAACGAATCAATTGCCCAACAGGTGGCTGCGCTGAACGATATTGAGCTCCCTGACGGCACGCAGCAGTCTGTGCCTACCGAGGTGAAAACACTGCACCGCTTATTAGGTGCCCGCCCAGATACGCGCCACTATGCCTATCATGCTCACCGCCCGCTACCTTACGACATGGTGGTGGTGGACGAAGCTTCTATGGTGGATATCGAAATGATGGCAGCGCTATTGGATGCGCTGCCCTCCCACGCTCGACTGGTGTTAATTGGCGATAAAGATCAGCTGGCTTCAGTCGAAGCCGGAGCCGTATTAGGCAGTTTGTGCCAACGCGCTGATGAGGGGCACTACAGCGACCCAACCGCTCAATGGATCACCGCCACCACGGGTTACACGCTCGACACTTCCTTGACGAACTCTTCAGGCCAGGCGCTGGATCAGGCGGTCGCCAAGCTGCGCCACAGCTTTCGCTTTGATAGCCAAAGTGGCATCGGGCACCTCGCCGACGCCATCAACGCAGGCAATGCCAAGCAGGCGAACGCCGTACTGGCAGACTCCAGCTATCAAGACCTTGCCCACCTATCGCTGTCAGCAACCGCGCCCTACCACAAGCTAACGACAACAGCGGTCGCAGGACGAAAAAATAATTCTCACGCACGCGGTCTTAGCCACTACTTGCACTGCATTCAGCAAACAGACACCCGCCCTGGTCTCGACGATGACAAAACTACGTGGGACAGCTGGGCGGCGACTATTCTCAAGGCACACAGTACGTTTCAGCTATTAACACCGCTGCGCCAAGGGCCTTGGGGTGTGGAAACGCTAAATGAACGTATTGAGCAGGCACTGATACGTGGAGGATGGATTGATGCCTCAGCGGCTGAAAGGCACTGGTATGAAGGCCGCCCCATATTAGTCACCGGTAACGACTACGGCTTAAAGCTAATGAATGGGGATATCGGCATTACCCTGAATGCACCGCGTCACTTTAAGAACAACACCAAGACAGTACCCAAAGAAGAGAACGGGTTAACGCTGCGTGTGGCGTTCCCCGATGGCCAAGGCGGTATTCGCTGGGTGCTGCCTAGCCGCTTGCAGCGCATTGAAACGGTTTACGCCATGACCGTTCACAAGTCGCAGGGCTCGGAGTTTAGCCATACCGCGCTGGTGATGCCGGATTCACTCTCGCCGATACTCACCCGAGAATTGATTTATACCGCCGTGACGCGGGCTAAGCATACGTTTACGTTACTCGACACCCACAGAGAGGTGCTAACACGCGCGATTGAACGGCGCATTGAGCGCTACAGCCGCCTATTTGCCGTTTCAGACCAGACCAATAGTCCTCACAACGAATAATTTCCACAACGCTTGAGTAGGCACTGGCTAACAAAGAGCGTTCGCTAACGAAGGGCATCCGCTTCTCCTGCGACATGGAACGTCGCACCTAAGGGTTATGCTACTGACATAAGCAGCAAAGGAGACGGCCATGCAGTGGGATACGATCTTAAATCTTCATACCAATTCGGGTGATGACGAGACACACAACCCAGAAGAGCGCCTTATGGCGCAACTTATTGCTGTGCGCGTGGTTCTGTTTCAAGGCAAAAATTGCTCGCTGGACGATGACGATTGGGAAAGCCTGTTTGGCTGGCTCGGCCTAAAAGTACCGGCCGCTGCAAAGGGTAGCCATCGCTACCATGATTACAGCGCCTCTCTAAAGCGCTGGTGGAAACGCACTAGCGGCACCATCAATCCATCCACTCAACTGAACAACCCACTAGTGATCCTGTGTGAACAGATCGCGAGCTTGCTACAGCTCTCTGAGCTTGAAACGCATTTGCTCACGCTGAGCTGGCTACGGCTGCGCTATCCACAAATGAACCCTACGCTTACCTGCATTGAAGACACCCATGCTAAGAAGCTATTAGCACAGCTGACCGGCCATGGCAGCGATGACGTGCACCTGTGCTTACAAGAACAAAGCCGCCTAAAAATGTTTGAGCTGCTGGATACGACCCACAATCACCGCTTACTAGACTTGGACGACACCTTATCGCCAGGCCCGATGCTGCGTAGCTTAGCGCCACTGGTGAACCACGATGTTACAACCCTGGCTTCCAGCACGTTACGTAGCTTAATCACTGAGCGTCTGATGAGCCTTTGCCCTATCCAGCCTGCTGGCGCGTATTCATTCGCCAGTTTTGGTGCTGTCCCCCTGCGCCAGCTGGCATTAGATTACCTGCGTAACGCGATCGACACCCAACAAACCGGTGCTAACGTACTAATTTACGGCGCGCCGGGCGTGGGTAAAACAGAGTTTGTAAAATCGCTCGCCACACTGCTCAATGTATCGCTATACGGCGTGCCAGTGGCAGAAAAAGATAACGATGTGCTTACTCCCAGCAAACGCCTAGGCCGCTACCAAGTCGTGCAAGCGCTGATTGGTAAGCGCCCAGGGCTTGTAATGTTCGATGAGATCGAGGACGTCATTAACGACGAAGAAGCACTCCCCAAAGGCTGGATGAATCAGCTGTTAGAGAACAACTCGACGCCCGGCCTATGGGTGAGTAACAGCGTGCATTGGCTCGACCCCGCTTACCTGCGCCGCTTCGATCTCATTATTGAAGTGAAGGCCAATCGCAACGAAGAGATGAATGCTCATTACCAGCAGTTAATTAAAACACTGCCCGTCACTCCCATAGGTCGACAGCGTTTGGCAGAACAGCCGTGGATGACCCCGGCTGCGGCTAAACAGCTGTGCCGACTAGGCACGCTGTTTAACCCACGCACGCCACAGCGTAATGAACAGCATATTGAGACACTGATGGCACAACGCCTGCAGGCGCTAGGTAAAGCAGCCGCGCCCATAACGACCAGTGCTAACACTTCCACCGGCCCTGCCATGCCTGCTTACCGCATGGAGTGGCTCAATACTCGCCCGGGGCTTGAGAATATCGTTAATCGCCTAACGCGCCGCCAGCGTGGCCGTTTATGCCTGCACGGCCTGCCGGGCAGCGGTAAAACAGCCTTAGCAAAACATTTAGCTAAACGCCTGGGCCGCGAGCTGATTACCGCGCACGCCAGCAGCTTGTTAGATAAATACGTTGGCGGGACGGAAGAAAAGCTCGCCGAGTTATTTGCTAAAGCACGGCAAACAGGTGCCGTACTGTTGCTAGACGAAGTAGACACCCTGCTGATGCAGCGCGATAACAGCATGAAAAGCTGGGAGATTTCCCACACCAACGAGCTACTGGTACAAATTGAGAACTTCGACGGCATACTACTCGCCACCACCAACCGAGTGAACAGCCTAGATCGCGCCGTGATGCGCCGCTTTGATCTCAAGGTGGAGTTTTTGCCGCTAGCCCCGGAGCCACTGCGCGAACTGTTAAAAGCGGTACTGCCTGAACGCGACCACATGCGTTTGGCCAGCATTCCCACTAATCACCTAGCCCAACGCCGCCTAACCCCCGGCAACGTGCGTACCGCGCTAGATCAGTTGGATTTACGCGGGCTGCCTATTCGCCTGAACACATTGCTGGATGCGCTAACCCTGGAAGAGCGCGAACAGCACGGCGAACGCCAGCCGATAGGGTTTGTGTAGTACAGCCTTATGCACTGGTGTCAACATATGGGAACAGAGATGCAACACCTACAACGCGACATACAACGCTGCCCACGCGTTGCCGTATACGGCACGCTTAAACAAAGCCAACATAACCATTACTGGCTCAATGGAACCCCTTACTTGGTAACGACCGCCTTACAGCCATCATGCTTTATGATCTTGGCCCTTACCCCGGGGCCAAAGCAGAGAAGTTAGCGGGTGCCGTGGTCGAAATATACGCCATTAACGCTAAACAGTTAGCCTTGCTGGATCAGTTGGAAGGCTACTTACCGCATGCCCCAGGTCAGGAGCTTTATAACCGCGCTATTTTCAATACCCAGCATGGCAAAGCGTGGTGTTATATATACAACTCAGAGGTCGATGAAAAAACTCAATTAGACTAGTGAAGAATAGTACAGATAAGCACGCAAGCAAGACGCCTAAAAGAATCGTTTTACTAACGCACAGCTTTCAAAGTTCAAAATCGCCCCTTCTACTAAATATTTCATCATCCACCTTCATATCACTTCACTATAGATAACTTTCTGCCCTCTCCTTCAAGCGGCGTGTTACCTCATCACTTGTGCGGTTATGCTTTTTCATATCACCTAATTGCCGATGAATAATCTCCTGCAGCGCATCAAGCATCAAGGGGTCAGCATCAACCTTGATACCTAAATCTCGGCGTGCAACCGGCCATAGTAGCTTGTCCGCTAAGGCCAGCATGGTGTTACGATCAGGCGAGTCAAAGTGTAGATACACACGTTTACCGTGCCGTTGACGAACGTCTTGCGTAAATCTTGTTATTTCACTGATCTGGTTAGCGATAGTGTCAGCGTTCGGACGCAGTTTCTGGGCAGCTAAACTCGCAGCAGCACTATCAAGCATAACGCGTTGATGGCGACCAAGCTGATCACTCTGAGGTGGTTTCTTAACACGGTTGCGTGGCACTAAAGTTAGTATCTCTTCTTCATGCTCTATTCCCTCCGCATTTAACAATTCCTCCCAGGCAGCTACCTTTCTGTTAGCAATCATCAGCCCTGAAAGTGCTTGGCGATTCTCCCAAGCTTCTTTGACGCCTTCAAACGGCATCGCCATATAAGCCAATAACTGCTCAAAAACTGGATCACCGTAGGTTGCAAAATGTAAATGGCGATAATCGTTCTGAGGTAGACCATGTTCAAATAGCTGACGAGATGTAGTTAACAGTACATCTTTCGGCACGCCAGGCACATCAACAACCGTAAACGCATCCCCTTGAGGAAAGCTTTCTATTTTTCCACCCAGTGCTTTTAAGTACTGGCTTTTACTGATAGCTTGCCAGATAGCGTCTAAATTTATGGGCAGCGGTTGTAAACGGCGCTCAGCTTCCAATAGCTCATAGGCATCTTTCTGCGCTTCTGCCTTGAACTCTGTTAGCTGTTGGCGCTCCTTAATACGCTTTGCGTGCTGGTGGGCTCTTCTGATGAGTTCTTCTTCATTAATTTTGCCTTCTTCACCATCAGATTTTGCATAGTCTTCAAAATCTTCTGGCTGAATAGGAAGCAGTGAAAACTGTAGCTCGCCAGAAACAGTAAGAGCTTCTTGAAAGCGTTCCACCAAACGAGAATAAACGACTTCCTCCACGCTACCTTGATAGAGGTAGTTAAAGACACGAATATGCTCATGATGCTGACCAATGCGATCAATACGGCCAATGCGCTGTTCCAGCATCATCGGGTTCCACGGCAGATCGAAATTAATCAGCAGATCAGCGCTCTGAAGATTCAACCCTTCGGCAGCCGCATCAGTACAAAGCAAAATATCAATATTACCGGCCACAAACCGCTGTTTAATGGTGGTACGATCCAATGACTCAGGTCTAGTCTCACCCGCATGGCGAAGCGTTCCTCCTGCACCAGAAAAGGTGCCGATAGGACAATTTGGCAACCGCCGACATAAATCGCGGTGAATAAAGTCCAAAGTGTCAGCATAACGCGTAAACAATACTACTTGGCGTACCCTGTCACTTCCCGGCACGCGGCGCTTGTCAATGTGCTCTAGCAAAGTTGCCATTTTCAGCGGGGTATGAGGCAGCTTAGCCATAGTGGCCAAAAGCTCTGCTACAGCGCCCTGTTCCCAGGTCAAATCACTCTCAGTGCGGTGCTTAAGCACCAAGCTTTCCACTTCATCATCACCCAGTTCATCTAACTCGTCGCGTTCGAGGTTATCGTTAACCAGTTGATGAGCATGGTGTTCAAGCGTTAGCTGAATTTTATCAAGGCGTCGCTCCAGCGAACAGCGTAGCGCATGGAAGGAAGATGCGTAACGCAAACGGAGAAAGCTGAGATAAAAACCAATAGCGGCACGTTGTTTTCCGTCTTCCATATTTGCAGCAATATGACTAGCCAACTCTGTACAGTAATCCTGGAGTTGATCATACACTTCACGCTCAACATGATGGAGTGGAATGATAATTGGATCTACCTCACGCCAGGCGAGATTAGCATTTAACAGTCCCTCGCGCTGATAGGTACGCAGCAGCGAACGCGTATGCCGCAACATGCTTCTTCCAAGCGGAGCTAATAAGCTCAAAGCAGGCTGCACATGGTTCCAGTTCATGGGAACCATCCACTGCTCCATGAAATTGTCTAGTTCCATCTGCCCAAACATATCCAGCACATGATAATAGACAAACTGCCACTGCGCTGGCGAAGCGGCTTTTACATTAAAGAGATAACGCCGCAGCCATTCGCACTCATGATCACTGATCGATTCATTATTTAATAAGCGCTCACGAATCTGATAAAAAATTTCACTTAAATCCTCTGAGAACTGCACTGCTCCCGCAGAGGGCATCAACTTGAGCAAGTCAAACGCTTCCACGCGGTTTAATTGCATGGGTGTGGCGGTAGCCAACAATAAAGTGCGCGACTTGGCGTAGAGGCTGCTTTCAAGCTCTTGATAGAGCTTGTTAAAGCGCGGTGTGATAGCTCTGTTATCGGGTGACTGCCGACGTGCTTTATGCGCCTCATCAACCAACACTAAATCGGTGTCAGGCATGCTGGCGAGAATGCGCCCTCCACGGCGATTAATCAGCAAGCCGGTAGAAATAACTTCCAGTGGAGCATCAAACATCTGCCCCTCAGACACCATCAATTCGCCGCTAATTTGGTCAATCTTTTCGAAACTGCCACGGCGGGTAGTACGCCTTACAAAGGGTAAGTAAAACTTATCCGCCATCTCCATGAGCCACTGTTGTGTCAGCGATGCAGGTGCAAATACACGAATAGAGGTTGCCCGCCCACTTAGCCAAAGTGCTCGAAAAGCTAGTCCCGCTTCAATCGTTTTACCTAGCCCAACCTCGTCACACAGCAAGTGGTTACAAGGGTATGTTTCAAGTAGGCGGTTCGCCACAAAGCGCTGATGCGGCCAAGGCTCTATTGGCGTTGTTTCTATAGCTACCTGCTCACCACCCGGCAATAGAGGTGCTAGCCTTATGAAAGCAAAGCGTGCTCGATCGACCATATTGGGTTTAATATCATCTTGCTCACGGACTTCGTGCTTAGATGACTGACAACGGGTACCGTCGATTTCGTAGAGCCCCCTGGCATGATGGGCGATGTTGACCAGTTTAGCTTTCACTGCTTCTGGTAGAGAGAACGTCTTAATAGCAGGATGCTTACCTGACCAAAGCGCTTCAAAGTTACGCCTCTTCTTAGGTATGACGGCTTGCCCCCAAGGCTCCCAGGAGGGATGTACCATGATATTTTCAGCATTAATTGCCAGTGCCGTCATAGATTCATTCAAGGAGCCCGCAATAAAGATCTCATCTTGACCATCGCCTAAAATCGCCCATTTTTCGTGTAGATAGCCATCCTGAGAAAATTCCAACGGCTGTGGTGTCCCGTTCTTAGTATGTACCCGCAGCCCTACACGTATACTTAAATGGCCATTAGCAACCATCCACGCCAGTAGCTCAACGCCGTGGCGCGTTGCTTCCGGCCATGCCTGAACGCTTTCCAGCTCAGCCAGCATCACTTGGCTGGCACGCTCTTGATCACCTTGCAAAATCGCTTCCGCGTCGTCTGAATTGAGCTGCATGCCCACTACAAAGCGTGCTTTGCCATCTTGCTCAACAAAGCGTGAAAAACCTTGAGAAGCTGCCGCTAACGAAGAGGAAGTAAAATACCCTGCCACGCGATCATAATGCGTTGCGCGCATTAAAGCGGGAATATAGAAGTCATGCAGAATATCGACCGTGACGCCATCGTCACGTAAATCCGACGTTGCATAGCTGGGTTCCCATGAATAATCGCGTAGCGCCATACCTGGCATTCCTTTTTACAAACAGTATTTAGTGCAACCGTGTATTGAGTCGCTCGATCAAATCACCACGGCGGAATGTCGCGGATAGCTGCTGTAACGATATTTCTTGATCACCGTAAAGGGATACCAAAGCGCTCTCCACATCTTGCACGGCTTCATGGAAAAAGCGTTCACTCTCTTCAGTGATCATCGCCTTACACTCAGCAAAATTGCGATGGCTTAAGTCGCTTAGCGATATACCCATATCCTTTAGTAGGCGCTTGCCCATCTGCATAGCAATAAAGCATGAGCCATAGCGTACTAGAAGGGGGTCTGATGCAGCAGGACGTTTGCGGTGGTTTTCTGCTGCACGATAAAGCAGTACAGCAGCGATCACCTGAGCACCGTTCAATTCGTCGCTAAAAATCGTATCGTAGAGCTTGCCAAAATGTTCACGCGTCAAAAATTTTGCCTGGTGAGGTGCCTGCCGCCAAATAGCCAGCACCGCTTCTGCTGCGGCTCCTGCAGTAATATCGGTAGTCTTAATCGTGCGCTCCATACGCTTACGGCGATAGGTATAACCTAACGCATCAATACTGGTTTCTAAACGCCGCTGTTTATCGTCATTAGCACGTAAGTCTTTTAAATCAACAGGGTTCTGGCTATTCGTAGCATGAGTGATCTGGAGCACCAGGTCTTCGTTGTCTTTGGGGAGTTTATATACTCTGACCAGCACAGAAGCATCTTTGGGTAATGGGACGCCTAACGCTTCCATTTCATCGAGTGTTTTCAAGATCGTCATACATGTTTGGCCACCATTAACGATCTGCAGATTCTCTACTTTCAGTTGGTAATCGCTCTCCTGAAGGGCGTTGTACGAAAAATCGTTACATACAAGCGTCAAGCCATTATTAAAGAAGTAAAAATTTGCGGCACTGTCTGAATTCAGCGTACGCCGAATGCCTTCATTAACTCGATTGCCATGGAGCCCCAGGTAACGCCGGATATTACGCTCCAACAACCTCTCCCCATGAGACCGCATGATGTTAGCGACTTCCGTCACGGGCAGCCGGCCAATACACACACGGCTATAGTGCATGTCTTCGACAATGGCTTTGCCTGACAGTCGTAGCGTTTCATCGACTGGCTTGATCCGCTGCAAAATATTGATAAGCACATCGTGATTAACATGCTCCCAAAGCACTTGGTCGCCAAAGTGGGTGCGGTCAATACTTTCCTGAGCCGCCTCTTTCCATTCCAACCCATTGTTACAGGCAATAGCCCGCACATTTGGGATGTAACCATCCCGAATAAGAGAGCGTGCTTCTTCCACTTTGGCTCTCAGCCGCTCATTAATGTTGTTTAGGGGCGCAGCAGGATTGAAGAGATGACGGATAGCATTGATCAGTGCTGAAACGCCCTCTTCGGGAAAATTGCTGTTGCCATCTAGCTTTTTTTTGTACTTACCCTGCACCAAGGTGACAAAAAACTCGCCGTCTACCTCTTCCGCGATATGCATCGCATCCACCCCAAAGTCACCTCCTCCTTCTGTTAGGCAGTCAAAGGCTTCGTCAGGATCAAGGTCTAGCATGGCTTTAGTACAGAGATACACAAACGATAGCGAGCGCAGGCGGTCGTCATCCCGAATATTAAGCTCTTCTGCGGCGCGCTCACGAATATCCGCCTGCAGGCCTTCAAGCTGCTGATCAATAATGGAAGCATTGATATTCATGGCAAATCCTTCAGAAGTATTTCTAATCAAATTATGGGTTTTTTGATGCAAAATTCAGCTAGTGAAATGAACGCCTACCAGAACCAAGAAGGGGAAGCTAATAAGCACCTCAGCCTTCAGGCTAGAGATTTTCAATCTCTTCCCATGATAAGCCAACTCCTAACTGCCATTTTTCTTCAAATAATTTTAACAACGCCTTTTGACGGCCTTGGACAGTAGCCGGTGCCCACTCATCATGGTTAAGCACATCCGTAGATATCGCAAAGCTTGAAACGCCATTACGTGACCTGAAGTAACGCTCTTTTTTCCTAACAAAATCGTAATTTGACGCTTCTGAATTTTTCTTACGACTAAGGAGCAGCAAGTTACCAATACGATCTACCCAATTTTCGCGTTGCTCATCATCCCAATCTAGCCGCCACTGAGAATCAGTCGCTGGGTTTTGCGGTAACACATGTTCAATCGTTTTGGTTCTTTCACGATAGCTAACATATTGATCAGACATAAAAGCATCTAAACGCATCGTGATGTACAGGCGTAGCCGTCCAGAATAACGATAAACATGGTTATTCAACCAGTACAGCGTGTCTTTACGTTCACTGAGGCTAAGATCAAGTGCCGAACCCTCAGCCAAGAGATCCTTACCTTCTTCTAACTCTTGTAAAACCAAACCAAAACGATTGATTCGCGGGGTGGCATATACACCACGGATGAATAGGCTAGCCCCTAAGCGCTCTAGCCTTTCAAGATGCGCACTGAGCACATCAGTGTCGTTATCAAAACGACGAACAAACTCCATCGCTACCGGTATCCAGTCACTGTTATTCAAGTAATGTAGCCATTCAATTAATTCATTTATTCTTTGAGCATTTGATTCACTTTTGAAACTACGATTTATGATGATTTCAAGTGTATCTGCATAAGGGAGCAATACATTATCAAGCAGTTTTTTTCCACTAGCGGTTGGCTTTACCACATAGTCAGAGAACTCATCCAAAACAGAACGGCGATATTTTTCTTTACGGAAGATCATCCGGACATGGGCAAAAAGATCATTAAAGCTATCACGCCCTAATCGCTCTTCCATGTCTTCCCATAGCTCGGTATATCCTTCGCGCTCATGCTCTCCAATGCTGCTGATAATACTAGCTTTGAGAATGTCAGAAGGAGCCAGATCTAGGCCGCGGTCATTCATTACCGAAAAAATTCGATATGCCGATTTGAAGTTTTCGGTAGTAACCAAAACAAGCAAGCACTTTTGAACAATGAACTGTCCAAACTGCCCCACCAGCTCGTCATCAATATCTGCTAGACGGCTTTGAAATGCTCTCGCATTATTAATTAAATTAAGCTTTGAGTCTTTGTAACGACTGACATCAAGAACCTCCAGCTCCTCAATTCCCCCAGGTAATTGAATATATTTTCCGAAAAAACTGCGATCTTTCTTGCGAAGATAAAGACGGGGTTTAGGGGAGAGATCCAGCGTGATATCACCTGGCTCCATAATATATTTATCGAATGCACCGCCCCACTTCGGATGCCCTTTAAGCCGATCACGAATAGCAGCCAGCAAAATGGTCAACGTCGTTAGCCTTTGCTGCCCATCGACAACATCAGCTTGCATGGACTGATCACTTTTGATGAGCACGATACTGCCAAGAAAATACTCTTCGCTCTTATCTTCCTGCTCACGAAATGTCCAGAGGTCATCAAATAGCTCTTCTGCGTGTTCTATCTGCCATGAATAAGGGCGCTGGTAGTCTGGTATTTCAAACTGAAAGTCACTGGAGAATACCTTGTGTAGTTTTAGTTCTGCACCCTTAATAGAGCTCATGCAGCCTCCTCGTATGTTTAGAGTTCGTAATCAATCAACTGAGCTTCGCGCTTGAGCTCGTCATCGCGGCATTCTTTGGCCCAAACCTTTAACAGGCCACGCAGGGCATCGCTTTCGCGCTTATCATGTTCGGTTAGGTAGTTACGAGCGGCAACAATACCACCATCGCGGTAGGTAACGATCAAGCCACCCAACACATCCCATAGGGTTTGTGGGCTTTGCAAGCGGGCTGAGGCGCGCTCTTCTGGTTTGAGCAGGCGCAGCTTGTTACCACGAATAGCCAGCGGTGCTGCGCGTTCGTCTTCGCCCACATTGGCATAGGCGACCAGGTCATTGCTAACACGGTAATTGCCGTTACGGTTCTGCAGGCGGAAGTTAAGAGAGCGGCTCATCTGCAGCGCATCGTCAAACGCGAAGTCTCCCAGGCCATTGATACCCAGTGCAATGACCGCAAGGCGAGATTCAGCGTCAAGATCGTCAACGGTAACCAAGCCACCAGAAAGGCGGCTTACCTCCTCTTCGGCCACTACGCGGGCGGCTTCTTGCATGGCGCGTGTAGGCGGTACGTCTTCATCGCCGTCTTGCACCGGCCAGTGAGCGGAGTAGACACGTAGCGCACGGCCCCAAGAAGCAATCATCCTATCCACAGGGTTGAGCTTAAGTCGCTCAAACTCCACCAGACCTTCACGTACAGCGGTTTCTAGCTTGCCCTTAACTTCAAAACCCCAACTGGAGGGTTGGCTATCACGGCGATCCGCAGGGCGGCAAGCAATAAAAATAGTCGAGGCTGCTGACGCCATGTTCATTTGGTGAGTGGAATACCCACTTTCAGACTCGACTGGCATACAGGCAGTAATATCCCAACCAGACTGTATTAGAGCGTTGGTCAGCGTTTCCCAGGCGTCAGCGCTTTTGTGGGTAAACATCAGCGTCATGAGGCCATCCGGTTTGAGTACCCGTTTGCTCTCAGCAAAAATACCTCGCATCAGTTCTTCATAGCGCGCCTTGGCGCTCTTGGCAGAGCCATCACGAGAGGGATTAGCCACCGCCTCTTCAGTTTTATCTGTTAATTCCTGGTCAAACCAACCGGGGTATAAATCCGCCAATGTTCTTTTCTGCCAAACATAGTAGAAGTCGGATAGCTCGCTGTATTGCACGTTATTATAGTAAGGAGGATCCATTACTACGGCATCCACACTGGACGACTGAATCTCTGCCATGTCGGTAGCAGATCCCATAATTTGTATTAACTCACTGCTGGTGATGCCTTCCTTAACTCTCTCCTTGACTAGACCTGCCATACCCTTATAAGCATCTACCGCTTGAGAAACTCCCCAGCGGAAAGCTGACGATGGGCCAGCATAAACCATTTCCCCAAAAGTCCATTTCAACGAAAAATCATGCCTACCAAAACCGCCTTTTATAACACCGCGAGTGTACTCCCACCTTGTCTGTCGGCTGTTATAATCAACGATCTTGTCAATGGCAAACTGCAAGTAGGTGATAACGGCGCGGCCTTTATCATCGCCCAGCGTGTCGAGAATTTGCGACTTGGCATCTTGCAAACCCTCCATCACCGTTAAGTGGCCTAGAAGCTGACGAGGTGTAAACATATCCGCCCAGGTTGGCATGCCATAATTTACGGGACGCATATCGTTGCCCTGCGGAAAAGGCTCATTGGGCACTAAGCCTTTCATTTCAAAATCCAGGCGGCGTTCGTTAAGTTTTTTTTCTGCCGCTTTCAGCGCCTCCAAATCTGCCTGATTAGGAGCGCGGAAGTAGCGAATTTTCTGGGTTTTTATTTCGCCTTTTCGATCCCCTGTAGCATAGCGTTGAATATTGCCCTGCTTATCCAGCTTAGGTACCATGCGAATACCTACTACACAGTAAAGTACATCCTGCCATTTGCCATACTCAGATTCGCCACGAGCCTGACGTTTAATTTCATCACTTGGTATAGCTTGTTGGCAATGGACACACTGACCAACGCCGTCAGCGACTGTCTTTGTCAATGTACCTTTCTTATCTTGATCAACGATTTCTTCGCCATTAGAACCATAAGAGAAGGTTTTAATGCCTTGCCGAACCGATTTCACAATTTCGTAAGGCCGAAACTTTACTTTCCCACCATTAGCTTCAATCGCGACGCCCCATTTATCGCCTTCTCTAGACAACCATTGTGAGTTCAGCAAAGGCGCATCACCTTCGCAATGCGGACAGGTGACCTGGCGGCAGTAGAGCAGCCCCATATGATCGTGTTCGGTGGCATAGTCCTCCACCAACTCAGGGTGCTTGTGGAGGTGTGACTCCAACTGTGCACGTTGATCAGCCGGGATCGGGCTGAACGGCGTAAAGGGCGCCATCTTGGCCTCAACCAGTTCACGTAGCTTCTCTCCCCACTCCTGAATATCGCCCAGCAGGCTTTCACCAAAGCGCACGGGATAATCCAACGTGGCTTTCAGAATCACGCTGGCAACTGGGTTAAGCTCGTTGGCAATAACTTTATGGCCGAGACGCAGCGCTTCAAAAGGAATAGAGCCACCGCCAGACGTTGGATCCAATACTACCTTACGCTGGCTCTCGGGGAGCGGCTCAATCGGTGTCGCAAAGGCGCGTGAGTACCCGTAGGAGTCTTCCGGATCCCAACGAATAGCTTTATCCAGTACCTGTTTCACATCATCGCGCTTAGCAAATTCAATTTTGTCTTTAACCCCGGCAGGGTCAGCGGTTGCATGAATCACCCCCAGCTTGCCACCTACGTAGACGCCCATTGTAGGTAATTCTTGTACATCTGTTTTCCAGCCCTGCACTACTGGGTCTTCCTGAAACTCAGGGCTAGCATCCTCCAGCTGCACTATCATTTCACGACAGGTTTTACGACGCTGCTGCTCTTTTTCAACAGCTGCTAGGACAGTTTTATCGACTGGCAACACCCATTGTCCGTCTTCCTCCTGATAAAGGCGCTTAGTAATGGTGTCGTTGATCAACGTCCAATGCTGCTCACCTAGCTTGGCTTGCCAACGCACAATGCCTAAATCACGGATAAATTGCTCTGAATCTGCATCCGCAGGCAACAACGAAGCCAAGATCGCCGCGCGACTAGGAGTTAACGGCCTCCGTGCCCACCAAACGTGCAGATAATAGAGTGGTGGCAGTGCCGAGCTGGCTCCACGTTCACGCTGGGTTTCTGCACCTACCTGGTGACAGGGAAAACCGGCTTCAATCAGGCGCTGGTCGTTGCTGAGATCCATTATGCTGCTTCCTTTGGAACAACAGCCAGGCATACGCCTGGCTGCTTAGTAATAAGTGAGTATGGCGCTGCTTAGCCCGGTCGTTTAACCGCGAGCGCGAACTTTTTCCAAAATACGTGACACGCGTTTGTCGCCTGAATCACCGCATAGCAAAATCCTTAAACCGCTCGTCGCCCAGCTACGCAGGGCTGGGTCTGCGGTGGTCACGTTGGCCAGCCAATAAACGGCTTCTTCACGGGAAAACATCGCTACCCGGCGGCCAATCAGCTCTATGCGGTCAACATCCTTTACTTTGCTTTGCAAACGAAAGAACAGCGCTAAGCGTGCCCCGGCGGTTTCATCCAGGGGAAAGTTGAGATCCGTCTGCTGCAGCCCCTTGGTATTCATGTAAGTTTCTAGGCCAAGCGGTATGCCCTGCTCGTCTTTCACTTCTTCAAGAATACGCTTCAGCACCGGTAAGCAAGCACGCACTGAATCGCCGTATAGATTGCCGCGCTCCACTGTTTTGGCACGCGGGTTGGTCATGCCTTCAGTGTCATCACGGTCTTCCGGCGCAATGCGCTCTTTGATCGTCAGTACCGGCGGCGGCATATCCTTGTGGCGTGTTAAACGCAGTACATAGGGGGAACGGCGCGCCAACTTAGCCAGCTGCGCTTCGTCCACCTGTGAGCTTTTACGTCGCCCGCGGGTTGGGAGGTTGGCATCAGTTGCCATTCGGTTTACGTATCCTTCAGTTGTTCCATCATAGAGACAAATTTACAGTTCTGGTCAAGCTCACCCAGCGTGAGGCGCACTTGATGTTTGCGCTCATCCGTAAAGCGTAGCCGACTGTTCAGCGAAGAGAAAAGCTGGCGGCTCTCGACCAATGCGCTGATAGAGGTTTGTGTCATTCCCAGCTGAAATGCCCCGCCGTCAGGCGTTGCTGCTGCAATCTGCAGCATTTGCACTTCGGTTTTGGATTGGCTCAGCCCGGTGCCTGCCAGCAGGTTAAACAGCTTTTTGATGCTGTCGGATTGCGTCAGCGTAAAGCTCTTGGGCTGTACCTTGGGCGCTCTTAACCATCCACGTTCCTGAGCAATACGGTAAGGTACCAAGATACCTTCTTTTACGCCTTCTAGAGGTACCGTATCGCCGGTCATGGCTTGATCAGGGTCGGCATTGCCCTGCTCGTCAAACGCCGCTTTTGGATAGGCGACTACTACGCGCATTATTAATAAATTGTGTAGCTGCTTTTCCTGCTCTTGAGGACACACCTTGTCATGCGCCTGTTCCACAGCAGTGGCTAGCTCATTGAGGTTAAGCACCTCTCGGCTATTAATCGCCTCTTCTGTCCACTGTGCCACGATATCCGAACCGGTGACGATGTTCTCCAGCCAGCCGATTTGCTTCGCATGGGCCTTGGTGCATACAAACCATTTTTTGCCGTTATCTGCTAGCGGGTCTAGCCCCAAGGGTGGCTCGTTATCTTGATGATAGAGGACTTCCGGCTTGGGATCATTCTGTTGGGAAAAATAACCCAAACACCAACTGCTGCGCTTAGCGCCTTGCACTAAGATCGTAGCCAGCAATTCTGGCGCTTGCAGAATGGGCCACTCTCTACGGCAAGCAAAGTTGGTCACTAAATCGGCAGTTTTTACCTGATTGCGCGTTTGGAAGAAGAGTTTGCCCACCAGTGTCGATATTTCGGCAGTGCTGGCTCGTTCTTCTGTTATTAGCTCGCCCTCTTCGGAGAGCTGCTTAAGAATGGCATCTTCAGTATGGATGCCACCAGAGCCACCTGCCGCTGGACCACTGCCGCGTTTTCCGATATCGCGGGTAACAACTTGCCCATTTTCACGCCCTGAAAAGACCAGCTGACGGTACATTTCATCAATGGCAGTGCGTAACTCTGCAGGCCGCTTGGCTGCGTGATCTTTAAAATCACTGCGCTGCAGCTGCTCGTGGCGAATGTTCCAGTTATCTGGGTTCTCTTTCAGGCGTTCAACAGCAATGGCTTTACGCGCCAAGTGCATAATGTTGTCGCGGGCGCGCTGCTCTTGATGCGTGCGCTGTTCGCTCCAGGTCGTTCCTTTAATGTGCGTGGCGCTGGGCACAAGCAAGAAAATCAGGTTTTGATACTCACGCACTGCGTCACTGCGGCGTTCAATAAACTGGCTAGGGTCTACGTCAGCCACATCAAACGCCACCACACCTAGCTGAGGCTTACGCTGTTTATCAGGAATATCCTCACTAGTATGAATATTGTGGTGGATATCAAATACCGCAGAACTTTTAATCAGCCCCCGTACCACCTGCTCTATCCGTGTCAGCGCTTCGTCCTCCGTCACGCTGCCCTGTATGCGACGCAGAATGTTGTTAAGCGTCGGCACCGTATCAGCATAAAGGCGCGAGTGACGCTCGCGTAAATAGTTAGCTTCGCGCTCTATCAACTCCAATGCCGAGCGAACCGTAGCAGGCTTCATCGCAGGCGAGGCCATTTCATAAACTGCTGAGGTTAAATCAATGCCGTAACGCTCGTCTTCTAAGCCGCCGCCTCGGCCAATCAAACTATGGAGAAACACCACTCGCCACGACCATTCATGAACGGGATACCCTTCAGGGTGCGGGTTGTGGGCATCAAGGTCACCAGCAACAGTACGCGCCGTTGACTGGCTACCGGCCACTTTTGTGACATCGGCATCCAGCACTGCCTGAAAATCTTCGTTGCCGGTTTTGCCTAGCAGCTCAGCGCGGATAGTGTTGTCTGAGAGGTCGATATGGCCGGTCTGGATAAGTGAAATTTCACGCTTAGCTTCCCAAATACGCCGCACGGTACGCGCTAGGGTTCGTAATAGCCCGCGAGTCCCTTGAAACGTCTCTACCTGCGACAACTTCTGCGATAGGAACGCAATCAACGTGGGGTGGAATGGGTAATTGGCCATCAACTCGTTTGATACGGTGACATCCGTAGCGTTAGACGGTAGATCCGTGCCCGCCTGGCGGTACATCTCAACAAAAGCGTCAACAGTTTGTTGAGCCGCTTGTTGATCGACCGAGATAAATAGCCGCTTTGCCATTATCTGCGAAAGATCACCCTCGGTTACCGGCGTGGTGGCCTCGGATGTCCGGCTGACGACATCAAGCGTCTGGCGGCTGGCTATACCAGTAATGGCTTCTGCCTCAGCGCTTGATAGCCCGTGTGTAGATTGCAAGTTACCCATTAGCTTGTTGAAGCCGCCAAAGGCATTGGTTGCCGAGGCTAAACTAATGACGACAGCTAAATTAGCTTTTTCACGCGCGTAAGTAGAGAGCGACATGAGAAATGCCGCTGCCTGTTCCGCTCCAACACTTGGAAAAGCGGCTTCAATACGTGAAAGGTACTGAGCAATTTCATCAACAATGATGAGTGTGGGCTGATCTCCAAAAAGGTGATCAAAAAACTCATCTGATGCAGGGGAAGAAGAGCCATCTAATCGGCTAATAATCGGCTCACGCTGGCTTTCATCCAGCAGCTGCGAAGCAATGATCCACCAAAGCGTATTAGGTTTAGGCTCTGCCCCACCGGCGGTTTCCCGCAGCGTATCCACAGTATCACCTATCACACCCACTACACGGATTTGGCCAGGCTCTCCTAAGCGCTCAGCCGGGACGATATCGGCCATAGGCTCTGCCAAGCGATTGCCTTGCATAGCCGCGTGTAGAAGCGCAATCAGCGTATGCGTCTTACCGCCGCCAAAGGCCGTATCCAGGCGCTGCATGGCTGGGCGCGATAGATCACCATTGACTAGGCGTGCCAGCGCATTATCGACAATCGCACGTAAGCCTGCAGTGGGATAAGTCGCTTCACGGAAAAAGGCTGCCGGATCAGAATAGAGCGACTGAGCGCCTTCCTTAGCAGCCCCCTTGCGATAGTCGGTAAGCACGCGGTTGAGGCTTGCGGTAAAAATTTCCGGGTTGAAGGTTCCCGCCAGAATTTCTGGCCTTGGCTTGCACGTCGTCAAAACGCTTTGCATCGGTGGCTCCCTGCACTGTTTTTCATTAACAGATGAATCTGCAAAAGGCACTCTTAAGCGGTGCTCAGTATTTTTCGTTACGCGTGATGATACGCTAAGGCAACTAAGAGTGTCATGGGCCGGGAATCGAAACGCAAAGGCCCCAAGCCTGGATAAACACATGCCCCGGGTAGTAAAACGCATTATTGCAGCGGGTTATGCACAGCAAACAGAACCGCTTCAACTTGGTTGAGACTTTAGTCTAAATTCGCATTTAACATCGACTGCGAGAGACGAGCAACGCCGTTCTCCTCGTGGAGCTTGGGCAGCTCGAATGCATGATAGACGTTGAGGCTTATTTAAAACTCTGTGCAGACGTAAACACTTCTACCTTAACCCTTGCCCGTGATGCCGCCACATACTCCACTTTCGGGTTTCCCGCCCAACCATTTGCGCCGATATCCACTAGGATTACCACTGGCGCTTCAAGACCTTTTACTGCTGCAACATTAAACATACGCTCGCCATATTGTGGACTGTGCTCTATAAGCGCTTGTAGCACTTGGCTGTTGGCTACCTTGAAGGGAGTAAGTAGCAAGATATCTTGCGGTTGGAAGCCATCTTGCTCCAGCTCGGCAATGGCTTTTTGTAGCAGCGGCCATTGGTCTTGAGGCTTTTTCCAGGTGTGTACAGCCACTGCATTTTGGCTGCTGGGCAGATGCTCCCCTGGCTCTGCGGCTGCACCGTGGCGCTCTTTTAGCCAGCAGGCAATTTCATAGGCATTACGGTAGTTACGATGCAGAGTAAACGGATACGGCACCATGCCTTCGAACACATCTACCGGCAGGTGATAATCCCGTGCGTAGAGGTTTTGGGCAGGGTCTGCTAAAAGCGTCACGCTGGCGTCTTCTGCTAGCATTTCATAAAGCGGCAGCCACCATTCGGGGACGTAGTCTTGTGCTTCATCGACGATAAGGGCATCCCACTGTTCGGGGGCTTTTTGCAAAGCCTCAATCAGCAAATCTGGGGCTGTTTCATTGTAAAAGCGAGGTAGCTCATTCGGCGCTTCCGGCACTGGCCAGCTGATCCCTGCCTGCTTTGCCCGCGTTTGGCAAAGCTCATGAAAGGTGGCTATCTCGATCATACCGAGCTGAGTATCGGCCATTGCTTGGCGATGGGCGCCTGCCAAGGCAATATTGAAGCACAGCAGAAGCACTTTCTTTCCTTCTCTTGCCTGTTGCTCGGCACGCATTCGCGCCAGCACGCTTTTGCCAGTGCCTGCTCCCCCATAAATCGCCATACGGGGAATGTGCTCTAACAGTCGCAGTACCCACTGCTGCTCTTCACTCAAGCGAAACAGTGCCGCTTCCACATCACGGGCTTGTTCAGCCACGCTTGTGGTCAGTGCACACGCAGGGCGTAGCAAATGGTGTTGTATCAACCTGGTTTGCTGTTTGGTAAGCGGTAGCGAATTGACGGCACCCCGGCCCGCCCAAGCCGTGTTTTGAAAACGTGCGATAAGCTGCTCGGCGTTTAAACTCAGCATATCGCCTTTCAGCAAGACGTGGTCGCGGTTAAGGGTGAGCTCAGGAAATGTACCTTGCCATTCTCGCGTGTCAGGAAACACCAACACCGGTGCAATGGGTAACTTGATCCCCGGCAGCACGCGGTTCAGTGCCTGCACCAGGCTGCCGGTCTGCTTTTTTAACTGTTCAAGCGGCGTGGTCGTCAGCTTATGGGTGCCATGGTTGCCCTGTGACCACCACTGCCCTTCCCCATCCAGCCACACGCCGCCACCTTTGACTTCCCAAAGCTGAATGCCGTATTGCGGATGAAATAGCAGGAAGTCGATCTCACCTACCCACGTTCCCTTATCGTTACGGGTTTGCGTAGCCAGGCTGTGCATCACCTCAAGGCCGGAGAAATCTAATACGCGCAGCTGCCGGTAAACGTTGGCTTCCGCCCGGGAAGGTAGCGCGTTGAGCTCGGTCTCGCTCAGGCGTGGGTAAATCTCAGCCAAGTTACCTCCCCAGTTAATCTATATTCGCTGCATGGTTAAGCCAGTAGTCTACCTGGGCTAAATGTATTTGGGCATTCTACTTAAAATAGTGTGAATATACATCGCAGACCATTTGACGCGTTAGCAACTGGCATCGGCTTTGGGAAGCTCACATGAAGCAAGAAATCATTGGGAATACAGTCAGACGGCGTATACAGGAAGCGGTACAAAACACGTCGGAACTCTCGTCTTCTGAAAGTGCGGATGTCGCCTTCCATATGACTGATTGGCTAGGCGACCTAGATCGCTTAGTACAGTTCTATTCAGCGCCAGAGCAATTCAGCGATCAAGAGGTTCACCGGTTATTAGTCAATTTTCTAGTGCATGTGCCCAACCATGTTGCTGCTGCAGCTGCTCTGCTGGCGGACAGCCCAGTTAGCGATATCTTTCAGGTTGGGGCTGTACGGCACGAATAGCCGACATAGGCCAGCTATGCGGCACATCTTGCATTTTTTCTTGGGCTTAATCCTTCTAAGTGCCAGACAACTTATCTGTAGGGATGTGCTCAAAGCCGGCTAGCGTGTGATCGATGCAAGTTATATCAACAATGTGAATATTCATAAAGCCTTATATTAAGGTAAGCTCTTTCAAATTTCATACTACTGAGAACGCCCCATGTTGCCCCAGGTTTTTACCTTTGCGAAAGTGCCCGATACCGCACGCTCTTCCATTTACAATGCGATTAAAGAAGGCAAGTCACGCTTTGGCATGTGGGATCAAGAGGTGTCGCTACGAGAGCAATACCATGGGGCTAACGGCTTCCTGCTTAACATTAAGCCAGGCGACTGGATTGTGCACGTTAACCTGCCAGCCTATGGGCAATGTGTTGCCGTTCAGGTCTGTGGGGAGTATGACTTTGATCAGGGCGTAGAGTGCGCCTGGGGACGCGACTTTTGTAACTATCTGACCGTTGACCCTAGCACCCTAATCGAGTTTTCACGCAACGATACCAACGTCCTTCCATCGGTAAACTTGAGGCCTATGCGTCGCGGTCAACGCGTTTTGAACGTTGCGGATTTTTTGACAAGCATCGAGAATCTGAAAACAAGCCGCTACAACGATATTACGCCTAGCCTAAGAAGTATTATCCACCTGAGAGAACGCGTGAATCAGGACGTTTTACCTCGACTTACGCAGGCCATTCAGGAGATGAACAAAGGCAAGGATTTCGAGATATTTCTGCATGAAGTGTTTATGCAGATGCCACACACCGTGTCGGTTAAAAACGGTTTTGGCTGGCGTACTGATCATGGTGCAGACTTACTCGTTGATTTTCAGAACCCCATTGGTGGTGTAACACTGAGTACGCGCTTGGTAGTGCAAGCAAAGTCCTATTCGGGTGCGCATCACGACCTTAACGCTGTTGATCAGATTGTTGAAGGCATGGAGAAGTACAACGCCGATGGTGGCTTATTGATCACCACAGGGCAGGCAACCGAAACACTTGAGAACTATGCGGCGGAAAAGAGCGAAGCGTGTGGACGCACCATTGACTTGATTGCGGGGCCTGAGGTGGGCCGCTTTGTGCTCCGCCACGCCCCGCATTTATTGATTGGTAATGACTTCACTTAACAGCCTTAAATGCGCACATACGTTGCAACAATGGGCAGACTCACGAAACGAATTAGCACAGACCGCTCTGATCAGCACTGGCCTGCATGTTGCTCAATTAAGTGAAATGGGTATAGCCAAAAATCTACGCTCGGGAAACGGCACTCCCCCGTCTCATCCTCCAAAAATGACAGCACCTTTTGGTAGGTTGGGCTGTCTTCATCAGGCGCCACTGCCAAGTAAATAGACCCTTGGTAACAGCACGGAGCCTTGCCTGGCGCTGCATGCACGCATGGCTCCCATGGAATCTCATTAGCCTCTAGCCACTCAACAACGTGTTGGCGACCCTGGTGATCTTCCCAGTGCGTACCCAAAATATCGTCGTCATGACGCTCATTTTTAAAGGTTAAAAATAGGATATCCCGCTGTGCTTGGAGGCCAATCTCCATCGTGGTCTTAACTAAGCGCGGCATAGTTCACTCTCCACGTTGTTTGAGGGCGTATAGCGCTCTTGCCAGTTGATCTATTTTTTCTCGCCACGCTAACGTCGTTAACCACCGTTCGGGCAGTGCTTTAACTCCCCACGCAGCACCTGCCAGCTGCCCCGTTACTGCAGCAACGGTGTCAGCGTCATCGCCTAAGTTGGCGGCCAGCACTAGCGCTTCTTCCAACGAACGTGCCTGCCAACAGCACCATAGGGCAGCCTCTAGGGTGTCGATGACATAGCCACTGGAAGACACTTCCTCGCGCGACAGCTCACAAAACAGCCCCGCCTGAAGCGCTAAGATACGATCGCCTTGGGCAGGGGTAGTCGGCATCTGTGCGAGCACCTTGCGCAGAGGCTCGCCTTGCAACAACCGCCAAAGCACGGCACCCATTAATGCGGCCGCATCCAGGCATTCGGGGCTAGCATGCGTGGTAAGACTGCTTCGCACCGCTAACGACACTGCCTCTTGCTCGCTATTCGCCACCATAACGGCTGGCGCGAGGCGCATAATGCCGCCATTACCGCTTTGATACGCCTGGGTGCCGCCCGCATTGGTGTCTTGTGTGCGTTCAAAACGTTGCAAGGCATCCAAGGTAGTGCCGCCAATATCAATGCAGCGGCCTTGGCAGGCCATATAGCCTTCACGCCACCAGCGCACGTAGCGGCTTAACTGATCATGCGGATCAAACGACTGGCGACTCACCAGACTTTCAGCCAAACACAGCGCCATGGCGGTATCGTCTGTCCACTCCCCAGAGGCAACATTAAAGACACCGCCTCCGCGCATCTCCGTGTGGTTGGGATGTTGATCCCGGATACAAAATTCCAGTGTGGTACCTAACGCATCTCCAGCTGCTAAGCCTAACAGCGCACCAAGATAACGGTATAACTCATCCATATAGGGATTGATGGCGGGCAGTGGCTGTTGCGGGGGTCGATTCTCGTTCGTCATAAGCGCCTCTACATAAGGTAGTTTTCATACCTTATCGCTCGCATGCGACACCAAGCGTCGCACCCTAATGCGATGCTGGCAGCACTCAACACGGAGGAGAGGCTGCATGAGCAATACACCCCACTACGATATCATCGGTGATGTGCATGGCCAGTTAGCGACGCTGGAGGCACTCTTAACCCGCTTGGGGTATCGCAAGGGGCCGCAGGGTTGGCAGCAACCGGGGCATGTGGCGGTATTTGTTGGCGATATTATTGATAAAGGGCCGTGGCCAGGCGCGGTACTTCGCCTCGTGCGCCAAATGGTCGATGCGGGTCACGCGCTTATGGTCGTGGGGAATCACGAACTGAACTGGGTACGAGACGCGTATCACCATCAAGACGATCTAAGCGCTTTTATTCATGCCACGCGCCAGCATAATGATCGCCAACGGCTGGTCGATGAATTTGCCAACGAGGAAGATGGCCTAGCGCTACTCCTTGATCATTTTCAGTGGCTACGCACACAGCCTCTCTTTTTAGAGCTAGAGCATTGTCGCGTGGTACATGCTTGGTGGCATGAAGCTTCACTTCAGCATTTAAAAGCGATGGGCATTCGCTGCTTGGACGATGCCGCCATGGCCGCTTATGAAGACACGTACTCGACCACCTATTTTGCGATGGATCGAGTGATTGCCGGCTGCGAACACACGGTTCGTCCCTATGTCTCAGCGTCGGGGTTTCGTACTATTAGAAAGCGCGTTCGGTGGTGGCCCAACGACGTGGCACTGATTCACCCTTGGGAGCTCTTACCCACCCAGGCGCGTGAGCATGGCTATCCCCATAACGCCCACCCTACTTTTTTTGGTCATTATGCGCTGACAGGCACCCCGCTGCGCTTGGGCCGTAACGTGGCTTGCCTGGATTACGCGGCGGCTTATGGGGAGGCGCTAGTGGCTTATACCCATTCACCGGGAGCGCCGCTAGCGTTGACAGGTTTTACGAGTGTGGGTGTGATCCATCATCAAGACTGAGGCTTAAAATACCTATGCGCGCATGGATGCACCGTGCCTTACAGCGATGGGTACCGACATCTCATCAGAAGATGGCGGTTCGTGACGATCAACGCATCGTCTTCGACTTATCCGCTGCTGTTGGCTACCCCCTGGTCGTGAAAGTATCTCCATGGCGCTCACCCACACCGTTTGCATGGTTCAGCGAAACCCAACATGAGCCGCTGGCGTG
This sequence comes from Halomonas qinghailakensis, assembly GCF_025820815.1. Lineage (NCBI taxonomy): Bacteria > Pseudomonadati > Pseudomonadota > Gammaproteobacteria > Oceanospirillales > Halomonadaceae > Halomonas > Halomonas qinghailakensis. The sequence continues at coordinate 3,041,095 of NZ_CP096973.1, read as the reverse complement.
GGGAGAGTTCTTAGCCCCTGCGGGGATTGGTTGGCAGGCCCTGATGAGCACTCATGGCGAGGCCTTAACGCGGGGCATGCCTGCTGAGGTAACAACACTGGTTAACGCCGTACCCTTTTTGGGCATGGAGCTGGCCCAGCTGACAGGCCGCCATCCAACGGCCTTGGATCTGGCGGTTTCCTCTCCCCTGCTACTGGTGTTACTCACTGAGAAAGCCATCGAGCATCAGTGGTCAGAACACTATTTATTGAGCATGCTCAGTAAAAAGCAATCTGAGCTGTGCGGCTATGCTGGCTTACCCAGTACGCAGGCGACTGCCAAACTGCTGCGCCGATGCGCGCTCACCCCTATGATTGGGCGAGAGTTCATCGCACTTAAACGCGCATTAATGGATGCCGGGACAACGTCACTACTTCGGCACCATCCGTCACCCTATGCTCAACAGTTAATTTTCTTAGGGAATTACCAAGGGGAACGATGGCCAGGATTACTCGCGCTCATTGATGAGGCGTTGAACCCGACCAACCGAGCTCATGATCGCACTTGGCTAACGTCCATGCTAGAAGACACACACCGCCTAGATGCTGCCAACCTCTCAAGGCTTCGTCGTGTTAGATCGATAGCGGAGCTACAAGCGCTGCATGATCGTCGTATCGCACACTTTAATGCCCGAAATGCTGCGCAAAGTGCGGTTCAAGCTGACATGCTGGAAAAGCGTTACGGGCCTTTCCCCAACGCCCCTCTACCGAACCAAGAAGGTATTTGCGCCTTAACCTCTTGGAGTTCACTCTTGCTTGAAGGAAAACGCATGCAGCACTGTGTGGGAAGTTACCACACGTTGGTGGCACAAGGGTCTATCGCGATTTACCACATGAGCCAACCAGAGCACTTATCCGTTGCCATTGCTCCCTTGGGTGATAAATGGGTGCTTAGTCAGGCGCGAGACAAGCGCAATGCCATGCCCTCGGAACAAGCACTGCAGGCAGTCATGGGTTGGTTAGGCGAGCAGTAATCACAATTGACCCTGCCGCCAAACCGAGATGTTATGCCCATGAGCTGTTTTGGGATACGTGAAGCGGATATCAGTGCAGAGATGTTCACGGTTACCAGCAAGCACATGGACATCGATTAGAACAATTCAGCTTAACGAGATGACCACTTCATGAAATCATGAAGCGCAGGAACTTGCAGTCCCATGTCATCTGAAAACTCATACTCACCATCTAGCATTTGATTAGTCGCGTAAGCACGTAGCCAAAATTTACGTTCGTCTGCGCTTAGCACATACCCTTTGTCATGCTCACCGCCCTTTAAACGATCCGGCATGGCCCAGCCCCGCTTTGACATCTTAGCAATCGTAATGACCAAGTGAGTCATCAGCTGCTGTTCGGGAGCCACTAGCTGATGGAAGTAAGGCCAAAACTCTTGATCTTCTGGTGAGCCTTGCCAGCCTCTATTAAGTTTGACGTCATCAAGGTTTTCATACGGATGAGAATGAAAGGTGCCCACCAGCTCAATATTTTGCCAGTAGCGCTCAAAAAACTGTTTTTTGGCAATGATAGAGTCAAAATTTGGCTGAACCCAATCTTCATGGCGAGTCGCTGACGTTTCAACTGTCGACATTGTGGCGACGATTCGTGCAGGCAAATCACCTTTTGCCGGAATGGAATATCCCCAAAGAAGGCCGAACGTTTCCAGCTTCGCATACCCTTTTGAACGCTCACGGCCTCGATGCTCAAATTCGTAGGCTTCAAACGCTGTCGTGAAAAGCTGAGGTACGACGTACTCTTCTATATAGGTGACTTTTTCCATGAATAATCTCTTTATAGGCTCAGGCTGCATATTTAAGGCACACTTACCTTAGGGCAGAAGCTTAAGAGAGAGCAAGCTTATCGTAAGATTATGAGCTTACATTACAACCTCCCTGCTTAGTCTCTTTTTAGTTATGATGAGCAACCTTAGAGTTATATCGCGGTGTTAAAAACACACCGCATATCCACGGATAACATCATGATGTAAGGGACTTGTCGTGCAAGGTGTCATCATTGCTTATAGCGCACAAAAGAAATATGGCTTTATTAACGGCGAGGATGGTGTCTTACCAAAACGCATAGTACGATGTCCCTCTCCCTAGTTGCTATGATTCGTTACACTTCCCAAGATAGCCTCCCGCTCATCACGCTCAGTGTGACCGCCGTTTGAAGACCTGGCAGGTCTGTGGCTAGGGGTGTGCTCCGCGATAGGCTGTCCATCCATGGATAGCGCCTCACCCCAGGGCACAGGGGGCCGGTGGTTGGCAGAGAGACACCAAATCACCGGGTAGCCTGGTGACCGCAGGGGTGCATTGATCATTCCATCTGTTAACGCCACCAGTACGTTAGGTGGTGAGTTCGCCAGCGATTCAAACACAGGGCGGATATCGCTTCCTCCACCGCCTTGGCACTGCCAATGAGCGAGCTCATGGAGCTGGCCTTCGTGCAGCATGCTACGCTGGGTAATCTGGCTATCGAACTCAATGACGTCCACCGCCACCCGATCGCAGGCCGCTAAAATACCGGCAAGTTCGCTTAAAAAGTGCGGTAACGCCCGCTGGCAACTGCCGCTGGTGTCGATGGCGACGGCAAGAGCGAGCGTTTGGCTACGCTGGCTGGGCAGGTACAGGCCACGATGCAGATGACGACGTGATGGCGGTAGCCACTGCCGGTTGCCGGTTAACGTCCGTTGAATGTGGCTAGCCAACACCTGCTGCCAAGGCACTTGGGGTTTACGCAAGCGCTCGATGAGCGTGTTCAGATGCCCTGGCAAATGGCCTTGCTGACGCTGATGCTGCTGGGCAGTAGCGACTAAGCGCTGCTGCCAGACCCGAGCGTTTTCTGGCGTGACAGGCTTGGGTGTGAAGTCTGGGTCGATCACGCCCCCCGCTGCCGTAACGGCAACATGGAGCGTATGTTCATCCAGTACACGCCCACGCTCTCGTCGGTGGGGATGCTGGCGAAGGTCGGCGTAGATGTGCTCAGCAGAGCTGCCTAAATAGCGTCGGTGGTAGAGCGCATCGTCTGGGCAGTGGCGTAGCTCTTCGCGCAAGATGCCGTTGATTTCGTAGTCACAGGCGCGGTTCCAGTCGTTTGGGTCACGCCCGAACTGCCGAGCATGATGTCCCAAGGCGCAGTGCCACACCTCATGGGCCAAAATAAAACGGCGATCCGCATCACTGCGCTGGGCCATAAACTGGGCATTGACGAAGATCGTTTCGCCATCCGTGCCCGCCGTCGGTAGGCGGTCATCGACGACGGTAACGACCGACAGCTGCATAAGTAACCGAGCGGTAAACGGTTGTGCCGACATTAACACTGCACGGTCTGCTTCGCACTGGCGCTGGATGTGGCGCTTGAGCGTCTGTTCGGCGGCGCTAGGGCCGCGCTGGTCGCTCATGGCGCCGGCTCAGCCGCCAACGCAGCACTCATATGATTGGCCAGGTGCGTTTGAAACACACTCCCATGCTGCTCGCTCCACGCATCAAAGGCGGGGTGGCTCATTAACGCTAAGGTACGCGTTTGCTGTTGGGCGTCATTGGCACCTTGCATGGCATCCATCAGCGCTAGCGTGGCAAAGTCGGCGCTGAGCGCTTGGCTGATCTGAAAAAAACGTGCGATACGCTGCTGTGTTTTAGCATCATAAAGTGCGTCATCTGCAACATGTTGCCATAACGTGTGGGCAAGCCCCGCACAAAAAGCGTAGCGCTGATCAGCGCGCGTTGGAATATCGATGGGCACTTTTCCATTCAGCATGGCAGGAATATCTGGTAGTTTGAGGGCCCAGTCACGGAACGCTAAAAACTCCGTCGCCGCGCCCTGCCCGACTAAACCATGGACGATCAGAGCTAAGGTGCTGGCGGGCAGCCCTTGACTGTGGTTAAGCGACTGCGCCACGCGCGTCCAGCTACGCGGGCTTGGCCAGCCCTGCTCAACGTTACCCTCCATATCGAAGAAACATTCTGGCCGAAAGCGTAAAAATGCCGTCACATCGGGGTGTAGCCCCTCACCAGCCGCCCAGCGAGTCCAGGTGTCTAGGTCTGGCGTTAAGCTGATATGACAAAAGCGGTTCGCTAGGGCGCTAGAGAATGTTTGCGCGACGGCGCGGTCTTCGCTGCGGTTTCCAGCTCCCACCACCAGCCAGCCCGGCGGCAGTCGGTAAAGATCCCCTAAGCGTCGGTCTAAAATAAGCTCATAAGCAGCGACCTGCAGGCTGCGGTCTGCGGCGGTGAGCTCATCAAACAGCAGAATGCCACGACTTTTGGGGTCTCGCGGCCACTCACCGGCCAGCAGCCAGTCCACCACACCGCGCTCATGATCAGGCACCGGCAGGCCACGCAGATCGATGGGTTCACGCTGGGCTAGGCGAATATCGATAAAGCCAATGCCTTGCTGTTCAGCCACTTGGCGCACCACCGAGCTTTTCCCCACGCCTGGCGGCCCCCAAAGCATAAGCGGTGGCAGTTTCTCAGCCAGTGTTGGGTCGCTAGCTAGTTGCTCTACCTGGTGGCGCAGCAGCAGCTGCGCTTGAGCGGGGGTTGCATACATAGAAGGCTCTCCAATGCGCTGTGATTGCCAACTAGTATGAGCCGCATTTGCGACATTATATGTCGCAGAACGGAAAACTGGACAAAAAATGCTTTACTGGGTGGGTGAGTGGATGAGTCAGCTCCATTTCCTCTTGTAAAACATAGCTTTTTAAGCAATTCATAACTTACACGTCCCCAGAAAAACAATTTTATTAAGAAAAACTGGATTTTTAGCTTTGGAACAGAATTTCTGTCAAAGTGGGACCTATTGAAACTAAACAGAAAAGTCTCGAAGCTATTCCTAACCCATCAAACACATCAGGTAAAAACTAGCAAACAACCAAGCTGGATCAAAAGCTTGAGCGACTGAGTGCAGTCACACACCAGTATACTAGCTCTAAATGTGTGGGAGGACTCAGATGCCGCTATTACCTGGCGCTGTCCCGACCTAACTAGTCGTTGAACGGCCAAATTCCGTTGGTACTTTGCGAAACTGAATCAGGTAAGAAGCAAGTGCAACGCGTGTTACATGTTCTAGAGTGGGGAAACTCTACATGATGTATTGTTTCGTATGGACACATTTTGTGCAGCAAATAGCGGCCAAGAGCGTGCTTGCTAGGATTACAACCACGCGCTTGTCAAAGAATAGCGAGGTTATGTGTAAACGCCTCTGCCCATTCTTATAATCAGATCCAGCACCTGCTGCGCATCCTCCTCTATGATGTCAATGAGACGCGCCAATCCAGACCCATTGCTTCACTGTGCAACCACAGGTCCGCTGCTGTTTGATCCCCACCAAACAGCTCGACAGCTACACTCCAAATTACGGTAGTAATTTGCTGCTTTGGTTCATCAGCGCTATGCATAGGATTAAAAAAGGCTCCTGGCGAAATCATAGCTTGGCAAAATCCTGGCCATGGATCACCTCCACATCGACTAAATACGTATTTCGCCCCACACGTTTGAGATCCGCCCAGGCAGCTTCAGGCGTCGCCATTTTGAGCGGCCGTCCAATATCACGCATGCGCGCTAGCAGCTCAATGATGGGTCTACTCGTATGAGTGAACTCAATGGTGCCATAAGGAGTGCGGTGCGTACCTTTACGCCCAGTTGTCATAATGGTGAGGCGATCGACGGGGATTTGTGAGATGGCCCCATACTCTGACAGGGCAGACTCCAGCGACACGTAGCTGTACTCCCCACGGCGCATGGCCCGAGCGATTCGCTCTAGCCGATATGGGTCGGGAGTGCGCGTAAGGGCGTAACAATAGATGCCCCGAGCAACGCCTTCAAGAACGCCATGCCTACGCAGTCGGTTGATCCCTTCCTGAAGGGTTTTCGGTTTGTCTTCATGAAAGATCTTTGCCAAGTCACTTAGCGTGAATACGCTTCGCCCTAACTTGTCCCAGCCGTCTAGTCGCTGCCGAGCGGTCATCTGATTCATAAATGTACACCTAAACTATGTATCTATAGTCTAGGTGTACACTAAATTGCTCACAAAAACTGACCAAGATTTCTTAATTACTAACATGCAGCGGTTCATCTATACGAGTATACGAGTCATTGGGTACACCCCCTACCTCCTGGGACTTCTGAAGGAACGGTCGTCGAGCGTAAGGAAAAAGACCGTATTGTACTCCTTCAGATATCGGCCAAGAGCGGATGTTAAAAAGTTTTCAGATTAATGATGTTCACAACATCTATTCCACGCCCCTTCCCTAAAACGCGGAGAGTGGCGGGCTGGTAATGTCAGTTTCCGTCCTTGAATTTTGCTTTGCAATTGCCGCTCATGCACATGCTACAGTAGTGCTCTCTATCCTCATGCTGGGAACCCTCAGCGATGATAATGCCGCAGCCGTTGCAGAACAGGGTGCCAATCCCGTCTTCGAATTTCACAATTGCATGTTCGTAGTCCATAAAGTCCTCCGCGAAGACCCCATCCTGCAAGAACGGGTAGTAATAGCTTGTCAGCAAAAGCCGACCTTTATCTGATATTTTCTTCGATGGCGCTATCAGGCGTCAGTTCAATTTCCTCTCGACCATCAGGTTGATACAGATAATAACAACACACCTAAACAGCACAGGCTAAGCAATTCTCTACCTGGCAACAGATGCATTCAGTGCCATGATTCTCGGATATGCAACTCTGCAACACCAAAGTTGGCTTGGCCACTATCGGCCAAAAGCGGATATTTCGGCAAACCTAATATAAGGTACAGTTCGCGATGGTGCTCTACACCTTTATCGTATGAGAATAAGGACTAGTCCAAGACACTTCTGCTACCTAATTACTGCTAAACAGTACGAAGTATTCACGCCTCAGGGGGGAAATATCGTATTCAGCAGGTGTTAACTAAACACTATTTTTTGTAATGGCACACCATGTTGCCTGGCAATTAATTGCTCTCATGATTGGTCTAAAGGCGAACTAAGGGCACGATTGAAATGCCCAAAGCACTAATCACCTTTCTTTCTATATTTCACTGACACTATCTTCTTCCAAATCTGTGGTCAGCATATCAGGTTCTTTCTTTTCTGTGTCCGCCGACGTTTCAAGCCTCGCCCTGATTTTCACACCGCTCTCATCTTGCAATTCAGGAACTAAGGTGCTGATGACTGTGTGGTATGTTTTCTCACCAATTGGACACCAAAACTGGACACCACCGTATCCTTCATACCACTCACAACCCGATTTACATCTATTAACGAACTCAGCGACGGTACCGAACTTGAGATTGGGATATCTATGCATTGAGTCAGGGTTGTTCGCTGCCCTTTGGATCAAGAATCGGATGTCTTCATCTGTCCCCCAGTCACTCGAACGATTTTCAAATCTTTCACCATAAATACTCTCTATAGCCCGCACTATATTACGTCTCCACAGATAAGCTGGTTCTATCCAACCATAATCCCCCATCTTACCCGTAGCGGCCACACCACCTTGTAATTGATCGAGTTCCCTCAACAAGTTCTCCAGCTTTACGCGTTGACTCTTTAGAATTAGCAGGCTTTCTTCACGAGGCACTCCTTCGTTTTCAGCACGCTCTAATATGTCTGAAAGAGTTACTTCGCCTAACAGTTTACTCGGAATTATTTCTTCAGCAGGATCTCGCCTGAGCATACGGTGAATCATGTCAGTTGTCGCTTTGCCCTGGTCTGTCTCCTCCAAGTGACCTTTGTATAGCATGTGAATAATCTCGCCGTTCTGTACATGTCCATCCTTAGCGCTAAAATCCGCCTCAAGAGCCAACATACGTGAACGGCAGTCCTTCATAATTTTTCTGTTTGAGATCATTCGGAGGGCATATTCGTAAGGCACACCGAGAGACGTGGCGTGGGCCACAGATCGCATTATGTGGCCTTTCACTCCTCCTGAAATCCCAGCAGAGACTACTTTCCATAAAAAATAAGCAACGACTAAAAAACCAATAAATTCCAACATAGTTATATGTCCCCTTTAACATTTTTTGTTAACACTTATATTGGCCAACGAGCAATTCTATTAGGCCTTTTTTTTCACGGCACTGCACAACCAAAGCTGAAGCCTCGTGAAGCACCCATAACAGCATATTAAACCGCGCGTTCTATGATCGGATTTACTTGCCGGCACTTTTTTCCTGAAAATACAGCCGCAAAAGCCATTCTAAACTTATGATAGGCATAATCGTTAATTTTCATCACACCGTCAGGTATCTAGGGATCGAGGTAGATGATGCGTTGGAAATGGCAGAACAGACCGAAGTTTGATAAGGACAAACGACGGTCTATCCCGGGCCGTCGTTGTCCGGCCAGAAGCGGGCTTTCGGAGAATCCTCATACAACACCTGAGCTCAGCTGAATTTGAGGCAACGCTCTTTTTTACGATAGCAAAAATGGGTAACGAGTCAGATGTCCGCTGCAACGTGTTGTTAGCTGTGTCTTTACTAGGGAATATCAACTTCAATATCCCAAGATTTATCTGCCATGCGACAAGTCAAGATCTTAACTCCAGGCTGCACCTGCTCTGCGAATGCAGAGTATTCCGAAAATGTCTGGGGGGAAGACAACGCCTCGTGCCTCAACCCAAGGCAAATTTCCTTGATGCTTCCTGTTGGCAAGCGATAGCAATACAACCGACGTCCGTTAGCTTCAACCACTTCAAAATTTCCGCTGGCGTTGGCTCCAGCCCCATCCTTGTCGGCGATGCATTTCACAACTCGCACCTCTTCCTCATAGGCCCAACGCATGGACTTATGCAAGAAGAGCCTACTCAATTTCTCGTGATGACCAACGGGATAGTGATGAGTGTGACCGACGTTCACGGGGTCACCTTTGGGATTAGCTGTCAGGGTGGTAGATGGCCGCGTTTGCGTGTAAATGATGCTTCCATGCTGGGCGGGAATGAGACAGGTCTCTTCGTCGGTAAAGCCTGCCAACTGAGCATCAAACCCGATTACCGCACCGTGATGCTCATTTGCATAATGCGACCACATCAGCGGATTTTTCGCGGTTCGAGTTAGGCTCAGCACACCACTGTTTTCCGTCCATACATGACGCGAGTCCCAAGAACGAATGCCATCGAATAGCTCTCCGATCGGGTTTGACGGATGGACTGGATATCCGGCGATAGTTTCAAAAGGGTCATTAAACTCGCTGGCGATTGCAAAGGCAATTGAATTGCCCTGCAAAACCTTCCTCGCCACCTCCGCGCTCATGTACTTGTAAAGGATCATGGCATTCCTCAAAACAGCTAACGTCAAAGTTGAGTGGCGCACGCCAACGCGTCCGCTCGAACGACTTGTTGGGCAGCGTTTCTCGGATCTTCGGAGGCAATAGGTTCCGTTCACTCCGACTTACGCACAGCTGAAGCACTACGGTCGCATAGAAACCGGCAAGAAGCCGTACCGTCCCGAGGAGCTCCTCGAAAAGTGGACGTGGTTGCAGGACGCTTGCACATCGGCAGGAGGAGCCACGTTCTCGAAGACGACCACTTGGCCAAGCGCGCTCGACGAACAGAGGTTCCGATAGAAGGCATCCTTCACCGAGGTGGCGACCTCACCATCGTCGTCGGCGTCGGCCTCCTTGTAAGGGTTCAACGGGGTATCCAGGACGACGAAACCAGGGTGCCCAGTGTCCGCCCCGAGTGCCTCTTGCATCAGTCCGATCACGTAGCCAGCGCACATGACCGCACGCACGCCCTTGCCATGACTCGTTCGCTTCCGGCCATTTACAACGAGATCAGCGCTCTTCTCGTCGAATGCCACGGTAATGTCGTCAGCCACCCTCCATGCGATGAGGAGCGTCCTGATGCGTGAGCAAATGTCAGACATAGTGTTCGCTGTGAGCTTGATGAACTCCAACTTCTCCCCTTTGTCGGGCGTGGCATCCAGGTCGAGCATTTGGCTCTTGAGCGAGTCGATCTGGTCGCGCAGTTGCTCCACCCTTACGAACGCTCCGTAGCTGCCCTGGATCGCTCGGAGTTCGTTGGCCGTGGCTCGGACTTTCGGTGCAAGGGCTACCTCAACCTCTTCGGAGATCTCCTGGATCGCTGCATCGGTCTCCCCCAGGCTCGCTGCCAAGACACACTGCTCGGTGGTCAGCTGGTCCGCTGCAATGCGAAGTTCCGCTCTGAGGCGCTGGACTTTCGCCGCTTCTGCCTGGGCGGCCCGGAGCATTGACTCAGGCGCGTGAGCATCATCATGCCGCTGATGTTCTGGTTCAGCGCCACAGTAGTCGCACGACTTGTCGCCGTACATCTGCAAGAGATAGGAAGACTCTCCCATGGCCTCGAGCCGAAGCAGATCAGACTCATAGTGCGCGTCGAGCAATGAAGCACGTGCGAGCATCCCGTCGAGCTCATCCAACCGTCCGCGTTGCTCGCGTTGCTGGTTCACGAGCTTTCCTCGCTTCGACTCAGCGGCGTGAAGATCGGCAAAAGCCGTGCTTGACAGCTCGCCCAGCTCACGCAGCTTGACTTCAAGTTCGGACACCACCTCAGGCGTCATATCCATGTTGTCGAGGAGTTCATCAAGCGCGGCTTGATCACTCTCAAGCAGACCCTCAATCGCCTCCTTCCGTCCTGCCAGCCGGCCCGCAGATGTCTTCGTGTCTTCTGGCTGCACGATGCCGGAGTCATCGACGCCCGTCAGCAGCATCCGGATCGTGCTTGCGGCGGCGGTGTTGCCGGTGTTCTGGGAACCGTAGAGGGGAGAGCGTTTCGCGATGATCCGCTCTTCATCGACGAGCAGGGCCTTTGATAGGACCCTGAAGCTAGCCTCCTGAGTCGTCCCGCTGTCGTTCTTGCGGACTCGCCTATCATGAAGGCCACACAAGCCAAGCAAAAAACCGGAGACAGACTCCTTGGCGTTGGTGGTCTCACCCAGCACCTCCCACTCGTCATCGGCTCCGAGAGCATCATCAATCCGTCCACGAAAGACTCCGATCTTCCCGCCAACGAGAGCACGCTTCAGAGTGTAGAACTGACCGCTCGCCGCTTGGATGCAGAGATAGGCAACATCGTACAATCGCGCTTGCGGAATCTCTTCGGGAGGAGTGCCAGATCCCATCACGAAGTCAATACAACTCAGCGCGTACGACTTTCCAGTGTCCGACGAGCCCTCGATGACGTTGAGCCCCGACGCGAAGAAGAGACGTCCGGGCACTTGATCCGGGCCACAGAGTCGAAGCTCCCGAAGCTCGAACCCGCGTCGAGCGCTACCGTTCATCATGGTGACCTCCTCAATCCACCATACTCGGAGAACTGCCCACCCCACCGATCGAGCTCGGTACTGACGTATCGGGTGATCTCGCTGGTCTCCAACTCTCCGAAACTCGCCGCGATCCAGCTCGCACGGCTCCGCAGGGCTTGGACATACCTGCTGCGCAGCGTGTCCAGGAAGCAGCCGCCCCGATCCGTTGCGCCGTAGCTGAAACCGTTCGCGTCCATCGTCACTGAGACAAGACCACGCTTAGCGTACAGGGCAAGGCCAGGTTCCAGCACGGCACGTCGCACGAGAACCTCAGCTCCGCGCTGTGGCACAGCAGGATGGAGGCTCTCGGGACCGCCTCCCACGTCGGCCGAGTGGACCAGTAGATAGTCGAGCAGAACGAGCCGCTGAAGGTCGTGGCGGTGAGGGTCGAGCTCGACGAGGACGCAAAGCGAGCGCAGCCCAAGCTCGACTGGCGAGTTGAACACCCACGATGTTGTCGCGTCCGACGTACTCATCACGGAACCCACTTGAGTCGAGCGTTGTCGGCGAGCTGGTGGCAGATGCCAGCCTTGTCTTTGACCCCGAGTACCTGTCGCAGGGCGTTGTTCGTCGGGTCAAGCTGCTGCGCGACTCCTGTCGCGGCGTTCACCCGCTGTAACCCATCGGCGTGGGTGATGTCCTCCACGGTGTCGATGACTGAATCGAAGAACTCCTCCTGAAGATCTTCGAATTGCCCAGGTGGAAGGATGTCGCGGGAGAAGTTGCGGAGTGATTCAGCATGAAAGAATCGCTCACGACTCCGCATCAAATGCCGATGGAGATGCTCGCGTGAGGCCAAGTCCGCGACGCTCAGGGCCACGCCGGTGTGATTGGAGTACGCCTCTAGGAGTCGACCGATGTATGGGCTCTCGAACTTCTCCTCGTCGATGTGCGGAACTACTGCAGGCGGCCGAGGCGGTAGGCCCCCTGGAAATCGAGCGGCATGCCAGCGTGTCAGCGCATGTTGTTCGATGAGATCCATCGGCGGGACGTAGCTGACGATGCTGAAGTCGAAGCCCTCGACGAAGTCCAGGAGCTCGCCGGTCAGCGGGACCTTCTTCGTGGAGGTGATGTTATCCTCGCACTTTGTCGCCCAGTCCTTGATGAGCCGCGCGCGGAGCTCCTCGGGCTTCTTGAAGAGCAGCGACAGACTGTTCCCTGCCCCTTGGGGAGCCACGAAGTAGTACTCGGCTGGGGCCGAAAACGCCTCCTCGTGAACGTAGTAGCAGAGCTTCCCCAGCTCAAGGACGACCTGGTGCGGTTGCAGCGGGTCCTTATAGTGCTTGCACTGATAGTTGTGCCACTCGTCGTCAGAGACGAATGCCACAACGTCGCGACCGAGGTCGCCCGCTCCGCCGCAGCGCTCAACGCGTTGGTACCGGCTCTTCAGGCTGTGGGCCCACTCCAAAACGAAGTCCTCCCACTGGCCTGGGGAAAAGACGCGCAGGAGGTCGATGGCGGGCACCATCGTGCTGCTCGCAGGCGTTGGCGTCACGGTGGATACTGTGGGCTCCTTCAGCGGCTGCGTCGCTGCCTTGAAAATGTTCATGGCCGGAGTCCTCGCTCGCTCTGCCTACGCCCGGCTGCCCAACGCCTGAGCTCAGCGACATTTAAGGCGACGCCTGATTTTACAATAGCAAAAGTATGTAGCGGGTCAAATGTCCGCTGCAGCGATTTGTTCGGCGTCACTTCTCACCACGCGCATTAAGCAATAGGCTAATTAGAGCGAAAAGACGATGAAACAGGTAGTCAACCTGCTTCGGAGCCACAACCATAGATTGTGTGACCTCCGAGTGCCGTATGTGGAATGAGTTGCCAATATCGGTCAGGGCCCTTGACTCATTTTCTAGAACATGACGAAACGCTGGTTCTGTAGTCACTTGATCTAGCAATGTTCCAACTGATTTCCGCTTGTTCTTTGGATCGTCCAGTGATTTCAGACGCTCCCAACAATCCCAAAGTCGCTCGACTGCCTCTCGACGTACAGTGGGTGCTGGATTGAGAAATTTGACGCGGCATTCTTCGAGCATTCCGTCCAATGTGGCGTCCCCTGTGCGGAATGCAGCAACTGCCAGGGTCTCCCTTAGCACAGTAGGAGCCAAACGTGTAACTCGACCATCCTCTCCCAATTCGTACGCAAGGCCATTCCTCGCGAACAGACGATTGATGTCTCTCCGAAACTCAAACTGTCCAACGGACTCATCGAAGTTCAGGTGATGATGATTGAAGAAGGAATGAAATGTTCCCTGGATCGGTTTTGCCACGCGATCGTGAACGAACTCAACCAGATCGAGTATCAGCAATGTGTCAGGAGCACATGGCACACGCCGTACAAGGAAGCCATCGGACTCCGAGCCTATTGTCTCTAAGGGCCAAGCCAAACCGGGAATCTCAGCGAGCAAGGACAGTTGCAAGCTGTTTTCATCGGTTCCAATTGGCCCCTGACCATCTGGACATAACTCGGGATACTTTGCCCCAAAAGCCCCTGTAGAAACCAAAGAATTGATTAGCCCTACAACTCCGCCCCAAACTGCGGGAGAAATCGTTTCCTCAGTACGTGGCTGAGGCTTCCGTTCCCTATCGCTGAAATATTCCGACATACGTTGCCTATGACGCAGAAAAGGTATTATATCGCGTGCTTGATATTCCACTTGAACGTGCACACGCGTGCAATAATGTTATGCCGCACGGTCAGCCGCCTATTATCTTATTATAAAAAATGAAAATTAAGTGAAATTTGGCTATTTAACACCGATCTTCGTGTATACCACATACACCCAATGAACGAGCATGCCCACATGTCCGCTTCGGGTCCTGGCCGTGTGAAAACAGAAAAATCTGGCCCGACTCAAGAACCTTTGCCTTCAACTGCCCGTTAGCCTCATCTGAACCTTGGCTTCTATAATTGCCGACCACTGATGTTGAAAATCGTGGAGTCATCAGAAACCAGTTACAGTCGCTATCACGGCCCTAGAATAAAGAGAAAAAGGGCTGTTACGCCCTCGCAGCCCTCACTATCTCATTGACTCCCAAAATCTTTATGACGCGCTTCAGGTTGTACGCCAATACATGAAGACTCATTTCTGTGCTTACATTTCTAAACCGCTTTGTCGTGAAGTGTGTCGCCCCCATCCAAGCCTTGAGAGTGCCAAACGGATGCTCCACGGTTTGTCGCCTTAGGCGCATCATCTCTGGATTCCAATCGAGACGTGACTGTGCAGCTTCAAACACATCTTCATGTTCCCAACGCTTGATCCGTCGTTGCTTGCCTGTCGTGCATTTTTCTTTCATGGCGCAGCTTGCACATACCGAGCTCCAGTAAGTATGCAGCTTCATTGCCTTTTCTATCGTTTCATATCGCCATATGAGCCGCTGACCAGCGGGACAAGAATATTCATTACTTTCAAGCAAGTACCGGAATGCGTCTCTTGGGAAAAAGCCCTTGGCCTGGTTTGGAGATGTCATCGGCTTCGGCAGGTAGGTCGTTATCCCTTCTTTATGGCAGGCGAGAATTTCTTCCCCCTTGAAGTAGCCTCTGTCAGCTACGACCTTCAGCTCCTTGATGCCAGTGGCTTCACGCGCTTGCTTCGCCATGTTGAAGAGCTGCCCCCGATCATGCCCGACGTTGGTCACCTCATGGGCCACAATCAGATGGTGCTGGCTATCAACAGCTGTCTGCACGTTGTAGCCTACTGTCCCGGTGCCTCTGCCACTGGTGGCCATCGCCCTGGCATCTGGATCTGTCAAAGATACTTGCTGATCGGGAGATTGTAGCCGCTGTTCCTCAACTGATTGTAATCGTGTCGTTTCTTCCCTTAGCTTTATAATTTTCTCCTTTAGATGTTTCGTCTTAGCCTCGGCCAGGGCGGGCTCCGAGCGATCGGCTGCATCTAGCTGACCGAGGTACCGGTTGAAGCTTTCTTCGATCTGCTCAAGGCGACGCTTCATCTTAGTCGCTGTGAAATTGCGATTACGGTTGTTGACGGCTTTGAACTTGCTGCCATCGATGGCCACGATGGCTTGAGAGAACAGTTCCAGTCGCCGACAAAGCACGATGAACTCTCGACACACACAGCGGATGGCATCGCCATTGTCCTTTCTGAAGTCTGCAATCGTCTTGAAATCCGGTGTCAGACGCTCTGTCAGCCACATCAGCTCGACATTGCGCTGCGTCTCGCGCTCTAGGCGGCGACTCGACTGGATGCGATTGAGATAGCCGTAGATATAGAGCTTCAGGAGTACAGCGGGATGATAGGCGGGCCTACCTGTTGCATGCGGATCGACGCCCTTGAAACCAAGTCCTCTAAGATCGAGACCTTCTATGAACGCCTCTATGGCACGGACAGGGTTATCGTCTGCGATGAAATCGTCTAAAAGCGCAGGGAATAACGTACTTTGATTTCGGGCCTCGCCTACCACGAATCGCTTCATCACTATTTCCTCAGCGAACCTCGTCAAAGTATAGCGACCATCACGTTTTCACACAGCCTCGGTCGATATCAGCCATTAGCCCGCTCCTGTATTCATTTGCAAAACAAGCTCATACACCCGCATAGGCTCTTTCTCGATACCCACGTTGGGGCTTTTGCCATTTAGCTTGGGGTTCGACGTTTTCATCCATCGTCTTGCATTCACTTCTCCCATCGCTTTGACGGCGGCGTCCCATATGTCTTCTCTACCGGGCGCCTCGATGATTTCTCTGCCAACCTCTCCCATGTGCTGCCACGCCTGTATATCGTCAGGTTCGGGGGCATTGGGGTCACACTGATCGAGCAAAATATTGAGACGGGAGGGTCTGACGGTTGAAGCATTCACCGTGTCTTCGTTTTCTCGCGAAAGGGTCTCTCGAAGCCACGTGTCCACAGCATTGCAGACACGATCATTTTCACTTTTTGGAACCACTGACGCGCTATTGCCCACCTGTCGGATAAACAGGTGTTCAGGAATAGGGACTGCGCGTCCACCACGCAGATACGCCACAATCTCACCGCTCATATCTGGCAGATAGGCGTTATCGCTTTGCAAGCACTCTAGTGCTTGCCGGACTGTTTCTAGCGGTTGCGGGAAACGGTCACGCAGATCAAACGCCCTGTATGCAAAGATGCGTTCTAGTGGATCGTGCTGGTGGGTGTGGTCTGATGGCATCCTGCTCTCAACTGGCAACTTTTATTATCTAATCCACCTTAGCACTTAATCAGTGACTTGGGCATTCTTCAGCTGATTTCTTGGTGCGTGTCGTTACGACAGCTGTAGCAAGTGATTTACTGATCAATGTTCTGTTGGGCAGCACAAGATCAAATTATCCCCAATTACATTTTTTAAAATAATTGGGGATAATCATTATTAATTAGTGACTTAATGCATTTTTATGATCATTAGCTATAGCACTTCTCCGGCTCGCGCAGCCCCCTTTGCACCCGTATAGTAATCGGATGAGCTCTGAGATCTGTTAGCAAACGCTTCCCCTCGGAGACATACGAAACGGCGATCACTTTGGTAGCCTCAAGGTGGTCTTTTTTCTTCTTTCCTCCCGTTTTAAGGATGCAGGCCTAACACACAGCGGGCAAGTCTTCCCAGCGGGTGGTGTAGCGCGGCGTGCGGTGTTCAGAACGTATGACCCAGGCGTTGCCTGGCCGGGGTAGCCCTGCTGTATGGTTCCTCGCTCTAGTTCTCGATTGAGCTTGTCGACAGTGGCCATCAACCGTTCGCTACGCGTTGCGTCGTTGTCATCTAACGCCTATGGAGACTCGAGCACCAGGATGGCGCGATTGGCATGACGGCTACTCATTTCTAGACCTCATATTTAACGAACGACAGTGGTTGTTGCTGACATTGTTATATCGGCAGCGTGCTTATGCGTGTTTATATCAACACCTATCTTGACACATTTTTCTAACGCGATAGTGCCACCGTGAGAACGTTTTGCGGGGCTATGCGACGCACAATGTCGCAACCACGTCATAGCCTCATTCTCTCTTATCAGGGACGGTGGACGCTAAGATGACCATGAACGAATGTGTAACGACTCAAGACACTACCCAACAGGAAGTAGCCAAGTGGCTAAATGATCGTGAGCAGTGGAAACATGAAATGCCCGTCATGGGCTTTTTAAGCCAGTTTCTCACCCTTACCCCCGTCACTGACTCACGCTTTCATAGTGCCAGCACGGATGGCAAAAAGCTTTATATCTGCCCAGATTACAGTGCCACATTATCTGATACGTCCCGTCAGTTCTTACAAGCGCACCTCATTTGGCACTGTGTGGCAGGTCATCTGACCGCACCGCTGGTGGCCGACTATCAACGTTGGCACCTTGCTTGTGACCATGAGGTGAATGCACTGCTGTTGGCACTCGGGATTCTTTTCCCTGCTGATGCCCTGCTCTTTCCAGTATGCGTGGGGCGCAGCGCGATGAGTGTGTATCGCTGGCTGGAAGGACACCCCAATATTGCAGTAGAAACATCCATGGATATCCACCCCGCCGCCCTCTGGCATGACTTGCCGAATACTTATATAGATCAAAGCACCGTAACGTTGTGGCGACTGCGTGCCCACCTGGTGGCCAAAGAGCCTGATGCTTTACCGGCACGGGTCGCTAAGTTTTGTGAGGCACGTTAAACTCAACGCTTTCATATATCCAGCCAAGGTTGGCGTCACTATGTCTGAACCCCGCGATACGCTTTTCCGTTACTTGACCATGCTACAGCTGATTCCTCGCTTTCCAGGACGCATCGCGACGCCCGTGTTGAAAGAGAAGCTTGCAGAGCGCGGGTTTAATATCGATACACGTTCTCTGCAGCGGGATTTAAGCCAGAAACTCTCCACGCAGTTTCCCATCGGCTGTGACGATAGCCAGAAACCTTACCGCTGGTATTTTGATCGTGACTTTCAGTGTCAGCTACCCGCGCTTGATGTGCCCAGCGCGCTAACGCTGGTATTGGCGGAAGAGTATTTGAAGGGGTTGCTGCCTCCGGTGGTGGTCGGCCAGCTCTCGCCCCACTTTACCGACGCACGGAAACTGCTGAACGACATGAGCGCTAATGGGCTTAGCCAGTGGGCGCGCAAAGTACGCGCCATTCCCAACGGTAAAGCGCTGATCCCCGCTGAGATTAACGAGGCAACCTGGCAGACCATCTCGCAGGCGCTCCTTGAGCAGAAAGCCGTTGACGTTATTTATCTATCACGTACCAGTCACTCTGAAAAGGCGTTTATCCTCCACCCTCAAGGCATTGTGAGCCGCCACAGTGCCACTTATCTGTTAGCTCATGTGGATGGCTTTAAGGATCTTCGCCAGTTCGCCCTTCATCGCGTGAAGCAGGCAACACTCAGTCAACAGCCCTGGCAAGAGCAGCACGATTTTGACATTGATGAGTACATAAAAGGCGGTGCGTTTGGGTATCTTCAGGGGCCGAGCGATGTGGTACTAGAGGCTGATATCACTAGGCCAGTGGCGTGGCTACTACAGGAAACGCCACTATCAGACACACAATCGATAGAAGCGTTGCCGGACACTGACGGCTGGTATCGGCTAACCGCCCACGTACCGGATGATCAGCAGACGCTTTGGTGGTTGATGGGCATGGGGCCAAATATCAAGGTCGCCGCGCCTCACGCATGGCGAGAGAGGATCAAAACGAACGCAGAACAGATGCTGGCACACTACGCCACTGAATCCCCTGTGACTTCATAAACACCCGCCAGCCTCATGGTTCGATATATCCTTTTTCCGCATGCGGAAAAGCGCGACGACGTTATCATTGCTACACCAAGGAGGGTCCCCATGCTCTATTTTGCCTACGGTTCCAATATGGCGACCCAGCGCATAGCGGCCCGCGTTCCAGCACGCTTTGTGACCACCGCCCTTCTGCCCGCTTACCGCCTGGCATTTCATCAACGCGGTGGGGACGGCTCAGGCAAATGCGATATTGTGCCTGCCTCAGCGCAGTCCGCTGTCTATGGGGTCATTTGGGAAATGGCTTCTCATCACAAACCGACGCTCGATCGCTATGAGGGGCTAGGCGCGGCATATAACGAGACGTGGCTCACCGTCACTGACCTAGCAAGCGACCGGCAGTTTGAGGTGCAGGCGTATATCGGCAACCTCACCGCACTCGGCCTGCGTCCATATACCTGGTACAAGCACCATGTGCTTGCCGAGGCACGCGAGCATGGCTTACCCGCCTATTACCTTCGTGCACTGGAGGGCATTGAGGCACATCAGGATGACAATGCCGAACGACATGCCCGAGAGATGGCGTTATATGCCCCGATAGAACCCCTGATGAGTGCTACTTAATGGATAATGATCAGCGCTTGATTGAGTTTTACTGCGGTGAAGGCCGCGATCATAAAGGCCGGTGCCTTGAGGATATTTGGGCGCTATCCTCCTTCTGGCTAGAGCACACCCACGACTATATTCAGTGGCTGTTCCCTATCCCTGAGGCGGGTCGTTTTAACGCCTTTGCTCCCTTGCTGACGCCCACGGTACAGGCTGCGTTTGAGAGAAATGAAGTTATGCGCCAGCATCAGCAGCGCTCGCTAGACGTTATGCTCGACTTTTTTGGCCTCGCTCGGGATGGGAGCGATATCGTCGCTCAACCAACGCTGGCAATACAAACCCATATTTGGCTGAAAGCTGGTGGCCATAATCATTTACGTACCACGCGGATGATTCGGTCGCTAGCCTTGTGCCACCAGCCCGACCTAGCCCGCACCTTTCAGCAAGCGGTCATCGAGATCGGTACCCAACAGGGGGTGGTCTCTGCGTCGTCGGTTCAGTATTGGCGAGAGGCCTTTTAGACCAGCTTAAACGGCTCAATGTCGCGAAAGATGCCGATTTTGGTCATGTTACGACGCAGCGTAAACGCTTCAACAGCTGCCACCGGATCGACCTGCGCCAGCTGACCAAAGTGGATACGGTTCCACTGTGCTCGAGTGACCTTGATGCTATAGAGATACTGATCGCGCGTACTACCCGTGGTGGGGTCGACCACTTGACGATACCCAGACACCCGCGCTTCTTGAACAGAGGGCAAACGCACAAACACGGCGCCAAGCACACGAAAGGCAGCGCTTTGGCGGGCATCGTCCATTCTTGATCCGGCATGTCATCGTCAGATGGCAGGTCAATATCCAGCGCCATCGTGGTGTCATCGCTTCCCAAATCAAAATCGATCACGGTCTCGCGAGGCCAGTCGATCTCTTCCAGGCGCTCTTGCAGGGTGAGCGTCATATCGTCAGCACGCCCTGCTCTTCTCGCTGCTGCCGGGCAAACTCGGCGGCATCAAAATTGGCTTTGCGGTGCTCCCAGGTACGATAGTCATCATTAAACTGCGTCTGGCGACGTGTGTTATCGGACTCGTGTTGACGGCGTGCCGGTGGCCAGAGCGCTTTCCACCATGGAAGGGGCATGGGGGATGTTGGGTGCAGTCAGTAGCCTCTCCCACTAGCGCACCTCTAGGCCAGTCAATGATTTGTCGCAACGTTCACTCTGAGAGGCCACTAAGAAATACATATTTTTATTCTCTGAAACAAGAAAAATTAAGCTTTTGGTACCAACCAAAAGATACGGTGCAGGAGGTTGCAGCAGAGCAGAGCCAAGGCGATTCGATTTACCTTCCTTAAAAAGGATATAGTGGAATGGATCTAACTCAACGTAGAGGGTGAGAGCCCTGAATTAATTGATAATCGGTTCAAATTTTCAAGCGTATTTTCTTATCGGCCATAGAATATGGCGGTATAAATGACTATCTCTTTCGGATCATAAAGATTGGATGGTTGCCAACATGTGGCTATCGTTAATTTTTACAGAGTCAGCAACATATCGTGAAATATTTAATCAGGTAAATTGAAGCCAGCTAATTCCTCACTAGCACAATGGTGATATGAGGCTAGAACAGGCAGAGAAAAAGTAATGGGTTGACTATAGTCCATTGGCCAATTTTACTTGACCGCTACAATCAGAAGTAAGAGGTGCGGATACGTGATATTTCACATACATACGAAGAAGCCCAATTCTCACAATCCTCCTGACGTTTACGTAGGCGAATTTCTTCTTTTTCATTCATTACAGATCCATCAAAAACTCTTGCATGATGTGCCTTACAACAAGCTCTGAATGATGTTTTTTCAAAGCTTGGCATGCTTTACGAATAGGATAACGCTGTTCCTCGGCCAATTGCGTTAACAAATGGTGACCCAGCAGGACTTCTTGCTGTGTTGGCTCTGGACGAGATGAGGAGATTGAAGGCACTTCCAGCGTATGCGCCAATATGGCTATTTCATCTGCGCGGACTAGGCTCCACACATCTTGGAAGATTACAGGTAAGAACACCAACAGTGTATCGATGTCCGGCACCTCACAATCGGCAATACGCTGCACTAATCGGCGATTTTCTGCGCGAAGTGAGCGTATTTCATCTTGCCCCGAAGCTTGTTCCAATTGTGCCGTGCGTTCGGCCAGCATATCAAGAAATGTATAAACCACCCGCTCTTCGCTTGCAGAACGTAGAAACCCTTCAATAGAAGTATCTAGGTTAGGCATGATTAGTTCCTTATCTTAGGCCAGTTGTAGTCGGATTTAAGAGAGACTGACTACATTTAGCCAAAGTATAATGATCCATGTAACGTGCCTCTAACAGCGACAGATTTAACAACGTAGCCACTGTCTGGTCTAGAGGAATACCTTCAGTCAACGTTTGAGCGGCCTCCACCAAACAAGTAAAACTAGAGTCAAGCGCCTGCACGGCTTCGATATGTTGAACACTCAACTGTGTCATAAGATGGACGCGCAAATCTGGAGTATCCGGCTGGACCTGGACCAGTGCGGTTTCTGCCTGCTTAAAAAAACGACGGGTTGGCGCAAGAGCGTGATCTAGATTAGGCAGCCAGTAATGACTCCACCACACATTAAGAGGGTGATCGTTTGTAAGTTGCCTGGATACCGTTAGGCTCTCGGCAATGAATTCCGCATCGTGACACTGTAACTGACGTCGCCAGATATCAAGTAGACGGGTCTGAATAGCAGCAGTATCAAGCCCGATCAGACGGTGCATATTCATACCGGGAAGGAAGCACTTGCTATCGGTGCTGGCGCGAGCGAGAAGCATGCGGGCCTCTTCCAATTGCTTTGCTGCGTGCAATAAGTACGGACGCGGATCCTTATCATTGTTCCATTGGCATATTAGGGAGCTCCAAGGATGTGTCTCAGGTGAAGTTGGTTCTTGATGCACAGGTGCCATTAGATAGGTCCAAAAAGTATCGCGAAAAGCAACCAATTCCTCCGGTGATAGCTCAGCAAAATCGACCGCTAGCAGTTGTAAGCAGAGCTCTTCTGGATCCTGATTAAGTTCATTAGCCCATAGTGACATAATCCGTTCACGCATCCGCACGGTGATTCGCTCCTGATCGGGTTGCGGACATTGAGTAATCACAATAATCAGCGTGGGTAAACCCACGAAATCAGCGTCGGCAAAGGCGTTCAGAAACTCACCTAGACGCGCATGATTATTTTGTCCGTCAAGCCGATCAGCAGCGATCACGAAGACCAACGCTAGATTATGATGTCCAGCTATGGTCGTCGAGGCATCGCTTTCAGCAATATCATCCTCACCCGAGTTCCATCCCGGCATATCGATCAACAGCAGGCGCTTAGGCTCCAGCTCGTCGCTAAAATAATCGCCGTTCGGAAGGAATAGTTTTGGCTCTGTGATGATAAGACGCAGCCGGTAACGCGAAGGGTCATAGTCATATACTTCTTCGCGCTGCGGGAAAGTTGAAAAAGTCTCTACAACAACCGCTTCATCATAATCTTCTGATCGCTCAATCAATTCCAACGTAGCGGAATGCCCATAGGTAATCTCGAGTGGTAGCCGGGTCTGACGTTCGAGAGAACTGACTGGGAAAAGCGCCTCAGGAATCCGTTCACTCAGCAATTCGTGCAAAAGACGTGTTTTGCCAGCTGAGAATTCGCCGATCACTCGTGCGCTGAGCAAGCCGTCGGATGGCACTGGCGTATGGTTCATACGCTCAGAAAAATTACGAAGGGCGTAATAGACGGATTTAGTTGCATTCGATCTATCATATGTAGCGACCTGATTGGATTTACCTAAATTCTGGTAACACATCTTAACGAGCCCCCCCAGAGGCGTACCGTATGATCAGCCGAAGATGACAACAGACGCTGGCCGTCAGGGCTAAAAGCGACCGAGCTCACCAAGTTCTTATGCCCCACAAAGCACCGCAGTTCGAGGCCCTGTTCAGCATCCCAGAGACGCACCGTCTTATCGTCTGAACCCGTCAACATCCACTTACCATCCGGACTAAAGGCGGCCGAATTAATCTGATTTGTATGCCCAACGAAACACATAAGCTCGCGGCCGCTTTCAGAATCCCAAAGACGTATTGTGTGACCAAATGAATCCGACAACACTCGCTTGCCACTTGGATCGAAGGCAACCGTATTCACCTTACAGCCCTCATGCACCTTTAAACACCATAACTCACGACCGCTTTCAGTATCACAGAGCCGTACCGTGCCATCACTTGAACCCGACACTACTTGATTGCCATCCGGACTGAAGGCAACCGAATTCACAGAATCTTCATATCCCTCAAAGCATCGCAGCTCGTGACCGCTGTCAGCATCCCAAAGACGCATAGTATGGTCATCTGAACCAGATAGCACTAGCTTTCCATCTGGGCTAAACACCACTGAATTCACCCAGTCTTCATGTCCATTGAAAAGCCGAAGTTCGCGTGTAAATATTGTGTCTAAATCAGAAAGAAGAGATTCAGAAGTCTCCTTTTCGTGGCCATACTTAGCATCCCAAATCTCTATCGTGTTAAAGTCTGAGCCCGATAGAATCTGTTCATTATCTGGGTTGAAGGCTACAGATCTCACCCAGTTACGCACATTAATGCGTCGTAATTGGCGGCCACTTTCGGCATCCCAGAGGCGTATTGTGCGGTCAGCCGAACTCGACAGCACCCGCTTGCCGTCTGGGCTAAAAGCGATCGACAATACTTCGGCTGTATGCCCCTCAAATCGCAACAGTTCCCTTAGTCTTTCTAAGCTTTGCTTCTGTTCGATGCCTTCAATTTGTGCTTCCATCCGACTTGCAGTTTCTGCTAAAGCTGCAGATTGCTCGGTCAGAGAGCGATCGTGTTGCTCTAAGCGCTTGCGCTGAAGATCCAACTGCTTGGTAATCACAGCGATATCTGCTGACTGCACAGTAAATAACGCCAAACGACGTAGATATTCATCAGTGCATGAATCTAGGCTGAGTTCAAGAAAACGGGTTAGTTCTTCTGGCGACACCAGTGTTTGGGTTTCCCTAATATTGAATGACGCTGAGCCATTTGCTGTGGCACTGTTTAAATTATTCTGCTTTTTCACAATACTTCTATGGCTCATCTAACCCACCTCACTCAAGTGCCGACAGTGCAGCCCTCAGCCCATTAGCCTCTAAGCGCAGTTTTTCAAGCGCTGCTTCTCGTTCGGCAGGAGCAGATTCAATACGTACATTCAAAGCTTCAATTTCGATCAAGCGCTCACTGAGTAAAGCCTCAATTTCGCTGTCCCATTCATCGCGTACTCGCATCTCAAGCAAATCACACATGTACCCAGCCTGTTGATCGAAACTGTGTTGCCAATGTCCTAGCGCACGCTCAATATAGCGCTCAAGTTTCTGCCGGCGCTCTTCGCACACAGATCGCTCATACATTTCGCGGCGCTCTTCTGCACGCTGTTTAACTTGATTGAGCTTAACCTGAAGGTGCATCTGTTCTTTTCGGTTCTGCTCCAGAGCCCAGCCAGTCAGCTTTCTTTCATTAGCGATATCTTCACAGTTTTCCAACTGTGCCCTTACCTTACTTGCATGTGAATTTAGTTCCATCAGAGCTGCTTGCTGCTGCGCTTGAGCTTCGGGATCAATGACCGTTATCTTTTCTGGGCCGCCATCTAGGCTACTACCGATACGCTCCCCCCAGTAACCCAGTGACAAGCTTTCCAACATTTTTAGTTTGTCGGCTATTTGAGGAGGTAGCACATTTGAAGTAATCGGCCCTGTACGGGCAACTTGTGCAGCTTTGACACACTTAGCCACGTTCTCTGAAATTTTTGTTGCGTTAACCGTGGTATTAACGATTTTGGAGGTTTTGCCAACGAATGAAGCGACCTTAGCACCAGCCCAGGCTGGATTAATAAATAGCAACCCAATATCACCTACCTCACCAATCATGCGACCTAGTATTTTTCCAACATTGCCTCCTTCAATCTGTTGTATGATTCGCGGTAGAGGCTGTGTAGCTATTTGGTCCCGGCGCATCAAAAGTTCGCGCAACTGGCATTGTGATTCAGTCAAATCTGTTTCGGGCAATTCAGCTAGGCGTTCTTCAAGCGCCACAAGATCAGCAGTATGTTTTTCCAACTGACTCTGAATCTGCGCAAATCGGGCCATGTCGAGAAAATCACTTACCTCGACCTTCTCGGGGGGGGGCAAGCGCAAATTAAATGCTGCCACCTGAATGTCAGGTAAATCAAGCTTCGTATTTTCAGAAGAGTGCTTGCTTAAGGCGTCCGCCAGGTGGACCAGAGACGTCCGTAATGCCTCTACACCATCTTCGGCAAACCCCTGCCAGCTTTTTTCATCTTTTATCGATTCAGCCAGCAGCGTGAGTGTATTTTTAAGCGTCTGGCGCTCTTTTCGCACAGTTTCCTGTGCCTTACGAGAGAGTAATTCTCGTGCTTCTTTAGCGCGAGCTAAGTGAACAGCTTTGAATTTGATTAGGGCATTGCGGCGTTGCAACAGTTCCAATCGTAGTGATTCGGTATCGCCCTCAGACTGAGCAGTACATGCACGCTGAGAATCGGAATTTTGCCCCAGTGCATTTTCTAACGCCGGGCTCAATTCTGAACGCAGGCGCCGGAGGCGGATCTCACCGAGATCATCGCGTGAGCGCTCAATAAAATTGAGTGTCTCCTCGCGCCCCAATCCGTTGCAGTCAATGGGTGTTAGTCGTGCACGAACCCCACTCTGCTCCTCAATCTGGTGTGACCACCGGTCCAAATCTGGGCGTTGCTCACCGTGTATGACTGCTTCCTCTATCTCATCCCAGCGGGCGACTAAGACCTTAACGCGTTTGCCATATCGGTTGATCTCACTCAGTGTGGCCATATCGGCGGAATCAGGCCCACGAGGTGGCAAGAGGTAGAGCACGGCATCAGCTTGCTGAATCTGAGCAATGGTGTAATCACGATTGCGTGTCGAGAGCCCTCCCAGACCAGGCAAGTCTATAAGCGTTACCCCTTGCAACCAGTCAAGTGGTATTGCCAACGTCGCACACGCTGCACCTTCTGGCGCTTGGGTTGTTGCCCGCGCCAGCCCATTAGCATCGAGCGGAACAACACTACCATCGCTGCCGATAAGCTCTATTGAACAAGACGTCCCATATTCAATGAAAGTAGGCAGAGCCGTAGTCTCTTCACAGGCAGTTTCGAGCCAATCATCACCGAGCAGACGGTTTACTAGGCTTGTTTTACCGACCGAAAAAGCACCGAGCATAATGACACGTAAGGGGGTATCCGGACTCAGTACCTGGTCAGATAGCGTCTTCAAACGTTCTTGCCAATACTTTGGAAGATGCGTGTTCAGTGTCGCCATAAGTGTGTTTGGATTATTCATCGATATAAACCTTAGGCGTTCTGCAATGCAAATTGAGTAAGTTTCTGAACTTCAACGAGTGCCCGAAGCGCACCAGTAAGTTCATCGCTACGCACTGCGATATCATTCTGACTTTGTTGCAGTAGCATTTCGATTTCCTGTTGCTGAGCACGTTTGGCATTAAGTGGTTCGAGCATCTGTTCCTGAACGCAGTTAGCTAGAATCATGGCTTGTTCCATAAATACTTGACGCAAGTTATGAGTCAGATAATGGTCGATTTCAGCAATACTTGTATTCAGCTGATTTAACGTATTGCGGCGTAGTCGGTTGACAGTATCTTCAATGAGCGCTTCCTCATCCTGGCGTACTTTATGCTCGATTTTTTGTAAGTCCTTCTCGCGCTTAGCCATCTGCCGATCGAGCTTTTTGCGCGCAGCTTCAAGATTAATTTTTCGTCCGGTGCGCTCAAACTCTTCTTGCATCAGTGCACCCAGTGCCTGTTCGCGCTTGCTATGAAGCTCATTTAGCTCATCAAGCTCACGTTCATAGCGCTTAACATTATTATCGTCTTTACAGGTGACAGTTTCATAGGTGGGTGATAGCCAGAGAAAACCACTTCCATAATCGCTTGTTTTGCGTCGCTCTTCGTAGATAACTGGAGCTGGCGGAGCGCCCATGCTTTCAAGTCGGCGTTGTACACGAAGCACCTCTGCCTCAGCACGTAAACGTTTTTGCTCATCGATAGTATTATTGGCGATATCGGCTTCTAAGGAGTCGATCTCATCTTTTAAGCTTTCCAACTCGTTATTGAGTTCAGCGCTACGCCGGCGATGATCTTCCAAACCCGAGAAGTCGAAGTCTAGATTGAGCTCGAGCTGAGGTAACGCAATATTTAACTGACTCAAACTCGTCTCAATGAGCTGACCATGCTGTGTCATGGCATCTAAGTAGTGTTCGCGTAATCCATAAAGTGTCTCGTTTAATTTACCTTTTTGCTCTCGCCAGCGTACTTCAAGTTGAAATGCCAAATCTTGGTACTGTTGATCTAGTTGACTGGGCAGTCCGATCTTCTCCTTTTGTACACCCATCATTCGGCGTACATAGGATTCTGTTACCTGATCATCAATTGAATCTCGCAAACTTATTAGCGGCTTGAGCAACTGTTCACGAATATCGTCGATGACAACACGCGCGACTCGCTGGTGCTCATCATGCGATTCACGTGTTTCACGCTCCTCTTTCTGTTCAAGTTCACGAATATCCAGATCTAATCGCTGTAACTCTTGATCGCGTATTTCCGCACTCTTATCTGTGTCAATCTGGTTGAGTTCGTGGGTGATATAATCCTCAAGTTGTGACTGAATCTCGGTTAATTGCTTCAGCGGCTTTAAAAAAACTTGTTCTTGAGCCTCACCACTGGTGAGCATCTCGACTATGCGCTCAGATAGCCGCTTAATATTAGAACGCTCACGACGCATTGGGTCAGGATCACGAGCCCACCGTGCACTGACACCGAACAAGTGGTTCTCGTCAGTCAAACGACTAATTTCTGCACTGTGCTGGCCTCCTAGGCTTTTTTGAAAACTTTCTTTCACAATCTGAAGTTTATGTTTAACGCGCTCTTCTTCACTGAGTCGCCTATCAGATGCATCTTGAGGTTCGAGAACCTTGTCCCATTTGTTGATAACAGTAATGAATTTTTGAAAGTTGCGCCGAAGAGTGCGTGCCATAAACTCCCACTCAGACTCAGTGCCTCCGAGCTGATCAGTTGCCTGCACCCAGAGCGCAACATGGGCTTCAGCTATTGCTCTATGAGTAATCTCTTCGTGGTGTTTGATGATGGTCTTAAGACCAGGTGTATCGATCAGCACCAGTCCCTTTTTCAGAAGGTCATGATCGTGAAAAACTTCAATATGGGAGACTTCACGACGAGCATCGGAATTGCTTTTTTCTAACTCAGTCCCCCAACGCATTAGTGCTTCATCGTCGTGCCACGAGATCTCCTCAGCAGGGCGGTTATCCTGATAATGGATACGGATGAATCGCTCGTCTCGTTCCACCGGTATCGCTTGTAAAAAGGTATTGACAGCAGTTGTGGTTTCTTGAGCTGTCTGCAGTAGTTCTATGCCAAGCAGAGCATTAAGCAGCTCCGACTTGCCGCGCGAAAATTCGCCCAGCACCACTAGATTAACGCGGTCTGTTGCTAAGGCATTTTGCAACTCTTCGAAGCGTCCGTGCGTCGACTTGAGCTCAGTACTACCAAAATGCTCAAAAAGATACTGTGTACGTTTTAGGTATTCTCTCGCCTGGTGAATACGGAATTGACGATCATCCAGGCCTCGGGACAGATTTTCGTTCACAGTTTGGCTTTCATGAAGAAGCGTATAACTCATAATTATCAATCACTTATAATAAATTTAAAAATAATAGAAGTACTCAATAAGCCGAGATACCCAATACCCATGGCTGATTCTACGCAAAGCAGTAGATAGCAAACCAAGCACAGTCAAAGCGTTTAATACACTTTAATGACTCATACCTGCAGCCAGTACAGACATCGAGATATTTATTATTCAACAAAATATCACTAAGCAATACAGCGGTTTTTGACCAGTGGCATGCAAAGCAAGCTTAGCTAATGGGATGCGGGCAAGCTAGCATCGTGATGCTCCCTAGTTCTATGTCCAAAACGTATAGGGGTGCTGTGTTTTACATAAACAATACTGCGATCAAACATTATCAGTGTTACCAGCTTGCCTATTAAAAGAGCGATTCCACTGCTCGTTCGGGTTGTATCGCCGAATAAAAGGTCTGTATGCGACTTTCTGACAATATCTCTAGTCAATTTCTAGCCATCTTATCGGAGCAGTGCGACATTTTGTGTCGCAAGTTGAGGGTCTTGCTACAGTGTATAAAATAAACCTACGCCGACGCATTTTTTGCTAGAAACTTCAGATACCCAACACATTATTTTCCTGCGTCAAACATTTTCATGCTTATTTTTCTAATTCTGTCTACTAGCTTAAAACTACAGTAAACCTAATTAATCGAATTAATACAAAAAAAGCTCAGAAGGGCGAATCACTTGCATAGCGGCTTCAAGCACACTTTCATGCTCCCAACGCTTGATTCGCCTCTGCATGCCAGTCGTGCATTTCTCTCTGATGGAGCAGCTTGCACATGCTGAACTCCAGTAAGCATGCAGCTTCATCCCTTTCTCTATCGTTTCTAAGCGCCATATGAGCCGCTGACCAGCAGGACAGGAATATTCATTACTTTCAGGCAAGTACCGGAATGCGGCTCTTGGGAAAAAGCCCTTTGCCTGGTTTGGAGATGTCATCGGCTTCGGCAGGTAGGTCGTTATCCCTTCTTTATGGTAGGCGAGAATTTCTTTCCCCTTGAAGTAGCCTCTGTCAGCTACGACCTTCAGCTCCTTGATGCCAGTGGCTTCACGAGCTTACTTCGCCATATTGAAGAGCTGTCCCCGATCATGCCCGACGTTGGTCACCTCATGGGCCACAATTAGATGGTGCTGGCTATCAACAGCTGTCTGCACGTTGTAGCCTACTGTCCCGGTGCCTCTGCCACTAGTTGCCATCGCCCTGGCATCTGGATCTGGATCTGGATCTGGATCTGGATCTGGATCTGGATCTGTCAAAGATACTTGCTGATCGGGAGATTGTAGCCGCTGTTCCTCAACTGATTGTAATCGTGCCGTTTCTTCCCTTAGCTTTATAATTGTCTCCTTTAGGTGTTTCGTCTTGGCCTCGGCCAGGACGGGCTCAGTGTGACCGGCTGTATCTAGCTGACTGAGGTACCGGTTAAAGCTTTCTTCGATTTGCTCAAGGCGACGCTTCATCTTGGTCGCTGTGAAATTGTGATTACGGTTGTTGACCGCTTTGAACTTACTGCCATCAATGGCCACGATGGCTTGGAAGAACAGCTCCAGTCGCCGGCAAAGCACGATGAACTCTCGACACACACGGCGGATGGCATTGCCATTGTCCTTTCTGAAGTCTGCAATCATCTTGAAATCCGGTGTCAGACGCTCTGTGTCAGCCACATCAGCTCGACATTGCGCTGCGTCTCGCGTTCTAGGCGGCGACTCGACTGGATGCGATTAAGGTAGCTGTAAATATAGAGCTTCAGGAGTACAGCGGGATGATAGGCGGACCTACCTGTTGCATGCGGATCGGCGCCCTTGAAATAAAACTCTTTGAGATCGAGACCTTCTACGAATGCCTCTATGGCACGGCCAGGGTTATCGTCTGCGATGAAGTCGTCCAAAAGCGCAGGGAATAACGTACTTTGATTTCGGGCCTCGCCTACCACGAATCGCTTCATCACTATTTCCTCAGCGAACCTAGTCAAAGTATAGCGACCATCACGTTTTCACACAGCCTCAGTCGATATCGGCCATTAGCGGGTTGCTATATTTATCTGCGAAACCAGCTCATACACCCGCATAGGTTCTTCCCTGATACACTTCCAATTACGCGTAACCGCACACCGAAGCGTCGAGCGATGCCCCAGATCGGCAGATGCTTGAGCAGCGCGTGCGTAGCAGGACTATCCGCTGTTAATAGGCACACGCTTTGGTCTCTATAGGTGGAATATTTCTTGGCGACGTAGTTTACCAACTTGGCCAACACCCGAGTCAGTGTCCCCCACCGAGACAGAAATACCCGTCCACTATCTGATGGAAACGCGTAGCTGGCGACCATGATCTTCGAGGGTATCAAGATCGAATCCCTGAAAGCCCACAAAGCTTTAGTAAATCGAGTAAACTTCAGCATGGGGGGAGAATCTGGCTAGCACTTCCGTCACCTGGTGGAACATATCGCCATATAGCGCGCAGTTGCGCGACAGTAGGATCAGCCGCTTGACGGCCAAGTCTCTATCTACGGCAATCACGATCACCCGGCTTCCATTCACCACCAGCAGATCACCATGGTGAATTTTACCACCGATCATGGAGTTGCCAGAAGTAGGTCGCAGCAGAATGCCTGACCGCATTCGGCAGATCGAGATCATTATCCAGGTGGTCATCTTTCGAGCTGGGAAACCAGCACGCACCGCGCTGGATAATAGCGACAACGGGCACGATGGATGTCCCAGTTCGGCACGGCCGATCAAAGAAACAGGCAACAACATGGAATGGTTAGCTCAAAGACTAATTGCACATACATCATAAGTGGACGGGATGTAAGGGTAAGCAGCTTTACTGAACAACCCTTGTTAGTTTTATCGACATCCGTCTTAGAGTCAGATACTGAAAAACTTTGCGACAGTGTTAGATTGATTGTAGTGGATTGAAAAGCGCACTACACAAAACGCGCACCACCAAACGTCGCATCGTTGCCCCGCTTAAAAGCACCAGCGCAAATTAAACATTAAGATACTTAAAGATTCTTTTATTTACATTTTAAAGGGGCAAATAGTCAGAATCCCCACCTTATTCCTCCTGTTAGCTAATTTTCATATCAGCCAAGTGAGGATGAGTGATGGACAAGAACGAAACTCAACGCCCACAGCTGCTGCGCAGGAAAATTGTTTTAGAGCGCTGCGGCATGAGCACGTCAACGTTGTACCGGCTCATGGATCAACAACGATTCCCGCCACCAGTTCGGATTGGAGGACGAGCCGTTGCATGGGTAGAGAGTGAAATCAACGAGTGGATTGAAGCTCGGATTAAGGAGCGAGATAACGCCGCATGAAACCATGAGACCAAGCACGCCTGTTCACATTAACAGGCGTGCCTAAGTTTTTTCAGGTTATCTGAGCTTAAATGAACTCGGAAGATAGCTCCTGCATATAAGGCTAAAAGCACAATTAAACTAAGGGTGAAAACTTCTATTCTTCACCGTCAATACTTTGTTACAAGAGGCAGTATACCCGTCATATTACAGGATCATTTTTCCTTTGATGGTCCTTACGGTAACGAAATGACCAAAGCTATGATTACCCCGGCAGAAAGTATCAATCATGAACCAGGCTTAATTTGGAAAATCTGGACAGAGAATGCTGATCAACAGCTGGCAGGCAGGATATACCTAGCAGGCTCACGGGCTAATGCCGAAGCCAATTGCGAGATGCATACCGCACGACTGGAAGTGACCGGCATCAATGTTATAACCCTGTACACAAACACCACCTTATCAGCAATCAACTAAGGGCTTACTGACTGTAAACCTTCTGAGTAAAGTAGCTTCTCGCAACCTATCATCATAGGCTGCTGGTGCGCCGGGCATAGCTGACTGACGAGGTACCAGTAAGCCATCCCAATGCTTGCAAATCTAGGGGAACCACTAGGGGAACCGGAGGCAAAAACGGAGAATTTACAGAAAAGCACTGAGGCTAACACATTGATTTTACTGGCGTCCCTGGCAGGAGTCGAACCTGCGACCTGCCGCTTAGGAGGCGGCTGCTCTATCCTACTGAGCTACAGGGACTTATGGGGCGCGTAGTATAGCGTGTTGGTAAGAGCCAGCCAACCGCAGTGTTTAAATCCAGCCTAAAAGGCGCAGCACAAAGATACCGGCGGTGACGGTTATGCTGGCCATTAAGGTGGTGATAGCGATGATATTAGCGGCCAGTGCTACGTTGCCATTCATTGCTTTTACCATGACAAAGCTCGCGGAGGCGGTTGGGCTGGCGAAGAATAAGAATAACAGCCCTAATTGTGCCCCAGAGAAGCCGAGCATCCATGCCGCTAGCGTGGCAAGTAACGGTAGCACAATCATTTTCATGCTACTGGCGCTTAACGCTGTTTGGCTGCCGCTGCGCATAGTAGTCACCGACAGCGTCGCGCCTACACAGATCAATGCTAGCGGTAAGGTTAACGAGGCGAAGTAATCCCCTGAGGTAACTAACCAGCGGGGAAGCGAAATCGAAAATGCCGTAAACGGTAGCGCAGCAAGTACAGAGATAATCAGGGGATTAGTAACGATATGCTTTAACAGGCTACGCCAGTCTGTTGATTGGCCGGGCTGATAAGCCGCCAACGCCACTACCGAAAGGACGTTATACATCATAATAACCACACCAAGCAGGAGACTGCCGGTCGAAAGTCCGTAATTACCATACATCCCTGCGGCCAGTGCCAACCCAACAATACCGCAGTTACCACGGAACGCACCCTGCACATAAATACCGCGGTCGGCCTTAGGCACGCGATAGCTAGCCCACACCCAGCTAATAAAGAACTGGCCAAGCGTGGCGGCGGCAAAAAACAGTAATAGAGGCACGTCTAAGGCAACGCTTAGGTCTGCTTTGATGAGACTTAAAAAAATGAGCGTGGGCAGCGTTGCTTTAAAAACCAGTGCTGACGCGGTGGAAACAAACCCGCTGTCAATCCACTTTAGACGCTTCAGACCAATGCCTACAAACACCATGGCAAACACAGGCAGCGTGATATCTAGCGTGCGAGAAAAAATATCAAGTAGGCTCACAAAAGCACTCTCAATCGAATAAGCAGATGCTTATATTCTACCGTCACCCAAGATTTGTCGACCGGCTGCGGCTCACACTAACGAGGATTTATGTGCTTTACTCAAAAAGTGTCATTGGGTCTTGTGCCTTTGGCAGTTTAACCACGACACTGTCACGCCCTTCGCCTTTGGCGTCGTAACTGGCAGCATCTGCACGGGAAAGAGCCGCGTCTACGGTGGTATCGGTCTCGTCGAAGCAGGTGACCCCGATACTTAGCGTCACCGTATACTCTTTGCCCTCATGAACAACGGATACCTCGCTGACTGCCTGACGTAACGATTCAGCGATACGTTCTGCCTGGCCTAGGGTACAGCTAGGCAGCAACACACCGAACTCATCGCCCCCTTGACGCGCCACGTGGTCACTACGACGAACTTCCCACGCGACTACCTGGGCGATACGGCGTAGCATTTCATCACCTAACGCGTGCCCGCCTTCGTCGTTAATCGGTTTGAAATGATCTAGATCAAACAGCAGCAGTGCCGAGGGCGTGCTGGTTTTCTGGAAATCAGCAAAGGCTTCTTCAAGGCGGCGCTCAAAACCTCGCCGATTAAGCAAACCGGTCAAGGGGTCGTGCTCGGCTTCCCAACGTTGTAGCGCTTCTTGCTCACGGCGTTCGGTAATATCTTTCACTACACCTACTAAACCAAGCGAATGTCCGCCCTGGGTAAGCATGACCACACGGGCATGGATATCTAGCCATAGCATCTCTTTGTCGCTGCGAATAAAGCGCAGTTGGCGCGTGTAGTCATTGCCGGTTTTTAAGCTATGCATCCACATATCTTTCGCGCCGGAACGATCATCAATGTGAATCTGTTCAAGCCACGCTTCCATCGGCATATTAGCTTCAATACCCAACACGTCTAACAACGCAGGGTTCATATAGGTGATGTTGCCACCAAAATCAGCGACAAACATGCCTTGAGGCGATGCATTTAATACAGAATCTAAAAATGCTTCCCGTTCTTGAAGATGACCAACAAGCTGCTGTCGCTCTCCCTCAACGCGATTAAAGGTAGTGGCTACTTGCTCAAGTTCTTGCATATTCGTTTCAAGATCAACGTAAGCACGACGCCCAAGCCCTACATCACCAATCTGCGCCTCTAGCTTATTAAGGGGTGCTAATATACGCGCAAGTAGCCACCATAAACCGGGCATCATTAATAGTGCGATGACGACCCAAATCCATCCCAGCTTGTGTATAAAGCCAGACAGCGGCAGTTGAGCTTGCTCTGTGGGCAAATAGAGCCCTACTACCCAGCTAGCAGGCCATACTTGTGAATATGACTGCAGACCCATACGGCCATCCAACAGCCTACCCACGCCATCGCCTTGCCAGCCGTCCAGCGCTAAATCAAGCAAAGGGCTCGCTTTAGAGTCAAAGTCTGCGTTATTGATTAAGGATCGATCGGGGTGATAAAGCACCTTACCGGTGGCGGTAACAACAGCGGCATACCCTTTGCTACCTAATCGGATAGTGGCCAAGCGATTAAACAACCCACTGCTGTCTAAACTGACCACCCCTCCTATAAACCCCGTGAACTGACCGGCGTTATCAAAACGGGGAACGCTAATTAACACCATTGGTATATCACTGGCACGGCCAACAAACGGCTCACTGACATAGGGCCTGCGTGTGCCCTTTAGCGTTTTAAAATATTCAAGTTCTTTGGTTTCAAGCCCTGCACGCCCCTGCACAACAGGCCAATCTGATAAAATCCGGCCCTGTGTATCGCTGATAACAATGGCATCAAACCATGCCAGCAACGCATCGTTTCTACCTAACTGATGGCTTACCCATTGCTCATTATTGGATACGCCAATAACGTCACTAAGCCTATCCAGGGCCTGAAATCGATGTTCAACTTGTTGAGTAATTTCATCTGCAATTAGGTTAGCTTCGTAGCGTAGATGGGCCATATTGGTTTCTTGAACCATGGTTTTCCCCACCTGCCACGCCATCCCCAGCACCAGAGCCGCTAGTAACAGCAGCGCACAAGAAAGCCCCAGCAGTAGCCGGCTTTTCAATGAACCAAGCATCAAAAGCTTGCTTGGATTAAATTTACTGGACATGCGTTTCATAAAGCCCTATTCCAGAAAAACAAGCTTTATGAACGTAACGCGTGAATATCAATTTTATCAACATCTTCCATGTGCCCCCTCGTCTACTATTACTTTTATATCCATCGTTTTTGAAAAAGTAGACACTTGACACGCCAGTTACCTGTTTTCTGCTAACACTCACTAACTTTTTACCCAGTAAGTCAGCCCTAATTATTTTACGAACCACCAATTTATCAAAAAATTGGACAATATGCGCGCAACCTTGCCTGAACCTAGCCAATGCCTAATTGTGACATTAAGTAACAGAAACCTCTATTAGCGTAATACAATTTTAGCAAAACTCCGCGTAAACCCTCGCACAGTCGGGCGGGGATATAAGCGGGCAGCGCGATAGCGCTGCAGGGTTTGATCTTTGCCCTTCGCCACTTATAATGGATAGATATACAGCTTTAATAACCCCATACCATGCTGAAAGCCACGAAAGTACGTCTCTACCCGACCCCTGAACAGGCAGCGTTCTTGAACGCCCAGTTCGGCGCGGTGCGGTTTGTGTACAACAAGGCATTGCATATCATCAGAACACAGTACAAACGGCATGGCACCAAGCTCCGCGCCAAAAAAGATCTCAAGCCGCTGCTAGCGGTGGCGAAGAAGTCCCGCAAGTATCACTGGCTCAAGGATTTTGACTCGATTGCGCTGCAGCAAGCGTGCATTAACCTGGATCGGGCCTTCCAGAACTTCTTTAACCCCCAGTTAAAAGCCCGTTACCCCAGGTTCAAGCGCAAGCACGGCAAACAATCGAGCTATCACTGCACCGGCATCAAGCTCGGTGAAGGCGAGATCAAGATACCAAAACTCACGTCTATCAAGGCGCGCCTTCACCGTGAGATCACCGGTACGCTGAAAAGCATCACCTTAACCCGCACCACCACCGGCAAATACTACGCCTCGGTGCTGGTCGATGACGGAGAGGAAGCCCCGGCACCGCTGCAAACAGTGGACGCCGTGCTGGGTGTGGACATGGGGCTGATACACCTCGCCATCGACTCGGAGGGTCATAAAACCCCCAATCCCCGCTTTCTCAAGCGTGCGCGCACCAACCTGCGCCGCAAGCAGAAAGCGCTCTCCCGCTGCCAGAAAGGCAGCAAGGGCCGTGCGAAAGCACGGCTAACCCTTGCCAAGGCGCACGAGCGCCTGGCCAATGCCCGTGCTGATTTCCAGCACAAGCTGTCTCGACAATTCATTGACGACAACCAAGCGGTGGTGGTTGAGACGCTGAAAGTCAAAAACATGCTGAAAAACCGCAAGCTGGCAAAACATATTGCAGATGCCAGTTGGCACAGCCTGATCCAAAAGCTGGTGTACAAGGCAGCAGCCCAAGGCAAGCATCTGGTCAAAATCGATCAGTGGTTTGCCAGCTCCAAAACCTGCGCTGGCTGCGGCCACAAGGTCGATAAAATGCCGCTCAGCATTCGTGCCTGGGATTGCCCCGGTTGTGGTGCGCAAGGCATTGACCGTGACATCAACGCCGCGATCAACATTCGTCATCAGGGTATTATCAAACTACGAGCCGAAGGACTGTCGGTTCCTGCCCACGGAGGCCTGCGTAAGCCCGGTCACGCGCCGGCAGCGGCCTGAGAAGTGGGAAGCCTCGCCCGTGGCGCACCAGCGCTTAGGGCGGGGAGCAGTCACACCTAATTGATAAGCTCAACCTTTTCACGTATGTTCGCCGCTTTAAGTCTTTGCGCTGATATCGCGCTTGTTTTCAACATGGTTGCGGCTCTTCACATGGCAAAGCTTATAGCAGGCTATACATCTCCCGGTATTTCTAAGATCTCTGCCCTTGCTTCTTTTTTACCTGAATACACGCGTTTTGCACGCCTTGGGCGGCTGAGCGCTAAGCCCCATGCGGTTATTGGCTGGGGGCTTAAACCTACTAGTAAGCGCGCCCGAGAGTATGCCCGCCGCCATCGTCTGGCGTATATCGCTCTAGAGGATGGGTTTCTTCGTTCTTTAGGGTTAGGTGTTGAAGGCTACCAGCCCCATAGCATGGTCGTTGATCACACCGGTATTTATTACGATGCCTCGCGACCCAGCGATTTAGAAAATTGGCTAAATAACGCTACCTTTACAATAGAAGAGTGTGCTCAAGCATCGCGCTGCATTGAACAACTGTCACGCTATCGCTTGTCAAAATACAACCACGCGCCAGACCACCCCGTGCCCCTTGCTAAACACGCTAGCGCTTTTGAAACGTCTAATGTGTTAGTGGTTGACCAAACGGCTGGCGATGCGTCTATCCATCACGGCGGAGCCAACGCAGATAGCTTCCAGCGGATGTTAGCAAGCGCGTTAACTAACCACCCTACCGCTAACATTTTAGTCAAAGTACACCCAGACGTCATTGCAGGCAAAAAACAGGGCCATTTAGCACACGTTCAGCAGCACCCCCGTTGCCACATTATTAGCGACGACATTAACCCTTGGGCACTATTTGACTGTGTCGATACTGTTTATGTGGTCACCAGCCAGCTGGGCTTTGAAGCATTAATGGCAGGCAAGCGTGTCTACTGTTTTGGCCTTCCCTTCTATGCAGGCTGGGGATTAACCGTTGATCAACTTAGCTGCTCACGACGAAGGGTAAAACGCTCGCTCGAAGAGGTCTTTGCCGCCGCATACCTACGCTATACCCGCTACGCCAATCCTTACACGGGCGCTCCATCAACGCTGGAAGAAACCATCGCCTTAATTGCTGATCAGAAACGCCAGCAAGAACGTTTGCGCGGTGAGTGGTTAGCTTGTGGTTTTTCTTCCTGGAAAAGGCGCTTCATTGGTGATTTTCTTGGCCCAGCGGCAAAGGTGCATTATCAAAAAGAGCTACCCACCGCTGAGGAACAGCCGTTAGAAAAAACAAAGGTGCTGGTGTGGTCTAGCCGTATTAACGACGATTTTAAGAGCCGCCACCCTCACCACATGGCTACGCTATGGCGAATGGAAGACGGCTTTATCCGTTCTGTAGGCTTGGGGGTAGACCTTGCTCAACCCCTCTCCTTGGTGATTGACCGTTATGGCATTTACTACGATCCCAGTCAGCCTAGCGAGCTTGAAACCCTGCTCAACAATGCTGATTTTAGCGATGATTTGCTAACCCGTGCGGCCCAGTTACGTAAACGATTAGTCGCTTTAAAACTATCTAAATACAATGTGCCAGGCAAAGAGACCATTGACCTACCCACCAACACACACACTATTTTGGTGCCTGGGCAGGTAGAAAGCGATGCATCGATTGCAACTGGTTCACCAGAAATATGTACGAATAGCGCGCTGTTAACCGCTGTTCGTGAAGCGAACCCTAATGCCTTTATTGTTTACAAGGCCCATCCAGACGTGTTGACAGGTGCTCGTATTGGAGCACTCGATACCAACGCCAAACGCCTGTATGATCTTGACGCTAGCCATATCGATATCACCACGCTATTAGCACGCGTTGATGCTGTGCATACCATGAGTTCGCTCACCGGCTTTGAAGCACTGCTTCGTCAACGCCAGGTATACACCTATGGCCTGCCATTTTACGCTGGCTGGGGGCTCACCCAGGATGCCATGCACTGCCCACGACGCAACCGAGGGCTATCGCTAGATGCATTGGTAGCAGGAACACTGCTTCTGTACCCAAACTACGTCGACCCTAGTTCTCGACAGCTATGTAATGCAGAAACAGTGGTCAGCCTGTTGGAACAGGCTAAATCACAATACGTTTTAACAAAAAAACATAGGCTTACATGGAAGCAGCGACTGTATCGCTGTTATCGTAACTTATTTATTGGAAGTCATTAAGTTGAAGCAAAAGCGTGCATTCTTATTTTTACAAGGCGTCTGCTCGCCCTTTTATCAACGCCTGGCTCGTCGGCTTACCGACGATGGACACCGCGTGGTAAAGGTTAACTTCAACGCTGGCGATATGGCTTACTGGCAACGCACCCACAGCCAGAACCATCTATTTCGGGGGCCTTTAAGTGAGCTACCGGCCTATATCCAATCACTGTGGCAACGCTATCAGATCACTGATCAAGTGCTGTTCGGTGACCGCCGCCCAATTCACCGCCCAGCGGTTGACCTAGCGCCAGCAGCCGGTATTCGCACGCATGTGTTTGAAGAGGGGTACTTTCGCCCTTTTTGGATCACGCTTGAACGCGATGGCGTTAATGGCCACTCCTTGCTGCCCCGCGATCCACAGTGGTTTTATGAAACAGGTAAAGCGCTGCCAAAGCTGCCCGCCCCTGTTCGCTTTCGCTCATCGTTTAAAATCCGCGCCGCTCATGATGTGTGCTACCACTTAGCCGGCCTTGCCAACCCCTTGGTGGCACCCCACTACCGTAATCACGCGCCAATTACAGCACCGGTAGAGTATGCGGGCTACGTTAAGCGCTTTACGCTACTAAGACAGTGGAAAAAACGCGATGCAGAGCGTATCGAGCAGCTGATAGAGGGCAAAAGGCCTTATTTTATGCTGCCCCTACAGCTCAACACGGATGCGCAGATTCGTGATCACTCCCCTTACGCCAATATGGAAGAAGTGATGACTCACGTTATGGGGTCGTTTGCCTTACATGCCCCTAGCGATGCCCTGCTGTGTATCAAAAACCACCCGCTAGACATGGGGCTGGTTAATTACCCAAGTATTATTCAAAAGCTTGAAGAGTTTTACGGCCTTCAGGGGCGTATCGTTTATCTGGAATCAGGCAACCTCAACCCACTGCTTAAGCACGCTACGGGGACGGTCACAGTGAATAGTACCGTGGGTATTGTGTCACTGGAAAAACAGTGCCCCACCTTTGCGCTTAGCGACCCTATCTATCGTTTAACGGGCCTAACTTATGAAGGTTCTCTCGATGAGTTTTGGCACCAGCCGCCACCGCCCAGTCAGGCGCTATTTGGCTATTTCCGCAATACGGTAATGCACACTGCACAGGTAAATGGTGGCTTTTATTGTCAGCCCAGTATCGATTTAGCCGTGAATAACGCCGCCCATATATTGGAAGCCTGCCCTTCACCGCTGGAGAAGTTACTTTGAGCGTGGGTCAAGTAACACTACCCGTTACGGGCAAATCACGCTGCGTGCTGATTACCGGGGCTACCGGCGCTATAGGTGGAGCGCTAGCACAGGCTTACGCAACCCCAACAACGCATTTAGTGCTGCATGGGCGCAATCAATCGTCGCTTGAAACGCTGGCAACGGCTTGTCGTGAAAAGGGAGCAAGCGTGTCGCTGTCATCTGCTCACCTGACCGACGATAGCGAACTCACCGCTTGGCTAGATAGCGTATGTGCCCAACACGTACCCGATATCGTGATCGCCAATGCGGGTATTAATACACATCCCCACGATAACGCACTAGAGCCATGGGATGAGGTTCAAGCGCTACTGGATATTAACTTAAAAGCTCCCATTGCAATGGCCCAGCGCCTAGTGCCTGCCATGCAAGCACGAGGCAGCGGCCAGCTGGTCTTTATTAGCTCTCTAGCTGGCTGGCACGGCTTGCCAACAACGCCCAGCTACAGCGCCAGCAAAGCAGGCATTAAAGCGTATGGCGAAGGGCTTAGAGGGCTGCTCGCCCCCCATGGCATTGGCGTTACTGTGGTCATGCCTGGCTACGTCACTTCCCCCATGTGCAATGCCATGCCCGGCCCGAAGCCGTGGGAATGGCCGCCAGAGCGTGCGGCCAATGCCATACAACGTGGCGTTGCTGCGAACCGCGCCCGTATCAGCTTTCCTTTTCCGTTGAATTTCGGCACTTGGTGGCTGGCCGTTTTACCTGCGGGACTTTCTCAATGGCTGATCAAACGCTTTGGTTTTCATCATTCCGGGGGCGTGTAGCGTGCAGCTTTTTGTATCCACTACCTTTATTAGCCCGCTGCTGGTTGGCCTATTGGGAAGCTTGCTGTTCGAGTCACTGCTAAGCCCTCGCCCACAACCGTTTTGGCAACGCAACATTGCTGCAAACATCGTACACCTTGGTAGCTGGCTACTGCTGTTTGGACTGTTTGTTCTGCTACTGCAGCGCCCTTGGTTTGCGGTCGTTTTTGTTCTGTCGCTGCAATTGGTGGTCGTGCAGTCCAGCAATACCAAGTCACGCACGCTGAACGAACCCTTTATCTGCCACGATTTTGAATACTTCTGGGATGCTATTTTGCACCCCCGTCTCTATGTGCCTTTTTTCGGCATCGGCTTAGCCATTGCCGCTAGCAGCGCAGGGGCCATTGCCATTGGCAGCTTCTTATATATTGAAGCCTCGCTAATCAGCCAATGGGGCAGCATAGCTTTTTTGGTCAGCAGCCTGGTCATGGCAACCTCAGGGGCATTATTGGTTTGGTTAGGCTGGCGCAAACTTCCGCCGATCACACTTGACCCTGTCCTTGACCTCAATCACCTGGGGCTGTTTGCCAGCCTGTGGGCTTACGGCATTGCCCTAATGCGCTCCCAACCGCCCACATCTGAGGCATCACCTTTTCACCACGTCACTCATCACCCCCTAGATCAGGCTGACCATGCAGCGCTCCCCAATGTGGTGTTAGTGCAAAGTGAATCGTTTTTTGACCCGCGTACCTGGTGTAGCGAGATTGCCGCAGACTTACTGCCACACTATGATGCCACGCGCCCCGAAGCGGTCATGAAGGGAGCACTAAACGTGCCAGCTTGGGGTGCCAATACAGTACGTACCGAATGTGCCATATTAACGGGCATT
The DNA here is from genome assembly GCF_025820815.1 of Halomonas qinghailakensis. Taxonomy (NCBI): domain Bacteria; kingdom Pseudomonadati; phylum Pseudomonadota; class Gammaproteobacteria; order Oceanospirillales; family Halomonadaceae; genus Halomonas; species Halomonas qinghailakensis. Next base: position 2,997,844 of record NZ_CP096973.1, on the reverse strand, counting down.
GCGCCTGACACCTGGGGGCCACGACAGTTCAACCCCTACCGCACGCTGTCACGTCACCCGCTACCCAGTATTGCCAGTGCCTTTCAAGCACAGGGGTACCGAACCGTTTGCGTTCACCCCTACCCCGCTACCTTCTACATGCGCGACAGCGTTATTCCCAAACTGGGCTTTGAAACGTTTATCGATATCAGCGCATTCGATAGCCAGGATAAGCACGGCCAATACATTGGTGATCAAGCCGTTGCACGAAAGGTTGGACGACTGCTTGAAGATGACGATAATAGGCCACTGTTTGTGTTTGTGATTACGATGGAGAATCACGGCCCGTTACATTTAGAAGCGCCGGAGCAAGCGTGGTTAGCATCCACTTTACCAACGGCGCCATGGCCATTACCAAATCACTTGCGTGATTTAGCCGTTTACCTGCACCATTTGGGTGAATCGGATAAAATGCTTGGAAGCGTTAAAGCAGCGCTAAACTCAGCGATAAGGCCAGGGCTGTTGGGCTGGTACGGTGATCATGTTCCGATATTACCCACCGCCTACAGGCACTATTCGCCCCCTGCTAGCAGCACCCCGTACATGATATGGTCAACGGAAATAGAGCGTGATACGCACGACCATCCGTCCTACGAGCAAGAATCGTATACGCTGGAAGCAAACGAACTTGGCGTCTACCTATTTAAACAGGCGTTTGGGCGCGATATAAATAGCGATGTGATCAAGGCAGAACCAGAACCTCAGGAGCAAGAATGACTAAACGCGTTGCCATTATCGGCGCCGCCCATCGTTTCCCCGGCACCACCCCTGAAACGTTCTGGCAGGACCTGCAAGCCGAAAAAGACCTCGTCACCCAAGTGGCCGCTGACCGCTGGAGCCAAGATGCTTACTGGCACCCAGACAAACGTCATCCTGGCACCAGCATCACGTTTGCTGCGGGTAGCCTAGGCGATATCAGCGGATTCGACGCAGCGTTTTTCGGCATTTCGCCCCGTGAAGCGGCGAACATGGACCCGCAACAGCGCATGCTGTTAGAACTCGCTTGGGAAACCATGGAAAGCGCAGGCATAGTGCCTAGCACCCTTCGCGGCAGCCAGTGCGGCGTTTTCATTGGTGTCGCCAGCCTGGACTACTCTTATCGTCTAGCCGATGACATGGGGGCAATTGACGCCTCTACTGCAACGGGCAACACCTCAAGTATTGCTTCTAACCGGCTCTCTTATGTGTTTGACCTGCATGGCCCCAGCATGTCGCTAGATACCGCCTGTTCGTCTTCCATGGTCGCTTTTCACCAAGCCTGCCAATCGATACGCAGCGGTGAAACAACGATGGCGCTGGCGGGCGGTATTAGTCTCCACCTACATCCTTATGGCTTTATTATTTTCTCTAAGGCCAGCATGCTTTCACCCACTGGCCGCTGCCAAGTTTTCGATGACGCAGGCAACGGCTACGTGCGCTCGGAAGGTGCGGGACTGTTTTTGCTCAAGGATTACGACCTGGCGGTCGCCGATGGCGACAATATTCTAGCCGTTATTGCCGGTTCGGCGGTCAATACTGACGGCCACAAGTCTGGCCTCACTGTTCCTAACCCCAGCGCTCAAATTGATTTAATGCGTCGTGCCTACCAGCAGGCGGGTATTACTCCTGATGAGATCGACTACCTTGAAGCCCACGGTACCGGTACCGCCGTTGGCGACCCGATAGAAACCCGCGCGATTGGTGAAGCACTCGGCAAATTCCGCAAAACGCCACTGCTGATTGGTTCAGTAAAAAGCAACGTTGGTCACCTGGAAACCGCCTCTGGCGTCGCCGGGCTGGCCAAAGCGCTTTACAGTCTGCAGCACCGTGAAGTGCCTGCCACAATCGGCATACGTAAGCTGAATACACGCATCAAATTTGATGAGTGGAACATTAGCGTTGTTACCAAAGCGCAGCCGCTCAAGAAACAGGGCCGCTTGGTAATTGGCGTTAACTCCTTTGGTTTTGGCGGCGCAAATGCCCACGTCATTCTCGAAAGCGCCCCCGAAAAAACGCCCGCGCCTCGTCAAGTACCTGACATAGCGCTACCTATTCGCATTAGCGCGCGTAGCCAAGAAGGGCTAACAGCCAATGCCCAGGCGCTTGCCAGCCATTTGCGTGATAGTCACCAGGCTTTCTATGATATTGCGCACACGCTTTATAACCATCGTGAGCAGCATACGTTTGGGGCTCTTTGCTTTGCTCAAACACCGGGCGAAGCCGCCAATGCGCTCAGCAAGTTTGTCGACGGTGAAACCAACAGCGTTGTAACGCTTGAGCGTTTAGCAAACGCCCGCGGCCCCGTGTTCGTTTATGACGGCAATGGTTGCCAATGGGAAACCATGGGCCATGACCTGCTAAATGAGCCCGCGTTCAGCGATGCCATTGACCGCGTAGATGCTCTGTTCCAGCAGCATGGCGAATTTTCGCTACGCGATGAACTCGCCGGGCGCAACCCTCCAGTGGCCAACGGAAGTCGCTTTGAGCGTACTGAAATCGCCCAACCGGCGCTGTTCGCCCTTCAGGTGGCGTTAACCGAATGGCTTAAATCCAACGGTATTGTACCTGTCGCCGTGTTCGGCCACAGCGTTGGCGAAGTTGCTGCCGCGTGGGCATCTGGCGCGCTTACCTTAGAAGATGCGGTAAAGGTCATTTACTACCGTAGTTTCTACCAAGGCAAAACCCGTGGCCTAGGGGAAATGACCGCGGTTGCCATGAGCGCGGAAGAGATTGCTCCCTGGCTTGAAAAAGCCGAATTCAACAACATCAGTTTGGCGGGCATTAATAGCCCCAAAGGCATCACCTTGGCGGGTGATCGTGATCAGCTGAGCGCTATTGAAGCAGCGCTCAGCGAACAGAGTACGTTTGCTAAGCGCTTGCCATTAGATTACGCCTTCCATAGCCCTGCCATGGACAGCATTCAAGCTGGCGTTGTCGACGCCTTGGCTGACATTCGCCCCCGTGCGACTGATATTCCCTATGTCTCGACCGTTACCGGTGTCATCAGTGACGGCACACAGCTAGATGCCCACTACTGGTGGCTTAATATTCGTGAACCGGTTCTGTTTGATCATGCCGCCACGACACTTATCGAGCAGGGCTACAACGTCTTTGTTGAAGTTGGTGCGCATCCGATTCTACGCCGCTATCTAAACGAGTCCTTGCGCCAGCAAGAGCGCAGTGGACTAGTATTTGGCACCATTGAACGCCATAAGTCAGGCGTAGATGGCTTGTCCCACTGCCTAGGACAGCTGCTGCTAAGCGGATTACCCCTTGATAGCCGTCACTTCTTCCCGGTGGAAGGCCAGCGGGTTCTGCTGCCACGGTATGCATGGCAGCGCACTAACCTCTGGGTACAGGGCACCAACGACGGCCAGGGTCTGCTGTCTCGTTACTACCAGCATCCACTGTTGGGTTATCCGCTTGCACAGCAAGACCACACCTGGGAAAGCCAGCTGGACACCCAACGTCAGCCGTGGCTTGCTGATCACGTGGTTGGTGAAGGCGCGGTGTTTCCCGGCGCTGGCTTTGTAGAGCTTACGCTAGCGGCCGCCTTACAGCAGAAAGACACACCGCTTTTAGACATTGAAGAGCTGGAAATCCGCGCCCCGCTGCTGCTAGACGGCCCCAATGGCCGCACCATGCGGTTAACGCTGAACCCAGACGAAGGCCGCTTAACTATCCATTCCCGCGAGCCTGCTACCGGCAGCGAATGGCAGCTTAATGCCGTCGCCCGCCGCATGCGCGAAAGCCGTGGCTTTTTGCTCAAACGCCAAGCGCCTAGCCTACCCAGCCGCGCACCTGACTACACCCTGGTTGAGCACTTGCAGATGGCCGAACGCATCGGGCTACATTACGGCCCTGCTTTCCAAGCCATCAGCCGTGGCTGGATTGAGGGCGATAGCGTGATTGGCGAGATCACGCTAGCGAACGATGTCCAGGCCCAGCTCGATACACTACACGTTCATCCAGGCATTCTGGACAGTGCTTTCCAGATGTTTATTCCGCTGCTGGCTCAGCATAGCGAGTTCGCCGCGCAGCTTGCCTTTGTACCGGTTCGCGTTGGCCGCATTCAGGTGAATGCAGAAGCCGGTACCCCTGTACTGGCGCGGGCGGTCATGGGCAAACGAGCACCTCACTCTTTCACCGCTGATTTCGAGCTGTATGATGCCGCTGGCAACGCCGTGGCTGTGCTAAGTGAGACTCGCTTCAAGGCCATCCGCTTGAACCGCGCGCATCATCAGCACTTTAGCTATTTAGAGGTCGAATTAACGCCTGCCCCGCTGACCGCAGCAACATTACCGCTACCTAACAACGCGCTCGTTAGGCTGGCGGGACTAAGCGATACCTATGCCGCCAGCACCGGCCAACGCTATGCCCAGGAAGTGTCGCCACTACTTGATAGGCTTAGCGAAGCGTTTGTGTCGTTCAATGATGACGGCGGTGAAGATCAGCTCGCACCGGAAACCATTTGGCAGTTACTGGTGCAAGATTACCCCGACTATTTTGCGCCTATTCATATGGTGGGTCGTTTAGGGCTGCATCGCGAACAGCTCAGCAACGGCATTGCCACCCTTGAAAGCCTAGGTATTACTTCTGAACACTTAGCCGGTATTAACCGCGTTCTCATCGGTGAGGACGGCTGGCAGGTACTAGCAACCGAACTTGGCGCACTGATGGAGGCGACGCTAGCGACCCTGCCATCAGGACAGCGTCTCCAGTTATTAGAAGCTGGTGCCTGTGCTCCCGCTCTTGGTCAGCGCCTACTCGAACAGCTGGCTAACACTACTCATATTGCAAAAGATGCGCATCACTATCGCGCTATCACTACCAGTGATAGCGCTCGTCACCAAGCCGAACAGCTCCAAGAGCGCTTCCCGCTGATGGATGTTCAGTCGCTAGACGACGCCCTACCAACACTGAGTAGCGCCGCAAAAGCTCAACTGGCGTTTATCAGCGTGGACGTCACTCAGCCTGAGCGCAGCCGCCAACTAATGGAAGCGCTTCCTGCACAGCTTGCACCAGGAGCCCAGGTCATGGTGATAGGCGTTCATCCCAGCCGTTGGTTGGATGACCTTCTGGCCACGCCGGGCATCGACCAAGCCGCCCTGGAGCAAGACACCGTAATTGAGTGGCTAACCACCCAGGGCTTTAGCGTTTCACCGTCGGTTGAACTTGAGGAGAGTGGGGCTTACCTGCTGCATGGCCAGTTTGCGGCAGAAGCCGTTGAAACTCGTCAACCTGACTCATCGACTCAAAACGGATCAACGGCCTACCATTTAATTGTCTCTGACATTGAGCACGAAGCACTCGCCGCCCAGCTTGCCGAGCAATTAGGCACAACTTCTACTTGGCTAACCGTCAGCGATGCAGCGCCGCAAGCGCTATTAACAGCCGCGCTAGGGGCACGCCAAGACGTACCTGCCGAACTCAATGTAATTGACTTGCGTTGGCTGAAAGGCGCTACCACTAGCGCCCAAACCCAACGCTGCTACACCGCTCAGCAGTGGTCGCTGGCGTTAGAGGCAAGTGGGCTTGAGAACCAAGGTAGTCGTGTCATGCTTTGGCTAACCACCCAAGCCGCCAGCACTGGCGATGACGCGGCGCTATGGGGCTTCGGTCGCTCGCTGGCAAACGAGGCCGTTGGTCATCGTGTTACGCTGATTGATCTACCAGAGGCACTCAGTGACGCGGCGCTAATCGCGTTTGCAGCATCAATCGCCACGCCAGATAGTGAAAATGAGCTGGTCATTACCGCAGAGGGTGATCGGTTTGCCACGCGCCTGCGCACGCTGCCTGCTCCTCATCCAGAGAAACAGGCAAACGCTGAACCGCATCAAGCAATGTCATTAGGCTTTACCTTACCAGGCCAATTACGCCAACTGCAGTGGCGGCCACGCCCGCTACCGGAACTGGGCACGGATGAGGTAGAAATTCGTGTTAAAGCAACCGGTCTGAACTTCCGTGACGTGATGTATACCCTTGGTCTGCTGTCCGATGAAGCGATTGAAAATGGCTTCGCTGGCCCGACCCTGGGGCTTGAGTTCTCGGGAGAGGTTCTTGCGGTTGGTGCCAATGTTCAGCACGTTATGCCTGGCCAAGCGGTCGTTGGCTTTGGTCCCGCCAGCTTCAGCGACCGGTTGATTGCCAGCCAACACGCAGTAGCGCCGCTGCCTGAGGGCGTCAGCTACGCCGCTGCCGCCACCATTCCGACCACTTTCTTCACGGTATACTACGCACTGAAGCATCTGGCGCGCCTGGAACCCGGCGAGAAAGTGCTGATCCACGGTGCTGCGGGCGGTGTTGGCATCGCCGCACTGCAAATTGCTCAGTGGCTAGGTGCCGACATCTACGCCACGGTGGGTTCTGAAGAGAAACGCGACTTCCTACGTTTGATGGGTGAGGAGCGCATCTACGACTCACGCTCACTCACATTTGCCGAAGAGATCCTAGAGGATACCCAAGGCGAAGGCGTGGATGTGGTACTGAACTCGCTGGCGGGCGAAGCGATCAATCAAAACCTACGTGCGCTACGCCCGTTTGGTCGTTTCCTAGAGTTAGGCAAACGCGATTTCTATGAAAACACCCAGATTGGGCTACGTCCGTTCCGTAATAACTTAAGCTACTTCGGCATCGACTCCGACCAGCTGATGAAAGTGCAGCCTGCCCTCACCCAGCGCCTATTTGGAGAAATGATGGCGCTGTTTAACGATGGCACGCTTAGCCCACTGCCGTTCACCGCATTCAGCCACAATCAGGTAATTGACGCCTTCCGCTATATGCAGCAAGCGCGTCAAATCGGCAAAGTCGTGGTCACCTATGAACAGCCTATTGCGCCACCGCGCAACGAAACATTAGGCACTGGCACAATGACCCTACCTGGCGATGCCAGCTATCTGGTCACCGGCGGGCTTGGCGGTTTTGGACTGAAAACCGCCCAATGGTTAGTTAGCAAAGGCGCACGTCAGCTTGTTCTGTTAAGCCGTAGCGGCCCTGCTAGCGAAGAAGCCCAGGCCGCCATCGCGACCTTTGAAGCCCAGGGCGTGAAAGTGCTGGCAGCCGCGTGTGACATTACTGATCGCGATGCCTTGGCCGTTGTCATGGAACGCATTCACCATGAGCTAAGCCCGTTACGGGGCATCGTGCATGCTGCCACGGTCATTGATGACGGCTTAATTCGTAACCTCGATGCTGAGCGGATTCAAAAAGTGCTGGCACCGAAAATTGATGGCGCTCGACACCTGGACGCCCTCACCCACGACATCGCGCTCGACTTCTTTGTCCTCTACTCCTCAGCGACCACGCTATTTGGTAACCCAGGGCAAGCCAATTACGTGGCGGCTAACCACTGGCTAGAAGCCTTTGCTGCCCGTCGCCGCGCCGCTGGCTTACCCGCTACCTGCGTACGCTGGGGGGCGATTGAAGATGTTGGCTTCCTAGCGCGCAACACGCGCACCCGAGATGCACTGCAAGAGCGGCTAGGCGGTTCAGCCTTGCGCTCTGATGACGCCCTCAAGGTGCTCGAGCAAATGCTGTTAACCGAAGGGCCAAGCCTTGGCGTTCTTGAACTTGAGTGGGGAGCGCTAGCGCGTTTCTTACCCACCGCCCAAGCGCCGCGGTTTAATGAAATTGCTCGCGCCAGTGACGATGATGGCAGCGTTGATCACGATGACGATATCAGCGCCTTACTTGCAGATCTTTCACCGGAAGAACTGCACAGCACGATCACTGATCTCCTGCGCGCAGAGCTAGCCAGCATCCTATTAATTGATGAAGAAAAAATCGACATCAACCGATCAGTGTACGACATGGGGTTTGACTCGTTGATGGGGGTTGAACTGATGACGGCCATTGAGAACAGGTTAAACGTTCAGGTACCAGTCATGGTGCTAAGCGAGGCATCAACACTGAACAAACTCGCTGGCGTGCTGATTCAAAAGTTACATCAGCATGACAAGGATGTTGAAGAGACGCCACAAGATGCGTTAGCCTCTCTGGCCGCTCGCCATGGGGCGGATGGGCACACTAGTGAGCCGGCCTCAACATCTACGACCGAGACACCATGACTGCAAAGCGCTCTGAACTGAAACGAAAGCTGTTGGAACAAGCACGCAAGCGTCCAACACCACGGGCCACCAGCCCTCAAGCGCCTGCAGCATTTGGCGCTGAGGCTACTCGGACAGTCCCCGAGCGCTTTACACGCTTCGATGCTCACCCTGGCTATCAGCAGTTAGCACTGCTGCGCCAGGGCGCAAAGCAGCTAGGCCTGATAGATCCGTTCTTCAAAGTCCATGACGGGCTTGCCGGGGCCACTAGCGTTATTGATGGTCAGTCTTGCATCAATTTCGCTAGCTACAACTACCTGGGTTACTCCGGTGACCCACGGGTTATTCAAGCCTCTTGTGAGGCAGCAGGCCACTATGGCACGTCTGTCTCCGCTAGCCGTGTTGTGTCGGGCGAACGGCCTATCCACAGGGAACTCGAGCAGGCTATTGCCAACATCTATGGGGTTGAAGACGCCGTTGCCTTTGTTAGCGGCCATGCAACCAATGTGTCTACCCTTGGTTACCTGTTAGGCCCGAAAGACCTAGTGCTTCACGACGAGTACATTCATAACAGCTCATTAGTTGGCGCTCAGCTTTCCGGCGCTAAGCGCATGCCCTTCAGCCATAATGACCCCAACGCGCTCGACGCCCTGCTGAGCAATCATCGTCACCAATTTGAACGTGTAATTGTGGTGATAGAAGGGCTTTACAGCATGGATGGCGACATCCCAGAGCTACCCCGCTTTATTGAGATAAAGCAACGCCACCAAGCGTGGTTGATGGTAGATGAAGCGCACTCGTTTGGGGTCATGGGTGACACAGGCCTAGGCTTACGAGAGCATTTTGCGATTGACCCCACTGATGTCGATATCTGGATGGGCACCATGAGCAAAACGCTATCTGGCTGTGGGGGCTATATCGCCGGTAATAAAGCGTTAGTAGAAACACTGCGCTACTTTGCCCCAGGCTTTTTGTATAGCGTGGGTATGCCCGCTCAAGTGGCCGCGCCTTCACTTAAAGTACTGGAGTTAATGCCCCAGGAAACCGAGCGTGTTACCCGCCTGCAGGCAATTTCGCGTTACTTTCTTGAACAAGCGCAGGCACGGGGAATGGATACCGGCCACAGTATCGGCTCTGCGGTCGTGCCCGTTATTGTGGGCAGTTCACCGCTGGCAGCCCACTTATCCCATGCGCTACTTGAGCAGCACATTAACGTGCAGCCTATTTTGTACCCTGCTGTTCCTGAAAAGAGCGCTCGTTTACGCTTTTTCCTTTCCTGCGAACACACTGAGGCCCACATCGACCAGACACTGGATGTTCTTGCAGTGCTGCTCGCTAACGCTAAAGGGTGAACAATAATGGAGGAATTAGAAACCCAAGAAGCGTGGATTAATCCCAGCTGGTATGTCATTCAGTGCAAAGGCGGCGAGTCGTTTCGCGCCGCCGAGCACCTTGCTAACCAAGGGTACGAGGTGTTTCACCCCGTGCTAAGTGTTAAACGCAAGCGCCAGGGCAAATATACCTTGGTGACTGAGCCCCTGTTTCCTTATTACCTCTTTATTCGCTTGGATCAAATAGTCAGCAACTGGCGGCCGATTCGTTCGACCCGTGGCGTACTGCGCCTACTCACCTTTGGTAATACGCCTATTGCGGTGCCAGATGCGTTAATCGAAACACTACGTGATCAACCGCATCATCAGGAAGGTAGCCACAGTATTTTCAGTGTCGGGGAAAAAGTAACGATTACTGACGGCCCTTTCAAAGATTTAGAAGCCGTCTTTAAACGCTGTAAGGGCGAAGAGCGGGCTATCGTTCTACTTAACGTGCTGCAGCGCCCTCAAGATGTTGAGCTTTCTATCGACAACTTACGAAAAAATTAAAAAAGAGGCCGTCGTGACGGCCTCTTTTTCTACCTTTTGCTCTACCTTACATACTTTTGTTCTACCTTACATACTTTGGTCAACTACCGCCTCAGCGCTCAATCCTTCTTCACTATCTACAGCGTCGAGCTGCTCAAGGAAGAAGCCGCGTGCGGCGTCACCATCCACGCCGCGTTTCTCAGCCTCGGCCTCCCACTGACCAGGAAGATCTGCGGCTATTTGCTGGAAGCGCTCAAGCTCTTCGGCAGGCAGCTCCACAAACGTGTTGCCCTGCTCTTTCGCAAACTCAATGCCACGCTCATCCACCACGTCCATCATGTAGCCAAACAGACGAGAAAGTTGCTCTCCTGATACCTCCTCAATGGCTGCACGATCCTCTTCAGAAAGCGAGGCCCATGTATCAGGGTTGATGACCATTGAGAAACTTCCCCGATAAAAACCACCCGGCATCTGAACGGTGTAGGGCAGCACTTCCGCTAGACGAAAACTTTTGAGCCCTTCAAGGGTCAGCATTGCGCCGTCAATAACACCTTGTGTAGCAGCCTCATAGGTGCTGGCTGGCGGGAGTGCTACGCCGGTAAGCTCAAGTGCGTTCGAAATGTCCGCCATAATGCCGCCACCGATACGCACGCGCTTACCGTCTAGGTCGTCAAGACTATCAATCTCTTCGGTAAGATAAAGGGCACCAGGGCCGTGCACCCCAACCCCAATCACCTCAACCCCCCGGTGCTCATTCGCCTCGGCTAGGAACTCATTATGGGTGCGCCAATAAGCCACCGAGGCAGACTCGGACGAGAAGTCCTCAAACGTAGGGAGTTCGGGTAGCTTGGTCAGCTCGAAACGGCCTGGCATTAACCCATGAAAAAGCCAGGTAACGTCGGCAACGCCATCTGCGATTAATTCCATTTGAGAGCCGGGCGGGCCCATATCGTGAACCACGTTAACAGTGACGCGCCCTTCGGTCGCTTCCTCTACCCAACTTCCCCATGTCGGCCAAACAATCGTGTTAACGCCGTGATTAGGGCCTGCCCAAGTACTAACCTGCAGTTCAGTTGAGGCGGTGGCATGTTGTAAAGTGCCCAAAGCCATCAAGGCAGAAAGCGTTGTCAGTGTGGCGAGTTTTTTCATTATTAATATCCTCTCGTTCATTTCAGAAGTGGCATGCAAGGTGTTGCGTTTTAATGTTGTTAGTTGTTGCTTATTAATTGTTAGCTATTAGAGAGCGAGTACAAGACGATCACCCTTAGCTCTCGAACAGCAGGCCATCATACGATCACCGGCAGACCGCTCAGCACGGCTGAGCACCAAGTCTCGGTGATCAATTTCCCCTTCGGCAACGGCGACTTCACACGTACCGCACAAACCTTCGCAGCAGTCGCTGGGCACATCCACGCCAAACGCCGTCAGTGCTTCCAGCAAGGTCTGATCATTACCGACCTGAAGAGTCACGTTAGAGTCGGTAAGCACGGCCTCGAAGGCATGCTCTTTATCAGGATCAAGGATGTTAGAACGAGCCGAAAAATGCTCAACATGTAAGGTTCCTTCCGGCCAGTTCTGTGCCAATACCTCAAGCGCCTCTAACATTCGTTCAGGGCCACAGCAGTAGACTTGCTCACCCTCAGCCACGCGGCTAAGTGTGGTTGAGATATCGAGCCGACAGCCCTCATCACTCGCATGAACCGTGAGCGCTTCGCTGTGGTCACGCTCGACGCGCTCCAAAAAGGCCATGGTTCGCCGCCCAGCACCGCAATAGTGAAGTGTGTAGGGCTTACCTAATGCCTTAAGCTGATCGGCCATAGTAAGAATCGGTGTAATACCAATACCGCCTGCTATCAAGGTATAGCGTTCTGCCGTCTCATCCAGGTGAAAGTGGTTCTTTGGACCAGCAATATGCAGTACGTCACCTGGTTTGATCGTCTCGTGAAAATGTAATGAACCACCACGCCCCGAAGGCTCACGTAGGATAGCAATAGATAAACGATGCCGGTCATTACGCTTGCCACACAAAGAGTAATAGCGCCGCCACTCGCCTGAGACCAGCTCGATATGCGAGCCAGGTGACCAGTCCGGCAGCTCACGGCCATAGGGGTCGATAAGATCAACCCGAACGACTTCCTCGGCTTCACGCGCTACCTCTGCGACTACAACCCGACGCACAATATCCTCTTTAATAGGCGCACCAATATGGAAATGCGTTGGGCTCTCAAGCACCCCACGGTTACGACGTTCAGGGTTCTGCTCAGGGTCCCACTCCACCCAAAGCGAGGTTGGGCCACGGAAAGAAGTATTGGGCAGATACTCGAACGCTTGGTCTTCAACGAGGTGTATATGGGGTAAACGGCGGACAAATTCATCAAGGATAATACGCATTTCCATGCGGGCAATATTCTTACCCATACATTGATGCGCACCGTAACCAAAGGTGAAGTGCTCCGCTGAGTTATGGCGGTAAATATCGAACTCATCAGGGTTTTCAAAATGGCGTGGATCACGGTTAGCCGACGCTTGTACTAACAACAGTTTGCCACCTTTAGGGATCGACACACCCCCTACGTCAGCATCCTCAGTAGCGATACGGCGCCAAGCCACCACAGAGCCAGCAGCACGAAGACACTCCTCAATCGCGCTGGGGATTAGCGTGGGGTTCTCACAAATATCGTTCCAAGAAGCACGGTTCGATAGCAGTATGCGGAAAGCGTTCGTGGTGGCGAAAGCGGTCGTCTCATGGGCAGCCACCAAAATCGCCATCATCATTGAGCGCAGGTAACTCTCAGGCACAACGTCGGGGTGCTGGTGGTGCATACGGATTGAATCGTACATCCACCCCTCACCGGTTGGCTCGTCTCGCATGCGATCTAGAATAGCCTGCGCCGTTTGCCAGAATTGACCCACGTCTTCAGCAATCTTCAGCTGCTGTTCTGGCGAGGGGCGGCCCCAAGTATTAAGCGTGTGGGCGACCGAGAATTTGCGAAGCTCTTTGGCATCTTCGCTGGGCACCCCCAGAAAGCGCAGCGCCACGGTCATGGGGATTTCCCGAAACATCTCTTCTACCAGATCCGCGCGGCCTTTATCGATGAAATGATCCATATAGCTACGCACTAACTCGCGCACCCATGCCTCATGCTTCTCGAGGTTCTCAGGCAGGAAAGCATCCATCAGCAGGCGGCGGCGCTCCATATGGTCTGGCTCATCCTCGTTGACCATGGTGCGACGCATTGCAAAGCCATAGCTTTCGAGAATTTTCACCGCTTCTGGCGGCGCTGGCGTCAGTTTCTCCAGGGCAATCGCCGGTGAAAAGGTGAGATTGTCACGAAAAACAGCTTTTACCTCGTCATAGCGGCTCACAACCCAATAGCCAAGCTTAGGACTAAAGAACACCGGCTCCTGCTCGCGAGACCAGCGCAACGCCTCAGCGGGGTCAAGCTGGTAAGACGCACCGAAAGGATCAAAGGCAGCAGCATCCCGCGAAACGGGGCATCCCGTCGGTGATGTCATCGTTGCTTGGCTAGTTGCATCAGCTGGCTGATGAAAAGGACAGCCTTCTGACATTTTATCGGGCTGGCGTGCAGGTGTGGTCATGATGTCTCCAAGGGGAACGCTCAACAAGACGTTTGTTTTATTTTTGTCTCTATTAACGCACAATTGTTATCTATTATAGAAACAAAAAATAGAGGAAGAGTGACGCATCGTCAATACGTGTTTGCAGCCCCAAGGTACTGCGCCATACTTGTCGGTCGTTCATTATCCACCCGCAAACGTCTGTCTGAGGTTCCCTACTGATGTCGTCCACGCTTCAAACGCTTGATCGCGGCCTGCTCGCCTTAAAAATAGTTTCCGAGCATAACGAGGGCATCAGCATCGCTAAGCTTGCTGAGGAGCTTGACGTACATAGGGCGATCGCCTATCGCATCGTCGCCACACTCGAATCACACGCACTACTTGCCCGCACCCAGGGAGGCACCCTTAGGTTAGGCGCGGGCATTACTTTGCTAGCTTCCCGTTTTGAACCCCAGCTCCATGCGGTCGCCTTGCCATTGTTAAAAACCCTGGCCAAAGCAACACGCGCAACTGCGTTTATTTCTCTAGCCCAAGGGGAAGAGTGCATGGTGACGCTGGTGGCTGAGCCTGAAGAAGGAATGCTACGGGTGGGATATCGTGTGGGCAGCCGCCACCCGTTAACACAAGGGGCGGCTGGTATCGCGATTTTGGCAGGACGAGCGCCGAAGGAAGAGGACAGCCCAGAGGTAAGGCAAGCCCGCCTTGATGGCTATAGCCTTACACGGGGGCAACTTCAGCGCGGCGCGGTTGGCGTCGCCAGCCACATCCCCACTACCCGTTCAAGCATTGGCATGGAAGCTTGTGTCGGAGTCGTCGCAATGGATGATCTAGATAGCGAGCGGGCGATTGATGAAGTAAAGACCTCCGCGATACGGCTAGCGGAACTGATTGGGCAATAGTGATAAAGACAATAGTGATAAAAACAATAGTGACGCAGTTAATCAGCCCTCTTATTCGCGCTGATAGTAAACTGGGAATAGCTAGGAGGGATCGATACTATTTTGTGGCAGGCCTTGCAAGAAGCAACGGCGAGCGCTCATCTTCCGAAAACTCCGTTGTAGCAGCTTCTTGACGTCCTCCCCTGCCTAAAGTCGGGAAAGGATATCAATGTTGTAGAAAAAGGGCTGCATTTTCCTGTTTACGCTGATCCAGTGTTTTAGTGATAGATGACACTGTCGTTTTACTGATCCCCTGCTGCTGTGCGAGATGAGCAAATTGGCTGATTGCTTGAGATACTTCTTCAACGACTTGCCGCGCTTCATTCCAACTCCCATAGCCGGCACTTGCGGCAAGCTTTTGCATGACCTTAATCGGCGGAGCTTTGCCATAACCACCAAAAGCGGTGGCGTGTTCGTTAAATGGATGGGGGCTATAGGTGACATCGTAAAAGGGGGCTGGCTGCCATTGACCGTCGTCCGACTGCAAAAAAGCCCAGTTTTTACTGTGATCGTCTTGGTTAGACGACAGCAGATTAAATATGGCGCGTCGAAATTGCAGTTGCCCTGCGGCTGGGGATTTACACAACTGTCGGCTGGCTTTGATCAAGTCAATATAATCTAAACTTGGGGTTCGAAAGTCCGCATCCAGCAAACCACAGGCACTGTGCATATGAAGGCGGCCTGCATGAGGTTCGTCTCTTAAAGCAGAGCGCTCAGCCATATAGTCAAAACGTTTAAGCGCTAACCACGCAGGTGCACCGCTAATGCGAGGCGCTTCAATAAGTTGCCAAATCGGCGGTTGACACTTGGCTTGCTCGGCCATTTGCAAATAGACAGCCTCACACAGACCTTCTTCATGCCCTAGCGCTAAATGCTTTGAAGTAAACTTAATCAGCCAAGCTTCATCACCGCGTTGTGCGAATGTTCGACAACGTTTAATTTCGCCAGAAGGCATATAAATCTGCGCCTTAGGCCTTGCACCTCCTGAACTGCCACCGGCCACTAATGCGGCCAACACTTGCTGAGCGTACCCATCGAAATCATCGTGGTTGCTATCAATATGGTCAGACATTGAAACATCGAAGAGCGTTTGCGCTTCTAAACCCAACGTCGCTAAATCAATGTCAGATTGGAGCTCAGTTGAGAACTCAGATGCCGGCAAGAAAGAGAGCGCCCCCATACCTTTATCACCAACAAAGGCCAGTCTATCCATCGCCGTTAATTGATTAGGGAGAATGCCCTTTTGACGGAAAATACGATCTTGCAACAGCATTCCCCAGCCATCAGGTAAGCAATCACCAAATACACCATGCACACCTTGATGAGGCTGTTTCGGGGCGGCTTGCACTTGCGTATTGGTTTGCAAAGTAAAAGGCGACAAATTTCCAAACTGCTTCACATAGCTGTCAACATACTGAAAAAAAACGCCTTGCCGATTCTGAGCCAACACACCGACTGCCACCTGCTCACCTGAGCTTAAGGTTCGAGCTACGTTGAGTTTTTGGATAGGTTTAAAAGGCATCTTTTAGCACCTCATCAATGCTACTTGGGACAGTAGCTTGATTCTTGCTTGGTTGAGTGAGCTGATAAAGCCGATCCAACGAGTCGAGTGTCTGCCAAAGCAACAGCAGTTGGCGAAATGAAATTTGCCCAGTCAGCTCAAACTTCTTAATGGTCGCTGCTGGTACACAGCTGCGCTCTGCCAGTGCAGCTCGTGATAACTTTGCTTGTTGGCGTAACTCACGTAAGTAAGTGGCATACGCTTGGCTCACATCGGTATCATCTAGTAATGTAAGATTCATCATCAGAAACCAGAATGGATACAATAATGTCCATTATATGGATTAAAACCGCATAATGGCTACTATTATATCCAATAGAGACAGTGATATAGAAAATTACTCGATGACCACAGTGAAAACAGTGCTTCGAGCTGGGAAACTACTTGCCGATCTGAACAAAGTCACGCCCGTACCGCTCGGCCTTGTAAGTCAGTTGTTGGGTGAGCTGATGCCAGCCCACGTCGCTAATGGCCTTCGCCACCCGGTGCCGCGCCTTGGTGCGGTTGTTCGAGTTTTTCTGTTTGCGCGATAAACAGCGCTGTGCCCGTGCCAGCTTTTGCTCAGTGCGCCGCAGAAAGCGCGGGGTAGGAACTTTGTCGCCGTCACTGGTGATGACGCGGTGGGTCAGCCCCAGGTCAACACCGCCTACTTACCGATGAAACTGCTTTTCACGCTCGGGCTGCCAGAAAATCGCATCAATGCGCAGGCGTACCTCAGTGTTGTTGGGTAGCGGCCACTCGATCACATCGCCGACTCGTAAGCCAATTAACGCCGCACCAATAGGTGCCATCACTGAGATACCATCTTCAACGCTTTCAAGGGCATGAGGATAAACCAAGGTACGAATCATCTGACGCTCACGGGTTAAATCCGTAAAGCGCACCTGACTATTCATGCTCACCACATTTTCAGGAATATCTTGAGGATCAAGCACCTCTCCGCGAGCTAGTTCTTCTTCAAGCAGCTCCGCAACCATCATGTCTTTTTCAGATGCCGTATCAATCAAGCGCTGAAGCCGGTCGGCATCAAGGCGATTAATAATAATAGGAGGACGCTGCCCCATGTCTACTCTCCTTGGAAAGCAAATAGCGGTGATACCAATGGATGCGCTTAAGATCTCCCCCTTATAGCGCACCAACGAAAACAGCCCTTCCCCAAAGGGAAAGGACTGTGTCATAACAGTGTATGTGGTTTGCCTAATAAAAGCGACTATATAACACCCTGCTCAATCATCGCATCGGCCACCCGACGGAAGCCGGCAATGTTAGCACCCAATACAAGATTATCCGGCTCGCCAAACTCACTGGCCGTGTCGGCACACTGACGATAAATATCCGCCATAATCTGCTTAAGCTTTTGGTCCACCTTCTCCAGCGGCCACTGCTCCATGCTGCTATTTTGCGCCATTTCAAGCTGACTGGTCGCCACGCCACCCGCGTTGGCCGCCTTGCCAGGTCCATAAGCAATTTTTGCTTCCAAAAAGCGGTCCACCGCCTCTTTTGTAGAAGGCATATTGGCGCCCTCACTCACACAGGTAACGCCGTTGGCCAATAACGCCTTCGCATCCGCTTCAGTGAGTTCATTTTGGGTGGCACAAGGGAACGCTGAATCGCCTTCAATGCGCCACACCGCATGGCCATCCTGCGGGTAGTCTCGCGCTGAAATGTAGTGCGCGTCAGGATGCTCGTGCAAATAACTTTCTAGCGAGATGCGCTGAACTTCCTTCAATTGTTTTAACAGCCCTAAATCGATACCGTTAGGGTCATGAATAGTGCCCTTTGAATCACTACAGGTAACCGGCTTAGCTCCCAGCTCATACAGTTTCTCAATGGTGTAGATAGCCACGTTACCCGCACCTGATACCAAGCACGTTTTACCCTGTAACGATTCATCTTTTGCCGACAGCATGTTCTCGGCAAAATAAACTGCACCATAACCAGTCGCTTCTTTACGACCAAGAGAACCGCCCCAGTTCAACCCTTTACCTGTTAGTACGCCTTCGTAACGCCCAGTTAAACGCTTATATTGACCAAACAGATAGCCAATTTCACGCGCACCCACCCCAATATCACCAGCAGGCACATCCGTATGCGGCCCAATATGGCGGTAAAGCTCTGACATAAACGACTGACAAAAACGCATGATTTCGTTATCTGATTTACCTTTAGGGTCGAAATCAGAGCCACCTTTACCACCACCAATCGGCAAACCAGTCAGGGCGTTTTTGAATATTTGCTCAAACCCTAAAAACTTAATCGTGCCTGAGGTCACGCTCGGGTGAAAACGTAAACCTCCTTTGTACGGGCCAAGCGCCGAATTAAACTGAACACGGTAACCTTTATTCACCTGCACACGACCGGCGTCATCGACCCAGCTCACTCGGAACATTATCTGACGCTCCGGCTCAACAATACGCTCAATGATGCTGTGATCATGGTAGTGCGGAGCACGCTCGAACAGCGGACGCAGGCACTCAAGCACTTCTTCTGTTGCTTGATAAAACTCAGTTTGTGCAGGACTACTTTTTGCTAAACGCGTCAGCGTATCGTGAACATAAGGCATAGACAGACACCCATTTATAGTTAAAAAACGTCGATTTGCTGGCCAGAGCGTTGACGTATTTAACTGCGAGTGCGCTAACCTGCATACCCTATGCCGGTTCGGTATGAGCAAAAAAAACAAGAAAAGTAGACTAAAGTGGAAACCAAATTGCCCTTTTATGGTGCAATTAACAAGCACTAATAAACGATATATAAACGAAAAGCCTACCAACAATGAGTCACTTGAAACTTCCCTTAGATGCTTTGGCACTGGGATGCAGCTTCTGTCGACTCATTATTCATTGTGTGTCGAGCTGTTATGGACAAGTAGTCGTTGAACCCTCCGACGATTCATTCGAAGAATAGAATCGCAGATTCTTATTCCTCTCACACGCCCTGTTGCCAGAGCGAGGAGAGCGTCACCGGGGTTCTCGGTGCATGAGCCGGCGTCTGCGAGCTCATGCGGGCGGTCGGCTTGCGCTGACCGCCCTGAAAAAACACATGGCCGCGAGCGGCGATGTTATAGGCCGCGTTCAGATCGGCGTGATAGCGTTTGCCGGAGCTAAACGTGCACTGGCTACTGGCTGTAGTTGTCTTTATCACGTTTTACTGGCCCTGATCCGTCGAAGGCGTAGCGGGACGTGCCACGGGCATAAACTGCCACACAACGCAGCCCCACTTCGACGGCCTTGCTACCGATGCGTGTTACGAGCTGGCGATGAAACCGTGCCTTCATCGGTGTCCGCTTTTTTCCCGCTTTAGGTCGCCCCCCCTTCAGGTTTTCGACCGCAATCGCCTGGCAATGATGATCAAGCGCTAAATTCACCAACTGCCGACTGATCTGGTGGACTTGATTGTCTGCCAGATGGGTTAGCCGTTGGTGGTCGCGGCGACAGAAGCCCGGGGGTAACCGGCTGCCGTGGCGTGTGTGCTTTTTGGCGGCCTGACGAATGCTGGCCATCAGCCGATGCTCCCGGTCTTTATCCGTGGCGAGATAAAGCCTCGCGCATGGACCGTGGTGTCATCGGCATGGGAACGACGCCTTCGTCTTCGATCTTCAATATATTGTTATTTTCCAGATCAACGACCGCGACAAGGTTTTCAATTGGGTGCGCCCAATAATTGCCATCGCCAACATCAAGGTAGGACACCACCTTTAACAGTCTAGACTCTTGTTCCAGACCATCTTCGCCATCAAAGTAACCCACCGTAAGCGGGGTACCCGCCACTTTGTCAGTATCCTCGATGCCGTGCCTTCTCAACGCTTCTTTGTAGGCTTCACTTTCGGCAATAATTTCCTGAACAGCAATAAAGTCATCGTAGGTAATCATGCCATGTGCGCCTTCTATATGTTCCCACCCCTTAATCCGCAGGGTGCCCACACCGACCAAGGTGTGGGGTGAATGCGGTGCGGGGCGTCAGCCCCGCTGATTTTGGATGTACTGGGCAACGACTTCCAGTGGCGCTCCGCCGCACGATCCCACGAAGTACGACCGGCTCCAAAGCACTGGTTTGGTGTAGGCACCCCGCAGGTCGCTGAACTCCGCTCGCATCCGCCGTGACGTGACCGCCTTCAAGGAATTGACCAGCTTCGTGAGTTGTACCTTGGGGGGGTACTCGACCAGCAGATGCACGTGATCACTTTCACCATGGCACTCACGAAGCTCGGCCTCGAAGTCAGCGCAAACTTCGCCAGCAATCTGCTGAAAGGCCTCATGGTGAAGCTCACCGAGAATCTTCCGACGGTACTTGGTTACGAACACGATGTGAGCGTGAAGCAGGTAAGCACTGTGTCGCGCCTTATTGATTTTGTACATACTGAATGTTGAACTATGCTCAATTAGCCGATTATGATTGACTATAAGTTACCACACACTGAGTTTGCCATGAAGGTCCTGAAAGCCTACCGATTCAAGCTGAAGCCAACACCGGAAGCAGAAGCGCTGCTCTACCGTATGGCGGGGTGTGGACGGTTGGCGTACAACAAGTCCCTTGAAATAATGCTCGACATCGTCCGAAAAGAACTCGCGTTCGAGGGTGACCGCAAGTCGTTGTACAAGGCCCTCAATGATCTAGCCCCTAAGGAGCGCATCGCTCTGGCTAAGCGTTTACCGAGCGCAGCGGGCCTGAACAAACAACTGACACAGTGGAAAAAAGCGCCAGAACTGATCTTTCTGAAAGAGGCTTACACGGACAACCTTCAGCAGCGTCAACGCGACCTGCGAGACAAGGCCATCAAGGATTGGTGCTCAGGGAAGCGAGGGTTCCCAGTTTTCAGGACCAAGCGCATCGCGCATCACTCGACCATGCGCTTCGTCAACTTCCCCAAGTATTGCGCCCTCGATCAACGCCGCATCAAGCTGCCCAACAAGCTGGGCTGGGTGCGTATGTACCAGTCCCGCGTCATCGACGGTGAGCCTCGCAACGCCACCGTCTCACTCGATGCGTGTGGCAACTGGCACGTCGCTATTATGTGTGCAGTCGATGTCAAGCCGACCCGTGTACCTGACCAAGGCGCAGTCGGCGTCGACATGGGGATTGCCAAGAACATGACGCTGAGCGATGGCACTACGTTCTCCGGGGTGCGTAGCTTCGCTGCCTCAAAGGACCAACTGGCGGCTTCCCAACGCAAACTGAAGCACAAGGAACGCGGCTCCGCTAACTGGAAAAAACAGAAGCGCAAGATTGCGCGTATTCACCAGCGTATTGCCGATATACGGCGCGACTATCAACACAAGGCAACGACGACGATCTGCAATAACCACGCCATGGTCGCTGTCGAAGACCTCCGAGTCGCCAACATGTCGAAGTCTGCAAGGGGTACGGTTACCCAACCGGGACGTAATGTCCGGCAAAAGTCAGGACTGAACCGCTCGATCCTCGACCAAGGTTGGTACGAGATTCGGCGCCAGCTTGCGTACAAGATGGCATGGACTGGGGGCCTGTTTGTGGCGGTACCACCGCACCACACGAGCCAGACCTGCCCAGCCTGCTTTTACAAGTCGGCAGACAACCGCAAGACGCAGGCGAGTTTTCTTTGCACGCACTGTGGCTACGCCGAAAACGCTGATGTCGTAGGAGCTATCAACGTGCTTCACCGAGGCCTCGACCTGCTCGAAGCCTCGAACCAGTCAGACCTGATCAGGGCGGGACGACGCCCGTAGCGCCTGTGAAGTGAGTGGTGCAGTAGGGCCGCCAGCAGCAGGAACCAGACCACCGGGCGACCAGTGGCCACCCGAAAGGGAATCCTCTTCCTGAGTCGCGGCAGCGCGAAGGGAGGGGAGGATGTCAACGAAGTATCTCGCCAGACGCCAAATCTAGAGTGCCTTCAATTACCCTACGACCGTCCAAGACGGTGAATTCAACATGCCGATTAAAATCATGCTCACCACCAAAGGACCAGTCCCAGACACTGCTCTTATCCTGGTCTGCTAGCCGTATTTCGGTAAACC
Source organism: Halomonas qinghailakensis (assembly GCF_025820815.1). Classification (NCBI taxonomy): domain Bacteria; kingdom Pseudomonadati; phylum Pseudomonadota; class Gammaproteobacteria; order Oceanospirillales; family Halomonadaceae; genus Halomonas; species Halomonas qinghailakensis. Next base: position 2,975,851 of record NZ_CP096973.1, on the reverse strand, counting down.
GCATGTTGTCTTGATAATGAGACGATGACTTGACGGCATCGGCAGCCTGAGTGACTGCTCCCCGCCCTAAGCGCTGGTGCGCCACGGGCGAGGCTTCCCACTTCTCAGGCCGCTGCCGGCGCGTGACCGGGCTTACGCAGGCCTCCGTGGGCAGGAACCGACAGTCCTTCGGCTCGTAGTTTGATAATACCCTGATGACGAATGTTGATCGCGGCGTTGATGTCACGGTCAATGCCTTGCGCACCACAACCGGGGCAATCCCAGGCACGAATGCTGAGCGGCATTTTATCGACCTTGTGGCCGCAGCCAGCGCAGGTTTTGGAGCTGGCAAACCACTGATCGATTTTGACCAGATGCTTGCCTTGGGCTGCTGCCTTGTACACCAGCTTTTGGATCAGGCTGTGCCAACTGGCATCTGCAATATGTTTTGCCAGCTTGCGGTTTTTCAGCATGTTTTTGACTTTCAGCGTCTCAACCACCACCGCTTGGTTGTCGTCAATGAATTGTCGAGACAGCTTGTGCTGGAAATCAGCACGGGCATTGGCCAGGCGCTCGTGCGCCTTGGCAAGGGTTAGCCGTGCTTTCGCACGGCCCTTGCTGCCTTTCTGGCAGCGGGAGAGCGCTTTCTGCTTGCGCGCGCAGGTTGGTGCGCGCACGCTTGAGAAAGCGGGGATTGGGGGTTTTATGACCCTCCGAGTCGATGGCGAGGTGTATCAGCCCCATGTCCACACCCAGCACGGCGTCCACTGTTTGCAGCGGTGCCGGGGCTTCCTCTCCGTCATCGACCAGCACCGAGGCGTAGTATTTGCCGGTGGTGGTGCGGGTTAAGGTGATGCTTTTCAGCGTACCGGTGATCTCACGGTGAAGGCGCGCCTTGATAGACGTGAGTTTTGGTATCTTGATCTCGCCTTCACCGAGCTTGATGCCGGTGCAGTGATAGCTCGATTGTTTGCCGTGCTTACGCTTGAACCTGGGGTAACGGGCTTTTAACTGGGGGTTAAAGAAGTTCTGGAAGGCCCGATCCAGGTTAATGCACGCTTGCTGCAGCGCAATCGAGTCAAAATCCTTGAGCCAGTGATACTTGCGGGACTTCTTCGCCACCGCTAGCAGCGGCTTGAGATCTTTTTTGGCGCGGAGCTTGGTGCCATGCCGTTTGTACTGTGTGCTGATGATATGCAATGCCTTGTTGTACACAAACCGCACCGCGCCGAACTGGGCGTTCAAGAACGCTGCCTGTTCAGGGGTCGGGTAGAGACGTACTTTCGTGGCTTTCAGCATGGCATGGGGCTATTAAAGCTGTATATCTATCCATTATAAGTGGCGAAGGGCAAAGATCAAACCCTGCAGCGCTATCGCGCTGCCCGCTTATATCCCCGCCCGACTGGGCGAGGGTTTACGCGGAGTTTTGCTAATTTCCTCAGCCGTCAGTGAATCGAGAGGATGACGTCGACTTTCCGTCATCATGGTCTGTGGTACATGATCCCTAAAAAGATCGTGCACGAAGCTACGTTCTACCTGAACTTCCCCATCATGCAGCCTGGCCGGAGCAGAGAGTTCAACGGGCTCCCCATTGTAGAACGCCTGCGTCTCCCCCAAGGGCACTCGAATTTCGGTCTCACCATAAGTGATCAACAGCTCATTGCTGTCATCATTGAGTTCATAGGTTGCTCCCGAAGAGCGAAGCACTTGGTCGATGGGCAAATAATCCGGTGAACCACCATGCGCCATCGCCGCTGGACTTAGCAGCAATAGAGATGACGCAAGTGACAGTGCGAGTAACGTTTTTTTGTTATCCATGATTACTCCTGGCAATGATTCCATTGTTAGGTAAAGGTTCAGTACCGATAAGATAGCGATCGTCGAGCAACCGTTGCGCTGGAGACCACTACGAATCAAGTTGTCGTAACCATAGAAATAACAGGAATGAATGCCAGGAACTTTTGAATTGCTGCCAGAGCGTTGTGGAAACGTGCCAAGCATTGGAAAAAAGCTATTTTCAGCGTAAAAACAACGAGAGCTAGCTTGGAACGTGATTGTTGCTATTGGACCGAGCACTCATTTTCAGCCCTAATGCCCTCAAAGGCCATCAACTTGCCTCTTTAACAGGAACTGATATGGCGCTAGAAGTAACCCTGTTTGCCGTATTTATCGCTGCGCTGATCACCGCTTTGACGACGGGGCTTGGTGCCCTGCCCCTAGCGTTAAGCAAAAATGTCGGTCAGAAATGGCTGAGTGCCGGTGCCGCCATCGCCGCTGGTCTAATGCTCGCCGCTAGCCATACGCTTATAGAAGAAGGTATGGCAAAACAGGAGTGGCTCACTCTGGCTGGCATCGCCACCGGACTTATTCTGGTTTATCTCGCCTACCAAGGGATTGAGAGGCAGAATGCGCCAGACATTGGCGAGCTAAATGACGCCGACGCCAAAAAAATGCTCATGATCGTCGGGGTTATGACCGCCCACTCTTTCGCCGAAGGCATCGGGGTGGGCGTATCTTATGGGGGTGGTCAGGATCTTGGCTTGCTGATTACCGCCACAATCGCCATCCATAACATTCCCGAAGGGCTGGCCATTGCACTAATCCTTGTTCCTCGCGGCATGTCAGTACTCAGGGCAGCAGGCTGGAGTATTTTCAGTAGCTTGCCACAACCACTTGTGGCGGTACCCGCCTATATGTTCGTGAACACGTTTCAATCGATACTTCCCTTTGGCCTAGGATTGGCTGCCGGGGCGATGATTTGGATGGTGTTCGCAGAACTGCTTCCAGATGCCAACAAAGAACTGCAACCCGCAACCATCGGCGTCATTGTGGTTTTTGCCTTCCTGAGCATGATGATTTTCCAGATTTCTATTTAACGACAAGCGCGAAATTCTCCCCCCATACCTTGGTCTGAGTGGCGATGGATAGCGCGGCCAGCGCCACCGCTTTCAACCCCAGCACCGCTGCGCGCTGCATTTGCGGGTGCGCTGACGCTTACGCCGCACTACAACACCTGTGCACTCAATACATTAAGTAGCGCGTGGTAACGCCGATCGCGAGGAACGAGCGCAGGCGGCACCCGCGGAAGGCGGCGGAACGACGCCCAGAGGCACCCGTCCAAAACCCCGATGAATTCAATACATGAAGTAGCCCGTGGTAACGCCGATCGCGAGGAACGAGCGCAGGCGGCACCCGCGGAAGGCGGCGGAACGACGCCCAGAGGCACCCGTCCAAAACCCCGATGAATTCAATACATGGAGCGCCGATCGCGAGGAACGAGAGCAGGCGGCACCCGCGAATGGCGGTGGAAAGACGCCCAGAGGCGCCCGTCCAAAACCCCGATGAATTCAATACATGGAGTAGCGCGTGGTAACGCCACCGCTTTCAACCCCAGCACCGCTGCGCGCTGCATTTGCGGGTGCGCTGACGCTTACGCCGCACTACAATACCTGTGCACTCAATACATTAAGTAGCGCGTGGTAACGCCGATCGCGAGGAACGAGCGCAGGCGGCACCCGCGGGAGACGGCGGAACGACGCCCAGAGGCACCGCTCCCAACCTCAGCACCGCTGCGTGCTGCTTTTAATGCCCCCAAACAACAAAGTACGGGTTAAGCTTTTCGCTGGGGTTGGCGTAGCTAAGCGGCTGCCCTTCTAGGGTTTCCACACGACCACCGGCTTGAAGCACCACGGCATGTGCGGCACCCGTATCCCATAGGCAAGTCGGACCTAAACGGGGATACGCATCGGCTTTGCCTTCTGCAATCAAGCACAGCTTAAGCGAACTACCCATGGGCAGCATTTCATGCTCACCTAGCGTTTCAAGCCAGGCAGCAAGGTCGGGGCTTGGGTGCGAACGACTCCCTACCACGCGCCAAGCAGCCGCTTCCGGCTTACCCGCCACATGAATTTTATAGCGCTGACCATCTGCTTCCACCTTAAACGCGCCAACACCTTCAGCAGCCACATAAGCGGTTTCAAGCGCAGGAGCAGTCACCACGCCTAACACCGGCTTACCCTGTTCAATCAGCGCAATATTCACGGTGAACTCACCGTTACGCTTGATAAATTCTTTGGTGCCATCAAGCGGGTCAACTAACCAATAACGGCCATCGCTGTCTACCCCACTAAAGCCATCGGCATCCTCTTCAGAGAGAATCGGTAGCTGCACAGCAAGCCCCTGCAAACCACGCATGATCACCTCATGGGCTGCTTTATCCGCTTCCGTGAGGGGGCTTTTATCTTCTTTCTCTTCCACGCTAAATTCGCGGGCGTAAACAGTCATAATGGCATCACCCGCTTCACGGGCAATCCTTTCAACAGCATCTAATAGCGCTTGATCAATCATATCGTCAATCCTTTGTAAAAAGGCCACCAATCAACAGGTTAAACACCTGTCGCTTGGTAGCCTAAGTCATTACATTAAAAAAAATTTTCGGTGCGCTTAGCTAATCATGCCCCGCTCACGCAGCGTATCAATCACCATATCAGCCGCTTCTTCTGCGCTCATTTCTGATGTTTTTAGATGAACATCGGGCGCTTCAGGGGCTTCATAAGAGGAGTCGATGCCAGTGAAGTTTTTCAGCTCACCACGGCGCGCCTTTTTATAAAGGCCCTTTGGATCACGAGCCTCCACAACATCCAGCGGAGCATCTACGTAAATCTCGATGAACTCACCCGCTTCCAACAAATCACGCGCTAACTGGCGCTCGCTGCGGAAAGGCGAAATAAACGCCGACATCACAATCAAACCAGCATCGACCATCAGCTTGGCGGTTTCCGCCACACGACGAACGTTTTCAACACGATCTGCGTCTGTGAAGCCCAAGTCACGGTTGAGACCATGGCGAACGTTATCACCGTCCAGTAAGTAGGTATGCTGGCCCTGGGTGAACAGCTTTTTCTCCACCAAGTTAGCAATGGTTGACTTACCGGCACCGGAAAGACCGGTAAACCACAGTACTGCTGGCTTCTGGCTCTTCGCCAACGCACGCGCCTGCTTATCAATATCCACGTGCTGCATGTGGATATTCTGGCTGCGACGCAGCGCGAAGTGCAGCATACCGGCGCCAACCGTATTGTTTGTCATACGGTCGATCAGGATAAACCCACCGGTATCATGGTTGTCTTTATAAGCATCAAAAGCAACCGCGCGGCTAAGGCTGATGGTGCAAATCCCGATGCCGTTTAAATCCAGCTGCTTACTCGCGGTATGCTCTAGCGTATTTACGTTGACCTGATACTTAATATCCGTCACGGTCGCTGATACCGTCTGAGTGCCCATCTTCAGCAAGTAGGGGCGACCTGGTAATAACGGCGCGTCGTGCATCCATACCAGGGTGGTTTCAAACTGGTCCGCCGTTTGCGCTGGCTGCTCCACGCCGGAAATCACATCGCCGCGGGAGATATCAATTTCATCTTCAAGCAGCAGAGTGACCGATTGACCTGCTACCGCTTCGTCCAAGTCACCATCAAAGGTGTAAATACGTGCAACGGTGCTGGTTTTACCCGAAGGCTGCACTCGGATCTGGTCGCCTGGACGAACAACACCACTGGAAACCATACCGCTGAAACCACGGAAATCCAGGTTAGGACGGTTTACCCACTGCACAGGCATCCGGAAAGGTGAACGCTGCAAATGTTCAGCATCCAGCTCAACGGTTTCCAAAAAGCCCATTAGCGTAGTGCCGTGGTACCAAGGCATTTGAGGGCTGGGCTCAATCACGTTGTCGCCTTTCAGCGCCGACATGGGAATGAAGGTGATATTTTCCAGGCCCAGCTGTTTGGCAAACGCACGGTACTCTTCAGCGATCTGATCAAAACGCGCCTTGGAGTAATCTACCAAGTCCATTTTGTTGATAGCCACCACAATGTGGCGCATACCGATCAACGACATCAAAAAGCTATGGCGGCGAGTCTGGGTTAAGATCCCGTGGCGGGCATCTACCATCAAAATGGCGGCATCGGCGGTGGAAGCACCGGTCACCATGTTGCGGGTGTACTGCTCATGCCCAGGGGTATCAGCAACGATAAACTTACGTTTTTCAGTAGAGAAAAAACGATACGCCACATCAATCGTAATGCCCTGTTCACGCTCTGCGGCTAAGCCATCCACCAACAGCGCGAAGTCCATCTCGCCGCCTTGGGTGCCATACTTTTTAGAGTCGGCTTCAATAGCGGCTAACTGATCTTCAAACAGTAGCTTTGATTCAAACAGCAAACGGCCAATCAGGGTACTCTTACCGTCATCGACACTGCCGCAAGTAATAAAGCGCAGCAGACCTTTGTGCTCATGAGCCTTCAGGTAACCTTCGATATCTTCGGCAATCAGTTCAGATGAGTGCGACATTAGAAATACCCCTCTTGCTTTTTCTTCTCCATAGACGCTGCGCTGTCATGATCAATCACACGCCCCTGACGCTCAGAGGTCTTAGTCAGCAGCATCTCTTGGATAATGGCTGGCAGCGTATCGGCGTCAGACTCCACCGCTCCCGTTAAGGGGTAGCAGCCAAGCGTGCGGAAACGCACTTTACGCATCATCGGCACTTCACCTGGCTCAAGCGGCATACGCTCGTCATCGACCATAATCAACGCGCCGTCACGCTCAACCACCGGACGCTCTGCCGAGTAGTAAAGCGGCACAATAGGAATATTTTGCAGGTGGATATACTGCCAAATATCCAGCTCGGTCCAGTTAGAAATCGGGAACACCCGAATCGACTCTTTAGGGTTTTTGCGCGTGTTGTATAGCTTCCACAGTTCAGGACGCTGATTTTTCGGGTCCCAGCGGTGCTGAGCAGAACGGAAGGAGAAGACACGCTCTTTAGCGCGCGACTTCTCTTCATCACGGCGGGCACCGCCAAAAGCAGCATCGAAGCCGTACTTATCAAGCGCCTGCTTCAAGCCTTCGGTTTTCATGACATCCGTATGAATCGCCGAACCGTGCGTAAACGGGTTGATGTCTTTCTCAACCCCTTCCGGATTGATATGCACCAGCAGGTCCATACCGATCTCTTCGGCCATTTTGTCGCGGAATTCATACATCGCACGGAATTTCCAGCGCGTATCCACGTGTAACAATGGAAACGGCGGCGGCCCAGGCGCAAACGCCTTACGTGCCAAGTGCAGCATGACCGCAGAGTCTTTACCTACGGAATAAAGCATTACCGGGTTTTCGGCCTCGGCGACCACTTCGCGCATAATCTGGATGCTTTCCGCTTCCAGTCGCTGTAAATGGGTGAGTGAAGTCATCATCTTTCCCGACGTTGTGTTAAAAACTGTTTTCAAGTGGTCGCTCGCCGCACCGCCTTAAAAACCCTGTAAAATTAGCAGCATGTTGATGCTGAATAACCACTTACCTTGCTTACCCCAGGTGCTGTTAGGCGCTAAGCGCTAAATCAGCAGGCACCGGCACCAAACAAAACGACGCTTGCTGCGCCAACCAATCGGTAATGTCAGGGCTCGCGGTTAGCAACGCCCCATGAAACATCAGCGCCTTCACGCCATAGGCGTTCAAGGCGGCAAATACAGAGAGATATGCCTGGGCGTCTGGCGGGCTTTCAAAGCAGCGCATCAGCAAACGGCCTCTCGACCCATGCAAATAAATCTGGAACAGCGACTTCGTAGGATGGGCAATATGCCGAACGCCCCCCTGCCACCGCTGGTCAGCCTCTTTCAGCTTATTGAAATGCGGAGCGACTGCGGTTCGAAACCAGCGACCCTGTTGTGAACGCTGTGTTGCTAAGGCGCTTAGCTTCCAAGGCTCATGCTTTAGCCCCTGCGCTTCCCACCAGTGCTCAATGGCCCGCTGAGAGAGCGCAACACCATGCTGAATAGCCAACCACTCGGCTAATCCGGCACTGCTCCAGCCCGGCTCAATTAAACGCGGCGTTTCTTCTTCTTCTGCCCATTGGCTTGGAACTTGATCTGGCACTTGAAAAGGTTGTTGAAAAGATTGCTGAAAAAGCGCCTGCCACAATAACGCTTGAACATCCGCACTAAGCACATTTGCCTGACCTTTTAACCGCCCACGTGGCTTAACAGGAACAGCCGCCCACCCGCCTTCACGAAAGGCCTTCCACGCTGCCGAAACAGTAGGCGCTGACAACCCTGTTTGTTGACTGACCACCGCGACGGTGTAGCCATCTAAGCGTAGCTGAACAGCCTGCTTACGACGCTCATTCAACAATTCAGGCGATAAATGTTTAGTACTCAATATATCCTTTAACCTTTTGATTTTTAAATAATATTTAGCGGTGAAAAATACTATTTAAAGCAATTATTAGACACCATCATAAAAGCCTGCGTAAAATCCAGCAAGCACCTAGCGTATTTTTTGGTTTTATAAGGACCCATCATGACCCCCTGGGCCGTTTTATTTTCAATTACCGTTTTGCTCGTCCTATTAATCAGCGGCAAGGTTAAGCCCGCTATTGCTTTTGTCACATTTGCCAGCATGTTTTTGCTGCTAGGCTTTGTCGACACCAGCACGCTGCTAATGCAATACACAAATCCAGCACTCGCTACCTTGCTCTTGTTGCTGCTGGTATCGCTTGCGTTAGAGCGCTCGCCATTACTCGACTGGCTCTCCCGCCACCTACTTAAAGGCCATCCACGCCTTGCCACAGCTAAATTAATGGGCAGCACTGCAGTCCTCTCGGCATTTTTGAACAACACTGCCGTCGTCGCCGCTTTTTTAGGTGCCATCTCACGCCAAGAGCGCATTGCCCCTTCACGGCTGTTAATTCCGCTCTCTTATGCGTCGATTTTAGGCGGGATTACCACACTGGTCGGTACGTCCACTAACCTGGTAGTGAACTCATTTCATCTCAGCGCCAGCGGTAGTGAGCTAGGCATGTTTCAATTCAGCCTAGTGGGGTTGCCCGTTGCACTGATCACCTTGTGTGTTTTGCTATGGCGGGCCAATTCCTTGCCTCACCATCGCCTTGAAGATACGGAAGAGAAGCTGTCTTACTTTCTGGCAGCCGATGTCGAAGCCGACTCACCAATGATTGGTAAAAGCATCGAGGAAAATGGCTTAAGAAGCTTAAACGGTCTTTATCTACTCGAAATTGAACGGCAAGGGCGACTGATCAGCCCGGTAGCGCCTGATGAACGCTTACAAGCTGCTGATACGCTCGTGTTTACCGGTGAAGTCAGTAAAGTGCAGGCGCTGCAGCGTTTTCCAGGACTTAATTTATTTGGTCACCAGGCGGACAACCTGCTGGCGACTAATTTAGTGGAAGTAGTGATTTCTCACGAATCAGAACTTCCAGGAAAAACTCTGCAAGATGTTGATTTTCGGAGTATGTTCAGTGCGGGTGTGGTTGGCATACGCCGGGGTGGGAAACGCCTGGAAGGCCAGCTTGGTAAAATACCACTCAGGGTGGGCGACTGCCTGCTACTGGCTGTTAGCGCCGACTTCCGCCAGCACCGCAACCTAGACCGCAACTTTCACCTGCTTAGCGGCAGCTTTACACGCCCGCAGCTCACTCGTAAAGAAAGCATGATTACCCTAGGTGGCTTTGCCAGCGTGATCGCCTTGGCGACTGCCAACTTACTGCCGCTATTCCATGGTTTATTGCTGCTGCTAGGCGGGCTACTACTGTTAAAAGTCATTAGCTTGGCAGAGTTACGCAGACGCTTTCCATTTGAACTATGGCTTATCATAGGCTCTGCCCTTGCGATTGCCCAAGCGTTAGAAAACTCTGGGGCTGCCGCCGTTCTGGCAGGTGGAATGCAGTGGATGTTTAGCGGCTACGGTGTCTATGCTGCCTTTGTTGGCTGCTACTTATTAACCTTGCTATTGACAGAAACGGTCACTAACAACGCCGCAGCAGCGCTCGCTTTTCCCGTTGCCTGGAGCACCGCCCAAGCCTTTGGCGTTGACCCACTACCGTTTGTGATGGCAGTCGCCTACGGTGCCAGCGCTTGTTTCCTCATTCCCTTTGGCTATCAAACCCACCTAATGGTGTATTCACCAGGGCGCTATAAAATTACTGATTTTTTCAAGATCGGCTTACCGGTTAGCCTAACCTACTCAGCCGCGGTCTTAGTGATTACCCCAATGGTGTTTCCTTTTTGAGCACGGCCAAACAAAAAAGCCGCTGCAGTATGAACTGAGCGGCTTTTATAGTCTTCGTCTTACGGCGAGCGATTTACACCTCGTAACCCGCTTCGCGGGCGAGCGTGGTATTGGCTTTTAACCAGCCTTCAATATGCCCACAATCAAAGGTGCGACCATGCATACGGAACGCTTGCACGGTTTTGCCTTCCTGCATCAACCGATCAATTGCATCGGTCAACTGAATTTCATTACCCGCACCGGGGGGCTGGTCACGCAGCAACTCCATAATGCGATACGGCAGCACATAGCGGCCAATCACCGAAAGGCGTGAAGGCGCTTCTTCAGGCGCTGGCTTCTCTACCACACCACGCATATCGGCACTTTCACCGGCGGCTGGCTCGTCACAATCAACAATGCCATAGCGGTAGACCTCTTCCTGAGGCACGGCTTCAACCATGATTTGCGAGGCGCTATTAGCCTCCCAGCGCTCTACCATGCTGCCCAAATCACAGGCTGTACTACCCACCTGCGGTTTCACCAACACGTCAGGCAGAATAACGGCAAATGGCTCGTCTTTATCTAACAGGTGCGCGGCGCAGAAAATAGCGTGGCCCAAGCCTTTGGCATTGGGCTGACGGACGCTGGTCACTTTGAGTTTCTTGGGCGAAATTGCCGACAGCGTTTCTAACAACGCATCCTTGCCCTTACTGGCTAATGAGTGCTCAAGCTCGAAATGGGCATCAAAATGGTCTTCGATGGCAGATTTACCTGCCCGGGTTACCAAAATGATTTCATTAATTCCCGCCGCTAGCGCCTCTTCCACCACGTGCTGAATAAGCGGACGATCCACCACGGGCACCATCTCCTTAGGGATCGCCTTGCTAATAGGCAGCAGGCGCGTGCCAAAACCCGCCACCGGAATAATCGCTTTGCGAACTTGAGTCATTAACTACGTCCTTTATCGTTTCGTTACTTACGCCACTCGTTCACTTTATGCAGCAATTGAGCAGTACTCGGATCTTCTACATTCTGATACTCAACCGGCTCGTCCGCCAGTGTTTGGTAAAGGCTGGTTGCCAACCGCTTACCTAACTCTACCCCCGGCTGATCGAAAGGGTTCAAATTCCACAATACCGATTGAACAAACACTTTGTGCTCATAAAGCGCCAGTAACGCACCGATCGACCACGCATCCAGCGTTTTTAACAGTACAACAGAATTAGGTTGATTACCGCGATACCCCTGGGCCATTAAGCCGCGCAGCGCTTGAGGAATCGCATCATCGCCTAACGCAAACAGCTGAGACTGCGCCAAACAGTGCGCTAAGGTTAACTGCTCCTGGGCTTTCAGTGAACGATTAACCTTTTCACATCCGACGCCAGCCCGCTGCGCCACTGCCACAAAATCAGCGCTGACGGTATGAACGCCCTGATGTAACAGTTGATAAAACGCATGCTGTCCGTTGGGCCCTACATCCCCCCACAAAATAGGACAGGTTGCATGGGTAACCGACCGGCCATCTAGACCAACGCTCTTACCGTTAGATTCCATTTCCAACTGCTGCAAATACGCAGGCAAGCTTTTTAACCGGCCATCATAAGGAAGCACCGCATGGGTAGGAATGTTTAAAAACTGAGAGTTCCACGCCCCTACCAACGCCACAAGAGCGGGCAAGTTTTCCTCGATGGGCGTGTGCAGAAAGTGCTTATCCATGGCATGCGCACCGGCTAACAGCGCATCAAAACACGCCACGCCCAGCTGCATTGCCACGCTGATACCAATCGGCGACCATAATGAAAAACGCCCGCCAATCCACTCCTTGAATACCAACTGCTGCGCCTCAGGCACACCAAACTCGGCCATTTTGTCAGGCTTAGACGACACGCCAATCAACTGATGACGGCAAACAGTGGCTTCATCGACTTCAAGCGCATGGCTTAACCACGCTAGCGCCGTGCGCACATTAAACTGGGTATCAGCGGTAGTGAACGATTTAGACGCTAGCACCAATAGCGTGGTCGCAGGGTTTAAGCACTCCATTAAGGGCAGCAGCTGCGCACCATCCATCGTGGAAACATAATGCACGTTCACTTTGGCACTGCTGGGGCGGTCCGCTAGCGCTTCACTGACCAATTTTGGCCCCAAATCAGAGCCACCTACGCCAATATGCACTATATCAGTGATCGCTTGACCAGTAGCACCGTACCATTTACCGCTATGAACACGCTCCACCATCTCCGCCATACGCTTGCGCTGGTGTTGGCAAAAAGCTGCCGCGCTCTCCATCCCCTCGGGGGGTGTTTCGCTGCTCGGCCACCTTGCCGCCACGTGCAACGCTGCACGCCTTTCAGACGTGTTGACCTTTGCACCTGCAAACAACGCCTGACGCTTAGCTGCCAAACCACAACTTTCCACCCAATCCTTTAAAAGCATTAGTGTTTTAGTGGTTAAGCGCTGCTTGCTGAAATCAATATGCAGGCTACCAAATGTAAACGCCAATGCATTAGCACGTTGCTGGGCAGCAGTAGAACCACTGCCTAACAAGTCACTTAACGACTGGGCCTGAAGATGCTCGGCATGCACATGCAGTTCACTTACGGGGGTATAAACGCGTGGAGTGGCGCTCGATAGCGGAGAGTTCATGGGTGTCTTCCTTGAAAAAATTAAGGGTGGACGTGATAACTATACAAAGCAAAAGCCACGCCAGCCCAAACCTCTTTACATTCAACGCTAGAGTTTACAATAGGATGACAAATAATTGTTAAGTATGAGTAGCAATCTCGCACTCCGATAGTCGAACCCCAACACCGCTTCGCGCTGCCTTTGCGGGTGCGCTGTCCCAGGTTGAAGTGCCCCAATCATCGCGAGCTGAAGCTCCCTCCCACACGGTACCGTGCCGCTGCTCTATTGCAGGAGGCCGATTTATCGGTGGTCCGACATCTCGGCGATGGCGTAGTTATGTAGCGCGTGGTAACGCCGCTCGCGAGGAACGAGCGAAGGCGGCACTCACGGGAGGCGGCGGAACGACGCCCAAAAGGCACCCACCCAAACCAAATACCTTTGAACTCAACAGGTTATGTAGCGCGTGGTAACGCCTCTCGCGAGGAACGAGCGAAAGCGGCACCCGCGGGAGGCGGCGGAACGACGCCCAGGCCGCAATCAACCTACCCCAGCACCGCTTCGCGCTGCCTTTGCGGGTGCGCTGACGCTTACGCCGCACTACAACATCTTTGCATTCAACAGGTTATGCAACACGTGTTAACGCCCCACTCCTTACCCCTTTAACACACCAGAAAGCAGTGTGGTGGCACTATCGATTAGTTCATCTAAATGTTGTGGGCCTTTAAAGCTTTCCGCATACACTTTGTAAAGCGATTCCGTGCCGCTGGGGCGGGCCGCAAACCAACCATTGTCAGTTGTTACCTTCAAACCACCAATGGCTGCGCCGTTGCCGGGGGCGTTGACCAATACGGCAGTGATCGGGTCACCCGCCAAGGTAGTTTCAGTAACACTCTCTGCGCTGAGCTGTTTGAAAGCCGCCTTTTCTTCAGCAGTACAGGCGGTATCGACACGCTTATAGAACGGCTCGCCGAAACGTTCGGTTAATGAACGGTAATACTCACTGGGCGTTTTTCCAGTAACCGCCATTATTTCAGCCGCTAGCAAACACAATGCAATGCCATCTTTATCAGTCGACCAGGCTTTACCATCACGGGTTAATAAACTAGCGCCAGCACTCTCTTCACCGCCAAAGGCTAACCAGCCATCGTGCAAGCCTTCAACAAACCACTTAAAACCAACCGGTACTTCATACAGCTTACGCTGATGACTCGCCACGACCCGATCAATCATCGAAGAGGACACCAGCGTCTTACCAATGCTAAGTGTTTCCGACCACTCAGGCCGGTGGCTAATCAGATAATCCACGCACACCGCTAAAAAGTGATTAGGGTTCATCAACCCGTTGGCATCGACAATGCCATGGCGATCAGCATCGGGGTCGTTACCAAAGGCAATATCAAAGCGGTCTTTGATATTCAGCAAATTAGCCATCGCTGCTGAGCTTGAGCAGTCCATGCGAATTTTGCCGTCATGATCCGGCGGCATAAAGCTGAAGGTGGCATCGACCGAGGTATTCACCACTTCAAGATTTAAGCCGAAGTGTTCAGCCACTGCCTGCCATACCGGTAATGCCGTACCGCCCATAGGGTCGACACCCAACGTAAGATTAGCGTTTTGAATAGCGGCCATATCCACCACGCTGCCCAACTGCGCAACATAGTGGGCAGTAAAGTCATACTCCTGAGCATGAGCCAATGCCTGCTCTAATGGCACCAACGTAATGTCATTTAACTGGCGCAACAAATAAGCATTAGCACGCAGTTCAATCCAAGACGTGGCGTCAGTATCTGCTGGGCCGCCATGGGCAAGGTTATATTTAATACCACCATCTTCTGGTGGATTATGAGAAGGCGTAATAATCAAACCATCAGCTAACGCCGCCTGGTCGCAGAACTGCTGTTTTTGAGCATGATTGTGCTGCAGAATTGCCCGGCTCACCAACGGCGTTGCCGTGATGCCAGCATCTTTTTCGATAAGCACCGGCACCTTGTTAGCCGCCAACACCCGCAGCGCGCACTCCCAAGCAGGTTTTGAAAGCGCATGGGTATCAACACCCAAAAACATAGGCCCCTGGTAGCCTGCTTCCGAACGGTAATCCACCACCGCTTGGGTAATCGCAAAAATGTGTGCAGCGTTAAAGGTGCGTTCTGAGGCACGCCCCCGATGGCCAGACGTACCAAATGCCACCCGCTCTTTCGAGATATTGGCATCCGGAGTTTCATCAAAAAACGCCTTAACGATGGCATCCATTCTACTTGCTCCCTCATTAACATTTAATTGGTTTGCGCGCGCCTGCCAAAACTTAACAGCGAATTGCGGATTTCCGACGCTAACGGCATCTCTTGCTGCCTGTTGCGCCATTTTAGCAGTCGCGGCTGGATCATTAAGTAACTGCTCTATGGCAGCCTGCCATGCCTTAGGAGAGTCTTCTACCAGAAGCCCATTGACCCCATGGCTGACTATTTCCGTATAAGGATAACGATTAGCGTAAACCCCCACCCCACCCATCGCGGTAATATCGAAAAACTTAATAAACGACTTTCCCTGATTAAAAGGAGTGTTTAACAATGGTGCCAACCCAATATGAAGCAGGTTACTCGCTTGGTAAGTGCGAAAAGCGCTCCACGGTAACGGATCGGGTACCGCGGTACGAGGCAATGCCGCTAACGCGCTAGGCGTATGCTTGCCAAGCATTATTTCCAGCTGAGTATTGGTGCGGGTTTGCTGAATAGCCGTTAACGCGGGAGCGATGTGCTGTAAGTCATTCAGATGCGCCCGTGTGCCATAAAAGCCAATTTTCCAAGGGGTATTAGAAGAAGGCAACGATGCAAAATGCGCTAACGGCGGTAGCGCCGCAATCATTGGAGGCGTTAGTACCACAACGCGGTGATGACAGGGCTGGAAACGCTCAGCGAGCGCACCACTGCAAGCAATAACCTCATCACATAAGGCAAGCAACCGAGGCTGCAGCTTCGAAATACGTGCCATTCGCTTTCGATAGGTTTGCGGTAGCGTTGAGTCGTTGGCCGCCGCCTCAATATCATCGTCAATTAAGTAACCAATATAGCCAAATGCGTGGCGGTTGCGTTCTAGCCAGCGCAGCCAACTGGGCGGCAATGAACGACACAGTAGTAGATTCGCACCGGCATACTGGCGCAAAAAGGAACGACCGTAACGCCAAGCAGCACCGAAAGAGCGCGAAGCAACAAAACGCTCAACCGCTGCCCCCTGGCTTTGCAGCGCAGGCGCTGCAGATTCAAGAAAGTAAATATCTTCTGTGGGCAGGCCACCATCGCTAAGCACGATAAATGAGGCGTGATGACTCACATGGCACCTTTAAAATATTGCACCATATCTTTCGCCGTTAGCGTGCTGCGAAACTGAGAGTCTTGTACTAACCCTAGCCAAAAACTGATGATTGTGAAACCTAAACGTAAATCGCGTTTCTCAGGCAGATAACTCAATGCTTTTTTAAACGGTAGCCCACGCAAAAAACACGCTTCATCGTAGCCAATAGGGAGCAACCCCCAGCGATCCCAATCAATCAATGAAATCTCATCGTTTTCATCATTCACCAGCACATTGCCTGTATGTAAATCACCGTGAGAAAGCACCCAGGGCAATCGGTTAATACAACGCCACATGGCAAATATAAGGCGGCTATGCCCTACATCAAAAGTAAGCAGCGACTGGCGCAGCACTGACTTTCTTAGGTATACCCAATAAGGCTGTTGTGTATTAGTGCGCTTTAATTGACCGCTAGGCACATTATGTAATTTTTCAAGCACATTAATAACGTAGCAACGCGTTTTTTCTGACAGCAGAGAAGCCGCTGAAAATGAGGTACCTTCAATATAGCGATAAATGAGATAACCATTTGATAAAGAGGTACTTGAGGCAGGCACTAGCGCAGGAGCTGGCAAAGCATACGGCTCAATCACCTGCTTATAAAATAGATGTATGTCAGCGGCATGAGTAGACGTTGTCGCTAGCTTTACTAACAGCTCCGGCTCAGTGGCGTTACGTAAAGCAACCGCCGAAAACCCAGAGTTACGCTTAAAGAAGGGCTTAAAGTGACTAGCACGAGACTGTTTAAGCAACTCAACAAGTGGAGCAAATGCCGGATTACTACTGGCAGACACAGGCAACCACTCATTCGCTCCCACCCGTTGAGGACAGCCGGGTAATAGCTGGCAAAGCGGTGTAGCAACTTCAACAATGTCACCTGGCAATAAGTCTAATGGTGCAATAAATCCGACATATTTGCCAATACCAAGTGCTGCCTGCACATCGCACCTTTCAAGATGACAAAAGGCACTAAAGAAGTCGCGGCCATTGACCCGAATACACACAAATAATGAGGAGGCGCACCACCCCTGCACCCCCTTAACGCCTACTTGATCCACCGCCCCTTGGACAGCCCTAGCGGAGCGAAAAATCTTCATGCACCAGTGTCAAGTTTGGGTTGTAAGCAGGATCATTATCTAATTGTTCCGCCCATGTTTTGCGCATATATGCCACTTCCCCAGCTGCGCGCATACGTTTTTTAGCGTTATCATCTGCGCCGCGTGAAATCGACTCGTGGTGGTATAGTTCTGCGTAGGGTGTCCACACATTACGATATCCCGCTTCACGTATTTTTAGGCAAAAATCAACATCATTAAATGCTACCGAAAGGTATTCTTCGTTAAGGCCCCCAACAGCTTCAAACACCTGCTTACGTACCAGCAAACAAGCAGCAGTCACAGCAGATAAGTTATGAGCAACATGCAAGCGAGTAAAGTAACCTATCGCATGGCGAGTAAAGTATTTATGTGCATGGCCCGCTACACCGCCAATACCTAAAATAACGCCAGCATGCTGAATAGTATCATTGGGATAGTAAAGCTTAGCACCTACACAGCCAATCTCTGGGCGATTAGCTTGCCTTACCATTTCAGTTAACCATTGCGCATTAATGGGTTCAATATCATTATTAATTAAACCAATAATTTCCCCGTTGGCATGCTGCGCCCCAAAATTATTGATTGCAGAGTAATTAAACGGGTACTCCCAGCGCAGAACACGTACACGAGCATCCTTGGAAGCTATTGCATCCATATAACTAAGTGTATCTAGGCACGTACTACCGTTATCTAAAATCAGCACTTCAAAATTTTGATAATCCGTGCGTGCTAATATCGCATCAACACAAGGTTTAAGAATTTCAATACGATCACGAGTAGGAATCAGAAGGCTAACAAAAGGCACTTTATCTGGCAGCGGCCAATGTACACGGTAAGTATTCGGGAACGTGCCATGTTCAACTACTGCTTCCGCACAGTGGCTAGATAAATGGTCTGCCACAGCTTTAAGCCCTGCATTTGAAGTATAACCCTTTTGTTCACTGTTAATCGCCGTCGAGCCTTCCACAGCACGCCAGTGATAAAGCACTTTAGGCACATGCACAATTTGCTGTGATGTAATGTGAGCACTGACCCGAAGCGCTAAATCGTGGTCTTGGCTACCTTCAAAACCTTCCCTAAATCCGCCTAGCGCACGTACTAGCTTAGTGTTATACACACCCAAGTGAGAAATATAGTTCTGCGCAAGTAACAAATCCGGATTCCAGTCTGGCTTAAAATGTGGATCGTAACGATAACCACGGTCATCTAACTTATCTTCATCACTGTATAAGAGGCATGCATCCGGCTGGTGATTGATTGCCGTTGCCATTTCAAGCAGCGCTTCAGGAGCCAAACAATCGTCATGATCCAACAAAGCAATAAATTCGCCTGTTGCCAACGCTAATGCACTATTACTCGCAGCACAAATATGGCCATTAGTTTTACGTGTAACAACGTGAATACGTCGATCCTGCTCGACATAATCAGCCAACAATTCCGATATTGCTGGGTCGGTAGAAGCATCGTCGGCAATACAAAGTTGCCAATGAGAGTAATGCTGGGCAAGTACTGAATCTAAGCACTCCTTGAGAAACTCAATAGGCGGGTTATAAACCGGCACCAGAACTGAAATCAGCGGCGTATAGCGTAAACGTTGAATAGACCCCTTAATCTCCTCCGATGTTAGTACCGGTTGGCTAGTCAGCCATGCTTGGTAATTACGGCCTGTCGTAAAGCGTTCAAAGGTTGCTTCATAATGTTGCATAGCAAGCTCGCGCCAATCAACATTCTGTTGGGCAGCAAGTTTTTTTAATTCAGGTAGTACCTTTGCTTTTTGAAAACCGCGCCACTGAAAATGCATATTCGCCAAGCGCTGAGATAAACGATCATGGGCAAACCAAGGGGTAAGCCATACAAAACGTAGGTGCCGAACAGTAAAGCGTCCTTCACTTTCTAACGGATCTAAGCGGATTTTCTTCAGCCCACGAGGAACATATAATAGCCGCTTAGTAATGCGCCCGTCCTTCAATGGTAGATAAACACTTTGCTCTTCACTGATTCCTTCGCCTGTATCCATGTAAAGCTTAACTGCTGCGCTGGGTTGGTCATGTGCTATCTCTATTTCTAACATTTGCCAGCCAGGCAGTAGTGCTGCTTTCTTAAGCGTAAATTGCGGATCATCGCCCAATGAACACCAAGCAAATTCCTCGTCCTTAGGGAGTGCTGTCAACTGATGAGCAGGAGTATAGCAAGGGGTGGTAACAAATGGTTTCATAACAGGCCTAATACAAAACTGTCCTTAAAAGAAAATCTGCTCATTTTGATCTAAAAAATTATGGCAACGCTAAAGGCTGACAAAATAACTTTAACTAAAAATTAATTCAATATAAGCAAAGCATAAAACACCTGTTCATTAGTGCTTTATTACAAAACCAACTACTGAACGCGCCTCTTACCCAACAGCTGTCCTGTTTCAGGGACTACAACCTCCACCACACTGCCCTTAATTAAAGGTGCTTCAAAATTGTAATGAAAACCTACATAACCAGAGCGGGGCAAACCTAAACGTAAAAACGCAGGCCGCAAATCCTTACTTGAAAGTGTAGCAATTTTTTTTCCGTTAATTAAAACACTCACTTTTACAGGAGAATCATTTTTTGCATGCCAAGCCCAACCAGAAGTACTTTTGTCACTGAGCTGATGGATCGCACCGTGCACATAACTCTTTCCTTCATTAAATAAGGCCCTACGCTGTTCGAATAAACGTACAGCCATACGATACAACCTTATATCCTGCTGATTAAGATAATTTAGTTCTTCTAGCTGCTCTTTTGGCAACTCATAATTAGTAGTTTTATCCGTCCGCCCCATATTCATATCTATCGACTGAATATCAAAATTATAGCGTTGATTCAATATAGCGAGGCTATCTTCATAGGCCTCATTGAGTCCAAGGAAGCCTATTGCTTCTAATGGCACTCCTTGTAGTATTTTTGACTGTCGATTGATAAACTGAGGTTTACGATAAAAAGAGGGTAAATCACCTTCATAGCCGTGATGACGGACAAAGTGCTGATACTCTGATACTATACGTTGTACGGGATCTCTAACGAACGTTACTGTTTGACACGCACCAAATAAATATACATATTTACTTGCATTCACATGCCCACTTAAAAATGATGCATTTTTATTACAGAGCTCTTGGTAAAAACTTAGAAAGTCTCTTTCTTTATAAATCCACTGACAAACTAAGGAAGAGGTCTCTTTTTCAGTTGGTGAGTAATCATAAAACACTCTTTCGCTACTAAAAAACTGCTCTGCGGCTTTTCGAAAACTGGTGCCTGCCGTCTTAGGTATATGGACAAAAAAGATAGGTGACATAAATAACCTTATAAAAAAATAAAATAAAAAATTTGAAAACCTAATATCACATCACTAAAAAGCCAACATCAATTATTTGAACGCAATATAATTAAAGACAAATTTCAGGTTATACTAGAAATTTAAAAAACGCTTTTCCCATGCCCAAGCGTGTTCAACAATGGTTTTTAAATCAGCGTAGCAAGGCTGCCAATTCAGAGTTTCGCGCGCTAGCGTGGCGTCTGCCACTAAGACGGCGGGGTCACCTGCCCTGCGGCTGCCTTCCTTCACAGTTAATGAACAGCCATCTTCAGCCACGACCGCTTCAACCGTTTCGATCACCTGCTGCACAGAATAGCCTTGCCCATTGCCTAAGTTAAAAGCCAATGCACCCTGCTGTACACCATCTGTTAAGGTGCGCAGGGCGAGTAAGTGCGCGCTACATAAATCTTCAATATGAATATAATCGCGGATACAGGTGCCATCATTGGTAGGATAATCGCGACCAAACACAGTAATAGACTCTCGCCGACCAGAGGCAGCCTGTAAAATTAAAGGAATAAGATGAGTTTCAGGATCGTGACACTCGCCTAGCTCACCCTCAGGGTCCGCACCGCAAGCATTGAAGTAGCGTAAACAGACCGAATTCAAACCATAAGCGTTATGATAGTCTTGTAGTATTCGTTCCACCATCAGCTTACTCGCCCCATAGGGGTTAATAGGCTGTTGTGGATGCGCTTCATCAATAGGCACGTATTCAGGCTCGCCGAAGGTCGCGGCAGTGGATGAGAAAATAAAGTTTTTCACACCGTGGCGCACCATTACGTCTAGCAAGTTAAGCGTATTCACAACATTATTACGGTAATACTTGCTAGGATCTTGCATCGACTCGCCTACTAAGCTAGCCGCTGCAAAGTGCATGACCCCGTCAAATGAATATTTATTGAACAATTGTTCTAACAGCGCCGTATCTGCCAGGTCTCCTTCCACTAACTCACCATAACGCGCCTGGTCGCGAAAACCCGTAGAAAGGTTGTCGAGCACCACCACAGAATGCCCGGCGCAGACCAACTGCTTCACCATATGAGAACCTATATATCCAGCCCCACCCACAACTAATACTAACATTAAATACTCCATAACATCATATAAAAATTATAAAAAACTAAAATTTACTTTCAATTAAGTTTAGAAAAAAATCTCTATAAAAAGGTTCATTAAAACAATCGCCTTGAAGATAGGCAGCACACTCTTTCAATTCACTCTCTTTCATCGATCTTATTTTAGAGCAAATAGGAGATTCAGCCATAGTCGAGTGTATTTTACCTGGTGCAACAAGGTAACGTTCGTTCGTTTGTAAAATTAAGTGAGATGGTTTTTCATGCTCAATGATTTGCATCACTATATGCCCAGGTAAATTAACAACAACTACTCTGGCAAAAAAGTATGAAAAATATCTTGCAAAATTTCCTGAGTCTAAGGAAGACCCACCAAACATAACAATTTTTTCATTATAAAACGAATCATTATTAACATAAATTTTTATATTTCCAGTACCCTTTATCTTGTTATTAAAAACACACGTAACAGCTCCTAACTTTGAACGTAATGAATAAACCATTTTTTCAGATGAAACAGGTGGGGTTAATTTAGAACCCAAATCACCTATCACTTGACGCGACTTAAAAGTAAAAAATCTATCAAAACTAACATTATAACCAAGCTTTTCCATGCATAAGCTAAAAGCATTGAAACTTCCTAAATCACTCCAATGTGTATCCGTTTTATAATAAGCCAACTTATTATTAAAATTCCTTACGATAGGGTTAACAAGCTCTAATCCAAAATAAGAGTAAATTTCTTCAACCTGATTTGTTATAGTTATAGAACTTTTTTCATAAGGATACAAATCAGGCAGTACCTTTTCTTTAGAATTTGCTATGACAGAAATCGTATGGAAATTTTCAGAAACAACTTTAACCTCCTTAATATAATCTTCCCATTTTTTTTTATCTTTTTCACCCAACAACAGTTTTCCAGAAAATTGATCAACACTGCGATTATGATCATTAGCTAAAAAAAGCCAATTATCCTTACCGTGTACAAGCTCTACAACTGGGACAAGAGATATTTCATGAGTCCACTGTTCTTCACCATCTATCAGAACACCTATTTTTGAACCGTCTCTTAAATTTGTTGTGACTCTTACTCCACACCTTTCCACCAAATCTTCTTTTGCAATTTTTAACTTAGCCATTAAGTGGTTAATAACATCAGGACGTGCGGTCTCAAATTTAAAACATTTTATTTTTTCATTATTTTTAACTAGGAAAGAAATATTTTCTCCTTTCCTAATTTCTGACCAAGCCATCAATGTTAAAGCATCTAAATCTCTTTGACGAACAATCTGACCATTAAACTTTGACTCAAAGTGAAATAAGCGATTAGTCTTTTGAACTCTATTCACCCTAACCAAAAACTTTTTAGCTTGTAAGCTTTTAACCCTATCAATTAAATCAAGTGCAGGGCTAAAAGAGCTATCAAGATCTAAACAATGTTGGAGCCATTTTTCAGCTTGCATATATTCTCCAACAGAAACATATGCAGAAGCTAATCTAACATAGACTCCACTGGGAAACTTTGAATAAATATTTATTATACAATTCCAAACAAGCGCTGCATCTGTGTACTCTTTATTAGCCATATATTTTTCTGCTATAGATATAGCTAAAGCAGGTCGCTCATAATCTTCTTTCTTAGCTAGACCATAAACTTCGCGCAGCTCTTTTATTCGATTAATTTTTAATAGTGAATAAGCTAATATAAAAACAGCATCTCCATTTTTATTTCCTTGAACCAATAAAGGGACATATAAATAAGAAGCTGCTTCTTCCCAGTCATGTTTTTCAAAACTTTTTTTTGCTTTTTGCAACAAAAAATTAAAATCCAATCCTAAATAAAATAAATCCTGCTCTTCTTGAGGTAAAATAAAATCGAGCTCACCTATATCTTTATTACCAAAAAAACCCAATGCCAAAGATTTTAAAATACTAACCTTATTGTTTAAAAAAGGAGCAGAAGGGTGTGAAGTAAAAGGAAGCTCAAGAATTTTATAGTCACAACTTATAGATGGAGTAATAATATTGTTTAAATAGAAGTGATCTCTTTCATTAAATGGATCATAGGCAAAAAAATGATACTTGCTGCATTTTTCTGCTTTAATTTCAGAATGTTTAAACTCTACTTTAAATCGATCTCCTGGAAAAACTTTTTTAAATCCAGGATCAACAGAGCACCTCGGGCTTATAGCAAATGCCCTAGCATTTAAGGCATCAGCATAATAAATCGCAGCATATCCACCTAAGCTAGAACCATAAGTAACAACATCTTTTTCTGCCAAATAAGGCTCCAAGACTTCAGCAAGTTTTTTTTTGCTTAACCCTTGAAAAAAAGTTTCGTCTTTATGGCTAACAAAAATTATAGGTATATTATTTGCCAAGCAAAAATCAACGCCAAACCCTTTTTCAGAATAGCTTCCGAATATAATATCAAACGCTACAACAATAACATTATTAAAAACCTCTACTGGATAATGTATAGTTACATAATAATCTTCACTTTTATATATAACCCTTGACATTTTACTCATTAAAATTACTCTTCAAACCCATATCAGACTTAATAAAAATAACAGCCGCAATTGAAAAATCAAAAGCGGCTGAAAAATGTAACATCATTAAAAATTAATTATAGCAAGCCAGACTGCACTTAATTTTTTATTTAACTTTTAACTTGGTAGGATGAGAACAAAAACTCTAAAATCTCCTTATATTCTTCCTCTAGACATCGCCCCTCTCCATATGCCTCAAAGTCAAAATCAAATAATTTTTCTTTATTAAACCATTTTTTTGCTACTTCTGAATTTAAAGCTTCAAAACCTCCTTGAATTTTTTTTGCCAAAGAGGCACTTGGAGAATATCCTTTTCCTACAAAATTTTTATTAATCAGCTGTGATAGTTTGTTCTTAAAACTAATATCATCAACCAAGAAACTATAATTATAAAAATTGCACAGCCTAAGTACTTCTTGACCAAAAGGTGTTAGCGATTCATTCAGATTTTTCACCCTTTCAAAATTAGAAAGGCAATTTTCAAAGCCCACAGCTGCAAAAAAATCATCGACAACATCTTTATTTATCATTGAATTTCTATCAAAAATACGAACACGAATGTTCTGTTCGCCAAATGTTCGACTCCATTTTTTAAGTAAATTTCCGTAGTCATAATAGGGGTTATCAGAACTACAATGTTTTTCCAAGAAATCATCAAACTTAGAATAGCTTCCTGACCTTAAATAGGTTGAATATAACGATACTGCCATATCTACTTGAGGTCTAAGATAAACAATTATTTCAAATTCTTCAAAATAAGGCGTCAGTATGCCCTTTACATTATTGACTTCATCCTGACTAACACACCTAGAGTGGAAATGCTCACTAGTGAAGATAACAGTATGGTATTTCTTACCTAAAGAAACCATCTCTGCCTTCAAATCAGCTAGCAAATGCTTATCGTGCTCAGCTCTCGCAACTTTTGTATTAATACCCTGCGCATGATAAAAATCATCTAATCGACTTTCTTCCATAGCGCAAGAGGCTAAACCACGGTTATTCCCATCTCCTATACTCAGTGGTATATAATAGCCACTTTCTAACAGTTTATTTCTATTTTTTTTTATAAAACCCTGCAAAGTTGTCGTGCCTGTTTTTTCCGTACCTATATGAATAATTGCTTTCATAAATAACCTGAAAATTAAATAAATATTTTTTGATATTCTTCAGCACTCTCTTTATACGTTAAAGGAGCCTGAATATTTTCATGGAACGTCAGCCACTCGTCATTTGCCATGCTGGCTGCTTTTTTAAGCACCTGCGCCAAGCTCAGAGGGTTGCGCGCCTCAAAATGTAAACCGTCGACTCCATTGGATATTTTTTCCTCCATGCCACCAATATCCGAAGCGATAACTGGGCGCCCGCAAACAAAGGCTTCTTGAATCACCATGGGTGAATTTTCCCACCAGATAGAAGGAATGATTACCCAATCTACGTTACGCATGCGCTCACGCACTTGGAACGGCTCATAAGAGCCCACCCAGCGGAGTGACCCTTCGGCGATCAAAGTATTGGCCATCTGCATGATTGAGTCTTTGAACTCGCCCGCCTGGTGCTCAAAGTTCGCGCCATGAATTTCCACCACCAAGGCATCGCGCTCCTTACGGGTCATGGAAAGCATCGCATGCATTAATATATCAATGCCTTTAAAGGGGTTGATTTGCCCGAAAAAGGCGAGCCGGTTACGGGTTGGCTGCTTAGATTTTTCAACAATATAAACTGTTTTTCCGTTTTTCGTCACTTTACGCGTTAACGGTCGCTGCCCGCCTACCGTCATTGCAGCGACTGCTTTTTGCAAGGCCGCTTCGGTATATTCATCGCCATCAATCTCTTCTTCTTCAATTTCCGATTCCGGTAACTGACGAGGCGTAAGCTTAGGCTCTGGTGATTGGCCGTTCTCGATAACACTAATTTTGTCTTCTGGCAGCCCCCACTCTACATAACGCTGCTTAAGAAAATGCGAGGGCGAGACAAAGTGATCGACATAGTCAAAATGCTGACCAATGAAGCTACGGCGTAGCCAGAACTGCTCTTTTGAGAACTCAGGAAAGCAACGATGACAATCTTCAATAGAAGCGCGGAAGCAAAGTTTATTAGACCCACGTTTCACCATCTGCCCCTGCTGGTGGCAGATCGCCATGTATTCATGCAAGGTTAATACCACACGAATAGAAGGATCTTCTTCTTTGATAATGCGCAGCAGCTCAATACCAAGATGAAAATAGTGATGCAGGTTAACTACCGTCGGCTTTAGCGTACGAATCAGCTGGCGGAAATCATTCCATACGGCATAGCTATTCGCTGCTTTTATTAAAAACGAGTCACCTAACGACTGCTGCCATAGGTATTCGTTTTCACGCCTTAAAGTAAACGCCCCGGTGGGGCCATTGCCGCTGTCGTGACGGGCAATAAACCACGCCTGCTCAACGGTTGTATCTTCTCGTAACGCTTTAAATAAATTGTAAGCTGCCAGCTCACCACCACCCAACGAAAAATCCGGGTGCCCATGTGCCATCACCAACACACGCTGCGGAGCCGCTTGGTTTACCAATGAATCCATGTAAAAAGTGCTCCTTAGCTAAATGACTGCATGACAGATTGAATTTGTTTACCCCAGCGCTTGGTATGTCGCCAAGCGTTAAACCGCACCACCAGCGTACGGAAGGAGGTATCTCCCAGTGATGAGAACGACTGGCGCTCCAAGTGAACCAGCGACACCCCAGGCACGTAGCCCAGCTGATACCCTTCACTCAGCACCTTAAGGCAGAGATCCGAATCCTCAAAATCACCAATCAGATAACCTTCATCTAAACCGCCCAGCTGATCATAAAGTGAACGTTGCATAATCACGCACGCGCCAGTCACGGCAGGTTTATCAACTATTTGAGCACCTTCTGGAACGTCATCTAGCTCAGGTGCTAACCCCGCCAAGGGGTGCTTATTCAGCCACACCTGCCACGACTGAGAATAGAAAAACACCATGCCCGCATGTTGCAAGCCACCTTCCGGGTTCAGCAAGCGTGCACCCAGCAAGCCATACTGCGGGTTTTCGTCAAGCAAGGTGCTTAATTGGTTTGCCCAGCCCGGTGACGTAGGAAACGCATCGCTGTTAAGTAACAGTACTTGGCGACCACGGCTAACACTCACCCCTAGATTATTAGCGCCTGAAAAACCACGATTACGATGCCCCCACACGACTTTGAAAGGCACGTTGTAAAGCCGATGGAGATTTTCAACTTCGTTGGAAATGGCCGTTAAAATACGCGGGTCATCCACCACATAGATAATTTCCGTGGTTTCAAGCAGCGTTGCGTCTTTAGAGAACGCCAACAGCTGGTGCTCGACAAAATCCCAGCGACTGTACAACGGAATAATCAAGCTGATATCAGGAGATTCTGGCACCTTCCCTAAGACCATAACATCAGGTGCTTTCTCATCTTGAGAAAATGCACGGCTACGCTCTGCCAGCAATGTTTCGATTAACTCACCTTCCCAACCGTTTAAGCGCTCATTAAACTTTTCGGCAGGTGTTGCCACAGTAAATGCCCAGCGGGCATAGCCTTCCGGCTCATTAGGTACTTCAACCGCTTGTTTACGCGCGACTTCAAAAGCCCGCTTGCTTTCTGGGTGATACGCTACTATCCCTACGGTATCGCTCATCGAAATTGAATGAGGCCACTGCATAACAAACCCAGCATCTACTGTGCGCTGGCCAAAGGTATCGCGAAACAAGCTGACAATGTCTTCACGCTGATAGCGCAATGCACTGGCTAGGTTGAGTACGTTACCTTGACTATCTACCCCCCACATTTCCCAGCCAGGCTGCGCGACCATCCAACCCGCCATTAATCCGCAACGAGCAGGAATAAGACCAAAACTGTCGATATGCGCTGCCGCTTTAAGTGGGTCGGGCGTTTGCCAAGTAGCGCCTGTTAAAAAATCAGGTAAGAGTGATGGGCTTTTTGCGTCCACTTGAATATCACGCCTAGGTGCCTGAGGTAGCTGGCCAGTACTACCTACAAATGTTGTGATGTCAGGTAACGAAAAAGTAATGGGGTCCATTCCCAAGCCAAACCGACATATCAACTTCAGAGCGCCGTTAGTAACGGATAACTCCCCTTCTTCCCAATCAATTAAAAAACCCTGACTTATCAATGCCGGGTTACTAGTCTGCATACTTTGGGCAACATCATTACGAATTTTATTACTGTATGTCGTGTTTATTAGTATGTCGCCAGAGCCAATATCTAACGAGTGGTTGTCATCTAGTGTTGACACCCACCCTTCAACACGGTACCTACCCCCCTCTTTAACAAGTTGATCAACTTTGATAGCACCTACCGTTTTACCTTTCACCTTAAGGATATAAGGTGAATTTACAACATTATGCTTAACCACCTTATATTTCCCTTCACCTTTTTTTGCAGAAGACATATTGAACATAAGCATTCCTTTCCATGTATTGACCATGTATCGCATTGAAATATAGTCATTAGCGATTATCGCAGGTGTCTGTTCGCCTTCAGGCTGACGGCACTCAACGCTTTAAAAACGCCTGATAAAAATTCCAATAGTTATCCGCCATATAAGAACAGGAATGCTGACCAGATAATTGCCATTGGGTTAATTGCCGCTTTGCTTGTTGCCACTCCTTTGCTTCACCCGCCTTTAATAGCGTCAATGCAACAGATTCTGCCGTAATATCATCTGCCAGCCAGCCTGCCTGAGTTGCCCTTAGACGCTCGCCCACCGCACCAGTGTCAAAACCAATAACAGGCAGCCCTGCGGCCCATAGCTCTGTTAAGGTATGGCACCATGTTTCAGGCCAAATGGATAGCACAGCCCCGAGATGGGGGCGGATTTGAGCGATGTGGGAAGTAAAGTCATCCCGCTGGTAGGGGCCGTGTACTACCAGCGAGTTAGGTGCTTGGTCTATCAGAGTTGCATCAAGCGTACCTAATACATGCCACTCTACATGTGCTAGGCGTTTATCAGCAGCCAGCTGAAGTAACACCTCAGCTCCTTTAGCGCGTGAGATATGCCCAGGTATCACTACCCGTAAAGGCGCGTTGGGTACAGGTGCCACCGCTAGGTCGGTAAAGTTATCAAAGTCTCGGCCGTGGGGAATAACCTTAAAGGGTTTATTAATCAGCGTTGGAAAAATATCCTGCATGACGTTACGCACTTGCTCTGTTGTGGCTACAAAGCCCTCGCACAAGGCAAGGCTACCTGCAAACTGCTGTTGCCAACGATAAACGGCACCATGTTTAAGTGCTGTTATTTCATTCGATGGCCAAAGTTCCTGAAAGCACTCACCACGGCTGGAGGTACAACGTCCAGCACAAAAGCGGTTATTCTCATCAAGTAATTTGACTGACGGGCAGACGGAATAATAATCATGAAAAGAGTACACAACAGGAATGTCTAACTGATAGGCAACTTCCATTAATCCTAGGCTTTGCCAGGCTATATGCCTAACATGAATCAGGTTAATGCGATAATAAACCAGCCATTTCTCAACCGCCGAATCATAACCATCCAGATGGTGATCTAACGCGGGTACTTTCGTAGCCAACTGATGCCGTTCAATCGGTATATAGATACCGTCTCGAAACAGGTACAACGTAAGACTGGATTCAACACAGCGCAGTACAAAACATTCAATGTTACCGCCTAAGCGGTTACCTAACGCCGTCATCAAATCTTGATTGGTTTGCGGTGTTCCACCAGATTGTATTGAGAGCACATACATAATGCGCACGGTGCCATCATCCAACGGCCTAGCATGTTGCTCATACCAGTAAGGCATCTCATCTGGTAACGGCGATTCTGGCCAGATAGAACCGGTCTGTTGCCTAGCCTGCTTCTCGCCAACCGTCAACGGCCGCTCTTCTTTATAGCCGCTTTGAAGATAGTGTCGCAGCGCCGGCACCCCTAACGCTCTTACATCTGGATTTGCCTGCCAGTAAGCATTAGGGTCAAATGCTGGGCTAGGCTGACGGCCTTCATCGAGGCCATGACTTATAAAGTGGCCCAGGGCATCCATGCCACTCTCTTGAACATCACGATAATGTTCAAGATACCAATCAGCATCAAACAGTTGCAGTGCTATCAGTTTTTCCTGCAGCTCAGGGGCTAAACTCATTCATCTTTTACTTTCGCAGACATTAAACGGCCCTCATTTCGACCATACTTAAGGTAGTGAACCAGAGGATTAATTCCTGAATCACGTACATCATTATACTGCTGAAGATAAAAGCGTGAATCAAACTCAGGGCAGGGATTACGCCCTTCAAAACCGCCAAATAAGGTGTAGTGTGTCGCGGGCTGCTGGGCGAACTCTTCCGCCTTTGCAACGTCTTGGTAGGTTGCTAGGTACCAATCAACATCAAAGAGATTGCTAGCGGCAACTAGGTCAATGTCCTCTTGCTGGCTTTTCGCCTCCTTACTGTCTGGCGATGCGACCGAGCTTGCTGACGATGCCAACTGTTGGTTTACCGCCTGGACCTGATTAACTAGGCGTGTCTCCTCCTCTTGCTCTTTTGCTAACTGCTCAGTCAAACGGGCTATTTCTTCAAAGCGCACTTTGAGCGAGGTACGAACCTGCTCCAGCTCCTTTTCCAAAACCTGTAGTTGCTGCTGAAGCGCTTCCCTAGAAGGCTGTACGTGTTCAGACACAGTGTATTCCTTATGACTTTATTGATAATGCAATTTTCGGGTAATTAAACGCTTTATACGTCAGGCGATTATAACTACCGGCGCCCAAAAAGGGCGATTAATTGGCGTTTCTGGAAGGTAAAGGTCCTCAGGTGCTGAGGCAGCACGGTGCCATGCTTCGCTGGCCTTTCGATAATCGGCTCGAACCCCTGAAAACTGAGTTACCAAATGCGTGCTGGACTGCATGGTTAACGCCGTAGGTACCACTCGGCCAAACGCAAGCGGCACACCAGGTAGCACTTCACCTAGGCTCTGGGGGCCAAAAGCGGCTTGAATTCGGTAATGGTACTCAGTATCCGCTTCCACACGGACTCTATCCCAGTAACCCAACGTTTCAAAGACCTTGCGCCGAAACATCAACGATGACGTATTTCGATATATCCAGCCTTGTTCCATTCGCCATGAAGTAAAGACAAGGTCAGACGTACAGCGTACCCAGTAGGAGTTACAGGCCACCCACTCAGGATGCTGCTGTAACCCACGCCACTGGATTTCCAGTTTCTGCGGGTGCGACCAATCATCGCTGTCGTGTACGGTAATGCACTCCCCTTTAGCTTCCGCAAGCCCACGGTTACGGGCTGCATAAGCCCCTAGATTTTCTGGCTGACGTAGCAACCGAAAGCCTGGCGTTTGGGCCGCAAACGCTTCTGCCACTGCTACCGTGTTATCAGTAGATGCATCATCTACCACGATCACTTCCAGCGCACCTGCAAAGCGGCGCCGCAGAGTTTGTGCTGCCAGGCTTCTTAAGGCGGTTAACACCCCATCACCGGCATTAAATACCGGCACAATGACCGAGACGAGAGGTACGCGTCCTGACACTGTTGCACTTTTTGTCGCACTTTCTATTGAACATTGGCGCTGAACAGGCCCGCCTGCGTCATTTCTATGTGTCCGTACTGAATCTAGGTTATCAATACTTAACGGCTGCTGCCTATTGCGCAACGCCACAGGCACAAGCCCTGCTGCCAGCCAGACATTATTCAACCATGCAAGACGCTGCGCCTGTAACGTCGCTTGAACGTGCCCCGCAACCCCTGCCGACTGCTCAGCAGTCGCCTGGAGAAGGTTAGATACCGCCAGGAACGTATCTTTATAGTCAGGCACTTGGGCACGCAGCTGAGCTATCTTTCGCCAGGCCAGGGAAAACGCCCCGCTACGCGTGTCAGCTTCTATTTCCAACAGTGCTGGCCCTGAATGATTCGGTAAGCATGTGTCATCCATTGGCCTACATGCCAATACCCGCGACGCTTCCGTCCACTCCTGTTTCCAAGCATACCAACGGCCAAGAGCGAATCCTGCGAAAGACGCTTCCAGTGGGTTGGCATGTTCAAGCAAATGGTGCAATGCCTGCACACATTCAGCGGCATCATCGGTTTGTTGCCAAAGCGCACCATCCCACTCAAGCGCTTTCAATGGACACGGCAGACGCCCTTCTTTGACGCCGTGATGCATGTAGTGATCATAAGGATCAACGCCAGCTGCTGCTACATCAGGGTATTGCTGGCAGTACCAAGTACTGTCAAACCACACAGGAAGGCCATCTACTGACATCGTGTTGTTTTCACCTCAACGCATCAGCAATATGATCAGCACACCACTGAGCAAGCTGAGCGTCGTTGGCTTCCACCATCACACGGATGAGTGGCTCAGTGCCGGATTTACGCAGCAGCACACGGCCATTGGTAGCAAGCTTATCTTCTGCTTCAGTCAGGGCTTGCTGAACCGCTGCACTTTCAAGCGGGTCTTCATCGTGACTGGCTTTAAAGCGAACGTTCACCAATATTTGGGGTAGCTTATTCATACCTTGCTTCGCCATATGCAGCGTGGTGCCTTGGTTTAACAGCGATGTGAGTACGCGTAGCGATGCAATTACCGCATCCCCTGTGGAAGCATGATCCAGGCTTAGCAAGTGGCCAGAGCCTTCACCACCTAAGCGCCAGCCGGTGCTTTTAAGCTGTTCCATCACGTAGCGGTCGCCTACGTTTGCACGCACAAACGGGATATCAATCGCAGCTAACGCCTGCTCCAGCCCCAAGTTACTCATCTGGGTGCCAACAACGCCCCCCGTATAACCTGCTGCTTTGGCATCTTTTGCCAGCAGGAACAGCAGCTCATCACCATCTACCACCGCCCCTGTATGGTCCACCATCATCAGGCGGTCGGCGTCGCCATCTAGCGCAATCCCAAGGTTCGCTTCGTGTTCTAACACCGCCGTACATAGGCTGCGCATAGCTGTCGCGCCGCAACCTGCATTAATATTCATACCATTGGGCTGGTCATGAATACTGATAACGTTTGCACCTAGCTCTTTATACACTGCAGGGGCAACCTTATAGCCAGCGCCATTGGCACTATCCACCACGATCTTCAAGCCACTTAGGCTTAACGTGCTGGGCAATACCGCTTTACAGTATTCAATATAGCGGCCAGCGGCATCTTCAATACGCCGCGCTTTGCCTAACGCTTCTGAACTGACGCACTCCATCCCGCCTTCCAGGGCAATACGCAATTTGCTTTCAATTTCCTGCTCTTGAACGTCAGTTAGCTTATAGCCCCCCTGCCCAAAGATCTTAATGCCGTTGTCGTCAAAGGGGTTATGAGATGCACTAATCACCACCCCAGCGTCGGCACGGAAGGTTGAGGTAAGATACGCCACCGCAGGTGTCGGCAACGGCCCCACCAAGGCAACATTAACGCCTGCTGCCGAAAAGCCAGCCTCTAAAGCAGACTCCAGCATATAGCCACTGGCACGGGTGTCTTTGCCAATCAATACTTCTTTAATACCTTCCGCCCCAAGAACCTTACCAGCCGCCCAGCCCAGTTTCATCGCAAAGCTAGGGGTCATGGGGAATTCGCCAACACGGCCACGCACGCCATCGGTGCCAAAATATTTACGCATAAAATCAAACCATTAAAAATATTGTGAAATGCGGGACAGGTTTAGAGATGTTTTCAAACCTCGCCCTGCCCGGATGCCTACCACACCGTCATTCCCGAGCGGGGTTATCGGGAATCCATTTTGACCTTGCCTGCAGGGGCACGAATGCCTAAACCACACTGGATTCCCGCTAAAGGCATCCGGGAATGACAGAACAGTGGCAATGCCCCCTTCATTTCCGAAGGCCCCGCCACACTGTCATTCCCGAGCCCCCACCAACCCGTCATTCCCGAGTGGGGTTATCGGGAATCCATTTTGACCTTGCCTGCAGG
The DNA here is from genome assembly GCF_025820815.1 of Halomonas qinghailakensis. Lineage (NCBI taxonomy): Bacteria > Pseudomonadati > Pseudomonadota > Gammaproteobacteria > Oceanospirillales > Halomonadaceae > Halomonas > Halomonas qinghailakensis. The sequence continues at coordinate 2,941,837 of NZ_CP096973.1, read as the reverse complement.
GGCACGAATGCCTAAACCACACTGGATTCCCGCTAAGAGCATGCGGGAATGACAGAACGGTAAGAATGCCCCACCCTTCACTCCACCGTGACGCTTTTCGCTAAGTTACGCGGCTTATCCACATCGGTGCCTTTCACCAGCGCTACGTGGTAAGAAAGTAACTGCAGCGCCACCACGTGTAATACGGGCGACAGCAAACCATAGTGCTCTGGCATCACTAGCACATTCACACCGTCACTCGGTTTCACGGCACTGTCACCATCCGCAAACACATACAGCTGGCCGCCACGGGCGCTGACTTCCTGCATATTGGCTTTGAGCTTTTCGAGCAGCTCATCATTAGGTGCCACCACCACCACCGGCATATCTGCATCCACCAGCGCTAACGGCCCATGCTTTAGCTCCCCTGCGGGGTAGGCTTCTGCATGAATATAGGAAATTTCTTTTAGCTTCAGCGCACCTTCCAACGCAATGGGGAAGTGGCGGCCACGGCCTAAGAACAGCGCATGATGCTTATTGGCAAAATGCTGCGCCCACGCCTTAATGCTTGGCTCTAGCGCCAGTACTTTTTCAACCGCAATGGGCAAGTGGCGTAGTTCATCCAGATAGGCTTTTTCATCAGCGTCATTTAACCGCTGTTTCGCTTTTGCCAACAACAGCGTGAGCAAAAACAGCGCACTCAGCTGAGTGGTAAACGCTTTGGTAGACGCCACGCCAATTTCCGGGCCAGCACGGGTAATAAAGCGCAGAAGGGTTTCACGCACAATGGCAGATTCAGGCACGTTACAAATCGCCAGCGTATGGGCATGCCCCATAGACTTCGCGTGCTGCAACGCAGCCAGCGTATCCGCGGTTTCACCAGACTGGGAAATGACCACCACCAACTGGTTAGGATTCGCCACGCTAACGCGGTACCGGTATTCACTGGCAATTTCCACATTGCACGGTATGCCCGCGACTTGCTCAATCCAGTACTTAGCCGTCATGCCCGCATAGCTAGAAGTACCACACGCCAGGATCAGCACGGAATCCACCTGCTCAAAAACAGCGTGCGCCTCAGCACCAAAAATACCTGGCTGCAGCTGACCTGCACCGCTGAGCATTTCAAGGGTATTACCCAGCGCCTGGGGCTGCTCAAACATCTCTTTTTGCATGTAGTGATTAAACTCACCCAGCTCTACCGCATTCGCAGACAGGCTAGAGGTAATCACGTCTCGCTGGGCTGGCTGACCCAGGGCGTCTACCAGGGTGATCGATTCACGGGTTAACCGCGCCACATCGCCGTTTTCCAGGTACATCATTTGCTGGGTGACGGACAGTAGCGCCGAGGCATCGGAAGCAGCGTAGTGGCCGTCGTCTGCAATGCCGAGCATTAACGGTGAGCCTTCACGGGCCACTACCAAACAGTCCGGTTCTTCTTCACTCACCACCGCCAGCGCAAACGCACCTTGCAAATGCGCCACGGCGCACTGCACGGCAGAGAATAAATTTTCCGCTGGCTCACCAATCTGGCCCTTAAAGCAGGCTTGAATAAGGTGGGCGATGGTTTCGGTGTCGGTGTCTGAGGTGAACGCATACCCCAGGCCCTGAAGCTGTTCACGCAGGGTTTCGTAGTTTTCGATGATGCCGTTGTGTACCACCGCCAAGCCACTGGAAATATGCGGGTGGGCATTACGCTCCGCAGGCACGCCATGGGTCGCCCAACGGGTATGGGCAATACCCACATTACCCACAACACCCTGCTCTGCAACGCGAGCTTCCAGCTCCGCGACACGGCCTTTTGCACGGGCACGCACCAGCGCACCAGAAGCATTTAGCACCGCTAACCCGGCCGAGTCATAACCGCGGTATTCAAGTACCTTCAAGCCCGAAAGCAAAAAGGGCGTACATTCCATTGCGCCCACGGCGCCGACGATTCCACACATAATCGTTCCTATATTTGATAATAAATAAGTTCAAAGTATTCATGAACGACAACAAAAATTGAATAGCTTAGCAACAAGAACACTTTCGTGTAGCAACTAGCATTTCTAGATAAAAATTCACCTTAGAAAATAGCCAACCATTTTATAAAACCACTATGATTACAATTATGCCCTTAGGGATATTTTCTATACTTAATCAAGAGACTAAATTTAGCTTTGGAGAAGAAAAAAGCCTGTCACGAGGAGCCTCTGGCATAAACAAGTCCTGTGGAGTTTGCGCGCTAGCATGCCAAGCTTTAGCGGAAAGCATGTAGTCACGGCGTAGACCTTTCTCGTGGGTTACTAAGTGCAATGGCCCAATTTGGCTGAGCGAACCTTCTTGATGACGACAAAAAGATAATGGAACACCTTTCAATACCTCACCGTAAGCTGCTTCTCCATAAGCAGCTATTATTCGATGGATATACTCAGTATCAGCAGTGCATCGCACTCTATCCCAATAACCTAGTGCCTCATAAACCTCGTGCTTAAACATCAATGATGACGTATTACGATATATCCAACCTTCATGCGGGGCATTAGGCAAACGCCAACGTCCAAAGCGCAGGTCCGTGGTACACCTCACCATATCGCTGGTATTGGCTACCCAAGCTGGGTTATCTTCAAAAGCAGCTACCTGGCATGCAACCTTATCAGGATGAGACCAGTCATCCGCATCGTGCACGGTGATATAAGCACCGGTGGCATGTTTCAAGCCGTAGTTTCTTGCTATGTAAGCACCTTGATTACGGGATAGACAAAGTAACTGGAACCTGGCATCTTGAGCGACAAACTGCTCAGCAATCGAGCGCGTTGCATCGGTAGAGGCATCATCAACAATCAGCACTTCCAGGCTAGAAAACGACTGCGCCGCCAGGCTTTTTAGCGCCGTTGCTAAGAACCGTTCAGCGTTAAATACAGGGACAATCACCGAAACAACAGGCACATCGAGGTCGTCGGTTTTTTGTGCATTACGGTCCGCTGCGTTAATTGTATCTAAGCTTAGTGAATTTTGCAGGCTGCCTGTACTTGGCGGCAAACTGCCAGCATCCACTTCAATCAATGACAAGCCGTTGCGCGCGAATAGCTCGTTAATCATATCGATTCGCTGTTGATCGAGTGCCAACGCTTGTTTGGTAGCGGCATCGCCTGGGGTTAAAGCCGCTAATTGCGAAAGGTATATATTAGAAAATGCCAGATAAGCATCAAAATAATCAGGGAAGCTCTTTTTCAACGCTAAAGCCTGTTGTTCAGCCTGAGCTAACTCGCCGATTCTGGATAGCGCCTCACCGTAGAGTAATTGAATAACAGGCCACTGCACGTTAGGCACTGGCTGTTGATAATATAAGTGAAGCCAATGGGCGCAGTAGTGCCAATCTTCCTGCCAAGAAAACCAGCGTGCCAATGTCCAGGAGGCAGTGCGTACGTGCTCTTGCTGGTTGCTGTTAGTGAAAGAAACCAGCGCAGCCAAGCAATCGGCGATATGCTCGCGCCGCCATAACTGTTGTGTGTAGTCTTGCACTGTTATTGCGTGACCAAGTCTACCTTCTTCTTTGCCAAAGGTAACAAAGTGGGTGAACGGGCTAACACCAGCGTCAATGACATCGGGATAACTTTCGCCGTAGAAAAGCGGATCGAACATGGGACAAGGTTTTCGGCCCAGGCGTTCACCATAACGCAGGTAATGGTGTAGCGGTTGCATCCCCGTTTTTTGCACATCCGGGTAACTCTTGCAGTACCAGGAGGCATCAAAAAAAGCCTCAAGATTGGCTGACATATCGCTCCCTGATCATGTTAGTAACATTGGCTGACAGCAGGCCACAATAGGGGTATCTCGATCACAACGAAACAACAGCATTTTCAAGAGGTCTGGCGATCTTCCGGTAATGAAAAATCAAGACCAAGGTGCCACTCGTCATAATCAGAATATGTGTTTGTGTCAACACTGGCTGCTACTGGAAGTGTACTTGCTGACACCTCTTGCTTTGCACGTTTCAAACAAGCCAAGCCCTTTTCCAGCGGGATAAACTCAAGGTCAAAACCATAGAGTTCTGCCCAGCGTTCACAAACGTCTATTTCATCCTGACGGTTGGCATCATCCATCCAGACTTCGGCACCTGCAGACATGCGGCCATGTAAAGCAGGAACAGCAGGATAGCGTGCGTATTTGCAAGTGCCGCCTGGCGGGCCATCCACAACAAGTAACTCAATCTGTTGGATACCCTCGAAATCACGAAGATACCAGCGGGATTTTTTTTCAGCATCGACAGGGTTCAAATGATCATGTTGCCAATCAACCAACTCACCGACGCGAAGGTCCACCCAGCCAGTCAGGTTTTCATCAACCAATGTTTGCCATGTTTGGTTACCATACTTTTCAAGATGCTCAAAACTGAACAGCTTACCCTGATTGTTTTGACGTAGTGCGTCTGCAATCACCAGTGTGCTAGCCCCACTCCCCGTCTCAACAATAACCTTTGGCTTGTGTTTGGTGATCCAGCGGTGCAGGAGTAATAAAAAATCAGGAGAGACTGGCCAGCCACGTAAAGGTGGCAGATTGCCTTGCAGCTTTAATGAACGCTGAAGCCAGAAGAAGCTCTCAAGCTGTGTGTATATCTGGTCAACTTGATGTTTAATATTTTTTTCTTGCAGATTGTTTAATTTTCTGACTTGGTTTGCAACCTGCTTGACTAGCTCTTCCTGTATATTGTGATCCACTGGTACCCCCTTTAAAGTTATTGATTACATATCGGATGCGTTACGCCTTTTCGAAAATTTCTTTAAAGCAGATTCTAAGTCTCCCTAAGCGCCAATAGCGCTCCACAACTGTGGCAAATCTTCAATTATAATTCCTAAAGTAACTGTCAGCTGATGAGTTTTTTCCTCAAGAAATAAAGCAATATTTTGATTAACTGTGTCGCAGTAACACAGGAAAAAATCAATCTTGGGGACAGTAGCTTTTTTTGAAACCAGACATAATGATAGACGAACGGTAAGCCGCCATGACCCCACGATCAAAACGCTTAAGGAAAGACTCAGCAACCGCTAAGCGGTCTCGTTTCAAGTGTACATAAAAAGCATCATCACCACACTTGGAGTGGAGCCGACCCAACATCCACGAAAGACGGTTATCGACTTCAATATGCCTTTTAGGATAATTTAAGCGAGAGCTACCGACAAGATGAGATAAGCTTTCATGGCCTGATGTATAGTTCTTAACATAGTTAAATGATTTGGCTAACGAAACTGAACCACATCTTCCTGTGCATAAAACAAAAAACATTATTAAACATCTGTAAGCGCCTGACTGCCGATTAAGCTGAAAGAGGGGCTGGGTCGGTCTCTCTGAACCCAGAAAAAAGGCACGAAAACGAGCGTAATAAACAGGCTGCTTAAACGCAGCTATTTGGACAACTGGGTTGAAAATCACACAACCTTGAGCTTGATCGACTTGGATGCTGGCATGTTCTTCAACACTGAGTTCGATGTAAATCATGAGGCAACACCTTAGCGAAATATTCAGGTGTCGCACTCAGTTTCTGCGTCAAAGTTTAAAAAATAAATTAATATATATTTGAATATTCAAGAACTTTCAATGCTTTTTTAAATTCACTGGACTCACATATTTCATCTAAAAAGTTTCTAGGCAAAAGTTCTTTATACTTTTCGTCAATTTTCCAATCTCCAAGACATAATGCCTTATCATAATATTTTGACCTCGAATCGACAGTAAAAAATTGGTCATTTTTTTTCTTCATCAAATTAACTGGAGCGCGATTACCACCTAAGGAATGACAACGATAAGAGGAAAAATTTTCAACATCAATTTTTCTATCACAAACACCTAAGTAATTCATCAAATCATCAAAAATTTTCATTTTCTCCAAATGAGCAAGATCAGTTTTAAAATAAAAAAATTCAGCATATTCAGATTTTATATCACTATAAGTACGGCAAAGCTTATCTAAATACAACTTAGAATAATCCAAATAATAACTTGGCTCTTCAGACAAGATGCTTTTAAATGCAGCATAACTTGAAACATTTATATTAATTTTCTTCCTCACATTGTATAACTGACTTGCTAGCATTCTTACTGGATGTTTGACACAAACAATTTTTGCAAAAGCGTTAGTTCCTTTATAATCACTAATTAGCTTAGAGGAGTCAACAAAAAATTCAACATCGGGGTAGCTTTCACTAAAACACTGATAAACTTTCTTTAAATCATTAACATTATTAATTTTATTAAAAAAATCAGAGCTCCAGTAATGACAACTTTCCCCACAAAAATCACATACAGGAAAAGAAAAGCCATTATTTTTTCTATAACTATAAAGTACCCGCTTAACCTCAGAAGCAAAAAAGAAACCTGGGACTGTATTAAGTGCGTAACCTAAAACAGTAGACCCACAGTAAGAAGGACCTATTATTTGGACAACATTCATGAAAACACCATTGAATTAAATAAAAAATTAAACAGAATCAGTATAAATAGAATCAAAAAGAAACTCTACAGAAGTTTTATTGATATCATTATTCACAACAAACTGTAATATTTTTAATAAAATATTTTTGGGTGGTGGAGTATGCCTTTTTTCTATATTAGTTACAAACAAAAAGAGCCAGTCGTTAACCCAACCGATAAACTCATCCTCAATCTCTAACAACCCTTGTTTACTTAAGAAAGGGTTTAATTGCTCTTTAACATGATGATCTGTTAAATTCTGCCAGTAAATTACTTTATTTTTTGTATGTTCATTATAAACATTTGAAATATCTAAGTTAATCCCATTAATTTCATTTGTTGGAGATGCATCATACGCCAACTCGAAAGTTTCTTTGGTCACTTCTTTTACATGGTAATTTAAAACATCAATTTGTGGATTCCATACGATTGAAATACTATCTGGGAAATGGTGTGCAGCTTGCATAGAGGCAAAACCACCTCCGGAACCACCAAAAAAAATAAGCTTTTCTATATTAAATTTTTGGACGACAATATCAATCAACCTCTTGACCGCCTCTTGCCCATTGGATTTTTTTGTACCCAAATACCAACCAAGCTTTATATTTTTATCATATGCAAAAGAGGGGTCACTAATAAATAAAATATTCGATTCAATAGATTTTGAAAATTCTCTTCCAAGAAAGAATGGTCCCTCTTTACCCCAATCTTGATTAACTTTTGCACCACCTAGCATAACAACTAACTTTTTATGCCTAGCCTTTTTCAAATGAAGCTCAATATCTAAAGAAGTATCCTTTAACGCTATTGAGCACGAACATGATTCATACTTTAAATTTTCAGCAAACATATCTAGCGAATCATAATATTTAAGGGTATATTTAAAACGATCTATAACCCTTAGGCCTGGATGCTTGATATTAGTCATTTTTTATCTCTAATTAATCAAATCTATCAATCAAATTATAGCCAAGGATTACCGCTAGACAGTAGCAATCTGGTACTGCTAGCTAAATCTTGATCATTAAAATGCTCTTCGTGAATACCATGACGCATTTTTTTATTAGACTGAAGCCATCTTTCTTTTCTTGGTATTGTGTACATTGGTATTCTTTTTTGCTTCATTAAAACTGCTAATGACTCATCATTGGCATTTTCGTGTCCTTCCAGATAATTCATCTGATCATAAAGCTCTTTTCGAAAATCCTTAATTAAACTAGAATGAAACGCTAATGTTCCAGTTCCTAACATGTGAACTTTAGTCAATTTATCAACCTTATGAGAAAAGTTGAATTTTTCTTTTATATATGATTTTACATCACCACTCCCATTAGTTATTTCTTCATGAAAATTTACTGCATGAACACCAATAAAGGCTTTTCTTTTTAATTTCTCAATCCATGAAATCATATTTTTTATATAATCAGGTGGATAAAGAATGTCATCATCTAAAATAAATATGTAACCTTCTTTTTTTAACCACCTAAATTTACCACTTGCTTTAGGCTGGCCGTCATAATCCAATATATAATGTAAAGCATTAGAAGTATCTTTCTCAAAGAGAAGATCATTTATTACTTTAGGTGGCTTTTCATATCTATTCAGATAAACACAAAAATTGTCAACTTGATGAAACACAGAGTCAATTAGATCTTTTAAACAATTTTCTCTAGGAGGGTATGTTGCTAACGAGGCATGAACTACAGTGTCACCTTCTATCAATTCACGTGGTGTCGAATTAGAAAACAACTTTTCTGTCTCTAAAGAGATACTGTCAGCATCAGGAGATTCGACTTTTATACTAACAGAATTATGAAGCGCAGCATTTATTGTAAAAGCAGTACCCTCGCCCGAAAAACCTCTATAAAGTATCTTTTTATTTGACAAAAGACTTTCAACTTGCAACTCTTTTTTTTGCCCCGAAGCGGCAGAGTCGCATTTTATTAGAACTCTATATGTGCCTTCATCAGGAAATATCAAATTAGAGACAAATTTATCTTCATTTAGGTTTTTTACCAAGTCAAAACTATTTTTGGATGATTCTAAAACATAGCAATTTTTATTTATAATGTTTTCACGAATTGATTCTAGTCCCCAGCACTCAGTTCCTAGTTCGTGCAGAGCAGCAGTATGGGATGAAGCCTTTTCTTTAACTAATTTTTCCCAAATAGATGATGTATCGCCTTTAATTTCTTTACTTAAGTCAGTCAGCCATGATGGGGGTCTAGCAACACACTGAACAGGAATATTATTACGTCTGCATACTTTAGCAAGGGAAATATCCACCATATGTGGATAAACATCTTCTTTTAAAAACTTACCATGCAACAGACTTGCTTTAAAAGCAGATGTACCTGACCCAATTACATCTACATATTCATCATGATCTAACGCCTTCTTAAAATGATAAAGAACTCTATCTTCTTTGTAGTTATTAAATTTTCTCTGGAGTAGAGTGCCATGTACTCCAATAACACTCAGGAAATTATTTTCTTCAAGTTTCTTAGAAAGGCAATGTACATAATCAGGTGGATATTTTATATCGTCGTCAAATGTAAAGTATAATGCTTTATCGATATAATCATCTATTTCTCCAGAGAACAATGGTAAAAATTTCCCTCCAGCACCTAAGCCAGGAAATTTTTCTGTAGATAGTATCCTTACTTTCTTGTGCTCTAAAACACATATAGGAAGGCTATCTTGTGGACCATATTTATCAGGGTAAATATAGAGCTTATCTACTTGATTAATAATAGACTCAAAGGATTTTTTTAAGACATCAACTCTAGAAGGGATTGTACACATGCAGCCAATTATAGTTAAATCATTTACATTAGATACTTTTAGCTTATTGGGAAGACGATAAGGGCTTCTTAACATTGGAAAGTCAAAACTTTCTTTGCAACCTTCTAAATTATTAAAAAACCTTTGCTGAACGTCAAAATGCGATAAGTACCTTTTTCTTGGATATGACAATGATTTAGACTTATCTTGTACCGAATGATTTATTTCATTATGAGTTAATGAACCTGTCATTTGTGCCGCATAATAAGTGGGACACTGCAAGTGACTCATCACTTCCTTACTGATAAACTTTTTTAGCCTTAGTGCAAACTCTACATCACCAGCTCTACTTGTTAAATCAAAGTAACCAATTTTTTCAAAAATTTCTTTCTTAATAAAACTGGTAATAAAACCATAATGCTCAAGCTTTCCGTGTGTTTTAATTTCTTTGCCTGAACTTGGATTAAAACGTATATAATTTGACGTCACAACAGACTTAATATCTGCAGCTTTTTTTCTATGAAGCTCTATGCGTAAATGATGAGAAAAATCATCAGAATCGTTAAAGGTTATAAAATTTCCTTGTGCAGCTTTAACCCCATACGATCTAGCGAAATAAGTACCCATATTTACATTTAATCTATAAAGCTTTATCCTATCGTCATTTTTGCTTAGCTTTAAAACTTCTTCTGCGGTCGAATCGTCACTTGCATCATCAACTACAATTATTTCAATATTTTCATAGCTTTGGTTAGTCAATGAAAGCAATGTCTCCTTTATATACTTTGCACAGTTTCTTGCAGGCATAATTATTGAAACAAGGTCATTAAAAATAACACCCTCATCTACTAGTTGATTTTTAAGCTCCTCTGTAACATTTAAATACAGCTCTGTTTTCAAAAAATCTTTATATGTTATTACTTCACACTTTTCTTCTTGTATATTTTTTAGTTTATAAGAACGCCCTAAGCATTTACCATATTTAACATAATGATCGAAAGGCTCCATATCTGATTTCATAACATCAGGGTATTTTTCAACATAGTATAAACTATCAAATGTATTTTTATCCATCTCAAACCTTTAATTATAAATAAAACTTTTAGTAGAATTTACATATAAAATCATAGACTACGAAGCTGCTAAAAAAATCAAAAAATTATAATCTAACCACATCAGAGTCTTTATCTGAAAGAATATTTTTCATATCTAATAATGTGCAACCATTTTTCCCAAATTTGTACACATCATCTCCAAGCTGCTTAAAACTCTCATGTGCCACAGCCAAAATTATTGCATCATACTCTAGCTCAGATATATTTTTTATTAAGTTTAATCCATATTCAAGAACAACCTCTTCGGGATCTGCATATGGATCATAAATATCAACTGTCATACCATAGTTTTTTAACTCAGTTATAAGATCTATAACTTTAGTGTTTCGAATATCTGGGCAGTTTTCTTTAAACGTCATACCCATAACCAGTACTTTTGCTCCCTTTATTAACTGACCTTTATGAATCATGGCCTTTATCAATTTGGAGGCGACAAAGCGAGCCATGCCATCGTTGATTTCACGCGCTTTGCGGATCATATCGGGAATGTGCCCCACCGACATAGATTTGTGTACCAAATAGTATGGGTCCACCCCAATGCAGTGGCCACCGACCAACCCTGGTTGCAGTTTAATAAAGTTCCACTTTGTCGCTGCGGCTTCAATCACATCGTGGGTATCTATCCCCAAGAGGCTAAAGATCATGGAAAGCTCGTTGATAAGCGCTATGTTGACATCGCGCTGAGTGTTTTCAATGATCTTAGAAGCTTCCGCTACTTTAATGCTGCTGGCCTTGTGGGTGCCTGCTTCAATAATGGTGCCGTACAGTTGATCTACAAAATCGGCGATGTCTGGCGTAGAACCAGAGGTGACTTTCATGATTTTGGTCACCGGTCGTTCTTTGTCACCTGGGTTGATGCGTTCCGGGCTGTAGCCTGCATAGAAATCCTGGTTGAACACAAGGCCTGAGACCTTTTCAACCACCGGTATGCACTCTTCTTCTGTTGCCCCTGGGTAAACTGTGGATTCGTAAATCACCACGTCGCCTTTGTTGACAACACGCCCCAGCATTTCAGATGCTTTGACGAGAGGTGTTAAGTCGGGTTGGCGATGGTCATCGATAGGTGTTGGAACCGTCACAATCAGGACGTTTGCCGCTTTTAGATCATCTTCATTACAGCTGAAGGTAAGATTGGGGGCGGCAGCCAGCTCGGCTTCACTCACTTCACGCGTGTTATCCTTACCTTGTTTTAACTCTTCAATACGGCCCGTTTTGATATCAAAACCAAGGGTTGGGAAGTACTTGCTGAACGCGACTGCCAAAGGTAACCCAACGTAACCTAAGCCTAAAATAGCAATTTTGGTGTTTTCCATTTGCATGGTGCTTCGTTCTCCTGAATAAGTTTGCAATGCGTTAAATTATATTAGTGCTGATAAGTTAGGCAGAAACAGCGCTATCTTTTTCTTCTAACATACGGGTAAGAATGGCTAGCTCTTCAAAGCGCTCGTTGATGTTGGCGTCTTTTTCACGTAGCTGACGTTCCATATCGCGCATTTGATCTTGTAATTTTTTAACTTCTTTACTTTCAAATAGCATTTGAAACGGAGGTACCTGTTTTCCCTCTGCTATTTGCAAATATTTTTCACATAAAACGATATTTGCGTGAAAAATTGATTCACCGTAATGATTTGCTGCTTTTTGATATAGCTCTTTAGACGCCGCGTAATCACCTTGACGAAAAGCATCATGGGCGCGTTTAACGAGATCTTTTTCCATGGTCGGCTCGTGGTTAAGTTTTAAGTTGATATTCGCTACTACTCATGTTTTGTTTACCCAGTGCCCCTACTTCCGTCATTGCCGACAAAAACACTCATGTCACTCCCATGCGGGGTTATCGGGATTCCACCTTGCTCTTATCCGCAGAGGCCGGGGTACTAACAACAAACTGGGTTCCCGCTAAGGGCATGCGGGAATGACAAGAAGGTGGCATGCGGATATAACGGTTCTAAATTCTGCAATAAATATTAGTAAGAACGCATCACCTAGCCTTCCACTCTTAGGCTGTAAGCGTTGGGGAGCGTTAGCCATTGACAGGGGCGCTGACGGGTTTCAAGCAGTTTATCCCAGCTTTCTTTCAAACTGGTTTCCTGCGGGTGCTGGTTACCTTCCAGCACCATATCCAGCCGCTGGGTGGGCAGTTGTTGTAGCAATAGGGCTAGTGCTATTTCGCGGCTGTGGCCGGCCTGCGGCAGGTCTTCGCCTACTATCACCAGTACCCGGCCGTTTTCAGATAGCCATTGATTAAGCCGCTGCAGCGTAGGCTCTACTGCGTAGAACAGCGCGGTTTGCCCATTCGCTTGGCACTCTACCCAGGGGGCATACACTGTATTAACGGCCCTGGCCGTGCCTTTGTTGTGTAGACGTTGCTTTAAGGCTTCGCTGGCCGCGTTTTGATGCTCAATGCTGACAATGGCTTGTGGTAGGTCCGCATGAGAGAGCGTGACTTCGTTCTCTGTTGATTCGTGCGGGCTACTTTGGAGCCTAGGCGCTTGTGAACGGATGTTGAACATTCCTTGCGCCATCAACTCTGTGGTGTGCGCACTACCCAACACGACGACAGCATCATGTTGGGTGGCGTCGTAGTGCTCTAGCAATGCTACCGCGTAACCGGGGGGGAGCTGAGTACTTACCGGGCGCTGGCCATGCTGTAGGTAGTGCGTTAGTGCGTGTTCATCGCGCTGCTGGCGGGCACTGCGCGTGACATGTTGGCCAAGGGCGTTGGTGGTTTGCTGAATGTAGCTGCGCTGTTCGCCGAACAGGGACTCCAGCTTGCTTTCCAGTTGCCCAAAGCGTTCATTACTTTGTTGTAACGTGGTGAGCTGTTCGCTGAGCTGGCGGATGGTGATATCTTTTTCTTTTAGCGTTTGCTGGGCTTCTGTTAATTGGGCTTGAGACTCTTCGTGCTGCTTTTTGCGATTGGCAAAATAGTTTATGTATTTTTCGCGCTCTTCTTCACTTGCCTTTAGCTTTTCTTCCAGACTGGCCGCCTGCTCTGCCTTAACTGCCAGTTCATTTTGCAGGCTTTTTAGCTTTTCAGCGCGCTCTTCTGCTTGCTGTTTGCGGCCTACAAACCAGCCGTGGGTTTCTTCAAATTTGTGCTGCAGTTCTTGATGGGCTGTTTTTTCCGCCTGACGCTGCTCTTCTACTTGTTTTAGCTTGCTTTCGGTAGCCGCCAGCGTTTGTTGCGTATTGGCCTGTTGCTGTTGAGCCTGTTTCAGCTGCTTTGCCGTTTCACTCTGTGTTTGCTGATGCTGTTGGCTAGCTTTCTGCGCTTGGTTTAGCTGTATTTGCAGCGTTTCGGTTTCTTCTTTTAGTTGCTGACACTGTGCATGAGCTTCAGCCAGCTGGTTCGCTTTCTCTTTCAGCTGCGCTTGTGCTTGCTGCGCCGCTTCTTCCGCTTTTTGCTGGTGTTTTTTGCTTTGCTGTTGACTGGCTTCTAGCTGTTGCTGACGTTCTTGCAGCTGTTGTTTTAGGGCGGCTACTTCTTCTTGCTGCTGCTTGAGCTGAGTATGTAGTTGCGCTAGCTGGTCGGTTTTTTCTTTCAGCTGCGCTTGTGCTTGCTCCGCCGTCTCTTCCGCTTTTTGCTGGTGTTTTTTGCTTTGCTGTTGACTGGCTTCTAGCTGTTGCTGGCGTTCTTGCAGCTGTTGTTTTAGGGCGGCTACTTCTTCTTGCTGCTGCTTGAACTGAGGGTGCAGTCTCGCTAGCTGGTCAGTTTTTTCTTTCAGCTGCGCTTGTGCTTGCTGCGCCGCTTCTTCCGCTTTTTGCTGGTGTTTTTTGCTTTGCTGTTGATTGGTTTCTAGCTGTTGCTGGCGTTCTTGCAGCTGCTGTTTCAGAGCTGCTGTTTCTTCTTGCAGGCTTAGCAGCTGATCTTTCAGGGGATGACGGGTGAGTTGCCAATGCGGCCAGTCTGGGTCTTGCTGATTGACGTCAGTGATATCGAACCCTGCTTCTGCCAGTTGCTGCAGAATGTCTTTTGCCGCAATGCTACCCTGGTAATAGGGTTCTGGGTTGGCATATAGGTGCAATTGCTGAAACTGGTTGAGCTGGCCTGTTTCAATCAGTTCTTTAAGAATAGCCCCCTCTTCCCCGGGTGTTTGCAGCACAAGCTGGGCCCGTTCACCTTGCGCTGGCCCGTAATCGGCTAGCAGCTGGGTTGGGGTAAGGGTAGCCACACTGTGCGTTGCCGTAGTTTTCAACCCAGGGAACAGGCTCTTAAGCCCTGTGGCTGGGCGCAGGCTATTTGCTTCGGGCAGGTTATATTCATACAGCTGAGTGTTGGCCGAGCTTGGCGTGACAGCGGCTTCCACAATGGTAAGGGTGGCATCATCTGCTGCTTTATGACGTAGCTGCTGTGCCAACATGGGGTTTGGTTCTACCAGTACAATGCGCGTGGCACCACTCTTGCGCCACTGGGGGAGTTCACTTGCCTGGCCAGCCCCTATATGAAGAATCATCGACATGGTGTTGGTTTACCCCTTTTCAACCGGTTGCTGTGTTGGAGCGGGTAGTGAGGCCAAGGCACCCGGTCGGGTCGCTCTGTTTTCCTTCTGGCCATAGCGGATATAGTGAACCAGGGGGTTCAGGCCACTGTTTGTTACATCTTGGTAGTACAGCAGGTACCAGCTAGTATCAAATACTTCGCTGGGATTACGACCTTCGTACGCGCCCATCTTGAGATAGTGCTCGATGGGATCTATGGCAGCTTCAGCAATATCGGGATAGGCCTGCAGGTACCATTCCGCATCGAACAGGCCAGAGTTCGCCACTTGTTTTTTCTGCTGCTGAAGCTGTTCAGCACGCACTTTCTTATTCTTTTTGCCATGGCTATTAAGCGGGCTGACCAGCTTCCAGCGGGGGCTTTTGGTAATGCTATTAAGCTCTTTGTTTAGGTCGTAAATACGCCGGTTGGCTGACGCTAGGGCCAAGGCGCCTTCACGCTCGGCCTGCTGGTATTTGTACTCCCAGTCTGACTGGTGTTTTCTGGCCGCTGCCAGCTGGTTTTTGACTTCTGACATGTTGCCGTTCAGTACTTTGTTACTGCGTTCTAGGCCTTCCATTATTTCTCGCAGCTTAGCGAGGCGGCGTTGTAACAGCAGGTTCTCTTTCTGGCTGGCATGATGGGCGTTAACGCTGTGCTGGTGCTGTTGTTCGCTGTATTTAAGCTGGGATTCTCTTCTGGCCAGTTCTTTTTCTTGCTCTTTCGCTTGCAGGAACTTGGCCTCGAACGCTTCCTGCACCAAATGCAGCTGCTGTAGAAGTAGTTGGTTTTCGTGTTCTACATTTGACAGGCTGGCTTCCGCTTCCTGCTGTGCTTTTCTATGCTGGCCTTCCAGTGCTAACTTTTCGGCTTTCGTTTGTGCATGATCAGTTTGCTCCTTTTGCAGCATTACTTTTTGCTTTTCAGCGGCTTCACACTGTTTTAAAAGCTCAGTTTTTTGGGCCTGGAGGTCTGCTAGCTGTTTTGCTTGGTCTTTATGGGTGGCATTTAACGCCTTTAGCTGATGCTCTAGGGTAGATTTTTCAGCGTTAATCTTGGTAAGCGCCAGCTGCCCTTTTTTTAGGGCGCTCTGGAGCTTTTCTTGCTCAGCGTTAACTTCTTTGATGATAGATTGGTCTTTTTGCTGCGCTTGCTTGAGAGATGCATGCTCTTTTTCAAGTTGCTGATGGGCTTTTTGGCGAGCTTCTAACTGATGTTGCAGGCTTGCCTTTTCGGAGGTGGCTTCTTTACCTGCCGTTATGTGGCGCTCAAGCTCTTCTTGGACTAGATGCAGCTGCTCAAGCAACAGCTGATGCTCTTCACTGGCATTATTGAGTACGATTTCCTGCGCTTTTTTGGCCGACTGCAGCGTGGTGTGTTCTTTTTCCAGCGTAGCGTTTAATGCTTTGAGTGCAGCGTGATCGGCCTGTTCTTTTTTCAGTTGGCGCTGAAGCGCTTCACGTTCGGCTTGAGCGCTGTTGATGGCCGTTTGGTCTTTTTGCTGTGTTTGCAGCACGTTAGCGTGCTGCGCTTCAAACGTTTGGTACTCTTCTTTAAGCGCTTTATGTGCTTGTGCTAGCACTTGGCTGCTTTCACACTGTTGGAAAAGTGCCGTTAATTCTGAGTAAAGGTGATCAATCTCTTGTACTGGTGCAGTTGCTGACTCACCAATGGGCAAGGTACATGCTTCCAGCTGAGCCAGTAACAGGGGTAGTTCATGGCTTTGATGAACCGCCAGGGTAGCCAGCATCCAATAGTAAGGGTTAGCTTCTGCTGGCGGGTGTTGGCTATCTGACACTTGGCCTTCAGGCAATTCAATCTGCTGCTGCCAGTGGTTCCCTAACGTGATGGCACTTTGCGACATGCTTTGGCGGGCAGCATCGATATTGATGAGCACCACTCGCTTTCGGTTAGCTTTGAAGCACTCTATCATCGCCTTTGTGTGAGCCACCCATTGTGACAGCACTTCTGTGGGTGCGGCTCCCTGCTCCATGGCGTTTGCCAGCGTTTGTTGGGGGCTGGCATACGCTAACAACAACATTCCTTCTGCAGGCATCTCGCTTGTTAGGTCAATGCTGTGTGGCTTTGACGACTCAATCGATGTTGGAGTTACACAACCTAGGGCTTTCAGCAAAGGGGCCAGGCATTGCCAGTTGCTATAGGGGGTTGTGCCGAAAGTCACTGTCATTCAAGAAAGCTCCGTTTTTCACTTATCACGACGTAAAGAGAGTGGTTCAGTCAAATGTTCTAGCATCTTTGAAGCGCGCACCTAGGGCATCTTTTTCTGAGACCCCTGGCTGTTTGTTGTCCACCAACGGCCAGTCTATTGCTAACGTGGGATCATCCCAGCGAATACAGTATTCATCACCAGGGTTGTAGTAATCGGTACACTTATACTGAAATTCGGCTTCTTTACTGGTCACGTAGAAGGCGTGGGCAAAACCTGGTGGCACC
This sequence comes from Halomonas qinghailakensis, assembly GCF_025820815.1. NCBI lineage: Bacteria > Pseudomonadati > Pseudomonadota > Gammaproteobacteria > Oceanospirillales > Halomonadaceae > Halomonas > Halomonas qinghailakensis. The sequence continues at coordinate 2,924,575 of NZ_CP096973.1, read as the reverse complement.
CAGAGTAACTGCTTGTTCTCTGCGCTCAGCATGGCGCCTACCCACTGGCCAAAGGTGGGGCTGCTTTTGCGTAAGTCTACCGCTACATCAAACACTTCCCCCCGGGTCACGCGTACTAGCTTGCCTTGGGGCTTTTCAAGCTGGTAGTGCAGGCCACGTAAAATGCCGTGACTAGAAAGGCTGTGGTTATCCTGAACGAAGGTGTGGTTGCCGCAGTGCTGTTCAAATTCAGATTGGCGGAAGGTTTCCATGAAGAAGCCACGCTCATCGCCGAACACTTGGGGGGTGAGCAGTACCACATCCGGTATGGCAAGTTTTTCGTAATGCATAGCTGGTAGACCACCTAAATTAGCAGCGTTTTAATTGGCCACGGAAAACACGGACAAGGTCAAAACCAAAAACTAATAAATTAAAAAACCAAAAAAGAATTTAAAGTTTTGTCCGTGCCGTCCGTGAGTGTCCGTGACGAAATAGGTTTCCCGTGAGGGTCCGTGGCTAGATATTATCGTTTGGTTACCAAAAGGCGCTGTAGATACTGGCCGTATTGGGTTTTAGAGAGCGGTTTTGCCAACGTTGCAAGGTGTTCATCACTTACCCAGCCTTGCTGCCAAGCAATCTCTTCTAGGCAGGCAATTTTGAGGCCTTGACGGTGTTCGATGGTTTGCACGTATTGGCTGGCATCTAGCAAGCTGTCGTGGGTGCCGGTGTCTAGCCAGGCAAAACCACGGCCCAGGCGCTCTACGCGTAGATCGTCACGCTCAAGGTAGGCGTTATTAACGCTGGTGATTTCCAGCTCTCCGCGCTCGGAAGGCTTGACGTTTTTGGCAATTTCCACAACGTCGTTGTCGTAGAAGTAAAGACCCGTGACGGCGTGCGCTGATTTCGGCTTGGCCGGTTTTTCTTCAATGGAAATCGCTTTGCCGTCTGCGCAGAACTCCACCACGCCAAAGCGTTCGGGGTCTTTTACCAGGTAACCAAATACGGTGGCACCGCTGGCTTGCTGGTCTGCACGCTTTAGCTGCTCGGAAAAGTGCTGGCCGTGGAAGATGTTGTCGCCCAGCACTAAGCACACGGGGCTGTCGCCAATAAATTCTTCACCAATAATAAAGGCTTGAGCTAAGCCATCAGGGCTTGGCTGTTCGGCATACTGTAGGTGGATACCAAAGTCTTCCCCAGTACCCAGTAAGTTCTGGTATTGGGGTAGATCTTCAGGTGTAGAAATAATAAGGATATCGCGGATACCCGCCAGCATAAGTACTGAAATCGGATAGTAAATCATTGGTTTGTCGTAGACAGGCAAAAGCTGTTTGGAGACACCGCGGGTAATGGGATGCAGACGAGTGCCTGAACCACCGGCGAGAATGATGCCTTTACGCTGTGTTGATTGGCTCATATTGGCCCCTTGCTGTGTTACAGAATATAAGTTTAGCCACGGCTCCTTGCGGAAGACATGGACAAGGTCAAGGTAGATTCCCGATTCCCCACTCGGGAATGACGGTGGTGGGGTTGTCGGGAATGGCGACTACTGACTGCCATTCCCGTGTGCCCGCTGCCTTGTCATTCCCGCGTGCCTGCCGTCTTGTCATTCCCGCGTGCTTTTAGCGGGAATCCAGTTTGATGTTAGTACGCTGGCCTCGGCGGGTAAGGTCAAGTTGGATTCCCGATTACCCCACTCGGGAATGACGGGGGGGTGGAGTTGTCGGGAATGGCGGCTACTGACTGCCATTCCCGTATGCCCGCCGTCCTGTCATTCCCGCATGCCCGCCGTCCTGTCATTCCCGCGTGCTTGCCGCTCTGTCATTCCCGCGTGCTTTTAGCGGGAATCCAGTTTGATGTTAGTACGCTGGCCTCGGCGGGTAAGGTCAAGGTCAAGGTGGATTCCCGATTACCCCACTCGGGAATGACGGGGGTGGGGTTGTCGGGAATGACGGTGGTGGGGTTGTCGGGAATGACGGTGCCCTGCTGTCCTGTCATTCCCACGTGCCTGCCGTCTTGTCATTCCCGCGTGCTTTTAGCGGGAATCCAGTTTGATGTTAGTACGCTGGCCTCGGCGGGTAAGGTCAAGGTGGATTCCCGATTACCCCACTCGGGAATGACGGTGCCTTGCTGTCCTGTCGTTCCCGCATGCCCTTAGCGGGAATCCAGTTTGATGTTGGTACGCTGGCCTCGGCGGGTAAGGTCAAGGTGGATTCCCGATTACCCCACTCGGGAATGACGGGGGTGGGGTTGTCGGGAATGACGGAGCCCTGCTGTCCTGTCATTCCCGCGTGCTTGCCGTCTTGTCATTCCCGCATGCCCTTAGCGGGAATCCATTGTGGTTCTGCTAGCTAAGTTAAAGTATGTCAGGGTAGAGGTCTTTCCAATGTGGGTTGTGATTTTCGATTAATTGGATTTTCCACGCCCTGTTCCATTTTTTGAGTTGCTTCTCGCGCTTTATAGCCGCTTCCATATCACTTGCTTGTTCAACGTATACGAGTTGGTTGATTACATACTTTGCTGTGAAACCTTCGTATAACTGTTGCTTGTGCTGCCATACTCGCTGGGCCAGGTTGCTGGTCACACCGATATAGAGTGTGCCGCGTTTTCCGCTGGCCATTATGTATACACAAGGCTGTTTTTGCATGACGTGTTAACGATCAGGCTATTGATCCAGATATTCACGCAATGTCAGCCCCAGCTGGCTTTGCCAGGTGGGCATGGTGATGCCTAGTGCGCTTTCTAATTTACCTAGCGCCATGCGTGAGTTCAGCGGGCGTTGGGCGGGGGTTGGGTAATCAACCGTGGGGATGCCTGCGGTGCCTTCGGGGGTAATCGCGAGAATTTCCCCTGCCTCGCGGGTTTGGTTGAAAATTTCGCTGGCGAAGCCTTGCCAGCTGGTTTCACCTCTGGGGACGAGATGATAGATCCCAGAAGGAATGTGCAGTGTGAGGATTGAATCGTTAAGCGCACACCCTAATGCTGTTACCTGAGCGATTAGCCGGGCGGGGGTTGGCGCGCCGATTTGATCGTTGACAATGCTTAGCGCTTCCCGCTCGCGGCCCAGGCGTAGCATGGTTTTCATAAAGTTGTTGCCACGGGCGGCGTATACCCAACTGGTGCGAAAAACCAGGTGGCTGGCACCGCTGTTAACCACTGCTTCATCCCCTTCTAGCTTAGTTTGGCCGTATACGCTTAACGGGCCAGTGGGGCTGTCTTCTTGCCAGGGGTTTTCACCGTTGCCTGGGTAAACGTAGTCCGTTGAGTAGTGCACCAGGGGGATGCCCTGCTTGGCTGCATATTCCGCTAACTGCGCGGGTAGCTCGGCATTTAGGTGCCTGGCCTGCTGTGGCTCGCTTTCGGCTTTATCCACTGCTGTGTAGGCCGCCGCGTTGAGTATTAAGCCAGGCTGGTGTTTGGCAAGGTAAGTACCTACTGCTTCGGCGTTGGTTAAATCGAGTTCTTGGCGTGTCGGGGCCAGGATAGTGCCGAAAGGGGCAAATTGGCGCTGTAGTTCAAAGCCTACTTGGCCGTTACCACCGGTGATGAAGATATTCATGAAATACTCCCCAGTCGTTGGCCTTGGTAACTGCCGTCTTGCACGCGTTTCCACCAGGTTTCGTTGGCGAGGTACCACTGCACGGTTTTGCGTAGGCCGGTTTCGAAGGTTTCTTCTGGTGTCCAGCCGAGTTCTCGTTCAATTTTGCTGGCATCAATAGCGTAGCGTACGTCGTGGCCGGGGCGGTCGGTGACGAAGGTAATGAGCTCACGGTATGACTGTTCTTGTGGCACTAGCTCTTGGAGCAGGTCACACAACGTTTCAACAACGGTGAGGTTGGCTTTTTCGTTATGCCCGCCGATGTTGTAGGTTTCGCCAATTTCGCCTTCTGTGGCCACTTTGATTAAAGCGCGGGCGTGGTCTTCCACATATAACCAATCGCGGATTTGCTGGCCATTGCCGTAAACCGGCAGCGGCTTACCTGCTAGGGCGTTGAGGATCATCAGCGGGATTAGTTTTTCTGGGAAGTGATATGGCCCGTAGTTGTTGGAGCAATTGGTCACCAGTGTGGGCAGGCCGTAGGTGCGTTGCCATGCGCGCACTAGGTGATCAGAACTGGCTTTGCTCGCCGAGTACGGCGAACTAGGTGCATAAGGCGTGGTTTCGGTAAAGAGGTCGTCAGTGCCTTCCAAATCGCCATACACTTCATCTGTACTAATGTGATGAAAGCGAAAGGCTTCTGCCTTAGCTGCATCCTGCTGTTGTAGGGTTTTCCAGTACCCGCGGGCCGCTTCTAGCAATACGGCCGTGCCTACCACGTTAGTTTGAATAAACTCAGCGGGGCCGTCGATGGAGCGGTCTACATGACTTTCTGCGGCTAGGTGCATCACTACATCGGGCTGGTGCTGTTCAAACAGCTGCTGCATGGCCGAGGCGTCGCAAATATCTGCTTGCACAAAGGTGTAGCGTTCGTTGTCTTCCACACTTGTCAGCGACTCAAGGTTACCCGCGTAGGTCAGCTTATCGAGGTTAATCACCCGGTGCTGGGTGTTATTGATCAATTCACGTACTACTGCTGAGCCAATAAAACCGGCACCGCCGGTGACAAGAAAGGTTTTAGACATCCGTATTTCCTTTACTATTTTGCTGATTTGGTATGGTTGGCGGCTCGTCTTGTTGAGCAGCTTCTAAAGCTTCTAAATGTTCGCGGGCACTTATAATTTCTTTCTGTCGCAGAACCACGTCTTTTTCGATTAGGTGCAGTAGCCTGGGCAAGAATTGCTGCTCTTTTGCGGTGACAAGATTCGCTTTTGCCTTTTGAAGTTTTTGTCGGCACTGTTGAAGGTGTTTTTTTGCACCAGGAATATCACTTGGTAAATGTTGAGCGTTGACAGCTGCCGTTTTATTCGCAGCATTAGTTGGTATTGATTGACCTGTTTGCCGAGTGGATTTTTTGGCATCCGAGTCTTTGTGGTAATCACTAATGGCTGTTTTTACATCGTCGTACCAAAAGGCTTCACCCTCCTTTAGGTACACGCCTGCTTGGCAGAGATCTTTTAAAATCCCTTCGGAGTGAGAGACCATAATAATAGACGCTTGGCCTACTTTAGATTCAAAAAGTGCTTTGGCTTTTTCTTTGAAAGCTCGGTCGCCTACTGCGGTTGCTTCGTCGGAAATATACACGTCAAAATCGAATGAAAGTGACAGCCCAAATGAAAGCCTCGCGCGCATTCCCGAGGAGTACGTACGGACAGGTTCATCGAAGGCATCGCCTATTTCAGCGAACTCTTCTACAAAGGCAATCACGTGTTTTACTTCATCAGGCTTGCAACCTTGTGCGCGGGCAACGAACTTTACGTTTTGCCGCCCAGTCATGTTGTTTTGCATACCACCGGCTAACCCCACTGGCCAGGAAACGCGGCTATGGCGTATCACTTCACCGCGCTCTGGGGAGTCCATACCGGCAATCAAGCGCAGCAATGTGGATTTACCCGCGCCGTTGGAGCCAATCAACCCAACACTTACCCCTTGTGGAATAGTCAGGTTGATGTTTTTCAGTACCCAATCACTGCCATGATGGTTGTGGTAGCGCTTATAGAGATTTTTAACTTCTATCATGTGATTTGCTTTTAGAAGTGCCGAGTGGGGAGGTTAGTCACTGCCGAACAAATCGCGGGTATACACTTTTTCTGCTACGTCTGCTAATTCGCTGGCCATGCGATTGCTTAAGATTAAGTCAGCTTCCTGCTTGAACGTGTCTAGCTCCTTAATCACTCGGGAGTTGTAGAAGTGATCTTCCTCTAGGGCTGGTTCATAAACGATAACGTCAACCCCTTTTGCTTTAAGGCGTTTCATAACGCCTTGCATGGCGCTGGCGCGAAAGTTATCAGAACCCGTTTTCATAATTAGCCGGTACACACCTACCACACGTGGGTTGCGCTTTAGCACCGCTTCGGCAATGAAGTCTTTGCGAGTGCGGTTGGCATCCACAATGGCTTGAATCATGTTGCTGGGTACGTCTTGGTAGTTGGCGAGTAGCTGCTTGGTGTCTTTGGGCAGGCAGTAGCCACCATAGCCAAAACTGGGGTTGTTGTAGTGCTTGCCAATGCGTGGGTCTAGCCCCACCCCTTCAATGATTTGCCGCGTGTCTAGGTTGTGGGTTTCGGCATAGGTGTCTAGCTCATTAAAATACGCGACACGCATGGCTAAGTAGGTATTCGCAAACAGCTTGATGGCTTCTGCTTCGGTGCTGTTGGTTAGCAGAATAGGCGCATCTTTTTTAATCGCCCCTTGCTTTAACAGGTTGGCGAATTGCTCTGCTCGCTCGGAACGCTCACCTACAATAATTCGTGAAGGATAGAGGTTGTCGTAAAGAGCTTTGCCTTCACGAAGAAATTCGGGTGAGAAAATTAGGTTCTCTGTCTTGAATTTTTTGCTGGCGCTCGCCGTATAGCCCACCGGCACGGTCGACTTGATTATCATGACCGCGTGGGGGTTTACGTTGATCACTTGCTGTATCACGGCCTCCACGCTTTGGGTGTTAAACGTGTTGGTACTGGGGTCGTAGTCCGTGGGTGTGGCAATAATGACAATATCGGCATTGGCGTAGGCGTGTTCAGCGTTGGTGGTGGCCTTGAAGTGAAGGACTTCACGCTGAAGAAATTGGCTGATCTCGGTGTCTTCAATAGGTGATTGTTTTAGGTTTAGCTGGTCTACTTTTTCTTTAACGATATCTACCGCAGTCACGCTATTGTACTGAGCTAGCAGCATGGCGTTTGAAAGGCCTACGTACCCTGTTCCTGCTACAGCAATATTTTTCATAGGATCTCAAGCATTAACATTGTGTGACTGATTTTGGGCGGCTGCGCCGCCATTGCTGTACCACCCAGGGTTTTGTAGCGCGTGGTCAGCGAAGCGCACCCATAACCGATTAAATGCACAACTTTTGTAGCGCGGCGTAAGCGTTAGCGCACCCGCGGGTGCAGCGCGAAGCGGTGCTGTTTTGCAGCCACCGGCTTTACAGGGCGGCTGCGCCGCAGAATGTGGGAAGCTGCTTTAGCGAGCGATGGCGGTGCCGCTAGTCTAATTGTAGGAGGCCGCTTCAGCGGGCGATGGCGGCGCAGCCGCCCTTGAGACGCCCAGGCATAGTAGCTTGTATCATCGCGAGCTGAAGCTCCCTCCCACACAACACCGTGCCGCTAGTCTATTGTAGGAGGCCGCTTCAGCGGGCGATGGCGGCGCAGCCGCCCTTGAGACGCCCAGGCATAGTAGCTTGTATCATCGCGAGCTGAAGCTCCCTCCCACACAACACCGTGCCGCTAGTCTATTGTAGGAGGCCGCTTCAGCGGGCGATGGCGGTGCTGGTTACTTTCAATTGATAACCGTCAGCGGCTTGTTTTTACGTGCGTACATTGCTTCTAGCTCATCTTTTAGCGCATTTTTTGCAGTTTGATCGCCGTGTACCAAACGAATGGTGTGGGGCCAGCGGCGCATGCGTTTTACGAAATTGAGCAGGTCTTTTTGATCGGCGTGGGCTGAGTAACCGCTGATGGTGGTAACCCCTGCTTTGATGTCGATACGTTGGCCGTCTATTTCTACCCAGCCACCCTGTGGGCCGTAGTGCTGGATGGCTCGCCCTGGTGTGCCAGCACCTTGGTAGCCAACAAACAGTACTTGGTGGCGTTCATCGCTTAGCATGGCTTTTAGGTAGTTCATAATGCGCCCGCCTGCACACATACCGCTGGCGGCAATCACTACCGCTGGGCGGCCCGTTTTTGCTAGGTATTGAACCGTTTGTTCGTGGGCTTCGTGGCTTTCTACCGTATAGAGATTTTCAAAATTGAGCGGGTGGCGGCCACTGCGCAGGCGGCGATGGGCTTCTTTGTCCCAGTAGGGTTTTAACTGGCGGTAAATACGGGTAAAGCGGGCGGCCAAGGGGGAATCGACGATAATTTCTAGCTGTTGCCACTGGCTGTTCTTGCTGCGCTTGGCTTCATAAATAATACCTTCCAGCTCGTAGAGCAGCTCTTGAGTTCGGCCGATGCTGAAAGCGGGCACCATCACTGTACCGCCGTTGATGAGCGCTTGTTCTATGGCGTTTTTGAGCGTGGCACGGCGTTTGCGGCGGCCTGCATGCTGCCGGTCGCCGTAGGTGCTTTCTAGTACTAGCTGGTCGCAGCTGTAGGGCGATGTTGGTGCAGGTAGCAAAGGTGCATAGGGTGCACCGAGATCGCCACTGAAGACAACGCGCTCTTTGCGGCCATTGGCGTGCTGGTGAGCCACTTCAACATAGCTTGAGCCGAGTATGTGCCCTGCCCGCTTCAGCTTGATGCGCGTGGTGATGCCTTGATTGGTTTCTTTACGTTCATCTACCACGGTGTGCCACTTGCCGTAAGGCACGCTGACAATTTGTGATTGAAGCTGCGCTTGGAAGCGCTGGATTAGCTGGGCATTGCGGGTGAAGCCGATTTTTAGGGCGTCTTCAATCACCAGCGGTAGCAGTATGGCCGAAGGGATGGAACAGAGGATGGGGCCTTTGAACCCTGCGGCCAATAGGTAAGGCAGCCGCCCGACGTGGTCGATATGTACGTGGGTAATGACCAGCGCTTTAAGGGTGCTGATATCAAATTCAATTTGCAGCTGTTGGAAGCTGTCTTCTCGCGCGTCTTCGCCTTGAAACAGGCCGCAATCTACCAGCAGTGAGTGGTGTGTATTAAGAATAAGCTGGTGGCAGCTGCCGGTAACCCCCGTAGCACCACCATGGTGGATGATATCTAACATCGAAAATTCCTTTTTCGGTGGTGCTGTTGGGGGCTTTGCTGGTGTTGGTACGGTGCCGTTGGGCGGCTTCGCCGCCATTGCGGGTGCCTCGGTTTCGCTCGTTCCTCGCGACCTCGTTACACCGCACTACGTGTGCATTGACTTTGTAGCGCGTGGTCAGCGAAGTGCACCCATAACCGATTGAATGCACAACTTTTGTAGCGCGGCGTAAGCGTCAGCGCACCCGCGGGTGCAGCGCGAAGCGATGCTGCTTTGGAGCCACCAACCTTACAGGGCGGCTGCGCCGCCGTTGCGGGTGCCTCGGTTTCGCTCGTTCCTCGCGACCTCGTTACACCGCTCTACAAGTACAGATACAACCGCTGTTACGTCAGCGCACCCGCGGTGCAGTGTTCAATATAAATACAACGTTAGATTTTAGGCGGCTTGATTTTTCAAAAGTGGCCACGCCCCTTGCTTGGAGGCATCTAAAATAACGATTTCTGTGATTGTCCCGTCTTCTGCATAGCTAATATGCGTATTCCAGTTTTGAGACACTTCTTTGACGGTCGTTTTTTCTGACAAATGCAGCACTAAAATATCGTCAGCCTCATCGTAAGTAGTACGCATTACTTTTCCTCCCACTCAAAATGATGCATTACCGTTTTCACTACCATTTTGTCTTCTAGGACGGCTGCAAACCATAAAAGATTGTCTTGCCTATTAACAAAATGTTTTGCCACCCAGACTCGTACAGCATCTTTATGCTTAACCATACCTGCTTCTATCAATTCGATTAACTCGTCATCACTTATGTTTCTAGCAGCCATTCTTTCGCTGGCATGACGCGTAATGTGTACTTCTGAGTTAAATCGGTGGCTGTACATTGTTAAGGCTAGCTCACTTTCACATCAGGCGATGTAGCACGAAGTGGTGCTGGTGTTAGTTCGGTGCTTTTGGGCGGCTTCGCCGCCATTGCGGGTGCCTCGGTTTTGCTCGTTCCTCGCGACCTCGTTACACCGCACTACAAGTACAGATACGACCGTGTTACGTCATTGCAACCAGGCTACAAAACCTATCCTTTAATCTCGGTGGTCTTTCACGATCATGATGATCATGCTGAGAATGAAGGCTAGGAAGATGGTGATGATGGCGAAAACGCTGCTGTTATAAAGCCGGTTAGGCTCTGTTGGGTACTCTGGGAATAGCGGGCTTTGCAATACGCTAACCTGTTTGAGTTGGCGAGCGGCTTCTAAGCGGGTGTTTTCTAGTGCAGCTAGAGCACTGGAGTAAGTTTCCTGGGCGAACTGGGCCTGCAATTCCAAGGTTTCATACTCAGCAGAGATGCGGTTAAGCGAATTGCCCGCCGCTTGCGCTAGGCGGTCGCGCTGTTCAACAATTTGGTCGCGGAGCGCGGCGATGCTGCGCTCTACCTGGCGGAGCTCTGAAGATTGCGAGCTTTGGAAACTTGCTAGCGCGTTGCGCTGAGCCTGGAGGCGGGCTAGGTCACCTTCAAGCGTAGCGACTACTTGATTGATGCTTTCCACCGTTGATGTTGGCGATACTAAGCCATATTCGTTTTGGAAATCGAGTAGTTCAGAACGCGTATCGCGAAAGCGCTCTTCCAGGCGCACCATTTGCTGCTCTAAGAAACGAACCTGCTCTTCTGCTAGCCGATGACCCATTGCATTCATATGGTCCTCACCCGCTTCCAGTAGCAGTGAAGCCATATCGTGGGCGAACTCCGGCGTATAACCTTGAACATGGATATTGAGTACGCCTGCATATTCGTCTAGTTCGACGTTTACCCGGCGTAGATAGTATTTGTGCAGGTCTTCAATAGGCACATTAGGATCACGCAGTTTGGCAAAAATATCGCCATGCTCGTTGTAATGCTGACGAATGCCTAACTGTTCATCTAGCAAACGCAACATATCTACCGACAGCAAATGTTCACGTAGCAGTAACAGGTCGTGTGTGTTACCGCTTCCTCCGCCCATCAATGAGGAGAGGCTAAATTCTGGCGTCGCTATTTGAGGACTTTCTAGCACCACCGTTGCCCGGGATACATAACGCTCTTCCGCCCATACAAACCAATAAAAACTGACAAGTGCAATGGCAATAAAGGCTACCGCCCACTGAGGCGACTTTTTGACAAACCGAGTGATTGAAACGCGCATGAATTATTTAGCCTTTAACCGATCAACAAAACGAAGGTGCATTACTAGCCCTAGGGCATTTAATGAAAGTGTGACTAACCAAAAGTAGAGCATGCTGGTACCGTGCACTACTTCATAGTTTTCAAAAAAGCCTAAGCGAAGCGTTTCTAGCCCATGGGGAATAGGGTTAAGCATTAAGTATTCCAGCAACCAATGAGGCATTTGATTCAAAGGTAAAATAACGCCTGAAATAATTAATAGCGGCAGCGATAGCATACGAATTACTTTGCCGACTTCAGGCACCATGGTGGCCACTACCGAAGTGACAAGCCCTAACCCAAGACCTAAAAACCATAGCGATAACCACGCTGCCATAGCACGAATTGCGTTATCTGGATAAAGTTCCAGGCCAAGCATTAAGCCGCCACAGATAAAAATCAGAAACACAAAGGTACGCAGCATTCCTTCTAGAAAATTGCGCACCAACACTGGGTCTATTGGCTGTACCTGCCGATAAGCAAATAGTGCGCTATTACCCTCAATCGCGCCCATACCGCGAATCATGCCTTCACGTACTAAGAAAAAGCCCATCAAACCCGCAATCATCCAAGGAATGAATGGAGCATTTACAATTAGTCGATCACCGCGTATGAAACTGCGAATCGCCACCATAATGCCCACCATCGCGACTGGTTCAAAAATCATCCAGAACCAGCCCATACGGTCAGCCATGGTGCGGGAAATGGCTTCGCGCATAAACATGGCGTACCACACGCTACGGGTTACTTGCCAAGGCGTGCGGGCACCTTTCGGTGCACCTTTTACATTTGCCATAGCTCTACTTTTTAATGTGGAATAATTTAAGTGGCGGTTAATACTTGCCACGGATACTCACGGAGGACACGGACAAGATCAACAGCACACAAAAACTTCTTGGTTTTTGTCCGTGGCAACATGCGACTTCCGTGGCTCACGCTATTACAGATCGACTGCGACACGGGTGGCGACGGCGATTTGGAACAGTATTTGTGTCAGCGTGGAAGCTAGCTGCAGGTTGTGGGTAGGAGCAGCGGGCATGACAAGAATTTCATCACCCGGGCGTAGGTTAACGTTGCGGGCGTTTTCTACCGCGCCGTTCTGGCGAACAATGAGAATATGATCTTCATCGGCGCGGTTAGTGAAGCCACCGGCACTTTCAATGTAGTCGATCACGTTCATGCCCGGGCGAAACACTGCGGCTTGAGGCACCAGCACTTCTCCGCTAATCAGCATGGAATCACTGATTTCAGGAATAGTGATAATGTCGCCATCCTGTAACCGAATATCAGAGATTCTATCGTTGTAGGCGACTACTAAACGTCCACTAGGCTCTAACTCTCGGGCACGTTCAACGAAGTCTTGAATAAGTTCGGCTTCTTGGGCACGAATTTTCGCTTCTTCGTTGGTGCTAGATTCAGCGCTTAAATACGTGGTTTCTAAACGGCGTAAGCTATCTTCCATAGATTGCTTTTGCTGCTGCCTGACGCTTTCACGCTGTAGTGAAATGCTTTCCACCGCGGTCATGTTCTCTGGCACGGGGATGGCGTCTAGCAGTTCACTTAGGCGTGCATCGCGAGGTAAGGCAAATCTAGAGGGGCCGTAATAGCTGCCTTCCACCTCGACCACGATGGTTTCACTGCGCTTGTCAGCGCTAAACAGTACTTCATCGCCACTGCGGATGGTTTGTCCGTAGAACATATCTAGGGGGAAGTATTGGGCAAACGGGCCATCATCACGGTTACCGCGTAACAGCACATGAGAAACACCGCTTCTTAGGCGTGCCAGGTTTACTAGCTCAGCACCGCTTAGCTGGTTACCCAGCAGCTCGTAGCGGTGTTCACGATGAACATCGCCGCCTACGGCAATGGCTGGACCGCGCTCTTCTACAACAATGGTGTCGCCATCTTGAAACTGCGGGCGGGCAATAGAGCCATTAATAAGGAAGTCATACAGATCGACTGTAGCTACGGTACGGTCGTTACGCATCACGCGAATTTGTCGGTAGCTACCTAGGTCTTGGTCGATGCCGCCTGCTTGATCCAAAAAGTACAGTACTGAATCATTCGGGGTGCCTGCAAAGCGGCCTGGATTTTCTACATAGCCAGTCACGAACACGGCAACAGGCTGCACGCCTTGTACGTTGGTATAAACTTGAACATTTTCTGGATAAACCGAGGTAATGGCACCGCGCACGCTGCTTTCTACCTGCTGGCTATTTTGGCCTTCTACATTTAATGGGCCTGAGCCGGGAATAAAGATATTACCTTGAGCATCTACCGGTAGCACTCGTTCAAATTCAAGCGCGCCCCAAACTCGCACGGTAATTTGGTCGCCGGGCTTAACTTGGTAACCGGCATTTAGGCCATCTCCCATCGCACCGCGAAACCCACCGGTAAACAGGTTGGCACCGAACGGCGGAAGAACATCAGGGTTTTGCGGTTGCGCTGACACAGGGCCATACGTTCCGCTACGCCAATCAGCCCGGGGGGTGTCGTTTACTTGTTCTACCTGCTGCTGGCTAGCTTGTTCTTCCGGCAGAATGGTGTTGGGCAGGCTGATACTTTGCGCCCAACTCGTACTGCTTATTAGGCTACTGACAAGCAACAGTGACACAGCGGCTAAAGGGCGTTTCAACGAAAGCCGCTTGATAAGACGAGTAGCATTCATTAGTAGCGCCCTTGTGCTGCAGTAGTTGAAGAAGACATGCTTTGATTTAGCACGCGCTGGTTAACCCAACCATTGGGCGTTTCACAGGTAAGAGCCGTGCGAGCTGCGCCACTTCCTGCTTCTACTACCCGTAGCTGACGGCACTCTCTACCGCTGGCGGCTAAATAAGGCGCATCGGCGATAATTTCGACGTTATCACCCCATGGGCTGCGCGCTACGTTTATTACTGCCCCGGCAGGCGCTTGGGATAAAAAGCCATTGAGGTTGTCATCTGCCAGTAGTTTGGCTGAATCTGTGTTTAGCACGTACTGCGCTTGCTGCTGTGTGCTATTGGGATAAGTAGCGCAACCGCTTACTACGGCAACACTTAACGCAGCCAGCAGCATGCGAGCTGGCCGCGCTAGAGAAACGGGGATATTTGACATGATAATTTTCCAGTAAAAAGGCACGCTACCGCCCAGGGATTCATACGGGCGCATTCCCTTGCCCTACGCTGTGCGGCTAAAAATGTGGTTAACCTGTGCTATTGATGCGAATTCATTGTAAGGGATTAAAACGCAAGGCTCTACGTTGACAAACGTTATACAAGCAGTTCAGTAAATTTTGCCTTCCTGATTTTTAGCTAAATAAAAAAGCCGACTATATTTTAGTCGGCTTTTTTTATCAATAAATCATAGACTTAAAATTCACACACAAGGTTCAGCAATGGCTTTTATTCTGGGTTACGTTTGCATAAATTCCCCACAGGGCAGCCAGTAAAAAAGCATACATCATGACCCCACTGTTATGTGTTAGAAACACTTGGGATAAGCCAAAATCAATATAGGTAACAGGGAGTAACACACCCGCTGTGGCGATAGAGCGCGTTGTTAAATCGTCAGCCGCTATTTGTTTGCCAAATAGCCGCATAGGAATGATGTACAACGCTAGTAACGCTAGCAAGCCAAGCAACCCCCGCTTAGCAAAAGCATCAACAAACTCGTTATGGGCATGGCCATACTGAGATGCTTCTTTATTAATGACGCCCTGCTCTCCTAGCTGGGCCATTGCCTGTTTATAGCCATTGCTGCCCCAGCCTGTTAGCGGCTTTTCTTGGATCAGTAGTGCAGCGCCTCTCCACATTTCAAACCGGGACCCCAGTGAAGTAGCGCGATCCTCTCCTGATACATAAAGGCGTATATCTTGCACCGCTTGTTGCACCCTAACTTCAACACCTGTTTTGGGGATTGAGTACATCGCTATTCCCCCGGCTAACATTACCCCTAACGTCAACGCTTTAAAGATAATAGGCAAGTTAGTTCCATACGCGCGGTACAGCACCAACAGTACGATGGGTATTCCAACCCACCCCCCACGACTACCTGAGAGCAGAGAAGCTATAATGCCTCCAAAAGCACCAAGTAACAGAAGCGCTACCCACCAATAGCGTTGACGCTGGACAACTGCCCAACCTAAACCGGCTAAACACAGCACGCCCAGCAACATACTAAGGTTGCCAAACTGAATAACATGGGTGTGACCTTGAGCACGCCATACGCCATCGACTTCTTTCTGCCATATGGCCCACCCGCCCGCCGCTAACGCGCCTAGCGCCATACCACTCCATAAATATGCCAGACGGGGGGGATATGCAATGACCCACCACATAGCGGGCACAGCGAAAATAAAACGGATAGGCTTATCGATACCTCTACTGCCTTGAGCATCCCACCAGACCTCGGCAAGGCTAACAAGCGCGTAAGCTAATAGCGCGGCAATTACCCAACGATCTTGGTTTGTGAGCGTTGGCAAACGTCTGGCTAATAGCAGCCCAGTCCCTGATAAAAATAGAACTACCGCGCCTAGCGAGTAACCGCTAGGTACCACCAACGCCATAGCCCCTAACAAAAAAACTGCCACACTGGTTAACCAATGTGGCGTAACATTTTCAGCCAATTTTTTAGACATCATCAATGCAAGTTTCCTGATGACTATTGAACAAACGAATCAACACTCAATATAGCAAAGCAACTATGTCCGCTTTAAATTAATAAGCATTTTTATTGATAAAGCCTTTAAAAACAGTCATCACAATGATTTTCAAATCTAGCCATAATGACCAGTTATCAATGTACCAAAGATCGTATTCGACGCGCCGCTCCATTTTTTGCAGCGTATCAGTTTCACCCCGCAAGCCATTCACCTGTGCCCAGCCAGTAATACCTGGCTTCACTTTATGGCGTCGCATGTAAGATTCGACTAGTTCTTTATATTGCTCATTATGGGCCAGAGCGTGTGGGCGTGGGCCTACTATCGACATTCTTCCCTGAAGTACATTATAAAATTGCGGTAGTTCATCTAGGGAAGTACGACGTAGGAAGGCACCTACTTTGGTGATACGGCTATCATTCTTTTTCGCCTGCGTTACTTTTCCATCGTTTTCATCGTGCACATACATAGAGCGAAATTTATAGACTTTAAAACGACGTCCGTTAGATCCCTCTCGGTACTGCTTAAATAGAATAGGACCAGGAGACGTCACTTTAATTGCCAAGGCAATCATGATACATACCGGCAAAATTAGCAGTGAGATCAACGCGCCGATCAAAATATCTTCCGAACGCTTAATGAATCGCGACATACCGCTCATAGGAGAAACGCTAAGATCTATAGCGTAATGTCCCGCTACTTCTGACATACGATGATTAAGAAGGTGCATATCCTGAAATGCAGGAATAAAGCGAACTTCTGCGGTGTGATTGCGTAGCGCGTAAAATAATGTACGTACAGTATTGCCCATTTCTAGTGGAACACAAATCCATACTTCCCGGGCATGAGACTCATCGATACGGCGTGCTATACGTTCGATACAAGCTTCATTTATAGGCGTTTTAATGCGTTCAACACCAGCGATAGTATGCCCTTCCCAGGAAGCACTGCGAATGCCCTTAGCCACATCAAGCACATTCTGGCTTGGCCCCACTAAAAATACCGGACGCCTAGCGCCGCCGCGCAAGCGCACATGCTGTAATCCAAGCTGAACTAGCGAGCGAATTCCGCCAGCCATTAAAAATGAGAGCGCTAACGTTAAACCAACCCAAAATCGAGAGTAACGTTCTGCAGCATGGGCAAAGTAAATAAGCGATGCAGCCGTAATACCCACTGCCACCCACACTATCAATAAGTTACCGATCATTTGCAGTATAGACGTAACACGCCAAGCACGATAACTATTGGCCATGCTGTTAATAACAAGCACTAACAACGCCATACAGATCAGTGCCAACATGTAGCGTTCGTGCAACACAAATGTATTAAAACGAGCGTAGTAGGCAATAAATCCGCTTAAAAATATTGATAGAACATCCAACCCTGGAAGCACTATTTGCGGGGGATAACGGTCAGAAAAAATCATTGATAGTTGTTTTTTCTTCACACTTCTAACTCCACTATAAAACCGTCATATTTAATTATAAGCCAATCTAAAAAAACTACTCAGCTAAACTTTTTTAAACTTAAAAGAAAGAAGATCATATATGAAAACTACAAAAAAAAGAGGATAGTAAATAAAATACCGCTTTATCAATTTAGGTTCATCGTACATTCGATATAGCCAACGTAAATTCAAACGATCTGCCCATGCAGGGTAATAATTTACACCACTGCTGGCTGTTTGATGAAGAAAGCCACCGCAAGTGAACGCTGTGCCCTTCCAGCCAGTTGCTTTTAGATCAGCAATAAAACGCTCCTGGGCAGGAGCGCCCATTCCAACCACCACAATGTCAGGCGCTAATTCATAAAGCTCGCATAAAAAATTTTCTCGTTCAACTGGCGTGTCAAAAAAGCCATGCCGAAGTCCTGCAAATTTTAAGCCTGGATATAACGCTTTAAATGATAAACTTGCTTTCTCTACGACTCCTGGTTCTGAGCCAATGATATAAATTGATAGTTTTTTTTGCTGAGCATAATGAAATATACGAGGCGCAAGTGAAGTCATATCAAAACTAACACGTTCAAATTTCTTACCTGTTAGCTGCATTGCTTTAGCAAACAAAATACCATCACAGTAGAAACTGTCTATCTTATTATATAACTCTAGCTCTTTACGCATGATAAGATACGAGTAGGGGTTTAGAAAGCTAACCAAGCGAGCAGCTTCTTTTCTTTCCAGTACATCGTCTGAAAAATGGTTTTTTACTTTATTTATTAACATAAAACTACTCACAATAGGTACACTTAGCCACAAACTCTCTTGTCACAACAACTGCACTGACAAAAAAGAGCAGCGTAGAAAAATCATTATACTGAAAAAATGTATTAATAAAAAACGACGATACCAACAGCAGTGTCAAACTAGCTAGCAGCGGTAAAAAACTATCAAATTTAGCATAACAATTAAAATTAAATGCGGTTTTCGATGATAAAATATAGAGCCTTGCTAGAACAACGAAATAAACAGCTAAATAGAGCATTAACCCTAGAATACCTAATTCAACAAAGATCTGAATATAGGCATTATGAAAATGTGGAACATTATAGTTGACAAATTGAGGAATTGTTTGAGCATAATCTGCAGCATGCTCCGTTCCCATATATCCCTGATACCCCCAACCTAACAAAACATTTTGCAGTGCGACCTCTATACCCCAGCCCCATAGCAATGTCCTACCTGTAAGGGTCGGATCACGCCCCAATAGAGACAACAACTGCTCGCCTGCTAAGATAAACGTCAACACTGCTGTCAGAGGTACTAACAATACAATTGCAATAAATACCCCTAAACTGAATCGATAATAAAGCATCGATTTAATACAGCTGTAGATAACAACACCTATAACAAGTAAACCAATAGCAGCCGAAGAACCTGATAATATAGAAAAAATAGCAAACATAGTACAACCTGCTATGCGTCCTACTCTCCGCTTTAGCGACATGCAAAGCAAAAACCCAAACACAGCATATAATCCAGCCGTTATTTTATGGTTAAACAAACCGCGCAGAGGCTGGGTCCCCAATAACGTTTCACGTCCATGCGGATCATAATACAGAACACCAGAATACCCCATTATATATAACACGACACTACACGCTACCATTATAAAAATAGCGCGATAAATGATAGTTACTACACGAGATATCGGGTATTCATTTACTAACCAAACACAAAATAAAAAATTAAGTGCTAATACGCCAGCATAAGAAAGTGTATTAACAGCATCACTACTCCACAAAAAAGAAACTATACTTAACAACACTAACGCCAATATGCTTATAAATAGAATATTCCATTTTTTTAACACTGCTCCAGGCCTTAGCACTAAGAAAAAAAGTGTCAAGAGGTATAGTGCTAACCATGAGAAAAGGAATGAACTAGATATTTCGTCAGCATACTCTAACCTAGGGTATGGGATAAGCAAGTTCGCTAAAAGCCCCATTGTAGAGGCAATATACACAAGTGCAAAAATAGCTTTAAACAATTCAAAAAATTTATGTAACGACAACATCAGCTATTACCAGCTCGTTTACTAGCAAATGTTGTTAATAATTTTTTATATACTCTATAAACGCTATTCATCAAAAACGAGGGTATTATAAAAAGAATTAAAAACATTAGCTTCTTTTTTATAGAAATATTTGATAAATCACTTATTGCTTTAATCTCTTTAACTGCTTTTAGCTTTTCTCCCGACCTTAGTAATTTCAGCACCACAAAATAAAAGTAAAAATTATCAAATGCCTCAGGCGTTATTCGATATTTATTTTCAATAATCCATTTACTTGAATATTCAGCCGACTCTCCTTTGTCAGTTGGTCTTGTCGATGACCCCCAATAAATTGCCGTGCCTTGCACATCAACCATATTAAATTCAAAACCAGCTTCATAAAGTGATAAACAAAGGTCGTAATCTTGATGACGTTTATAACTTTCATTAAAACCAATATCATCGAAAAAAAACTTTGGTATTGCAAGAGTAGAAGTCTGCATTATCTCAAAATCATTAAATAGATAATTTGATATGTCCTCTTCTTTTCCTAATGGCCTGGAAGGCACAATTTTTTCAAGTTTATCATCAAACCACACTTGCGCTTTATTATAAAAAACAGCTTTTGGATTATTTACTTTCTCAATGCTAGTTTTAATAGCGTTAAGCTTTCCAGCTAGAAAAACATCATCTGAATCTAACAGCAATACCCACTGCGCTTTAGCTGCCTTGCCTCCCTGGTTTCTAGTCTGTGCAGCATTGGACTTAAAATCATTTCTTATAATTGATACTTTATCTGAATCAAGAGCGGCAATAGCATCAGATATTTCTTGGATATTATCACTAAAATCATCAACTATAATCACTTCTTCAACAAGATCTCCTTGTGAAAGTGCACTTCTCACTGCACGAACAAGCTCTTCTACTCTTTTATAATTAGGAATGACCACGGAAAAAAAGCTAATGTTATTCATATTTTTTACTTATCGAAGAAATTTAAAATTTTATTTTTCTGTTGCTCAAACGCCAACTCTAATTTATCTTCAATAATCGTCCTATTTTCCTCTACAAATATTAAATGTTTGACAATATCATCTTTACTATTTACATCAAAAATTAAATCACCTAGATTAGCAGCATCAAAAATACCTGTTATTTTGATGTGTTTATCTTTATCAATTATAGGAATTGGTATTGCGCCTTTCGAGGCAGCAAAAAGAAGAACATGCAACCTGTTACTTAACACGTAACTTGCTTTGCTATATGTATCAAAAATTTTAGAACCATCATCAAGGCTATCAAAAATGACGTGCTTAACATTACTATCAATTTTATCTGCTAGCGCTTGATTATGCGGGGCATCACTAGTCACTTGTGAAACCGCTAACATAGGCTTGCCTTTGAAGTGGCTAGCAGCAGCAATTAAAGTAGGAGCTAGTTCTAGGTTTTCAGTATCATCTGATAACGTTTTTTCCCGAAAACTAATAATAACCGGACCTTCATGATGACTTGCTGGTGATTTATCCTTATCCAGCAGGAAAGCCATATCAGGACAATATTCTAGATTCTTAATTCCTATTTTTTTAGCATAACTAATTGAGATATATTCACGAGCAGTATAAGCCTTGAAAAAAAGTGACTGGAACCGTTCTATTTTTCCAGATATTGGCCTATAAGGGCCTAGGGAAGCGCCTAACCGTGAAATCTTCACGCCGGAGAACTTCATTAAAATATAGCAGAAAAGAGTTATCGTTTTTTTTACTGCACCGCCATCATTACCGTAAAAATGACCTGGCTTAAGATAGAATGAGACTTTTTCCCCTTTCAAAGATAAAAATAGCATAGACAACACATAAAGCGGATAGGACTTTTCAGTTTTCGAAGAATTAACAGAGTCCAACATGCCACGATAATTGCTAGAGCAGCCTCGAACATTTATATTTAAGCTACCTCTATTTGATAGCTCTTTAAGTAGTAACGTATTGATGACTAAATCCCCTAGATTGTCAGCCTGGGTATTAGCAACATAAAAAATGTGATGAGACATTAAAAGTACCTTAAAAATTATTAACAGCTAGCCTTTTATATAACTATCAAAGTCTGCTAAAAAAACAGTTCTACAACCTTGGTGGCACCCATTGAAAATTAGCCAGCGTCCACATTTGCTCCATGCAGGATGAGGATCAACTCTCCACTCTTGATTACTACCTGAGTATTCAGGCAACACATCAATTTGCACTAAATTCTCAGATTTATTTTTCAAAGTATCAATGACTCTAATCGGCACATGACGCCCATCTTTAGAGAGCACTTCACTTGGATAAGCATCTGTGATGATAAATCGTTGCGAAGGATCCATTGTTGGATGTCCTGAACCTATATGACTCGGTGCAAGCGTCTCTTTATGAATACCATCTGCCGTTATTTTAACAAATTTCAATGCAAACTGAGGAACAAAAAAACGCTGCCCCAGTTTTTGGGCTATTTTCTCTAAAGCTCTAACAGCTTTAGTTAAGTACACATTTTTACGTGGTGATATCAAGTTCATAATCACTGAATTCGAATCTGGACACCATGTTGGGTGGTGGCCACCTGCCCATTCACTCGGCGAAACGACCAAACAAATATCGGACCCATCAGCATTGAATGTTATTAAGTAGTTTTTTGTTCTCGACCGCCCTTCTGCTGATCCGTTAGGCATCCAGCGTAGTATAAACATAATCTTTTTATCATCTGGGCTGTACTTTGCGTGAAAGCCATAACACCCACCATTCTCTAGATCTAGCTCCTTAAAATCTTTCTCTAGCGCAGTATATATATCGTAAAAGCTAAGTAATAGATGTGTCTTCTTGCTTTCAGTAGATGTGACATACAAACCATCATCTTTTGGAAAGCCAACATTATATTTTCTAGATGAGGGGGGAATATGTGTACCGTACCCGGGTTGTACTCTATTAATGCGATTCAAACAGGGAGATATAAAATGCTCACCACTATTCTTTACGAAATAAACTGAGCCTGTATAAGCTTTCTCTGAATCAGTGCTTAACGAATATTTGACTGCATATGGAGACCAATTTTCTGTATTCATTCTATTAAAGAATAGATCATCATCTGTAGCCCCCCACTGTACGTGTGCCCCAACCTGCGTGTCCCATGCCTGAGTCAATGTGCGATATATATACTCGCCACTTGATAACTCAATAATACACACATTAGCATAATCGCCATGCTTAGGCATTGAGGTGTCTGACGTGAACTCTGTCACTGCTAAAAAGCGGCCACTTGGGCTTATTGCAGATGTGTCATAAAAACGATGTATTGAAGGTTTTTTTGTATCAAGCGGTGCGTAAATAGGTACGATTGACTCGACACTTTTATATCTAAATTCAGCGGAAACCATATCAGTCCCTATTCAGTAATTTCACTTTCAAGCCGTTCAACACGTCGCTTCTTTTCACTTGCTTAGTGCCAAAGAGCGAAATAATTGTTGGATCAACGCCGATGCGCTTACGAATAAATATTACTGCAAGTAAGTTCCACATTACTTTTGAAATAATAAAACTAATGGCTGCACCATTGATTCCCATATAGTGAGCAAAAATTGGAAGCAGCATTAAAGAAATAATCAAGCTACCACCCTGAAACGCAATTTGCAGCCAATGCATACCCGATAATTGAAACAATAGTACTGTTGAACCGGTCAAAGCATTAATAAGCATTCCTACAACTAACAATCTCATTAATACATCGTACTCAACATAAGAAGAATCAAAAATCAACATGAAGTATGGTGCGAAAACAAGCATTATCAAGCATGCTACCAATGTCGGTATGCTTAATAAAAAAATGGCAGCATTACATTCTAACTGAAGGTTCTTGATATTTTTTTCTGCAACCGCCTTTGATAATTTAGGTGCTACCACTAACGAAATGGTCATAAGAAAAAGATTGATCAATTCAGCTGTTTTTAACGCTGCGAAAAAAGCCCCTACCACTTCATTTTCAAAAATCCTACCAATAACAATTGTATAAAGGTATAAATCGGCGCCTGATATAACAGCAACTAGTGTTAAACCTGCACTTGTACTCAGCCATGATTTTACTTTAAATTTTGGCTTGAACTGCCTAAGATCACTTGCTCCTTTAGAAATTAACAAGATATGTAACACGACAATAACAAAAAGTATTGATGCCATGACCAAAAACACAGCTAATAGCCTATTATATTCTACATACCAACTTACTATTGCTATAAATAAACAAATAACTAAAACACGCCAAATTAAGTCTCTAGTAGCAATTGCCAACAATGTACGATTTTGAACGCGAAGTGCGCCAATTGTTGATTGACTGAATGAATACAGAAAGCATAAGACGGCACAATAAATCACCACTTCACTAACCGCACTTTTATCTTGATAATATAGTGTTAAAAATAAAACTATTGAAACCAACAGCGCTATAAAAGCAGTAGTCACAAAGGAAAAATAGTAAACTCCTTTCTCAAGACTTTTATCTTTATGAACTTGTGCGGCGGGTATTTCTTTAACTATCAGCATTTGCTGCCCAAAGCCACCCACTAATGCCGCTAACATTGCAGCACTAAAAAAGTAGCTAAAAACACCAAAATCGTTCGCAGTCATATACCTAGCCACTACCGCAAATAGCAAGTAGCTTGAAAATGCTGCTGTTACCTTCACTAGAAAAGCTAGCCCGGAGCTTACTATCGTATTGTTAAGCAATTTTTTTTTGATCACGGTATTCTCGTTAGCTTGTACTTAAGAGTCGTTTTCTAAACTGGTTCGTACGAGCTGGATAAAACTTAGTAAAAAGGCCGCACCGATAGCTAATAGAGCACTAAGTAGACCTCCTACGATGAGAATAAAAAACTTTCCAGGACCGACAGGCTCTATGCTTTTGGAGGCAACATGGACAATGCTGCCAGGGGTTAAGTTTGCCAAATTTGTACGTATTTCATTTTCTTGTATTGAATAGCGAGCTATTAACTCTGCTGTCATAGGATTATTTGAGTTACTTAATGACTCGATAGATTGCTGTATATTTTCCAATTGCGCTTCTAAAATACCACGATGTTTTTCTATCTTTTCGTGCTGATCAGTAGAAACCCTATCTAACAGTTGTTTATGGAACGAGGCAATCTCATCCGCTAGACCTACTTCTGCTTGTGTTGCTAAACGTAATAATATGGTGTCTTTTGGTGCATTTACTTTAATCTCAAAAGGCATCGACGTTAGCTCATGGCCATCTAAATATTCGACCACTAGCGAGTCTAAGTAAACATTGTTAGTTTTTGCTATTAATGACTGCATTGACTCTATAGCAATATTTGGTGCAGTTTCTGCTGACTGGTAAACTGACGTGTACTGATAGCTGCGTGGCATTATCAGAGCGTAGCTTAGCGTGGCTAAGATGGCTAAAATGAAAATACTTATCACTAATACCTTTTTCTTAACTAAGATTTTAATCAAGTCAACCAATGTTATTTCTTGACTTCGATCTTCATATTTAGGCGTTTTAGCGCTCACTTTTCTCTCCATCTTTATTTATATGCTTGCTGTGCTTATCTTTAAGCAAACTTTTTTACAAGTGTAATGTACTGCAGAGGACAACGTTGATAATAATTATCGTTTATAACAACTACTACCAAGTACTTCTTTTAGCCACGCTACCGCCCAGGGATTACCGGACGCCTTCCCTTGCCCAACTCATCAGCTTGTATGGCTACCTATAACATCTGACCTATGAATCGTTTTCACAATTCTTTGCTACGCCACCACTATGTTTTGCTTGTTACCACTATGTTTTGCTTGTTACCACTATGTTTTGCTTGTTACCACTATGTTTTGCTTGCTACCACTATGCTTCCAGCTACGAACCATGACATCACTTACACGCCATTTTGTCACTTGTCCTATGTTCACGCCCTCTAGGCGTCCATTTCTCTTCTACCGGCTTTTACGACTGTTTTTTGTTGATATCACTTATTTTTATTTTGTTCTTTGAACTTGCGGTTACCTAACTAGATTACTTAATCCTCATAATTATTGGGCAACCCTATTTGTTTAAGCCGTTGTTTCACCGAGGGGCAATAAAGTTTGCCTATCATACCTGTTTGATGGCTGCTATGTAACTCAGCTTAGTTAGATCTTTTAACGTGTTCTAACACCCCGTTACCATAAGCACTCTATTCAAAACTCTGTATATTACGCTAAAACGGGGCTTGTTCCTAAAGCTCAGACAAAAGTAACCCAGCCATCAAGTGCTTCATATAGAATTTTGGACATGCGTATTGGGCCGCATATGAAAATAAGTCAGCCACAAAAAAACCGGCCTCAAAGAGGCCGGTTCTATTCTACTTACAGGGGTTACCTGCTAAGCATGGCTAAGGCCAAGCTTAGAAGTGGTAACGTGCGCCTGTCAGGTAGTATACGTCATCGCCGTCAGCACTGATTTCAGAGTCACGGCCATCAAGAGTAACGTTGATGGACTGCTGGTCAGCTTGGTTCAACTCCAGGAACACGTCGAAGTTGCTGGAAACTTTGTAGTAAGAACCCAGAGACCAAGCAGTACGATCGTCGTCTTGGCCATCAGGATCTACGTTGTAGATATCAGCAGCGAATGCCCAAGGACCAGTGGTGTAAGTACCACCTAGACCGACGGTGTCGTAGCCGCCACCAAGAGCATCGCTGTTTTCACGACCTTCATAACCTAAACGAAGAGACAGCTGATCATTTACGGCGTAAGAACCGATCAGACCACCCAGCATTTCGCCGTTACCGCCGCCACGTACTACGTCGTCAACAAAACCCAGACCTACAGTGATCGGGCCTTGCTCGTAGCGTACGCCACCTTGTGCAGCAACTACGTTGCCTTCATCACGAACCGGCTCAAGTTCGCCACGCTCGCTGTAGTGTTTCAGCTGCAGGAAGGCAGTCCAGCCTTGTAGATCAGGCGTGTAGTAACCGATAGAGTCGCCACGCGACTGTTTCGGGTGACCAGAGAACTCTAGACCACGATCGATGTAAACATCGAACGGCAGAGAAACAAACTGGTTGTAGAAGCTGTCGAAGTTACCGGCTTGTACAGTACCGTACTGCTTGCTCTGTACGCCCAGGTAGCTCTGACGAATTTCAGTGAAGCCAGAATCGGTGTAACGCTCGTCGCCTTTAAAGCGCCACTCTAAACGACCGAAAGCGGTCAGGTCAGAGTTAACTTCGTGGCTCATGCGCAGGCCAAGACGAGAGTAGACATCAACGAATTCTTCGCTGTTGTCGATTTTTTCGTCAGCGTCGTTGTACTCGGGGCCGCCACCAGCGATACCCATGGCGATACGGCCATAGACGTCGAGTTTGGTGCCGTCTTGGTCATAGACGGTAGCTGCTTGAGCGGCAGCAGAGGCACCGAGGGCGCCAATGATAGCAGTCGCTAAAAGTGTCTTTTTCATGATGTAGGTTCCTTAACTAGCTTACTGTTTCGATCGTTTCTACAGACTTGTCATAAAATTATTATGAAGCCTGCAGTTGGCTTGTGGGCCATGCTCTTTTTTCCATCCTCCGGTTTTTCCCGGTGGTATGCGGCATGTCCTCAATCAAGCCTTGTTATAGTCCAATGCTCGCAGATCAAACTCTATACTGGGATTCCAGTGAACGCAATAGAAAAAAACAGTGTTTTTTTACGATTTGCCTTATTTTAAGGAACCCACGGGCCGTTGACTGGTCTCAGTGCTCGGTAAATTTTTGTTGCAAGCCTCTTAATTTATCTTCAAGGCTAAGCGGTTTTGTTAATTCGTCTTTTTTGGGGCTTTTTTCATTCCCGCCGTCATTCCCACCATGGCTAGGCGCTGATTGAGGCAAAGATGCTGCTTTGTTAGGCACTTGCGGTGGCTGTCGTTTCGACGGGCGTGCTGCAGGCGTTGGCGTATGTTTACTCTGGCTTTGTTTACCCTGGCTTTGTTTACGCCGCTCATTGGCATGTCGCGCCGCTTCTTTATCAACGGTGCCTGCGGAATTTCCATCTAAATCTATTCGCTCAGCACCTTCCCGCATTGATTTTATATACCGAGGGAGATTTACATAATTCGCAAGCGTGCGACGAATTAATTTTCCTGACCACGGTTCACGCTGAGCAAGGTCTTGATGAATACCTACTTTTAACGGCTTTGTGTGACCGGTAAAAAATGCTTTAGGGTAGCGTTCATACCACTGATTAAGAAGTGACTGGGGGGACGGCGGCGGAGAAGCATCTTTGGCGGCCGATGCTTCATCAACCATCGGCAACTCTAGCTCGTGATGCGTTTCAGATAGCTGCTTAGCGTCAGATAACTGTTTAGCTTCGGGTGACTGCTGGGACAGTTCTTGAGATAGATCTTGAGATAGATCTTGAGACGGCCCTTCCGACGGTACTGAGCGGTGTGTAGGCTGCGAAGGCGGTAAGCACTGCTGTACCTGAGCAGACAATTGCTGTCTAAGCGTATCGTTCTCTTCACGCAGCGTACTCAGCTCGGCTTTAGTCTGTTCAAGTCGCGCTTCCAGTGCTTCTAATAGCTCTAATACACTTGCGGCCATACCCCCTCCTTTGCGTTAATCAGTCGGCGATCCGCTCGTAAACGACAAAGTCGTATTGAGGCTGTCCTTCTGCTGGCGTACCCGCTACGCGCTGAATTTCCTGCCACTCTTTCATAGAGAATTCAGGGAAGACGGCATCACCTTCAACATTCACATCGACTTCAGTAATATAGAGGCGTTGCGCATAAGGAAGCGCTTGTCGGTAGATCTCGCCCCCTCCCATCACCATAATTTCTTCGGCAGCTTCAATAGTAGCTTGTTGGTCAGCCAATGCTAATGCCGCTGGTAATTCATGGCATATTCTCACGCCTTCAGCCGTAAAGCCTGTGTCACGAGTGACAACAATATTGAGCCGATTGGGCAACGGCTTACCTATCGAAGCGTAGGTTTTACGCCCCATGACTAGCGGCTTGGCTTGGGTCATACGTTTGAAGAATTTTAAATCTTCAGGCAGGTACCAGGGTAGTTTACCTTCTACGCCAATTACCCGATTTTTAGCCATTGCCACAATCATGGCGACCGGCACTAACGGTTCATACACACTGTGCTGGTTCATACGGCTACCTGTGCTTTGATGTGTGGGTGCGATTCATATCCATCAATATGGATATCGTCGAAGGTAAAATCGAACAGGTTAGTGACCTGGGGGTTAAGCACTAAACGTGGCGGCGCTTTAGGTGTACGGCCCAATTGTTCTTGGGCCTGCTCTAAATGATTGCTGTAGAGATGTGCATCGCCTAGCGTATGCACAAACTCACCTGGCTCAAGGCCGGTTACCTGGGCAACCATGGCAAGCAGTAGCGCATAGCTTGCAATATTAAACGGCACGCCTAAAAAGATATCGGCACTACGCTGGTAAAGCTGGCACGAGAGACGCCCATTAGCCACGTAAAATTGAAACAAACAGTGGCAAGGCGGCAACTTCATTTCATCGACTTGACCTGGATTCCAGGCTGAAACAATCAGTCGCCGCGACTGGGGAGTGGTGCGAATTTGCGCTAACACGTTGGAAATCTGATCAACGCTTCCACCGCTTGGGGCCGGCCAGCTGCGCCATTGGTAGCCATAAACAGGACCAAGGTCACCATTTTCATCTGCCCATTCATCCCAGATGCGCACGCCATTCTCTTTAAGATACCCAATATTGGTATCGCCTTTAAGGAACCACAGCAGCTCATGAATGATAGAGCGTAGGTGTAGCTTTTTTGTGGTGAGTAGCGGGAAGCCGCGCGAGAGATCGAAGCGCATTTGATGACCAAACACTGAGCGCGTACCAACGCCAGTGCGGTCATTCCGGTCAACGCCCTGCTCCAGCACAGTGCGCATTAAGTCTAGGTACGGCTGTTCAAGCGCGTCTTTCGGCGTGGGCGTTATTGCAGTCACAGAAATTCCAGATTAAAAATCAATTTGGGCACATATTCTATACGCGTAAACATCAGGCGGCCAGGAGCATTCCCCTCACTCCTCACTCCTCACTCCTCACTCCTCACTCCTCACTCCTCACTTTCTACACCTTGGCATCAACGGGTTGGTTGCGTGACCAAACAATAAAGAGTAGACCTAGCGCAATCATCGGGAGCGTGAGCAGCATACCCATCGTGAACCAGCCAAAGGCAAGGTAGCCAATGTGGGCGTCGGGCATGCGTACAAATTCAACCATAAAACGGAAAACGCCATAACCTAGTAGGAATAAACCCGATAAGAACCCTCTGGCACGTGGTTCAGCAGACACCCACCACAGAATGGCAAACAGTATGACCCCTTCCAGGAAAGCTTCATAAAGCGCGGAAGGGTGACGTGGCTCTGGCCCCATACCAGGAAACGGCATTCCCCAAGGTAGCGACGTTACACGCCCCGGGAGTTCATGGTTGATGAAATTACCAATCCGTCCTGCACCTAAACCGATGGGTACCAGAGGGGCAATAAAGTCCGTTAATGTGAAAAATGCCAGCTGTTTACGACGTGCAAATAGCCATGCCGCTAACAGCACCCCTAGTAAGCCACCATGAAAACTCATACCGCCATCCCACACGCGGAATACCCATAATGGGTCAGCGGCCCACTGGCCTAACCCGTAAAACAGCGCATACCCTAGCCGCCCTCCTACTACCACACCAATGGCACAGTAAAACAGTAAATCACCAATATCATCTTTCGTAAGGCCAATACGCGGTGCCCGCTTACACCCTAACCACCATGCCGCAACAAAGCCCACTACATACATTAAGCCGTACCAATGGACCTGCAGCGGGCCTAATGAAATAGCGACAGGGTCAATCGTTGGGTAATTAATCATTGAGCATCTCTAGAGGTAACAGGAGGAAAATAGCAGGTGAAAAAACAGTAAGTGAAAAACAGCAGCATGACATCAGCGAGTTAAGCCGCTATTCAAAATTACGCCAATATAAAGCGTATACCTACGGCGGCCAGCAAAGCTGCAAACGAAAATCTCAGTACATTGGCTGGAAGCACATGGGCTAAGCGAACGCCAATGCGGGCAAAGGGAACGCTTGTGAGCACAATACCAATAAATGCAGGCCACATGACGAATCCAGTCGCCCAGGGCGGTAACAGCGGGTTACCCCACCCCACCACTATAAACGTTATTGCCCCAACGGCTGCTATTGGTAAGCCACAAGCAGCGGAAGTTCCCACTGCCTGGGTCATACTCGCACCACACCGAGAGAGCCAGGGAACCGTCATTGCGCCACCGCCGATGCCAAACAGCGCTGATATGGTGCCTACCACGCCGCCGGCAATGGCCATGGGGGCGTTACCCGGCGGCACACTACCTGGCTTAGGTGAAAGGCCAAGCACCATTTTAGTGGCTAATAGCAACACAAATACGCCGAACAACGTGCCTAGCACAGTGCCGGAAAGGTTGTCTGCGATAAAACCGCCACCAATTGCCCCTAGCATTAGCCCTGGCAACAACGCCATAAACCATGGTTTATGAATACTACCTTTTCGATAATGTCCTAACGCTGACGAAGCACCGGTAATAACAATGGTTGCTAGTGATGTACCCACCGCTAAATGCATGGTGATTTCAGGGGCCACTCCTTGTAGACCGAATGCAAACACCAGCGCAGGAACAATGATTAAACCGCCCCCCACACCAAACAGTCCGGCCATCGTACCTGCCGCTGAGCCCAACAATAAATATCCCGCCCAAATACTCAATGCTGTCATTTTTGTTGCACCTGATTATGCGCGCCAGGCACCCACTTAGTGATCATACTGAGCAGCGTTTCAGGCTTGTAAGGCTTTGCTAATACGTCATCTATTCCTGCAGCGTTATAAGCATCGGCACCCGTGTTATCGACATTAGCGGTCAGCGCGATCAATGCGCTACGCTGTTGGCCGCCACTAAGGTGCTCGAAGGTTCGCCAGCGGCGTGCGGTTTCTAGCCCATCTAATGTCGGCATAAAAATATCCATAAATACGAGGTCATAAAAGGTCGTTTGCTGGCGGTCTAGCGCCTGCTCGCCACTACTAACACCATCCACCTGAAGCCCTTGAGTTTCCAACATTTGACGCGCCAGCATTAAATTAACAGGGCCATCGTCAACGACCAGAATACGTAGCTTGCGCTCTAAAATAGCGTGTGGCTGTTCATAGTCGTCTGTTTCATTGACGCTTTGCTCAGCAAAATTAGCAAGTAATGCCCGTATATCTGCCAATCTCTCACGCACGTAGGTAATATTTTTTTGGCATGCATGCGAATGGACTTCTTCCAACATAGTGCTTAAATAATCAAACAGCGTGTCGGCTTCGCGTTGTAGCAACGTTAAATAGCCTGATTTTAAACGTGACTCCTCACGCGCGCGGTCACGTCCTGCGATAAGATGCTTCAACTGTTTTTGATGGTGATGAAGGTCATCAAGCAAGGTGGGGTCGGGTTTAATGTGGACACCAGAAGTCGCTGGCAACTGCTTATTTCTTAAAGCACGTTCGACGCTGACTAACCATTGATTAACCGACGCTAAGCGCGTTAAAGGCAGCTCCCCCGCGTTTTTTACTGCTGCTGGCTCCTTCACATCAGCCTTTGAAGCTACTAGCATCGTCGCTACTGCATTCGCATGGTGCTCCAGCTCTGCAAGCTCTTGCATAAAGCGGGCATCTTTCTGTTTTGCACGACTTTTAATCAACATCAAAAAAACGCTAACGTTTAAACAACTGCCTAACAGCAGTGCTAATGTTAGCCATAGCGTGGTGCTCCACGATGTTTGTCCTGGTGAAAGCCCCCAAACGACCCATCCGACCAATACACAGAGCAGTACCAATGCCACCTGTACCAGTAAAAGAGGCCATAAAATAGGCCAAACGATGGCGTTCCAGAAGTGCTCTCGCTGATAGCGTTGCATAGTGTGCGCCTTCCTAGGTGGCTTCTTAAATAATGCGCCTTAACATGTTGGCGGCCATAGCATGGCTAAGCATGTTTATATTAATGTTAATTGTATGTCTACGCTTCCATACTGTCATGCCTCACTGGCTGATTGGGTTTCTAATACCGTTTGTGAGCCTCATCTATGTGTTTAATCACTTTTTCTTGGTCTCCTGGCGCAACCATTCCCTTGCGCCTAGCAGGCAATCGAGATGAATTTCATCAGCGGCCTACCGCACCACTCGCACGCTGGGAAGAGCAGCCTACTCTGGTAGGAGGGCGCGACTTGGAAGCTGGCGGAACGTGGTTAGCGGCAAACTCGAAAGGGGTTGTCGCTGCATTAACCAATGTACGCGACCCTCGACTGGCAACACCTGGCAATGCGCCTAGCCGCGGCGAACTGGTGGCGAGCGTTCTACAAAGCGATGATGTGGAAACCTGGCTTACCACCTTAGAAAGCAAAACAGCCCTCCACTATGCTGGATTCAACTTACTAGTAGCCACTCAAGATCGTCTGTGGCATATGCACCGCGGCCTGCACGGGGTCGTACTTACCCGTGTCCCCCCTGGGGTTCATGGCCTATCGAATGCCACTCTGAACACGCCCTGGCCAAAATTGAACCTGGTTCGCAATGCCTTATTAACCAGCACCAACGAACAGTGGCGAAGCGCAACACAACAGGCGCTACACAACCCACAAACGGCACCAGATGATCAGCTACCAGACACCGGAGTGGGGTTAACACTGGAGCGTCAGCTCTCTTCTGCATTTATAGTGGGTGAACACTACGGCACCCGAGCGACTACTTGGCTAACGCTAAATCAGCAGGGGCAAATAAACATAACCGAGCAGCGGTTTGGGCCACTCGGTCGATTTGAGGGGGAGACCACCTTAAAAACTCACTAACACTTCAGCTCTAGACCACCCCTGCCAGGCATGAGTCTCGGCATTAATCTCGTGGGGGCAATAAATGTGAAAGCTGCCACTCATCCATGCGCTTATTGAGATGTTCATGCACCAACGCTGGGGTATCCCGCTCCATGATTTCGCTGAGTAGTGTTTGTGCATCGTGCATAGACACGCGCCGGATAGCCGCTCGTACTTTGGGTAGGCTGGGGGCATTCATGGAAAGGCTGGTAAACCCCATGGCCATTAGTAACAGCGCACCAGCAGGATCGCCCGCTAATTCACCGCATAACGATATGGGCTTTTCTAGTCGTTTCGCATCCTGGGCGAGCTCTTGTAGCGCACCTAATAACGCTGGGTGTAAGGCATCGTACAGGCTAGAGACGCGAGGATTGTTGCGATCTACTGCGAGCAAATATTGGGTGAGGTCATTACTACCCACCGAGAAGAAATCCACCCGCTTCGCCAACGCATCCATTTGATAAATCGTCGCCGGCACTTCAATCATCACACCCACTTTGGGCCGTTCAACCGCAATTCCTTCTTCGCCTAACTCTAAAATGGCACGATCTAGCAGGCGAATGGCTTCATCGACCTCTTCCACATTGGTAATCATCGGGAAGAGTACATAGAGATTGTTCAAATCATGCGATGCTTTCAACATAGCACGCAGCTGAACCATCAATACTTCTGGATGATCAAGGGTTACCCGCATCCCCCGCCAGCCCAAGAACGGATTCGCTTCTTCAATAGGAAAATAGGGAAGGTCTTTGTCACCGCCGATATCCAGCGTTCGCATGACGACTGGCAACGGCGCAAAACCTTCCAGCTGCTCGCGGTACATGCGCATTTGCTCTTTTTCACCGGGGAAGCGCTCGGTAATCATAAAAGGCACTTCAGTACGGTATAGCCCTACGCCACCAATACGGCTTTTTAGCAGCGCAGAGGCATCAACAGCAAGCCCTGTGTTCACCATCAACGGCATTGTATGGCCATCGGGTGTTTCGCTGGGCAAGTCTTGCTCGTGCTCCAGAAGCTCGCTCAGCGCTGCCTCTTCAGCAATCAGGCTTTCGTAGCGAGCTTTTAACTCAGCTGCTGGACGCACAAATAGCCGGCCTCGGTGACCATCCAGCACTACCGGCGCACCGTTCAAACGCGGCAGAGGAAGATCTACCATCCCCAGCACCGTAGGAATCCCCATTGCACGAGCAACAATAGCAACGTGCGAGGTACTTGAGCCGCGCACCGACACTAGGCCTTTGAGTTTGTCTCTTGGCACTTCACCCAGCATGGCAACGCTAATTTCATCGCCGACTAGAATGGCATTTTCCGGGTAGGTTTCTGGGGTAGAGGGTGTGTCCTCCTGAAGATGCGCCAGCACACGGCGGCCAAGATCACGAATATCTGCCGCCCGCTCCCGTAGGTAGTCGTCGTCTACTCGTTCAAGGTATTGAACATGCCGACGCACGACATCGGCCAGCGCTCCCGGCGCCCATTGGCCTTCACGAATGCGTTTTTCAACTTCTTCAGAAAGCGCTGCTTCACCGAGCATTTGTTGATAGACGTCAAATAGCGCCAGCTCTTGAGAAGATATTCGGTTAACTAAGCGCTCTGCTGCCGCACGAATTTCATCGCGGGTTTTGCCAATGGCTTCTTTTAACCGCGCAACTTCGTAGTCTTGATCACTAGGAATAAGATCAGGAACACTGTTCAAGTCAGCGGGTGGCGTAATCACCACCGCCTCCCCCATCGCCATCCCCGGCGACGCTGCCACGCCCTTGAACATGGCTTGACCACCCGGAAGGGCCGGACGGGCTAGGTTACCCGTCGCAAGCGCATGAGCCAGTACTCCCGCTAACTGGGCAGCCATGGTGACAAGAAAAGCTTCATCTTCATCGTCATACTGGCGTTTTTCGGCCTGCTGTACGACCAAAACGCCCAGCATAAGGCGTTGATGAATAATGGGCACACCGAGGAAACTTGAGTAGCGCTCCTCGCCGGTCGCTTCAAAATAACGAAAATGGGAGTGGGACTGGGCGTCTTCTAAATTAAGCGGTTCACTGCGCTTAGCCACTAGCCCCACCAGGCCTTCCCCTAGCGGCAATACCACACGACCTACTGCTTGCGTACGCAGGCCAATGGTTTCCATCAATACGAGTGACTCAAGCTCCTTGTCATACAAATAGAAGGAGCACACGTCAGTCTGCATCGCCTTGCGTATGCGACGTACCATCGTTGACAGCGCGGCGTCGAGGTTTCTAGCGCCATTCACTTCTTGAATAACGCGTCGCAGCACCTCAAGCATGGACGTTTTACTATTCACTATTATTTGCCTCGCTGAGGGATTTTCGGCCAACTCTCACTGTCTCGTAAAAACTATTTTTTTAAAACCAGTTCTTGAAAACCAGTTCTTGGAAACCAGCTTTGAAAACAGTGGAGCACACGTTATCCATCATTATCTTGTTGCGCCAAGCGCTGAACGCGAGGAGAAAGCTCTCTTAGCGCGCGCCGATATACCTCACGTTTAAACGGCACCACCTGCCCCAGTGGATACCAGTAACTGACCCATCGCCAACCATCGAATTCGGGGTTGGGCGTTGCCGTCATGCAAATTCGATTTTCTTGGCAGCGAATTTTAAGTAGAAACCACTTCTGCTTTTGACCGATGCAAACCGGCCGTGAGTGGGTGCGAATCATGCGTCGTGGTAGACGGTAGCGCAGCCATCCCCGAGTACAGGCGACAATATCAACGTCGTCGGCGGTTAGGCCGATCTCCTCAAAAAGCTCACGAAAAAGTGCTTGATGTGGTGTTTCGTTTGCTTTGATGCCTCCCTGGGGAAACTGCCACGCGTTTTGCCCTACACGACGCGCCCAAAGCAGCTGCCCCTGGCTATTGGCAATAATAATGCCAACATTGGGGCGAAAGCCGTCAGCGTCGATCACGGACATCACCTTAATAAATTTTCAGTTATCCCCATTTTTCCACAAGGGAGACAAGCGTATCAATACAATATAACGCTAAGTGGTTAAACCATGGTGACTCTGCGATAATTCGCCGCCTTGCAAACCGTGACTATCGTTAATAACTGACCTAATCATCAGCAACCAACCAACACCATAAGGGGAGCGCCGTGAGTCTGGCCATTTTCGATTTGGATAATACGCTGCTATCCATCGACAGCGATCATGCCTGGGGTGAGTTTTTACTTGAGCAAGGTGCAGTTGACCCCATTGCCTACCGCGAGGCCAATGAGCGTTTCCTAGCTGACTACAATGCCGGCACGCTAGATATGGCAGCATTTCTAGAAATGGCCTTAAAGCCACTGGCGGAAAATACGCCTGAACAACTAGCCGCCTGGCACCAGCAGTTTATGGCCAGCAAGATAGAACCCAACATTCTGCCCAAGGCAGAGGAGTTGCTTGCCCGCCACCGCACCAAAGGCGATACGCTGCTGATTATCACCGCTACAAACCGCTTTATTACTGCCCCTATCGCCGAACGCTTAGGTGTGGACGACCTCATTGCCGTTGACCCTGAAATGGTCGATGGCCGCTACACAGGACGAGTATCAGGCATTCCTAGCTACCGCGAAGGTAAAGTGACTCGCTTGCAGCAGTGGCTTGAGAATCAAGAGCTAACCATGGACGGCGCATGGTTTTACAGCGATTCCCACAATGACCTACCGCTGCTTGAGCAAGTGGAACACCCAGTTGCCGTCGACCCCGACGACACCCTGCGCCAAATCGCCGAAGAACGCCACTGGCGAATTATGAGCCTGCGGGATTGAGTGGTGCACCCCCGTCATTCCCGCGTGCCCTTAGCGGGAATCCATTTGTGCTGCCCCAACTCCGTCATTCCCGCGCGCCCTTAGCGGGAATCCATTTTGACTTTGGTTTTCGGGCTACGGCGGCAAAGGTCAAGGTGGATTCCCGATTACCCCATTCGGGAATGACAGGCCTGGGGGCTATTCGGGAATGACGACTGTGATGAGTAGTGAGGCTCCCCAACCCCGTCATTCCCGCGTGCCCTTAGCGGGAAACCATTTTGACCTTGGTTTTCGGGCTACAGCGACAAAGGTCAAGGTGGATTCCCGATTACCCCATTCGGGAATGACAGGCCTGGGGCTGATTCGGGAATAACGACTGTGATGAGTAGTGAGGCTCCCCAACCCCGTCATTCCCAAGCTCCCTTAGCAGGAATCCATTTTGGGCTGCCCCAACCCCGTCATTCCCAAGCTCCCTTAGCAGGAATCCATTTTGGGCCGCCCCAACTCCGTCATTCCCGCGCTCCCTTAGCAGGAATCCATTTTGGGCCGCCCCAACTCCGTCATTCCCGCGTGCCCTTAGCGGGAATCCATTTTGACTTTGGTTTTCGGGCTACGGCGGCAAAGGCCAAGGTGGATTCCCGATTACCCCATTCGGGAATGACAGGCCTGGGGCTAATTCGGGAATGACAGGGTTGAGACTGAGTCGGGAATGACGGCTGTGGTGAGTGGTGAGTCTTAAGTGACCAAATTGAAAAACCCCGCAAGCATTAAGCTTGCGGGGTTTGGTATTACTAGGCACTGTTCTTAAAACGGTTTTTAGAACAGTTCAAAGAACGCCAGCCAGCGTACTTAGCCGAGCAGGTGCTCAACCGCTGCGCGCTCTTCACGCAGTTCTTTCTCGGTCGCCTGCATCTTCTCTTTGCTGAACGCGTCCAGTTCAAAGCCTTGAACGATTTCATACTTGCCACCCTGGCAACGTACCGGATAGGAGTAGATGATGCCTTCTTCAATGCCGTAGCTGCCGTCAGATGGGATCGCCATGCTGACGATACCATCGCAACCCAGCGCCCAATCGCGCATGTGATCAATGGCTGAAGACGCCGCAGACGCTGCAGAAGACGCGCCGCGTGCTTTGATAATCGCCGCGCCGCGCTGCTGTACGGTCGGAATAAAGTCGTTTTCGTACCAGTCACGCTCAACCAGATCGAAGGCGGCTTTGCCGTCTACTTTGCACTGTGCCAGATCCGGGTACTGGGTAGCACTGTGGTTGCCCCAGATAATCATGCCGTCAACGTCAGTGACGTGCTTGCCGGTTTTCTGAGCTAGCTGCGTCAGCGCACGGTTGTGGTCCAAACGCGTCATTGCAGTGAACTGGCCTGCGTCAAGGTCCGGCGCGTTGCAAGAAGCAATCAACGCATTGGTGTTAGCCGGGTTACCGACAACTAGCACACGCACGTCACGGCTAGCGTGATCGTTCAGTGCTTTACCTTGTACAGAGAAGATCGCGGCGTTGGCTTCCAGCAGATCTTTACGTTCCATACCCGGGCCACGCGGACGTGCACCTACCAGTAGGGCGAAATCGGCATCTTTGAAGGCAACGTTCGGATCATCAGTAGCAACGATGTCTTGTACCAGCGGGAAGGCGCAGTCGTTAACTTCCATGACAACGCCGTTCAGGGCGTCCATGGCTTGGGGGATTTCGAGAAGCTGGAGAATGACTGGCTGATCCGGCCCCAGCATATCGCCAGCGGCGATGCGGAAAATAAGAGAATAGCTGATCTGGCCGGCACCGCCGGTAATCGCAATACGTACTGGATCTTTCATCATTGCTCCTTGATGGTTCGCCTAAAGTGGGTTCTCGCCTGAGAGTGGGTCGACAGAACTCAAGACGACAAGATGGTATGCCCAGATGTGCAAAAACTCAATCATACATGAGACTACTACCCATTCGCGCAGTGGCTTGGTACTCGCTGCTAGACGCCAGTTGCGCTATGGTGTGTTGGTCAATAAGCCGACCTTCTTTTTATCTCTTTTTGGCATGCCTTACCTCTCTGCATGACATACCTTGTGTGATTTTTGGGTTAATACGGATATAACTACCCCATGCGACGAATTCCTTACTCTTACGCGCTTGCTAGCTTACTGGTCCTGGCACTTGTGGTATGGCTAGCAATTGGCGATTTTCAACGTTTTCAAAGCACACCGCCTGAGACAGGCACCATTGAACGCGATTCAACACCTCGTGTAGAGGTGATGACCCAGCAGAGCGCGCCCTATATTCCTAACCATGTGCTGCAAGGCCAGCTAACCGCGGAAAGAGAGACACTGTTACGCGCCAACGTGACGGGTTATGTCGCAGAAAAACCGGTGGCCCAAGGAGAAACCGTCAGCCAAGGCGATACACTGCTGGTACTGGACAACGACGCGCTGCCCCAACGCCTACAACAAGCACGTGATGAGCTGGCGCTAGCTGAAGCGGAATACGCGGGCGCTCAAAATCTACGCCGCCGTGAGTTGATTTCTCAGCCAGAGTTGCTGCGCCTGCAAAGTGCATTAAGCGCCAGCGCAGCCCAGGTCGCTCAGTTGGAAAAGCAGTTAAACGATACCCGACCAACCGCTCCCTTTGAGGGCGTGCTAGACAGAGTCCAGGTAGAACTGGGTGATTTACTGCAACCCGGCGAAGAGTGGGCACGGCTAATCGATGACCGGCGCTTAACCGGCACTGCCTGGGTTGCTCAACAGCATATTGACGAATTGAGCGTTGGCTTACCCGTCACTGCGCGACTGCTCAATGGCCGCTCACTCTCTGGCGAAGTATCTTTCATTAGCAGCCGTGCGGTAGAAGCCACTCGCACATTCTATATGGAAGTAACACTCGACAATCCAGACAGGCAACGCTTAGCCGGGAGCAGCGCTGAATTCACCATAACGCTGCCCCCTCGTCAGGTTCATACCTTGTCTCCGGCACTTTTCAGCCTCAATGATCAGGGCCAATTAGCCATCAAACATGTCGTTGAGAATAACCGCGTTGCCCAAACGGCCATTGAGCTGGTGAGTGCCGATACCGAACGCGCCTACGTTTCCGGCTTGCCCAATCGTATACAGCTGATCACTCTGGGCGCGGGATTAGTTAACCCAGGCGACACCGTGATACCTGTATCACGCGAGGAAAGTGAGCCTGCCCAGGAAGATGGTCATGCGTCAGTTAATTAATGCGGCGCTAACCCACACGCGAACCACCCTGCTGCTCTTGGTTGGCCTTCTGTTGGCGGGTACAACTGCCTGGCAGATGATTCCGAAGGAAGCTAACCCAGACGTTACTATTCCGATTATCTACGTTGCATTGTCGTTGGAAGGCGTTAGCCCAGAAGATGGCGAGCGCCTGCTGATTCGGCCAATGGAGCAAGAGTTGCGCGGTATTGAAGGGCTGCGCAAGTTTACCGCCCAATCTAGCGAAGGCCATGGCTCGGTGACACTGGAGTTTGATCCTGGCTTTGACCCAGACACAGCGCTTTCGGATGTGCGTGAACGGGTAGATATTGCCCGCAGTAGCTTACCGGATGAAGCTGACGAGCCGCGGGTAATGGAGGTGAATGTCTCTGAGTTTCCGGTGCTAAGCATCGGCCTTTCCGGCGAGCTGGACACCCGGGAGCGGGTGACCATTGCACGTCGCTTGAAAGAGGAAATAGAGGGCATTGCCGACATTTTAGAAGTCGACATTGCTGGCGATCGCGAGGACTTACTCGAAATTGTCGTTGATCCGCTGGTGCTGGAAAGCTATGGCGTTGACTTCGATACGCTGTTTAATCAAATCTCACGCAATAATCGCTTGGTGGCTGCAGGCAGCTTGGATACTGGTGCTGGACGGTTAGCATTAAAAGTACCTGGCATTATCGAATCATTAACCGATGTCATGGACATGCCAGTAAAAGTTGATGGCGATCAGGTGGTCACGTTTGGCGACGTTGCCTGGATTTTACCCACCTACAAAGATCCTGAAGGATTTGCCCGCATTGACGGCCAGCCGGCGGTAGTGCTGGAAATTTCCAAACGCGCCGGGGCGAATATTATTGCCACCATTGATGCAGTAAGAGAGCGATTTGCCCAGGCGGATGACCTGCTGCCGGATCAGCTGCGTATCACCACGATTTTGGATGAATCGGTCACCGTTCAAAATATGCTCTCTGAGCTACTTAATAACGTCGTCACCGCCGTGGTACTAGTGTTGATTGTCGTGGTGGCGGTCATGGGATGGCGTATGGCGTTATTGGTAGGATTAACCATTCCTGGTGCGTTTTTAACCGGCATCCTACTAATCTGGGCATTTGGCTTTACCCTTAACATCGTAGTGCTATTTGGGCTCATTTTAGTAGCGGGCATGCTAGTGGATGGTGCAATTGTAGTCAGCGAACTCGCAGACCGACACCTGCATGAGGGACAGTCTCCCCACCAGGCGTGGCTGAATGCGGCGACGCGCATGAGCTGGCCTGTCATAGCTTCTACGGCAACAACGCTTGCGGTATTTGTGCCGCTGCTGTTTTGGCCAGGCGTGGTAGGCCAGTTTATGAAGTATCTCCCTGCCACCGTCATTTTATGCCTTCTTGCATCACTCGCTATGGCGCTGGTTTTCTTGCCTACCCTGGGTCGGCTGTTTACCCGCACATCCCACACAGCTACTGCTGGCGCAGGCCCTATTGATAAAGGCACATCGCTTGGGCGCGGCTATCGCCACGTATTAGGACGCTTGTTGCAGCACCCTGCTTGGGTATTAGTATTTGCGGTGCTTTTCATTGTGCTGCTGTATACCGGCTATGCACGCTTCAATCATGGTGTTGATTTCTTTCCCAATGTAGAACCAGACAGCGCTCAAGTGCTGGTACGTGCCCGCGGCGATTTTTCCGCCGAAGAAACTGATGCCATCCTACAGCGGGTAGAAGCTCGCTTGGGCAGTATGGGAGAAGTTGAAGCCCTTTATGCACGCTCTTTCGCGGTGCCCGACCAGCAAATAGGCAATGATGTCGTGGGGATACTGCAGTTTCAGTTTATCGACTGGTATCAACGTCGTCCGGCCCGCACTATTTTGGCGGATATGGCCGAGCGCACAGAGGACTTGCCAGGCATTACCCTAGAGTTTCGCGAACAGGAGATGGGGCCTGGCGGCGGTAAGCCGATTGTTCTGGAAGTCAGCGCTACTGATCCAGACATTGCCAACGCCGGGGTTGACCAAATTACTGCCCTAATGCGCGAGCTAGGCGGTTTTACCGACATACAGGATAACCGCAGCCTGCCGGGGGTGGAATGGCAAGTAAAGGTTAACCGAGAAGCCGCAGCCCGCATGGGCACCGACATCACCACTATTGGTAGTGCTGTGCAACTGCTAACCACTGGCCTTCAAGTCGCCAACTATCGCCCGCCCACGGTTACCGATGAGGTGGATATTCGCGTGCGCTTGCCTGAGCACTGGCGAACACTGAATCAGCTTGAGCGCCTGACGATTAACACGTCACGTGGTCAAGTGCCAATTGCTCACTTTGTGGAGATTACACCCGCCCCCAAAGTGGGCACCCTAAATCGAATTGATGGACGTCGCGCCATTACCGTTGAGGCAGATTTAGCACCTGGCTATTTAGCAGACGAGCGGTTGCGGGCACTACTGGATGCAGGACAAGGCCAGCTTGCCGATGGATTGATGGTTAATGTGGCGGGTGAACAAGAGGATCAGCAGGAATCCATGCAGTTCTTGATTAGTGCTTTCTTGGTTGCGATTGGATTAATGGCGCTGATTCTGGTGACACAGTTCAATAGCTACTATCAAGCAGCACTAGTGCTATCGGCCATTGTGTTTTCCACCGCGGGCGTTTTGATGGGGCTACTTATTACTGGCCAAGCGTTTGGCATTGTCATGGTCGGCATGGGCGTTATCGCCTTGGCGGGTATTGTGGTGAATAACAATATCGTCTTGATCGACACCTATAACGAACTGCGCGGCCAGGGTATGACCCCAGCAGAAGCAGCATTGGAAGCAGGCACCCTGCGCCTGCGTCCAGTGCTTCTCACCGCCATTACCACCGTGCTGGGATTAATGCCCATGGTGCTGGGCATCAACGTTAACCTCTTTGCCCCCGCATTAGGGTTTAACGCCCCTTCCGCCCAGTGGTGGACACAAATGTCCAGCGCGATTGCAGGCGGCCTTACTTTCGCCACTGCCCTGACACTCTTATTAACCCCCTGCATGCTAGTGATAGGCGGTAAGCTAAGGCGCGAGGTGTGAATTGAATCATCGCGAGCTAAAGCTCCCTCCTACACAACATCGTGCCGCTATTCTATTGTAGGAGGCCGCTTCAGCGGGCGATAGCGGCGCAGCCGCCCTTTAGACGCCCAGCATAGTAGTTTGAATCATCGCGAAGCTCCCTCCTACAAAACACCGTGCCGCTATTCTGTTGTAGGAGGCCGCTTCAGCGGGCGATGGCGGCGCAGCCGCCTTTGGGACGCCCAGGCATAGTAGTTTGAATTATCGCGAGCTAAAGCTCCCTCCTACAAAACACCGTGCCGCTATTCTATTGTAGAAGGCCGCTTCAGCGGGCGATGGCGGCGCAGCCGCCATTGGGACGCCCAGGCATAGTAGTTTGAATCATCGCGAGCTAAAGCTCCCTCCTACAAAACACCGTGCCGCTATTCTATTGTAGAAGGCCGCTTCAGCGGGCGATGGCGGCGCAGCCGCC
This sequence comes from Halomonas qinghailakensis, assembly GCF_025820815.1. Classification (NCBI taxonomy): domain Bacteria; kingdom Pseudomonadati; phylum Pseudomonadota; class Gammaproteobacteria; order Oceanospirillales; family Halomonadaceae; genus Halomonas; species Halomonas qinghailakensis. The sequence continues at coordinate 2,881,146 of NZ_CP096973.1, read as the reverse complement.
TTTGGGACGTCCAGGCATAGTAGTTTGAATCATCGCGAGCTAAAGCTCCCTCCTACAAAACACCGTGCCGCTATTCTGTTGTAGGAGGCCGCTTCAGCGGGCGATGGCGGCGCAGCCGCCCTTGAGACGTCCAGGCATAGTAGTTTGAATTATCGCGAGCTAAAGCTCCCTCCTACAAAACACCGTGCCGCTATTCTGTTGCAGGAGGCCGCTTCAGCGGGCGATGGCGGCTCAGCCGCCTTTGGGACGCCCAGGCATAGTAGTTTGAATCATCGCGAAGCTCCCTCCTACAAAACACCGTGCCGCTATTCTGTTGTAGGAGGCCGCTTCAGCGGGCGATGGCGGCGCAGCCGCCTTTGGGACGCCCAGGCATAGTAGTTTGAATTATCGCGAGCTAAAGCTCCCTCCTACAAAACACCGTGCCGCTATTCTATTGTAGAAGGCCGCTTCAGCGGGCGATGGCAGCGCAGCCGCCTTTGGGACGCCCAGGCATAGTAGTTTGAATCATCGCGAGCTAAAGCTCCCTATCATTATGGATATTGAAGAATAATTAAGCAGGCGACTTCATCTGCTGAGGGCTGTGGGCGGCGTGAAGGCGGGCAATTAGCTGATCTTCCAGGGCGAAGCGTTCTGCTAAACCTTTCGCTAAGCGGTCGATCCAAGCAGGCAGACGCACTAGATTCTGTTGACAGCGCACCGGTGAGGCAAAGTCTTCATCAAACTCCAGCACCATGGCCGTTGACATTTCTAAACGCTCGAGAAGTTTTGCAGCAATATGTAATGCGTTCTCGTCGTCAAATGCCTTGGCTTCTTCAGCAAGCTGGGGATAAATTTCGAAGTGCCCAGCGCTGATGTAGTCCATCAGCAGTTCACTAAAGGTATCAATGCGTGCTTTGCTAATCGCTTCTAGTTCGGCATCGCAGGCTTCCTTCAGTTCAATAAAACTGACCAGTAACGAGCGACGCTGATCAAGCCAGCGATCAATCAAACTGTGCACGCCTCCCCAGCGCTCCAGGGCATTTTTGCAATCTTCGAGCATGGGGCCTTCTCCTTGCTTATAGCCGCCTTCAACAGGGTTAGACTCGCGCGTCCTTAGTCACCTGTCAATCCTGGCGGGTACGATTTACTTAATAAAAAGATACCAATCAACCGGCTCTAACCTTAGCACTTTTTTAATATTTCTTTACACCCCATAGAATACGTAGAGGTGCGATAGCAAGCAATAAAAAGCCGATTAAGGTCCAGGCAGGCAGTGACAGTCCCAGGAACATAAAGTCGATTTCAGCGCACTCTCCTGAGCCCGTAAGCACCATAGCAACCACTTCCTGCATGGGTAGTATATCCATCATATACTCAAGACCAGGCCCACACGTCGGCACTTCATCGGCGGGCAACCCCTGAAGCCATACATGCCTACCTGCAATAAAAGCGCCAGTGCCCGCTGCGGCTAGTCCGAGCACACCATAAATAGCTTTGCCTAGTGCACCGTTAGGGTTATGAAGGGCGGCAATAGCTAATACTAACCCAGTAGCTATGACCGCTACCCGCTGAAAAATACACAGCGGACAGGGTTCCAGGCCCATAATATGCTCAAGCCCTAAGGCAACTGCCATCATCAATACACAAAAGACAAACCCCGCTAACGCGATGGGGCGTACAGCTAATGAGGTCATTGACCATCCTCTGGTGAAATAGCCGACAGCACTCTGGATTCACGCGCTTTGGCAAAATAAGTGCTTAGAAACTCACTAAAGCTCTCTTGATCAGCCGCTTCAATATCGTGCTGCTGTTGGTGTGAGGTTTCGATTAACTGAGCAAGTAGTGCCTCACGAGAACGCAGCATGGGCGTAGATTTAAGCTTGTTGGCCTGCTCTTGAGCTAAGTGCAACAGCGTATCGCTAAGTGAGCCATTGCCCGCTTCAAGACGCGTCAGCAATTGTGCTGAGGGAGTCAGCGATGGATCTTTCAGCAGTGGTGCTAACCCAGCCAATGCCGCGGCATGAGGAGCGTCTTCTTCTACCGCGTCTAGCAGACGTGCCACCTCGGCCATTTCAGCAAAAATTTGTTCACCCCACTCGCGAACAGACGTTGCTTTGCCGTTGTGCACTAGGCTTAACGCAGGGTCACGCCCACGCTCTACCACTAAGCGACGATTGTCGTCTAAGCGGTCGCACTCTTCGTCTGAAATCCATGGGCTATCGCTTAATAGACACCACATTAAGAATGTATCCACAAAACGCATTTGGTCTTCAGTGACACCCAACGGATCAAATGGATTGAGATCCAGGCAGCGCACTTCGATGTACTCTACCCCTCGCGCTTCAAGCGCCTGACTGGGCGTTTCGTTATGCTTAGCAACTCGTTTGGGACGGATATCGCTATAGTATTCGTTTTCAATCTGCAAAATATTGGCATTCAGCTGCTGCCACTCATCACCGTTCTTCACGCCCAATTTTTCATAATCTGGCCACGGCGTTGAAATAGCGTGCCGCAACGTATTAACGTAATTAGACAGCGAGTTAAAGCAGATCTTAAGCTGTGACTGCACTTTGTTCTGGTAACCCAAATCCGACATACGCAACGTGGTCGCATAGGGGGCGTAATAAGTGTCATCGCTCAGCGACTGAAGTTTTTCTGGCACGTTGCCTGTCGGTAAAAAGCTTTTATCGATGGCGGGTGATGCACCGAATAGGTAAAGCAGCAGCCAGCTATGCCGACGAAAATGCCGAATCATGCCGAAGTAGCGCGTAGAGCGGTAATCGTTAAAAGGGATGTTGGTGGCTTTTTCAAGCTCACGTAAGGCGTGCCACATATCTTCTGGTAGCGATACGTTGTAATGCACTCCAGCAATAGCCTGCATAATACGGCCATAGCGCACATCTAGCCCTTTACGGTAAACATGCTTCATTGTGCCCACATTGGAGCTACCGTAGTCGGCAATCGGGACGCTATCGTTACCGGAAAGTCGCGACGGCATACTGCCTGGCCAGATCCACTCGTTTTCTAAGTGGTGATAAGTAAATGTGTGCAGGTCGGATAAAAAGGCCAATGCTTCCTTTGGCTCTGAATACACTGGTGTGATGTATTCCAGTAGTGCTTCGGAGTAGTCCGTAGTGATATGTGGGTGGGTTAATTTCGAACCCAGCGCGTACGGATGCGGTGTTTGAGCAATATGGCCGTTAGCGTCAACGCGTAGGCCCTCTTTTTCCAAACCGCGACGCAGGCGGCCTAAACGCCCTAAGCGCGCACTGGGAAGCAAACGGTCTACCTGAGCGGTCAGCGCAGATGGCACAGTGAGAGGTTCAGACAAGGTGAACACTCCTTGTTAGTAAGGCCTGCTTAAAGCAGGCCTTGTTGAATTCAGTTGGCTTCGCCATGTGGTTTATTACGTTTTTTTACCAAGAATAGAAAGCAGGATATGGCGGCAACCGTTAAATATTCAAGACGCGCGACTATTTGCCCTGCTTTGCTTTAAGCAGGGCTGCGCCGAGCGCGCCCATGGCAGCAGGTGCTTCGCTGGGCTTTCCGCCTTGGCGTTGACCGCTCTGTCCGCGACCATTCTGCCCAGCACTAGCCGACCGTTGGCTACTACGCACAGGCTTGCGAGGCTCGTCGTTGGTGGAACTTGATGCTGTTTGCGCCTGCTCTGGCTCATCATCCAAACGCATTGAAAGGCCTACCCGCTTGCGGGGGATATCTACGCTCATCACCTTAACAGTAACGATATCGCCTGCTTTCACGATGCTACGTGGATCATCAATAAAACGATCCGACAGCGCTGAAATATGCACGAGTCCATCTTGGTGAACGCCCACATCGACGAAAGCTCCGAAGTGGGTCACGTTAGTAACCGTTCCTTCCAGCACCATGCCTAACGTCAGATCTTTAAGTGTTTCGACGCCTTCACGGAATTCAGCCGCTTTAAACTCAGGGCGCGGGTCACGGCCAGGCTTATCCAGTTCTTTGAGAATATCGCTGACGGTAGGAACACCAAAACGCTCATCGGCGAAATCGGCGGGTTTCAGTGCTTTTAGCGTCGCACTATCACCAATCAGCCCTTTAATATCACGGCTGTTCTGCTTGGCGATACGCTCTACCAGGGTGTAAGCCTCGGGGTGAACGGCACTGGCATCAAGCGGGTTTTCGGCATTACTGATACGCAAAAAACCAGCACACTGCTCAAATGTTTTTGGCCCAAGACGACTAACTTCCAACAGCTCTTTACGGCTTTTGAAAGCCCCTTGAACGTTACGTTGGGCAACAATATTTTCAGCAATGGCAGCACTTAACCCAGCAACGCGAGAAAGCAGCGCACTAGAGGCAGTGTTGAGATCGACCCCCACCGCGTTAACACAATCTTCTATCACGACTTCTAGACTGCGTGAGAGCTGCACTTGGGAAACATCGTGCTGGTACTGACCAACGCCAATAGATTTCGGCTCAATCTTTACCAGCTCTGCCAGCGGGTCTTGCAGGCGTCGGGCAATAGAGACAGCACCACGTATGGTGACATCAAGATCCGGCAGCTCGCGAGAGGCGTATTCCGACGCTGAATAAACTGACGCCCCTGCCTCAGACACCATCACTTTACTTAACCGGTGCTCGGGTGCTAGTGCTTTCAGCAGATCGCCTGCTAGCTTGTCAGTTTCACGACTGGCCGTGCCATTGCCCACGGCAATCAGCTGAACACCGTGCTGCTTAACCAATTTAGCGAGCACATTAAGCGATTCATCCCAGCGATTCTGTGGCGCATGGGGGTAAATCGTCGCTTGGTCGATAAACTGCCCAGTCGCATCCACCACCGCCACTTTGCAGCCGGTTCTTAAGCCTGGGTCAATAGCTAAGGTGACCTTCTGCCCAGCAGGCGCTGCCAACAAAAGATCTTTCAAATTAGCAGCAAATACGTCGATAGCGGTTAGCTCTGCCTGCTCGCGCAGACGTCCCAGCAGCTCGGTTTCAAGCGCAGTGTAGAGTTTTACACGCCACGTCCAGCGCACAACTTCACTCAACCATTTGTCAGCGGGACGTCCTTCATCGCTAATTCCTACTTGTTTGGCAATAGCCACTTGGGCTGGGTGAATCGGCGCGTCCTCTTCACCAGGCAAGCGAATTGACAGGCTTAAAATGCCTTCATTGCGGCCACGGAACATGGCAAGCGCACGGTGTGAAGGTACTTTAGCGAGCTTTTCGTCATGTTCAAAGTAATCAGAAAACTTCGCACCCTCCTGCTGTTTGCCATCAAGCACGCGGGCGCTTAATTCGCCCTCTTGCCATAACCGTTCACGAAGACGACCGATTAGCTCGGGGTCTTCAGCGAAGCGCTCCATGAGAATTTGCTTAGCACCATCCAGGGCAGCTTTGGCATCTTCAATGGCGGGAATATCACCTTCGGCAGGACGCAGGTACTGCGCTGCTTCGCTTTCAGGGTTAAGCGCAGGGTTATCCAGTAGGGCATCAGCCAGTGGCTCTAGCCCTGCTTCACGGGCGATTTGTGCTTTGGTGCGGCGCTTTTTCTTAAATGGCAGGTATAAATCTTCCAGGCGCTGCTTGGTTTCGGCTGCCTGAATGGACGCTTTTAGAGAGGCATCCAGCTTGCCTTGCTCATCAATAGCTGACAGTACAGCGTCACGGCGCTCTTCCAACTCGCGCAAATAGCGCAGACGCTCATCTAACTGACGCAGCTGACTATCATCAAGGGCGCCTGTTACCTCTTTACGGTAACGGGCAATAAATGGCACGGTAGCGCCACCATCCAGAAGCTCTACCGTGGCGGAGACCTGTTCAGGTCGTACGTTTAGCTCAGTGGCTAAGCGTAAAATAATACGTTGTTTGACATCCATAACGTGCAACTAGCTCATGCAGCATTCGAGGTGCCGACAAGGTACCACAATCGCACGTTACTGGCATGAATTGGCCACAGTGGGAAAGGCTGCCCGGAAATACACCCACCACCCTGGCAGCGCTACATGTTGCACCTGCGGCGGCGCTGCCGCCCCGTCGCACGCCAACCCACCTGGCACCGCAGCATTCGTGGGAGAACCTTACGCGGGCACAAACCGTAATGCGTCGCCGTTGTTGCACCAGCGTAAGCCAGTGGGCTCTGGTCCATCACCAAAGACGTGGCCTTGGTGGCCGCCGCAGCGGGCGCAGTGGTATTCAGTGCGGGGCCATATCATTTTGAAATCTAATTTGGTCAGTAGGTGGCCTTCGACATGCTCAAAAAAGCTCGGCCACCCAGTGCGCGAGTCATACTTCATTGCACTAGTGAACAGCAGCAGATCGCACCCTGCACAGCGGTATTCGCCTTCCCTTTCTTCTTCATCAAGAGGGCTGGAAAACGCATACTCGGTCCTTTCTTTACGCAGCACGTTGAACGCTTCATCGGATAAGCGTTCACGCCATTCGTCTTCGCTTAACTCAAGCTTTTCAAGACCTGGAGCTGCCTCAAGATTCAAGCGAGGGAAGCCAAACGATACGCCAGGAATAACACCCACTAGCCCGGTCAAACCAGCAAGACCTAAAAAGTGTCGACGCTTCATCCATAACTCCCATCAAAAAAGTAAGGGGACTAAATAATAAAAATGGGGCAGCGCTTTCGCGCTGCCCCACTCTGACTACTTAGTTGTCCAAACGTTCGACAACTTCCCCTCAGATGTGCAAATTAGGTTAACTGCGGGCCTGCTTTGATAATTGCGTCATTAACACCTTCAAACTTCTTGAAGTTATCAACGAATTTGGTAGCAAGGTCTTGCAGGTGACGATCGTAAGCATCTTTGTCTGCCCACGTTTCGCGAGGATTGAGCAGGCTAGAGTCTACACCTGGCACCGCTACCGGCACTTGCAGGTTTAAACCTTCAACAAGCTTGGTTTCAACATCGCGCAGCATGCCAGACTGAATAGCGCTGATAATAGCGCGCGTCGTCGGGATAGAGAAACGCGAGCCACCTTCGCCGTAGGCACCACCTGTCCAACCGGTGTTGACGAGATAAACCTGAGCATCTTTCTTCTCAACCCGCTTGATAAGCAAGTCAGCGTATTCACGCGCCGGACGCGGGAAGAAGGGTGCACCAAAGCAAGTAGAGAACGTAGCGGCCAAGCCTTCTGAAGAGCCCATTTCAGTCGAGCCCACTTTCGCGGTGTAGCCAGACAAGAAGTGATACGCAGCGGCTTCTTTAGAAAGAACCGACACGGGCGGCAGAACACCGGACATATCGCAGGTCAGGAAAACAATGGCATTCGGCTCGCCGGCCAGATTTTCCGGTACGCGCTTCTCAACGTGCTCTAGTGGGTAAGCAGCACGGGAGTTCTGCGTCAGGCTGTCATCGGCGTAATCAGGCTCACGACGATCATCAAGAACAACGTTTTCCAGCACGGTACCAAACTTAATGGCGTTCCAAATAACCGGCTCGTTCTTCTCAGAAAGGTCGATACACTTGGCGTAGCAGCCGCCTTCCATGTTGAACACAATGCCATCGCCCCAGGCGTGCTCATCATCACCAATCAGGTAACGAGCCTGATCTGCAGACAGTGTGGTTTTACCAGTACCCGAGAGACCGAAGAACAGGCAGGTTTCACCGTCTTCACCCACGTTCGCAGAGCAGTGCATCGGCAATACGTCGGCTTCTGGCAACAGGTAATTCTGCACCGAGAACATGGCTTTCTTCATTTCACCAGCGTAGCGCATACCAGCAATCAGCACTTTGCGCTCGGCAAAGTTGATGATGACACAGCCATCAGAGTTGGTGCCGTCGCGACTTGGGTCACACTCAAAACCCGCTGCGTTCAGAATCGTCCACTCTTCTTTAGCCGCAGTGTTGTAAACCTGCGGACGCACGAACATAGTGCGGCCAAACAGATTTTGCCAAGCGGTTTCAGTGGACACACGGACGGGCAAGTAGTGCGTGTTATCGCTGCCTACATGCAGCTCAGCCACGAAATGCTCACGGCTACCCAGATAATCTTCTACACGAGCCCAAAGCGCTGAGAATTTTTCAGCATCAAACGGGCGATTCACGCTGCCCCAGTCGATGCTATCGCGAGTGGATGGCTCGTCGACGATATAGCGATCTTTAGGTGAACGCCCTGTGCGCAGGCCGGTGTTTACCACCAGCGCACCGTTAGCCGACAGGCGGCCTTCACCACGGGCCACGGCGCGCTCGATAAGTTCGGCGCTGCTAAGATTAACGTGGGCTTGGAGAGCGGCTTGAGTCGTGGTCATGTCGATTCCTGGGTCTCGAATTTACCGGGCGTCGCCGACGCCTTGAGAAATCATCTCAGCCCGGTATTGTTTCCAATAACTACGGGCTGAGTGCGCTGAAGTCCGGCGCATTATGGCAAAAAGAACGCCCACAGGAAACGGGGCTTTGACCAAATATCTTGTAGTTAAACTACTACACTGGCACTACATTTTGTGTTGCAGCGCAGTATTTATTTCAAACATACGTTTAACACGTAACTCATATGCTTTGCTATGACTAGTGCCGCGCGCGACACAGCCCAATTTCTTTGCGAACATCTACGACTACAGAATCAGTGAATCACCGGCGGTGGTGCGTCTGGGTTTTCTAATAAAATTTCAATATCCGCGGCCGTGTAGTGATATTTCGTGTGGCAAAAGTGGCATTGGGTATCGATTGCTCCCTCTTCACGCAAAATATCGCGCAGTTCCTCTTCTCCAAGCGTGTATAACGCATGGCTCATTCGCTCCCGCGAACAGGTGCAGCCAAAGCGCAGCGCCTTCGGCTCAAATACTCTCACTGTTTCTTCGTGATAAAGCCGATACAGCACCTCGCGCTGCTCCAGCCCTAAAAGCTCTTCCGCTTTAATGGTGTCGGCAAGATGCACGCTACGTTCCCAGGCGTCGACATCTTGATTTTGTGACGCATCGGGCAAACGTTGCAGCAGCAACCCACCTGCACGGTCACCATCAGCCGCCAGCCATAGGCGCGTGGGTAGCTGCTCTGACTGGGCGAAGTAGGCTTCCAGGCAGCCGCCTAGCGTATCGTGGTCAAGCGCAACAATACCCTGATAGCGATGCCCTTCCCGTGGGTCGAGAGTAATCATAATTTGGCCTTCGCCCACCAGCTCTTTAAAGTTGGCATGTTCGCTGGGCAATACCGCGTCTTCAGCAATGCGTGCAATGGCACGCAGCTCGCCCCCGGGGTTGGACTCTGCCATTAATAGTGCGAGCGACCCTTGGCCACGCACCTCAATGCTCAGCGTGCCATCTAGTTTTACAGTGTCGGTCAATAAAGCAACCGCAGCCAGTAACTCACCTAGCAGCTCATTAACCGCTGGCGGGTAGGCGTGGCGATCAAGCACTTCATGATAGGCCGTGCTAAGCGTGACGATTTCACCACGCACATTGGTTTGGTCAAACATAAAACGTTGGATTTGATCAGACATAAGGAAACCATCAGAGAAATAGGTCAAAGAAACAGGTCAAAGAAACAGGCCGAAGCAACGGTTCAAAACAATAGTTTAAAGCGACAGGTAGAAAAAGAGAGAGGAGAGCCTACCGGCATAACGCATAAGCGCGTGCTTAATCGCCTTGTTGGCGCTGAAAACGCTGGATATCACGGCGCTGTTTTTTATCAGGACGTTTAAGCGGGTGCTGCATTGCCTCATTGGTAAGGCGGCGCGCTTCGGTCTCTTTAGCACGACGCTGTACACTGTCTTCAGTTTCAGCGTAAAGCTTACGCGCTTCTGGTGCACCGCGACGCTGGTCAGAAAGCGAGACTACTTCCACCTCAAAAATGTCCCACCCCTGAGGAACACGAATGATCGCCCCTAGCTCAACATTTTTGCTAGTTTTTGCGCGGCCACCATCATAGTGAACTTTGCCACCTTCTATGGCTTTTTTAGCCAGGGCACGGGTTTTAAAAAACCGCGCGGCCCATAGCCACTTATCTAAGCGAACGCTCTCGCTCATTAACGCTCTCCTCGCTGCCCTGGCAGGTTGCTTGGCAGCAGTTGGGCAAATCGGTCTAGGGCGATAAACGCTTGCAGCTCTTTCTCAGGCCGCTGGCTATCGGGCTGCTTGATGCCTAGCAAGTGTTTGATACCAAATTCACGGGCACTTTCGAGCACGTTGGCGTTGTCATCGATGAATAGCGTACGCGCCGGGTCAAATGGCTCACGTTCTTGAAGCGCAAACCAGAAGGCTTGCTCTTCTTTGGCGGCCCCGACGTCTTCTGATGAGATGATGGCATCGAGATAGTTTTCCAACCCTGTCAGCGGCAATTTAAGCGCAAGGCTGGCACGGTCAGCGTTGGTGGCCAATACCACGCGGGGGTGGGCTTGCTTCAGCCAGGTTAAAAAGTCGAGTGCATCACTGCGCAGGCCAATAAGATGCTGCACTTCACGCTTCAGTGCCACAATATCGACGCCAAGCTCACGGCTCCAGTAGGCGAGGCTGTACCAGTTCAACGTCCCCTGCTCACCAATAATACGGGCACGCAGTGTTTCTTGGCTCGCGATATCCAGTTGATGAAGTTCAACATAGCGTTTTGGCAAGTGCTCTAGCCAGAAATGGCTATCGAAATGCAGATCCAGCAGCGTGCCGTCCATATCAAGTAGGACAGTATCGATCTCGCGCCAATCAATCATTGCCGCTCCAGTCTGAAAGAATAAGCATGCTATTGTAGCGTAACCCGTTTTTTGCAGCCACGGAGGCATGATGTCTAACTACGAATCATCACCTGACGACACCCATACCGGCTACCCACGAAAGCCACAGATTTTAGCGCGGGAGAGCGTCGCCAAGAGTCGTTTATTCCATATTGAATCGCTTGATTTACGCTTTTCTAATGGCGAAGAGCGCCAGTTTGAACGCTTAACTGGCGCTGATCGTGGTGCGGTTATGATCATTGCCATGCCCGATCCAGAACACGTGCTGCTTATTCGCGAATATGCCGCTGGCTTTGAAGATTATGTGCTGACGCTGCCGAAGGGTCTGGTTGATCCTGGTGAGGATGTTGTCACCGCTGCCAACCGTGAGCTGATGGAAGAGTGTGGCTTTGGCGCGCGCCGGATTGAACCACTGGTGGAGCTTTCGTTAGCGCCCAACTACATGCGCCACCGTATGCAGGTGCTGATGGCTACCGATCTTTACCCCAAGCGCCTGCCAGGCGACGAGCCAGAGCCATTAATAGTTGAAACCCACGCCATTGAAGAACTACCGGCACTGTTATTACGCGACGACTTCCACGAAGCCCGCGCCATCGCCGCACTCTATATCGCAAGAGATAAGCTACGCGAAGAGAAACGCGATAACGCAATGGATTTGTTGTAAAACCGCGCTGCCTTTGCGGGTACGCTGACGCTCACACCGCACTAAAATACCTATAAATTCAGTGGGTTATGTAGCGCGTGGTAACGAAGATCGCGAGGAACGAGCGCAGGCGGCACCCGCAGAAGGCGGCGGAACGACGCCCAGTGGCAGAGAATTTCTCCCAACACTGGGCCGCCGCCGGTGCTTACAAATGGTGTTTACAAATGGTGCTTAAGCGGTATCCAACGCCGTTGGCGGTGGCTGTCTAGGCCAGCTTCTAACAGCACCATGCTGCGCAGCGCGTCTTCAATATCCACGGGCAACGGTGTTTTATCGCGTATCGCCGCGGCCACGCCGTGATAATAAGCGAGATAGTCACCCGCCTGTGTGACGTGCTCGTGGCTTGCCAGCGGCGCATCTTCACCGTCGCCTTCGCGTAGGGTCAGCGTACCTGGCGAGTCCTCACCCCACTTAGACGTTGGTGTTTCTCCGGCTTTTAAGCGGTCCTCTTGAGGATCTAAGCCGTATTTAAGATAGCTGCCCTTTGTTCCATGAATACGAAAACGGGGTGTTGATTCAGCCATCAGGGTGCCAGCACTGAGGCTGACGCGGCAACCGTCGTACTCCAACAGTGCCAGAAAATCATCATCAGCTTTAGCGCCGTCTCTGCGCACACCTAGGTCTAGTAGAATAGCGTTCGGCATTCCGAACAGCTCGCAGACTTGGTCAAGCAAATGCGGGCCTAGGTCATACCAAATGCCACCACCGGGCATGGCTTTTTCGCGCCAGCGATCGCGCACCTCTGGCCGAAAACGATCAAAACGCGACTCAAAGCCGGTAATGCGCCCTAACGTACCGCCTTCTAACAACGCTTTAACGGTGAGAAAGTCGCTATCCCAGCGGCGGTTATGAAATACAGATACCAAACGCTCTTTATCAATCGCTAGCGCTTTTAGCTGTTTGGCTTCTGAGAGCGTCACGGTAAAAGGCTTATCCACCACCACGTGTTTGCCCGCCATCAACGCGGTCTTAGCTAACGAAAAGTGGGTGTCGTTAGGCGTTGGAATAACGATAAGGTCAATATCGCTACGCTGACACAGCGCCAGCGCTTGGCGTTCAACCTCAACATCTAAATCAGCCTGCACTTTGGCGGCATTACTGGAGGATACTGCCACTAAATCAAGGCCTTCCGTTGCCTGAATAAGCGGCGCATGAAACGTTTTACTTGCAAATCCATAGCCAACGAGGCCAACGTTAATAATTGCCTTCATGGCATTCCTTAGTCGTGTTGACGGTTTGCATTTGGGTATGGCTCAGCCTGTGTAAGCGGTCACAGGCTGAGCCAGCATAGCGACTAGTCGAGTTTGGAAAGATCGCGAACCGCACCTTTGTCCGCAGACGTTGCCAGTAGCGCATACGCTTTTAGAGCGGGTGTGACCTTACGCGGGCGCTGTTCAACGGGCTTCCAGGCGTCTTTGCCTTTGGCTTCCATGGCTTCACGGCGTTTTGCCAGCACGGAATCAGGTAGCTGCACATTAATCGTGCGATTCGGAATATCGATCAAAATGGTATCACCCTGCTCTACTAGACCAATCGCGCCACCCGCCGCAGCTTCAGGAGAGACATGGCCAATAGAAAGACCAGAAGTGCCGCCCGAAAAGCGGCCATCGGTCAGCAGTGCGCAGGCTTTTCCCAGCCCTTTGGATTTTAAATAAGAGGTCGGATAGAGCATTTCCTGCATGCCAGGGCCGCCTTTAGGACCTTCGTAGCGAATCACCACGACATCGCCCTCTTTGACCTTACCATCCAATACGTTGGCTACGGCCTGGTCTTGGGACTCCACGACGTGGGCTTTGCCTTCAAACACGAGGATCGAGTCATCAACGCCTGCGGTTTTAACCACACAGCCATCGAGAGCGATATTGCCATACAGTACCGCTAAGCCGCCTTCTGTTGAAAATGCATGGGCTAGGTCGCGAATACAGCCAGTAGCGCGATCACCATCGAGGCTTGGCCAGCGGGTGCTTTGCGAGAAAGCGGTTTGGGTCGGCACACCACCAGGGCCTGCTTTGAAGAACTCAACTACTTCAGCGCTTGGCGAGCGCATAATATCCCACTCTTCCAACGCTGCTTTTAAGCTATCGCCATAAACCGTTGGTACCGAGGTATCCAGTACACCAGCACGATCTAACTCACCCAAAATCGCCATAATGCCACCGGCACGATGAACATCTTCGATATGGTATTTCTGGGTATTGGGGGCCACTTTACATAGCTGTGGCACTTCCCGGGAAAGGCGGTCGATATCCGACATAGTGAAGTCGACTTCCGCTTCCTGGGCTGCTGCCAGCAGGTGCAATATCGTATTCGTAGACCCCCCCATGGCGATATCTAACGTCATGGCATTTTTGAACGCAGCCTTATTGCCAATCGCACGTGGCAGTAGGTGGGTTTCCTCACATTCGTAGTAGCGCTTGGCCAGTTCCACAATGCGGTGGCCAGCGTTTTCAAATAACCGCCGACGATCAGAATGGGTCGCCAGCACGGTACCGTTCCCCGGCAGCGCCAGCCCCAGCGCCTCCATCAAACAGTTCATCGAGTTGGCGGTAAACATACCCGAGCAGCTTCCACAGGTGGGGCACGCACTACGCTCAACTTCGGCAAGGGTTTCATCGTCAACGCTGTCGTCAGCCGCCATCACCATGGCGTCAACCAAGTCGAGACCGTGATCTAATAACTTGGTTTTACCCGCTTCCATGGGTCCACCTGACACGAAAATCACCGGAATATTGAGACGCATAGCCGCCATCAACATTCCTGGGGTGATTTTGTCGCAGTTGGAAATACACACCAGCGCATCGGCACAGTGGGCATTACACATGTACTCAACGCTATCGGCGATGATGTCGCGGCTGGGCAATGAGTAGAGCATGCCATCGTGGCCCATCGCGATACCGTCATCTACCGCGATAGTATTGAACTCTTTCGCTACCCCACCTGCTTTTTCAATTTCACGCGCAACCAGCTGGCCCATATCTTTTAAGTGGACATGACCCGGCACAAACTGGGTAAACGAGTTCGCCACCGCAATAATGGGTTTGTGAAAATCGTCGTCTTTCATACCAGTGGCGCGCCACAAGGCGCGGGCACCGGCCATATTGCGGCCAGCGGTGGTCGTACGGGAGCGATACTCGGGCATGGTGTCCTCTACATCTTTATCATGGCCTACCGCATTCTTGGCGGCAGGCAAGTGAATCCAGCGGCCTTAGATTGTGGCATGAGCGCAACGCGTAGACTAGATGGTGAGGGCAACCGCCGTGCCCTGCTCAGCGGTTATCCACCAAAATCAAAACGTTTCCCATTGCTGTGAGTCATCTTGATTAGCCAGGCCTCGCGCTGCGGAGCTATTGCGTGAAGGCAAGCGTAGCGATGCTTTACGCTGCGCTTGATTAACCTGCTGTAGCTTTTCCCGAGCAACCTGAATATTTTCTTCCTGCGCGCCTTCCAAACGGAAAGCGTCAACCACATTCGCTAGCTCAAACGTTTCTAGGGCTAAATTATCAGCAGACGCTGCAATCGTTTGTACCTTGGTGGCATTTTGCTGAGTAACGCTGTCCATCTCCGCAATCGCTGAATTGATTTGTCCGATACCGCTGCTTTGCTCGCTAGACGCGGTGCTAATCGACTCCATGAGCTCGCTAACACGACTAACCTGCTGCATGACATCGTCGATAGCACGTTCAGCCTGCTCGACAGCACCGCGACCACTACTAACTTCTTGGGTTGTGCTATCAATCATCTTACGAATTTCTTGGGCTGCTGTAGCACTACGGCTAGCCAAGTTGCGAACCTCGCTAGCTACAACGGCAAAACCACGACCATGCTCGCCAGCACGAGCGGCTTCAACAGAAGCGTTCAGCGCTAGAATATTGGTTTGGAAAGCAATTCCATCAATGACGCTGATCATTTCGGTCATTTTTTCAGCGCTTTGAGCAATACGCTGCATTCTTGCCACCAACTGCTGCATTTGTTCACGGGTGTCGCGAGTGCTCGATGTATTCTGCATCGCTAACTCAGTTGCTTGACGGGCACTCTCGGTATTTTGTTGTACCGTCGAGGTCATCTCTTCCATGCTAGACGCCGTTTGCTGCAACGAGGAGGCTTGCTGTTCGGTGCGTGATGCCAGCTCCTCATTTTCTGCAGCAATTTGCTGAACTGCGGGAGTGACGACGGACACGCGATGCTCAACTTCCCCTACAATGCTGGCAAGACTAAAACGCATGGTATCCAGCGAGTAAAGCAATGCGCCTAATTCATCTTTGCCTTCTCGACGTTCACGAGCAGCTAGATTACCTGCCGCAATTTGGAACGTAATATGACGTGCACCTTCCACACTGCGCAGCACCGACCGTAAAATGATGCTGCTAAGCCCCACCATCAGTAATAAACCAATAGCCACCAGCACCACTTGGGCAATCAACATTTTCTGGCGGCCCTGCTGCGCCAATTCAACCAGCGCCTGAGCATTGGCCCGTTCGTTACTGACTAACTCGCTACTGCCTTCTCGCAGCTGCTCAGTGGTGGGCTGTACGCCATCATTAAAGGCTTCGAAAGCCGCAAAACCATTGGCATCACGGATTGCGTTAAGCGTGGTGATCACGCTGGCACTCCAGGCAGAAAGCGTGGACGCAAACGCTTGCTGACGCTCGGTGCTAGCGTTGCTGTCGGTGCGGTAGCCATCCCAAAGCGTTTGGATTGACAGGGAGTACTCGTCAACAGACCCAGCAACCGCGTCTATGTCAACACGGCGAGGGTTGCGAACGGCGGGTTCTAACAGGGCCACCACCTGCCCTACTTGACGTTCAAGACGTTGAAGATTAGCAACCGCCTCAAGCCCCGTCCGATTTAGCGACTCCAAGCGCTCGCCAGAGACCATTAAACCGTACATGCCTAAGCCTCCGGCTAGCCCTAACAAAACCAGCGACGTGACCACCATACCGGTTAGCTTGGCTCTTAAACTGGTAAACTGAAAGCTTTTAAGAATGCCCCCTAATCCGCGACGTTTAAGTACGCCTTGCGCCAATACATAGTGGCGAGACTTACCCTTCTCTCGCATTTCTTTATAAACCGTTTCAGCTAGCGCAATACTGCTGGCCGTTGTCTTACGACGTACCGAGGTGTACCCCACAATGCGATCACCATCTCGGAGCGGAGCGACGGTAGCATTCACCCAATAGTAGTCACCGTTTTTACGGCGGTTTTTAACCGTTCCTTGCCACGTCGCCCCTGACTGAATCGTTTTCCAGAAATCAGCGTAGGCTGCTTCAGGCATATCAGGGTGGCGAATTAAACTATGGGGCGCTCCCATTAACTCATCACGGGTGTAGCCGCTTATCTCTACAAACGCCGCGTTCGCGTACGTTACATTGCCTTTTAAATCAGACCGTGAGATCAGTACAGCTTCGTCATCAAGCGTGTACTCACGCTGAGTGACGGGTTGGTTATTGCGCATTCAGAAACTCCCAGGGGCTTTTTTAATTTTGATTTGCTCCTATTATCCCGTGTTGCAAGGGAATTTAACCACTAAATAACTATGCAAAAGCGCCGCACTCTTCGGTGCGGCGCCTTAACTAAACGGTTGTTTTTTTTACGTTCGATTGAAGAGCCTACGTAAAAACCACATTGGCAACATCACGATAGCGGTTCGCAAAATGCACCGTCATTCCCTCTTTCAAATAATCGGGAAGCTCTTCGTAATCGCGTTTATTGGCTTCTGGAAGTATCACTTCAAAAATATCGCTGCGGCGTGCGGCGATAATTTTCTCCCGAATTCCCCCCACCGGTAAGACTTGACCGGTTAAGGTCAATTCACCCGTCATTGCCAAGGGGCGATTAATCGCCTGATGCTTAGCCAGCGAAAGCAATGCCGTGGTCATCGTGACCCCAGCCGACGGGCCGTCTTTGGGCGTTGCCCCTTCGGGCACGTGAAGATGCACAAACGCTGAGTCAAAGAAGTCGGCATCGGCACCATACTCTTGCAGGTGGCCCAGCGTGTAGCTGTAAGCAATATTGGCGGACTCTTTCATCACATCGCCAAGCTTGCCGGTAAGTTTAAAGCCACGATCCAGCGCATGGACTTTGCCCGCTTCAATAGGCAGTGTTGCGCCTCCCATGGAAGTCCAAGCAAGACCGGTAACAACGCCTTCGCCTTTCAGCACTTTCTCTTTGCGGAAAAGCGGTGCTCCCAGGAATTCTTCCAGGTTTTTAACCGAAATTTTTACCGTTTCTACCTGCTCTTCGAGAAGCTTCACTGCTGCCTTACGAACAATACGATGCAGCTGCTTTTCAAGCTGGCGAACACCCGCCTCACGGGCATAGCCATCAATCACCTGCTTGAGCGCGGCATCCGTTAAGTTAATACGTTTTTTCGGCAAATTGTCGCGTTTCAGAAGCTTTGGCCATAGATGATGCTTAGCGATCTGTAGCTTTTCTTCTGCGATATAACCTGACAGACGGATCTGCTCCATACGATCAAGCAGCGGCCCTGGGATCGAGTCCAGCGTATTGGCGGTGCACAAGAACAGTACTTTGGAAAGATCCATGCGCACATCGAGATAGTGATCCAGAAAGTCGACGTTTTGCTCGGGATCTAGCACCTCAAGCAGTGCTGATGCAGGATCACCCTGAAACGATTGGCCTAACTTATCAATCTCATCGAGCATGATCACTGGGTTTTCGACTTCAACTTCTTTAAACGCCTGCACTAGCTTGCCGGGCATTGCGCCCACGTAAGTACGGCGATGCCCTTTAATTTCAGCCTCATCGCGCATGCCACCTACCGAAAACCGATAGAACTCACGGCCTAAAGCTTCAGCAATAGAGCGTCCAATCGAGGTTTTACCGACCCCAGGCGGGCCAACCAGCAATACAATCGAGCCACCCACGTCGCCTTTAAAAGTTCCTTCGGCCAGAAACTCAATAATCCGCTCTTTCACGTCTTGTAAGCCATCGTGATCGCGGTTGAGGACTTCCCTGGCATGGGCCAAATCGAGCTTATCCTGACTGGTAACGCCCCAAGGTAACGAGGTGAGCCAGTCAAGATAGTTACGAGTAGTGCCGTACTCTGGCGAGCCGGTTTCTAGCACGCTGAGTTTATTAAGCTCATCATCGATACGCGCTTGAACGCGCTCCGGTACCACCAGCGACTCTAGGCGGTTCCTAAACGTATCTACATCGTTTTCGCGGTCGTCTTTTGAAATCCCCAGCTCTCGCTGAATAACTTTAAGCTGCTCACGCAAGAAGAATTCGCGCTGCCGTTCCTGCATTTGAGCATTAACTTGCTCGCTGATTTCACTTTGCAACTGGGCAACATCGATTTCTTTGCGTAGCAGGGGGAGTACTTTATGCATTCGCTCAGCCACTGACAGCGTGGCCAATACATCCTGCAACTCAGGGCCTTTGGCAGACGTTATAGCAGCTGCGAAGTCTGTCAGAGGGCCAGGTTCATGTGGACTGAAGCGGTTCAAGTAATGCTTTAGCTCTTCGCCATAAAGCGGATTAATCGGCAACAGCTCTTTGATGCCATTAATGATCGCCATTGCATAGGCACGGGTTTCTTCATTTTCAGCATCTACTGGCTCTTTAGGATAGCTGACTTCCACCAGATACGGCGGCTCTTTAGACAGCCAACGCTGAATTTTAAAACGCTTAACCCCTTGCGCGATAAACTGGATTTGTTGATCTTCGCTTTGGAGTTTATGCACTTTAACTGCTGTGCCAATCTCGGGAAAATCATCATGATTTAGAGAATCAACGCCCTGCTCGCCAACAAAGGCAACACCAATGGTGTGATGAGGTGTGTTACCCACGCGGCGCATGGTTTCTTCCCAGCGCTCGCGGTTGATAACCAGCGGCTGTACCTGAGCAGGGAAAAATGGTCGATTATGAATCGGCAACAGATAGATACGCTCTGGAAGCATATCGCTGGCGGGCACTAGCGAATTAACTTTCTCACCGTCTGAACGATGATCTTCACTACCATCATTAGTACGCGGATCATCAGTACGTGGATCGTCAGTACGTGGTTCTTCACCGTGCTCTTGATGCGCGTCGGACTCTTCATCCGTCAGCCAATCTAAGTGCTCGTGATCGCGGTCGTAATCCTGGTCGCTCATGCGCCTCTCCCATAACAATAGCTAGCGGATCAGTCCGCTTAATAATGTTTAAGGGATGTGGGCACACAGTAGAAACTTCAACCCTTAACACCATTAGAGAGGGCTGATAGAGAGGGCTGATACAAAGCTATAAAGCAAAGAGACTAGAGACTTATTGAGGCCAAAGTTGAGGCATAGGACGCCCATTAACACGCCATTCACCACGAATCACGTCAAACTCCAATTCTCGCGTACCAAGGGGAAGCCCTAGCCAAAGAGCTGCCACGGTAGGTGCATCGTACCAGGTAAAATCACCATCAACACGATCTAGCCAGCGGGCGCGCTCTTCTGGTGTAGTCAACTCTGTTATAGTCAGCTCATCAAGCCGACGCGCATCAAAAAAGAGTGCGCCATCCGCATTAACAGTGATGCCTAGGAGTGGGCTCTCGATCGCCACTGTTGTAATGTCTAAGCGAGGTGAGTCATGTAACACCCCCATCAAATTGGGGGCCAAACGAACCAATAACCCTTCCGCCATGGGAAGACTGGCATCACCCCACGCGGCTTCCTGGCGCAGTTGTAAGAACGTTTCGCGCACGGCATCTGCATTTAAACGTGAAAGTTCCGCGTGTATTCGGCCACTTAATAGCGGCGTATCAGGAGCCTCACTAGGAACGCTAACTTCGCCAATGATTAGCTCGCCATTGAGACGAAGCTCTTGTTCATCGAGCACCATGTGGCTGTGAACATCGAGTGGCGAAAGGTGAATATCATAAGCAGGATAGTGAAGCGATAACGACTCAACATGCAGGTGGTCGCGTTGAGCAAAATGATAGGCATCGTCAATATAGGTATAACGGCTTTCAAGGGAGGAAGGCCCCATCGTCAGCTGAGCGGGGCCATCGGTTAACGTGAGCTGATCAAGCAGCGCGCGCAACCGCCAATCACCAAATACGCCCTCCAGACGCATTCTGGCTCCACGGACCGATAATTCACGGCCGTTTTGTTGAATCACAAAGGGAGCCAGCGCTAAACGCAGTTCGCTATGGCCGCTTACCGTGTGGTAGCGCCCTTGCCAACGTGGAATGGACGGTGCAGAGACTTCGCCCACGGCTTTTTGCAAAACGCTGTCTAAACGGGGCAGAAGCGTTCCTTCAACATCAGTACTTAATGCGCCATGACGCGCACGGTAAGTGAGTTCTAGTCGCCATGGCCGCCCTAACAAGGGCGATAAAAGCAGCTTTCCCTGAGACGTTAGCCACCCTTGGCGGCTCTCCGTCCGACTAACTCGCCACTCGCCTCGTGCTTCTAAATCTTCTAATGCTTGGCGAAGGCTGCGTTCAAACAAAATACTCGATAGCAGTTGCGCCACCATCCACGCCACCGCCAGGGCCGCGAGAATAGGGACGATCAGTCGTTCCTTGCGCATGCGATCTCCTTGAACACCCCCTCGATTGGAGACGTTCGCCACCGACGTTGCGTAATCAGTTTTTAGTAATTATCCGAATCCATTCATTATTATATAAGTAATTCATCTGCTTTCTTGTACTGCCTGCTTATACTGATAGATTTTTTAATGCAGCCAAAACCATAAATGCATCGTACTCCACGCATAGATACCGGCCATGACATCATCAATCATAATGCCAAATCCACCGGCAACACGCCTATCAGCCCAGCGGATAGGCCATGGCTTGAACACGTCGAAGATACGAAAAACAATGAACCCCCAGAGCGCCGCTTCCCATGAAAAGGGTACGGCCGCCATGGTGATCCAGTAGCCAACAAATTCATCCCAAACAATACCAGAGTGATCGTGCACACCTAAGTCATGGGAGGTTTTATCGCATAACCAAACCCCAACGACAAAGGCGGCAAATACAATGCCGAGATACCAGCTCAAGGGCAGGTCGGCCATCATCCAGTAGAAAGGAATAGCCGCTAGCGTCCCGAAGGTGCCTGGTGCCCAGGGCACTGCACCACTGCCCAGGCCAAAGGCAAAAAAATGGGTTGGCCGACGCCAAACGCTCGCTGGTGCTCGGTTCATGGCGCTTCCCCGCTAAAATGCTGCCATCCTTCGTAGTCACTGGCATCAACACCAGTCACGCCTAGCGTTTCTGTACAGCGGCCTATTACAGTTAGTGACAAGCCAAGGTCAGCGAGTCGCTGCTGAGCAATAGCGATATTGCGTGGTGAAAGTGTCACCAGTAGCTCGTAGTCGTCCCCCCCCGTTAGCGCGGCTTTTATCGCACCATCGTGGCCTAACGTCTCATGTAACCCATTCGCTAACGGCAGTGCATCTAGCGCTAGTGCACAGCCCACTTCAGACGCGTTGCGTAAGTGCGACAAATCTGCCAGCAAGCCATCCGAAACATCTAATGCTGCGGTTGCAAGACCGCGTAATGCCACACCTGCTGCTAAACGAGGTTGTGGCAACAAGTAGCGGCTTAGCAGCGGGTGCGAAAGATCGCGTTCACCCTGGCGCCAAAGGGCTAGGCCACCGGCTCCCCCGCCAAGCGCACCCGTCACCGCAATGACATCTCCCACGCTTGCGCCTGAACGGGTCAACGCATCACCTATTGGCACTTCGCCCATCACCGTGACACCAATGGTCAATGCCCCAGAGGTGACATCCCCTCCGACCAGAGCGGTGGAATGTTGCTGGCAAAGCGCATGAAATCCTTTCGCGTACCCTGCTAACCACTGCTCAGCAGCATCGCGATCAACAAAGGCACTCTTATCCAGCGTTAGCGCCATCAGACACCACCGGGACGTTGCTCCCATCGCGGCTAAATCGCTGAGTGCCACTGCCAAAGCACGGTGCCCTATCGCATGTGCTGGGGCATCGTGGGGGAAATGGACATTACTCACCGATGTATCAACGCTAACCACAAGCTGCTGACCTGCTTGGGGCACTAAAAGCGCTGCATCGTCGCCATTTTCAAGCGCTATACCGGCTGTCGCGTGCGCCTCCTGCGGCGACATGAAGTAGCGCTGAATCAGTTCAAATTCGCCAAGCACAAAGGCCCCTTAAACGTATTATCAGAAGGCTTGCCTTACAGACGGCGAGCACTGACCTCGGCACTTCGTAAGCGATTTGCCAGCTTATCGAGAATACCGTTTACGTATTTATGGCCGTCGGTGGCACCAAAAGATTTGGCCAGCTCAACGCCTTCGTTAATCACTACGCGATAGGGCACTTCCATCCGCCGAGACAGCTCGTAGGCGCCCAAACGAAGGATAGCTAACTCAACGGCGTCAAGATCTTCTAGGCGACGGTCGAGCAATGGGGCAATTTCACGGTCTAACTCTGCTTTGAATCTGACCGTGTTATGCAATAATTCATGGAAAAGCGCTTTGTCGGCGATTTCCATTACTTTTACCCAGTTTTCGTAATCTTCTAGGTCATCATCCGCTACTTGGCTGCGAAACTCAGCTTCGATAGTGGTGATTGATTTACCCGTCATTTGCCACTGGTAAATTCCTTGAACCGCCAGCTCACGTGCGGCGTGGCGCCCTAGCTGTGCAGCAGAAGGCTTACGCTCACGACGTTCACTCATTGGTTATCTCCTAACGGCAATGCGCGCAGCAACGATACCATTTCCATCGCTGCCATTGCCGCTTCCGTACCTTTATTACCTGCTTTGGTGCCCGCTCGCTCGATTGCTTGTTCGATTGACTCAACGGTCAACACCCCGTTTGCCACCGGTGTATCAAACTCAAGCTGGAGGTGGTTAATGGCGGTATTACAGCCACCAGCCACATATTCAAAATGCGGCGTGCCTCCACGAATAACCGCGCCCAGCGCGATAACAGCATCGGGCTTCATGACTTTAAGCACGCGCTTTACTGCCAGCGGTAGCTCCCAAGCACCGGGGACGTGGACAAGGTGAATATTGTCCGCATCAACGCCATGGCGCGTCAGGCTATCGATAGCGCCTTCCACCAGGCTATCCACCACATGGTGATTGAAACGACCTACAACGATGACATAACGGCCATCGACATCTACAAAAGTACCTTCAACTTGCGAAAGGGATTGCATCAATTTATTCCTGCTGAGAAGTTGGCTCATACGCCGTGTCATTAGGTCCCAAGCGCTCAACCACTTCGAGATCAAAACCAGAGAGCGCCGAGAATTTCCACGGTGAGCTGAGTAGCCGCATTTTACCTACCCCTAGGTAGCGTAGGATTTGCGAGCCAGTACCAATCGTTAAATAATTACCTGAACCGTCTGAATCGCTGGTGCGCGGCTGACGCACGCGGTCCAGAAAAATATCCAGTTGATCTTTTAAATCCTGATGGGGACGACCATCATCAATCAGCACAAAGACACCCGAAGGTGCATCCGCGATCTCTTTCAGGGCACGATGAGCATCCCAACGGCACTGCTCACCTTTCATTAACCCCACAATATCACGTAGCGTATCCGCTAAGTGAACACGCACAGTAGTGGGCTGTTCTGGGGTCGGTTGCCCCTTAACCAAGGCTAAATGATGAGCGCCCTGTATGCGGTCACGGAACACATGCAGCGCCAGCTCTCCATGGGCCGTCATCACGCTGGTGGTTTCGACCGGGTCAACGGTTTGCTCATTGACGATACGATAGTGGATTAAATCGGCAATTGTGCCAATTTTAATACCATGCTTTTTGGCGAACACTTCAAGCTCAGGACGACGCGCCATACTGCCATCGTCATTCATGATTTCACAAATGACGCCGCTGGGGTCACATCCGGCTAGCGATGCCAAATCACAGGCGGCTTCGGTATGCCCTGCCCGGCGCAAAACACCACCCGGCTCGGCCATCAGCGGAAAAATATGGCCGGGCTGTACAATATCTGTCGGCTTGGCATTTGCTGCCACTGCGGCTTGTACCGTGCGGGCACGATCGGCTGCGGAGATGCCGGTGGTCACCCCTTCGGTCGCTTCAATGGAGAGCGTAAACTTAGTGCCAAACCCAGAGCCATTGTCACGCACCATCAGCGGAAGGTTAAGCTGTTCGCAGCGCTCACGCGTCATGGGCATGCAGATAAGTCCGCAGGCATAGCGTGCCATAAAGTTGATATGCTCGGCCTGCACTTTTTCGGCCGCCATGATGATATCACCTTCGTTTTCGCGATCCTCATCATCCATGAGAATCACCATTTTGCCCTGGCGGATATCTTCCACCAGCTCAGCGATAGGGGACAAACCCTCTGAAGAGGAATGCGCCATGGAATCTCCAAAATAAGTGGTCGCAATACATGCGATTTCGCGCGTCAGGGTACCTTGCTCTGGCCCTGTGCGCTAGTCAGTGCGAGGTTCAGCGATTATTCGCCAATCACTCCCAACGGCGCGAATTTCTTTAATAGTCAAACGTTTTTGGTCAGCCATACGGGTCATACCGGGCAACGCAAATAGTGGTCGAGCTTCACCCCCCAACAGCGTTGGCGCGACAAACAACTGCAGCTCATCCACCGCGTTCGCCTCTAACAGCGCGCCTGCTAAAGTAGCACCGGTTTCAACGAGCAGTTCGTTTATCTGCTCATGCTCAGCTAGCCAGCTCAGCATGTTCGCGAGGTCGATTCGACCTTCTTGATCCGCAGGCATTACCTTAATAAGCGCACCCGCAGCTTCCAGCTTTTGACGTTTTTCGTCACTGTGATGTTCGGTGGTAATAATCAACGTGCGCCCTGGTTCACGAAGACAGGCTGCCGCTAGCGGTAGACGCAGGCGTGAATCTAAGATGACACGCAGCGGCTGGCGCTGACTGACCGCCTCTGCATTATCAAGCGCCAGCTGTTCCGCGCGCACTGTCAGCCGTGAATCATCCATAATAACGGACTCAACGCCACTTAAAATAGCGCTTGATCGAGCGCGCAAACGCTGCACTTGGCTACGCGCCTCTGGCCCAGTAATCCACTGCGACTCTCCTGACCCCATGGCAGTACGACCATCAAGACTCATGGCCATTTTTAAGCGTACAAAAGGACGTTTGCGCTGCATACGCGAAATAAAACCAGGGTTTAATCCACGTGCATCCTGCTCTAACAGGCCAACCTCCACCTGGATACCCTCATCCCTTAGCCGCTGGATACCGCTACCGCTAACGCGGGGGTTAGGATCAACCATGGCCACGACCACTCGTGCAACGCGAGCATCCGCTAACGCAACAGCACAAGGGCCTGTGCGTCCCGTATGGGAGCAAGGCTCCAACGTGACGTAGGCAGTGGCACCTTCCGCTTTTATACCCGCTGCGTTAAGCGCATGAATTTCTGCATGAGGCTCTCCAGTACGCAGATGGAACCCCTCACCCACCACTTGCCCTTCAGTGTGTTGATCGTAACGGACAATAACGCAGCCCACTCGAGGGTTAGGGTCGGTTGTATAAAGCCCCTTAGCCGCTAGTTGCAAGGCACGCGCCATAAAGTGATAGTCAGCGCTAGTGAACCCTTCTTCCATCGGCTCTTTTATCGACTCTTTCATCAACCCTCTCCGCGATGTGGGTCGCTGGGGGCGGGTGCAAGATGATCACCAGGATCTTGAGAAAGACGGTCTATCTCAGCGCGAAATTCGTCTAAATCTTGAAATTTACGGTATACCGATGCAAAGCGGATATAGGCGACCTGGTCGAGCTTGCTTAACGCTTTCATGACGGCTTCACCGATATCCCGCGCGTTGACTTCGCGATCTCCACGGGCACGAAGCGATTGGCGAATACGCTCAACGGCAGCTTCTATTGCCTCGGCACTGACTGGGCGCTTTTCAAGCGCACGCAACATGCCTGCCCGCAGCTTACTCTCGTTAAACGTTTCCCGTGAGCCATCGGATTTCACAACTCTCGGCATGATGAGTTCTGCGGTTTCATAGGTAGTAAAGCGTTCTTGACAGCTAGCGCATTGGCGACGACGGCGCACCTGGTCACCGTCGGCTACCAGCCGCGAGTCGGTCACTCGAGTATCATTAGCACCACAAAAAGGGCAATGCATGGCAGTCAACCTGTTGTCAGTACGTGCAGCGTGTCAGCCTGTGCAGAGAACGGCACTTATCGGCATATTATGAACTATTGTTAGCAGTAAAGTCGCCACGCGCTACAACGATATGCAGTAAAGAGGCACTTGCAAGCAAAAATAGTCGCTTTATTAAACGCGGCGTTAACCTAGCATTGTAACGATTTGGCACACAAGCTGCAGCGTTTGTCGTAGGTTGTTTAAGAGGACACTCCATGACCCCATTTGAGCAGACGGTCTACCACTTCCTTTCGCACCTCTACGGCCCCCGCGCCAGCGAGGTACAGCGCCGCCTTGGACAGCACATTGAGCACTTTCGTCACGTATCAACGGCTCCACGCGTAACAGAAATTACCGCGGGAGAAGAGGGTCATGCACCAACGTGGAGCGAAAAAGATCAGTGGATCATTAGTTACGGTGATTCCATTGTGGCAGATGACGCTCCCCCTCTTGCGGTACTGAATGAATTTCTTCAACGCTATCTGGGTGAGCGCATTAGCGGCGTGCATGTGCTGCCCTTCTTTCCATGGAGCAGCGACGACGGCTTCTCAGTTATTCATTACCGAGAGGTTAATCCAGAGCTGGGTAACTGGGAGCACATACGCGAACTGGCCAGCCACTACGACGTGATGGCAGATTTAGTGCTTAACCACGTGTCTCGCGAATCGCTCTGGTTTGTTGATTATTTAACCGGCAGCCTGCCAGGCCGCGATTACTTTATTGAGGTTGAACCGGAAACTGATGTTTCCCAGGTAATTAGACCACGCAGCAGCCCCTTGCTCGTGCCTATTTCTACGCGTCGGGGAACCCGCCATGTATGGGCAACCTTCTCGGAAGATCAGATCGACTTAAATTTTGAAAATCCTGACGTATTGCTAGAATTTGTTGGCATTTTGCTGTTTTACCTCCAACAGGGCGTGCGTATCATTCGCCTGGATGCTGTGGCATTTTTATGGAAACGTTTGGGAACATCGTGCATTCATCTTCCAGAGACACACACCGTCGTGCGTTTACTGCGCGCCATTGTCGATGAAATATCACCGGGCACGCTGCTAATTACCGAGACCAATGTTCCTCACGCAGAAAACATCAGTTACTTTGGCCTAGAGCGACTTGCCAATGGCGCACCCGACGAAGCCCATATGGTTTATCAGTTCGCATTGCCACCGCTGCTGCTACATACACTCACCCGCGGTGAAGCGACCACTCTGCAGTCCTGGCTTGCTAGCCTGCCGGTACTGCCTAAGCAGTGTACTTATTTAAATTTCACTGCCAGTCATGATGGTATTGGCGTGCGTCCTTTAGAAGGCTTGCTTCCTGACCATGAGCGAGATGCGCTGCTAGAACTGATGCATCGCTTTGGTGGCTTTGTCAGTATGCGTAGCAATCCTGATGGCAGCGATACGCCTTACGAAATCAATATCACCTGGTTTGAAGCCATGCGCGGCACACGTAGAGGGCCAGACCCTTGGCAAATTGCCCGCTTCCTTTGCAGCCAAGCCATCATGCTTACGCTTCAGGGCATTCCCGCCCTTTATATCCATACCTTGACAGGCACCCTTAACGATGTCGAAGGGGTAGAGCGCAGCGGCCGCTTACGTTCAATTAATCGCCGCCGCTGGCAGCGTGATGAGCTAGCGCTATTACTCGAAAGCCCCTCAACACCGACCCACGATGTGTTTCATGCGCTTAGTCGTCTGCTCGAACAACGCCGATCAGAACCCTGCTTCCATCCCCATGCTGCGCAGCGCGTACTGCCCACGCCCCCAGAGTTACTTGCTATTGAGCGAGGCCCCCTCAGTGACGGCCGCCGTTTATTAGCCCTATTTAACGTAACCGATACACTGCTGCCATTAAATAAGGTGGGAGAGGCGCTTGAACGAGCGCTTAGCCATCATGCGTGGCGTGCTTTAGACCAACAAAACGCTGGTGAAGAGACTGCGTTACCCCCTTACGCCATACGATGGATGGTAACGGATGCTTGAAACATGCGTTGCGGCATAACGTCTCAGCAGTGGGCAATATAATCGTCAAATAATCTACGGCTGAGATACTGCAGCATTGATCATTAACTAAAACGGTTAACTATGCTGCAGCAGAGTATCGCCATTGGCCCCCTGGGGTTCAGTCTTCATCAGCTTGTGTTGGTCATGGCTTTTTTGATGGCACTTTTAGTGGGGGCGCTACTAGGGCGGCGGCACAATGTCGCGGTGAGCGACACACTCATAACGGTGTTTTTTATCGCCTTCATTGCCGCGCGAGTAGTATTTGTTGTGCGGTACTGGGGCGCATATGATGGCATTATTGCTCGGCTTGACATTCGAGACGGTGGCTTTGATTTAACAGGCGGTATAATTGCCGGTCTTGGCTATGCCAGCTGGGTGCTGTGGCGCTCTTCTCGTCAGCGCAGGCCTTTAAGTGGCGCTTTGCTGGCGGGCGGCCTAACCTGGGGTCTTATCGTTGGTAGCACCGCCTTAATTGAGCAACAGTCGCGCCCTCTCCCAAACACGCCGCTAGTCGACCTAAGTGGCCAATCTACCAATCTACCTCAACTTTCCCACCAGACGCAGCAGCCTATCGTGGTTAATCTTTGGGCAAGCTGGTGCCCCCCTTGTATTCGTGAAATGCCTGTTTTTGAAGAAGCGCAGAACGCCGAACAAGGTATTACCTTTGTATTCGTAAACCAAGGGGAAGATGCCCAACACATCGAAGCGTTTATGCACCAGCATGATCTTTCACTGGATAATGTGTGGCTTGACCAACGCAATGCACTGGGAGAAGCGACGGGGGCTCATGCCATGCCGACCACCCTTTTTTACAGCGCGGAAGGAAAGTTGCTTAACACCCATTTTGGTGAACTCTCCCGAGCCACCCTTCATCAAGGTTTGGAACGTTTACGTTGAGACACCCTCTTACATGGGCCCATTTCATCAGCGGTTTACCTTGCTTAATTTTTATATAAGGACCTCCCCATGAACTACTTTTCCCTGACACGTTTAAGCAGCTTGTTACTATTAACAAGTATTGGCGCCACATCGGTTGGCCATGCCGAAGAACTACCTGCACCAGTGCAAGCGTTAGCCAACCAAGGTTTAACAATTCACGGTCAGTTTGAGGCACCAGGGGGCATGCGTGGTTACGGTGCTAGCGTCCAGGGTCAGGATATGGCGATTTATTTAACCCCTGATGGCGAACATGCCGTTGTCGGTACGCTGATGGACAGTCAAGGCAACGACCTTACCGAAGCACAGTTAGACGAACACGTTCGAGTTCCCTTGGAAGCGCAAACCTGGGAACTGCTAGAAGAGAGTCACTGGATCCAAGATGGTGATAAGGACGCTCCGCGGGTGATCTACACGTTTACTGATGCCAACTGCCCCTACTGCCGCCAACTTTGGGAACAAAGCCGCCCCTGGGTAGAAGCAGGTGACGTGCAACTGCGTCATATTATGGTCGGTATTTTAGCGCCAAATAGCCCTGCCCTAGCAGCCACACTGCTAGGCGCAGACGACCCTTCAACCGCGCTACATAACCATAGCAAAGGCGATTCGCTTTCAGCGAGCGCACAGCCAAGAGATATTGAAGAGCAGGTATATGCCAATAACCAGCTGTTTGAGGAGTTAGGCCTTTACGCTACGCCTACCAGCGCATTCCTACGCGAAACAGACAACGGTGATGTACGTATTGATAGGATTCAAGGCCTGCCAAGCGAAGAGCGCATGATTGAAATGATGGGTAGTGAAGCGCCTTAGTACCGTCCATGACACCGTCTTAGGGCTGCGGCTAGGTACGGCTGCTTCCACTCAACGTTCTCTTCGTAACCAGTAGCCCGTGGTGTGATAACACCACGGGCTACTGGTTTCCCTGATACGCGTATTGCGATGCTTAGAGCGCAGCCCGTCAGGCAGATTATTCGTCAGCTAAGCTTTCGAAACGGGGCATGCCTACGTTCCAAGGCTCGATGTCGCCTTTCTCGCCGAAATTGTCATGGTCACCAAGTACATGACCATCATGTTCACGGGTTTGCCCGTAGAGCGAGCGTTTGTGGAAAGTAGGCCCGAAGCGCTCAGCGGTTTCGACAATATCTCCCGTATAGCGAGGGTCTTGCGGGCGCTCTTGGCTGCTCATGTAATAGGCAATATCCCAAGCATCTTGATCGCTTAGCGAGCGCGGTTGACCGAGCGGCATATTGTTGTAAATGAACCCTGCGGCAGTATCTACCCTAACAATGCCTGCGCCCCAGTTATTAGAGCCATCCCCCCAAGGCGCTGGAAAAACGTACTCGCCGTTTTCATAGTGCCCAGAGCCGTCTTCTTGGTGGCAAATGGCACAGTTTTCCTGATATGCGACTTCGCCACGGGCGTAATCAGGGGCTTCAGCTGGCTCATCTGGCGCAGGAAAGCCACGGCCATAAATTGGCTGACTGGGGTACATAGGCGCTCCCGTAGCCAGCCATTGATGATAAGCACTCAGCGCAAGCATTTCGTCACTGCCGTACTCAGGCGGCGTACCATTCATCGAGTAAGCAAAGCAGCCAGCAATGCGCTCTTCAAGGTTGTTAACGTGTTGGTTTTTACCCCTGAAGTCAGGAAGCGTGACCGCTGCTGCCCACACCGGTGCACTAAACGGTTGACGCCCTTCACCTAAGTGACAGCTAGAGCAGTTCATATCGTTATAAACATTTTCACCACGCAGTTGCTGGGTATTGGTGAATAAGTCGTAGCCATAACGAATGACTTTTTTCAGCTCTGGGTGAATATCAGCCTCTTCCAGGTCTGCCATGGTCGGCGGAACGTGAACTAGCTCGCCTTCTTGCGGGGCAGGAAAGCCAAGCTCCACTAACCCTTGGTAAGGCATTTCATCCGTTGTGGCTGCCTCATTGGCAGCGAAGGCACTGACCACGATACCTGTGGCTAATGAACAGCCTGTTAGCGCTAACACGAGACGCTTTTTATGCAAATTCATTGTGCTGTCTCCCCTTCTTCACTGTCGGTTTGAGCGCTAACATCCTGGGTGGCATACCATGCAGACACCGCTTGGATATCCTCATCACTCATACGCTTAGCAATAGCCCCCATCAGATTCTGAGGATCATTACTGCGCTCATCATTTTGCCAAGCATGCAGCTGGTTGCTTATATAGCCTGCATGCTGGCTTGCAATGCCGGGGAACTCTTCACCAACGCCCGTGCCACCCGGTCCGTGACAGCTTTTACATGACACAATATAGGCATCCCAATCTCCACGCTCAGCCAGTTGTTCGCCACGAGCTAATAAAGCCTCATCAGCATCATCCCCCCCTTGGCCTGGCGTTATGGGCATTTGGCTATAGTAAGCGGCAACATCCGCTATTTGCTGATCATTGAGCATGTTAGCAAAGGGCATCATGGTAGCGTTTTGGCGCCGCCCCTCTTTAAAATCATGTAGCTGCTTAGCGATGTAATCAGCATTAAGCCCTGCCAAACGCGGCCATGACTCACCACCAGGTATATTCATTCCGCTGCCGTTAGCTTGGTGGCAGGCAATACACGTCGCCGCGGCAGCTTGGCCGCGTTCTGCATCACCCGTTTCGGCAAAAACGCTGCCAGCAACGGTGCTGGCACCGACAAAGCTGGCCCCTATCAGCAAGCTAAACTTGCCCCACTGTTTTTTATTCATATTTCCCCCTAACTGCCGGTCGTTATTTGTTTATCTCGTGGTTATTTCCATGCTCACTTACTACGTTCTGGCTGTTATGGCTAAGCGAACGCTATCCAATCGCCTCTTCCTGTCCCCTCAGTCACCGCCAGTAGGGGTAGGCAACGAAGAGGTGAATAAAATAGGGTCAGGCAAAATAGGGATAGATAGGTGAGCGCTAAAACCGCCGCTCTCAACATTTTCAAAGCTCACCCAGCCACCAAAACGCTCAACAATTGCCGCCACAATCGCCAAACCCAAACCACTCCCTTGCTGCTTGCTGACACGCCAGAAGCGTTGGGTTAATTGTTTCAGTGTAGCGTCATCTACACCGCTTCCCTGATCATGCACGGTGAACGTTACGTGACGCTGATCAGGGGAAGGCTGCACGGTGAGCACCACAGGCAAATCATCTGCGCCATGGTGCAGCGCGTTATCCAGTAGGTTACGCAGGGCGGTTATTGCTAATTCTCTCGGCATGGCTAGGCACACATGGGGAACGTGAGCGGGAGGCTGGCACTGTCCTGCGGTTGCTACACTGTCGGCGATCGCGAACTCTACAATCTCTGCCACCTGGCTTGGTTCGCCGTCGTCAAAGCGCATACGCCCCTCAACTCTTGCCAATGTCAGCAGCTGATCCAGCGTATGCGCTAGACGAACAACCCCCGCCTCGGCACAACGGAGCGCTTCTTTGGCGACGTCACCTTCTGCACGCTGCGCGACCTGGAGATGGGTTTTAATCGCGGTCAAAGGAGTACGCAGCTCATGTGCGGCATCATTGGTAAAACGCTGCTCGCGAACGATGGTTTGCTGGATTCTCACCAGCAGGCCATTGAGCGTATCGATCAGCGGTTTGATCTCTTTCGGTACGCCATAGGTAGACACTGGTGCCAATGCTTCCGGATGACGACTGGCAAGCGATTCACGCAGCCTTGATAGCGGGGCCAATCCACGCCAGACCACTACCCACAGCGCAATCAAACTGCCTGTCAACGCCACGACAAACGGCACAACAGCGACGCGAAACACATCGCTAAGCAGCATGTCCCGCTCATCCATTCGATCGGCGGTAGTAATGACGAGATCGCCTCGCTCATAAGTAAAGACACGCCATGTCGTATCGCCTTCTTGACGATATGCATGACCACGCTCACCCGGTGCCAGTATGGTGTCCATATTGGCATGGGTGCGGGCGATAATATCGCCACGCGGTGAGTGAACCTGGCAGGCTAACCCCTCAATAGGGGGAATAGACAGTGAGCGCGTCTGACTCTGTTCCCAAACATCTTCAGGCAGTTGAAGCACCAAGCCCGCTACCATTCGAGCGGATTGGGCAAGGCGCTGGTCTAGTGTTTCCACAAACTTTTTTTCTAAATCACTGAGCAACCAAGCGGCGGCAACGCCCCACAGCAACGCTAGCGACACCCCCAGGGTGAGTAATAGGCGAGCACGCAAACTCATTGCTGCCCCTTATGGGGTGAGCCTGGAAGATGAACCGCCTCAGGTTTGCCTAACCGATAGCCCAACCCTCGCACCGTTTCAATAACTCCACTGCCGAGTTTTTTACGCAGATGGTGGATATGCACGTTTAGCGCATTGCTCTCTACATCATCACTCAGCCCATAAAGACTATCTTTAAGCTGATCGGCAGAGAGCACGCTACGCGGCGAATGCAAAAAGGCCTCCAAAAGCACCAGCTCTCGCCGCGATAGCGTTACTAGATGACCAGAAACTTTTACTTCACGCGCATTAGGATCTAGCGTTAACGCGCCATGGACCGTTAGGCCCTGGCTACGACCAGATACTCGCCTAAGCAACGCATGGAGGCGTGCCACTAACTCATCAAGATCAAAGGGCTTTACCAAGTAGTCGTCGGCCCCGCACTGCAATCCATCGACGCGGTCTCGTATCGCATCGCGCGCTGTCAACATTAATACCGGAGTGGCAATACCCTGCTCGCGCCACGATTGCAGTAACTGAAGACCATCACCATCGGGAAGGCCACGATCAAGAATGACTAGATCGCTGGTAACTGACTGCATGGTTTGTCGCGCGGCTTGAATCGTGGAAACATGATCGACGACAAAGTCGTACATCATCAAACCGGAACGTATTCCTGATGCGACAAGCGGGTCATCTTCAATGAGCAAGACGTGCATAAGCGGTTTTCCTTTTATTGCAGCTAGCATGGCAAATACACATTAACCCAGCATTAAGCTAGCGGGCTGTGTCATCAATCTGTTCATAAAAACCAGCTATAAAAACCAGCTATAAAAACGCCCTTGTCTGGGCAGACAAGGGCGATAGTAACGGACGATATGTGATGCTTTAGCTGATACGTTTTGCGATAAACCAGCCTGCTACCATCGCAATCAATAACGCCAGTAGAGGTATAGACAACCCACCTACAGACGCAATAGCAGGGCCAGGACAATAGCCAGAAAGGCCCCAGCCGATGCCAAACAGCGCTGCGCCGCCCAACAATTTACCATCGAGTGTTTGCTTCGTAGGCAATTGAAAACTGCCGCTAAATAATGGCTCACCACGAGCAAAGACAACCCGGTAACCCACGAATGCGGTAACGACCGCCCCCCCTAACACAAACATCAGTGTGGGGTCCCAAGCGCCAGCCACATCTAAAAAGCCAATCACTCGCGCTGGGTCCGTCATGCCAGAGATTGCAAGCCCAAGTCCAAAAAGCAACCCCGCGAGGTAGCCAGCCGCAATTTTCACGACCCCCCTGTTTTTCACGGCATGAGTACGCTTACTTATCTCGCTCATGCGCCACCTCCGATCACATGGTGCGTTACATAAACGGTCGCTATCGCGACAAGTAGGAATACGCCGGTGGCGGCCATGGAACGGGTTGATAGACGTGCCAAGCCACAAACGCCATGCCCACTGGTGCAGCCGCTACCAAGCCCAGTACCGAGGCCTACTAGCAGCCCTGCCACCAGCATCAGCGGTACACCCCCTGCTGGTGCACCAATCACTGAACCGGGGGCATCGGCTACATTACCTAACCCACCACCTAGTGCCATGACTAGCAACGGACCACTGATCAGTCCAACCAAAAAGGCCAGCCGCCAAGCGCTGTCGCCCTGAGGGCGCTGGGTTATTAAGTTTCCGATGATGCCGCTAATGCCAGCGATGCGCCCTAAGGCTCCCATCAGCCATACCGCTGATAGCCCTATCAACACACCACCAACGAGCCCTTGCAGGCTTGCCATCCAGTCCACGGCTTACACTCCTTGCCTGTAATTAATGCTTGTTTTTGCAGGTTGAGATACCCAGCAAAGGATACAGCGGGCAAAAATTAAATAGCCCTGTGGCAAGCGGCACAATGCCAACCCATCCCCACACGCCAATAGTGCCGGTGATTGCCAGCACAATTAGCACTAGACCGACAACGATTCGCGCCACTTTATCGATACCGCCAACATTTGCTTTCATCTTTAGCTCCTTAATAATAAAAATTAGTTTATAAATCAGTTAAAAACGGTTGATGGGTACTTTCAGGTAGACCTCGCCGTTATCCTCGGCAGGCGGCATTTCGCCTGCGCGCATATTGACCTGTACTGACGGGATAATGAGCCTAGGCATACCCAACGTGGCATCCCGTTCTGTGCGCATTTTTACGAATTCGTCTTCGCTGATGCCTTCGTGCACATGAACATTCGCCTCACGCTGCTCTTCAACACTGGTTTCGTGTTGGTAAACGTCTCGACCTGGTGCTTTATAGTCATGGCATAAAAACAGCCGTGTTTGCGCCGGTAGCGCCAGCACTTTTTGGATAGAGCGGTATAGCGTGCGTGCATCACCGCCGGGAAAGTCACAGCGGGCGGTACCATAATCTGGCATAAACAGTGTGTCGCCAACGAAAGCCGCATCGCCTATTACATAGGTTAGGCAGGCAGGCGTATGGCCCGGAGTATGCAGAACGTAGCCCTGAAGATTGCCAATAGTGAAGGTGTCACCTTCATTGAATAGGGCATCAAACTGGCTGCCGTCTCGAGCAAACTCGGTGCCCGCATTAAACGCTTTACCAAAAATTTCCTGCACATCGACAATACGTGCGCCAATCCCCGTTTTTCCACCCAGCGTTTGGTGCAAATAGGGCGCTGCTGAGAGGTGATCAGCATGCACATGGGTTTCTAAAATCCATGCCACTTCAAGACGGTTATCGCGAATAAATTCAATAATGTCATCTGCAGAACGTACATCTGTACGCCCTGCGGCGTAGTCGAAATCCAGCACCGAATCTAGGATAGCGCAGGCATGACTATCAGGATCCTGCACCACATAACTAAAGGTGTTGGTGGGTTCATCAAAAAAATGGGTAACGATCGGGCGTTGCATGCTATGCCTCCAACTAATGGCAAGTAGTGATGCTGCTGTGCACTCATCATAGACCATAAATGGTTATATGTTTATACTTCTTTGGAATTTAAAACCGTTTCTTGAGTGTGGTCAAGGTTGCGCATCGCTAAGTTGCATAGTGAGATATAAAAGCACTATTGAAAGAATCGATTTTGCAAAAAAAAACAGCACCCCGCTGCCTGCGAGGTGCTGTTACTCTCTAATGCTAATCTATGGAATGACGAACTAGGCGATTTAAGACGTTACACTTTACCTTGGTTATCAAGCTCAACTGCTTCATGCATGCGAGCTAGTACGTCAGGCATAGCCGCCTGCACACGGTTCCAGCTGGGAATAAAAGGACGCTCGCGGGGGTTGTCTAAAAACAGGTTGCCTGCTTCCAGCAAATTACTGGCAAATAACTCTACCGCCTGTTCTTCACAATGGCGGTCCAAACTTAGCCCATTCATCGTCGCGTCGTGATCGTAGGCTTCAATGAGGTCTAATGCTAACCGGTAGTAAGTCGCTTTAAGGGTTCTAAAATCTTCACTGCTAAAGCTAATCCCTTGGGTAGCCAACTTCCGGTACAGCGCTTTAGCGATATCCAGACTCATTCGGTTCAAACCGCCCGTTGCATCCTCTTCGCTAATGGGCTGATGCTTGTGATCATAGGCGTCAGCAATATCAACCTGGCACAGCTGACGATGCGAGTAGTTGCGCTGCAGCTCAGACAAAACGCCGATTTCTAATCCCCAATCAGCGGGAATGCGTATACCTTCAAGTACGTCACTGCGCATAGCAAACTCGCCGGACAAGGGGTAACGGAAACTGTCTAGATAATCCAAATAAGGCAGCGGTCCACAGACGGTTTTCAAAGCCCGTAACAGCGGCGTCACCATTAACCTAGAAACGCGCCCATTGAGCTTTCCTTCAGCGATACGCGGGTAGTAGCCTTTACAAAAACTGTAATTGAACCGGGGGTTCGCGACGGGATACATAAGCCTTGCCAGAAGGCCTCGGTCGTAGGTAAGAATATCGCAATCGTGAAGACCAACAGCGCTGGAACGGCCTGAACTCAGCACATAACCAGCGCAATACCATACGTTCCTTCCTTTCCCTGGCTCTAAAGCCCCTAAGCCGTGGCTCTCTAATTCTTGGTCGATGGCGCGTAAACGCGGGCCGTCATTCCATAAAATGCGAGTGTGCTGGGGTAAGCGTGAAAAGAACTCGCGCGCATATAAAAACTGGTCACGATCTGCCCTGTCTAAACCAATGACAATTTCATTGAGATAAGGCACTTTCACCAGCTCATCCACAATGGCCGACAGTGCTGGTCCTTCCAGTTCAGAAAAAAGCGAGGGTAATATCAGCCCCATTGGGCGGCGCTTGGCAAACTGGCAAAGCTCCTGTTCAAGCGCTTCAACCGGCCGACGGGTTAAGTTGTGAAAATCGGTAATCACACCATTTTGATGAAAATCACTCATACGTTAGCCTCCCGTGGCTTGTTAAACTGATGCAGCGGCTTCATTGGTGGGTGCTATTTTTAGCCCACCCTCATCTTGCCCCCACCAGTGGTCTATTCCCTCAGCCCAACCAGTTGGCCCGGTTGCATGTGTCCGATATAGCACGCTATTTTGCGGCTCGACGTTGAGCGCGTGACAGCCTCGAATGACTACGGCTTGATCAACAGTTTCCAGCATCGTGATGTCGTTTGGGCCATCGCCCAGACCTAATGTAAGCGGCTGACTGCCTCGTAAAGCAGTAAATCGTTTGATGAGCCACTCTACTGCACCGCCTTTATCAGACAGCCGCCCCATCACATGCCAAAAGCGCCCGCCCTGGGTGAGTTCAAGGCCATCGCCTTGCAGCGCAATGCGGAACGTTTCAAGTGCAGCCTCACTGTCCTCCCAAATAAACGGTTCACTCCCCTCTCGCTGCCGCGCAGCTTTCGCGCGGGTTTTATCAAGCCCGGTCAATTCCATCACTTGCTGCAGGCTTAAGTCCCCCATGCGAGTAAAACGAATGTTTAAGCGCTTACGCCAAACGTTCAAGCGCGCTCTAATGAAGCCGCTATCGACACCCGTTTGTTTAACAACCACCCCGTCTAGGCCATTACCAGGCCGGTCTAGTCGTGCATGACACCAGCCGGGCGGTAAACCAATGACGGCACCATTCTCAGCAATAAAGGGAGTCGCTGTTAGCCCAAGGGCTTCACGCAGGGGTATAAGTTCGGCGCGGGTTTTGCTAGTGACCGGTATGACCGGTACACCTAGCTGTTTAAGACGGGCAAGCCAAGGTTTAGCAGGTGAAAAGTCATAGCTGTGGTGATCTAACAGTGAACCGTCTAAATCAGTGACTACCAAACGCGGCTGAAGCGCGGGGTCCATGTCACTGGGTGACTGAGCATTACTGGGTAACGCAGTACGCGTGTGTTCGGTCATAGCACCACCTTTTGCAAATCTTAAATGTCGTTACGCACGCTCACTTGTAGACAAGCAACTAAGCAGTTTATATGCCAATACCATTTTAATTCTAAAAATCATTAAGTTAAGCCATCAAGAACAGCCATCTTTTTGCAAGCACCAAAACAACGCAATCTAAGCGCACTAAAACAGTGCATATAAAAAAACAAAAAAATGCGACAAACCCTTGGCAAAAGCTCACAAATAGCTATACTCGAATTGTACCCACTGACAACCTTGTACACCCCTCACCTGATGTCAGTGGGCTGCAGTGAGCCAAGCCCTTTCATGCCCGCCTCCCCCGGCGGGCTTTTTTTGCTAAATACTTACGTAAATGTTTACCCCAAAGCATATTCGACTATAGAGAACATTAGACTATGGAGAACATTCATCTATAAAGAACATTAGTCCACGTGGATAACAACCTCAACGCGCCGGTTTCGCGCTCGCCCTTCAACCGTAGCGTTATCTTCCAATGGTTGGGTTGCGGCTAACCCTACCGCTCGTAAACGCTCTGGGGCGACGCCTGCGGCTTCTAGTGCTTCAACAATCGCAATCGCCCGCGCACTCGAAAGCGCCCAGTTGGATGAAAATTCAGGCGTATTAATAGACTGACTATCGGAGTGCCCTTCCACCCAGACTTCGCCCTCAAAGCGCTGAATGGTTTCCATCAGCGACCCTACTAGCGAGGTGCCACCCTCTGTTAACTGAGCATCGGCAGAGGGGAATAGCAGCCGATCTTGCACTCGCAAGCTGATACCCTCAGCAACCCTGGAAACTTCCACGCCTTCTAAGTTAGGTAGATACGTCGATGCTTCCACACGCTCCTTCAATCGCTCATCAAGCGCTAATGCACTACTGATCGCGTTATCTGATACTGCTTGTACATTGACAGGGGGACGGTCAGTGAGCACGACCATGTAATCCGCGAACGGCGAAGCTGACTGACGCTCATCAGAACGCAGCAACAACTGCGGAAGCCCACTAGCAACCATCGATGGCGCTAAGTCTGATGGCGCTGTCTCTATTGATGCTTCTTCAATTGCCGACACTTCTTTAGCTCGCGCTAATAGGGGCGGCACGCCCTCAACAACAGCGCGCGCCTTAGGTAAGCCTGCTACGCCTAACGCAGCACTGATCGCAAGCGGACTGAGCGCATCGCTAGGCAGCACGCCCATTATCGCGCGCTGCTCACGACGCTCAGCAAGTGCGGCAGGCAATGGCACTTCTATGGCTGGCGCTGCCTCGTAGCTGTACTCATCAGAAGCTTCCTGTTGAAACCATGATGGGTTAGTAACATCAGCCGCCGCAATAATGATGACAAACAGCGCTACCAGTAGCGTCATGATGTCGATATAGCTAATCATCCAACCGCTATTACTTTCATCTTCTGGATAGGCGGTTAGCAATGAATCATGACGCGGACCAGCGCGGTGGTCTTCAAGCATGGGTGTTTTCACTCATTCAAGTTTTTAACCTCGTGGCCGATCTAGGGTAAGCATGGCAAACTAGTCTATCAAAAGCCGTTTCGTAGCGAGAAGGAACTATCAGGTGCGCATCCGACCTATCCCATCAATAACCGTGGCATCGAGGGCCAGGCCTTCAAAAACGGTATCTTCAATAACGATGTCTTTAAAAACGATGCCCTCTAAAACGCTGTCATTACCAACAAGGTCATCATCCATGGTTCAACTATTGCGCCCTGCCTTTATCGGACTGGCGAGCCTAATGTTAAGTGGCTGCTTCTATGCCAACACATCACAAGCTCCCATTGCGACCACCTATCCTTATAGTGAGCAGCAGCGTATGCAGGCAGCTCAACACTGGGAAGTACTCGCTCAGCACGAAGCAGCAGGCATTCTACGCAGTGAGCACGTTCGCTTTAGGGATCTGCATATCCCGGCGCAAGAGCACGCGTCAATGAATGCTTACTACGGTGGCGAGTTTGAGCGCGGTTTTCGTACGCTATTAACAAGCGAACTGGTATCGCGAGGCGGTAGCGTAATGACCCAGCCCAACGCTGGCGGAGCTACTGTGCAAGTAGATGTAGAAGTCGTTGAACATCGTGATCGCGGTTATGTACGCCCGCCTTTTGGTGCTTACACCGCTTTGGCGGGTGGTGTTACCGTGGCTAGCATGGCACTTGGAAACTGGAGCGAACCTGCACTGGCATTAATCCCCGCGGCGATGGTGGCGGATACAACCAGCGGCAGTTGGACATATGAGGGCAAAGAAGAGGTTATCATCACTACCCAGATTGTTGATAATGACCGTATTCTCTACTCCTCATCTAATATTTATTACATTAATGCGGGTGACCGACGCCACTATGCCCCACATCGCGTCCCTCAAGCGCCTGCAACCCCAACTGTTTCTATCACCGATACTTGGTAATTACATGCTTTCACTTTTTGCCCCACTTAAACTGCGCGGGTTAACCGCAAGTTTTCGCCTGTTTATTGCTGCGCTGCTTACGCTGTTCTTGGCAGGCTGTGCTGCGCTTGGCAATAACAATAGCGTGAGAAATGCCGAGCCCCAGCCAGACCTTTCCGAGCTAGCCCATGAAGCCGCCGCTCAAATGGTCGCCAGCAATCCAGACCTTACACGCCATAGTCCCATGATTGCAGCTACCTTCGTGAGTATTGATAACTTAAGCCAGTCGTCTACGTTTGGCCGTATTAGCTCAGAAATTATGGCGTCTGCCCTCGCAAGGCAAGGTATGCAGGTACGCGAAGTCAAAATGCGTGACAGCATGTTTATCGAAGAGACTGTTGGCGAATTAATTTTATCCCGCCAAGTCCAACGTCTTAGCGCCCAGCACAATGCACGCTCCATACTGATGGGTACTTACGCACAAGGCCAGGACTATCTCTATGTGAGCGCACGAGTAGTCCGCGCTGGTGATGCAATGGTGCTTGGCAGCGCTGACTTTAAACTGCCGCTGGATAATAACACCC
The DNA here is from genome assembly GCF_025820815.1 of Halomonas qinghailakensis. Classification (NCBI taxonomy): domain Bacteria; kingdom Pseudomonadati; phylum Pseudomonadota; class Gammaproteobacteria; order Oceanospirillales; family Halomonadaceae; genus Halomonas; species Halomonas qinghailakensis. The sequence goes on along the minus strand of NZ_CP096973.1, from coordinate 2,839,277 downwards.
GAAGCCTATTGGAAGGCCAAGGCGGCTGGTAGTCGACTCACCTCTTGCCGCGACACGAATGAAAAGGATGAACATGCCCACCCGCACAAGCAAACCACTTATTGTGGCCACTAGTCGCTTGATAAAGCTATGCGCAAACATTACTAAGCTGCTTAGCTATATTTTTCATGCCGTGCTGCCGAACAAACGCTTCACCCTGCCAGCCCATGCCGCGCCTTGGCTAGCACCTAAAGACCATTCGTCTATCCCACGTATTATTTGGCAGACTAACTTTACTAATAAGGTGACGCTGCCGGTTTATCTGAACTACTTGTTTAACCGGCTCATGGCGCCCCGTTTCGAATATCGCTTCATGATTACCGAGGCGCGGAGTGACTTCATTAAAGAGAATTTCGACGACGCCCTATTCACCAGCTATTCAAAGTTGCAAATTGGCGCAGCACAGGCGGATTTTTGGCGCCTCATGGTGCTCTACAAGTACGGTGGCGTTTACCTAGATATTGACGCACATGCCATTTGGCCACTTGCCCGCGTTGTTCCTGCCGATATTGACGAACTCTATGTCACGACCCGTAAGGGTGAGCTGAGCAACTACTTCATCGCCAGCAAACCAGGCAACCCCAACCTACGCAGGCTGATTGATCGAGTGCAACAAAACATTGAAGAGAACACGCTCACCAACGTGTTTGAACTCACTGGTCCTGGCGTATTTATTCAGTTGCTCGATCAAAACGCGGTACCCACGGTGTCATATCGCCATGCCTGCAACCAGGGCAATTTCACTAACGAGTACTTTCAGTACGTTGATAAAAAAGCAGGCAAATGGACGAAGGAGCAGAAAAAAGTCAGCATTATTCGCCAAAAAGAGCCTTGATCTTAAGATCGTCTTTCATACCAACAAAAAAGCGCTAACCGTGAAGGTTAGCGCTTTTTTTATCGCTTTCTGCGTTGCCATACCGCGACTAGACGATCTAGAAAGGTTTATACGGCATGGCAAAACGCATTTCGATTACTTGTAAACCGGGAAGCGACCACACACCTGTGCCACTTTATCAAGCACTTGGGCTTCGATAGCGCTGGTGTCATCGCCCTTAGCCAGCACATCTAGGATATCGCAAATCCAGCCAGCCAGTTGGGTGCACTCCTCTTCACCAAAGCCACGAGTGGTCACCGCCGGCGTACCAATGCGCAAGCCAGAGGTTACGAACGGGCTTTGCGGATCGTTAGGCACTGCGTTTTTGTTCACGGTGATGTGCGCACGGCCAAGAGCGGCGTCAGCATCTTTACCGGTCACGCCTTGCTTGATCAGAGACAATAGGAACAAGTGGTCTTCAGTGCCGCCAGACACGATATCGTAGCCACGATCGATAAACACCTTGGCCATCGCCTGGGCGTTTTTCACCACCTGCTGCTGGTAGGTTTTGAACTCAGGTGCCATAGCTTCTTTGAAGCAAATCGCTTTAGCAGCGATAACATGCATCAACGGGCCACCTTGGCCACCCGGGAAGACCGCTGACTGCAGCTTCTTCTCGATATCTGCATCGTTTTCCGCAGAAAGAATGACGCCGCTGCGTGGACCACGCAGGGTTTTATGGGTAGTAGAGGTCACCACATGGGCATGGGGCAGCGGGCTGGGGTAAACGCCTGCAGCGACCAAACCAGAGACGTGTGCCATATCCACCAGCAGGTAGGCACCTACTTCGTCAGCGATCTCACGGAACTTAGCCCAATCAACAATTTGTGAATAGGCCGAGAAACCAGCAATGATCATTTTGGGCTTGTGCTCGCGAGCAAGCTCGGCCACCTGTTCATAATCAATGAAGCCCTGCTCGTTCAGCCCATACTGGATAGCATTGTAGTGCTTGCCAGAGAAGTTAGGCTTGGCACCATGGGTTAAGTGACCGCCCGCATCCAGGCTCATACCCAAGATAGTGTCACCCGGTTTTACCAGCGCTTGGAAAACCGCGCTATTGGCCTGAGAACCAGAGTGAGGCTGAACATTCACGTAGGTCGCGCCGAACAGCTGCTTGGCGTAGTCGATCGCAAGATTTTCAGCGATATCGACAAATTCACAGCCGCCATAGTAGCGCTTACCTGGATAGCCTTCGGCGTATTTATTGGTCAGCTGGCTGCCTTGCGCTTCCAATACGCGGGGGCTGGCGTAGTTTTCAGAAGCAATCAATTCAATGTGAGCTTCCTGGCGTGCAACTTCTTTTTGCATCGCGTCAAAAAGCACATCATCGAATCCGGCAATTGTCATATCGCGGCTGAACATCGGCGGGAACCTCGTTACGAAAGGATCATCATGGAGAATCTAGGGCGCTATCATAACGCAGCCTGACGCGACTTTCATCGCATCCGCGTCAGGTCGTGCATGAGCGTATTTCATGTTGAAGCAATCAGTAAAAACTGACTAACTGGTCAACCACGCTACTTCAGCTCAAAGGTGAACGTAAACTGTTCGGCATTCCCCATAGGATTCATTATGAATTGGTTAATAATAAACGGGTTGGGCAAGGCCACATTAACCGTTAAGGCTTGGGAATGACCCGCCATAATATCGACTAACCCTGTCATTAATTTAGTTATTTGGGGGCCTAATAATGGCTCAAGCTGACGAGCTTGGCCCAACGCCTGAGAAACGGCTTGTGCTTCGGTAATGTTCTCGTTTGCCGCAATTTCAGTGGTTAATCGTGGTAATAACCCTTCATCGGTATAAGCCACGTTCACCTCACCACCCTGCAACGTTGCTGATTCAAACAGTGAGGGAGTTTGCATTGCCTGCTCAATGGAAACATTTTTTGGCAACATGATCGGCAAATCAAGGCTGTATTCAACGCTTGCAGCACCACTCAAGCGCAAATAGCCATCAGCAATCAGCCGATCACTCTCCCCCTCTTCTTCCCAACGGGAATGGCTGCGCCCTTCAGCTCCGAACTGACCACTACCACCGGTAAGTACCTTGTTGAAAGTTTCGAACTCTTGTCGTTGCTCAGGTGGCAGTAGAGGCAGCAGCCCCCCAATGTCAAAAAATGCACCTTCGAAGCCTGCATCGCCCACATAGGCATTGCCTTCTACCCAGGCACTATCCAACACTATGCTCCAATCATCTCCGGACAGGTTCACGCCATTTAATACGGCGTGCTCGACACTCTCTTCCCCAGGCGTATCGATCCCGGTTAGCTGCTCAATTCGCAAATTAGCGAGCGAAAAAACCGAATTAACCCCGCTTTCCAAGTCGTTAAAATCAGCATTAACTCCCTGCAAATCAAACAAGCCAATGGCGCTACTGCTGACTTCTTCAAGCGTGAGCGTTTCAATATGCAACTGTCCCTCGAAGGGAGGTGAATCTAGCTCACTAAAAAACTCATCTGCTGCCTCACCTTGTAAATTTAGCGTGATGTCACGCGCATTCAGCGCCTTCCATACCACGTCAGACGCACTCATTTCATCAAACGAGGGCACTGCTTGCGAAGCGTCTGGCAATTCAATGAAAGCAACACTGAAAAAAGGCTGAGAGTTGCCTGCCTCGCTAACGGCCATACCATCAATGACTACGTTATCGGGACGATGGTAGTCCCCTTCAACGCGGTAACGTTTGATGGTAAACACGTCACCATTGGCATAAGTAATCGCTATGTCTTCCGCGATCGTAGCCTCAGACTGCTCATAGACCTCGGCAACCTCGAAGGCGCTCGCTTCACCACCCAGCCGCTCGCGAAGATCTGCTTCAAACTGCTGGGGTGAAGCGCCCACCCCACCGGAAAGAAGCAGTAATGAAAAACCAGCCGTAAACTGGCGATAACCTAGAGACACAGGCATCTCATGACCTCCTTGTGAGAAGCGCTAAGCATAGCATTTGGAAACGTGCTGTTAAGCTTCACCAAGCAACCCTAAGCTAGCCGCAGGCGCTTGACGCCGCAGGCTATAAGAGAGGGCATGTCCGATAATGCCAATTAGCAACGCACCTCCAAAAGGTAGAACAAGCCATAGGCCCATATGCAGGCGCGGTGTTAAATCAAGCCAATAAAGATAAAGTGCGGCAGTGGCAAATTCTGCAAGGAAGGCCCCCATTAAACCACTGGCAAAACCAAGCAGCGCATATTCAGCACCTTGTACCCGTGAAATCATTCGGTTACCTGCACCAAATACACGCAGCAAGCCACTCTCATGGGCGCGTACGGGGCGGCTAGCCGTCAGTGCAGCATAAAGCACGCTAACCCCTGCCATCAGCACTAGGATAAGCACCAGCTCTACTGCCCGAGTAACCTGGGTAAGCACCTCACGCACTTGGCCTAAAATGGCATCCACATTAAGCAATGATACACCTGGGAAATCACTGACCAACTGCCGGATTAAGCCCTGCTCTTGTTCTGGCAAATGAAACGCCGTGATAAAGCTATGACCGAACGCTTCGAGCACGCCAGGGGGGAAAATGACGAAGAAGTTCGGGTTGAAGCTATCCCAGTTAAGGCTACGCAGGCTCTCAATGCGGGTAGTAATGGTATCACCGCCTACAGAGAACGTTAGCTCGTCGCCCAACCCAAGGCCAAGGCGCTCTGCTAATCCATCTTCCACTGAGATGGGCACAACGTTAGAGGTTTCCTGAGGCGTGGCGTCCACCTCGCTCATCCATCCCTGTGGCTCACTCGGTTGTGAAAACCACTCTCCGGCGACGACCTGATTACCTTCGGGCAACGCTGATTGCCAGGTAAGGTTCAGTTCACGACGCAGCGAGTTATCGCCTCTGGCATCGGGTGGAACGGCTTCTATCGGTGGTTGACCGTTGATCGCGCTGATGCGACCTCGCACCATCGGATATAGCGTACTTTGGGTTTCCACCCGTGGAGCAACCGCATCTTCGAAGGCATCTCGCTCACTGGGCTGAATATTGATAGCAAAGTAATTAGGGGTATTTTCCGGCAACTGATCTTGCCACGTGGTCAGTAAATCACCCCGAACCAGCACGATCATCGCCATGGCAAAGAAGGTGACCGAAAACGCCAACAGCTGCCCAAGCCCTGCCTGCTTTCGGCGAGCCAGTTGCCTGCCGCCCAAGCGAAACGCTTGACCCCACTCGCTCCCACCGGAAAGCCGCTGAACAGCTTTCAACAGGCCGTTTAGCAACAGCGTGCTAGCCATCCACAATAGTCCTAATAGGGCTGCACCACCGATGAGTAGCGCCAGAGCAAGCGAAAAGCTACCCGAGTAAAGCCATAACAGACCACCAAATACTACGCTCGCCACACCCACCACTAACCAAGCAGACGGCGGTAGGGGATCAAGCTCACGGCGTAACACTTTTAACGCACTAACACGCTTAATGCGTAACAGGGTGGGCCCAGCAAAACCAACCAGTACCGCAAGTGCAGTAAAAATGCCCAGCCACAGCGGCATAATGCCAGGGGGCGGCAGTGTCATCGGCAGAAAACTTGTTAACAGCCAAAGCAGCACAGCCTGACCAATAAGCCCCAACAGCGCGCCAATAATCGCAGCCATTAGTGCGAGACCCATTAATTGCAGGGTAAAAATAGTCACTAATTGATATTGGCTAGCGCCAAAGCAACGCAGCAATGCAGCGGTGTCTAGATGGCGCTCAACGTAACGGCGGGTCGACATTGCCACCGCCACGCCCGCTAACAAGACGGCTGCCAAGCCGGCAAGCCCCAGATAACTCTCAGCGCGTTGAAGCGCGTTGCCTAACTGAGGACGGTCAACACGCACATCACGTACGTCCACCCCATCACGCCTTAGTTCGGCCAGCAAACCCTGCACTTGCTCCAATGCCGCAGGCGGCCCCGCAGCAAGCAGCTCAAACTCAAGGCGTGAACCCAACTGCACCAACCCTGTTGCTTCCAGGTCAGCAGTATTGAGCATTAAGCGTGGGTTGAAATTACCAAAACCGGCAGACTGATCGGCCTCACGCTCGATAATCCCACTAATCAGCAGTTCCGTTTGACCTACTTGAACACGGTCGCCTATCGCAATATCAATCAGTTCTGCTAACCGCGGGTCTGCCCAGGCTTCCCCTGGTGGAGGGCCTGATGCAACCTGCTCAACCCCGTCCCCGCGATCCACATGGGAAACGCCATAATGAGGATAGACATCATCCACCGCTTTCAAACTAGCTGGCTGGAAACGCTCGCCACGACTAATCATCGACACCAGATCCACCTGGTCACTCAGCGTAAAACCCGCCTGCTCTAGCGTCGTGCGTAGTTCTTCCGAGAACGGTTCGCGCTGCTCTAAAACTAAATCCCCCCCCAGCATTTGACCGGCTTGGCGCTCTAATCCACGCTCTAAGCGATCTAGAAAAAAGGCGATCATGGTAGAAGCAGCTACCGCCAATACCAGCGCGACAAACAGCGCGCGAACATCGGCGGCACGTAGATCACGCTTCAAACTACGCGCCGCAAGCCGCCAGTTTAGTTCACTCATCGCCACCCCCGCTGGCAACAGCCGTTGGCTCAAACGCCATTAACTGCCCGTTCGCCAGGCGCAAACATCGGTCGCAACGGCGCGCAAGTGCGTGGTCATGAGTTACTAAAATAAGGGTGGTGCCCGCTTCACGGTTCAGTGTGAAAAGCAGGTCAATAATTTGTGCCCCTGTTTCGGGGTCAAGGTTACCGGTTGGCTCGTCGGCAAAGACTAGTTCAGGGTCGGTAACAAACGCCCGTGCAATGGCAACGCGCTGCTGCTCACCCCCTGAAAGCTGCTTAGGCAGATGCCCTACGCGCTCGCCAAGCCCAACTCGCTCAAGCCACTGCGCCGCTGCCTGAGTCTCTCCTGCTCGGGGAGACAACTCTAATGGCAATAGCACATTTTCCAGTGCGCTTAACGTCGGTAACAGCTGAAAGTTTTGAAATACAAAACCGACTCTTCCGGCACGCAACGCCGCCCGCCCATCTTCATCCATTTGGCTTAGCGGCTGGCCAAACAGTGTCAGTTCCCCATCACTGGGCGTGTCTAACCCCGCCAACAACCCTAGCAAGGTCGACTTACCAGCACCGCTTTTACCAAGAATGGCAACACTTTCTCCCGCTGCCACGCTCAACGAAAGGTCGTGTAAGATAGTTAACGAACGCTCCCCGCTTCTCACCCGTTTAGACAGTTTTTCAGCATGCAGGACTGGCTGGTGAGCTTGCTTGTGAGGAACATTGCTGGCGATGATGGTGTCGGTGGTGGGCTGATGCGAAGTGGCATCATCGGTTGGCAAATTGGTTTGTGGATCCAAATTGGCTTGTGGATTAGAGGAGTAAGACATGAAGCATGGCATCCCTGTAGCGTGGCAAAGACTGAACCGCATGGTAACCGGAGGGTTGCTGGCACTGATAGTCATCTTTAACGCGTCTGCACTCAACGCTGACCAACGCCCAACACTTTTAGTCATGGGCGATAGTCTTAGTGCCGCCTATGGTATAGAGCAAGAGCTGGGTTGGGTCACGTTATTGGCCGAGAGGCTAGATGGTGAAGCCCAAGTCATCAATGCCAGTATCAGCGGTGAAACGACGTCCGGCGGTGCACAACGATTGGCTAATATTATCGGACAACGACAGCCTGATATCGTTCTGCTTGAACTAGGCGGCAACGATGGCTTACGTGGCCTCCCACCGACTCAAATGCGCTCCAACCTAGCCAGCATGATTGAGCAAAGCCAACAGGCAGGAGCCGATGTATTATTGCTCGGCATTGATATTCCGCCTAACTACGGCCAAGCCTACCGCGATGCCTTTACGAGTGTTTTTCATTCGTTAGCTGATGAGTATGACGTACCGCTCGTACCTTTCTTGTTGGAAGATATCGCACTTAATGAACAACTGATGCAAGACGACGGCATACACCCCACCGCCGAGGCCCAGCCAATTATTTTAGACAACGTCTGGCCAGCCCTGGAACCACTGCTCGACAGCGTGTTTCAAGCATCCGCTGAATGACACAACGATAGCCCTTTATCCCCACTCCATACCCACCCAATCTAATGAGGCGCTGCTAAGCAGATAGCACTAAGGAAATAGATAGAATTTAGGCAGTAGCTAGCACTTAGGATATAGATAGCACTAAGGAAATAGTGCACTTCAACGCCGTAGCTTGTAGGCTTAATGCTTATTAACTATTACTCATGGCGTTTATGCCTGCATCCACTCGCCCTCCGCTTAAACCGCTTTCGCGCCGACAGTTTTTAGCCACTGTCGGCGCAGTTGTGCTGGGCGCAGGGTTAGGTTTTCATGCCTCGCCTGCCACTGCTTTCAACCCCCAACGCTTACGGCAGAGCATGCAACAGCAGTACGGCCAAAGCGGGCTTGCTGTTTTAGAAGAGTGGTTTGCCCTGTTGGAACGTTTGCGTGGTCAAGAGGTGCAAACGCAACTTCGCGAGGTCAACGACTTTTTTAACCGCCGAATACGCTGGGTGGATGATATTCACGTATGGGGGCAAGAAGACTTCTGGGCAACGCCATTAGAGGCCATGGGTAAAGCACAGGGCGATTGTGAAGATTACTCTATTGCTAAGTACATCACCCTGAAGCAGCTCAGCGTTCCCGGTGAACGCCTGCGTATGATTTATGTACGAGCGCGCATTGGCCGCAGCCAGATCACCCAGGCACACATGGTACTTGGTTACTACTCAACGCCCAGCGGCGAGCCCTTGGTACTTGATAATATCTCTCCGTCTATTTCCCCTGCTTCTCAACGCACCGATCTAGACCCCGTGTTCAGTTTTAATAGTGAAGGGCTGTGGGCCGGTGGCACAACGCAATCACGTGCGGACCCGTTAGCGCGGCTATCGCGCTGGCGTAATGTCGTTGAACGGATGCAATCACAAGGTTTTATTTAAGAGGATTAAGCACTATGTCGCTGATTAAACAGCTTTGGCTGGCCATTATTGCGCTACTGTTGCTTTCATTTGTCGGCAGCCTTGCGATCAGCATTACCTCGGGCCGCGACTATATTGAGCAGGAAGTGCGCATTAAAAATGAGGACAATGCAACGGCATTAGCACTTTCCATGAGCCAGCTCGAAAAGGACATAGTGACGCTCGAACTGTTAATTTCCGCACAGTTCGATACCGGCTATTACCGCCGTATTACCCTACGTGACACCGAAGGTCAGGTGCTTATTGAGCGCTCCGCCAGCGAATACCGCGGCGATGTACCCGCATGGTTCCGCAACGTTATTCACTTCGATGTACCCATTGGCACCGCAACGATACAAGACGGCTGGCGGCAATTCGGTACGCTTGAACTCGAAAGTCAGCACAGTTTCGCCTATGCCTCTTTGTGGCGCATTATGCTTGAGCTCGCTGGCTGGTTCTTGCTGGCTGGAGCGATCAGCCTCGCCATCGCCACAGTGGTGGTACGCGGTATCAAGCACCCTCTTGTGCGGGTGGTCGCCCAAGCAAAAGATATCAGCGCCCGGCGCTTTACCACCATTAAAGAACCCCGCACATTAGAGCTACGTGAAGTGGCCCAAGCAATGAACGTTTTATCTGCCAATGTGCGCCAAATGCTCAGCCAGGAAAGCCAAAAACTGGATGAACTGCGTCGCCATCTGCAGCATGACCGTGTCACAGGGGCGCTCAATCGCGACGTGTTTATGGGCCGTTTATCATCATTACTAGGGAGTGAAGACGCCCGTGCCACGGGGCTAATGATAATGACCCGAGTGGAGTCACTTGAAACGCTTAATGAGCAGCTAGGCCACCAAGCCACTGACCAGTTACTCAGTGAGTTAGTGACACAACTCTCCCAGCTGGCCCCCACGCCAGAAGAAGCACTGGTTGGGCGCTTAAACGGCAGCGATTTTATCCTGATGCTACCGCTAGAAGCTGACACTGGCGCACTCATACCGCGCCTACGCCAAGCGCTAGATACCATCGCGCTCAAGGCACCCAATATCGGCATGCGTTTACCGACCGCCGTGGTTGCCTACACGCCCCATGATGACCGAGGTGGTTTACTGGCTACCTTAGACGATGCCCTTGCTGAAGCCGAAAGTGCAAGCGCCCACACCACCGTAGCTGTACGAGAGCACCAACATAACTCGCTCTTTGGTAACCACGCTGAATGGCGTTCAGCGCTAAATGCTGCCATTACGTTAGGGCCGCAGCTCGCTTATTTCCCCGTTATTGATGCCCACCATAACGTACTGCATTATGAATGCCCTGCTCGCCTAGAGCTTGCCAATAACTGGCAAACCGCTGGCATGTTTATTCCCTGGATTTCGCGCTTTCACTTAGAACCTGCACTCGATATTGCCGTGGTTAAAAAAGCCCTGGAGCAACTGACTAGCAACCCCGCACAAACCCTTGGTATTAATCTTTCAATTGCCTCCATCACCAATGCTGAATTTGTGATTGAGTTAAGACGACTGCTCGAAAAACAACCACAACTTGCCAAACAGCTGTGCTTCGAAGTACCCGCTATTTTGAATACCCATGCTATTGGTAGCCTTCGCGGCTTATGTACCGCGCTCAGACCGTTAGGCTGTCAGTTTGGGATTGAACATGTCGGGGCAGAATTCACCAAACTTGCCGATTTACACGACATCGGGCTTGCCTACCTAAAAATAGACAGCAGCTTGATTGGAGGGATTCATACCTCTCATGAACAGCAAACCATCGTGCGAGGAATGGCCACGCTATGCCACTCCCTTGGCATTCAGGTGATCGCAGAAGGAGTGACTGAACAAGCCGAATTGGAAAGTCTCTTCAAAGTAGGCGTTGACGGAGCCACCGGACCAGGCGTGCGCCTGAATTAAAGAGTAGTCGTTTTTCGAAGGTCAGGTAACTGCCAGCAAACAGCGCGTCTAACGACGCGCCGTATTAAATCAATTCGTCTTCATCGCCTAGCAAATTAATATCATTCTTCGACCGCAACGACTTACGCTCCATCACCTTTTTTTGTGCCGCCGCAGGCAAGTCCGTGAAACTCAGCAAGCCTTTCTCTAGCAGCACTTCCAGCATATCTTCCACCACTCGTACAAAGGCCAAGTCAGAGGCAATAAACTGCGCCGACTGCCCCGTTTGCTCAGCTAAAAAAGCGAACACCTCCGGCGAATCTTCATTAATAGTGTCATTACACTCCGGCGATGGCTCTTTACTGAGCATCACGATCTCCCCTTCGGCATTGCGTTTGATGTAAAGCATAGCGGCTTCCTCTATAAGTAAAAGCGCCTAAGTATAGCGAAATGACATTCGAGAGTGGATATAACAAGGCCGCCCGTAGGCGGCCTGTTTGGGTGAGTGAAGGTTACTCGATATCTAGCTTTCCGTTTTGGATCATATGGAGGATTACATCCTGTGATCCGCCACCACCAAAGTCAGAGAAGCTCTTACCCTCTAAACGAATAACTTGATCAGCATTCTCTTTATCGCCTGCCAAGCCCCCTTCAGAGTTGACATACAGCACTGTATCACCGCTGTCTTCTTCCGCGACAATATAGGCATCTAGCGAGTCACCGTTTTCATAATCCAATAACTCACCAATATCCAGTTTATCGCCTTCACCTGAGTTGAAGTCCATCACTGTATCAATCGCAGGACTATCCGAAGTACCTTGGTCATTCAATTCCCACTTGAAGGTGTCAGCGCCAAGGCCACCGAAGAGCAGATCGTTACCTTCGCCACCAACCAGCAGATCATCACCGCCTTGGCCGTAGACAATATCGTTTCCTTTACCACCATACAGCTCATCACTTCCGCCGCGCGTATCGCTCTCGACATTGAACTCAGCGTGACTGGCCTTGATATAGTCATACAACTGCTGTTCGGTGGGCGCCTCCCCACCATTAGTGACTTTTAAATATTCTCTTAATGCAGCTATGCCTGAGCCAGCAGGTAACTCTCGACCCTCCCAGTCCAAGGCATCGGTGTTAATCGCGTCGCCAAAGATGATGTCGTTGCCATCGCCACCATTCACAACGTCATCGCCCAACTCGGCCAGTTCTGTGTTGGTCGAGCCACTTACTAGAGCAGCATTTAGCTCGTCGGCACTATTGACGATATTTACTTCGCCTTGTGGCACATAAGGCGTGAGTTTTATGTCGTCAATATAAAGCGTGGCATCACCATATGTAGTCGCGTTATTGACACTATACACAATACGGTATTCGCCTTGCTCTAGCGCGCTGCTCGCAGCTGATCTCCAATTATATGAGAAACCTAACTCTCCCCCCTGGCCTTCAACATCAGTCCAGCTGTTACCATCCAGCTTTTGCAGTTTCCACGCTGCACTATCGAAATAGTCACGCATAATGTAGGAGAAAGAAATACCTGCATACTCCCCTGTACCAACATCAAACTGGGGGGTAGCAACTGTATAAGCAACATTGTTCACCGACGTATCACTAATTTCCATATAGCGATTCGAGCTTCCTTCTCGGCTCAACGTGCCGCCTGATGAAGGCGTGCTCCAGCTGTTGGCGTTATTCCAACCACCGTTATTACTAAAATCGGCTAATACCTCTTCTGGAATCCCGTAAGGTGCCTTAACTAAGCTCACCTTGTCCGTGTTATCGAAGTACTTAAGATTATTAACGGTAACGCCATCGCCAATACCAATGGCATGTACCGAGCTTACCCCACTCAAAGGAACGAAGGCTTCAATAGCATCCCGCATATCCTTCTCGTCCGTGACATTTCCAGCGCCGTTATTACCACTATTACTAAATGTTGGATCGCCATCCGTCAGGAAGTAGGTTAAGTTTTTATAACCATCACTCTCGCCCGGTTGCAGCGCAAACCAATTAGAAGCCTCAATAAATGCTCCCTCGTAATTAGTGCCACCAAGACCTTGTAAACCCTCGGTTTTGGTACGGCCAATTGCAGCCAACAGCTCGTCAATGTTTTGCTCTGTCAGATTCTGAATGTTCGCTTTCAGCTCGATATTTGACTCAAAAGCAATCAGCGAAACATTAATGTCTCCATCATGATTTTTAAGCTGTTCAGCAAGCTGCAACAGCGAGTCCTTAACCAATTTCATTCTGGAAGCAGAGTAAACACTGTCATTAATCCCATCAGGATTATTGTTAACACTGCCCTGTCCATTCAAGTCATACTGCATAGAACCTGACGTATCGACAATAAGCGCGACATTGTAGTTTTTTCCAGGCTGAACATTAACGTCCGCCCCGCCTTCGTCAGCTACAATTATGTCGTCGCCTTGACCACCTTCAACGGTGTTATCTCCGTTATTGCCGGTCTCAAGCCCACCTTCATACAGAGTGAGGCTAGTGGGAACGTCTACGTTCTCGAAGTTACCATTAACCTCGATAACTTCAGCAGTAAGATCAGTGTCACCATCAGTTGTAATGCTAACCGACCCCTTACCGTTCACATCCAATTTGACTACGTGTTCCTGACCATCAATTAATACTATTGCTGTCGGGAAGTCATCGCCAGTGAAGGTATATTGACTTGGATCTGGGCGATTAGATGTCTCGATATCAAAGGTAACATCCGACGGACCATTGATACTGGTCGCCTCACCATTCATTACTTCTTTGTAGGCAATCGAGTGAACCAAATAGTCATCATCAAAACCAACTGCAGTGAACTCGGCTCTGCTAAACGTTTCTTCACTTCCAGGCTTGAAGGTATATGAGTTATCAACCCGATCAGACCCACCTGGTGCACGCTCACTTTTCGTGAAGTTGCCAGCTGCATCGTAGTAAGTCACTAACGCATCCGTTGACGTGCCACCACCCGATACAACTGCCGAGCCAACAGAGTTTCCATCCTCATCAAAGAATTCAACCTTGGCTTTTTCGTTGTTGTTTCTCCAAGCGAACTGAACATCAAAGCTTTTCACTTCGTTGTTAAAGTCAACGACGATAGCTTCACTTCCAACACCAGTAACATAGCCAAGCTCGGTTTCAGCGGCACCACCAGAAGTCCTGCCAGCCACGCCAAACCCGTCATGGTTTGTATTGATAACTTTTGTCAGCGTTCCTAATTCACCATCCGCTTTATAAGCAGTCACGGTGAAGCTATCAGTGTTATCAACATTACCAACATTGATCACAGAGGTTTTAGTCACAGTGGCATTAATACTGACGGTGGTGGTGTCAATGGTATCTGTGATTTTAACCGTGGCAGTGCTGCTTGCATCAAGATCTTCGAAGTTATTATCACCTATATCGGTGATACTAACTTCGTAGCTTTCCGGATCAATGTAGACATCGTCACCCTGGATATCGAACGGTGTCGAGGTTCCTTCGGTGTCGCCTTCAGCAAACGTGATGGTGGCACCATTGCTCAGCGTAACAGTGAACTCTTGGCCTGAAGGGTTGCTGAGCGTACCGTTAATAGTGGCGGTGCCCGCTCCTTCTTTTACTGTGACATCGTTCAATGTGAGCGTTGTAGTGTCGATTGTGTCATCGACTTCGTGGGACGTGGCGTTGTTGACCAGCACCAGGTCTTCGTAGCCGCTGTTGTCGCTGCCGCTGAAGTTGGTCGGGGCACTAATGACGTTGTCGTCGAGGAACACGTCCGGGTCATTGAACGTGAAGTTCGTGCTGCCGGTCAGTTCGTTGGCGGCCACCGTAATGGTCTGCTGCTCGCCGTTAACATCGAAGGTGAAGGTTTCTTCGGTGGTCGGGGCGTTGTCCAGCGTGACGGTGTAGGTCACCGTGGCACCGTCTTCGTTACCACCCGCCGCCAGACTGGACGTCAGCGTGGCGTTCACGGTGTCAATTGTGTCATCGACTTCGTGGGACGTGGCGTTGTTGACCAGTACCAGGTCTTCGTAGCCGCTGTTGTCGCTGCCGCTGAAGTTGGTCGGGGCACTAATGACGTTGTCGTCGAGGAACACGTCCGGGTCATTGAACGTGAAGTTCGTGCTGCCGGTCAGTTCGTTGGCGGCCACCGTAATGGTCTGCTGCTCGCCGTTAACATCGAAGGTGAAGGTTTCTTCGGTGGTCGGGGCGTTGTCCAGCGTGACGGTGTAGGTCACCGTGGCACCGTCTTCGTTACCACCCGCCACCAGACTGGACGTCAGCGTGGCGTTCACGGTGTCAATTGTGTCATCGACTTCGTGGGACGTGGCGTTGTTGACCAGTACCAGGTCTTCGTAGCCGCTGTTGTCGCTGCCGCTGAAGTTGGTCGGGGCACTAATGACGTTGTCGTCGAGGAACACGTCCGGGTCATTGAACGTGAAGTTCGTGCTGCCGGTCAGTTCGTTGGCGGCCACCGTAATGGTCTGCTGCTCGCCGTTAACATCGAAGGTGAAGGTTTCTTCGGTGGTCGGGGCGTTGTCCAGCGTGACGGTGTAGGTCACCGTGGCACCGTCTTCGTTACCACCCGCCGCCAGACTGGACGTCAGCGTGGCGTTCACGGTGTCAATTGTGTCATCGACTTCGTGGGACGTGGCGTTGTTGACCAGTACCAGGTCTTCGTAGCCGCTGTTGTCGCTGCCGCTGAAGTTGGTCGGGGCACTAATGACGTTGTCGTCGAGGAACACGTCCGGGTCATTGAACGTGAAGTTCGTGCTGCCGGTCAGTTCGTTGGCGGCCACCGTAATGGTCTGCTGCTCGCCGTTAACATCGAAGGTGAAGGTTTCTTCGGTGGTCGGGGCGTTGTCCAGCGTGACGGTGTAGGTCACCGTGGCACCGTCTTCGTTACCACCCGCCGCCAGACTGGACGTCAGCGTGGCGTTCACGGTGTCAATTGTGTCATCGACTTCGTGGGACGTGGCGTTGTTGACCAGTACCAGGTCTTCGTAGCCGCTGTTGTCGCTGCCGCTGAAGTTGGTCGGGGCACTAATGACGTTGTCGTCGAGGAACACGTCCGGGTCATTGAACGTGAAGTTCGTGCTGCCGGTCAGTTCGTTGGCGGCCACCGTAATGGTCTGCTGCTCGCCGTTAACATCGAAGGTGAAGGTTTCTTCGGTGGTCGGGGCGTTGTCCAGCGTGACGGTGTAGGTCACCGTGGCACCGT
Source organism: Halomonas qinghailakensis (assembly GCF_025820815.1). Lineage (NCBI taxonomy): Bacteria > Pseudomonadati > Pseudomonadota > Gammaproteobacteria > Oceanospirillales > Halomonadaceae > Halomonas > Halomonas qinghailakensis. Next base: position 2,823,346 of record NZ_CP096973.1, on the reverse strand, counting down.
CTTCGTTACCACCCGCCGCCAGACTGGACGTCAGCGTGGCGTTCACGGTGTCAATTGTGTCATCGACTTCGTGGGACGTGGCGTTGTTGACCAGTACCAGGTCTTCGTAGCCGCTGTTGTCGCTGCCGCTGAAGTTGGTCGGGGCACTAATGACGTTGTCGTCGAGGAACACGTCCGGGTCATTGAACGTGAAGTTCGTGCTGCCGGTCAGTTCGTTGGCGGCCACCGTAATGGTCTGCTGCTCGCCGTTAACATCGAAGGTGAAGGTTTCTTCGGTGGTCGGGGCGTTGTCCAGCGTGACGGTGTAGGTCACCGTGGCACCGTCTTCGTTACCACCCGCCGCCAGACTGGACGTCAGCGTGGCGTTCACGGTGTCAATTGTGTCATCGACTTCGTGGGACGTGGCGTTGTTGACCAGTACCAGGTCTTCGTAGCCGCTGTTGTCGCTGCCGCTGAAGTTGGTCGGGGCACTAATGACGTTGTCGTCGAGGAACACGTCCGGGTCATTGAACGTGAAGTTCGTGCTGCCGGTCAGTTCGTTGGCGGCCACCGTAATGGTCTGCTGCTCGCCGTTAACATCGAAGGTGAAGGTTTCTTCGGTGGTCGGGGCGTTGTCCAGCGTGACGGTGTAGGTCACCGTGGCACCGTCTTCGTTACCACCCGCCGCCAGACTGGACGTCAGCGTGGCGTTCACGGTGTCAATTGTGTCATCGACTTCGTGGGACGTGGCGTTGTTGACCAGTACCAGGTCTTCGTAGCCGCTGTTGTCGCTGCCGCTGAAGTTGGTCGGGGCACTAATGACGTTGTCGTCGAGGAACACGTCCGGGTCATTGAACGTGAAGTTCGTGCTGCCGGTCAGTTCGTTGGCGGCCACCGTAATGGTCTGCTGCTCGCCGTTAACATCGAAGGTGAAGGTTTCTTCGGTGGTCGGGGCGTTGTCCAGCGTGACGGTGTAGGTCACCGTGGCACCGTCTTCGTTACCACCCGCCGCCAGACTGGACGTCAGCGTGGCGTTCACGGTGTCAATTGTGTCATCGACTTCGTGGGACGTGGCGTTGTTGACCAGTACCAGGTCTTCGTAGCCGCTGTTGTCGCTGCCGCTGAAGTTGGTCGGGGCACTAATGACGTTGTCGTCGAGGAACACGTCCGGGTCATTGAACGTGAAGTTCGTGCTGCCGGTCAGTTCGTTGGCGGCCACCGTAATGGTCTGCTGCTCGCCGTTAACATCGAAGGTGAAGGTTTCTTCGGTGGTCGGGGCGTTGTCCAGCGTGACGGTGTAGGTCACCGTGGCACCGTCTTCGTTACCACCCGCCACCAGACTGGACGTCAGCGTGGCGTTCACGGTGTCAATTGTGTCATCGACTTCGTGGGACGTGGCGTTGTTGACCAGTACCAGGTCTTCGTAGCCGCTGTTGTCGCTGCCGCTGAAGTTGGTCGGGGCACTAATGACGTTGTCGTCGAGGAACACGTCCGGGTCATTGAACGTGAAGTTCGTGCTGCCGGTCAGTTCGTTGGCGGCCACCGTAATGGTCTGCTGCTCGCCGTTAACATCGAAGGTGAAGGTTTCTTCGGTGGTCGGGGCGTTGTCCAGCGTGACGGTGTAGGTCACCGTGGCACCGTCTTCGTTACCACCCGCCGCCAGACTGGACGTCAGCGTGGCGTTCACGGTGTCAATTGTGTCATCGACTTCGTGGGACGTGGCGTTGTTGACCAGTACCAGGTCTTCGTAGCCGCTGTTGTCGCTGCCGCTGAAGTTGGTCGGGGCACTAATGACGTTGTCGTCGAGGAACACGTCCGGGTCATTGAACGTGAAGTTCGTGCTGCCGGTCAGTTCGTTGGCGGCCACCGTAATGGTCTGCTGCTCGCCGTTAACATCGAAGGTGAAGGTTTCTTCGGTGGTCGGGGCGTTGTCCAGCGTGACGGTGTAGGTCACCGTGGCACCGTCTTCGTTACCACCCGCCGCCAGACTGGACGTCAGCGTGGCGTTCACGGTGTCAATTGTGTCATCGACTTCGTGGGACGTGGCGTTGTTGACCAGTACCAGGTCTTCGTAGCCGCTGTTGTCGCTGCCGCTGAAGTTGGTCGGGGCACTAATGACGTTGTCGTCGAGGAACACGTCCGGGTCATTGAACGTGAAGTTCGTGCTGCCGGTCAGTTCGTTGGCGGCCACCGTAATGGTCTGCTGCTCGCCGTTAACATCGAAGGTGAAGGTTTCTTCGGTGGTCGGGGCGTTGTCCAGCGTGACGGTGTAGGTCACCGTGGCACCGTCTTCGTTACCACCCGCCGCCAGACTGGACGTCAGCGTGGCGTTCACGGTGTCAATTGTGTCATCGACTTCGTGGGACGTGGCGTTGTTGACCAGTACCAGGTCTTCGTAGCCGCTGTTGTCGCTGCCGCTGAAGTTGGTCGGGGCACTAATGACGTTGTCGTCGAGGAACACGTCCGGGTCATTGAACGTGAAGTTCGTGCTGCCGGTCAGTTCGTTGGCGGCCACCGTAATGGTCTGCTGCTCGCCGTTAACATCGAAGGTGAAGGTTTCTTCGGTGGTCGGGGCGTTGTCCAGCGTGACGGTGTAGGTCACCGTGGCACCGTCTTCGTTACCACCCGCCGCCAGACTGGACGTCAGCGTGGCGTTCACGGTGTCAATTGTGTCATCGACTTCGTGGGACGTGGCGTTGTTGACCAGTACCAGGTCTTCGTAGCCGCTGTTGTCGCTGCCGCTGAAGTTGGTCGGGGCACTAATGACGTTGTCGTCGAGGAACACGTCCGGGTCATTGAACGTGAAGTTCGTGCTGCCGGTCAGTTCGTTGGCGGCCACCGTAATGGTCTGCTGCTCGCCGTTAACATCGAAGGTGAAGGTTTCTTCGGTGGTCGGGGCGTTGTCCAGCGTGACGGTGTAGGTCACCGTGGCACCGTCTTCGTTACCACCCGCCGCCAGACTGGACGTCAGCGTGGCGTTCACGGTGTCAATTGTGTCATCGACTTCGTGGGACGTGGCGTTGTTGACCAGTACCAGGTCTTCGTAGCCGCTGTTGTCGCTGCCGCTGAAGTTGGTCGGGGCACTAATGACGTTGTCGTCGAGGAACACGTCCGGGTCATTGAACGTGAAGTTCGTGCTGCCGGTCAGTTCGTTGGCGGCCACCGTAATGGTCTGCTGCTCGCCGTTAACATCGAAGGTGAAGGTTTCTTCGGTGGTCGGGGCGTTGTCCAGCGTGACGGTGTAGGTCACCGTGGCACCGTCTTCGTTACCACCCGCCGCCAGACTGGACGTCAGCGTGGCGTTCACGGTGTCAATTGTGTCATCGACTTCGTGGGACGTGGCGTTGTTGACCAGTACCAGGTCTTCGTAGCCGCTGTTGTCGCTGCCGCTGAAGTTGGTCGGGGCACTAATGACGTTGTCGTCGAGGAACACGTCCGGGTCATTGAACGTGAAGTTCGTGCTGCCGGTCAGTTCGTTGGCGGCCACCGTAATGGTCTGCTGCTCGCCGTTAACATCGAAGGTGAGGTGTTTCTTCGGTGGTCGGGGCGTTGTCCAGCGTGACGGTGTAGGTCACCGTGGCACCGTCTTCGTTACCACCCGCCGCCAGACTGGACGTCAGCGTGGCGTTCACGGTGTCAATTGTGTCATCGACTTCGTGGGACGTGGCGTTGTTGACCAGTACCAGGTCTTCGTAGCCGCTGTTGTCGCTGCCGCTGAAGTTGGTCGGGGCACTAATGACGTTGTCGTCGAGGAACACGTCCGGGTCATTGAACGTGAAGTTCGTGCTGCCGGTCAGTTCGTTGGCGGCCACCGTAATGGTCTGCTGCTCGCCGTTAACATCGAAGGTGAAGGTTTCTTCGGTGGTCGGGGCGTTGTCCAGCGTGACGGTGTAGGTCACCGTGGCACCGTCTTCGTTACCACCCGCCGCCAGACTGGACGTCAGCGTGGCGTTCACGGTGTCAATTGTGTCATCGACTTCGTGGGGACGTGGCGTTGTTGACCAGTACCAGGTCTTCGTAGCCGCTGTTGTCGCTGCCGCTGAAGTTGGTCGGGGCACTAATGACGTTGTCGTCGAGGAACACGTCCGGGTCATTGAACGTGAAGTTCGTGCTGCCGGTCAGTTCGTTGGCGGCCACCGTAATGGTCTGCTGCTCGCCGTTAACATCGAAGGTGAAGGTTTCTTCGGTGGTCGGGGCGTTGTCCAGCGTGACGGTGTAGGTCACCGTGGCACCGTCTTCGTTACCACCCGCCGCCAGACTGGACGTCAGCGTGGCGTTCACGGTGTCAATTGTGTCATCGACTTCGTGGGACGTGGCGTTGTTGACCAGTACCAGGTCTTCGTAGCCGCTGTTGTCGCTGCCGCTGAAGTTGGTCGGGGCACTAATGACGTTGTCGTCGAGGAACACGTCCGGGTCATTGAACGTGAAGTTCGTGCTGCCGGTCAGTTCGTTGGCGGCCACCGTAATGGTCTGCTGCTCGCCGTTAACATCGAAGGTGAAGGTTTCTTCGGTGGTCGGGGCGTTGTCCAGCGTGACGGTGTAGGTCACCGTGGCACCGTCTTCGTTACCACCCGCCGCCAGACTGGACGTCAGCGTGGCGTTCACGGTGTCAATTGTGTCATCGACTTCGTGGGACGTGGCGTTGTTGACCAGTACCAGGTCTTCGTAGCCGCTGTTGTCGCTGCCGCTGAAGTTGGTCGGGGCACTAATGACGTTGTCGTCGAGGAACACGTCCGGGTCATTGAACGTGAAGTTCGTGCTGCCGGTCAGTTCGTTGGCGGCCACCGTAATGGTCTGCTGCTCGCCGTTAACATCGAAGGTGAAGGTTTCTTCGGTGGTCGGGGCGTTGTCCAGCGTGACGGTGTAGGTCACCGTGGCACCGTCTTCGTTACCACCCGCCGCCAGACTGGACGTCAGCGTGGCGTTCACGGTGTCAATTGTGTCATCGACTTCGTGGGACGTGGCGTTGTTGACCAGTACCAGGTCTTCGTAGCCGCTGTTGTCGCTGCCGCTGAAGTTGGTCGGGGCACTAATGACGTTGTCGTCGAGGAACACGTCCGGGTCATTGAACGTGAAGTTCGTGCTGCCGGTCAGTTCGTTGGCGGCCACCGTAATGGTCTGCTGCTCGCCGTTAACATCGAAGGTGAAGGTTTCTTCGGTGGTCGGGGCGTTGTCCAGCGTGACGGTGTAGGTCACCGTGGCACCGTCTTCGTTACCACCCGCCGCCAGACTGGACGTCAGCGTGGCGTTCACGGTGTCAATTGTGTCATCGACTTCGTGGGACGTGGCGTTGTTGACCAGTACCAGGTCTTCGTAGCCGCTGTTGTCGCTGCCGCTGAAGTTGGTCGGGGCACTAATGACGTTGTCGTCGAGGAACACGTCCGGGTCATTGAACGTGAAGTTCGTGCTGCCGGTCAGTTCGTTGGCGGCCACCGTAATGGTCTGCTGCTCGCCGTTAACATCGAAGGTGAAGGTTTCTTCGGTGGTCGGGGCGTTGTCCAGCGTGACGGTGTAGGTCACCGTGGCACCGTCTTCGTTACCACCCGCCGCCAGACTGGACGTCAGCGTGGCGTTCACGGTGTCAATTGTGTCATCGACTTCGTGGGACGTGGCGTTGTTGACCAGTACCAGGTCTTCGTAGCCGCTGTTGTCGCTGCCGCTGAAGTTGTCGGGGCACTAATGACGTTGTCGTCGAGGAACACGTCCGGGTCATTGAACGTGAAGTTCGTGCTGCCGGTCAGTTCGTTGGCGGCCACCGTAATGGTCTGCTGCTCGCCGTTAACATCGAAGGTGAAGGTTTCTTCGGTGGTCGGGGCGTTGTCCAGCGTGACGGTGTAGGTCACCGTGGCACCGTCTTCGTTACCACCCGCCGCCAGACTGGACGTCAGCGTGGCGTTCACGGTGTCAATTGTGTCATCGACTTCGTGGGACGTGGCGTTGTTGACCAGTACCAGGTCTTCGTAGCCGCTGTTGTCGCTGCCGCTGAAGTTGGTCGGGGCACTAATGACGTTGTCGTCGAGGAACACGTCCGGGTCATTGAACGTGAAGTTCGTGCTGCCGGTCAGTTCGTTGGCGGCCACCGTAATGGTCTGCTGCTCGCCGTTAACATCGAAGGTGAAGGTTTCTTCGGTGGTCGGGGCGTTGTCCAGCGTGACGGTGTAGGTCACCGTGGCACCGTCTTCGTTACCACCCGCCGCCAGACTGGACGTCAGCGTGGCGTTCACGGTGTCAATTGTGTCATCGACTTCGTGGGACGTGGCGTTGTTGACCAGTACCAGGTCTTCGTAGCCGCTGTTGTCGCTGCCGCTGAAGTTGGTCGGGGCACTAATGACGTTGTCGTCGAGGAACACGTCCGGGTCATTGAACGTGAAGTTCGTGCTGCCGGTCAGTTCGTTGGCGGCCACCGTAATGGTCTGCTGCTCGCCGTTAACATCGAAGGTGAAGGTTTCTTCGGTGGTCGGGGCGTTGTCCAGCGTGACGGTGTAGGTCACCGTGGCACCGTCTTCGTTACCACCCGCCGCCAGACTGGACGTCAGCGTGGCGTTCACGGTGTCAATTGTGTCATCGACTTCGTGGGACGTGGCGTTGTTGACCAGTACCAGGTCTTCGTAGCCGCTGTTGTCGCTGCCGCTGAAGTTGGTCGGGGCACTAATGACGTTGTCGTCGAGGAACACGTCCGGGTCATTGAACGTGAAGTTCGTGCTGCCGGTCAGTTCGTTGGCGGCCACCGTAATGGTCTGCTGCTCGCCGTTAACATCGAAGGTGAAGGTTTCTTCGGTGGTCGGGGCGTTGTCCAGCGTGACGGTGTAGGTCACCGTGGCACCGTCTTCGTTACCACCCGCCGCCAGACTGGACGTCAGCGTGGCGTTCACGGTGTCAATTGTGTCATCGACTTCGTGGGACGTGGCGTTGTTGACCAGTACCAGGTCTTCGTAGCCGCTGTTGTCGCTGCCGCTGAAGTTGGTCGGGGCACTAATGACGTTGTCGTCGAGGAACACGTCCGGGTCATTGAACGTGAAGTTCGTGCTGCCGGTCAGTTCGTTGGCGGCCACCGTAATGGTCTGCTGCTCGCCGTTAACATCGAAGGTGAAGGTTTCTTCGGTGGTCGGGGCGTTGTCCAGCGTGACGGTGTAGGTCACCGTGGCACCGTCTTCGTTACCACCCGCCGCCAGACTGGACGTCAGCGTGGCGTTCACGGTGTCAATTGTGTCATCGACTTCGTGGGACGTGGCGTTGTTGACCAGTACCAGGTCTTCGTAGCCGCTGTTGTCGCTGCCGCTGAAGTTGGTCGGGGCACTAATGACGTTGTCGTCGAGGAACACGTCCGGGTCATTGAACGTGAAGTTCGTGCTGCCGGTCAGTTCGTTGGCGGCCACCGTAATGGTCTGCTGCTCGCCGTTAACATCGAAGGTGAAGGTTTCTTCGGTGGTCGGGGCGTTGTCCAGCGTGACGGTGTAGGTCACCGTGGCACCGTCTTCGTTACCACCCGCCGCCAGACTGGACGTCAGCGTGGCGTTCACGGTGTCAATTGTGTCATCGACTTCGTGGGACGTGGCGTTGTTGACCAGTACCAGGTCTTCGTAGCCGCTGTTGTCGCTGCCGCTGAAGTTGGTCGGGGCACTAATGACGTTGTCGTCGAGGAACACGTCCGGGTCATTGAACGTGAAGTTCGTGCTGCCGGTCAGTTCGTTGGCGGCCACCGTAATGGTCTGCTGCTCGCCGTTAACATCGAAGGTGAAGGTTTCTTCGGTGGTCGGGGCGTTGTCCAGCGTGACGGTGTAGGTCACCGTGGCACCGTCTTCGTTACCACCCGCCGCCAGACTGGACGTCAGCGTGGCGTTCACGGTGTCAATTGTGTCATCGACTTCGTGGGACGTGGCGTTGTTGACCAGTACCAGGTCTTCGTAGCCGCTGTTGTCGCTGCCGCTGAAGTTGGTCGGGGCACTAATGACGTTGTCGTCGAGGAACACGTCCGGGTCATTGAACGTGAAGTTCGTGCTGCCGGTCAGTTCGTTGGCGGCCACCGTAATGGTCTGCTGCTCGCCGTTAACATCGAAGGTGAAGGTTTCTTCGGTGGTCGGGGCGTTGTCCAGCGTGACGGTGTAGGTCACCGTGGCACCGTCTTCGTTACCACCCGCCGCCAGACTGGACGTCAGCGTGGCGTTCACGGTGTCAATTGTGTCATCGACTTCGTGGGACGTGGCGTTGTTGACCAGTACCAGGTCTTCGTAGCCGCTGTTGTCGCTGCCGCTGAAGTTGGTCGGGGCACTAATGACGTTGTCGTCGAGGAACACGTCCGGGTCATTGAACGTGAAGTTCGTGCTGCCGGTCAGTTCGTTGGCGGCCACCGTAATGGTCTGCTGCTCGCCGTTAACATCGAAGGTGAAGGTTTCTTCGGTGGTCGGGGCGTTGTCCAGCGTGACGGTGTAGGTCACCGTGGCACCGTCTTCGTTACCACCCGCCGCCAGACTGGACGTCAGCGTGGCGTTCACGGTGTCAATTGTGTCATCGACTTCGTGGGACGTGGCGTTGTTGACCAGTACCAGGTCTTCGTAGCCGCTGTTGTCGCTGCCGCTGAAGTTGGTCGGGGCACTAATGACGTTGTCGTCGAGGAACACGTCCGGGTCATTGAACGTGAAGTTCGTGCTGCCGGTCAGTTCGTTGGCGGCCACCGTAATGGTCTGCTGCTCGCCGTTAACATCGAAGGTGAAGGTTTCTTCGGTGGTCGGGGCGTTGTCCAGCGTGACGGTGTAGGTCACCGTGGCACCGTCTTCGTTACCACCCGCCGCCAGACTGGACGTCAGCGTGGCGTTCACGGTGTCAATTGTGTCATCGACTTCGTGGGACGTGGCGTTGTTGACCAGTACCAGGTCTTCGTAGCCGCTGTTGTCGCTGCCGCTGAAGTTGGTCGGGGCACTAATGACGTTGTCGTCGAGGAACACGTCCGGGTCATTGAACGTGAAGTTCGTGCTGCCGGTCAGTTCGTTGGCGGCCACCGTAATGGTCTGCTGCTCGCCGTTAACATCGAAGGTGAAAGGTTTCTTCGGTGGTCGGGGCGTTGTCCAGCGTGACGGTGTAGGTCACCGTGGCACCGTCTTCGTTACCACCCGCCGCCAGACTGGACGTCAGCGTGGCGTTCACGGTGTCAATTGTGTCATCGACTTCGTGGGACGTGGCGTTGTTGACCAGTACCAGGTCTTCGTAGCCGCTGTTGTCGCTGCCGCTGAAGTTGGTCGGGGCACTAATGACGTTGTCGTCGAGGAACACGTCCGGGTCATTGAACGTGAAGTTCGTGCTGCCGGTCAGTTCGTTGGCGGCCACCGTAATGGTCTGCTGCTCGCCGTTAACATCGAAGGTGAAGGTTTCTTCGGTGGTCGGGGCGTTGTCCAGCGTGACGGTGTAGGTCACCGTGGCACCGTCTTCGTTACCACCCGCCGCCAGACTGGACGTCAGCGTGGCGTTCACGGTGTCAATTGTGTCATCGACTTCGTGGGACGTGGCGTTGTTGACCAGTACCAGGTCTTCGTAGCCGCTGTTGTCGCTGCCGCTGAAGTTGGTCGGGGCACTAATGACGTTGTCGTCGAGGAACACGTCCGGGTCATTGAACGTGAAGTTCGTGCTGCCGGTCAGTTCGTTGGCGGCCACCGTAATGGTCTGCTGCTCGCCGTTAACATCGAAGGTGAAGGTTTCTTCGGTGGTCGGGGCGTTGTCCAGCGTGACGGTGTAGGTCACCGTGGCACCGTCTTCGTTACCACCCGCCGCCAGACTGGACGTCAGCGTGGCGTTCACGGTGTCAATTGTGTCATCGACTTCGTGGGACGTGGCGTTGTTGACCAGTACCAGGTCTTCGTAGCCGCTGTTGTCGCTGCCGCTGAAGTTGGTCGGGGCACTAATGACGTTGTCGTCGAGGAACACGTCCGGGTCATTGAACGTGAAGTTCGTGCTGCCGGTCAGTTCGTTGGCGGCCACCGTAATGGTCTGCTGCTCGCCGTTAACATCGAAGGTGAAGGTTTCTTCGGTGGTCGGGGCGTTGTCCAGCGTGACGGTGTAGGTCACCGTGGCACCGTCTTCGTTACCACCCGCCGCCAGACTGGACGTCAGCGTGGCGTTCACGGTGTCAATTGTGTCATCGACTTCGTGGGACGTGGCGTTGTTGACCAGTACCAGGTCTTCGTAGCCGCTGTTGTCGCTGCCGCTGAAGTTGGTCGGGGCACTAATGACGTTGTCGTCGAGGAACACGTCCGGGTCATTGAACGTGAAGTTCGTGCTGCCGGTCAGTTCGTTGGCGGCCACCGTAATGGTCTGCTGCTCGCCGTTAACATCGAAGGTGAAGGTTTCTTCGGTGGTCGGGGCGTTGTCCAGCGTGACGGTGTAGGTCACCGTGGCACCGTCTTCGTTACCACCCGCCGCCAGACTGGACGTCAGCGTGGCGTTCACGGTGTCAATTGTGTCATCGACTTCGTGGGACGTGGCGTTGTTGACCAGTACCAGGTCTTCGTAGCCGCTGTTGTCGCTGCCGCTGAAGTTGGTCGGGGCACTAATGACGTTGTCGTCGAGGAACACGTCCGGGTCATTGAACGTGAAGTTCGTGCTGCCGGTCAGTTCGTTGGCGGCCACCGTAATGGTCTGCTGCTCGCCGTTAACATCGAAGGTGAAGGTTTCTTCGGTGGTCGGGGCGTTGTCCAGCGTGACGGTGTAGGTCACCGTGGCACCGTCTTCGTTACCACCCGCCGCCAGACTGGACGTCAGCGTGGCGTTCACGGTGTCAATTGTGTCATCGACTTCGTGGGACGTGGCGTTGTTGACCAGTACCAGGTCTTCGTAGCCGCTGTTGTCGCTGCCGCTGAAGTTGGTCGGGGCACTAATGACGTTGTCGTCGAGGAACACGTCCGGGTCATTGAACGTGAAGTTCGTGCTGCCGGTCAGTTCGTTGGCGGCCACCGTAATGGTCTGCTGCTCGCCGTTAACATCGAAGGTGAAGGTTTCTTCGGTGGTCGGGGCGTTGTCCAGCGTGACGGTGTAGGTCACCGTGGCACCGTCTTCGTTACCACCCGCCGCCAGACTGGACGTCAGCGTGGCGTTCACGGTGTCAATTGTGTCATCGACTTCGTGGGACGTGGCGTTGTTGACCAGTACCAGGTCTTCGTAGCCGCTGTTGTCGCTGCCGCTGAAGTTGGTCGGGGCACTAATGACGTTGTCGTCGAGGAACACGTCCGGGTCATTGAACGTGAAGTTCGTGCTGCCGGTCAGTTCGTTGGCGGCCACCGTAATGGTCTGCTGCTCGCCGTTAACATCGAAGGTGAAGGTTTCTTCGGTGGTCGGGGCGTTGTCCAGCGTGACGGTGTAGGTCACCGTGGCACCGTCTTCGTTACCACCCGCCGCCAGACTGGACGTCAGCGTGGCGTTCACGGTGTCAATTGTGTCATCGACTTCGTGGGACGTGGCGTTGTTGACCAGTACCAGGTCTTCGTAGCCGCTGTTGTCGCTGCCGCTGAAGTTGGTCGCTGTTTGTCGTCGAGCCGCTGAAGTTGGTCGGGGCACTAATGACGTTGTCGTCGAGGAACACGTCCGGGGTCATTGAACGTGAAGTTCGTGCTGCCGGTCAGTTCGTTGGCGGCCACCGTAATGGTCTGCTGCTCGCCGTTAACATCGAAGGTGAAGGTTTCTTCGGTGGTCGGGGCGTTGTCCAGCGTGACGGTGTAGGTCACCGTGGCACCGTCTTCGTTACCACCCGCCGCCAGACTGGACGTCAGCGTGGCGTTCACGGTGTCAATTGTGTCATCGACTTCGTGGGACGTGGCGTTGTTGACCAGTACCAGGTCTTCGTAGCCGCTGTTGTCGCTGCCGCTGAAGTTGGTCGGGGCACTAATGACGTTGTCGTCGAGGAACACGTCCGGGTCATTGAACGTGAAGTTCGTGCTGCCGGTCAGTTCGTTGGCGGCCACCGTAATGGTCTGCTGCTCGCCGTTAACATCGAAGGTGAAGGTTTCTTCGGTGGTCGGGGCGTTGTCCAGCGTGACGGTGTAGGTCACCGTGGCACCGTCTTCGTTACCACCCGCCGCCAGACTGGACGTCAGCGTGGCGTTCACGGTGTCAATTGTGTCATCGACTTCGTGGGACGTGGCGTTGTTGACCAGTACCAGGTCTTCGTAGCCTGTTGTCGCTGCCGCTGAAGTTGGTCGGGGCACTAATGACGTTGTCGTCGAGGAACACGTCCGGGTCATTGAACGTGAAGTTCGTGCTGCCGGTCAGTTCGTTGGCGGCCACCGTAATGGTCTGCTGCTCGCCGTTAACATCGAAGGTGAAGGTTTCTTCGGTGGTCGGGGCGTTGTCCAGCGTGACGGTGTAGGTCACCGTGGCACCGTCTTCGTTACCACCCGCCGCCAGACTGGACGTCAGCGTGGCGTTCACGGTGTCAATTGTGTCATCGACTTCGTGGGACGTGGCGTTGTTGACCAGTACCAGGTCTTCGTAGCCGCTGTTGTCGCTGCCGCTGAAGTTGGTCGGGGCACTAATGACGTTGTCGTCGAGGAACACGTCCGGGTCATTGAACGTGAAGTTCGTGCTGCCGGTCAGTTCGTTGGCGGCCACCGTAATGGTCTGCTGCTCGCCGTTAACATCGAAGGTGAAGGTTTCTTCGGTGGTCGGGGCGTTGTCCAGCGTGACGGTGTAGGTCACCGTGGCACCGTCTTCGTTACCACCCGCCACCAGACTGGACGTCAGCGTGGCGTTCACGGTGTCAATTGTGTCATCGACTTCGTGGGACGTGGCGTTGTTGACCAGTACCAGGTCTTCGTAGCCGCTGTTGTCGCTGCCGCTGAAGTTGGTCGGGGCACTAATGACGTTGTCGTCGAGGAACACGTCCGGGTCATTGAACGTGAAGTTCGTGCTGCCGGTCAGTTCGTTGGCGGCCACCGTAATGGTCTGCTGCTCGCCGTTAACATCGAAGGTGAAGGTTTCTTCGGTGGTCGGGGCGTTGTCCAGCGTGACGGTGTAGGTCACCGTGGCACCGTCTTCGTTACCACCCGCCGCCAGACTGGACGTCAGCGTGGCGTTCACGGTGTCAATTGTGTCATCGACTTCGTGGTGGCGTTGTTGACGTGGCGTTGTTGACCAGTACCAGGTCTTCGTAGCCGCTGTTGTCGCTGCCGCTGAAGTTGGTCGGGGCACTAATGACGTTGTCGTCGAGGAACACGTCCGGGTCATTGAACGTGAAGTTCGTGCTGCCGGTCAGTTCGTTGGCGGCCACCGTAATGGTCTGCTGCTCGCCGTTAACATCGAAGGTGAAGGTTTCTTCGGTGGTCGGGGCGTTGTCCAGCGTGACGGTGTAGGTCACCGTGGCACCGTCTTCGTTACCACCCGCCGCCAGACTGGACGTCAGCGTGGCGTTCACGGTGTCAATTGTGTCATCGACTTCGTGGGACGTGGCGTTGTTGACCAGTACCAGGTCTTCGTAGCCGCTGTTGTCGCTGCCGCTGAAGTTGGTCGGGGCACTAATGACGTTGTCGTCGAGGAACACGTCCGGGTCATTGAACGTGAAGTTCGTGCTGCCGGTCAGTTCGTTGGCGGCCACCGTAATGGTCTGCTGCTCGCCGTTAACATCGAAGGTGAAGGTTTCTTCGGTGGTCGGGGCGTTGTCCAGCGTGACGGTGTAGGTCACCGTGGCACCGTCTTCGTTACCACCCGCCGCCAGCAGACTGGACGTCAGCGTGGCGTTCACGGTGTCAATTGTGTCATCGACTTCGTGGGACGTGGCGTTGTTGACCAGTACCAGGTCTTCGTAGCCGCTGTTGTCGCTGCCGCTGAAGTTGGTCGGGGCACTAATGACGTTGTCGTCGAGGAACACGTCCGGGTCATTGAACGTGAAGTTCGTGCTGCCGGTCAGTTCGTTGGCGGCCACCGTAATGGTCTGCTGCTCGCCGTTAACATCGAAGGTGAAGGTTTCTTCGGTGGTCGGGGCGTTGTCCAGCGTGACGGTGTAGGTCACCGTGGCACCGTCTGTTTACCACCCGCGCCAGACTGGACGTCAGCGTGGCGTTCACGGTGTCAATGTGTCATCGACTGCGTGGGTGGCACCGTCTTCGTTACCACGTGGCGTTGGGACGTGGCGTTGTTGACCAGTACCAGGTCTTCGTAGCCGCTGTTGTCGCTGCCGCTGAAGTTGGTCGGGGCACTAATGACGTTGTCGTCGAGGAACACGTCCGGGTCATTGAACGTGAAGTTCGTGCTGCCGGTCAGTTCGTTGGCGGCCACCGTAATGGTCTGCTGCTCGCCGTTAACATCGAAGGTGAAGGTTTCTTCGGTGGTCGGGGCGTTGTCCAGCGTCGGGGTAGGTCACCGTTCTTCGTCCAGCGTGACGGTGTAGGTCACCGTGGGACCGTCTTCGGCCGCCATTGACTGGACGTCAGCGTGGCGTTGGTCACGGTGTCGGGGCGTTGTCCAGCGTGACGGTGTAGGTCACCGTGGCACCGTCTTCGTTACCACCCGCCGCCAGACTGGACGTCAGCGTGGCGTTCACGGTGTCGTTATCATCAACGGTGATAATTGTAGCTTCGGCGCTGGTATCCAGTGCTTCGTAGTTGCCGCCCTCGGTGCCGATGATGCTCAGGGTCTGGCTCTGCTCGCCTTGCTGGAAGACGTCGTCTTCACGGCTGGCGAACGTGACGCTGCCTTCGGTGGCACCGGCGGCAATGACGATCTGCTCGCCGTTGGAGAGCGTGATGGTCAGCTCGGTGGCCGGGGCGTTGTCCACGCGGGCGGTGACGGTGATGTCCTCGCCTTCGGTGACGGTGTCCGGGGCCTCCAGGGTTACAGTAGCCTCTAAATCAGCATCGGCATCAGCGTCCGCATCTGCATCGGCGTCTGCATCCGCATCGGCGTCTGCATCGGCATCAGCGTCTGCATCGGCGTCCGCATCGGCATCGGCATCTGCGTCCGCATCAGCGTCCGCATCAGCATCTGCGTCAGAATCCGCATCGGCATCGGCGTCCGAGTCAGCGTCCGCATCGGCATCTGCGTCGGCGTCGGCGTCTGAATCAGCATCAGCATCAGCGTCTGCATCTGCATCTGCATCTGCGTCCGAATCGGCATCAGCATCAGCATCAGCATCAGCATCAGCATCAGCATCCGCGTCGGCATCGGCATCAGCATCGGCGTCCGCATCAGCATCTGCGTCAGAATCCGCATCCGCATCCGCATCCGCATCGGCGTCGGCATCTGCATCGGCATCGGCATCTGCGTCAGAATCCGCATCCGCATCCGCATCCGCATCGGCATCCGCATCAGAATCAGAATCAGAATCAGCATCGGCGTCTGCGTCCGCGTCAGCATCCGCATCAGCATCTGAATCAGCGTCCGCGTCGGCATCCGCGTCAGCATCGGCATCCGCATCTGAATCGGCATCCGCATCCGCATCTGAATCGGCATCCGCATCCGCATCTGAATCGGCATCCGCGTCGGCATCAGCGTCAGCGTCCGAATCGGCATCTGCGTCGGCATCGGCATCAGCATCAGCATCAGCATCAGCATCAGCATCAGCATCAGCATCAGCATCAGCATCAGCGTCCGCATCTGAATCTGAATCGGCATCTGCATCTGAATCTGCATCTGCATCGGCATCAGCGTCTGCATCGGCATCTGCATCTGCATCTGCATCGGCGTCTGAATCGGCGTCGGCGTCGGCGTCTGCATCAGCGTCGGCATCTGCATCAGCATCAGCGTCGGCATCTGCATCTGAATCGGCATCCGCGTCAGCATCCGCATCGGCATCAGCGTCAGCATCTGCATCTGCATCAGCGTCAGCATCTGCATCTGCATCTGCATCAGCATCGGCATCGGCATCGGCATCGGCGTCTGAATCGGCGTCGGCGTCTGCATCGGCGTCGGCGTCGGCATCGGCATCGGCGTCGGCATCTGCGTCCGAATCGGCATCAGCATCAGCATCAGCGTCGGCGTCCGCATCGGCATCAGCGTCCGCATCGGCGTCGGCATCTGAGTCGGCATCAGCATCGGCGTCAGCATCCGCATCAGCATCCGCATCAGCATCGGCGTCGGCGTCGGCGTCGGCGTCGGCATCGGCATCGGCGTCCGCATCTGCATCTGCATCTGCGTCAGCGTCCGAATCGGCATCGGCGTCCGCATCAGCATCAGCGTCAGCATCCGCATCAGCGTCTGCATCGGCATCAGCATCAGCATCAGCATCAGCATCAGCATCAGCATCAGCATCAGCATCGGCATCAGCATCGGCATCCGCGTCGGCGTCGGCATCAGCGTCCGCATCAGCGTCAGCATCGGCATCGGCGTCAGCATCAGCGTCGGCATCAGCATCCGCATCGGCGTCCGCATCGGCGTCAGCGTCCGAATCGGCATCTGCGTCCGCATCAGCGTCAGCGTCAGCGTCAGCATCGGCATCCGCGTCGGCATCAGCATCAGCATCAGCATCAGCATCAGCATCAGCATCAGCATCAGCGTCAGCGTCAGCGTCGGCATCCGCATCAGCATCGGCGTCTGAATCAGCATCAGCATCAGCATCAGCATCAGCGTCCGCATCCGCATCGGCATCCGCATCGGCATCCGCGTCAGCATCCGCGTCCGCATCAGCATCTGCGTCAGAATCCGCATCGGCATCAGCGTCCGCATCTGCGTCGGCATCCGAATCAGCGTCAGCATCCGCATCCGCGTCAGCATCGGCATCGGCGTCGGCGTCGGCGTCGGCGTCTGAATCAGCATCAGCGTCTGCATCCGCGTCAGAGTCAGAGTCATCTGGATCTTCTGGATCAGTTGGCTCTTCCGGATCAGTTGGATCTTCTGGATCAGTTGGATCTTCTGGATCAGTTGGCTCTTCCGGATCAGTCGGATCTTCTGGATCAGTTGGCTCTTCCGGGTCAGTCGGATCTTCCGGGTTAGTCGGATCTTCCGGGTCAGTCGGATCTTCTGGATCAGCATCTGCATCAGCGTCCGCATCGGCATCGGCGTCCGCATCTGAATCGGCATCCGAATCAGCATCTGCATCGGCGTCCGAGTCAGCATCCGCATCGGCATCCGCATCTGAATCGGCGTCAGCATCCGCATCTGAATCGGCGTCAGCATCTGCGTCAGAATCCGCATCGGCGTCTGCATCCGCGTCGGTGTCGTCTAGATCTGTTGTAGCAGCGGCTAGGCCACCATCAAATTCAACGAACTCGGCCCCTTCAAGGCCGCCTTCAGTGCTAAAGCTAAGCGGGTCGGTTTCTTCGGCAATACGAGCAAGGCGCACAAAGCTGCTACCACCACCGCCACCGCCGGCTGCTCCACCGGCTGCAGTCGCATCTAACAGTTCGAGTAGGTCGCCATCTTCATCATTAAGAGCAGTGAGCAGCGCTTCTAGATCGTCATCCTGGATGCTGGCATCAGTGGCTACAATCGCGTCAACATCAAGTTCGGGGGTAACCGCAACCTCTTGGCCGCCTTCGACAACGTTAACGCCTGTTCCGTCGGCAAAGTCTAGCTCTACCCGGCCATCTGCAGAGGTGATGATCGTTTCGCCTTCCTGAAGAACGTCGCCAACGCGAAGTTCACGCAGGTTGCCGTCTTCGTCACGTGCCCATGCCTGACCTGAAATTGCGATAACTGTTGCCATGTGCTGTATCCACCCGCTGCTTCATCAAAGAGATTGCCGTTTTTGGTGAAAATTCAATAAAGTGAACTTTTATTAACGGCATTTTGCAGCAAGATTAATCGTGATGACGACGAATTCATATTGTACTGGTGGACAGTACTACCACGGCGATAGGAAAAGACGGGCATGCTGAAAGCTAGGATGAGGCTTTAATACTCAACGGCGCTTTTCACGGGAGAGTTTTGCTCATCCGCGAGTGTAATGACCTCGTAGGCTTTTATAAGCCCAGACATCATGTTGAGTGCGCCTGAGTCATTATGAAGATGACAACGTTGGCAAAATTCGTGCGCTCGCGCCGCTAATGCAACGCAGTTTGCCGCTTGGGTGGGTGAGTCAAACCCATGCCAAGGTTGCTGACTATCAGCGTTTTCCCATTGGCTATTGATAACCTCAAGTATTTCCGCCTGTAGCTTTGCTGATAGAGGCCAGTGCGCGCCCAATGTGTCATATACCCAACCCTGCCAGTCCAATAGCAGCATGTGATTGTCTATAACGGCCATGCGGGCGCTACTAGGATTTTGTACCGTTAGACACTGGGGAACCCTTTCCACTTCAGCGATCATAAACGGCCATAGCTGCATGAAACGCTCGACTTGAAAGCTCTGTCGGTCTTGTTGTGTCAGGTAGGCAAAGTGTGAAGCTGCCACTTTCTTCATGCGCTCGGGTAAAGAGGCAAACGTTGCTGTGTATTGGGTAATCAGATGATTGGGCAAAGGAACATGGCATAGGCATTGCCGTAACTCATTCATCCAAGGCTTACGCTCTTCGGAATTCTTCCACTGGGGTGGCTTGTCTCCTATTTCCACCAACACAAAATGACACCAGGGTAACTGTCCACTAGCTCGTAAAACAGGCACCGTGGGCATAGCACTTTGAGACATCACACTTTGAGACACCGCACCATGGCAATAGCCTCCTACTTCATTCAAAAGCGCAGTTTCATGCAGTGCTTCGTTCTCTCGGGCAGCGATATAGCACTTTAGTAATACATAATATGGCAAGCCGTTGCTATCCGTTTCACAAACTAATACATGCGCTACGGATCGCCCATAGAGTAAACGGCATTGCAAAATTTCAAGATCGCCGACACAGTATTTGCTCTCAATCAACCATGACGGTAGCCACTGTTGAAGAGTCGCTTGTTCAAAGCGTTGGACAAAGTCCGTGGTTAGCGAGAAAGAAATCTGTTGGGAGCGAGGTAAAAGCAGCATATTAATCTGCTGAAAATACTTGATGATACTCAAGAAATTGACCAACCCATTAACACTGGCCACCATTAGTTGGCGCATTGCTAGCAGCAATATAAATAGCGTCAACAGTGGCCGCATTGTGCCATTGAGATGATCGAGGACAATAATCAAAAAACCCAAAGCAAAGCTGATATTGATGACGGTCAGAACGTTACCTTGCAGGGTATTCTGAATAGTTTGCACCCGCTCAAAGCGGTAGTAAAAGCTAACCATCATCACCAACCCCAACACACATGCCACTGCCAATAGCGCGAGCAGAGGGTGTAGAAAAGCGATCATCAAGCAGAAAAGCAGTGCGATCACCGCTGACGACAGGGCACCTATCACAATGCCAAGTACACGCTTGCCAACTAATCGATGGTTGGCAACTAGCCGAGTTTTATTCAAAAGCCCTAGGATTAGGGACGAAAGCTGGGCAATGGCTTTTGTAATTAACCATTTAAGTAAGGCGTAGGCGCAAAAGCAGAGCACGGCCGCTACGATTAATACCGCTATTTTGGCACCATGGGATTCTGTTCCAGGTACCCAGCCATCTATGCGGCTACGCCCGGTCATCAACACTTGAAGCAACTGCCAAGGTAACACTAGGCTTGCCAACAGCATGACCTGACTTACAATTTGCATTAACAGGATCGTTAATACACGCCAACGAAACGGCCATAGCACCGCGCGCGCTAACGCAGCCATTAGGTCGAGAACTTGATCTCCGTGAATCTCCTCTCTCTCCCTGTTAGTCGTCGGGTTACTCATCGATTAATCATTGGTTCTATAAGTTGCATGAAGGCACGTAATTCGTCCGGTTGATCGGCTATCGGCTTATACGTTGAAACGGCATCATGGATGGCAGATAAAATGACCCTATTGTGACGCAGGCTACGCTGCTCTGCCTCTGCCCAACCATATACGGGCCATTGCTCTTGATGGGCCAGTGTCGCGCCAGCCTCATTGAGTGAGGCGAAAAGTAACGGCAGAAAGGCATGGCCATAAAACTCACTCGCTGCCACTACTTGGCTGCCATCGTGGTAGCGCTTATCGTGTAGCTCCTTCTGAATTGAGCGACTACCCTGCGAGTCAAGCAGATAAAACAGTCGCTGCCAAAAGGTCGCTGCGCCGTAGCTTGCTTGCATCACTGCGTTAAGCGCTTCGGCATTCACAGGTAAGGGGGGCCCCTCTTGTGCACCACCTCTCTGCGCATCCTCTCTAAAGAGAGATTCCGACCAACGAGCTAACCCTTCATGCACCCAAGCTTGCTTGAACATCATGTGGGCATTTTGATACAGATGAAACAGCTCATGGGCAGGGGTTAAGTTTTCAGCAGCATTTACCTGCCCACCTAACGCCATACGAATATGGCAATCAGGCACAGTAGGGCTGCGTACTACTTCATCATACGCTTGCCCACCACGTGACTGGTCAGCACGTAATATCACCATAATGAAGTTTGCACGCTGATAGCGTGGCATGAGCAAGGGTGGGGTAAGCCCAAGAACGTCACGATAGAGTAGATTGGCGGCGTTAAGCTGTCTTTCCAAGTCATCTCGTTGTGTAGTGCTCAGCGCCCCAATCTCTTCAACGACCTCGATAAAAAAGTGAGCCTCCTCCAGTCCCAACGTTTGGTTCGGCCCGTTTGTTAATATCTGGAGAGGTGCATCACGTTGCAGGTAATGACACTCCCCTGCTTCTGGGGTCGGCTGAGCGGCTACTGGCGTTAGCTTAGCCGTGGCTATGCAAAGCAGTAGTAGAGTGATCCACCAATGGTGAGTTAACGGTAGATGTTTACTCATAAGGTAGCGGGGGGAAAAGCGCGTGTAGCCCAATGCCATGGGATGCTTTAACAAGCACGCTATCATGGGGCATTAGGTGGTGTGGCAGCGCTGCCTCAAGGGCTTTAACATCCGCAAAGTGAAACACGCCAGCAGCCTCTCCACCCAATAAGGGTGCTAACACTTGGCAGTGCTGACCACAGAGCAGTAATTCCCTAGCTGATAGTGAGGCAAGAAGAGGAGCAAGTTCCTGGTGTAGCCGTTCAGTCTCTGCGCCCAGCTCTAGCATATCGCCAATAATCACCAGCTTTTTACTCGCATCCACAGTGAGCGAAGAGAAGGCTTCCAACGCCATGCGCATCGATAAAGGGTTAGCGTTGTACGTTTCATCGTACAGTGTGATTGGCACGCCGTGACAATGCGTGGCCCGTACTTCGCCTCGCCCTGCCACTGCTTGAAAAGTGGCCAGCCGGGATATAACGATGTCTAGCGGTAAATTATCGTGCCTAGCCACCGCCAGTACTGCCATGGCATTCAGCATCATATGGCGCCCTGCAGCGCTCATGCCAAGTTCATACACACTTCCATCACACATAATCCGGGCGCTATTCCCTGCAAACGCAAGCATGCGTATATCTGCGTCGGGGTGCTCACCGAAACTCACCACCTGCAGGTGATAGCGCCTTGCCTGTTCGGCCAGATAAGCATAATGAGGCATATCGCGGTACAGAATAGCGACCCCATTAGGGGGCATGCTCTGAAAAATAAGCGCTTTCTTACGGGCAATTTCGTCTAGTGAGCGGTGATACACCAGGTGCGATGCCGCAATATTAGTGATTATGGCGATATCAGGGCGAGCAAGATCCGTATTCTGGGCCATGGAGCCGATGGCCATTTCAACCACCCAGTACCGTGCCTCTTGCGGCATCGAAGCGATGTTCCAGGCAATGCCAATCGGCAGGTTGGCACTGCCTTGCGTTTGCCCTACCGCACCGCTATAGCTCAGCACATGGGCCAGCATTGCTACTGCCGTTGTTTTACCCGCGCTGCCAGTAATACCGACGACGCGACCAGCGTAACTGCGCCGCTGCCACTGTCCTATCGCCAGCGTTGCTGCTCGCACATCAGCTACGTGTAACACAGGCACACCGATACCATGATATAACTCAGGGTCATCGCAAATGACAGCGGAAGCGCCTTTACTCACCAGAGACTTCACCGCGGCGAATGGCAAAAAACCTTTTTCCATTCCCTTGCCCCGCGCGATAACCACTTGCCCCGTTTGAAAAGATCTTGGCCAGCAGCATAGGCCTCTTGCTAGCCACTCATCAGGTGGAGTTGATATCCATACTCCCTCGGTTATCGAGACAATAGTTTTAGCATCCAAGCGCTGCCCCAATAGTGGCGACTTAATGCTGGCATAGCTTGCCTCACGCAGCATCTGCTGATACGCCACCAGCCCCGATAAGTAGTGCTCTACATCGTCAATCCTAACGCGGAAACTGTGATGGCGAATAAAAAAGCCATCCACAACAGTCGCCGGAGCTTTAAAGTACATCGCGACTTCCGGCCAGAAAAAGCCGTTCAGCAGATAGTTCGCCCTAGCATGCAAAGCGCGGTAAAACGCATTGACATCAAAGCCATTCAGCACATCGGCTAAATCAGGCCGTTGCTCAAGCTTAAGCAGCGTTTTATGAAACGCCATCGACAGCTCAAGCAGCGTGGGGAAAGTGGTGATCCGCTCGTGGATAAAATCGACATAGCCCGCGATATTGCGCACGGCAAACGCAAAGTATTTACGCTCTGGGCGGTGCGCCACCAGTTCATTGGAGCAATAAGCAAGCCAATGGTCGTGGGCATTTTCGTGACCGCTAGCAATAAAGTAGTCAAACGCGTTGACCACGCAGTCTAGCCAACGGTTATTTCGGGTATGGTCATAAAGCCGCATTAGGGCAAAAGCCGCTTCGCCATCGTAATAAATGATCCGGGTCTTTTCCTTAACCGACAAATCAGCCGCATTAAGTACGTGTATAAAGCTCCCATCGGCCTCTTGCATTCTTGTAATGCCAAGTGCCAGTGCATCTGCCAGCGCTGCATAACGATCGTCGCCCGTGACCTGGTGATACTTCACTAATGCAAGAATGGCGACTGCGTTGGCTCCCAGTTTGATAATGTCGCCAACATCCACCACATAGGCTGCGCCTTGGCGGTAAATAACAAACTGGGAACATAAGCCCGACAGCGCGCCGGCAATCTGCTGGCGTATCAGTCTGAGTTGTTCGTTACTTAACAGTCGCTGTTCCGCACAGGCCTCATAGCCTTCTAGCAAAGCATAGGTACTGCTAGCGTGCCGCAATACGTTGTAGGTATTAATACGGCGATCAAAGCAGGGAAAATAGCCATACACATAGCGCCCATCTTCCTTCATCTGCTTACCCAAAAAACGGGTGGAACGCTCGATTAACTCTCCTGTGGATGCCGCTGTTAGAGGAGGAGCTTCTCGCCTTCCCCAGCATCTTGGTTGAGTCTCTAGACCATGAACTCGAGCAGTTTCGCCGCTAACATCCACGAATACGCCAGCAGTAGAAAAGCTCCAAACTGGCATAGTATCGCCAAAGTCAGGCATCTGGCTTGAACCATGACGCGCTTTTATATAGCGCTCTAAGTGCCCCAAATTAACATCGGCATGCGCCACCTGATTGCCTGCGTATAGGCAGGCATTAGCGTTAAGCTCCATTTCTGTGAGTAGAAGCCGAGGAAGTTTCGTGCCCACAAACGCTAAGCCACTACGAAAATAGTTGCGTTTATAACGCTTAATGTTTTGCTTTAGCGTCTGCCACTGCCATTCACGCACTGCAAAAGGCCACTCCAAGCGACACCACACCAATGGGTGCTGAAACTTTCGCTCAAGCCGTTGCAGTGCCTGTTTCAACGCGGGGAGTAAAGCTGCCCAGTTGCCTGCCTGCAGGCTGTTCACATCAATCTGCACAGTAGCGACTTGAGCGCGCCCATAGCCATCGCTTACTGATAGCAGCATTAGCTGAGCAAACTCTGCTGGCTGTGCATGCTTGTTCAACCATATCGGCACCACCGTTTCACCGATGCCATCTAAAGCGAGCGCAACGTTGACCGCTTGGGCAGAAGGCCCAGCTTTTTCAGCGCCCGATTTGCTTAATGGGGGCAAGCCAGGCAGTGAAGAACGTGTATTGTTGGGCATTTAATTGCTCAAAAATAAGGGCTGACGTATGAAGCTGAACGCCATGCACATGCACAGCACACATGCAGGTATATCAACTAGAACTGTTCTAACGTGCGTTCTGCAACCGGCGTTAGCTTCAAAATTAGCTGTAAGCGATCACGGACAGCTAACTTCTTGAAGATGGCACTTAAGTGGGCCTTCACCGTACGTTCCGTAATGTCTAATTGGCGCGCGACTTCTTTATTGGTTGCACCACGAGCAACGGCTAACGCCACACCCCGCTCGCGCTCCGTTAATAGGTTCAAATAGTCACTCTGCTGATGCTCCGCACCTTGCTGACGTTTTTGTAGCGCCTTAAAAGTGCCACCTACCACCTTGGCAAGCAGCTCTTGTCCCACCCATATACCTTGATTAGACACCACAAGGGCGACTTGGATAAGGACGTCAGAAGCTGCCAGTGTATGGACATAGCCACGCGCCCCGAGGTCCAGCGCCTTAAGCGCCTCACGATCGTTAGGCACATAGCTGAGTATCACGACAATGGCACCATTTGCAGTTATCGCCGGAATCAGCTCACTCCAATTTTCGACCATCGTTGTTAGCCATGCCACGTCACCCGGCTGCACTTGATCCACTATTTTATCTGGCGTGGTGGCCATGCTTGCAGGAAAAGCACTTTCCCAGCGCGCCTTTAGGCGTCCATCCGTTGTCACAAACCAGTGTTTCATTAGCGCTCCCCCATGGAATCTCGCCACGCCCTTAAAACAGGTTTTAATAAGAACTGCATCACCGTTCTTTTGCCTGTCACAATATCGACTTGTGCCGTCATCCCTGGAATAACCTGCAGCCGGTCAGTAATACTTTCATCTTGCAAACTACGAACCCGGACCAAATAAAACGTATTACCGTCATCGTCAGTAATCGTATCTGCACTGATGTGGTCAAGCTCAGCCTGCAGCCCACCATATATGGCGTAGTCGTAGGCAGTGAGTTTGATCGTTGCAGGCTGCCCAGGATGTAGAAAGGCAATATCCTGAGGAGCAATACGGGCTTCAACCAGTAACTGGTCATCGCTGGGCACGATATCCAATACTTCTTGTCCTGGCTGGACCACCCCGCCAATCGTACTGATATGAATACGCTGAATCACACCATCGACAGGCGAGCGTATTTCGGTAAGGCGTACTCTGTCTTGAAGCCCCGTGCCTGATTGCTGAAGCGCGTTGAGATCGCCTAACGTCTGAGCAAGCTCATTTCGCCACTCACTTCTACGTTCGGCACCTAGCTCAAGTAACTGCCCCTCCGCTTCTTCCACTCCCGCTTCCAGACGTGAAACAGCAGCGGCAGCTTGATTGCGCTCACCAGTGGCACGCGACACTTCACGCTGTAAGCGCAATACCTCAACTTCTGAAACAGCACCTGAGGCGAGTAGTGGGCGAGTTAAGTTAAGCTCTTGCCCTGCCATACTTGCTTCACGCTGGGCTGTGTCACGACGTGCCTGCGCTTCCCGAAGTTCTTCTCGACGTTGCCGAATACGATCATTGAGGACGTTTTCTTGCTCACGTAGCTCTTCGCGCCGGCTTTCATACACCTCCCGTTCTTGCATCACGATATTAGGCACTTCTTGGCGCAGCTCTTCAGACGGCTCAAAAGCGGTGCCAGTCGCCAACGCCCTTAGCCGCTCTGCACGTGCTTCTAGTGCAAAACGCTGGGCACGGTTTTCGCGAAAATCAGACACAAACCGGGTTGGGTCAATTTGCATTAACACCTCTCCGGCACTGACCACCTGCCCTTCTCGCACCATGATCTGCTCTATCACACCGCCGTCAAACGACTGTATGCGCTGCAGTTGGCTTGCTGGAATAACCCGCCCCGCGCCACGGGTCACTTCATCGATGGCAGCAACCGATGCCCAAACCACCAGCACAATAATGGTCAGTAAAACGGTGTAGAGAAATAGCCGAGCTCGAATAGGCTCTTGCTGCATACGCGCCCAGTCAGTGTCGCTCGCCCAATCACGACTGAGGTGCGCCGAGGTAACTCGCCGGGCAAACAGCCTATCCATAAACGGACGAAACGGTTTCTGCCCTTTCTCAGAAAAACGACCAATGGCCTCAAAGCCTTTTTGTTCAGACGTGGAGGTGTTTTTTTTCGCCATTTACGACGCCCTCCCAATCTGCCCTTTGCGCAATGCCTCGACCACGGTATCGCGCGGACCATCCGCCACTACTTTGCCAGCATCCATAACGATGATGCGGTCAACCAGGGATAACAGCGAGGTACGGTGGGTAACAACGAGAATAGTTTTCCCCGGTGCAACACTGGAAAGGTTAGCTTTAAACGCTTCTTCGCTGGCGTTATCCATTGAGCTGGTTGGCTCATCAAGCAACAGAATGGGTGGGTCTTGTACAACCGCTCTTGCGATTGCAACAGCTTGTTTTTGACCGCCTGAAAGCGCTTGGCCACGCTCACCTACCTCAAGGTCGACGCCTTTGGGATGGCTATTAACCAATGATTCTAGACCCGCAATTTCGATCGCTCTAAGTAGCGCCTCGTCATCAACCCGGTCGTTTCCACCACCCGCGACAATATTATCCCGCAGCGTGCCAGCAAACAGGCTGACATCCTGAGGTACATAGCCAATATGACGACGAAGCTGGAGGGGATCTAGCTGACGAATATCAACGCCATCCACCAGCACCGCGCCGGATACGGGCTGATAAAAACCAAGTACCAGCTTATTCAGCGATGATTTTCCGCAGCCAATACGGCCGAGCAACGCGACTTTTTCACCGGCTTTGATAGAAATCGAGACATCACGCAATGCCTCTCTTTCTTCATTGGGATAGCGCAAGGTGACTTTCTCTAAGCGGATGCTGCCGGTAAAACTGGGCTTTTCTACGTAAGCCTTGCCTTCGTGGCGCTCCACGCTCTTGGCCATCACGCCATTTAAAGATTCCAGGGCAGTTGAGGACTGATGATATTGAGCCAGTAAAGCAGCCGCTTGGCTAACAGGCGCCATTGCCCGGGAAGAGAGCATATAGGCAGCAATCAACCCACCTTGGGTCAAGTTGCCTTCAATAATTTGATAGACACCGATGATAATGACGCACACGGCCACGCTGTGCTGCGCCCATTGAGCAACGCTTGAAACCGAAGAACTCACCATTTTGAGTTGGGCACCGGTTCTTGATAAGAAAGCAGATGCTTTTTCCCAATGGCGTTGAATTCGGCTTTCAGCGCGCAGCGCCTTGACGTTTTCTAATTGAGAAACGGACTCTACCAACAACGCATTACGTTGCGCCCCCACTTCCCAAGTTGTTTGTGAAAGCTCATGTAATTTGCCTTGTGCTGCAAGGGCATATAAAAGCACGAAAACAATTCCTATGAGCACTGGCAACACAAGCCAGGGGTTGATCAGTGCAATGATGGCCGCAAAAAGCAGTACAAAGGGCAAATCCACTATACCAAGAATGGTTGCAGAGCCGATAAACGCCCGCACCGATTCAAACGATTGAAGCGTTGAGGTAAACGAACCTGTTGACGCTGGCCGCTCCTCTAAGCGCAACCCCAACGTTTTCGCCATTATTGACGAAGAGAGCTTTACATCTGCTCGACTGGCTGCCAAATCAACAAAGCTGCTACGCATTAAGCGCAGCGCTAAGTCAAAGCAGAGCACAATAAAAATGCCAATTGCCAGCACCCAAAGCGTTTCAGTGGCCTGATTGGGTACAACACGATCATAGACATTTAACACAAACAGCGGCATTGCTAGCGCAAATAAATTGATAGCCACCGACCCTAAAACAATATCGCGATAGAGACGCCGATTCTCACGAATAACGCCCCAGAACCAGTGCTGGTCACCGCGTTTTTTAACTCCAGGTTCTGAAGCACTATCAACTCTAAATTTTGGTCGCACATAGATGGCTTCACCGCTATAACCTGCGTGAAGTTCCTCTAACGATATTTCCGTATCGGCTTCTGACAGCTCAGGAAAAATTACTTTTGCTTTTTGCTGCTTGAGATCCAACCCAAGCAACACACAAGCACGCCCCGGCTCCAACAATAAAATTGCGGGAAATAGGGCAGGATTTAGTCCCGAAAGCTTACTTTTCACAATATGCGCAGTAAGCCCTGCTCGCGAGGCTGCTCGCCCAAAGACAGAAGGAATTAACTTCCCTTGCTCTAAAGGCAAGCCTGCTTTTAAGGCTTCTGAGGACACTTCGTGCTGATAATATGAAGCAACTGCCTTCAAACACTCCAGTAACTCATCGCTTGATTCTTGCCCACCACTACGGGCAGCCCCAGAAACTGACAGCTCACTTTGCGTCACAAAAACCTCATTTCCCTTCCGAAATTTGAATATCTCGGATGACTAGATGCCCATAGTTCACTACTCAGCCACGCGTCACAAACGCATCCGCATAGCCAAATCCTTGCAGCTCAGACTGCAATGACTTTGCATCATTCAGGGATTCGAAGGGCCCTACTTGCACGCGAAAATTCCCTGCAGCTGTCACTACTCTAGCACTGCTGGATAACTGGTTATTCAATTGACGGCTCAGTGCCTCAGCACGCTCAATAGCACTTAAAGACGCCACCTGAACATAAAGTCCCTGCGTTTGACTTGGTGCTGGTACGTTCGTGACAGTGGCTTCAATAGGGGCAGCCATTACCAGCTCCTCAGATTCTGAGTAAGCACTTTGCGGACTATCGGCTTGCTGCGCAGAAATCCCACGGGTGAAATCATCTAAGGTAAAGCCACGCGGCCCCTCTACACCGCAAGCCATGCGAATGTTGTCAGCCATATCCTCGTAGCCCAGCTCATCAAGGCTTGGAATATCTTCACGGGTTACTTGCAGGGTATGCATTAGCTGCCCCATAGCCGCTAGGGTACGCGCTTCTGCTAGCGTCAAATCAAACTGTGCATTGGCATAGGCACGGCTAGCTTCAAAGTACTCGTTCTCACTATCTAGAAGGTCGAGCAAGGTGCGCTGGCCAATATCGAACTGCTGTTGGTATGCACCGCGGACACGGTCAATTGATTGACGATGTTCGTTCAAATATTCCAACTGCTCTTTTAAGCGCTGGGTGTCGTTATAAGCAATTTGTGTCGTTTGCCTAACGTTGGTACATGCGGTTTCTCGCTGACTCTCTGCTTGTTCAATTCTTGTCGTCGCTGCATTGAAGGCAGCATAGTCCGAACCGCCTCGATAAAGGTTCATGCTCGCCACCAGCTGAATGCTGTGTTCATCACTGCGACCAGCAATCGAATCATCTTGGTTATTCGTGCCTGTACGTCCTTGAATATCTAGACGAGGCATAAAGGCAGCGCGAGCGCCTTCACGCTCTGCACGTTGTACAGCAATATTTTCAATCGCCGCGTGAAATTCAGGGTTACCCTGGAACGCTAGCTCTATGGCTTGGCTAACATCGGTAGGTAAGTCATCGGCAAGAGAAGGCGCAGGTGCCATATTTTGTGCGGGAAGCGTGCCAACAATTCGCTGAAAACGGGCGGTAACATCGTGAAGGTTTGATGCTTCAGACATCAGGTTGGATTCGGCTAACGCCAGACGGCCGCTAATTTGTTCAAGGTCAACACCGCGCCCTGCCCCCGAATTAAAACGCTCTTCGATTTGCGTTAATACGCGCTGATGTTCACGGTAGTTATCCTGCGCTAAGCGCACTAACTCGCGATAGCGTGCTACGTCTAGGTAGGTACGAAAGGCTTCAAGGGCAATTTCTTCACTAGCCCCCAGCAACTCAAAATAGGCGACTAGCCGAGAACGGTCTAAGCGCTCAACCTCACTGCGGGTTGCAAAACCATCAAAAACCATCTGGGTTAACGTCAGTTCTGCAAAATCACTATCGTAACTGCCACGCCCATCATTTTGCTGATCCTGTCTTCCAACACCAGCACTGACATCAATCGTAGGTAAGTAACCACCTTGCGCCTCTCGAACGTCATTGCCGGACGCCCGAAAATTTGCCCAGGAAGCATTGACTTGGGGATTGGTGATAATAGCTTGTTGAATGCTGCTTGAAAGTGTTGTGCTGCCTGGCGCATAAAGCGTAGCAGGAAGCGACTGACCCAAAGCAGAGAGAGGAAGACAGACGAACGTCGTCACCGTGAGCGGTCGAATTGCGCGCTGAAAAAAAACTGTATTTAGGAACCCAGTATTTAGCGTTGTTTTGATGCCATTTTTCATCGTTGTTAATCCCTAATGAATATTTACGCTGCTAGCTAAAGGTGCAGCGGCTCTACGCCACCTACCCTGGGGCATGGTTCTTTTAGGTCTTACTTACTAGCTAATGCTCAGTGCGATCTAGACGTGGTTCGGTGACGCTCCCTTGCTCAGATTTTTCATTCAGTAGCATTAGTGGAAAACCACACTATAAAGCCAAACGTCACAAAATTTTACAATATAAATCTTAAAAAAACACTATATCGCCGATTTCCGGTTGGTTGTTAAACGCAATTGCTGTAGCGCTAGCCCAAGTAGAATCAGCCCTAAACCAATAAGCGTTGACACCAACAACGGCTCCCCCACCACTAAATAGAGCAACAGCAAGGAAACCGGAGGCGAAAGAAAGATTAGATTAGAAACCTTAGCAGTCCGCGAAACCTTACGAACTGCCATTTGCCAAAGCACAAACGCCACTCCCATTTCGAAAAGCCCTACGTAGACCCCAGCGCCTAACGCCTGCCACCCATGCCAGTTAAGCCCTGGCCCAACAAAGAATAGCAGCGCCGTTAAAACAGGCAAGCCAACGCTGAAGTTCTGCCATTGCGCAATTAAGGGTGCTCGCTCATCACGCGCGTTAAGCAACCAATACATCGCCCATAGCAACGTCGATAAAAGTGCAAACACCACACCTAGTGGGTCTGCAAAATCAACGTTGAAGATATTGCCGCGGGTGGCGATTACCCAAACACCGGCATAGGCAATAAGCCCCGCCACTATATCCATACGTGTCAGCCGCTGGCCTAGGATCGGCACAGCCAAAAGTGCCATCGCCAATGCCCAGGTATAATTCAAGGCCATGGCTTCTTGACCTGGCAACCGATCATAAGCAGCAAATAGCACCAGATAATAAGCAACCGGGTTCATTAACCCCGCCCAAGCGGCAGTACGCCAACCATGGCGAAGCGCTTGTGGTAGATGCCCCTGCTTCACCATCAAGACAGACATGAATACCCACGACACCAGAGCCGCAAGCCACATCAATTCCAGTGGGCTCATCCAAGCAAGCGCAACTTTAAAAGCGGTGGCAACCGTCGACCATAGCGCGACCGCTCCAAGCCCATACAATATCGCTTGACGATCTTGGTTCATCGGTCGATATGCCCCAGGTCTCGGGCTGGCTCAATCTGATCTCGTACGCGCTGCTTTAAAACTTTGATATCTGGAAAACCGCCATCGCGCTGCCTTTCCCATAGCAATGTCTCATCACACCAGATTTCAAAAGTTCCACCGTGAGAGGACGATAATGCAACTTCTGCTAGGCTTTCACCGAAGGTTGAAAGAAGCTCTTGAGCATACCAAGCACTTCGCAACAGCCACTGGCATTGCGTGCAATAACGTATTTGAATACGTGACATTCAGGGGTTCCTTAACGTTTTAATAGGGGCATCCTTACCTTTCATTCTGTCACCTTACATTTGCTACTGCCAAGGACCCCTCATGGCTGAACATAATGTTTCTCAAACACGAGTTTACGAATGGCTGACCAGTGATGATGATAGCCGAATGTGCGATGACATTCCCGACGAGGCATGTCAGGAGCAGCCACATAATTTCTTCCTGCATCTTTGTGCTTCGTTAGGTAATAAACTTGCTGATGAGCTATCTAGCGCCCGATTGGTCTTGCCTTGGTTAATGGGCATTATTGGCGCTCCTGTATGGATGGTAGGCCTGTTAGTACCTATCCGTGAAGCGGGTGCTCTGTTGCCGCAGCTTTTCGTAGCTGGTTTTATTCGCTTAAAACCAACGCGCAAATGGGTATGGGTAGCAGGCGCACTGATACAGGCCCTAGCGGCATTAGCGTTAGCACTGCTAGCACTGGTGGGCAGCGGCTCTTTGGGGGGCGCGATGGTGCTAGCTACCCTGGTGTTGCTATCACTGGCGCGAGGACTCTCATCCATAGCAACGAAAGACGTGTTGGGTAAAACCATCGCGAAGCGACGCCGTGGAACTCTAATGGGGTGGAGTGGCAGCGTAGCAGGCGCCGCAACCCTGGTAGCTGGCGGCGTTCTGATGTGGTTTGGCGACCAACCCGGCAACGTAGCACTGGCTATTTTACTGGTTGTTGCCGCCGCAGGATGGCTACTCAATGCAGTGAGTGCGGCGCGCATAGCGGAAGTGCCCGGCGCTGTAGAAGGCGGCGAAAATGCCTGGGATAGCATTAAGCTAGGGCTTTCTTTACTCAAAGAAGATCGCAATTTTCTAAACTTCAATCTGGCTCGCGCCCTGCTTCTTTCCAGCGCACTGGCACTCCCCTATTTAGCTCTACTCGGTCAACAACAAAGCGGTACTAACTTAGGTGGCCTTGGCCTGCTGGTAGTGGTATCAGGCATTGCTGCGATGGTGGCAAGCCCTGTATGGGGAAAGCGAGCAGACCAATCGAGCCGCCGTGTGATGAGGGATGCAGCCATCGGGACCGCCATTTGCTGTCTGCTGGGCGCAAGCCTGGCATGGCTCCCCAGCCAGTGGAGTGAAAGCGTTTGGCCTTATGCGATTATTTACGCCCTTCTGGTTATCGTTCATCACGGCGTACGCCTTGGCCGTAAAACCTACTTGGTTGATATCGCCACGCAAGAAAACCGAGCGTTGTATGTTGCGCTATCGAACACCTTAACCGGCGTATTAATGTTAGTGGTGGGCGGAGTAATTGGTGGGTTGGCACAATGGCTTGGTAGCGCGCCACTGTTGTTAATACTCGCTGGGACAGCATTCTGTGCAATGTTATCAGCCCAACGATTACCTGAGGCAGAATAGCGCTGTCGATTGCAATGCATCTCAACGCTCGCCATGATGGTAGGTAATTAGCGGTGATTAGCTGGGTTTTTGCTATTCTACCTTTATTAAGCAACATGAAATGCCGCTTAGCTCCGCGTTGATGGACAGCGCCATAGCTACGGAAGAACGAGAGCAGCAACAGGAACCCATTGATGAAACGATCTCCTTTGATCAGCCCGGAGTTACTCGAACGTATTGTTGACGCTTCTGAGGATGGCATCGTCGTTGCAGAGCAAGAAGGCGACGAAAACATCCTTATCTACGTTAACAAAGGCTTCGAACGCCTCACCGGCTACAGTGCGGATGAAATTCTTTATCGCGACTGCCGTTTTTTGCAAAATGAGGACCGCGACCAAGATGCGCTGACCTCTATTCGCGAGGCGCTAAAAGAGGGCCACCCCTCTCGCGAAGTGCTGCGTAACTACCGCAAAGACGGCACTATGTTCTGGAACGAGCTCTCCATTACGCCTGTATACGATGAAGCGGATAACTTGATGTACTACATTGGCGTGCAGAAAGACGTGACTGAGCGTGTCGAAGCTCAGCAAGCATTAGCAGCGCTCCAAAAACGTCAAGAAGTCGCAGAATAAACAAAAACACCAATAAAATATCTTCATGGGCTTGAACTTCAACCTAAGTTGCGGTAAATAGCGGCTAAGCGTATAAAAGCGCTAGGCGCTTCTTATTTCGTCTTAGTGATCGAAAGGTCTTATTGATCGAACGAGAAGCCGTTGTGATGCCGGTGCGCCGGCTTGGGTTGGAGGGCATACCATGAGCCGTGACCCCTTAAATCGTGAAACTTATACCAATGATGCACTCGATGCAGATGAGTTTGACAACTTAGACGCTGTTAATGACGACCATTATGGTAAAAGTAAACCCAGCAAAGCAGACACACTACGCGCCCGCCGCCAGGTAGAAGCATGGCTTGAAGAGCGCCGTTTGCAGCGCGCTATTGAAGATGATTGGGATGAAGAGGAGTAACTTCCACTTCTAAACCGCTTTTATTGGTTGGCAGTTTAGTCACGATGTCTAGTGCTTAAAATCATTATTCCGCTCTGTTTGTCACACACCGAGCTTTTACTAGGCTGCTAACCAACGTCCCAGAACGTCTTATCTTCTATGCTTCTGGCCTTTGTTCGCGCTGAGCACTATCATCTTAGCCCTATGCCAGCACATAGCTGCGACTCTTTTCTCCAACAACCTAACGGATTTCCATGGCGCAATACGTATTCACCATGAACCGGGTTGGCAAAGTTGTGCCGCCCAAAAAGCAAATTCTCAAGGATATTTCGCTATCATTCTTCCCTGGTGCCAAAATTGGCGTGTTGGGTTTGAACGGTTCCGGTAAATCCACACTGCTGCGCATCATGGCCGGTGTCGATAAAGAGTTTGAAGGTGAAGCTCGTCCGATGCCTGGTATCAATGTGGGCTACCTCCCCCAGGAGCCACAGCTTGATGACGAAAAGAACGTTCGCGAAACGGTAGAAGAAGCCCTAGGCGCCATTAAAGAAGCTCAAGAGAAGCTAGACGCGGTGTACGCCGCCTATGCCGAGCCTGATGCGGATTTTGATGCCTTAGCGAGCGAACAAGCACGCCTTGAAAATATTATTGAAGCTGCGGATGCGCATAACCTTGAGCGTAAGCTAGAAGTTGCTGCTGAAGCGCTGCGTCTACCGCCTTGGGATGCCAAAGTAGGCAACCTTTCCGGGGGTGAGCGTCGCCGCGTGGCATTATGCCGCCTGCTGCTTTCAAGTCCCGATATGCTGCTGCTTGATGAGCCTACTAACCACTTGGATGCTGAATCCGTTGCTTGGCTAGAGCGCTTCTTGCACGACTATAACGGCACTGTAGTGGCCATCACCCACGACCGTTACTTCCTGGATAACGTTGCTGGATGGATTCTAGAGCTTGACCGTGGCCAGGGCATACCCTTTGAAGGCAACTACTCTCAATGGCTGGAACAGAAAGAGCAGCGCCTGAACCAAGAAGCCAAGCAAGAAGTATCGCGCCAAAAAGCCATCAAGCAAGAGCTTGAATGGGTGCGCAGCAACACCAAGGGGCGTCAAGCGAAGAGCAAAGCGCGCCTTAATCGCTTTGAAGAGATGCAGTCTGGTGATTTCCAAAAGCGTAATGAAACAAACGAGATCTATATTCCGCCTGGCCCACGCCTGGGTGACAAGGTCATTGAGTTTCATAACGTCACCAAGCGGTTTGATGACAAACTACTCTACCAGGATCTCTCGTTTACCATTCCCCAAGGGGCAATTGTCGGGATTGTAGGTGGTAACGGGGCCGGTAAATCAACGCTGTTCAAGCTGGCCACCGGCCAAGAACAGCCGGATGCTGGCGAAGTAGTGATTGGCGAGACAGTCGATATTGCCTACGTTGAGCAGCTGCGCGACGCGCTAGACGACAAGCAAACTGTTTGGGAAGCCGTCTCTGATGGGCAGGATATTCTCAACATCAATGGCTATGAAGTATCCTCGCGGGCCTACGTTGGCCGCTTCAACTTTAAGGGGAACGATCAGCAGAAGCGCTTAGATGAGCTTTCTGGTGGTGAACGCGGTCGTCTGCAACTTGCCCAAACGCTGAAGCAAGGCGCAAACGTACTGCTGCTAGATGAGCCTTCAAACGATCTAGACATTGAGACCTTACGCGCATTGGAAGAAGCGC
This sequence comes from Halomonas qinghailakensis, assembly GCF_025820815.1. Lineage (NCBI taxonomy): Bacteria > Pseudomonadati > Pseudomonadota > Gammaproteobacteria > Oceanospirillales > Halomonadaceae > Halomonas > Halomonas qinghailakensis. The sequence continues at coordinate 2,787,800 of NZ_CP096973.1, read as the reverse complement.
TACTTGCCTTCCCTGGCTGCGCTATGGTGATCTCTCACGATCGTTGGTTCCTCGACCGTATCGCTACGCACATTCTCGCCTTTGAAGGCGATTCAGAAGTTGTCTTCTTCGATGGCAACTACACCGAATATGAAGAAGACCACAAAAAGCGCGTGGGTAATGACACGCCTAAGCGGATGAAGTATAAGCGTATCGACGCCTGATCGTGGCATCGTAGCAACACTGCTTATATGCAAAAAAGCCCCATGTGCGGATGAAAGCGCACTTGGGGTTTTTTACTGTCTTAACGTTTATAAAAAAACTGAAAACGTTACTAGCCTGCCGGCCAAGTAAACTGCCGCCCACCCATCAAATGCATATGAATATGGTAAACAGTCTGGCCGCCCATTTCGTTGCAATTCATGACTACTCGATAACCATCTTCTGCGAAGCCTTGCTGTTTAGCTAGCTGTGCAGCGGTGTACTGCAATCGCCCAATAACCGCTAAGTCATCTGGAGTAATATCGTTCAGCGTGGCAATGTGCTTTTTAGGAATGATCAGCTGATGCGTTGGTGCCTGAGGGCTAATATCATTAAATGCCAACACGTGCTCATCTTCATATACGATATCTGCGGGAATTTCGCGGTTTATTATTTTGCAAAACAGGCAATCCATACGGCCTCCTTCATTTTGTAAGTGGCGAAAACGTACTAACTAGCAAAAACGGCCTAGCGAAAACGGCGCTGAGAAAGCAAATGGCGAACCAAGGGGGCTAGGATTAGCTCCATCGCTAGCGACATTCGCGCGCCAGGCACTACCAACGTGTGTGGGCGTGTCATAAACGAGTCTTTAATCATCGCCAATAGCCAGGGAAAATCCACTGTTGACGGGTCTCTAAAACGAATCACTACGAATGATTCTGCATCGGTGGGAATGTCTTGTACTTCAAACGGGTTCGACGTATCGACGGTGGGCACCCGCTGGAAATTAATATGGGTACGAGAGAACTGCGGCTGAATGTAGCGCACATAATCATCCATGCGCCCTAATATGGTATCGATTACCGCTTCCTGGGAATAACCGCGCAGCTTAGTATCACGGTCAATTTTTTGAATCCACTCCAGGTTCATGGTTGGCGCAACGCCAACTAACAAATCCACGTGACGAGCAATATCATACTCTTGCGTCACTAAACCGCCGTGCAGCCCCTCGTAAAATAACAAATCGGTACCACAGGGTAGTGACTGCCATTCAGTGAACGTCCCTACCCGATAACCCGCCTCAATTTTTTGCTTATCTTCCGCATGAATATAGTGGCGGAACGTACCCGCCCCATGTTCACCGTACTCGATAAACAGCCCTTCAAGCCGATCAAGCAGATTGGCTTCTACCGCAAAGTGAGAAAGTTCATCTTTACGCTCGGGCTCATCTCGAAAAATCCGCTGAAGGTCATCGCGAGTGTAGCGGTGGAACGCATCGCCATCCACCATGGCAGCGTGCACATCTTCACGCAAAAACATGCGTTCAAAACTGCGCCGCACCGTCGTGGTGCCCGCTCCTGAAGAGCCGGTAATGGCAATGATTGGATATTCCCGCGACATTAAGCACCTCTCTCCGGTGCGACCGCCTGAGCAATCGCCTGCACGACGTCATCAGGCACGTTCACAGGCCGCCCTGTAGAAAGGTCTAAAAGAAGCTGATTGACGCGAGCAGTTGCCACCACTTTATCGGTTTCCGCATGACAAATGCGCTGGTAAACCGTTAACGCTTTGCCTTGCGGCTCAGGGACAGCGGTCTCAATTATCAAGGCATCTGGCCAGCGTGCCTCGCTCTGATACTGAACAGCCAGATCGACAACAACGCTTGGGTACCCTTTCATATCCCACTCAGGCAAGCCTAGCGCTGCGAAGGCATGCACACGAGCTTCATGTAGTAGCGATACTAAAACGTCATGTCCCAAGTGACGGCCATAGTTCATATCCGTCACCCGCACCGTCAAAGGATGCCGATGAATAATCGCTGCCGAGGGGAAATCCAGCGTGACACGCTCCATGCCTAGCTCCTTGTCGGTGATAGTTTAGCGCTGGCGAACCACCGCTGTTTGCTATGCTTCCCGGGCGATAGCACGGAATGCGATATCACGGCGAAACTCAGCGCCTTCCCAATGAATCGCGTTAACACCCTGATATGCTTGCTGTTGAGCAGCAGAGACCGTGTTGCCCAATGCTGTTACACACAGCACTCGTCCGCCTGCGGTTAAAATAGCGCCGTCAGCAGCCTGTGTCGTGCCAGCATGAAAGACCTTGCACTGGGCCTGTTCTGCCTGTTCTGCCTGTTCTAAACCGTCAATGACATCGCCTTTACGGTAACTACCGGGATAGCCACCTGCTGCCATGACAACGCCAACAGCCGCACGGTCGTCCCACTTACACTGCTTATCAGCAAGCTCACCCTTAGCACCGGCCAGACAAAGGGCAGCTAAGTCTGACGTTAAGCGCATCATAATCGGCTGAGTTTCAGGGTCACCAAAACGACAATTGTATTCAATAACCTTTGGATTGCCTTCAGCATCAATCATCAGGCCCGCGTACAAAAAACCTGTGTATGCATTGCCCTCTTCCGCCATGCCTCGCACGGTAGGAAGTATAACCTGCGCCATGATGCGCTCGTCGATCTCTGGCGTTACCACCGGCGCTGGGGAGTAAGCCCCCATGCCGCCCGTATTGGGGCCAGTGTCGCCGTCGTAAGCACGTTTGTGGTCTTGGCTAGTAGCCATGGGCACGACATTTGCACCATCCACCATAACGATAAAGCTGGCTTCTTCGCCTTCCAGAAATTCTTCGATAACAACGCGCGCACCTGCATCGCCAAAGGCATTCGCTTCTAACATATCGCGAATAGCCGCTTCAGCTTCGGCTTCGCTCATCGCTACAATGACCCCCTTACCCGCCGCCAAGCCGTCAGCTTTGATGACAATCGGCGCGCCCATCTCAGCTAAGTAAGCCAAAGCGGGTGCTACCGCCGTAAAGGTTTGGTATGCAGCAGAAGGAATCTGATGACGTGCAAGAAAGTCTTTGGTGAACGATTTAGAGCCTTCCAATTGGGCGGCACGTTGAGAAGGTCCAAAAATGGTCAGGCCCGCAGCCTGAAAGCGATCGACAACGCCTTCCACTAGCGGTGCTTCTGGCCCCACCACTGTCAGCGCCACCTGCTCACGCTGGGCAAACTCAACCAACGCGTCTAAATCTGTTGCTTCAATCGCTACGTTGGTCAATTTAGGCTCGGTGGCAGTACCTGCATTACCCGGCGCAACAAACACCTGCTCGACATCACTAGACTGCGCTAATTTCCAAGCCAATGCGTGCTCGCGGCCACCGCCACCTATCATTAAAACGTTCATTATCATCCTTCTCAAACGGGAGTGCGTAGTTGAGACTAGTTGAGACTAGTTGAGCGCAGTTAAGAGCGTCATCGAATTAATCAGCCACATTATGCCACAACGTCTCAACCAGCGGCGTTACGAGCTTTTATCCGGCGTATCGTCTTCATCCGTTTGATTAGGCTGATTAAGCGTTTTTTGCCAAAAGCGCATATTCTCTTCCGCCAATTCGCGCATAAACTCCATGGGAGAGTGGCGAATTGCTTGTTGCCATTGGCTTTGCATGCGCTTTTGCTGCTCTAGCATGAGCTGGGTACCCTGCTCTAAATAGCGTGCCAGCGGTAAAGGTGATGACATATCATAAACACGGATCAGCTGGGCAAGCAGATCGTTCGAGAAGACCTCAGCATCGCTATCAGCCTGCTCTTGTTCGATAATGATCGACAGCAAGATAGTTCGCGTTAGATCTTCCCCACTTTTAGCATCTTCGACGCGGAAGGGTTCTTCCTCAATAATCAAACGCCGCAGATCCTCAAGCGTCACGTAACGACTTTGCTGAGTATCATATAACCTACGGTTAGCATATTTACGAATTACGCGCACAGCGCATCTCCTTAAACGCGGTAGAGGCTTTGTCGCCATTGCTGCTATTGTGCCTGCAACATGCGCCTATGCAAGCCAGCTTAACGGATTAGTACCGTTAGACGTGTCTTCCTTATGACCAATAGACGACAATCATGAATCTGATTCTGCTTAATCCGAGCGAAGTGAAGGGAGCTTATGCTTACCTTACTGACGCACGACGTATCACCCATTTACGCGAGGTACACCGCGCCTGTATAGGAGATCACTTCACCGTTGGCCTGCAGGGGGGGCAAATGGGGAAAGCACAGCTAACCGAACTAAACGATATCCAGGCAACTTTCACATTAGAAAGCTTGAACGAGCCGCCCCCACCGCCCCTGCCAGTACACTTAGTGTTGGCGCTTCCTCGGCCCAGAATGCTGGCACGTACCTTAGAGCATGTCACTGCCCTTGGTGTAAAAAATATTACACTGCTACACACTAAACGGGTGGAAAAAAGCTACTGGCAATCTCCCGAACTCCGCACGGAGAAAATTCACCACCACTTAGTACTTGGCCTTGAACAAGCGCGGGACACACAAATGCCCAAAGTGACGCTATGCAAAGGTTTTCGCCCCTTTTTAGAAGAACAGCTGCCTGAACTATTAAAAGAAAGGCGCGGCTTGATGGCACACCCTGGCATGCCGAACGCCTGCCCGCGGACGGTTGACGGGCAAATACTGCTTCTCGTTGGGCCGGAAGGCGGTTTTATCCCCTGGGAAGTTGAAAAACTACTTGAGGCAGGCTGCGAGGGCATGCACTTAGGCCCCCGCATCTTACGGGTAGAAACGGCCGTAACCGCGCTGTTATCCCGACTTTTTTAATCCTTCGCTACGCCTTTTGCTGGGTAACGAGCGCTATAGGCTCAAAAAACAGGCGTTAAGACTGCTCGTCTGCAGGGTCGTGGGGAACATAAGCCGCGTTTTCCCCACACTCTGGTTGTTGAAGAAAAGTAGCACGCACATCCAACAATCCTAAGTGACTAATCGTACGACGCCCCAAGAGAAGAGGATAAATCATCTCTTCTCGATCACGCAGGCTAAACTGCTCTTCATAAACTGTATTACCCATGCACACGTCCATTAGCACCACCGGACGCTCATCACGACCACCTGCCCCGCGTACGGCTAGCTCGCGATAGAGGGGGCGTTCGATCTGATCGCTAAATGTTTCACCGCTCTCCTGATCCTCTAGCTTGAGCCGGAAACGAACCCACTCTTCGCCCTCTTTCTCAAACATTTCGATATCACGTGCGTCTAGCGAAGAAGTCAGTGCACCGCTGTCTAGCTTAGCTTTCACAGCGATACCCCAAGGCTCAATTAATGCATTTTCAACCCAGCCAAATACCTTATCATCTGCTTGAGCAACCATGCTCACTAGTAATGCACCGGCAACAGCACTAGCAGCCAGAACACCCAGAAAAGTTTTCCTCATTACATTTCGTCCTTGGTGAGAAATTTAAATAACTACAAAGACCTAATAAACCATTAACGCAACCGTTCTAACAGCGCCTGTGTCGCGAAGCCATCCGGAATGAGTCCTTGGTCACGTTGGAAAGCGCGTAACCCTTCACGTGTATTGGGTCCCATGATGCCGTCCGCAGTTCCTACTGAATAACCAGCATTATTTAAACGTTGCTGCAGGGTACGTACATCATCACGTGTTAGCGGAGCTTGGTCTCTTGGCCAAGACGCTTTAATGCCATCACGTCCCGCAATAGCATCTGCCAGTGTAGCCACGGCTAGAGCATAACTGGTGGCATTGTTATAGCGCAAAATTGCCCGAAAGTTAGGCCCTACTAAAAATGCTGGGCCGTTTGCTCCTGCGGGCACAATCACCGCAGCGCTATCAAAATTAGGAAGTTCGCCACTTATCGGACGCACGCCTTGTGACGCCCATTCAGCACTGCTACGCCGTTGCGTTTGTGAGTAATCGAACGAGTCAGGCAAGTTGACTTCCACGCCCCAGGGCTGTCCAGCCTGCCAGCCTGCCCGCGCAAGATAGTTAGCGGTAGATGCCATGACATCAGGAATACTGCCCCATATGTCTCGACGGCCATCATTATCGCCATCCACAGCATAGGCTTCAAAACTGCTGGGTATAAACTGCGTATGCCCCATGGCGCCCGCCCAAGAGCCTTTCATTTGCTCAGCGGCAATGTCACCTTGGTCAATAATCCGTAGAGCCGCTAACAGTTCGCCCCGTGCAAAATCACGCCGACGGCCATCGTAAGCAAGTGTTGCCAGTGACTCAAGCGTCGAGAAGTCACCAAAATTACTGCCATAATTACTTTCGATACCCCAAATGGCGACGATAATTTCCGCAGGAACGCCATAGCGTTGCTGCATTTGCCGAGCAGTATCGCGATGAGCCGCAAGCTTTTCTAACCCGTTATTAATCCGTGTACTGGAAACTGCTGTATCAAGGTATTGCCAAATAGGACGAACAAACTCTGGCTGATACTGGTCAAGCTCAATCACCCGTTCACGGTAGCGAAGCCCATCAAACGCAGAGGTAAGCGTTGCCTCACTAATTCCTTGCTGTGCAGCGTAGCGGCGAAAATCAGCTAACCACTGGTTAAAACTGGCGTAGCTAACTTGTTCGGCTGCGCGTGCATCCACTTCGCTCATTAGCTGCTGATTAGCGGCTACGCTAGCACTTAGCGGAACACTACTCGCCGCTAATGCAAGTGATAAGCACAATGCGGGACGGATACTTATTGAACCTTTATCTTTCAAAGACATAGCATTAATCTCTTGGCAATCCTTGGCGTGTTTCCGATAATGGCTCAGAAACACGGCAGATGCTAGTCTTACCCACCAAGCCGCAATAAAACAATCAGGTGAAATGCCACCACGACCCCAGTCAGCAAACCACGCAGTTTAAAATACCAAGCAGGAAAGCCTTCTCGCCCATCGCGACTAAGATCGTAACCACCGATTAAAATAAAGCCTGCTAGCAACACCCATAACCCTGTCACCACATTGAATAATAATGCAGGCCAAGCGATTAAGCTGGGCACCATAGCGATAAACAAACGTCGGCGGTTGTCTGGGCGCGGTACTTGAAGAGCACTTCCCCAATGAACACCCCCTAGAAAAGACAAAATAACTGCGCTGTAATAGCTAAATCCATACACCGCTGTTACTTGCCAAGCAGAAGATCCCCACCAAGCGATCACGCCCCCGGCAACAAAAGGAATTAACCCTGCAAGACCAAGAAACCAAGCAACGCGGCAGTCACTACTTACCTCTCTCATATTTCAAAATCCACTTCTTGAACGCTATTGTCAGTACCTAAGTGAAACATTACTCATCTGTTTCTTGAAGTTCTGTTTTAGCTACTAGCCAGCGTTGCCACTCGCTTGGCTCTACATAGGGCACACCAAACCTGGAAGGCGCTACACGCCAGGGTTGTTGTCGCTCTAATCCTATTGGCAACGTCGCTAATTCAGGTAGCCAGTAGGCGACGTAAAGCCCCTTAGGATCATAATGGCTTGCTTGCTTTAGTACATTAAAATAACGGTCTTCACGGGGGTCACGGCCAACTCCAGCCACATAACGCCAATTACCCCAGTTACTTGCCACATCATAATCAATCAAACAGTGCTCAAACCACCACGCCCCAAGACGCCAGTCGACGTTCAGATCTTTCACTAGGAAACTGGCGACATTTTGGCGGGCTCGGTTAGATATCCAACCGGTGTATTTAAGCTCCAGCATGGCAGCGTCAATAAATGGCACGCCGGTTGTAGCATTGCGCCACGCATTAAATGCTTTGTTAGCAGGCGACAATTTTTCATGACCAAATAGCGCAGCGCCTTCCAGTTGGGCCGCTCGGTGAAAATAATCACGCCACAAGAGTTCAAAAACTATCCAGTAACTGGATTCACAGCTGCCGTTTATCGCTTCCCAGGCTTTTACTTCTTGATGCACCTGACGCGCGGACAAACAGCCACGTGCTAACCAAGGAGAAAAACGCGTCGAGAAATTTGCACCCAGTAACCCATTACGGGTTTTCTTATAAGATTCCGCACCGTTTTGACGCCAGAGATACTGTTGAAAGCGGTCACGGGCAGCCAGCTCACCCCCAACGAATACAAAGCCTTGTCGCTGATCCGGCTGCCAGTCAGCACTCTCTTCGCAAACGGCTTTTAAAGGAGGAAACCCTCTGGGCGCTGCGTCTGGCCAGGGTGGCAGTGTCACTGGTGCAGGTTGCGGTTCAGAAAATTCGCAATGTTTTTCTATACGGCGTCGGAATGCCGAAAAGCTTGGCGGCAGTTCATTCAACGCAAAGGGCAACTCATTTTCAGAAATCAAATAACCACTATCAGCGCAAAAAAGCTGACAACCCGATGGAAGATGCTCAGCAACACGCTCGATATGCTGCGATTCTTCATATCCCGAATGGACTGCTACTCGAACTTCTCGTGCGCTTAGCGTTTTGGCTGTTTCCAGTACAATACTGGCGGGGTCGCCAATGCGAACTAACAAATCACTGCCGCGCTGTAACAGCTCACCACGTAGCTCCATCAAACTTTGCCATAAAAAACGCAGGCGAGCTGGTCCAAGCCTAGGGGTGTCATCTCCCTCAAGCGCCGGCTCGAGCCATCGCTGATCTAGCACATAAAGGCAAAGCAACTGTTCTGGAGGGGTATTGAAATGTAGTAGAGGGTTATCCGCTATCCGCAAATTATCCTGAAGCCATACAATATCAGTCGTGCTAGTCATGCACTTGCCTCCTTGGTGTGCTTTGCTGCTTGGCTTCGCGACGGCAGCGTTCACTGCAATAGCGCACTTCATTCCAGCAGCGCGCCCACTTTTTCCGCCAAGTAAAAGGACGCTGACATTGAACGCAATCTTTTTGCGGTAAATCTTGCTTGCGTTGCATGGGAGTATCTCGCTGCCTGACGTTTGCACGCCACGTATAAAAACATAGACACATTATCCTACACAGTATAACTATTGTACATAAATTGACACGTTTGTTTCTGACGCTCAGCCCCTTTTCTCTAGTGCGCGCAATAAAAAAGCCATCCGAGTGGATGGCTTTTCAATAGTGAATACCGCAGCGAATCGCTATTCTATAACGCAAGGGAAAGAGTTAATCCGGCCCGCTGTGGTCAATCAGGGTCTGTAGTGCGGGGGTGCCGCTTGGCATTTTCATGGGTTTCAAGGCCGCTTTTAAGCTCGTGAGTCAGCGGATCATAGTTGGGCCTTAACTCATCTTTTACGGTACCGCTCCAGAGGCGTGAGCCAACAAAATAGCCTGCCCTGCCAATCACATGGGCAGCAATCGGTGCTGTTATTAAAATAAAAACAATAATAGCGAACGAGCGCGCAACAATGCCAACTTCGGCAAAGTGCATGGCTGCAGCCAACATAATTAAGATCACACCAAGCGCTGCCGCCTTGGTAGTTGCGTGCATACGTGTTAGCAGATCTGGTAGCCGCAGCAAACCAATTGCAGCGAGTAGCATAAAGCTCGACCCCGTTATCAACAGTGTGCCTTTGATAAACTCAATCATCCCGCGGGCCCCCACGTTCTAGAAAGCGTGCAAAACCAATCGCTGCTAAAAACCCCATCAAGGCAATCACAATAGCGGCATCCAGAAAGCTTGCCACGCCCGACTGAATTGCATAAACCCCCACAAGCCCCACCACCGTGGTGGAGAACAACTCAAGTGCAACAACACGGTCAGGTAAGCTAGGGCCTCGCACAACACGCACAAAGGTCAGCACTAGCGCTAGCCCCATAATGATCTGGCTAATCAAAATAACGGTATCCATTAACGAAATAGCTCCAAGGCACGGTGCTCCATTTCTTTTAAGTTATTTCGAAGCTCTTCTTCATCATCTAAAAACATCGCATGAATATAGAGCACTTTTCGGTCATCAGAGACATCAAGGCTCAATGTGCCCGGCGTTAGCGAAATCAAATTAGCAACCATAGTAATTTCCATTTCGGTACGAGCAGAAAGAGGCAGCGCAATAACGCCTGGTTTCATATGCCAAGGCGGTGTCAGTATATCGAATGCAACGCGTAGGTTAGCCTGCACTAACTCCTTAATGAAAAAACCGATAAAACCAATAATTCTCGGCACACGAGCCGGATAACCTTTCAACGCCTCGACTTGAGGCTCGATTAATAGCAATGCGATGTAGCCAAAAATCATCCCCACTAACAAATTAAGCCCCGTGAAGTCTCCACTTAACAGCACCCAGGCTAGCCCGAGCAAGAGGTTCCAAATCGCACCGGTCATGGGGAGTCCTCCGTACGGTCGCCTAACTGCTCGGCCTGTAACTCAATCGGGTCAAGCATCGCTGCTTCGGCGCTAGCAGACACACCTAGTACAGCCTCAATGTAACCTGACGGTGTCATCAGCTGCTCACCAATAAGCGTCATCACTTGCATGATGGGTTCAGCGAAAACACCTATTAATAGTGACATCATGGCCAGCACAATAACTGGCGTATACATCATCCACAGGCTTGGTTTTAATAAACGTCCATCATCTCCGACAGACGTGTGTGAGGCGGGTACATTGTTGTCTTCCGGCAGCGCCTTCCAGAAAACTTCATTCCAAATTTTCACCATGGAATAAAGCGTCATAATTCCTACCGCCAGTGCAAACCCTGTCGCTACGTAAGCTTCTGCTTCAAGGCCAGCGCGAACCAGCACGAACTTGGCAAAGAAGCCCGATAGGGGCGGAATGCCTGCGAGCGAAAATGCCGAAATAAAGAAGGCCACCGCTAACCAAGGCCGTTCGCGATAAAGGCCTCCCATCTTTTTAAGCTGGTAAGTGCCTTGTAAACGATGGGTAATACCGCTGATCAGAAACAGATTTGTTTTAACAATAATGTTATGCATGATAGCGAATACCCCACCAGCAATCGCTAGGGGTGTATAAAGTGCCAAACCAAGAATCATATAACCAATCTGGCTCACAATGTGGAATGAGAGAATGCGACGGAACTCATACTGAGCGGCAGCACCAAGCACACCGGTGACCATCGTCAGCACGGCTCCCCAAAGCATAATGTCCTGCAGATACCCCATTGTCTGATCAAAAATAAGCGTGAATACGCGAAACAACGAATACACCCCGACCTTTGTCAGCAAGCCAGCAAACAGCGCCGATACGGCTACTGGCGGGGTATGATAGGAAGCAGGTAGCCAGAAAAAGAGTGGGAAGGCAGCGGCTTTAATACCAAAGGCCACCATAAACATGACAGCAAGCACTTCGACCATGCCACTATGTTCTGCCTCATCCATGCGCAGCGCTATATCAGCCATGTTTAACGTGCCTACCGTGCCATATAGTAGCCCCACTGCTGTTAAAAAAATCACCGATGCAAGCAGGTTCAGCGTGACGTATTTAATAGCCCCTTCCATCTGCGCTCGCTCACCACCCAGAATCAACAACGCAAACGACGCCACCAGCATGACTTCAAACCAGACATACAGATTAAAAATATCGCCAGTTAAAAAAGCCCCCGCTACCCCCGCTAACAACAGGTGCATCAACGGGTAATAGCCAAACTTTTCGTGGCCACGCCCCGTGGTAGCCAGCGAATAAATACCCATTGCCAAGCCAATGATGCCTGTCATTAAAATCATGACGGCACTCAACATATCGGCAACGAGCGTAATTCCAAACGGCGCCGGCCAGCTGCCCATCTGCATGGTAATGTAACCATCAGCTAACACAGCAACAAATAGCCATACACTGACAAGCAGCAGTGCCACATTACCCGCTACCGCAATAAAACGTTGTACGGGGCGAGAGCGCCAAAACAGGAGTGAAAGCGCTCCAGAAAGCAGTGGCAGCAGGACGGGAAGTGCAACTTCAGGCCTCACGTGTCGGTATCCTTCATTTTGTCCAGATCATCTGCTTTTACGATTTCGTAGGCACGGCGAATTAACACGACAGCAAACGCCAGCACCCCAAATGCAATCACAATTGCCGTTAGTACAACGGCCTGAGGCAGCGGATCCGCTACCTCACCCAATGGTTGTAGCATCCCTTCCGGAATTAACGGTGGTGCTCCGCGGGTCATGCCTGCCGTAGTAAAAATCAGCAAATTAGCGCCATTAGACAGCAGCAATAGACCTATCACTAACTTAACAATAGAGCGGCGTAACATCATAAAAATAGCGGCGGCATAGAGCAGCCCAATCGCTAGTGCCATTAGCGGTTCCATATGGGGCCTCCTGAGTTATTAAGGTTCATCCTTATCCACCTCCATCAACGCCATCACCATACCCATGACCGAACCAAGCACAGCAAAGTACACTCCCACATCAAAAATGAGCGGTGTAGATGCTTTAAAATCAATCACGGGAATAGTCCACCACTGAGCGGTTAAAAACGGCTGTCCCATAAACCAAGCAGGTACGACTGAAATCATGCCTAGCAATAGCCCCACCCCAATTAAGTCACGGGGATCAACCATGCGTAGCACCTCTTTAGTGGCACTGACGCCAAAGGCAAACAGATAAAGCGTGAAAGCCCCAGCTGCCACCAGACCAGCAATAAACCCACCACCTGGCTCATCGTGTCCACGCAGCAACAAGAAAATTGAAAACATCAGCTGTAGCGGCATCAAAAAACGTGCCGCAGTATTGAGAATGATGGTGCCTGATTTAACCATCGTACGGCTCCTTAATACTGGCTTTTTCGCATTCTGCTGCTTTGTTTTCATCTCCGCCGTGGCGAAGCTTAAGCATGGCAATTACCCCAATTGCAGCGAGAGCAAGTACAAACATTTCGCCTAGCGTATCGAGAGCACGGTAGTCCACCAAAATGACGTTTACGATGTTACGGCCATAAGCCAAGGGAGCACTGTTCTCGACCATATATGTTGAAATTGGCTCAAACTGATTGATACTCCAGGCGGTCATAATCAGTAGAAAAATTAAAATCCCCATCATCGCAGCCACACTACCATCGCGGATACGTTCCAAACTGGTGGAGAGGTTTGAAAAGCGAGGCAAGCGAAAGAGCACCAAGACCAATAAGATAACCGTCATGGTCTCAACCAATAGCTGGGTAATACCCAAGTCCGGGGCACTAAAAAGAATAAAGATCAGCGCAATCGAGAAGCCCATAATGCCAACTGACACCACCGCCCCAAGACGTGAGCGGGAAATGGTCGCAAACAACGCACCCATCACCATCGTGCCAACGACAATTACTTCATGGAAACGCACGTCCAGCGTCAAGGCCAGCTGGGGAGAGTGGCGAACCAATATCGAGTTTCCAATCAGGGCAATAAGCACCACTAACATGACAAGAATGTAGTTGCGCATGTAGCCGTTTTGCAGCAAGCGTGTCTGCCATTCAGAAAATCGCACAATGCCATTCATTAAACCTTCGTAACCCGCTTCGGGGCCATGGCGCATGACGGGCGCCAGCATCGCTAATTTGCTACGGGCCCCGTCCCAGCGTTTAAACAGGAAAAAGCCTAGCCCAAGACTAACAATCGACATGATCAATGCCATGTTGATGCCATACCAGAGCGACAGTGTCACCGATAGTGGCTCGCCTGCCACCGCTGTTGCGGCTGATGTAAGTAACGCATCAGCCCCCAGAATGGCGGGTGCCAACCCTAGCAAAAGCGAACCAAGCGCCAACACAGCAGGCCCAATTAGCATGCTAAAAGGCGCTTCATGGGGCTCTTTTGGGGTGGTATGCAACTGCCCCCAAAAGGGGCGAATCGCTATGATGATGGCCACGGCTATCGTCAGGATGGCAGCTAAAAAGGCAAACAAAACTAACAGCATTTTAAAACGCTCTGCGCCTAACGCTGCTTCTAGCATTAACTCTTTTCCAATAAACCCAAAAAGCGGCGGCACACCAGCCAACGACAGCGCCGCCACACAGGCAATCACCGCGGTGATTGGCATGGCAGACTTCAGCCCACCCATGGCAGTAACGTCTTTGGTACCTGTCTCATGGTCTAATATACCGGCAACCATAAACAGCGCCCCTTTATACATCGAATGAGCAAGTAAAAAGGTAACAAATGCCGTCATAGCGTACTCAGAACCAATGCCCAACAGCATGGTTAACGTGCCCAGTGCCATAATGGTGGAATAGGCCAGTAGCTTTTTGATATTAGTGTGATGAATCGCTAAGAAAGCCCCCGTTAACATGGTGGTCGCGCCGACCACTGACAGTATTCCCACCCACAGCGCTGTGCCACCGAGCTCTGGCTGCAAACGGGCCAGTAAGTAAATACCTGCCTTTACCATGGTCGCTGAGTGCAGATAGGCCGAGACTGGTGTCGGTGCCGCCATCGCGTTGGGCAACCAAAAATGAAAAGGGAACTGAGCTGATTTTGTAAAAGCTCCCAACAGCAGGCAAATAAGCATAGGGGTATAAAGCGAATGGTCGCGAAGATCGCTTTCCATTTGGCTTATTTCATAAAGCGACCAACTCCCGCTAGCCACTCCCAGGAACACAAGGCCTGCCATCAACGCTAGTCCACCCGCGACAGTGACGAACAACCCTTGGCGTGCGGCTTTCCGAGCCTCCATGTCGTAGTGGTTAAAGCCAATCAATAAGTAAGACGTGATACTGGTTAATTCCCAAAAGACAAAGAGTGTCAGCAGCCCATCAGCGAGCACCAACCCCAACATAGAGGCCATAAACGCTACAAGCGCTAAGTGAAAACGTGCGATATCGTCATGGCCTTTTAAATACCCACCGGCATAAATCAGCACGAAGGTACCGATCACTGTAATCAAAAGGCCAAATAATAAGGAAAGCCCATCAACTAAAAAGCTTAGACTGATGCCTAGAGACGGCACCCATGCCCACTCCAGCAGTAATGATCCCTCGCTTATGACGACCGGCGCTAGGCTGAGCAGCCAGCCAGCCATTAGGGCAGGAAACAGTGCCAGCGCTAGGCTTGCCCGTTCTCCAAACCAGCGGTTGAGCAAAGGCGACGACGCTGCCAGCACAAAGCCCATTAAAACAGCGAATTGCATCCGGTGGTTTCTCCCTGTAAGAACGTTTCAGTTAACTCTAAGGCAGCAGCAAGATCGAACGGCCCTAACGTTGAATAAATGTGATTTTTAATGCACAGACCTTATACCAAGGTTGGTCAAATTTCTAGAAATCTAGGACCCATAAAAAAAGCCGCCGTGGTTAGGTACCTTGGCGGCTTGTGACAAGATGAATCCTTACGTAGTAGAAAGCCAACCTAACAACTCGTTGTTTACAACCGCCAACAGCGCCTCAATATGGTCATCCCGGTCATTCAAGCAAGGGATGTAGCTAAACGTCTCGCCGCCCGCTTCCATGAAGCTATCGTGAATCTCTTCCTTTATCTCTTCTAGCGTCTCGACACAGTCAGAAGAGAAAGCCGGCGACATAATCGCAATATGCTTGTGCCCCTGCTTAGCCAACTCAGCTACATGATCAACGGTTTGCGGGCCTACCCACTTTTCGGGCCCAAACTGCGACTGAAACGCAGTGTCCACTTCCTCTTTACTCAGCCCCAACTTTTCGCGCATCAAGCGCGTCGTTTTCTGGCACTGACAGTGGTAGGGGTCACCTTCTAACAAGTAGCGCTCCGGCACACCGTGGTAACTTGCCACCAGCTTGGTGGGACGAGTTTCAAAGCTGTCATAAGCTTCTTGTACCGAGTTTGCCAGCGCCTGAATATAGGCTGGGTGCTCAAAGTAAGCGGGCACTGTACGAATATAAGGTTGCCACTTCATTTTCATGAGCGTGCGGAATGCCTGATCATTTGCCGTCGCTGTGGTGGGCGAGCCGTACTGGGGATATAGCGGGAAAAAGACGATCCGCTCACAGCCCTTCTCTTTCATACGGTTGAGCACACTTTCGGTCGACGGATTGCCGTAGCGCATACAGAAATCAACTTCGACGTTATCGCCATAGAGCGCCTTCAAACGTTCGGCCATTTTCTCCGTTTGCGCACGCGTGGTGGTCAACAGTGGGCTCTCGTTTTTCTCGTTGTTCCAAATACTTTTATAAGCATGCCCAGAAGAAAACGGCCGCTTGGTTAAAATAATCAGCTGCAGCAGCGGCTGCCACTTCCAGTTAGCGTAATCAACAACGCGCTTATCAGACAAAAACTCACTGAGATAGCGACGCATGGACCAATAGTCAGTTGCATCCGGGGTGCCCAAGTTGGCCAGAACCACACCCACCTTGGCAGGAGGAACCGCAGGGTGGTCACTAGGGGCATGAACCAAACGCCCTTCGCCCGGCTGATCTTTCACAACACTATCGACCATGTCGCTAACTCCTTAGGTACTTTTAATAGTTGGCAAAATCTTAACACTTTTCGGCAAAGCCGCGGCATAAAGTTATACTATCAACATTATTTGTATAACTGCAGGCAAACTCATGTATAAGCCTTTACTGCTTGTTCTTGGCGATCAGCTGTCGCTTTCCCTGGCAACCTTGCGCGATGCGCCGAACAACGCGGTGGTCGCCCTATGTGAAGTCAGCGAAGAAGCACGTTATGTGCCTCACCATATACATAAGATCGGCTTATTCATGGCCGCCATGCGACATTTTGCCCAAGCGTTACGGGATAAAGGCTATACCGTGCACTACACCCGCCTTGATGATCCCGACAATACCCATTCGCTCATCGAAGAAGCCGAACGTATTGCAACCCAGTATGGCTGCAGTGAAATACACGTAACGAGACCCGGCGAGTGGCGATTATGGGATGCCATGCGCCAGCGCCAACAGGCTACCCTACCCTGGCAACTGATAGAAGATGAGCGTTTCTTTACCACACCCGACGACTTCGCTCACTGGGCTCACGGTCGTAAACAACTCCGTTTAGAGTATTTTTATCGTGAGCAGCGCAAGCGAACCGGCCTGTTAATGGAAGGCGATTCACCTGCGGGTGGCCAGTGGAATTTCGACCACGACAACCGCGAACCGATTGATGCAACCCTCCGTTTTCCAGCGCTACCCCAACACACCCAAGATGCGCTCACCAAGGAAGCACTCAACGACGCCAAGCGCCATTTTAGCGACCATATGGGCTCCCTGGATAACTTCAACCTCCCCGTCACCCGCCGACAGGCGCTGGTGGATTTGAAGCACTTTCTTAACCACGGCCTGGCCGATTTTGGCCGCTATCAGGATGCAATTAGCGACGCCGCACCGTTTCTGTATCACTCCAGGCTATCGGCGGCGCTCAATATCGGTCTGTTAACCCCTCAAGAAGTGTGCGAAGCCGCTGAGCAGCAGTATTACGATGGCAAAGCCCCCCTTAACGCTGTTGAAGGGTTTATTCGTCAGATACTTGGCTGGCGAGAGTATGTTCGTGGGCTTTACTGGACACACATGCCGAATTATAAGCGTGAAAACCGGCTTGGTTTTGAACGCGATTTGCCTGCGTTTTACTGGGATGGAAATACTGATATGCGTTGCTTACAGCGCGCTATTCAAATGACCATCGACAATAGCTATGCCCACCATATTCAGCGCTTAATGGTAACCGGCAACTTTGCCCTACTTTGCGGCGTGAAGCCTGAAGCACTCTGCGATTGGTACCTAGCGGTTTATGCCGATGCCTGCGAATGGGTCGAACTGCCCAATACGTTGGGCATGGTGCTGCATGCCGATGGTGGTCTAATGGGTTCCAAACCTTACTGCGCTTCCGGCAAGTATATCGACAAAATGTCTGACCACTGCCAGCACTGTCGCTACTCCCCAAAGCAGGTAACTGGCCCAAAAGCCTGCCCATTTAACAGCCTTTATTGGCATTTTCTGGAAACCAACGCTGAGCAGCTAAACCGTAACCCGCGCATGAAACTAATCTATGGCTCTCTCTCACGCATGAAAGACGAAAAGCGTGAGGCGATGCGTCAGCAGGCGGAACAGTTTCTAGCCTCACTACCGACCAGCCAAGGCTACGGCCAAGCGCACCATACCCAAGGTTATAACGCAAAGGACACTCAATGAGCCGTTTTTCGACACTCCAGGCCAACTCACCAGTCACCCTATACCACGATGGTCACTGCCCCTTTTGCCGCGTAGAAGTCGCATGGCTTGCAAAACATCGCCATAAAGAGCGCGTGACCTTAGTGGATATTCAGGATGAAAACTTCAAAGCTGCCGATGTTGGACGCACCTTTAGTGACATGATGGGACTGCTACACGTAAGAGACAGCAAGGGAAGTTGGTATATCGGGATGGATGCCAGCCGGGCCCTTTATGCGGTGTTGGGCTACCGGTGGCTAGTGTGGCTATCTTGCTTACCAGGCCTACGGGGGATAATGGATGCAGGCTATCGTTTTTTTGCCCGTCGCCGCGTTCGACTGGGGCAGTGGTGGGAAAAACGTGCCGCTAAATAAGTGAATAAAAGAAGATCAGGTTAAAATTAAAATACCAGCGGCATACGCGATGTCAGTGGCGAGCTGTAATGCGCATCACGACCAATCACTTCATCCTGGGGCACATGCTGAACTAAGTAAGCACGATGGATGCCAGCGCGCTTTAGCTCAAGGTAGACATCGTCTAATGAGCGAAACAGCATTGGCTTGTTACGCTGAGTTAGCATGTGCCGCTCACCCTCGACATCTTCAAGTTCAACTTGGTAAAAACGGCTACCAGAATGAGTAATGACGCGTATTTCAAAGTTGTCGTGCCCTGCGACAAACCGTTTCAGTTCTTTCAGTTCCATGATGCTCTCCTATGATTGTTAATTATCATGGGGCACAGCATGACGTTACCCCATGACAATTTTATTACCTTTACACTAACTCACTATGACGGCAACATCACAAGAGAGTTCCTGACCAAACCATCAACTATTTTAGCCAAGAATTCATCAACTTTTTCATCAACTTTTTCATCAACTTTTTCATCAACTTTTTCATCAACATATTCATCGAATTATTGATATTCAGATGGGTCGATGGCCTTACCTAACGAGTTGCGATCAATCCAGTTGCCGCCTTTGGTTTCCTTATAACGAAAAACCACCTTATCGCCCACGGTGACTGGCAGCTCCGAATCCTCAGTCTGGTAGCTATATTTTTCCCCTTCGACCACTAGGAAGTAACGGTAGAGGTCAGGCATACCCAACCACTCTTTAAATGGCCCTTCACGCTCTAGCGACTGCAACTCCCCACGGCCTTCTAACTTTGGAAGACGCTTACGGTTGCCACGTCTAAAACCACCTGCCATTTGATACTCCTGTCTATCTGTTTCGTCGGGGAGGAGCATTATACGTTCTCCCCCCTGACGCTCAAGTTAATCACCGAAAGCTTCACCATAGCTATCAGGCGCTAGATCTTCAAAGCGCGTGTACTTACCAATAAACGCCATATGCACCGTCCCAATCGGGCCGTTACGCTGCTTGCCGATAATCAGCTCAGCAATCCCCTGGTTATCAGGATTATCGGGGTTATACACTTCATCTCGGTAAACAAAAGCAATCACGTCGGCATCCTGCTCGATCGCACCCGACTCCCTTAAGTCCGACATCACAGGACGTTTATTGGGGCGTTGCTCTAACGAACGGTTAAGCTGTGAAAGGGCCACAACAGGACACTGAAACTCTTTTGCCAACCCCTTCAACGAACGTGATATTTCCGAAATCTCACCGGTTCGGTTTTCAGAAAAACCGGGGATCTGCATCAGCTGCAGATAGTCAATCATGATCAGTGCCATATTACCGTGTTCACGCACTACCCTGCGTAAACGCGAGCGCATTTCGTTGGGCGAAAGTGCTGCGGTGTCGTCTATAAACAGCTGCTTGTCTTTGAGCAAATTGACTGCTGAGGTAAGCCGCGGCCAGTCTTCATCTTCCAACTGGCCAGAGCGCACGCGAGTCTGATCAATTCGGCCTAGTGACGACAGCATCCGTAGCATCAGCGACTCAGCGGGCATCTCCATGGAAAACACCATCACCGGTTTGTCGCTAGAGATCACCGCATGTTCAACCAGGTTCATTGCAAAGGTGGTCTTACCCATAGACGGACGTCCGGCAATAATCACCAAATCCGAAGGCTGCAGGCCGGACGTCATTTCATCCAGGTCACGAAATCCCGAGGAAAGTCCGGTCATCTCACCTTTTAGATTGAACAGCTCATCAATACGATCAACCGCTTTGGTTAGTAGCTCACTCATGCCAATAGGGCCGCCGGTTTTCGGCCGCTCCTCGGCAATTTGAAACACTAGCCGTTCAGCTTCATTGAGCAATTCATCTGCAGGCCGCCCCTGGGGCGAAAATGCCCCATCAGCAATTTGATTGGCCGCCCGGATAAGCTTACGCAGCGTCGCCCGCTCACGAACGATATCGGCATAAGCACGAATATTGCTGGCCGAAGGCGTATTACGCGCAAGTTCTGCCAGGAACGCCAAACCACCTACTGTATCTAGCTGATCACGCGCTTCCAGCGCTTCTGATAATGTAATAACGTCCAGCGGCTGACCAGATTCGGCTAGATGAATCATCACGTTGAACACCAAGCGATGTTCATAGCGGTAGAAATCGTCTGCCACCAACCGCTCCGACACATTGTCCCAAGCCTGGTTGTCCAGCATTAGCCCACCAAGCACCGACTGCTCCGCTTCAAGAGAATGCGGCGGCAGCTTCAGCGCTGCCGTTTCCTGATCAGCAGATGGCAGGTCCTGCATAGCGAGCTCCTTTAAATAACATAGCCAACGACGTTCACTATCTTAGCGCAACCTCAGATACACCATAAGCGGTACATCGACGCTAAGCGACGTTCAAAAAAACGCACCAAAAACAGCGCACATACTTTTGACCAGCGCCTAGAAGTAAACATACTCAGTCGTTGCTCCTTAACGACGAGTCACAACTGTTTTAAAAATTTGTTTTAAAAAAACCTACTTCAAAAAACCTACTTCAAAAAACAAAGGGCGCGGGAAGTCCCGCGCCCTTTGAGGCGTCAGCGTTGGCGAGAGCGTTTACTCTGCGACAACAACCACGCGAACAACCGCATCTACATCTGCATGCAGGTGTAGTGCAATGTCGTACTCGCCAGTCTGGCGAATCGGACCTTGCGGCATGCGTACTTCGCTCTTGGCAACATCGATGCCAGCAGAGGAAATCGCATCGGCCAGGTCACGAGGACCAATAGAACCGAACAGCTTGCCTTCATCACCTGCTTTAGAAACCAACGACAGTTCGATGTCGTTAAGCTGCTCAGCACGCGCTTCAGCTTCTGCTTTACGCTCGGCGGCTTGGGCTTCAAGCTCAGCACGCTGGGCTTTAAATGCTTCAACGTTCTCTTTGGTAGCCGGTACGGCTAAGCCATAAGGTACCAAATAATTACGACCATAACCGGGCTTTACAGTGACTTTGTCACCCAGGCCGCCCAGCTTACCAATATTGTCGAGCAGAATGACTTCCATCTCGTAAACCTCTTGTCAGTTGCTGCGGGCAAGGCGTGCGCGAACGTTCGCGAATGTATCAATCAGCCCCAACAGCAGCACAATGAGAATCGTGGGCCAGGTCGTGATCAGCAGCACATAAAATGCCACCAGCCACAGCCCGTTCATCCCCTTTATTCCAATAAACCCATGCACTAACGCAATACCAGCGACCAGCAGAGGAATCCATCCAAGCATTGCCAGAGCGTGCGCGCCTAGCACCATACCCACTACACCAAGCACGATTAAAACAGCGAGCTCTTTAGGGGATAGGCGCAATGCGTGAAACTCTTCACGGAAGCCGCCTGGGTTATAAAGCCCAGCCTGCCAGCTTCGCGCTAGGGCTAAACACGCAATAGCGGCTAACAGTACTACTAAGCCGGTTACTCCACCAATCACCATAGCGGCGAGTGTCGGCGCATCAATACCTTGGTTAGCAAACTCTGTCAGCATGCGATCAATCTCAGTCGAGCTTTCTCGCAGCTGCTCCAGCATCAGCTGTGTTCCACCTGGCGGGCTAAAGATGCCGAGCTGAACCATTACCGCTGCCGCTAATGTGCCAACGATTAATGCTTCACTCCAGCGCATCCTCTCACGCAAGATAACCGCCATCAGGGTTACTAGCAGTACGCTAGCAAGTGGAATGACGTCACCTTGAGACCACCAAAAACCTGCAGGTAGTGCTGCAGCGATAATTACCGGCAGTGCAGGCGCGAAGCCTTTTCGCAAAGTAACTAACGCAGCAATGGCTGCCCCTAACCAGAACAGCCAAGGCACTAGCGTCGCTAATGCTGCCCCGCCAATGGCATAAGGCGTGCTCTGCATGAGCCATCTTGCCAGTGCCAGCATCACGTTAAACGCTTACTGATGGCTATCGGAGTAGGGCAGCAGTGCCAGGTAGCGCGAACGCTTGATAGCAGTCGCTAGCTGACGCTGATAGCGTGCTTTGGTACCGGTAATACGGCTCGGAACGATCTTGCCGGTTTCGGTGATGTAAGCCTTCAACGTGTCGAGATCTTTATAGTCGATCTGCTTGACGCCTTCAGCGGTGAAGCGGCAAAACTTACGGCGACGGAAAAAACGTGCCATGGACTAGCTCCTTAAAACGTGCGGTGGATAAAATCAGGCAGTTTCTTCAGCTTCTTCAGCGCGCGGCCTATCTTCGCGACGCGGACGCTTCTCTTCTGCCGGCTTCATCATCGGTGAAGCTTCAGTGATCGCTTCTTTACAGCGAACAACCAAGCTGCGAATGATAGCGTCGTTGAAACGGAAGATGTTCTCGATTTCTTCGAGAGTCTCACCGGTGCACTCGACGTTCATCAGCACGTAGTGGGCTTTGTGGATCTTGTTAATCGGGTAAGCCAGGTGACGACGGCCCCAATCTTCCAAGCGATGCACAGTGCCACCGTTTTCGGTAACGATGCTGGTGTAGCGCTCGACCATAGCCGGCACTTGCTCGCTCTGATCCGGGTGGACCATAAACACGATTTCGTAATGACGCATGGAATCTCCTTGCGGTTTGACAGCTTCCGATGTGCATTGAGACAAATGTCTCAGCAACGACAGGGAAGCAAGGAGTTAACTGAAGTGCCCGTTACTCACCGCGAACGATGTTGTCTGGGGCATCAAGCAGAACTGTTTTTCGTATTCACTATTAACTAATACGAGCACCCGCTTAAGGATAAACGGGCGCAAGCATTTTAGTGGGACAGGGACTAACTTGCAAGCTGCCGCTGACGAACAGCTTCAAACAAACAAATACCCGCCGCCACCGAGACGTTCAAACTGGAGACTTGACCCGCCATAGGCAGCTTTGCCAAGTTGTCGCAAGCTTCTCTAGTTAGCCGACGCATACCTTTCCCTTCAGCTCCCATCACTAATGCCGTTGGGCCAGTCATATCAATCTCAAACACACTTGCGTCAGCTTCACCCGCCGTGCCAGTAATCCACACACCGGCATCTTTAAGCTTGGCAAGCGTACGAGCCAGGTTAGTGACCTGATACACAGGCACCACTTCAGCAGCACCGCACGCTACTTTGCGCACCGTCGCGTTCAGCGGTGCAGCTTTATCCTTCGCCACGATCACTCCATGAGCACCCGCTGCATCAGCACTGCGAAGACACGCACCGAAATTATGCACATCGGTAACACCATCCAGCACTAACAATAACGGCGGTGCAGAAGCCTGCCATGCACGCAGCTTCAGCCATAGCGACTCCTCCCCTTCGGGAACCAGCGGGGGGCAAAAAGCTACAACGCCCTGATGAGCAGCGCCCTGCGTAAGCTGATCCAACAGGTCACGCGACTGCTCTTTAACATGCGTACCACGGGACTGAGCATTAGCAACCAACTCTTTCAAGCGGTTACCAGAGCCCTGCTGCACCCACAGCTCACGGGGCGTTTCACCCCGCTCCAGCAGGCTTTCAAGGGCGTGAACGCCATACACTTGATCTAACCCATCTGGTGTAGGTACCGCTGGACGCGAGCCACGTCGAGACGACGACGATTTCATGCTCAACCCTTATTCGGTGATGGTTTACGCGGGCCATTACGCGTGCGTCTTGGACCACGGCGTGTCGGCTGCTTATCGGTGGATGCTGCTTTGTCAGCCCCACCTTCTTTACCAGCCCCGCCTTCTCCACCACGACGCTTACGTGGCTGACGACGCGGTCTAGGCTTGTCATCGGCAAGGCCAAAGTCGATCTTACGATCATCCATGTCTACCCGCGCAACCTGAACCGTCAGCCCGTCGCCCAGGCGGTACGTTGTACCTGTACGTTCGCCTTTAAGACGATGCTTTTCCGCCTCATAGTGATAGTAGTCGGAGGGCAGCGAAGTGACATGCACCAACCCTTCAACATAGAAGTCATCAAGGCGTACAAACAGGCCAAACTGGGTTACCGAAGCAATAGTGCCATCGAAGGTTTCACCCAGCTTGTCAGACATAAACTCACACTTGAGCCAGCTTTCAACATCACGGGTTGCTTCATCAGCCCGCCGCTCGGTCATCGAGCAGTGCTCACCCAGCTCAAGCATTTGCTCAAAGGTGTAAGGGCACCACTTGCTCGGCGGATCGACAGGTGCGCCTTCAACCCGAACCACCGTATTGGTTTGGCGAGGCCCACGAATAACCGAGCGGATAGCGCGGTGTACCAGCAGATCAGGATAACGGCGAATGGGTGACGTGAAGTGCGCGTAGGCCTGGTAAGCCAAGCCAAAGTGCCCCTCGTTCTGCGGCGAATAAACCGCTTGATTCATCGAGCGCAGCATGACGGTTTGGATAATGTCAGCATCTGGGCGATCAATAATCGCCTCGCGTAACGCTTGATAGTCCTGAGGCGTTGGCATATCGCCACCACCCACGGAAAGACCTAGCTCACTTAAGAACAGGCGCAGCTTATCAAGGCGCTCTGGGGTTGGCCGCTCGTGAATCCGGTACAGGGCTGGCAGATCATGTTTATCTAAGAAACGCGCGGTAGCCACGTTAGCTGCCAGCATGCACTCTTCGATCAGCTTGTGAGCATCGTTACGGGTGCGAGGCACAATTTTTTCAATCTTGCGCTCATCATTAAAGATAATCGCCGTTTCAGTGGTATCGAAATCAATCGCACCGCGCTCTTCGCGCGCACTACGCAGCAGGCCGTAAAGCTCGTGCAGATTTTGCAGTGGCTTTACCAGCCCTTTGTACTCATTACGCAGCGCTTCGCCTTCGTCACTCTCGCTATCGAGAATGGCCGCCACCTTGTTATAGGTCAGGCGGGCGTGGGAATTCATTACCGCCTCATAGAACGAGTAGCGACTAATTGCGCCGGTTTTGGAGATATTCATCTCACAAACCATCACCAAACGATCCACTTGGGGGTTTAACGAACACAAACCGTTTGAAAGCAGCTCC
The DNA here is from genome assembly GCF_025820815.1 of Halomonas qinghailakensis. Lineage (NCBI taxonomy): Bacteria > Pseudomonadati > Pseudomonadota > Gammaproteobacteria > Oceanospirillales > Halomonadaceae > Halomonas > Halomonas qinghailakensis. Next base: position 2,762,517 of record NZ_CP096973.1, on the reverse strand, counting down.
GGCAACATCGGCACCACTTGGCCGGGGAAGTACACCGAATTCCCCCGCGTACGTGCCTCGTCATCAAGCGCGGTACCAGGACGCACGTAGTGCGACACATCGGCAATCGCAACCAGCAGCTTCCAACTACCCGACTTGGTCTTCCAAGCACACACCGCATCGTCAAAATCTTTGGCAGACTCATCGTCAATGGTAACCAACGGAAGCTCACGCAGATCGACACGGTGTTGCTTATCTTCCTCTAATACTTCTGCTGAAATACCGCTAGTTTGGTCAAGCACTTCTGGCGGAAACTCAGCGGGGATATCGTAACTACGAATCGCGATATCTATTTCCATGCCAGGGTCCATCCGCTCACCCAGCACTTCGATAACTTCGCCTACCGGCTGAACGCGCGTAGCTGGCTGCTGAACGATTTTCGCAGAAATCACCTGGCCATCTTTTGCGCCAGCGCTTGCGGTATGAGGAATAATAACTTCCTGGGTAATACGAGGATTCTCAGGAATTAGCACGCCAAACTCAGGTGAATTGCTACGGTATACCCCCACAATCGTTTGGGTATTTCGCGCAATCACATCAGCGATGGTCGCCTCATCACGGCCGCGGCGATCACGTCCACTCACTCGCGCCAGCACATAATCCCCGTGGAAAACACGGCGCATCTGGCGTGGTGGCAGCACTAAATCCGGTTTTTTCCCATCGTCGCGCAACAGAAAACCAAAGCCATCTCGGTGGCCTAGCACTTTGCCTTTAATCAGATCCAGCTTATCAATCAAGGCATAGGCACCACGCCGGTCGCGCAGCACCTGACCATCGCGCTCCATGGCGGCCATGCGCCGGCGAACCGCTTCAAGATGATCTTCATCTTCAATGCCGAGCATACGGCTCATATTTTCGTGGGTTATCGGCTTGCCGTACGTTTCCAGGGCAGCTAATAAATACTCGCGGCTGGGCGCAGGATTGTCATACTTTTGCGCCTCGCGCTCGGCGTGCGGATCATCACTTAACGTCCAGTACTTCATGCGATCAACATCCTTGATTGCGTTTGCGGGAGGCAGCTAATGGGCGCAGGCACAGTGCGCTGCGAGCGGGGGGATTCAGCCATTGATTGACTGAAAAACGTCATGTTTTGTTTGATCATAGCTACATTATAGCGCTGCCTGTTCAATCACCCAACCACCTAGCACGGCAATTGTACGTTTTTAACGATAAAAAACAGTTGCCGGGCCTTGCATTTAAGCGTGGCCTCGGTATCATACGCGCCACTTGCCCAGATGGCGGAATTGGTAGACGCGCTAGCTTCAGGTGCTAGTGTCCGTATGGACGTGGAGGTTCAAGTCCTCTTCTGGGCACCATCTTATATCGTGTTACCCCCTTTTCATGATGTAAAACGGTGCAGCGGCAAGCATTAGAAGTAGTATTGAAAAAAGTGTCAGCAAAAAGTTTGTGTTCGCCCAGGTGGCGGAATTGGTAGACGCGCTAGCTTCAGGTGCTAGTGTCTGTATGGACGTGGAGGTTCAAGTCCTCTCCTGGGCACCATACGAATGCAAACAGCGGTACGAAAAACAGCAGTAAAAATAGCAAACATGATATGCCCAGATGGCGGAATTGGTAGACGCGCTAGCTTCAGGTGCTAGTGTCCGTATGGACGTGGAGGTTCAAGTCCTCTTCTGGGCACCATCTCAATAGTCTTGATCCCATCAGTTCCAGTTAAAAACCTATCATTCCCACCTTCAGCTGTTTGCTCGCAATACTTCCTTTTCTAGGCCTTCATTATTTTATTTTTTGTTTAAGTTGTTTTGCTTAAAACTCTTTCCTGCTAGGGCACTGCACTTAGACAACGGTGCTTAGAAAACCGCACTTAGACAACAGTGCTTAGAAAATCACCTAAAATAACCGATTGAGCGAATATATTCGCTCAATCGGTATTTTGCATTATTGAAAACGCCCAGGACGTCGCGCGACCTCTTCTAACGCCCAGCCTTGGGTTCGTAACAGGCCTTCCACTACCGCCTCACGCTCTGACGACAAATCAGGGAAAAAATTCAACCCTGTGCGCGACTCGATCTCATCAATAGTCACCAGATAATCGTCTAACGGTTCATTACCACGAACGTCTTGCGGCATGATAAAAGCTAGTGCCAACGTTGCCTCTTCATCCGGTACAACGATAATTTTGTAAAACGCTTCCGGCACTTCTACGAAACCCACCCGATTAAACACATTATCCATAAAACGCTCTGGAAAAATCGGGCCAGTAATCACCTGCAAACGATCAAAGCGTGGCGCAAAGTGATCCATTACCGACTCTTCTAGACGCTGCCAAAGCTGGCGATTTAAATTAGGCCGCTGAGGCGTCATATTACTCATCAAAAAGGTATCAACCTGGGCACTGCGGCCATGTACCGCTGCAATTGCATAGTTAGGTGCCAAATGCCCACGATCATAACCACTGCCCGCATAACTGTCGGTACCAATTGGCCATAATGTGCGCCAGTCAGCTTTAAAATTAGGTCGTGAACCAATACGCGTGTCATCAGCTACCGCTTCAACTTGATAGCTGACCCACAAGGCATTGGCTCGCACATCTGACCACCCTGCTAAAAAGCCATCGTTTCTCAGCACACGATGAAAAGTGGTTGGATGAAATCCATCCCAGGTGGGCACCCCCATCCATGTATAGTCGTCCTTATGCTGACGCTCCTGAAACTCCCAAAGCCCCGCCCCCACAACGACAAACAGCACAGCGATACCAAGGCGTTTTCCCTGACGACGCCAGCGCGAAAGAGATTTCCCCAACAGACTTACTCCCTAATGTAGATTCTACGCCCTACTTTTTTATGTGTTACGTAAGATGGCTAACTGACTACCAACCTAGCGAAAACATTGTTTCTAGATCGTGACGAGAGTGTACCTGCATCGCATTCAATGTTTCGGTATCGCTGATACCCTCAACAGCATTTAGGCGCTCCGTGACGAGTTCAGCGAGGCTCTCAAAATCAGGTGTACGGGCAATCGCGACCAAATCATAGCGGCCACAGGTCGAATACACTTCACTAATGCCCTCGACATCAGCCAGGCGCTCCGCGACTGCTTTTACTTGGCCTTTCTCGGTATTGATTAAAATCACAGCGTTTTGCATAGTTCCCCCATAGACAGCGTTGATAATCATCTAACTTGCAGCTTGAGGCGAGTATAACAGGCTGCTTGCTAGGGCCAAGCATTGCCCAGTGGCGTGGTCAATTGTCGCGCTTATCATAAGGTTATTCGCACTAATTTTGAGCATGCGCTAGCATGTGTTAGATATCTTCGATTATATAAGTCTTGTCGGAGAATCAAGAGGTGGTTAACCACCCGATAATATTAGCGAACCGTCAGACCGTGACGATAAGGAGACACCATGGCTAATCAAAGCCGTCGTAAGTTCATGCGTAACAGCGTAATGGGCCTCGCCGCCCTACCGTTTGGTGCTGGCATTCTATCAAAGACTGCTTTTGCCCAAGAGTTACCGCGCCTTGATCCTTCTAGTCCAACTGCTCAGGCACTTAACTACGTTGAAGTAGCCAGTGATGCGAGCGATCACCCCGCCTATGAAGAAGGTGAACTGTGCTCAAACTGCATGTTCTTTAATGCAGACAATGAAGGCTGCCAGCTATTCCCGCAAAATAGCGTTGAACCTGACGGCTGGTGTCAATCCTGGACAGCACAAGCGTAATACTATTCGCTGTTGCTACTCTCACTAACGGTTATTAAATCCGCCAGTGAAATTACTCGGCCCTGCAGTCACTGCAGGGCCGAGTTAGTTGAACAAGCACAAACAAGGGCTCATAACGCTACTTGGCATTACCTACCCCACTTCTTTCTCGTTACCCTCTTCTCCAATAGGCCATTGGTAACGACGCGTTACTCGCCCCTCCTCCATTGAAACCAAATGCACTGGAAAGCCCCATAACTGCTGCAAATGGCGAATCACTGGATAAACACTGCGACCAAGGGGCCGACGGCTATCTTGCACATGGTGTAAGGTCAGCGACCGATCACCTCGAATAGCCGCCTCAACGACTTGTATATTCGGCTCACGCACCGACAAAGCGTACTGGGTCGACAGCGCCTCACGTACACGGCGATAACCGCGCTCATTATGAATTGCTGCGACTTCCAGCGTTTCCTCTTGATCATCATCCACTATTAAAAATAGCTTCAAATCACGCATTACTTTGGGAGATAAAAACTGCTGGATAAATGACTCATCTTTAAAGTTGCGCATGGCAAACTCGACGGTATCCCGCCATTGGCTGCCTGCAATATCAGGAAACCATTCACGATCTTCATCCGTTGGTGCTTCACAAATCCGCTTAATATCCATAAAGATGGCAAAGCCCAAGGCGTAGGGGTTAAGGCCACTGTAGTGCGGGCTATCAAAGCTTGGCTGATTGATCACCGCTGCATGGGACTGCAAAAACTCCAGCATCAAGCCTTCATCGACTTTTCCTTCGTCATACAGCCTATTCATTAACGTATAGTGCCAAAAACAGGCCCAGCCTTCGTTCATTACTTGGGTTTGCCGCTGAGGATAAAAGTACTGCGCTAGCTTGCGAACAATCCGCACAATTTCACGTTGCCAGGGTGCCAGCAACGGCGCGTTTTTCTCAATAAAATAAAGCAGGTTTTCCTGGGGCTCAGAGGGGTAACAGCCTCCATGATGCAAGCCAAGCGGGTCATCGTCACTAGCCAAACTGCCAGGCAATGGTGCAACGCCACTGGGGGCCTCGGGAATCGTTCGCCACAACATATTTACCTGGGTTTGCAGATAGGCTTCGCGCTCTTCTTGACGCCTCACCTCCTCTTCTGCAGAAATCGGTGAAGGTCGTTTATAGCGGTCTACCCCGTAATTTTGCAGCGCATGACAAGCATCTAGCAATTGCTCTACTGCATGAACGCCATGGCGCTCTTCGCACTGGGCAATATACTTACGCGCAAAGACGAGATAATCGACGATAGAGTCGGCGTCGGTCCAGGTACGAAACAAATAATTACCTTTAAAGAAAGAGTTATGCCCGTAGCAGGCATGGGCAATCACCAACACCTGCATCATCAAGGTGTTCTCTTCCATCAGGTACGCAATACATGGGTTGGAATTAATCACTAACTCATAGGCAAGACCCATTTGACCGCGCTTGTAGGCCTGCTCAACGGCCAAAAACTGCTTACCAAACGACCAGTGATGATAGCCCACCGGCATGCCTACACTCGCGTAGGCATCCATCATCTGCTCAGTAGTTATCACCTCTATCTGATTTGGATAAGTATCTAGGCGGTACTCATCGGCGAGCCTAGCGAGCTCTTCATCAAAACGTTCCAAGACACTAAAGTTCCAGTCGGAACCGGTCGCTATTGGCTGACGGGCTACACTCATGGCGTACTCCTCGGTTCGCGTTACTGCTCTTGACTCAACCGACGCTTAAACAGCTCACGGAAAACAGGGTAAATATCCCCAGCATCAACAATTTGACGCATTGCAAACCGCTCCGCGAACTGCTCAGCTACAATTTCATACTCATGCCAAAGCGATTGATGCTCATGAGGGGTAATCTCTACGTAAGCGTAATACTGCAACTGAGGCATGAGTTTTTTCACCAACATATCTCGGCAAATATTCGAATCATCATCCCAGTTGTCGCCGTCTGATGCCTGGGCAACATAAAGATTCCACTGCCCTGCAGGATAGCGCTTTTCAATGATGTTATTGACTAATGTAAGTGCACTAGAAACGATGGTTCCGCCGGTTTCGCGGGAGTAGAAAAACTCCTCCTCGTTCACCTCCCGTGCCGCCGTATGATGGCGCACAAACACCAGCTCTACTTTTTCGTAATGCTTCTCCAAAAAAAGGTAGAGCAGTAGGAAAAACCGTTTAGCGATATCTTTATGGTTTTGCGTCATGGAGCCGGAAACGTCCATCACACAAAACATTACTGCTTGGCTGGAAGGCTGTGGCTGCGCTGCCAGCTGGTGATAGCGTAGATCATAGGTATCAATAAATGGCACCGCTTCAATACGCTTTTCCAACCGCTCTACTTCTGCCTTTAGCTCAGCAATTCGTGCGGGATTGCGTAGCACAGAATCTTTGCGCTCTTCGGCAGCAAGCGCCTCTTGCGCGGCTTTTAACGCTCGCTTGATGGGAGCGCGCATCGCAATACGCCGCGCGTAGGCTTCGCGCATTGACCGGGTGATGCTAATTCTTGATGGCACTCCATCGCGAGCTAAGCCCGCTCGCACCATCTTTATTTCTTCAAGCGATTTTAATGGCTTGCGTTGAAGGTGTGGCAACTCAAGACCATCAAACACAAATTCTAAAAACTCTTCACGGCTAAGCGTAAACGCAAATTCGTCGTTCCCTTCACCTTGATTAGATGCCCCCCCTTCCCCCGCCCCGTCTCCACCGCCCTGACCGCCAGGGCGGCGAATTTTATCTCCCTCTAAAAACTCTTTGTTCCCCGGCGATACGATATGCCGCGCACCGCCCGGACCATGCTGAAAGACGGGTTCAGAAATATCCTTGGTCGGAATAGAGACCTTTTCACCTCGCTCCATATCAGTAATCGAGCGGCGGTTAACCGCCTCCTCGACTGAACGCTTAATATGCTTTCGATAACGTTCCAAAAAGCGCTGCCGATTGACCGCGCTTTTATGCTTAGCGTTTGGCCTTCGATCAATAAAGTAGGTCATACGACCTCCCGATTATCCGCTACTGGGACTTGCGCACGCGTAGATACCACTCGGAAAGCAGCCGAACCTGTTTTTCGGTATAGCCACGGTCCACCATGCGCGCTACAAAATCCTCATGCTTCTTCTGATCCGACTTTGACGCCTTAGCATTAAACGAAATAACCGGCAGCAACTCTTCAGTATTGGCGAACATTTTGTGCTCGATCACACCTTTGAGTTTTTCATAAGACTGCCAGCTAGGATTCATGCCGTTATTTTGTGCACGCGCCCGCAGTACAAAGTTAACCACTTCATGGCGGAAGTCTTTCGGGTTGGAAATACCTGCCGGTTTCTCGATTTTCTCTAGCTCATCGTTCAGCGATTGACGGTTCAACAATTCGCCCGTTTCGGGGTCGCGGTACTCTTGATCTTGAATCCAAAAGTCAGCATAAGTGACATAGCGGTCGAAGATGTTCTGCCCATACTCGCTATAAGATTCCAGGTACGCAGTTTGAATTTCCTTACCAATGAAATCGACGTAGCGCGGTGCCAGAAACTCTTTAATAAAGCCGATATAGCGTTCAAACACCTCAGAAGGCAGTTGTTCACGCTCTAACGCTTGCTCTAACACATACAGCAGATGCACAGGGTTAGCGGCGACCTCATTACCATCGAAGTTAAATACCTTAGACAGTATCTTGAACGCGAAGCGGGTAGATAAGCCCTGCATACCTTCATCCACACCGGCCGCGTCGCGGTATTCCTGAATAGATTTCGCACGTGGGTCGGTATCTTTTAGGTTTTCACCGTCGTATACGCGCATCTTAGAGTAGATGCTTGAGTTTTCGGGCACTTTCAGACGCGAAAGCACCGAAAACTGCGCCAGCATACGCAGCGTATCAGGCGCGCAGGGGGCGGCGTTAAGCGAGGAGTCTTCCAGCAGTTTTTGGTAAATCTTGATCTCTTCAGAAACCCGCAGGCAGTAAGGCACCTTAACGATATAGACGCGATCTAGAAACGCCTCATTGTTACGGTTATTACGAAACGCCTGCCATTCCGATTCGTTAGAGTGGGCTAAGATCACACCGTCAAAAGGAATTGCCCCCATGCCTTCGGTGGGGTTGTAGTTACCCTCTTGGGTAGCGGTAAGCAGTGGATGTAGCACCTTGATCGGCGCTTTAAACATCTCAACAAACTCCATCAGCCCCTGGTTCGCGCGACAGAGCCCGCCCGAGAAGCTATAGGCATCGGGGTCATCTTGTGAGTAAAGTTCTAGTTGGCGGATATCAACCTTACCTACCAACGACGAGATATCCTGGTTATTTTCATCGCCCGGTTCGGTTTTAGAAATAGCAATTTGATTTAATCGCGAAGGATAAAGACGCACCACCCGAAACTGGGAAATATCGCCCCCTGCTTCTTTTAAACGCTTGGCCGCCCAGGGCGACATCACGCTGCGCAAATAGCGCTGGGGAATGCCGTACTCTTGCTCTAGCAGTTCACCGTCTTCTTCTGGAGAAAAAAGCCCTAACGGTGACTCATATACCGGCGAGTCTTTAATGGCATAAAACGGGATACGCTCCATCAACAGCTTCAAGCGCTCAGCCAGCGACGACTTACCGCCACCCACTGGACCCAGCAAATAAAGAATCTGCTTACGCTCTTCCAACCCCTGAGCCGCATGACGGAAATACGACACGATTTGCTCAATGGCTTCTTCCATGCCGTGAAATTCAGCAAACGCTGGATAGCGGCGAATAACCTTGTTTGAAAATATACGTGATAGACGCGGGTCTTTCGCCGTGTCGATCACTTCAGGTTCACCAATAGCTTCCAACATACGCTCGGCAGCGCTGGCATATACCTTAGGATCTCGACGACAAAGCGCCAAATACTCTTCAAGGCTCATGTCTTCTTGTTGAACGCGGGCAAATCGGTCTTGAACGTGATCAAAGATGCTCATGGAACTCTCCTATGGTCCATCCCCAAGCAGCTACCGCCAAGCCCAAACATCGAAGCGGCGTGCAAAACGAGGTGTCGCTCTATCAGCGTAGTCAGCATTAGCAAAATGTGATGACTAAACCTTCAACGCATATTGATTAACAATTTGAGCATCACAGGAGAGGGTTAGTTGCGTTGAAACCCATACTTAACAACACACGAAGCGTAGGTACGGGTAGAAGCAGCTGCGCCGCCCAGAGGGCGGCGCAGTCGTAGTATCGGCACTGTTTATCGGCACTATGGATCACTCCAGCACAGATTTCACGTCTGCCAATAATTGATCTAATAATTCAACGGTTGTGTTCCAGGCACACACAAAACGCGCCCCACCGGCGCCTATAAAGGTATAGAAGGTCCACCCTTTAGCTTTCAACGCTTCGATGGAATGGGGTGGCAATTCAACGAAAACGCTATTGGCCTGAGTAGGAAACATCAACGAAACACCTGGCAATGCCTGTAGCCCTTCTGATAAATATCGCGCCATGGCATTGGCATGTTCCGCGTTAGTTAACCATGCGCCACTTTCCAACAGCCCCAGCCAAGGGGCAGAAACATAACGCATTTTGGAAGCCAGCTGACCTGCTTGCTTGCAGCGGTACGAAAAGTCTTCTGCTAAGTCACGATTGAAAAACAAAATAGCTTCGCCAAACGCTAAACCGTTCTTGGTACCCGAGAAACACAGCACATCAACCCCCACCTGCCAAGTCAGCTCGGCAGGGCTAGCCTTAAGACCGGCACAGGCATTAGCAAACCGCGCACCGTCCATATGCAGGCGTAAATCGTGCTTGTCTGCCATCGCGCGTATTGCCAGCAGCTCCTCCCGGGAATACACCGTGCCCACTTCCGTGGCCTGGGTAAGCGACACCACTTTGGGCTTGGGGTAGTGAATGTCACTGCGCTTGGTCACCAACGCTTCGATGCCCTGTGGCGTTAACTTGCCGTTAGCCCCAGGAGAGGTTAGTAATTTTGCGCCATTTGAAAAGAACTCAGGGCCACCACACTCATCGGTTTCAATATGGGCCAATTCATGACAAATAACGCTGTGGTAGCTGCGCCCCATCGCGGAAAGTGCCAGTGAATTTGCTGCGGTGCCATTGAACACAAAAAAAACGTCGCAATCGAAGTCGAACATCTCACGAAAACGGTCAGCTGCGCGGGCGGTCCAACGGTCATTACCATAGGCGAGATCATCAGCTTGGTTAGCTTCCAACAGGTATTCCATCGCCTCTGGGCAAATACCTGAGGTGTTGTCACTGGCCAAAAATCGTGGGGTACACTCCGAGGTCATGGCGATAGTCCTTTTATCTGACGGTCTTGCGGCGCGAGCTGGGTGCCACCCGCACCTTATAAATGGTTAGCTGTGATCTACAGCTATGCTGATCCACCAGTCTATCGCTATTTCAACGTTTACGTCACCTGCTCGGCTCGCCTAGCAATATTGCTAGGCCATGTCATTTAGCTATAGGACAGCAGCAAGACGAGTGCCCTGATCGATGGCCCGTTTTGCATCTAACTCTGCGGCTTCATCAGCGCCACCAATCACATGCACACGCCCACCGGTTTGGTTCAATGGCTTAATTAACTCACGTACCGACTCTTGGCCTGCACATACCACAATAGTGTCCACCGCTAGTACTTGCTCTTCACCCTCACGGCGGATATGCAGACCTGCATCGTCAATTTTCACATATTCACAGCCAGTTAAGGTTTTAACCCCGCGCTGCTTTAGTGAGGCCCGATGCACCCAGCCCGAGGTTTTACCCAGGTTTTTACCTGGCTTAGAGCTTTTACGTTGAAGCATTACAATGTCACGAGGTGACACAGGAGGCATCGGTGACTTTAAACCTCCTCGCTCACTCATTGCTAAGTCGACACCCCATTCATCACACCAGGCCGCCAAATCCATTGCGGGGTGACCTTCATGAGCGAGCAGCTCAGAAACATCAAAGCCAATACCACCAGCCCCAATCACCGCCACGCGCTGGCCGACACGCTCAGGGTGCTCAATAGCCTCGGCGTAGCTAAGCACACTGGCATGGTTGGCCCCTGGTAGCGTCAGTTCACGGGGAATAACACCGGTGGCAATCACCACCTCATCAAACTCGGCCAATTTTTCGGGCGTTGCTGCCGTATTGAGGCGAACGTCCACCGCATGTTTTTTTAGCATGACGCGGAAGTAACGTAGGGTTTCATTAAACTCCTCTTTACCGGGAATTTTACGGGCGTAGTTAAACTGCCCACCCAGCTCGCTACGGCGCTCAAACAGCACCACATCGTGGCCTCGGCTGGCCGCTGCCACGGCGCTAGCTAGCCCTGCTGGGCCACCGCCAACCACGGCTACCCGCTTAGGCGTATGAACTGGTGTTAGGCTGAACTCGGTTTCATGGCACGCCCTTGGGTTGACCAAGCACGAGGTAAGCTTGCCCATAAAGGTGTGGTCTAGGCAGGCTTGGTTGCAGGCAATACAGGTATTAATTTCGTCTGCAAGACCTGCTTCGGCTTTACGCACCCATTCAGGGTCCGCCAGAAACGGACGCGCCATCGACACCATATCTGCATGTCCCTCTGCCAACACGCGCTCGGCAACTTCAGGCATATTGATACGGTTGGTAGTGATCAGCGGGATGGAGAGTGCGGCTTTAATACGCTTGGTGACCTCGGTAAAAGCGGCACGAGGTACGCTGGTCACAATGGTGGGCACTCGAGCCTCGTGCCAACCAATACCGGTATTGATCACATTCGCACCCGCTGCTTCAATGGCTTGCCCAAGCTGCACCACTTCTTCCCAGTTGCTGCCCTCTTCCACTAAATCAATCATCGATAGGCGGAAGATTATCAAAAAACGCTCGCCCACTGCCGCACGAATACGTTTTACAATTTCAATCGGAAAACGGATCCGCCGCTCAAAATCACCGCCCCACGCATCATCGCGCTGATTGGTACGGCGACAAATAAACTGGTTAATCAAATAACCTTCAGAACCCATGACCTCAACACCGTCATAGCCCGCCTGCTGTGCAAGCTGCGCACAGCGCACATAGTCAGCAATTTGCTGTTCAACCTCATCGCTTGAAAGCGCCCGAGGCATAAACGGATTAATCGGTGCCTGCAATGCAGAAGGGGCGACTAGTTCTGGCGAATACGCATAGCGTCCTGCATGGAGAATCTGCATACATAAATGCCCGCCCGCCTCATGAACAGCATCAACAACGCCCTTATGCTCAGCCAGTTGAGACTCATCGGTAAGCGCATTGGCCCCTTGAAACACAGCACCTTCAGCATTAGGAGCAATACCGCCCGTTACAATCAGGCTAACGCCCGCACGGGCACGCTCAGCATAAAAGGCCGCTAAGCGCTCAAAGCCGTTGGGTGCCTCTTCTAAATTAGTGTGCATTGACCCCATCAATACACGATTAGGTAGCGTTAAGTGGCCAATAGTCAGCGGTTGAAACAGATGCGGGTAAGCGGGCGTTTGGTTCATCACGGTGCTCCTTCATTTTGTTAATAGCATTCAAACAAGCGTATGACATACGCCCCACAACGTACAGCCCTTTACCCTGCTTAATCTGTACCTCTTTTGCCGTCTTGCGAAACTAGCGCTCATTATGGCAAAGCACTTGCCCCCTGCGGGAAAGCACGTCACATTACCCTGCTAACGATAAGGGAACGTGCTATGCCATTGATTTACTTTTTACCGCCCCTGGCCACCGTATTGATTTGGTCAGGCAATATGACGATTAACCAATTAACAGTGGGTGCTATTGCGCCTAGCAGTATCGCCTTTTTACGCTGGCTGCTAGCCTTGGCCGTGATGACGCCGTTTGTACTCCCTGCGGTGATACGCCACCGCGATGAAATCTACCGCAACTGGCCAAAATTAGCGCTGCTGGGGCTACTTGGCATGGGGCTTTGGCAAGGTTTAGCGTATGTAGCAGCAGAAACGACCACTGCCACCAATATGGGCATTTTAGCGGCCATGGTGCCCCTACTAACGGTTCTGTTAAGTGCGCTGATTTTGCGCGAACCGCCCACGTTTGGTGGTGTTTTCGGTGGGGTGTTAGCATTTATTGGCGTTACCGTACTGCTTGGCCGTGGCAATCCTTTATCACTGTTACAGCTGCAAGTAGCGTTTGGTGATGCCTTAATGGTCGTGGCGGCCACCTGTTACGCACTCTATGGCGTTATGTTGAAGCGCTGGGCAATGAAACTCCCCCCTTGGGTGATGCTTTATGCTCAAGTCTGCTTTGCGGTGCTATTTCTGCTTCCCCCTTATTTAATGGGCCCAATGACGCCAGTAGACAGCCATAACGTCTGGTTGATTCTTTATGCAGGCATTCCCGCTTCCGTTATCACTACATTTTTATGGATGCGCGCGGTGCGTCAAATAGGTGCGAACCAGTCGAGTATTTTTATCAACTTGATGCCGCTTTTTAGTGCTGTGATTGCTATGGCATTTTTAGGCGAGCAGGTCGCAGGGTTCCACTTTATGGGAGGGCTGCTCATTCTTGCAGGCGTCATCATGGCACAAACGCTGACACGACCACTGGTGCGTGCGGTCGCTGCGGATAAAACGAGCAATGCTCAGCAATGATACAATAGGCTAACTTCATTCGACGGCCGGGAACCCCTGACTATGTCCCTAGAAGAACTGCACCTTAATCTTCGCAACCTTACCAGCGACGACTACGAACAGCTAAAAACGTTGATGGACGCGGTCTATCACGACCTCGGTGGTTCATGGCCTAAGCACACCATTGATAAGCTGATCCAGGAATTTCCCGATGGCCAAATAGCCATTGAGGACGACGGTATGCTGGTGGGCGTGGCGCTAACGGTACAGGTCGATTATGACGAGTTTTCTAACCCGCATAAATATGACGACTTGATCGGCCATCGCGAAACTATTCTTAACGACTCGGACGGCGATGCTATGTACGGGCTGGATGTCCTTATCCACCCAGACTACCGTGGTTATCGTTTGGGCCGGAGGTTGTATGAAGCACGTAAAGAGCTGTGTCGTTCACACAATCTGCGTGCCATTTTGGCGGGCGGGCGCATTCCTGAGTATCACCAGCACGCCAAAGAGCTCACACCGGCGGAATATATCGACAAAGTCTCCCGCAAAGAGATTTATGACCCTATTTTGTCGTTTCAGTTGGCGAACGACTTCCAAGTTAAGCGCCTGCTGCGCAAGTATCTGCCTGAAGATGAACAGTCCCGCGGTTATGCCACGCTCTTAGAGTGGAATAATATTCTATTCGAGCCTGCTGAAAGCGTGCTGGATACCCGCCCAACGCAGGTACGGGTTGGCGCCGTACAGTGGCAAATGCGTGAGTTCGCGTCTGTGGAAGCAGCCCTTCAACAAATTGAATACTTTGTTGACGCGCTGTCAGACTATCAAAGTGATTTTGCCGTCTTCCCAGAGCTGTTTAACGCGCCTCTGATGGGCCTACAAGACCGCGCGGCCCAGCAGGATCAAATGGGCGCGATTCGCTTTTTAGCAGGCTTCACCGAACGCTTTAAAACAGAGCTTTCGCGGATGGCGGTGTCCTACAACATCAACATCGTCGGCGGCTCAATGATTGAAGTCGGCGACGATGACCGTCTTTACAACATTGCATACTTATTCCATCGGGACGGCGAAATTGAAAGGCAGGCAAAGCTGCATATTACCCCCCAAGAGCGCCGTGACTGGGTAATTGAAGGCGGTGACAACCTACAGGTCTTTGACACCGATGCAGGCCGCGTGGGCATTTTGATCTGCTACGACGTTGAGTTCCCAGAACTTGGCCGTCTACTAGCCGACCAGGACATGGATATTTTGTTTGTACCGTTCTGGACAGATACCAAAAATGGTTACCTGCGAGTGCGCCATTGCGCCCAAGCCCGAGCCATTGAAAACGAATGCTATGTGGTGCTGTGCGGTAGCGTTGGCAACTTGCCTTCCATTGAGAACCTGGATATCCAGTATGCGCAATCGGCTGTGTTCTCGCCGTCGGACTTTGCCTTCCCGCATGATGCCGTGCTGGCGGAAACCACGCCTAACACCGAAATGATTTTCTTCTCGGACTTGGACCTGACCCGTCTCACGGTTGTGCGTGCTGAGGGTTCAGTGACCAACCTGAAAGACCGCCGCAAAGATCTATTTGACCTTCGCTGGCGCGACTGGTCCTGGAAATCCGGGGCTAACCTGGAAGAGTAAACCAACAACGCCGCCCAATGAACTGACCACCAGCCGTTGGGCGGCGTTATTTTAAAGCGCTTCTGGCTCAATCAGGCCAAACAAGATGGGCAGGCACACGCCCTTTGCTATCAAACATAACGCCTTCATCGCGCAGTTTCTGATGCTGGCGTTCCGCCCCACCGTGGTCGGCGAGCGTTAACGACGCGGCAATGACACGGTGCCAGGGCAACTGATGCCCTTCTGGCAAATGACGCATCGCCGATCCAACCATGCGCGGCGTTGCGCCATCGGTCATTGCTGCGATACGCCCATAAGTCGTTACCCGCCCAGCAGGAATCTGATCAACAATGGTATAAATCTGTTCGAGCAGCTCTGGGCGTGGCATGGTTACCCTTCGCAATCAGCGTGTTATTACAGTGTTGCGACCAGTTGATCGATTGCTTGGAACGCCTCTTTTAGCGCGGCATCGCGATGATTGTCGCCCATGTTCAACCCTTCAGCAAAGACGATTTCCACATCGCTAATGCCCATTAAACCGAGCATGGCTTTTAGATGCGGCGTTTGGCTGTCTAAGTCAGTTCCCGCGTATTGACCACCGCGAGCAGCTAAAATAATTGCCCGTTTACCTTCAATCAAACCCTGCGGACCGTTTTCAGTGTAGCGGAAGGTTTCGCCAGCGCGCAGTACACGGTCGAACCATGCTTTTAGCTGGGAAGGAATACCTAAGTTATACAACGGCACCGCCAGCACTAGTACCTCATGCGCTCGCAACTCTGCCAATAGCTCATCAGAGTGAGCCGCTAGCGCCTGCTGCTCAGCGCTGCGCTCTTCAGCTGGTGTTTGCCACGCACCAAGTTCTTCAATGGCAAGGTGCGGCAGTGTGTTTGCCACCACATCCCGATGGGTGAGGGCAATATCGCGGGCTTTCACTTTGGCTTTAAAATGATTGGCTAGCGCATTGGACTGACCATTTTCGCCAAGAATAGAAGAAGTAACCAGCAGTGTACGTTGGGTCATGTAAAAATTCCTGCCATATCAGTGAGTTCGTTGGCAGCTATTCTACGTCGCTTTTCGATTAGCAAAAGCGCAACGTTTTCCCAGTTTCATTCTAAAAAAACGAATTGATGCCCAACAAAAAGCCCCACACCGTCAGCTTCAACAGTAGCGGGGCTTTCAACTATCGCATTACCAGGGAGCGATTACTTACGCTTTGGCCACGCGTTAGGGTCTACTTTATCTATCAGCTTGGGGAATTTGCTGGGGTCAAACACTGGCTCTTTGCCTGCTTTTAGCTGTGCGTCATAATCACGGAATAGCGCAAAGGCAATCGGTGACAGCAACAAAATGGCCACTAAGTTAATCACTGCCATCATGCCCATGGAAAGGTCAGCAAAATTCCAGATTGCGCCCAGGCTTGCCACCGAGCCCACCATGACCATACCCAATACCGCCAAGCGATAAATGAGTACCGCCACCGGTGCACGACGGCCTGCTAAGTACTCAATATTAGATTCGCCATAAGAGTAATTAGCGATCACAGAGGTAAACGCAAACAGTAAGATCGCCACGGCAATAAACATACCGCCCCACTCCCCTACGTGGCTAGAGAGCGCCATCTGAGTCAGCTGGATACCATTGTTTTCCTCGCCAGCCAGTAGTTCAGGCCCTGCCATAATGATAATAGCGGCAGTGGCGGTACAAATAACCAAGGTGTCTAGAAACACGCCCAGCATTTGAATAAAGCCCTGTGCGGCAGGATGGTCTGGACGAGTGCTGGCGGTCGCAGCCGCATTGGGCGCCGAGCCCATACCGGCCTCGTTGGAAAACAACCCACGCTGAATACCATTCATAATCGCTTGTGAAATGGCATACCCCATAGCGCCACCCGCCGCCTGCTCTAAGCCAAAGGCACTTTGAATAATGGTCATAAAGGCCGCAGGCAAATCACTTATATTAAGTGCGACTACCACCAGTGCCAGTATTAAGTACAAGAGTGCCATCAGCGGCACCACGAGCTCAGCCACCCTAGCAATCGACTTTAGGCCACCAAAAATAATCGGCGCAACTACTGCCATCAGAACTAACCCCATGGCCCAAGTGGGAATAGCAAACGCCTGTTCCATGGCCTGGGCGATGGAGTTGGCCTGTACGCTGTTAAACGCCAAACCGAACGCAATGATCAAACAGATTGAAAACAGCACCGCTAGCCAGCGAAGCCCTAGACCACGCTCAATATAACGTGCTGGACCACCACGGAATGTGTTATCACCGTGATCGACTTTGTAGGCCTGCGCCAGGGTAGATTCTACAAAACTGGTCGCCATACCCACCATGGCGGTCATCCACATCCAGAAAATCGCACCCGGGCCGCCAAAATAAATCGCGACCGCCACGCCCGCTAGGTTACCAGTCCCGACCCTTGCCGCTAAGCTAGTAGAAAGTGCCTGAAAGGAAGAAATACCACCGTTAGATTGACGCGAACTGCGCAGCAGCTTGAACATGTGGCCGAAATAACGTACCTGAATGCCACGGGTCATGATCGTGAAATAGAGACCAGCCCCGATCAGCAGGTAAATCAGCACACTGCCCCAGAGAAGCCCGTTGCCGCGATCAACCATCGCCGTCAACAGAGGGGGAAGAGTAAAATCCATAGGTAATGCGTCCTTTTTAAAACAATGGAGGCGCATCATTCTTCACGGCTGCACCAAAATGGCAAGAAAAACGGAAAAATTAGTACCGTCGCCGGATTTAAATCTTCATTTCTGCTAGCAACCAGTTAATGTCACTAAAATACGCCGCGAACCACCATGCTCTCGATGCTCTCCCAGCCAAATACCCTGCCATGTGCCCAATGCTAAACGACCATCTCGAACAGCTAAGCAAAGTTGAGTGCCCAATAAGCTAGAAGCAACATGGGCAGGCATATCATCAGGCCCTTCAAGCGTATGACGAAAATAACTCAGCCCTTCCGGTACTAAGCGACGAAGAAAGGCGTCTAAATCATGACGAACATCGGGATCAGAGTTTTCATTTAGGGTAAGCGAGGCAGAGGTGTGCATTAACTGTAGATGTAGTAAACCTTGACTACACTCGGCCAAACACGGCAGCGCTCGGGCAATGTCATTGGTAATTAAATGAAAGCCCCTGGGCGTTTCAGGTAAGTGAATCTCTTGTTGATGCCACATAAACACTCCTTTGTTATCGCTATTGTAGAGGGTTATTGGGTACAGAAATACCATAGCCTATTTGGGCTTCCTTTCGGCAAAAGTAGCGTAAAAGGAAACCGCACATAGCGCTTATTTCTCCATACTGATAGATTTAACACTTATATACCATGCAGTCATAAGGAGCGTTTAATGCTCACTTTCGCACGAACTTCAAGGAAGATACGAATTTCAGGAAAGATACGAATTTCAGGAAAGAGAGCGGGGAAAGCCGCAGGACTAGTAGCAATCAGCAGTGTTGCATTAGCTGGTGCTGGCTGCACTGGCATACCCGATGGTACTGAACCAGTGTCTGGTTTTGAGCTTAACCGCTATTTGGGTCAATGGTATGAAATAGCCCGCCTGGATCACTCTTTTGAGCGAGACTTAGACTGCGTAACGGCGAGCTACAGCTTACGTGACGATGGCGGCGTACGCGTTATCAACCGTGGCTACAACCTCGCAGAGCAAGAGTGGAATGAAGCTGAAGGCCGCGCCTACTTCATTGACGATGAAAACATCGGGCGGTTAAAAGTCAGCTTCTTTGGCCCTTTTTATGGCGGCTATAACGTTTTAGAACTGGATGACGACTATCAATGGGCACTGGTATCAGGCCCAAACCGCGATTACTTATGGATTCTCTCGCGCACACCAGTCATGGAGAGCGCGATGGAAGAGCGACTACGCCAGCGCGCTGCCGAACTCAACTTCCCCACCGATGAGTTGATTGACGTCGTACAAGATCAAACGTGCCCTGAACGTTAATAACACAAGGAGCCACTATGGCCCACCGTATTGCAGTCATCGCCGGCGATGGTATTGGTACCGAAGTCATGCCCGAAGGCATTCGCGCCCTGGAAGTAGCTGCGAAGCGTTTCAAGATTGATTTAGCTTTCACAACGTTTGAATTTGGTAGCTGTGACTACTACTTAGAACACGGCAAAATGCTGCCCGACGACTGGTTTGATCAGTTAAAGGATTTTGATGCGCTGTTTTATGGTGCCGTCGGCTGGCCCGACAAAGTGCCCGACCATATTTCATTGTGGGGCTCGCTGCTACAGTTTCGCCGCCAATTTGACCAGTACATCAACTTGCGCCCCTGCAAACTGATGCCCGGCATCAAAAGTCCATTAGCAGGCCGCGAGCCGGGTGACATCGACTTTTACGTGGTGCGCGAAAACACCGAAGGCGAGTATTCAAGTGTCGGTGGCAAAATGTTCGAAGGCACCGAACGTGAAATTGTTCTTCAAGAGACGGTCATGAGCCGCGTCGGTGTTGATCGAGTTTTAAAGTATGCGTTTGACCTTGCGCAAACCCGTCCGCGTAAAAAACTCACCTCGGCCACTAAATCCAACGGCATTTCAATCACCATGCCCTACTGGGATGAGCGGGTTGCCGAAATGGCCAAGCACTATCCCGAGATTGCAGTAGATAAATTCCACATTGATATTCTGACTGCTAATTTTGTTCTACACCCAGACTGGTTTGACGTGGTGGTTGGCAGTAACCTATTTGGCGATATTCTTTCAGACCTTGGCCCCGCCTGTACAGGTACTATTGGCATCGCGCCCTCCGCTAATATCAATCCAGAAGGTAAATTCCCCAGCCTGTTTGAACCAGTACACGGCAGCGCCCCCGATATCGCGGGTAAAGGCATTGCTAACCCCATTGGCCAAATCTGGTCTGGTGCCATGATGCTAGAGCACTTGGGCTACAAAGAAGCCGCCGATGCAATGGTAACGGCTATTGAAGAAGTGTTAAGCGAAGGCAGCCGCCAAGTACTGACCCGCGACGTTGGCGGGCAAGGTAGTACGGTAAGCCTAGGCCAAGCGATCGCTGAACGTATTGGCGGCTAAGAAAAAATGCCTCGCTGTAAAAACAGTGAGGCATTACGTTTCTAGCGTGTCGGCTGAGGGGAGTTAGCTCGCCAGCTTGGCAGCAATTTCTGCGACATGCTTACCTTGAAAACAGGCAATTTTTAGTTCACGTTCATCCGGCTGGCGTGAACCGTCTCCGCCGGCAAGCGTGGCTGCGCCATAGGGTGTTCCACCGCTCACTTTGGAAATATCAAACTGCTCTTCAATACCATAGCCAATCGGCACAATGACCATGCCGTGATGGGCTAATGTCGTCCAGGTGGAGGTAATGGTCATTTCATCACCGCCACCAGTCCCGGTAGACGTAAACACACTAGCCACCTTGCCACGTAGTGCGCCATTAGCCCACAGCCCACCGGTTTGGTCTAAGAAAGTACGCATCTGTCCCGCCATATTGCCGAACCGCGTTGGCGTGCCAAAAATAACCGCATCGTAGTCCGCAAGCTCCTGTGGCGTCGCTTCTGGCGTGGTGAAGTCTTGTTTACCTCCAGCACTTTTGAAGGCGTCCTCTGGCATAGTTTCAGGAACGCGTTTAACAGTAACGTCAACACCATTAACGCTTTTTGCGCCCTCTGCCACCGCGGCAGCTAACGTATCTATATGGCCGTACATGGAATAATAAAGAACTAATAACTTTGTCATTACTCACTCCTTGTCGTGCTGTCGGATAATACGATGTAAACGCCTTAAGCTTATGAATACCTGCTAGTAAAGTAGCTCAGCTTCGCGTAGAAAAAAGCGAATGTTTTCGACGCGCTGCTTCGATTTTGTCGATGCTTCCCCGTTCTCGCCTTGCGCTTTCAACGCTTGCACACTAGTTTTTTACATCTACTACTCCTACGTTCAATTTTTAACACTTTCTGCTAGAAAAATAGCCACGGAGACAGGCATGACCATTTTCGAAGCTTTGCGAAAAGATCACGATATCCAGCGAGATTTGCTAGCACGCTTGGTGGAAACCCACGGCGACAGTGAAGAGCGCGATAAGCTCTACAAAAAAGTGCGTGCCGAGCTTAAATATCATGCCAACGCCGAAGAGCGTTCACTCTACAACCCCATGATGGATATTGACCTAACCCAGGAAAAAGCTCGCCATAGTGTTGCAGAGCATCATGAAATTGATGAAATGATAGAGCTGCTCGATACGACCGACTACAGCGCAACCAACTGGTTAACCCATGCCAAGCAATTACAACATTTGGTTACCCACCACCTAGATGAAGAGGAGCAAGAGGTCTTTCAACTGGCAGGTCGGGGATTGAAAGAGCAGCAAAAGACATCACTGGCTACGCTGTATCAGGCAGAAATGCAGCGCCAACGTTCAGAATAACGTTTATCTTTAGCCAACCCTAAACAAAAAAACGCTTATGCAGCAGTCTGCATAAGCGTTTTTTTATCGAAAGTTTTTCATGTTCGCACCCGCGTTTTTCATGCTATCGACGTCTCCCCTTGTGGTTAAGCTTCAGCATGTTAAAGGTAAAGCATTACAAAAAGCTGACGCTCCCTGCTCAAGGAAAACTTCATGCTTGGCCAATGGCTAGATTGGACACTCGATGGCAAATCGCCTTCTTCGCAGTTAGGCCGCTTTAAAAGCGGCACCTATCAATTGCATGCGCCGGGAATCTTAGAGATAACCCCAACAACAGTTCAACCAACCGCTCGTGCCTGCGTGTTTTCAGCTGCCATACATGGCAATGAAACAGCACCGGTGGAACTACTGGGCAGTTGGCTCTCTGCTATTGAGGCTGGCACGGTAACGTTAGGCGCACCTGTGTTAGTGATCATAGGCAACCTTCCTGCCTTAAAGGCTCAGCAACGCTTTGTCACTACTAACCTTAACCGTTTGTTTAACCGAGAACTCATCGAGACAGGTGAAGAGCCAGACCGTGCCCGCGAACTGATGTCGGCAGTGGATACCTTTTATGAGCGACACCACACACTGCCCAAACTCCACTACGACTTACACACGGCCATTCGCGACAGCCTTTACACACGTTTTGTCGTCGAGCCCTTCGCAGAGACAGTAATAGATCCTGAGCAGTGGCAATGGCTAGCAGCGGCGGATATGCAAGCAGTGCTGCACCAACACCAACATAGCTGGACATTTTCGCACTATAGTAAGCACTATCATGCAGCCCAATCGTTTACCTTTGAACTAGGCCGTGTTGCGCCGTTTGGAAAAAATGATATGACCGCGTTAACGCCAATGTTAACGCTGATTAGCTCTCTTAGCGCAGGACTAGAGCCGCCCACCAAGCCCGCTGAGACAATGACGTTTTTCCAGGTTAAACATGAGCTAATACGCAAAGCAGCAACATTTAGCCTTTGTTTTGATGAAGACGTTCCCAATTTCAGCCGTTTTGAGCCAGGCACCTGTCTCGCCAAGGATAGCGTAGCGGGGGATTTTATAGTGGGCGATACACCTTTACACGTGGTATTTCCGAACGCCCACGTCGAGATTGGTGCGAGAGCCGCTCTATTGGTCGTTCCAACACATGTCGCTTAACCTTATCAACGCCATCACACCAACCACGACAACAGCATAAATTGTATTAACAACAATAACGTAGAGGTGATCACAGGCCTGCCAATGTGCTACAAAACAAATCCCTTGCCTATTTTACGTCTAGGTAGGGCGCGCAATGTACGCAAGGCCTGATAGAATCGCCCCTTTTTTCGCGCCAGCCGCAAATCAAGCATCTGTTTTAAACCTGTTGCTGCTGCGGCAACCCTGTACTGGAGCCACTGTTATGGCTGATACGCCTACTCCCCTTGAAGTACGCAATATAAAAAAGCGCTTTGGCGATACAGAAGTTCTTAAAGGCCTCTCTCTCGAAGCCCAAAAGGGTGATGTTATCACTCTAATTGGTGCCTCAGGGTCTGGCAAAAGCACCTTCTTACGCTGTATGAACCTGCTTGAACAGCCCGACGAGGGCGAACTTTTCGTTCACGGCGAGCAAATTCGCTTTAAAACTACCAAGCATGGTCGCGAACCCGCTGATTGGAAGCAGGTCGTACAAATGCGTGCCAAGCTGTCGATGGTGTTCCAGAGCTTTAATCTCTGGGCACATATGACGCTGCTTGAGAACATCATTGAAGCGCCTATCCATGTGTTGGGCAAACCTAAAAAAGAAGCCGTCGAGCACGCTCGTGCACTGCTTGAACGGGTAGGACTAAGCGCGCGCGCCGATGCTTATCCTGCACAAATGTCGGGCGGTCAGCAGCAGCGTGGGGCAATTGCCAGAGCACTCGCGATGGACCCAGAAGTGATGCTGTTTGATGAACCAACGTCTGCCCTCGACCCCGAGCTAGTCGGCGATGTTTTGAAAGTCATGCACGGCTTAGCAGAGGAAGGCCGTACCATGGTAGTGGTGACGCATGAAATGAGCTTTGCAAGAGATGTATCCAGCAAAGTGATTTACCTCCACCAAGGTTTAGTAGAAGAAGCTGGCGCACCGGCTGATGTACTTGGCAACCCGCAGTCACCGCGCTTGAAGCAATTCCTAGCCCCTAAATATTGATCAGCGAGGCATACCATGCTTGATTTGCAAGGTTACGGCCCCCGCCTAATTGAAGGGGCAGGAGTCACCATTCAACTAGCGGTGCTATCGCTGATACTGGCCATTGTGCTTGGCCTATTAACAGCAACGGCAAAAATGTCACGCAATTGGTTTTTACGGCGCACCGCAACGGTCTACACCACCGTAATTCGCGGCGTGCCGGATCTGGTGCTGATGATGCTACTGTTCTTTGGCGGGCAAATCGGTGTCAACGCCATTAGTGACATGCTCTACTACAACTACGAAATTGATATTTATATTAATTTCAACGCCTTTGCGGCGGGTGTTATCACCATAGGGTTTATTTTCGGTGCCTACATGGGCGAAACCTTCCGCGGTGCTTTCATGGCGGTTGATAACGGCCAGATTGAAGCAGGTAAAGCATACGGCATGAGCAATGCCTTGGTGTTTCGGCGTATTCGCTTTCCACAAATGATGCGCCACGCACTGCCTGGCTTGTCCAATAACTGGATGGTACTGCTCAAAACAACCGCACTCGTATCAGTGATTGGCTTAACTGATATGGTCCGCGTGGCCGCAGAAGCTTCCCGAGCCACTCACGAACCCTTTGCTTTTCTACTTCCTGTTGCAGCGGTTTATTTGCTGATTGCTAGCGTCTCCGAATGGATTTTTGTGCGGCTACAAAAACGTTACGACATTGGTTTTGGGGGGCAGTGAGATGCTGGATATTTCTGCGTGGTTCAACGACCTGCTGGCTGGCAACCTGATTTTCACCCCTACCACCTTAGGCTATTACTGGGAAGGGTTAGTCACGACAACTCAGCTTGTCTTTCTTTCGCTGATTGCAGGGTTAATACTTGCCGTACCACTGGCCATCATGCGCAGTTCGAAGCGCAAGTGGATTAGCTTGCCGGTCTATTTTTACACCTATGTATTTCGTGGCACACCGCTACTGATTCAGCTCTATATTATTTACTACGGCGTTGTGTTTATCGACGGCATCCAGGAAACCTTTTTGTGGCCAGTCCTACGGGAAGCTTTCTACCCTGCGTTAATTGCCTTCACCCTTAACACGGCGGCATACACCACCGAGATTTTCCGTGGAGCTATCAAAGCCACGTCTAAAGGGGAAATTGAAGCAGCCAGGGCCTACGGTATGTCCCAAAGCCTAATGATGCGACGAATTATTCTGCCCAGTGCCTTCCGGCGCGCCCTGCCCGCCTATGGCAATGAAGTGATCTTCATGCTGCACGCCAGCGCCATTGCTAGCGTTGTTACGTTAATGGATCTTACCGGTGCTGCGCGCTTTGTTTACGCCCGTTTTTACGCACCGTTTGATGCCTTCTTATTCGTCGCAGCTATCTACCTGTGTCTTACGTTTGCCATTTTATATTTCTTCCGTTTTTTGGAGAAAAAGCTGCTGGCCCACTTGCGGCCGCAAAATACCTAGCCTCACCAACGGTTAACCACATACGCCTGCGGCGAGGAAACAATCTAGGTTGGTTTAACGTCAAACAAACGTTAGTTCTTAGTCACGCTCCCTCTTTTCGTTCGTCCCAACCTAGGGTACGTTAAGAGGGATTCTATTTGGTGAACCTGTTTCTTACGGAGTATAAGAATGAAAAAATTACTAACAGTGTCTGTGCTTGGCTTAGCAATTGCGGCGGCTTCTTCTGCTCACGCGCGGGATTACGATCATGTTCGTATTGGGGTTGATGTTCCCTACGAGCCGATGGAATACCGCACCGCAGAGGGTGAGCTGACCGGTTTTGATATTGACCTTGGCAACGCCCTGTGTGAGCGCATTGGCGTCACCTGTGAGTGGGTTGAGCAAGAGTGGGATGGTATTATTCCTGGCCTGATGTCGCGTAACTACGATGCCATCATGTCCTCAATGACCATTAACGATGAGCGTCGTCAGCAGGTGCTGTTCTCCGACCCCTACATCACCATGCCGTCTGCTTGGTTCGCTCCCAGCAGCTTAGACATCAGCGAAGCCAATGAAGAAACCCTAGAAGGAAAAACTATTGGTGTTCAGCGCGGCACGCTGCAAGATAATTACGTGACCGACAACTTCAGTAACGTTGCTAGTATCAGCCGCTACTCCACCGCCGACGACATGGTGCTGGATATGGAAGCGCAACGCTTAGACATCGTGTTCCTCGACTTCCCGATTGGGCAGTCTACGCTGTTAGAAAGTGAAGAAGCGGAATACGTTGTGGTCGGCGAGCGCATCAGCGAGCCAAAAGAGTATTTTGGTGACGGCTTTGGCATCGCTTTCCGTCAGCGTGATGAAGCGCTAGCTGAAAAATTCAATGAAGCCCTTGCTGAGCTTCAAGAAGATGGCACTTACGATGAGATTTTTACTCGCTATTTTGGCGAAGAGTAAGCGCTAGTAGCCTATGTATGCCTCTCCATTGGAGAGGCATATAACGCGAGAAGCCATCATGCATACACATCACTTTTTAGCGCCAGTGCTGTTGCAATTGCCAGCTATATGCGCGCTCCGCCCAGGTACTAGCGGTGATATCGCTTGCTTTTACCTGAGCGAATGGTTCGACGAATAGCCTTCCCCTCTTGGCACGCCCGTGCCATCCCACGCCCCTGCGCGTGATCTTTGTAATGCGGAAATAACGCATTACGACCCTGCGCTTAGCGCACCCCACATGCTTTAGCTCATAAAAAATCGCCGCTAGGCATGTAATCAATACCTAAAAAACGCTTCAGGAGACGACTATGCGTTATGCAACGCTGCCCCTTGCCGCTATTTTAGCGGTTGGTTTTTCGACGACTTTTGTTACCCAACAGGCTGACGCCCGAGACTACGATGACATTCGTCTCGGTGTCGATGTCCCTTACGAACCCTTTATGTACCGTGAAGCAGACGGCACGCTGACTGGCTTTGAAATCGAACTGGGTAACGCAGTCTGCGATTACCTAGAAGCCAACTGCACCTGGATCGAACAGGACTGGGACGGTATTATTCCCGGCCTACTCGCCCGTAACTACGATGCCATTATGTCATCCATGGCGATTACCGATGAGCGCGCCCAGCGCGTGCTGTTCTCGGAGGCCTATTACACAACACCCAGCGCGTGGATCACCACACAAGAGCGTGATATCGACATTGAAGACCGCGCTAGCCTGGAAGGTCTGACCGTCGGTGTTCAGCGGGCGACGCTACAGGATAACTACGTCACCGAGCTCTACGGTGACGTACTGGAAATCCGCCGCTATACCGGCGTAGACGATGTGGTGACCGACCTTATGGCCGGACGATTGGATCTCACCTTCATGGACTACCCAATTGCTGAGGCCGCGATTGATATCGATACGCCAGACAGCGACTTCCAGCGCATTAGCGACTTCATCAAACAGCCAGAGCATATTTTCGGCAAAGGGGTAGGTGTCGCCTTTCGCCAGCGTGACGAAGCCCTGGCAGAGCGTTTCAACGAAGCATTAAGCGCGCTGAAAGAAGATGGCACTTACGATGAAATTATGAACCGCTATTTCAACTACGATGTACGCTTGTAAGTACGTTTTATAAGTACGGTTTATAAACACGATCTCTGCGCCGACCGTTGGTCGGCGCATGTTCACCACCTGCTAATACCCCCTGGGAAGTACATGCTGACTCTTGTTAAAAACGCCCAGCTTTTCTCGCCAGAACCCCGCGGCCTGTGCCATCTACTTATCGCTGACCAGCGCATTGCAGCGGTAATAGACGCCTCCGAAGCGGTGAACTTAGGGCCATTAATTAGCACCGTCGATCTTGAAGGGCGTCGGGTCATTCCTGGTTTGGTCGACCCTCTGGTGCACTATATTGGTGGCGGCGGTGAAGGTGGTTTTGGCAACCGAACGGCAGAACTCAGCCTGCAAGATGCCTACGCCTCTGGCGTCACGACACTGATTGGTGCCTTAGGTACCGATGCGCTGACGCGCACCCCGGCCAATTTAATTGGTAAAGCCCGTGAACTCTTAGCAGGTGGCTTAACCGCTTATGCTTACACTGGCTCGTATCAACTTCCCCCAGTCACACTCACCGGTTCTATCGCCAGCGATATCCTCTATATTCCAGAGTTTATTGGCGTGGGCGAAGTCGCTATTAGTGATCACAGAGGCTCACAACCCACCACCCAAGAGCTAACCCGACTAGCCTCAGATGCGCGTACCGCAGGCTTGCTGGCAGGAAAATCAGGGATTGTTTTCATCCATACGGGCGATGCCGACTCACACCTGGAACCGCTGCGCGAGGTTGCCAAGCACAGTGCTATTCCGCTCTCACAATTCTACCCCACCCATATCAACCGCACCGCTGACTTATTCGAAGATGGCCTACGCTTCGCCCGCGAAGGCGGGTTTATCGACTTCACTACCAGCACCACGCCTGAACTATTAGCAGGCGGTGAAGTACCAGCATCAGAAGCGGTCGCTAGAGCGCTAAAAGCGCGTATTGACCCGAGCCAGATAAGCCTATCTTCCGATGCCAATGCCTCACTGCCAGAATTTGACGAACAGCACCGTTTTGTTGGTCTAAAACCCGGTAAACTAAGCAGTCTGTTCGAGGTGCTGGGTGAATGTATCAATGAACATCACATCACTATGGAGCAGGCGCTGAGATGTGCTTCAACAACCGCTGCGGACATCCTAAAGCTGCCCCGTAAAGGGCGTCTAGAAGAAGGAGCAGACGCCGACTTTATCGTGCTCGCAGAAGGGCGCTGGGCGATTGACCAAGTATGGGCCCTGGGCAAATCAATTTACGGTAGTAACCCTTAAGGTTGAACGACCAACCGACATTCCCAGACACCTTACCACCTGACCGAGTACCGAACTTGCTCAGCCAAATTGAGTCTGTAAACCAGTATAAAATTCACAAGGAAGTCTCATGGCTGAACAAACTACTGCAAACGTATCCTCCGAGACAGCTCCAGCTCGCGATATGCGCCCCTCATCTCACTGGACTGCCTGGGGGCAATGGCTGGCGCTATTCACCATGACCGTGGATCACCTTACCCGCTATGTGTTACCGGGAGACTGGGACTTAAGCTGGGCGGGTTCTTCGATTGGCCGTATTGCGTTTCCCTTATTTGCGGCCATGGTAGCCTGGCACGGGCTGTTTAATACCCGCAACCCACTGCGTTACTCACGACGCATACTGGTTATTGGCCTAGTGGCTCAGCTTCCTTATATGCTGATGCCGCGCTCGTCTGACGATTTTATTCTTAACGTCTGCTTCACCCTTGCCTGCGGTCTAGCGCTGGGAGCCTTGGTTCGCCAAGGTTGGCAGCACTATCAACAGCAGTCCCTTGAGTTAGCGTGGTTACTGCTAGGCGCAGCAGTAGGCGTAACCGTTTGGTATTTGCTAGGGTTCTGGGTCGAGTACGGTCATAACGGTTTGCTACTGATCCCGCTCTTAATGTTTGCTATGCAGGCGCTAAGTGAAACCCGCGACGCGCTGAAGTCGCGCTTATGGGCAGGTTTAGCCGCGTTTCCCGCACTTTGGATAGCCGGTCAAATGAATGCTTCCGACATGGCCAAATCATTTACCGTAGGCACCTGTGTAGTGGTGCTCATGCTTGCAGCAGGTGCCGCCCAACGCGTCCCTCCTGTTGCTTTGGCCATGCCCCGTCGCCTGTGGCTTGCTTGGTATCCAGGTCACTTTGCGCTAATTGCATTGTGGCTGTTGCTTAGCGGTCAGCTGGCGGGGTAATGACAGGCTCTGCGATACGCTTATTTACTTCTTCGCTCATCCAGGGTTGGTAACGACGCAGCCGAGCCCGACCCTCGGTTTTGGCCTGATACATTGCAATATCTGCCTGTTTTAATACGTCGCTATGGTCACACTTAGACGCATTAAAACAGGTGTACCCCATGCTCGGCGTTACCGTTAACCAGCGTTTTTCCAACCGATACTGTTCTGACAATACCTGCTGAACTTTACGCATATAACGCTCGGCCTGTTGATCCAGCTCCTCTGAAGCAAGCTCTTCAAATAATGCTAACAGCACAAACTCATCACCACTTAAACGCGCAGCTATGTCACCCTCGTTCAAACACTGCTCTAAGCGCCTTGCTACTTGCACCAATAAATCATCGCCTGCCGCGTGGCCTAAGGTGTCGTTAATCAGCTTAAAACGATCCATATCCAAAAACATCACTAACCCAAAGCGCTGCTCGCTAATCCGCTCATTACACAGCTTTTCTAAGCGTTCAATAAAGAGTCGGCGGTTAGGTAAATCGGTCAACGCATCATAGTAAGCTTGGCGATAAATAATTGCTTCGTTGCGTTTACGCTCAGTAAAGTCCTCTATAATTGCCACCCCACCAATCATTTGGTTACTGGCGCTTAGCACGCCGTTAAAAAACGCCCTTAGCGGTATCCCAGCAGTTGCTTTTGGGAACCGGTAAGTGCCTTCGTAATAGCCCGTACCTTTTTCTAGCGCATCATTAACGGCTTGCGCTACCTCATGATCAGCAGAGCGGGCCAGCATGTGGTAGCCAATCAACTGTGCCCGCCCAACGCCTAAAATGTCCAACAGTTTACGGTTGCAGTCAGTAATCACTCCCTGCTCATTGAAGTGCAATACCCCTAGCGGTGAGTGCTGAAATATAGAACGATAGCGATTCTCGCTTTCTCGCAGCTGCGTTTCCCGCGAGGCCATGCTTACCCGCAGTGCAATATTGTCGTGAATAGTGCGACTAAAACGGCGGCTCGTAGTGACAATCAAGCCTAAAAAAAGCACCAGCATTAAGCCAATCAATACAGAGAGCGGCGAACCCTGTAGTAAAAACTGCAGCTTTAGGGGCAGCAAAATTGGCAACACGAAACCTAGCGCGACCCACCAAACAGAAGAAAGCGTGGTAACGCCTCCCGCAGAGATACCCGCCAAAACAATCGAAAGCGCCGCAATTTGTCCCGGATGGTCATGGCTAAAGAGCAACAGACCTGTGGCTCCCCAGACACAGCCAGATGTAATAGCGCCAATAGCAAACCAGCGCAACCAGCGGCGGCGCTGTTGATGCGCAGCTGGCAAGCGCTTAAAACGCTGCGCAAGCAACAAACGCAGTCCAGAAATCGCGGTAAGTGTTATAAACCAACCAATTAACAAACTAGCGTCCACCACTGGCCACATCGCAGCTATCAAGAGCCCGCCGGCTGCCACACTACTTAACACTGGCTGCCAAAGATTATCGTAAAGCAGGCGCACTTTTTCACCGCGTAAGCGCAGTTGTGTTAAATGGTGTTCACGCTGATAGTCACTGCGTAGACCCGAGGCAGTCGCGGTTTCTCTTACGGATGCTCGTCCAGAAATCGTCGCAGGGGGTGCCATACAAACTTCCTTTTAATAAGCTGGTTTATAAACCAATCTTTTTAGTTCATTGCATCTATTCCTTTGCTATCTCTTTTAGCACGTTTACCAAGTAAACGTAGCCTATTAACTCAATAAAAAAGCCGCCAGAAATAGGCGGCTTCAACAGTGTTCACTATTAAAATTAAAGCGATGCTTCAAAACTCCACGCCACGGGCGGAGCTTCCGGCAGTAGTGTGTGGCAGGCACGCACTTTTTCAAGCAGCTCGGCATGCGTGTCAGCGACGATATTCACATGTGCCAGCTTCCGCCCTGCCCGCTCTTCCTTGTCATAACGGTGCAAGTGCGCATTGCTAATCGCCAGCATTGCGGCATTGTCGCCTTCGTGCCCAATCACATTCACCATACAGGTCGGCGCAATGGCTTGGGTGCTGCCAAGCGGCAGGCCTTGAACAGCACGCAGATGATTCTCAAACTGGCTAGTGACCGCACCGTCCATGGTCCAGTGACCGGAATTATGCACCCGTGGAGCCATTTCGTTAGCCAACAGGCTGCCATCACGCGTTTGAAATAACTCCAATGCCATCACACCTACGTACTCCAGCTCATCCAACAGCATGCGAATGTAGCTGTCAGCAGTCTCTTGAACGCTGGCTGCTAAGTCCGGCAGTGGCGCAACCGAATAGCGCAGAATGCCATCCACGTGCTGGTTTTCCGCCATGGGGTAAAACACCACTTCCCCATCGCGACCGCGCACGGCAATCATCGAAACTTCCCGCACAAAATCGACAAACGCTTCAACAATCAGTTGGCGATGACCAATGCTGTTCCACGCCTCTTCCGCCTGCTCCGGCGCTTTTAACACCGCTTGACCTTTACCGTCGTAGCCTTCGGTGACCGACTTGGCAACCACCGGATAGCCCAACTCATTGGCCGCCGCTTCAAGCTGCTCAGCGCTTTCAACCACACGGTAAGCAGGCGTCGGAATTCCTAAATGGTCAAACAGCGCTTTCTCTTCTACCCGGTTTTGACACACCGCGATGGCACGGCTTCCTGGGTAAACAGGCTTGTGCTGTTCGATTTGCTCTATCAGCGCGACCGGCAGGTGCTCAAACTCATAGGTCACGACATCGACCTTATCGAGAAATTCTGCCAAGTGCTGGTTATTGGGGTCGACGATGACGTCGCCAATACCTGCGCTCGGGTTGCCGGTAGTGTCTAAAAACGTGAAGCGATTACCTAGCGGGTAGCCCGCCAGCGCCAGCATGCGGCCCAGCTGGCCTGCGCCTAATACGCCGATGTTTTTTGAAATGCTAGCGTTCATGACCAGAACTCCTTAGTTCGCTTCCGCATCAGGCCGTGGGTCTGGGTTATCCAACACCAGTTGGGTTTGCTCAGCGCGGAAGGTCTCAACCGCTTCGCGCACGGTACTATCTTGCAAACCAACAATCTGTGCCGCCAATAAGCCAGCATTGGTCGCGCCCGCTTTACCAATCGCCAGTGTGCCAACAGCAATGCCGCCAGGCATCTGGGCGATGGAAAGCAGCGAATCTAGGCCTTTCAGCGCTTTAGATTCCACCGGCACGCCTAGCACCGGCAGCGCCGTTTGAGAGGCCACCATGCCGGGCAAGTGGGCAGCACCGCCAGCGCCAGCCACAATCACTTGCAGGCCGCGTTCAGCAGCGCTTTTAGCATAGTCGAACAGCAAGTCAGGGGTACGATGGGCAGAGACAACGCGGGTTTCATAAGGAACACCTAGCCGCTCTAGCATCGCCACTGCGTGCTCCATGACGGGCCAATCAGATTTCGACCCCATGATCACGCCCACTTTAGGTGCGCTGTTCGACATGCAAAAACTCCTCGGCCAAAGGCCTACGAAAGCAATAAAGCGTTTAACAAGCCGCTAACCACAGGCGGCTTACCAGGAAATTAGAAGGCGCATAGTCTACCAGAGCGTGTGCTTTTGGGCGCGTTTGTAAATAGATCGAAATTTTAATCAAAGTAGCATTGAAAAGCGCGCGACTTGGCGGCATTGTGTGATTGTCATTTCAGACTGATGGAGTCCCATGAGTACGGCATACTCAACTGCTCACGCAGACACGCTAGATCCTCCGCGAAGCAGCCCTGACCTCGATGTCAGGGATTTAGAAAAACGTACGCGCCTTATGCGTATCATTACCCGCCTGATCGCCGTATCAGATTTGGGAAGCCGCGAAATCGCCCGCCGGGCGGGGCTTCCAGTGCAAAAGATCAGCGACCTACTCGCCGGAAGGCTAGAGCATTTAGGCATTGACGAACTCAATGTCTTACGTCGCACTCTAGAGCTGGAGACGCCATAGCAACAGTTGCTACCTAACGTCACTATTCACCCCATATTTATCTTTTATTTACTATCAGGCTGGCCCATGGGCTAGCCTGTTTTCGTTTTAAAACAGATCGTTAGCGCTTTAAGATTAAGGGAGCATTAAGAAACCTGCACTAACCCATTGACACGCATCAATTTTTTATACAACCAAAGGCGTAACCTTAGCGTATTCACCTCATTCGCCTGCAACAACGACGTTTTATTAGCGACGTTGGTAACAGCGACATTTTTATTAGCTAAGGAGGCGTTATGGACGCCATACGCCGGTCGTTACTAGGCCAGCTGGCTCGCCTAAGTGCAGGCGCTGCCCTAGTACCGTTTTCCAGCCTTGCCAGCGCAGGCATCAATCAGCAGCCTGTTCGTCGCGAAGGCGACCCCACCAAACGTTATGGCATGTTGATTGATCTGCGCCAGTGTATCGGCTGCCAGGCCTGCACCGTATCGTGTCATATCGAAAACGCCGCGCCGTTAGGCCAATTTCGTACCACAGTTGCCCAGTATGAAGTGCAGCATCAAGAGAGTGGTGAGCTAGCTACGTTTATGCTGCCCCGGCTGTGCAATCACTGCGAAAACCCACCCTGCGTGCCAGTTTGTCCCGTTGAAGCGACCTACCAACAGCAAGATGGCATCGTTGTGGTGGATAGCGACCGCTGTGTCGGCTGTGCGTACTGCGTTAACGCCTGCCCCTACGATGCACGCTTTATTAACGAACGCACTCAAACCGCCGACAAATGCACGTTCTGCGCCCATCGTCTAGAAGCTGGGCTGCTACCCGCCTGTGTTGAAAGCTGCGTAGGCGGCGCGCGGATTATCGGCGACATGCGCAATCCAGACAGCCAAATCAGCCGTCTGATCAACGAGCATCGCGACGCCCTTATGGTGCTACAGCCAGAAAAAAACACCCTCCCCCAGGTGTTCTATTTAGGTATGGACGAACGATTCACCACACGCCCCGTGGCAGAACCCGTGGCGCTTGAAGTGCTCGACCCCCACGGCCAGGAGATGGGCTATGAATTCCACCATTGAATTACTCGCACCCCGTTACGACATCGCCTGGTATCCCTGGGCGGTACAGTACTTTTTTATGATCGCCGTCTCCTACGCGAGCCTATGGCTAGCAGCCCCGGCATTAATCTTTGGCAAAAAAGCCTGGCTGCCCACCGCACGTCTAGCGCTCATCGCCTGCGTCAGCACAACGTTAGTCGCACCGGTGGCTCTATTAGCAGACCTGCACCAGCCACTGCGCTTCTGGCACTTCTACGCCTATGCCAACACTCACTCGTGGATGTCGATTGGCAGCGTGGTACTGCCGCTCTATCTGATCAGCGTCTTAGGCTTCGCCTGGCTGGCCTGGCGTCCCGCACTGCAAGCTCAGCAACAGGCAGCGGGGTTCAGCGGGTTGATCGCCAAGTGGCTGAGCATGGGCAGTGGTTCAACGCCCAAAGTACTGGTGGCAATAGTGGGGTTAGCCGCCTTGTTACTGTCTAGCGGCATCATGCTCTATACCGGCGCGGAACTGGCTATCGTCAAAGCTCGCCCCTTATGGAACACAATTTGGCTACCGCCCATGCTGGTCGCCACCGGATTTATCGCCGCCGCTGGGTTAGTACTGGTGTTAAACCGTGTGAGCGGTATCTGCTCATCCGCCACCACCCGGCAAATGCTCTATGTCCTGTTGGCCTTTTGTGCACTGGCAGGGCTTATCGCGCTTAGCTGGCTATTAGATGGCCTGAATGCCCACGTTGGCTCAGTGGCGGCGGCGCTGGAGTCTGTCCGCTACAGCCCCTCTTGGCGCAGTACCGCACTGTGGGGTGGCATTACCGGCGTTGCGCTATTTGCCAGCATTGTATTTCTAGTAACGCGTTCAGCAAAGCGCCAGCCAGCACTGTTTGCCTGGGCATGGTTGTTGGGACTGGTGGCCATTCATATGGGCTGGATGTTCCGCTGGGTAGTGCTGATGGATGTTCAACACGTAGCCCGCAACAGTGCAGGTTTCCACCACTACGGCATTCCTGCTGGCTCTTCCGGCATCTTAGGCATTGTCGGCACCTTCGGGCTGTGGCTGGCGGCCATTTTACTGATCGACCTATTACTTCCGTGGCGACAGGCCCAACAAGGTGGTCAGCTATCCGCCAACGACCAAGACGCGTCTCGCGCCCCACTTACTGCTAATAAAGGAGCGCCTAGTCATGGCTAAGTCTGCTCAAGACCCCTCACGCCGTCGCTTTCTAAAAGGGGCTGCTGCCGCTGGCGGTGCCGCTACCTTTGCAGTGGGCTACGCCGACCCGCTAGCCAAAATGGCCAAAGGCATTACCGGCAGCGCCGGTGAAAAACCGCTGCACAACATTCATGGCAACTCGTTAACGCCTGAATACCGCGTTGATTTAGCGACCGGCGAACTCACCCTAACACCCGACCAGCGGGTCGCTTTTACCATTTGCTACGGCTGCACCACCCAGTGCGGCGTGCGCGTGCGAGTCGATGACACCCGCGGTGAAGTGCTACGAGTCTCTGGCAACCCTTATCATCCGCTTTCTGCCGATGACCATTTGCCTATGCGTACGCCGGTGGCGGATGCGCTGCGCAGTGTGAGTGCTTACGCAGAACAGGGCCAAGTCAACCGCTCTACCGCGTGTGCCAGGGGCAACGCGATGATGAGCCAAATTACCAACCCATTTCGTGTCGACCACTGCCTTAAGCGGGTCGGTGAACGAGGCAGCCGCGAGTGGCAAAAAATATCGTTTGAGCAACTGATCGAGGAAATTTGCGAAGGGGGCGACCTGTTCGGTGAAGGTCAGGTAGACGGCCTGCGTGACATTCGCGACCATGACACGCTGATTGACCCCAACAATCCGGAGTACGGCCCCAAGGCTAATCAGCTGATGGTCATGGAAGCCACCGACTACGGGCGCTCAGATTTACTTAAACGCTTCACCTTAAACGCCTTTGCGACCCGCAACTATGGCCACCATGGCGCTTACTGTGGTTTGGCATTCCGCATGGGCTCTGGGGCAGTGATGAACAACATCGTCACTAACGCTCACGTAAAGCCAGATATACAGAACGCACGCTTTATTATGTATATCGGCTGCGCGCCCAGCCAAGCAGGCAACCCGTTTAAGCGCCAGGGCCGCTTGATTGCACAGGCACGCGCCGCCGGTACGCTGGAATATGTGGTGGTAGACCCTGCGCTGAACGCTGCCACCTCCCACGCCGCTGATAACAATCGTTGGGTACCTATTCGCCCTGGCACCGACAGCGCCTTTGCCATGGCGCTTATTCAGTGGCTGCTGGAAAACGACGGCTATGCGCAGGCGTTTCTTGAACTGCCCGGCCAAGCTGCCGCCGATGCAGCAGGCGAAACCACCCACTCCAACGCCACGCATTTAGTGATTGATACCTTCGAGCACCCGCGCCGGGGTTACTTTTTGCGCGCCAGCGACCTTGGTTTTGCCGACCCAGGTAGCGATGCCGACATACCGGTAGTGGTGTCAGAGGGCGAACTCGCCCTAAGTGAAGAGGTAATGACCGCCGAGCTGTTTGCCGAACGTCCAGTCACCCTGGCGGATGGCACGACGGTCACCGTCAAAACTAGCCTTGCGCTACTGCGTGAATCCGCCAATGAGTACGACATAGATACCTACGCTGAACATTGCGGCATTCCCAAGGCAAAGATTATCGAGCTTGCCCAACGTTATGCTAGCCATGGCAGAAAAGCCGCCGTTAACTGCCACGGCGGCATGATGTCAGGCAATGGCTTTTACGCCGCGTTTGGTGTGCAAATGCTTAACTTGCTGGCTGGCAACTACAATATGAAAGGTGGCAGCGCCGTGGGTGGCGGCACCTACAGCGGCACCGGCGAAGGCCCCCGCTACGACCTCGCCAACTTCCCTGGCAAGCGTGGCCCTCAAGGGGTGTTTCTCTCCCGCTCACGTTTTCCCTATGAGAAATCATCGGAGTATCAGCGCAAGGTCGCGGCAGACGAAAGTCCTTACCCTGCGAAAGCCCCCTGGCGCTCATTGGCACCGCCAACGCTTACCGAGCACTTACCTTCCGCGCTGGATGGCTACCCCTATCCCATCAAAGCGGTGATTGGCTGTATGGCTAACCCGATTTATGGTCAAGCTGGCCTGAAAGGTGTGATTGTCGATAAGCTGAAAGACCCCAAGCGGTTAGGTCTATTTGTGGCCGTTGATGGGTTTATCAACGAAACCAACCGCTACGCCGACTACATTGTGCCTGATTCGGTAATGTACGAAGTATGGGGCTTTGCTGGTTCCTGGAAAGGCACCCTGGGCAAACTCTCCACCGCCTGCTGGCCAGTGGTAGAACCCCGCCAGCAAAAAACCGCCGAAGGCGAGCCAGTATCTATGGACAGCTTCTTTATCGCCGTTGCTAAACGGCTAGGGCTGCCAGGCTTCGGCGACAACGCTATTCCCGATGCAGATGGCAATCTTCACCCGCTCAACCGCGCTGAAGATTACTACCTACGGGCGGCCGCCAATATCGCCTTTCAAGATGAACCGCTGCCAGAAGCGAGCGCCGCAGACATTACTCACGGCGGCATTGCCCCGCTGCTGCCCAAACTCGAACGTACACTTAAAGCCGACGAGCGCGGCCGCGTTGCCTATCTTTACGCCCGGGGCGGGCGCTTCGAGGATGCCAGCGAACACTTTGTCGGCGAGCACTTGAAGCACCAGTGGAAAAGAACGCTGTGTATTTACAACGAGTCGGTAGGCACCAGCATTGATACCACTAACGGGCTCCCCAACAGCGGCGTGCCCTGTCACAAGTTGCCCCAGCTCGCCAACAAGCGACCCATGCGCGAGGTATTTACAGAGCAGGAGTGGCCGCTGCTAGCGTTTTCATTCAAATCTAACCTGATGAACTCTTACGCCATTGGCAACGAGCGGCTAAGAATGATCAAGCCGTACAATCCTGTGCAAATGCACCGCCAAGACGCCGAGCGCTTCGGCATCCAGCATGGCGACACCATCCGCATTGAAAGCCCAGGCGGAAGCGTCGTGGGGCTTGCGCTGGTTAGCGAAAGCGTTGTGCCCGGCGCATTGGGCATTGAACACGGCTACGGCCATCGGGATTTAGGAGCCACACCGCATACCATTGATGGCAAACCTCAGCCAGATATGCCCTGGATGCGGGCCGGTATCAACATCAACGACCTAGGCTTTCAAGACCCAACACGGGAAGTAGGCGGTACATGGCTAGAACCCATCAGCGGTGCCAGCGTGCGCCAAGGCTTACCGGTTAAAGTGAGCCGCGTGTAACGTGGATGGGGTAGTGACGTTACATAGCGATCACTACCCCACCCAAGGCGATGACAATCACCACCATCCACGCAGGCAGTTTCCAAACGGTCAGCAGTAAAAACCCCGTCAACGCCAGAACAAATTCATAAGGCCCAATAATCGCGCTGGTCCATACTGGTTGATATAGCGCCGCGCCTAAAATACCCACCACTGCCGCGTTAGCGCCGCGCATCAACGCCTGGGCGCTCTGCCAGCGGCGAAAATGATTCCAAAAGGGCAACACCCCCACCAACAGCAAAAAGCCAGGAATAAAGATCGCCAACAACGCCAGCAGCGCACCCACCACACCATTCATACCGGGCAGTAATGCGCCTAAGTACGCAGCAAAGGTGAACAGCGGCCCTGGCACCGCCTGGGCAGCCCCATAGCCTGCCAAAAACTCATCTGCGGTAATCCAGCCGGATTGCACCACTTCCGCTTCCAACAGCGGTAAAACCACATGCCCACCGCCAAATACCAGCGCGCCAGAACGATAAAATGCATCTGCTACCGCTAGCCACGCGGCGCTACCGGCCAACAACGGCAGCAAACCCAGCAGCGTCGCGAATACCACTAACGCGATAGTGCCTGCACGGCGAGATACCGGAAAATGCAGTGGTTCGCTAGGCGTAGCAGTAGCCACCATACGGCACAGCGCCAACCCCGCTAGGCCACCCAGCACAATAGCGGCGACCTGCCCCAGCGGCCCGCTGACCATGACCACAACAAACACTGCCGCCAGCGCAATCCCCACCCGGGTTTTATCGGGGCAAAGGTTACGCGCCATGCCCCACACCGCGTGGGCCACAATGGCCACAGCCACCACTTTTAAGCCATGAATAATGCCGCTGGCAATCGGGCCATCCAGTACCGCCGCGCCAAACGCGAACAGCACCAATACAATGGCGGAAGGTAGCGTGAACGCTAGCCACGCCATGGCCGCGCCCCAAGGGCCAGCGCGCATTAACCCCAAGGCAAAGCCTACTTGGCTACTGGCTGGCCCCGGCAAAAATTGGCACAGCGCCACAAGATCTGCGTAGGCGCTTTCGCTTAACCACCGGCGGCGCTCCACAAAGGCCGTACGAAAATAGCCTAGGTGCGCCACCGGCCCGCCAAACGAGGTCAACCCCAACGCCAAGAACGCCCAAAACACCTCGCTTACCCGACCGTTCAGATGCTGTTTTTCAGCCATAGCGTACGCTACCCCGTGTGAACAAAAGGCCTAACCTACCTATTAAAACTGACACGGTGATGACAATGTGCACTATCACCCAGTCGGATGAGCCGCCACCGCGGGTGCGCTAACGCTTACGCCGCGCTACAAAACCTGCCTATTCAATGCGTTAAGTAGCGCGTGGTAACGAATATCGCGAGGAACGAGCGAATGAGGCACCCGCGACAGGCGGCGGAACGACGCCCATCGCCGCTACTCCCAACCTCCGCGGGTGCGCTAACGCTTACACCGCGCTACTAAACCTTCCCATTCAATGACTTATATGCAGATTAATCGGTAACCGCACCCGTGCTGGCAGAGCTGACCAACTTGGCATACTTCGCCAGCACACCTTTGCGATAGCGCGGTTCTGGCTGCTGCCAGGCGGCACGGCGACGCATCATTTCTTCATCACTGATGTCGACATCAATGGTGTCGGCTTCAGCATCAATGGTAATGGCATCACCATCTTGCACCAGCGCCAACGGGCCACCATCGAAGGCTTCCGGAGACACATGCCCAACAACAAAGCCATGGCTGCCGCCGGAGAAACGCCCATCGGTAATTAGCGCCACATCATTACCCAACCCACGCCCCATAATGGCAGAGGTTGGCGTAAGCATTTCGCGCATGCCGGGTCCGCCTTTCGGGCCTTCATAACGAATCACCACCACATCGCCTGCCACCACGGTGCCGTCGTTAATGCGCGCCTGGGCTTCTTCTTCAGAGCCAAACACCCGTGCCGAACCGCTAAAGCGCGTTCCTTCTTTACCCGTAATTTTGGCCACTGCGCCTTCCGGTGCTAGGTTGCCAAACAGGATACGCAGGTGGCTTTCGGCTTTAAGCGGGTTACCCAGCGGCGCAATAATCTGTTGATCCATAGGGTAAGGCTCAACGTCTTCCAGGTTTTCGGCCAGCGTTTTACCCGTCACCGTTAAGCAGTCGCCGTGCAGTAATCCAGCATCCAGCAAAATTTTCATCAACGGCTGAATACCGCCAATCGCCACCAGCTCGCTCATCATATAGTGGCCGCTGGGGCGCAGATCAGCGACCACCGGTACGCGCTTGCCAATCTCAGTGAAGTCAGAAAGCGACAGTTCAACGCCAATGGTGCGCGCCATGCCAATCAAGTGCAGCACCGCGTTAGTCGAGCCACCCAGCGCAATCACCACGGTAATCGCATTTTCAAATGCTTCGCGGGTCATGATGTCAGAAGGTTTGATGTCACTGGCCAACAGCGCCAGCACGGCCTCACCTGCCGCTTTGCAGTCATCACGCTTGTCTTGGGAAATGGCGTTCTGCGCCGAGCTACCCGGCAGGCTCATACCCAATGCTTCAATGGCAGACGCCATGGTATTGGCGGTGTACATACCGCC
Organism: Halomonas qinghailakensis; assembly: GCF_025820815.1. Lineage (NCBI taxonomy): Bacteria > Pseudomonadati > Pseudomonadota > Gammaproteobacteria > Oceanospirillales > Halomonadaceae > Halomonas > Halomonas qinghailakensis. The sequence continues at coordinate 2,721,456 of NZ_CP096973.1, read as the reverse complement.
ACAGGAACCCGGGCCAGGAATCGCGGTTTCTTCGATGTTTTTGAGCTCGATCAGATCAATATCACCACGGGAGTGCGCACCCATCGCCTCAAATACCGACACGATATCGGTATGGCCTTTACCGGGCATAATAGTGCCACCATACACAAACACGCTGGGGCGATTCAGCCGCGCCAAGCCCATCACGCAACCCGGCATATTTTTATCGCAACCACCGATAGCCACCAGCCCATCAAAGCCTTCACAACCCGCTACGGTTTCAATGGAATCAGCGATCACCTCGCGGGAAACCAGCGAGTACTTCATGCCTTCCGTGCCGTTAGCGATGCCATCGGAAATAGTAATGGTATTAAAGATCACCCCTTTGCCACCCGCCGCGTCGGCACCGTCACGGGCAAACTCAGCCAACTCACCAATGTGGCTATTGCACGGGGTCACCATGCTCCAGGTAGAGGCAACGCCCACCTGGGGCTTAGTAAAGTCATCATCGTTAAACCCCACCGCCCGCAACATCGCGCGGCTGGCCGCTTTGCCAGGGCCGTCCACTACTTGAGAAGAGTGGCGGCGGGTATTGTTAGTAGGCTCGGTCATAGGGAGTTCCTCTTTGCTTGACTCACATCGCGTTACGCACGGTATCCGCATAGCTTGGCGATATAACGCGCATCCCGCAAGACACTTAACTTATGGCACCATAGTGCTAAGCGCTATTCCCACTGCCTAATGCCGCGAAGGAACACCACCGCATGCCTGCCAATTCACACGGCTCACCAACACCGTTCTCGCCAACGTCGCTTACCCCTGGCTTTATGGTGGTGCACGCTAACCGCCTGGAAGACTTGCGCGGGCTGGTGGTGCAGTGGATGCGCTTGCACCCGTTGGGGCCGCTGGAAAACGAGACCATTCTGGTGCAGAGCAACGGCATTGGGCAGTGGTTAAAACTAGCGCTGGCGGAAGACCCAGAAAACGGCGGCGCAGGCATCGCCGCCGCGTTGGATGTCATGCTGCCTGCGCGGTTTCTATGGCAGGCCTACCGCACGGTGCTCACCCACGTTGATCAAGATGGTGACGCGGTACCTGAAACCTCGCCGTTTGATAAATCGCGCTTGGTATGGCGGCTGCTGCGCCTGCTGCCCAGCCTATCTGGGCAGGAAGTGTTCGCGCCGCTGGCACAGTTTTTGGAAGTCGACCGCGACCAGCGCAAACACTACCAACTGGCCGAGCGGCTGGCGGACTTGTTCGACCAGTATCAGGTCTACCGCGCCGACTGGCTGGATGCCTGGGCCAACGGTGACGACGTACTGATAACCGCTCGGGGCGAACCCCGCCCGCTGGAAGAGCATCAGCGCTGGCAACCTGCGCTATGGCGCATACTGCGCGAAGACGTTGCCGCCACCCAAGGCGATGCAGGTCTGAACAGTAGCCGCGCCCAGGTGCATCGGCGCTTTTTGAACGCCACTGAACAGCTGGAAGGCCAGCCCTGCCCGCGCGGTTTGCCTCGGCGGCTAATTATTTTTGGTATTTCATCGCTGCCCCAACAAACCCTGGAAGCGCTAGCGGCGCTCTCGCGCTGCTGCCAAATCGTGCTGTGCGTGCACAACCCCTGCCAGTTCTACTGGGCGGATATCATCGAGCACAAGGATTTACTGCGCGCCAACCGCTACCGCCAGCGGCGCAAAACCGGTATGCCTGAAGCGCTAGATGTACTGGGCACTGGCGACGCCGACGATGCCCTGCATCTACACGCCCAGCCGCTACTCGCTGCCTGGGGCAAGCAGGGCCGCGACTACCTGCGCCTACTAGATGAACACGACGATTCGGGCAACTACCAAACCTTGTTTGAGCAGCAGGCGCTGCGTATTGATATGTTCGAGCCGTTTAACGGCGTTGATCGCGACTGCCTGCTCAGCCAACTCCAAGATGATATTCGCGAACTTCGCCCCGTGGCGGAAACCAAAACTCACTGGCCCGCGCTAAGTTCGGCAGATGACTCCATGGTGTTTCATATTGCCCATGGCCCCCAGCGGGAAGTTGAGATTCTTCACGACCAGCTGCTAGCCGCCTTCAGTGCCGACCCCGATCTGCGCCCACGGGATATCATCGTGATGGTGCCAGACATCGACCGCTACGCGCCGCATATCGCCGCAGTGTTTGGCCAGCTACAAAACGATGACCCGCGGCATATCCCCTACACGCTTTCCGACCAAGCCAGCCGCCACCGCCTGCCGCTAATGATTGCCCTGGAAAAGCTGCTGCGCTTGCCAGAGCTGCGTCTTTCGGTCAGCGATTTGCTGGATCTGCTCGATGTGCCCGCTCTGCGCCAGCGCTTTGGGCTTGAAGAGCGCGACCTGCCGGTGCTAGAGCGCTGGATGGAAGGCGCAGGCATCCGCTGGGGGCTGAACGCCAAGCAGCGCCAGACTCTCGAACTTCCTGGCGGGCTAAGCCAAAACACCTGGGCCTTTGGCCTGCGCCGCTTGCTGCTGGGCTACACCGTGGGCGAAGGCCACGCATGGCAAGGCATTGAACCGTTTGACGACATCGGTGGGCTGGAAGCCGGCCTTGCCGGACCGTTAGCCACCCTGCTGGAAAAGCTCGAAGAGACCTGGGAAACCTTCTGCCAGCCCACTGATCCCGCCAGTTGGGTAGCGCGGCTGCGCACGCTGCTAGAAACCTTCTTTCTTACCGACGACGCCCAAGAAAGCGTGATGCTCACCAAGCTGGAAAACGGTTTGCAGCAGATGCTGGAAAGCAGCGCAGAAGCTCAATTAAACGACCCGCTGCCGCTTTCCATGGTGCGCGAACACTGGCTGGCACAGATTGATGAACACAGCCTTTCCCAGCGCTTTCTAGCAGGTGCGGTTAACTTCGCCACGCTAATGCCCATGCGCGCTATTCCGTTTAAGCGCGTGTGCCTGCTAGGCATGAACGACGGTGAATACCCACGCTCCCAGCCACCGCTAGATTTTGATTTAATGGGTAGTGACTACCGCCCCGGCGACCGCTCCCGCCGGGAAGACGACCGCTACCTGTTTTTGGAAGCGCTGCTCTCCGCCCGCGACCAGCTCTATATAAGCTGGGTCGGCAGAAGCCAAATCGACAACACCCCGTTACCGCCTTCGGTGCTGGTCGGCCAACTGCGTGACCACCTAGAAGCAGGCTGGCAGCTCGAGAACGGTACGCCGCTGCTGGAAGCGCTGACCACCGAGCACCCGCTGCAGCCGTTTAGCCGCGTTTACTTCAACAACGCAGCAAACCGACTCTTTACCTATGCACATGAATGGCGCGAGGTACACGCACCGCGCACGCCTCAGGCTGCCCAAACCACACTTCCCCCACCGGAAAACACCCCGACCAGCCTGACGCTTGGCCAATTGGGCCAATTCCTGCGCGAGCCAGTACGCGCCTTCTTCAATACCCGGTTGGGGGTATATTTCGAGCAGGAAGCAATTGCCGAGCTGGACGAAGAACCGTTCGCCCTGGATGGCCTGCAAAACTGGCAGTTACAGGACCAACTGATCGCCGCCCAGCGCTACGCCATTGATCGCGGCGAGCCGCGCATCGAAGCACTGCACGCAGCCCTGGAACGCTTTCAGGGCCAAGGTGTACTGGCTATGGGCGCCTTTGGCGAGCGCATGCGCGATGCGTTAGCAGAACCCATGGAAGCGCTGTTCACCGGCTATGAAGACGCCCTAGGCGCTTGGCCGATTGCGCTAGGTGACCCAGAAGCCATTCACTTGGAAGGCAAGAACGGTATTACGCTTGAAGATTGGCTAGGCGAACTACGCCAGGATGATGCGGGCAACCGCTGCCGCCTGTTATTACTCAGCAGCAGCCTGGTCAAAAACGGCAAGTACCAGTGGCATCTGCTGCTGCGCCACTGGGTTGCGCATTTAGCTGGCAACCTCAGCGGCCCGATGACCACACAGCTGCTTTCCAAGGCAGGCAATATCACCCTGGAACCTGTCGCTGCCGACACCGCCCGCGCCCACCTGGAAACCCAGCTAAACGCCTGGCAACACGGCTTAGAAGTGCCGCTTCCGCTGGCCCCCCAGGCCGCCTTTGCGTGGCTGACAAAGCTGGGCACACCAGACATTGCCACTGAGAAAGGTCAGGAAAGCGACGCCTACGCCGCTGCCGTAAAAGTCTATGAGAGCGGTTACAAAACCACCGGCGAAGTCGAACAAAGCCCTTATCTTGGCCACCAGTGGCCACGCTTCGAACGGCTGTTTTTCGACCGCATAGAAGCATCTGATGATGGCCAGCCACACACCTTCGCCACCCTGACAGACGCCCTCTACGCCCCGCTATTCAAGGCCGTCAAAAAGCCAGAGGGTAAAAAGCCGGAGGGTAAAAAGCAATGAAACGCCAGAAGGCCATCAGCGATACACCTTGCTTAATCGACCATCTCTACATAGAATTGTATGTATAATAAAACATATTTTAATACGTGTAGTTTAATACATCCAGAGGTTAACCATGGCCACCTTACTTGAACGTCCAGAAGACGCGGTCTCAGCGACTGCCATGGCGCGCACCTTCAGCGCTCGACTCAAAGAAATATCATCACGTTCGACGGATAGACTCGTGGTGTTCAAGGATAACCAGCCTGCCGCGGTACTGATGAACGTTCAGGCCTATCAGGATCTCGTTGATGAGCTTGAAGACCTGCGTATTGAGGCTATCGCCCGAGACCGCCTAGCGAGCTACCAGGCAAATCAGGCCGTCTCGCACGATGACATGCGCGCTCTATTTAGTCAGAACGATTGAGCCATGGCCTGGCATCTGCGCTATCACCCTGATGTTCAAAATGATCTCACCCGGTTGGGCTCCGCTGCAGCGAATCGCCTCCTTGATGTTATTGAAGAGAGGATCCGCGACGGCGAGCCTGACAAACTCGGCAAACCCCTTCGAGGCGCTCTAGCAGGCTGTAGGCGGATGCGTACGGGTAATACGAGAATCATCTATAAAGTGGATGGATCCGCTATCCAAGTGCTCATCATAGCGGTAGGAGCCCGGCGGGATGACGAAGTGTACGAACTTGCCAACCGGCGTATATAGCCAATCGGGCTTGTGTCTTGCTGGAGCTCGGCTCTGACACTTGACCCAGGCTATTGCGCTGGCCCAGTCACAGCCCATTGACACAGAGAAAGCCGCATGAGCCAGGCTGACACACCCACCCCACTCAACCCGCTCACGCTACCGCTTCACGGCAGCCGCTTGATTGAAGCCAGCGCGGGCACGGGCAAAACCTTCACCATCGCGTTGCTCTACGTGCGCCTAGTACTGGGCGGCCAGCACAGCGAAGACGACAGCGCGTTTGTGCGCCCGCTCACCCCGCCGGAAATTCTGGTAGTCACCTTTACCAATGCCGCCACCCAGGAACTGCGTGAACGTATCCGCCACCGGCTGGTAGAAGCCGCCGCGGTGTTTAGAAAAGCACCGGGCGAGCCACCCGCTGACGATCCTTTACTCATCCAACTCCGCAGCCAATACACAGAGGCCACCTGGCCCGCCTGCGCCCGCCGCCTGGAACTAGCCGCCGAATGGATGGACGAAGCCGCCGTTTCCACCATCCACAGCTGGTGCTACCGCATGCTGCGCGAACACGCCTTCGATAGCGGCAGCCTGTTCTCACTCAACCTGGAAAACGACCAGTGCGAACTGGAACAAGAAGTGGTGCGCGACTACTGGCGCACCTTCTATTACCCGCTGGATGCCGACTCTCTGGGCAGCATTACCCGCTACTGGAAATCGCCGGATAATCTCCATGAAGAGGTGCGCAAGCTGCTCCACGAAAGCGAGGCACTGGGCAGCCAACGCCACGCGCCAGCAGAAACGTTAAGCACTGCCGACGCCGAACGCAGCGCACGCCTTGAAGAACTCAAAGCTCCTTGGCGAGCGTGGGTAAATGAACTACGGCAGCTTTTTGACGATGGCCAAACAGCCAAGCACTTTGCCCCTGGCAAAATGCGCAAAGATCATCGAGGAAAATGGCTGGATAAAATTCAGCAATGGGCGGAAAGCGACCTTGTCAGTCCTGATATGGATAAGAAGGCCACTGCATGGAAGCGACTGACACCGGCAGGCATTGCTGAAATCTGGAACGGAGAGCCACCGAACCACCCAGCGTTTGAGGCGTTTGAGGCACTGCCCGCCGCCCTCAACGCCTTGCCCGAACCGCGCAACGACCTGCTGATTCACGCCGTGCAGTGGTGCAAGGTACGTATGGAGCGCGAGCAAGAACGCCGCGCCGAAATGGGCCCCAACGACCTGCTCACCCATTTAGACCGCGCCCTGCAAGGCCCCAACAAAGACGCCCTGGCAGCGCAGATTCTGCGCCAGTTCCCCGTCGCGCTAATTGACGAATTCCAGGACACTGACCCGATTCAGTACCGCATCTTTAACGCGGTCTATGACGTTGCCAACCCACGTCGCGACGCCGCCATGCTGCTGATCGGCGACCCCAAACAGGCCATCTACGCCTTTCGCGGTGCGGATATCTTCACCTACCTGCAGGCCCGCCAAGACACCGCAGGCCGCCACGTCACGCTAGGCACCAACTTCCGTTCCAGCCGCGCCATGGTGGAAGCCGTCAATCACTGCTTCCACTACGCCGACCAGCACCCGGCTGGGGCGTTTCTATTTCGCGAAGAAGGCGGCGAAAACCCGCTGCCGTTTTTGCCGGTAGCCGCCAAAGGCCGCGACGAACAGCTAGTCCACCAAGGCCAGCCGCTGCCCGCCATGACGCTCTGGCCGTTAACCAGCGAAGAACCACTTTCCAAAACCGCCTACCAAACCGAGATGGCCGAGTGCTGCGCCTCTTATATGGTGGAACTGCTCGCGGCAGGCCAAGGTGGCAATAAAGAAAGCAAAAGCGGTTTTCAGAAAGGCGATGACTTCACCCCGCTAAAGCCTTCCGATATGGCGGTGCTGGTCAACGGCCTGCAGGAAGCCCGCGCCATTCGCTTAGCGCTGGCCAGCCGTGGAGTAAAGAGTGTTTACCTTTCCGACCACGACAAGGTGTTTAGCTCGCCCATGGCGAAGCAGGTAGAACGCTGGCTGCGCGCCTGCACCGAGCCACTGGCCAGCTCCCGCCAGGCCGAAGCCCACCTGCGCGCCGCTTTGGCAACGCCAGTGTTAGGGCTCAGTTTGGCCGACCTTGATCATCTGCAACAGAACGAACTGGCTTGGGAAGCACGGGTAGAGCAATTCAGCCACTACCACCGCCTATGGCAGCGCCAGGGTGTGCTGCCGCTGGTACGCCGCATGATGGTGGATTTCGATATTCCAGCCCGCTTGCTGGGAGAATTCGAAGAGGGTGAGCGCTTGCTCACCGACCTGCTGCACTTGGGCGAACTGCTGCAGCAGGCAAGTGCTGAACTAGACGGCGAACACGCGCTGATTCGCTTTCTGTATGAGGCCATTGCCGACCCGGAAAGCCACGGCGACAGCCACAAGCTGCGCCTAGAAAGCGATGCGGAGTTGGTCAAGGTGGTCACCATCCACAAATCCAAAGGGCTTGAGTACCCTCTGGTATTTCTGCCATTTATCGCCAACCACCGCCCGGTGAGCGATAAAGACATACCGCTGCGCTGGCACGACGCCCAAGGCAACCTTCAGCTCAGCCTAAGCGCGGATGAAGAAACACAGGCCACTGCCGACCGAGAACGTTTAGGGGAAGACCTGCGCAAGCTTTATGTAGCGCTGACCCGCGCCCGCCACGCGACTTGGCTGGGGCTAGCCCCGCTCCAAGGGGTGGAAAATAGCGCCCTCGGCTACCTGGTTAGCGGCGGAAAAACCATTGCACCGGCAGAGCTAACCACCGCGCTGGAAGCGCTGGCTCAAGGCAGTGAGATTGTTGTCAGCGAGCCACCGGCACCCACGGCCCAGCGCCTTGCCCTCTCTGCACAAAGCGCCGAACAAAACGCCACGCTTGGGCACGCCCGCACGCCCACGCGCCCGGCCAAAGAGCACTGGTGGATTGCCAGCTACTCGGCGCTGCGCCTTTCCGGCACGCTCAGCGCCCCCACGGCAACGCCCCTGGAACCCACCACCGCCCAGGAAGCCACCGCGTTTGAAGTATTGGATGAGCCCCAGGAACTATCCCAGTTGGCCCAGCCAGACACTTTCCACCTGCATAAGTTTCCAAGGGGGCCAGGGCCGGGCACATTTTTGCATGGGCTTTTGGAATGGGCAGGCAGGCAAGGGTTTGAAGCCGCTGCCAACGACCACGATTCACTCAACGATATGCTATGGCGGCGCGTGCAGCTGCGTGGCTGGCAAGCATGGCAGGAACCGCTGGCTGGCTGGCTTTCAGCGCTACTCACCACACCGTTGCCGCTGGCCGCGCCGAACCAACAAAGCGTCGCACTGACCGAACTCACCAGCTACCAAGTAGAGCTAGAGTTCTGGCTGGCCGCCCAACGGGTCAACACCCAAGCGATTGATGCGCTGGTCAGCAAGCACTTACTGCCAGGGGTTGAGCGCCCAGCGCTGGATGCCGATACCCTAAACGGCATGCTGAAAGGCTTTATTGATTTAGCCTTTGAGCACCAAGGGCGCTTTTACGTGCTGGACTGGAAATCGAACTATTTAGGGCCGAATGACAGCGATTACGAACCGGACGCCTTGCGCCATGCGTTGCTGGCCAAACGCTACGACCTCCAGGCCGCGCTTTACCTGCTAGCTATGCATCGGCTGCTCAAAGCGCGCCTGCCCAATTACGACCCGCACCAGCATCTAGGCGGTTCGATGACGGTATTTCTACGCGGCAGCCGCAGCCCAGGGCGCGGGGTATTTTCCGAGCACGCCCCGGTTGAACTGATCGAAGCACTGGATAGCCTGTTTGCAGGCGCATCGTTTTCAAGCCCCGCACAGGAAGCGACGGTATGAGTAAGCCCAAAGACACCCACACCTTCGACCTGTTTGGCGATGCCGTCGAGACACAGGATGCCCAGCCTTCAATAGCCCCCGCGCCAGTGAGCGCTCACCCTGCGTTAAGCGATACCACCGAATTGCTAACCCTATGCGAACGCTGGGTAGCCAGGGGCTGGCTGCGTGATTTAGACCGCGCCCTGGTGCGCTTTCTAGCGACAGAAGCACCGGATGCCCCAGCGCTGCTGCTGTTAGCCGCCGCCCTGGCCAGCCACCAGCTAGGCCGAGGGCATGTGTGTCTGGACTTAAACGCCACGCTTAACGCACCGGATTTCGCCCTTTCGCTACCGCCAGAAGGGGATGATTTAACCGACCCGCCACCGCTGCCTAGCGACGTGCTGGCAACGCTTACGCTAAGCGAATGGCAAGCCGCGCTGCACCACCCGCTACTCACCAGCGAAGGCCCCGGCAACACGCCGTTGGTGGTAGTGACCGCTCACTCAGCTTCAGAAACGCGACTCTACCTACGCCGCTACTGGCAGTATGAACAAACCCTGCATCAGCAAATCGTCAGCCGCTTAGAAGATGAAAACACCCCCCACACACAGGCGATGAATGATAACGCCACGACGGCAACTGATAACCGTTGTAGGAGGCCAATTTATTGGGCGATAGGTGACGATAGTCACCCCGGCCTTCTCCCCCAGGCGCTGAATGTTTTGTTCAAGCCAAGCGACAACCTCGACTGGCAAAAAACCGCCTGCGCCCTGGCCGCTCGCAGCCGCTTCGGCATTATTACCGGCGGCCCCGGCACCGGCAAAACCACCACCGTGGTGCGCCTGCTCGCCCTGCTGCAAACCCTGCAACTGGCTCACTCACCCAGCCAACCGCTGCGCATTCGTCTAGCCGCCCCCACCGGCAAAGCCGCCGCCCGCCTGAATGAATCCATCGCTGGGCAAGTCAGCAGTTTGCCATTGGCACAGTTAGAAAAACTCTTAACGAATTGCGTTATGAGCGAAGATGAGACAAGGCGAAGCGCGACGAAAACGCGGAGTTTACATCCTGTAAATGAGCAGTTTGAGGAGCGCTTCAACACAGTATCATCAAGCGCAATAGCAATTCCCACTGAAGTGACAACGCTCCATAGACTTCTAGGCGCTCGCCCCGACACCCGCCACTTCCGCCACAGCGCCGCCAATCCGCTAGCGCTGGATGTGCTGGTCATCGACGAAGCCTCCATGGTAGATATCGAAATGATGGCCGCCGTACTGAGCGCCCTGCCCGCCAATGCCCAGTGCGTGCTGCTGGGGGATAAAGACCAGTTGGCCTCGGTAGAGGCTGGCTCGGTACTTGGCGATTTATGCCGCCGCGCAGAGGCCGCCCACTACACACCGGAAACCGCCCAATGGCTGGAAAGCGCTACCGGCCAGCCGCTGCCGTCAGAGTATCTGGATGCTGAAGGCCAGCCGCTCGACCAAGCCATTACCATGCTGCGGGTAAGCCACCGCTTTAACAAACACAGCGGCATCGGCCAGTTGGCCCAAGCGATTAACCAGCCAAGACATGCCCAAAGTGATCGGGAAAAACAGCAGGCCGTTAACGCCGTGCTGCGCCATGGCTACCCAGACCTGCACCACCTAACGCTTTCAGAGGACACCGCGCTGGATAAGCTGGTCATTCACGGCAGCGCGGATAAGTTTCTGAATGGCGGTGAAGGCCGCACCAACCACAAAAATGAACCCATCGCCCCGCCCACCGGCTACCGCCATTACCTAAAGGTGCTGAACGCACAGCGCCCGCGTGGGGAATCGTTTGAGGACAACCCTGCGGCCTATAATGCCTGGGCCGCTGAGGTGCTAAGTGCCTACAGCCACTTTCAACTGCTGTGCGTGCTGCGCAAAGGCCCCTGGGGGGTAGAAGGCCTAAACCTGCATATCGCCAAAACCCTACGTAGCGAAAAGCTGCTGTTTGGCAGTGATTACACGTTGGAAAAAGGCTGGTATGAAGGCCGCCCGGTGCTGGTCACCCAAAACGACTACGGCCTAAAATTGATGAACGGCGATATCGGCATCACCCTCGCCGTGCCAGACCCGCGCACGCCGGGTAAATCGCTATTACGCGTTGCCTTTCCGACAAGCGACCCGGAAAAAACCATCCGCTGGGTACTGCCCTCCCGCCTGCACGCGGTAGAAACCGTATTCGCGATGACGGTACACAAATCCCAAGGCTCGGAGTTCTTGCACACCGCCCTGCTGCTACCGCCAACGATCAACCCGATTCTCACCCGCGAGCTGGTCTACACCGGCATCACCCGCGCCCGCGACTGGCTCACGCTAGTGGAAGCCAAACGCGGAGTGCTGAATGAGGCGGTGACTAGGGAAGTGATGAGGGTGAGTGGGATTGGGTGAGGAGAAGTTAAAATTGGCAAAAAAACAAATGTAGGCTACAAATATAAGGCTAATTAAATATTTATCATTAATTTAATCAAGCCACTTCAAAAAAAGGAATTAATCAGCATGACAATAAAACCAGGTCCTAAACCCAAGGCAAAATCGACCGGAAAAACTGATCAACGTCGCCATGTCACTCCTGAGAACAAGCAAAAGCATAAAGATTTAGACACTCACCACCATAAAAAATAATTTTTATAAAAAAGCTCTGTAACTGCAGAGCTTTTTAGTTTTACTAGATTCATGCCAGCCATAACTTTCCTTTCAGATAGTTTTTCAATTGCAGTAAGTAATTCAAAAAAACTAAAAGCTCTTATACACTATCAACCATCCTCACCCGCTAGCTGGTCTACACCGGCATTACCCACGCCTGCGACTGGCGCACGCTGGTGGAAACCAACCGCGGAGTGTTGAATGAGGCGGCAGTGAGGGTGAGTGGGGGGAGTTAATGGACAACTCACGGAGCAAGCTTTTCTGCACTATTGACAAAAATATAGCGAATATTTATTTTTTAACCATTAAAACCTCCATTTACTCTAAATATTTTTTAGATAATCACTAATACCCAGCGTTTCAAAAACCCCCATAAATTCTTTATTGTTGCGCAAACAATTAGTCTGTGCGTACTCAGTATATTTTATGGATATAAGAATTAGCCGGACTAAAGAAAAATCAGTATAGTTTATCAAAACCTCGTAATATTCAGAACGTTCATCCTTATCAAAACCACAGCTATCGCTTAATTTCTTTTCAACCAACTTCACTATCACACTGAATGTACGCACAACAGAGTATATACGATCCTCCGAATCATATTCATTTAAGGCGTGAGCAATATCTTCTTTAGATCCTCCATTACTTTTAATCTCTAAAATAATATCTTCTAGGGCAATAACAGCATTCGCGGAGTTATACTCCTCTTTAACATCAAAACCAACTTCAAGGACAAAATTATCATAAAGAGTTTTTTGCGAGGCAATCATATTAAAAAAGTGAGTTTCAAACGACCTGACCTTTTCGTGCTTATTAACTTTCCCAACTTCTTCTTTATGTAACGACAAAGACCTAACCAATATTAAGATGGTTAGAAAAGTTAATATCGGATTAACAACTCCTCCCAGAAAATCACCGAAAAGTGCCCAATGCTCTTGTGAGCTCGATATTTCCAGCTTATGAATAAATCCAAAATTCATCCAATATGAAAACCAACCTAAAGCAAGAACCAGAAATGCTATAATCACAAAAAACTTAGGTTTCATTCCAACACACCAACTACTAGAAACTTAATGACATCACCTGAAGGTAATAGTTTTCTCATCACTCGAAGTTTCATATAAGTACCCTCTTCCGAGCTTACAGCATTATTAACATGAAGGTTTTCTGAAATTTTTCTTTTAAGCTCTGTTTTCACTTGGTCGAGCTCAGTACCATATCCAAATGAATAGAACTCTTCATGCCCTTTTACATAAAGCCTTCCATTTCCAGTTTTAGAATGATACCTCATAATAATAGCATCTATTTCTTTTACGTTACGATCAATCAATAAATCAGTGAGGTGAGAGGAAGTTTCTCGTGTCAACTTCACAAGTTGTTTTACTTTATCACCTCTTTTCCTGTACCTTAACTTAACGTCATAGTCGTAGTATTTTGAGATTTTATGCATCTCTTTTAACGGAGAATCTATTCTTCGAAACAAGTTATCTGTCAAGCCTTCTAGTTCATCAATAACTTTATAGGCTTCCTCAGACAAATCTCCAGAGTCTAAATACAAGGCTTCCATAATAAAATAGGTTAAAACATCTAAAAATACAACATCCCCCATCTTTTTCAGTTTACAAATTAATTCTTTATCTTCAACCTCAATTGAAAACCTTTGACCAAATGAACCTTTGAAAGATTGCTTAAGTTTTGTCCTAAGGTTATTACTACTTGCGGTTCTTCGCCCAGTCTTTGCTATACCTCCCTGCAATATAGCCTCAGATACTAATGTAACAACGTCAGAAGTACCTTTGAGAGTTTCAAGCCCATACTGCATGTCTATTTCATTTTCTGTGGTCTCAACCACTAAATCTAATTCAATTTTCTTCATAACGCCAACATGCAAGTATGTGAAAACCATGCTCAACTTATCGTAGAGCTATTTATGAATTTTTTTAAATTTCATTATCATCAGAATTTAAAGCCATTTTCAAAAAACTAGGCATTCTAGGATCAGTAAATTGAAAACAGCCTCTTGCTGGCTTTTCAAGTATGGTCAATTTATCACCTTTAGTTAAAAGAGTTAGTCGCCTACTTAAAGATTGGGAATCAATATTCACGCCGAATTTCGAATTTAGTTTTTCTCTTAACTCAGCACTCCGAAACTCTGGTGATTTACAGTATGCAGCAGTTAATAAAAGCAGCTTATATTCAGCCGGCTTATTCAAAGCCCTTAAAGTTGTATCAAACATACGCTTCAATGCTCCTTCTGAATCTTTAACAGCTTCACTCAACGCTACTTTAAGTGTATTTCTTGTAATATGGCGCTCATTATTAGAAATCGCATACTCACCACATTTGAGACTTATCAAATGCGTAAAATGGGGATAACCTGCGCTAATATCAACTATTTTGTTTACAACATAATCATCAGGTATTAAACTCAAACTTTTCATACCGTTCAATATTATTTTTTTCAAATCATCATTACACATTCGTTGCAATGAGACTTCCTTCAAGCATCTCTCGACAGACGGATGCCCAGCTGTTAGCTCTTCACCTGTTTTGGCAATACCAACTACCACTAATTTAAAATCGGAATTACAGTCACTTAACAGCTTTATTAATTCTGAAATTTTCTTTTTATCTTCATTAGATTGTATAGAATCTGCCTCATCAATCAAAAAAACACCAGACATGTCCTTTAATTGGTTAGCAACCCAAGATGGCGAATTTGGTTTGAAGATTGCCGACGTTGTTGTCTTAACTTCTCGTTTAGATGTTACATCAGCCTTAGCCATTCCTAAGTTAATTCCTGCACCACCACTTTCATTATGAGTTTGAGTTCGCTCCTTAAAAGAAAAATCAATACCGGACTTTTCTAAAGGCTCTTCAAAAACTGTCGAAAAACAATCATTTGAATCACAACTTTTTTCAAAAAAAAGTCCTCTTTGTATTCTATGTAGCAAAACTTTACAGGTGGTTTTAGCCAATGAAGTTTTACCTACACCTCTATCTCCGTAAACTAAAATATGCTGACCGGGAGAATTAATTACGCTAACAAGTCTTGTTGCTTCTTCTTCACGACCAAAAAAATGCTGTATTTCGTCCACCGGGATATGCGGGGTGAAAACACTCCTAATCCCACTTTTTATTATCTTTAACTCGCGCTCTAAGCCAAACTCACCATTTGCCACTAAAAACCCTCCTATCAAAATAAAAACCACTCAAAAACAAAAACCTCTATTATCTATAATCACTTTAAAACCGTAGAAAAGATCAATTATTTAATTTAGCATCTATAGATATGAATAATTCACTTACCTCCCCCATTTTTTCAACTTTCAGTACTAAATATTTTTTATACATGCAATTCAACCTAAATTAAAACTTAATACAACTTCGTTTACACAAAGGTATACATTACGATATATTTAAGCACGCCTACCTATTAAATTAGCTATTCACAAATTCAGCCAGTTTACTGATTCTCCCCCCCCTGCGAGAAATAAAAATCATCCTCTTATATGCTTGGCCGCAGAAACTGAGTGCAACACCTGAGCATTTCGCTAAGGTGTTGTCCCATGTCTTACCTCGAACTCAGTATTGAAGAACGTGCCAGCATCCAAGTGGGTCAAGCCCAAGGGATGAGCCTTCGGCATATTGCCCAGCTCCTGGGGCGAGCTCCTTCAACCATCTCTCGTGAAATACGCCGTAACCAAATGGCCCAGAACGGTTACTGCGCCCGGTACGCCCAGCGTCAGCGAGAAAAGCGTCGAGAGGTCTGTCGTCCTGCGCGTAAGCTTTTGCCAGGCACCGAACGGTTTGATCTCATCGTGCATATGTTGCGGCGACGCTTGTCTCCCGAACAAATTAGCGGCAAGCTCAAGACGATGAAACTACCTGATTTGCGCGATGCCTACGTCTGCCGAGAGACCATCTACACGGCCATTTATGCCTTGCCTGTTGGCCACCTTCGCAAGGAACTGATTCACTGCTTGCGACAAGGTAAAACCACACGCAAGCCTCGTCGTGGCGAAGTGGATCGACGTGGACAGATCCCTGACATGATCAGCATTCACTTACGTCCGCCCGAGGTCAGTAAGCGTGAAATGCCTGGCCACTGGGAAGGCGATCTGATCAAAGGTAAGAATAACGCGTCCGCGGTAGGCACCTTGGTAGAGCTTAGCAGTGGCTATCTGATCCTCGCAAAAATGGACGACGCCACCGCCACATCCGCCGTAGCAGGTTTTAGTGCCGCCCTGAACCGAATGCCGACCACCGCTCGAAAAAGCATGACCTATGATCAGGGGCGTGAAATGGCACAGCATGCAAAAATCACTCAAGAAACGGGCGTTGCGATTTATTTTTGCGACCCCCACAGCCCCTGGCAACGTGGGGCCAATGAGAATATCAATGGTCTTATCCGTCAATATTTACCGAAAGGAACGGACCTTTCAGCACATAGCCAGGAAGAGCTGGACGCCATTGCCTTTGAGCTGAATATGCGACCTCGAAAACGCTTTGGATTTAAATGTCCGATAGAAGTGATGAGCGAGCTGATGGTCAAGTACCATGAAAGCCCATCAACCATCCAATGAGTGTGTTGCACTCAGAGTCTGCATCCGCCATGCGTAAAAACTGAAACCTGTAACAATGAGTAAGTTAATTCGCACATTAGAATGACTGAGTAAAAATGCTACAGCGTGCTCTCGAAGTCGATAAAACTGATCGAGTCAGCAAGTAACGTGCCATCAACATGCGCCTGCACGCGTTGGCTAATAGGGTGACGCTCAATGCGTGAGGCATTTGGCATTAGGTTGTTCCCTGCGGCGCTTTTTTCGCTTTAGTAAAATTAGCTTAGCAGTTAATTTAGATTAAGCCCACCGCAAAGGAATAGCACTTTAGGCTACGGGGTTGATCTGGGTCAGAGTTGTGGAATTACTGGCTTACTGCCTGCTCTATATGTTGGTGCCTACTTCATCGCGAGCTGAAGCTCCCTCCTACAAGATATCGTGCCACTGCTCTATTGTAGGAGGCCACTTCTAGTGGGCGATGGCGGCGTAGCCGCCCTTAGCCAGCATCTATCATCATCGAAGTGTAGAACCAAAGCTGAAGCCCCCTTATAAAACCAGAGTCAGTTTGGGTGGATTAGCATGTTTCGCGGGTGCCTCATTCGCTCGTTCCTCGCGAGATTCGTTACCGCGCGCTACTTAACGCATTGAATAGGCAGGTTTTGTAGCGAGGTGTAAGCGTTAGCGCACCCGCGGAGGTCGGGAGTAGCGGCGATGGGCGTCGTTCCGCCGCCTGCCGCGGGTGCCTCATTCGCTCGTTCCTCGCGAGACTCGTTACCGCGCGCTACTTAACTCATTGAATAGGAAGGTTTTGTAGCGCGGTGTAAGCGTTAGCGCACCCGCGGAGGTCGGGAGTAGCGGCGATGGGCGTCGTTCCTCCGCCTGCCGCGGGTGCCTCATTCGCTCGTTCCTCGCGAGATTCGTTACCGCGCGCTACTTAACGCATTGAATAGGCAGGTTTTGTAGCGCGGTGTAAGCGTTAGCGCACCCGCGGAGGTCGGGAGTAGAGGCGATGGGCCTCGTTCCGCCGCCTGCCGCGGGTGCCTCATCCGCTCGTCCCTCACGAGACTCGTTACCACGCGCTACTTAACGCATTGAATAGGCAGGTTTTGTAGCGCGATGTAAGCGTTAGCACTTCCGCGGAGGTCGGGAGTAGCGGCGATGGGCGTCGTTCCGCCGCCTGCCGCGGGTGCCTCATTCGCTCGTTCCTCGCGAGATTCGTTACCACGCGCTACACGTTGTTTTACTTAGTGAAGCTGTTCAAAGACGTCGGGGTGTTGCTCAGTAATTCGCAACAGAGCAACTGCCGGGCCTTGAGGCTCTCTGCGGCCTTGTTCCCAGTCCTGAAGTGTACGTATGCTGACCCCAAGAAGACCTGCAAAGGCTGATTGCGATAGATTCAGTTTATGCCGAATTAATTGTCATCTATTCAGGCTTTCTTCACAAACTGGGCGGTGACCATCATGTCGCCAGCGCCATCGACCTTGCAATCGAGCTGGTGGTCTTTGCCTTCCTTAAGCCGCTTGATAACGGCCTTGGTGCCAATCTTAAGCACGATTGAGCTGCCTTTGACCTTGAGGTCTTTGATTAGCGTTACCTTATCGCCTTCAGCCAGCAGAGTGCCATTGGCATCTTTCACCATGACGGTGTCTTCCGCTTCAACCTCGGAAGGGTTCCATTCGTGGGCACATTCTGGGCAGATGAACAGGCTTTGATCCTGGTAGACGAAGTCAGAGTGGCAATTGGGGCAAGGTGGGCATGACATGGAAGGTGGCTTCTGTGATTGGGTTGGCTACTTATGATACTGAGCCTTTGCAGCCTTGGCGAATGCCTACCCCCTTGTGCGGAAGCCATGGCTAGTTAACACCACTCCCAATGGTGCGTATTGTTACCTGAGTGAAAGCGCTAGGCCATTTTTTGCCAATGCGTTACCTCTTGAATACTGGATAAGTCGTCGTGTTCTAGCTGCTCTGCTTTGTAAAGATCCCAGCGCATTTGTAAATTCATCCAAAAATCGGCTGAAACGCCAAAGAAACGCGCCAGTCTCAACGCCGTACTGGGTGTTACACCGCGCTTTTTATTCACTAGCTCATTGAAGCGGATGCTGTGCTGTCCGAGCCTGTCGCCTGATAGCGCTTCGAGTCGGTTGCCTGGCGGCACCTTTAGTTCCTCAAGCCTCTGCCTCTGCACTGAGTCCAGCAAGTCGAGTTTCCGTGATGCGATCTTCCTATAGAGACGATGGGCAAAGCTTACGAGCCGCCTTGGTGTGCTCTCCATTGAATAAGTCTTCTACCACTTTGTCTTTGAAATTTACGATCATTAATACGCAATAGCACGGAACCCATGCTATTCAAGCCGATTAAGATTGATGCGCTTTTCTAAAACTTGCTAGCTCACCGCTGAGCTGATTGAGCAGCTCACACGCTTAGCCAGCCAGTGAGCATTCGATGAATACTTTTACATCAGCCCTAACGCGGCGGCTTTACACGGGCAGTTGGGCGAGCGCGATAGCGGGCAGTGTGCACACCAGCACTTTATTGACCTAGTAGCGGTGGCTACGTGTTCATATTGGCATGGTGCTGCAATCGCTATTCGCTTATCCGCGCCTTGCCTCCTAGACTGAAAGCTCATTTCTTTTGAGTTACCGACCTATGCGTGTGTTTTCTAATCCGGTCGGTGCCGGTTCACTGTGGTTTGATAATTTGGTGACCGCCGACGGCGTTCCTGTGGCTTACGACCCGCAGGCGCGCGCCTTTCTACCGATGCCGCCCTTCTGCGCTAACCGAGAAGTGATTGGCTGCAACTGGATTGCCCCTAAGCAGGGTGAATTCTGTCGTGCCTGCGCGATGACCGCCCTTGCCCCAGACCCTTCTATTTCAGACGCCATGCCTAACTGGGCGCAAACCGAAGCAGCAAAGCGCTGGGTAATTGATAACCTGGGCCGCTGGAACTGGTTTCGCCCGGAAGACCCTGGTGCGCCACCGGTGTTTCATATGTTGGCGGAAGGCGGAACGCCGGTACCCATGGGGCATGTGGGTGGCGTGGTAACCATCAGCGTGGCGGAAGCAGATGCGGTGCTGCGGACAACGCGCAAAGAGGCGTTGGATGAGCCATACCGCACGATGATTGGCCACATGCGCCATGAAATTGCCCATATGCTGTGGTGGCGGCTAAGTTTGCGGGATGACTTTCTTGATGCGTTTCGTGAAATGTTTGGCGATGAGCGGGAGGATTATCCCGCCGCGTTGCAGCACTATTACCACAATGGCCCGCCTGCGGATTGGCGGCAGCGGTTTCTATCTACCTATGCGTCCTCCCACCCTCACGAAGATTGGGCGGAAACCACCTCTCACCTGCTGCACTTAACCGATATCACCGATAGCTTTGTGTCGGCGGGCATGACCTCTCCGGCCTTGCCCAACACCTATGGCTGGGATGCGTATGCCGAACCCGATGCTGAGCGCTTGATTCACATTGCGGCATCCTTAGTTGCCGGTGTTAACCATGTGAACCGTTCGATGGGGCTTTCGGATCTGTATCCGTTTGTGCTTTCCGACGCGGCGATGCGCAAGCTAGCGTTTGTCCACGATTGGCTGCGGCGCGGTGCTCAGGGGCTGTAACCCGCATTGACAACAAGCCCTAGGAACAAGCAGCGCTTTACCCAGGGCCTGCGATCCACAACGCGTTAGCTTAGCTGCAATGCGTCAATCGCCGCCGCTACCCTTTTCCGCGCATCGCCTTGAAGCGTTTGAAGCGGCAGGGGCAAACAAGGCTGGCTGACTTTGCCGGTAAGTTCTGCAATAGTAGCGGCTACCCGCAGGCTGCCGCCGTAGTCACGATAAAGTGCCCATAACGGTTCAAGTGCCACGGACAGTGCGCAGGCCTGTTTTACGTCTTTCGCTTGGGCGGCACGGGTTAGCGCCAGCGCAGTCTCTGGGTATAGCCCACCAATCACCGAGTACCAGGCATCGCAGCCAGCCAGCATTCCCGTGGCGGCGGCTGGGTCGCCGCTAATGCCGATGGTTACGTCGCTGGGAATTAACCCACGCAGCCGTGCCACGCGCGCCTGTGCGGCGGCTATGTCATTCTGTACAGGGGGTATTTTAATCGAGTGAACCTGGGGTAGCTGGGCGATGCGCCCATGCAGTTCATCGCTAAATTCAAAGTGCGTAGTGCCTGGGTTGTCATAGACACATAGCGGCACGCTCAGCGAACGACAAACCGTCTCGAAAAGGCTAAACACCTCATCATCGGTGAGCTTTTGATAGGAAACCGGTGCCAGAAGCACGCCGCTAGCGCCTGCTTGCTGGGCGTTTTCTGCATGGGTTAGTACATCACGGGTGCGTAATGCGCCTATACCCACCACCACTGGTACGTCAGCAGCATGCTCAACGCAAAGCTTGGCAACGCGGGCACGCTCTTCACCACTTAAATAAGCGTAGTTGCCCGTCGAGCCCAGCACGCCGATTGAGTCCACCCTAGCCTCCACCAAGCGCTCCACCAAACGAGTGAACTCATACTCATGAATACCTTGCTCGTTCATGGGGGTTAGCGGAAACGCGCTCAGGCCAGTGAACATGATGGAGAATCCTTGTGAAATGTCTGCCCTATTAAAAAGCTTTATACGCCCCTGGATACTAGCAGCTGACTTCGGATTGTGTGTTCGTGTGGATCTCACCTAGCAACAGCGTAACCTAACGAGACTGCTTGATAACCAGTTCAATCGTTTGCTTTACGTACGCATACATTACCGGACAAGTGCTGGCTCTGGGGCCTGCCACGTTAAGCACGTTAATGTGGCGATCATGCACAAAGTCGGCTAGCAGCATTGCTGCGTGAAGCGGATCAATCAACTCTATATCAATCAGTTTATAAGGCTTTGATTGCTGAATGCAAAAGAGTGCTGTGGCCTCTGTTCCCCCTTGAAGATAAGACGCATAGAAGATGGCAGTACCATCCGCATCTTGTACATTTTTCTTAGTACGCTGGCGGTATCCACCGCCAGTTTCTTCAAGTAAGTAGACGCTACTGATCGGTCCATCTTCGGCCATTCTGCCAACGGGGCAGGTTCCACCAATGGGGAAGTCTAATGTTAATGCAGCGTCTAGTGCCGCCCTATCAGCGCCTGTTTGGCCGCCGCTTATAATTTTAGTCAACATAAAAGTGGCTATATATCTCTGATCGCGTGGCAAACACATCGCCACACGGTATTAGGAAGTAAAAGTGAAAGGGCTAAAACCTACTGACCAAAGCCAATGCTTAAGCGCAGCGCTTGAAGGCCATCGAACTCGACGTTGACGTCGTCAGAAAATACCGGGTGGCCGTAAACCACCATGTCCACTGCTGCCTGCGAGCCACGGTAGCTAACAGTTACGCTGAGGTCTGCAGAGGTGGTAATCGGTGCAAGCAGGCCATACTCAACCTTATCAACGCTCAACGACGATAGGCCGCGGGCATCTAACTGATGCTGCACTTCTTGTTTTACAACGACGCCGTAATAGAAATAGATACCCGCATAGCCAAGAGCCAGCAGTAAGATCAGTGAAAAGAGCTTTCCCATTCGTCTCCCTCGGGGTGATGAAATCCTTGTAGTTGCCGCTTTTAGCAGACAGCCGCGAGCGCTGATAATGCCTGCGGTAGTAAGTAGCTACAAGCATTGAAAAATGAACATTATTTACAAACAAGTGAGAAGGATTCTAATGGTGAGGTGTCGGTAGCTGGTGAAGAGTAGTTGATGAAGAGTAGTTGATGAAGAGTAGTTGATGAAGAGTAGTTGATGAAGAGTAGTTGATGAAGAGTAGTTGATGAAGAATGGTTGATGAAGAGCAGGCGCTGCTGGCCTGCTCTCTTAACGTATCGTTCTTTTTACTCTGCCTGTATCAATCTGCTTGTATCAACAGACTTGTGGCTCACTCGCTGTGCGGCATGCCCTGATACTCTCAGCCAACTCTTTGACTAAACCATGCACGCGCTCAACGGCGTCGTCAGGCGTGTTGGCATGCTCAATACAGTCAACCAGCGCGGAGCCGACCACCACTGCATCGCTAAAGCGGCCAATGGTGGCTGCTTGCTCGGCGGTACGAATGCCAAAACCAACGGCAATGGGTAGCTCGGTGTGCTCGCGCAATTGGCCAACTGCGCTTTCCAACCGCGCAGGCGTGGGGGCATTGCCACCGGTAACCCCCGCAACGGAGACGTAATAGATAAATCCAGAGGCGTTACTCAACACTTTGGGCAGCCGTTTAGCATCCGTGGTCGGGGTTGCTAAGCGAATAAAATCAATGCCGTGTTGCGCCGCTGGCTGGCAGAGTTCTTCATCGTGCTCGGGGGGTAAATCCACCACAATCAGGCCATCTACCCCTGCACGGGCGGCATCCGCTAGAAAGCGCTCAACGCCATAACAGTAAATCGGATTGTAGTAGCCCATCAGCACGATCGGCGTGGTGCCATTTTGTTCGCGGAAACGGCGCACCATGTCTAGCGTCTTGGCTTGCGTTTGGCCGCCTTCAAGTGCACGCAGCGCGGCTTTTTGAATGGCGGGCCCATCGGCCATCGGGTCACTGAACGGCATACCAAGTTCGATGATGTCTACACCGGCTTCTGGCAACCCATGTAGCAAGCGGCGCGAAGTCTCAGCATCTGGGTCGCCTGCCGTCAGGTAGCTGACCAGCGCTGGGCGATTTTGCTGTTTGAGCGCCGCAAAGCAGTGCTCAAGGCGAGAAGAGCGGTTCATAGCTGGCTCCTTGTGCGCGCTCATAGGTGTTTAACGCCGAATTTGTCGCCCAGGTGATGGGCCACGCTCATCATGTCCTTATCGCCACGACCGCTTAGGTTAATCACCATTAGGTGCTCGCGTGGCAACGTTGGCGCACGCTTGGCGACTTCGGCCAGGGCGTGTGCGGTTTCAAGGGCAGGAATAATGCCTTCTTGGCGGCAGCAGACCTGAAAGGCTTCCAGCGCTTCGTCGTCGGTGGCGGAGACGTACTCTACCCGCCCCTGCTCATGAAGCCATGCGTGCTCTGGGCCAATGCCGGGATAATCCAACCCTGCTGAAATTGAGTGGGCATCAATAATCTGGCCATCTTCATTCTGCAGCAGGTAGGTGCGGTTGCCGTGCAGCACCCCTGGCGTGCCGCCATTCAGGCTGGCTGCATGCAGGCCGCTTTTAACCCCTTTTCCGCCGGCCTCTACGCCAATCATCTTCACATCAGGATCGTTGATGAAGGGATAGAACAGCCCCATGGCGTTAGAACCACCGCCGACACAAGCGACCAGTGAATCCGGCAAGCGGCCCTGCTTTTCAAGCATTTGACTGCGGGTTTCATGGCCAATCACCGCTTGAAAATCGCGCACCATGGCGGGGTACGGGTGTGGCCCAGCCACGGTGCCAATAATGTAGAAGGTGTCGTCGACATTGGTTACCCAGTCGCGCAGCGCTTCGTTCATGGCATCTTTGAGGGTGCCGGTGCCGGAGGTGACTGGCACGATTTCTGCCCCCAACAGTTTCATACGAAAAACATTGGGCTGCTGACGTTCGATGTCGGTTGCGCCCATATAGATAACGCAAGGCAAGCCAAAGCGCGCGGCTACCGTGGCGGTGGCCACCCCGTGCATACCAGCGCCGGTTTCGGCAATAATGCGTTTTTTGCCCATCTGCTTGGCTAAGAGCACTTGGCCGATGCAGTTGTTAATCTTATGTGCGCCGGTGTGGTTTAACTCTTCACGCTTAAGGTAAATACTCGCCCCGCCGAAATGCTCGGTCAGACGTTCAGCGAAATAAAGCGGGCTTGGCCGCCCCACATAGTCCCCTTGAAAATAGGCGAGCTGGCGCTGGAACTCGGGGTCTTTTTTCGCGGCGGCGTATTCGTCTTGCAGCTCTAGAATGAGCGGCATGAGTGTTTCAGCGACAAAGCGGCCACCGAAGCTGCCAAATAGCCCATTGGCATCGGGCAGATTCACGAATTGGTTCATCACGACCTCTGAGTACACGTTGGAAATTGGCAATGAACTGAAGGTAGCGCAGGCAGGCGGGGATAAAAATCGATAAGATGTCATCAATAGGTGAGTTTTAGTCAACTGTTAAGTCATTTTCAACATTACTGGATACGCCATGCAGAACAGCATGCCGCCGCTTAGCGCCCTGCGCGCTTTTGAAGCCACCGCCCGCTTGGGCAGCGTGACCGCCGCCGCTGATGAGCTAAACGTTACTCATGGCGCGGTTAGTCGCCAGTTAAAAAGCCTGGATGAACATTTTGGTGTGGCGCTCTTTGCTAAAGCTGGCCGCGGGTTGGTACTGACGCATCACGGTGAGCAGTTGCAGAGCGGCGTGGGCGAAGCATTCAGCCGCCTACGTGATAGTTGCGCAGCGCTCAAGCATGAGGTGGAAGAAGCATCCTTTACCATGGCCTGCCCAGGCAGCCTGTTAGCACGCTGGCTAATACCTCGGCTAGATCGCCTTCACCGTGACCTACCTGAGCTAAAACTACAGGTGGTGGTGAGTGATACTGAGCAACCCGGTAAGCCTACTGATGCCAGTGCTACCTTGGCGTTTACGGAGCCGCCCTGGCCTGCCGATATAGAGGTTATATCACTGATGTCCGAACAGATTTGTGCAGTGGCAAGCCCGGCGCTGGCAGCACACATCGACCCTACCAAACCGGAATCGCTGTTTGCCAACACGCTGTTGGTAACCGCTTCACGGCCCCAGGCGTGGCCGCAGTGGGCCAGTGCTAAAGGGTTGGAGCAAGGTGCATTGAAGGACGCTCTTCAGCAGGGCCAAAGCTTTGCTCATCTTTATTATTTGATTGAAGCAGCCGTGGCCGGTTTAGGGATCGCCATCGCGCCAACACTGTTAGTAGAGGGTGAGTTGAGCAGCGGGCGGCTGATTGCCCCATGGGGCAGTATCGAAACGTCCGCGCAGCTCTGCCTGCTGCTACCTAAACACGCCAACCTTCGCCGCAGCGAGCCACTGGCAGAGTGGTTTAAGCAGGCGCTTAAAGGGTGAGACCGGCGCCTTGCTGGGAGGCTACGCCTCCATTCGCGGGTGCCTCATTTGCTCGTCCCTCACAAGATTCGTTACGCCGCGCTACAGAACCCAAGCCATTGAATTTTAATATGTCGTAGCGCGGCGTAAGCGTCAGCGCACCCGCGGGGGCGGCTACACAAAGGCTGTTTGCTGAAAACTATCTCTGGCAATCACTACGCCATGCCATTTCCGTAACGCTGGGTGCTCTTCCTTCCAGTTCACTTCTGGCAGCCTGAAGGCCAAATAATCTAGCGCTACAGCGATAGCGATTTCACCAAGAGTCATCGACGGCGTCAGTTGACTTTCGTTTAGCTCGCTGCCGAGTTGCTGAATGATGCGTTGCATCGCCCGTTGGCGCCTGCGCCCAAGCTCACTTTGATCAATCTCAGGGCCATGGTGTTTTCTAGCAATCACCGTGGTGAAAGCGGCGTCCATAAGGTTTTGGCCAAGCCCCGCTAGGTGCATTACATCAGCCAAGCGTGATGGGGGCATCATCGGCACGCTGGGGCTGATGCTATCAAGATAAACAGCGATCAGCATCGATTCGCTCAGCGTCGTACCATCGTTTGTCACTAGCGCAGGAATTCGCCCAGCGGGATTAACGTCCAGCAACGCTTGGTCATCTGCCCAAGGGTCGCACCAGCGCAAGGTAACGTCACCTGCCAGACCTTTTTCCAGCAATATAATCCGCGCGAGGCGCGCATAGGGTGACGTGGCGTTCAGGAAGAGTTGCATTACTGTCTCCGTTTTTGGCCTAAAAAAGGAACGTGGCGCTGCTCCACACCACGACTAAGCAGCACCAGTACAAAGCCACCTATCAACACTACACTGCTAATCAAAAATAGCGGCAAGTACGTACCCCACGCCACATATAGCCCAGACATCACGTAACCAGAAAACGCCTGAGCCGCAGCGAAAGCAGCCGTCGCTTGCCCCCAGAGTTTTTTGTGGGCTCCTGGGCCAACTAACTCAGCAAGTCGACCAGACGTTAGCGCCACAATGCCAGGGATCATCGCGCCCACCACGAACGATGAAACTGACTGGCTAAGCAGCGCGAGCGAAAAGACAGGCAGAGATACAGCGGCCGCCTTGGCTAAAAACGCGAGGGTTAAACCACGATGCCAGCCCACTTTTCGCGCTAACGCTCCTACTACCAGTGGCCCGCACACAGCGCCCAAGCCGAAAATCCCCCACTGAAGAGACGCTGCTTGATGCCCTAAGGCATTTTCTCGGGCGAGATAGTCCACCCAAAATACGGTATGGGGAACAAACCCGATGGCGTCCAGGGCATACGCACCGATCACCAATAGCACGGCGACGTTTACCGCTGCATACCCGTTCTGGCTCGCCGCCCCTTCGTTACCTGTCACCGGCGGTAAGGACACCCGAGTAACACCGCGGTCACCTACCAACCCCGCCACGATGCATAGCAGGCCAAGCGCGCCCCAAGTAGCGGTTAGGCTGAACTCCAGCAGCATAGGTACTACCGATGCTGAAAGCAGCGCACCGAGCCCAATGCCAGTGAAAACCAGGGCACCGACACCGGCTCGTCTTTCCGGGGGCGTTGCCGATAGAGCCATCGATGGGCCAACCACCATCAGAATAGCGCCAGCCATACCTGAGACTAATCGCCAAAAGAAGAACCAACTAAAAATGCCAGCCCCCGCACATAGAAAAAAGCTTAGCGCGATCGCCACGAAACATGCTCCCATCACCGCGCGAACAGGAAAGCGTTCACTCAAGGAGTGAGCAATCAATGCACCGATAAAGTAACCAAGAAGATTGGCAGCCCCCAGGTAAGCCCCTTGGCTGGCGGTAAACCACCCCTCTTGAATCAGCGCCGGTAATAGCGGTGTGTAGGCAAAGCGGGCAATGCCGATGCCTGCCAAGGTAGCCATTACGCCGGTCACCAGAGCAGGCAAATCTTTGCTGTTGATCATATCGTGTCCTTACTGAATCGCTGTGTGGAAAGTGTGGCGTCGGGCGTATTTGCTAGTAGCCTACTCACACCAACAATTCTTTAGAAACGATTTATAATGATAATAGCTATCTTATTTAGAGATAGCAGAAGCTTGGGGGAGATGGGAATGCAATTGAAATCGTTGCGGCTGTTTAAGGCGGTGGCAGAGACAGGCAGTTTTATGGCCGCTGCGAAGCAATTACACACGGTGCAATCTAACGTGACCACGCATATCAAAAAGCTGGAGGAAGAGTTAGGCGCGCAGCTGGTTCATCGCGCTGGTGGCGTGCGCCTTACCTCTGCCGGGCGGGCATTACTGGGTTACGCCGAACGGTTGTTAGCGGTACATGACGAAGCGTTAGCGCTATTTCAAAATGCAGAGAACGCTGCTGGCCAGCTGCGCTTAGGATCGATGGAAACTACCATGGCGCTGCGTCTTCCCCCAATACTGGCGGCCTATCATGCCAACTTTCCAGACGTGGATATGACGCTGGCGACAGGCCCCACCGCCAGCTTGATCGAGAAACTTATGGTCGGTCAGGCGGATGGCATTTTTGTGGCAGGCGCTGTCGACCATCATCGCTACCATTCGCTCAAGGTGTTTAGCGAACAACTTGTACTGGTAAGCTCAACCCCTATGACCAGTGTACCCAGCGCTGAAGAGCTGCTGACAGCTACGTTTTTAGCATTTCGCCAGGGATGTAGCTATCGCCAACGTATTGAATTGCTGCTGGCATCTCAGGGAATTAATGCGGTGCGTGTTTTTGAATTTGGCACGCTAGATGCCATGCTTGGCTGCGTCGCGGCTGGGATGGGTTACACCGTGTTGCCACGTATTACTATTGAAGCCCACCGGCACCGCTTCGGCATTCACACGATGGAACTGCCCTCCGCCATTGCCAATATCGATACCTATTTTGTGACACCAGAACCCGCCTCTTGGTCACCCGCATTAGCGCGCTTTGTTGATACGCTACATCAGGAAGCTGGGCTATAGACTCGCCCTCACTCTTCATCTCATGTCTTTTGAGCAATCAAGTACGCGCCCCGTGCAACCATAGCCAATATCGGCGGGAGTCATCGGGGCCTTTTCAAGACGAGGTTACTGAACGATTTCCTCAATTGAGCGTTTGCCATCCAGCAATGTGTATTCCTGATTAATAATGCTCGCCGTTTGCACCACATGCAGCAGCGCATGCGCGACGTTAGCCCGTGAGATTTGGTTATCGCCCGCTTCATCCACTGAGCTAGCAAACTGGCGGCTGGCTGTTTCGTCGGTCAAGCGTCCTGGTTTAAGGATCACATGAGGGAGATCGCTGTTGCGTAAATGCGCATCGGCAGCGAATTTAGCAGCCATATAAGGACGCAGCTTTTCCGGTGCTTCCAACGGGTTTTCTGCTCTCATGGCACTAACCATAATATAGCGAGAGAGACCTTTTTGACTGGCCACATCCGCAGCGCGAATGGCACCAAAAAGATCAATCATCAACGTTTTATCTGGCCCGGTGTGAGGTCCAGACCCCGCAGTAAAGACAACTTGGTCGCAACCTTCAAAGGCATGTTCAAATTCACCTTCCAAATCGGCGACAACACTGTCAATGCCACGCTCGTTAAACCATGATGCTTGCTCTTCGCTTCGGATCATCGCTTTGACAGGCGTGCCTGCCTGCTGCGCCAGCTCGCAAAACTGTTTACCTATCTGGCCGTTTGCACCAATGACTAGCGTCGTCATGCCTATTTCTCCTTTTGAGTGTCCTCTATCCTTTAGTTGCAGGCATTTTTGTTGAATTCAACCTTTACTAAGGCGTTGTTTGTTGATGTTGCATTGACTTTAGCGCCTACCGATGAGGATAGACGACAAACGCTAGCTTGTTGCCGTCTGGGTCTCGCACGTAAGCTGAATAAAATCCTGCGCCATATTGCGGTCGATAACCAGGTGCACCTTCGTCGCTGCCGCCATTGTGAATGGCTAACTGATAGAGCGTATCGACCTCTTTAGGGTCAGCAAATTGAAACGCTGTCATGCTGCCATTGCCAGCGCTAGCTGGATAACCATTAAAGGGTAAACCCACAAAGAACCTCGGCACATCGACATCATCCGGGTCTCCAAACGACACACAGGAATCGTCTTGCCAGCACACATCTAGCTCCATCGTGCTGAACAACGGCGCATAAAAATGAAGTGCACGCTCGAGGTTATGCGTTCCCACCATTGTGTAAGCAATCATTGTGGCTACCTCTTATCGTCAATCTCCCTGTTTATCTGCTTATTTTATCTACGTCCTTTATTTACTTAAGTCAGATAAGCTCCGATCACGGGGTGACCAGTGAGAAAATAAATAGCCCTCCGGTCCGGTCCCTACTCTCACATCGCAAAGCCACGCTTCTAGCTCGCCTAGAGTCAGGACTATTGCCGAGTAGGCGATGAAAGCGTTTATTTAAGAATAGCGGATGTTGCACGGCGATAAGCGTTAAATGACATAGCCACTTATCAAAGCGTGCTGTTTTGTAATAAGGGCTACCCATTTGATATTTGCGTGGCGAGAGCTGTAGGATAATTGAACAATCATTCAATTAAGGAATTTCTATGCAACGTCATCCACTGATTGCTGCCGTGTCATTGGGTCTTTTTGCTGGTGCTGCTGCGTCCACTGCTACCGCAGAGACAACACCGCTAGAGCAACAGCTAAAGGATCTGGAATCGTTTCAGGTGATTGCCCATCGCGGTGCCAGCGGCCATGCGCCGGAAAGCACCATGGCAGCCTATGAGCTAGCCCATGAGTGGGGTGTGGATTACTTAGAGCTGGATGTTCAGCTCACCTCCGATGGCGAGTTAGTGATCTTTCACGATGATGCTATCGATCGCACAAGTGACGGCGAAGGCAAAATTAATGATTACACGCTAGAAGAACTCATGGCACTGGACACCGGTACGTGGTTCAACGAAGCCAATGCTGAAAAAGCTGATGCGGCCTTTGAAGGTGCACAAATACTTACCCTCGAAGCGCTATTTGAGCGCTTTGGTCACGATGCGCGTTACTACATTGAGACTAAATCTCCCCAGTTAAACCCAGGATTAGAAGAAGCCCTGGTTGAGACGCTTGAAAAGCACGAAATGATTGAAAATGGCCGTGTGCTAGTGCAATCGTTTGAACAAGATAGTCTGCTAAAAGTACGTGAGCTAAATGAACGTGTCCCGCTCATTCAGTTAGTGTGGTACTCGCCTAGCGAAGAAGATAATGATCGTTTAGTGGAGTGGACAGGCGTTACCCCAGGGCCAGCAGAGATTACTGATGAAGACTTTCAAGCTATTGCAGAGTACGCGGTGGGTATTGGCACTAACGTGACGTATAACGGCGAAGACGTTATTAATGCGAGTTTTATTCGCCAAGCTCAAGAAAACGGCCTTCCCGTGCACGTTTACACCATCAATGAAACTGATGAGATGAAGCGTTTGCAAGACTGGGGCGTCAACGGTTTGTTTACCGATTACGCTGACCGTCTTCTTGATATTTTATAACCCACGTATGGGCTCATTTACGACGTAGCCGGTTGTCTAAAATCCTGAACTGAAACGCTGGCGAATTTTTCTAAAAAAAACACCAGCGTTTCAGGATGCTGAAAGCGGCGTTCAAATGTCTCTTGACCATTTCTGCCTCGGCGTATCACCTTGGCATGATAGTGATCGCCTATTTTAGTGACATTAACACTATTTTCTTGCTCTCCTTCGCAATGAACAGCAGACAGAGGCGAAGCGCTATCGAGCAAGACTGTAAGCTGCTGCGCTGCATCCGCTTCTTGAGGTGTTGCCCATAGGGGCTGATCACGCTTGCCGTAATGGAATAGCACAATGACCAGCATGACTGAGAAGATACTGCTTGTTAACATCCAGGTTAAAGCGACATTTGACACCGGCATGGTAAAAATTACCAACAGCTGCCCTACGGCCATAACAGCCAGTACTAACGCTAATGGTTGCCACATGCGAGGGTTCATAAACCCACGTTTTAATATGTAACCCCACAGCCCTATTACAGCCAGTGCCCCCACTATAAGGTGGGCTGCAGCAAACGGTGTGCCCCCTCCTGAAAAAATGGCGATTAGCCCGATAAGTGGAAGTAAGCTGTAAAAAGCCGCTAGCAGGTAATAAGCGCGCTGAAGGTTCATCCATAGCTCCTTTTATTGTTATCGGCACTCATCTTGATATCCCACCAGTATAGATGAAGGCTGCAAACGTGCAGCGCAAGAAGGCTTGCCTTTTAAACGCCTTGCAGCAGGAGATGGTAGCCTCCTCGCGCTTGACCCGCTGGTTACTTCATTTCAAAGCCGCGCTTAACTAGAAAATCACGCATGTGGGGGCGCAATTTTGAATCGAAAAGCGGCGTTAGGTTATGT
Source organism: Halomonas qinghailakensis (assembly GCF_025820815.1). Classification (NCBI taxonomy): domain Bacteria; kingdom Pseudomonadati; phylum Pseudomonadota; class Gammaproteobacteria; order Oceanospirillales; family Halomonadaceae; genus Halomonas; species Halomonas qinghailakensis. The sequence continues at coordinate 2,689,983 of NZ_CP096973.1, read as the reverse complement.
GACCAATCCGACACTTTATTGCCAGTACTGCGTGATTGGTAGTATGCCTTCATGGTGCTGTCAAAAGCGTCGACGTGATCGGTATCTTCACAATAAGTATCTTCTTTGAGGATGGCCTCTACCGGCAAACGCGGTTTGACCTCAGGCTCATGGGCTGGATAGCCAAGGCACATACCAAACACCGGATAGACATGGTCAGGCAGCTGCAATAGCTCACTAATCGCTTGGGGGTTGTTGCGGATACCACCGATATAACAAATACCCAGCCCTTCTGATTCCGCCGCTATCGCCACGTTTTGAGCCATTAAAGCCGTATCAACGGTGGCGACCAACAGCTGTTCGGTCATGCCTCGTTCTACGTTGGCGCCGGTACGTTTAGAGGCCTCTGTTGGGCGCTTCATATCAGCACAGAACACTAAAAACACCGCACTACTTGCCACGTAACCTTGCCCACCAGCAAGCTCAGCAATTTTTTCACGATTAGCCGCATTTTTTACGTTAATCACTGTGTAGGCCTGTACATGACTCGATGTCGCAGCAGCCTGACCTGCCTTAATGAGTTCTAACAATAATCCGTGGGGTATTTCCTGATCAGTAAACTTGCGTATCGAACGGTGAGATTGAAGCAGTTTAATAACATCGTTCATTTCGTCTCGCCTCTTTATGCTTGATATAATGAATGTAAGTGCTAAAAATGCCCTCGCCTATTTCATTAACGATGCACGTTAGCGGTTCGCTGCTTGTGCTCTTGAAGTGCTTGTGCTGCTAAATTCAGGTTTAGCGCATGCTATTGATAGCAAGCTATACTAAATCAAGTCATTGGGTCACCCCCCAACAAATACCGACGCTAGGAAGCCGATATGTCTAATGCCCCTCACACGCCGTCAGGGCAGGAATGGAATGCCAGCCACTATGCGCAACATGCGGGTTTTGTCCCAACGTTAGGTGACGATGTCATGAAGCTGCTAGCACCCCAGCCTGGACAGCGCATATTGGACCTTGGCTGTGGGGATGGCGCGCTCACCGAACGCATTATGCAAACAGGTGCTGATGTGCTCGGCGTCGATGCCTCAGAAAACATGGTGGCCGCTGCCCAGCAGCGCGGCGTCAACGCTCGGGTTGTCGATGGGCATCAGCTGCCTTTTGACCATGAGTTCGATGCAGTATTTAGCAATGCAGCGCTGCATTGGATGCTAGATCCTCAGACGGTGTTAGCAGGCATCAAGCGCGCGCTAAAGCCTGGCGGACGTTTTGTGGCAGAGTTTGGCGGGCATGGAAATGTTGCAGCTATTTGCACAGCGCTGATTGCCTCGCTTCAATTTCGCGGCATTAGCTCGCATGGACGCCACCCGTGGTATTTTCCAACCACTGAAGAGTATGCACACCTGCTTCAAACTGTTGGTTTTCACGTTGATACAATCGAGCTGATACCCCGCCCTACCCCGCTACCTACCGGCGTAGCGGGCTGGCTCGAAACCTTTGCAAGCCCCTTTTTGCACGGGCTAGATGAAGATCTGCGCAACGCCATTATCGATAACACAATACAGCTGCTCGCTCACAGCTTAAGCGATGGTCAAGGTAACTGGACCGCTGACTATGTCAGGCTGCGTGTCTCGGCCCACGTGTAGTAGAACCTTCATCCGCTCTAAACAGGAAAAACCCACTGTTACTAACGGTGGGTTTTTCGTTCTTAGGGCATTAATATCGGTGCAAGCTGCTAGGCGGTATAGATATTAATACGAGTGTTGATATGGATGTTGATAGCCACACTACGCCGTGGTGTTTTTCAACGTCGCCATATCAATAACAAAACGATAGCGCACGTCGCCTTTCTCCATACGCTCAAAGCCTTCATTGATATTATTGATATCCAACATCTCGATATCGCAGGTGATATTGTGCTCAGCACATAGCGCGAGCAGCTCTTCAGTCTCAGCGATACCACCAATCAGCGAACCGGCAACGACCCGACGCTTGAACACTAAGTTAAACGCTTCGATAGCAGGCTCAATTGGCTCCAGCAGGCCAACAATAATATGTGTACCGTTGTACTTCAGCGATGCTAAGTAAGGGTTAAGATCATGCTGAACCGGAACGGTATCCAACATGAAGTCGAATGTTTCAGCGACGGCGTCCATCTGCGCTTGATCACTCGATACCACAACATGATCGGCTCCGTTACGCTTGGCTTCTTCCACTTTAGCGTCAGAACGAGTAAACACGGTCACTTCCGCACCCAGCGCTTTAGCTAGCTTAACTCCCATATGACCCAGGCCACCCATACCAATTACACCGATTTTGTGCCCCTTGCCAACGCCAAAGTGTTTAAGCGGCGAATAGGTGGTAATACCGGCACAAAGAATGGGCGCAGCGGATGCTAGGTCAATGCCATCTGGCATTTGCAACACAAAATGCTCACTCACCACGATAGAGTCGGAGTAGCCGCCCTGGGTTAACGTACCGTCTTGGCGGTCTGGGCTACCGTAGGTCATGGTGAAGCCTTCTAGGCAGTACTGCTCCACGCCGTCTTTACAGGCAGAGCAAGTGCGGCACGAGTCTACCATGCAACCAACGCCCACTAAGTCGCCCGTTTTAAAGCGTGTCACATCCCCCCCTACGGCAGTCACACGGCCAACAATCTCATGCCCTGGCACCACAGGGTATTGGCTCATGCCCCAATCATTGCGTGCAAAGTGCAAATCACTATGGCAAACGCCACAGTAAAGAATATCGATGGCAACATCGTCTGAACGTGGTTCACGACGATCAAAGGCATACGGTGCGAGTGGTTTATCAGCGGAGAAGGCAGCGTAAGATTTTGCTTGGCTCATGGAAACTCCTTAATAGGTTTTCCGCGTAAGTGGGAAAGTGCCTTTATTATTCGCTGCTAAACGTTAGATAGCGATGAGCGAAGCTATGTTTTTTTTGCTTATTTCTCTATTTAACTGCAATAAAATAACAAAAAATCCCAAAAAAATATCATAATCGTCGTGTAATCCTGATTTCCAACCCAGTTAGGAGGCTTCATAGTGGCCAGTACTGCTCTCGCAGGCAATGCGCTCGCTGACTTGATCGCACCGCTAGTAAAACGTGATGGAATAAGCGTTTCTCGATTGTCCAGAGTGGGGGTGCTTTGCTTGGCACGACGTCAGGAACGTACTCCTTTGATGTACGAACCTAGCCTAATCATCATCGCCCAAGGCCGAAAAGTCGGCTACTTAGGTGATCGAGAGATTCACTACAACCCTGGCCACTATCTTGTGCAAACCCTGCCACTACCCTTTGAGTGTGAAACTCACGGCTCACCAGAAGCCCCCCTGCTAGGTATATCAGTGACATTGGACCCGGCATTACTGAGCGAAATGGTTACCGCCATGGGCAACATGAGCCTACCGTTCACTTCACCTAAACCGATGGCATCAGTTGCTATGAATGAGGGCATGCAGGCCGCTATGCTACGGCTAGCAAGCACGCTACATGATGATATTGAGTGTTCAACGATGGGGGAAGCGCGTATTCGAGATGTGGTGTTTGAGGCACTAAAAGGGGAACAAGGCCCAGCACTGCGGGCATTGGTTAAAGGGCACGGGCACTATTCGCGCATTGTTCAGGTGCTATCGCAGCTGCACAGACACTTTGCCGAGGACTTTACCGTTGATCAGTTAGCCCAGCAGGCCAATATGAGCATATCGACGTTTCATCAGCACTTTAAGCAAATTACGCGCTCGTCTCCCGCGCAGTACTTAAAGCGACTGCGCCTACTTAAAGCGCAGCAGCTTTTATTGCAAGATAGCCACAATGTGAACCAAGCTGCGCAGGCAGTCGGTTATCGCAGCGTTCCCCAATTCAGCAGGGATTATAAGCGCTACTTTGGCGCATCGCCGCTACAGCATAAACGCCAGGAGCAGGCGTTACGCGCCTAGACGCCCAACATATTGGAAAACACTTATTGATCGTGTTTATTTAGCAAAAATCTGGCTCTGATCTTTAAACGCTTTGAATTCCAAGGCATTACCACAGGGGTCGAGTAAGAACATAGTCGCCTGTTCACCGACTTCGCCTTTAAAACGTATGTAAGGCTCAATTACGAAATCTGTCTTCCGCGCTTTTAAGCGCTCGGCTAAAGCTTCCCATTCACCCCACTCTAAAATGACACCAAAGTGCGGTACTGGCACATTATGGCCATCGACAGGGTTAGTGTGGGCGCTCTCTTGGCCTGGGGTTTTCGGATGTTCATGAATAACTAACTGGTGGCCAAAGAAGTTAAAATCGACCCAATGATCGCTAGAGCGCCCCTCCTCTAGACCAAACACATCGTTATAAAACACTCGTGCCAAAGCGACATCGTAAACAGGAATGGCTAAGTGGAAAGGGGAAAGGCTCATGAATGTCTCCCATTGATTTGCAGTGGTTGGTTAATAGCAGGGGAATGGCGTTACTTTCGATGACTAGCGCGTTGCGCTGTCACTGTGCAAACATCCTAAAACGCGCCGTAAAAAAATAAAATCAATCATTAACTGAACTCAACTGAAAAACGCCTTAATACACTAAATTGAACAGAGCTGACCCTATGAACCCTGAAGATCTCGAGAAGCTAGTAACGCGCACCATGCCATTTGGTAAATACGAAGGCTGGTTGATTGCCGACTTGCCTGGTCCTTATTTGAACTGGTTCGCACGAGAAGGGTTTCCAAACGGAGAAATTGGCCAACTTCTACACTTGATGCATGAAATTGACCACAATGGTTTGAGTGATTTACTGAGTCCTCTACGTAAAGAAACGCCCAAAAAAGCGGGTAATCAACATTCAAACTAACGTAGGCTGCCATTATTAACTGCGTCATTATCAGGAGGCCGACATGGCAAAAGGCGCGAACCACCAACAACGAAGAGCCAGCAAAGCCACCGTGCTACTTGCCTGGCTGAGCATGTTAGCGCTGATCGTCGCAGCTTCCTTATTAGCAGGCGCAGGGCCAGCCTATCGCTGGGAGTTGATTGGCCTGGGCGACGCCTTTAATTTTATGCGCAATGGTGTCTATGCCGCCACCGCCGCTGTAGGGTTAAGCGTTCTGCTACTCCTGATAAGCATCTTTACTCGCCGTATTGGCGCCAGCGTCGTGGCTATCTTCGTTATTGTTGCAACCGCTGCCCTGTTGTATATGCCGTGGCAGCAGTGGCAGCGTGCACAGCAGGCACCCGTCATTCATGACATTACCACCGACACCCAAAACCCACCCGCCTTTGTCGCATTAAGAGCTGCTCGCGAGGCGGCGCCCAATGCGGTTGATTACCCTGGAGAAGCCACCGCACACCAACAGCAAAATGCTTATCCTAATGTGCAGCCTATACACGTAACGGCACCTAAAGCGACTGTGCTTGCGGCCGCTCAGGCAGAAGTAGAAGCGTCTGGCTGGCAGATTGCTGCGATAACAGAGAGTACTATTGAGGCGACTGCGACAACCCATTGGTTTGGCTTTGAGGATGACGTCATTATTCGCCTGACCGAACAACAAAATGGCGTGCAGGTAGACATGCGCTCCGCGTCCCGGCTGGGGGCCAGCGATGTCGGCACCAACGCACTACGTATAGAGACCTTCCTGGATAATCTGGGCAAGCGGTTAGAATAACGATCCTATCTGATGCGGCTTTCACCTGTGGACTGAGTTAACGATAGCAAACCAATTTCAGTGCATTTCTTTCAGTGCATTTGGTTAGTACGCGTGGCGGCTTCTCTGCTCAGAATTTGCTGCGCGTCTAACGAGCCAATGGCTACCTCTACGTTTCTTGGAATATCACCGCTTAATTGAAGCGCTTGGTAACGCAGCGCACAAACCCTCAAGAACGAGGTAAAGTTGCCAAGATCATGCCCTGCATCTATCGACTCGTGATAAAGCCGTGTGATGAGTTGGGCGGTATTCATTCCATCCCGTTGCGCCATCTCTTCCAGAAGGTGCCAGAAGTAGTTCTCCATGCGGACGCTAGTTACCATGCCATCAATACGCAGCGAGTGTGTGGCGCTTCGCCATAGCTCAGGGTCTGCATCAATAAACAGTTTGCACATCATTATGCCCTCTCTGCTATCACAGTACATTGCCTGCTCTTGAGCTTGTTCGTCAGATTAATGCCTAACAGAAAACGCACCCAGCAGCGTCTAATACAACGTTTACTCCGATATCACCGGGTGCGTAAAGAGATAACCTATCAGTGTTACTTATCCAACAGCGCCATAAACTGGGCAAGCCAAGCAGGGTGTGCGGGCCAAGCAGGTGCCGTTACCAAGTTGCCATCTGTCACTGCATCGGTGACCTCCAAGTTAGCGAAGTGTCCGCCAGCGAGCTCCACTTCTGGTTGGCAAGCCGGATAAGCCGAACACTGCTTGCCTTCTAGCACCTTCGCCGCGGCCAACAACTGCGCGCCATGACAGATTGCTGCGACCGGTTTCTGGGTTTCAAAGAAGTGTCTCACCATCGCCAGTACTTCTTGGTTTAAACGCAAATACTCCGGCGCACGGCCGCCAGGAACTACCAAAGCATCGTAGTCAGCGGGGTTAACCTTGGCAAAATCGGCGTTCAGAGCGAAACGGTGACCAGGCTTTTCAGTGTAGGTTTGGTCACCTTCAAAATCATGAATTGCCGTTGCCACGGTATCACCGGCTACTTTGTCGGGACACACCGCGTCGACGTGATGTCCAACCGCCATCAGCGCCTGGAAAGGCACCATCGTTTCGTAATCTTCAGTGAAATCTCCGGTAATCATTAAAATTCGCTTGTTGCTCATCTCACTTCTCCTTGTCGTTATTGGTCGAGGCCCAGAGCACACGCGTGGCGTGTTAGATGAGAGTAGCAAGCGCTTTTACTCAGTGGGTAGTAAACCGCTACTACATCTAACATTGGTAACGATGACGCTCCGCTAGTGCTCGCAGCAGGCCAGCGCTCGGCTATTCCTGACACACGCCATGACTGATAATGGACCATCCACCTCTGATCGGCTCCTTGGTGCTAAGTGTGCTAGCCTTATGAGCCATATTCGACATAAAGGAACTGAATGCTCACTATTTCTAATAGCGTGACGATAGCGGATTGGGAGATTGATATCAGCCAGATCAGAGCTCAAGGCTCGGGAGGCCAAAACGTCAATAAAGTCGCTTCTGCGGTGCATTTACGTTTCGATATTCAAAGCTCTACACTACCGCCGATCTATAAAGAGCGTTTAATGGCGCTATCTGATCAGCGCATTAGTAAAGAGGGTGTAGTGATTATTAAAGCCCAGAGCTATCGCACCCTGGAATTGAACAAAGAGGATGCTCTTGCTCGCTTAAAAGCATTGATTCAAAGCGCAGGAAAGCAACAGAAAATGCGTCGGCCAACGAAGCCCACCAAAGGTTCGCAGCGCCGCCGTGTGGATCACAAAACTCGTAAAGGCAAAACAAAGTCACTGCGTGGTAAAGTATCGATCTCGTAAAATACGCACTGACTATAAGCGGTTCAAACTGGTTATAAAATATTCACCGATCATAAACTGTGAGCTGAGTATGTAATGCTCACTTAGCGTCGTTTTTTCATCACTCATTGAGTCTTTTCATCATGTCCAGCGCCTCATCACACTCTACCCTTCGCGTTGCCCGCCCACTGTCGCCCTGCATTCAGGTATGCACCATTGAGCCCTCCTCTTCGCTATGCCAAGGCTGTGGTCGGACGCTAGATGAGATTGCCTGTTGGGGCAGTATGACCGAGGCCGAGAAGACCCCGGTGTGGGATCGGCTTATACAAGAAGGCTATATCGACGCACAGTACGCCAAGTAAACAGTACGCCAAGTAAGCTAGATGTCGTCTGTATGCCGGTCGCTTAAAATATGGTGCAGTTCGCCACATGACACCATCGGATCATCGCAGTTAATCACGATCTTTGACTCTGCCAGCACATAGCTACGGCCTGTTGTGGTGTTTTCCACCACTTGGTAATCACCTTCTTGATGGGTGCCAGTGAAGGTGCCAATAAATCCGGTTTCACGCAGTGACACGGTCTCTAACTTATCGCCAACCGTCAGCCGACCTTCATAATTCATCAGTGCTAAGCGCGCTGAAGTACCGGTGCCGGTAGTGCTACGGCAAATAACACCGGGATGCACATAGGTGGTTGAACGCGAGCGAATATAGTCTTCTGCTATTTTCTCTTCTGGCCCCATAAAGTGTAAAAACGGCAATGGCCCGACGTCACCTAAGGTGTAATGCGAAAAACCGCGCTGCGCCTGGATCGCCTCAACTATTTTATAAGCGCAAGCGGCAAGTGCCTGCTCCTCATTGCGCACTAATTTAAAGCCCAGCTCTTCGGCATCGACCAACGCATAAAACCCACCGCTGTATGCGACCGAGTAAGTAACAGTGCCTATTTCGGGTACTTGAATGGTGTCGCGATAGGTATCGATATAGCTTGGCAGACCTTCACAGGTAACTGATTCCACGACCCCATTACGCACCTTTGCTTCAATTTGCACCAAGCCTGCGGGTGCTTCTAGTTTAAAGCGTTGAATCCCTTCCTGCTTAGGAACAAGGCCGCTCTCCAAGACCGCCGTGGCAGTGCACAGCGTGTTAGAGCCAGAATAAATCGGATACCCCATCACTTCCATAATAATGTAGCCCGCCACTGCCTCTGGATGCGAGGCTGGAACAAGCAAGTCCACCGACATTTCTGAAATGCCGTACGGCTCTTCCAATAGCAGTCGCCTTAAACCATCAGCATCATCACGCAGGAACTCCATTTGTTGGCGTACCGTGGCACCCGGAAGTAGATCAATGCCCCCTGTCACAATGCGGCTAACATCGCCACCAGCATGGGTATCCATCAATTGAATCGTATGCAGCTTCTTCATAAACCTTGCTCCTCAGCAGTAGCGAGGGCAAACGGTGCGCCGTGGGTTTCCCACTGTGCATCAGGAACAATCACAATCTTGCCCAAATAGTTACTATCACGGTTCACAAAGTAGCGCTCAGCGTTATGCAGGTCTGAGAGTTTAAAGGCGCCGTGCAGCACGGGTTTTAGTGCTCCGCTACGAATCCATTCAATCAGTTGCTCGGCCTCTTCCCGGGTGCCATGAGAAACACCAAAAATTTGCACCTGATACAGATAGATCCGAGTCCACATCATCTCGCTAATATTGCCGCCACTCGCGCCAGCAATGGATAACCGCGGATAGCGGCTACGCCCCTGCATGTCGACAATCATGGTGTCGATAAACAGATCGGTCATTTGCCCCCCGACCAAGTCCATCACTGCATCAATCGGCTTGCCACTGGTTTCGGCCAACACACGCTCAACAAAAGTGGCTAAATCACCACGGTCGATCACTGCCTCAGCACCCAGTGCCAAAAGTGCATCGGCCTTATCCAACTGGCTGACCGCGTAAGGAATAGCCCCCACGATTCTGCACAGCTGAATTAATGCCGTTCCAACCCCACCACTGGCACCTGTCACTAACACGCGTTCGCCTGCGCTTATGTTGGCAGAGGTCATCATGTGATAGGCCGTCTGATATGAACACATACCCATTGAGGCAAGCTCTGCATCTTGCAATTTAGGGTTAGGCACATGGTGGAACTGATCAGCAGGTACTACGACATACTCGGCGTATCCGCCATCTGCGCCATGCCCGTAATAATCAGGCGTCAGGTTAATATCGCGGCGTTCATCAGCGTAAATATTAAAGTCGAGCAGGCCTCGCTCTCCAATACGGGAAACGTCTACACCCTCGCCTACTGCCACCACACGGCCGGCAATATCGGCGCCTTGAATACGAGGAAAGGTCAGCGTGGGTGAGCCTCCCATCGCAAACGATGTGACTTCCTCTTTGCCCTTCGTTGGGTAAAGTCCTTCACGCGCTTTTCGGTCGGTATTATTTTTAGCCGTTGCCGTTACTTGAACCAGTACTTGCCCCGGCCCAGGTCGGGGGGTAACGACATCCTGCCGATACTGCAGCTTATCTACATCACCGTGGCCAGTTAATAGCATGGCAGACATCGTCTTGGGGAGTTGAGGTGCAGCTTCGGCCATAAATTTGCTCCTGTTTAAAAGCGTGGACGAACCGAACTGACAATAGCAAATGTTGCCAGTAACAAACGACGACAATAACAAACTTTGATAATTACTAAAGAGATAAAAACAAAACGGCGTCAACGGAGTACCACCGTTGACGCCGCTAATATTTATTAATAATTTCAGCTAAATACAGGCACACCGATAAGCAGCATGTGTAGATAAAGTGCAAAAACAATATACGCAACCAGCCCCACAACCACTGTGGCTATTGTTGCCGGGATAGAGATAACGGTCGCTGATGGCGGGGCGGCACGATCACGTTTTTTGGCTGCTTTAAACGCCAGGATAGCCCACACCAAAAACGCTGCAAAAAAGATAATATCGCCAAGCCTGCCATTGGCCAACAGATGAGAAAATGCCCAAATTTTAACGGCCAACATCATTGGGTGGCCAAGCTTCGCTTTAATCGCATTGCGCGGCACATAGGCTGCCACCAGCATAATAAAGGCGGGAATCATCAGCAGCGCTACCGCATGGCGTAAGCCCATAGGCGGGAACCAAACGTAAATAGAGTCTAAGCGCATTTGGCCAAATCCGTAGATAGCGATTGCCAGTCCAATCACTGATACTACGGAATACGCTAGCTTCCAGGAGGTTTCGCCATGTTTAGTAATCTGCTGCTGACGCCAGTCTTCAGCAAAGATACGCACGGAGTGGCTGCCAAGAAATATCAGCAGGCCAATAATCATGATGGTCATAAAGGTGGCTCTCAGGTTGTTTGCAGGTCGTTGGTCGACTGCGAGCATGCCACACTCACGCCCAAACCACATGGCGAACTATCAACTTTTCGCTAACAGCGAAACTATCTCGATTTAAAACCAGCTTTTGCGTTTAAATAGCCAAATCAAGCTACCACCGATACCCAGCATAGCCCCCCAAACAAAAAAATAACCATATTGATAGCGCAGCTCTGGCATGTATTCAAAGTTCATACCGTAAATACCAGCAATGAACGTTAACGGTACAAAGATCGCCGTAATCACCGTTAATACACGCATGGTGATATTTAGCTGATGAGAAGAGATCGAAATATAGCCATCGATAAGGTCACCGCAAATGTCATAATACATTTGCGTCAAAGTATAAAGACGTTCAAAGCGCTCCTCTACATCCGTAATGGCATGCATCGTTTCACTTTCACCACGAGGCAGATGAGCGTAATCGTAGGCTGTAAGCTCTTGGGTAATGCCCTTATGATAGCTAAAAATACGGCGCATCTTCACCAAACGTGAACGGTAGGTGGTGATTTTTCGCATCAGCACATCGTTACCATTCTCTAACAGCTCATCTTCTATGTCGCTTAGCTCAGTTTCGAATTCCAATAAGCTATCAATATAGAAACCTGCTGAGGTATACATGATTTTCAGCGCGACACGCTCGGGAGATAATGCCAGCAGCGTTTTGCCATGCTCATTAAAAAGCCGTTCAATGCTGAGCGCTTCACCGGCATGCAAGGTGATCAGAAAGTGCTCACCAATGAAAAAACACACCTGTTGAGGCACGAACTTGAGCTGGGCATCAAACGAAGAAATACCTCGGTAGATAATCAATGTATGATGCTCAAATTCTTCAATTTTAGGCGGATGACGCTCCTTGTGGGCATCCTGAATGGCCATTGGATGACAATTAAAACGTTCCAGTAACTGGCGCTCACGCGTTTCTGGCTCGCCTTTCATATCTATCCATAAGTGGCTGCCAGGCGTTGCCTGCCAAACATCAATAAGGCATTCATCACCTTCATGCACATCGCCATCCGGCATCGTTAGTAGGCTGCGAATCATCATCGTCCCTGTTAATTTGGTTCACGGCTTAACGTTACTGCCTAACGCTTTGACGACGATTAGGCAGATAGGCCAGCGTCACACTGACAACAATAGACGCCAGAAGCGCCCCTAAAAATGGCCCAAGCGTGGGAATACTGCCGGGGAACGTTGCTGCCATAATACCCGCGCTGACACTTCCCTGACTTATCCAGCCTGGCAGTATTGCTCCTACCAACCCTGCCATACCACCCCCTATCGCCGCCAGAGGCGTCATACGTTGCCACAGGCCAAGCAGCACCGGCACCACGATGGCAGCGCACAGTAAGTCAGCGATTAAGAATAGTCGCAGTACCGACAACCCCTGCAACGCAATCAGCACTACTGGCACCATCATGGCGACCGTTATCCAACGAGCAGTCGTTAAAGAAGCTGTATGCCGTTCACCGCCACGTCCAACAATCAGCGACGCGATGCCATTTTGAAGCGTATCAACACTTGAGGTTACCAACGTGACAGCCAGCACTAAGGCGGGCAGTGCTACCCACACCGGCGCATCGGTTAACAGTGCAAAGAAGGGAATAGGCGGCTCTCCAAGTGGCACTCCACTCATCGCGGCCATCATGCCGACACCGCCAATGACCATCACCACCAACACGGTCATACCGCCGCCTAGCCAAGCACCTCGGCCTAAGCTCTGGTCATCCTGGGCAGCCCATACACGCTGCCAATAGCCTTGATGGAAAAGATTGGCGGCGGTCACCGCAATGACAAGTGTAAGAGCAACGCTGAGCGCACTTGTGATAGGAATAGAAGGCATCACTGCGTCATTCGGCATGGTTGGCAGCCGCCATATGGCAACGCTGCCAACAGCTGCTAACAGGGCCAACAAAAGCCACGCTTGCCAGCGATCCGTGGCGAGGCTTGCCCGTAGCCCACCAACCACCGTGTACACCAAGGTTGTGAGCGCAACACCAATAATCACCAGCGCCGGAGGTACCTCTGACAGCAGCGCGGTAATCGCGCCGATGGCCGTTAGTTCCGCCGCTAAAAAACAGCCCATATAAGCAACAGAGGCCAGCGATACCCAGCGACGCACGCCTTTGCCATAACAGGCATCAGCAAATTCAGCAATGCTTCTGCCCTCTGGCAAAGCACGGCGAATTTTTGGCCCGTAAAGCCCTAAGACAATAAACGGCAGCGCAGAGCCTATTGCATAGCCTGCGAGCGCTAATGGCCCAACAAACGCACCTATTTCAGGCGGTGCAAACAAAATCCAAGCGCCCATTCCCGAGGCTAAAAATGAGAACCCCAGCGTGGAGGCCGTTTGCGAATTGCGTGCTGTCACGTAGTCATCGAGCGACCCCTGCACATGGCGTGCCCGAAGGCCCAAAAAGGCAAAGCAAAGTAGTGCCGCACCCAGTACGGCTGATGTTAGGTAAGGCATGTCGCACTTCCTCCGCCGGTATTAACCGGATCAGGTTCCAGGGTCTGCGCAGTGCGCATTCTCAGCCCATCAGTGTGGAGCTCCCCTGGCGACAGTGAATGGAGACGCTATCCTCGGTGAAAGTGGTTCGTTAGTAAAGGTTGGGCGTTAGTAAAATCTGTCAGTGAGTAACGCCTTGGTGGGTAACTTTTTTCCTACTATTTTCCCTTTATGATCGCGGTAGGCGTCCCATTAAGTAGAACTCTTCATTAGGTGGGGTGCCTGCCATGGTAACCAATCGGTTCGACATTCCAAAAAAAGCGACAATGGCACCAATGTCCCAACAATCTTCCAGCGTGAAACCCACTTGCTCTAATCTGGCCTGCCATTCGGAAGAGAACTCACCCACTTCAATACCGCAATGCATTGCAAAATCCAACATCATGCGATGACGTTCGCTCAGTCCTGCGGTCAGGTGGTTAATTGCAACGTTGTCTGCTACTAACGGGTCCTTGCTATAAATTCTCAATAAGGCCCCATGCGCAACGACACAATAAAGACAACGATTGCGTGCACTTGTGGCTACCACAATCATCTCTTTTTCAGCCTTGGTGAGCGTGTCGGACTCACGCTCCATTAGCGCATCGTGGTACGCAAAAAACGCGCGAAACTCATCGGGGCGGTGGGCCAACATTAAAAATACGTTGGGTACAAAGCCCGCCTTGCTTTGAACATTTACTATTGCTTCACGAATATCATCAGGCAGTTCGTCAAGGGTTTCTGGCACATGGAAACGGCTAAGTGGGTTTATCATCGCGGTTCCTCTTTTCCTAAAAGCAGGTTTTAAATTTTTGTTTTGGTTAAACATTTATACTGCTGACTGAACGCTATTCAGTAACAAAATACTAAACAAAGTGACTTTCAATCGCGGCTCACGCTGTCCATACTCTTAACAACTCAATAACCTATAAGCCGCGCAATGAACGCGTAAAATGGCACCTTACAGGGACACTCACATGCAGCATTTCGAAGCGAAAGAGCATACGCCAGGGCGCTTACACACACTTTTTGCTGACCCTTACCGCGCGTTCGACAACGATACCGATGAGCGGCAGCTACACATTCGAGTCATGCTGCACATCCTCTTTGCACAGCCCCTGCAACAGTCGCCGATGACCCTTCGGGTCATTCATGGTTGGGAAAACGGCAGTTTCGAGCCAAGCGAATTGAAGCACATTGATTATCCGCTTACTTCGTTAGAAGACTTACACCGAGTGACAAACGAATTTTCCCAGGCCTCTCAGCAGCGTCAACCACTACCAGCCGAAGATACCTCGCTTCTTACTGCGCCATTAGCCAAACTATTTGCCCAGGCAGAAGAGGCAGAAGGACGTATCATTACGGAAGCGACGCGCAATATACCCGCACGCTGGCCTGCCTTACCGGGTGGTTTAGCAATTTACACGCTATTCAAAATGTATCATCGCCTTGTATATGGTGAAGACGACAATTACCGTTGTTCTCAATGCGAAACGCCTGAGGGCCTCCAAGAACTCCATGAATTTCATATTGAAGAAGGCGAGTTCGCGCTGTTAACGCCCCCGGCCCACTACAAAAAAATAGTGCCCACCATGCTGATACTGCATGCTGGCCAGCTTGGCCCTATTGAGCAACTTATCCGCGAAAGTCTGCCTTTGTTTCCAGATAGATAACCCGTTATTTATCAAGCTAAAGTTATTTACTCTGAAGCCATGCCATCCGACGCCGTACATCAAGAAGCCCCGTTTTCACGGGGCTTTATTGATCACGGTTAGCTTAAGGAAATAGTACTGTTGATGCCGCTAGAGACATTTTCTGGCTCAAACCAACGGGCGGTAACCGTTTTGGTTTGCGTCCAGAACGTAATTGCCTGTTTGCCGTTTGGCCCCAGATCACCAAGCTTGGAAGCACGCGACCCAGTAAAGCTAAAGTAAGCCACAGGGACAGGAATCGGCACATTGATACCTATTTGGCCAACGTCAATGTCTGTTTCAAAACGCCGTGCCACCCAACCTGAATTGGTAAATATCGACGTACCATTTCCATTCGGGTTAGCGTTGATAAACTCGATCGCGTCATCCAGTGTTTCTACATTGACCACGCACAGTACGGGGCCGAAAATTTCTTCTCGGTACACCGTCATATCAGCGGTCACATCGGCAAACAGGGTTGGGCCAACAAAATTACCGTTTGGATAGCCATCTACCGTGCAACCACGGCCATCCACCAGAAGTTTAGCGCCCTCTTTTTCACCCGCCGAAATCAAGCGCTCAACGCGATCCTTCGCTTGGGGAGAAACAAGCGGGCCTAGGTCTGCATCGCGCTGAGTGCCCGGCCCTACTTTCATTCGGCGCGCGCCTTCCTCAATATCTTTCAGCCACTCACGGGCTTCACCCACTAGCACGACAACCGAGTTAGCCATGCAGCGCTGGCCGGCGGCGCCAAATGCCGAACCCAGCAGGCTATCAATAGCTTGGCTGCGGTTAGCATCCGGCATCACCACACAGTGGTTTTTAGCCCCCATCATCGACTGCATACGCTTGCCTGCAGCTGCAGCACGGTTGTAAAGCAGCGAGCCGACATGGGTCGAACCAATAAACGAAAGCGCTTTAATATCCTGGTGGTCGGCGATCTGATTGGCGACATCCGGACCACCATGCACCACGTTCAAAACACCGGCGGGTATGCCAGCTTCATGGGCAAGCTCCACGAGACGCATTGTGGAGCTAGGATCTTGTTCCGAAGGCTTCAGTACAAAGGTGTTGCCCGTAGCAATGGCCATCGGGAACATAAAACAGGGCAGCATAATCGGAAAGTTAAAGGCGGTAATGCCCGCGCCAACGCCCAGTGGCTGGTGCATGGTGTAAACATCGACTTCATTAGCGGCGTTTTCCGCCAGCTCACCCAGCTGCAGCGAGGTAATCGAACAAGCGTGTTCAACTACCTCTAAACCGCGCCCTACCTCGCCTTCGGCATCTGGTAAGGTTTTACCATGCTCTTGCGTAATCAATGCGGCTAACTCAGCGGTATTTTCCCGTATCAGAGCCTGAAGCTTGAGCATAATGCGCATGCGCTTGCCAAGCGGCACTTTACGCCACTCTTTGAATGCTGTTTTAGCACTCGCAACCGCACGCTCCACTTCTTCGGCGGTACAAAAGGGCACACGGGCAACAACTTCTTGGGTCGCCGGGTTCACCACATCACGCCAATCCTGGCTTTGTGACATGACTGGCTGACCATCGATATACATAGGGATTTCACGAACAGACATGACTACCTTCCTCATCGTTATGTTTATTATGAGACGTAAATATGAACCCTAGGGTATAGCAGCAAGTTGACGTAAACGTCAATTAGCCACTTGATAAAGATAAAACTCACCTAGCACTACTATTTACGCTTTCCCTCCTAGCACTGCCCTCGCTATGCTGGCTAACAGCAGGCCAATGACGTGTGCCCAGTTGTTTAGACGCGTACGTGTTCAACACCCCAGGAGGCATCCATGCAGACCTTTAGCTGTCGCTGTGGCAACCCGCTTTTTTTTGAAAACACGTATTGCTTGGCCTGCGAATCCGAGGTGGGCTGGTGCCCAACCTGCTCAGCTATTGTAGCTCTTGAACCGTTACCAAATGGAGGATACCGCTGCACTCACCCAGACTGCGGATCCACCTTAATGAAGTGCCATAACTATGCGGTTGAGAATGTATGCAACCGGATGGTAGTGATGGTCGAGGGGCATGCCGATACGCTTTGCGACTGCTGCCGCTTTAATGAAGTGATTCCCGACTTAACTATCAATGGCAACCGGGAGCGCTGGGCTGCGCTTGAAGCTGCCAAGCGACGGCTATTTCACACATTAGACTTACTCACGCTTCCCTACGGCGTCAACGGTGAAAACATTCGTGTTCCGCTTAGCTTTTCGTTTATGGCAGATGCCTTGCCCGATCAAGGCCTTTGGCGCTCTACCGCTAGCCAGGAAAAGATATACACCGGCCATGCCAATGGTCATATCACGATCAACGTGAAAGAAGCCGACGACGTTGAACGCGAGCGCCTGCGGGTTGATATGAATGAGTCCCACCGCACTCTCATCGGCCACTTCCGCCATGAAATTGGTCACTACTATTGGGATTTATTGGTAAAAGGACGCGATGAAGACACCTGCCGCCACGTGTTCGGAGATCACAACAACCCTACCTACGGTGATGCCTTAGAACGGTATTACCAACAGGGAACGCCTGCTGATTGGTCAACACAGTTTATTTCTGCCTACGCCTCGATGCACCCATGGGAAGACTTTGCGGAAACCTTTGCGTACTACTTAGATATGGTCGCTGTGCTCGATACAGCGCGTCATATGGGGCTTTCCCGCACCGAACACAACGGCACATTAGACAGCATGTTACGAGCATTCCATCAGGTAGGCATGGCCGTAAACGAACTCAATCGTGATATGGGACTGCTGGATTTAGCACCGAGCGTCATTGCCCCGGCGGTGAGACAGAAGCTGACGTATCTGCATCAACTGATTCTTAATGCGAACGCCAGCCCCCGTACTTAACAACCGTTAATCGTTGTCGTGCTCTCCTGCGTGGCTTTGCGACTGGCGCTGGGTCACGCGGGGAACGCCATCACTGTTGACAAAATAGGTTGCGCTTAGCGTGTCGTGAATCGCCGCGAAACCAATCTGCAGTTCATCCACAAACGCATGTAGTTTGCTGGGGGAGTGAGCCAACGCCTGAATGTCGGCGTCGACCACATCGGCTCGCACAAGCGACACCGTTGCCGCCGCTCGGTCTTGCCTGGGTAACAGCTGTAGCTCGTGCCCCACCGTTTCCAGGCTGCAGGCAATAGAGCGTGGTAGGTGGGGGTCCTGCAGCAAAAAGCGCAGCACGTCAGGCCCACGCACCCGCAAACGGACTTGCTGCCGGTACATTTGGTAAGCAGTGAGCGACTTCAGCACGCTCATCCACTGCAAATTTTCAAACGGCAGCAGTTCCTCTGGATTTTGCGGCAGCAAACTGGCGGACCGAACATCGACAATTCGGGTCGTCATATCTGCCCGCTCTAAATGGCGACCTAACTTGATGAAGGTGCGAGCAGGCCCATGGCTTAGCGTACCTTCTATTAAGCCTGTCAATGTCTGGCAGCCGCGAATTACACTTTTCAAAAAGGTGTCGCGGCGCCGCGGACTAACGCCATTTTCGGCATGATCTGCAACACTCAAATAGAGTTGATTGACCTCTTCCCAGATCTCTCTTGGCACGACATCACGAGTGGTACGCAGGTTTTCCCTAGCGCTCGCTAAGGCGGCAAGAATAGAGCTGCCATTTTGCGCGTCTGCACACAGAAAGTGCACCACGCTACGCTCATCAAAACTTGAATGGCGCTCATTAAACGCTTCCAACGTGCCGGTCATTTCAATTAACGGCGCCCAGCCCAGGGGCAAGTGACGCGGCAGATCCAGCATTAGGTGGCTATTAACACTCAGCAACCGAGCAGTATCTTCGGCCCGTTCGATGTAACGCGCCATCCAGTAGAGGTTTTCAGCAACGCGTGACAGCATGGCGCTAGACTCCTTCCTGCTCAGCGGCAACTGCCGCGTTCTCATCGGTTTCAACAATCCAAGTATCTTTACTGCCGCCCCCTTGAGAAGAGTTAACCACCAGTGAGCCCTCCACCAGGGCGACCCGGGTCAAGCCACCAGTGGTGACGTGGGTTTCCGGCCCAGAAAGAATAAATGGGCGAAGGTCTACGTGGCGCGGCTGGGGCAAGCCGTTAGCCAGCGTCGGCGTCGTCGAAAGTGCCAGCGTTGGCTGTGCCATATAGTTACGGGGATTGGCTTTAATTAAGCGTGCAAACTCATCGCGAGTTTCTTTAGTAGAACGAGGGCCTATCAACATGCCATAGCCGCCGGATTCATTTGCTGGCTTCACCACCAACTCATCCAAATGCTCCAACACATACTTGCGATCATCTTCAAACATACATAAATAACTTGGTACGTTTGGCAGCAGCGGTTCTTGGTCTAGATAGTAACGAATGATCTCAGGGACAAAGGCGTACACGACTTTATCGTCGGCGACTCCCGCCCCAGGGGCATTGGCAAGCGCTACTTTCCCCGCCCGCCAAGCGCGCATTAGGCCGGCCACCCCAAGCATTGAATCTGGATTAAACGCTTCAGGATCGAGAAACTCGTCGTCTACACGACGATAAATCACATCGACACGGCGCAACCCTTCCACAGTCCGCATATAAACCACGTCGTCGTCATCGACCAGCAAGTCGCTACCTTGCACTAACTCAACTCCCATTTGCTGAGCAAGATACGCATGTTCAAAGTAGGCGGAGTTATAGATACCAGGCGTTAGCACTACCACTTGAGGGTCGTCACCTGGGCGAGGCGACATCGACGCTAACATGTCATATAGCTGGGCAACGTAGTCGTCTACGGGAAGAATTTTGCCAGATGCAAAAAGCTCAGGCAGCACACGCTTGGTTACATTACGATTTTCCAGCATGTACGAAACCCCAGAGGGAATACGCAAATTGTCTTCTAGTACATAAAGCGTGCCATCACCGCCACGCACTAAGTCTGACCCGCAAATATGCGCCCAAATGCCATGAGGAGGGTTGATACCAACACACTGGGGGCGGAAGTTAACCGATTGCGCCAACACTTCAGCAGGTAACACTTTGTCTTTAATTACTTTTTGATCGTGATAAAGATCATCAATAAATAGATTAAGCGCTTGCACGCGTTGTTTTAAACCCGCTTCAGTTTTACGCCACTCACTGGCAGGAATAATTCGCGGCACAATATCAAAAGGCCAAGCGCGATCAATCATGGCGCCTTCTGAATAAACGGTAAAGGTAATCCCCATGGTGCGAATGGCAATTTCTGCTGCGGTTTTACGCTCTGCCAACTCCTCTGCACTAAACCTTGCCAACATATTACACAGCTCATCAGCCGAGGCTCGTGGCTTGCCTGGCGCCGCTAGTAACTCATCGTAATAGTCACGGCACGCATAGTTATTCCAATTCACTTGGCTCATGGGCGCTCTCCTGGCGCAATGGTGGAAGCGGCAACTTCCTCTTACGTAGTGCAGGCCTAGCCCCGCGCGATCTACGCAGTTCTCTTCACATATAAGCACGCAAAATGCATACCATCTTTTTCGCTATTTCAACGTTAAAAGGATGCTTTCAATACGCACCCTCGCCCACCGTCTACTAGCGACGCTACTACTACTGGCAGCGCTACTAATAACTACGCTACTAATAACTACGCTACTAATAACAATGCTGCTTATAACAACACTGCTAATAACACGCTGCTAATCCCTCTAATGCCCCCTCTACTGAACCGTTACTTTTAGTGAATAGCTGAACGCTCACTTAAAGCCACAAACAAAAGCACCAAAATAGTGCGCACCACTAACCCTAATGGTGCATTTTATGTTTTTCACACTTCTTAAACGGCTTAGTTAATTTTGCAGCTGCAAAAAAACCTAACTACAACGATACTGCCGTAACTTAGCTCTTTTTATCGAGGCGTCTTAATGACGAATCGGTTGATATAGACTTAACCCAGAGGGTGGCTTATGACCATTCGTGTTGCCTTGTATCACCGAACTACTTATCACTTTGACCGTCCGGTGAAGTTGTCACCCCATGTTGTTCGTTTGCGCCCAGCACCTCATTGCCGAACCCATATCGATGCCTATTCGCTGAATATTTCTGGTAATGATCACTATCTAAACTGGCAGCAAGACCCCTTTGGCAACTTTAATGCCCGCATTGTGTTTCCAGAGCCTCGCAAAGAACTAACCATTGCGGTCGAACTTATCGCCCCAATGACCGTTATCAACCCGTTTGATTTTTTCCTCGACGACATCGCACAAAAAATCCCGTTTGCCTATCCAGAAGAACTCAGCAAAGAACTGGGGCCTTATCTTGAAGTTACTGAGGCAGGCCCAAAGCTGATGGCGTGGCTTGAAGAAGTTCCCAGGGAGCCCACTGTCAGCGTTGATTTTTTAGTGGCCCTTAATCAGCGCCTTCAGAACGACATCAGCTATCTGGTGCGTATGGAGCCGGGCGTTCAGAGCTGCGAAGAGACATTGACCCTGGCCAGCGGCTCCTGTCGCGACAGTGCCTGGCTTCTGGTTCAGATTCTGCGGCACTTGGGGCTTGCCGCCCGCTTTGTATCGGGTTATTTGATTCAGCTAGCGCCTGATGTCAAAGCACTTGATGGCCCAAGTGGCACAGAGGTCGACTTCACCGACCTGCACGCCTGGACAGAAGTTTTTCTGCCCGGCGCGGGCTGGGTTGGCTTAGACCCAACGTCTGGCCTCTTTGCTGGAGAAGGCCATATTCCCCTTGCAGCCACGCCGACAACCGGTAGTGCCGCCGCGATTACCGGTTTTTCTGATAAATGCGAGGTAGAGTTTAGTGTGGAAATGCGCATCGAGCGTATCCACGAAGACCCGCGCGTCACTAAGCCCTACAGTGAGCAGCAGTGGCAGGAAATTTTGCAGCTGGGCGACCAGGTTGATAAGGAGCTTAATAAGCAAGACGTCCGCCTGACCATGGGCGGCGAACCTACGTTTGTTTCCGTTGATGACATGGAAAGCCCACAGTGGAACATTGAGGCGCTTGGTGACCATAAACGTGAACGCGCCGAAGTGCTCCTGAGCCGTTTGCAGGAAGCTTATGCTCCTGGCAGCGTCATTCAGCAGCAGCAGGGTAAATGGTACCCCGGCGAGCCGCTGCCCCGCTGGGCGCTAGCATGTTACTGGCGTAAAGATGGCGTACCGCTTTGGCGTGACGCCAAATGGCTTGCCTGCATGGAGGGCGCCCCAAAAGTAGCGGTTGATGATGCCATGGCACAGCGGTTTACCCAGGCGCTTAGCGAACGTCTAGGCATAGCCCCACATTACTGGATACCCGCTTTCGAAGACGCCTACTACTATCTTTGGAAAGAGCAAACGCTCCCGGTCAGTATCGATCCGCGCAAAGCCGATTTAAAAGATGATGCCGAACGCCGCCGTCTGGCACGGCTACTTGAGCAAGATTTAGCGGCAGTCGTTGGTTATGCCTTGCCACTGCGTCATTCAGTTTCCCAATCCCATCGCTGGGAAAGTGGGCGCTGGCCACTCAAACGCGATCATTTATTTTTGGTGCCTGGCGACTCACCTATGGGCCTGCGTCTACCGCTTTCTGCGCTGCCCTGGGCCGATCCTGAAGAGCAGCCCCAGCCTGAGTCACTGTTCGCGCCACGACCGGAAATTGGTGATATTCACGGCGAAGTCGCTAGACGTCATGCTGAGCAACATCGTTTAAGTAGCACCGAGCGCCACGGTCAAAGCCTTCACCCCAGCCTGAGCCACCCAGAAGGAGAAGCCGTTCAGCAGCAGCCCCTTCCCGAGAATGACCGCGACCATAAAGTGATTCATACCAGTCTGTGCATAGAGCCCCGTGACGGTCGTCTGCATATCTTTTTGCCGCCGCTCACCCGGCTAGAACACTACTTGGACTTGCTCAGCAGTATTGAAGAGTGCGCACGAACGCTTAGCTGTCCAGTGATGATCGAGGGCTACTCGCCGCCCCGTGATCCGCGTCTTGAAAACTTTATGATCACCCCCGACCCCGGTGTTATCGAAGTTAACATCATGCCAGCGGCTAGCTGGAAAACCCTGGTCGCTCAAACCGAGCGACTCTATGAGGAAGCCCGGCTAGCACGCTTGTGCACCGAAAAGTTTATGCTCGATGGCCGTCATACGGGCACCGGTGGCGGCAACCATGTCACTCTTGGCGGTATTACGCCCGATGATTCCCCCTTCCTGCGCCGTCCTGATTTATTAGCAAGCCTGGTCACTTATTGGCAGCACCACCCAAGCCTTTCGTACCTCTTTTCAGGCCTGTTTATTGGCCCTACTAGCCAGGCTCCACGTGTCGATGAGGCTCGCCATGAGGCGCTTTATGAGCTGGAAATTGCATTACAACAAATGCCTGAAGGAGACGTTGTTCAGCCTTGGCTAGTGGATCGCTTGCTGCGCCACCTGCTCACCGACTTAACCGGCAACACTCATCGTGCTGAATTCTGCATTGATAAACTTTACTCGCCAGATAGTGACAGCGGTCGTTTAGGACTTTTAGAACTGCGCGGTTTTGAGATGCCACCCCACGCTCGCATGAGCTTAATGCAGATGCTGCTGATTCGCGCGCTTGTCGCCCGCTGCTGGAAAGCGCCCTACCGTGCGAAGCCTGTTCGATGGGGAAGCGCTCTACAAGATCGTTGGATGCTACCCCACTATTTGTGGGAAGACTTAGGCGATGTACTGAGTGACCTGGGTCATCATGGCTTTGATTTTAAGCGTGAATGGTTTGCACCTTTTCTTGAATTCCGCTTCCCTGTTCACGGACGACTGCATACCCCAATGCTGGATATTGAGCTGCGCCAAGCTATCGAGCCCTGGCATGTGCTCGGTGAAGAGACCTCTGCTGGCGGCACCTCCCGCTACGTCGACTCCTCTGTGGAGCGTTTGGAAATTAAAGTCAACGGTATGAGCGGCAGCCGCTATAAGGTGACCTGCAATGGCCGTCTGGTACCACTATCTCCCACTGGCCGTAACGGTGAAGCGGTTGCCGGTGTCCGCTACCGCGCCTGGCAGCCACCCTCGGCGCTACATCCGCAAATCCCTATTCATGCCCCACTGGTATTTGATGTCTTAGATACCTGGAATCAACGTTCCGTTGCAGGCTGCACCTACCATGTGACACACCCCACCGGCCGCAGCTTTGAAACATTCCCCGTGAATGCATTTGAAGCGGAAGCCCGTCGTCTAGGTCGGTTCAGTGAGGATGGCCACCGCCATGGTTACCAGTCGCCTAGCGCTGAAACGCCTAGCCAAGAATTGCCCAACACGCTAGATCTTCGCTGGAGGCCAAGCTAATGCTTTCCTATTGACACAAGCTGCAGGATAATTCGCAGCCTATTCGCTTAGGACGACAAGGAACATGACGGCCCCAGTCTCTCCCACTCTTCTCGAGCCCGGCACAGCCGGGCTTGTGGAGGACTACTTCAACCAACTTTGCGAGGGACAACCAGGCGTCTTTGATGCCATGGTTGACCGTTATGGTCAGCTGCGGCCAGGTTGGGAAACCCTTCTTAGGGCGCTTGAAGCACTCGGGACCGATGGCCGCCTTCAGCAGCGTGAAGAAATCCAGCGACTGTTGGCTGAAAATGGCGTTATCTTCAATATGCATGATGAGGCCAAGCGCTCCTGGCGGCTGGACCCGCTGCCCTGGGTGATTAACCACACCGACTGGCAAGCGCTTGAAGTAGGCTTGCGTCAACGCACTCGCTTACTCAATGCTCTCTTTGACGATATCTACGGAGCACGCCGCCTGTTTGATACCGGCCTACTCCCTACCCAGGCGCTGCTCGCTTCGCCGCATTTGCTACTACCGTGTCACGGCTCGCAGCCAAGTGACCGTCCAGCCATCAACTTTCACGGCGTTGATGTGATTCAGGATGCCGAAGGTCAGTGGCGCGTGATTGGCGACCGCTTACAGGCTCCTTCCGGTACCGGTTTCACCCTTGAAAACCGCATATTGATGGCGCGGGCACTGCCTGACATGTACCGCAATGCGCCACTTAAACGATTAGCGGGCTTTCTCGATAATTACCACCGCACGCTTATTGCCCTTGCCTACCAGCACCGTGACAACCCAAACGTTGTACTACTGACACCTGGACCGGGCAGCCCACGCTATTTTGAGCACGCCTACCTGGCTAACTATCTCAATATTGACCTTGCCGAGGGGCAGGACTTAATCGTTAGAGATTCACAGCTATGGCTTCGCACTCTAGGCGGTTTGCAACCGGTGGATGTGGTGCTGCGCCATTGTGATGACGCCTACTGCGACCCACTTGAGCTGCGCGGTGACTCTCAGTTAGGCGTGCCCGGTTTACTTCAAGCTGCTCGTGCCGGAGGGGTAGCGATGTCCAATGCGTTAGGCGTGGGCATTTTAGAATCTCCCGAACTTGCCGATTATCTGCCCGCCCTTTGTGAGCATTTGCTAGGCGAAAAACTGCTGCTGCCGAACGCCAATGCCGCCACGCGACCGGCCACGGCACCCATATTTGACCATCAGATGCAGCGTTTATCGCCTACCACCATGAACCTGCGCTGTTTTATTACTCGCTCGCCGGGAAGTATCGCCAGTTCAGGCCAGCAGCCAAGCGACTACCACGTTATGCCGGGTGGTTTAGCCTGGGTAGGTACGCCGGGTTCGCCGTCGTTGAATAGTCCTGTTGTGAAAGATGTGTGGGTAACGGCCAGCACGCCCCAGCCTCATGTCAGCCAACTTCGCCAGGCCCGCGGCCCAGTAGTCGCCACCCGGGATGGCACCGACTTACCCAGTCGCGTGGCCGAAAGTCTGTTCTGGTTAGGACGCTACGGCGAACGCCTGGATGCACGGGCACGCTTGCTACGTGAAGCGCTGATGCGCTTGCTGGAAGTTGATCAAGATGAAATCGCCGACCAGTTACTTGATGAACTGTTGATCGCCCTGGAAATCACTACGCTTAACGAAGATAGCGAAAACAGCAAACCGCCGCTGGTCGGCTTTGTGCAG
Organism: Halomonas qinghailakensis; assembly: GCF_025820815.1. Lineage (NCBI taxonomy): Bacteria > Pseudomonadati > Pseudomonadota > Gammaproteobacteria > Oceanospirillales > Halomonadaceae > Halomonas > Halomonas qinghailakensis. Next base: position 2,664,027 of record NZ_CP096973.1, on the reverse strand, counting down.
AAACGCGCAGCCCTGCTAGCCCAATTTGACACCACAGACACCCAGGCCTTACATGCCCTGTTTGACCAGCTACTGCGTAACGCCCGTAGCGTACGTGACCACCTAGGCGATGACTCTTGGCGGGTGATTAACCAGCTTCGCCAACGCGTCAGCGGTTTTAACTCAAGCCTGGGTGCCAGTGCCGCACGACGTGCCTGTGAAGGGCTTTCTGCTCAAATAGCCGCTTTTTTTGGCTTATGCAACGAAACCATGCCCCACCATTACGGCTGGCGGTTTATGGATATTGGGCGCTTTTTAGACCGCGTCTTAGGCCTGCTGTCGCTGCTCAAGCTGACCCTTAATGCTCCTCACTCTCCCGGCCTTGCGCTCTGGGAAGTAGTGCTGGCCACCACCGACAACTTTACTGCGTATCGCAGGCGCTATCGCAGCGAGCTACATCCAGAAGCGATTTTAGACCTACTGCTCTTTGATGAAACTAACCCACGCTCCGTGGGCTACATGCTCAAACGCCTTGAGCGGCAAATGAACCGCCTGCCTGGTAGCTCTTCACCCTATCGTAACGCGGAGCGGCGCCTGTTAATTCAGGCCAACGCCGCTCTGCATTTGGCCGATATTGATCGCCTTAGCCACCTTACCGACACCCCCGAAGCGCAAGAAGCGCTAGAGCAGTTGCTTGATGAACTGATTGAACCGCTAACAGCACTTTCCGATGCTATCAGCCACAGCCATTTCAGCCATGTCGAGCGGCCGCGCCAATTAGTTAGCATGGAGCCTGATGCATGAAGTACACCCTGCGGCACACCACGCGCTATCATTACAGCGCACCCGTCACACTATGTCATAGTGAGGCACGGGTGTTGCCGCGCAAAACGCTGCACCAAGAGTGCGGCGCATCCGAGCTAACCATTAGCCCACTGCCGCAGGTTCAAGCAGAACGACGCGACGTATTCGGTAATCGCGTACTTTATTTTGCCATGGAGGATATTCACCAGACGTTAGACGTCACGGTGGTCACCCAGCTGAATACCCAGCCGCTGCCCCCACTGCCCACGACGTCTCCTGGCTGGGAGAGTGTCGCCGAACAGCTCAACAGCGATTGCCGCTTTGATATGCAGCTGTATCGCCTGGACTCGCCGTTTATTCGCCGTAACGAGGACTTAGCCGCTTTTGCTCGCAGCTGCTTTACGCCCGGGCGTCCGCTGGTAGAGAGCGCCTTGGCGCTCAATCAACTGATCTACGATACCTTCGAGTATGACCCCAGCTTCACCACGCTTGCTACTCCGCTTAGTGATGTGCTGGCTAACCGTCGTGGGGTATGCCAAGACTTTGCTCACCTAGCGATTGGAGCGCTGCGCTCGATAGGCTTGGCCGCACGCTATGTGAGCGGCTATCTAGAAACCCAGCCGCCGCCTGGACAGCCAAGGCTGGTGGGGGCAGACGCATCTCACGCATGGCTTGCGACCTGGATTCCCGATTGGGGCTGGCTAGCACTCGACCCCACCAACGGTACCCTTGCTGGCGAACAGCACCCAGTGCTGGCCTGGGGACGTGACTACGCGGATGTTGCACCATTAAAAGGGGTAATGAATGGCGGCGGCGACCATAAGCTAGAGGTGGAAGTGGATGTGATGCCAATTAGCGCTGAATAAGCCCATTGGTTAACCAAGGCACCCAGGCAAGAAGCACTAGAGTCACTAAGGTTGCCAACAAAAATGGCAGCAGTGCGCGAAATATTTTGAGCGGCGGTGCGCCGGTCATCGAAGAGGCAATAAACAGTCCCGCCCCCACCGGAGGCGTTAATAAGCCCATTACCAAGGTTAAACACACCACCACACCAAATTGATAGGGGCTAATCGCGAACTGGCTTTGAGCAATGGGCATTAAAATCGGCACGACCAAGATCAGTGCCGCAATACCGTCAATTACCATTCCCACCAACAGCAGCGCGCCAATCACCAACAGTAAAAATACAAAGGGGTCGCTGGTAAACGCCGCAATCCACGCTGCGGCCATTTGCGGCAATCGCTCATAAATCACCACCCAACCAAACACACCCGCGGCAGCAATTAGCATTATCACCAAGCCCGCGTTGATCGCTGTGCGAGTCAGTACCTGAGGTAGCTGACTTAAACGCAGGTCACCGTATACAAAGCGTCCCATTAATAGCGCCGCCAGCGAAGCTAACGCCGCTGACTCAGTGGGCGTGGCAATCCCCCATAAAATACCGCCAATAATGATCACGGGTATGAGCAGTGCAGGCAGCCCCCAAAGCAAGTCATGAAGCGCCTGACGACGGCTAGGCCATTGGCCTTTAGGGTATTGCTCTACCAAGCCTATCAACGCAATCACGATAAAAAAGCTTGCCCCTAAAAGTAGCCCTGGCAGTAATCCAGCAATAAACATCTCTGCAATGGGGACTTGGGCCATAACACCAAACAACACAAACAGCATGGAAGGTGGAATAATCGGCGACAGTAAACCACCGGCTGCGGTAATCGCTGCGCTATAAGATTTGTCGTAACCTTCCTGCTCCATTGCCGGCACCATGGCACGGGACATAATGGCAATTTGCGACGCCGCCGAACCAATAATCGCGGCCATCATCATATTGGCCACTAAATTAATGTAGGCAAGACCGCCACGAAAACCGCCCACTAAAATACGCGCCAGCGCGATTAAACGACGGGTTAAACCACCTTCATTCATTAACTCGCCCGCCAGCATAAATAGCGGGATCGCCAGCAATCCATAGCTTTCAATGGCACTAAACAGCTGCTGCGGATAGGAATCAAATAGCACCGTATTACCTGATGCTTGGATATACCACATCGCGGTCAGTGCCAATACCAGCGCAATCGGCACGGCACCGAGCAACAGCAGCAAAAACACAGCAATCGTCATAAACGTACCGTCACATGATAAGCAGGATTAGCGTCACGTTTTGGCAGTAGGTTCTTGAGTCGGGGTGCGCCACTGGTTGAGTGACTGGATAAGATTTGCCCAGCCATGCAGACTAAGAGACAGTGCAAACCACGGCACAATCAACCACGCCCAGAACTTTTTAACGCCAAGAGTGGAAGTGTTTTCAGCGTAAATAAAATTAAAAGTGTGCCCCTGGAACGCACGGATGTCGAACCCTGCTTGCGCAAGTTCAAGAGGTTGATACCAACGCCAGCACAGCCACACAAGCAGCAGTGCAAATAGCAGCACCATAGCATCTACCCAAAGACCAATTAGTTTTCGCCCCGTTTGCGGCAGTAGATCACTCAACAGTGTTACCGCTATCCCTTGGCGGCGTTTAAATACCGCGCCGGCAATTAAAAAAGTCATCCAAATCATGGAATAAATTGCCAACTCACTAATCCAATAAAGCGGGCTACCCAGCGCACGAAATGCAATATTGGTGAGAATTAAGCAGGTAACTGCCGCTGCTAAAGCAGCGGCGGCTATCTCTTCGCAACGGGCAAGCCTTGAAGAAAAACGTTGCAGCATCTTACTCGTCACGTAACCGGTCAGCTTCGGCACGTAACGTTTCTAACATAGGCGCTTTCGGCGCCCAGATGCTTTCCCACTGTGCAATGGCGTCAGAGAAGAACTCAGCATCCGCTTCAACAATGTTGATATCTAAAGCACGGATTTCCTCTTCCTGAGCGGCATCCATCTCTTCAAAGCCTACCAACACGTTTTCAAGATGCTCCGCCATTGCGGTATCAATCAGCTCACGATCATCTTCCGACAGCTCGCGCCACACTCGACCAGACACCACGCCCACCATAGGGAACATCATATGATTAGAAATCAGCAGATTTTCCGCCTGCTCGTAGAATTTCAAAATCAAAATAGAGTCGAAATCCATATCAATAGCATCGACCTGGCCGTTAGCCAGCGCATCATACACTTCTAATAGCGGCATGGGCGCAGGGGCAGCACCAGTGGCCGTATAGAAATCACGGATTGGCTCAAATGGGGTAATACGTAAACGCTGCCCCTGCAGATCGTCGGCGCTTTCAATAGGATCACGGCTGAGCACTTGGCGCATACCCACCATGCCGTAACCAACGCCAATTAAGCCGACTTCTTGCGGCATTAATTCGAGTAGTTCTCCAGCCGCGTCAGAACGTAACAGCTGTGCCGCATGGTTAACGTCATCCACTAGATAAGGCGCATAAAGCGCACCAAAATCAGGAATACGATTTGAAATTTCGGCAATTGTTAAAAAAGCCATATCTAATGCGCCAGTTTGAAGCTGCTGAACCATCTGCGCTTCATTGCCAAGCTGCTGGGCTGGAAAAACGCTAACGCTATGCTCACCATCAGAGCGCTCGTTAAGCGTTTGGGCAAAGGCTTCCGCCTCGGTGGACCATAGATGCTGTGCAGGCGTGATAAGACCGAGACGAAAATCCCGCGCTTGAGCACTCATGGCTGAAACGGCGAGCGTGGCTGTTGCGCAGGCAAGCGTAAGCGTTTTGATGCGATTCATGCAAAGCCTCTTGTATCCAGCGAAAGCGCCCATAGCGCTTCGCGTGTTTTTTTAATTGATAGACTTTGAGAATACATTAGCGTTAGCGTTAATGGCACCCGCCATTACGCTAACGCAACGACGCTACTTACGCTGCTTCGTAAGCCGCTTTTAAGCGGTAAAACTCATCAACAATTGCTGCCATTTCAGTCGCGTCGTAATCACACAAGCCACTAACCACTAATTTCTTAGAGCCCACCCCAACCGCTTCTCCAGCAGACTCAATCGAAAACTCAAGCAAGGCATCGGCGCGCTTACCCTGCACTTCTAGCGAGGAGCTTGTTAGCGCTAAGTTCGGCGAAAAACCGTCTAAACGCTCTAGGGAAAAGCCCATGCTGTCGTAAATAACCAAGGGGCGCTTAGGATTAAACATTACCCCATGCTGCTCCATCAAAGGTTTTAAATAGTGGGGAAAGTTTTTACCCGAAAATGCCACATAGCAGCGAGCAAAGGCCTCAATAGCCGCTTCATCGTGAGTCACTTCTCCACCACGAGTTACCTGAAGGTAGCATTTACCACCATCATCGCAGACATGTAGATGACCGTTCTCGTCTTCACTAAATTTGAGCGGTGTGTCGGCTCCCACCATATTGGTGAAGCGAAATTCCATTTGTCGCGACAACCCAAATTTCACCAATACCAGCGTAAATAGCAGGTCACCAGGTACGCAAAAACGGCGCGCATCTGGATTATGAATCGGGTTGTAATCGCCGGCCACGCCCTTGGCGAAACGGCTGGCCTGCTCAGCAGAGATCACAACATACTCTCCGCGCTGCGCGTAAAAATCCTTGAACATGGCTTTGCTGCCTGCCTAGCGTTGAAATCGAAAACCCATTACGGTCCCACGACGCGCATAATGCCATAAAACACGCGCCGACAGGAGTCATCTGCAAGGAAGCCCGTATGCCGAACGAGAACCCAAGATCAAAACGTCTACCCCGTGTCCTGATCATCCTACTACTAAGCGCATTAGTGGCGACGTTGGTGTGGGTAGGTGGCAGCACCTGGCTGCTCAATAGCCAATGGCTACCAGAACGACTTTCTCAGATCGAAGGGGTCGACGTGCGCTGGACGAATGCAAACAGCCTTCACCCAGGACGCTGGGAAGTAGAAAATCTTTACTTGGCACGAGAAGACGACAGTTTGCCAATATCCGTTGAAGCCCAGCAGGCAACACTTTCGCTATCATTACTGGCACTCCTGCGCGGTGAGCTGCACATACAGGCATTGGATGCCAACGGCATTCGCCGCTTAACCGTCGGCGATATTGCCTTAGAGGCACAAGGCCAACTACAGGTGAAGGATACCCAGTTAAGCCGCGCTGCGTTAGCCGTCCCTAGCGTATCGTTGGATATCAGCCAAGGTCGCCTAATACGCCTTAGCGACCAAGCCTCGCTGGTGCAAGATATTCAGTTACGCGCAGATGCCTCCTTAGAGAGCGTCACTACCGCGCAAATCCCCCGCGAAGAACTCACCGCGGAGTTACTCAGCGCCCTGTCTGCTCAACTGACCATAGAGGCCCAAGCAGATGCCTGGGACGTCTTTATGCCCTACTTAGAAGCGCTACCCTGGTTGACACTTGATGGTCATGGCAACTTAACAGGTGAGCTTAACCTGAGCGACGGCGAGCTACAGCATGGCAGCGTGCTAACCTTAAATGCGCCTGAATTGCGCTTATCGGTGAACGAACAGCGCCTGCGACCCCGCGAAACAGACAACCTGCGCTGGTTGATTGCAGAAGCACCGCCTCCGCTCCACACCGCCGTTGGTGAAGGCGCTGTGCGCTTGGCGGTAGAAAACGATGAGCTTAACTTTTCAACCCAGCTCATCGATGTCGTATTGGCGGATACCCACCCCTACGCCACCAATACGCAACTTCGCCTAGCGACCAGTATGCCCAATCAGCGCCTAGACCAACTAGACCTTCCCACTGGCGCCTCACTTGAACTAAAGGGCGACGTCACTCGCCTGGATATGCTTGACCGCTACCTGGCACATACATTTGACGGCCAAGGAGTTCGGCTTGCCGGTAACGGTCAAATTGAGGCTAGCGTGACACTACGTGACGCCAAGCCTTATCACGCATCGTTAGCGATTCAAGCGCCAACACTTGCGGCTAATTTACTTGATTTCACGGCTCAAGGAAGCGGCTCATTGGCCGCACAACTGTCAAACGAAGAGGCGATAGACGCGACACTCACCTTCACTGACGCCACCCTCAGCCACCATCAGCGAACGTTGATGGCCGATGCTGCCATTACGCTGAATGCAAGTAGCCCACTAGACCCAACGTTGGCGCAAGAAAACGCTACTGCTCGCCTAACCTGGCAATCCGCGCGCTTACCCGACATTAGCGTGTTACAAACCTATCTTAAAGCCGCCTTGCCCGACCCAGCCCCCTTACAGCTGCTCAGTGGCCAAGCGACTAGCAGTGGGCGGCTCGACTTCACCACCGAGCAAACGCAGGGTGAGATCCTTTTAGAAGGAGAGCAATTAGCCACCCGCTGGCAACACACGGAACAGAACGGTGTACTGGAAAGCAACGCGCAGCTTAGATTAGCCATTCGACAAGCGGCTCTGGACGGCACAAGGCTTGATATCAGCGGTTCACGTCTGCGCTGGCAAGTAGCGGATAGGCACGCTACCAGCGAGCAATTAGAGAGTATTCTAGTACTCAATGATGGCCGCTTTCAGCGCAATGGAAGTAACAGTGATGGGGATAAACCGCTCAGCGGCGAGTTTTCACTCGAAGGTAGCGTTCAGCGACTGGGGTTCTTAAATATCTTTTTACCCGACGCCCACGGGCTGGCACTTTCCGGTAACGGCCAACTATTCGCTCAGGGAGCTTTTCGTAATGATCGCTTATTAGCACCCACTCGCCTACGGGTGAATGCCAACCAGCTTGAGGTGGCATTTTTAGATTACATCGCTACTGGGCGCGGCGAACTGACGGCCCAACTCGACACGTCTGAGCAGGCCCGGCTTTCGTTAGGCATTCCACACTTTGCGCTGATGCGCCAAGACGATGACCGCCCCCATTTGGAGGGCCGCCACTTTGCACTCACAACTGAAACAGCCCGCTTTAGTGACGTGCTGGAGTCGCCAGAGCCCGATTTATTCACTACTCGCATCGCGCTGCCTATTACGGAGGTGCCTGACTTCACCCGTTATAACCGTTACCTACCTGAAGATGCAGGAGTTACCTTGCTGGGCGGCCAAGCTAGCCTAACCAGCGAATGGCTACTGGATGGACTTACCGCTCAGGGAGATATTACCCTACGTGCATTTGGTGCCGAACTAGCACTACTTGATCAGCAGTTAAAGGGCGATGTTGAACTACATCTGCGGCTTACCGAAGGTGATTTAGAAACACGGCGCTTCAACGCCAATGACTCTTTCCTGCGGCTAGAAAATGTTTTTCGGCAAAGCTCGGAAGGCGCACAAGATGCTGGCTGGTGGGTGCAACTTAGCATGGACGAAGCACAGCTTGAGTGGGGTGACCCTATTCGCTTAACTAGCCAACTGCGCCTTGGCATGCGTGATACCGGGCTATTGGCCCGGCTCTTCCTAGCCCGCGCCAGGCAAAGTGACTGGCTGGGGCGGCTATTAAACGTCCATGGCATTAACGGTAACGCGCAGCTTCAGATCAACGGCGAACGCATACGCCTACATAACCTCACGCTTACCGGTGGTCCGCTGTTACTGCTTTCAGATGTCACATTATCTGACAAAAGCGCCAACGGTGCGCTCTATGCACACCTTGGCGCATTAGGAATAGGCGTAGAGCTGATCGATAGCGAACCCACATTGAAGGTAGTGCAACCAAGGCGCTGGTTTGATCGCTGGCGAGAAGCACGTGCATTTTGAAAGTAAATGAGAGAGAAGATAGCGACGAACACAAGAAAAAATGAAGGAAAAGAATAGGCGCGCCTACTTTTAGCGACATCGCAAAAAGTAGGCGTTCAGGCTAACGCTTTGTGCGTTCCCGGCGAATCATCCGCACCCGCTCTTTGGCTTTCTGAGGGGTTGATAACGGTACGGCAGACTCATCATGGGTTTTCGGTGGTAGGGTTACCCAGGCAAACACCGGTAACGCCAGGTGCCAGTAAATCGCCGCTAGGCGCAACCCAAGTGTCACTGTTAAAGCAGCTGCAATTGCAACGGTTAGCGGCGCCTCTAACGCATCGAACGCCACGTAAACAATGCCCCCCGCCAAGGCTGCGGTCGCGTAGATCTCTTCACGGAGCACCATGGGCACCCGCTGGGCTAGCACATCACGAATCATGCCACCTGCCACACCGGTCATCATACCCATTAACACCGCCACAACGCCTGATGTACCCAGCAGCAATGCTTTATGAGTGCCAATGACGGTAAATAGCGCCAGCCCAAATGCATCAGCAACAGGTAGAAAGCCCCGAGAAAGGCGATGAATATAGTGAAACCCTACCAAGGATACGCCCACTGTGGCTAATATCACCCACAAATAGGTCGGATCTGTCACCCAGAATACCGGGCGAACGCCTAGCACCAAGTCCCTGAGCGTGCCGCCACCGATGCCCGTCACCGCCGCGAGCACCAGCATACCGAAGGGGTCCATCCGCGAGCGGCATGCCAAAATCACACCTGACAAAGCAAATACGATGACCCCCGCCATATCCAACCAGTAAATCACACCCGACACGCGACGCTCCTTAGAGACATGCTTAATAAGGCGAGCAGAATAGCACTCCTGTGAATGGGAGGGTCATCCCAAAAGCGATGAAAATATTAACTAGTGACCATGGCGCTCTAACCATTCGCGAAGGAAAGCAATTTCACTCTCTTGAGCAGCAACAATATCTTCTGCCAGTTGGCGAATCTCAGAATCTTCGCCGTACTCCAACACAATTTCTGCCATAGCAATAGCGCCTTCATGATGAGGAATCATACCTTTAGCGAAATCTATATCTGGGTTGCCTGTAAATGACATTGCCATATCTTCATGCATACGATCACTGGCAGTTTGATACGCTGTAACGGCTGGATTTTCTTCCTGTGCCTGCGCCGGTGCTCCATGGTGGCCATGGCTACCATGCTGTGTACGGCTATCTTGTTGTGTATGGCTATCATGATGGTCATAGCTGCCATGATGGTCATAGCTGCCATGATGATCAGCAAACAGTAAAGGAGCCGCCATCAAACTCGCCATGGCGACAACACTCACCGCCACGTTTAATGGATTTAATAAACGTGCACTGGCTAATTTACATGTTAAAACAACGAGCGACATAGCAACTCTCCCAGAGAGTGATAAAAGCATGAAATAAGAGGAAATAGAGTTTAAAACCTATAGGCAGCACACAGGTCAACAGACGTCGAGTAGGTTACTCTAGTGGACAGCTGATTCTAGTGAACAGCTTCACCCATAGACTGCATAGGAGCACACATGGACTGGAACCCTGCTTATACGTGGTTGGTGATTGCCCTGTTGCTAAGCTTGGCAGAACTAACCTCCGGCGCAATGCTACTGCTTGCGCTGGGGATCGCTGCGGCGCTGACCGCCGCGGTAACGGCGCTGGGGTTATCGCTACCTTGGCAGTTGCTCAGCATGGGGGTTTTCGCAGGCATTCTAGTACCCTTAGGCGTTATGGTAATCCGCCCGCGCTTTTCGCCAAAAGGCGTTGCCTATGGCACAACGGGTACCGGCGTTGAAAAAGACAACCAGTACAGAACGCTGATACGTGACTTTGACAGTGCAACCGGTATTAAAGTGAACGGTGACTTCTACCGTTTACGGGTGATCGAAAGCGGTGATACTGAGCTGCCGCCAGGAACCCAAGTGGTCTTTAAACGCTTTGAAGGTACAACGGCCTTAGTGACGCTGACACCTTCAACAGACGCTACTTCCCAGGATGCAATTTCCAACGCAAGGAGCCATAAACATGAATAGCCTCATGGATTTCTCGATTAGCCCAGGCCTGCTCATCAGCCTGATTATCGTCGTTATTGGCGTGCTCATCATCTCGAAAGGATTGGTCATTGTTCGCCAGTCAGAAGTGATGGTGATCGAGCGTCTCGGTTCGTTTCATCGCGTACTTGAAAGCGGCATCAACATTATTATTCCGTTTATTGAGCAGCCGCGTGCGATCACAATGCTGCGCTATCGCAAGATGGGCGAAGACTACACAGCCATTACCAGCGATGAAATCCGTATTGACCGCCGTGAAACGGTCATGGACTTTCCTGGCCAGCCAGTTGTCACCACAGATAACGTCACCGTGAGAATCAATGGTGCGCTCTACTACCAAATTATTGACCCTAAACGTGCCGTCTACGAAGTAGAAAATATGAGTCAAGCCGTCGAGGTGCTGGCAAAAACCACGCTTCGCTCAGTAGTCGGTAAGATGGAGCTAGATAAACTGTTTGAGTCCCGTGCTGAGGTGAACAATGAAATCCAGGCAGCAATGGAGGAGCCCGCGTCCAAATGGGGAGTCAAGATCTCCCGCGTAGAGGTGCAAGATATTGCCATGCCGGACGAGGTAGAAACCGCAATGCGCCTGCAAATGGCTGCCGAACGTAAACGCCGTGCGACGGTAACAGAAGCAGAAGGTGAAAAGTCCGCCGCCATTGCAATGGCGCAAGGGCAGCGTGAGTCGGCCATTCTAAATGCCCAGGGGGACAAAGAGTCAGCAATTCTACGCGCCCAAGGTGAACAGGAATCTATTAAGCTTGTGCTTAGCGCCATCGGCGACAGCGAAGAGAACAAGCGCACCGTAGTGGGCTACCTACTTGGCCAAAGCTATATCAAAGGGCTGCCCAACATGGCGAAAGACGGAGAGCGGGTATTCGTGCCTTACGAGTCCTCTGCTCTACTGGGGTCAATGGGCATGTTCCGTGAAATGGCGGGCTCCCCCGAAGACACTGTCGCTAATCACTTAAAACAGCGCAACAGCAGCGAAAGCGGCTTTCGTAGCGGTATCGTCGGTGGCGCGGCTGGCGGTCATTAATTGTTTAGTGATAAATAATTATTTTGTAGTCATTTAAAAAGTACTATTTCAATAATACCAGGCTAAATGCTATTTCTAGAGGTGTTATACCTAGAGGCAGTGTGAAACACGGTTAGGCTGGTTAAAAAACCCAGCCAACCCTGTTTCATAGTTGACTCTGTTTATTAGTGTTATCACGCATTTTAACGTTAAAGGCACTGTCATCGCCTGATGTTTCTTGCTAGTTAAGCGGGCGGCTGGGGTTAGTGTTTTTATCATCGCGCCTCAACCAACTCATCGGATTATTGGGCTGAGGCACTTTTCAGCACAAGGATTGTAACCAGTAGATTAGGGCGTTCATCATGCTGCCTCATTGGCTTGCCATACGTCACTGCACCCAGCTGCTTCTAATACTGGCTGCTTTTGTGCTCCTGCCTAGTGGCCTTACCGCTGCTGCTCAGCCCCTACCGCTGCAAAATTGGGAATTTCGCTGGGGTGACTCACCACTTGATTCAAATAACCAGCCACAATGGCTACACGGCAATTTTAGTGAATGGCAGTCAATTGACTCTCCGTTTAATCCACCGGGACGCGAAGGGCACGAGCATCTTTGGTTGCGAACGACGCTGCCAGCCGGTGACTGGAACGACCCGGTTCTATTTATCACTAGCATTAATCTTATCGGTCAAGTTTATCTAGGCGACACGCTTATTTATCAATACGGGGAGTTTGACGATCTAGGAAAGGGGGATTTTGCTGGCTGGCCCTGGCATATGATTGACCTTCCCCAAGATGCCGCCGGCCAGCCCCTCACTTTTCGCTTCTATTCGTACTACACCAGTATTGGCTTGTGGGGCCAAATCCAGGTAATGGAGCGTAGTGATGTTCTAAAGCAAGTGATTCACGACTCTACTAAAGATTTAGCCGTCAGTGCGCTGGTATTAGTGTTGGCTATTCTCGCAACCATTTTCACATTAATTGGCCCTGAACGACGCGGTTTTAGTGCCATTGCGCTATTTGCCTACGCTTCGGGGCTGATGTTAATTGCAGAAACTCCAGCGCGCCAACTAATGGCAGATGGAGCGCTAGCCTGGGACATATTGCGTGCTGGAAGTTACTACACCCTGCCAGTGGCATTGGGCTTATTGCTCAGCGACTGGTTGGAGGGCACTGCTAAGCGCTGGATAACCCGGCTGTGGATTATTCACCTAGTATATCTCGTTGCCACTATGGGGCTAGTGCAGCTTGGTGTGATCAGCCTTTCAATCACTTTTCCCATCTTTGACGTAATGCTAGCTATCACACTTCCCATGATGCTGGTACTCGCACTTATGCGCTTTCAACGACTGAAAGTGGAGCAGCGGTTGCTGGTGGTTAGCTTTACGTTTTTTGCACCGTTGTTGTTAGCTGATATGGCCGTTGCTCACGGCTTTGTAACCTGGCGCAACGTACCATTAAGCTATGGCACATTAGCTTTCACTCTCGCCAATGCTGCTATTTTCCTATGGCACTATCGCCATACCCAGCAACAGCTTGCTATCGCGAATGAAACGCTTGAGCAACAGGTAGCGTCTCGGACAGCCGATCTCGACAAGCTGGTTCAGGAACTCGAAGGGCTATCATTTAAAGACCCGCTAACAGGGCTGCATAACCGACGCCACTTCGATACTGCGTTTGATCATCACTGTCAGCGAGCGCAACAATACGCCAGCCAACTTTCAGTTTTAATGCTTGATATCGATCATTTCAAACAGATTAACGACGTTTTTGGTCACGATACAGGAGACGCTGTATTGGTAGAGGTCGCACGACTACTACGCCAACACTTACGCGGTCTTGATGTTATCTGTCGTTTCGGTGGCGAAGAGTTTATTGCTCTGCTACCTGCCACGTCCCAAATCGCTGCGGAGTCCAGGGCAAACACGCTACTAGCCTCTATATCTCAAGAGATATTTACTCATGAAGGCACGGCTCTTCGGCAAATAACACTGTCCTGCGGGATAGCCACCTACCCTGATCACACTCGAGACCCTAAGAAGCTGCTACGACTCGCTGACGAAGCCCTTTATCACGCAAAACACAGCGGACGAAACCGCTGTGTTGTTTGGGAAGAATCGCTTGAAGAGCAAAGCTACTTGTTTAGTAAACAACAAACGCTATGAACAAACGCCATCAACATTAATGGCGTAGCCTCTTAGCAAGAATTCGTCGCCAGAAAGTGCTCTACAAATACCTCGTAATCTTGTGATACGCAGTCGGCATAAGCAACCGCAAGGGTCGATACCACCTCAATAAATTGCGCTTCACGTCCTTCCAAGCGCTGACATACCGCGTTGGCAAATGGTGCAGAATGCCCACGGTGAAGAGCCTGGGCACCGCGCAGATGTTCACGTGCGAGAATTTCTCCCCACTGACGCGCTAACTTGCGATAAGACTTGCCCCCTGAAAGTTTGTGGGTAGGCACATCTTTTTTGAATGGAGACCGCTCTCTGACCGAAAACACTTTGCCGTTCATGGTCAGCCAACCCAAATAGGCGTCCGGGTGTTCAGCAATGGCATGAAAGGCTGCCGCATGGCGAATGCCTTCATTAGGAAATAACTTTCGCCACGCTTGCTGCTGAGCTTTATTCATTAAGCTGTAAGCTTCCGGCGTTACCTGTTCTTTAACATCTAATATAACGTCGTCGTGTTCATGAGCCGCACCACCCTCGATTAATACATAATAGCGCTCGACACCTAGCGAGCCCGTTCCCGCATCTAGGCGGCGCGCGGTATCTTTTACACGAAAGTGTTTTGGGTCACTCTCTTTGATCGGATGCTGTAGCGTCTGTTGGTACTCTTGCTCAATCAAACGACGCAGCTGGCTGGCGACATCTGCAGGTAAGTTCGCTAACTTGCCAGGGCGCTCGGCAAATATGCGCCCTTTCTGCTCATCTAGAGTCGTCCATTTTTCCAGCATACGCGCCCGACTCTGCTTATCGGCAACTTTCCCCATAAACGGCTTGAGTGGCCCTTTGGCGCTATCCAAAGTCACCGCATCAATGGGCAGCTCTTTAGTATGGTCATCTTTTACATGAGCTTCTTTGTAATCCGCTAGCGTATGGATGTACCCCTCTAACAGCTTTTTCAGCGCTTTATCAGACGCTTTAGAACTTAACGCTGCGTTTTCACGGCTATCCAACACTACGCTGATCGCCAGCCGCCATACATCGTATTGATAGTCGCCTATCAACGCATCATCAAAATCATCCATGCCATAGCGCACTTGGTCATCGTGGTGACCATAAGCACCAAAGTTATAAATATGCGCATCGCCTTGAAGCCATGTTTGGGTAGACGGCCATCCGCCAAATAGCGCAAAACGCCAGTCATGCCATACGTCCTGCCAATATAAGTGATTAGTTCCACGAAAGAATCGGTAGGGAGAGGCAGCCATCTTGGCGTACTTTGCTTGGCGGTGTGCCACATTTAGCGGGGCATTCACCTGCTGAATCGCCTCAATCACTTGCTGTGGGCGGTTATGTCCGGTTAGTGCATGGCT
Source organism: Halomonas qinghailakensis (assembly GCF_025820815.1). Classification (NCBI taxonomy): domain Bacteria; kingdom Pseudomonadati; phylum Pseudomonadota; class Gammaproteobacteria; order Oceanospirillales; family Halomonadaceae; genus Halomonas; species Halomonas qinghailakensis. The sequence goes on along the minus strand of NZ_CP096973.1, from coordinate 2,648,999 downwards.
CATCGCGTTGCCTTTTTCTGTGCGTAAAAAGCATTCTGCTATCAGCGTAGGTGAGAAACGTTAAGAGAATAAGTCATTAGCAAATTTTAACTATACCCAGTTAGCTAACTCGGGTATCGACGAATTCCCCAACGTTAAGATCTGGCTATTCGTGCTCTTGTAAAAAAGTTAGAAGCGGGCTTTCTGCCAACGAACTACCCCAGCCATCATGGTGCACCAATTCATCTAATGAAAGCCGAGAGCGCCAGCCTTTTGTTTCCAACTCAGGCTGATCTAGAAACTCGCTGACATAGCCCATGCAAAGATAAGCCAACGGATAAACATGTTCAGGCAACTTTAACGCCGTGCTGAGCTGATCTTGGTCGAGAATACTGACCCAACCAACGCCAATGCCTTCTGCCCGCGCCGCCAACCAAAGATTTTGCACCGCTAAACACGTGCTGAAAAGGTCGGTATCCACAATACTATTGCGGCCTAGTACATGGGGGCCTCCCCGACTGCGATCGCAGGTAATACAGAGGTTAAGCGGACTTTCCAAAATGCCTTGAAGCTTCAAGCCTTGGTAACGCTCCTTGCGATCGCCCTCAAACCGCTCCGCGGCTTTGTGGTTTTCTTGCTCAAACATCGCCAATATCGCTGCTCTAACCTCGCGGCTTTCGATCACAATAAAATCCCACGGCTGCATAAAGCCTACCGAAGGTGCGTGATGGGCTGCCTTTAGCAGTCTTGATAACACCTCGGGGGCAATAGGATCAGGTAAGAACTGTGAGCGCACATCGCGCCGTTCATAAATGGCGCGGTACAGCCCGCGCTTCTCGGCATCGGAGAAGTGGTGGTTAGAGATAGTCATTAAGCTGATCTGGCCTTTTGCTGATCGATTTTACAGACATTGAATAGGCAGCTCTCTTCCTTGAAAACGATAGCGGTAGAAGATCGCGAATGATGAGGTGGCTAGCAGCCGCTAAGAATTGTTTAATCAAATCATAGCGCAGACTCGCTTAGCTTTACCGCATAGACTTCCGGCAGGAGTGAGTCCCACACCCTTATTCCGCTATACGGTAATGAACCACCTTAACCAATTACGGGGATCAGCGTTATATCATTATTCCGTAAGCTCCCATTTAAAGAAGCGGGAGCTTACACCCCTCCCCCAAGCAGCACTAAACAACATAGAAAGCCTGTCGACCACCGCTACCATTATCCCAACTGAAACGGATAGACAGGTCCGATTTTAAGCAGTTGTGTCAGCTCATCCAGCGCGGTGAGCACTTCAGTGGCAAGCTGGGGGTCGGAAAGATCATCTGCCGTAAGGCGGTCACGGTAATGGCGGTTGACCCACGCAGTCAGATCATCGTATAGCGCATCATTGATTAACACGCGGCCGGTCAACGCTGCCTGTTCAGCGTTTGATAAGGCAACGCGTAAACGCAGGCAGGCAGGTCCACCACCATTGCGCATGCTCTGTTTAACATCTTTAACGACCACTTCCGCAATCGGGTTATGGCCCGCCAGAATGAAGTCCTGGATCGTGCGCCAGACGGCTTCACGCTCTTGGCACTCGCTGGGCACGACCAGTGTCATGGTGCCATCCGGGTTGGAAAGTAGCTGGGAGTTAAACAGGTACGACGCTACCGCATCCTCCATACTCACCGCGTCTAACGGCACCCGCACCGGGATCAATGGCGTGGACATTTTGGCGCGCAGCTCATCCAACGTGCGCGCTTCATCCAAAAAGGCCATTTCGTGATAAAGCAACACGGGGCCATTACCCACGGCAATGACATCGTTGTGGAAGACCCCCGCGTCGATGGCATCTGGATGCTGCTGGGCAAATACCGTTTGCGCATCTGTTAGCCCATGCTGGCGGGCCACCGCCTGGCTGGCTTCCAGGGTTTGACGAGCGGGGAAGCGTTGCGGCTCACGCTCACCGCCAAATGCTTGGCGACCATACACAAATAGGTGAATGCCTGGCTCGCCGTGTTCACCGCATAGCCGGGTGTGATTGGCCGCGCCCTCATCAGAAAAAGCAGGCGTTGCTGGCAGTACAGGGTGATGAGCGAAATGCTGCTCATCATGGAAAATAGCCTGTAGTACACGGCCAGTGGTTTGCGGCTCTAGGTAGCGATGAAAGCTCGATTGCAGGTTCGCCGGGGTGAAGTGCACCCGACGATCTGGCGCATCAACGCTGGGGGTAACGGTGCCTGCGTTGGCCGTCCACATACTGGAAGCCGAGCAGACGGCGCGCAGTAACTGAGGAGCCTCTTTTGCAGCGCGGGTGAGCACGTCGCTATTGCTACCGCTGAAGCCTAAATCCCGCAGCGCCCCCACATCGGGTCGTTGTTGAGGTGGTAATACACCTTGGGCATAGCCCGCATCCATCAGTGACTTCATTTTCAGAAGCCCCTGCAGTGCGCCCTCTTTGGGGTTGGATACCAATCCACCATGACTCATCGATGCCACGTTGCCGTGTGCCAGCCCAGAGTAGTTGTGGGTAGGCCCTACCAGACCATCAAAATTGACTTCTCTGACGTTGTTATTAACCACGTTGTTATTAATATTCACCACGTCACTCATAGGTTGACTCCTGGCGGCAGCGTGTCCGGCATTTCCAGGGTGTCGGCTTCCATAGATGCCACTGGGTAAGCGCAGTAGTCCGCCGCGTAGTAAGCGCTGGGCCGGTGGTTGCCGCTGTCACCTACGCCGCCAAAGGGGGCGTCGCCAGAGGCACCTGTGGTTTGGCGGTTCCAGTTCACGATGCCCGCACGAATGCGCAGCAGGAAATCATCCCAGTCAGCTTTATCGCCACCGATGAGTCCTGCAGATAAGCCATAGCGTGTATCATTGGCAAGGGCTAATGCTTCATCCCAATCGCTGTAACGATGGATTTTCAGCAGCGGGCCGAAATGCTCCTCGTCCGGCACGTCCAGCCCCGTCACATCAATCAACGCCGGGCTTAACAGGCTGGTGTTCTCTTTCAGGCGCTGCATCCGGTTAATCACCGTACCGCCCATGGCTTCCAGCTCATCTTGCGCTTTCAGCAGGCCATCGGCAGCTACCACGCTGACCAAGCCGCCATAAAATGGCGCCACGGGCTCTTCTTCAAATTGCCCAGCCACGTGCAACTTGCTGATCGCATCAGAAAGCGCGTCGATCAGGCGATCGCCAACCTCACCCTGCGGTACCATTAAGCGACGGGCACAGGTGCAGCGCTGGCCACCAGATAAAAACGCCGACTGCAGAATAGTCAGTACAGCTGCACGCTCGTCGTCGACGTCTTTGACCACCAGCGGGTTATTGCCTCCCAGCTCCAAAGCGAGAATTTTATCCAGCTGTCCAGCGAACTGCTGCTGTAGCATGCCACCGACTTTAGCGCTGCCGGTAAACAGCAGGCCATCAATGCCGGGGTGCGCTGCCAGGGCTTGGCCGACAGCAACACCGCCCTGCACTAAGTTAATTACGCCTGCAGGCAGTCCCGCTTCCACCCAGCATTGCAGGGTTAAGTCAGCGGTCAGCGGGGTTTGGTCGCTGGGTTTAAACACTACGGTATTGCCTGCGAGCAACGCGGGCATCATATGGCCATTGGGTAGGTGGCCAGGGAAGTTGTAGGGGCCAAACACCACCATGACACCGTGAGGGCGATGGCGCAGTACGGCTTTCGCACTGCCCACGTCTTTTTCTCGCTCGCCTGTACGCTCATGGTAGGCCTTGATAGATAGCGCCACCTTGCCGACCATCGCGCCGGCTTCAGTGCGTGCTTCCCAAAGCGGCTTGCCGGTCTCAGAGGCAATTGCTATTGCTAGGTCTTCACGGCGAGCCGTCAGTACCTCAACAAAACGCTCAACAAGTGCTTGGCGCTGCGCAAACGAAGTGCGCGCCCATTCAGGAAAAGCGGCACGCGCGGCATCGATAGCGGCGCTAACTTGTGCGTTTGAGGCCGAAGCTCCTTGCCAAAGCAGTGTTCCAGAAACAGGATCATGCTTTGTAAAGGTGTCGGCATCGCCCGTTACCCAGGCGCCGTTAATCAGTTGCTGCTGTTGGGCGTGCATCGTTATCTCCTTCCCGTATGCGTGCTGGTGGTGCGAGCTTGTTATGTGTATTTGTTTTGAAAGACTGTTAATAAAGATCAGTGTTTAAATAGCTGTGCTTGAAAAGCTAGGTTTCCAACAAGCGAATGTGGTCACCTGCTGTAACACCCAGGCGGTCGGCTTCTTGCTGGCTAAGCACAATAGTGTTCTCCTGGGTGGGACCGCGTCCTATCCAACTAGCGCTGAAGTTAAGCATCTCAGTAGTGGCTGCCAGCCAGAGGCTCTCGCTTTCGTCAGGCGCGTTTTGAGAAACTTCTACTTGGCAAAGCTGCGAATTACGAATCGCTCGCACGTCGTCAATGTAGGCCTCCACTGTGGGTCCACCATCGAAAATATCGATATAGCCTTCCCAACGCAGACCTTCTTTCTTGAGCATTTCAAGGGCTGGTCGTGTATGGCGGTGCACTTGACCAATGCAGGCACGTGCCTCTTCCGACATAAACGTGGTGTAGATCGGGAACTTCGGCATCAACTCACCGATAAAGCTTTTCTGGCCTAGCCCGGTTAACCGATCGGCCTCATTAAAGTCCATGGGAAAAAAGTGTTTACCCAAGCTTTCCCAAAAGGGGCTGGTGTTATGTTCATCAAACACGCCGCGCATCTCTGCCAGCACTTTTTGCGGAAAACGGTCACGAAACTGCGCAATAAACAGCCAGCGGGCTTTGGAAAGAAGCGCGCCATTACGTAGGTGTTTATTCGCTTCGCCGCGATATTCAGGGCGTAAGAACAGCGAGCACACTTCGGCATCGCCGGTATGATCAGAGCTTAAAAACAGCGTATCGATCGTGCGGTGCAAATCTAACTGCACCGAGGAGTGCGCTAACGTACCAAGCCGGTAGTTGTAAAATGGCACTTCACGACCCACTTGGCCTTCAATGGCGCAGCAGCCTGCCAACTCACCACTCTGCTCATCTTCCAGTACAAAGAAGTAGAGTCGATCGTTAATCGGCGTGCGCTCTTCAAAGGCACGGGCAGCGGCTTCAATTTTTCCAGCCAAAAACTCACGGTTATCCGGCAGTGAGGTAAAACCAACGCCTGCCTGTTGCGCAAGCGCCTGGAGCCCATCTAAATCGTCACGGGCAATGGGTCGAATGCGCATTACATTTCTCCTTCATCAAGCGCATCTACCGCGCTTGGCAGGGTTAATGGCGCGGCCAGCACCGCGCGCCCCTCTTCAACACCTAAGCGTTTAGCGTGCTGTGGTGAAAGCATCAATTGCCCAGTAGGTGAAAGCGCATAACGCGCCACGATACAGCGGAAATCACCTAGCGTTTGATTGGCAATCATCGCGGGTTCTGCATCGGGCAGTGCGTGTTCAGGGCGTACCCTAACCGGATGCCAGGCAGCACGCCGGAAGGTTTCCAAGCGCTCGCGTTCGGCTTTTACAATCGGCCCTGCGTCAAAAATATCGACATGGCGAGAGCGTACAAAGCCTTCTGCCAACATTTCGGCTAGCGCATCTTCATGGGCGGGATGCTCGCGACCAATGGCAGCGCGCGCCTGCGGTGTTAGCAGCGGTAGATAAAGCGGAAATTGCGGCATCACTTCGGCAATAAAGCTTTTCGAGCGGACGCCAGCAATGTGATTCATCTCTTGAAAGCTGCGGGCAAAAAAGTGACGGCCAACGCTTTCCCAAAAAGGCGATTCGTTTTTGCTATCCAAGTAGCCCGGAAACGCTACCGCCAGAATGCGTGAAAAACGCTCGGGATATTGAGCAATGAACATCAGCCGCGCACGGCGTAACAGACTTTCTGCACTGGTGCCTTTATAGCGCGGGTTGAGCGATAACGCGCAGAGCAGCGTGGCGTCAGAGGCTTCGTGAGAAAGTGCTAAGGTTTGCACTTCCCGACGTACGTTCAACTGCTGAGAAGCATGAATCAGCGTTTCCTGACGATAAGTGTAATAGGCTTCTGCTGCACCGGCTTGGGCACGGATGGTCGCCGTGCCTAGCACTTCCTCGCGGTCATCATCCGCCAGCACAAACATATAATGTTCGTTGCCGGGAAACTCAATTTCACTATTAAAAGCTTCCTGGGAGCGCACAATGCGCTCCTCTAGCCGATCACGGTTGGCGGGCAGATTGGTGAGCCGTGGCACCGCGTGCTCTGCCAACTGCTCCAGGGCTGGAAGATCAGCCATTGTTACCGGTCGAATTACCAGCATCCTTAACGCCCCCTCTTGTGTGGCTTCTTGCCTACTCATGCGCTGGCAACTAGCCGCTCAATCGCACGCTCTAGGCGCGCCATGCCCTCAGCAATATCGTCTTCTGGAATAACTAAAGATGGCGCCATGCGTAGCACGTTGGGACCAGCAATCAATGCCATCACGCCCTCTTCGATAGCCAACGGCAGAATGTCTTTAGCACGGCCTTCAAAAGCATCCGACATTTGTGCGCCCATCAGCATCCCCATGCCGCGGATTTCTTTAAACACGCCATGTTTGCGGTTAATAGTTTCTAAATGCTCACGGAACAGGTCGTGACGATGCTTAACGCCGTTAAGTACTTCAGGGGTATCAATGAATTCCACGGCCGCTAGCGCAACCGCCGATGCCAACGCATTGCCCCCATAGGTAGAACCATGGGTACCAATCGCTAAAGATTTCGCAATCGCATCCGTGGTTAAGGTGGCACCAATCGGGAAACCACCACCCAGTGACTTGGCACTGGTGAGAATATCCGGGGTGATACCGAAATTTTTGTAGGCGTAAAGCTCGCCGCTGCGGCCAACGCCGGTTTGTACTTCATCAAAAATTAGCAGCGCGTTGTGCTCATCACACAGATCACGTAGCCCCTGAAGAAACTCTTGGGTCGCGGGAACAATGCCACCTTCGCCCTGCATCGGCTCAACCATAATGGCGCAGGTATCGTCGCCCACTAGCTTGCGTACGCTTTCCAGGTCATTGAAGTTGGCGTGCAGAATGCCACCAGGCACTGGGCCAAAGCCTTGAGAGTACTTGGGTTGGCCACCCACACTCACAGTAAAGAAAGTGCGGCCATGGAAAGACTGATAAAACGAGATAATTTTATCTTTGTGCTCGCCATGGTGGTTGACCGCCCAACGGCGGGCTAGCTTCAGCGCCGCTTCGTTGGCTTCGCCGCCAGAGGAGCACAGGAACACTTTATCGGCGAACGTGCGCTCAGTAAGCGTTTTGGCAAGTGCCAGCGCCGGCTCATTGGTAAATACATTCGACAAATGCCAAAGCTTTTCGCCCTGCTCTTTAAGCGCATTTACCAGCACCGGGTGGCAATGGCCTAGTGAGTTGACCGCAATACCACCGGCGAAATCGATGTATTCACGTCCCTGTTGATCCCACAAGCGGCTGCCTTCACCACGTACCGGGATAATTTGCTGTGGTGCGTAGTTAGGCGTCATGTAGTGATCGAAATCCTGACGGCTTGGGGTGTAGTTCATGGGACAATACCTCCGGTGAAATAAAGGATAGAGTTAGTATACGGGGGGCGACAGACGCCGTGCTTTCAGTATTGGGACGGTAAATTATGAAAAGCTGCGCTTATCCAAGCCGCTCTTCACGTGGCGTAATGCCAAAATGATTGCGATAGGCGGTAGAAAAATGCGCGCCAGAGGAGAATCCAGTCATTAGCGCGATATCACCGACCGGCCGGTCGCTCTCTCTTAATTGTTTACGCGCATCCTGCAGGCGCAAATCCAGGTAATAACGGCTGGGCACTGCTTGCAAATACTTCTTAAATAAGCGCTCTAATTGACGCCGAGAGATACCCAAATGCTCGGCCAGCTCTAGCGTAGAAAGCGGCTCTTCAATATTGGCCTCCATCAATGTAACGGCATCTACTAGGCTTTGCGGCGCATGACCAAGGCGATTACGTAGTGGTACATGTTGGCGCTCATCGGCTAAGCGGATGCGATCACAGACGAACTGCTCAGAAACCTGCTCGGCAAGGCGCTGGCCGTGATGCTTGCCAATCAGCGTTAGCATCATATCCATTGCAGCAGTGCCACCGGCACAGGTTATCCGGTCACGGTCAATTTCAAATAGCTGCTGAGAAAGCGTGACCTGGGGGTACGCCTGCGCAAACGCATCGAAACGTTGCCAGGGCAATGTAGCGCGGTAACCTTCCAACAACCCACAGCGGGCAAGCACTTCCGTGCCACCCGCAAGGCCGCCGATAGCAACACCTCTGCCCTGATGGCTGCGCAACCATTCATTTAGCTTGGCAGGCAATGCATAGGGTAGCGGTGTAGGAGCACATACCAACAGCATATCAAGCGGCCCAAGCGGCGCGCCTAAGACATGTTGAGCGAGTAAGGAAAGCTGCGCGCCGCTGCGTACAGGTTCATCGGTTAAGCTTAACGTAACGGTTTGGTAAAGCATCTGCCCGCTTAGCTGATTGGCCATATGCAGCGGTTCGATAGCGCTCGCATGGGCCAGCAGCGAAAAACCAGGCAGCAGCACAAAGGCCACCCGCCTGCGTTCACCAGCGGATGACATCAACGTACTTGAGGACATAACACGTTGCTTTGCTGCATAGAAATCGCCGCCAACTCAGATAAATAGCCAAGAAAAAAGCCATCTTACCCAATTGCGCAAGTGAAGGCAGCGCTATGGCTCTTAAAACAAAAATAGCGGGCATAAATACAAAATTGCCGAGCGTAATGCTCGGCAATAGGGGGATACTACAAAAGGCGATACTATGTCGTCTTCGTTAACCGCCGCTGTTGCCAAGCCCCAGCATGACAATGCCTGCAACGATAATCCCCATCACGATAATAATTAAAGGGAGCATTTTATGCAGTCCGTTAGGAGACTTTTTTGCTTCCGGCTGCCGTTGTGGCTGTGACGTTTCAAAGTCCTCGGGCAGACGTTCGTTCATGACGTGCTCTTTCTCTTCTTCCCGGGTTTTGCTTTCCTTGGTATCCATACAACACCTCTCGCTTTCCGGTTAGATGATCAAAACGCGGCGATTAACCCTCCTCGACACGCTTCGCGCTATAGTGTAACGACATCAAAGTGAACATCAGGGTTCACATCTGCGTCGTAATCTACATCATCACGCTCGAAGCCAAACAGCTTCAAGAATTCATGCTTATAACCAGCATAGTCGGTAATTTCGAACAGGTTCTCTGTAGTGACGGCAGGCCATAGGTCTTGGCAGGCTTTTTGTACATCGTCACGTAGTTCCCAATCATCAAGACGTAGGCGACCTTTATCATCGGTGGCCATCGCATCACCTTGACCAGTGTAGAGGTAATCACCAAACAAGCGGTTTAGTTGATCAATCGTACCTTCGTGTAGGCCCTGTTCTTTCATGATGCGATAGACCATGGCGATATACAGCGGCATCACAGGAATCGCGGCACTCGCCTGAGTAACCACCGACTTAAGCACGGCGACGTTGGCACCACCACCGGACTCTTTCAGTTTGGCATCAATCGCTGCGGCGGCGCGATCAAGGTCTTCCTTGGCTTTACCCAACGCACCGTGCCAGTAAATCGGCCAGGTGATTTCGGTGCCGATATAGCTAAACGCCACACTACGTGCACCTTTGGCTAGCACACCCGCGTCGTCTAGGGCGCTCATCCACAGCTCCCAGTCTTCGCCGCCCATCACGGTGATGGTGTCGTCGATCTCTTGCTGAGTAGCAGGCTCGACTTCTGCTTCGATGATGGCGTCTTTATTGGTGTCGATCGCGGTTGCGCGATAGGTTTCACCAATTGGCTTCAGGCTCGAGCGCTTCACTTCACCCGTATCTGGCAGCTTACGCACTGGCGAAGCCAGGGAGTACACCACCAGATCAACTTCCCCCATGTCCTGCTTGATCAATTCAATGGCTTTTTCACGTGCTTCGTTAGAAAACGCATCGCCGTTGATTGATTTGCTATACAGACCTTCTTGCTTGGCGAACTTGTCGAACGCGGCGCTGTTGTACCAGCCAGCAGTACCGGTCTTTTTCTCACTGCTAGGCTTTTCAAAGAAGACACCTAGGGTATCAGCGCCATAACCAAAGGCAGCCGTAATACGAGCTGCTAAGCCGTAGCCGCTGGAAGCACCAATCACCAGCACCTTTTTTGGACCTTGGCTTTTATCTAAACCACGCGCGCGGGTCGCTTCAATCTGTTCTAAAACGTTTTGCTCGCAGCCTTTAGGATGAGTGGTGGTGCAGATAAAGCCACGCACTTTTGGTTTAATGATCACGTTGGACCCCTTTATCAGATTGATGTCGCTATCAGCATGGCAATGCCATTACCGTGTGGGGTGTATTCTAGCGGTCTAGACGCGCCCTGTCCGCTCTTGAGCTTCTCCGCCATTCACGGCAGGATAGCGACCTGACCACTCCTTTGCCGACGAGACCCTGATGAACGCACAGCAGCTAGTCGATGAACGCGGCGATTTATGGCTTGCTCTCGCCCCGCTGTGGTTGGACCGCGAGCCGAGCGAGCGTGATTACGCCCATATGATTGAGATGATTGAACAGCATGACATGTCGCTGAAGGAATTAGAGTGGATGTTCCGCTTGGAGCTTGCTCCCGTGATGATGAGACACCAGCTATCAATTGCCAGTGAATGGCGAAAGTTCGATGACTATCAACTGATGAAGCAGCTGGTAAGCCACAACCTGCGCCTAAAAGGCTGGCGGCGCAAAAGCTGGGCGCTTTTTTCAGGATTAACCACAATGATGGTGCGTCATCGCTGGGTAGAATTAATGCAGCGACTGATGGTTACCCGCGGCGAGATATAACAGTGCGCGTCGTTTTTTTACCCGTTACTCTTTATCAAGAGCGGCTTCCAACGCCAGCCGAAGTGATGCCCCATGGTCGTTAGGGGCAAACCTTGCGATCACCCTGCCATCGCGCCCCACCAGAAACTTTGTGAAATTCCACTTGATCGCCTTAGTACCTAATACGCCCGGTGCCTCCTGTTTAAGCACAACAAACAGCGGATGGGCGTTTGGACCGTTCACTGATACTTTTTCCATTAGTGGAAAGCTGACTCCAAACTGTTGCTCGCCAAAAAGACAGAAAGCCTCTGCACTCTCTGGCGACTGCTTACCAAACTGGTTACAGGGGAAGCCAAGCACCGTAAACCCACGATCTCGATAGCGCTGATATAAACCCTCTAGCTCTTTTAGCTGCGGGGTAAAGCCACACTTACTAGCCACATTAACCACCAACAATACTTGCCCGCGCAGCGCCCGCAAGTTGAACGGCTTGCCTTGATGGGTGTAACAATCCTGCTCATAAATCATCGCAAGGCCCCCCTAAATGACTTCACCAACATAGGCTTTACCATGCCACGGCGATGGCGGTTACACCAGTACGGTTTATCAACTAATCGGGCCTGCAACAACCCGCAGCGCCAGCGCAATAAGCAGCACACCAGTGATTCGATTGATCCAGTGGGCATGACGCTGAAGCCAAGGCAGTACGCGAGAGTGGGAAAGCCCCACCGCCACCAAAACATACCACCCCCCGTCAATAATAATTGCAGTTGCGACGATGATAGCCTTGGCCAGCAGACTCATGTCAGGCGTTACAAACTGACTTAATAGCGCCACAAAAAAGATGATCAACTTGGGATTACCTAGCGCCACTAGCACTGCTTCTTTAGCCGCTTGGCGTGGTGTCGTCACTGCTGCCTCGGGTGACAGCGCTCCACCTCTGCCTGCCCGTAGTGCCTTTATTCCAAGCCAGGCCAAATAGGCTGCGCCGCACCATGTCACTAGCTGAAATAACGCTGGGTGGCGCACAATAAGTGCACCCAAGCCCCATACGGTGAGCAACGCATAAAACCCGACACCCAGCGCATGAAAAACTGCAGCCGTCATACCGGGCAAGCGGCCCCCGCCTAACGTATGGCGCAACACTAGCGCTAGACTAGGTCCTGGGGACATCGCTCCCATGGCACAAATAGCAGCCAGCGATAGCCAGAGTGACAGCGGCATTTTTCTCTCCTTGAAATCAGCAAGATAGGCTGACTAATTATACGCCAGCTAAGCGGGTTCTAAGCGAATAAATCCGCCTCCTTAAATAACGCTGTTAGCATGGTACGCTGTTGGGTAAAATTTTCCCCTTTTTGAAAACGATGACGCCTGCCCTGCAGGCGGTTCATGGCTAATGAAGGACTTCAATATGGGTAGGGCGTTTCAAAACCGTAAGGAATCCATGGCCAAAACGGCCGCTGCGAAAACCAAGGTTTACAGCAAATACGGGCGTGAAATTTACGTTTGTGCCAAAGCAGGCGGCACAGATCCAAACGGTAACCTTGCGCTGCGCGGTTTAATGGAGCGGGCTAAAAAAGACCAAGTACCCTCTCACGTTATCGATAAAGCCTTAGATAAGGCCAGTGGCGCAGGTGGCGAAGACTTTTCTCCAGCGCGCTATGAAGGCTTTGGGCCAGGCAACGTGATGGTGATTGTCGATTGTTTGACCGACAACCCCAATCGCACCTTTGGTGATGTGCGCGGCTGCTTTACCAAAACCAAAAGCAAAATTGGCACCCCCGGCAGCGTCAGCCACATGTTTGATCACTGCGCAATTTTTTCGTTTGCAGGCAGCGATGAAGAAGCCGTGCTTGAAGCACTCATGGAAGCCGATGTCGACGTTACCGATATCGAGCAGGAAGACGGTCGTATCACGGTGTTTGCGCCGCACACCGATTACGCTAAAGCCAAACAAGCGCTGCTAGATGCTTTTGGTGAGGTTGATTTCGAGGTTGACGAGATCCAGTTCTTGCCACAGACCCCAACGCCCATCGAAGGCGATGACGTGGCGATGTTTGAGAAACTGCTGGGTATGCTTGAAGAGCTCGACGATGTGCAAAATGTTTTCCATAGCGCCGAACTACCGGAACAAACTGCTTAAATCATTGCACACTTAAAGAGTCACAAGGGACAAAAATCCATCCTTCGGCCGCTGGCATGTCTGCTGGCGGCCAAGCAACTGTCTCTTTAGCGTGCTCCAAGCTCCAGGCAAGGAGTGCACAGTGCCAAGCATCCTGGATATCCTGCTGCTTTGGCGTTGGCTGGTGCAACATGGAAGCAAACTCAGACGGCATTGTTACCTGATGACGTAGTGCAGCAAATGCCGCTGAGCGCTTGGCGGGCGTTGGGTAGCCTTCTACTACACTTAACGCACCCTCAGCACTTTGCCACTGCCCGCAAGCGGCAATATGCGGCGCAAAGCGCGCCAGCAGATGCATACCTTTAGTGGCCTGGCTGCCAATCATATCTTTGATGGGTGACAGCGGCGTGACACCTCGCTGAAACAGCCAGCGTTCAGTTTCGCGATATAGATACGGATTATCTTGAGAGCGGCCTAGCGCCTCAACAGCGTCACCTTTTGCCAGTGCCAACAGCGCCGTTGGTAGCGCAAGCGGCGTGTCTATTGCCATCACCACTCGTTCATTGCCACTTGCTGCGTATTGACACAGCCCCAATAGGCTATTTATCAAGTCACGGCTAGTTAGCGATTCGTTGAGCGCGGCTCGCAGATTGCCTCTCCACGGTGTCCCCACTAAGCGGAGTGTTTCATCTAACACCACCAACGCATCGCGGCTGGTGGGATTATTATCGCAATTCCAGCCGCCCACATCCCAGCCAATATAAAGCGACTCAGATACACTCATTAGCTGGCGGCACCCCGTGTATCCAAGGCCGCATCAGGCGGCAACAACGCTGGGGTAACGCCCGCCGCGCTTAGCACCTGTTTACCGCGCACGGTTAAATCGGTGATAAACAAAAACTGTTGCCGAGGATCCACCGGGTAGGCACGAATACGGTAATGGGTTCCCCAAGGTTTCTCCTCCGCTACGACAATAATCGGCTTATCAAACTTCAGGTAAGCACTGGTTAACGCGACGTCTCGTAGCGCCTTGCGCACCCAGCCAGCTTCATGCTCCGGATGAAGATAAAAGCTTGCCACGCACTGAAGACTGGTGCCGCCATTGTTGGCGTTATAAATGGCTGAATCCCAAAGTTTAAGATGAGGCACCGCAACCAGATCATCGTCAGGCGTAAGGATTTCTACGGTGCGCATTCCAACATGCTTTACTTCGCCGTAAGTTCCCTCGATATTGACCCAATCCCCAGGCCGATAGGGCAATTCAACGGCAGATACTACTCCTGCAATTAGGCTGCTGACATAGTCTTTCAGGGCAAAGCCAATCGCCAGGCCAATGGCCCCCAGTAGCGTTACCATATTGCGCAAGGAAGGCTCAATGACAATAGGTACAGCAATCGCCAGCGCGGTAATTAAAATCAGTAGGCGGGTTAGCGGCACTAGCGCAAATACTCGGAATCGCAGCTGTCCATGAAGCCGATTAGCCAACCAGTTGAGCCCCCGCTGACTAGCAATGATCAGTATCACTGTGCTGACTAGAATGACGCCTAATGTGATCAACATTTGACTATCAAATTCATTAAACAGTTTGGCGTACTGCTCTTGATCGTCCATGTCAGCTCCTAAAGCGGGTCCACTAAGTAGTTACGCGATTCCAGCAGTTGCCTTACGCTGGCGTAGCTTAAGGGAGCCACTTGCCAACGCCCTTGATGACAACTAAGAATTTCTTGGCGAGCCAGCGCCAATCGAGCGCCCAGCGCTTCATGATGTGAAAATGGCAGAACATGGCCTAACGCCTGATCCTCTAGCCCTCCATGAATTAACAAAGCATGTAGTAACAATGTTGCCACATCTCCTGTATCAGTAGGCAACTCTGCTTCTGCTAACGCGTCTAACAACCAAAGCTCTTCTTGAGACTGCTCTTCTTGAAACTGCTCTTCTTGAGACTGCTCGACAGAGCGCTCGGTATTGCAGCTTTCAACCGGCTTTCGCAAGCGCTCTCGCCAGTAGTGCCAGGCAATACCCAAATGCCCCCGGCAGTGGGCCGCCAGACGTTGCAACTCTTTATAGGAGCGCTCACGCTCATCGTCATCTTCACTCGTGTTGGCAAGAATAGGCCGCCCCGTACGGGAGCTATATACCGTTGGGAAGACACCACCATCATTCGCCAACTGAGTAAAATAGTGTGACAGCTGCTCACCTTCTAGCGCCTGCAAGGTAACCACGGGGACGCCCTCCAAACCCACCGCATGCTGCAGGTAAGCATACGTCCAGCTATCACAACCTATTACGCCTTGCCCTAGGCGGCCACTTAAGGCCCGCTCTAACAGTTCGCGCACACCTTGCAAGCCAAGACTATGACGTAAAAAATGCCTCTCTAGGGTAGGAATTGCCCAACGACGCTGATGACCACAACGCTCCACCCACTCAAGACACCCGTCAACAAGCTCTGCAAAGGTTGGCGTGGACAGGCAACTGACATCCTGCTGCTGCGCCCAATGGCTAACGACTGCACCGTGGCCACCATAAGGGGGAGAAATAAACAGTACGACCGGTGCATCAGCATATTCACCCATGGCTTGGCTGAGGGCATTAGCTGCTGGCACCCAATCAATAGCAGGTACCCAATGTGAAAGCGCGACTTCAGGCAACTTACGCAGCTCGCTCTCTTCCTTTGCCTGGCGTTCCGAGGCCTCTTTACCAATTATCCACGTGGTTGCTGCTCGCCAGCTACGCCGCCACTGGCTGGCTTGGGTCTGCTCTGGTGTTTGAAACGACTCAAGTGCCACGACTTGCCATGGCGATAAAGCAGACTTCAATAAGCGCTGCGTCATATGCCGCCTCGAACATAAATAAGTAGATTAAGGTTAGCATGCCTCATAGTGAGGTTGAGGAAATAGTGAGGTTGAGGAAATAGTGTGATTGAGGAAATAGTGTCATTGAGGGGTTAGCCGAACTTATCGGCTAATATAAAGTCGTTAGTCAGTAACTACCCCATATGAGAGCAAAGCGCAGGAGGCGATAATGAGCGTAGTTAACGTCACAATGGCAGAACTGCATGAGAAGCTTTCAAAATGCATTGCGGGCGAACGGGTGCTTATTGACCACGAGGGAAATCGATTTAGCGCCCGTATTCAGCACGTTGGCTTAATGGGACTAAAAGTCATCCCGGAAACCCAGATTAAGAACAGCACAGGCGACCCTGGCGATATCGATGGTGTGACAGTGCCTTATGACGACATTTGGGAACTTGAAGTCAAAGGCGTGGTGTATAGCCGTCAAAACGACGACGTTTGAAAAGTCGTTTTGCTAAATTAACCTGCCAACGCGGAGGCAACACGTTCCAGCACCAGCGTCTCGCGATGAATAGATAATCCCATGCTGGCAGGCTGACGTGCGATAACACTACGGTTGTGTTTGAGCGCTTCTTCCAGCGGTATCCATTTCGCTGACATACCGTTCGCTTATTCGTTATCTCCCAGGCTTGCCTGACCTAACGTGCTATGAATAAGATGGGCGATATGCTGCATGTATGTCACCGGCAAATAAAAGCGGCCATTCTACGTAAATGGCCGCTTTAATTCACTTGCCTAGAAGCAACGTCATGCGCTCTCCCAGTGAGACTAGAAGGTTAGGCAGATTTTGCCGAAGTGTTTGCCTGACTCCTGATGACGAAACGCATCGGCAATCTCATGTAGCGCAAACTCTCGGTCGATAATCGGCTTGAGACCGAGAGTATCAATGGCGCGAGTCATATCAATTTGGTCACGGCGACTACCTACAATCAAGCCTTTCAGCGTGGCCTGCTTAGCCATCAGCTTAATGGTTGGTATATCCCCCTGACGGCCGGTAAGTATGCCAATTAAAGCAATGTGACCGCCAATTTTGACCGCATCAATGGATTGCGGCAACGTGCCGGGGCCGCCGACTTCCACAATATGATCAACCCCTTCGCCAGCGGTCAATTCACTAACGGCTTTACCCCACTCTGGCGTCGTTTTGTAATTAATCACATGATCAGCGCCCAGCGCCTTGAGGCGTTCCAGCTTCTCATCGGAAGATGACGTCGCAATTACCTGAGCGCCCATCATCTTGGCAAACTGCAGCGCAAAAATGGAAACGCCGCCAGTACCCAATACCAGTACGGTATCACCTGCTTTAATGCCACCATCTACCACCAGCGCGCGCCAAGCGGTTAAACCAGCGGTGGTTAGCGTTGCCGCTTCCGCATGGCTGTAACCTTTCGGCTGATGGGTGAACGAATTAGCAGATGCCACCACCTGCTCGCGGGCATAGCCGTCAATGCCATCCCCTGGGGTGGTACGGAAATCAGCGATTCGCGCAGGCCCTTCGAGCCAACCTGGGAAAAACGTCGATACCACCGCATCACCCACAGCGAACTCGCTAACACCTTCGCCAACCGCTTCAACCACGCCAGCACCGTCCGACATGGGAATACGGCCATCCTCAGTAGGAATCATGCCCGCCACCACGGCGTAGTCGTGGAAGTTAAGCGAGCTGGCATGTAGACGTACTTTAATTTCACCGGGGCCTGGCTCGCCCGGCGCCGCTAGGTCAACCACGTCCAGTTTATCTAAACCGCCGGGCTGTTGAAGCTGAATGGCTTGCATCGCTACCTCCTGTTGAAAGTGCTTAGCTAGAATCGCTCAATAAGCGACTGGTCTATTAAGAGCTGGGGGCAGTGTGGTCAGTATCAAGGCCAAGATCAAGATCGTGCCCTAAAAAGCCCCCTGACTGACGCTGCCATAAGCTGGCATAAATGCCGTTATGGGCTAACAGTTCTTGGTGCGTACCACTCTCTACCATGCGCCCTTCATCCACTACAATTAACCGGTCAAGCATCGCAATGGTAGAGAGTCGATGGGCAATGGCAATCACCGTTTTGCCTTCCATCAGCGAATCGAGTTGCTCTTGAATCGCGGCTTCCACTTCGGAATCCAACGCTGAGGTAGCCTCGTCCAACACCAGAATGGGGGCGTTTTTAAGCAGTACGCGGGCAATAGCAATACGCTGGCGCTGACCACCGGATAGTTTCACACCACGCTCGCCGACATGGGCGTCTAAACCGCGCCGCCCTTTAGGGTCGACCAACTCGTTGATAAAGGTATCTGCATGGGCGCGGCACACTGCTTGCCACACATCATCATCGCTGGCATGAGGACTACCGTAGCGAATATTATCTCTCAGCGAACGATGCAGTAGCGAGGTATCCTGGGTCACCATACCAATCTGATGGCGCAATGAGGTTTGGGTAACCTCAGCAATATCCTGCCCATCAATCAAGATACGCCCGCCCTGTAAGTCATAAAAGCGCAGCAACAGGTTTGCCAGCGTCGATTTTCCCGCGCCAGAACGGCCAATCAGGCCAATTTTCTCGCCAGGTTTAATCGTCAGGCTCAGCCCGTCAAACACATTTTTACTTTCACCTTCAGCTTGGGCGTACTGAAAGCGCAGCGCATCAAACACAATTTCGCCCTTGGGCACCGCAAGCGCGTTAGCATTTGGTGCATCTTTGATCGTGGGCTCCTGGGCGATGGTATTCATACCATCTTGCACGGTACCGATGTTTTCAAACAGTCCGGCCACTTCCCATAAAATCCAATCTGACATAAAGCGGATACGCATTACCAGAGCAATCGCAATGGCCAACACACCCAGGGAAATGGCGTCCAAATACCAGGCGCTGATCGCCATGCCTGCCGTTCCCACCAGCAGCAGCGTGTTGAGCAGCGTTAGGCAAACACTCATGATGGTGACTAGCCGCATTTGCCGATGCACAGTCCCCATGAAACCTTGCATCGCATCCTTGGCGTAGCTCTGCTCACGCTCGGTATCAGCAAACAGCTTAATCGTTTGGATATTGCTGTAACTATCAACCACGCGCCCTGTCATCTGGGCACGGGCATCGGCCTGAGCCATTGAAACGTCGCGCAGGCGCGGCACAAAAAAGCGCATAATGCTTAAATAACCGACCAACCAAAGTCCTAGCGGCAGCAGTAGCCACGGGTCAGCACGGCCTAGTAAAATTGCCGCCCCGGTAAAGTACACGATGGCGTAAACCATTAGATCCATCACTTTGGTGACGGTCTCACGAATGGCCAACGCTGTTTGCATGACTTTTTGCGACACCCGCCCTGCAAACTCATCCTGATAAAACGCTAGGCTTTGGCTAAGCATATGGCGGTGAGAAAGCCAGCGGCCGATCATCGGGTAGTTACCGAAGATACTTTGGTGAGTCACCAGTGACTGCGCCAGCACCAGTAGCGGCAGGCCGATAATTACCAACACGCCCACACCTGCCAGCCAAAGCCCATGATCCGACCAGAAATTAGCGCGTTCTACGTTACCCAGCCAGTCGACCAAGTCGCCCATATAACTAAAAAACACCACTTCCGCCGCAGAGACCAGGGCAGTCGCTAGCGACATCAGTAACAGCCACGGCCAAACGGGGCGCGAAAAATGCCAAATAAACGGCAGCAGACCTTTCGGAGGCGTGGCAACCTCGCCTTCGGGATAGGGGTTCACCCGCGTTTCAAAGTAACGGAATAGCGGCGCTAGTAAACGTGACAGCATGGAAGGTCCTTTCGTTACCTTGGTGGACAGACGTAGTTAAGAAGATTGATGACGCAATAGCCAACGAGCCCAAAAAGGGGCCACAATCATCAGTGTGACCATACGCAGTAGGTGGTGAAAGGCTACAAACACTGGGTCGATATTAAGCGCGACAGCAAGAATAGCCATTTCACCGATGCCGCCGGGAGCTAGCGCTAATAGAGCAACGTCACGGCGCACGCCCAGCAGCTGGTGGATCAGTTCAGCAAACAGCGCTAATACCACCAGAGCAAGCAGCGTCGCCACCCCCGACTGCCATAAATAGCGCCCGAGCAAGCGCCGTGTTATGCCCTGAAAACGCGAGCCAATCGCGCTGCCTAGCACCCACAACATGAGGTTCATTCCCCAACTAGGCAACGTAAGGCTTGCAAGCCCAAACCCAGACAACAAGGCCGCCATAATAAGCGGCGCAAGTAGCGCCGCACTTGGAATGCGCAGCCACTGGCCCATGGGTAATAAGAAAGGAATAGTGAGCAGCATCCAACCGTGCTCAAGGGTGGCCTGTGCCGGCCCAATGTCACCTGCACCGCCTTCAAATGCCCAAAACAGAGGAGGAAGAAACAGAATGACGAGGATAATACGAAGCGACTGGGCAATGGCGATACGTTGCGGGTCACCGCCACATTTATCACCGAGCATGATCATTGCCGTCATTGCCCCTGGCGATGAACCAAACCAAGCACTGACCGGGTCGAAGCCACAGCGACGATACCACGCCGCGGCAACAGCGGTAGAGGCCACAACACCAGCCAGCAAGAGTGCCGCAGAGATTGGCCAGTCCAACACACGATGGGCAAGTTGAGGCGTCACCTGGCTGCCCAGCACTAATCCCATAACCGCTAAAAACACATTGCGCAGCGGTTCAGGTACGCTCACGTTGATGCCTTTCGCTGACATCAGCAGGTTGGCAATCAATGGGCCTAACATCCAGGCAAGCGGTAAGCCGGTGAGCTGAAAAATAACGCCACCTACTGCACCTACGGCAAGCGACGTTACCAGCCCCTTTGCACTGTCTGCGCTGACAAGGATGCCCTTCACGCTTCCCTCCACCCTAATCTCTAACGTTAAAACGCAATTGTTAACCTGCTAAGCGTAAACGTTAGCTTACCACCATAAAGGGCATTTAGGGCGTTAGTCGCAAGGTGCTGCTAGCCTCAATCTTCGTCTTCATCATCGCGCATTCGCGCCTGTCGATCGGCCTCTTCTTCAATAGCATCGTCAATCACTTCTAATAGCTCATCGACATTGGCAATGTGGCTATCAAGCTCGAAGTGGCCGGTCAGTTTGCTGTCGGGGTGCAGCTTGCCTGATTCATATAAAGCCCACATTTCTTTACCATAGTGGGTGGTGAGAAGCTCCGGCGCGAAACGACCAAAGTAGGCGCGCATATTATCAACATCGCGCTCTAACATTGCTTCTGCACTATTATTGCCCGCTGCATCCACTGCCTGGGGCAAGTCGATAATCACTGGCCCTTCAGCATCTACCAACACATTGAATTCTGATAAATCACCATGAATCAGACCTGCACACAGCATCCGCACCACGTCTTGAATCACTTTGGCGTGATAGCGAAGCGCTTGCTCATGAGTGAGGGTCACTTCATCCAGGCGCGGCGCCACGTTCCCCTCGGCATCGCTAATCATTTCCATGAGCAGTACGCCATCAACAAACCCATGTGGCTCAGGCACACGTACATCGGCGGCGGCAAGACGATATAGCGCATCGACTTCCGCATTCAACCACGCCTGCTCCTGCTCTTTTTGGCCGTAGCGGGTCTTTTTAGCCATGGCGCGAGAACGACGACTATTGCGCTCCTTACGCCCTTCTTGATACTGCACGGCCTGTTTAAAGCTACGCTGTTTAGCTTCTTTAAAGACCTTGGCACAACGTACTTCTTCACCGCAGCGCACGACATACACCTGCGCCTCTTTACCACTCATTAACTGCACCAGCACCTCATCGATCATTCCATCATCGACCAGGGGCTGTAATCGCTTAGGGATTTTCATGGTTAGCTGCGTCGGCTCCTCTTTACTATCTGTGCACAATCATTAATCGATCAATAGCGAATACGGCGGACGCGGAATGCGCGCCCTTTAAGTTTGTCACGCTCAAGCTTGGCTTGGGCTTTTTGAACAGCGCCATGCTCCACTGCCACATAGGCACTGCGGGCTAGCACTTTAATTTTGCCTACCTGGTCGCCACGTAAGCCGCCCTCGCTGGTCAGTGCTCCCAAAATATCACCCGGGCGCAGCTTGTCTTTCTTACCGCCTGCCAACTGTAGCGTTGCCATAGGCGGCTCAAATGGCACTGAATTTTGGGGCTTCGGCAAAGGCTCGGTGGTAATCGGTTGTTCTAGCAAGCCTTCCAACCGCTCCAGCCGATAATGCTCTTTAGGCGTGACCAGCGTACAGGCAATGCCGCTAGCCCCTGCTCGCCCGGTTCGCCCTACCCGATGCACGTGAACATCAAGCTCACGGGCAATCTGATAATTAAACACCGCATCTAATTGAGCAATATCTAAACCACGTGCAGCAACATCCGTTGCTACTAGAATAGACGCACTTTGGTTAGCAAACAGAATTAGCCGTCGATCACGATCTTTCTGCTCTAAGTCGCCGTTGAGCGCCACGGCACTAAAGCCAGCATCTACCAGTTGCTCAGCCACCGCCTGAGTTTCGCGCTTAGTGTTGCAGAACACCACGCTGGTCGCTGGCCGATAAACCAGTAGCAGCTGTTGAAGGGCCGCAAAACGCGCCTCTTCATTGGCAACGTCATAGAAGTGTTGATCGATGGTAGTGGCATCATGAACCTCGGCCACTTTGACCATCACTGGCTCACGCATAATGCCGCGGGTCATAGCCGTCAGGCCACCTGACGCCTGATCGTCCGGGAATGTCGCACTAAACAGCAGCGTTTGGCGGTCGGCGGGCGTCTCATCAATGATCGCATCAATGGTGTCTTGAAAGCCCATATCGAGCATACGATCGGCTTCATCAAGTACCAAGGTGGTAAGCGACCCTAGTGTCAACGAGCCTTTGCGCAAATGCTCGTCGATTCGCCCAGGCGTCCCCACAACAATATGCGCACCGTGTTCTAGGGAGCCAAGCTGCGGCCCAAACGGCGCACCGCCGCATAGAGTTAGCACTTTAACGTTGGGCAACCCACGCGCCAATCGCCGTAACTCTTCGGCTACCTGGTCAGCAAGCTCTCGGGTGGGGCACAGCACAAGGCCCTGAACAGCAAACGCTTCTACGCGCAGTTCTGCCAGCAGTGCCAAACCAAAGGCAGCAGTTTTCCCCGATCCCGTTTTGGCCTGGGCCAACACATCTCGGCCCGCCAACATCGGTGGCAGGCTTTGCGCCTGCACTGGTGTCATGGCGTGATAGCCAAGGGAGTCTAAGTTGGTTAAAAGCGCAGGAGAGAGCGCAAGCGATGCAAAAGAAGTGTCAGACACAAAATTATCCTGAAGGGGCTATATTGCCCAGCAAACCTATAATGTGAAGCACCATACCAGAAAGCGCCAACCCATGCCTTGCTGCAAGGATAGCCAAACGTTAAACCATGGGTGATTGCTAGACTTTTAGCCAACAGGCCAGCGAGTAGGACAGCGTAATTAAGATAGAGTAGTGGAGACACAGCACTTAAGACACAGCACTTAAGACACAGCACTTAAGACAACGCAGTTGCTAACGCTGCAAAACGCCCCTGACATAATGTTGCTAAGTCGCTTGGGGAAAGCTCTATCTCCAACCCACGCCGCCCCGCGCTTACATAAAGTGTCGAAAACGCCTGCGCCGAGCTATCAATAAAAGTAGGCAGACGCTTTTTCTGGCCGAGAGGGCTAACACCGCCAAGCACATACCCCGTGGTCCGCTCCACGTCACCTGGCGCTGCCATTGCCGCTTTTTTCGCCCCTGCCGCTTTAGCAATTTGCTTTAACCCCAGTTGGCTGGTGACCGGTACAATACCAACGGCCAACTGCTTACCATCCAAGGTAACTACCAAAGTTTTAAATACTTGCTGAGCGGCAACACCCAGTTTTTCAGCTGCCTCCAGCCCGTAGGACTGCGCAGCAGTATCGTGTTGATACTCATGGAGCTGAAACGCAATGCCTGCGTGTTTTGCACTATTGATCGCCGGTGTCATGAAGTTCTCTTAAGTTAGCATTATCAACCTGCCTGAAAAGTAGACTTCTCCCTGCTACGCTAAATAGCGTGATTGATTTAAGGATGTCAACTGACAGGAGTCTTGATATGAAAGCAACTTCCAAAGCACAGCAGAAAGCCGCTGGGGCTGCGCTTTCTGCCAAGCGTGGTGAAACACAGCCCAGTGAACTTTATGATTCCTCCAAAGAGATGTATGACTCAATGAGTGAAGAGGAACTCGAAGAAATGGCCAGCACTCAGCGCAAGGGAAAACCGCAAAAGAAAGAAGATGATTGAAAAAGCTGTGTTCCACAACGGCAACAGCAAAGGTAGATGTGATCGCTGTGCCGTTGTGGGAGAAGTTTATGTGATTAAGTTACTAACGTAATGCTGGTCACAGCACGCAGATTCCGCAACTTGCAGTGCTGCTCAACACTTTCAACAATCTCTTCAGCATCATTGATCTGCTGCTTATCTAGCTGAATATCAACCATTAAGAAGCTACCCACTTGAGCTAGACGTACATCGTCATTGGCAATATCAAAATCTGCCACTTCTTGCACCATCTCCTGGCGAACGCTACCTAAAGGCTCGCCAAACATCAATTCGCGCAGCGCGCCACGCACCATACGAATGGGCATCGGCAGGAAGTAGCCCGCGATTATTAGTACCATCACCGGATCGGCAAAGCGCGCAAGGTGAGACCACGGGGTAAGCGTCAACCCCCATGTGAGCGCAAAGCCCAACATAACGGCGGCACTTAACCAAGTATCCATTTGCCACTGACGCAGTTCGGCAGCTAGCAGTGATGAGCGCGCAATTCGAGCATAACGGTTCAACCACCACCACGTAAGTAAACATCCTGCTACGTTTACCACGCCAAACATTAACGCAAGATCCAACGTTACCAGCCGCCCACCTTGCGCAAGGCTCCATACAGCCGAGACCATCGAAAACAGGCACACCAGTGCTATCACTACGCCTTTAAGCAGCACAGCCAACGGCTCTACAGTAAGCCGCCCAAAGGGGTAGTGATCATCTGCCGGTTTGCGCGCCTGCTGCAATGCAAACAAGGACAGCGACGCCAGCACTAAACTTAATAGCGAATAACCACTATCGAATAAAATAGTAATTGAACCGCTAGCAAGCCCGAGAGCAAGGCCAGTAAAGGCAAACAGGCTGGCGGAGACAGCAGAAAATCTGAGCGCTCGGCGCTCGGCGACAAAGGGGGTCACGCGAAATACTCCAGTAAAGTGTCTTAAACCCAACGCATAATAGTGAGTACACTAACGTTTCACCAATCGCTCAGCGCCAGCTTTTTTGGCTCTCCATGGAGTAACCTATGCGCGCAGAACAAGTGCAGGCGTTTATTGACGTTACTGAACATGGTTCCTTTGCCGCCGCCGCGCGGCACACCGGAATGAAACGCAGCACCCTAAGCGCCACAGTGAATGCCTTGGAAGACAGTCTTGGAGTCGTGCTGTTCGAGCGTTCAGGCAATAGCCTGCAGCTAACAGCCGTAGGTGAAAGCGTTTTGCCGGACTGCTACCGCCTACTGACCAGTGCCAGCCGAATCAAAAAACACTGCCAACAACACCTGCAGGGGGTCGAAAACCAGCTCTGCATTGCCCGGGATGATGCGCTGCCTGAAGCATTTTGGCGACAAGTCATGCACGACTTAAAACAGCGCTATCCACTTACAGCCATCTCGGTATATTTATTGCCCCCCCAAGAACACCCACAGTTCGTCCTTCGACAAACCGTTGATATAGCTTTTGGGTTGTATACCGCTGAAGGTGCCGACGTAAATGCCAGTAACCTTGCACCGGTCAGCATGTGCTTAGTAGCAGCAACATCGCACCCGTTAAGCCGGCTTCCCAGCGTTACTCGCGATGATCTCGCCCAATATACCCAAGTCTGTTTAACCTATGAGCAGGGCGATAAGTTGGTCAGTGAAGCACTTTTTTCGACAAATTACTTGGGCCTGACCATGTTCGAGGTCATCCGCGATGCAGCGATTAATGGCACTGGCTGGGCGTTGCTACCTTACCCACTAGTCAAGGAAGCCATAGAAAGCCATCAGCTTTGCGCTCTTAACCATGACCTTGCCCTGGACAGTCATTACTACCGCTATGTGGAAGGCGAAAGCCTAGGGGTAGTCGCCACCGCGCTGCTAACGAAGGTGTCACGCTTTTTAGGGAACACTCGTTGAGGCCCGCCAAAACGTTGAAATAGAGCATTGGAAAAAATCGCTTGTAGCTTCCAATCTATAAAAAACCATACAAGGAGATCAAAAGGACACGCTAGAGAACCGACACAGGTGAGTGTCATCTAAGCGTAAAGTGCATCTGCCAGTGTCGATGTTGCCGTCAACTAAGGAGTAGTTTCCACGATGGTACGACTCGATAAGAAAGCCACTAGGCTGTATGTCCTGGACACGAATGTCCTGATCCATGACCCCGCCGCGCTTTACCATTTTGATGAGCACGACGTGGTTATTCCCATGACTGTGCTTGAAGAACTAGACAAGCATAAAAACGGCATCAGAGAGATCGCCCGCACCGCGCGGCAGATTAGCCGCACGCTGTCAGACCTTACCAACCAAGTCACCTTTGATGAGATCCAGAAAGGTATTCCTATTCCGCGCATTAGCGGTGAATCGGGCCGCTTACATTTTTTGTGCTACAACGACCTTAAACCCTTCGACTCCCTTGATGACAGCCCCGACAACCGCATTTTGGCGGAAACCTGTCGGTTACGCGATGAGCGCCCGGATGCTTCGGTCATCCTGATCACCAAAGACATTAACCTGAGGGTAAAAGCAGCCGCACTAAAAGTGCCGGTGGAAGACTACCTGAATGATCGCGCCTATTCTGACAGCGATGCAATGATTGAAGGCGCACAGGTATACACCACTGCGGGGCAGGACGGTGCCTCGCTGTGGGAAACGCTCAATGTCGATGTCACCGTCGAGCGTGTCGACCACCATACTTTCTATCAATTAAGTGGCAACATGCCGCGCCATTGGCATGTCGGCATGCTGGTATCCGATAGCGAAAATGGCGCTGAGTTTGAAGCCATTGTACGTGAGCTATCACCGTCATCTGCCCGACTACAGCTACTTACCAACTACCGTCACCATGCTGGCGTGTGGGGCGTTCATGCCCACGACAGCCGCCAAAACTTCACCCTCAACTTGCTGATGGACCCAGACATTGATCTGGTCACGATTGCTGGTAATGCAGGTACCGGTAAAACGTTTATGACGCTCGCCGCAGCGTTCCAGCAAACACTAGATGCCAAACTATTTGAGCGCATTGTATTTACCCGTGCACCGATTCCCATGGGCGAAGATATCGGTTTCTTACCGGGCACCGAAGAGGAGAAAATGTCACCGTGGATGGGTGCCTTCCACGACAATATGGATAACCTGTTGCGTAACGAAGAGGGAGAGTCTAGCTGGGATAATGGTGCCACCCGACAGCTTATTGGCTCGCGGGTGCAGATTCGCTCCCCAAGCTTCATGCGTGGGCGTACCTTAAACGATACGTTCTTGATTATTGACGAGGCGCAAAACTTTACCCCCAAACAACTCAAGTCGCTGGTAACCCGAGCGGGCCGAAATACTAAGATTGTCTGTTTAGGCAACGTTGGCCAGATCGACACCCCCTACCTAACCGCCAACACCTGTGGCATGGCTGCTGTTGTCGAACGATTTAGAGATTGGCCCCATGCTGGGCATATCACGCTGAAAAGCGTTGAACGGTCGCGCCTCGCGCTGGCAGCTGAAGAGCTTTTGTAACGCTTGCCGCAAACCACCTTGCCGATTCCCCCTTCGACTAAGAACATCGCCCAGCAAAACTGGGCGATGTGCTCTAGTGAATATAGCTAACAGGGCTATTACTCTACTCCCGTGGTTGGTGCTGCGTGTCAGAATTTTCACTATTCCAAGGGTTTTCAACACCCACCGTATCGGCAGCAAACGCCTCTCGTTCACCTAGGGGGCGAGCCGCTCCAATCGTTGTATCGTTGCAAGTCTGACGCTCCATCTCACAGTTGAGCTCCGCACCAAACAGCACCACAAACGCTGAGAGCCAAAACCATAGCATTAATGCTACAACGGCCCCGAGAGAGCCATACAGCTCACTAAAGATAGAAAAGTAACGTACGTAAAGCGATAGACCGCCGGAGCCTAGTAGCCACATAGTGGTGGCAAACAGCGTGCCATAGCTTAACCACCGCCACTGGGCAGAACGCCGATAGGGGGCGTAACGATATAGTAAAGCAATAAGTACGCTCATCAGTACCAACAACGCCGGCCAACGCAACCATTTCAAGACACTATCTACCGGTGGTTCAATCATCAGCGTATCAACCACAATCGGCACAATGGCGATAAACCCCAGTGACACTAACGTCATCGTAATTAGCCCGAAGGTTAACGACACCAACACCACACCGCGCAGTAGCAACGGACGCTTTTCATGTTCCCCGTACACCACATTCAAACCGACGACGAGTACAGAAACACTTTTTGACGCAATAAACATGGCAACCAACAGTCCTGCTAGCGCAGTCATTACATTCCCAGACTCCGTACTTTCCACGACCTCTTGGGCCTGCTGATCAATCAGCTTCGCCGCATCCGGCGGCATAAAACGACTAATTTCATAAAGCTGACGACCGGCCTCAACAGGATCAAACAACAGCCCCCAAAGAGAGATAACTGCTGCAATCGTTGGAAATAGCGCCAATAAGGCATAAAAAGCCACGCCCGCCGCAAACATGGTAATACGGTCACGACGAGCAGCACGCACTACCCGCCAAATAATATCGTGCCACCCCTTACGGGGGATATCGTCAGGCGCTGTGGCTTTCCGACCCCGCCAGTGAGACTCTACTCTCCCTTTTTGGCTCATCGCAGCCCCTCCCACATTAGTAAAAGCGCCACTATTACAGCGAACACCATCATCAAACCGCTACCATGATGACGCATCCATGCTTCTGCGAATAAACCTCTGTTCAACTGCCTCATTAACGCTCTTTCACGAGCAAGCGAAAACGCAACACTCGCCATTTTCACCTTTTCACAGGCCCGGGCCAAAGCCTCTATAACGCGCAATCCTTTTACAGAAAAGACGCTATACAGCCACCATAAATCGCCTGCGGGTGGCGCTTGAATGACAACGCGGCGCAGTAAGCTAGCGCCAATCACCACCACCATCACAACAATCATGACACCAACAGGGAAAGGCCAACTCAGGCTTAACCATTCGGAGGCTGGTGGTATCTCAACACTACCAGCGGGCAGTGGAAGCCATATTGGCGTTACCAGGGCGGCGACCAATGCAGCCAACCACGCGCCCCACTGGAAGGCATTACTACCCCCTGAGTGCCGTTGCTGCCACTGACGCCACACGCAAACACTGATCAACGCAGAAGTGCCAATGGCCGCCCAGGTAAGCAGCATAATCAGATGTTCGTGATGCATGTCATAAAGCGCACTTTTAACGCCCCACTTACTTAGCATCCCCGCCGCTAGCGCACCCGTTAGCGACACGCCAGGCAAGGCGATTAACGCAAACAGCAGCGGTTGCGGCCAGCGAGGCATGTGCTCGCTAATACTAGTACCCAGAAAGAGTGCTCCTTTTGCCAATGCATGATGAGCGGTAAACAACACCACACCAGGTAATAACAGCGGCCACACGTCTGGGGCGGCTAACCCCATTGCCACCATAGCAGTGAGCATTCCCATTTGGCTGATGCTGGAGTACGCCAGAACCGCTTTTGGATGGCGCTGCCACACACCATACAACGCAGCACCAAAGGCGGCTGCCAATCCTGCTATTAGCATGACGTTGCCAAGCTGGAGGAGCGCAGGTGACAATCCGTTAACTCCTAACGGCAATACATTTATCCATGCTAATAGCCCAGCTTTAATCATCGCGCCGCTCAGCACCGCGCTAGCAGGAGCAGGCGCTACTGGATGCGCTAACGGCAACCAAACATGAAGGCCAATAACCCCCGCTTTCACCCCAAATCCAAGCCACAACAAAAGCGCCATCGTGGCCCCGTGGTCAGCGACAGCGATTCCCTCACGCACTCCCTTAAGCGTCAGCGTTTCTGAAGTGCCTGCCACCCAAAGAAAACCGCCAAGGATAAGCCCTTCACCAATAACGGCTAAGATTAAGTATGCCCTTGCGCCCAACCGCGCTTCGTCACTACCGCTATGGACTACCAGGGCATATGCGGCAAACGTCATCAATGCAAAGCCCAGATAAAAACTGGCGATATCTTGAGCAATAATCAGCAGCACATTGCCCAACAACGTCAGCGGCCACAGAAGCGCTAACCGCTGACATCGACGCTGTATAACCTGATCGCCTGCCTGTGCTTTTCGTTGCTCTGCTGCAAAGTATCCACGCGCATGAATGGCCGCTAAGCTCCATAGCAAAGCGGTAAAGGCCAGCCACGGACGGCTCAGTGCATTTAACTCCCAATAACCGCCTAACATCCAGGCGCTGATTGACCACTGGACCTCGCCGCTAAAGGCTAGCAGTAACGCCGGCCATGAAGCACTCACCCAGAGCATCGAGAAGTAGTCGCGGCTCGCCGCAGGCGTTCTATACGCCTGCCATATTGTGGTGCCCGCAACGCACAGAGGCCAAAGTAATGCCGCAAGCAAAAGTAGCGTGATCATGGCAGGTACTCCCCTACCGCCACGCGGGTAGCCCAATCCAGCGGGCTAAACGGCAATCCTGCCAATAAACCTGCTCCAAGGCTTACCATTGCAGTAAACACGGCTGGCCATAATAGCCAGCCGTGGGTTTCCAAGCGCCCAAGGCGCTGTTCATTAGGCCACTCCCCCTTTCCATGAGCCGGCCCCTCACGAAACCAAAGGCGGTGCAAAATAGGCAAAAAATAAATAGCATTCAAGGTACTACTCGCGACTAAAACCGCCACAACCCAATACATCTGCGCCTGGATAGCCCCCACCCCCAAGTACCACTTAGTAATAAAACCCGCGATAGGAGGCAGCCCAATCATCCCCAACGCCCCTACGGTGAATGCGAAGCTGGTAAGGGGCATACGCTTGCCGGCACCGTTCATTTCATCAATACGGTGGATACCAAGCTCTTCAGCGTAGTTACCCGCGCAAAAGAACAGCGTGACTTTCATCAAACCTTGATGCAGAAGATGCGCAAGTGCACCAATGGTACCGAAGGGGCCAAACAGGCAAACACCAAGCACAACATAGGAGACCTGGCTGATAGTAGAAAATGCCAACCGAGGCTTTAATTCTTGCTGGGCAATCGCGCGCAGCGAGCCGTAAATAATCGTAATTGAAGCCGCGACCGCCAATACAGTGGTGACACCAAGTTCAACGCTGAGCTCAATACCATAAAGATCATAAATCACCCGAAGGATGCCAAAGGCACCGGCTTTTACAACCGCAACCGCATGTAACAGCGCGCTAACTGGCGCAGGCGCTACCATTGCTCTTGGCAGCCATCCATGCAACGGCACCATGGCAGCTTTAACGGCAAGGCCTCCTACCAGTAATGTAAATATCAGTATCAGCAGACCACGATGATCATTGAGGTATGGCGACAATCCCTGCTCAGAAGCGAACGAATGGTCGCCGGTTAAACTATAAAGCAGCACCACACCGAGTAGCAGCACCACGCCAGCCGTTAAGGTATAACGCAGATAAACACGCCCCGCTGCTAACGCTTTGGCGGTTCCGTAGTGGACGACCAGCGGGTAGGTAGAAAGGGTCAGCATTTCGTAGAAAATCAGGAACGTAAACAGATTCCCGGCTAACGCGATACCCAACGTACTCGCGACACACAGGCTGAAAAAGCCAAAAAAACGTTTTCGGTTCGCCGCCCCTTCTAAATAGCCGATCGCGTAGATCGTGGTACACAGCCACAGTAGCGAAGAAAGTCCAGCAAACATTACTCCCAACGCATCAGCTCTCAATACAAACTCAACACCGCCCACTATCTGGAAACTAAAGGTGTCTTCAACCCCCTGAGAAACCCGCCCAACCATCAAGGTTACCAGGATGATTTTACTCACAGCGGCAATCAGGTTAATGCTGGTACGCAGCCGCCGCGCGTCTTCAGGCAAAAGAAAAATAACCGCTGCTGCAAAAAAAGACGTTGCTAACGTTGTTAGCGGTAGCCAAGCCGCATTCATGCGCCACCTCCCTGGAGTAGCGCCAGTGGTAGGTGAGCCAATAAGCCTAGGGCAAACGCTGCCACCGCCAAACAAAGCGCAATAAGATCCATACCAGGCGCTAACGGCTGGTAATGATGGCGAGGCGCAGTTTCATCAAAGCAGTAACGGAAAACACGAAATATATAAGCAGCTGTCAGCAGTGTGCCCACCAATAGTGCGGCAACAGCTACCCATTGCTGTGTCATCACCATCGCCTGTAGCAGCAACCACTTTGCGGTAAACCCTGCGCTAGGCGGCAATCCCATCAGCGTAACGGACGCAATGCCGAACACAAGCAGTGACAGCGGTAAACGGCGGCTAGTGCCTGCAAGCCCTTTGATTGAGCTTTCGCCGGTGGCAAGAATCAAATTACCAACGGCCATAAACATAGCCGCTTTTGCTAGCGAGTGGCCCATCAACTGTAGCCAAAACCCTTCCCAGGCCAGTGCCCCTGGCAGCGGAGAAATAGTAGGCCCCAACAGTAAAGGAAAGGCCACCATTAGGTAGCCCAACTGGCCTACCGTAGAAGACGCTACCAAGGTTTTAAGCGATTCAGCACGCCACGCAATTAGCCCACCCCAAACAATCGCTAACATGCCCAACCATGCCACAAAGCGTGGGGCAAACAGCGCTTCGGGAAGTAAAATTCCCCACAGCATGATCAACATAAACAACGAGGCTTTAATCACCAACGCCGCGTGCAATGCGCTCACCGGCGTCCAAGCATTTTCATGCACAGGCGTTAGCCACCCGTGTAGCGGAAAGAGAGCTGCTTTCAGCGCCAACCCTGCACCCATCAATGCAGCAGCCACCCAGGCCACTGGGCCAGGCTCAACAATGTCAGCCAGAGTTATAAGGTCAAGCTCTCCCCAGTTCCCAAGTAGTAAGGCCACACCAAGTAAATAGGCAAGAGACCCCACCAACGCTAACAGTAAATATCGCATGCCTGCTTTCAGCGCATTAGCCTTACCTGATAGCAGCAACATGCCTACGGCAGCCAGCCCCATAGCCTCTAATGCAGCGTAAAGGGTCAATAAATCTACTGCTAGCCAAATAAGCGATAGCGCACTGATCAGCACACCCATCAGTGCCCACAGCCATCGTGCTTGCTTGCCGGGGCTGGTAAGTTGCAAATGACCCAGTGTGTATAAGGCAGCCGCTACCCCTACCCACTGAGTGATCATTAACATCAAACCGCTCAAGCCATTAAAGCGCAGTGACAGCTCAACGCCCGCAACGTGCCACTGCCAGCGCAGTAAGCCCACTTGAAGGTAATCGACAACCAACAGTGCGCCAGCCAATAAAATTGGCAGGCATGCAAGCATCACGGGAAATAGACGGCGCGGTGTAAAAAGCACACCTAACAGCCCTGCAAAAATCGGCAACACCAAGATAATCAACAGCGCCCAGTGGCTATACCACAACGGCTCAAACGTACTTTCGTACAAGCCAAAACGCCATATCATTGCGCATGCCTCGCAGCATCACTGTCACTTGCTAGCGCAGACACACCCTCTAACAACACAAGTTGCCGAATAAGCAGCACACCTAACAACGTGCCTAGCCAGGCAATGATTAGTCCCACGCTGATAAGCGCCTGCGCTCCAGGCACCGTGCCCGCCATACCCGCCAGCAGCAAAAACACACCAGACCCGAGAACATTAAAGGCCATTAAACGGCGCAGCATATGTTTATGTAGCGTAAACGCTCCCATAGCTGTCGCCACAATAACCACAGCGGCGATAATTAGCGGATGCTCAGTCAGCGAATACGCCATATCAGGCAATAAAAACCGAATGGCACCCCCTATCATCACACTCCAGGCTAGCGCCAATAGAGCGCGCACCACGCCATGAGACCAACGGTGGCGGGAGCGGTCATGATGCGAACCCTTTTCGATAGTGGCAGGGAATGCGCTCAATGCATAAAAAAAGCTCCCCCCGGTCAGAACAACTCCTAATACAAGCTCTGCCAACGCCAACCAAGGTGCACCAAGCTTCCACCAGGAAAGACTCATTAATAGCGCAAAGAGCAAAAATAGCCCGCTCGCCCGTTTTAAGTGACGATCAAACAGGCAGACTAGCGACGCGGCTACTATGCAGAACGCTATACCGCTTTCTAGATAGTCAATTGACGCTATCATAAGCCTTCGCTAATTCCTTGCATCGGCTGAGGGAACCAATGTACGGCTAAGCCAAACGCTCGCTCAGCCACTTGCCAATATCGTTAACCTGCTGCGGGCATAGTGCATGCGCCATCGGATACTGGCGATAATTAACCGTATAACCCATTTCTTTTAAGCGTTCGACACCATTGCGACCCAGAGTTTCAGGAACGATGGGGTCGAAATTCCCATGGTGTACTTCGATAGGTATATCACGATTGGCTTCAGCTAAATCGATGCTATCGGCTGTCGCAAAATAGGTCGACATAGCTAACAGTCCGCCAAGAGGCTGAGGGAAAGAAAGCGCCGCCTGATAAGCTACTGCGCCGCCTTGGGAAAAACCCGCGACGATAATACGGCGGCTGTCGATCCCTTGATCAATCTGCTCTTCAATCAGTGCCTGAAGTCGTTCAGCAGACGTTCTCAACTGCGCTTCATCCACCCGACGCCCTAAGTCCATGGCAAGAATGTCATACCACGCTGGCATCACCATGCCGCCATTAATAGTGACCGGCAAGCGCGGCGCATGGGGCATAATAAAACGCACATGCGCTGAGTCAGGGAGTGTAAGGGCTGGTACTAGCGGCTCGAAATCGTGCCCATCGGCACCCAACCCGTGAATAATAAACACGCACGCATCGGCGGGTTGACCATTTTGCGGTTCAATAATCAGTTCGCCTGGGGCTGTCATGGGCTCTTTCCTTGCTGACGTTAAAAGCGCCACCCTAGCGTAAAGTGACGCGTTCGGCGAGTCATTTGCCTGCTTAAAGCGGCCAAACCAGTGGAATAAGAGTTAAGGCAATGATCCCCGTCAAAAGGTTCAAGCCACCACCAACACGTAAAAAATCACTGACCCGATAGCCGCCAGGGCCATGCACCATAAGGTTCGTTTGATAACCAATCGGCGTTAAAAAACTAGCCGAAGCAGCAAACATTACCGCCACCACATAGGGCATCGGGTTAACCCCCAGGCTTTCTGCTGCAGCCATAACCACCGGAAAAATGATTACCGCAGCAGCATTATTGGTCACCAATTCGGTCAACATTGCCACGACGCAATACGTGGCAATTAATAGCAACAGAGGGTTACCCGCCACCAACGACAGAACACTGCCTGCCAGGAAGTCCGCCGCGCCGGAGGTTTGCAGCGCAGCCCCTACCCCGAAAGATGCTGCAATAGTTAGCAACACTTGTGTATCCAAACCACGCTTAGCAGCGTCTACAGAACAGCAACCGGTTAACAACGCTAGCGCCGCGCCTAACATAGCCGCATTGAGCATACTTAAGACACCTAGCGCCGCCAGCAGTACAGCCCCCAACAAAATCGCCCAGGCCAACGGAGCTTTTTCATGCACGGGCCGTGCAGCGCCGTTCAACTCACTGATTAAGAGAAAGTCTTTCGATTGTCGGTGGCGCTCAATAAACGGTGGACGCGCTTCTAACAACAGCACGTCAGCGGGCTGCAAACGCACTTGCCCTAAGTTTCCAGTCACCCGCTCGCCGCCACGGCAGATCGCCAATACGGCAGCGCCATACAACGTTCTAAAACGCCCGTCACGAATACGCTGTCCAATAAACTGGCACTGGTTCGATACCACTGCTTCAACCAAGCGCCGCTCTTTGAACTCTTTTTCCAAACTCGACGCCGCGTCACGAGAAGGGATCAGGCCACGAATTTGCTGTAGCTCTACAGCGGCGTCCGAGGTGCCCACAAAGACGAGTCGGTCACCTGCCTTTAGCTGCTCGCCTGGCCCCACCACACTCACCACATTACCAGCGCGCTCAATTTCAACTAAAAAAAGCTCTTGAAGATGGCGCAATCCAGCCTCTTCCACCGTACGGTCAACCAGCACCCCTGCGGGATCTACTTCCATTTCGATGGTGAACTCGCGAGGGTTAGCAAATGCTTTTGAGATCCCCTCTCGCGAAGGCAACAAGTGTGGCCCTAGGAAAATAAGATAAGCAAGGCCCACCAGCGCAACAGGAACACCTACCCAGGCCAAGTCAAATAAGCCCATAGCAAGGTTAGGATAGCGCTCCACTAACAAACCATGCACCACTAAGTTAGTACTGGTGCCAAACAGTGTAATGGTACCGCCTAAAATGGAAGCAAAGCTGAGCGGCATTAAGAGCCGTTGAGGAGAAAGCCTCAACCGTCGACTCCAGCTCATCACCGCCGGAATGTAGGTAGCCACTACTGGCGTATTATTGAGAAAACCGCTGAGTGAAGACACAGGTAACAAAAGCCGAACAAGTGCACCACGCTCACTGTTAGGACGACCCAGTACATAGCGGATAATCAGGTCAATACCACCGGTTTCACGAATACTCGCCACCAATACGTACATGAAAGCTACGGTAAACAAGCCGCTGTTAGAAAAACCGCCCAGCGCCTGCTGCGGGTCAATGACACCCAAGGTCATTAACACCACGACGGCACCAAGCAAAATAATATCTGGCCCCAGTCGAGACAGTGTCATTAGTGGGAAAATAGTAAGCACTACTCCCACGGCTATCCAAGCATCCAGCGACATATCCTGTCTCCCTAACATAAAATCTTGGAAACATTGTGCCGCCTTGACGATATTCTAAAAAGTTATTTTTGGAAACACTTTAATAACAAAAAAGAATATATATGTGAGGTGTGAGGTGTGAGGTGTGAGGTGTGAGGTGTGAGGTGTGAGGTGTGAGGTGTGAGAATGTTGACTAAGCAGAAACGAAAAAACCCCGCTTTCGCGGGGTTTTTAGCATATTAGCGTTATGCGCTAACAGCGAACATCATCGTTTCTAATTAAAGAACTTTGATGTTGGAAGCCTGAAGGCCTTTTTTACCCTGAGTGACGTCGAAGGAAACCTTCTGGCCGTCTTGCAGAGTTTTGAAGCCATCAGCTTGAATTTCAGAGAAATGCGCGAACAGGTCGTCGCCATTGTCGTCAGGAGAAATGAAGCCGAAGCCTTTAGTGTCGTTAAACCACTTAACGGTACCAGTTGCCATGATCGAAATCCTCGATGTAGCTTGATGTAGAGCCGGGTAATACCCGAGTTGCAGTGGGTAGAACAAGAAACTTTCACCAGACTAAACGCTTGGGCGTTTCGATACTGCTGACAACGTTCGACTTGCTAACCAACTGCATCCAGCATGCGCTTAACTTAGCCGCACGTCAATACTATAGTTAAAAAAAATGTCAGGGTGATGACCGATCCGCTGCCATCATCCACCCCGCTGCTTTTTCGGCGATCATCAAGGTAGGAGAGTTGGTATTGCCACTGGTAATAGTCGGCATGATGCTGGCATCTACCACCCGCAAACCAGTCACTCCCCTAACACACAGTTTGGAATCCACCACCGCCATGGGGTCATCTTCGCGGCCCATTTTTGCCGTACCCACTGGGTGAAAGATGGTGGTACCGATATCCCCCGCCAGCTTGGCCAGATCGTCGTCACTCTGGTATTCAAGCCCTGGCTTGAACTCTTCCGGCTGGTACTTTGCAAAGGCCTGCTGCTCGGCAATGCGCCGGGTGACCCGCAGTGAGTCTGCGGCCACCTTGCGGTCTTCCTCAGTACTCAGGTAATTAGGTTCGATGGCTGGGGCAGCTTGCGGGTCGCGGCTTTTGATCTGCACACGGCCACGGCTGGTGGGGTTGAGATTGCACACACTGGCGGTAATCGCAGGAAACCCATGCAGTGGCTGGCCAAACGCATCCAGGCTTAATGGCTGCACGTGGTATTCGATATTGGCGTGCCGATACTCATCCGAGCTGCGGGTAAAAATGCAAAGCTGTGAAGGTGCCATACTCATCGGGCCTGTGCGTTTAAACACGTACTCCAAACCAATCTTGGCTTTACCCAGCAGGGTACCGGCCATGGTATTGAGCGTTTTTGCCCCTTTCACTTTATAGATAGAGCGAATCTGTAAGTGATCCTGCAGGTTTTCACCCACACCCGGTAGCGCTGACACTACGTCAATACCGTGTTGTTGTAGTAGTTCGGGCGCGCCAATCCCAGAAAGTTGTAGTATCTGCGGCGAGCCAATAGCCCCCGCGCTCAACACGACTTCTTTATTAGCCCCTACACTAAGCGTTTTGCCCTCGCGGAGAAGCTCTGCGCCTACGCAGCGCGGTTGGTCATCTTGCGGCTCAAATAGCAGACGATTGACGTGGGTAGAGTGCCAGATCGTTAGGTTAGTGCGTTGCTTGATCGGTCTCAGAAACGCTTTAGAAGTATTCCAGCGCCAACCATTGCGCTGGTTGACCTCAAAGTAATTGACGCCTTCGTTATCACCGCGGTTGAAATCATCAGTGCGTGGAATACCCGCTTGCACCGCCGCCTCGGCGAAATCGTCCAATACTTGCCAGCTTAAGCGCTGCTTTTCTATCCGCCATTCGCCACCATGACCATGGTAGCGGCGATGATCAGCATCGCCGTCACCGCCCTCGTCCAGCCGGTGGTGATCTTCATGCTGCATGAAATCCGGTAGGCAGTTATCCCAGCGCCAGGCGTTATCTCCAGTCAGCTCAGACCAGTGGTCGTAATCCCGTGCTTGGCCACGTAGATAGAGCATACCGTTGATACTTGAACAGCCACCTAGAGTCTTGCCGCGTGGGTAGATTAATGACCGACCGTTGAGCCCTTTGTCGGGCTCGGTACGAAACAGCCAGTCCGTGCGGGGGTTGTTGATGCAGTACAGATAGCCCACGGGAATATGAATCCAGTGGTAGTTATCCGGCCCACCCGCTTCAATCAGCAGCACCTTATTATTTGGGTTAGCGCTTAGCCGATTGGCCAGCAGGCACCCAGCGGTGCCTGCGCCAATCACAATGTAGTCGAAATTATTGTTAGCAGTGTTTGGCATAGACGTGCTCCCGTCACCTGGCGGCATTACTTAGCCGTCGGCATCACGAACTCAGCACCCGCGTCGATGGAGTCTGACCAGCGCTGCATGATGGATTTCTGCTTGGTGTAGAAACGTACGCCCTCTTCCCCATAGGCATGCATATCGCCAAACAGGGAGCGCTTCCAGCCGCCAAAACCGTGCCAAGCCATGGGGACCGGAATGGGGACGTTGATGCCAACCATACCTACCTGGATGCGGCGGCCAAATTCACGGGCGACGTTGCCACTTTCGGTAAAGCAGCTGACGCCATTGCCGAACTCGTGGTCGTTGATCAGCTGAATCGCCGTGGCGATATCCGGCACGCGTACGCAGACCAGCACGGGGCCGAAAATTTCTTCCTTATAGATAGTCATCTCGGGGGTGACGTGGTCAAACAGGGTACCGCCCATCCAGAAACCATCGGCACAGCCTTCGCCTGTTTGCGCGACATTAAATTCACGACCATCTACCACCAAGTGTGCGCCTTCTTCTACGCCTTTATTGATGTAACCGGTAATCCGCTCATGCGCCTGACGGGTGACAATCGGGCCCATTTCCGCATCAAGCTGCATGCCGTCCTTCACTTTCAGCGCCTTGGCACGCTCCGCCAGCTGAGCAACGACACCATCGGCTACATCGCCAACCAGCACCGCCACGCTGATGGCCATGCAACGCTCGCCTGCCGAGCCGTAGGCAGCACCAATCAAGGCATCCACGGCTTTATCCAGGTTGGCATCCGGCATCACCACCATATGGTTCTTGGCACCCCCCAACGCCTGGACGCGCTTGCCATGTTTGGCGCCGCGCTCGTAGATCAGGTTGGCAATCGGGGTGGAACCGACAAACGACAGTGCCTTGACGTCCGGATGATCAATCAGCGCTTCAACGCTGTCCTTGTCGCCCTGCACCACGTTGAAAACGCCATCCGGTAGCCCTGCCTGCTTGAGCAGATCAGCAATCATCAACGAGGCACTAGGGTCCAGTGGGCTGGGCTTGAGGATAAAGGTATTACCAGTGGCAATTGCGACCGGGAACATCCACATCGGCACCATGACCGGAAAGTTGAACGGCGTGATACCGGCGACCACACCCAGCGGCTGGCGCATGGTCCAGTTATCAATCCCAGTGCTAACCTGCTCGGTGTAGTCACCTTTCAGCAATTGCGGAATGCCGCAGGCAAACTCAACAATATCAATCCCGCGCGCCACTTCGCCCTGAGCATCGGTAAACACTTTACCGTGCTCCTTGGTGATCGCTTCGGCCAGCTCATCCTTATGGGCGTTCAGCAGCTCCAGAAAACGGAACATCACGCGCGCCCGACGAATGGGTGGGGTATCTGCCCAAGCAGGAAATGCGGCTTGAGCAGCGTTAACGGCGCTGTCCACATCCTGGGTGCTGGCCAACACCACATGACCGCTGACCTCGCCGGTAGCAGGGTTAAAGACCTGTTGAGAAAGGCCTGAGCTACCCTCGTTGATCTGCCCGTTAATAAAATGATTAATAGTGGTTGTTGTCATTTGGTTACCTTTATAAGCAAATTAAAATAACGGTGTAAGTGCGGATAGATTAACCGCCTTGATATGGCAATCAATTGAGTAATTTTTAACCTAGATATAAGATTTACTAATAACACAGCAGTAGCAGGTGGCCGCTTATGCAAGAGAACTCAGCACTACGGGCATTTGTCGCCGTAGCACGTACGGGTAGCGTTTCACGAGCGGCTGACCAGCTATGTATTACTCAGCCCGCAGTAAGCCTAAAGTTGAAGCAGCTTCAGCAGCATTTGGGTCTAACTCTGTTCACCCGTCGCCCACAGGGGTTAACGCTAACCGCCGATGGCTATGCCTTATTGCCCGCCGCAGAAAATGCCCTTGCCAGTGCGCTTGCCTTTGAACAAAGCGCCAGCGCTTTACATAGCACCCTGCGAGGAAAGCTGAAAATCGGCACGATTGTAGACCCTGAATTTATTCGCCTAGGTAAATTTCTCAGCCGCTTAATGGCTCGCGCGCCCCATCTTGAAACCGAGTTGCATCACAGCATGAGCGGTAGCGTGTTAGCAAAGGTGGAGCAGGGTGAATTAGACGTAGGCTTTTATCTCGCCATGCCAGGCGAAGGAACTGACAACTCAGCACTGGCTTGGCGTGAGTTGACTCATTTTCACTATCACATCGTCGCCCCAGCTGGCTGGGAAGCCAAGCTAGCAGACACCCGCTGGGAAGTACTGGCTGCCCTACCTTGGATCGTTACACCAACGGATTCCGTACACCACCGACTACTTAAACACGCGTTAGCAGCAAGTGGAGCCAAGCCCAATCGGGTCGCTCAAGTAGACCAAGAAGTATGTATGCTAGATCTAGTGCGCGCCGGTGTCGGGCTTAGCCTAGCGCGGGATGCGTTGGCAATGACCGAACGACAGGAAAGCGGCTTGACGATAGCGGATAGTATTCGCCTGCCCTGTGCACTCAGCTTGATCTGGCGCAAAGAGCGTGCCACAGAACCCACCGTAAAAGCGGCACTCGACACGTTGGATACGGTTTGGCAAAATCGTTTAAATTAGACAGATTATGTACAATAAAATCTAGCGCGTATAAAAAATTAGGAACCTACGTTAATAAATTGAATCACTATTCAGTCAGCTAATTAGCCATGTTCCTAGAAAGTCCTAACTAGAAAGCCTTAAACTGGAGCGCCCTAAATGTCTCGTCTAATGCCATTTTCCAAACCGTTTCGCCCGCTTTTGCACGTGCCTGCTTTTTGCATGGTGGTAGCGGTAGGTTTAACAAGCACCTCGTTACACGCTCAATCTAATGCGTCGGCCACCTTTGCTGGCGGCTGCTTTTGGTGCATGGAACCGCCCTATGATAAGCAGCCCGGCGTCAGCGCCACCATCTCTGGCTATATGGGTGGCGAGCTTGAAAACCCTACGTATGAACAGATTTCTCGCGGTGGAACTGGTCACGTCGAGGTGGTGCAAATTGCCTATGACGATAGCCAAATCAGCTATGAACAGCTGCTGGAGATTTTCTGGCGAAATATCGACCCCTTCGCCGTAGACCGTCAGTTTTGTGA
Organism: Halomonas qinghailakensis; assembly: GCF_025820815.1. Lineage (NCBI taxonomy): Bacteria > Pseudomonadati > Pseudomonadota > Gammaproteobacteria > Oceanospirillales > Halomonadaceae > Halomonas > Halomonas qinghailakensis. The sequence continues at coordinate 2,606,984 of NZ_CP096973.1, read as the reverse complement.
CAGCGGCGACCAGTACCGTTCAGCCATTTTTTACCATAATGATGAACAACGAGAGCTAGCAGAAGCCTCTAAAGCTGACATGGAAGCACGCTTTGACCAAACTATCGCGACTGAGATAGCTCCTGCCAGCGAGTTTTGGGAAGCTGAAGAGTACCACCAGGATTATTATGAAAAAAATCCACTACGCTACCGGTTTTATCGCCTGAGCTGTGGTCGTGATGATCGTCTGGAAGAAGTATGGGGTGAAGAAGCAGGCGGCCCAACATTTCAGTAGCACACTATCAGCATGCACATCTAACGGAACGTTTTTTGTCCGGGACTGCCCTATGATTACGCTTTAGTTAAGTCGCTAACCATTGAATTAGGCAAAGCGTTATTTTTCTACTAAAGTGGAGAGTCAGCATTAATAGACCAGTCGACTAAAGACTGGTTTATGCCTTAACGCCCCGTTGATCAAAAGATAGGAGATCTTATGAGCAACAGCATCACAACCGTCAATCCAACCACCGGCGAAACGCTTGAAACTTATGCGCTGATGGATGCCAGCCAAGCCAAGCAGATTGTCGAGGCAAGCCATGAAGCGTTTCTTGACTGGCGGCTTAAACCTCTTGACCATCGTGCCAAAGTGGTTAAAGCCATTGGCGAGGCGCTTAACGCCCATAAAGATGAGTTTGCCGAGCTAATGGTAAAAGAGATGGGCAAGCTGCCTAGCCAAGCCCGTCAGGAAGTTGACCTTTGCGTGGGCATCTGTGATTACACTGCAGCGCATGGCCCTACTACATTAGCCGACGAAGAGCGCAACCCCAGCAACGGCGAGCGTGGCATTGTTACTTACTCTCCCATGGGTGTTATCTATGGCATACAACCGTGGAACTTCCCCGCTTATCAGGTAGTTCGTTACTCCATCGCCAACATTATGGCGGGTAATAGCGTGTTGCTGAAACATGCTGAAAATGTCACTGGCAGCGGCCTACTGCTCGAAAAAATTTACCGTGAGGCAGGCCTGCCGGAAAATGTTTTCCGCACGATTGTTATTTCTCATGATGTATCTGATGAGGTGATTGCACACAAAGCAGTGCGTGGCGTTACTTTAACGGGTAGTGACGGTGCTGGTCGTAAAGTGGCGGCAAAAGCTGCCGAGCACTTGAAAAAAACGGTATTGGAACTGGGCTCAAACGACGCTTATCTGGTGCTGGATGACGCCGATATGGACGTGGCGATCAAGACCTGCGTTCAAGGACGCGTATACAATGGCGGGCAGACTTGCGTTGCAGCCAAGCGTTTTGTAGTCACAGAAAAGAATTACGAAACATTTAAAGAACGTTACGTCGCACGTATGCAGTCGTTGAAAGCGGGTGACCCCACTAACGAAGATAGCGATCTTGGTCCTATGGCCCGTGTCGATCTGCGCGATACTCTTCATGAGCAAGTGGAAGAGAGTGTTCGCAAAGGTGCAAAAATCTTATGCGGTGGTGAAAAGCCATCCGGCAAAGGAGCATTTTACCCGGTAACCGTGCTGGATAACGTGACACCCGGCCAGCCCGCCTACGATGACGAGCTATTTGGGCCAGTCGCAGCGCTGATTCGCGCTAAAGACGATGAAGACGCCATGCGTATTGCCAACGACAGCCGTTATGGCCTCGGCGGCGGCATCATCTCTAAAGATGTGAAGCGCGCTACCGAGCTTGCTAGCAAGTACTTTGATACCGGCATGGTATTTATCAACGGCTTTGGCGTTGCTACCCCAGAAATGCCGTTTGGCGGCGTCAAAGATTCCGGTTATGGGCGTGAGCATGGTGGTTTCGGCATGCTGGAGTTTGTTAATGTGAAGTCGGTCATTGTCGTTAAAGAGTGATGATCGTAAAAGAGCGATGACCATTAGCGACTAAGCCGGTAAACGCTCAGAATCATTAGCCGTAAAAAGAGCGCGCCGCTAGCTTTTCAACAAGCTAGCGGCGCTTTTTTTGTTACTGGTATTTTTACGAGCTTAAATGTTGTTCAGAGGTTCGGCGCTGCCATAATTTCAGTATTAGTGCCATCACTACCCACGTCACTAATGCGGCAATAACATCGTCTAACACAATGCCAAAGCCACCCTGCACATACTCTGCCAAATGAATTGGTGGCGGCTTCAGCGAATCAAAGAAACGATAAACAACGAATGCCAGCGCCATCACCAACGGATGTCGTGCTGCCTGTAGCCCAATCACTACTAGCGGGAACGCCAAGTACTCATCAGCAACAATGCTGCCATGATCTAGTCCTGCATAGTGCCACGCAGCAACATGGCAAACCGGCACAGCAAGTACCAGCAGAACAGCCATGATAGCGCCCTGCTGCACCAACGGTCGGCTTAACAACCACCATGCTAACGGAATGCCCAGCAGCGAACCAACCGTACCCGGCGCAATCGGCGCTAGCCCCAGCCCAAAGCCGGTGGCTAGCCAAAAATTAATGGTATCCAGCATTAACCTGCCTGCTGCGCCTGGCGTTCAAGCTCGGCGGCCATATCAGGCGAGAGATTTAGCGCACTTGCCAATTGATCCAACCAAGCGCGCTCCATGGGATTTTGCTCATCCGTCACCGCGACGCTAATCAAGTACATCTCGCGGGCAGCTTGAGGGGAGTCAGCTTCCCGGGCAAGTGCCTGGGCATCCAGTGGGGCGTTGAGCTGCTGCTCGACCCAGCGGTGCATCTCCTGATCGGCACCTAACGCGTCGATCTGCTCTGTGATGAGCGCCTGTTCTTGTTCATCAATATGGCCGTCGGCTCTCGCCGCCATAATCATTGCTTGCAACAGTTCGAGACTACGCCGCTCTTGATACTCACCGCTAAGCGCCTCTACTCGCTCACCTTCGGATGCGGCGTTTTGAGCAGCGTTTGACGGATTAGCACCATTTTTTCCTTCCTGGGAGCTTTGCCATGCTTTCCAGGCCAGCATGCCCACCCCAGCAATCGCGCCGTACTTGAGCGCTTTGCCGCCCATGCTACGGCCACGCTTAGAGCCAACGAGCAGCCCCATTGCGCCACCACCTAATAGGCTCTTCATATCAAAACCGCTAGAGCCGCCCCCTTGCCGCGAGCCTTGGTTTGCGCTACTGCTGCCACCGCCTAGCTGGCGCGACAGCCCATCAATAACGCCTTTAACATCGATACCGTTTCCGCTGTTTCCACTACTGTTTCCACTACTTCTGCTACCGCTGGCCTGCTTCATCAACTGTGTTGTAAAATCTTGCTTGCGTTCATCCTTGCACTCCTAAGTGGATAGTATCTCTAGGGCTCGCTAGACAATTAACTTCCGTTATAAAACATGCTGTATGAACGCAGCATGAATTAACGCCACCCCAGGCATTTAAAGAAGCGCGCCCTTTACTTCCACCGAGCTGCCAAGTCGGCTGGCACGCACTTCAACACGGACAGACATTTGCTCTTTGAGTTCGCTGACATGCGAGATGATCCCAATCATTCGCCCGCCCATTTGTAACTCACTGAGCATGGCGATCGCTTGGTCTAATGCATCCTGATCCAGGCTGCCAAAGCCTTCATCAATAAATAGCGTATCCAACTGAATACCGCCGGCGTAGGCCTGCACCACATCAGAAAGCCCCAGCGCCAACGCCAACGCCGCCATAAACGACTCGCCGCCGGAAAGCGTCGCTACTGAACGGCTCTTTCCAGTGTAAGTGTCGGCCACGTCTAGCTCCAATCCTGACGCTTTATTGCCCTTAGATGGGTCTTCACGGCGCACCAACTGGTAGCGCCCGCGGCTCATACGCACCAGCCGTTCAGACGCCTGAATCAGTACGTCGTCTAGTAGTACTCCCAGCACAAAACGCTGCAAGCTAATGCGGTTACCGGTGCGCCCGTTAGCCACCTCGCTTAACGTACCCCATACTCGGTATTGGGCTTCAAGCTCGGCCTGGGCCGTGTGGGCAGCAGTGAGTTTTTGGCCAATACCCTGCAAGGTCTTTAACCGCCCATCCAGCGACCGCCATGCCTCTAGCTGAGTATTCTCCTCTGCTTGAGCAGCTTTTGTTTGAGCAGTGAGTGCAGCAATATCCGGCAGCGTTTTTTCAGCCAGCTGGGCGTGGTAATTATGTAGCGCGCCGTCAAGCTCAGCCAAACGGCGCTGATACTCCTCTACTTGGCGAGCCAGATCTTGGCGTTGGTTATCTTCTAGCTGAGCCGCCTGAAAAGCAGCTTCGCTTTCAAATGAACTGGCCTGTAACGCCGTTTGCCACTCAGCCTGAGCCTGTTCAAGCGCTTGCTGGTTACGCGCCAGCTGTTGGTTTGCGCTGCGCAGCTGCTCTTCTGCCCGCGCTTGCTGGGTTTGGGTCTCTGCAAGCGCTTGCTGTGCGCTTTCCCAGTTTTTTTCAAATTCACTAATCTGGTTGTCCAGCTCAATAAGCGTTTGGCGCATGACTAAGGGGTTACGCACATCTTCTGGCAGTGATTGACGTAACTGATCGCACTGGCTATCTAGCCGTAACGCCTCCTCTTTGGCTTTTTCAACCTGAGGTCGCTGGGCTTTGAGCTGTTTGTCTAACGCGCTCCAATCCCGGCGACGCTCGTCACGAGCAGCGTTTTGCCGGTTAATCTCACCCTGCACATGCTTGTGACGCCCGACCTGGCGGCGTAATTGTTCGCAGGCCTGTTGCAGCTCAACCTGTGGTTGGCTGGCCCAAGCGCCTAGCTGGTGGCTAAGGCGCTGCGTCTGCTCAGCGTTGTAGCTAAGCTGCTGTGCTAACTGGTGTACCTGACGCTCGGCGGTTTGTAATGCGTGGCGGGCCCGTTCCTCAGCTGAGCGCGCTGTTTCCACCTGATCTTGGGTAACAATATCAGCATGTTTAACCGCCGGGGCCGGGTGCTCAAGGCTGCCGCACACCGGGCAAGGTGCCTCATCTTCAAGGGTGAGCGCTAACAGTGCGGCTTGCCCTTGGTGCCAGCGCATCTCTTGCTCAGTGGTGTGGCGTTTGGCCTGCTCCGCTTCCCTTTGCCGACCTTTAAGCGCCTGTGTTGCCTGCTGTTGTTGAGCGTCGAGTTCACGCCCCTGCCGAATCAGCTCATCCAACTCCTGTCTCTGAGTTAATAAGCTCTCATGGCGACTCAGCTCTACAGGGGCGCTGGCTAACTGCTGAAACTCGTTCTGTAACTCCTCAAGAGCAGCGCCTAGCGCTTCGCCTTGTTGGCGAATACCGTCTAACTGTGCTTCGTCACGCTTTAGTGCCTCATCAGCGTGTTGCCAAGCGACCTGGGCTGTTTTCCAGCGCGCTTCCAGCTCACTCAGTTGTTGGCCTTTGTGGATAAACTCGCCCAACTGACGATGGCGCTCACGCAGCGCGGGAAGTTCGGTTTGACGCTGGCGCGCCGTCTCAAATGCATGCTGAGCTTGTTCAGTACTGATACGCTGGGCAGCAAGCGCGGCATCGGCCTGTCGCTGCTGTTCTTGAGTGGCAGTGAATGCCTGCTGCGCTTGGACTAACGCAGTGCTGTAAGGCCGCAGCGCTTGGGCGTGGTCACTTTGGGTCAATCGGCTCTGAAAGGCGGTTATTTGCGCTTGCTGTTCAAGGTGGCGCGCTTTCTCCGCGGCGAGGCTGTCACAGATTTCAAATTGGCGCTGAAGTGCTTGGCCTTCGCCTAGCATCTGTTCAGCGCAGCGGCGCTGCTGCTGAGCGGTGTCAAAACGCTGACGCGCTTGCTCTACTTGCGGGGTTAGCGCCGCTAACTCTTGCGCTAATGCCGCTTCGCTTTCCAGCTCACCACCGGCCAAAATGCCACTGATATGCTGGCGGTGATCATTCACCGCTCGCTCAATTTGATTCGCTTGGGTACGCAGGCGCTCTTCAATACGCTGAAAAATCTGGGTTTGAAACAACTGAGAAAAAATTTTCTCGCGGTCTTTCGATTCTGCTAGCAGTAATTCACGAAACTTCCCTTGGGGGAGCACCATGACTTGGCGAAATTGATTCGCATCCAGACCTATTAAGGCGTGCAGCTGGCTGTTGGCATCGGTAACCTTACGCGCCACCAAGCACTCATCCTCTTCACCTTCTGGGGTCAGCCGCCACAGCTGGGCTTCAGCACTTTGTGTGGTAGTCCCTTCGCCAGTGGCCTTGGGGCGCTCCTGCTGGGGAACTCGGCGCACCCGGTAAGCACTATCACGCAGGCGAAAATCCAAGCTGACCTCGGTCAACAAAGTATCGACGGCCTGGTCGCAGCGCATTTGCCCGGCATCGCGGTCATTACCGGTGGTTTGACCGTAAAGCGCAAAACAGATGGCATCTAGTATCGAGCTTTTGCCTGCGCCCGTAGGGCCATTAATCAGAAACAGCGGGCTGTTGCCCAACGCAGTAAAATCGATCGTTTCACTGCCTGCAAAGGGGCCAAACGCCTGCATGGTGAGCGTTAACGGCGTCATGACTGGCTCTCCTGCTCACGGCTTAAGGTGGTGATGAGTTCACGCATGGCGCAGGCCTGCTCATCACTCATGTTGCCCCCGCTGGTTTGGGTAAAGAAATCGCTAAACATGTCCAGCGCGCTAAACTGCAGCCGTTCGCGATCTAACTGCTGACGCCCCCGCGCTGCCAACATGCCGGGCTTTTCTAAATGCAGCACGTTGGGGTAGACCTCGCGCAGCTTCCCCATGGGGTCAAGTATCGCGTGGCGGTCGGTCAAGCGAACGAGTAGATAGTCATCGGCTGTATCGGTTCTGCCTTGTGCTAGCAGCTCAGCCAGCTCGCCTTCCAGCACACGTACCTCTCGGCGCGGGGTCAGCGGGCGGTGTTCGATCTGGCTCACGCCCTCGGAGCCAATATCCACCAGCGTGACGCCTTTGCGCTGGTTAGCCTCTGAGAAGCTGTATTTAAGTAGCGAGCCGCTGTAGCGAATATGCTCACCGCCGCGATACTGCGGCCCATGAAGGTGGCCTAAAGCAACATAGTCAAACGACTGCATAGGTTCCCAGGCAACACTTTCCGCACCTCCCAAGGTTAGCGGGCGCTCTGAATCGCTGGCACTGCCGCCATCCACAAAGCAGTGGCTCATCAGCACCGTAGGTCGACTCGCTTGGCGCTGGGTGTTGATACGCTCGACTAAGTAACGGTGAGCGCTGTCAAAATCACGAACATCCACCGAAAATTGATTGCGCACATACTCTGGATCAGCGTAGGGAATACCGAACACATCCACCTCCGCCCCATTAATCGACAGCGACACAGGGCGGTCGCAGGCGGATAGATCAGACAAAATATGCAACCCTGCTTGGCGCAGGTGGCGCGCGCCAAAGCCAAGGCGCTCAGCACCGTCGTGGTTGCCAGAGATCATAATCACCGGCAAACGGCGCTTTTCACACAACTCGCCAAGCATCTCATCTAATAGCGTGACAGCGGCGGCTGGCGGCACCGAACGGTCATAAATATCACCGGCAATCAGCACCGCGTCCACCGCATCGCGGTCGACAATCTCCAGCAGCTGGTTCAAGACATGGCGCTGGTCTTCCAACAGCGAGAGGTTGTGAAACAGCCGCCCCAGGTGCCAATCGGCGGTATGAAGTAGTCGCATGGCAGGCTCAATGCAAAAAAATATTCCCCATCATAGCAATCTGCATTCCAAACTGTCCGTCACCCAGCACAAAAAGCCCCGCACATGGCGGGGCTGGAGCAGCAGTAGTCGCTGGCAGTTAGTTGCGGAACGCGTCCGGGTAGGTGGTTAAATCAATTCCCCACACGAGGGGTAACAAGAAATAAACCGACGCGACGATCAGCAGCAGTGCGAAAATATTTAGCCAAAAGCCGTTGCGTACCATTTCAATAATTTTTATTTTGCCGGTCGCAAAAATAATCGCGTTGGGGGGCGTGCCCACCGGCAGCATGAAGGCGCAGTTGGCTGCCATTGCCGCCGGCACCATCAGCACGAATGGATGAATATCCAATGCCAGCGCCAGCGACGCTAGCACCGGCAGAATCATCGTGGCCGTTGCTGTATTGGAGGTGATTTCAGTTAAAAACAGCACCATTCCTGCGGCTAACAGAATCACCAGCAAGAAGTTAACGCCTTCCAGCACACTCATTTGACCACCGATCCATGCGGCCAAACCCGAAGATCCAAAACCAGCAGCAATTGCTAGGCCACCGCCAAATAGCAATAGGATGCCCCACGGCACGTCTTTGGCGATATCCCACCCTAGCAGGCAGCCGCCTTTATTAGGCGAGGGAATTAAGAACAGTGCAATTGCCGCTGCAACGGCAATCATTGTGTCGTTAATGCCGGGAATATTCAGGAGCTGGCCTTGCCATAAAAATGAGCGGGTAATCCAGAAAAACGCCGCTAACAGGAAAACCCCCAACACGGCTTTCTCTTCGAAGGTGATTTTACCCAGCGCTTCCTTTTCTTTGGCAATAAGCGCTTTGCCGCCTGGAAGATTGCTGAACTTAATCGGGTAAATGATGCGTGTCAGCATCAGCCAGCCAATCAACAGCAGTGCTAACACTACGGGGAAAGCAAACATCATCCAGCTAGCAAAGGTAATTTCAAACCCAAACAACTCATTCACAACCGCAGCTAAAATGATATTAGGAGGCGTTCCAATCAGGGTACCCAACCCCCCGATAGTGCCACCATAACCAACACCGAAAATAAGTGCCTTGCTGAATTTATCAATTTCTTCGCTATGATCACCCTCACTTTTGTTTAGCTCTTGGGTCACCTGATACACAATCGCGGTGCCGATGGGCAACATCATCATGACCGAGGCCGTATTGGAAACCCACATCGACAGAAAGCCAGTGGCTGCCATAAAGCCGAACACAATGCTGTTAATACTGGTGCCTAGCAGCGAAATAATAGTGAGTGCAATGCGCTTATGCAGATCCCACTTCTCCATCGCCAAGGCGATCATAAAACCACCCAGGAAAAGGAAAATAATAGGATTACCGTAAGCCGCCGTTACCGCACTACTTTCAAGGGCCCCGGTAATTGGTAGCAGTACAATCGGCAATAGCGACGTTACCGGAATAGGAATAGCTTCAGTAATCCACCAAACCGCCACCCACAAGGTAGTCGCAAGCACCATACGGCCTTCTACGCTTAGCTCCGCAGGGTGGAAAAAAAGCAGTACAAACGCAAACAACATTGGCCCCAGCACCAGGCCAACCTTTTGAGGTTTTGTATAAGCAGGTGGCGTTGGCGGCTTATCGCCGGTTCCTTGCTGCTCGCCTGAAGTGTTGGAAGCTGAGCGCCCCGCGCCAGACGCTGGCAACGCGCACATCAGTAAATTTTTAACTTGGTCATGGGAGTGCCAGAGCATCTCCCAGAGCGTCATCGTGGCAGTTCTGCGCATTATCTAAGTACCGCTCGCAGTCAGGTGGTCAAAAGGGCTTTTTACACAGTAAAACCCGATGGCGTATTTAAAATAGCCTAGCTGGCTTTTTCGGTGCCCTTTATTCACTGCAGCCAAGGATTAGTCCAGTAAATTGGCAAAAAATACAACCAAAGTCTAACCACTTTAGTCGCAACTATTAGCTCATTCTTACATGACATTGCAGCCCCATCACGGTAGGTTTGAGACGCTTTCCAAGGAGGTACTAACGTGCTCGACCGTTTTACTATGCCGCTTACCCATCGACCGCTTGCCACTATAGCTCGGCATCTCAACAATAGGCAGATTACCCCTGACCAAGTTACCTTAACGGCCTTTTTAGTGGGAATGAGCGCGCTACCGCTATTAGCCTTTGAATATTATTTTTTGGCACTGATAGCGATTTTAGTTAACCGCCTAGGTGATGGACTAGATGGCGCACTTGCCCGGCTAAGCGGCCAACAAAGTGATGCGGGCGGGTTTATTGATATCGGGTTAGACTTTGTCTTTTATGCTGCAGTAGTGCTGGGATTCGCGCTGGCTAACCCTGCGCAAAATGCGCTGGCAGCAGCGTTACTGCTATTCGCCTTTATCGGTACAGGAACATCGTTTTTAGCCTTTGCGATTGCGGCGAAAGCACGCAATGTAGAACGGCCAAATTTTCCACAAAAAGCGTTTTACTATTTAGAAGGGTTGACCGAAGGCACAGAAACCGTTGTTGCGTTAGTACTCTTCTGCTTGTTTCCTCAGTATTTTCCGTGGCTAGCAGGACTGTTTGCAGCCGCTTGTATGATAACGGCGACCACACGATTGTGGGGAGGCTATTGGACCTTACGCTAGCACTTAAGATCACCCTATAACGGTTACGCATGCAATGTGCGTTATCGAACCGACAACAGCGAACGTTAAGCACATCGTCCTGATAGAAAAGCACTGTTTTATGAGCTGTGCTGTACACATTCATCAGGATGTAACCCGTGACTCTTTTTTTTCAGACGCCCTTATTTCGTCGTGTGCACCAACACAATGCCTCTATGGCATTGTGGCGTTCATCCTCGCCAGTACGTGAAGAATTGTTTAGTGCAGAACGGCTCGAACAGCACGCGGGTAGTCTAGCGCTGGCGCAAGTTGTGACAGCAAGCCCACCCAAAGTGGCGTCGTTAACGCGCCGCCTAAACGATAATGCCCGCGTATTACTTGGTGCTTACCGCGCTTGCGCTGTCACGCTGGCAGAAGGTCGAGAGGTCGTTCCCGCCGCCGCTTGGTTACTTGATAATTATCATCTCATCGAAGCACAAATTCGTGAAATTCGCGGTGACCTTCCACCGGGCTATTACCGACAGTTACCAAAGCTTGCAGAAGGCCCCTTTGCGGGTTATCCACGCGTATTTGGTATTGCATGGGCTTTTATTGCACATACCGATAGCAATATAGAACTCTCTAATTTACGTGCATTTATTAAATCTTACCAACGCACTCAGCCACTAACGATTGGAGAATTATGGGCAGTTGCGATAACGCTTCGCATTGTATTAGTCGAGAATCTACGCCGTCTTGCCGACCAGATTATTACTGAACAAATGGCGCGCGATGCAGCGGACGCACTAGCGGCTAAGTGGTTTGCTACTGAAAATGACTCACCAACAAGCAACGTCTCTTCCAATCGTTATTCACCTTACAGCGAGTCGATTAACAACGAGTCAATTAACAACGAATCAGTTAATAGCGTCTCGACAGATAACTGTTCAACGAGTAATGACTCAGCTAGTTATACATTCTCCTCTTTTACGTCTCAGAAAACACCACTGTCGGCGCCTTTTATAGCTCAATTAGCCAAACGTTTACGCGGTGTTAACCCCCATACCAATGCACTCGCCTGCTGGCTTTTTGAGCAGCTTAATCGCCAGGGCGAATCTATCGATGATGTCGTGCAAAGTACCCAGCAGTGCCAAGGGGCGTCGAACGTTACTGTGCGCAACATCATCACTAGTATGCGTTTTATCTCCAGCACTGATTGGGCTGAGCTTTTCGAAAGTGTCAGCTTGGTAGACGCAAAATTACGCGAACACAGTCGCTTTGCGCAGTACGATTTTTCAACACGCAATCAGTACCGCGTTGCAGTGGAAGAGCTCGCCCGTGGCTCAGCCTATACCGAGTTAGAAATCGTTGACCATACGCTAACGCTATCAAGAGAAGCACTGCCACTTACCGATGATGTTCACGAGACAGCAAGAGTTGAAGACCCTGGTTATTTTTTGGTGGCGGCAGGTAGGAATAGGTTAGAAAAACGCCTTAACTTTCGCCCACCATTGAAACGGCGATTTCGCCAGCTACTGTTGAAAAATGGCATCAATGGCTACGTCATAATGCTGACAGCGACTACCGTTGCTTTGATAGTCTTAGCCGGGTGGTTGCTGTTATCAATGCATTCAGGCGAGGTGTCGTCACGTTGGTTATTGTTATTAGCAGCCCTGGGCATCCTGCCCACAATTGAGTTCGCTACGTCTATCGTCAATCGTTTCGTTATTTATAATATTGGCGCTCAGCCACTGCCTAGCCTAGATCTTTCCAAAGGTGTTCCCCCCTCTCTTCGCACGCTGGTGGCGATGCCAACGCTACTGACCAATGAAGCCGACTTAGAAGAACAGCTTGATCGGCTTGAGGTGCATCATCTAAGTAGCGGTGGCGGTGCTATTAGCTATGCACTTTTGACCGATGGCGTTGATGCCCAGCAGGCAGAACTAGCCACCGATGAGGCACTGTTGAGCATTTGTGAAAAACGCATTGAGGAATTAAACAAACGCTACTGTGCTTCCAGCCATGACAAGCGCTTCTTCTTACTACACCGCAACCGCGTCTACAACGCAGGTGAACAATGCTGGATGGGATGGGAGCGCAAACGGGGCAAGCTTCATGAGCTCAATAAACTGTTACGTGGCGCGACGGACACGACCTTCAGAACCCCACCTTCCCTGCCAAGAAATGTGCACTATATTCTGACGCTGGACGCCGACACACGCCTGCCAAGAGGAGCCGCGAGCAAGCTGGTTGGCAAAATAGCCCACCCGTTAAATCATCCTCGATTTGATACGCAGCAAAGGCGGGTAGTGGAAGGCTATGCAATTTTGCAACCACGCGTCACTCAATCGATGCCTACAGGCGAAAGAGGCTCTACCTATCAACAGCTGTGCTCTTCACCAGGAGGCATTGACCCTTATGCCGCCGCCATTTCAGATCTTTATCAAGACTTAGTGGGTGATGGCTCGTTTGCTGGTAAAGGTATTTACAATATTGATGCCTTTGAAGCTTCACTAGCGGGCCGTATCACTGAAAACAGCCTGCTGAGCCACGATATGTTTGAGGGCATTTTTGCCCGTGCGGGATTGGCATCAGATATTGAAGTCATAGAAGACTTTCCAGACCGTTATGATGTGGTGGCCAAACGCCAACATCGCTGGGTGCGAGGGGATTGGCAGTTACTCCCTTGGCTACTAACAGCCTCGTTACCGCCTTCAGGGCGCTTGAAAATACTCGGCAATCTACGCCGATCGCTGCTCCCACCCTTACTGTTAGCCTGCTTTGCGGTGAGCTGGCAACTGCCTGTCATGATGGCTGTCGTCAGCAGCTTAATGATTACTATGGTCATTAGCATACCGGTCTTACTGTCGTTAATAACCTCGTTCGCTCCACTGCGTGCAGGCGTCAATCTCCGTTACCACTTCCACCAATGGCGGGACGAACTAACGCTGGGATTGAAGCAAATTTTGCTGCAGCTGATGTTTCTCCCTGACCAAGCATGGCGGATGCTAGATGCCATTGTTAGCACTCTGACACGGGTTTTTATAACTCGCCGTCATTTATTAGAGTGGACATCGTCTGCCCAAACGATGAAATGCCCACACCTGACCGTTTGGGGTTTTTATCGGCACATGGCGCCCGGTACGTTACTTGGCATAGCCGTTGCCTTTAGTGCGTTATGGTTTAACAGTAGTGTTTGGCTAATGGTCTTGCCGATCGCACTACTATGGACAGCAGCGCCTGCGCTAGCGACTTGGCTAAGCAGTACGACTAGTATTGCGTACCAACCTCTTATAGCAGAAGAAACTGCCCGTGAACTTCGGCTAATTGCCCGCAGAACCTGGCGCTACTTTGAAACTTTTGTAACTACATCCACCAATTTGCTGCCGCCGGATAATTTTCAGGAAGAGCCACAGCCGGTTGTCGCCCAGCGAACGTCACCGACCAATATGGGCCTCTACCTGCTGTCGATACTGGCGGCACGTGATTTCGGCTGGATCGGTAATCTCAACGCGCTAAGCCGTATAGAAACGACGCTTGCCGTCATGCATACCCTGCCCCGCTATCGTGGTCACTTCTTTAACTGGTATGCAATCGATGACCTGCGTCCGCTAAACCCTCGCTATGTATCTACTGTCGATAGCGGCAACCTTGCTGGGCACCTCATTACCCTCACCAATGCTTTGGAAACCTGGCAAGACACAACATTTCAACCTGATCCTCGCCAAGCACTAGCCGATACATTAGCGCTGACATTTGAAGCACTTAAATTTGAAGAACTTAAATTTGAAGAACTTAAGCGCGCTTCTCAATCAATAGAAAAATCCCTGCCCACTAAACCGCTCACTGAACAGCTTGAGAAAGTCGCCACTCTATTAAGCGAAAATAAAACGTCTCCATTAGATTTGAAAGCCCTCACAAAACATACAAAACAAGCACTTAAAATAGCCAGCGACCTGTTTAATGGCCATCACGACCGCAATAGTGAAGATGACAATAAAAATAGGGGTAATAAAGATAGGGTTAATAAAGATATAGTTAATAAAGATATAGGTAATAAAGACATGGGCAAGGATGATGGCGAAGATGTGGTTTTTTGGGTGACAGCCCTACATAAAACGGCGGCTCAGCATAACGCTGACCACAGAAAAACATCAATTTCCATCAGCGCGCATGGCGAGCGGCTACAGCAACTGGCCAGTAAAGCCCGACGGCTTGCCCTCAGTATGGATTTTGCGTTTCTTCTCAACCCTGAGCGGCAGTTACTGTCGATCGGCTTCTCGCTGGACGACGTCAGCCTGGACACAAGCTGCTATGACCTGCTGGCTTCAGAGGCACGCCTGGCCAGCCTGTTCGCCATTGCCAAAGGCGATGTAGTCACTCGCCACTGGTTCCGACTTGGTCGCGCCGCCACCCCATTAAAAGAGGGTGCGGCGATGATTTCCTGGTCAGGCTCTATGTTTGAATATCTGATGCCGTCGCTAATAATGCGTGCACCCGCTGGCAGCCTCTTGGAGCAAACTAACCGCCTAGTCGTTAAACGCCAGGAAACATACGCCGCACAGTTTTCAGCTCCTTGGGGTATTTCTGAGTCGGGATATAACGCACGGGACATAGAGCATACTTATCAATATTCCAATTTTGGGGTGCCTGGATTAGGGCTAAAGCGAGGTCTATCGGCCGATTTAGTGGTCGCGCCATACGCAACAGGGTTGGCGGCAATGATCGACCCAGAAGGAGCCTTCAAGAATTATCGCCGCCTTGCAGAAATGGGTGCGTTGGGACGCTATGGCTACTACGAAGCGCTAGATCTGACCCGCTCACGGCTCCCCAAAGGCGTCAAGCTGGTGATTGTGCGCAGCTATATGGCACACCACCAAGGCATGACCATCGTTGCCATCGCTAATACGCTTCACCATGGGCAGATGCGACAACGCTTCCACCGCGAACCGATGATTCAGGCGAGCGAGCTATTGCTTCAAGAGCGGATTCCAAGGGATGTGGCTATTGCTTACCCCCGTGCTGAAGAGGTGAAATCAACCGCTAGCCAAACCATCAACGAAGCACAAACCGTGCGCAAACTTTCAACCAGCGTCAACGGGCCTCCGGTGACACACCTGCTCTCAAACGGCAACTACTCTGTCATGTTGACCGCAACAGGTGGCGGCTACAGCCGATGGCACAATCTTGCCATCACTCGCTGGCAACCAGATACCACTCGCGATCACTGGGGAAGCTTTATTTTTCTCCGCGATACGCGACGCCCAAGCGTTTGGAGTGCAACAGGACAATCCCTGGAATCACATACCAGCGCTAATGACGACGACAACCACGTGTTGTTTGCTGAAGATTATGCCCGCTATGTGCATCGTCACGAGGCTATTTCAAGCCACTTGGACATCCTGGTGTCTGGGGAAGATAACAGCGAAGTACGCTTGCTAACACTGGCCAACAGTGGACGCCAAACCTGCGATATTGATGTTACAACTTATGCAGAATTAGTACTCACCACACCGAGTACCGACAACGCTCACCCTAGCTTCGCCAAAATGTTCGTGGTCACTGAATACCTCCCCGCATTTAATGCCCTTGTGGCTACTCGGCGACGGCGGGACCCCAGCGAAGCACAAGTGTGGGTAGCTCAGTTCGCCGTCGTGGAAGGCGATACCGTAGGAGATTTCCAATACGAGACCGACCGCGAGCAATTTATTGGCCGGGGCCACCGTATTTCCGCAGCAACGGCACTTGCTGAAGGCCAACATTTATCAGGTACGGTGGGGAGTGTCATTGACCCCATTTTTGCATCACGCTACTGCCTGCGAATCAAGCCAGGCAAAGCCGCCCGTATTGCTTACTGGACGGTCGTTGCCGACTCACGTGAAGCGCTGATGGATTTAATTGACAAACATCATGACGTTAGCGCCTTTGAGCGAGCAAAAATGCTCGCCTGGACTCAGGCACAAGTGCAGCTACGTCATTTGGGCACTCAGCCAGAGGAGGCCGCTGACTTTCAGCGGTTAGCTGCCCCACTGCTCTATCCTGACGCACGCTTTAGAGCACCTCAGAAAGCGATTCAAAGCGGCGCAGCTCAACAGTCGCTGCTATGGCAACACGGGATCTCCGGCGATTTACCCATCGTATTGCTCCGGATTCAATCCACTGACGATTTGCCACAATTGCATCAATTACTTCGCGCCCATGAGTATTGGCGCATGAAACGTCTCGAAGTCGATGTCGTCATCATCAATGAGCGTGCATCCTCTTACATTCAAGATCTACAGCAAGCCATTGAAGCCACGATTCTCAGCAGTCAGTCAAGGCCCCGACTTCACAGTGGCGATGCCCAGGGAACGATCTATGCCTTAAGAGCCGATCTAGCAAGCGCCCAGTCATGCTCTCAGCTTCAATCGGTTGCACGCGTGGTGCTGATAGCGCACCGAGGATCAATTGCCGATCAGCTATCTGTTATGTTGTCCCAACAGAGCACCGCGAAGCCTCTGCTTGTCATTACCAAACGTGCTCTCCCCAGACAATTGATGGATAAGACCCACAATCCTCACCAGTTTAAGCGGCCTACACTTGAGTTTTTTAATGGTTGGGGCGGGTTTGCAAAGCAAGGACGAGAGTATGCCATCATTCTAGAAGCGGGCAGCTCAACACCAGCGCCCTGGATTAATGTCATTGCAAATCAACAGTTCGGGTTTCAAGTATCAGCAGAGGGCGCTGGCTATCTGTGGGCAGACAGCAGCCGAGAAAACCAACTGACACCGTGGAGTAATGACCCCGTTAGTGACCCAAACGGTGATGTTATTTATGTCCGGGATGAAGAGACGCTAGCGCTTTATACGGCAACGGCAAGCCCGATTCGTGATTCAGGCCGCTACATTGCGCGCCATGGTTATGGCTATAGTCAATTTGAACATCATACTAATGAACTTAGCTTAACGCTGCTGCACTTCGTGCCGCGAGATGCTCCGTTGCGTATCTCGCGGTTGAGAATAACAAATCATTCACACAAGACGCGCAAGCTCTCTGTGACTGCTTATGCAGAGTGGGTTTTGGGCACGTCGCGAAGCGCATCAGCCCCCTTTCTTATCACGTCGCAAGCGAAAGAAAGCGGAGCGTTGTTAGTTACCAACCCATGGAATGCCGCCTTCCCAGGCCGGGTGGCTTTCCTCGATATTGGCGAGCAACCTACGCAATGGACAGGCAATCGCAGTGAGTTTATCGGTTATGGCAAACACTTAGCTGAACCGGCTGGGTTACGGTGTAAAACGCCACTTTCCGGCACGTTAGGCGCCGGGCTAGACCCCTGCGCTGCGCTTCAGCGTCCCGTGACGCTAGTCCCAGGAGAAACCGTCGACATTATCGTACTGCTTGGTCAGGGTGGCTCCAATGACGAAGTTGCCGAGCTGATTGCCCGTTTTCGTGATGCTGACATTGATGCTGAGCTTGCCAACATTCACGACCATTGGAATACGCAGCTCAATGCCATACAGGTCAAAACACCTGACCGGGCAATGGACATCATGTTAAACGGCTGGTTGCTGTATCAGACCATCGCCTGTCGTTTAACGGCTCGCTCAGCGTTTTACCAAGCCAGCGGCGCCTATGGCTTCCGCGATCAGTTGCAAGATTGCATGGCATTGACGTTTAGCAATGCTGCTACAACGCGCCAGCATTTACTGCGCGCGGCTTCACGTCAATTCCCTGAAGGGGATGTACAGCACTGGTGGCTGCCCCATTCCGGACAAGGCGTGCGCACGCGTATCTCTGACGACCGGGTTTGGTTGGCCTACGCCTGCGCGCGTTATCTCGCAACAACCCAGGACATAGCAGTGCTTGACGAGCCAGTGAGCTTTTTAGACGGCGCGCAGTTGTCATCGCATGAGCACGAACACTTTTTCCAGCCAACCACCTCACTGGAAGCCGCCCCACTGTTTGAACACTGCGCACGCGGTCTTGATATTACCCTTTCGCAACTGGGTGAACATGGTTTGCCGCTGATAGGCGGCGGGGATTGGAATGACGGCATGAACCGGGTGGGTGCTGAGGGCAAGGGAGAAAGTGTATGGCTAGGCTGGTTGCTGCTTAAAACACTTCATCACTTTGCGCCAATTGCCGAACAGCGCGAGGCCCAAGCCTGCCACGCGGATGAACCCCAACGCGCCGTTCGTTGGTATGAACATGCTAAGGCGCTACGCATAGCAATTGAAAACAGCGCTTGGGATGGCCAGTGGTATCGTCGAGCGACTTACGACAACGGCATTTGGCTGGGCAGCAAACAAAGCGATGCATGCCAGATTGATTCCATCGCCCAATCATGGGCGGTGCTTTCCGGCGCCAGCGACCCTGAACGGTCGACGCTCGCAATGCACTCGCTGGAGCGCGAACTCATTCTGCATGACCCGCAGTTAGCGCTGCTTTTTTGGCCTCCCTTTGATCACCCTAAGCAGGACCCCGGCTATATAAGCGGCTACCCGCCTGGTATGCGCGAAAATGGTGGGCAGTATAGCCATGCTTCAATGTGGGCAGTTTTGGCCTTCACCCAACTGGGTGAAGGTGACAAAGCACATCAGCTATTTACACTGCTTAACCCCATCAACCATGCCACCACCACGGAAGCAGCTACCCGCTATCGCGTTGAGCCTTATGTGGTCGCTGCTGATGTGTATTCTGTGGCACCCCATGTGGGCCGAGGAGGCTGGACATGGTACACCGGCGCCGCCGGTTGGATGTATCAGGCCGGTATGGAGGGTATTTTAGGCATTCGCCGGGAAGCTAGCTGGCTGATAATTTTTCCATGCCTGCCAGCGAGCTGGCCGCATTTTAGTGCTGACATTACCCTTGACCAATCGCACTATCATATCAAGGTGTTCAACGCGCAAGCTTCTCCAGCAATGTTAGGCCAGAATCTATCAAGCCAAACGCTATCAAGCCAGACCCTATCAAGTCTGTCCCTATCAAGCTCAAGCCAAGCCCTCACTGCAACACTGGATGGCGTTTACTTAGTAGAAACAGGGGTTGGCATGCCTATTAGGGTGCCGCTAGATAATCAGCATCATCAACTAGAGATAGTTATCCGGCGATGCGCCCCTGCATAATGACGATGCGATGACTAATTATTTAATTTCTTGTATAACTTTTATGAATGTATTTCTTTATACGTTAGGGGAGCAATTACTCTACGCGCCCCTAGCAAGCAAGCGGGGTCTTTCGTTCAAATTAATTTTTTGAAATATTTCTAGTTTGCGATTGAATCTCTCGAAACAGTGTATTAGCCTCGTGAGGGTACAAGAGGCGTACAAAAGAGCGTCAAATTTAATACAGCACAGCATTTGTAAACGTTAGCATCTGTAAACGTTAGCATCTGAAACCGTTAGCATTCACAAGGAGTCGTGGCATGCAACCTAACCAGCTAAGCGATATTTCCCGAAAAGGCCTCCAACTGGCCATTCAAGAGATCAGGGAAGAAATGTTTGATACCCCAGAATGCGATTACACCATCGCCAAACTGCTTAGCCATTGCGGCCAGTTTGAAACAGCTGAACGTCATATCGACGAAATGTTGCTGAAGTGGGGTGCATCACCAGAGGTAACTCGTCTGACCGAGCAGGCCTACACCGATCTAGTGACGTTTAGTGCTGATAATACCGAGTCATTATCTTCTAGCGCGCCAAGCCGTCATTCCTCTGCCGAAGTGACTTCTCAACTACCTGCTATTGCATAACCAATATCGGCGTGTACTAAACAAAACGGCTTGCCCTAATCCCTCAGAATCAACAGTGAGGACGCTGCTAAGGCGGCAAGCCGTTCGATTTTTTTAGTCGAGATGATCCAACGTCACCACAAGATCCTGGGTTGATACGTCTACATTCCAAAAGGTGTAACTATCCTCATCTTCATCAACTAAACGAATATCGAAGATAGGACTGTTGTAACCCGTAATTGTCACCCGTTGTGTGTCACCATCCATCAGAACATCATTGCCGAGTACATCTTCTTCCCAGCTTTTCGAGTCTGCGGGGCTTACGTACATATAGTAAAGGGTATAACCCGTACGATTAGTAATATCTACGTAATAGTCAGCAGCCATGACAAGCGAAGAGCTACACAGCATCAGCAGTGCAGCCAATAACACTTTTATGCGCATTGATATGTTCCTTATTTTTTTTCTTTTGAGAGAAACAGCAGGTCACAACGTCATCGCTAAGTGCAAAACCTAGCCACCGGCGCAGTATATCGATAAACACTCATTTAAGTGAGCCGCTACTTAACATTTTTTATCACTGCAATGGCCGAGTTCTGCGTAACGATGCCTTTCCTGACCAATGGTGGCAACGTTCTGACCAATGGTGGACACACTCTACAATTGACATCCCACTGTTCTTTATATAGAACGTTCTATAAAAGGAACAGTAGGGTAGCAGTATGGATAAGCACTCATTAATCACGTTAGGTAAGCATTTGCAGTCTTTGCGTCAAGCGCAAGGCTGGTCACTCTCCTATTTAGCTAACGCCGCTGGCATTGCCAAATCAAACCTGTGTCGTCTTGAGCAAGGTAATGGTAACCCCACCCTGGACACTCTCTGGCGATTAGCCGTTCAGCTTAATGCGCCGTTTGGCACGCTAGTGGCGCCTATTAGCGTTCCCCTTGGCGAAGATGGCGTGCAGGTGCAGCTGATTGATCAGGGCAAAGGTTCACCACAAGTAGATGCTTACTGGATGCGCTGCGCGCCCCATACCCTGCGCCACGCTGAAGCTCACACACTTGGCACCCAAGAAACGCTAACCCTAATTAGTGGCTGGCTGGAAGCAGGTCCAGTGGGAGCCACCACCGTGCTAACGCCCGGAGAGACCAAAACGTTTCCCGCCGACCAGCCGCACTGCTACCGCACCCAAGACCATGAGGCCACCCTGCTACTCACCGTTACTTACGGTGAACAAAGGGACGCGCCATGAATCATGCCATCCATTCCCCCTGGCGTAGCGCGCTGCAAGGCGTGCGCGAAGCCATCCCGCTGTTGGGCGGCTATATTCCAGTGGCACTGTCGTTTGGGTTAGTGGCTAGCCAAGCAGGCTTCAGTACCTTGGAAGCCACCGCTATATCCGCACTGATTTATGCAGGCGCTTCGCAGTTTCTGTTTGTAGGCATGATCGCCACCGGCGCGCCGCTATGGCTGGTAGTGGCGATGACGCTACTAATTAACGTGC
Source organism: Halomonas qinghailakensis (assembly GCF_025820815.1). Taxonomy (NCBI): domain Bacteria; kingdom Pseudomonadati; phylum Pseudomonadota; class Gammaproteobacteria; order Oceanospirillales; family Halomonadaceae; genus Halomonas; species Halomonas qinghailakensis. The sequence continues at coordinate 2,585,617 of NZ_CP096973.1, read as the reverse complement.
GCCATGTGGTGTATGGCCCCAACCTTGCTGAGCTGTTGCCGCGCAGCCGCCACTGGCCATGGCTAATGCATGGCCTCACCGACCAAGTGTTTGCCTTGGCCTTGACCCGGCTTCCACAGCTGCCTGACGTAAAGCGCTTTAGCTGGTTTGTCGGCGCATCACTGCTTGCATGGGGCGCATGGATTGTGGGTACAACGGTGGGGGCCACGGCGGGCGAGGCCTTTACCGCCCGCTGGCCACTACTCGGGGAGATCATGCCTTTCGCACTGCCTGCTCTATTCTTAACCATGGTGGCACCCCGCTTCACCAATAAACGCTGGGCAGCCGCCATGGGGTGCGCCATTCTGGCCGCGCTAGGTTTAACCATCGCGGGGTGGAGCAACGTGGCTATTCCGCTGGCTGCCGCTTGTGGCGCGCTATGCTTCTATACCGTCAAACTCCAAGCCCAGAGGCGACCAGTATGAGCTTCGAACTATGGCTAGCCGTGGCGGTTTGCGCTATTGGTACCCTACTGATGCGCGTGGTGCCGTTCTTATGGATGCAGCGCCGTCTGGGTAGCGATACAGGCATTAACACCATGCCCCAGTGGCTGGGTATTCTTGGACCATTAATGATTGCCGCCGTGCTGGGAGTTTCCATTGTGCCGGTCAACCCAAACGCCATTTCATGGCTAGCCACCGCCATCGGGCTTTCCGTGACGTTACTGGTATGGTGGCGGCTACGCTCGTTAGGCTGGCCCGTGGCGGCAGGTGTTGCGGTGTTCGGCTTGGTGGAGATCGTTGCGACGCTTTAACGCGTCGCTGATTGCTCCATCAAATACTCCGCGACGGCTTGATAAGCGGGAAGGGAAGTAGGGTCGTTAGCCGCATTGCCCGCCACGGGATGTGAGGCAAAGCGCACAATGACCATCTCAGCGGTGGGGTCAATGTAAATCGTTTGCCCATGCACGCCTCTCGCAGCAAAGGCACCATGTTCGTTATGCAGCGACCACCACATACCCCGGTAGCTGCCGCCCGGTAAATAGCGGTAACCCGCAGCGGCAAATGCCTGTCTGTCACCCCCTTGACGAATACGCTCAACGGCCGCTGCAGGAAATAGCCGCTCGCCATTCATCACACCTTCATTAAGCACTAACTGTCCTATCCTGGCCATGTCCCTCAGCCCTGCACTTAAGCCGCCACCCGCAAACGGCGTACCGATAGAGTCCACGGTAAAGTAGCCATCCTGTTCAGCCCCCATGCGTTGCCAGATGCGTGATGAAAGCAGCGATGTCACCGACTCTCCCGCGGTACGCGCAATTACCCACCCCAGCGCATCGGTGTTGATTGTTTTATAGCCAAATACCTGCCCATGCTCACCTTCCGGCTCTACCGTCGCTAAATATTCGTAATAAGTGCGCGGCCCGGTGTAATCGTCTGGCTTAGGTAGTGGGCTTGCTGCTGCATTGTAAGCCCAGATTTCAGCGTTAGGGTCACTGTAATCTTCGCTGTAAGCAAGGCCCGTGGTCATCTCAAGTAGCTGTTTTACGGTGGCGCTACCAAAAGCACTGTCGGCCAGTTCTGGCAAAATATCGCCTACCAGCGCCTGCTCATCCAGTGCGCCTTCGGCCACTAGAATTTCACCTAGAAGCCCAGTCATGGATTTAGTGACCGACATTGCGCCATGCTTGCCCGCTTCATCCAAACAGCCGGAATAGGTCTCATACACCACCTGCCCCTGATGAAGAATCAGCAGACCATCGGTGTAGTTTTCGTTTAGCGATGCCTGCCATGTCATAGGTTCGCTGCCGTCTATCGGCGTAAAAGTAACCTCGTTGATTGCATCGTCTAATGCATAGCTAAACGGCACCGGAGCGCCCAAGCCACGACTAACCTGCTTAGTAGGCAATAGCTCGCGGAAGTGACACACCGTCCAGCGCATTTTGGGGAAGCTAAAGTAGTTAGAGTCCGGCTGGCCAATCACCCGCTCTGGGGCGGGCGGAAAGCCCTGCATCCATCCCAAGCGGTTAGGGTCGGAATCTTCAGCACTTAACAACACGGTGCTGGCCTGCTGGGCGCTAACAGAGGCTGCCCCACTAAGGAACACAGCGGAAAGCATAAGCGTGAATACAGAGGTAACGTGGCAGCGTAGAGGTGGCATCACCGACTCCTTGGTTAGCTGTTTAACACCCAATTAAACAGGCGATGCACCCAGTATAGATAGAAACGCCGTTTGCTTAACAGCATGACGGACATGCGAACACCACAACCCCAGCCGTTAGCTGGGATTGTGGTGCTAGATGAATAATAAATTGGCGCTGCTTTCCTTGCAGCGCGCAGTGCAACGTCCTGTTTAGGCAGCTCCTTTGCCCCACTGATACTGATAGTAGGCGTTAAATTAGTCGCCTACTGTGCGTTGGCGAACACTAGCGAAGAAATAGTGATAGCTGACTGTATTTATATCGCCCCCATCGGCTTAAACAGCGCTATGTGCGATAGCGTACAGAGATTGCCTCCTGAGCCTCTATACTTGAGAGGCATGTGCCTATCACTAGCCTTACATAACCAACTGTAATCAACACTTGCGTGACAGCTAGGAATAATCGGGGGTATTCAATGCTTGAACCGCATGTTTTTCAGAAAAATGCATTGCTTGGCTTATTACCAGAGGAAGAACTAAGACGCCTAATGCCCCACTTTGAGGAGGTGACGCTTACCTTGGGGCAGTCACTATGTGAATCAGGACAGCACATGAATCATGTCTACTTTCCGCTGGACTCCATCGTCTCGTTGCTATGCGTAATGGAGAACGGTGCCTCAACGGAAATCGCCGTTGTCGGCTATGAAGGAGTAGTGGGCGTGTCGCTATTTATGGGCGGTGAGACCACGCCCAGCCGAGCGATTGTGCAGAGTGCTGGAAAGGCGTTACGTCTAAAGGGCCAGCTGCTCAAAAACGAGTTCTACCGCGCAGGACCCATGCAGCGACTGCTGTTACGCTATACCCAAGCCCTGCTAACACAAATGGCTCAAACGGCGGTTTGCAATCGCCATCACAATCTTGATCAGCAGCTATGCCGCTGGCTACTGCTCAGCCTAGACCGGCTGTGGGGCAATGAACTGATCATGACACAGGAATTAATTGCCAACATGCTGGGCGTTCGTCGTGAGGGGGTTACCGAAGCAGCAGGTAAACTGCAAAGGGCTGGCCTGATCTCTTATCACCGTGGGCATATTAATGTGTTGGATCGGCAAGGCCTTGAAGAGCGTGTATGTGAGTGCTATTCGGTCGTCAAAGACGAGTACGACCGCCTGCTTAACCACCATAACGTTATGTGAACAATTAGGCGCAGCCACCAACGTATTACAAAAAACAGCAGCGCCTTGTGTACGCTAGCGTGCCGACGCTTGATTAACCTAATGGTAATATGTAGGTAGGCCGTTGCTGATAAATGATGGCCTATCTGCAGCCGACATCGAAATGATTACCCCCCTCATTGTGCCGTTTGCCAGGTTTTTCTAATAACCGGAGAGGCACATGACATCTGTTTTTCACGCTACCGATGCCAATCAATTACTAGCTGAGCTACCTACCGCTGAGCGGGATGCGTTGATGGCCATCTGCGACACCGTACAGCTCTCATTTGGAGAAGTGCTGTTCCAGCCCACCGATACCATCACCCATGTCTACTTCCCCATCGATAGCTTCATTTCACAGATTGTTATTCTGACGATGGACAGTCGGCTGGAAGTCTCGATGGCAGGACGTGAGGGCATGCTAGGCATTTCACTGGTGCTCGGTATCGCAGAAACACCGTTGCTCGCATTAGTCCAAGGTGAAGGGCTAGCTCTGCGCATTAACGCGGCCAGCTTTCAACAGCTGCTGCTAAACGCACCTGTATTGCACCAGCGGCTAAAACGATACCTCTACGTGGTTATCAGCCAACTGGCTAACTCAGCGGCCTGTATTCATTTTCATCGAATTGAAGAGCGCCTCGCCCGCTGGCTTTTAATGACCCAAGATCGCGCCAAGTCGGATAGTCTGCAGCTTACCCACGAGTTTCTAGCCATGATGCTAGGCGTACGCCGAGCTGGTATTACGCTCGCGGCCATTGCGCTGCAAACACGCGGTCTTATCCGTTATCACCGTGGTGAAATTATCATCATTGATCGCTCAGGCTTAATCAAAGCCGCCTGCAAATGCTATACCGATGACTGCGAACTTTATACTAGGATGTTGATGCGCTAGGGAAACGCTGACCGGTCTACGCCCTGGCCCTGCTAATAAACCAACTCACCTCGTCGCCCTTATTTGAACTGGCGACGCTTTTCATACCCAGGGAGATAAGCGAAAGCACCGCCCTAAGGCGATGCTTCCTCTACTTCAATGTTGCCAAGGTACGGCTACTTAAATTTTACCCAAGTACTGCATCTCATCCAGCATGTGAGTAGGTACATCTTCAATCAATACCAACGTGATTTCAGAGTCGCCATCGGTAGTGGTAGCTACGCCTTCACCTAGCGATGCATTGAGAGTATCAGGCGTAAGGTTGTACATTGCGCCAGTAAGAGGGTCGACAATTAACCAACCAATTAGACCACCGAAAATTATGTTTCCGCCGATATACCAACCATTGGGGCTGGAGTTAATCATCATTGTGCGGCTTTCATAACCCTCTTTGGCAATCTCAACGGTATATGTTTTACCGCCGAAATAGCTTCCATCTGATTTACGCAACTGCACTGTTGTTGGTGTATTTCCAGAATGCACTTGCATACTGCGCTCATCCGTAATTATCACATTTGCATTGCTCGGACTGCTGTTGATCGTGATGCTTTGCTCCTTTTCGCCTACAATAGTGGCGCACCCTGTCATCAACGATACGGTGGCAATAGCAGCAGTCATCTTAAGCATTTTCATTACAATGATCCCTTTTGATTCATGTTCTTCTTAGCGGCTTCTGCCACTTTTCTATTACGCGGACACCATGGCCGCACATCTGGCGTTATGCCAAATTCTTTATTCTCAATAACGTTCTCAAACCACTTGAGTATTATTCTTGCCCTAGCGGAACCCATCGTGGGTTTATAATAATCTGTAAAGTAAGTGGTTAATGCTTTAGTTATCCAGTGGGAATAAAGTAACTTTTCACTTACTTCTCTCGTCTATGTGTTCCCACACCCGTCCGTAGTATATTGGGCACACAGGCTCTGGCCTCATAGTTACAGTACAAAGCTCATGGCATCTTTTAACACAACCTCATTATTACAATGGTCGATACCGCTCATAATCTTTCTAGAGGTAAAGACTGCCAGTGTCCTTATTTCAACTAAAGGCGGGGCAAAAAGCGTTGTAAGGAGAGCGAACGAAAGCTCCGACATTTCGTGTCTTATTATATCCAACATGCTAAGCATGTGAGCGCTTACTAATAATAGTGAGGATATCATTATACTGGCAGAAGAAAAAGTCTATCTTACCAACACTTAACTAAATCATTAGTATTAGCTTAATCAAGCAAAGCGACAATAAACGTAGGCGAACCGGACTTATTGGGAAAAATACTCTCTCGTGGGCTTTTTAAGCCATTTTTGATGCTAACACCGGCAGCCCATCAAAAATTCGAGTGCGACAGCACAGATGTTCAACCCAATCCATGTAGTGCCACACTATGGCATCGCCGCGCTTATTTAATAGCCGTAGAAACAGTGCCGTGTCCAAGAGAGTCGCTAAGTTTTGTGAGGCACGTTAAACTATATTAACTTTCATCATGACTGCTAGGGTTGGCATCACCGTGTCATATACTTGCGATCAGCTCTTTCGCCATATGACGCTTCTTCAGCTGATTCCACGTAACCCTGGTCGAATGACCACCCTAGTGCTGAAAAAGAGCTCTGCTGATTTGTTGTATATGCCTGAAACAGCAGGAGGCGCACTGCCCGTTCATAACACGGCTAAGTCACTTTAAGGAGATAGCCATGCTCTGCTTTGCATACGGCTCTAACATGTCTACCAAGCGCTTAGCAGCCCGCATTCCGGCACGCTTTGTGACCACTGCCCTGCTGCCTTCCTATCGCCTTGCTTTTCACCAGCGTGGCGGGGACGGTTCAGGCAAATGTGATATCGTGCCAGCATCAGAGCAATCAGCCGTGTATGGCGTAATTTGGGAAGTAGCTTCTCACCACAAATTGACATTAGACCGCTATGAAGGACTTAACGTTGCCTACGATGAAACCTGGCTAACGGTGACAGACCTCACTGGCGAAGGGCAGTTTGAAGTGCAAGCGTATGTTGGCAAAACGAGCGCTATCGGTATGCGACCTTATAGCTGGTACAAGCATCATGTATTGGCCGGTGCGTGTGAGCATGGCCTGCCAGCAGCTTATATTCGTGCACTTGAGCGCATAGAAGCCCACCAAGACCCCGATAACGAACGCCACGCACTTGAAATGGCCCTACACGAGCTCGATGAGCCGTTAATCAGGGGGCATCATGGATAATGATGCACGCTTACTCGCGTTTTATTATGGGGAGGGTCACGACCATAAAGGGCGCCATCTTGACGATATCTGGGCACTTTCTTCATTCTGGTTAGAACATACCCACGACTATATACAGTGGCTATTTCCAATTCCTGAAGCAGGCCGTTTTAATGGCTTTGCGCCGCTATTAACTCCTAAGATACAAGCAGCGTTTGAGCATGAAGCGCGTTTACGCCAACACCAGCAGCGCTCGCTTGATGTGATGCTAGCCTTCTATGGACTTCAGCGTGACGATAGCGTCATAACCGCTCAGCCCACCTTGTCAATTCAGACGCATAATTGGTTAAAAGCCGGTGGCCACAATCACCTGCGTATCACCCGCATCATTCGGTCGTTAGCGCTATGTCACCAGCCAAATATTGCAAGCGCGTTGCAGCACGCCGTTATCGATAATGGCACTCGTCATGGTGTGGTATCGGAAACGTCAATCCAGTTTTGGCGAAACGCCATTTAAAACAGCTTTCCATCTGTTCCTACTACCAACACTCTATTGAACAAGAAATAATGCAAAAATCGCCTACATAGAAGGCAGTATTGTTCCCCAGCTATTCGCCATTGAAGCCTACAAAATCAGCCATAGAAGCAATCTTCGTGCTAAAGGGCTTGGCCTGGCAACGTTTGGGCTGTTATGAATTGAAGGGGGGAGGTTTCCAAATGAGCATTTTTGAAAAACTGCAATCATCGCTTACTTACTCATCAATATAAAAACATAACCGCCGCAAAAGTTTCCATGTCATGCACCTATTCTGAGCGGACCAAAAGCAATCTCAGGATGTGAGAGTCGATCTGCCGTATTCCTTTAAGAGCAACTGGTAACAAAAAAAGCATCGACCAGCAGCATTGCCCCCCACCTATCATCATGCAACTCGCAAGAAAAGCTGTCCTGGATCAATGAAGCGACGGCCACTAATAAGGCAAGCTGAAAGCCTGACTTAGGAGAGTTCATCATGTATCGACTCACTCGGACATCACCCACGCAACGCACAGGAGGTCGCTGGCTGACCCTCCTGCTCGCACTGCTGTTGGCGATAGTCACGATGTCGAGTCACGGCGCCATGGAGAACCATCAAGTCGATTGCGGTGCCACTGCCGAGTGGATGTTGGATAATAGTCACTCGGTTGACGGCCGTTCAGGTGACAGCCAAAGCGTAGAGCATGACCATAACGCCTCATCCTGCGTCACCTGCACCACCGCCATGAGCCAGACGCGATTGCTCGTGCTTGGCCCGGAACGCCTAGCTAACTCACCGGCCATGGCATTATCCCCACAGTTTCCGCTTACCCCCAGACGCCCTCCCAGAACCTGATCGAACGTAGACGATCTGCCATCGGTTCGCGACACACACTCGCGTCCAACATTACGTTCATCAGGAGTTAAACATGTCTATACGTTTCTCATCGCTCGCAATAGCGCGCCAAGCATCCCTGCCTTCCCCATTTTCGCTCAACGGGAAGCAATGGCTCCTCGGCTGGCTCATGGCCGCTGGGCTGGCCCTATCCTCAACCCCGACGCTCGCCAGCGCCCTGCCCGCGGGAGTCGTCGTCACCGCCAACGAGCATGGTGCCTCCCTCACACACCTCAATTTGACGAATGGTGATGCCACTAACCAATCCATCGGCATTGCGCCCCACAATGTCCAGGTCAGCGCTTCCGGCCGTTACCTGATGGCCGTTGGCGAAGCGAAATCCAACGACCATGGCCACGGTGGCGAGCATGCCCACGGTGATGCCACCGGCAGGCTCAAGCTCTACCCAGCCAATGATCCAACCGGCAGCCCCGTGGCCAGTATCGAGGTGGGCAGCCATCCAGCCCATGTGGTCAGCGATTTGGAGGGCCGATTCGCTTACGTCACCAATGCCGGAGGTAACAGCCTCTCAGTCGTCGACCTGGAAGCTGGCGCCGTTATCAACCGCCATGACACTGGCCAGGGTCCCAACGGCGTGACCTGGGTTGGCCACTGAGGAGGTATGACCATGATTGCACACTGCACTGCCCTGATGGGCAACCTGCCCTGGCTGGCCTGGATCATGCCCGTTGCCATGCTCAGCTTGCTCGGCCTCGGCATCGCCGCCCTTGCCAAGTACCTCTTCTCTTCCTCTCGCACGTCCCGTAACCATCCGGAGGCCCGCTCATGAACTGTCTTGGCCCTACTCTCCTGCTCTCCGCCACCCTACTGCTGGGCACTGGCACCGCTCAGGCCGCCTTGCCCGTCGAAGCGACCATGTTTAAGAACCCACAATGTGGCTGCTGTGACGAATACGCTCGACAACTTGAGGATCGCGGGGTAACGGTGAAGATCGTCGACAATATTGAAGTGGGCAAGATCAAACAGAGCATCGGCCTGCCTTATGATCTCGGCTCCTGCCACACCCTCCAAATGGGCGACTACGCCATCGAAGGGCACGTACCCTTCTAAGCAGTGGAGAAGCTCTTTGAGGAACGCCCGGACACCCGTGGCATCGGCCTAGCTGGCATGCCTATCGGCACCCCCGGCATGCCGGGGCCCAAACAGGGTGACTGGGATGTCTATCAGTTCCGCAACGGAGAGGCCGCGCACTTCATGACCCTCTGATCGAAACTAGAACCCCACTAGCAAGAAATGCCGCTTCCACTAGTTGAGAAGCGGCGTTAATCACGTCTATCTAAGCTCCATCAGCTAGTAGGCCTCATGGATAATCCTTATGCCTATACGATCCGTCCGGCTAGCGTTGCTAAATTTCGACAGTCACGGCTAGAACAAGGGCTTTCACCCAATACCGTTAACCACGATATAGCTTATCTTCGCGCTGTTTTTAACGTACTCATACAGCTAGGGGAATGGCATGGTGACAACCCCTTTGCCGCGATCAAAGCCATACGGCTACCAGAACGCGAACTAAGCTACCTTACCCATGAACAGATCAAAGCTCTGTTTGAGCAGCTAGAGCAGTCGCGTAACAAGCACGTCACGCTAATAGCTACTTTATGCTTGGCTACTGGAGCCCGATGGAGTGAAGCCCAATTTCTGCGCGCTGAATTGGTTAGGGATGGCCGTGTTACCTATGTCGACACCAAAAATGGCCGAAGTCGTTCGGTGCCTCTCTCTGACGAACTTTACCAACGTCTCAAATCACACGGGCCGCAGATCGGACGGCTATTCCCACGCGATGCCTACTAAGCGTTTACCAATGCTATTAAGAACGCAGGTATTACCCTGCCTAAAGGACAGCGCACACACGTTTTGCGGCACACATTCAAAAGCCACTGCGTAGTAAACGGCGGTAACTTACTAACACTGCAAAAAATAATGGGACACCAAAGCATACAAATGACCATGCGTTATGCACATGTAGCCCCTGACCACCTGACGGAAACCGTCACGTATGGGCCAAAATTTTAGGCTGTAGACAGTTTGTAGACACTGGCAAAAAAGATACAGCGGGGGAAGGCACTTAGGAGGGTAAGTCTTTGATTTAATGGTGGGCCCAGTAGGACTTGAACCTACGACCAAGGGATTATGAGTTGGCTACTATAACAATAAGTTACTGACAAATAAAGGAAAGTAGCCGTAATTTAGAAAAAGGTACAGTTGTTTATAATCAGTAGTTTAGAGAAGTTAGAAGATAGCATGCGAAGCTAGTGTGTGTACCGATGGTGTACCTCATAGCGCATTATTTGAGGTATGACGCGATGTAGACTTTTTACCCACCACCTATTAGATGTCTTCAAAACACATATCACCTCAAAAAAACGAGCTTAAAAAGCCTTTTATTCATCTATTCCAATGAATTTTCTCTGCTTTTGTTTCAAAACTTTATAATCGATGCCAAAAACACTTCTAATCATATTATCAAGTGCATTACCTCTTGCACTAACTAAGAAGTCATCTAGCTGCCCTTCATTGTCAAACCTACCATAATAATTTTTATATCCCTCACATACGTTATCCAGCCTGGATAGAAAATGAGTTATTGTTATCCCCCTAGCATTACAATAATCAAGGTCGGACGTTTCTAATATTTTTGATCTAATTTTTTTAAATTGCTGACCGGTCAACTCAACACTATAACCTTCCTTTTTTTTCACAATCCCAAGACCTAGAAAATCAGCTGTATCGCCAGGTTTATATACACCTGACTTACTATCTTTTATATCCAGTCCAACTTTACCCAGCTCAGCTTTTATAACACTTTCTATCTCTTCACAACCACTTTCACTGTTTGAAAATGCGATAATATCATCAGCATATCTAACAACATAAAATCCTTTTGAAATCAGTGCATTATCAAATTTTTCTAAAAATAAATTGGCGAAAAACGGAGAAATAGGCATTCCTTGCCTTACACCTTGTCCAGGCACTAAGCCTTGGCGGCGCATTCTTTTTTCTTCTGTTTTCGTAGTAGCATCCACTTCTAGGTGTGCAGCAGAAATTATTAAATCATGAAGAGACCTATGCTTAACCTTTTTCTTTATTCTTTCTTGCAGTTGATCTCTTTTTATATTGTCGAAAAAAGATGAAATATCAGCTTTGTAAGCAAACTCTCTATTCTCCCTTAGCTTTGAAGCCTTTTTTAAAGCATCACTGACACTTCTTCCTCTTATAAAGCCATAGCTTATATTTGTTTCTGCCCTACAGCCATTATCGTATAGAAACTTCAATATCGCTCTCTGAACCAATCTATCCTGAACGACAGGAACGCAGATTAATCGATCTTTACCATCGGGCTTAGGAAGAAAAACAGGAGATAAATTCCAAAAAGAATAACATGAGTTTTTAAGGTCGTTGGATATTTTCTTTATAAACTCTTTCTTGTGTTCATGGAAAGAGCTGATGCTTACCCCATCTCTTCCTTTTGAGCCTCTTTTCCTTGAAGGTGTATTATTATACATATCTTGCCACACCATTTTTAAGTAATCAGGTGATGCGACGATTTTCAGAGCGCTTTTACTCATAGGTAGGATTCCTTACCCCGCTGTGCTCCTAGCCCCTTCAGCGGGTATCAGACATGCACCGCCCTGAGAATACGCGTCCAGGGTGTTTCCCTGCGTACGCTCAATGGACTTCTCGCGACTGCGATCACACGCGCTATCTCGATTGAGCCAATGTTTCGCCTTATCCGCAACCTGCGAGACTGCAAATTGGGCATGCGATTCAAATTCTACCCCAATGATGCGAATGCCTATCGCTTGCACTTCGATTTTCATTTGGAGCACAACTCCCGTATCGTTTTGGCTTATTTGAAGACCAATGTCTCCACTCAAGCCTACTAAGACCGCTATCGCGAGCAGATAGCGCTGGGCGGCATGCCACCAAAGTGCAAACCTGCCTCCCGAGCCCGCACCCTGCTTGGCGGCCGCTTTAAAGGCTTTACTGGCTCCCCGAGCAATAAGGGAAAGGAGCCTATTAACGATTGGCAACAGACCCTGAGAATACGCGTCCAGGGTGTTTCCCTGCGTACGCTCAATGGACTTCTCGCGACTGCGATCACACGCGCTATCTCGATTTCGCCAATGTTTCGCCTTATCCGCAACCTGCGAGACTGCAAATTGGGCATGCGAGATTCTGGTAAGAATAATTTACCACAACTTCAAGAAACTAATCAATTCCCCTTCAGTTTAAGCATATTTCACGCAGGGCATGAAAAAAAGAAGTAGCTAATTTATATAATATTTTTATCAGGGAAGATTCGTGAGCTATCAGGCATTTGGCGAGAAGCTCTATTTGCTCTTCGCCCTCATCTCCACCAAAAAAGACGTCCTATTAAACGCGCCCCAGTAGCTGGCGTTCAATCAAGCAGAGCCACATTTACGCTAAGGTCGCAAGGCTACCTCTGATGAAAAAAGCTCGGAGTAGAGATGAGTCCAGTAGCCGAACAGTCATTCAGCGATGAGTGTATCGTCCGGGTGTTACATTATCATCAGTTAGGCGCAGCTGGCCGAATGTAACAAAAACCGGTGTTAGACCTAGATGGCAGAGATGAATAGCATCGCTACAGAGGTTTTTTAATCACGCGTCTCCAAGCTTCAATCTTATGGCTCAAGAAGTCAGCACGATCATTGGAAGTATGCCAGTGCATTAATGGCTGCACCTTAACAAGCCTTTAAGCGATAGTTGTTATCGCCTTCATTGAACAGGATACGTCGAGCCCATCAGGGCGAGTAAGTTACAGGTAATTGCTATGCCGACGCTTGCGGCGGTATAGCAATTACACATCCTGCCCGCATCCAAAGCTACAATATTGTGCCCGCATAGCGACACCTTCATCAAAAACTGACAATTCAACCAATAAACTCGTGGAATATAGAATATTTATCAATATAAAAAGGCAGATTGATAACCATCACTTAATTAGTGTCGCTAAAGTGTCCTAATACTGTCTTTAATGTGTCATTAACGTGACCCAACCACATGTCTTTCAATAACTTACGATATATCGTAAGTGTTTGACTCGTCTCCAGCATTTATCATCCCAACTGTGTAATACGAGGATTACGCCGATGGGATTGATAGAAGAACTCCATGCTGCCAAGAAAAAAAGCCCAATGGGGAGTGGGAAAATTATTTTTTTTAGACATATGCATGAGATCGAAGAAGCCTTAAACCAAGGATACACCGCGATGGACATTTGGACCCTGTTACACAACAAGGGTGAACTCCAAATTAAATACAACCAATTTTCAGTTTATGTGAGGAAGTACATTAAGGAGAAAAACGATGAATAAGCGAGCTGCTACTTTTTTATTAATTGCAACTTTTACTGCTTCATCACCAAGCTTTTCAGGAGGCGGTGGACTCACTGGCGGGGCAACAGAAATAACCCAACTTTTAAATAACGCAGAACTTCTGGATATTGCAATTAGCGAGGCGCAAAACCTAGCTTATCAAATTCGCCAGTATGAAATTATGTATGAAAACATGCGTAATCTGCCCAGCCACATCAAACAACAAGCGTTGGCGGATCTCCAGGCGCTTGCCAGCATCGTCACCACCGGCCGAGCTGTAGCATATAGCTCTGGGCAGATCGACGAGGACTATCAGCGAGAGTATCGCGACTTCGAATACTACGCTCAACGCCAGCAAGGCAACCATGATGCATTGGCAGAGCGCTACAGAGATTGGTCTCAATCTAATCATGACAGCGTGCGTGGGGCACTACGTGCGGCTGGTCTACAGGCCCAGCAATTTGACCGGGAAGATTCAGCGCTTCGCACCATTGAAGCCCAAATGGAAAGCGCGTCCGGTACTAAGCAGCTTCTCCAAGCTGGGGGCTCTATCGCTGCCATGCAGGTGGAACAGCTCCAGAAACTCCGGCAACTACAAATGGCTCAGATGCAGCTACAGGCTAGCCATGTAGGGGGCCAGGTCGACCGACAGGCAGAGGATGACTCCGCTTGGCATCGAGCCGTTACGCCCCGTGATAACAACCCAGATACCCAGCAGCCCATCCAGGCCAATGATCTGTTTTGAGGAGTGAGACATGAATACTAATACCACAACTCTGATTGTCATTGCTGGATTGGTGGCGACTATCGCAACCGCAGCGGCCCTGTGGCAGAACGATAAGGCAGAAGAAGATGCCGCTTGGGAACGTGCCACCGCTCCACGTGAGAGCGAACCATCTTCTCAGCGGCCAATCACCAGCGATGATCTGTTCAGTTCAGAAGTCGGGGAGGATGAGCAATGAGACTTTGGCTATATCCGTTGCTCTATGCTGGCCTGGTGCTGCTCAGTGGGCCAGTCGCCGCTGCGGATGGCGATATAGTACGCGACCTTCAGGAGGGATTTCGAGACTCTGTAGCCTTGTGGTACGCCCCGTTGCAGCAGGTAGCTACCTGGCTACTGCTATCGCTGGCCGTGATTTCCTATACCTGGTCAGCAAGTCAAATGGTGCTGCGAAATGCTGATTTGGGCGAGTTCGTGGCAGAGTTCGTCAGGCTGGTGATTTTCACTGGATTTTTCCTGTTTCTGATCCAAGGTGGTCAACAATTGGCAGAAACCATGATCAAGGGCTGGGTCTGGATCGGCGGACAAGCTACCGGTACTAGCTTGAGCCTTAGTGTGCCGGAGATCCTGGAACGGGGATTTACCCTTGGGGGCGATGTTATTTCGGCAGGCAGTGGCTTGAGCCGGATCGCCTACACCATCCTGGCGCTGCCTGTTGTCATCCTGTACACGCTGATTGCTGCTTATGCCTTCTTTGTGCTGGCTGAAATGTACGTGGTCACGGCAGCAGGCATTGTTCTGCTGGGCTTTGGCGGTTCGCAGTGGACGGCGGATTACGCCAAAAAGTACATCACCTACACCATCAGCATCGGTGCCAAGCTCTATGTCATGTTCTTGGTCATCGGCGCGGGTGAGCAATTTATCCACCAGTGGGCTGTGAATCAGGATCATGAGTCGTTTCGGGCCATCCTCGCCATCATTGGGGTACTGTTGATGATGGCCATTCTGGTGAAGATGATTCCTGACGCGGTTCAAGGAATCATCAACGGGGCTTCTCTCGGCAGTGCAACGCCGTCTGTAGGCGGCATGGCAAGGGCTGCCGGATCTGTCGCGGTAGGGGCTGCTGTAGGCGCTGCGGGTGGCGCTATGGCCATGCGTGAAGCTTCCAAGCTGGCTGGTGAACAGCTCGGTGGCAGTGGCGCGCTCGCTTCGGCGGTAGCTCCAGGCGGTGGTAGCTCTACAGGTGCTGGAAATGGGCCGCTTCCCATGCCGGGCTCTGCCTCGTCGTCGAACGGTGCCGCTGCGGGCATGGGCCACGCTGGAAAGACTATGAAGAACCTGACAAAGGCGGCAGGTGAAACCTTGGGCGGTAAGATTATGGGTGACTACAACGCCAGTCACGGCTCATTCGGCGGCTCTATGGCTCAGAAACTCCGGGCTGAACGACTCGGCATGTCGGAAGGCGGTGGCGATTCAGCCCATATGGGTGGCCAGCAGAACAGCGGCCAGACAGGTGCCATGAGCGGTACTATCCGAGCTGCATCACCTTCTGACGGCGGCAGTACGCATAATCAGACCCCCCAAGCTACGCATAATCGCCCCCCCTTTGAATCGGCAAGTAGCGAGCATGGCGGCTCAGAGCAGCCCTACATGTCACCGGCAAGGAGCATAAACGATGAACAGTGAACGTCCGCAAGCCCCTGTTTGGTATCTAATAGCCTGGTTGGGAATAGTGCTGTTGCTGGTTGGCTTCGCTGTCATCGGCTCATGGATAGCCTGGCTGATGTTGCCGGTATGCTACCCCTTCATCATGAAAGCCGTCTCATGGCGGCCAGAGCCTCAAGATCGCCGCAGCAACCTTGATGCCTGATCGTGGCCATTGAGGCTATTTGTCGCGTAGGGGCGGTACGCATAATCAGACCCCCCTACGCATAATCAGACCCCCCCTACGCATAATCGGACCCCCCTACGCATAATCAGGCCCCCCTACGCATAATCAGCACCCCCTACGCATAATCGGCCCCCCCCTACGCATAATCAGACCCCATCGCTAAACTGGCATATTCCAACCATGTTGGGCGCTACCCGGCGTTTTAACTCCAAAAAGGGGCGGCGATATCAGCCGTGGTGTCGAAACCAGCCGGGTTATCCCATCCATAATAATAAGAAGAAGAATATTCTGATTATTATTATGGTCACTGGCATTCTTTTGATGCCGTCTTGCAGCGGCCTCAAGAGCTAGCCCAAGTAGCGTCAGGGTTTGGCACTGGCGCTGGGTGAAAGCCTTCCTTTTTGGCGTTCAATCAGCAAGGCCAGCTCGCGCCTTCCAGGCGCGGGCTGTGTCGCGCAGCGTAGTAGTTCTTAGTAACTACTAGTACGGATTTTATCGGATTCGCTAAAAGCCAGTACTGGCGGGCTTTCCAGCGATTTTTTGGGAGTATGGACGTGACCGTTAATACGGTAAAGCGTGACTGTTAATACGGTAGAACGTGACCGTTGATACGGTACTCGCGCTCGACTAACCGTGGGCGTTTGATGGTCGCTTTCGCAGTAGCTCCCCGACCATCGACCAGTACCTGCCAGCCATGCAATTTACCGATAGCATCCAGCGCTTTGCCGATCCGTTCTCGGCGCTTGCGATTGGTGCCAACAGACTTGCTGGGCGGCCCCCAGACCTTTTCAGCCAGCCGGTCAAACCGAATACTGTTGCTGGCTCCCTGCCGCAGCCATGCGGACAGCCACGCATGGGTGAGCTGAGCGGCATCGCTAAGCAGTGCCCGGCGTTCAACGAGTGATACATAAACATGATGCCCCGATAGCGCCTCGGCAAGGCGGGAATTCAAGGCGATATGTAGCTGACCCTCGGGCGTCTCCGCATAGGACAGCAAGCGCATTGACCAGTCGTAGCCGTCCTTACGGGCACGGCAACCCACCATACTAAGGCGCTCAAGACAGTCCTCCAGCCGATTGTATTCGGCCTTGCCATCTGCCATGCCTGCGGCCTGCAATAGCGCGTAGCGGGTCATTTTGACCACGGTGGCCTGATCCATCATCGCTAGATCTTCGGGTTGCAGCCGTTGCCAAAGCTGTTGTGCTCTGCAATGACTAATACCGGCATGTAACTCCTGCCTGCCTAGCACGCCTGCCAATGCAATCGTTGCCAGCAAGACAGATTGGTCGCGGGCATCCAGTGCCCGCCAGACATTAAATTTCAACTTAAACCCGTTGTGCTCATGTTCGATTGTAAGGCCGCCAGGGCGGCGGCCGCGACACATGGTACGAAACAATGAAGCAAGCCATAAAGCAGGGTCACAGCGGGCATACTCAACGCGAGTGAGTCTTTCAGCCGGTATAGACATTCGTAGCCCGCCCCTTTTTGGCGTTTTCTTGTTTGGCAGGGACTAACTCGATAGGTATCAACACGCCTTCTGCTTGGCGCTCGTACCAACGATCATCCATTTCTTCACCGTAATTAATTTTGCTGGTACCGAACCGCAAGAAATACTTACGCCGGTCATCACCAATTGGGCGACGATCAAAGGTGCGATCACTTAGCAGCTCAGCCTTCTCCTCCGTCATCCGTTCGACAAAGCCGCACCAGCGAGCATTGTCTATCAATGCTGACGCACCTCGGGCCGCTTGCTGCTGTCCGGTTTGGCCGTCTCGGGCACTGTTCTTATTTACATGGTGCAGGTAGAGCACTGAAGCGCCAGTGAGGTAGGCAATCTGTTCCAGACGAGACACCAGTTGTGCCATTTCACCATTGCTGTTTTCATCGAGATGATGCACTCGACTCAGTGTGTCGAGGACAATCAAGCGAGCGCCTTGGCAAAAGTCCAGAATCCTCTGCATGTGGCGTTCATCCATGATGTTGAGTCCCTTACCCATTATTGATTCCAGCACCAGATTCTTTGCTATGGCTGCTCTGGCGGCAGGACTCAGATGCTTGCCAATAGCATGGATACGTCGCAGCAATACTGGCTCTGGATCTTCACCTGCGAGGTAGATCACCCGCCCTGTTTTTGATGGATTTAGCTGCAGAACGTCGCCACCAGGAACACTGCTTGCGATACACATTGCCGCCTCAAGTGCCCAGTAGCTTTTTCCTGTCGCGCCAGGCGCAACCAGAGCCCCTACGGTGCCTGATAGAAAGCCGGACCAGATGAAGTCTAAGGGCGGCGGTTCATTCTCAAATGCCCACATCAGATCAATCGCCATGTCTCACCCCCTATCGCCGCAGAGCCGGTCACTGTCCAGCAGCTCGGCAATTTGCGAAGTGCGGAAATAGACACGCCGACCGACTTTCAGCTTTGCCTGGTTAATCTCTGCTGCCCAAGGGTTGCTTGTGCGTAGGCTTATCCGCAGACCGTCTGGTGAGCGGTCAAGAACAGTGGCCAGTTGGGGAAGGCTCAGTAGTGGGCCAAAACGGTCGAGAAGGGAATCCTCGATAGTCATTGTGTAATCCTCCGTAATTGATACTTGCCTTACGAAGGTTATGAATATCGGGCTGGTTTGTATACTTACGATATATCGTAAGATATTGAAAAATAAAGACTAAAGACACATTAGCGCCACATTAGTGACAGTGTAGAGACACTTTAAAGACACTCGATATACTGAGGCGATTAAAACTAGTATTTATATTCAAAAATATTCTAAATAATTTAGCATTATCGCTCATTACAGTATGTGTTGGCCTTCAAACTCCAACCGTGTCGCTGAAATGCGGTCTTGCTAGCGGGCAGGATGTGTAAATGGTCCACCGCCAGTAAGCTGGCGGCGTCCGTTTACCTATAACTTACTCGCCCTTGTAGGCTCGACGGTGTTGGTATTCGAGTGGCACAGACCTTACAAGTCTATTTCAGTCACGCCTTTGAGCGTCGCTGCTCAATAGCATCGAGCTGGTCTACCAGGTCTTCGGCGCGTAGGTGGGTGTAGCGCCGCAGCATTTGCATGGACTTGTGGCCGCTAATTGCTGCCACCTGCTGATCACTTAAACCAGCTTCGACTAATCTGCTCACAGCCTCATGGCGAAGGTCGTGAAAGCGGAAGTCATCCAGACCAGCTTGCTTCTTCGCCTGGTTCCATAGTTTGGTATAAGCATAGGGACCCCGCTTTCCATCCTGGCCAGGCTCACCGAAGAACACTAGATCACAGTCGAGCGGGCGAACTGGGTTATTAAGCGCTTGTTTGAACGCTTCGGTTGCCACTTGAGTCAACGGCACTAGGCGGGCTTCGTTGTTTTTGGTGTCTGTAAGGCGCACCACGCGGCGTTTAACGTCGACCTGATTGCGAGTGAGGGTCAGGATCTCTGAAGAGCGCATACCCGTTTCCAGGGCTACTCTGGCGATCCAGGCTAGCATTGGGTTGCTATGCTGCCGCAGAACAGCAAACAGCCGCTTTTCCTCGTCAGAATTCAGGCGACGGTTACGCCCTTCTCCTGGGCTAGGCTTGCGGATGTTCTGGACGGGATTATAGGTAAGTCCCAGTCCCCATTCCTGTATGGCCACGGTGTAAAGGTGTCCGAGTAAGGCAAGCTCCAGGCGCACGGTATTAGGGCTGATAAGCTGCCCACGGCGTCCTAGCGTGTTGAGTCGTTTATCACGGTAGTTGGCAATCAACTCCGGGGTCAGCGCTGCGAGGGAATACTTACCCAAATGCTCAATAAGCGTCGTCGCTTTTTGGCGTTCACTTTTTTGAGTACTGGGTTTCTTAGTAGGCGTTATATCGGCTAGGTAGCGCTGCAAGGCTGCTTCAAGCGTCATGCGCTCTGAGGCACTACGTTGGATATAAACACCGCGCACCATTTCATCTTCAGTGCGGCGTGCCCAATCTTGGGCGTCACGTTTGGTGCGGAAGGTCTTTGCGATGGTTGGCCAACCCGACTTGCGGATGACGGCTTTCCAGGTTGCAGAAGGGGTCTTGACGATAGTGGCCACAAAAAATCTCCAGGGTCTGAAAGATCGGCACTGTACCGAAACTGTACCCTTGGACTAGGGGACTCACCAGAGACAATTGCTAAGTTACTGATTTTAATGGTGGGCCCAGTAGGACTTGAACCTACGACCAAGGGATTATGAGTCCCCTGCTCTAACCAACTGAGCTATAGGCCCGCAAAGCGTGCATATAATAGCGAATGTGTTCGGGCGAGGCTACCCCCTGTAGCGCTATCTTGTGGCAATAGCAGCAATTTTTTAGGGGCACTTATTGAAAAGTATGGGGTCTGGTAGTGAGTTCCTACTGCGGAGACGCGCTGTGAAAGCTTTGATTGCTCTTATCCCGCTATTGTTGGCGGTGCCGGCACATGCGGATTGGCAGCTAGATCCTGGTCAGTCGCGGGTACAAGCGTCTATTACCCAATTAGATGGCGACGCTCCACAAACCCATCACCATCAGGTGAATAATTTGCAGGGCGATATTTCTGCCGATGGCACCCTGCGCCTGCCGTTGCGTTTGAGCCAAACGGATTTGCTGACTCGCTTTGGTGATTTGCCGCCGTGGGTGGGGTTACTGGCCAATACCCCGCTAGTCACGCTGGTCGCGCAGATGCCGCCGGAGCGGTTAGATGGCTTAGACATTGGTGAATCCATGGTGGAAACGCTTAGCTTTCGGGTGCAAACCGATTTGATCAACCAGGAAGAAGCGGTACCGCTGCGCTTTACCCGTGAAGGGCTGAACGAGGTGCGTGTTACCCATGCTGAACCCATGGCGATGGATGGCCGCGCGCTGATGGCTAACAGCACGGTGCGAACCGTGCTGTCGTTGCTGGGCTATCAGGAGATTGACGAGCATGTACCGGTCACCTTGAATGCGCTTCTAGTGAACCGCTAGTACGCTGTCAATCCCTCTCCTTTCAGTGGCTGAGTGTCTCCACATCTCCTGCCAGGGCAGCGCCGGTTTGTACTCGCCACTGGGCAGCATAGTGGCCATCAGCCGCCAGCAGACTTGCGTGGTTGCCGCGTTCAGCCACTTGGCCTTTCTCAATCACCACGATTTCATCGGCATGCACAATGGTCGAAAGCCGGTGGGCAATCATAATCACCGTGCGGCCATGGGCGATGCGTTTTAGCGAACGCTGAATAGCAGCTTCAGTTTCGTTATCCACCGCGCTAGTGGCTTCATCCAGCACTAGAATCGGCGGATCTTTAAGCAGCGCCCTGGCCAGCGAAAGCCGCTGACGCTGTCCGCCAGAGAGTAATACCCCTCGCTCGCCAACCGGGGTTTCCAACCCTTGGGGCAGCGTTTCAATAAAGCTCCAGGCTTCAGCGGTTTTGGCGGCGTCAATAATCTCGGCCTCCGAGGCATCGGGTTTGCCGTAAGCAATGTTATCTCGAATGCTGCCTTCAAACAGGTACACATCCTGGCTCACCAACCCTATCGCTTGGCGCAGCGAGTGCATGCTGACCTCCGTGATCGGCTGACCATCGACCAGTACGCGACCGCTGGCAGGGTCGTAAAAGCGCAGCAGCAATTTGATCAGGGTCGATTTGCCGGAACCGGTAGCACCTACCAGCGCTAGGGTGTTGCCTGCGGGCACGTGGAGATCAACGCCACTCACCCCCACCTGGCTAGAGGCATAGTGGAAGCTCACGGCTTCGAACTGCACCTCGCCTTTCACAGGCGCAGTAAGAGGCGTTGTACTTTCATCTTTCACCGTAATTGGCACTTCCAATAGGTCAAGAATCCGCTTGGTGCTGGCCATTGCGCGCTCGAACAGATCAATCACTTGGGCAAGGCCGGTGAGCGGCCACAGCAAACGCTGGGTAAGGAAAACCAGGACGCCATAAGCACCTACATTCAGGCTGCCGTTCAGCGCCATCATGCCGCCGACGGTAAAGGTGGCGAGAAAGCCCGCCAAAATCGCCATACGGATCACAGGTATAAACGCGGAGCTGACCTTTATCGCCCGGCGGTTGGCTTCTAAATAGGCTTCGCTGGCATCACGCAGGCGCTCGGCTTCCCGTGTTTCACTGGTAAAGCTTTTGATAGTGGCAATGCCGCTTAGATTATTAGAAAGGCGGCTGGCAAGGTCACCAACTTTTTCACGCACATCGCTGTACAGCGGCCCAGCTTTACGTTGGAAGAAGAAGGCACCCCAAATGATCAGTGGGATTGGGGTAAACGCCAATAAAGCGATAAGCGGCGACAGCACAAAGAACACCGCACCCACCGCTACTACGGTCACGCCCACTTGAATCAGCGCATTGGCACCGCCGTCCAGGAAACGCTCCAGCTGGTTCACGTCGTCGTTCATGGTGGCCACGAGCTGACCGGAGCTTTTTGATTCAAAAAATGCCATGTCCAATCGCTGGGCATGCTCGTAGGTGTCCTGGCGCATATCCGCCTGTAGCCGCTGGGCAAGGTTGCGCCAGAGAATTTGGAACAGGTACTCGAACAGCGACTCCCCCGCCCAGATAAAGAACGTCAGCACCGCCAGAATGGTGATTTGTTGATGGGGCGTTTCAAACCCCAGCCGCGCTACAAAGCTGTTTTCCTGATTTACCACCACATCAATCGCCACACCGATCAGAATTTCCGGAGCGATATCAAATAGCTTATTAATAATGGAGCAGGCGGTGGCCGCAGCAATCCGCCGCCGATAACCTCTGGCATAGCGCAGCAGCCGCACGAGCGCTTGAAAGCTTTGGTTTGAAGACGTCGCTTGAGCGTGAGGTGGTGAAGAAGCCACATCGGTTCCTTTTAGAAGTTATTGAGAGAATAGAGAGAGAACGAGAACTATGGGCTGAAGTTACTGAGTGGCACTTATGCCGACTGAGCCACGCGACGCACGTTAGCCAGCAAGGGGCTGCCGGTATCCGGGTCAAGCAGCAGCGTGCAATCTACCTGGTAAAGCTCGCGTACCAACTCAGGCGTCACCACCTCAGCGGGCGCCCCCTGAGCAATAATCTGGCCATCGCGCATGGCAATCAGGTTGTCTGAATAACGGCAGGCACTGGCGAGGTCATGCAATACCATTACGACCGTGCGGCCATGGCAAGCTAAGTGGCGCACTAACTCAAACACTTCAATCTGGTGGCCTAAGTCTAGCGCAGAGGTCGGCTCATCTAATAGCAGTAGCGGCGTTTGCTGGGCAATAGTCATCGCGATCCAGGCGCGCTGGCGTTGCCCTCCGGAAAGCGCTTCTAACGGCCGGTCGGCGAGGTCTTCCAAACCAGCAGCATCGAGCGCGTATTGCACCACGCGCTGGTCTTCCGCCGACCATTGACGCAGCCAGCCTTGGTGGGGCTGGCGGCCAAAGCGAATCAATTCAGTGACGGTTAGCCCTTCTGGAGCCACCGCCTCCTGGGGCAACAGTGCTAACTGGGTGGCTAACTGACGCGCAGGCAGGCGTTGAATATCCTGACTATCCAGCAGTACCGCACCGCTGTCTGGTTTGTGCAAACGAGCAAGGCCAGAAAGTAGCGTTGATTTACCGCAGCCGTTAGGGCCAACAATGGCAGTAACCTGCCCGCTGGTCAGGCTAACGCCCAGGTCTTCAATCACTCGGCGCTGGCCATAGCTCATGCACAGCGCATTGGTGGCAAGCATTGGTGAAACATGCTCTGGTGAAACATGCTCGGGGGAAATAAGTTCTGGTGAAATATGTTCTGCTGAAATAAGTTCTGGCGAAAGAGACGAGTTGTTCATGGGCGGCTCCGTTGTGGGCGCATTAATATCCATAGCAGCCAGGGCCCGCCTACCACCGCCGTGACAATGCCCACGGGAATTTCAATCGGTGCCAAGAGAGTGCGCCCAGCAAGGTCGGCCAGCACCATCACCAGTGCTCCCGCCAGCGTGGCGGCTAGTATGGGCACCTGGCGGGCGCTGGAAAGCGAGCGGGCAATTTCAGGGCCAATCAGCGCGACCATGCCCACCGGCCCCGCTACGGCAACAGCAAAAGCGGTAAGCACGACAGATAGCATCAGGATCTGTAGCCTGCGGGCTTTGACACGAACTCCGAGACCGCTGGCAGTGGCGTCGTTAAAGCGCAGTAGCGTCAGTGAACGCGCCAACGCCAAGGCGGCAATAATCCCCAATGCCAAGCCAATTCCCAACAATTGCACAGCACCGCCTGGCCGGGCATTGAGTGATCCTACCGTCCATGGGTAGGCGGCATTGGCGGTGTCAATCGCTACCCGTGCCAGCATTAATTGAGTGACAGCACCAAACATTGCCCCCACGCCAATGCCCGCGACAATAAATCGATACCCCTGCGTGCCACTGCCTGCCGCGAGGCCAAAGGTAAGCACGGCGGCGGTCGTCGCCCCAGCCAAGGCCATCGCTGGCGGTGCAATCGACACGCCCATGCCCACAATAGAAGCCACTGCAAACGCCGTCGCACCATTATCAATTCCGATAATACCGGGCGTGGCTAGGCGATTGCGTGCCAGGGTTTGCATCAAAATGCCTGAAAGTGCGAACGCCGCTCCGGTAAAGCAAGCAGCGATTAAACGCGGCAGACGCAGCTCCTGAACCATAAAGGCCGTCATCATATCGCCCTTACCTAACACGGCAGGAATAACCTCGCTTGGCACCAGCGGCACGCTACCTAAGCTTAGATAAAGCAAGCACGCTGCCAGCAGCGCAACCAACAAACCCATATTGACGGCTAGCGCGCGCTTTTCGAGCAAAAAACTATAGCCCCAACGGGGCAGCGCGATATGCCAGTAGCCCTCTGGCGCTAGTACGCTATCGGCATGTTCCGCGGCATGGTTTGTAACAGCATGGCTTCGGCGGGTGGCAACGCCCGTTAAAGACGAATGATTCGCCATTATTTTCATATCAACACATCACCAAAATGACACCACGATGCCTGATCGGCAGGGTGTTAAAAAAAGCGTCATAGCATGGGTAACCGTTTAGCACGCACCACCGCTATCAATACCGGCGCGCCACATAGCGCGGTGAGCACACCCAATGGCAGCTCGGAAGGAGCGACGACAACACGCGAGATAATATCAGCCGTGAGCACAACCAGGGGGCCAATCGGCAGGCAAAACCACAACGTGCGGCGAATATCGGGCCCTGCAAACGCGCGCGCTACAAATGGCACCACCAGCCCTACAAAGGCAATCGGCCCGGCAATGGCAGTGGCTGCGCCCACCAGCAAGGCCACGCAGCCTACGGCTACCCAGCGGATCAGTGTGGGGTGATGCCCCAAGCCACTCGCCGCTCGTTCACCGAGCGCCAGCGCCGCCAGTGGCCGCGCCATAATAACCACCGCGATGGCAGCAACCAGTAAACTCGGCAGCACCGCCACAAGATCATCCAACCGTCTTCCCGCCAGGCTGCCTACCACCCAAAAACGAATCTCATCGGCAGCGCGCTGGTCATACAGCAGCATTAATGAGGTGAGCGAACCTAACAGCCCAGAAAACGCCGCCCCTGCTAGCACCAAGCGCACGGGGTCATTCCCCACGCCGCGAAAACGCGCCACGCTGAGAACACAAATACAGCCCACCAACGCCCCTAACTGGGCAACCGAAATACGCAGCGTGGCAGCGCTAGCCCCTAGCACCAGTGCCAGTGCTACCGCAAAGGCTGCCCCGGCGCTTACCCCTAGCAAACCAGGTTCGGCGAGTGGGTTGCGGGAAATGGCTTGTAGCAGCGCCCCGGCAACGCCCAACGCAATACCAACAACAATGCCAATCAAGGTGCGCGGAGTGCGCAGCTCCCAAACAATAAACTGCGCTTCGCTGTCGCTTGCGCTAAGCAGCAACCCCAGCACTCGCTGCGGCCCCACCTCACCCGCTCCAATCAGCAAACTAACGACGCTCACCGCCACAAGGGCGGTGAGCAGAATAAGCATCCATGTACGGGGAGCATAGCGCCGACTGGCGCTGCTCACTGCGCTAGGTAGTGATGTCACGGCATCTTTCACGGCAACAATGCGTTCTCAATATCATTCAAAATAGCTTGGGCGGCTAAAGGGCCATTAGCACTGCTCCACAGCTGGCCATTCACCGGTACGACCTGGTCTTGTTTAACTACGTCCAAACGGGTGAAAGCGGCGCTTTGCTTGGCGGCATCTAAGGCCGCTTGGCCATCGGCGTTAAGCGTCGCTAAGAACAGCCAATCGCCGTCCACTTGGGAAAGATTTTCAAGACTGAGTATATCGCTATGGGGGTGCCCTTCATCGACCAGACCGGCATCCTGGACCTCTAACCCCACTTTCGCTAATAGCCCAGTGGCGATCAGCGCTTTGGACATCACCATCGGGCCATTGGGCATCCAGCGCGCCAGCACTGCAGTACCACCTGCGTTAGCATCATCAATCGCGGCGGCTAATTCGCTAATACGGTGATCAACGGCTGAAATGGCATCTTCGATTTCCGCTTCACGATTGAGCGCCTGGCCATAAAGCCGCGCTTCCGCTTCCCAACTATCGGGCGCTAACGGCTGAGCATGCGGCACCACAGTGGGAGCGATGCGAGAAAGTAAACGATACTGCGGTTCTGGTAGCTGAGCAGCCGCCAGAATTAAATCGGGCTGCTGAGCCAGTACGGCTTCAATATTGATTTCACGTACCACACCGACAATCTCAGGACGCTCGCCACTGAAGTGAGCTTCCACGTACTCAGCAACATTATCGCCACCGCGGGTGGTGACTGCGCCAACGGGGGTAACGCCTGCCGCCAGGGCGGCATCCAGCGCGCCTTCATATAAAGTAACAACACGCTGTGGTGCATCGCTAACCTCAACGTCTCCGTAAGCGGTATCCAGCGTGCGTGCGTGAGCAACGCTTGCCAATGTTCCACTCACTAACGATCCACCTAACAACAGTCCGCTTACTACAATCCCCATCAATCCCTTGCGTAGTGACGAGTAATCCATAAGTGACGCTCCTGAGAATTTATAGCCATGATAATAACGATTCTCAAAAGCACTTGCATTACTATTCCAACGAATCGCACGTTCCAGATGCTGCAACTCGCGTTGAATTCGTTTTTCTAACAACGTCTATCACTATGCTGCTTATGCCCCTAAACGCGTGTTCGATAGTTAGCAACACAGCGTTCGATGAAACAAACTCGCATATGGGAACTTTTCTTTTTAGAATCACCACCTCGCTTGATAACCATTTTCATTAGCAAATAAGTTTCATCTCAGGGGATCACCATGCCACGCTTTACTCGCACCGCCTTAGCCAGCGCCGTCGCTCTTAGCGTCTCCGCCACCGCGGCCTTAGCCCAAGAAGCAGAACAACTGGACAATATTGTTGTTTCTGCCAGCGGTTTTGAGCAGGCACTGGTTGATGCTCCTGCCAGTATTTCCGTTGTTTCTCGTGAGGAACTGGAGCGCAAGCGCATTACCAGCGTGGCTGATGCGTTACGTGATGTAGAAGGTGTTGATGTTGGTGGAGCAGTCGGCAAAACCGGTGGCAGCAATATCAGCATTCGCGGGATGCCTAGCGACTATACGTTGATTCTTATTGACGGCCGTCGGCAGAACGCAGCTGGCAGCGTCACACCTAATGGGTTTGGCGAAACGTCTACCAGCTTCTTCCCACCTGTTTCTAGCATTGAACGTATCGAAGTGATTCGTGGCCCAATGTCGACGCTATATGGCTCTGACGCCATGGGCGGAGTAATCAACATTATTACTCGCCGAGTAGACCGCGAGTGGGTTGGTTCTGTAGGTATTGAAAATACATTTAATGAAGATCGTGATTTCGGTGACCGCCGCGAAATCAATCTTTATACCAGCGGACCGCTTATTCAAGACACGCTTGGCATTCAGGTACGCGGTCGTTTATATGAGCGGGACGCATCAGAACTTACTTACACTGACGGCAACGGCAATCCCATTGAGGTTAGCCAGCGTGGCCCCAGCCCGGTAGAAGGCGATGTCTATAACCTGGGTGGTAAGCTAACTTGGACGCCCAATTCAGACCATGATCTTTGGGTAGATGGCGAAGTTAACCGACAGCGCTATAACAATGACGAATGCCAGCTCGGCACATTGGATGGCCGCTCCCGTAGCTGTGAGCCGGCACCTGGTGTCGCGAATGGCTACGCTGACGAGCTGCGTTTTGAGCGTCAGCAAGTTGCTATTGGCCACACAGGCCGCTTTGCATCAGGTACGCTTGAAACTAGCTTAATGCGCAACCTCACAGAAACCAAAGGCCGCACTATTCCTGGTGAAAATGGCGTTGCCTATGACGGCTTCCCGGGCATCGTGGGCGGCGCGCCTCGCGAACTAGAAACCACCAATACTGTGTTAGACAGCAAGTATGTCATGCCACTAGGCGACCACATGACCACGGTGGGCTTGCAATGGTGGGACGCCGAACTCGACGATGGTTTGGCAAATGAAACCTTTGAGCAAACCACCTGGTCGCTCTTCGCAGAAGATGAGTGGTTGATACGTGACGATTTGGCGCTAACGCTTGGCGGCCGCTACGATCACCACGACGCTTTTGGCAGCCAGTTCAGCCCACGTAGCTATTTGGTGTGGAATACCACTCCAAACTGGACACTAAAAGGTGGCGTCAGCCGAGGTTACAAAACGCCTACGCTGAATGCGTTACATGCGGGTATTAATGGCGTCACGGGCCAGGGCACCATACTGACGATTGGTAACCCAGACCTAGAGCCAGAAACCAGTACCAGCAGCGAAATTAGTGCTCATTACGACAGCCAGACAGGCTTCACCGCTAGCGCCACACTGTTCTATAACGAGTTTGACGACAAAATAGCCAGCGGCAACGACATTGTTGTTGAGAACGATCCGCTCGTGCCTGACGGTGTTTATAGCCAAGACATCAATATTGATGAGGCCGTCACCCAAGGTGTCGAGCTTGCTACTAGCTATCAGTTCACACCAGATTGGCGTTTATCGGCCAACTACACCTATACCGATAGTGAACAGAAAAGCGGTAACAATCGTGGCGAGCCACTGACCGACACGCCAGAGCATGCATTCAATGCTACGCTGCGCTGGCAAGCCACGCCTCAGCTGGACACGTGGCTTTCCGCTGAGTATCGCAGCGAGCGTTACCGTAACCGTGAAAGCGTTAGGGGCGCGCCCTCGTTCGACGACCTAGGCGACTTCAAAACCTATTCACTGTTCCACTTAGGCGGCAGCTACGCATTTACCGAACAATTTAACGTCAGTGCCACCATTTATAACGTGTTCGATAAAGATTTTGTTGATTATCGCGCTTACGGTGACGGCACTAGCTTTGGCAATGTGTATGCCAATAGTGAAGAAGGACGTCGATTGTGGCTATCTGCACGCTACGAGTTCTAAACGCTGCTAGCTAGAAGTTTCTGTTTACTGTTTCAATGAAACCTTGCTGCCCTGGCCATGTGCCAGGGCTTTTTTACGCCGTAAAGTTGGGCGGTAGCCAACCTCTATGCTGGCAATTCATTAAGTTAATCTCTCGTAAGCGTAAAGCTTAGGTACTATTAACCAACTTCCACGCCCGCTTAACAGCGAATTCGATGTTTATTAGGAAACTGTCTGTTATGACCGCGTACCCGCTCGTCCGCTATCTCGCCTTGGTGCTACTGTTGCTCGGCGGCCTAATACTCTCTAGCGCTTCCTTCGCGCAATCAGCCCCCAGGGTCGAACTAGCCCCTGTAAACCGCGAGCCAATTTATACCGAAACAAAGCTGGTTGGCACAGTGAACTCCCTGGAAGATGCCCTGCTCTCAGCATCCGTGGCAGGGCTTATTATTCAGGTAGCGGTTAATCCTGGCGACCATGTTGCCAAGGGAGACACGTTAATCGCGTTGGATGACGACTTGGCTCGTTTTGACCTAGCAGCAGCGGTCGCCGCAGAACAGGAGGCCCAGGCCACTCTGGCAGAGGCCGAACGATTACTACAGGAAGCAGAATCGGTGGGTGTGGGGCGCAACATCGCGGCGACTGAAGCTAGCGCTCGGCGCAGCGCCGTTAATGTGGCCCGCGCCGCACGCTCGCGTTTAACAGCAGAACAAGCGCGTTTAAGCGCCCTACTGGCTCGCCATGAAATCAACGCCCCTTTTAATGGTGTCGTCAGCGCTCGCAGCGTTAATCTTGGCGAGTGGGTCACGCCAGGGGATAGCGTTGCGCGCCTCGTTAATCTTGATGAACTGCGCGCTGACTTCCAAGTACCTGAAATCTTTTATGCCGCCCTTCAAGACGAAGCGTTTATCAGCCTGCGCGTGGGTCAACACACCTACGAGAGCACTATCGCCACGATGGTGCCGATCAGTGACACCAGCGCCCGCACGTTCCTATTACGCGCCCATGTGCCTGAAGCAGCTGCACTGTATCCAGGTAATGCAGTGGATGCTGTGCTGCGGGCCTCAACCGGTAGCGATGGGCTGACGGTTCCCCGCGATGCGTTAAGCCGCTACCCAGATGGGCGAGTCACCGTATGGGTCGCCACGCCTAACGAAAACAACACGTATCAGGTTACTGAACAGCGTGTGCAGTTAGGCATTAATTTTGCCGACCGTGTGGAAGTTGTCGAGGGTCTCTCCGGTGATGAGCAGGTCGTCGTTCGTGGCAATGAATCGCTGGTCGAAGGGGTCAGCGTAGAGAATATCGCTGTTGAGAATGACGCGGCGGGGAGCGAGTAATGTTTGCAGCCCTACTGCGCCAGCAAACGCTGGTCACGGTTATCGCGCTGATTTTCCTGCTGCTAGGCATTGCCGCCACGCTGCGCATTCCCGTTCAGATGATTCCCGACATTGAAGCCCGCACCATTACGGTCGAGACGCGCTGGGCGGGAGCGACACCCCAGGATATCGAAAAAGAGATCCTCATTGAGCAAGAGCAGTACTTGCGCAATGTGCCGAACCTTACCCGCATGACAGCCATCGCCGAAAGTGGCAGCGCTGAAATTGAGCTTGAATTCCCGTTTAGCGTGGATATGACCGCCGCACTGATTCAAGTCAATAACGCGCTTAGCCAAGTATCGTCCTATCCCACCAATGTGGACCAGCCACGCATTGTTTCTGCCGCTTTCTCGACAGACGCATTTTTGCGTTTTCATGTGGGTACGCTACCCGGTAACCCTAAGGCGTTAGATATCCAATTGATGAGCGACTTTATCGACGACCGCGTTCGGCCTCGCATGGAAGGCGTCGAAGGCGTGTCGGAAGTCGGCGTAAATGGCGGCGCTCAGCGGCAGCTACAAATTTTGGTCGACCCTGGAGCGCTGGCTCAGCGCGGGGTCTCACTTACCGAATTACGCGATGCCATCACCCAGCGTAACCGGGATATTTCAGGGGGCGAATTAGAAGCCGGTAAACGCCGCTATCTGATACGCACGCTGGGCCGCTTTGATGACGCGGAGGCCTTGGCGCAGTTGGTTGTCTCTCGCCAAGGCGATAGCATCGTGCGGCTTGCTGACGTTGCCGAGGTTCGCCAGGGGCAGTCTCGCTTAAGCCAGCTATCGTTTTATAACGGCCAGCCAGGCATTGGTATGGATCTTCGGCGGGAAAGCGGTGCAAACGTCATCGATATCAAATACGCCATTGAAGAAGAAATAGCGGCCATTAACGACAGCATTCTGCGTCCGGCGGGAATGGAAATGGTGCTGACTGCCGATGACGTGCGCTACGTGGAAGCCTCGGTCAGTAATGTATGGAGCAACCTGCTACTTGGGGCGGCCTTTGCAACGTTGGTGATGTACCTGTTTTTGCGCTCTGCTCGCGCCACCTTTATTGGCGTTATTGGCATCCCCTTTTGCACCATTGCTGCTTTTTTAGGGCTGATGCTAACGGGGCGCACGATCAACGTGATTTCCATGGCAGGCATTGCCTTTGCCATTGGCATGAGCGTCGATAACAGCATTGTGGTGTTGGAAAATATTGAGCGCTACCGCCGTTTAGGGCTCGACCGCATCGAATCGGCGTTACGTGGCGTGCAGGAAGTCTGGCCCGCGACGCTGGCATCGACAGCCACCACCATTTTGGTGTTCCTGCCGATTCTGTTTATCGAAGAAGAAGCTGGGCAACTGTACTCTGATGTGGCCATTGCCGTTTCCGCCGCTATTTTTGCCTCAATGCTGGTGGCAGTTACCCTAGTGCCGTCACTGTGTTCGCGCTTTAATTTTTCGATGCGCAACGAGCATGAGGATAGCTCTGCGGCCTCACGCCCTTCGTGGGCTGGGGAACGGCTTGAGCGAATAATCGCCACCCCTTTTCGCCGCGGAGCGATCCTGGTCATCACGGTAGTGATCAGCGGTTGGACTATCGTTGTCCTCACGCCACCCGCCGAGTACTTGCCCGAAGGTGAGGAACCTAAAACCTTTGCGGTGATGAGTCCCCCGCCTGGCTATAGCCTGCAGGAAATGGCGGGAATCGCTGCGCAAGTAGAGGATTACTTTTTACCCCATGTAGACGCTGACCCAGCGGCTTTTTTAGCGGGCGACACTGAGGTGCCACCGCTGGCTTATATGAATATGCGAGTCGCTCCTACTCGGCTATTTATCGTCGCGGAAGCAGCTGACCCAGGTAACATCGAAGCGTTAATGGACGCACTTACCAACTACTACGAACGCTTTCCAGGAATGCGCGCGTTTGCCTCAAAAGGCTCGATTATTTCAAGTAACGATGGCGGTACGCGGAGTATCAACCTGGATATCGCCGGACCAGATTTGGCGACTGTTTATGAAGCCGCCAATAACCTCTATCGAGAAGCCCGCAATGAGTTTGGCAATCCGCGTATTCAGAGCCAACCCTCATCGCTATCGCTGGATCAGCCGCTAATACAAATTCGCCCAGATTGGGCGCAGGCGTCAGCGCTTGGCTTAGCGGCAGAAGACGTCGGGTTTTCAGTCGCTGCACTCACCGAAGGTGCCTATGTGGATGATTTCTTTCTCGATGACGAAAAGATCGATATTTATCTTTATGGCCCCCAGCTGTCGCTACCTCTGGACCAACTATCCAACCTTCTGCTTCATACTCCTAGCGGCGCGACGTTGCCGCTCTCTGCCGTCGCCAGCATTGATGAAACCATGGACACCAGCGTTATTCGCCGGGTCGATAGTAGCCGCACGGTGACCCTGAATGTCATCCCACCACCCAGTATCGCCCTAGAAGCAGGGGTTGAGCAGGCCGAGAGAATGCTGGAGCGTCTACGCCGTGAGGGGGAACTACCCTCGGCGGTGGATATTTCGATTTCAGGAGCGAGTGATCAGTTGAATGCCACGCGAGACGCGCTAATGGGCAACTTCTTGATTGCCATTGTGATTGTCTATTTGCTACTGGTAGCGATTTTCTCTCACTGGGGGTACCCGCTGCTGATCCTTACCTCCATCCCTTTGGGCGTGGTGGGTGGCATTATGGGTCTGGCAGCTATGAACGCAGTAGGCAGCCTGCTGCCACTCATTGGCATCGCTCCACTAAGTCAGCCCTTCGATATGATTACTATGCTGGGCTTTTTGATCTTAATGGGAACCGTGGTGAATAACCCTATCCTGGTGGTCGACCAAGCACGCCGACGGCTACACGATAAGCAGCTATCCGTTCAGGAAGCCGTGTTTCAGGCGGTACAAACCCGCTTGCGACCGATTGCGATTACCACGCTGACCACCCTGTGCGGGCTTTCGCCGCTGGTATTTTTACCCGGTGAAGGCACCGAGCTTTACCGTGGCGTGGGGGCGATTGTCTTATTTGGCTTGCTGGGAGCCTCCATCGTGACGGTGACGTTCCTGCCTGCTTTAATGATAAGCGTACTGACGCTTACCCAACGACATACCCAGCCTGGCCGAAGCCAACACCCTTAAATAAACGCTTGGGCCACTTAAACATGCGGCCACCTGATCAGGTGGCCGCAACGTTTAACAAAAAGGCTAAACAAGTACTAAAACGCCACGTTGAGCCCTAACCATACACGGCGGCCATCGTCCACATAGCCGTACTCTTCATAAGTAATACGTTCATCAAACATATTATAAATACCGGCGTTTACCGTGGCGCTATCGTTGAGCTTGTAACCCACTCCTGCATCAACAAAGGTGTAGGAAGGTGCCACCACAGAGCGGCTGGATGGGCCGGTAGTGGGCTGGCTCTCTTCACCACGATAACTGACTTTTGTCCATTGACTGAATCGCGAATTAACCTGCCAATCAAGCGTCGCTGAAACCTGATGACGCGGTAGCTTCGTTAAAGGCTCGCCTGCATATTGACCACTTTTTTGTTCAGAGTCAGTGAAGGTATAGCTGGCCGTTAGCGCTACTGCATCTGTCAGCGGCGCTGCCAGACTGGCTTCTACCCCTTGTGTAATCGCCTCATCCACGTTGACGCGATAAGTAGGGTCGCTGCCAAAATCATTACGGCCATCGGTACAGATATCGATAGGACAAGCAATACGAGTAATTTTATCTTCAAAGTCGTTGTGGAACAGCGTCAAACTGCCGTTTAGACCTGCCTCGTTGGCGTAGAGCAACGCAATCTCTTTGTTAAGCGACGTTTCAGGTTTAAGGTCTGGATTACCGTAGATATTACCACCGCGGCTGATCTGCCCCCAATCGGGGGTGATTTCACGCAGGTTTGGCGAACGATAACCGGTTGAAACGCCGCCTTTAAGCGTCCAATCAGGCGTTATATTCCAAACGCTGTAAAGACGCGGACTAACGTGACTGCCATAGTTATCATCGTCATCAACGCGCAAACCGCCAGTCAATGCCCAAGTGTCCGTCAGCATCCATTCATCTTCTACAAACAGCGCCCGCTGGCTACTGTCGATTTCAGTCCGGTCAGATATCTTGTTGGTGGTGGTATCGCTCAGCGACTCCTCTTCGTAGCTCGCTCCAACAGTCACTAAGTGCGTACCTAGTGGAATCACCGCGCTGGCTTTAGCGGTAGTGTTGGTAATTTCGATATCGCGGGATTTGTTGTCGCTACGCTCACGCTGCACAAAGGTTTCGCTGGTGCCCCAGTCAAAGCGGCCACTGTGGGTAACGGCAACGTGAGTGTTGGTGTATTCGCCGATACTGTCGGTGCAACCACCTTTGCAACCCTCAGCAGCGCCAGAGCGCCCTACCCGTGAGTAGCGATCCTGTTTGG
The DNA here is from genome assembly GCF_025820815.1 of Halomonas qinghailakensis. Classification (NCBI taxonomy): domain Bacteria; kingdom Pseudomonadati; phylum Pseudomonadota; class Gammaproteobacteria; order Oceanospirillales; family Halomonadaceae; genus Halomonas; species Halomonas qinghailakensis. Next base: position 2,550,670 of record NZ_CP096973.1, on the reverse strand, counting down.
TAATGCCAGCTTCAGCAGTGAAATCGTGATTATCGTTCGCCGCGAAGTTCAGCCGCGCGGTTAGACTTTGCAGGCTTTTTTCTTCGTAGCCGTTCAAAATATCATCTTCATCCCGCTCAGAGGCACGTCCGAAAAGCTGTAGGCCTAATCGCTCACCCACTAACGGCCCGCTGAGGTAGAAATTTGCTTGGCGGCTGTCTCCAGAAGCGCTGTTTTCTTGAAGCACGGTGTCGAGCTGCACATTGCCGTGCCATTCATCAGACACCTTGCGGGTGATCACGTTGATTACCCCACCGATAGCATCTGAGCCGTAAAGTGTCGACATTGGCCCACGCACCACCTCAATACGCTCAATCGCTTGTAGCGGCGGAAGCCAGTCTTGTTCAAACCCCGCGCTACCGTTCGGGCGTGATTCCCGAGAATTTTGCGGACGTCCATCCACCAAAATCAAGGTGTACTGGGAGGGCATACCACGAAGTGAAATATCATTGCCACGGTCACCTGCGCCACCACCGGTAACAACCACACCCGGCACGTCACGCAGGGCGTCGGTGATATTTTGATAGTGGCCACGCTCAAGCTCTTCCCGAGAAATAACGCTGATAGATGCAGGCGCACTGGTAATTTGCTGTTCAAAACCTGAAGCGGTCACCACAACATCATCTAGCCGAGGCGTTTCTTGAGCCCATAGGGCACTACAGGCCAACGAAGAGATGGCGCTGGACAATAACGCGCGACGCAAACGAGTGGACATAATTGGGTTCCTTAATGTGAAAGAGCTCTTGCAGTCAAATGCGAATCGTTAGCATTATTATTTTTGCATAATCTTTGCACAAATAGGTTGCACAGCACGTTCAACCAAGCGGAACACAAATGCCAATTATTTGCATTACCATCGTTAGATGTCACAATAGCGCTTCGATTGTTGCCTAGTGGCCCCGACCATGTACGATTTTGATGAACTTGCCGCCTTTGCCGATGTGATGACCACCGGTAGCCTAACGCGCAGCGCACAAAAACTAGGGCTTGCTAAATCGACGCTGAGCCGCCGTATTAGCCAGCTAGAAACACGATTGGGCCAGCCGCTGCTCAGGCGGCAAGCCAATCGGCTGATTCCTACTGAGGCAGGCTTGCTGTTTCATCACTACTGCACAGAACTGCTGGCATTGGCAGCCCACAGTCATGAAGCATTGGCAGAACTGCGCGAGGAAATCAGCGGAAAAGTAACCCTGGAAGTACATGGGGCGTTGGCACGAGGTTGGATGGCAGGCGTTGTGGATGCGTTTTTAACCCGCCACCCTAAAGTAGAATTAACCCTTCATACCCGCGAAACACCCCCAACTAAAATGCACAGTAACAGTGTGCACATATGGCTAGGGGCAACACATGAATGCGGTCTTAATCAGGAGCGCTTGGGGCACTTGACCCGTGGCCTTTATGCCAACCCCAGCTATCTTGCCAACGCTGGTTACCCTCAGCACCCAAGCGAGCTAGAAGAACACGCGTGGATTGATTTACTCGATAGCGCTTCTAGCGGCCTACTGTTACACCATACCCATCACGATGACTTTCTCTTTCATGCGCCCCGCTCGCGGCTGCGAGTCGATTTAACGGTGCTTCAAATTGATGCCATTGCTTATGGTCAAGGCATTGGGCTACTGCCCCATTGGATGGTCGAAAAACGCGAGCAGCATCATCCTGGCGATTTAGTCAGTTGTTTACCTGGCTGGGAACCCGCCCCACTACCAATCACCATGTTGTATGCTTACGGTCATCACTCACGGCGGGTTAATGCGCTGCTAACATTTTTACGTGAACAGGTTCCCGCTGCTTGGCAAACCCATCACTCCATAGTTAACGCCAATTAACCAATTCACCTTGCCAGTTAGCGGCCTAATTAACGACAATGAGCCGCTAATAATCGTCAAGGAATGGGAATGCTCGCCGAACTTTTTGCCGTGATGGCGCCAGTACTCGCTGGCGCTGGACTGGGATATTTATGGGTCCGCTTAGGGCATCCCTACCCGGTCGATTTTATTACCCGCTTAGTATTTAACATTGGTACACCTGCGCTTGTGCTTACCTCACTGTCTGGGGCTACTATCGATGCCAGTAGCTTTGGGCAAATGATGCTTGCAACGGCCCTGGTGATTCTCACTATGGGCGCGGCGAGTTTTGTGGTGGCCAAACTATTGCGCCGCAGTTGGCGTGTATTACTGGCACCAATGATGTATCCCAACACCGGCAATATGGGGCTACCCGTTGTACTGTATGCGTTTGGCAGCGCTGGATTTGCCTATGGCATTACGGTGATGGTGACGGTATCGCTGTTTCAGTTTACGTTAGGGGCGGTGCTCAATAGCAACGGAAATCCGATTAAGACGTTGCTTAAAACACCCACGGTGTATGCCATTTTAATTTCGATGGCACTGCTGTTAACCGATACCTCATTGCCTGCTTGGTTAGACAATACGGTAGATCTGATGTCTGGATTTACAGTACCGCTCATGCTCATCACACTGGGTGTTTCACTCGCCAGTATTCAGGTAAAAAGCTTACGCTCGGGCCTTGGATTCAGCCTAGTGCGTATTCCTCTTGCCGCTGCAGCGGCATGGTTGATTGCTGGTTGGATTGGTCTTCCACCGTTGGCCCAAAGCATTTTGGTACTACAAATGTGTATGCCTGTGGCGGTATTTAACTACTTATTTGCCCAGCGTGCTCAGCGCGAACCCGCCTATGTCGCCAGCTTGGTTTTCTGCTCTACGCTGCTTGCCCTGGTATATTTACCAATTTTGCTGGCTTTTTTGATGTAGCGATTTGGCTATAACATTCTGATATGTCAATAAAAGGAGGGAACCCCGTCCAGGTTAAGCAGTCACTGCTAGACTTGAACATGACCATCACCCGCTATCACCGCAGGAGTAACGCTAATGCGCCAACCACAAACACAAGACCGCCAGGCAGCGTTAACGATTCTCTCTTACCGCTGGTGTCTGACCGCTATTAGTGGGCTAGTGCTGACAGGCACGCTTAGTAATGTCCAGGCAGACATGGTGTACGAGGCAATGGAAACCGAACAGGTAACTTTTTCGCTTGAACGCGTGGCAAAGGGGTTGAGCAGCCCTTGGGCAGTCGCTTTTTTGCCTGACGGTCGCTTTTTGGTCAGCGAACGCCGTGGACAGCTTACGCTGGTGGATCAAGACGGAAGTCAACAGGCGCTTGACGGATTACCCACGGTCAGCCACCAGGGACAAGGTGGGCTTCTCGATATTACTCTTCACCCGGCTTTTGGGGAGGGAGAACACGACTGGATTTATTTCACCTGGAGCAAACCCGACGGCAATAACAGCCGTTCAGCGCTATCACGGGTGAAGTGGCAGGGTGATTCATTGGGTGAGGTCGAACACCTTTTTGAACAGGACCGCGCCTCTTCCCCCGGACGCCATTACGGCTCTCGTTTGGCATGGCTAGCAGACGGTACGCTATTAATGAGCATTGGCGACCGAGGCGTTACCCCGGCCCGTGCCCAGGCAAGCGATGATCATGCAGGGTCAACACTGCGCTTAACAGATACAGGCGGCGTCCCTGACGATAATCCTTTTGTGGACGATGATAGTACCCGGGATGAGATTTATTCCATGGGCAACCGCAACATTCAAGGCATGACGGTGCTTAGCAATGGTGAGCCCTGGGCGAGCGAACATGGCCCGCGCACAGGTGATGAACTTAATCACATCGAAGCGGGCAGCAATTATGGCTGGCCGGAAGTTAGTTTAGGTAATGATTATCGGACTAATGAGCCGATCGGAGTCGAATCAATGCCTGGCATGGTGGACCCGGTTTACCGCTTTGAGGGTCGCTTTGCACCTTCAGGCCTGACTGAAGTCACCAGCAACACGTTTGGAGACTGGCAGGGGCAGCTATTAGCCGGTGGTTTAGCCAGCGAGACCTTGTTACGCCTGCAACTGGAAAACGGCCGTGTTGTGGATGAAGAGGTCATTCTTGACGGCCAAATTGGCCGCATTCGCGATGTGCGCCAGGGCCCTAACGACGCCATTTATTTGCTAACCGATGGTGATCAGGGCAGCCTTTATCGTTTAAAGGTGGTTAATTAACCCACACTAACGTTATCTGAAGCGCTACTCTTTATACTGCCTACATACACTGTTTATGCTGTTCACTGATGACCGGCTGTTATTCACACGGATGCATAATGCGACTTCGTAATTTAATTATTTTGACGGTCATCGTGCCGCTCTTTGTCGTTTTAGTGGTATTTAGCCTGGTGGCCATCAAGTCGCTGGAAGATAATGTGCGTTCCAAGCTGCAGACTGAAGTTGAAATTATCACACGGGCACTGAGCACATCGCTGAGCTATGCCGTCGCTCGTGATAGCGACACGCCGTTAGAAGAAGCACTGCAATCCGCTTTTTCATTTCATCGTATCTATGGTGCTTATGTGTTCGACACCCAAGGCCGTGAAGTTTATGGGCTGGGCTTGGGCAAAGATCTGTTCACACCGAGTGAAATTCAGCAGGTTATCGAACAAGATGACCTCTACAGCAATTACCGCCAGCAAGAAGGTTGGACGTACTACTCAGCATTGATTCCGCTACGGGCGCAAGACGGCACGGTGCAAGGCGTCCTGCAGGTAAACCGACTTAATACCGGCATTGAAAACTATACGGGCTTTATCAGCATTGTGGCGGTGTTGGTGTTTGTGATCGGAGCGGCCGGTATTGTATTTAGCATTTGGTGGGGCTTTCGGCACTATATTGAGCGGCCACTTAACCGCCTATTGCACGTGATGTTACTAGTAGAAGATGGCGACCGTAGCCAGCGGGCTACGGTCGATGGCCCGACAGAGTATCGCCGCTTAGCATCAGGGTTGAACGGCATGCTGGATGCCATGGCAGATAAAGATCGCGACATAGATGCTCGTCGGCAGCGCGAAATCGAACTTGAAAAGCGCTTGCGCAAATCTAAAAAGCTGGCCGAACTGGGTGTTTTGGCGGCTGGTGTGGCCCATGAGATTGGCGCACCGTTAACCGTCATCAATGGCCAAGCTCAGCGTTTAGCCCGTCGGAATGTTATTGGCGACGACGAACGCGCACGCCTTAGTCGTATTCGTGGCGAAGTCGAACGCATTGTCCAAATTGTCCGCCAGTTAATGGAGCTGGGGCGACAACATAACGTAGAGAAAGGCACGCAAGCCCTCGATCAGCTTATTCTGAGTGCAAGTGAACTCGTGGAAGAGGAGCTGGAGCCACGAAATATCCGTTTAGATATTGACCTTCCTTCCCCTCCCCCCCATTTATTAGTCAATGGTCAGCAAATTGTGCAAGTGCTCACCAATTTATTGCGTAACGCAGCGCAAGCGCCAAACGTAGGCCACGTACGTCTTAGTGCCAAACAATACGGGGAAGAGTTAACGCTGTGGGTAGAAGATGATGGGCCTGGCATTCCAGCATCACAACATCAACAAGTATTTGACCCTTTTTTTACAACTAAACCGGTGGGCCAAGGCAGTGGCTTAGGGCTCTCCATGGTGCATCGCATTATTAACGACCACGGCGGGACGATTGGCGTATTTAATAGCGGCCTTGGCGGCGCTGGATTTGAAATTACGCTCCCCCTTAGTGAAACCGCATCCGCTTGAGGAAAACGTTTGTGACCCATCAGGAACACCTTTTACCTTTATTGGTGGTGGAAGATGACGCCGCTATACGTGAGTTATTGGAAGAAGAACTTAACGACGCGGGCTACGATACGCTAGGCGTGCCCAGCGCAGAAGATGCCTTGGCGCTACTTAGCCATACCCCTGTTGCAATGATGATTACGGATGTTCGTCTTCCTGGAATGACCGGCATTCAGTTACTTCAGCAGCTTCGCCAAAGTGGCAGCGAGCTGGGTATTATTGTCATCACTGCGTTTGGCACCATTGACCAAGCTGTCGAGGCGCTAAAACTGGGCGCCGATGATTTTCTAACCAAACCATTAGATCTAGATGCAATTCGCGAAGCGGTCTTTCGCGTCTTAGAGCGCCAGCGCTTATCGCTTTCCCACGATACTGAATTGAGCCACTTCCACGGCATTGTTGGCAAAAGCCCAAGCATGCAATCCCTGTTTCATGATGCTTCTCGGCTGGCTAAAAGCGATGCGCCTATTTTGATTCTAGGCGAAAGCGGTACCGGTAAAGAGCTATTGGCCCGTGCTATCCATCAAGAGAGCAAACGCCATGATGCACCTTTTGTGCCCGTGAACTGTGCCAGCATTCCTGCTGATCTAATGGAAAGCGAGTTTTTTGGCCATGTAAAAGGAGCGTTCACTGGGGCCAACGAAGCGCGCAGAGGTCTGTTTCATAGTGCCAAGGGCGGCAGCCTTTTCTTGGATGAGATTGGCGAAATGCCCGTTAATCTTCAGGCTAAATTGCTGCGCGCATTACAAGAAAAAACCGTGCGTCCGGTTGGCGGCGAGCGCGAAGAACCGGTTGATGTGCGTATTATTGCAGCGACTCACCGAAATCTTGAAAAAGAGATCGAGCAGGAAAACTTCCGAAGTGACTTGTTCTATCGACTTGAAACATTCTCGCTACGCATCCCTCCGCTGCGCGAACGGGGCACCGATATAGAACATCTCGTGTTTGCATTAATTGACAAACATGCCGAAGCGCAAAATAAACAAATTGAACAAATTGAACCTGAAGCGCTGAACAGCCTGTTGAACTACCCCTATCCTGGTAACGTGCGCGAGTTAGAAAATGCCATTATGCGTGCCGTAACCCTGAGCGAAGAGGGTGTATTGCAGCACAACGATTTGCCAGAACGGCTACGCGAGCAGGCCAGCCAACATAACGGCTCGGAAATAACGCCGACCCTTAGTGGCGAGGTGTTGCCCGGCACCCAGGTGCCAGCGCCTGCACCAGCGCGTTGGCCAAGCTTGGAAGAAGTAGAGAAGCGCTATATTCGCAAAGTGCTAGAAGCTACTGGCGGCAATAAGCGGCGTACTGCTGAAGTGCTGGGTATTGCTCGACGAACGCTCTATCGGCGTTTGGAAGATAACGAGGATTAACGTAATAGGATAAACCGGTCACACACCAAAGTGACCGGTTCAGCTTTCTATAAGACGCCAGATTATTCGGTAACGCCCTCTCCTGGCGTTTCTTCAGGCGTGGTTCCATCATTAGCCATCGGCCCCGTGCCCATCGGCTCTTCTATCTCTTGCTCTGCATCGGCGTTAGGGGGTGAATCATTGCCACAACCGGATAGCACACCAGCAACCAGCAATACACTCAGCAGTAACGCTAATAATCGTACAGTAGGTTTCAGTGACATCATGTCGTTCTCCTTCCTTGATTGATTAATTGCAAAGGCGCTTTTTACACCCACCGCCTCTTAACCTTAGTGACTATTTGCTAGGTTGCCAAAAAAGCATGGGTGGGAAGACCCGCTCTACAAACTCTGCAAAGCCAGTTGTAGGCGCTGGTATTGTTGCCATAAAATAAAAAAAACCCCCGCGGGCGCGGGGGAAAAAGATGATAAATCGGGTGGAGCAGCCGCAGGGAACAGACAGCTGGGTCGATTTACCATCGTAGGGAGCGTTAACGATTACTGACCGCTATTCATCTCGTCGTCATTCTCATCCGTGTCATCTTCATCCGTGGTTGGCATTGGTTCAGTACCTTCACCAAAGCCTGGGTTCTCTTCAGGATCTTCTTCTCCAACATTTGCTTCTGCTTCTGGCATCGGTTCTTGTGAAGCCGCTGCATCATCGCTTAATCCAGGGTCTTCATTCATAGCGGAGTCTTCTGCCACGTCAGGATCATCGTTCATCATAGGATCTGAGGTGGTATCCATGGCCGTATTGTCATCACCAGACGACACTTGATCCGTTGAAGAAGTGGCATCCTGCTCCATGGTTTCTGGCTGTTCTGCAGGCGGCATGTCGTCGTCACCGTTGCCACAACCGGCGAGCGCAAGCGTGCTTACGGTGGCCGCTAACATGCATAGTGTAAGTACACGTGGGCGTTTAGTAACTTGTTTAGCGTGCTTATCCATACGACTTACCTCCCTTCCAACATAAAAGCTGTCAATCGTAAAAACTGTCAATCATAAAGCTGTCGACCAAAAAAAGGTTCAGTGACAAAGACAGTTTAAAAATAAAATCATTACGTTACTTATAATCTTGCATAACCTATGCCTACACTCAGATAAAAAACAATTATTGTTAAAAATCATAAATTTAAATAAAAAAAAACCCTCCAATCATTAACAAGCAGTGAACGGACGTGGGTTCAAACTGGCACATGTGACGACATTGGACGCCTAGCACAGGAGGCGTTGTGACACACCTTGTCTACTTATGTATAATAAATATTAATAAATAACCGAACCCAAACTTAAATTTCAATTATGAACCGTTTTGTGTCGCTGTTTGCAGGGAAAGCCATCTGGTCACTAGGAAGCGAACTGAGCAACGACACAAGGCTGCTCATTCACGCAATAGGCATCGCTGATGGACGAGACACGCCCTGTCAAAATTCAGGTACGCGGCTTAAGCAAGGTATTTGGTAAGCAGCCAAAAAAAGCCCTTGAGCTCCGCGACCAAGGCTTAAAACGCCCTGAAATCCTTGAAAAAACGGGTCAAACGCTAGGCCTTTCCAATATCTCTTTCGATGTCTATGAGGGCGAACTGCTCGTCATCATGGGGCTATCAGGTTCTGGCAAGTCAACGTTGATTCGTTGTTTAAATCGCCTGATTGATACCACCGAAGGCGAGATAGTGATTGATGGTGAAAATATTCCCACGCTGGGCGAAAAGGCGTTACTGGAGTGTCGTCGCCGTCATTTTTCTATGGTGTTTCAAAACTTCGCGCTATTTCCTCACCGCACAGTGCGTCAAAACGCTGAATTCGGACTTGAAATTCGCGGCGTAGATAAAGCGGAACGTAAGCACATTGCCCAAAACGCGCTAACACAAGTAGGGTTAGATGGTTGGGAAGAGGCTTACCCTAACCAGCTTTCCGGTGGTATGCAGCAGCGTGTTGGCCTAGCCCGTGCGCTAGCGAATGACTCCACCGTACTATTGATGGACGAAGCATTTTCAGCGCTTGACCCTCTAATCCGCAAAGATATGCAGCAAGAGCTGCTGCAACTGCAATCTAAAATGCAGAAAACCACCGTCTTCATTACCCACGACTTGGATGAAGCGCTCAATATTGGTGACCGTATCGTACTGCTGAAAGATGGCGAAGTCGTACAAATCGGCACCCCGGAAGAAATATTGACCCAACCAGCCGATGACTATGTACGCCGCTTTATTGAAGGTGTCGATCGTTCGAGGGTACTCACTGCTGAAAGTGCTATGCGCCCAGTGCGCTCAACTGCCCGTGACAGTGATGGCCCACGTACGGCTCTACATCGCATGCGCGACCATAGTATTGATTCAATATACGTCACTGACCGTGATCGCCGCCTAATCGGCTTGTTAGAGGCTGAATCGGCAAGCAGAGCGATTGATGCCAAGTCAGAAACGATTACTGATCACCTGACTCAAGACTTCCGCAAAGTCCCTCCCGAGGAACCCCTGCACAATCTGTTCGCTATGTTTAGCGATAAAAGCTTCCCCATCGCCGTTGTTGATGATCAGCAGCGGTTACTTGGCGTTGTTGTGAAGGGTGCGGTACTGGATGAATTAGCACGGGCAGGAGAACAGTAATGGATATTCCAAGCATTCCTCTTGGCGATTGGATTGAGAGCGGCTTAACCTGGTTAACAAGCGAGTACTCGTCTGTAACGCGGGGCATCTCTCGCTTTACCCAAACGGGCATTGATGTATTAAACGACAGCTTGATGTGGCTACCTGAATGGGCGCTACTTGGCTTGATCGCACTACTTTGTTTGAAGTTAGCGGGTGTCCGCTTAGCACTTGGTGCAGTGGCTGGGTTAGCCTTAATTTGGAACCTAGGGCTCTGGAACCCGATGATAGAGACCCTCACGCTGGTGGTCTTCGCCACCCTGGTGGCCGTGGTTATCGCATTGCCAGTAGGCATTGCGGCAGCCCTATCAAATCGGCTTTACCGCCTGATCATGCCCATACTGGATTTCATGCAGACCATGCCTGCATTTGTGTACCTGATACCCGCCATTCCATTTTTCGGTATTGGCTCTGTCTCCGCCATTTTTGCGACCGTAATTTTCTCGATGCCGCCTGCTATTCGCTTTACAACGCTTGGCATTCGTCAGGTCCCGGTTGAGCTTATTGAGGCCGCTGATGCCTATGGCGCAACACGCAGTCAAAAATTATTCAAGGTACAACTTCCGCTATCACTACCGACAGTAATGGCAGGGATTAACCAGACTATTATGTTGGCACTTTCGATGGTGGTTATCGCCGCCATGATCGGCGCGGATGGCCTGGGGAGCGAGGTGTGGCGTGCAATTCAGCGACTGCGTCCCGGCGATGGTTTCGAAGCTGGAATCGCTGTTGTCATACTAGCCATGCTACTTGACCGTTTAACGCAATCGCTACGGAAAACGCGTCGTTCGCAATAAGCCTAGTTAAGACGGGGCTCGCAGCTATCAAAAATACTGCGTTGACCAGTCTACTTGATTCACTCTGCTGGCATCCGCATGCTAATGGTGTGATCTAAATTTATAATTAAGCAGCGCTTGTTAGCTTGTTTATTACAGTCGTGGCACTTACTCGCTGTCTATTGTGAATTGTCTGTTGTAATAGAGACAACGATAGAGAAGAGATAAAAGCCACTACTTTTACCAAGGAGCACAAGTATGAAAACTCGTAAGTTAAATCACCGCATCCGCCTCGCCTCATTAGCCCTAATTGCTGGTACTGGCATGACTGCCGGCAGTTTGGCTTATGCCCAGGATCAGGGCACGATCAACCTTGCCTACGTTGAGTGGTCGTCTGAAGTGGCTTCTACCAATGTCATGGCAGCCGTACTCGAACAAGCAGGGTTTGAGGTTGAGCTAACATCACTTTCGGCCGCCGCCATGTTCCAGGCACTTTCAACAGGGGATGCAGATGCCATTGTTGCCGCTTGGCTGCCGACTACCCACGCTGACTACATGGAGCGTGTAGGAAGTAACGTTGAAGATCTCGGCATGAATCTGGATGGTACCAAGCTAGGTCTAGTTGTGCCGTCTTATACCGACGTTGATTCTATCGCTGACCTAAACGATAACGCCGACAGCTTTAACGGCGAGATCATCGGTATTGACCCCGGTGCAGGCCTAATGGCGCTTACCGAAGAGGTTGTGGATACCTATGATCTCGGACTGCGTCTGCGTAGCGGTAGCGGTGCTACCATGACCGCAGCGCTTTCAAGCGCAATTAACAATGAAGAAGATGTCGTGGTGACTGGCTGGACACCGCACTGGATGTTTGCTCGTTTCGACCTGAAATATCTTGAAGACCCAGAAGAAGTGTATGGCGGTGCCGAGCAGATTCACACCGTGGTACGCCAAGGCTTAAAAGATGACATGCCAGAAGCCTACGCCATTCTTGATGCCTTTGAGTGGACACCCGAACAGATGGGTGAGGTCATGCTGATGAATCAGGAAGATAACAGCGACCCCTACGAGAATGCTAAACAGTGGGTAGAAGATAACCAAGATGTTGTAGAAACGTGGCTCAATTCCTAATAGTACCTAAACTGTACAAGGTATAGTGTCATAAGCCGCTGAACTGGAGAGTTTGAAAACACCGGTTCAGCGGCTACAGCCATTCACTCTATTGATGTGTCCAGTGTCATCAGATGCTCGAAATTCAGTGTAGTAACTACGCCGTATCGAGCACCCAGATAGGCCACTCTAGGAGCTTGCCATGTTTAACAACATTATGGTGCCTGTAGACCTTGCCCACCTAGAAACTCTTGAACCCTCGTTACGCGTTGTTGCTGACCTTGCCAAACAATATGACTCGCATATCACCTATGTCGGCGTCACGGCTAATACGCCAACCAGCATCGCCCGCACACCCCAAGAGTATGAGCAAAAGCTTGAGGCTTTCGCCCAAGAACGGCACAGCGTTCATGGCCAGCCCGTTAGCATCAAGGTGTATAGCTCAACCGACCCCATTGCTAACGTTGATTCGCTGCTGGTGAAAGCAATTGATGAGGTAGGGGCAGATTTAGTCATGATGGCTACGCATTTACCACGTCACCTAGATGCCATTATGCCGTCTCATGGTGGCAAGGTTGCCACGCATACGGGTGCCTCCGTTTTTCTCATTCGGTTGCCGCAATAAAGAACATTGCGTTGTAACGCTTACAATTTCGATAATTAAGGGAGCAGCTTTGTGGATAAAAAACCGCAAAATCTATCACCCGATGAACCAGCCTCAGAGGGTATTCCAGCCCCAGAGGGGCCGGCAAATCTTATCGACACTGATTATGTGATCGGTCAAGACAATATCACCACAAGTACAATGGGAGTTAACCTTGACTTGCATGGCAAGGTATTCACGATTTCATCGATCGTCATCCTCCTGTTTGTCATTCTAACACTCGCTTTACAGGACACCATTGCTCCCGTTTACGATGCTATTTTTAGCTTCTTGACCGGCAATTTGGCGTGGTTCTTTATTCTTGCTGCCAATATTTTCGTTATCTTGTGCCTTGGGTTAATTATTTCGCCACTGGGTAAAATTCGCATAGGCGGCGCTGATGCTAAACCAGACTTTACCTATGTGGGCTGGTTTTCAATGCTTTTTGCCGCAGGTATGGGCATTGGCCTAATGTTCTTCGGCGTTAACGAGCCGTTGACCCACTTTGGAACGTCTTTTGACGGTGGAAGCTGGGCACCCTTAGCGGGCGCTGAGGGTGATGCAGCCGGTGCTGCGGCGCTAGGTATGGCAGCGACTATCTTTCATTGGGGGCTTCATCCCTGGGCAATTTACGCGGTAGTGGCACTGTCCCTTGCCCTGTTTTCGTTTAATAAAGGCCTTCCCCTCTCTATGCGTTCGGTGTTTTATCCCCTCCTGGGCGAACGCGTGTGGGGATGGCCAGGCCATCTGATCGATATTCTCGCGGTCTTCGCCACGCTGTTTGGTTTGGCTACATCGCTTGGCTTAGGGGCCACCCAGGCAGCCGCAGGGTTGTCCTACCTGTTCGGCGCACCGGAAAGCGATATCACCATGATCCTGCTGATCATCGGTATCACAATTATTGCCATCGGCTCTATTTTAGCGGGTGTGGATAAGGGCGTTCAGCTGCTGTCGAAAATCAATATCGCGATGGCAGCGGTGCTACTCTTCTTCGTGATTGCCGTTGGTCCAACGCTGCTCATAGCCACAGGTTTCTTTGAAAACTTGCTTAACTATGTTGTTCACCTCCCTGCGCTCTCAAATCCATTTGGCCGTGAAGATGCGAACTTTAGTCAAGGTTGGACAGCCTTCTACTGGGCATGGTGGATTTCCTGGTCTCCGTACGTCGGTATGTTTATTGCACGGGTTTCCCGCGGCCGTACCGTACGCGAGTTCTTAATTTCGGTACTGTTGGTGCCATCCATTGTATCGGTACTCTGGATGACCACCTTTGGCGGCACCGCTATTGATCAGTACGTTAGCCAAGGCATTGAGGCCGTGCGTGATGCAGGCGTCGATTTACAGCTGTTTGTGATGCTTGAACAATTGCCGCTGTCACAAATTACCTCGTTTGTGGCAATTCTGCTGGTCATTATTTTCTTTGTGACCTCTTCTGACTCCGGCTCGTTGGTTATTGACTCCATCACCGCAGGCGGCAAAGTAGATGCGCCTAAGCCACAGCGTGTCTTCTGGGCCATTATAGAAGGGGCTATCGCTATTGCGTTGCTATTGGGCGGTGGTTTAACCGCGCTGCAAACCATGGCGGTGTCTACCGGCTTCCCATTTACCATTATTTTGCTGGTGGCATGTTATGCCATTATCAAGGGTCTAATGAGCGAGCCTAAAGCGGTATAGTAAATCGTTAATACTTGTACTAAATCGCAAACGGGCAGCCATTTGGCTGCCCGTTTGCGTTATGCACCGCCCTACTTTTTACGCCCTACTATTTAGGCTCAAACGACACTTACTCAAACCCAAATATCACTCAAGGGTGTTTCTTTCGTGTAGTGATAACTAACTTGAGCTTGTAGTAACTCTGCTGTCGCAAGTGCATCCACCAACGCATGATGACCTTGATAAGCTGGCAAAGAGTAGCGTTCACGGCTGGCATTTAAACGAATCGATACTGGCGGCTGCCCTAACCAACGTCGAAAGCGTGCCCACAGCGTTTGTCTATGCATGCGCGCCTCCAACGACATGGTGTCAATCATCGGGAACAGCAGCCCTTCTCCCCGTCGTGCTTTCACGGCAGCATCAAGAAACGGGCGCTCGATATTGCGAAAATGAACCACCACCACGCGACCAGCTAGCACCGCTAATAAATCATCTAGCACGTCGTCTAGGTCAGGCGCACTGGCAATTTCGGAGTGGGTAATATGATGATAGGCAATAGACGCTTCATCTAACGGCCGTGGCGGCTTCAATACCCAATAACGACGCTGAGCTAGTGGGATGCGGTCCAATGTAAAAGGTACCACCCCTATGCTAACAATCGCATGTCGCCGCTCATCCAGGCCTGTAGTTTCCATATCCAACGCCACCATCGGTACCTGAGAGATAGGGGTATCCGGGCTGGGCAGCGGCGTCGCATAAAATTGCTTTAGCGCACTATTGTTAGATAACTCAGCACGCTCAGCCATATAATCTAACCAGTTAGCTTGAACCACTTTTTGACGAAGCCGGATTCCATGCATATTATCGCCCCTGCCGTTGGGCAGGTAAGGGATAGCGGAATTTCAGGAATTTTTGCGCATTACTGAGTACTTGAAAGGCATCTTTCAGCGTATGGCGCTCGCTATCGTCAACATTCTCCGGCTCGATATTGTTATCGGGCGTGCGGTCTTCTTGGAGATCAATCATTTGGTGGCGAATTCGTGACATGCATAAAAACTCAAACGCGTAGCTGAGCTTGTCACTAACACCGGTTGCCAATAGCTGGGTATTGCTAATATCGTTTAAGCGCTGAAACGAGTTCTGCGCTTTTGAGCCACAGGCCAACGCATGAATTCGAATAAGATCGACCATGGGGGCAGTACCGCGCCGTTTTAAGTTAATGGAGTTGTTATGCTTTCCATCTTTTTCCATCACAAAGGTACGGAAGAACCCTAGCGGCGGCGTTCGATTTAGCGCATTGCGGGCCATGGCTGCCAAAAACAGCGGCGACTGTGGAGCAGTGTGGGCTATCAAGTCTTGCAGCGCTTCGACAAAATGGTCTTCGCCATAAATGCTGTCTAAATCAAAGAAGATCGAACTATGCAGCAGCCTTTCAGGGGTTGGATTGGCCATCCAGTCTTGAAAATAGCGCTTCCAAACATGTAACGGCTGACGCCACTGGCGGTTAGTCGCCATCACATCGCCTTTGCAGTAAGTATATCCACAGGCATCTAAGCCATCGCTTACAAAGGCGGCTAACGCATGAAAGTAGTCGTCATGTTCCTCAGGATTAAAATCATCTGATAAGATCAGCGCGTTATCCTGATCAGTGACGATACTTTGCTCATTGCGCGCCATGGAGCCATTGACCATGAAGCAGTAAGGTACTGGCGGTGGACCCAGCGTTTCTTCAGCAAGCTCTAACAAACGTCGGGTAAAACTACGCCCAATGGTCGATAAGGCACTCCCCACCATTTGTGAATTAGCACCTTCTTGCACCATTCTTACGAAAGCAGCACGTACATCTGGAGCGAGTCTCGCTAACCCCTGGGCGCTGGACTGGTTGAAAATATTACTTACCAGATACAACCCACTTTGCGTTTCGTAGCGAATAATATCAGAAAGGTGAACAACCCCTACCGGTCGCTGGCGATAAAGCACGGGTAAGTGGTGAACATTGTTACGTAGCATCGTCAGCATGGCCTCATAAACCGATGCATCTGATTGAATGGTGATTAGCCGCTCAGAGATGACGTCGCCAATCGCCGTTTGAGCTGATAAACCTTCTGCCACCACCCGAGTGCGAAAATCGCTATCCGTCAGAATGCCGCACATTTGCCAGGTTTTGCCTTCGCTATCTTGAAAGCTGTAACGAGGATTATTACTGCCCTCATTAATCACCAGCACCGCAGATGCCTGAGCGTCGCTCACCTGTTGAGCCGCTTGCTGGACAGTGATTGTTGACTCAACCATCACGGGATAGCGCGTTACCAATTTGCGTATCCTAGTGACCATCATGTCATTGGACTTTTTTTGCTGCTCTGCAGCGGTTTCTAAGCGAGGGCGTTCAAGTTCAACGAAGTCAGCAAAGTCATCGTCTTCTTCGCAAAGCCGCTGGAAGACGTCATTAGGTATAAAATAAATTAGCGTATCTTCGATCGCCTTCGCGGGTAACCGCACTTTATGGTTTCGCAGCAGGCTAAAATGGCCGAAGATATCCCCTTCTCCCAGACGGTTATAAAGCTCGCCCTGACGGCGGTAGACTTCTACCGCGCCACTGCGGATATAGCATAACTCTGTAAGCGTATCGTCAAACTTTAATATATCGCTCCCCGTTTTGTAGTAGCGTACTTGAACGTGCTCAGCAATGGCGTCTAGCAACGCATCCGATAAACCATCAAACGGGGGATACTGCCCCATATGCTGACGTATTTCTAATAGCTCAACATCCATGCGATCTCCTGCACTTGGCGCGACAGCATTAACAATAGATGAAGTTTGTCTTGGATAGCGTGAACCGTAAACCCTCAGGCCATCAATGGGTGGTAACAAAAGCAAAAAAACCCAGCGCAGAACGCTGGGTTTACATTGGATCAAACACGTTATGTTAGCTAGATTTTTATGTTCAAGGAGAACTCACTATAAAAACCTGATTGCCATAACATTGACTAAACTTATGACTGGTTAGCCATTTCCTGAACACGCTGCATCATTTCAGGGTCTTGCTGAATTGACTGACCAATGGCGTTAAAGGTATCAACATCTAAACCGCTATCTTCAACGACTTCGATCATACGGTCGTTAGCTTCAGCGCGAACTTCCTGTTGAGTGGATTCATCTTCTGCTTCCTGCAGACGCTGTGTGTACTCTTGAGAGATCACGGCGATTTCTTGAGAAGCATCGGCGAACTGCTGTAACTGCTCATCAGAAAAATCCTGGGCTGGTGCTTGCTGGGTAGCCATTGGATCTTGAGCCGGGTCTTGAGTTTGCTGCGCATGCGCGGTACCAGCCAGTAGACCTGTAGCGAGAAGAGCAGCAGAGAACAAAGCAGTCATACGTTGCATAGTAAGAAACCTCATTGATGCGTTATGAATGTGCTTCGTGTGACGCGCTGTTCAGCTACAGGTTCAAATTTTCATGTAAAAGTTAGTAACAAAAAGAACGCAATGTAGCAATTAAGCGCACAGAGAGCGCCTATAATGAGGAACTATGTCTAAAAGTATCAATAACTTAGAAAATATCAATATGGCCTCTTTAAGCCTTACAGCCATGCCTGGACTATTTGTTTTACTCTGGAGCACAGGGTTTATTGGCGCAAAATTTGGCCTGCCCTACGCAGAACCATTTACCTTTTTGTTTGTTCGATTCGTGCTCACTCTTATGTTGCTGATTCCATTGACGTGGCTAATGCGCATTGCATGGCCGTCATCACCCGTGCTTTGGCTACATATAGGTGTTTCAGGGCTGTTGGTACACGGCACTTATTTAGGTGGGGTGTTTTACGGGATTTATTTAGGTATGCCTGCCGGTTTAGCGGCGCTTTTGGTTGGCCTGCAACCATTGCTAACCGCTGCCTTTGCTGGCCCATTATTGGGTGAGCGTTTAACACCCCGCCAATGGTTGGGGCTACTGCTTGGCCTTGTGGGCATCTGTCTTGTGTTAGGCAGCAAGCTAGAGTTCGGCACCTCGCTGTTTTCGGGATTTGGCCTTGGCGCCTTAGTTAGTGTTACCGCTGCCTTGCTAGGCATCTCATTAGGTACGCTTTACCAAAAACGCTACTGTACAACGATGCCACTTCTTTCAGGGGCAGCGATTCAATATATCGCGGCGGGGATACTGCTGGGGAGTGGGGCACTGCTGTTTGAAACTCGCCAGATTGAATGGAGCCTAACGTTTGTGCTCACACTAGGCTGGCTGGTACTGGTGCTCTCTATTTCCGCCATTCTGCTGTTAATGGCGTTAATCAAAAAGGGGGAAGCATCGCGAGTGGCCAGCTTATTTTACCTGGTGCCACCGGTTACCGCGCTACAGGCGTGGTGGCTGTTTGATGAGCGTTTACCCCTGCTTGGGCTAGTAGGCATGGCTATTGCTATCGCAGGGGTCGTGATGGTGGTACGAAAACCAAAAGAGCGAAAACTAAAAGAGAAAACCTGACGCGTTACAGGCGCTCTAAATAACGGACACCACCTAAATTACGCATCTGCTGTCGAATCCACTGGCTACGGCGCTCGACCTGAGCGTCTGGCCGTGAGGCGCTGCGGGTACGCGGGCTAGGAAGAATAGCCGCTAGTAGGCTTGCTTGCCGTTCGGTCAAAGCACTTCCAGACGCACCAAAATAGTGATCAGCTGCAGCTTCCAAACCAAAAACACCGGTGTCCCACTCCGCAACGTTCAAATACACTTCCAGTATACGTTGCTTGTCCCACAAGACTTCTATCAGCAGCGTAAACCACGCCTCTAGCCCTTTACGCGCCCAGCTTCGACCGCTCCATAAAAACACATTTTTGGCCGTTTGCTGGCTTAACGTACTCGCACCACGTAAACGTGCTCCATCTCGGCTAGCTTCCCAAGCACGACGCATTTCCACTAAATCAAACCCTCTGTGCTCGGGGAAACGCTGGTCTTCAGCCGCAATCACTGCCAGCTTGGCATTGCTGGATAGACTATCCCAGCTTCTCCATTGGCGTTGTATATCGATAGGTTCACTGTTGATCCAGCTTTGTACTTTACGCTCTACCATCACCATTGAGCCGGGGGGCGGCACAAATCGGAACAGCATCACCAGTGCAATCGAGAGGACAATAAAAACTAGCGCGCCACGCCAGATAAGACGCCATATCAAACCAAGAGAACGGCGCAACGCGCGATTGAGCATTTCGATATCCTTAGCGCTTCATGAGGTGGTCTGCATGATAGCGTAAATGTTCCTCGATAAACGAAGCGATAAAGAAGTAGCTATGGTCGTAGCCTGGCTGGCGACGAAGTGTCAGTGGGTGATCATGTTCTTCACACACCGCTTCCAAACGCTCCGGCATCAATTGTTCATCCAAGAACTGGTCGGCCTCGCCCTGGTCGATAAACAGCCGCTGTCGCGAGGCGCCATTCGCCACTAGCTCGCAGGCATCATACTGACGCCAACGGGATTGGTCATCGCCTAAATAACTAGTGAACGCTTTTTGTCCCCAGGGGCAGTTCATGGGGTTAACAATCGGCGCAA
The DNA here is from genome assembly GCF_025820815.1 of Halomonas qinghailakensis. Taxonomy (NCBI): domain Bacteria; kingdom Pseudomonadati; phylum Pseudomonadota; class Gammaproteobacteria; order Oceanospirillales; family Halomonadaceae; genus Halomonas; species Halomonas qinghailakensis. The sequence continues at coordinate 2,531,196 of NZ_CP096973.1, read as the reverse complement.
AAGCGGATACCGAACGGAACCGGCCTGGGTGACGCAACGCCAGGATTAGCGCACCGTGGCCGCCCATGGAGTGACCACTGATCGACTCGCGCCCGTTCACCGGGAAGTGCTGACGTACTACCGAAGGCAACTCTTCTATCACATAGTCGTACATGCGGTAGTTAGACTTCCAAGGAGCTTGCGTGGCATTTACATAAAAGCCTGCACCTGACCCTAGATCATAACTTTCATGTTCACCGGGCAGCTCAGTACCACGAGGGCTGGTATCGGGGCAAACAATCGCCACTCCTAGCTCAGCAGCGATGCGATGCGCGCCAGCTTTCTGCATAAAGTTTTCATCGTTACAGGTTAAACCTGACAACCACCAAAGCAGCGGTACGCGCTCATTCTCTGCCTGAGGTGGCAGGTAAACCGCAAATACCATGTCGCAGTCCAGCGCCCGGGAGTAGTGGCGGTAGCGCTTGTGCCAGCCACCAAAACTACGGTTGGCAGACACTAGTTCTAAAGTTTCGCTCATGCTCATGGGCAAGCTCCTTGAAAAGATGAAAACGCGGCGGGTTTCCCCTACCGCGCTCCTTTACTCTATAACCAATAATACTCAGTAATGCAGTACGGTACGAATGCTCTTCCCTGCGTGAAGCAAATCGAAGGCTTCATTAATTTTCTCAAACGGCATGTCGTGAGTAATAAAGTCGTCAATATTCAGCTCGCCATTCATATAGCGCTCGACGTATCCCGGTAACTCACTGCGGCCTTTAACACCGCCAAACGCAGAGCCTTTCCAAACACGCCCGGTGACCAGCTGGAAGGGGCGCGTGGAGATCTCTTCGCCAGCGCCCGCTACACCAATAATAATCGACTCGCCCCAGCCTTTATGGCAGCACTCAAGGGCCGAGCGCATTACATTAACATTACCGATACACTCGAAAGAGTAATCGACACCGCCATCGGTCATATCGACAATGACTTGCTGAATCGGGTCGCTGTACTCTTTCGGGTTGACGAAGTCAGTCGCGCCAAACTGTTTAGCCAATGCAAATTTATCGGGGTTTACATCGATGGCAATAATCTTAGAGGCCTTTGCCATCACCGCCCCCTGGATGACCGCTAAACCAATCGCGCCCAAGCCAAAAACCGCAACCGTCGAACCTGGCTCTACCTTTGCCGTATTCAGTACTGCACCAATACCGGTAGTTACACCGCAACCCAACAGACAAATTTTATCCATGGGTGCTTCTTTGGAGACCACCGCCAGCGACACTTCTGGCAGTACGGTGTACTCACTAAAGGTCGACGTGCCCATGTAGTGATGGAGCATTTTGCCCTCTAGTGAAAAGCGCGAGGTACCATCAGGCATCACACCTTTACCTTGAGTAGCGCGCACGCTGCCACACAGATTAGTTTTTCCGGATAGGCAGAATTTACATTTTCCGCACTCTGCAGTGTACAGCGGGATCACATGATCACCCGGCTTAACACTGGTCACTCCCTCGCCCACTTCTTGTACCACGCCAGCACCTTCGTGACCCAATACTGCAGGGAAATTACCTTCGGGGTCAGCGCCAGAAAGGGTATAAGCATCGGTGTGGCATACGCTAGTCGCAGCCATCTTAACCAGCACTTCACCCGCTTTAGGGCCTTCCACATCGATCTCAACTAATTCAAGCGGTTTACCCGCTTCGAGTGCTACAGCGGCGCGTGATTTCATAAAAACTCCTAACAATTAACTGAGTGCGCCTTGCAGCAGGCGCCTTCGTTGAGATTTGCGTAGTGCTATTCGTCGGTAGTGACCGGGCCAAACTCAATGGGCACCCAGCGATAGCCATCTTCACCTTTGACGACATGACCAATACCAGGGAACGGCATATGCGCACCGGCGACCCAGTGCTTATCTTCTGCGGCACTTTCCAGCACTGTTTCACGGGTACGAATGGCTTGTTCAGGATCAGTATCAAACTCAATCGCTACGCTGGGGTCGGCAAACTGAACGCCGTAGCTGTGGACGACGTCGCCCCATACCAGCATGGCGTCATCATCGCTGTTAAGCATAAAACTTGCGTGTCCAGCGGTGTGGCCGTGGGTATCTTGCGCCACGACTCCCATCAATAGTTCATCACCGGGCGTAAAAGGGTTAAAACGATCGGCATCTTGATAAGGGGCAACGGCTTCTTGGGCCATAATAAAAAAGGCACGATCGGCTTCTGGCAACGCTTGGGTACGCTCTTCATCCAGCCAAAAATCCGCATCATCCTGGCTAGCGCGCAGTTCCGCATTGGTATAAATAGCATCGCCGTTATCGTCGACTAACCCACACACGTGATCGGGGTGTAAGTGTGTCATCAGGACGGTATCAACGTCCTCTGGCGTATAACCAGACGCGCGCAAGCTCTGCTCTACTTGGCCTAATGTGGGGCCAAAGCAAGCGGCCGAGCCAGCGTCGACCAGAACCAGATTTTCACCAGTGTGAATTAAAAAAGCATTCACGGCTGTCTGCATACCACTGTCAGCATCAATAAAGAGAGCATCAAGATGGCGAAGAATATCGTCTTGCTCCATGCCTTTTAGCAGCGATGTATCTAGAGTGGTATGACCATCGTAAAGTGCAGTGACTTCATATTCGCCTACCATCATCCGGAACCAGCCTGGCGCTTGCTCTAGCTGCTGAGCAGGTAACTCGGCCTGAGCTGCCGCAACCCAGCCTGCACCGATAGCAATAGCCAACCCGCGGCGAGTCCAGCGTGAAGAGTTCATCGACATAAGCAAAGCACTCCGTAAGGCATCAAAGTTGATTGCAGTGTAGGCCAGCTAGGCGAGTGGGATAAAGCGGGATACACTCACAAGATTATTGTCACTGAGCAACAATTAGAGATTAACTAAGGGTAATTCGTGCAACGCTGGGATCGTATCGAGGCATTTGTCGAGGTGGTCAGGCTGAGTACCTTCTCGGCCGCCGCACGCCACTTAAAAGTATCGACATCGCATATCAGTCGCTTAGTGAGCCAACTGGAAAATCAGCTGGGCGTTCAGCTTTTGTATCGCACCACACGGCAAATTCGTTTAACCGATGCTGGGGCAATCTACGTTGAGCATTGCCGTCATCTCTTTGATGGCCTTCGCGATGCCGAGCAAGCTATCAGCGAACTTCAAGCGAATCCGCGTGGGCTGCTGAAGCTGACTTCTGCGACAACGTTCGGCGAGCGCTATATCGCGCCACTCGTCAATGATTTCCAGTGCCTGCACCCACAGCTTGAGGTGCATATGCACTTCACCAATCGCTCTGTAGAGATTATTGAAGAGGGCTACGATATTGCCATTCGCATGGGGGTGCTCAAAGACTCAAGCCTGATTGCGCGAAGGCTGTGCGAACGACGTGAGTATGTGGTGGGATCGCGGGCTTACTTTCGCCAAGCCCCTAGACCACACACGTTATCGGAACTTGGCCAGCACCGCTGCTTGATGGGGTCACGCCCCAACTGGTTATTTGAGGTCAATGGGCAGCGCCGCGAAGTTAAACTGGAAGGCTGTTGGAGCGGCAATTCTGGCCCCGCGCTGCTTGATGCCGCGCTGAAAGGGCTAGGGCTGGCCCAGCTGCCGGATTACTACGTCGCCCCCTACCTTGCCAGCGGTGAGCTGGTGTCCGTTTTAGAGCCTTTCCAACACAACGACACCGCAGTATGGGCGGTCTACCCCCGCCACCGGCATCTATCGCCCAAAATCCGCCAGCTCGTTGATTACTTAGTGGCCAATATTAGCGCCACGCTGCCACCCTACCCGCCCGTTTAACACTCAACGGCATTAACAGCCAAGCCGCCCTTTGACGTTTCTTTGTATTTATCTTGCATATCCCGGCCAGTATCACGCATGGTGCGAATCACTTTGTCCAATGATACAAAATGCTCACCATCACCATGCATCGCCATACGTGCAGCATTGATTGCCTTCACCGAGGCAATAGCGTTTCGCTCAATACACGGCACTTGCACCAACCCCGCTACAGGGTCGCAAGTAAGGCCAAGATTATGCTCTAAGCCAATTTCAGCAGCGTTTTCCACCTGCTTAGGCGAGCCACCCAGCACTTCAGCAAGTCCCGCTGCGGCCATAGCGCAAGCTGAGCCGACTTCCCCCTGACAGCCAACCTCAGCACCGGAGATCGACGCATTCTTTTTACACAAAATACCCATAGCACCCGCCGCCAGCAAAAAAGTTACTACGTCATCGTCACAGGCATTTGGCTCAAATTTTAAATAGTACGCCAATACAGCAGGCACAATACCAGCGGCGCCGTTCGTTGGTGCAGTCACCATGCGTTTACCTGCGGCGTTCTCTTCATTCACTGCCAGCGCAAACAAATTAACCCAATCCATCACCGTAAAGCTCGATACGATTAAGCGTTGGTTCGGCGGAGGTGAAAGCAGCTGTTGGTGAAGCCCATGGGCACGCCGCCGAACGTTCAACCCTCCGGGCAAGTGCCCCGTCGCTTTTAAGCCATTTTCAATACTGGTGCGCATGGCTTCCCAGATCGTCAGTAGCTCTGTGCGAATCACCCCTTCACTGCGCCATGCTTTTTCGTTTTCAAACATTAGCTCACTGATACGCAGCCCATTTGTTTGGCAAAGCGCTAACAGTTCATTTGCCGTTTCAAATGGGTAAGGTAGTGCCGTTTTGTCTTCGTCTAACCCTCCCTGATCGGCACAGGCTTGGTCGACATAAAAGCCACCACCAAGGGAATAATAGGTATTTGTCGCAATAACCTTATCGTGCTGATAGGCCGTTAACATCATGGCATTCGGATGAAAGGGTAAACAATGTTCGTCCCATTCAATATCATGGGCACGATCAAACGTTAGCGCTTGACCATTGGGTAGCGTTAACAGAGCGCCCTCATCCAGTGCGCGCAGTCGCTCGGCAATAGTATCTGGATCAATTGACTCTGGCATTTCTCCCATCAAGCCCATGATGATGGCACCGTCAGTACCATGGCCGATGCCGGTAGAAGCTAATGAGCCGTGGAGCCTAATCACCATACGCGTCAGCGACGGTGAAGTAACCGACTGGCTAAAATCCCGAGCTGCACGCATCGGCCCAACGGTATGAGAGCTTGATGGGCCAATCCCAATTCTAAAGAGATCAAAAACGCTTATCGCCATTGTATTTTCCGCCCCTCAACGGTAGTGGTTGATGTCCTGATCGCTACGTTACTGTGCAGCTTTATCCTCTTGTTAGTCGAGCGGTCGACCTTAAGTTCGACGTGCGAGCATAGAAGGGTGACGATATAATGGATATTCTTCTATACATGCTTTTGAGCATCTCTCTTATAACGTCATTTCTCCGATAAGGATGTTGGTATGCCCTCCACCCCACCGCAGTGGCCCATTAGCTTTGGTTATGCGCTTCTGCGTGCAACGCTTTATGTATTTTTTATCGCTGGCATTGCCCAGGGCGGTTATTTTGAAGCGCTCTATTTACCTGACGTACGCTATACCGAACTAGGCTTTACGGAGTTTGCCCAAACCCTGATATTGGCCAGTTGTTGTGGCTTATTAATTTATGTGCGCCAAGTACTTAAAGTGTGGCCTACTGTCACCCTTTTGCTGCTGGCATTTGTGGCTTCTTCGCTGGTACGCGAACAGGATTACTTTTTAGATTACTACGTTGCGGAACACACCTGGAAAGTACTGGTATCGTTAATTGTGATACCCAGCCTAGTGTGGGTCGTCGTGCAGCGTCGCCGATTTATTGAAGAGTTTTCACATTATAGCAACACGTTTGCGTTTGGGCTTTTTACTGCTGGCGTATTGGTTACCTACATTTTTTCTCGTCTTTATGGTCGCCAAGATTTTTGGCGAGCCGTCATGCAGGACAACTATATCCGCGAATTTAAGGATGTTGCAGAGGAAGCCATCGAGCTTTTGGGCTACAGCTTGATTCTATTTGCCATGATCGAGCTTTTGTTGATTACACGGCGTATTTACAAGGCGCGCCAAAACGCTCGCTAACTCTCCTCTTAACTCTTGCTAGCCACTCTTCGCTATCGCCGCCTTACGCTCTGCGTAGGCGGCATTTCATTTTTTACATCTCGTTATACACAAAGCCATTTGCGACCCTGTTGGCTTCAACGTAGTGTCGTCCGTCAGACTCATGGGCATTTTTGCTGAAAAACAACCTACTGACGACACAAACCTTATGACAAACTCACAAAATCGCGAAGAAAACCTAAAGCGAGGTGCGTTTACTCGCTTTCTTGATAGCATTGAGTGGCTGGGCAACCTGCTTCCACATCCTGTTACCCTATTCGCTATCTTATGCGTGCTGGTAGTAGTCGCCAGCGGCATCGCCGGTGCGTTAGGGGTATCTGTTGCCGACCCTCGCCCTGCTAATGAGGGTGAATGGATAGCGGTTAATTCACTGCTTAATGCAGAAGGCCTGCGCCGTTTAGTCACAGAGATGGTAACCAACTTCACTAGCTTCGCGCCGCTGGGCACGGTATTGGTGGCCATGCTGGGGGTCGGCGTTGCAGAACACTCCGGCCTGCTTTCAGCCAGCATGCGCGCACTAGTACTTAACCGCTCGCCGCGCATTGTCACCTATGCCGTAGTGTTTGCTGGCATCATGTCGAACATGGCAGCTGAGCTCGGCTATGTGGTGTTGATTCCTCTAGCGGCCATGATCTTCCACTCATTAGGGCGGCACCCATTAGCGGGCCTTGCTGCTGCGTTCTGCGGCGTTTCTGGAGGCTACAGCGCTAACCTACTGATTGGTACCGTTGACCCATTACTGTCAGGCATTACTCAGGAAGCAGCGCGCCTTCTCGACCCTACTTACATTGTAGGCGCCGAGGCAAACTGGTTCTTTATGTTCGCCAGCACGTTCTTTGTCACGCTTATTGGTGGCTTTGTTACCGAGCGCATTGTAGAACCCAAGCTTGGTAAGTTCGATTCTGCCTACGCTGATAGCGATATTGAAAACCAGCGCATGGAAGGACTATCAACATCAGAAAAGCGCGCCTTAAAAGGGACAGGGCTTGCAACACTAGCGTTAGTCGCTCTAATCGCTGTCATGGTCGTACCTGAAAACGGCATATTGCGTAACCCCGACACAGGGTTGATTAGCGGCTCGCCCTTTTTGCGTGGCATTGTAGTGATTGTCGCGGTGTCGTTCACTGTATTGGGGTTTGTTTATGGCCGCTTGGCAGGCACCATGCAAAACGATCGCGATATTGTCGATGCCATGGCAAAAAGCATGAGCAGTCTTGGCCTGTATATCGTGTTGGTCTTTTTTGCGGCGCAGTTTGTGGCGTTGTTTAACTGGAGCAACTTTGGCACCGTGACGGCCGTTGCTGGCGCTGATCTGCTGCAGTCCCTGGGTCTACGTGGGCCAGGCTTATTCGCGCTATTTATTATTATGTGTGCGTTCGTCAACCTGTCCCTAGGCAGCGCCTCTGCTCAGTGGGCAGTAACGGCTCCTATCTTTGTACCGATGCTAATGCTGATGGGCTATGCCCCTGAAGTGATTCAGGCGGCTTACCGGATCGGCGACTCCGTGACCAACCTGATTACGCCAATGATGAGCTACTTTGGTTTGATTCTGGCGGTAGCAACCCGCTATCGGAAAGATATGGGCATTGGTACGCTGGTAGCACTTATGCTGCCTTACACGCTATTTATGCTGATTGGCTGGAGCCTGCTGTTCTTTATTTGGGTATTCGTTTTTGGCTTGCCTGTTGGTCCGGGGTCAGCCACGCATTACACGCTATAAGCATTTTCATCGTATAACGCAGCATAACGCAAAAACCCGCCGTTCATAGAACGGCGGGTTTCTTATCAGCAAACCCAAAGGCGGCTAAACTTGTGCCTCTGGTCTACCTACTCGTCGAGGAACGAGCGCAGCGGTTCAGAACGACTTGGATGACGTAGCTTGCGCAGCGCCTTCGCTTCGATCTGACGAATCCGCTCGCGGGTTACGTCAAACTGCTTACCCACTTCTTCTAACGTGTGGTCGGTATTCATATCAATACCGAAACGCATGCGAAGCACTTTCGCTTCACGAGCGGTTAAGCCACCAAGGACGTTACGCGTCGCTTCGATCAAGCCTTCGCCAGTCGCCATATCAATCGGCAGCAACATCGTGCCGTCTTCGATAAAGTCACCTAGGTGTGAATCATCGTCGTCACCAATCGGCGTCTCCATAGAGATCGGCTCTTTGGCAATTTTCAACACCTTGCGCACTTTGTCTTCCGGCATTTCCAGACGTTCGCCCAACTCTTCCGGCGTTGGCTCGCGGCCCATTTCCTGCAGCATCTGGCGAGAAACGCGATTGAGCTTATTGATCGTCTCAATCATGTGTACCGGAATCCGGATGGTACGCGCCTGGTCAGCGATAGAGCGCGTAATCGCCTGACGAATCCACCACGTGGCATAGGTCGAAAACTTGTAACCACGGCGATATTCGAACTTATCCACCGCTTTCATTAGGCCAATGTTGCCTTCCTGAATCAGATCCAAGAACTGCAGGCCACGGTTGGTATATTTCTTAGCAATCGAAATTACCAAACGCAGGTTAGCCTCAACCATCTCTTTCTTAGCACGACGCGCTTTCGCCTCGCCGATAGAGAGCTTGCGGTTAACTTCTTTGAGGTCAGCCACGGTGAGCTGCACCATGTCCTCTTCAAAGGCAATTTTGCGCTGAGAGCGAGCAATATCGGCGCGCAGTGGCTCAAGGCGGTCAGCATACTTGGGCTGCGCCTCCTGGAAGGTGTCCAACCATTTTGGATTAGACTCGTACCCAGGGAACGACTTAATGAACGTCTTACGTGGTACTTTAGCTTTCTTCACGCACAGCTGCATGACCGCTTTTTCTTGGGCACGCACCTGCTCAACGCTAATACGTACCTGACCGACTAGTCGCTCAAAATGCTTCGGCACCAGCTTAATAGGCGAAAATAGCTCGGCTAAGCGCGCTTGCTCATTTTTAAGCTCAGCACTGCCACGACCGTATTTCGCGAGCGCAGCTTCGACAGCGGCGTTCTGTTCACGGATTTGCTCGAAGCGAGCTTTCGCTTCTTCCGGATCAGGTCCACCTTCGCTGGCAGTGCTGTCCTCGTCCTCGTCGTCACCGTCGCTGTCGAGATCATCATCATCGCTCAGTTCGGTTTCCACTTCGGGCTCAGGCACTTCGGCTTCTGCAACGCCTGGAATCCCTTCGTCCGGGTCGATAAAACCAGAGAACAGGTCAGATAAGCGGCCAGGCGCTTCTTCGTCCTGTGTGGCATCGTAAGCATCCAGGATAGAGGCAACCGCGCCAGGCAAATAGGCCAGCGCCGACATCACTTCCCGTGTGCCTTCTTCTATCCGCTTGGCGATTTCGATCTCACCTTCGCGGGTTAGAAGTTCAACCGTGCCCATTTCGCGCATATACATGCGCACAGGGTCGGTAGTGCGACCTACGTCGCTTTCCACGGCGGCGAGTGCCGCGACGGCCTCTTCCGCAGCGGACTCGTCCGTGGAGTGATCCGACATCATCAAAGTGTCTTCATCTGGCGCTTCTTCAACGACACTGATACCCATGTCGTTAATCATGCCAATGATGTCTTCCACTTGATCCGGGTCGGCGATATCCTCGGGTAGATGGTCGTTGACCTCGGCATAGGTCAGGTAGCCCTGTTCCTTGCCGCGCGCGATCAACTCCTTCAGACGTGACTGCTGCTGCGCATTTCCAGCCATAGAAACCCTATCTCGACGAAGAAGAATGAAACACCTGGGGCGCTGAATCGATTAAACTCAACAAGCCGAACAGTATAGCGTAAATAGCAGGAATTTTTCCAGCGAAACGTATTTGCGCGGTCATTCAGGTGTGTTAGGTTGTTCGGTTAGGTCAGCGCCTGGCGACTGACCCTTTATGTGGTGCCAACGTTAGGGAAATTCAACCCTAGCGCCTAAAACTCTGATCATTAGCCCTGGTCATCAGCTCTGATCATGCAGAGACAAACGCCTTAGTCCCTGCTTAATGTCGTTTAACAAGTTCCATTACCAAGCTTGCCAAACGTTGCCGCTGTGCTTTATCTAGCTTTTGCCCAGAACGCTCTAAATCCAGCAACGCTTGGTACTCTTCCTGTGGTGAGCGCTTGCGCTGAACTTCCACTAAATGCTCAACCAATCCTGTCAGCTCGGCTTCTCGAGTTCCCTTGGGAATCAGCAGCTCTCGTGACGCCAACTCAGCTAATACCTGCCCTTCATAGCTACCCTGAAAATGTGCCAACACCACCTGCGGGCTGCGATAACGCCCGGCACGTAGCAACTCAATCAAGTCGCGACATAGCGGTGTTTCTTCACTCTCTGGCAACCAGTCCAAGGAATCCGGTAGTGCTGCCACTAAGCTAGGCTCATTCAACAGTAGCTGTACAATCCGTGCCACGGTCGAAAGCACTTGCGGGCGATGCTGCAGTGCCTGCCTTTGTGGTGACTTTTTCTTACTGGAGCCTGAAGGTTTAGGTTTGGCGCTGACCAACGGTCCCTCATGATGCTCAAATGGCATCATGTCAGGCGACTCGACCTGCTCCCAGTACACGGCCTCCTGCGAAGACGCCTTCTGCGCCTCTTTTTGTGCACTGACAGCCGCACGCTTATCAAGCAGGTTTTTTAGCTGCGATTGCGCCAATCCACTGCGCTTAGCTAATGCCTCTAACAGTAACGATTTGAGCATTCCTTCAGGCACTTTGTTCAATGCCTCAAGCACCTGACTTGCAAACCGCTCTCGCCCCTCCACGGTATTCAAGTCACGCCCCTGCGCTGACTGCTCAAAGAGAAACTCAGACAGCGGCATCGCGCAGGTAACGCGATTTTGGAACGCCTCACTACCTTCACGACGCACCAACGTATCCGGGTCATCACCTTCTGGCAAAAACAGGAAGCGCGCTTCACGACCGTCAATCATCTGCGGCAATGCTGTTTCTAAGGCACGGCTGGCGGCTTGGCGCCCTGCTCGGTCGCCGTCAAAGCAAAACACCACACGGCTGACCAAACGAAACAGTCGGCTTAGGTGGTCTTCTGTCGTTGCCGTACCCAGGGTAGCAACTGCGTTATTGATGCCGAACTGCGCTAGCGCGACGACATCCATATAGCCTTCCACAATAACAAGCTGTTCAAGCTTGCTTGAGGCTTGGCGAGCCTCATACAGCCCATACAACTCACGCCCCTTGTGAAAGACAGGCGTTTCTGGCGAGTTCAAGTATTTAGGCTGGTCATCGCCCATTACCCGACCGCCAAACGCAATGGTTCGCCCCCTTAAGTCCCGAATGGGAAACATCACACGATCACGAAAGCGGTCATACGTCCGCCCTGTGTCTTCACGGTGAATAAGCAAGCCATACTCTACTTGGACAGGCTCACCAATACCCCGTGCGCTCAAGTGCTGTTTTAGGGCTTCCCACCCACCAGGCGCATAACCAATACCATAGGTACTAACGACGTCCTGCGATAACCCACGGCCTTGCAGATAACGCTGCGCTCCCTGCCCCTCCTGCATTTTTAGCCGTTCTCGGTAAAAACTGGCAGCAAGTTCAAGAAGGTTAACGCCCTCTTTGCGCTTTTTTTCGCGCTGCTGAGCGCGCGGATCATCGGCACCCTCACGAGGAACCTCTAACCCTAAACGGCTAGCCAATTGCTCAACCGCATCGGGAAAGGGTAGTTTGTCGTATTCCATTAGAAAGCGTAGCGCATTACCGTGGGCACCACACCCAAAGCAGTGATAAAACTGTTTATCAGCGCTGACCGTAAATGACGGAGTTTTCTCTTGATGGAAAGGACATAGCCCAGAATAGTTACGCCCGGCCTTTTTAAGCTGCACACGCTCACCAACCACCTCGACCACATCTACACGGCCTAAAAGGTCATCAATGAAACGTTGTGGAATTTGGCCTGCCATGAACTGCGGGCATCCTCGCGCAAAGCGCTAGATCACCTGCCTAAGGTCATCAGGCATGTTGCCAGATCACCATAAACAGCGATGAATCAAAACAAAAACAAACGGCCACCTAGTGGCGGCCGCTTGACATCCCTCTTGAGACGGCCAGCTAACTGCTCCGGCCCCCTCGGGTACGGATCAATAGAGCCGTTCGAAACGCTTTTGCTCACGCTGAATCTTCTTGGCGTGGCGTTTTACGGCAGCTGCCGCTTTGCGCTTACGCTCAGCAGTCGGCTTCTCATAGTGCTCGCGGCGGCGTACTTCAGAAAGAACACCGGCTTTTTCGCAAGAACGCTTGAAGCGACGCAGGGCGACGTCAAACGGCTCGTTATCACGTACTTTTACAGAAGGCATTAAGCACTCACCTACCTTAAGGAGTCTTGAGTTCGGATAGTTCGTACACTGACAAAGACACAGTATACGACCCAGTTTTACAGCGCACAGTAGTCTAGTCGTGGTTGATGATCTTTGCAAATGCTTACGCGCTTCAAGCATGAGAATGCTAAACTAGTCTCCTGGTTTCCAGCACTGTTTTTACCTACGATTTTCAACTGACAACGAGTTCTTCAGCTATGCGCGTACTGGGCATTGAAACATCTTGCGATGAAACGGGCGTCGCGATTTATGATACTTCGCACACTGGAGGCAGCGGCCTGCTTGCCGACGCGCTATATAGTCAAATTGCCATGCATGCCGAGTATGGTGGCGTGGTGCCTGAACTTGCCTCTCGCGACCATACGCGCAAGCTGTTACCGCTGATTGAGCAAGTATTGCACGACGCAAAGCTGACGCGTAACGATCTAGACGGCATTGCCTACACCGCAGGCCCGGGGTTAGTGGGCGCACTAATGGTTGGCGCCAGCACAGCGCACGGCATGGCACGCGCCCTGGACATCCCAGTACTTGGCGTACACCACATGGAAGGCCACCTGTTAGCCCCTATGCTGGAAGATGACGCTCCTGACTTCCCCTTTGTCGCCTTGCTTGTCTCTGGCGGGCATACTCAGCTTGTCGAAGTGCAGGCGCTTGGGCACTATCAGCTACTCGGCGAATCGGTTGATGATGCAGCGGGTGAAGCCTTCGACAAAGCAGCCAAAATGCTTGGGCTTGCCTACCCCGGCGGACCTCACGTGGCTAAACTTGCTGAGCAAGGCGACCCAAAACGTTTCCGCTTTCCACGACCAATGACCGACCGCCCTGGCCTAGACTTCAGTTTTTCCGGCTTAAAAACTCATACGCTGACCGCTATTCGCCAATTGGAAGCAGCTGGAGAACTAGACACCCAAGCCAAAGCCGACGTGGCGAGAGCCTTTGAAGAAGCTGTCGTGGACACCCTGGTTATCAAATGCCGACGCGCATTAGACCAAACCGGTTTAAAGCGCTTGGTGGTCGCAGGTGGCGTCAGTGCTAACCAACGCCTGCGTGAGCGCCTAGCGGTCGAAACAGAGAAACGTAACGCGCGGTCTTATTACCCTCGCGGGCGCTTTTGCACCGACAACGGCGCAATGATCGCTTATGTCGGCGCCCAACGCCTAGCGGCGGGAGAGCGTGATGATAACGGCGTTATGAAGGCGACGCCGCGTTGGCCGCTGGACACCTTAACGCCCACCTAACTTCTATAGCGTCCCCTACTAGCCGCGTAAATGCGGCTCTTCTCCTCGACGCAGGCGACGAATATTCAATCCATGCCGCGCGAGCACCAATAGACTGAAACCACTCACGACCATAACGTAGTCGGGTGCTAGCCAGACGCAGGCCAGCGGCGCAACAAATGCACTAATAAGCGATGCTGCCGCAGCCATTCGCAGCCGCCAAGCAAGCAGCATCCAGCATATGGCACTAAGCAGCGCCACGCTGGGCACCAAGATCAGTAGCACGCCAAACGCACTGGCAACCGACTTACCACCGCGAAACCTATGCCAAAGAGGATAGCTATGACCCAGGAGAACGGCTAATCCTACTGCCCCCTGTAGCCAAACAGGTAGCCCCAGCCATTTGGCTGCCAGCACTGCAGGCGCCCCTTTTAATGCATCTAGCAATAGCGTGGTGACTGCTAAGCGCGGCCCGTAAAGGCGCAGCACGTTCGAAAACCCAGGGTTACATGAACCTTGATAGCGCGGATCAGGCACGCCTGCCAACCGACATACGCTCAGCGCCGCTAACCAGCTTCCGCTTAAGTAGCCCACCACGATCCATATCATTCCGCTCACCACCTTGGCTCCTACCCAGCGTTAGACCGTACTCAGCTGTCGTTTCGCGCTATCCTCAAGTACAATCGCCCGCTTGTTGACGCTAGGGGAAAACCTGTGGATCGCATTTTGATCGAAGCGCTGGCAGTAGATACCGTCATCGGTGTGTACGACTGGGAGCGCACCATTGTTCAGTCTTTAAGCTTGGACTTATCGCTCGCAACGGACATACGTCCCGCTGCCGCTACAGATGACTTGAGCTTAACGCTTGATTATGCAGCCATTTGCCAGCGAATCCAGCGCTTTGCTGACGAGCACCAATTTGCTCTCGTCGAGACCTTTGCAGAACGCCTGGCTGAGTGCTTACAGCAGGAGTTCTCCATTACCTGGCTGCGCCTTACCGTACGCAAACCAGGGGCAGTTCCACAAGCCGCTAGCGTGGGTCTTGAAATTACCCGTGGCACGCTTCCATGAGCTTGGTTACTCTCAGTTTAGGCAGCAATATCGATCCTGACACTCATATTCGCCTGTGCCTAGACGCGCTTGAAGATACCTTTGGCACCCTGCAAATATCACGTGTTTTTGAAAGCGAGCCGGTGGGTTTTAATGATAATCGCAACTTTTATAACCTTGTAGTTGCGTTTGATAGCGACTGGACGGTGGGTGAGCTTCAAGCGTGGTCTAAACAGCTTGAAATCGCCCATGGTCGTACTCCCGACATGGTTAAGTGCAGCTCACGGGCATTAGATATTGACCTACTTACGGTGGGAGACGTGTGCGCCACCATTGATAATGTCACCCTACCCCGAGAAGAGATCACGCACAACGCCTTCGTTCTACAGCCCTTAGCCGAACTGCTACCCAATCAACGTCACCCCCTCTGTGGCCTGCCTTACGCCACATTGTGGCAACGCTTCGATATGGGCAGCCAACGCTTATGGGCCATCGATTTTCAATGGCGTGGCCGCTGGGTTTCCCAGGCAGACCCCGCGCCAAAGAAGGCATCTGTTCGCTAACCAGAGTTCACAGTTAACGCTTAGCGCATCTCCAAAATTGCGTTCGCCACTACCTGCTGTCGGCGTTCACGTAGCGCCTGACCTAAGGCTGCTCCGCGATAACCCTCTTGCAATAGTGCTTGTGGGTCTACGCTTTGTGCGGCATGCCACGCTCGGCTCAGCGGTTCAACCGCCTCTTTAGCTAAACGCTTGATGAGCTGTAACTGCGCATTAACCTGCGTAGGCTTACGCCAGCCATCCAAACGCTCTAGCCAATGCAGAACGCGTTCGTCGCTTAATGGCTCGGACAATACATGCATACTAAGCGCTACATGGTGGGCAAGTTGTGTCACCGCATTGGGTAGCCGCAACCTTACCGCCAGCTCATCACGCTGTGAATCACTCAATACCGATACCATCAACGCGTAGCGCCAGTGAGCTAGTGGAAGAGAGCTGTCGATTGCCACTTGCTCGGCTGCCTCCAGCGCCATTGCTTCAAGCGCACTTTTCAGTACCACCTCATCCGCCAGCTCTGGCCACCAAGTTACCAGCGCCTCGCAATCGTTCAGAGCAATGAAATAACAATCGGGGGTAGGTTCGCCCAGCGCTTTTTCAGTTTCCACCCACACTCGCTCAGCAGCAAGGTGGATAAGCTCTCCACTACGGCTCACCTCTCGCATTAGCGCTAGGGTTTCAGGCGCAATGGTAAACCCTAAGTGTGCGTAACGGGCAAGAAAGCGTGCCGTGCGCAATACTCGTAGGGGGTCTTCACTAAACGCTGGGGACACGTGGCGCAACAGGCGCTGCTCAATATCCCGCTGACCGTTAAAGGGATCGGTCAACTCGCCATCAAAGCGCTGCGCAATTGCGTTGATGGTTAAATCACGTCTTGAAAGGTCTTCTTCCAGGGTTACATCAGGGCTTGCGTGTACTTCAAAGCCGCCATAACCGTGGCCAGACTTTCTTTCAGTTCGTGCGAGCGCATACTCTTCGGCAGTATCAGGATGCAGAAAAACCGGAAAATCGCGCCCCACTGGTTTAAAACCCCGCTGCTGCATAACGTCTGGCGTGGCACCGACGACGACCCAATCATTATCAACTACCGGCCAGCCTAACAGCGCATCGCGCACTGCCCCGCCAACACGATAAACGTCAAGCCCTTTGGTTTTCGCATCCACCTGAAACACGGCTATCGCCCTTTTTTTCAATGTCTCGTGTTTTAATGTCTCGTATTTTAATGTCTAGGCCGACGGCTAGGTACGCTGATGCGCTCACCCGACTCCAGATTGAGAGCGGTTAACGACCCACCCCACACGCAACCCGTGTCCAGCGCCTCAACATGAATCGCGGCATTCGGGGTACGGCCCTCTAATGCGGCCCAGTGTCCGAACAGCAGCTGTAGCGTATCCGCCCTTGGGTACTGAAACCAGGGAGCAAATCCGTCGGGAGCACTTTCCAAGCCTTCCTTAGCAGCAAAGTCCAGCTTGCCGTCGCTATTGATAAAGCGCATACGGGTAAAAACATTAACGAGACAGCGCATACGATCCATCCCTTCCAGGTCGTCACGGAACTGGTCAGGCTGATTACCAAATAGTTGCGTTAAAAACTCGCCTGAACGCTCACTGAGCAAAGCCGCCTGAACTTCTTGGCTAAACGATATCGCCTGCTCTGCGCGCCACGTGGGCAACACGCCCGCATGGGTCATCAGTGTATTATTTTCATAAATTGCCAATGGTTGGCTTTGCAGCCAGTCCAGCACCTGTTCGCGCTGCGGTGCTGCAAGAATATCGCTGAGGGTGTCGTTTTTTTTCAACTTTCCGCCACCGCGTGCCACCACCAGCAGATGAAAATCGTGATTACCCAGCACGCAGCGGGCAGCACCGCCTAACGCCTGCACTTCCTTCAAACAGGCAAGCGACCCAGGGCCGCGATTGACTAAGTCGCCAACCAGCCAGAGTGTGTCGTTTGCAGGATTAAAGCCAAGCTGCTCTAGCAAGCTGACAAACTCAGCATGACAGCCGTGCAGATCACCAATGACATAAGTGCTCATGGCTACCCCTTTTAGAGAATGGTCAATGAAGCTGACGCGGCACCGCTAGCCTAAAAGGTGCAATGGGCACATCAAAGGCCCGCTGGGTGTAGGTATTGAGCAACGTATAAGCACCTTCCATAACACCTACCGGCGTTTGCAGAATAGCTCGACTGGTGTAGCGAAAACGCTGTCCTGGGCCAATTAACGGTTGCTGGCCCACCACCCCTTTGCCACGTACCTCTTGGCTATCGCCGTTACCTTGGGTAATTTTCCAGTAGCGCGCCATGAGCTGCACGCTATGAGGGCTTTGGTTATGCACCGTTACGGTATAACTAAACACAAAACGCGACTCACTGTCGTTTGACTCTGCCACCCGGTACTCAGGCGCAATGCTAACCTCAATGGCTAAAGCACTCACGCGTCGTCACTCCCTTTGTTACTAAGCGCTTCGTCCGCCGCCACTTGATTAGCGATAGTTACGTACTCAGCAACCGACAGGGTTTGCGGACGCCGTGCGGGATCAATGCCTAACGCCTCTAATGTTTCTGCGCTCACTCTACCTTTTAAGTTATTACGTAGTGTTTTGCGCCGCTGACCAAACGCTAACTTGACCAGCTCAAACAGCAGCGCTGGGTCATCTGCCGTTTGGGGCAAGCTTTCATGAGGCGTCAGCCTAACAATGGCGGAGTCAACTTTCGGCCTCGGAACGAAGGCTTCTGGCGGCACGATAAACAGCTGGTCAACATGGCAGTAATACTGCGCCATCACTGACAGCCGCCCCCAATCAGTGCTGCCTGGCTCAGCGGCCAAGCGCTCAACGACCTCTTTTTGCAGCATAAAGTGCATATCGGCAATCGCATTACCCATGGTCAATAAATGCACAATAAGCGGTGTCGAGATATTGTAAGGCAGGTTACCAACCACTCGCAGCGCTGGGCCATCCCCTTTTAGCGCAGTGAAATCAAACTTCAGTGCATCACCTTCATGAATCACAAAGTCAGGGTAGTTAAAAAACTGCACCCTTAAACCAGGAATCAAGTCACGGTCTAGCTCAATGACTTCAAGCTTTCCTGTCGCCTCTAACAACGGAGCAGTAAGCGCGCCTTGTCCTGGGCCAATTTCGACGAGTCGGTCGCCTTCGCGAGGTCCAATAGCACGGACAATACGCGAAATGATGCCGAGGTCACGCAGAAAGTTTTGACCAAAGCGTTTACGAGCACGGTGCTGCTGAGGCACTTGAGACATCTAACAGTGTTCCTTGGAGGGTTGATTCATAAAGCAATGGAGGCATTGGCGCGCCGTGCAGCAATTTGCTTTGCTAGCGCAAGGGCCACACCTAAGCTATTGGGGTCGGCAATTCCGCGGCCAGCTAAGCTAAGCGCGGTGCCATGGTCAACGGAGGTTCGTACCAACGGTAGGCCAAGCGTAATATTCGCCGCTTGACCAAAGCCTGCGTATTTTAACACCGCTAGCCCTTGGTCATGATACATCGCCAGTACTGCATCAATACCCACCAAATGACGCGGTGTAAAAAGCGTATCGGCCGGAAACGGGCCTTGAACATCTAGGCCTTCAGCACGCAGCGCCTTTAACGCGGGAATAATAACATCGAGCTCTTCGTGCCCTAAATGGCCATCTTCACCCGCATGGGGGTTTAGCCCACACACCGCAATGCGAGGAGTAACAATGCCAAACTGGCGCTTTAGATCCGCCGCGAGCAGACGGCTAACACGGGTGATTTTATCGTAGGTAACCGCGTCTGCCACCTCACGCAGCGGCAGATGCGTAGTCACCAGCGCCACGCGCAGATCACCACTACCCTGCCAGTGGCTGGACTGGGCGTGCAGTGCTTGATCAGTGGCTAACAACATCACGACCTCATCAACCCCACACGCATCGCGCAGCCATTCAGTATGACCAGTGAAGTTGGGGAAGCCACCTTCAATAATCACACCTTTATGAAGCGGCGCAGTAACCATTGCTGCTGCATGGCCCTGTTGGCAGGCGTCTACAGCAATTTGCAACGTTTCTAGCACATAGCCTGCATTGGCAGGATTAAGCACGCCTGGAAGCGCTGGCTCGCGAAGTGCGGCGGGCCATACGACCAATCGCCCGGGTGAAGACACCTCTTCGCTTCCAGGGGCTGCTTCTACCACATCGAGCTGAAGCCCGAGCAGTGCCGCGCGCTGATTTAGCAACTGGATGTCGCCAATCGCTACGGTGTTATTCAGTTGGCCATTGGCGGCCAAGATCAGCGTAATCTCTGGCCCGATGCCTGCGGGTTCGCCGGTAGTAATTAGCAGCGGTGCAGCACTATTGCTCATTGCGTTGGCTCATGGTGATTGCTCGTTAGAGGCGAATATCAACGAACGCCTGTTCCCGCATTTCACGCTGCCACGTCTGCAGTTCTTCGTTAGCACGACGCTGGAAAATGGCTTGGCGAACCTGTTCACGACGGCTCTCTTCCGTTACGTCTTGACGGCGACGCTCTAGCACTTCAATGACGTGGTAGCCAAACTGGGAACGCACTGGCTCAGACAGCTGATTAGTATTCAATGACCCCATGGCTTCTTCGAAGGCAGGAACGGTTTGGCCGGGGCGTACCCAACCCAGTTCACCGCCATTCATCGCACTGCCGCGGTCGTCACTAAACTCGCGGGCCACGGATGAAAAGTCTGCCCCCTGCTGTAAACGCTGTCGAGCTTGTTCGGCGCGAGCACGGGCTTGGTTTTCATTGCGCGTTGGCGTTAGCTCTACTAAGACGTGGCGGGCACGCGTTTCTTCAATAAACGCTTGTCCTTGCTGAGACGGCTGCTGACTCAAGAAGCGATCAACGTCACGATCAGACACGTTGACACGCTGACTAATTTGGCGCTGCTGCACTTGGCGCATCAGCATTTCTCGGCGGACTTCTTCTCGCACGTCAGCCAGGGTCATGCCGTCCGCTTCTACGGCATCAGCAAATTCGTCAAGCGTCATGCCGTTAGACTCTGCGATGGTACGCAGCTGGCGGTTAAGCTCCGTGTCATCCACGCTAAGATTAGCTTCACGGGCCATCTGAAGCTGAATTTCGTCCATCACCATGCGCTCCAGCACCTGCTGAGCCAGCTGGCTGCGTGGCGGTAAGTTACCGCCCTGGCTTTGCGCCTGCTGCTCTACCTGGGCGATACGGTCATCAAGCTCACTACGCATAATGACACCGTCATTAACGACAGCCACAACACTATCCAGCATTTGCCGCTGGGTCGATTCAAAATTTTGTGCGTAAACCGATAGCGGTACAAGTGCAGCACCTGCTCCAAGGCAGAGCACCATCATGCCGCCAGCAGAGAGCAGCTTTGCCCGCTTTTTTAAGGCACAGGTCAGCAGGGTCTTTCTGGTAGTCATAAAAATTCTCTTTCAGTCAGCCACCATTTAACGACATCGTTACAGGGGCGTAGGGCGGTAGCCAGGAATGGCTTGTTCAAAGTAGCCGTCAGCCTGTTGGCCAACGCCACCAAGGCCACGGAATACAAAACGTACAAATAGCCCGCGGTCGTTAAAGTCATCGCCTATACGGGCGGTGTCGTTATCATCTACCCATTCACGCCAGACCAGCTGTAAACCATAGCAGCAGTCATTCCACTGCACGCCGGCCAGCTGCTCAAGCGCACGGTCGTTGGTTTGATCGTGCAGGTAGCGACCAATCAAATCAATCCTCGGGCTGGCTTTCCAAGCAAGTGACAGGTCCCACTCTTCTCGACTGTAATCTCTAAAGCCGTCATCGCCTGGCACAACACCTGGATCAAAACCTTCGATCTCCCAACGGTAACCAAGGTTCACTACGTGACCAGCGGGATGACGATAACGGGCATCAACGCTAGAGCGTTCAGTCTGCTCACGCTGGTCGTCGTATAACCACTCATAACCTGCACTCCACCGATCATTAATCTGCCAATCGAGACGAGTTACCACTGGAGAGCGGTCCCGCGTGGCCTGATAACGGCTCAGCGGATTCACGTTTGCACTATCTTCCGGACGTGCAGGTAATGTATCTGGGTCACCGTCGCTATCAATACGACGGTCAGATAGATAAATGCTTTGCCCGACACCAAGGGTTAACCGATCTTGCCCAGAAGCATCTTCAATAAAACGTGACTCTACGCCTAACGACACACGATTCAGGTCACCTAAACGGTCAGCACCTGAAAAACGATGAGGCGACCATAACTGGGCCCATGAGAAGGCTCGTTCACGGCTATCAAAATCAGGTAACTGCGTTTGGTTAGTGCGCGGCACGTAAGCATAGTTCAAACGCGGTTCAAGGGTTTGCCGATAATCACGGCCGCGTAGTTCCAGTTCACGTTCAAACACAAGGCCACTATCGATTGATGTGACCGCCGCACTGCGACTGGGAGACGTACCTCGGTCAGTGACACGATCGCCATAATCTAGCTCATAGGCAGTGTGCCATAGCTCGGTACGCGGCTCGATGTACCCCCAGGGCTGCTCAAAGCGCCAGCCAATTGCTGGCGTAAGATGCAGACGCGTACCAATGGCGGCTTCACGCTCAGGCACGCGACGCTCATCAACATCACGCCAGAAATAAGTCGCGTTAGAACGCCACTGAGTATAAAGGCCACTGCCCAGCTGCCAATCAGAATTGGCTGTCAGGCTTGGCAAACGATAAAAAGGCTTATCGGAGTCACTTAAGGGATCTTCTAAACGCTGGAAGCCTTGAGCGCGTGCATTTAGCTGCCAACGCTCACCGCGATAATCTACCTGTGCCAAACGCTCCATACTAACGCGTTCACTATTGCCAAACTCATCACCAAAATCATCAAAATAGCGCCCGTCGCTTGCGGCACCATAGCGTAATTGATAATTACTGCGCGGGGTCAGGCTACCTGCGTGCTGGGCATCAATATACCAACGGTCATCACCCTCAAAGCGGTTATCACCGTTGTTACTGCCATCATCGCTACTGATATACCCACCTTCCACCGTTCCTTGGCTCTCTTCAAGCAGGTAGCGGTACTCACCATTGAGCAATAAGCCACGATCCGACATCCAACGCGGCGTAATAGTAGCATCATGATTCGGCGCTATATTCCAATAAAAGGGCTGAGCATAATCAAACCCGTCATTGGAAAAACTGACGGAAGGCGATAGCAGGCCTGTATGGCGGCGGTCGTCAATAGGGAAACGCAGCCAGGGCCAATAAAAAATCGGTACATCTTTTACTTCAAGGCGTGCGTGACGCGCGGTGCCAAAGCCTTCTTCTTGGTTTAATTTTATATCGCTGCTAACGAGCTGCCAGCTATTAGTGTCTGGATCACAGGTCGTGAATGACGCGTTTCGCAGGCGATACTCCCCATCACCGGTTTGCTCTAACTGACTGGCCTGCCCCCTCAAGTGTTGCGCATAAAGCACATAGTGGCTATTGCGCAACGACGCTTGGTCGTTATTGAGCATTAGTGTCGCTTGTTCGCCACGCACCAGTGCCTGGCCATCACGTATGGCCAGATTACCCTCGGCGTCGACTCGCTGACGGTCTGCGGGCAGATACATCTGTGCCGCCTGTAGCTCAGTATTGCCACGGCGCAGCACAACATCACCGCGCAACAACGCCTCACCATCTGCCGCGTAATCAACTTCTTGCGTCTCAACCGACAACGTTTCGGGGTTATCTTCCGCTGGCAAGCGGTAGTCTGGCATCACATAACGCCCTCGACACAGCTGGTGCGGTGCTTCGTCTTGACTCCAGGCCTGCCAGTCCAGCGCCTCGGCAGGTAGCGTCTGACCTTGCGCCACCACTGAAAATGAGGCGCCAGCGAGCAAACTGCCCAACAGCGTGTGCGCAACCGGTACGGTACGCGAGATTCGCTTGCCCATGTTCGTTATCCTTGGCATCCATAATCGGTATTATACAGCCCGCATGATGCCCGACCAGCAAGGAGCTTGCATGTCCTCTTCTCGGATTGACGCCCTCACCCAGTGGGCGGCTGAACAAAATGGCCTAAATAGCGCCGCTATCCGCCTTTCTCCAGCGGGCGGTGACGCAAGTTTCCGGCGATATTTCCGGCTGACACTGCCCTGTGGCAGCACTCGCATAGTAATGGATGCCCCCCCCAACCAGGAAGACTCAACGCCGTTCGTCGCTATCGGAAAACGCTGGTACGCGGCAAAACTGCCCGTGCCGCATATTTACGCCGCCGATCTCGACGCGGGTTTTTTGCTGCTTGATGACCTTGGAGATACGCCGTTACAGACGCTATTCACTGATGAAGCGCGCATTCAAAACAGCCATTTCGATGCGCTGGCTTTGATTGCCAAGTTACAAAACCACGCCAACCCTGCAGTGTTGCCGCCTTATGATGCGACGCTGCTGAATCGAGAGCTCGACCTTTTTCCTGAGTGGTGTTTAAACAATTGGCTGTCGCTACCAACGCCAGACAGCTGGAGTGCGCTGCGTGGACACCTCGTTAAGCAAGCGCTCGATCAACCCGTCGTCAGCGTACATCGCGATTACGATGCGATGAATATCATGGTGCATGACCAGCAGCTTTACATGATTGACTTTCAAGACGCGGTGGCTGGGCCAATCAGTTACGACGTTATTTCCTTACTACGCGGACGCTACTGCCGTTTTTCTCAGGCGCAGTTTATGCAGTTCGTCGACGCTTTTTATCGCCAAGCGCGTCAAGATGGGCGTCTCTCTCGCCATGTCAGCAATGATGAATTTCTTACCCAATGCCAAGCGATGGCCGCTCAACGCTCGCTAAAAGTGCTGGGAATTTTTTGCCGCTTAACGCTTCGCGATGCAAAACAAGGCTATTTATCACGTCTGCCGCATTTTTTGGCGCATTTAGAAGATAGCCTAACCGCGCTCCCCCAGCACAGCGAGTTTGCTGAATGGGTAAGCGGCACACTGCGTCCCGCCATTGCCCAACGTTTAGCGGAAAATACGTTATGAAAGCGATGATTTTAGCCGCAGGCCTTGGCAAGCGAATGCGGCCACTTACTGACCACTGCCCAAAACCACTACTACCGGTAGCTGGTAAGCCACTTATTGTGCATCACCTCGAACGGCTAAAGCGTGCTGGTATTGACGAGGTGGTCATCAACGTGAGCTATCGGGCAGAGCAGATCATGGCCGCACTAGGCGATGGAAGCGCCTTTCAGCTACGGATTCACTGGAGCCTTGAAAAGACCCCTCTAGAAACCGGCGGCGGTATTCAAAAAGCGCTGCCCCTGCTGGGCGAAGCCCCGTTTCTACTGGTCAATGGGGATGTCTGGTGCGATTACACGCCACCAGCATCACGACTACAGGGTAACGACTTGGCCCATCTAGTGCTGGTCGATAACCCTTCTCATCACCCTAGTGGTGATTTTGGCCTCATTAATGGTCGCGTTGCGCCAGCAAGCCACACGCGTCTTACCTTCGCGGGTATTAGCCTGCTACATCCAGATCTTTTAGCCGACCAGCCGCCTGGGGAATTTGCCCTGGCACCGCTACTAAAGCATGCGATGACAAGCAACCTGGTTAGCGGCGAGCACTTTTCAGGCCACTGGGTGGACGTAGGCACGCCTGAGCGCCTGAACGACCTTGAGCATTATCTTTTAGCAGCGCAGTAACGCAGACGATGAGCCGTGCGCCTAACGCTAGAAATGTTATGCTGCGCAACTTACCTTTCGTCGCCTAGATGAGGAGAGCAACGTGAAAGCACGGGTAAAATGGACAGACGGCCGCCAATTTGTTGCGGAATCAGGTAGCGGGCACAGTGTCGTGATCGACGGCCCACCTGATCTTGGTGGCCGCAATACCGGTCCCCGCCCAATGGAAATGCTACTGATGGGTATGGGTAGTTGTACTGCCTTTGATGTCTTGAATATTCTTGATAAAGCTCGCGCTGATGTCACCGACTGTGTTGCAGAGCTTAACGCCGAACGTGCTGATGATGTGCCTGCCGTATTTACCAACATCCACGTGCATTTTGTGGTGACTGGCCGTAGCTTAAAAGAGAAGCAAGTACAGCGGGCAGTTGAGCTATCTGCAGAAAAGTACTGCAGCGCGTCCATCATGCTGGTAAAAGGCGGCGTCGAAATAACCCACTCTTTTGAGATTGTCGAAGCTTGAGCGACTCAAAGCGTCATCTTTCTCATGTATCAACGACATATGTATTAAAAAAAATAGCGCGGCTGGATGCATACCATGCGCTTGGCGGGCATAATATGCTCGCTTGTTTTTACCCCTACTGCGTAGCAGACGGCCGCTTTGCAAAAAGCGACCCCAGCATCACGGTGACAAGTTTTTATCGGTTCCGGCGCTGGCTCGTCGGGGTGTCTTCATCTGCCATAGGGAGGTTCGGACGTGTCAGATAATCTCCGACTCCACGGGTTTAATAACCTGACTAGCTCGTTGAGCTTTAACATTTACGACATCTGTTATGCCAAGACCGAAGAGCAGCGTGCGGCTTATATCGACTATATCGATGAGCTCTACAACGCCGAACGTTTGACGCAGATTTTAAAAGACGTCACCAATATTATCGGCGCTCATGTGCTTAATATTGCTCGTCAAGATTACGAACCCCACGGGGCCAGTGTCACCATTCTGATTGCTGAACACGAGCTGGATGAAGCAAATCCAGAGCAAACGGAACCAGGCCCAGGCCCACTGCCTGAAACAGTTGTGGCGCATCTTGATAAAAGCCACGTGACAGTACACAGCTATCCTGAGTCGCACCCCGACAATGGCATTAGCACCTTTCGATTGGATATTGACGTATCTACCTGTGGCCATATCAGCCCGTTGAAAGCGCTGAACTACCTAATTCACAGTTTCGACTCTGACATTGTCACCATGGATTATCGAGTTCGCGGCTTTACCCGTGATGTCGATGGTAAAAAGCTGTTTATTGATCACGACATTACCTCGATTCAGGATTACTTGGCAGAAGATACCAAGCACGCCTATCAGATGATCGATGTAAACGTGTATCAAGAAAACATGTTCCACACCAAAATGTTACTGAAAGACTTCGAACTTGATAACTACTTGTTCGGCACATCGCGCCGCGACATTACGTTTGAAGAAGCACGAGATATTGAAAGCAGGCTGCGTAAAGAGATGCTCGAGATTTTCTACTCTCGAAATCTGGACTAGCACCTTTTTTTCAAACTAATGAAAAGCCGTTCTGCGAGTTCGCAGAACGGCTTTTTTTGTTAATCATCCGCCGCTAGTAAACGCTTGGCTCGCCTTCCGGGCGGGTCTTAAAGCGCCGATGCAACCATAAGTACTGCTCAGGATGTTTGCGTATGGCCTGCTCGATAAATTCATTAACCCGCGTGGCATCGGCCACCTCATCCCCACTTGGGAAGTTATCAAGCGCGGGCAAGCAGGTGATGGTATACGTCTGATTATCGGGATTACGGTGAAACATTAGCGGCACCACTGGCGCACCTGTCATGCGAGCGATTTTTGCAGTCAGTTTAATAGTGGCTGCTTGCTGACCAAATAGCGGTGCGAACACGCTAACGTTACGGCCAAAATCTTGGTCCGGGGAGTACCACACAATGTGGCCTGCTTTGATCCTGCGTACAACGCCACGCAAATCATGGCGGTCGATAGCCTGACCAAAAATGCGCGAACGGGCGCGGGTCATGAAGCGCTCGAACAGGGGATTGTTATGGGGTCGATACACCGCATCGGCTGAGAAAAATAGCGAGTGCAGCGCGCCGCCTAAATCCAGCGTTGAGAAATGTATTCCCACCACCAACACACCTTTACCCTGCGCTTTTGCTCGGGCTAAGTGTTCCTGGCCATGATAGGCCACACGATGACGCAATCCCTCCGCATCACGACACCAGCCCGTAGCAGTTTCTACCAGCCCCATCCCATTAGCTATAAACACTTGTTTTACTAAGTGACGCTGCTCATCAGCACTTTTTTCAGGAAAGCAAAGTGCAATATTTGTCTCGGTGATATGCCGCCGACGCTTAATAAAACGCCATGCAAGCAAACCGATTATTTTTCCCACCCACAACTTAAAGCGCCAGGGTAACCAGGCAACGACATGCATCGCACCTATCGCCAGCCAGGTTGACCAATAGCGCGGGTGTGCAAACGACTGTGGATAAGAGGTTTTAGACATTCTGATAACCGTTTAAGCGAAGGCCCCGTAATAGCGCCGCGGCGCTCTTGGCAGTACGCCTGTTAACAGGGTATAGCTGATGGTATCGCAGTAACGTGCGACTTCATCGATAGGCAATACAGTACCGTTGTTGGCGGCTCCCCACAGCACGACCTCGCTACCAATGTCAGCCCCAGGCACATCGGTAACATCGACGGTTAGCATATCCATTGAGACCTTACCGGCAATTGTACAGCGCTGGCCGTTAACTAACACCGGGGTGCCATCTATGGCGTGACGATCATAGCCATCGCCATAACCAGCGGCCACTACGGCAATTTTAGAACGCCGTGGCGCGCACCAGCGACCTCCGTAGCCAACAGGTTCACCCTCCTCAAGCTCACGAAGTGCAATAATCTCAGAACGTAAACTCATGACTGGACGCAGCTGGCCGGTAAGCTCATTGGCTTCTTCTAGTGGGTCACTGCCATACAACATGACACCGGGACGATTCCAATCACCATGAGCAACAGGCCATGCCAGTGTCGCGGGTGAATTGGCCAAGCATAGAGGCGCATCGAGCGCTTTTGCCAAACTCGTTAAAGCTGCCATTTGCCGATTGAAGTAACTTCCCTCACGGGCATCTGCGGTAGCAAAGTGGCTCATCAAATGTAGCGCTGTCACCTGTGGCGCATTCACTAACCGCCGCCAAACGTTAGGCGCTTCCTCTAGAGAGAACCCTAGACGATGCATACCAGAATCGACTTTCATCCATACGGGAATCGGCTGCTGGGGAGAAAAAGCGAGTAAAGCAGCCACCTGCCACTCACTGTGGACGCTGATCCAGAAACTGTATTGATCAACCAGCTTCAGCTCGTCAGCGGTAAAAATACCTTCAAGCAATACAATGGGTTTTTTAATCCCCCCTTTACGCAGGCTGATCGCTTCTTCTATACACGCGACAGCAAATGCGGGCACATCGGCTTCTAGGGCGCGCGCGCATTCAAGCGCACCATGACCATAAGCATCCGCTTTAATAACGGCTACCGAGCGACTTTGGGGCGCGCAGCGGCACGCTAGCTGATAGTTATGACGCAGTGCGTCTAAATCAATATGGGCCACCAGGGGGCGCATCACGTTTCTCACTTACACAGTCAATAGTTAACAGGTGATCAACCAAAGGGCGTCAAAAATAACGCACCGAGCAATGAACTCGGTGCGTTATAGTCGGTGTGGCGCAATAGCTTACCGCGTTTAGCTCTCGAAAATAGCGTTGAGGGACAGGCCCTGCTTTTCCAAAGAGCGACGCAGCTTCTTTAGCGCCTCTACTTGAATTTGCCGGACGCGCTCGCGTGTTAGACCAATTTCAGCGCCAACTTCCTCTAACGTGGCGGCTTCATGGCCTCGTAATCCAAAGCGGCGAACTACCACTTCGCGCTGCTTCTCACTAAGCTCATCCAGCCAGTGGTCTACGTGCTCGCGTACATCACCATCAACTAGACATGCTTCCGGGCCTAGCACTTCGTCGTCAGTTAAGGTGTCGATTAACGGCTTATCACTTTCCCCCCCCATAGGGTAATCAACTGACGAGACGCGCTCATTGAGCCCGAGCATCTTCTTAACCGTTTCTACTGGCTTGTCGAGATGATCGGCAATCTCTTCTGCCGTTGCTTCATGATCAAGCTTTTGGGTTAGCTCACGCGCTGCACGCAGATAAATATTCAGCTCTTTAACCACGTGTATGGGTAGACGTATGGTACGCGTCTGATTCATCAAAGCGCGCTCTATAGTTTGCCGAATCCACCACGTGGCATAAGTAGAAAAGCGGAACCCCCGTTCAGGATCAAACTTTTCGACGGCTCGAATTAACCCGAGGTTTCCCTCTTCAATCAGATCAAGCAGCGTCAGCCCGCGGTTTAAATAGCGTCTGGCAATTTTCACTACCAAACGCAGGTTAGACTCGATCATCCTTGAGCGGCCAAGTGGATCGCCTTTACGCGCTAAACGGCCATAATAGACTTCTTCTTCCGGCGTTAATAATGGCGAAAAACCAATTTCATTAAGGTAGATTTGTGTCGCATCCAAGCTTTGAGTCGATTGACGCTCATCACGGCCTAACGCTTTTTCAAAAGCATCCTCCTCCGCAGTGACCTCTTCATCGGCACCATCCAGAGCCTCTTCAACAGCGTCCAGGTCAACCTCCTGTAGATCCTTCTCCAGCATACTCATGGTAGTATCCCCCGTTATTTCGCCTAACCGCCATTAAGAAAAGTAAAGGTGGCCGCACTCCCTGTGCGCTTGCACCATTTATTGTTATATGACGCCCTACTCCAGCTAGTCGGGTACTCCAAACAATCCAACCAACAGAATTGCTTAGTAGTGGTTAGCGAGACGGCAGATAGTCCAAGGGGTTTTGAGGCTGCCCATCGCGACGCACCTCAAAGTGTAATTTGACGCTGTCTGCATCACTATCACCCATTGAGGCAATCACTTCTCCCGCTTCAACCACATCGTTTTCTTTAACATTTAGACTATCATTATGCGCATAAGCACTTAAGTACTGATCGTTGTGTTTAAGCAGTATTAAGTTGCCATATCCTCGTACACCACTACCTGCATAAACCACGATGCCTGGACCCGCCGCCTTAACAGGTTGCCCCTTTTGGCCAGCGATATCAATCCCAGCCGTAATGGAGCCACCCTGGCCAAACTCTCCAGTCACTTGACCTGCCGTTGGCCATTGCCAGTTAATATTTTCGACCGGCGTAAACGTACGCGAGGAACGATCAACGCGTGCAGGTTGGCTCGGCTCTGCAGACTCAACAGGCGGCGCTGTTGCTGTGGTCTCTGCCTCAGGTTTTTGCTCAGGCTCTTGTACAGGTTCAGATGTTGGCTCGGTTTCTTTGGTGGGTTCAGGCTGAGCCTCTTCAGATGCTTCACCTGTAGGCGTAGCATCGCGATTGGACGTGCTTGCACTATTAGCAGTGCTTGCGCTGTCGGCCACTTGCTGCACGGCGGCCACCGATACTTGTTCAGCACGCTCCGCTCGCTCAGCCGTTAACCGTTGGTTCCGCTCAATCGCACTTTCATCAGGCAGCAACCAGTCTAACTGTTGATCGTCACTGGCGACGGAGGTGGTTTGAGGGTTTAGCCCCGTTGCCACAGCACCCGAGACACGACGTTCTGAAGTAGCAGCACCTGCTGACTGATTGCTTGATGCCTCCACTCCTTCACGTAGCGCGATAGTTTGGCCTGGAAATATCTGATAGGGCGCATCGATATTATTGATTTGCGCTAACTCGCGGTAATCAAGATTGTGCTGCCATGCGATGCCATAGAGGGTATCACCTGCTTTAACGGTATACTGAGGCGAGTCTGCTACCGCGCGGCGCGCTTCACTTAAATCACGCACCTGAGGCGTGTTGTGCTGCTGATTGGCACAACCGCTGACGGCGAGTGCCAAAACTGACATCATGAAGACCTTACGCATGAAAACCCTACTCCTTTTCAACGTCGCGCGCGTTTCCTATTGACCTATGCTCGGCATAGTGAGCTGCGCGACGGTTTAATAACACTACCAATAGTGCGCCAACCATCATCAGTGCCACAACGCCTACCGACTGAGCAGAGCCTCCAGACAGTACCGCATAATCACTAGGTAACAGATAACGATGAGCTAACGGAATCATTTGTCCATCAGGGCCAAGCTGGTAACGCAACAGCTCTTTCCAAGGCCACAATACTGGCAGCGAGCCAATAATAAACCCTAGTAAAAGCTGCATAGTGGCATCATGGTGACGGCGTAATAACCATGATAACAATCGCGAAAATAGCGCGAGGCCAACAATACATCCCATACCGAACAGCATAATAATGCCAATATCAAAACTTCGAATAGCCCCTAAAATAGTGCCATAAAGCCCCATCGTCAGCAGCAGAAAACTACCGGACACTCCCGGAAGCAGCATCGCGCTAATAGCAATCGCACCGGCAACCATAACTACCACCGCTTCATTACCGATAAGTAACACTAACGGCATCATGCCTGGCAGCGATTTAGCCAGTAATAGCCCTACCACCAGCGGTAATAGATACCAAAACTTCCAACGCCCACCTGCCTGGGCAACGACAAACCCTGACGCAGCTACCAAGCCAAAGAAAAACCCTTCAATTAGCAGCGGGTGAGCCTCCATTAGCCAAAGCGCTAAATGCGCAACGCTGAAAAGGCTCACGGCAACGCCCAGCAACAATGGCACGATAAAGGTTATATTCAGGTGCTGAGCTAACGCCAGCCAACCGCCTTGCCGCCAAGCAACAAAAGCGCTGGGGCCAAACTGCTTGATAGTATGAATAAACTCTTCATAAATACCGGTAATAAACGCGATCGTTCCGCCTGAAACACCGGGCACCGCATCGGCCGCCCCCATTCCTGCGCCTTTTAAAAACAGTTCTACAAATCGACGCTTCAATCCACCACTCCTTGCAATAGGGGTACAAAACGCACGGGTTCAAGCCGACGCTTTTCAAAGGCACTGCCAATGCGTTTTATTTGGGTAAGCCATTGACTGCCATCAGGCTCTTCTAGCGGTGCAATCAGCACACCATCATGGCTAAGCTGCTCCAATAGTGCTTCTGGCAGCGTTTGGGCGCAGGCAGTTAACAAAATCACATCAAAGGGCGCAACTTCTGGCCACCCTTCACCACCATCCGCCACTGCCAGCATTGCTGGCGCATCAAGCCGCCAAAGACGTTCTGCGGCTCGCTGGTGCAAAGCGTGAATGCGTTCAACCGAATAGAGCGTAGGCACTAGCCTGGATAGAATTAGTGTTTGATAACCCGAGCCAGTGCCCACTTCCAGCACACGCCTAGGCCCCGCCCGCACCACAAGCTCTGTCATTCGCGCAACTGTCAGAGGTTGCGATAATGTCTGCCCAAAGCCAATAGGTAACGAGGTGTCTTCATACGCGCGATGGGCCAACGCTTCATCGACGAACAAGTGCCTTGGCTCACCCGCCATAACATTGAGCACTCGCGCATCTTGAATGCCTTGCTGCTCAAGCCGCTTTACCATGCGATTTCGAGTGCGTTGAGAGGTCATCCCTCTACCGCGCAGCTCGCTAGGCGAAAGCTCAGGCAAAAGCATCCAACCAGTCCTGCACGTCACTACGCGCGGGATGGCGCGTTAGATCTGTTTGTAACGGAGTAATCGATATATAACCTGCTTCGATAGCAGAAAAGTCGGTATCCTCGCCATCATCAGCGTTAGCGGCGACCGGAGCTATCCAGAAACGCGTGCGTCCGCGTGGGTCTTTAACAGGCACCGGTTTCTCTGCTGGCCCACGATAGCCTAAGCGAGTCACTTTAACGCCTTTAATCTCTTCCCACGGCATATCCGGCACGTTAACGTTCAGAAGGGTACGAGGTGGCAACGACAGCTGATCGGCAGCTCCGATTAAGCTAGCAGCTACCTTGGCAGCCGTCGCAAAGTAACGATCACCACATAGCGACATTGCTATGGCGGTCATGCCCAAGTTGCGCCCTTCCATAGCAGCGGCTACCGTGCCTGAATAGAGCACATCATCGCCAAGGTTACTACCGTGGTTAATTCCTGAAATCACCAAGTCAGGACGCTCATCCCAGACACCGTTCACGCCCAGATAAACACAGTCTGCTGGCGTACCATCTACGCTATAAAAGCCGTTATCCAGCGCTGTTAAAGAGAGCGGACGGGAAAGCGTCAGCGAGTTACTGGCGCCACTGCGATCTCGATCAGGCGCTACCACGCGTAAATTCGCATGGGCAACAAGCGCATCATGCAGTGCCCGCAACCCTGGCGCGTGGACACCATCGTCATTGGAAAGCAGCAGTCGCCGCATTCGTGTCTCCTTTAAAGATGCCGCATTAAGATAAGTGTATATGGGGCGCGTTAAGCAAAATCCGGATGCGCGATTAACTCACTGACCACGGCGGTCGCAAAGCTCCCTCGTGGCAAGGCAAACGAGAGTAGCACGGCATTGGGCAATGTCTCGATACTAGGCGAAATTAACCTTACTCGTAGCGCTCGATGGGAACGCTTAACGCCACTTTTCACTAACCCCTCGCACAGCATCGGATGGCATGTTAACAGCCGCTTTTCATAGTCTGCCACCTGATATTCAGCAAGTCCCCCTGCGCCCCACAGAGCACCGGTCGGATGGATATCAAGCGCAGCGGCACGTCTTATTAAGTCGTCCTCCACGGCATCAACGGTAAAAACACTGTGCGTGCCATCCAGCATGAGCATATCGCCCGCTAGAGGCTGGCACCATGTCCCATCCGCCAGACGGTTGCTTAACAACTCGTTAAACAAGAAACTACGAGCCGTGGAAAGCATCATTCCTTGGCGGTCATCGCGCTTGCGCCAGCCTTTCGCTAAAAGTGCTTCTGCACGCTGTAAATTGCGGCCTTCAGGCCCAAAACGCTGAGGTCCAAAATAGTTAGGCACCCCTTGGCGACAAAGCGCCTCCCAGCGGTCAAAAAAATGCTGGCTTTGAAGCGCTTCACCGCTAAGGCGCAACGTGAAGTGATTAGTGCGATGGACACCGCGCTTCAACTTTCGGGGATGTCTTGCCTGGGCCAACACCTTAATCCCCAATGCCGCTAATGAGTCACCCAAGTCGCTAGGTGCCTCGCGCCCTGGAAGATGTACGCTTAACCACTGCCGGGTCACTGCGACTCGGTCCTTCATCCCGGAGTAACCCACATCTCGGGGTGTGACACCACAAAGACGGCTGACGCTTTTCACCACATCTAACGTGGTTTGATGGCGCTTTTCAAGCCGTAACCACAGGTGCTCACCCTGATTTTCAGGCGTAAAATTCAGTTGCTCGTCAACCACAAAATCTTCTGGCTGAGCGCGATAATGGCCCGGTTTAGGAGCACCGAATTCAGCATCTAAGCAGCGCTGCCAAGCGGGTAAATTAACCATTCAGCGCCTCTTGGTGCTCCAGCAACACCACTGCCTCAGCGGCAATACCTTCCCCCCGTCCGGTAAACCCGAGCCGTTCGGTTGTCGTGGCTTTAACATTGACCTGACCAAGGCGAATACCTAAATCTTCAGCAATGACCGCGCGCATCGTATCAATATGCGGCGCCATTTTAGGTGCCTGTGCCATTAACGTGGCATCTAGATTAACCACGCAGAAGCCTTGTGCATGCACCAGCTGAACCACATGGCGAAGTAAATGGCGGCTATCTGCACCAGCCCATGTTGGGTCGGTATCGGGGAAGTGCCGCCCTATATCACCGAGTGCACAGGCACCCAGCAGTGCGTCACTGATAGCATGCAGTAACACATCGCCATCCGAGTGGGCAACAAAACCATGTTCAAAAGGCAGCTTAATGCCACCAATCATCAAATGGTCGCCAACGCCAAATCGGTGCACATCAAATCCGTGGCCAATTCGCATTAACAACTCCTTTTAGATTCAGAAAATTGGGCAGATTCAGAGGATTGAGCAGAATCAGAGGCTTGAGCGACTTGCGACGCCATAATAGCAGCAGCAAGGGCAAGGTCATCAGGATGGGTGACTTTAAGATTATCGCGACGTCCACTAATCAGCCTGGGTGCATGCCCTAGCGCCTCAACAGCGGAGGCTTCATCGGTAACAACACACTGACCAGTGACGGCATGTTCAAGAGCACGACGCAAAAGCGCGTAGCGAAAGCTTTGAGGCGTTAGCGCATGCCATAGCCGATCACGAGACTCAGTGGCAGCACTTAACTGCTCGGCATTGGCTCGTTTCATGGTATCAGCCACCGGCATCGCCAGAAGTGCGCCACTAGGGTGCTGCTGGGCAGCGTGATACAGCGTCAGCAAATCAGACGATGTCACGCAGGGACGCGCAACATCATGCACCATCACCATATCGTCTTCTTGCGCGTTTATAGCGTGCAGCGCATTTAAGACGCTATCCATCCGCTCAGCACCACCGGTCACTCGCTGCCACTGGGCAAATGGCACCCATTCAGGGTTGAACCAGCGATCATCACTGTCCAGACACAGCACAAGATGCGCAGCGGGAAAAGCACGGTGCAGCCGACTAAGCGTATGCGCCAGGATCGGCTTTTCACCCAGCGGCAGATACTGCTTCGGCTTATCGGCTCCCATTCGCTTGCCTTGCCCGGCGGCGGGTACGATTAACCACAGCGGGTGACTCATTCGTCAGCACCTTCACTGGGCAAACCTGGTTGAGTAACTAGCCCCGCATTAATCCCTACGAGTTCGGCTTCAATCGCCACACCAGGCACCCAAAAAAACTGTTCATCGCTACGCACCATACCCATATCGCTTCGGGCACGCTCTTCAACAGCGTCTAGGCCGGTTTTCAGATCGGTGACTTCAGCTGCTAACCGCGCGTTACGCTCTCGCATGGGCACATTGGCAGCTTCTTGAACGGCAACGCGCTCTTCAACCAGCTGTAAATCTTCCCAGCCACCGTTACCTAACCAGAGCTGGTATTGGAGAAACCCCAATATCGCAAGCAGCGCAACCGTAAGCCATTTATGCATCACCGCCTTCCTTTGTTTAGGCCTAAACGAAGCGCATTATGCCATTAAGGGCTATTTCCAGCGAGTTACGCCTTACCTAACTGATTTTTCACCTAACCGGATTTCATTTAAACGGTAATGCATCGTTCGCGGCCTCACGATAGGCGCTAATATGGGCACCCTCTTCATGGCAGAATTGAGCAACGCCTGCTGCCAAGCCAGGGTGTACAAGGTAGTGCAGCGAACGTACCCGTTGAGGGGCAAAGCCACGCACCAGCTTGTGTTCACCCTGGGTTCCGGGGTCGAATAAAGAGAGCCCGTTTTCCAGACAAAATTCAATTCCTTGGTAATAGCAAGCTTCAAAATGGAGACAGTCAGCAACCACTTCGCTCCCCCAATAGCGGCCGTACAAAGTGTGCTCGCCACGAAAATAGAGTGCGGCGGCAACGGGCTGACCATTTAATAGCGCCTGAACCAACACAAGTGCCTCAGGCATCATATGGCGTAACCGCTCAAAAAAAGCCTCATTCAAGTAAGGCGGGCGGCCCCGCTCGTGATATGTGATCGTGTAGCAGCGAAAGAAGTGCGCCATGGCTTCTTGAGTAATTGCCTTGCCCTCTAAGCGCCGTAACGTAAAGCCTTGCTCGGCAACCAAGCGCCGTTCGCGCTTAATCATTTTGCGGCGTTTCGACGTAAGGCTCGCCAAAAAACCATCGAAATCGCCAAATCCACGATCTCGCCACTGAAACTGAACGCCCTCTCGCGCAATTAACGCTGGAAACTGCCGCTGCCAGGCAGCCACTTCGTCATCCTGCGCAAACAGCAAATGCCAACTCGACAACGCTTGCTCTTCACAATGCGCTTGCCACGTCGCTGCTAATAATCCGCGAACATTTTCGGCATTAACATCATCAGCAATTAAAGTGCGCGTGCCAGGAACCGGGGTAAACGGAATAGCGCTCAGTGCTTTAGGATAATAGTGGCCGCCTGCACGCTCCAGCGCATCGGCCCATCCCCAATCAAACACATACTCACCATAAGAGTGGTGTTTGCGATACATGGGCAACGCCCCCACCAAACGATTATCTTGCCATACGCAAAGGTGGCAAGGCTCCCACCCGGTCGCGCGACAGACAGCACCACTACGCTCTAACGCCTGTAAAAATGCATGACGTAAAAAAGGTTGTTCACCGCTGACCAGCGCATCCCACTGGGCGGCGTCCACAGCGTCGATAGCGGGTAGCATAATGCATGACAGTGAGTGCGAAAGCATGATGCCTCCCAAGGCGTATCGTTAGAAATATTAGTACATGACCTTACCACTAACGAGACGCTCAGTGCGTTTGTTGATGCTGTCATTTCTGTGCGGAGTACGGTATTCAAGTAGTCACGACAACCGTCTATTGTTATTAAGAGTTGACTAAAGGAGCAGCCATGAAACGCGACTTAACGCGCCTGTTGCACGCTCAGCGTCATGCGGCTAACCGCACTTTTGCCACTTTAAGCATGCGTAGAAAGCGTTTAGAACGTCTTGCACAAATGACAAAACATCACCAGCGGGACATCATTCACGCCATTCAAGCTGACTTCGGCAAACGTAGCGAAACGGAAATACGTTTGGCAGAAATTAGTGCGGTGTTACAAGCCATTGGTCATGCACGGCGGCACCTCTGGCACTGGATGCGTCCCTGTGCGGCTACTATGCCGTGGCGCTTATGGCCTGCCCGTGCACGCATTACACCTCAGCCGCTTGGTGTGGTCGGCATTATGTCGCCTTGGAACTACCCGTGGAGCTTAGCATTGATGCCGGCTATTGATGCTGTCGCAGCAGGTAATAGCGTCATAATCAAGCCCAGCGAGTACGCTCCCAATACCAGCGCTCTTTTGGCAAAGCTGGTACCACAATATTTTACTGACGAAGAGTTGTGCGTTGTTGAAGGCGGTCCAGATATCGCCAAAGCGTTTAGTGCCCTGCCTTTTGATCATCTAATTTTCACCGGATCAACGGCGGTGGGCCGTCAGGTTGCGCTTGCCGCTGCCGAACAGTTAACCCCGGTAACTCTAGAGCTGGGTGGCAAATCACCTGCTATTGTGGCGAGCGACGCTGATCTAGACCGCGCCGCTGCCTCAATTATTTTTGGCAAGGGAATGAACGCTGGGCAGACCTGCATAGCGCCGGACTATGTATTGGTGGAAAGCCGCCACCTTGAAACACTTATCCAAGCGCTTAGTCGAGCCATCGAGCAGCAGCGCCCAACCGATAAAGAGGCCACAGGGTTCGTCAGCCCTCATCATCAACAGCGTAGCGAACGGCTGATAGCGCAAGCGAGAGATCACGGCTGTCGCATTATTGATAGCGGACCCCATGCTCCCGCGCTGGTCATTGACCCAACACAAAACCTTGAACTGATGCGTGAGGAAATTTTTGGCCGTGCTCTACCGCTGATCAGCGTTAAAAGCATCGATGACGCAATTGCCTTTGTGAATACCCGACCACATCCACTAGCGCTGTATGCTTTTACCAACGATAAATTGCTGCAAACCACATTACGTCTCTCAACCCGCTCTGGCGCACTGGTATTCAATGAAACGTTGCTTCACCACGCGGTTCCTTCGCTACCTTTTGGTGGCGTTGGAGACAGCGGCATAGGGGCGTATCACGGTCGCCACGGCTTCGAGCGTTTCAGTCATTTAAGAAGCATTTTTTATCAATCAAAACGGGCTTCAAGCTCACTCATAAGGCCACCCTATAAACGTTGGCTATTAAAATTACTGAGGATTAGTTAAAGCTTGTTCAAAAATGACCGATAATTATTAATATTTAATGTTTGATTGTCTCTTGGGCACTCTATTTTTGAACGACTTATCTTCTAGGACACACAATGCAAGCCGCAGACTTTCCTGAGAATGAACACCAGCGTTTAGCGGCATTGCATGCTTTACAGGTGCTTGACACCCCTGCTGACGAAGCGTTTGACCGTATTACCCAGTTTGTCTGTGACTTATTTGATGTACCTATTGCACTCATATCACTCGTTGATACAAAACGCCTATGGT
Organism: Halomonas qinghailakensis; assembly: GCF_025820815.1. NCBI lineage: Bacteria > Pseudomonadati > Pseudomonadota > Gammaproteobacteria > Oceanospirillales > Halomonadaceae > Halomonas > Halomonas qinghailakensis. Next base: position 2,492,321 of record NZ_CP096973.1, on the reverse strand, counting down.
TTAAGTCCCAGCAAGGACTGTCTGCCAGTGAAATGTGCCGAGATATTTCGCTGTGTGCACATGCTATTGCACTTAACGACATGCTCGTTGTTGAAAATACGCTTGATGATCCACGCTTTGCTGACAATCTGCTCGTCACTGGGACGCCACACGTTCGTTTTTATGCTGGCCAGCCGCTGCAACTGGCGGATGGCCTATCAGTAGGCACACTCTGTTTAATCGATCGTCAGCCGCGTTCGTTTAGTCAACGCGACCGAGGCATTTTAAAAAGCATCGCGGGACAAGTGGAAGAGCTGTTGCGTCAGCATCAAATACGCAGAGCCTTGGCTCAAACCACGCGCCGTTATGAAGCGCTGTTTAACGAAAGTGCCACGGGTATCGTGCGTATCGACCGTTCTGGCCATGTGTTAAGCATTAATCCTTTCGCACTCACGATGCTGGGTTATCAGCAGCACGAAGTGGTTGGTAACAATGTCGCGATGTTTACGCCTGAAACAATCAGCGCACATCACGACAGTTTTCTTGCCAATTTTTTAGCAGGCAGCGAGCCAAAGGTGATTGGTCGAGGCAGAGAAGTGGAAGCACTTCATAAAGACGGCCATTTAATTCCCGTTCATCTTGCTGTCAACGCCATCCATAATGAGCAAGGAAATGTTGCTGAATTCCTGGGCATTTTAACTAATCTAACCGAGGTTTATAATGCCACCCAACAAATCAATAAAGAACAAAGCCTGCTAAAAGTACTTCATCAAGGTATTACAGATTACCAAGCACTCATGTCGGTTGAGCAGCTATGGACATTCTTAATGGAAGCGCTGCGCGACCTTACCGATAGCGATTATGCGCTCATTGGAGAAGTGTTACCTACTGATACGACTAACGCACTTAAGATACACGCCATCACTGACCTTTCATGGAGCGATGATTCCAGGCACCTAATGGAGCGCCTACGTAGCGGTGACATGACGCTCACCAACCCTAACTCACTGTTAGGAAGGGTATTCGCCCACGGCGATGTCATTATGACTGACGACGTTTATCGCCATACGAAGCGCGGTGGTTTCCCACCAGGGCACCCACGTTTAGGCAATTATTTGGGCGTACCTATTTTCAGTGGTGATAACCTCATTGGCATGTTTGCCATTGCAAACAGTAAACAGCCCTTAAACCAAGCGCTTTTAGACTGGCTTCAACCATTTACCGATACATGTGCACTGCTCATTAACCTTTATCGCCAAATGGCCGAGCGCGAACAAGTTACCTGTGATTTGGCAACCGCTAGAGATCAGGCAGAGCAAGCCAATAAGGCAAAAAGTGAATTTCTGTCTTCAATGAGTCACGAACTGCGTACACCGCTTAACGCCATTATCGGCTTTGCTCAGCTGCTCGCAAAAGGTCGCCGTGATCCACTGAGTGAAAAGCAGCAGCGCCAAGTAGGGCAAATCGAGAAGAGTGGACAGCACCTGTTAAGCCTAATTAATGAAGTGCTGGATTTAGCAAAGATCGAAGCGGGTTACATAACTCTTTCGCTAGAGCCCATGTTAATTGAAAACGTATTAGACGATGCCTGTACCACGCTAGAGGCGAACATCGATGCAGCAAATATTACGCTAACGCGTCATTCAGTGTCGCCAGCCTGCATGGTGTTAGCAGATTACACACGGGTAAAACAAGTACTGCTCAACCTGCTTTCCAACGCAATTAAATACAACCGAGCAAACGGCACTATTCACGTTAATATCGAGCCGGTTGGGTCCGAACTAAAGGTTAGCGTTATCGACTCAGGGCATGGCATTGCGCCAGAGCGTCAGCATGAGCTTTTTGAACCCTTTAACCGGTTAGATGCCGAGTATGGAGGCATTGAAGGCACTGGCATTGGCTTGGCCATTACGCGCGAACTGGTAGAGCGGATGAAGGGAAGCCTTGGTGTTGATAGCCAGCCGGATAAGGGCTCTACTTTTTGGTTTACGCTGCCCATTGCCGAAGAACAACCTAGCGAACACGAACAGACCTCTCTTCCTAGCGCCATGGACACTGCCAGTAACGTCCAACCTTTCTTCACCCTGCTATATATCGAAGATAATCCCGCCAACCAGCGGCTTATGGAAGATATCATAGACGACTTTCACTCGATAAAACTGCAGGTTGTCGCAAGCGCCGAACTTGGTTTAGATATCATGCGCCACTCACCCCCTAATCTTGTTCTAATGGATATCCACCTACCGGGCATGAATGGGTTTCAAGCATTAGATATTATTCAAAACGATTCGGCGCTGAAACATATTAATGTAATTGCGTTATCTGCCAACGCGATGGAACGTGACTTACAACATGGACTAGCAGCAGGGTTTGCTGACTATCTGACGAAACCTATCGATATTGATAAACTAACGGCCTCACTTAATCGATTCATCACTACTGCACCCCCAAGAGCGCAGCCATGAGCCTGAACCACAAACACATCCTTGTGGTGGATGATAATTCCATTAATGTCAACCTGTTATTAGACCTGTTGGATGAGCATGGTTTTGAAAATGCCCATGGCCTAAACGACCCACGCGAAGTACTAACACATTGCCAGCAAACGTTACCTGACCTGATTCTGCTGGATATACGAATGCCTTACCTGGATGGGTATACGGTTATTAATCAGCTGCAAACAGAGTTTGGGCATAATACCCCGCCAATTATTATTCTCACCGCACAGATTGATGATGAAACCCGACACCGTTCACTCAGCATGGGCGTGCGCGACTTCGTCACAAAACCGTTCCAACATGACGAAGTGCTGCAGCGCATTCGCATTACATTGAACGTTGAACACCGTTATCAGGTTCGCAATCAACAGGCAGACACGCTAGAACGCATGGTGGCAAAGCGTACCAAAGAGCTGAATCGTCAGTCTCGTACCGACCCTATTACCCAATTAGCTAATCGTCGCGCGCTCACCCAAATGCTCCGCGAAGCAGCATTGCGAGGAACGGGAACGGGGCTACTTTTTATTGTACTGGATCACCTAGACGATGTGATTAAGCTACATGGTTACGGTGTCGCTGATAAATTAATGATGCATATTAGCAGTCAGTTGTCAGCCAAGCTCAGCGAGCAGTGCCAACTAGGCTTATGGGGTGGTAGCGAATTATTAGTGATTACTGATCACGCTGATCTTGAAACATTAAGGCAGTCTGCGGCTCAACTATTGAGTTGTTTCGATCAAGATCAGGCACTGGGTGGTCTGCTTCTGCCTTTAAATGCGCGGATTGGTATTAGCTGGGCAGATGCCCATTTTGAAATTGAGCGCCTTGTCCATATGGCTGCCTTAGCGCTACCACAAAGCGGCACGCTACGTATTCAATGTTATAACGAAACCTTAGAAGCCCAACAGCGTCACCGTCTAAACCTTCAGCAAGCGATTCGTGGTGCAACCGAACGTGGTGAGATGTCGCTGGCTTTCCAACCTAAAGTTTCACTGACAACGCAGTGCGTCATTGGAGCCGAAGCCCTGCTGCGCTGGCACCATCCGGAGCTAGGCCATATTTCACCAGCGGACTTTATTCCCCTTGCGGAAGCAAGTGGTGATATCCTTTCTATTGGTGAGTGGGTGCTTGAGAAAGCAATGCAGCATATCGTCGAATGGCGGCTAAAAGGCTTGCTGGATGATCACTTCCATATTGCGGTGAACGTTGCAGCCCGCCAATTGGCGCGAAAAGACTTCGCTCAAACGTTGCTTTCTAAACTGGCAGAGCATGAGATCCCAGCCCCCTTTTTCGCCTTGGAAGTCACAGAATCAGGTTTATTAAGCGATATGCAAAACGCCCGTACGCAGCTGGCTCAGCTTGCTGAGGCAGATATTGCCGTAGCCATTGACGATTTTGGTACTGGGCACTCCTCGCTTGCTTATGTTAAGACATTGCCTTTCTCCACGCTAAAAATAGACCGCGCCTTCGTTATGGACCTAGAAGATGACGCGGTGGATCGTCATTTAGCCTTAACGATTACCCAGCTTGCCCATGCGGTTGGGTGCGATGTGGTAGCAGAAGGCATTGAAACATCTGCCCAGGCGGACTACTTACGTTCTATTGGCTGTGAAGCGGCGCAAGGGTATTACTATGCTCGCCCGCTAACCGCCGACGCTTTTTTTACCTGGTGTACAGAATGGGCACCCAACGCTCAAAAAAATATTGCCATGGAGGCTGTTGATGGCGCATGACCTGCTTGACCGCTTACGCGAACGCTTAGAAGAACTCAATCGCTCTGAACGCAAAGTTGCCAATGTCATCCTGGAGGACCCGGCGGTAGCCACCAGCCTAAGCATCGCAAGCCTTGCCCAAGCGGCCAGCGTCAGTGAGCCCACGGTCAACCGGTTCTGTCGCAATTTCGGTGCCAAGGGCTACCCAGATTTCAAAATTAAACTTGCCCAAAGCTTGGCGGGCGGAACGCCTTATGTCACACGGGCTGTAGAGCCTGGAGATACGGCAACACAGTACACTCACAAGATTTTCGGCGCGACGATTGCCGCCCTAGACGAAGCCCAACGTGAGGTCGACATGGCCGCCGTGGAGCGCATGGTTGACTACCTTACTCAAGCAAAACAGATTCATTTTTTTGGTTTAGGTGCCTCTGGCGCAGTCGCCCAGGATGCCCAGCACAAGTTCTTCCGTTTTAACTTGCCCGTGGTTGCTTATGTGGATGTGCTGATGCAGCGTATGGTGGCCGCTGCCTGCCATACAGGAGATGTGGTAGTGATTATCTCGTACACAGGCCGCACTAAAGAATTGGTCGATATTGCACGCGTTGCCCGTGAAGCAGGCGCCGTCGTGCTGGGGATTACCGCTCCTCATTCTCCTCTATCCTTGGAGTGTACCGCGACGCTCGAAGTCGCCACCCCCGAGGACACCGACCACTATATGCCCATGACCTCGCGGATGATTCAATTAACGCTGATTGATGCCTTAGCTACCGGCGTTACCTTAAGGCGCGGCGAAGATTTTCTGCCACACCTGAAGAAAATCAAAGACAGTCTTCGCGATACCCGCTTTCCAGTGGAAAAGACGGGTAAGTAGCCTGCAAACCATCAATCACTAATGCGGGCAACTTAACTGCTAACAGCGGTAGTAACCGTAATTTCCACTTTTAACTCATCGGCAGGTAGCGGCGCGCAGACACAGGTGCGTGCCGGTGCATAACCTTCGGGCACCCAGGCATCCCACACCTCGTTCATTGAGGCAAAATCATTGCCATCTTTAAGGTAGATTGTCGCGCTTAACAGCTGCTCACGGCTAGAACCAATCTCTTTTAGCAGTGCATCTACCCGTGCCAGCATACTTTCTGTTTGCGCTTTAATGCCGTCATGGCGAGCCTCGGGCCCCGCTACCTGACCACACAAATAAGCCACACCTTGATGAATAACAGCACGGCTCATACGAGCTTTTGTATCATGGCGCTGAATTGTCATGGTTCAATCTCCTATATAAGACAAAAAAAGCAGTGTAAACCGCCGCAGACTAGTTGCCTATGCCTTCTTCATCAAACGCGCTCAGTGGGCACAGGGCGATGCTCGAAGACTCGTCGCAAAACAAAACTCGTATGAGCGCCCGTCACCCCTTCGATACGGTTAATCACATGCAGTAAAAGATGCTGATAGTCATCCATATCACGAACCAGTATCTTGAGCTGAAAATCCGCCGCCTGACCGGTAATAATTAAACACTCAATCACGTTGGGAATTTTACGGATGTGACGCTCGAAGTTATCGAAGCGTTCGGGAGTATGTTGATCCATTGAAATATGCAGCAACACCATCAGTTGATAGCCCAACTGGCGCGCATCAACCTCAGCCCGGTATTGGGTAATTAGCCCGTGCTCCTCTAGCGCACGTACTCGGCGCAAACAGGGCGAAGGAGACAACCCGATGCGCTCGGCTAGCTCCTGATTACTAATCCGCCCTTCCTGCTGTAACACATTTAGAATATGGCGATCAAAACGATCAAGCTCAAGCGGCACAACAGGCATGACAGCATCTCCTACCAATAAAAATCAAATAACCAATATTTAATGCCAATTATTGGCGTAAAAACCATATTTTCGCAATAACCTTTCGCCTTCTATCACGTAGACTGTAATGACTGTCACAAGCAGCCCCTATAAGGTGTCTTACCCGGGCACCGGTTAACGCGGCTTACGCCACAAGCGGCCGCCTAAATAATTCACCGCCTTCAGGAAACTCACCATGTCTGCTTTTGATCATCGCAAATATCGCCCTGCTCCTCGCGTTCCTGCATTCAACCGCCAATGGCCGGACCGTGACCTAACGCAAGCGCCCATTTGGGTAAGTGAAGACCTACGCGATGGCAATCAGGCGCTATTAGAGCCGATGACAGTTGAGCAAAAGCAGCGCTTTTGGCACCAGATTATCAAGGTGGGCATTAAAGAAGTGATGGTCGGCTTTCCCTCGGCTAGCCAGCCAGACTACGATTTTGTACGTTGGCTAATTGAAGAAGACCAAATTCCAGACGATGTCACTATTGCGGTACTTGTTCAGTGCCGCGAACATTTAATCGAGAAAACCTTTGCCTCGCTGGTGGGCGTCAAACGTGCCATTATTCACCTTTATAACTCCACCTCCACTATCCAACGCGAGCGTGTATTCGAGATGGATCGCGACGGCATTACCGATATTGCCGTACAGGGCGCTACCTGGGTGAAGACCTATGCTGCCCAATACCCAGGCGTTGATTGGCGCTTCCAGTACTCGCCGGAAAGCTTCTCTAGCACTGAAATTGATTTCTCATTGGCCATTTGCGAGGCGGTGATGGATGTTTGGCAACCAACGCCAGACAACAAATGCATCCTCAACTTGCCCACCACGGTAGAAGTTGCAGGGCCGCATCATCATGCTGACCAGATTGACTACTTTTGCCAGCACATTAGCCGTCGCGACAGCGTAATTATTTCGGTGCATACCCATAACGACCGTGGTGGCGCTGTCGCTTCGGCAGAGCTTGCGTTGCTGGCAGGTGCCGACCGCGTTGAAGGCACCCTACTGGGTAACGGCGAGCGCACCGGCAATATGGATATCGTCACCCTGGCGATGAACCTCTATAGCCAGGGCATTGACCCTGAGTTGGACCTTTCCAACCCAGACGAAATTGTCCAAGTGGTGCATGAGTGTACCGGTATCACTATGCACCCGCGCCACCCCTGGGTCGGCGAGATGGTGTATACCGCGTTTTCCGGCAGCCATCAGGATGCTATTCGTAAATCACTCAAGCATCAAAAGCCCGACGAGCCGTGGCAAGTGGCTTACCTACCCATTGACCCGCATGATATTGGCCGCGACTACCAAGCCGTTATCCGGGTGAATAGCCAGTCTGGGAAAGGCGGCATGGCCTTTTTGCTGGAGCGAGACTACGGCATTAATTTACCGCGTTGGATGATGCTGGCACTTGCTCCTTACGTACAACAAGAGAGCGAGCGCCGTAACGGCGAGCTTTCCAGTGAAATTATTCGCCAAGTGATGTTTGATAATTTCACTCAGGATGCGCCACTGGCATTGGCCGATTACCGGCTATCTAAAGGGCAGTACGAGGGAATAGAAATAACCCTTTGGCAAGGCTCTGAAACACTGCGCCTGTCAGGTACCGGCAACGGCGCGATGTCATCGTTCACCGATGCTTGGAAAAAACACTCAGGCAGCAATGTAGCAATTATTGACTACAGTGAGCATTCACTCGGCGGCGACAGCGAAGCCAACGCGATTGCCTTTGTTCAGCTGAATATTGATGGACAACGTCTTTGCGCCGTGGCCGAAGATAGTGACACCGTTAGCGCATCGCTGAAAGCGCTGCTGTCAGGCATTAATATGGTGCAGGCCACCAAACAGCATCAGCAGGAAAACGCCGCCATCGAGGCATAACCGCTTATTCGGCACACTTGATACATTTCAGCACTAACGGGTCCCAGGTGAGGCGTTTGGCACCAATCCATTCGCCACACTCAATGCACTCGCCAAAGTTCTGTTGTTCAATACGCTGCAAGGCGCCGCTAATACGCTTAAGCGATATTTGACGGCGCTGCTCCTCTGCCTTTGCCATGGCTTGACCCTGCAGCGCATCCATACGTGACAACCGCCCTACCGTCGTTTGATCAAGCTCCACCGTCTCTCTTGAAGACGCGCTTTCAATGCTTTCTTCTCGCAAAGAAACCTCTAGGGCCAACAGCTTTTGGCGTATCGCGGCTATGTCTACCTCAGGGTGATTCATCTGCCTCTCCTAATGACTTCAGCGCAGAATCAGCACCGGCAAATGGGCATTGCGCAACATGGCGGTCGTCGTGCTGCCAACCAGCAAATGACGAATACGCGAATGACCATAGGCACCCATGACCAACAAATCGATACCGTGCTCTTGCTTATAAGCGCGCAACGTTTCTTCTATTTCACCAGCGCGAATTACCCCTTCAGCTTGGTGACCAGAAGACTCAAGGACATCAATTGCCCACTCAAGCTGTGACCGGTTTTCTGCAGTCTCAGCGCCCACGATCACGACATGGCAGGCAGCACCTTCAAAAAGCGGGCTTTTGGCTAGCATTTCAACGCCTTTGCGAGCTGTTTTGCTCCCATCAAACGCCATCATCACGTTTTTCGGCTGCGTAAACTGCTTAGGCACCATCAATAGAGGGCGATGCATCTCGCGCACGACACGTTCAAGATTCGAGCCTAGATGGCCACTAGCTTGATGCGCGGTTTCGCCACGCTTGCCTAATACCAATAAACGCATCTCTTTTTCGTTCTCAACCAAAGTCTCTACCAACGTACCGTTGCGCTGGAGGCAGAGTGGATCAGCAATACCGGCTTCCATTGCGCGTGCTTTTGCCGCATCGAGCATATAACGCCCCTGCTCACGGGCAACTTTCGCACGCTGCTCTTCAATATCAGATAGCTTTTCTAGCAAATGCTCTCGGGTCCCTAAGCCTAAATTCCCGGTTAGATCAGGCTCTGTCACCTGAGGGTGGTTATCCAAGGTATGAATAAAGCTTAATGGCGCATCAAGTGCCTTGGCAGCCCAAACAGCATAATCACAGATGCTTTCTGAATACTGAGATCCATCAATAGCGGCAAACACGCGATCAGACATAAAAACGACTCCTTGAGCGGGTGCGTTAAGATTTTTATTATTCTCATTCTTTTTTACACGAACTTATTGACCAGCGACACCTTAACGCACTCTTTGTGTTCATCCCTATCGTTATAGGGTGAGTGGTACACTTAACGGCCTATTAACGCGGCCAGTTAAAGGAGTCACGATGGAGCATGGTATCGCGAGCATGCTACTGGTAGCCCTAGGCGGCGCGTTGGGCGGCATGAGTCGCTATGCTGTTTCTAGCCTTATGGCCTACCTGCTGGGTAACACCTTTCCTTGGGGCACCTTACTGGTGAATGCCAGCGGTGCGTTTATAGCGGGCGGGCTACTCGGATACTACGGCGTGCCAACCACACAGCCACTGTGGCTATTTGCTATCGCAGGCTTGTTAGGTGGCTACACCACCGTTTCATCATTTAGCTTACAAACTATTGAACTGTGGCAAAGCGGCCAAGCGCTGCGTGCCGCCTTGAATATTGCCGCCACCTTACTGCTCGGCATGGTGATGGTCACGCTAGGCTGGCTACTAGCTAAGGAGCTGCTATGAGTTGGCAAGCCTATTTGGCAGTCGGTATTGGCAGCGGGATTGGCAGTGCACTTCGCTACGGGGTATCTCTCGTGTCTTTGGCAGCGCTTGGCGGCTATTTCCCCTGGGGTACGCTGCTGGTTAACGTACTGGGCTCTGGAGTCATCGGATGGGTTGCCGCTACCGCCTCACGTTTTCCTAAGGGCAAGCTTGCGCACTGGCAGCCGCTGTTAGTCGCCGGTTTTTGTGGCGGCTTTACCACGTTTTCACTCTTTAGCCTGGAAACCTTGCACCTTATTCAGCAAGGACTTTCTGGGCTAGCGCTGCTTTATATACTCATCAGCCTACCGCTTTGGTTACTGGCGGCCTGGCTAGGAGAACGTATAGCGCTTTCTCGTTTATAGCCGTAGGTATTTTATGCGCGAGCAGTTAGAGCGACAGCAGTCTTGGCTTTACCTAGGGTTTATCTGCTTAGGGCTTACGTTGGGTCTGGTAGCTCCCTTACTAGCGTCATCACTTGAACAGCTGTTATGGCCGCTACTCGGTATACTGCTCTACGCCACCTTTACTCAAATACCGCTATTACATATCAAGCAAAGCGTTACCGATAAACGCTTTATGGCAGCACTGCTGATTGGCAACTTTATCATCATCCCTGCGCTACTAGGGGCCTTGGTGCTAAGCCTTTTAGTACTGGGGCTACCGCTTCATCCACCGGTGATGGCGGGTGTTTTGCTAGTGCTGCTGATGCCCTGCACAGACTGGTTTATTACCTTCACGCACTTAGGCAAAGGCGATGCCGCCCGCGCTGTTGCGGCAACGCCAGTGCTGCTGATCATGCAAATGGTCGCGTTACCCGCTTATCTATGGCTATTTTTAGGCGGCGAGTGGTTTCAGTTAACGTTGTCTGCCGGCCTTTTCAGCGCTTTTACGGGAGTGATCCTGCTGCCCTTAGGCTTGGCATGGCTAACAGAGCTTACCGCCCAGCGCTATCACGCGGTTGAGCGAGCCACCGACCAGCTTGGCTACTTGCCAGTGCCGCTGCTGGCATTGGTCGTATTGGTCATTGCTGCAACACAGGTGAATAGCGTACTAGCGCTTTCTCACGTACTGATGCAAGTAGTGCTTATTTTTGTAGGCTATTTAGTAGTGGCGGCATTTATAGGTAAAGTGCTGGGCAGGCTATTTAAGCTTCCCGCCACTAGCGCCCGAACACTTGCCTTTAGTTTTAGTACGCGCAATTCGTTTGTCATGTTGCCTATTGCGCTTACTCTGCCCAATGGATGGCAAGCCGCGGTGGTAGTGATTGTTTTTCAATCGCTAGTAGAGCTATTTGGCATGGTGGCGTTTATACGCTGGGTGCCAAGCAGGCTAATTCCGAGCCGCCTATAAAAAACGCCGGCCCCTTTGCGTGGTGACCGGCGTTAAAGTGTGCGTATTGATTAACGTAATATCAGTACCGGAATTCGGCTGCCACGTAGCATCGCTGTTGTGGTGCTCCCCACCAGCAAGTGACGGATACGCGAATGGCCGTAAGCGCCCATCACTAGCAGGTCAATAGCATGCTCCTTCTCGTACGCTTGCAAAGCGTCGTCTACCTCACCGGAACGGATGGCTCCCTCGGCTTGGTGACCTGCATCGAGCAGCGTACTCAACGCCCATTCAAGCTCACTGCGATGCTCTGCAGTGTCAGCACCCACAATTAGCACATGACATTCGGTACCCGCGAATAAAGGCGAGCGCGCCAGCATCTCGACCCCTTTCCGGGCAGTTTTGCTACCGTCAAACGCAATCAGTACCTTTTCCGGCTGCTTAAAGGCTTTAGGCACCATGAGAATTGGGCGGTGCATTTCACGCACCACACGCTCAAGGTTAGAACCTAGGTGGCCGCTGGCATGGTGAGCCGTTTCGCCACGCTTGCCTACCACCAATAAACGAATGTCTTTCTCTAGCTCTACCAAGGTTTCGACCAGCGTGCCGTTAAGCTGGCGAACAATGGGATCAACGACCCCATCTTCCACTGCCCGTGCCTTAGCAGCTTCCAACATGAGCTTGCCTTGCTCACGGTTCACCTTAGCGCGTTGCTCATCAAGCTCGGAAAGCTCTTTCATCAAGCGCTCGCGGGCACCAAACCTTAGGTTACCCGACAAATTTTGTTCTTCTGGTACATCAGAATGATTATCCACCACATGCACAAAGCTAAGCGGTGCATTTAATGCCAAGCTTGCCCAGGCGGCGTAGTCACAGACGCTTTCTGCATATTGGGAGCCGTCAATCGCGGCGAGTACGTGTTCAGTCATATCGCTCTCCTTGCGGTAGTTAGTGGCCGCCCATCAGCTTTTCAACAGCTTCAGGATCGTTGTGTACCGCGTAACGATCTACCACGGTGGCACTGGCTTCACTCAAGCCCACTAGTTCGACCTCGGTACCTTCACGGCGGAACTTAATCACCACGCGGTCCAGGGCCTGAACAGCGGTAATATCCCAGAAGTGAGCACGGGAAAGGTTGATGGTGACCTTATCGATGCTCTCTTTAAAATCGAAGGCGGCAATAAAACGCTCAGAAGAGGCAAAGAACACTTGGCCAACCACTTGGTATTCACGCTCTTTACCGGGCTCTACTTCTTTCGAGCCGATATACATGATGTTGCCGACTTTGTTAGCAAAGAACATCGCCGCCAACAGCACACCAACAAACACGCCAATAGCCAAGTTGTGTGTGCCTACTGTTACGACAACGGTAGCTACCATCACAACGTTGGTGCTCATCGGGTGTTTTTTCAGATCGCGAATCGATTCCCAACTGAAGGTACCAATCGACACCATGATCATGACTGCCACCAACGCTGCCATGGGGATCTGCGAGACCCAATCAGCAAGGAAGACCACCATCATTAATAGCGCAATACCAGCGATTAACGTTGAAGTACGGCGACGGCCACCCGATTTAATGTTGATCACTGATTGGCCAATCATCGCACACCCCGCCATACCACCGATCAAACCAGCACCGATATTAGCGATACCTTGACCTTTACACTCGCGGTTTTTATCACTTTTGGTGTCGGTTAAATCGTCAATAATGGTGGCTGTCATCATGGATTCCAGCAGTCCCACCACGGCCAACATTAGCGAGTAGGGCAATACGATCATTAATGTTTCGAAATTCAGCGGCACATCAGGCCACAAAAACATTGGCAAGCTATCCGGCAGTTCACCCATGTCACCTACACTGCGAATTTCCATGCCAGTCACCATGTAAACAACAGTGAGGACGACAATACATACCAACGGCGATGGAATGGCTTTGCCAACCACAGGCACATAGGGAAAACCGTAAATGATGGCTAAGCCTGCAATCGTCATGACATATACATGCCAAGTAACGCCGGTTAACTCAGGCAATTGGGCCATAAAGATAAGAATTGCTAGCGCGTTTACAAACCCGGTAACCACCGAACGAGACACAAAACGCATTAGCTCAGCAAGCTTTAAGTAGCCTGCAATAATCTGTAGTACACCAGTAAGCAGCGTGGCCGCCAACAGGTACTCCAAACCGTGCTCTTTTACCAGCGTAATCATCAACAACGCCATGGCACCGGTTGCAGCAGAGATCATACCCGAGCGCCCACCAGTGAAGGCAATGATGACGCAGATCGCAAAGGAAGCATAAAGGCCCACTTTGGGGTCTACGCCCGCAATAATTGAGAATGCAATGGCTTCAGGAATCAGCGCAAGCGCAACGACAATCCCCGCAAGGGTGTCGCCCTTGAGGTTAGAAAGCCAAGATTGTTTAAACTTTTCGTACATGCGAAGGGTCCATGGTTAAGGTTTGAAGATTGGCCAAAAGCGGGCAGACAACGCCACCAAGCATTGGCACGCTGAGGATGTACCACTTTTTATTGTGAAGATAAGCTGGCGTTTGATACTGAGACGACCACGCACTACATGAGATGAGCGCGGCTAAATTTAAGTACCAGAAAGCAATGACAGCGCGATGAATGCGCAGCCATTGCCTTAAGAAAGGCGGGGAGCTAGGGCGGAGTCATCAGCCCAGAAAAGATGTGAGTAAATGCGGTCATTAGTAATATTCTGTACGGTTGCAATAAGCAAGGTGCGACAAAGCGCAATATTCTAACAGCATCATAGCCGCATTGCATCTCACGTTATTCTCAGTAGCCCACGTTCTGACACACGCGGATGCGCCGTCACCGCTACTTAGGCAGGGTGACCTATCACCTGATTGTGGCGTACCATTGCGCCACCAGAAACGATGACAATTGCCAACGTTTTGTGTTGAAGCGGCACATATATGCACGTGCCGAATATGCCCGCCAAAGAGGAGAAATGGATGATGAGCCAGTCAATTGCGGTGATTAAAGGCGACGGTATCGGCCCCGAAATTATGGATGCAACCCTGCGCGTGCTTGATGCGCTGGAGTGCGGCCTGAATTATGAGTTTATCGATGCTGGCTTGGCGGCGCTTGAAAAGCACGGAACGCTGATTCCTCAAGAATCGCTTGATACCATCGAGAAGTACGGTATTGCCCTGAAAGGCCCGCTGACCACCCCCATTGGCAAAGGTTTCTCCTCCATCAACGTGCAGCTGCGTCGTCACTTTGACTTGTACGCCAACGTGCGCCCAGCGATTAGCTTCCCCGGTACGCGTTCGCGTTACAACGATATCGATATGATTACAGTGCGGGAAAACACCGAAGGTGCTTACCTCTCTGATGGCCAAGAGATGATTGACGATGGCAACACCGGCATCTCAGTTATCAAAGTGACTCGCCAGGGTTCCGAACGTATTGTGCGCTATGCGTTTGAACTAGCAAAAAATAACGGTCGTAAGAAAGTCACCGCTGTACATAAAGCTAACATCATTAAAACCAGCTCTGGACTATTTTTGGATGTCGCGCGGGAAGTCGCCAAAGAGTATCCAGAAATCGAATTCCAGGAAATGATTGTGGATAACGCCTGCATGCAGCTGGTGATGAACCCCCACCAGTTTGATGTGGTTGTCACTACCAACTTGTTTGGCGATATTCTTTCCGACCTCTGTGCAGGGCTAGTTGGCGGGTTAGGTCTGGCACCCGGAGCTAACATCGGCGAAAAAGCCGCTATTTTTGAAGCAGTTCACGGCTCGGCACCGGATATTGCCGGACAAAAAATCGCCAACCCTTGCGCCCTACTGCTAGCAGCGGCCCAAATGCTCGACCACTTGGGCATGAACGAAAAAGGCGACGCTATTCGTCACGGAATTCGCGCGGTGCTGGAAACACGCCGCGATATGGTGACACCCGATATGGGCGGTACTGGCACCACCGATACCTTTGCCCAGGCGCTGGTTGAACAAGTAGCTGCCTAATTCCCTCCTGCTCATTTCCTCTCAGTCAACACTATAGAGCCCTATCCATCATCGCAGCATTCGCCGCGGTGATGGATGCTTTAGCCTGCCTCTCTCATCTTTCACCCTAAATAGTTACACAGCCTTCCTTTTTATCGACTCAATTTGCTATACAAAACCATTACAAAAAAGTGCCTTTTATTAATCCTTGGTTTATTATTCATTTATTAACAGATGACAATAGACTGGCTTAAGGGACTAATAATGCTCGAATATCTCACTTTTAACGCCTTACGTAGCGCTCTTTCTCACCATACCGCCTGTATCTATTTTTCATCTGAAGGCATTATCCAAGAAGCTAGTGAGCCATTTCTAACCATGATGGGCTACTCTCTATCTGACATTAAAGGTAAACACCATCGTATTTTTTGTTTGCCTGAGGAAACATCTACTCATCAATATATGGCGTTTTGGACATCCTTGGCAGCTGGCGAAAGCCAACAGGGCCGCTTTCGGCGCGTGAACGCACTCGGCGAAGAAGTTTGGCTTGAAGCGACTTATGTACCGATTAAGAACCGTCGCGGTAAGGTTGTAAAGATTTTCAAAGTCGCCAACGACGTTACTCAAAAGCACCAAAACGCCGCCGGTGAACGCTCCATCCTTCAAGCTCTAAATCACTCAATGGCAGTGATTGAGTTCACAACTGACGGCTATATCTTGGATGCCAATACCAATTTTGAACATGCAATGGGATATCCACTGCACACTCTTCGCGGCGAGCATCACCGCATGTTTTGCGATGATAGCTTTTATCGTGAACATCCCGATTTTTGGAAGTGTTTAAGCGAAGGAGAGTACAAACAAGGTAAGTTTTTGCGCCATAACGCGAAGGGCGACACCGTGTGGCTGGAAGCAACTTATAATCCAATCTTTGATGAGGAAGGTAACGTCGTTAAAGTAGTTAAATTCGCCACCGATATTACTCAAGCAATGTTGGCATCTGAGGCGGCTAAAGCCACGGTCAGCAGTGCCCAAACATCCTCTAGCCAAACCGAACGAATTGCTCAAGATGGATTGACGCATTTACAAACCGTGCTTTCCGAATCACAACATGCCGCTCATGCACTTAATGAAGCACAACAGCTTATCAATGCGCTCAATAAACAGGCCGAGCAAATTAATAGCATTACCGCATCCATCGCGAAAATTGCCAGCCAAACAAATTTGCTTTCGTTAAATGCAGCAGTAGAGGCAGCAAGAGCAGGCGAACAAGGGCGAGGATTTGCGGTCGTGGCGAATGAAGTGCGTCAGTTAGCAAAAGGTTCCAGCGAAGCGGTTAGTGAGATCACTCGGATACTTAAAGAGAATAACGCACTGGTAGCTCGCACTACTCAAGCAATGCAGCAAGTCGTCCAGCAAGGCGAAACCAGCCAGACTAGCGTTAAAGAAATAGAGTCTATTGTCAGTGAGATCTTGCAAGGCGCAAAAAGCGTTTCACACTCTATCGAGCAACTTGCTTTAGACCCAATGTAAGACAAGCTTGTCCATAAGTTTCCCCGCCAGCGCGGCTAAAAAGCAGCTAGCGGGGAAACACGCGCTAATAAGCTAATATGTTAGCGTAATTTCGTTTTACGCAGGTACGGCAGAACGGCGTCGAATTCACCAAACTTCTGCTTGGCATCTTCATCGGACACGCTTGGCGGAATAATAACGTCTTGACCCACTGTCCAGTCAGCGGGCGTTGCAACGCCATGTTTTGCCGTGGCTTGCAGAGCATCTAGCGCGCGCAGGATTTCTGCGAAATTACGGCCTACCGTCATGGGGTAAGTCATCGATAGCTTCAACTGCTTATCCGGCCCGATAATGAACACCGAGCGAACAGTAGCGCTATCAGCCGGGGTGCGGCCATCTGGCAGATAAGCATCTTCTGGCAGCATATCGAACAGTTTGGAAACCTTTAAGCCTTCATCGGCAATAATGGGGAAGCCAACCGTATTGCCGCAAACTTGCTCGATATCGCTTGCCCAGCGTTTGTGATCTTCAACGCCATCCACAGAGACACCAATGACTTTGGTGCCCCGTTTTTCCCATTCGGGGGCCAGTGTTGCCACTGCACCGAATTCTGTGGTGCAGACCGGCGTGAAATCTTTAGGGTGAGAAAAGAGGATCGCCCAGGTATCGCCGATCCAGTCGTGAAAACGAATCGGGCCTTGGCTAGTTTCTGCTTCGAAATCAGGCACTACCGCATTGATACGTAATGACATCGTTCCTCCTTATTAGGGTCAAGTGACCTTAATACCTTATATGACTTTCAACACCTTCACTATAGAACGTTTCGCGCTATAGCAATGAAGTATTCGCTGTGGTCAATCAAGCGGTTTGTCGTCTTTCTCTTCCCGCTTAATGCGTTTTACCCAGCGCTGTTTTGCATAATGGCGCAAGTTCGCCACACTATCGGTTTCATCGACTATATCTTGTCCTAATATCGTCTCAATAATGTCTTCCAGTGTAATAAGACCCACAAAAGTGCCGTGTTCATCATAGACCACCCGCATGTGTAAATGGTCCTTCAACATTGATGTAAACACCTGCTCGACATTGTTCGATACGTCGACACTACCAATCGGATGCATCAGCTCGCGCATAGTTTTGGCGTCATCAGCGTGATACATATCGGCCTTATGCACATAACCAAATGCCTGCTCGCCGTTATCCATTACAGGGAAACGGGTGAAGGGCATTTTGCCATACTGTTCGTCAAACTCCTTAACCGTCATGTTAGGCAATACCGTTTCACAGACAGTACGGGGCGTCATCGCTTTATTGACCGCAATTTCATGCAAATTCAGCATGTTAATAATAGTGCGCGATTCGTCCGCATCTAATACTTTCTCTTCCAAACCTACCCGCGCCAGCACTTTAATTTCATCGCGCAAGTCAACATCATGCTCTGACTTTCCTAAACGGCGCGTAATCTGTTCGGACATCCAGATAAACGGCAGCAACCCAATGATCATTGGGTTCAGTAACCGTGGTAACACGGGTGATAAGCCTCGCCAATAGGTAGCTCCAATCGTTTTGGGTATGATTTCGGAAAGAATTAAAATCAGCATGGTCATAACGGCAGACACAATGGCAATAGATGCTTCGCCAAACACGACCGCAGCCTGCGCCCCTACTGCCGTTGCACCGACAGTATGCGCAATGGTGTTAAGGGTTAAGATCGCGGCCAACGGCCGATCAATATTGGTTTTTAGCTTCGTCAGCGCCGCATGAAGCTTGGGATTATCTTCTTTTTGCTTGGCAATATAGCTTGGCGTAATAGACAGCAGCGCTGCTTCAAGGATAGAGCACAGAAAGGAGAACGCGATTGAAAGAGTAGCAATCGTGATGAGAAGGAACATGGGAGCTCATAGTGATGGATGATGCGTCGTATATAAGGCCATGAATGCTTGGTGTCAATGTGTAAACACATCTTTATTTTCAGACAGCCTGCTAACATCATTTCTCGTGAGCATTTCTCACCACTGCCACTCGCTTCTCGCCACCGCATCGTGGGCATGCAAACTTTCTGCGTGAACTACTTTTAGCTGGTACCCAGAAATATCAGCCATCTTTCTAAGTGCAGCATCCAGACGTTTGGCTGCATCTTCACAGAACATAAGATTCTGGCCATTGGCGAGGGCAAATGCCTGCTCATCGATACGTTTAACGGCTGTCTGTAACGCTGTCCCTAGAGCACTCTCAATACGCTCAATAAGTTCGGCAAGCGGTATGCCATCGTTTCCTGCCAGCCGTATGGAACAGTGGGCGACGCTGCGCTGGCTATGCGGCGTCGCGAGAACACCCTCTTCACTTCCCAACCACGCAAGTACGGCCTGTTTGGTTAACGGTATCTCTTCAAAATCTTCCGCAAACGCTTGCTGAATTAGCTGCCGCGCTAATGCAGCGGAACAGGGGCATGTTGAGGAGTAACCAACGGCTACGTCTAACTCTACCTTGAAACCTGATGGTGTGAGCTGGCTGCGCAGTGTAAACGGATAGCCTTTCCAACCTGACAAAGGGCTGATGAGCGCGTCACGTTTAAGTAATACCTCCCCACTGAACGTTAGGTAAGCGTTTTCTGATAATGCTTGGTGACTCTCTAAAAAGGCCGCAAGAACACGATGAAGTAACGTAGGCGTTAGTGGCTGGTGTTCTAATGCATCCAATGCGGTATACAGCCGTGACATGTGGATACCACGAGCACAGGTTTCCTCAAGGCTAACACCAGCTGACACATTGGCGTTCACTTGGCTCCCCGCCAGCTGTACTGGCAACGCAATGCCTTCCATACCAACCCAGGAAAGCGTGCCCGGCAAACGTGAAGGTTGTTGGGCAATATCGGGTAACGTAAAAGCCATCATTGCATTGCCTCGTTAGTTGATGAGTTAAAGGGTGTGAAAAAACGATAAAGCTGCGCCACAGTGGCAGGCGCGACATTTTGAGTAATGAAGACAAACCGAGAAATGCGGTCATTAACACACTGCATCGGCAGAGGCGTCGGCGGATGGAAAATGTGCTGGACGCCGTGCAGTGCGAGCGGTTCATCGCGATCGGTAAGGTGCACAATCGCTTTAATGCGTAGCATTTTCTCGCCCATCAACGACATCAATAGATTCAGCCAGTTTTCCAAAGCGTCCGGGGTAATTAGCGCCTCCACACAAAAACAAAACGCATTGATATTTTCACCATGGCGAGTCAGCGTTGGCTGGCTAGTGGGCTGTACAAATGCAGCACTATTGTCCCCATGACGACTCCTCTCGTGATTGACATCTTCAGCATGGATAACGCTGTAACGTGCCGACTTAAGCCACTGGTCTACCTGGTAACGTTGAGAATCCCGACGAAAGAGCCCTGCGCCTACCAATAACTTGGGTGAAAGGTTACCGTTCACCACCTGCCACTGCTCTGCTGCCGGGTTAATGGACGCCAGTTGGTTAGCCAGTGGTGTTAGGCGGACTTCGTCGACCAGGTCAGTTTTGGTGATGAGTAATCGGTCTGCTATCGCTATCTGGCGCTGTGACTCACGATGCGCCTGCAACGTTGCCTCACCGTTCGCGGCATCAACACAGCACACCACGCTATCCAACTGAAAACGGTGAGCAAGCCAGTGATCGGTCATTAACAGCTGTAAAATGGGTGCGGGATCGGCAAGTCCTGTGGTTTCAATAACAACACGGGAAGGTGCTGGTTTACCCGCGGCCAACAGCGAATCAATAGCCTGCTGTAGTGTGCGGCTCAAGTCTCCTCTCAATGTGCAGCACAAACAGCCGCTGCTCATCTCCACCACGGCTTGCTCATCGCTTTGCGTAATCAACTGATGATCAAGACCAATATCACCAAACTCATTAATCACGATCAGCGTGTTTTGCATTGACGCTTGGCGTACCCAGCGATTAAGTAATGTTGTCTTACCGCTCCCTAAAAAGCCGGTCAGTACATTAACTGGTGTCAGCATGGAGAATTGCATCACTCCACCCGTGCCTTGCGGAAATGGTGCTCTTTACGCTCTTGGCGCTCCTTCGCTTCAATGCAAAGTTTTGCCGTTGGACGAAAAAGTAGGCGTGGAATACCAATGGGCTCGCCAGTTTCTTCACAGAAGCCGTATTCACCATTTTCGATACGCTGTAAAGCTGCATTAATATTATTGACCAACCGACTTTCGCGATCTGCTTGGCGAAGTGACAACCGTAGCTCCTCCTCAAACGAGGCCTGATCAGCCTCGTCGCTATCTCTCTCATGGGAGGCGATAGCCGTTTTCACCTCTTTTAAATGCGCCTCAAGCTCCGCACGTTCGTTCAAAAGCCGCTGACGGAAAAACGCAAGCTGTACGGCATTCATGTACTCGTCTGCTGATGAGGCCAACAGCAAAGCCTCCTCAGCTTTTTTTGCATCTAGGAATTCAGCGCCATTGTCTGTTCTGGCAGTTATTGACTGAGTGATATCGGGTTGCAATGTATAGCCTCCTATTGATAAAAACGTTATAACATAAC
The DNA here is from genome assembly GCF_025820815.1 of Halomonas qinghailakensis. Lineage (NCBI taxonomy): Bacteria > Pseudomonadati > Pseudomonadota > Gammaproteobacteria > Oceanospirillales > Halomonadaceae > Halomonas > Halomonas qinghailakensis. Next base: position 2,471,273 of record NZ_CP096973.1, on the reverse strand, counting down.
AAATAGAGCTCTGCGACCTAACCTTTCTCAATGCTAATGCACTGCCAAACGTAACAGGAGATCTAAATGCCTACCCCAGACTCCCATCAAGCTGCATCTTGGGTGCTACCACAACACGCCGCACTGGATACCGACATCAGCGTACTTCCGCGTATATTTGAAGAACAGATTAACATCGCTATTCTGCACCGCGCTCTGCCCGCCGATGTGGCGCTAAGCGCAAACGCACAGAGCCAGACATCGCGAGACTGGCAGTACGCATGGCTTGGCAGCCCTAAAGATGACTTTAAAAATGACTTGCGCCGAAAGCTCCCAGAGCCGTCAGCGGGTGATGCACTGGTTGATGATATAACCATCATTGCTGAAGCTATCGCATTCCTGTTTGATACCGACACTGTGGGCATTCGTTTACGCTTACTAACGGCGGCGATGTGCCCACGCTTTCACTGCGACAACTTGTCGGTACGCTTAGTAACCACCTATGTTGGCCCAGGCAGTGAATGGTTACCTGAAAGTGCCATTAACCGCGCCGGGCTAGGTGCACCAACATCTGATCGCCCAGAGATTATCAACGACCCAACTGCCATTCAGCGTTTGCAGGCTGGTGACATCGCGTTAATAAAAGGCAGTGGCTGGGTAGGCTGTGAAGAACACGGTTTAGTACACCGCAGCCCCTCTTTGGAGGCAGGTCAAAAGCGGCTACTGCTAACCATTGATCCCGCTTAACGCCTTGAACTTGTCACTAATCCGTCATTCCCCCCTGATAAGGTTTAATAAATTAAATCGCTCATGGGAATGGTCATGCATAACAAACTACTGCTTGCAGGTGTCATAAGTCTCTCGATGTTAACAACCACGGCGTTTGCTGAGTCATTAGGCAACCTAGCCTTTTCTGAAACAACGCCCTATTCCTCAGCAATGACCCTAAAAGATGATTTCACCATTGTAGGTGATGACGAATTAATGGCGATGGATGCCATTAATAGCAATGGTTTTGCTAACGCCATTATCGAGATACCAACAGGCACATCTGCCAAATGGGAAGTTAGCAAAGAAGACCCAAACGCGGTTTATTGGGAGTATAAAGACGGCGAGCCGCGCGTCGTGAATTACTTGGGTTACCCCGGAAATTACGGCGCCATTCCTGGTACTGCCCTGCCCAAAGAACTTGGGGGTGATGGTGACCCATTGGATGTCATTGTATTGGGTCAGGCGATACCGCGCGGTGAGATTGTTGATGTACGTGTTATTGGCGTTTTAAAAATGTTAGACGACGGCGAGCAAGACGACAAACTGGTGGCAGTGCTTACCCAGGATTCACCGTTTGCCCATATCGAAAGTATGCAGCAACTCGATAGTGAGTTTCCTGGCGTTAGCCAGATCGTTGATATCTGGTTTGCGAATTACAAAGGCCCTGATGGTGGCATGGAAGGTCTAGGGTTTGAAGACGCCGAATCTGCATTAACCGTACTAGAAGCAGCGGCTGAGAATTTTTCAGCCCCACAATAAACTTATCGAATAAGACCGCCAAAATTTACGTCGTTTAACCGTCACTGCTCTAAACAATAGAGCAGTGACGTTTTCTTATTTATACATTGTGCTCATTAGCGCTGTTACTTGCATTTATCGCGGCCAAAACACCATGACGTTGATACGTTCTTAGCATGCTCTCGAGGGCTGCCTGCAGGTAGTGAGTAGATGCGGGGCCTTTGGAGTCTTTGGTGAGATGGCTCGGTTTGCCATCTTGTAGCAGGCTGATCTCGCCTTTTTCTAGTGCCACTGAGGTGGCTGTTTTCAGTTGTTCAAAAGACACTGGGGTTTCCAGTAACTTGGCCAGAACCATAGCAAGCGGGGAAAGTGCCACCATTTCATGCCAGGGCGAAGTTGCCCAGCCATTACCATGGCGAATGACCCCACTGTGCCACTGCCACTTAACTGTTGCGGGATCAGCTTCTGCCTCTGCATTTACTGTCGCCATTTGGCTAGCCACGTGTGTGCGTATGCGTACGTGACCACGAATCACATAGGTTTCCAGAAACGCTAAAGCGAGCGCTCGGGCATCCTGCCCAGTAGAAAGCTGGCCGCTGGCAATAAGCGCGGCGGTCAGCTGGTCTACGTTAAGGGTAGCAGGGTAGACTTTCGAGAGTGCTTCCATAAATGCATATTCTAGGGCACTGCCCGGTATGACCTCACCGCCCCGCCAATCCGTGTAAGTTTTAGGCTGACGCGTATCACTGGTAATCTGATGATCAAAGAAGACGCCAGCAACGTAGAATTTCTGCAAGCGCTCAGCATCCAGTGCATAGCGAATTTTTGCCTGTTGAGATTTATGCACTAGCAGGGTCTGCCGGAAGGCACGATTACGCACAAAATCAAGGTACTGCTCTAGCTGCTCTTGATGGGTAACTTCTTTACTTAATGGTTCGGCAATAGAGGAGGCATAATTGCTTAGGAACATAGTGTTGGGCTCAGCTTCTGCCAGATACCCCAGTCCATACTCACCTGCCAGCGCCATAAAGTCCTTGAAATACATCGGCTGGTTACAGGGCTCTAGGAACTCGTGGAGCAGGTAGCTGGCTTTACCTTGGCGGATGTGGTCGGCATTTTCATCCAGCACTTTCCGTAAAACGCTATTATCCAGGCTGACCTGCTGAAGAAAATCCACCATGCCCATAGCGTAGGAGAGTTTTTCTTCCGGCGTGACGCGCTCAGCACCCCGCAACAGCATGGCATCACGGATGATCTCCTTGGTTTTCCAACCTGGGTACGTGTTGTAGCTGATATAGGCAATACCGCTTTCGCTCAAGTTTTCAGAGCAAACTCGTAAAATAGCCTGCTGTACTGATGTGGGCACCCAGCTAAACACGCCGTGACAAATGATATAATCATAAGGCTGCTCAGCCTTACCTATCTCTTCAATATTAACGGCTTGTAGACGCACATTGGCTAACCCAATCTCATTTAGCCGCGCTTTGCCATGGTTAATCTGCACGTCGGAAAGGTCGATACCCACCACCTGAGCCTGGGGGTTACGAGCGGCATAAGGGAAAATATTCTCCCCAGCAGAGCAGCCGATTTCTAGCACCCTTGCCGTTGCTGGGTCTGGCGCGTCAAGGCCGAATAGAAAAGCCAGTGCATGAAGATGCTCTGGTGCTGTTTGCGGAAAGGGATGAGATTCGTAGGGTACGCTGTCGTAGCTCTGCTTCAACAGGGAAACGAGGTCTTTTGTCATATTCGTTACCATAGTCGTTACTGTGCGAAAGGCGTACCCTTCTACTGCTTAGCACGCATGGCTCAGAATATACGAACGATGTGATTTGTCGTGCATTTGGTTTACTTATGCCGTTTAAGTACCGTTTATCGATAACGTTGCCGCATCTATCTCCAGACAAAAGCACCCAGGGTTAGTGTTAAGCCCGCAGTGGTAGTGCCGCGCCAATAGCGACAAAAATACCTCCACAGGTGCGGTTGAAACCACGGCCAACACGCTTCAACCAATGACGAATGCGGTTAGCCATATTGGCAAGCAAGCCTTCAACTAAGCATTCAATGATCACAAAGGTGCCTGCCAGTACGAAAAACTGCAGGATCAAGCTACGTTGCGGGTCAATAAACTGAGGTAAAAATGCGCTGAAAAACAGCAGCACTTTTGGGTTAGTGATGGATGACAGTGCGCCTTGGCGGTATAGATGCCAGCCACTCTTCCAACTGGCATTCACATCAACTTCCCCACTGATAGGCGGTGAACGCCATACCTGAATACCCAACCATACAAGGTAGGCTCCGCCGACCCATTTCAGCACGGTTAGCCACACCACAGACGACTTAACCAGCGCCCCAATACCAAACAAACACAGGGCGATGATCAAGATAAATCCTGTAGCGCCCCCGGCGATAGTGAACAGTGTTTTTCGGCTGCCATGCAGCGCCCCGTGGGTAAGCGCCAGCAGGCCGTTCGGCCCTGGTGAAAGCGACAAGCCTATGCAGGCAATGAAATATAGCAACCATGTATCGAATAACATGTTAATGCACCACCCACTGATAAGTACGCTTGAGTTGCCAGCATGTCACTGCCACTCAGCGTTTTCCACCAGTTAATAGACTAATACTAAAACGCCTCCAAAAAGGAGGCGTTGGACGAACAAGTCGCGCGCTGGCATCTAACGTTTACGCAAATACTTGGTTCCATTCACTGCGCTTAGCCAGCAGGTCTTTAGCAAGCTCTTGGGCACCTTCCAGGCTGTGACTGGCGGCCCAGCCGCACTGCATTTCATTACAGGCGGGTACTTCCGTTGCGGTTAGCACATCATTTAGCGTCTTCTCGATGATACTTAACACATCGTCATAATCATCGTGGTTGATCATTGCGATATAAAAACCGGTTTGGCAACCCATCGGGCTAATGTCAACCACCTTGTCGGTGTGATTACGCGACATCTCAGCCATCAAGTGCTCTAAGGAGTGCAGTGCCGGCATCTCCATGTGCCCTTTATTAGGCTGGCAAATGCGCAAATCATACTTATGAATGCGGTCGCCATGTTGGCCTTCTTTAATATCAGCCAAACGTACGTAAGGCGCTTTTACCTTGGTATGGTCCAGGTTAAAGCTTTCGACGTTCATTTTCTTTTCGGTCATATTGGCTCCGTCATCTTGGTATATCGCTTGCGTCGTCTAAACAACCGCTAGTGCTTTTTACACCTTAGGAGCGTCAAAGTTCCACGGCTCGTCGGTATAGACACACACGTTTGCATCTTCAATGTCGCCCTCAGGGGACTCAACGTGCTTAGCGAAAAAATCTTGAATCTCTTTACGCTGGCAATGGGCCTCAAACTCTTCACGGCTGGCCCAAATTTCGTGAAATACAATTGGATAGCTGGTGCCTTGGGCAAACGGGTTATCAATCTGCCGCGTGACGGTGTAGTGAATACAGGCATCTTCGCGATGGGTGTTAGGTTCCAAAGCTTGCAGTGCCTTAAATACCGCTTCTTCTTTTCCGGCCTTGGGCTTAAAGCTGGCGATACAGTAAATTTTTTCTGACATAGTTATATCCTAAGCGGTTGAGTGGGCATCATTATGCGGCCTGTCGATGCGGGTTCACAACCTAACGACTCATTCGGTCCGCCAGCGCTTCTAAATCAGTTACCGTCATATCCGGTTCACCTCCCCAGGGGTCAAACGGAGCGTCAGAGTGACGGCGCACCCAGGCGCTGCGCAAGCCAGCATGGGTTGCCCCAATGACATCAAACGGGTTGCTGGAAATCAGCCAGGTGTGTTCTGGGCGTGCTTCTAAGCGGGTGCGTAAATAAGCATATACGGCGGGGTCCGGCTTGAAGCGTTTAACATCATCAACACTGACCACGTCATCCATATGGCTTTCCACGCCCGCGCGCGTAAGTAGCTTAGTGACGGCTTCTTGAGTGCCGTTAGAAAACGCCACGCAGCGAATACCCGCATCACGGAGCTGGTCAAGCGCGGGGATCACATCGGCAAATGCAGGCAACTCAGCATAGACGGCCATTAAGTGGTCTTGGTCGTTATCTGATAGGCCCGTTTGCAGCGCGCGGTCGGTGAATACTAATGCCTCCCGCGTGCATTCCGAAAACGGCACATAAGCCCCCATCAACCCATGACGAAAGCTATATTCCAGCTGTTTTTCCCGCCAACGCTTAGCAAACTCTGCTGCTTTGGTGGCATCACTAAGGCGGCGTTCCAACTCTACCGATACCCCTTGGGTATCAATAAGCGTGCCGTATACATCAAAGGCGAGTACTGGTTGCATGACAGCTCCTGGCGTGGTGGATAAGACAATCATTGGCGATAGGTGGTTTTATTTCTCTAGCATAGCTGCCCTCTTAAAAAACAAAAACGCCGCTGCGTCGGGCAGCGGCGTTTGGCTAGCAATACGCGTTATTAAATTGTAAAAGCGGCTTCTTGCTGACCGGTTTTAAGATCGCCAGAACGCACCAACTCATCAGTCACGCGATCAATGGCACGCTTGGCACGACCAATCATTTCGTCAACTTCAGAGCGGTTAATAGTCAACGGTGGCGCAAAGCCCAGAATATCGCCTTGCGGCATGGCACGGGCAATCAGATTCTCTTCCATTGCTGCTGCTGCGACACGCGGTCCAACTTTAAGTGCTGGGTCGAAATGCAGGCGCTGTTTGGCGTCTGGAGAGAACTCTAGCGCGGCCATTAGGCCAACACCGCGTACGTCACCCAGCAACGGATGACCCTCAAAGGTGGCCTTGAGCTGCTGCTGGAAGTAACCGCCAGTTTCGGCAGAGTTACCTACTAGATTTTCGCGCTCGATAATATCCAGGTTAGCAAGGCCTGCGGCACAGCCCAGTGCGTGACCTGAATAGGTCCAACCATGACCGATGGGACCAAATTCGCCGGTTCCCTGCTCCAGTACCTTCCATACTTTGTCGCCAACAATCACGCCAGAAAGCGGCTGGTAGGCGCTAGTTAGCCCTTTAGCAATGGTGACCAAGTCAGGCTTCATGTTGTAGTGGTGGCTACCAAAGTCTGAACCGGTACGGCCAAAGCCACATACGACTTCGTCAGCGATCAATAGTACATCGTACTTATTCAGTACCGCTTGAATGGCATCCCAATAGCCTTCTGGCGGCGGCACGATACCACCGGTACCCAGTACCGGCTCACCAATAAAGGCCGCCACGGTGTCGGGGCCTTCTTCCAGAATCATCGCTTCCAGCTTATCGGCACAGTAGCCAGAAAATTCACGCTCGGTCATGCCGTGCTGTTCTGCCGCGCGCAGATAGTAATGCGGTGCTTCGGTATGGCGAATGGTGTCAATCGGCAGATCAAAGTGGTCGTGGAACGCTTTCAAACCGGTGAGCGAGCCGGAAGCGATGCCGGAACCGTGATAACCACGCATACGCGAGATCACTTTTTTCTTCTGCGGGCGACCCAGCACGTTGTTGTAGTAGCGCACAATTTTGAGCTGGGTTTCGTTAGCGTCAGACCCTGACATGCCGTAGTAAACCTTAGACATGTTCATACCGGCAATTTTCAGAATGCGCTCAGAAAGCTCAATCTGCGGCTCGTTCGAGTGGCCCACATAAGTATGGTAATAAGAAAGTTCTAGCGCTTGCTTATAGATCGCTTCGGCTACTTCAGTGCGGCCATAGCCGATATTGACGCAGTAAAGACCCGCAAAGCCATCGATAAACTCACGACCATCTTTGTCGACGATGTTAATACCCTTGCCGCCGGTAATAACACGGCCTGGTAAATCACCATGGGCGAAGTCGCGAAGGTGGGTTGAGGCGTGAAAAGTGACTTTACGGTCGCGTTCGATCAGATCCTGATGCAAGCTCATAACGTTCTCTCTATACAGTAAACCTCCCCATTGGTTGGAGAGGGTGTTTTATCATTGGTGACTCATAATTTGCGCACCTAGCGAACCTTTCGCCCGGCGGAGCCAACCTCCCACAAGCGCTCTAGCATTACTAAGTTGCGGTTATGGGAGAGCGTTTTAGCGCGCGACGGTTAGCTTCCCGAGACGGAACCTAGCGCCCCTAGGCAGTAATACTTTGTTTCTAAATACTCATCGATACCCGTAGCGCCGCCTTCACGGCCCAGGCCGGACTGTTTCACGCCACCAAAAGGCACTGGTGGTCCAGTCATTTTCACTGAGTTGACGCTGACCATGCCATACTCAAGCGCACGCATTAGCTTCCAAATGCGGCGAATATCGTGGGTGTAGATATAAGCTGCTAAGCCATACTCAGTGTCGTTGGCCATCTCAATGACGTCGTCGTCGCTACTATAAGCGGTAATACCGGCCACAGGTGCAAAGTTTTCTTCACGCCATACTTTCATCTGCGGCGTCACGTTGGTTAACAGCACCGGCATAAAGAAGTTATCACCCGGCGCTTGGCTTTGATCGCCTGCAATCATCGTGGCGCCTTTGGAAATCGCATCATCGACAATCGATGCCGCTTTTTCGACAGCCTGACGGTGGATAAGCGGGCCAAGGTCAACTTCCCCATGCAGGCCGTTACCCACGGTCAGTGCCGCCATGCGCTCAGTAAATTGCTCAACGAATTCATCGTGGATAGATTCGTGTACCAGAATACGGTTGGCTGCCAAGCAATCTTGTCCTGCCGTCTGGAATTTCGCCGAGACTGCGGCATAAGCGGCCTCTTTAGGGTCCATATCAGGCCCCACGATAAACGGCGCGTTGCCACCTAGTTCCAGCGATAGGCGTTTAACCGTGTTTGCGCTCTGTTCGATTAACAATCGGCCAACACGGGTGGAACCAGTGAACGAAAGCGCGCGAATACGCGGCTCGCTGCACAAAATTTTCGAGACCTCGGCAGGATCACCCAACACGACGTTAAAAATACCGTCTGGAATACCTGCCCGCTCGGCAAGCTCCGCCAGCGCCAGCGCTGAAAATGGCGTTTCATTGGCAGGCTTAATGATTACCGGGCAGCCAGCCGCCAATGCCGCTGCGGCCTTGCGGGTAATCATGGCCAGCGGGAAGTTCCACGGCGTAATCATCGCCGCAATACCGACCGGCTCCTTAATGGTGCCAAGTGAGGCGTTGGGGATATGGCTGGGAATGGTTTCGCCGTAGGTGCGTTTACCTTCTTCAGCGAACCAGCGCACGAAACTGGCACCGTATTCGACTTCACCACGAGCATCCGGCAGCGGCTTACCCTGCTCCAACGTCATGATGGTCGCTAGATCTTCACGGTTCGCTTGAATCAAGTCGTACCATGCCAGCAGCCGCTCGCAGCGTTCGTCAGCACGCAAGGCGCGCCAGTGAACAAAAGCGGCTTCGGCCGCATCAACTGCAGCGGTAATTTGTTCGGCTTCCAGCAGCGGAATGTGCCCAATGACTTCGTTCGTCGCGGGGTCGTAGACGGCTTCTTCACGGCCAGCATCGCCATGCGTCCATTTCCCGTCGATGTAGGCGTACTGCCGGAACAGGCGCGGATCTTCCAGGCGTTTAACAAGCGTCGTCGATAGTAGGGTCATGGGCACCTCCCCAGGTTGCAGCCATTTACGGTGAAGCCAAGCATGGCCAGCAAGCCGTTGCGCATAAAACGATAGGTCATCAGCTCAGCTGAAAACTGAACTGATTCAGTGTGTGTAGGTTAAGGGAGTTAGCGCACGAAGTGTTTTTGAAAGCGCCGGAGAATTCCGGCACTTTTTTTGTGAAAGTCTATTTTGAAGGGTGTTTTTTCGGGGCGGTCCTTTAAATCACGGCAGCGACAAACCGCGGCAACGACAAACCACTACAGCGACGTGCTGCAGTCCACACCGATAGGTTCATGCTTAACTGTTTTCGTAACGATGTAGGTAAAGTAGCGCTCAATACCCGCATCAGATACCAGCCATTTGTCGATTAAGCGCTGATAGCTATCAATGGTGCGGGCTTCAAACTTAACTAAGTAATCGACGCCGCCCCCTACTGCCACACACTCAGTTACTTCTGGCGTCTGCATGACCAAGGCTTCAAAGCGGGAAAAACTTTCAGCGTTGTGCTGTTTGAGTTCAATCTGCACCCAAACAGGGTTGCGCGGCACCAATACCTCGGCATTGATGCGCGCAGTGTAGCCCTCAATCACCCCGGCATTTTCCAGCCGTTTCACCCGCTCCCAGCAGGGGCTAACCGAGAGATTAATCGCTTCGGCGAGCTTCGACTTGGTTATCCGGCCATCCCGCGCAAGAATATCAAGGATCTTTAGGTCATAACGGTCTAGTTTCATCATGCCGGATGTTACGCCTCCAGGCGTTCAACAACATCGGCAATCACCGCTAAGGTGTCCCCCATATTGATTAACGATGGCGCTCGGCGAGCCATTAAAATACCGTCGCGTTCCGCTTTATAAGCCACTGGCGCGGTACCGCTGCGGGTCATGTCGTACACATAGGCAATGGTTTGACCATTTTTCACTTCATCACCCAGCGCCACCAACAGCTCTAACACCCCAGAGTGCTGGCTTTGCACGTAGCAGCTGGCATCCGGCATATCGAGGTACATCTGCCCGCCTGCAGGCATAGTGATGGTGCCTTCCACCAGTCCGTAATGAATTAAAAAGTTGCGTACGCCACGCTCTGCAATCGCAATACTTTGGGGAGTAGACGTGCCGCCGCCGCCAAGTTCGGTAGCCACAAACACTTTGCCCTGACGCTCACAGGCAGTATCGAATAGCTTTTCTGCGTCTAGCTCGAACATCACCATGGCGTAGGGGGCACCGAATGCTTTGGCACCCTCTAGTGCCGCCTGCTGTTGAGCCTTGTCGTCTAACACATGGGAGGCGCCAAACGGCAGAATATCCAGGGTACGCCCGCCAGAGTGCAGATCGAGCACGACATCGCTCATGGGCACCAATACACGGGTAAAATAATCAGCAATTTGCGATGTTACGGTACCGTTAGGATCACCGGGAAAACTACGGTTCAGATTGCCTTTATCCATCGGCGACGTGCGCTTGCCCGCCATAACTGCGGGGGTATTCATACACGGCACAATAATTACTCGGCCACTCACCTCTTCAGCTTTCAACGTGGAAGATAGTTTAAGCAGCGAGGTAATGCCTTCGTATTCATCACCATGATTACCGCCAGTTAGTAGTGCCGTGGGGCCTTCCCCATTTTTCACTACGGTGATAGGAATCATCACCGCGCCCCAGGCAGACTCATCGGTCGAAATCGGCAGTTTTAAAAAGCCGTGTTGAATGCCGTCGGCGTCGAAATCAACGGTGGCAGAAATAGGGCTTGGCCGCAGTTGGTTCGGTTGAAGCGTCATCGTATGTCCCTTGTATTGTATAGACAGCTACTTAACAAACAGCTGGCGCGGAAAATTAGCCAGGGTTTCACAGCCATTTTCAGTAATCAGAATGCTTTCGGTAATTTCTAGCCCCCAATCTTCTACCCAGAGGCCAGGCATGAAGTGAAACGTCATGCCTGGTTGAAGAATAGTGTCGTCTGACGGACGTAAGCTCATTGTGCGCTCGCCCCAGTCCGGCGGGTATGAAATACCGATAGGATAGCCACAGCGTGCGCCACCACGGTCAAAACCGTACTTATCCATCGCCGCACCCAGCGCCATGGCAATATCCGCCGTACGATTACCCGGCTTAGCCACGGCAAGTCCACTCTCGATGCCTTCCAGCAAAGCAGATTCAGCACGAATGAAGTCTGCCGGGGGCGTACCTAGAAAGACGGTGCGCGACATCGGTGCGTGGTAGCGCTTGAACACACCGGCAATTTCGAAAAACGTACCTTCGCCTTTGCGAAATGGCGTGTCATCCCAGGTTAAGTGTGGCGCTGCGGCATCTTTTCCAGTGGGCAGCATAGGCACAATGGCAGGATAGTCACCACCAAACACCTTACCGTTCTCGTCAATAAACCCTTCGATGCCGACGCGGTAAATTTCCGAGACCAGCTTACTTTTTGGCAGCCCAGGTTCAATGACTTCCAAAATGCGCGTATGCATGCCTTCAACAATTTTTGCCGCCACGCGCATGTAGGCGATTTCTTGAGGCGACTTAATCGCTCGGCACCAGTTTACGAGAGCGTTGGCATCCATAAAGCGCGCATGGGGAAGCTCACGCAAAAGGCTTTGGTAGGCTTTAGCAGAGAAGTAGTAGTTGTCCATCTCCATGCCCACCACGCCGGTATGCCAGCCACGGTCGGGCATTATCGACTGGGCCAAATATTCCATCGGATGCATGTCTGGATTTTGGACATAGTAGTCTGGATAGTAGGTGATATTGTCGGGGTCTATCCAGCAGGTTCGCAGAGCGCCGTTAGCATCCATACGGCGACCAAACCATACAGGCTCACCTTCAAGCCCCACAAGTACACACTGATGCACATAAAAAGACCAGCCGTCATAGCCGGTTAGCCATGCCATGTTGGAAGGGTCACTGACGATCAATACGTCAATTCCACGGACAGCCATTTCTGCACGCACCTTCCACAAGCGATTAGCATACTCTTTACGCGTGAAAGGCAGGGAAACCTCAGTCATCGGGCAACTCGCCATCAAAGATCACTAAGAACCAGCGCCTTCACTTGTTATAAGTTAGTTACGCTGGGCCACAGGATCGACCTGGCCACCGCCGCAGTAGGCCCGCCAATGTCGTCTTAGGGCGATACTAGCACCGACCCTTGGTTGCCGGTCAAAGCCTTTATGACAAAAATTGTGACGCACCGTGGTAGCGTAACCATAGTTAATCTGCTGTGAGGAGGAAAAATGAAAATAGTTGTACATATCGACGATGCGGCCCAGTGGCAAACCGCCCTTGCTGAGGCCTTGCCACAGGCAACCGTACTTACCAGTGATGCCCCTGAGAATGAGCGCCAAAACGCAGACTATCTCGCGGTTTGGAAAGCACCGGCTCATTTACTTAACGAGCAAATCCAACTAAAAGGCATTATCAACCTGGGTGCCGGTGTCGATTACTTGCTGAAAACCCCAGGTTTACCAAGCGACGTCCCAATCGTGAAACTGCGCGATGCGGGCATGGGCGAACTTATGGCAGATTACGTGCTATACGGTGTACTGCACTTCTACCGTAGTATGGACCGCTACGCTTCCCAACAACAGCGCGCCAGTTGGCAGCCCCACGCTGTGCCTGAAAAAGCTCAGTGGCCTGTGGGTGTTTTAGGTCTTGGTGCCATTGGCAGTTTTGTGGCGACTTCCCTTTCGCAGGCAGGCTTTCCTGTCGTCGGCTGGAGCCGCTCGCCTAAACAGATTGACGGCGTGCGCTGCTTGCATGGAGAACAAGGGCTCGATGAGCTGCTTCGACAGGTGCAAAGCGTGGTCACTATTTTGCCTGACACCGCTGCTACTAAAGGCATTCTAAACGCTGAACAGCTAGCGAAATTGCCTAAAGGCGCCAGCGTGATTAATCCGGGTCGTGGCAGCTTAATTGATGAGCAGGCGTTACTTGACGCGCTAGGCGATGCCAAGCATCCCGGACACCTGCGCGGTGCATTGCTCGACGTTTTTTGCGAAGAGCCTTTGCCTGCCAATCACCCTCTATGGCAGCACCCCAGTGTTATCATCACGCCTCATATGGCTGCGCCTACACCGCTAAATGACGCCATTGATCAAGTGGTGTCGTATATCAAGGCATTTGAGGCGGGCGAATCGCTGGCAACGGTCAGCCCAGAAGCGGGTTACTGACGCTTAGGCAAGTGCACGCTATACTGCACAGGGAACCAAGCGCTTGCTAAAGGCTCTTAGGAGAACACGTCACAGGGAGGAAGGGCCTTTGCGTCATGTCACACTTAGCAACAGGCAGCGTACGTATGCAAGCGCAATATTAGGCGCCTGCATACTTACCCTGTGCAGCTTAGCGGCAGCAGATACACCTGATGAGCAAGCTCTTCAGACGCCTCACCCTTTTCAGGCTCAATATCGCTTAGAAATACGCGGATGGCCAAGCGCGACGATAACTCACACCTTAAGTAATGAAGGACAGCACTGGCTAAGCAGTATGAATTTTGCGGTCGCCGTTGCCCGTGGTGAAGAGCGCAGCCGCTTTTCAATAGACGATGCCACCACTCATTCGTTGCTTTATAACAGCAGCTATTCACTGTTGGGAGTCGGTGACAGTTACCAACTCAACGAAAGCGATATTAGTTCGCTTGATCGCCAAACTGCGCTCTTTGATCTTTCCCGACGGGCAGGGCGCCAAGGCTGCACAGAAAGTGCCCCTTGCGATATCGAGTTTGTTGATCACCGTGGGCGTGATGAACACTTTCAGTACTATGTCGATCAGCAAACTGTTAACGGTTCCACTACTATTAGCGTCCCTGCAGGTGAATTCGAAACAACGCGCGTCACGCTAATTGATAAAGAAAAACCAGACCGGCATCTACAAATAAACTTCCACCCAGATTGGCCAGGCCTGATTCTTACGGCAGAATACCAAAAAGAGGGACGTCGACAGACCTCTCTTACCCTCACTCACTTCAACCCTGCTGGGGATAGCGCTCCTTAAATGCTTTCTGGCTTACTGATTGTTTTATTGCCCCTTTTCCTGGGCTACCTAGTACGCGTTCGCTCTCCCCGCTTACTCAGTCTCATCAACCGAGCCGTTAGTGGCTCGGTTTATTTAATCCTACTATTTATGGGGATAAGCCTCGCTGGGCTTGAAAACCTAGGCAGCCAGCTTTCAAGGCTAGGCGGAAACGCGTTGCTACTGTTCAGCATTACTACGCTGTTCAACCTTGGGGCACTCTGGTGGTTATCCCGTCGCGTGGCACTTAAAGCCGGAAGCTCACCTGTCGTGAAAAACGCCCCCACCAGCAAACTCGCCGCTATGCAGGGTTCATTAATGCTGGTGGGCGTGGTGGCAGGGGGCGTGCTGGTTGGGCTACTGCTCGGCCCGATTATCGGTGACGTGCTGTTTACTACCGCCGACTGGTTAGCAGAGTGGGTACTATACGTATTGCTAGTACTGATCGGCTGTCAGCTACGCAATTCCGGCATGCCGCTTAAACAAATTTTACTGAACCGCTTGGGGCTTGCCATCGCGATCACTCTGGCGCTGAGCTCATTGCTGGCGGGCTTACTAGCAGCCCCGCTTCTTTCGCTTAGTTGGAACGAAGGCTTAGCCATGGCATCAGGTTTTGGCTGGTATTCGCTTTCGGCTATTTTGATTGGCGACCAACTTGGCCCATTAATGGGCGGTGTGGCATTTTTCAATGACCTGACCCGCGAACTGTTGGCATTTATCCTGATTCCTCTCGTTATTCATCGCCACACAGCACTGGCCATTGGCTATGGCGGCGCAACCTCTATGGATTTCACCTTACCGGTGATTCAACAGCACGGTGGTGTTGCCTGCGTTCCGATTGCGGTGGTTAGTGGATTTATCCTGTCTTTGCTGTCTCCCCCCCTGATTCTATTTTTTCTTTCGCTTTCAGGTTAGCGATAGCAGGCTTTCATTGGGTAGGATAAACAGCGTTCTCTGTTTAAAACGCTTTTCGTTCACTGCTCAGGATGCCTGCATGCCATGCTAAACGGAATTTGGTTAAGTTTTTTTATTGCTGCGTTTGCGGCGTCTTTGTGGCAGTGGTTAATCGGTGGCGATAGCGAGGTTTTTGCGCGCCTAGTGCAGTCACTGTTCGATATGGCGCGGGTCAGCGTGGATATTATTTTAGTGCTGCTAGGCACGATGACCCTTTGGCTAGGCTTTCTTTCGATTGCTGAAAAAGCGGGCATGATTCGCCTACTAGGCCGCGTACTTGATCCGCTTTTCTCTCGCCTAATGCCAGAAGTGCCCCGCAATCACCCTGCCATGGGGCTAATTAGCATGAACTTTGCAGCTAACATTCTCGGCTTAGATAACGCTGCCACACCGATTGGTATTAAAGCCATGCAATCGCTGCAAAGTCTCAACCCGAGCCGCGATACCGCTAGCAACGCACAAATTCTGTTTTTAGTGCTCAACACGTCATCACTGACGCTGCTACCCGTCACGATCTTCATTTATCGCGCCCAACAAGGCGCGGCTGAACCCACCCTGGTTTTTCTGCCGATTTTGTTGGCCACCAGCGCCTCTAGTTTGGCTGGACTTCTAGCCGTGTCGCTGATGCAGCGATTAAAACTTTGGCAACCCGTGGTGTTGGCTTATTTAGTTGCTGTGGCCCTGGCGCTAGGGCTATTAATCACCACGTTGGCGGGGATGTCGGCCCAAGCACTGGCGGCAGCTTCAACACTGGTAGGTAACCTGACGCTGTTCTCTATTGTAATGATGTTTTTAGTGGTCGGCGCACTGCGGGGGGTGAGGGTATATGACGCCTTTATCGAAGGCGCAAAAGAAGGCGTAAGCTTTACGGTCACCTTACTGCCGTATCTTATTGCCATGCTGGTGGCGGTTGGCGTACTACGCGCCAGCGGCGTTCTAGATGCAGGGCTAAGTGGCATCCGCTGGTTGGTGGAAGGGGCTGGTTGGGACACTCGTTTTGTGGATGCGCTGCCTACCGCCTTTGTAAAACCCCTTTCTGGTAGCGGCTCGCGGGCCATGATGATCGAAACCATGAACACGTTCGGGGTCGATAGTTTTCCTGGTCTGCTAGCCGCTACTCTGCAAGGCAGCACCGAAACAACCTTTTACGTGTTAGCAGTCTATTTCGGTGCGATTGGCGTCACCCGTATTCGTCATGGGCTTGGCTGCGCGCTGATCGCAGATGCCGCTGGCATTATCACCGCCATTGCTGTCTGCTACTGGTTCTTTGGCTAACGCAGCTTGGTAGCTAATTTACAACACTCGTAACAACACTCGTAACAACAATAGATCAGGTAATTTGCTTCATGCATGCTCAACACGCAGCATTACATAACGAGCTACACGCGAGGCCGCCCCTCTATTTTGAGGGGCCTGCTTGTCTTCATCATTACGCCTTTACGCTTGAAGGCGATAACGTTACTACGTTGCTTAACCGCCTAGCGGAAGTAACAGACATCACGATCACACCCGATCAGGTGCAACAAATAGTCAGTTGCCAGGGCTGCTTAATCAAATGGGAGCGGCACACCGAGTTTTTTACGCTGACCATTAAGCACGATAACAACAGCAACCCTCGCCTATGGCCAACACCACCTACTTTTTTAGCCCGTGTGCTAGCGGAGTTTGCCGAGCAAATCATCAGCGCCAGCGTATTGCGCGTGGAAACTGCCCATCGCTGGGCAGGCAGTGTGGACGCCTATGGGTTAGATCAGCCAGCAGGCTCTCAGGTAGGCGGCGGTGACGCCACGGTGTGGAGCGATTTCAACCTCGATGATCAACAAAGAAACCGTCTACTGCTGGTTAACGATAGTCTGGATAGCTATCGACTAGGCAGAATGGCAAGACGCTTATTTGATATTGAAACCTATCGTATGATGGCGATGCTGGCGCTCCCGGAAGCCAAAGCGCTCAGTCGTGAGTTGCAGCACTACGAAATGGAGCTATCAGCGCTCTCTCATCAGCACGCCGAACAGCACACCTCACCTGCCGAGCCATTGCTCAACGCCCTAACGCTACTCTCAGCGAAACTTGAGCGCTGCGCTGTACAAACACGCCAGCGATTTAGCGCCACCGATGCCTATGCCAACCTTGTGTTGGCACGCATTGATGAACTGCGCGAAGAGCGACTAGGCAATTATCCTCGGCTTGGCACGTTTATTTTGCGCCGTTTTGAGCCGGCGGTGCGTTACTGCGATGCCATGAACCGCCGGGTGGAAACCCTAGCCACTAGTGCCACACGCTTAAACGACTTGTTACGTACCCGCACCCAGGTCGAAATCGAGAGGCAAAACTACAAAATTTTGCAGAGTTTAGATGCCCGCGCTAGCAGCCAACTCAAAATCCAAAAAGCCGTTGAAGGCCTCTCGATCATCGTCATCAGCTACTACATTTTCAGCTTGATGAAATTAGGGCTAGAGAGCTTAAGCGCTCTAGGTGTCGATATCGAACCTAATGTGGCCGCCTCCATCATCGCACCACTGAGCGCACTCATTATAGCTATCCTAATCTGGCGAATTTGGAAGGTGAAAAAGCACTAGCAAGCAATTCGTTAGCTGCACTCGCCTCGTAGCGAGCCGCCAAGTGCCTTGCGCAGTGCAGGGCCGCTTATTCCACGACCTAATAGCACCGTCAGTTTCGCAACGGCGGCTTCCAGCGTGATGTCACCTCCCGCAATCACACCGGCTTGGTTCAGCGCCGCGCCGGTGGCGTAGGCTCCCTGCACGACTTCTCCTTGGGCACACTGAGTCACGTTGAGCAGTGCGACCCCTCGTTCATTTGCAGCCGTTAACGCCTTTAACAGCTCGCCTTCAAAACTAGGCGGGTTGCCCACGCCGTAGCTATGCAGAATCAAGCCTTTTAGGCGTTCATCGGCCAGCAGCAACTTGGCGCGGCGCAGCGACATGCCAGGATGAAGTGGCAAAATTGCTACCGCCTCATCATCCACCTCGATGGGCGCAAAGTTAGGCAGTCCGCTCAGTAGCGCAGAGGGCTGTGGAAATGTCATACCGATGCCAAGCTCGGCAAGCCAGGGGAAATTAGGAGAGTCAAAGGCATCTAAGCCCTGAGTGCGCACCTTGCGCGCACGATTACCGCGCAGGAGTCGGTCGTGAAAAACCAGACTTACTTCACAAGGTGTTGCAGGGTGGACCACCAATTGCAGTGCGCTAACGAGATTATTCAGCGCATCGCTGCGAAGCTCCCCCAAAGGAATTTGGGCGCCGGTGAAAATCACCGGCTTGTTGAGTGCGCCAAGCATAAACGACAGCGCGGCAACGCTATACGCCATAGTATCGGTACCGTGTAGCACCACAAATCCATCGTATGCTTGCCAGTGGCTTTCTAACTGTGCCACTAAACGGTTCCAGGCGTCGGGCATTAGCTCGGCGCTATCAATCAGAGGCCGCATTTCTAGCACATCAAACGATGGCAGCCTGTCGGCGTTGCTCAGCGCTAAGTGCGCGGTTAAACGCTCGGCCAGCCCCGCGCAAGGCACATACCCATGTGGCGATGGCTGCATACCAATGGTACCGCCGGTGTAGAGCATGAGTACGCGGGGCATAGTCTCTCCTTATCTAATAGCGTTCGTGCATGCGAGGGCTTACTTAGCGGGCGCGCTTTCCAGACGCTGCTTTAACGCTTCGGCCTCTTCAGGCTCCAGCTCCCAGGCTTTCGGATCTAGCTCAAGATCTGGGTGTTGATTAGCATCGAAAATCGGCTGTTTGATGCCCTGGCGACGCTGGCTATCGTAATCGTTAAGGATGCGTAGGCCGCACTTAAACAACAGAATCAGCGCCACAAGGTTGACCACTGCCAGCAGGCCCATCGTGACATCGGCAAAGCCGAACACAGTGCCAAGATCTGTTGTTGCCCCCCAGCACACCAGCAACACAATGGCGATTCGGAAAGCATTAAACAGATTCTGGTTGTCGCGGCTAAAGAAGTTGAGGCTGTTCTCGCCCAGGTAGTAGTTGTACAAAATAGTACTGAACGCAAACAGCAGCAGCGCGAGACTAACAAAGGTGCGACCCCATTCGCCTACATGGTCGGCAAGCGCCGCCTGAGTGAGGGCGATGCCTTCAACACCAGCACCTGCGGCCGGGTCGTACACACCGCTGAGCAGAATCAAAAACGCCGTGGCCGAGCAGATAATCACGGTATCGATAAACACCGAAAACGCCTGCACAATACCTTGGTTGGCTGGGTGCGGTACGTAGGCTACCGCCGCCACATTGGGCGCACTGCCCAGACCCGCTTCGTTAGAAAACAGGCCTCGCTTTAAGCCCATCATAATGGCCGCACCAATACCGCCACCCACCACCGGCTCAAGGCCAAAAGCACTTTTTACAATTAGCGCAATAACGCTGGGGATTTCACCAATGTTCATGGCAATAACCAGCAGCGCAATGGCGATATAGCTGACCGCCATAAAGGGCACCAAATACTCCGAGATGCGCGCGATACGTTTGATACCACCAAAAATAATCAGCCCTACCAGCATGGCCAGGGCAATACCACTGTAAAGCACCGGCACACCGAAGGCGTCACCAAACGAGGTCGCTACCGCATAGGATTGCAGTGCGGTAAAGGCAAAGCCAAAGGTTAGCAGCAATAGCACCGAGTAAAACGCCGCCAGCCAGCGCCACTGTTTGCCTAACCCTTTAACGATGTAGTACGCCGGGCCACCGCGATACGTGCCATCGCCTTCCGCTTCTTTGTAGGTCTGCGCCAGGGTGCACTCTAAGAAGCTAGTCGCCATCCCCATCAAGCCCACCAGCCACATCCAGAAAATAGCCCCTGGACCACCTAACGTAATTGCGACCGCCACGCCGGCAATATTACCGCCGCCCACGCGACCCGCCACGGACAGAACAAGCGCCTGAAAAGAACTTAAGTGGCCATGTTTATTACGCTTAAAGGCCTGACCTGACCCCAGTATGCGAAACATTTGGCTAAAATAACGAAACTGCACAAAGCGGGAAGCAACGGTAAAACCGATGCCAACGCCTACTAGCAGCACTAGCAGTACCTTTCCCCAAAGGAGCTCATTGAGCATATCAAGCATGTGATGTTCTCCGCGTTCTTGTATTAGCGTTATGTTGGAATTCGCGTCGTTTTATGTCGCGCTTCTTAAAACCGCGCCGCGGAGAACGTTTTACCAAGCATAGGAAAGAATTAAATTTGGCGCAGCGATGCAGTTGTATGCACTAACTGCGCCATTTGCTGCACCACAGTGCATCACATAAAAAACGGTGCGCGCCTTTTCAGGCTGCGCACCGTGCGATTTTACCTCTGTGGACACGGCCAACTAGAGGTTCGCTTTTTACTTACCCGCTTTAGCCGCCCGCGCCGCGTGAAGCTTTTTATAGCTTTCGATCAAGCGCTGGTGGCGTTCCAAGCCTTCTAGCTGCATGTTAGTCGGCGTTAAGCCATGGAAGCGCACTTCACCACTCACCGACCCCACGACCGCTGCCATGGTCGCTTCACAGAACATCCGCTGAAAATTGGGCAGGTAATCGTTGAGCTCCAGCTCATCATCCAGCGTGATCTCTAACACCGCGTTTACCGCCTGATAGAACAGACCCCGCTCAACGGTGTTGTCGTTGTACTGCAGGAACATCTGCACGCAGTCCAGCGCTTCTTCATGGCGTTGCAGCGCAAGGTAAACCAGCAGCTTCAGCTCTAGGATCGTTAGCTGCCCCCACACGGTGTTTTCATCAAACTCGATACCAATCAGCGTGATGATATCGGCGTGGTCATCCATCTGGCTCTCTTCCAACCGCTCCACCAGATCAGTAAGTTGAGCGTCATCCAAGCGGTGCAGATTGAGAATATCTTCGCGGTAATCCAACGCTTTATTGGTGTTATCCCAGATCAAGTCTTCAATCGGGTACACCTCTGAGTAGCCCGGCACCAAAATTCGGCACACCGGCGCGCCCAGGTCTTCGTGTACGGCCATGTACACTTCGGCCCCCAGCTCTTCAAAAATGCCAAACAGCGTCGCGGCCTCTTCCTCATTGCTGCCAGAGAAGTCCCACTCGCTGAATTCAAAATCGGGCTTGGCACTAAAGAAGCGCCAAGAAACTACACCCACCGAGTCGATAAAGTGCTCAACAAAGTTGTTGGGTTCAGAAACGGTTTGCGAGTTAAATGTTGGTAGCGGAAGATCGTTTAGCCCTTCAAAACTGCGGCCTTGCAACAGCTCCGTCAAGCTGCGCTCCAGCGCCACTTCAAAGCTTGGGTGCGCGCCAAACGAAGCAAACACGCCGCCGGTACGTGGGTTCATCAAGGTGACGCACATAACCGGGAACTGCCCACCCATAGAGGCATCTTTTACCAACACGGGGAAACCCTGGGCTTCCAAGGCGTTAATGCCTTCTACGATATTCGGGTAGTTTGCCAGCACCGCTTGGGGCACATCCGGCAGGGTTAACTCCTGCTCGAGGATTTCACGCTTCACCGCCCGTTCGAAGATTTCCGACAGGCACTGCACCTGGGCTTCCACCAGGGTGTTGCCCGCACTCATGCCGTTACTTAGGAACAGGTTTTCAATTAGGTTGGAGGGAAAATAGACCGTTTTGCCATCGGACTGACGCACAAACGGTAGCGATACAATGCCGCGATCTTCACGGCCAGAGTTGGTATCGATCAGATGTGAGCCACACAGCTCACCTTCAGGGTTGTAAATATCGCGACAGTGTTCATCGAGGATTTCAGCGGGGAGTTCATCGTTCGGCCCCGGCTGAAACCACTTCTCATTGGGATAGTGAACAAAGTTGCTATTGGCAATTTCTTCACCGAAGTACTGATCGTTATAGAAGAAGTTACAGCTTAAGCGCTCGATAAACTCGCCCAGTGCGGAGCACAGCGCGCTCTCTTTGGTCGCCCCTTTGCCGTTGGTAAAACACATTGGCGAAGCTGCATCGCGAATATGCAGCGACCAGACGTGGGGCACGATATTCCGCCAGGAGGCGATCTCGATTTTCATGCCTAGATCAGCCAGCATCGCGCTCATATTAGCGATAGTTTGTTCTAATGGCAGGTCTTTACCTGGGATATAAGTAGCACTGCCCTCCGGCGCGCCCATCAGCAGTGCCTGGGCGTCCTCATCGATGTTTTCTACCGTCTCGATCTGAAAGTCGGGGCCGGTTTGAACAACCTTCTTTACCGTGCAGCGGTCGATAGAGCGCAGAATGCCCTGGCGATCTTTTTCAGAAATATCTTCAGGCAGCTCAACCTGGATTTTGAAAATCTGCTTATAACGATCTTCCGGGTCGACGATGTTGTTCTGGGATAGGCGAATATTCTCGGTAGGAATATCCCGAGCGTTGCAGTAGACCTTAACAAAGTAGGCGGCACACATCGCCGATGATGCCAAGAAGTAGTCGAACGGACCGGGAGCCGAGCCATCGCCTTTATAGCGAATCGGCTGATCGGAGATAACGGTGAAATCGTCGAACTTGGCCTCTAAGCGGAGGTTATCGAGGTAATTGACTTTAATTTCCATGAACGGGCATCCGGAGCAATGAGTGTGCCTCGGCTATTAACATCATAAGCCGATAGGCGGATTGCCGCCCATTATCCAGTTTTTCACCCGCTTCGTCTTGGGAAGCATTGCACTGACTGGCCCAAAGCGTCACATTAGCCGCACCGCCGCTTTCTGAGAACGTTGAAACCGCCCCCATGCATGATGATTTTGTGGCTAACTTACGCCTACTGTGCAGCTACTACCCATCCATTGCGGATGTTTGCCGCCGCTTATCCATCAACCGTGCCCAGTTTAACCGCTACCTTAGCGGGCGTTATTATCCAAGCCACGCCGCGCTACAGCGTATTTGCCACTTTTTTGGAGTAACGCCCGAAGATATCGCCCTACCCCACCACGATTTCCGAGCGCTGGTGCAAACAGGCCAGCTCAATGCGGATGCCTCACCTAGCACGCTACCCTGGCCCAATGCGCTCATTCAGCGGGGTAGTGAAGGCATGGAACGTTATCTGGGTCGCTACTTCGAGCTTTATCACTCGATGTCGCGCCCTGGGCATTTGATGCGCACGCTGGTGTGTTTAGAAGCCAGAGAAGGAGGCGTGGTGTACCAGCGCACAGAAAGAATGCACGTTGCGCCAGACACGCGTCCTTGCCATAACCGCTACGTAGGCACCGCTGTTAAACTTGCAGACCGACTATTTTTAGTTGACCACGAAACACTCAATGGTCATGAAATTACCCAAACTATTCTGTTTCCCAGCTTTCAAAGCCAAGTAACGCGTTTAACCGGGCTAAAAATGGGCGTGGCAGATAACAGTGAGCGGATGCCCTGTTGTGTGCGAGTGGTATACCAGCGCTTAGATGAACAGATAAGCTTGCGGTCTGCGCTAGCTCAATGCGGCCTGCTGTCACTTGACGACCCGTCGCTAGATGAGTCGCTGCTGGCAGCCGTGTGCAATGATGTGGCTAGCGGAGAGCACCATTTTCGAGCACGTCACTAGCAGTGTACTTCGCAGGACGGCGATGGTGTCAGTACATGGGCAAAGAGAATCGACTCAAAGTGCTCCATTGGAACGACTGACTTAAGCGTTTTAGCGCGTAGTATGGCACCTTCCCACCCGGATAATATAAAACTGGCAAGGGCTTCTGGAACAATCGCCTTATCAATATCGTTCTGATTTTGCGCATCTTTCAGACAGACGACAAAACGTTGTTCCCAGCGCTGGAACACTAGATTAAGGGCATCACGGAAGGTGTCGCTTTGGCCAGAAAGCTCCTGGCCAAGGTTACCAATCAAGCAGCCAGTGGTGTGGTCGCAGCCCAACATATGCTCACGCCCTGTGGCGAAGTAACGCCGTAGCCGCTCTAACGGCGGCAACGAAACGTCTTCAAGCAGTGTTGCCAAACTTTCATCGTACTCGCTAGCAAATCGCTCTATCACCGCCAGCCCAAAATCTTCTTTGCTGGAAAAGTAGTGGTAAAACGATCCTTTAGGCACACCGCAGGTTTTTAAGACGGCATTAATACCCGTCGCATTGTAGCCCTGCTGGGCAATCAGTTCGGCACCGGTTTCAATTAACTTATCGCGAGTGGCGGTGTTTTTCATGACGTCACATTAACCAGTGAATTTAGTGCTTTGCAAAATAATAATGACAGGTATTGTTAGGCCCGTCAGCGGTTAGACAGCACGCTGCAGCGATGCTTAATGGGTTGCACGCTATTTGCACATTGCTTACCTAATCATTGCTTGCGTATCGGTGATGCTAGCATGATACGCCATTTTCTCTGGAATTTTCGCCCTTAGCCAACGGATGCCGCGCGGTAATGACCTCCTCCCACTCTTACGCACCCTCTCAACAAGGCCGTATCGGTTTCGGTGCCTTGGCAGCGCTACTGGTCTTCGCCTGCGGTTTAGCCTTGGCTTGGTGGATTATCAGCCAGCCACCCCGCGTTGAGCGACGGCCGCCACCGCCCGCCGCACCACCCTTAGTGGATGTCATTACGGCGGAAGAGCGGCTGCAAGCTCCCATACTTAATGGCTTTGGACGAGTAGAAGCAGAAAAATCCACTATGCTTGCCAGCCGAGTTGCCGGCCAGCTAGAACGCTTTGGGGAGGGCGTACTCCCAGGGCAGGTCGTCGAACAAGGAGCGCCGGTTGCGTATATCGATCAGGCTGATTTACGCCTAATTCTCGAAGATGCTGAAGCGCAGTTGGCCAACGCTCAGGCGCAGTTAGCGCTAGAACAAGCGGAGCAACAGCGCGCCCGAAGTGAGTATGAATCTTTTGGCCGCCAACTTAGCGCCGAGCGCCGCGCCCTAGTACTACGTGAACCACAGCTACGCCAAGCTCAAGCTCAACTGACGCAAGCACGGGTAGTCCGCGACCAAGCGGCGCTTAATCTTGAACGTGCCACGCTAGCTGCCCCTTGGCGAGCGATGGTGCAAGAGCGCTTGGTTGGTGCAGGAAGCTTGTTAAGCCAGGGCACTGAAGTACTCAGTTTGGTTGGTGTCGAGCAGTTTTGGGTCCGCGCTTCGTTGCCGGGAGATATCTTGGGCTGGCTAACACCCGGCAGCCGCGTCACGCTTACCAGCCAAGGCTGGCTGGAAGGCGCAAGCCGAGAAGGCAACTTAATTTCTATTCTGCCCAACCTAGAAGAGAATGGCTTACAGGCGCAGCTTTTGATTGCCGTGAATGACCCATTATCACTTGAGCACGATGGTCCCGCGCTGCGCCTTGGCGATGTGCTACGCGTTACCTTTCATAGCACAACCCAAGAGCCGCTCATCGCCCTGCCCTCTGCAGCATTGCGCCCAGGCGAGCAGGTATGGTGGGTAGATGATGAAGATCGCTTACGCAGCACCCAAGTCACCCTGGCCTATCGCGGGCAGGAAACGGCTCTGGTACGCAGCGGTTTAGTGC
Organism: Halomonas qinghailakensis; assembly: GCF_025820815.1. Taxonomy (NCBI): domain Bacteria; kingdom Pseudomonadati; phylum Pseudomonadota; class Gammaproteobacteria; order Oceanospirillales; family Halomonadaceae; genus Halomonas; species Halomonas qinghailakensis. Next base: position 2,445,860 of record NZ_CP096973.1, on the reverse strand, counting down.
CCGGACAGCGCGTGGTAATTGCTGGTTTGGCTCAACCTCGTGAAGGCCAGCAAGTCCGTATTCGTCAGCGGGGAGACACCCCAGCCAGTGATGAGGACAGCCCATGATTCGCCGTGGCCCGCTTGCCTGGATGGTCGACCATGGCGTTGCCCCTAACCTGATGATGGTGCTGTTTATCGTCGGCGGTTTAATGGCATCTCTGGCCATCAAAAAAGAGGTTTTCCCGGAATTTGAAACGGAAATTATCCAAGTTAGCATCAGCTATCCTGGCGCCACGCCGGAAGATGTTGAGCAAAGTTTGCTGCTACCGGTTGAAGCTGCCATTGCTGATGTGGAAGGCATCGATGAATTAACCGCCAGCGCTGGTGAAGGTAGCGGCGTGGTCAGCGCCACGCTGATCGACGGCGTTGATGTAATGCGGGCCTATCAGGATATCCAGCAGGCTGTGAATGCTATCACGACCTTGCCTAACGCAGCAGACCCACCGCGCTTTACCCTGGCTGGCCGCTCTCGCAGCGTGGTGAGCTTGCAGGTGTATGGTTCCGTGGGCTTAGCCGCACTGCATGACGCCGCCGAGGATGTGCGCGCAGAATTACAGGCCACCAGCGGCATCTCCCGTGCAGAGCTCTCCGGCAATCGGGAACGTGAAATCCAGGTGCTTTTAGATGAGGAAGCTATCGAGCGCTTTGGGTTAGACCATCAACAACTTGCCAGCCGAATTGCCGAAGAAGCGCTTGATCTCGCCAGTGGCCAGCTTACGACCGCCGAAGGTGAGTGGTTAATTCGCTACCAGGGCCGCCGCAACAGTGCGGATGAGTTTGCCGCACTCCCCATTCTCACCACCACCCAAGGCTCTCCCGTTGTGCTGGGCGATATCGCTCGCGTAAGAGAAGGGTTTGCTGAAACCGACCGAGAAGAGTTCTATAACGGCGAGCCAGGCTTATCGGTGGATATCTATCAGATTGGCGATCAGACGCCGACCAGTATTTCCCAAGCGGTTTACGGTGAGCTGGAGCGGCTGCGCGCCAACCTACCCAACGGGGTGCGCCTGGATGTTTCCAGAGATAGCTCAGAAATTTACGAAGACCGCCTGAACCTGCTGCTAAAAAACGCCTGGATGGGCTTGGCACTGGTGCTAATTCTCATGGCACTATTTCTTGAGGCACGATTGGCCTTCTGGGTAACGCTGGGCATCCCGACGGCATTTTTGGGCGCAATGCTATTTCTGCCTTGGATTGGCGTCTCACTTAATATGATGTCGATGTTCGCCTTTATTATCGCCCTTGGCATTGTCGTAGACGATGCCATTATGGTCGGTGAGAATATTTACAGCTACCGGGAGCAGGGCTATTCCCTTCGCGATGCCGCGGTAAAGGGTGCCCAAGAAATCGCCACACCGCTTACCTTTGCGATTCTGTCTAATATTGTTGCGTTCCTACCGCTGCTGTTTTTACCCGGCTTTTTAGGGCTTATTTTTGCCACCGTGCCAGTGGTTGTTATCACGGTATTTATTATTTCCCTGGTGGAAGCACTGTTTATACTGCCTGCCCACCTCGCCCACGCCCGTAAGCCCCGCAAAACACCCGTATGGCAGCGCCCCATTGAAGCCGTTCGTTTACGTATGCAAAAGGGCCTGCATCACTTTACTTATCAACAGTTTGAACCATTCTTACAGCGGGCGCTTAACCAGCGTTTACTAACGGTATCGCTAGGCATCGCCTTACTATGTGTCGCACTTGCCTGGGCAATGAGTGGTCGACTTGGCTTTTCACTCATGCCCAGAGTGGAATCAGACCAAGTTCAGGCCAGCGTTACCCTGCCGATTGGCAGCAACATTAGCGTTAGCCGTGAATTGAGCCAACAACTGCTGGATGCCGCCGAGCAACTAAGCGAACGCGAGGCAACCCTCAGCTTTAGCAGTACCCGAAGCCGCTTGGATGGCGAGAGCCTAACGGTGCGTTTAGACATCGCCAGTGAAAGCCTGGATGACTGGCCACCATCGCGCATTGCACGAGAATGGCGTGACTTAACGGGCGATTTAGTCGGCGCGCAATCCGTGCGCTTTGAGTCAGATTTCGGAGGCCCCGGTAGTGGTGCAGCGCTGAGCCTGCGTTTATCCCACCCCAACACCCAAGTGTTAGAAGCAGCCGCTGCGCAGCTGGCGGAACAGCTGGCTGAATATGGGTTAACCGATATCGATAGCGGTCTGGGTGACGGCAAACCGCAGCTTGAAATGCGCCTGTCTGCCGAAGGGCGCGCGTTAGGGCTAACCGGGAACGAACTCGCCCAGGCGCTACGCGGCCCGCTACAGGGAGCTACTGCCATCGAGCAGTTTATCGGCCGCCGAGAAGTCAGCGTAGAGGTACGCCTGCCTGAGCAAGATCGTGACAGCCTCAATGAGCTTTATCGACTGCCGATCCAGACGCCTGACGGCCTAAGCGTCCCGTTGTCTCGCGTAGCCGATATTACGTTAAGCCAGGCCTCTAGTAGCCTTCAGCGAATCGATGGTCGTCGGATAATTACGGTTACCGCTGACTCCGAGGGTGACCAAGCGATTAATCAAGTGCTCGCCACACTGCAAGAAGATGTTTTCCCCACTCTTAGCAATACCTGGACAGGGCTTGAAGTGAGTATGGGCGGACGACAGCAAGATACCGCCGACAATTTAGCCACGTTGCGCAACGCCATGTGGCTAATGCTGGCCGCGCTGTATGCATTGTTAGCCATCCCTTTCCGTAGCTACCTTCAGCCACTTCTAGTACTGGCGGCTATTCCGTTTGGTATTGTCGGTGCCGTCGCAGGCCATATGTTGATGGGGTTCGGATTATCGATTATCAGCTTACTCGGTATGCTGGCACTTTCCGGCGTGGTGATTAACGATGCCCTGGTACTGATTGACTATGCTAACCGTAAGCGTCGTGAGGGCATGGATGCCCGCGAAGCGATCGTCGCCGCGGCGACCCGCCGCCTACGGCCGATTATGATGACGACCCTCACCACGTTTTTAGGCTTGGCACCAATGATTCTAGAAACCTCTCGCCAAGCGCGCTTTATGATACCCATGGCTATTTCACTAGGGTTTGGCATGCTATTCGCCACGGTTATCTTGTTACTGGTAGTGCCCTGCCTCTACCTGGGGTTAGAAAACCTGCGTGAACGGCTCAGCAAACCACCCCAACCAAGCCATGAGGGAGTCAGCTAATGAAACTGCTCGCTTCACTACGCCAGTGGCGCCCCTCCCAACTGGGTCTAAAGCTTTTTGTGGCTATTTTAAGCGTTAACGTAGCCATTGCAGCGAGCGTGTTTTTAGCAGTGACTTACAGTATTGATCGCGGCTTTTTAGAATATCTAAATCAAGCCCAAGAGCGGCGCGCTATGCTGCTGGCGGATGGGCTAATTACTCGCTGGGAAACTCAGGGTAGTTGGCAATGGTTGGAGCAATCGCCAGAACGCTGGCCCTATATTGTGCGCTTTGAGCTTGGCCAGGAACACCGTGATCGCCCTTCTCCTCTCGGCGAGACCCAAGACTTCGCGTTACGCAATAGCGATGGCCGCTTCGTCATCCCACCTGCTGAAACCGCACGCGGCTCAAACGGTTGGCGATGGCTCACCCTTTATAGCGACGTGACCTCAAGCGGAAACAATGAAGCGATTGGAGAACTTGGGTTTCGTCCTCCACAAGATATGATGGAGCGCATGGAAAGCCGTTTTCTAGAGCGCCAGCAGCGCAATTTAGTGCTTATTGTTGTTTCTCTCGGGTTGGCATCGCTGTTACTGGCAGGAGGGCTTTCCTGGTGGCTAGGCCGACGTACCCGAGCATTAGCAGGGGCAACGCTACGTTTAACCGAAGGTGATTATCACACTCGGTTACCAGAACGCGGCCGGGATGAACTTTCCAGTTTGGCACGCGACTTTAACGTGCTAGCAGCCACCTTAGAAGCTAGCCGCGACGCCAGAGCACGATGGGTATCTGATACTGCCCACGAGCTACGTACCCCGTTAGCAGTGCTGCGCGGCGAAATCGAAGCGATGCAGGACGGGATTCGTCCGCTAAACCAGGAAAATCTTAGCTCACTGGCTCAAGAAGTGGCTCAACTGGAACGGTTAGTCACTGACCTGAGACTGCTTTCCCAAAGCGATGCAGGCGCATTGGATATTCAGCTAGCGCCAATGAATCTCAGCGAAAGCTTAAAAGGCCGTTTATCCGATGCTGACCGCTGGCTAGAAGAGAGCGGCCTGACCTTGTCATGCCAGCTTACCCCCGACATCATGATACAAGGGGATGCCCAGCGTTTGCGTCAATTATGGAGCAATCTGCTGGATAACAGCTGCGCCTATACGCAGCCACCAGGAGCGCTACGGGTTTCGTTAATCTGCGAAGCTAACCATGCCGTTATTATTTGGGAAGACAGCTCCCCAGGCGTGCCTGAATGCGAGCTTTCACGCTTAACTGAACGCCTGTACCGCGTGGAGGGCTCACGTAACCGCGCAAGTGGCGGCAGCGGGCTGGGGCTCTCAATTGCTAGCGCGTTAGTCAATGCCCATGGCGGCACGCTTTCGCCTGGCGTTTCTGAGCTAGGCGGTCTGAAATGGACGCTGCGCTTCCCGCTATTTATTGCCTCTTAACCTAAGCGAGCTGACTATGTCTGAGAATAGTTCACCCCAAGACGCCTCACTGCTCATTGTTGAGGATGAACCTAAAATCGCCCGGCTAATGGCAGACTACCTGGAAAACAATAATTTCACCCCGACCATTATTGCCAACGGCAACGATGTTATACCCTGGCTAACCCAGCAGCTTCCGGCACTCATACTGCTAGATGTGATGCTGCCTGGTAAGGATGGACTAACGCTATGTCGAGAAATCCGTCAACACTGGCCTAGCGTTCCCATTATTATGGTGACTGCAAAAGTCGAGGAAGTTGATCGTTTACTAGGCTTAGAGCTAGGTGCAGACGACTATGTATGCAAACCTTTCAGCCCCCGCGAAGTGGTTGCCCGCGTAAAAGCGGTATTACGCCGCAGTCAAGCCGCTGCGCAAGTCGATGACGCTTCAGCCACCACCCCGCAAGCACCGGTGACACTCGATGAAGAGGGCTGGCAGGCGCTCGCCAATGGGCACGACCTTGGCCTCACCGCCGTAGAGTTCCAACTGTTGCGCGTCATGATGCAGTCCCCGGGACGTATCTTCAGTCGCGAACAGCTAATGGATCACATGTATCGGGATAACCGCATTGTCTCGGAACGTACCGTGGACAGCCATATTAAGAAGCTACGCAAAAAAATCCATGAAGCACTCCCCGAACTAGAGATTATTCGCTCCGTTTACGGCGTTGGTTACAAATATCAGCCAGAAGGATAATCCGTCTATTTGCTATCAACGACCTGCGGCTGAACCTGACGATTCAAGAAGGCGATACCGGCTTCGATCGCGCTATCACGAAGCAGGAAGCTGGCAAAATGACCATAGCCACGCTGTAAGTACAGCTCGCTTTCGGTGCCCTGGGCCTGGAGTGCTTGATAGAAGTCAGTCGCGTGATCAACGGGCACTAACTGATCCCAGCTGCCATGAAACAGAAAAAACGGTGGTGCCTGGAGTGTGATTTGCCGCGCAGGTGAAGCCAACGCATAGGCCTCTGGTTTTTCGGCGCGGGTGCCGCCAATAAAGTCGACCACCAAACGACCATCATCAAACTTCAGTAGGTCGCTGGGTAGACCGCCAACTAGCACCGCTGCTAGCGTTGCGTGCTCGCCGCCATAAGGTTCGCCCAGCGGGCCTTCATTGCCAGCTAAGGCAAGCAGGCTTATTAAATGCGCACCGGATGAAAAACCAACGCCCACGATGCGGTCAGTATCCACTTGCCAACGCTCAGCGTTACTATGAAGCCAGCTCATCGCCTGCTGTAAATCATATAGCTGTTCAGGGAATCGGTACTCGGGAGCAAAGCGGTGCTCAATATTCACTGTCACATATCCCTGCGCGGCTAACTGCTCAGCAATCGCCTCCATGTCGTCAGGACCACGGTTGCGCCAGCCACCGCCATGTACAATGAGTGCCGCTGGTCGACGCTCTGTCGCTGAAGTGTTTGGTAACAGCACCTGGGCGCTCAATGTTTGCGCCCAACCATCAGGTGTATAATGCTGGGTGGGTAGTCGAGTAAAGGTTTGCGGCGTATTCAGCATCCCCTGCTCAATGGCAGGTAGACCCCGGCTGGCTTGATGCGTTGCACCGCAGCCGCTCATCAAAAGAGCTAGCGCGCTTAGGCTCAGATATCGACGCATAAGACGTAAATCTGGCATTTAAAACTCCTTAATATGCCCCCTCAATACGACGCTTCCTCAACACGTTTATTTAACACGTTTCTTTGACGCAACGTTTCAACATGTCTTTTCGATACGTGTTTTGAAAACCGTAAGCCCCCGCCCAAGCGATTGTGACCGCGTAAGCTAAGATAAGATCACGGTTGTTGCACACTTTGTGCAAACGTTTTACACCAAGCCCTTAGATACTGATATCGACAACTTACCATTTTTAGAATGTTTCGAGGTTTGCTATGAACATATCATTACGCCAATTATTTGCGCCTGCGCTACTTGCCGTTGCCCTTATGCCTTTAGCCTTCAGCGCCAATGCTGGTCACCACAACAGTGCAGGTATTGACCGCGAAGCGATGCAGGAGCGCATGGAAGAGCGCCGTCAAGACGTTTATCAGCGCGCCGGTTTAAGTGAAGAGCAACAAACTGCCTTAAACGAAGTACATGCTGAACATCGTGATGCCATGCTGTCGCTGCGCGAAGAGCACCAAGCCAAGGTGGCCGAGATCCTAACCGAAGAAGAGCAACAAGCGCTGCGCGATGCCATGCGCGAGATGCATGCTGACAAACATGACGAGCGACGCCATAGTGAAGGCGGTCATGGCAAGCGCGACCATGAACGTCGCGGACACTACGGCGAAGCTGCTGAGGAAGACACAGCAGAATAAGCGTTTATTAAACGTCAAACCTTGCTCTAACGCCCGGCCTAGCCGGGCATTTTTGTTTCTATACTCCTGAAAAACGCTTTTAACGATGGGCTGAAAGCTCCCCATCGACTTGAAGTAAGCTCTTAAACCACGTATTTTATTTGAACGTTCATTCAAAAATAACGCTGTTTTTAATCCTTGTCTTAACAACAGGAGTCCGCCTCCATGGCGAAAGACAACCCCAACCTCCCCTCACGCGACCGACTCAATCCTGTGGTTTTCCACGGGAGTGTGGCGGGCATTCTCATCTTTTTAGTATTGACGATGCTATTTACCGAGCAGGCCGGCACTTTTTTCGATGCCGGTCTTGCTTGGGTAAGCAAAACGTTCGGCTGGTACTACATGCTGGCGATTGTGGCTTATCTAGTCTTTGTCGTGATGATTGGCATGTCGCGCTTTGGCAGCATTCGCCTTGGCCCAGATCACTCACGACCTGAGTTTTCGCTATTATCGTGGTCAGCTATGCTGTTTGCTGCAGGTATCGGTATTGACCTGCTGTTCTTCAGCGTTGCCGAGCCGGTTGCCCACTATTTAGCGCCGCCTGATCTAACGCCTGAAAGCCAAGAAGCTATGCGCCAGGCCGTCGTTCAAACCTATCTGCACTGGGGGCTTTCCGGTTGGGGGCTGTACGTGTTGATGGGTATGGCGCTGGCCTATTTTAGCTATCGTCACCGCTTACCGCTGGCGATCCGCAGTGCGCTTTATCCGCTGCTGGGTAAACGTATTCACGGCCCTATTGGTAATGCAGTTGATATCACGGCCGTCATTTCAACTGTGTTTGGTATCGCTACCAGTCTCGGTATCGGGGTTATTCAGCTTAACTACGGGCTGAATTATATGTTCGATGTGCCTGAGTCCCTAACCGTGCAAGTTATATTAATTGCGATGGTTGTCATCCTGGCGACTATCTCTGTGGTGACAGGCGTGGAAAAAGGCATTCGCCGCTTATCCGAGTTCAATATGCTATTGGCGCTCGGCCTGATGCTATTTGTACTGTTTTCCGGCGACACGCTGGTACTACTTGATAAAGTTGTCAATAACGCTGGTGATTACCTTTCTGGCTTTGTAGGTGCCAGCTTTGATACCTACGCATTTGCCGATGAAGGCGCCCAAGAGTGGAAGATGTGGTGGACGATCTTCTTCTGGGGCTGGTGGATTGCTTGGACGCCGTTTGTCGGTCTTTTCTTAGCGCGTATTTCCCGTGGCCGTACTATCCGCGAATTTGTCGCTGGGGCGTTGTTTATACCACTGGCCTTTATGATGGTGTGGATGTCTATTTTTGGTAATAGCGGCATTGAGCTAGTCGCTAACCAAGGCGTAGCCGAGCTAGGTGAACAGGCGCTCAACACCCCGCAAACTACACTTTATACCCTGCTTGAGTACTACCCTTATGTAGGCATTACAGCAGCAGTAGTGACAGTATTAGGAATTGTGTTCTTTATTACCTCTGCAGACTCTGGTGCGCTGGTACTGGCCAACTTCACGTCTATTTTGAGTGACGTTAACCATGACGCCCCGATACGTCTGCGTATTTTCTGGTCGGCAGTAATTGGCTTGATCACCATTGCCCTGTTAATGGCTGGCGGCTTAAACGCTCTGCAAAGCGCCGTGGTAATTACCGCTCTGCCCTTCTCATTGGTGATTTTCGCGGTGATGGTGGGAATGTATAAAGCCCTGAAACTGGAAGGCAGCAAGGCCGACGCACGCCGTATGATTGCTGGTAGCGCCCCAGGTGGCGACTGGCGTGAACGTTTAGATCGCGCGCTGGACACCTCCAACCGTGCGGGTGCCGCGGCAACCATTCAGCACTCTATTCGCCCAGCAATGACGCAATTTGCCCAGGAGCTTGAGAGCCGTGGTCAAACCGCCAACGTTACCGAAGAGCATCTTGATGGCGAGTCGCTTCCAAATCTGACGCTGCAGGTTGACCTGGGCGACGCCACTAGCTTTGTCTATCAGGTATGCCCGCACCGTATGCGCACACCAAGCTTTATACCTGCGGATGACGACTTCTATGTTCGTTTGGACGTATATTTAGCTGAGGGCGGTCAAGATAAAGATCTGAACGGCTATACCCGTGGGCAAGTGATTGGTGATCTCGTGGCAGAGTACGAGCGCCACCTACACTTCCTTACTCTGGCGGGTCAGCAAATGGGCCACGTACAAGCAATGCCAGGTACCATCGGCGAACCGCCGGGAGATTCCCAGATGCAATGATCCGAATACCTCAATCAAAACCCCGACCATTTGGTCGGGGTTTTTGTTAGCGTGCAATAAACAAGAGCTGTTCACGCTACATCAGCCCACCATATCAAGCACAATACGGCCTTCTATCTTGCCGTCGATCATACGCTGGAAAACGTCGTTGATATTATCTAATGTGTCGGTCGCCACGGTCGCTTTGACTTTGCCTTCGGCAGCAAAATCCAGCGCTTCTTGAAGGTCACTGCGCGTACCCACAATAGAGCCACGAATAGTAATACCGTTAAGCACCGTGCTAAAAATTGGCAGCGGGAAATCCCCCGGTGGTAAACCATTGAGCACCAACGTGCCGCCACGACGCAGCATGTTTTGCGCTTGATCAAATGCCTTCGGCGATACCGCGGTAACCAGTGCCCCATGGGCACCACCAATGGTTTTCTTCAGATACGCCGCTGGGTCGGTTTTCATCGCGTTAACGGTCACCGTGGCGCCTAGCCGTTCGGCGAGGGCTAATTTACCGTCGTCAATATCAACAGCAGCGACGTTGAGCCCCATCGCTTTCGCGTACTGTACCGCCATATGTCCCAGGCCGCCGACGCCTGAAATAACCACCCACTGGCCGGGGCGAGTGTCGGTCATTTTCAAGCCTTTATAAACCGTTACGCCCGCACAAAGCACCGGAGCTATTTCAATGAAATCAACGGCGTCCGGCAGGCGACCCACATAGCCCGCATCCGCCAAGGTATAGTCAGCAAACCCGCCGTTGACTGAATAACCGGTATTTTGCTGAGACTCACACAGGGTTTCCCAGCCACCTAAACAGTGTTCACAGTAGCCACAGGCAGAATAGAGCCAAGGCACGCCGATACGATCGCCCTCTTTCACATGGGAGACGCCTTCACCGACCGCCACGATATGCCCTACCCCCTCATGGCCTGGAATAAAGGGCGGCGATGGTTTCACCGGCCAATCGCCGTGTGCTGCATGTAAATCAGTGTGGCAAACGCCAGAGGCCGCTACTTTCATCAGCACCTCTCCCCGTTTGGGACGAGGCACACTTACTTCTTCTATCGTTAGCGGCTGGCCGAACTCACGTACGACTGCCGCCCGCATTGTGTTATCCATGATGCGACTCCTGATGGTTGTCGATGTGGCAACTTGTGGTTGCTCTTATCGTTACAGTAAGCGTCAGGGGAGTAGCAAAACGCCCGGCAGTGGCCGGGCGGTTTCATTGCAAAGCTGGCTACTAGAAGAAGCCTAGTGGATTAATATCATAGCTGACCAGCAGGTTTTTGGTTTGCTGATAGTGCTCAAGCGCCACTTTATGGGTTTCGCGTCCTACACCTGATTTCTTATAGCCACCAAACGCAGCATGGGCAGGGTACTGGTGGTAGCAGTTAGTCCATACGCGACCTGCTTGAATACCACGCCCCATACGGAAGGCGACGTTGATATCACGGCTCCATACGCCTGCACCCAGACCGAACTCGGTATCGTTGGCAATGGCCAGCGCTTCTTCTTCATCTTTGAAGGTGGTAACAGCGACCACAGGACCAAAGATCTCCTCCTGAAAGACGCGCATCTTGTTGTCGCCTTTTAGCAGGGTTGGCTGGATGTAGTAACCGCCGTTGATGCTGTCATCCAGGCTCTCTTTATCACCGCCAGCCAGGAACTCGGCACCTTCGTCACGGGCGATATCCATGTATGACATGATTTTGTCGAACTGCTCTTGAGACGCCTGAGCACCTACTTGCACATCGGTATCTAGCGGATTGCCACGCTTGATTGTCTTAGTGCGCTCAACCACCTTGGCCATAAACTCGTCGTACATGCTCTCTTGAATCAACGCACGAGAAGGACAGGTACATACTTCGCCTTGGTTGAAGAATGCCAGCACTAAACCTTCGACAGCTTTATCAATAAACGTCGGCTCAGCGTTCATGATGTCGGCAAAATAGATATTGGGCGACTTACCGCCCAGCTCTACTGTCGAGGGAATAATATTTTCTGCGGCACATTTAAGAATATGCGAACCAACCGGCGTTGAGCCGGTAAAAGCAATTTTGGCAATACGCTTGCTGGTGGCAAGCGCTTGGCCAGCTTCTGCGCCAAACCCATTAACGACGTTCAAAACGCCCGGAGGCAGCAGGTCGCCAATGACTTCCATCACTTTTAAAATGGAAGCGGGCGTTTGCTCAGCTGGCTTCAATATGACGCAGTTACCAGCGGCCAGTGCAGGGCCAAGTTTCCAAGCCGCCATTAAAATCGGGAAGTTCCAAGGAATAATCTGACCAACAACGCCCAGCGGCTCATGGAAGTGATAAGCCACTGTGTTGGCATCGATATCCGCAGCCGTACCCTCTTGTGAACGCAGGCAGCCAGCAAAGTAACGGAAATGGTCAACGGCAAGCGGGATATCTGCATTCAGAGTTTCACGAACCGCTTTGCCGTTATCCCAGGTTTCTGCGACAGCAAGCATTTCAAGGTTTTGCTCGAGACGATCGGCAATCTTAAGTAGGATGTTACTGCGCTCTTGAACAGAGGTTTTACCCCAGGCAGGTGCTGCTTTATGAGCTGCATCCAGCGCTTTCTCAATGTCTTCAGCGCTAGAGCGGGGAATTTCACAGAATACTTGGCCGTTAACAGGACTGATATTATCAAAGTATTGACCGTTGACCGGGGGAACAAACTCACCGCCAATATAGTTGCCAAAGCGTTTTTCAAAGGACACAACGGAACCAGCATCACCTGGGTTGGCGTAGATCATGGTAAAGCTCCTGAGTATTATGATTATTAAATAAGGTGCCTATCCAGTGTTGTCTACACGCGCCAATTACGATATAGCCCGATGGCAGGACTCACCCTCATCCCTTGGTAGGAGACGCCATGTACTCGTTGTTAGTGGCAGATGACCATCCACTGTTTCGCGATGCACTGCACGCGGTGATTAGCGCCGGATTAACAAGTGCCCAACTGTTGGAGTCAGACAGCTTAGCGGCAGCTATTTACACGATAGATAACCACGATGAGCTTGACCTGCTGTTACTTGATTTAAGCTTGCCCGATGCCGATGGGCTAGAAGGGCTGACAATACTTCGCGAAAGGTTTCCATGGCTTCCTGTCGCTATTGTCTCGGCGCATCAGGAGCGGCAACTGGTGTTAGATGCGATCACTCAAGGTGCCGTGGGCTATATTCCAAAATCAACCCCTCGAGAGCAGCTGTTAGCAGCACTCAACCAAATCCTGCAGGGGCAACTCTATCTGCCTGCGGATATTATGCGCCAGCCACCCCCTCGCATGGAGTCATCAGCGCTGGCATCTTCTTCATCGGAGCCGCCTCGTGAACGCCTTATACGCTTAACCGACAAACAGTTAGATGTATTGAGCTGCATGACTCAAGGAATGTCGAATAAGCAGATTGCTCGCGAGCTGCTAATTGCTGAAACCACGGTAAAAACCCATGTCTCAGCGGTTTTGCGCAAACTAGGCGCAACCAGTCGAGTGCACGCTATCGTGATTGCTGGTGAAGAAGAACTCGGGGCTTATCTTGCCAAACGCACTTCCACCAACTAGCCATCAACGTCTTGTTAAATGTGGCTCTCTAAGAGCGTTCCTAACAGCATCTTTAAGCGCAGTGGCTTAAGCGGTTTTAACAAACAGTGCATACCTGCTTCACGGGTGGCCCGCTTCAAAGCAGCTTCATGATTGGCAGTGATGACCACGGTGGCTAACCCTGGGTAGCGACGACGCAACCGTGCTGCCAGATCGATTCCATTTTCACGATGATCGCCCAGATGGTAGTCCACCAACAGTACGGCCGGATGCTCACCGTCACTCGCCGCTTCTAATGCACTCACTGTCGCCGCTGCCCTCACCCGACACCCCCAACTGCCCAGCAGCGCCTGCATCCCTTCTATAATAGCGGGATCATCATCAATCACCCATATGACACAGCCTTGCAAGGGATCCTGCTGCCAAGCTTCAGACATCGGCAGCGCTTTTTGAGCATACACAGCGGAGGATGAGCCTGCGCTTGAGGCTGCATGAGTTACTGACACAGAAAAAGGAACCAGCACAGAAAATAGAGAGCCATGCCCAAGCTGCGAGATAAGAGAAACAGGGTGCTCTAACATCGTGCTAATTCGGTCTACGATCGCTAGCCCTAGCCCAAGCCCACGGCTGTGATTGCTAGGAGATTGGTTGGCGCGGCGGAACTCCAGAAAAATCGCCTGGCGCTGTGGCTCCGGTATACCCGGCCCAGTATCGCCTACCATAATTTCAAGACCATTGGCGCGTCGTCGACAGCCCAGCAGTATGTGGCCCTGCTCAGTGTAGCGCACAGCATTGCTGAGAAAATTGCGCACGACACGCGCCAGCAGCGCTAGATCAGACTCGACCACCACGCTCGACGGTACGTAGTGAAGCGTCAGTCCACGAACGGTGGCCACCTGCCGGTACTCTTCTGCTAAGGCATCTAGCAGTGTACTTACGGCAAAAGGTGCTTTGTCTGCGTGAAGCACACCTGCATCTAAACGGGAAATATCTACCAGGGTGCCTAAAAGCCCTTCGACATCTTTTAACGAACGCCCTATGTGTCCCACCAAGGCTTGGGAGTCATCCGGCAACGCATGGGTTTCTAATGCACTGGCAAATAATCGCGCAGCGTTTAACGGCTGTAGCAGATCATGGCTAACCGCTGCCAAAAACTTGGTTTTAGAGAGATTAGCTGCCTCAGCTTCGGCATTAGCTGCCAGCAGCCGCGCATTCACTTGGCTGAGTTCGTCTAAAGTGCGGTGGAGTGCGTCGGTGCGTTCACGCACTTGCTCTGCCAGCAACACCGAACGCTCAAACGCTGCATAGGGGGCGCTGTTGGGGCTGGCGCCCGACTCCACACGCTCCATTAACGCTTGGCATACCTTACGCAAACGGCGGTTTTCCTCGCGTAGTGCGGCGTTATCCGCCGCTATTTCGCTATTCGCCGCTAGTTGGAAGAGCGCCAAAAGCCACCCCCGTAAACGTTTGATTCACATGCATGCCATGGTGCTGTTCACCGTAGGTATTAAACCCAACCACCCGTGCCTGCCGAAGCAGTGCGGATGCCTGATCTAGCTGTTGCAGGGACTCAAGCGCCATACGCCGTAAGAAGCAGTCACAGCCTATAATCGCAGGAGTTGCCCCTAGGCGCTGCTGCATACGCTTTAACATTGCGTCTAAATCGGAGAGTAGCGGCGCAGGCTGCATCGCCGTTAGCACAATGCCCGTTTCTACCGCACAGTAGAAGGTGAGACTGGCGTCTTCATTCACGCGTTGTATTGAACGGATATAATGTTGTCCGCCAATACAAACCGCTAGCGGGTGCTGAGCAAAAATGGATGGCGATAGTGCATCAACAGAACACTCTACTAGCGCTGCGTACACTTCCGCAGCAGGCAAACCGTTCAGCTCTAACACTCGCCGCTGATCTCGGTCAGCTTCTGTTACCACCAACTTATGGGCAAGCGGTTCAAGATGGTGGGTAGAAAACACCTCAAACGGTAGTCGCGTGTTAAGCATTACCACCACGGCGGCGCGGGTATGAAACTGCCCATTCGCATAAACATGGGTATGGGTAAGATGGTTATCATCACCGGCTGAGCCGCCAAAGCTGGGAATACGGCCAAGAGCAGCATCTAAGGTTGCTAATACCTGTTCTTCACGACTGGACAAACCATCTAACAACGTCAGTGCAAAGCTATGCTCATTCACTGGCGCGACCGCCTGCAGACGACATCGCTCCAGCAAGGTATCGATGAGGGGTTGTGCCCGGCTAAGGTCAAAGTGATCAAGGTCATCGATTAACGCAGTTTCAATCGCAAATAAGCGACTATCAAAACCTATCGCAACCACTGATCCTCGATCGTAGCCTTGCGGTGTAATTTCGCCAGCTGTTGTGCAGCCACTCATCGGCACTTTATCAAACACACCATCAAGGGCAGCGGCTAGTTCCTCTAACGGATACTCAGCACTACAAAAAAACAGTACAAACCCCAAGTGCTCATGAACTAGCTGTTGACCAAGTTCGTGGGCGGCTTGGGAGGGGTTTAGCTGGTTACTTGCGGCGGTCTCAATACCGCTATTCTTCGGTGCTGTCATCACGGCGCCATTTCTCCAACGCTGCATGGGTTCGCGAAGCGGTTTGTCTCAGTAGGCTCAGGCTTTCAGTCAAATCCTGCGATGAAGCAGTAGTGTTACTAACGAGTATTTCTAGCCGTTTTGCCTCGGCGGCCAAGCGTTCCGCCCCTACGCCAAGCGATTCACCGCGCAACTGGTGGGCTAAGCGCGCCACTTTCTTGGCTTGCTCTGTTGTTAGCAAGGCGGCACTTCCCAGGTAGGCAGCCAGCTGCGCAGAGTAATCACTTACTTGCTGGTGATATAGCATGATGAGTTGATCGATCCTTTCAGTCCCCAACGACACAGTCAACGTATCGAGTGTTTCACGGTTAAGTAAGGGCTGTGATTCATGCTGATCCTGATATGAAGGCAAGGCTGGCAATGCGTAGGGACGCGAAACCGTAAAGAGCTGCAGTGATAGCACATTGCTAAGGGCGAGTAAGGACAACGGTTTAGTAATGTAGTCGCTCATTCCTGCTGCCAAACAGCGCTGGCGAACATCGTCTATGCCACCAGCGGTCATGGCCACAATGGGTACGTTAGCCAACCACCCGCCTTGAGAGCGAAGACGCTTAGTCACAGTGATACCATCGATATCCGGCAGTTGGATATCCATAAAGATGAGGTGCACTTGCTGAGCCTGCACCATTTCCAGGGCATCTTGACCATTTTCAGCACAGACTACATCGCACCCGAGGCGCGCCAGTAGCCCAGTCGCGACTTTACGATTGACCGCATTATCTTCTACCAACAGTAAGGAAGTACCCGCAAAATCCAGCATCGGTTCGGACGGCAACGGCGCAGATACGGGGCTAGCTTCTACAAGGGGCAGCTCACACCAAAATGTGCTGCCCTGCCCTGGTATACTTCGTACTCCTAAGCGCCCCTGCATGGCTTCGCTCAAACGTTTACAAATCGCTAGCCCTAGCCCAGTCCCGCCGAATCGGCGAGCCACTGACTCGTCCGCTTGCTGGAAAGGTTCAAATAGTGATGCTTGCTGCTCCTCACTCAAGCCGCAACCAGTGTCACAAATCTCAAATGACAGGTAATTGACGGTGGAATAAATATGTATATTGACCTCTCCGTGGTCAGTAAATTTAATGGCGTTAGCAATGAGGTTAAGCAAAATCTGACGCAGCCGGCTAGCATCAATCATTACCCAGGCAGGCACCAAAGGATCAATAACTAACGTTAACTGCAGGCCTTTTGCTTTAGCACGAGGCGCAAAGAGTGAGATGACACTATCGACGAGTGGTTTAAGGGCGGTCGGCGAAGTTTCAAGTGTTAGGTGCCCCGCTTCGATCTTTGAAAAATCTAGAATTTCATTGATCATCGCCAGCAGCTGATTGGCGCTGTCATGAATCGTACGGGCATAGTCTTCCACTTGCGCAAGACTAGCTGGTTCACGCAACAATTCACTCATACCAATAACGCCATTGAGCGGCGTGCGAATTTCATGGCTAACCATCGCTAAAAAGTCAGATTTAGCATGATTCGCAGCTTGTGCCTGCGTGGCAGTGACTTCAAGTTGGCGGCTCAGTTGCTCTTGCTCACGCCGAGCAGCAGCGCTTTCTCTCATTTCACGCACAAGAAACACAATGACTAGCAGTACAGCGAAACTCATCCCCACCAGTAGCGACATTAGAAGCTTATATAACACACTTAATAAAGCGCGCTCTTGCGTCGCAGACTCGGCTAAAAAACCATTAATCGCGATCACAAACCGCTCTGTTAACCGAGTGAGTGCCAGTAGTTCCGTCTCTAGTTCAGCAACCGGCAGTTGAGGAAGTGACGCGTGGGGTTCAAACATTGGATCTAGCGTTTCTAGCTGCTGCTGTATTTGTGCTAATAGCGAGTTCGCCATGCTAATGTTTTCTAATAACAGGCTTACTTCGCCCTCTTGTAACAACGTCATACGACTATAAAGCAGCTCGAAACGCAGGTTGAGCTCATCTTGATCGGCAGGTGAAAGGGGCCCCCGGGTAGAGGCAAGCAGGTGATTGAATAGTTGAACGGCGTCTCGGTCAAGTTTATAGACGACCCAGGCTGTATCCTCTCTCAAACTTTGCGTCAAATTATCTTGACGCCAAGCCGCTAAGGCAGCCACTACCAAGGCTGCCGCGAATAGCAGGACGGTAATCATGGCAACCACTTTAAAGCGCCGTGGATAACGCAACAGCCGGGGGGCCCGTGCTATAGATCGGCTAACGGACATTTATCTGCATAACTTGCCAAACCGCTCTAAAACGCATTTTTTCACTCAGTAGTGCTTTATCTTGACTGAAGGGATAGAGCACCCAAAGAGGCCCATACTCACGGATTGGGATACTTTTACCTTCACGCTCTACTGCCAAAATCACGTCATACTCATAAAAATCACTGACCGGGATTTGTGCTTCGTACCCATTTAAGGCGGAGACATGAACACTGTTTTCGGTGTTATCTCCAGAAAGACCAACGTGCTCTAATAGCGTGCGCATTAGCGGCCCACTGTAAGCACTGCTGCCTTCTGTCCAGGGTGTGCCTGTTTCAAAAGAGTGTTGTGGCAAGGCTTGTAACATAGCGCGGTCAAAACGCGCCTCCTGTGCCGTATTAAACTGCTCAATGTTTCCCTTAATTGTCAGAATAACAGGCCCTTCTGGCGCAGTTAGCATCCCTGCCCCCTCTTCCACTTGACCCGCTTGGGCAGCGCTGAATGCCAGCATAATCCACGCAAATAAAAACGCTTTCAAAACCTTTACCTCACAACACAAGGGCCAGCATTATGGCCTACCTCTGGGTAACCTTCTGGACAGGCAGGGCTCGTAATAAAAAAGAGATAGCGTACAGATTACGCTATCTCTTTTACCGGGTCAGGTTAACTACTATTTTACTTAACGACTAGCGTTTGAAACTCAATGTTTTTATACCGATTACCAGTGGTCATATCAGGTATTAAGTCAGATCTTGAGTCAGGTCTTGAGATTTTCGACTGTCTCAATACGAACTAAATCTTCATAGGCATGCCAGCTTGCATGGCCTAGTACAGGTAGTATTAGTGCCAAGCCAATGTAAAAGGTCATCACACCAACCAGTACGCATCCAGTCAGAATAGCAGCCCACAACAGCATAGGACGGAAGTTTTTGGCAATACAACGTACGCTAGCTTCGATTCCTTCCATAAACGTAAGGTCTTGATCCATTAATGTTGGGATAGCCACTGAACTAATCGCAAACGCGCCGAAAGCGAGAATACCGCCTGCTACTGACCCTACAGCAATCATACCTAAGCCTTCAGGCGTAGTAAGCAAAGAGGTGTAAAGGGTTGCAGGGTTAGGTACCTCAAACCCAAAGAATAGCGCGAACAGCAGCGTTGCAAGACGAATCCAGGCGAGAAAGAAAATCATCATCATCACGCCCATCATTGCTAGCTGACCTGCGTGAGGACGCCAACTACCGAACGCATCTCCAAGATTAGGAACCCTTCCTCGCTCAAGAGCGAGACTAATACCATAAGAACCTACCGCTACCAGCGGCCCCACAAACATAAATCCCGCGATCATGGGTAACAACCAGTACCAATAGCCGAGTGTTATTGCGCCCGCGGTAATGGCGATGCTTAAACCCACCCAAAACATGCCGTAGGTCAAACTGATAGCCGTTGCACGACGAAAATCTTCAAACCCCGCGGCAAGCCATGCCCGCGGCCGATCCATTCCCACCTTATTAATCGTAATTTTCACGTTAGCCGTATCTGCTCGGTCGTGCGTTTTTGTTGTAGCTGCATTCATGGCATGACTCCTTAGATTGACCCCCACTACAGAGGTGACTTTTCAAACTCAATTCAGAAGAGAAGCACAACGTACCTATCACCCTGAAAAAGTAGCCACATGCATGAGTTCGTTAACCCTGAGTTAATGGCTTAACGTCTATTTAATGTAGCTGAGCATTGGCAGGCTAGGGCCACCTAACGACATCGCGTACAAAAAATCCTGCTTTCATGCTCTTACCGCCAATTTATTCGATGCGTTAGCCAACGTTGATATACCCCACAAGCAAAAACTCCAGGCCAAATGGCCTGGAGTTCGCTTATCAACCAATCTTTACTGAAGAATCAGCGCACAATCATTACTGATACTTTGGCATGATGAACCACATGTTCCGCGTTGGGACCTAGCACGTAGTCGACAAATTTTCGCTTGGTGTGTGATGCCATCACGATCAGGTCGATATCTAGCTTTTTACCCACCTTAATGATGGCTTCCCAGGGAGATCCGTCGACAATCACACTCTGAGTCTTAATTCCCTCAGGCACATGTTCCTGAATAAACTTATGCTGCGCTTCTTTCAACGCGGCATGGGCTTTTTCAGAAAAGTTCTTTGGAAAGTACGCGCCGACCATGGGCATCGTAAACTCCGGAAGCACTGTAACCACGTGGAGTGAAGCTCCGAAGGTTTGGCATAGTGTAATGGCCGTGGGCAGCGCCTTTTTCCAAGACGCCTCCTCGTTCAAATCAACCGGTAGTAGCACTTTATGATACATAGCAACCTCCATTAGACAGTAGCGGCCGTCTCATTTTCTATCTCTTGACGACGCCGACGACGCTGCATAAGTACTACTAAGCCGAAGACCCCAAGTGCAGGTAGCCACATCCATTCTTTGGTCCAGCGATCTACCGGTGCGAGAACCTCAAGAATTTCCTGATCAAAATCGAAGCCTAGATCAGCCGCTTGGCTACCAAACTCAACAAAGTCGACTAGCGTCTGATCGCCATCAACATAGAGCTCTAAACCAAGATTGGCCAATCGCTCTTCGCCATTTTCGCCACGCGGTACAGGCACCAGAATATAGGTAGTCATTGGCGAGCCGAAATCATCTTCACCAGCGATCTGAACACGTAAATTACTACCGTCATCCACACGATCTAGGGCTTCTGTAAACTGCGCAGGCGGCACCGATTCGTAGGGGTCATGGATTTTATCCATCCAAAAACCAGGGCGGAACAGCGTGAAGGCAATCAATAACAACAGTAACGACTCATACCACCGATTACGAGTGACCATATAACCTTGGGTGCCTGCTGCAAAAATCAGCATTGCTGCCGTGGCTACAATAAACACCACTATCCCCTGCATCACCGTGACATCGATTAATAACAAATCCGTGTTAAAAATGAACAGGAACGGCAGTGCTGCTGTGCGCAAGCTGTAATAAAACGCCTGGAAACCAGTGCGCAACGGATCCCCACCGGACACCGCAGCCGCCGCAAACGATGCCAACCCCACAGGTGGTGTCACGTCAGCCATAATGCCGAAGTAAAAGACAAACAGATGCACAGCAATAAGGGGGACAATCAGGCCATTTTGCTGGCCCAGCAGCACAATGACAGGAGCCATCAGTGCTGAAACAACAATGTAGTTAGCGGTAGTTGGTAGTCCCATCCCAAGAATCAAACTCAGTAGCGCCGTCAGCAGCAGAATCATCATCAGGTTACCCCCTGAGAGAATTTCCACTACGTCGGCCAATACAAGTCCTACGCCTGTTTGCGATACTGCACCTACTACAATTCCTGCTGTCGCCGTGGCAATACCGATACCGATCATATTGCGCGCGCCGGTTACCAACCCATCCCATAAATCTTTGAAGCCTTCTTTAATATCAGCCGCCATTTGGCTACGACCACGGAAGATGGCAATAACAGGCCGCTGGGTCACCATGATAAAAATCATAAACACGGTCGCCCAGAAAGCCGAAAGACCTGGTGAAAGGCGCTCTACCATCAAACACCACACCAACACGACGACCGGAAGAATATAGTGTAACCCCACCATAACGGTTGGCCGTGTTTGCGGCAGCTCCACAAACTCAGAATTGGGATCATCCATCTCAAGCTCGGGATAATGAGAGCTTATTTTCAGCAGCCCAATATAAATAACAGCTAAGCCTATAGAAACAACCCACGGCGTTGCATCACCCAAAACGGGCTTTAACCAGCCAAGGCCATAGTAAACAGCAATCGAAAGTCCCATCAATAACAGTAGACCGGTCAAAAAACCAATCACTTTATTTAATAACGGGCGAGCAGGGTTACTTGAGGGTAGCCCTTTCATATTGGCTTTAAGCGCTTCAAGGTGAACAATATAAATCAGCGCAATATAAGAGATAAGAGCCGGTAAGAAGGCATGCTTAATGACTTCTACATAAGAAATACCAACATATTCCACCATAAGAAACGCTGCGGCGCCCATGACAGGTGGCATAATTTGGCCATTCACCGAAGAAGACACCTCAACGGCACCCGCCTTTTCTGCACTAAAGCCGACTCGCTTCATCATCGGAATCGTAAATGTGCCTGTTGTTACCGTGTTGGCAATCGACGACCCCGAGATCAAACCGGTCATACCGGAAGCAACAACCGCTGCCTTTGCAGGGCCGCCTTTAAAGTGGCCAAGCATTGAAAATGCCACTTTGATGAAGTAGTTACCTGCTCCCGCTTTATCTAGTAACGCGCCGAACAGTACAAAGAGGAAAACAAAACTCGTTGATACACCAAGGGCAATACCAAATACCCCTTGCGTTCCCAGCCACTGGTGGTTGATTAAACCACCCAGGCTGACACCACGGTGCGCCAAGATGCCTGGCATGTACGGCCCAAACAGCGAATAAATAATAAAAATAGCCGCCACGATCATCAACGGTGGCCCCAGGGCACGCCGCGTGGCTTCCAGCAGCATCAAAATGCCAATAATACCAACAACGATATCCTGGGTGATGGGTAGCCCTGGCCGCTGAGCCAAGTCCGAGTAAAAAATAAACAGATAGGCGCCACAGAATGTTGCGACTGCCGCTAATACCCAGTCAGCAAGAGGAATTCGGTCCCGAGGCGAACGCTTAAACGCTGGGTACGCCATAAACGCTAAAAACAGCGCAAACGCCAAATGAATTGAGCGTGCTTCTGTGGCACTAAATACGCCAAACCCCACCATGTAAGGAACTGGCGACGCAATCCACAGCTGAAAGAGCGACCAGATGGCTGCAATACTGACGAGCAGCTTACCGGGTACGCCAAGGGGCTTTCTGGCCCCAGTGTCGCTCGATGCGACCATATCCTCCAGGTCACTATCAGCAACTGCCGAAGGTTTTTTGTCATCACGCATACGCTTGCCCTGCCTAATGGTCAGCGCTGACAATCAGCGCTTTCAACAAGAAACGCGGACACCCAGGATGCCCGCGCTTTGCAAATCAAAACTGACACTATTTACCTTGTGCTAATAGCGCCCTTTATAGCCTTACTCGATCCAGCCACGCTCACGGTAGTAACGTGCTGCGCCGTCATGCAGTGGTGCGGTCAGGCCGTCTGAAATCATGTCTTCTTCATTGAGGTTTTCAAACGCGGGGTGCAGACGCTTGAAGCGGTCAAAGTTTTCAAAAACCGCTTTGACGGTTTCATAAATAACATCTTCATCAACGGCAGTAGAAGATACAAACGTTGCCGCTACACCAAAGGTTTCCACATCTTCATCGTTACCACGGTACAGACCGCCCGGAATAACAGAGCGAGTGTAGTAAGGATACTCTTCAATCAGGCCGTCAATCTCGTCACCCGTCACCGATACTATGCGTGCATCGATAGTCGTGGTTGCTTCCTGAATAGACCCATTAGGATGCCCAACGACATACACCATGGCATCAATGTTGTTGTCAGACAGCGCGGCAGCCTGTTCAGCAGCATCTAACTGAGAAGCCAGTGCGAAAGTGTCTTCGTCCCAACCAAACGCATCCATGACAACATCCATGGTATTACGCTGACCAGAACCAGGGTTACCGATATTGACGCGCTTGCCAGGGAAATCGCTGATGTTCTCAATGCCGGAATTGGCACGGGCAACAACGGTCAGCGGTTCGCCATGCATAGTAAAGACAGCGCGCATATCTTCCCAAGCACCATCTTCTTCAAAGTTAGCTTCGCCGTTATACGCGCGGTATTGAACATCAGACTGGACAACGCCCATATCCAGTTCACCGCTCTTCATACCGTTTACGTTTGCAACTGAGCCACCGGTAGACGGTGCGTTACAGCGAATGTTGTGCTCATCACTACCGCGGTTCACCATGCGGCAGACCGACTGGCCTACCACGTAGTAAACGCCCGTTTGACCACCGGTGCCAATCGTGATGTAACGATCTTGCGCTACTGCCGGAGAGGCAAAGCTTGCCGCGGCAATCAACGCGCCGGAAAAGGCCGCCGTAGAAAATACATGGCGTTTCATAAACATACCTCTTTATCTTGATGTTGTGAGCGTTATGCGCTTTGAGTTCACCTGCTGAACGATTCCCTCAGGTGTTTTCTTCCAAAACGTTTTCAAGACAATCTGTTATCTCGCCGACAAGTTATGTCGACTGTTACTACTTTAGCGAAAAAAAACCTACTTGGCGAAATACGCAGCATGTCATTGCTGGTATATCCCCGACACATCCGAGTGCTTGTCATTAAGTTTCACTGTTTCGCAGACAAACTTTCTACTTAAAACAACGCACACAAAATGTTACATTGACGATTAAAACAACTCAGCCAATGCAATTAGATTACCTACCCATAACGTTTAGTTACCGTTAATTACCATGCCGTATTCGCATGGGGTATAGCGAATCAGGCAACGGCGACGTTCTAAAAGATAGAATTACTTACGCGTATATCAGATGTTATAACCAAGCACTGTCGGTAACCACAGGGCAATGCTCGGAAAAATAGCCACTAAAGCTAGTGCACACCCCATCGCTACAACAAACAGTAATGCCCAGCAGAGCGTCTCTTCCAAACGAATTTTGGCAACCTCTGTGGTGACCATCAAATTGACTGCCACCGGCGGGGTAAATTGCCCAATAGCAATATTCATAGCTAGCAGAATGCCGAACCAAACTGGGTTCCACTCAAAGTGTTGCATGACGGGAATCAGCACCGGCATCATGATGAGATAGATAGAGATAGCGTCAAGCAGCATGCCGGCGACCAATACCGCTAGCATGACAAGTACCAAAAGCAAAATACCATTGTCCGTTAAGCCAATAATCCACTCTGCCAAATGGCGGAAAGTACCCAGCATTGTGCCGGCCCAGGCAAAAATACCCGCTAGGGCGATAATCAACATCACCACACCAGAAATAATTGCCGCCTCTCCCAACAACTCCCACAGGTCACGTAACGAAAGCTCCTTTGTTAGCAACAGCCCCACAAGGGTGCCATAGGCAACCGCGACTACGGCAGCTTCGGTCGGGGTAAATAGACCTGAACGCAGGCCTCCTAAAATGAGCACGGGAGCAAACAAGGCGGGCAACGCCTGCCTAAACGTTGTACGAACGGTTAAGGTTTCAGAGCCAGCTATCGGCGTCCCCTCCCAGCCATAACGTTTAGCGACAATCATCGCAGGCACCAGCAGCGCTAGCCCTGCCAAAATGCCGGGAAAAAGTCCTGCAGCAAACAAAGCGCGCAGATCGACACCAGGCACTACAATCGAGTAAAGAATCAACGCCACGGAAGGAGGAATTAAGATAGCAGTGGATGCAGAGGCTGCGATGAGAGTTGCGGAAAATGGCTTTGGATAACCCGCTTTTGTCATGCTTGGCAGCATTACCATGGCCACTGCCGCCGCATCCGCTGGGCCGGATCCGCTCATACCTCCCATTATCATACATACCAACACCGCGACCAGTGCCAGGCCGCCATGGCGAGGCCCTATCAGCGCTTGGGCAAAACGTACCAAACGTAGCGCTACCCCCGAACGCTCAAAAATCAGACCGGTCAATATAAATAGCGGTATCGCGATTAAGGGGTACTTGGCAATGCTGTTGTAGGTATTGGTACCCAACGTTGCCAGCATATCGGGCGAAAGCCCAGCCACAATACCCACCGAACCAGCCAACGCAAGTGAAAAAGCGACTGGCACACCTGCTATTAAAAACCCAGCGAAGGCAAGAATCATCCACACATCAGGCGTCATTATTCAGCCCTCCCTTTAATCGGTCATGGGTTTGCTGAACGAGACGCCATAGCATGGCAGCTGACAATATCGGCAGCCATACTAGGTACCACCACTGGGGCAACCCTAATCCAGGCGATAACGATTCCCACTGATACTCTTGCCAGGCCAATTTCCCGCCGTACCAAGTCACCAACCCCAATACAGTCAGCCCACACAACGCCTGAAATAAAATCAATGCACTACGCCAACGCGCAGGCAGGGCACGCTCTAAAAATCCGATACGGATATGACGGTTTCGTCTAATCGCCACCGATGCCCCCGCAAACGTAAGCACCACTAGTAAAAAAACAGAAAACTCTTCAGTAAACGAAAAGGAGCCGCCTGTTAAATAACGCGTAACCACATTTCCCAAGCTAATCAACGAAATAATAATAAGAGATAGCGCGCCCAGCCAGCGTTCAGGGCGTGCATCGGGAAAGCCTTTCATGGCAGCCTCACAACGAAAAGCTACCGGCCTTGAAGGCCGGTAGTTAAAGTAGTTAAAACTCTATGGGCGTCATTAACGCGCGTCGATCGCCGACTGAGCCGCGTTAACCACGTCTTCTCCAATACGTGGCGTCCATTTTTCATATACAGATTGTGTAGCGTCAACAAAAGCTTGGTACTGCTCATCGGTCAATTCAGTAACGGTCACGCCGCGTTCTTGAATGGCCGCTAGGCGCTCGCTTTCTTCCTCGCGCGTCATAGCAATTTCCCATTCACCCGCTTCAATTGCCGTTTCACGCAACAGCGCTTGCTGTTCTTCGTTCAGCGATTGCCATACCTGCTGGTTTACCGCAAAAATCAGCGGATCATTCATATAATTCCAGAGCGTTAAATGTACTTGCCCTACCTGATCGATACGCGCAACATCAAATACTGAAAGCGGATTTTCTTGTCCATCAACTGCGCCAGTCGTTAACGCCGGCTGAGCATCTGTCCAGCTCATCTGCGTTGGGTCGGCACCAAGGGCAGAGAAGGTATCCTGGAACAGCGGTGAACCTACAACGCGAATTTTCAGGCCATCTAAATCCGCTGGCTGGCTGATCGCCCCACGAGAGTTCGAGACCTGGCGGAAGCCATTTTCGCCCCAGGCCAATGGCATCACACCGCGCGACTCAATCGCTTCAAAGACCAATTCACCCGCTTCCCCACCGGTAACCGCATCGACAGCCGCCTCATCGGGAATAAAAAATGGCAACGAGAATAAGTTAAGTTCAGGCACCTGGGGTGACCAGTTGATGGTCGAGCCTACCGCGGCATCAATAAGCCCAGAACGCATAGCGGAAAACTCCCGGGTTTGATCTCCCGATACTAACTGGGAGTTTGGGTAAACTCGCAGCGTTAGTTCACCGCCACTGCGTTCTTCTACTAGCTCCGCCCACTTTTCCGCCGCCTGCCCCCATGGGAAAGCGTCAGACAAAACAGTGGAAACCGAGAGCTCACGTGCTTGCGCAGAAAAAGCAGCAGATAGCAGGGCAACACCAGCCAAGCCTACCGTTAAACGAGCTATAGAGCGTGTCAGCGTCATTATTGTCGATCCTTTTTTTATCAGTTAGTAGTCAGCGAGCGCGTTTATTTACCCACCGTACTCCGCTATGTTGCTAAACAAGCTGTCATACGGGCAACGCTACATTGTAGGCACTCATGAACTTAAGGGAAGCCAATCATTAGCCTCAATACTCAACGTTGGGTAGTTGAATACTGAGCCATTACGCTGCAGTAGCACTTACTGATATGCTAAAGCCACTTTTTATATATTACCTACGGACATTAACGTGCCACTACGCGATCTGATGCTAGGCCTGTTGGTTATCGCCATTTGGGCACTGAACATTATTGTGATTAAAGTCGGCGTAGCAGAGCTACCACCGCTATTAATGACGACCCTACGCTTTATGCTAGTCGCTGCACTACTGGTGCCTTTCTACCCCGTCGCTCGTGCTCAGCTACCTTTTTTACTCTTGCTTTCCATCACGTTTGGTAGCCTGCATTTTGCGCTGCTGTTCATCGGATTGGGCCAAGCTGAAGCAGGCACTGGCGCACTGCTGGTGCAGATGGGCACCCCCTTTGCCACACTGCTGGCGGTGGTATTTCTTAAAGAAAAACTGGGGGCAAAGCGTATAGCGGGGCTGTTACTCTCTTTTTCTGGCGTGATTGTGTTGGCTGGTGGGCCAACACTACCCTCACCACTGCCACTGACCATTCTGTTGTTAAGTGCCTTTGGTTGGGCCGTTTCCCAACTATTAATTAAGCGCGGCCCGCCCATTGCCCCTTTGGCATTGGCAGGCTGGGTGGCGCTATTTGCGATCCCCCAAGTGGCGTTAGGGTCGTGGCTATTTGAAACCGGCCAGTGGCAGGCCATTCAGCAAGCAAGCTGGCGGGGGTGGGGAGCAGTGGTCTACACCGCGGTAATGTCGTCTATTGTGGCATACGGCATTTGGTATGCTTTATTGCGCCGTCACCCTGTCAATCGCGTAGTGCCTATGACCTTGCTAGTACCCGTGTTAGCAGTGGGCTTGGGCGCGCTATTGATGGGCGACAGCTTAGGCATTCACAAACTATTGGGCGGAGGGCTCGTGGTGGCCGGTATCGCGCTGATCGTACTCAATGTTGGCCAACGTCGACCGGCTACAGCTTAACAGCACACTTATTTTGACGGATACGCTAATTTCGCACCTTTTAAGCATCTAAGCGTCAGGACGGCAAAACCCTGCCAGAGCGGGAACAGATACGCAGTCACCCACCTGAATACCGCGCTCGGCGAAGTAGCCAGCATTGACCTCGAGCGCCGCATGATAAGACGCGCCAGCTGGATAAGAGGGGCATTCGCGGGGCGTATCGGATGTACAGGGCTGCATGGTGTTAATCGCCACAATGCGTCCTTCACCATCAATATAAGCAATATCTAACGGAATTAACGTACGGTACATCCAGAAGGCATTGCCTGCGGGCTGCTCACTTTCAAACCGAAACAGCATGCCACGCGCTTCTGGCAGGTGCTCACGTTCCATTAAGCCACGCTGTCGCTGGGAGGCGGTCTCCGCCACTTCAACGTCTAATCGATGGGGGCCGTCTTGGCTGTGGATCGCCAGCGGCAGTGTCGTGGTTTGCGCTTCGGCTGCCCAAACGTTTAACAGCGACATCGGCACGCTCGCCGCTAGCGAAACACCCAACGACGTTTTAAGCAGTTGACGACGAGAAAGGATCATGACGGGTTCCTTTTGTTATTAGGAGACGTGCTATTTCTTATAAGTGCCATTTTTCTAAGTGCTATTTCATCTAATGGGTGATATCAATACTCGCTATTCAGTGACGATACGCTATTCAACGCGTTAGCCACAGCCTCCTCCGAGCCTGACATAAGATAAACGCCTTTCGCCAGAAGCGACACATGTACCTGCTCTCCCAACGCTAACTGGTTGCGTCTAGCAGCATGAGTAGCAATATCAAAACGTAGCCTATCGCCATGAGAAACACGCAGCGAGATCGACGTAATACCACCAAGTACTACCATCTCATCCACTGTGGCGGCCACAGGATTTTCACGCTCACCCTGTGAAGGTCGATCACGACGATGTAACACAATATCAGAAGGCGGTAGGTACCAGGTGACGCTTTCCCCAAGCGACAAATCGTCGAGACCTCCGGCAACTTCTAAACAGTACTTTCCCCACTGCAGTCGACGCTGGCCGTTGCTGCTGACCACCTGCCCTTCGAAAATATTGTGACGATCTAACAACCTTGCCACCAACGGCGAAGCTGGCCGCCGAAACAGTGCTTCGGGGCTTCCTTGCTGCAAACTCACGCCGTTATGTAACACGCAAATTTGATCTGCCAGCGCAGCGGCTTCTTCTAAATCGTGGGTCACCAGAATAATCGGGATAGAGATCTGCTGGCGCAGCAGTGCCAGCTCGCGCTGGAGCCGGCGGCGGGTCACCTGATCAACGGCTGAAAAAGGTTCGTCTAACAGCAGTGCCTGCGGCTCACGGGCCAAAGCGCGCGCAAGCGCCACCCGTTGGCGCTGCCCGCCAGAAAGCTGGCTAGGGAAGCGTTTTTCCAGGCCTTCCAAACGCACATTGGCAAGCCACTGTTTTGCACGGAGCTGGCGTTGAGCCTGGGGCAGATGCCCCATGGCAAGCTGGACATTCTCTAACGCGCTGAGGTGGGGGAACAGGGCATAATCTTGAAACACCATGCCGATTTTGCGCTGCTGGGGGGTAAGGGAGTAGCCTCGCTCAGTTGCCAACCACACGTTACCCGCACACGCCACAAGACCCTTTTCAGGCTGGTACAAACCAGCGATGGTACGCAATAGCGTGGTTTTGCCACTGCCAGAAGGGCCTACCAGCGCTAACAGCTGGCCTGCCGGGCAGCTAAACGACGCATCCAGCGGGATCGGCCCGCACTGCTTGGCCACCACCGTCAGTCCATTGCCTGTGATTATGTCAGCCACGCACCCACCTTCGCCTACCAGCCAACCCGTAAACTAAACCAAGGGTTGTTAACGACACGAACAACAGCAGTGCCGACATGCGCGCAGCACCTTGTTCATCAAACGCCTGTACTCGATCATAAATGGCAATCGCCAGCGTGCGGGTTTCCCCATCAATCGCGCCGCCAACCATTAAAATCACCCCGAACTCCCCCAACGTATGGGCAAACGTTAAGGCAGCTGCAGAGAGAATGCCCGGCCACACCAGCGGTAGCTCAATGCGTACCAGTGTCTGCCAAGGACTCAGCCCGCTGCACCAAGCAGCTTCTCGCAGGTTAGTTGGCACGTTCTCAAAGGCGCGCTGAATCGGTTGAATCGCAAAAGGTAAATTAGCGATTAATGAGGCTAACAAGATACCGCTAAAAGTAAAGTTGAGCCCACCTCCTGTCAGCGAGGCCCAAACGCCGCCTAAAGGCGCATCACGACCAAACTGCTGTAGCAAATAAAAGCCAAGCACGGTGGGCGGCAACACTAGCGGCAGCGCGATTAGTGCTTCACATAGCCCTTTACCACGAAACTGCGCCCTTGCGAGCGTGCGGCCAAGCCATATGCCTACGGGGAGTAAGAAAAGACAGGTTAAGCCTGCTAAGCGCAGCGATACTGAGAGCGCCGTCCAATCCATCACTCGGTACTAAAGCCATATTGCTGAAAAATAGCGATCGCTTCTTCTTCCTGGAGCCATTCATAAAACGCTTGCGCTACGTCACCCGCCTGTTGGGTGAGCACCATACGTTGGCGCAGCGGCGCATGCCACTCCTCTGGGATTAGCAGGTACTCACTACGTTCGGCAAGCGCCGGTGCCAATGCCAGTGAGTAAGCAACAAGACCACCACGGGCATCGTCTGCCAGCGCAAACTGAGCAGCTTGGGAGACATTCTCGCCGAGCACGCGCAGCGGCTCGGTGGATTCCCATAATGCGGCGAAGCGCAGCGCCTGCTGTGCCGCCACGCCATAAGGTGCATGCTCAGGGTTCGCCAGGGCAATACGCTCTCGCGCCCCATTGGCGTAAGCAGCAACCGCTTGTTCAACGCCCGCTAATGGGTTGGCCTCATCCGGCAGATCGCCACGACCGGCGCGCTGAAACCATACCAATCTACCAACAGCGTAAATCACGCCTTGATCTCGCGTGTGGCCCTCTTCGTAAAGGGCAAACACATAGGCCTCATCTGCCGATAAGTAGAGCTCAAAAGGGGCTCCTTGGGCAATTTGACGACGAAAGTTACCCGATGAGCCAAAATTAAGCCTGACTTCCGCGCCTGTTTTTGCCGTAAACCGTTTGGCAGCTTCCGTTAAAGCGAACTGCAGGTCGGAAGCCGCCGCAACGATCGGTGTACTCGCCATGGCAGGCAGGCTGATTAGCAATGATAGCGCCAGCAACATGGCACGCATGCGTTACTCCTTGGCTTGTTCAACGTGCTGATCGTTAATCAACATCACCTTCATGGTATTGGTACCGCCATGAGCATTCATATGATCGCCTCGGGTCAGGATGACATAGTCACCAAGTTTAGCGACGCCCTGCTTAACCAGCAACGTTAGTGCTTCATCATTCAGCTCCGTAGCGCCCATTTCTGAGGTATCAAACGGAAGTGACACAACACCGCGATATAGCGCCATACGACGCTGGGCGATAGGGTTATGGGCAAGCCCAACAATGGGCAGACCTGAGCGGATACGTGAAGCAATCAACGGCGTGTAACCTGAGGAAGTCATACAGGCAATCGCCGTGACCCCTTGCATATGATTGGCGGCGTACATGGCTGAAAGCGCAATGGTCTCATCTGGCTGAGAGAAACCTTCATGAATACGGTGGCCTGATTCCTGGGCAGTTTTTTCTCGCTCAGCACCTAAACATACCCGAGCCATTGCTTCTACGGTTTCCACTGGGTAGTCGCCCGCAGCGGTTTCGGCGGAAAGCATCACCGCGTCGCTGCCATCCAGCACCGCATTAGCAACGTCGAAGACCTCGGCGCGGGTGGGCAGCGGCGCTGAAATCATACTTTCCATCATTTGCGTGGCGGTAATCACAGCGCGGTTAAGCGAGCGCGCGCGCTTGATCATGCGCTTTTGCACGCCCACCAGTTTAGCATCTCCAATCTCAACCCCTAAGTCACCCCGCGCCACCATGACCGCTTCAGACGCTTCGATAATACCGTCAAGAGTCGCCTCATCCGCCACCGCTTCGGCGCGCTCTACCTTTGCCACCAAGCCAATATCTTTACCTGCTTCACCAAGTAAGCGGCGCGCTTCTCGCATATCTTCAGCATGGCGGGGAAACGAAATAGCTAGATAATCGACG
This sequence comes from Halomonas qinghailakensis, assembly GCF_025820815.1. Taxonomy (NCBI): domain Bacteria; kingdom Pseudomonadati; phylum Pseudomonadota; class Gammaproteobacteria; order Oceanospirillales; family Halomonadaceae; genus Halomonas; species Halomonas qinghailakensis. The sequence continues at coordinate 2,413,693 of NZ_CP096973.1, read as the reverse complement.
CCAATATCCACAGCGGTTTTTAGATCGTCTTTATCTTTTTCTGTTAAGGCAGGAGCAGATAGCCCACCGCCTTGCTTATTAATGCCTTTATGGTTGGAGAGCTTACCGCCAACCACTACTTGGGTATGCACCTGCTGGCCATCTACCCGGGTAACGTCCAACACCACACGGCCATCGTCTAGCAACAAGCGATCTCCGGCCGTGACATCCTGCGCCAACGTTTTGTAATCACAGCCCACCTGGTGCACATCGCCAGCATCGCCATCAAGCGCCATATCAAGAATAAACGGCTGCCCCTCTTTAAGTACCACAGCGCCTTCTTTAAAGCGCGCAATACGAATTTTAGGGCCTTGAAGATCCCCCAATGCCGCGACGCTGCGGCCTAACTGAGCAGCGATTTCACGCACGCGCACTAAACGTCGACGATGATCATCTGCGCTACCATGAGAGAAGTTCAAACGCACCACATCAACGCCCGCCGCAAGCATGGCTTCTAAGACACCTTCCCGATCGCTGGCGGGACCAAGGGTGGCGACAATTTTAGTACGACGGATCGACGAGAAGTGCAGTGCGTTCATAAGAATCCAACCATTTAAATTATAGTTAATGACACTAATAAATCAGTGTAACGCGTCCAGTATGACAGCGATGCAACACCGTGAAATGATTTATGCCAAGGTTATGCAGATCGCGATAGGGAATTCATCACAGTTGTTGCCATCGCCACCACGGTCTACCACTAAAAACTCGCCTTCACGCTCAAGCACCGACTGTATCGCGTGCCAGGTGCCGGCCCGGTAGTTAACGCCCTGGCGGCCGTCTGTGACAAAGGCGCGGACGTCCGCCTTATCAATGGTATCGCCAGGGGGAGCGACTACCACAATAAAGCGCTCTTGATGCAACGGCATAAAAGCTTGGCTACCTTGGGGATGACGCTCTAAAAAGGTTAATTCCAACGGCAGCGTAACTGGCTGGCTGACAAAAATATTGATCAGCGTATGGGCGTTTTCACCCAGCGTCTCTACGGTTGCCAGGTTGTGGTGTCGCTGGGTACGACCAGCATTAATGGGAAACGACGCTGACGTGCGGGCATCCAACACATCGCCAAAAGGCGCAAACGCCTCCGCTGTTAGCGGTTCAGCTATCAGTTTAATCATTATAACATCCTAAAATAACCTGCTTCGCTGGGGGAAATGCAGCGAAGCAGCCAACGTCATAGCCTAAGTACTGGAGAACAAGCACTGGAGAACAAGTACTGGAGAACAAGTACTGGAGAACAAGCACTGGAGAACAAGCACTAGAACTTGAGTGCGGCGTGGCGGTTGACGTCTTTGTACAGTAAGTAACGGAATGGCCCCGGGCCGCCGGCATAACACGCCTGAGGGCAAAATGCGCGAAGCCACATAAAGTCGCCAGCCTCTACCTCAACCCATTGCTGGTTAAGGTGATATACCGCTTTACCTTCCAACACATAAAGCCCGTGCTCCATCACATGAGTTTCATCGAAAGGAATCACGCCACCTGGCTGGAAAGTCACGATATTGACGTGCATATCGTGGCGCACATCGCCAGGGTCGACAAAGCGCGTGGTTGCCCAGCGACCCTCTGTGCCAGGCATTTCATTGGGGGCGATGTCTTGCTCATTGGTGACAAAGGCCTTCGGTACGTCCAACCCTTCCACAAACTCATAGGCCTTGCGAATCCAGTGAAAACGCACGGGCGCAGACGATTCGTTGCGCACCTGCCAGTGGCTGCCAGGGGGAATAAATGCATAGCCACCGGGGCGCATGGTGTGGCGCTCGCCTGCCAATGTGAGTGTTAACTCGCCTTCTACAATGAACAGCACGCCTTCGGCCTGGGGGTCTAACTCCGGCTTGTCACTGCCGCCTTCAGGCTGAACTTCCATGATGTATTGAGAAAACGTTTCAGCAAAGCCAGAAAGCGGGCGTGCCAGCACCCATAGCCGCGTGCCTTCCCAGAAAGGCAAGTTGCTGGTGACGATATCGCGCATCACGCCTTTAGGAATCAACGCATACGCTTCGGTGAATACGGCACGATCAGCGGTTAGCTGTGTTTGCGGCGGGTGACCCCCTGTAGGGGCGTAGTAAGGAGATTTATTCATTATATTGCCTTTCAGCGAGTTGGAGCGGGATGCTGCTCAGCCCAGTGGCGAGCGATATCCACACGACGTGCTACCCATACGCGATCATGGGCTTCGATATAGTCTAAAAAGCGCTGCAGCGCGCGCAAGCGCCCAGGACGGCCTAGCAACCGACAATGCATGCCAATCGAGAGCATTTTGGGCGACTCATCTCCCTCGGCATACAACACATCAAAGGCATCACGCAGATAGGTAAAGAAGTGATCCGCGGTATTAAAGCCTTGAGGAGCGGCAAAGCGCATGTCGTTGGTATCTAGGGTATAGGGCACGATCAGGTGATTATGCTCACTGCCTTGGCTGTCTGTCACAGAGGTCCAAAACGGCAAGTCGTCACCATAGTAGTCACTGTCGTAGAGAAAACCGCCCTCATCTAGAATCAGCCGTCGCGTGTTCGGGCTATCGCGCCCGGTGTACCAGCCTTGTGGTTTTTCACCATAAAGACGCTGGAAAATGTCCATGGCTTTTTGCAGGTGTTCTCGCTCTACATGCTCAGGAACTTCTTGATAGTGGATCCAGCGATAGCCATGGCAGGCAATTTCGTGCCCCAGCTCTTTAAATGCCTGAGCGACGTCGGGGTTACGCTCTAGCGCCATGGCTACCCCAAATACCGTCAGTGGCAAATCACGCTTTTCGAACTCGCGCAGAATCCGCCATACGCCTGCCCTAGAGCCATATTCATAGATCGACTCCATACTTAGGTGCCGGTCTGGATAGCTGGCCGCGCCAATGATCTCAGACAGAAATTGCTCTGACCCTGCGTCACCGTGAAGAACGCAGTTCTCCCCGCCCTCTTCATAATTCAACACAAACTGAACAGCAATTTTTGCCTTGCCTGGCCAATTAGCCTGAGGAGGGGTACGGCCATAGCCTGCTAAGTCACGCGGGTAGGTACTTAAGAGTTGATCAGATGAAGTCGACATTCAGCAGCTCCTTTCATGGATGCAGCGCATTTTATTAATATTAACAATATCGCAATACAAAAAATAATTGTATACAAGATAGCGGCATTTGGTAATCACTTCAATCCAGCTGCACGTTAATTAGCTGACTCTACTTACATTTTAGCGCTTACACAGCGCTAAGCAGTTGAAAGCTGAACAGTTGGTCAAATTAACACTTTGTTTTATGCCATATAAAAGAGCTTGCGGTCTACGCGAAACACCCCTATTTTCGTATACAAGATATATAAAATTGTTTACCTGAAGGATGACTAACGTGCACATACGCATTATTAACCCCAACACGACGGCTTCTATGACTGCTGCCATCCATCAGTCCGCCCTGCGTCAGGCAGCAGCATCAACCACCATTACCACCACCCAGCCCGATGCAGGGCCAGTGTCCATTGAGAGCCATTTTGACGAGGCGATTAGCGCGGTAGGCGTAGCCGAAGAAGTTCTTAAAGGAGAACGTGAAGGCGGCATCGATGCTTATGTAGTGGCCTGCTTTGGCGATCCTGGTTTACTCGCAGCCCGAGAGTTAACCCGCGCCCCGGTCATCGGCATTGCAGAAGCTGCCTTCCACTTAGCCACGCTGGTAAGCACTCGCTTCTCTATTGTGACGACATTAGGACGCACCGGCATTATTGCCGAACACTTGCTGGAACAGTACGGCTTTCGCCACCACTGCCGCCGCATCCGCGCTGCAGAAATTCCTGTTCTTGATCTTGAACACCACCCAGACGCAGCCTTTACCCGCATTGTCGAAGAGTGTTGCCGTGCTCGTAATGAGGATGGTATTGGCGCCATTGTCTTGGGGTGCGGTGGAATGGCGAACCTAACGGCCGACATTAGCCGTGAAGTAGGGCTGCCTGTCGTCGAGGGTGTTAGCGCCGCGTTAAAGCTGGCGGAATCGCTGGTTAGCCTGGGCCTTCATACCAGTAAACACGGCGATCTGGACTATCCGCGCCCGAAATCGTTTACCGGCAAGTTTGCCGCGCTATCTGACCTGCAACTTCCTACCTCAAGGTGATAACCACTTAACCATTAACCATGCACTAATAAATAGCTCAATAACTAACAACATAACCATTAAGAAACAGCCGTTTCGTCAGCACGCTACGCCGCAAGCACTTCTTGGGCACACAACGCGCCCAGGCTACCAATAACATCGATAATCTTGCGAGGACGGAAACATGAGCAACTCTAACCCTGCTCTTACGTCAGAAGAAGCCCCCATTGCGAACACCGCCATAGCTGAGAAAGCTATAGGCGCTGAAAGCCTTGCACCGCAAAGCACACGAATTATGGGACGAACATCCTACTTTTTAGCTTGGTTTGGCGGGTGTGTCTCTATTGGCACCTTCGCCATGGGTTCAAGTGTGGTTGGCACCTTAAACCTACTGCAAGCCACGTTGGCTATTGCCATTGGCTGTTTTGTGATTGGCATGGCACTGGCCATTAACGGTGCAGCGGGCTACAAATACGGCATTCCCTTTATGGTGCAGGCACGTAGCGCTTTTGGCTTTACCGGCACCCGCATTCCTGGCCTAGTAAGGGCCGTGCCTGCCGTGGTGTGGTATGGCTTTCAAAGCTGGATTGGCGCTGGCGCATTGAATATGGTCTCAGCCACTTTATTTGGCTTCGACAACCTCATTTTCTACTTTATTACCTTCCAGTTTTTGCAAATTGGTTTGTCAGTGTTGGGCTTTCAAGGCATTAAATGGCTTGAGAATATCGGCAGCGTCTTTATTTTGCTTTCACTGATGTACATGTTCTACGCCACGGTGCAACGCTATGGCGATGAGCTGTCGGCTAGCATTTTGACTATGGAAGGCTCTTGGGGCTTGCCGTTCTGGAGTGCCACCATGCTATTCCTGGGCATCTATAGCACCATGATGCTTAATGTCAGCGACTATTCGCGAGAACATAAGAAAGGCACGAAACAGAGCGTGTTAACCACTATCTACGCCATGTCGATTCTGCCCTGCACGCTGTTCATGGGCTTGATTGGCTATATGGTGTCAGAAGCGACGGGCACGGCTGACCCCATTCAAGTATTTGCCAATGCGGTTGATAACACGCCATTGCTGATGACCACGCTGCTTTTTATTGCCTTTGCCCAAGTCACTACCAACGTCCTTAACAACGTAGTGCCACCCACCTACGTATTAATGGACGTATTTAAACTTAAGTTTCCGGTAGCCACCGTTATTGTTGGCTTGCTAGCCTTCGCCACTTTCCCTTGGAAGCTGGTTCAGCCTGAGTCCGCCGCTGGCCTGCAGCTCTTCGTACAAACATACTCGGCCTTTCTTGGCCCTATCTTTGCCATTCTGGTCGTGGATTACTACATCATACGCCGCCGTACGCTAGACATTAGCAAGCTTTACGACCCTTCTGGCCCTTATCAAGGTGTCAACAAAGCTGCCCTAATCGCAACAGTAGTTGGTATTGTGGCCGCACTAACCTTCTCTTCGATCTCTTGGTACGCCAGCCTTATTCCTGCTGGGCTGACCTATTACCTACTGATGAAGCATTGGCCTGCCTGCCAGCGGTTTACCCAGTAATAGGGCCGCAACGCCCCTGCTGTGACTGCTCCTGAGGTGATGCTATCCCAATGCCCAGACAATATTGTCTGGGCATTTTTTAACTTTACGAAGCAACTTAACCACCAAAAATCTGCTGTAGATCTGGTACGTTCTCTTCTTCTTCGACCATCGAAAGTGATGCTTCAATCGCTTTAAGATGGCGGCTCATAAATGCTTTCGCTCGTTCGCCGTTGCCCGCTTCCAAATAGCCGATCAAGTCATCGTGATCATGGGATTCACAGCCTAAGTGACCGCGATGGCCGTAAACCGCCAGAATCAACGACGAGCGTGAGCATAGACGCTCAACAAACTCAGCAAGCGTTGCATTACCCGAAAGCTGGGCAAGGCGCACGTGAAAGTCAGCCGACAGGCGAATAGCGACGCTTTGTTGACCATTGCGTAGCGCTTGACGCTCCTGGCGAGCCATTTCACGCAGTTCGGCGGCCTCTTTCTCTCCGATCCGCCTTGCCACATCAGGCATTAGCCCACACTCAATCATCTGACGTGCATCAAACACATCTTTTGCTTCGTCTGCAGTGGGGCGCGTCACGCTAGCACCGCGCCGCGGCGTAAGCGTGACCAGCTGCTCTAACGCTAAGCGTTGCAAGATCTTGCGGATGCCGGTACGGCTGATGCCAAAAACTTCTGACAAAGCATCTTCACGCAGCCGAGCGCCTGGCTTTAGCCGCTGTTCGACAATAGCGTCGCTAACCGCGCGATAGATCGACTCGTGGCGCTCCTCACCTTCTTTTTCCGAGGGTCTTTGCTTTAACGCCGCCTGCGCATCACTCATAGGATCTCCTGTCTATGACTTTAATCACTCCTCCCACGCGGCAATGATATCGCGCTCGTCGTCGCTCATGTTGGTGATATTACCAAGAGGCATATAGCGACTCGCGACAACTTGCTGAATTTGCGTTTGATGTCCAAGAATATCTTCCCAGCTATCAAACGCATAACCTGCGGGCGGCGCTGAAAAACCGGCATGTTCAGGTTGACGAGCATGGCATTGAGTACAATGCTGATCAATTAACCCTGAAATCTGGGCTTGGCTGGGCGCACCTGAGATACTCGCATTACCTGCACCAGGGCTAGGCGCGGCCACCCAAAATGCTAATAGAATAAGCCCTATCCCAACGGCAGGATAGGCGGGTTGCGTCTTTCCAGCATGCATTAATACAAAGAACTGCCTAATCAGCGCGCCAGCAAAAATAAACAGCACCATCACTACCCAGGAAAGCTCATGGGAGTAGATGAACGAGTAGTGATTACTCACCATCAGCAGAACGACTGGCAGCGTAAAGTAAGTGTTATGCACCGAACGCTGCTTGCCACGCTTACCATCTAGCGGATTAGGCGTTTCGCCAGCCTTCATGGCTTTCACCATGCGGCGCTGACCAGGAATAATCCAGAAAAAAACGTTAGCCGACATGGCTGTTGCCATCACCGCCCCAGTTAACAAGAAGGCAGCGCGCCCTGTGAACATCTGAGTGCTTAAATAGGCGACCACTATCATCATCACCGCAACGGCAACGCTGAGAAGACCATCGCGGTCCATGTTAGGACTTATGCGCTTACAAAGTTCGTTATAAACCACCCAACCACCAAGCAAGAAAGCCAATGCCAGTAGATTGGCCTGCCAACCAGTCATACTAGCCGCCCACGCCCAGCTACTGTTGGGGTTAACTAGGTAGAAACCTGGGTTTGCCATATAAAGAATAACGAACAAAGCAAAGCCTGATAGCCACGTGGTATAGGCTTTCCAGAACGACCAATGAAGGTCGTTCGGCAGCTTAGCGGGTGCGGTAGCATACTTTTGATTATGGTAGAAACCACCGCCATGTACCGCCCACATCTCTCCAAATACGCCTTTTTCACGATCTTCGGCTGCTTTCGGCGTTCTTAGACCATTATCCAACATGACAAAATAGATCGACTCACCGATCCAGGCGATAGCCGCAATAACATGCAACCAGCGTAACAATAAATTTGCGAAATCAATAAGATAGGTTTGCATAACCGCCCCCCCTCAACTACCGCGGTAGGTAGAGTAGCTATAGGGGGACAGCAACAGTGGTACATGGTAATGCTGACTGGCATCCGCAACGCCAAAACGTAAAGGAATAACATCTAGAAAGCGCGGCTCTTGAGAAGCTATGCCCTGAGCGCGCAAGTAGTCACCCGCGTGAAAAACCAGCTCATACTCGCCTACTGTAAGGGCATCACCCTCTAAGATAGGCCCATCACAACGACCGTCACTGTTGGTGGTAACGCTGCCTAGGTGTTCACGCGTGTTCCCTGACAAGCGATACACCTCAATCGTGATCCCCTGACCGGGCTGCCCTTTGGCGGTATCGAGTACGTGGGTAGTTAACCGTCCCATAGCCACTCCTTAATAATCGCGGTTGTTGATAGTAGTTGTTCGACTTAACCTAGTGGTCAAAGAGTACCGTTGATACCATTTATTGTATACAGTATTTCCATTATTAAACACACTGGAGAGATTTTGTGCCTAACTCAACACCACTCACGCTTTCACCCGCCCCTAGCACATGCAGCTTGGAAACCTTTACCCACCATTATGGTGATGTGTATGAACACTCTCCTTGGGTAGCAGAAGCCGCCTGGAAGGAAGGGTTAAACAGTGCGCATGACGCACCGGACGCACTGGCTGATCTCATGGGCCTTATGCTTCAGCAGGCAACACCTGAGCAGCAAATTGCTGTTATTCAGGCACACCCTGACTTAGCAGGCAAAGCGGCAATATCGGGTGAGCTAACTCAAGATTCTACCCGCGAGCAAGCTGGTGCCGGGTTAGATCAATGTACGCCAGAGGAGTTTGCGCGCTTCGAACAGCTAAACGCAGCTTATAAAGAAAAGTTTGGCTTCCCCTTTGTGATTGCCGTGAAGGGGCTTGATCGTCACGCTATTTTGTACGCGTTTGAAAAACGCCTAAATAACGATCTTGCTGAGGAGAGAAAAACCGCCATTGAACAGATTATCCGTATAGCTCGCTTTCGGCTGAACGGGCGGGCCGAACAGCAGCTGTTGTAATTGGCATAATCTAAGTAGATACAAAAATGCCGCACCTAATTTCCAGCGCGGCATTTATCTACCAACTGATAGCGTTCAATCTTTTTCTTTCAAACGCTTATCTAAAGCATGGTGTATTACTGCTTTGTACTTTCCACTGCTTTCTTAGTGGTTTCTTCTGCCATTTTTTGGCTTTCTTGCATAAAGCTTTGGCTGATAGAAGTGACTTTCTCAGAGTCTCCCTTCATGCGCTCCATGAGGTCAGTTGCAGCTTTCTGCTGACTTTCCATGGCTTTTTTAAAGCTATCGGCATCTTTCACGTCTAACCATGTGCGTGCCTGTGCAATGGTCATATCGGAATAAGCGCGCGCTGCATCCATTTGCGCACTAACAATCTGTTGATAATAATCAAGCGCTGCCAGCGTATAAGAGCGCATGGGTGCTGAAATAACAGACTCAAACTGCTGACTGGTTTTCTCTGCGGCCTTGTTCATCACATAATCCCCTTGAGTGAGCTAGCGATTCGACTCGCATCGATGAGCGGTCGATGGTCAGGCGGTTGCCTTTACTAACAACTGCCTTTATTAGCTACTGTCTTTAGTAACTACTAACCTTAGTAACTACTACTTTCAGTAACTACTGTTTTCAGTAACTACTGTCTTAATAACAACAAAGCTAGCAGCGCTTTTTGTGCAGCGCAACATGATTTTTTCATAATCTTGCGTCAGATCATTAATATAAATATCCTGCTTTTTTGGCAGCGACGACTTAACGATTGCCAAACAAGTATTTACGCGCTTGTTCATCCATTTCTCCGCCTCCCTGCGGGTTGACGTCTTCGATCAAAGAATAAGCTTTTCGAACAGCAGGACGTTGCGCCACTTCATTAAACCATCGCTCTAAATCAGAAAACTCCTCCAGCGTTTGTCGCTGCTTATCCCATGGCACAATCCAGGGATAAATCGCCATATCAGCAATGGAGTAACAGTCACCCCCTACGTAGTGCTGCTGGGATAAACGCTGATCTAACACGCTATACAAGCGATGCGTCTCACGAACATAACGTTCGATAGCGTATTCAATTTTCTGTGGAGCATATTGGCAAAAATGATGGTTTTGGCCTGCCATCGGCCCAAGCCCACCCATTTGCCAATGAAGCCACTGCAACACGACATAGCGCTCACGCCCTTCTGAGGGTAGAAACTGGCCACACTTATCAGCCAAGTATTCTAAAATAGCGCCCGACTCAAAGAGCGCCAGGGGTTGGCCGCCATCTTTAGGCGCATGATCAACAATGGCGGGAATACGGTTATTAGGCGAAATGGTTAAGAATTCGGGATCAAACTGCTCCCCACGCCCAATGTTAATAGGTTTTACCCGATAAAGAAGCTTAGCTTCTTCAAGCATGATGGAGATTTTGTGGCCATTGGGAGTTGTCCAGTAATACAGGTCAATCATTGCCATCTCCTCTCACACAGACGGCGTAAGCCGCTTGCGTGGTTTTACTAGTACATACGATTGGTACAGGCGGCAACGCTGCCGCCTGACACATTATAAATCACGAATAGTGACGGCCTTACCCGCGACCGCGTCGTGCACCTCCAGCATACGCTTAAACCATTCATCCACCGGATCATTCGCATCAACTAATAGCTCAAGGGACACGGTATACGCCCACATCATGCTACCGAATAACAGGTAATCCGCTCCGCTAGGGGCTTCACCATCCAGAAACGGACTTGCTCGCAACTGATCACGCACTGGGGCTAATAGCTGCTTTAGCTGAGCTCTCCCTTGCTCTGGATTGTTAACCTCTTCTAATCGCATACCAAAACGGGCTTCACGGGTCTCTCTGAAATAAGCACGATCGTCAGGATGGATGGCCTCTAATAAATCTAATGCCACTGTTCGAAAAAGTGCCGGTGTAACGCTACGCTCAACATAGAGCTTAAAAAAGTGCACACGCTGATAACTCACTCCTTCTCCCAACACGGGGTTCGCAGGGTAGGCTTCATCTAAGTAACGCAAGATGTCAAAGCTATCGGTGACCACAGTGTCGCCATCGGTTAATACCGGCACTTTGTCGTAATCTGCAAAGGCAAGCGCCTCTTTTTCACGAAAACGCCAAGGGACCGTCGTATATTCTAGCCCTTTGTGTGCCAGTGCCATACGCACGCGCCAGCAGTAGGGTGAAAAACGTAAGCGCTCATCGCGCCCACATAAATCATAAAGGGTTATTGCCACGGTAGCGGTCTCCTTGTTGTTGAAGAGAGTAGTTAAAAAGTTGTTTAAGCAAAATTGTCACAACGGAAGCTCCAATTAACAACAATGGGCGCAAGCCATCAAGGACGCAAGTGGCTTTGCCCAGGCTGATCGTCCTCCATCAGCAGGCAAATGGTCTTTATCAAGGAAAGGATTTCGCAAACGTTGCTGGCTCTGCACCGCTTACTTGGATGGAAACTGTACTGTCTATTAGTCTAATAACTTGATGCCAGCCTCACTACATTGAGGAGATTTAAAAGCAAATAAAAACAAATCGTTAAAATTAAAAAAGTGGTTCAAAGCCTATACGAATAGCTCCTCATAATTGGTCTTACCAATTATCCAATATAGCCATTTTTTCTACCTAACCGTATCTTTCGCACTGACCCGACCAGCATTGCCACAAACCGCTGGCATCTGCCGAGCACACCAAATCAATAACAAGGGGCCATTCCTCACATGAATGAAACTACACTTGCACTTCTGGCATTTCTGCCGCTGTTGCTTGCCGGTATTTTGCTCATTGGTTTTAAAATACCCGCAAAAATAGCGATGCCGATTGTTTTCCTGACGGCAGCCATCATTGGTCTAACCGCTTGGGATATGTCGTTTAGCCGCGTTGCCGCGTCTACTATTCAAGGTCTGATCCAAACAGCAGGCCTTTTATGGATTATTTTTGGCGCTATCTTACTGCTGAACACGCTCAAACATTCTGGTGGCATCACTGCGATTCGTAACGGTTTTTCAGGCATCAGCCCTGACCGTCGCGTTCAGGCGCTAATTGTTGCTTGGTTGTTTGGCTGCTTTATTGAAGGTGCGTCTGGTTTCGGCACCCCAGCCGCGGTTGCTGCGCCATTGATGGTGGCACTCGGTTTCCCTGCGCTGGCTGCGGTTGTTGTCGGCATGATGATTCAGTCCACACCCGTTTCTTTTGGTGCCGTCGGCACGCCGGTTGTTGTTGGCGTTGGTAGCGGGCTGGACCGTGCAGGCATCACTGCACAATTAGAAGCAAACGGTTCTACGTGGGATGTGTTTTTCCAGCAGGTCACCAGCTCTGTCGCCATCACTCACGGCATCGTGGGCATTTTAATGCCGTTGATTCTGGTGTTGATTATGGTGCGCTTCTTTGGTGCTAACCGCTCCTGGAAAGAAGGTCTATCTATTGCGCCTTTTGCCATCTTCACCGGTATTTCGTTCGTTGTGCCATACATGCTGGTAGGTGTTTTCTTAGGCCCTGAATTCCCATCAATGATTGGCGCCATGGTCGGTCTGGCAATCGTTGTACCTGCCGCGCGTAAAGGCTTCCTATTGCCGAAAGACACTTGGGACTTCCCTGAATCAACGTCATGGCCCGATGAGTGGATTGGTAACCTACAAATCAAACTGGATGACGTTGCTGGCAAAGCGCCAATGTCAACGCTAAAAGGCTGGATTCCTTACGTTCTACTTGCAGTCTTCTTGGTCGCGTCACGTATTGTTGAGCCGCTGAAGTCCGCACTGACCTCTGTCAGCCTGAGCTGGACCAATATTCTGGGTGAGGCGGGTATCAGCGGTGGTGTGCAACCACTTTATCTGCCGGGCGGCATTATCGTTGCAGTGGTCATCGTCACTTACTTCCTGCACAGCATGAACCCGCAGAAAATCAGTGCGGCTGTCTCTGAATCGACTAAAACCATCTTTGGTGCCGGCTTTGTCTTGATCTTCACCGTTCCGATGGTGCGTATCCTGATTAACTCTGGTGTTAATGGCGCTGACCTTGTGTCAATGCCCGTCATGATGGCCCAAGCGGTAGCGAGCAGTGTTGGCGGTATCTATCCCTTCTTTGCGCCAGCCGTTGGTGCGATGGGCGCCTTTATTGCCGGTTCAAATACCGTTTCTAACCTGATGCTAGCGGAATTCCAGTTTAGCGTTGCCGAAACGCTCGGCCTATCCACCGCAATGATGGTAGCGCTGCAAGCAGTCGGTGCAGCAGCGGGTAATATGATTGCGATTCATAACGTTGTCGCCGCATCAGCAACAGTAGGTCTACTAGGCCGTGAAGGTACAACGATTCGTAAAACAATTATTCCCACCATCTACTATCTAATCTTTACTGGAATCATTGCGTTAATCGCTTTTTATGTGATTGGCATTACCGACCCATTAATGTGACGGTGAAGCGTTAGTCATTATTAAGCACTCTACGCTGGGTAGCCTTAGGGCTACCCAGCAGCCGTAAGAACGTTTTCAATGCTCAGCCATCTAAACCACGCCAGCATGTCTAGCCTTTTCACAGTATGAAAAAGTTTTCTAGTGCCGCTTTAGTTATTTATGGAAAGCTTTTCCATAAAGTGATTAGATACCTTCCTGCCCTCCTCATCCACAGGAGCTAACATGAATATTCATTTCGATGAACGCCTCGACGGCGAATTCATATACCGCGATAAAGCAGACGTATTAGAGGATCTGCAAAATGCAGTGCCCTCCTTAACACTGCTTCACAGGGAAGAGGATTTACACCCCTTTGAATGTGATGGCCTTGCCGCTTATCGAATCCTGCCAATGTTGGTTGCATTACCCGAAACGCTGGAACAGGTAGAAGGCCTTTTAAAGCGCTGCCATGCGTTAGGTGTTCCTGTGGTTACCCGTGGTGCAGGCACAGGACTTTCCGGCGGTGCCCTACCACTTGAGCGGGGCGTGCTGCTCGTCATGTCACGCTTCAACACCATCATTAATGTTGACCCAGATGCCCGCACCGCACGTGTGCAGCCTGGCGTGCGCAACTTAGCGATCTCTGAGGCTGCCGCGCCTTATGGGCTCTATTACGCACCCGACCCTTCTTCACAAATCGCTTGTTCTATTGGCGGCAATGTGGCTGAAAATGCGGGCGGCGTGCACTGTCTCAAGTACGGGCTCACGGTCCATAACGTAATGCGCGTTGATGTAATGACGATTGAAGGTGAGCGCATGACGCTAGGGTCCGAAGCACTAGATGCACCTGGCTTTGATCTTCTTGCGCTGATGAACGGCTCTGAAGGCATGCTGGGCGTGGTCACGGAGATCACCGTAAAACTGCTGCCAAAACCTGAAACTGCCAAAGTACTGATGGCCAGTTTTGATGATGTAGAAAAAGCGGGCCGTGCGGTTGGCGATATTATTGCTGCTGGGATAATTCCTGGCGGGCTAGAAATGATGGATAAACTTGCCATCAAGGCCGCAGAAGATTTCATCAAGGCAGGCTACCCCGTTGAAGCAGAAGCTATTCTTCTGTGTGAACTAGATGGCGTTGAAGCCGACGTGGATGATGATTGCCAAACCGTTCGCCGAGTCTTAGAAAAAGCCGGTGCAACCGATATTCAGCAGGCGCGCGATGAGGCCGAGCGTGCTAAGTTTTGGGCAGGGAGAAAAAATGCGTTCCCCGCCGTGGGCCGCATGTCGCCTGACTACTACTGCATGGATGGCACGATTCCACGTCGCGAGCTCCCCCGAGTACTCAAGGGCATTGCGGCCCTGTCGGAAGAGAGTGGGTTAGCGATTGCCAACGTTTTCCACGCCGGTGACGGCAATATGCATCCGCTGATTCTATTTGATGCCAACAAAGAGGGTCAGTTGACGCTCGCCGAAGATGTAGGCGGAAAAATTCTAGAGCTATGCGTGGCGGCGGGTGGCTCTATTACTGGCGAACACGGCGTTGGCCGCGAAAAAATCAATCAGATGTGCAGTCAATTTCACTCCGACGAATTAACGGTATTCCATGCATTGAAAGCCGCTTTTGACCCACAGCGCCTTCTCAACCCAGGGAAAAACATTCCCACCCTGGCGCGCTGTGCCGAGTTTGGAGCCATGCACGTGCACAACAACGAGCTACCGCATCCGGAACTACCACGCTTCTGATGCCACTCCTAGTCGACTAACCACTAGGAAGTATAATTATTAGGAATGACCATGACTGAACTAGCGATACATGCTGCCGACCGAGATATCGCTGCCGACCTGTGTGAACAGGTGCGCAGCGCCTATGCCGACCGCACACCACTGCGCATAGTAGGTGGCGACACTCGCGCTTTTTATGGCCGACCGGTAGAAGGCAACGCCCTCAACATGGCGGCCCATAGCGGTATTGTCTCTTATGACCCGGTAGAACTTGTGGTTACTGTTCGTGCTGGTACGCGTTTAAGCGAACTCAACGCTGCACTGGCTGAAAAAAATCAAATGCTGGCCTTTGAGCCACCCGCATTTAGCGATGCCAGCACCATCGGCGGCGCTGTTGCCACCGGCATGTCTGGCCCACGCCGCCCATGGGCTGGCGCCGCAAGGGACTTTGTTTTAGGCACACGGGTGATCACCCAGGAAGGTAAACTGCTGCGTTTTGGCGGCGAAGTCATGAAAAACGTTGCAGGTTACGACCTGTCACGCTTGATGGCTGGCGCTCAGGGCACCCTAGGTGTACTGGCTGATATTTCCTTTAAAGTACTGCCTATCCCCACCGCCAACCACAGCCTGCGCCTTAGCATGGGCCTTGAAGAAGCGCTGGCCAAACTCGCCGAATTAGGACGACAGCCCCTGCCTATTACCGCCGCAGGATGGCACTCAGGCGAGCTATTTATTCGCCTGGAAGGCGGTGCAAGCTCAGTTAACGCGACCAAAGAGCGCCTGGGCGGTGAGTCACTTTCTAACGACTTCTGGCAGCAATTGCGTGACCACCAACACGCCTTCTTTAAGCTGAATGAGGGGCAGGCATTGTGGCGTTTATCACTCCCCCCCAATACGCCACCACTCGTCCTAGAAATTCCTCAAAGCGATCTTTTTTATGACTGGGGCGGCAGCCAACGATGGGTAAAAACTCATATGACGGCTGACACATTGCGCGCGGCTTGCGAGCAAGCCGGTGGCCATGCCACCTGTTTCACTCCTTTCGCTCAAGGCGGAGCAGAATCGCCGTTTACTCCGCTCAACCCTGTAGTTGAAAAGTATCATCGCAATCTGAAGGCCGAGCTGGATGCCTACGGCATTTTCAACCCAGGTCGTCTTTATGCGGCGTTTTAATCAGGAGAGCTGACATGCAGACGCACTTTACCGATGCTGACCGCCAAAAACCGCATATTCAGGAGGCTGAGCGTATTCTACGCACCTGCGTTCACTGCGGCTTCTGTAATGCCACCTGCCCCACCTATCAGCTATTGGGCGACGAGCGTGATGGCCCTCGTGGGCGCATCTATTTAATGAAAGAGTTACTGGAGAGCCGCGATGACGATGACCAGGTCACTGAAGAAACGCGTCTACATTTAGACCGCTGCCTTTCCTGCCGCAACTGTGAAACTACCTGCCCATCGGGCGTGGAGTATCACAAACTTTTAGATATCGGCCGTGCAGAAATTGATCGCCGGGTACCTCGCCCAATGGCTGAACGCGCCCAACGCTATGCGCTACGTAAAATGCTGGTGGACCCTAAGCGCTTCAAAGCACTTCTGACATTAGGGCAAACCTTCAAACCTCTGGTGCCTGGCAAACTGCGTAGCAAAATGCCGCCAGCACCAGTAGATGCAGGCCAACGTCCGGATAGCCAGCGCCACCCTCGTAAGGTGTTAATATTAGAAGGGTGCGTTCAACCAGGCCTATCTCCGAATACCAATGCAGCGACCGCTCGACTTTTAGATCGGCTCGGCATTAGCGTAACGCCTATCAGCGAAGCAGGCTGCTGTGGAGCCATTGATTTCCACTTGAATGCCCAGGATGATGGCCGTGCCCGTATGCGGGCTAATATCGATGCTTGGTGGCCACAGATTGAACAAGGAGCTGAAGCCATTGTTCAAACGGCCAGTGGCTGCGGTGCCTTTGTTAAAGAGTATGGTGACATGCTCAAAGACGACCCAGCCTATGCAGAGAAAGCGCAAAAAGTAAGTGCGCTAGCGAAAGATATTGTGGAAATCCTGCGTGATGAGCCAGTAGAGGAGCTACAGCTTAAAGAGCATCAACGTCTCGCGTTTCACTGCCCGTGTACGCTACAACACGCCCAGAAGCTCAATGGTGCAGTTGAAGGCGTACTAAGCAAGCTGGGCTTTTCGCTAACACCAGTGAAAGACGCCCATTTATGTTGTGGCTCAGCAGGCACCTATTCGGTGACTCAACCAGAACTTGCTACCCAGCTACGCAACAATAAGCTCGATGCGCTTGAAGCGAGTAATCCTGAGGTTATCGTTACTGCCAATATTGGCTGCCAAGCCCATCTAGCTAGCGCCAATCGCACCCCGGTAAGGCACTGGGTAGAAGTGGTTGATGCCGCTCTGGTATAAACACTAATTCACTTTGCCGCGCTAATACGCTTTTACAAGCAACACTGGCGCGGCATTTTACTCCCCTTGATAAAAAGGAAAGATTGATGCAAACCAAAGCTGTTCTCGGCCAAACCGACGTTATTCAAGTGCTAGATGCTGCTCAAAAAGAAGCCGATAACAACGGATGGCCGGTCACCATTGCCGTAACAGATGATGGAGGACACTTACTTGCCCTGCGTCGTTTAGATAATGCTGCGCCGTTCAGTGCAGAGGTAGCGACCCAAAAAGCACGCAGTGCAGCGTTAGGTCGTAAAGAAACACAAGTTTTTGAAGAGATGATTAACGGCGGCCGTACTGCATTTTTGTCTGCTCCACTACAAGGCCTATTATCAGGTGGCGTTCCTATCATCGTAGATGGCAACGTCGTAGGTGCTGTCGGCATTTCAGGCGTAAAACCGGATCAGGATGTACAGATCGCCAAAGCAGGTGTAAGCGTTATAGCTTGATGCTACCGTGCAGCCTAATGGCTGCACGTAATGGGCTAAAGGTGCTAATTTATGGGAACTAATTTATAGTTCCTAACTTATACGCAATAAAAAAACCCAGATCATTGATCTGGGTTTTTTGAATTCGTTCGACTGACATAGCAAATCGATTACTTTTTTACATCAACAAATCTATAACAATAAACACTTAAATGGCGGACCGGACGAGACTCGAACTCGCGACCTCCGGCGTGACAGGCCGGCATTCTAACCGACTGAACTACCGGTCCACGTTAAGCGACTTCTTATCTACCATTAAGTTAGCTATCTATAAGCGGTTCAGAGGCGCTTAAAATATTAAACCAAATGGTGGGTGGTACTGGGTTCGAACCAGTGACCCCCAGCTTGTAAGGCTGGTGCTCTCCCAACTGAGCTAACCACCCAAGGCACTGCAAGCTTTATGCTTAGCAATGGTGCAACTAATGTAAGCTATCGTGGCGGACCGGACGAGACTCGAACTCGCGACCTCCGGCGTGACAGGCCGGCATTCTAACCGACTGAACTACCGGTCCGAATAGCGATAACTTATGCACAGTGATAATTGATGATGGCGGACCGGACGAGACTCGAACTCGCGACCTCCGGCGTGACAGGCCGGCATTCTAACCAACTGAACTACCGGTCCACTTAATGCATCAGTTACTACTGCTTCACGTTCCCAAACGACCAATTAAATGGTGGGTGGTACTGGGTTCGAACCAGTGACCCCCAGCTTGTAAGGCTGGTGCTCTCCCAACTGAGCTAACCACCCGCTGGTCACGTGGCGCTGCATTCTACAGAAGCTTAGTAATTTGTCAATACGATGCATTTAAATTTTTGATTTAAACCAGCGTAATGACTTTACTACACAAGCTCTGCAACATCTGCTTGATGAGCGCGGACGAAGGATGCCGCAAGTAGGGCTGCTTCGTCAATCAAAACCTGCTGATTTAACCCAGAAATACGTCTGGGCTTAAAGTCATGATCCCCATCCGCCAGCCAAACAACATTAATATTATTGGGCAAGCTGTAGTCTGAAACATCGCCTACGTCGCCAAAGGGGTCCCGTTCACCTTGTAAAATCTGTACAGGGCAACCAATAGCAGGAAAGTGCCCTAAACGACGTTTATCTGGTTTTTTAGGCGGATGAAAAGGATAGCCTGCAACAATAACACCTTGGCAATGCACCTGATGACCCACCATTTCACTGGCAAATAGTGTCGCAACACGTCCTCCCATCGATTTACCGCCTACCCATAACGGCTGATCGCTTAAAGGCGCGAGCAGTGTGGCCCATGCAGTGAAGTGAGCTACTGTTTGCTGAATGGGTGGTGGCGGACGACGCTTGCCCTGCTCGTTAATTTGCTGCATGTAAGGAAAATCAATTGCTAAGACCTGGATTCCTTGCCTTGCCAGTGTCGCGGCAAATTGCCGCATAAACGCAGAGCAATGACCCGCTCCGGCACCATGAGCAAACAGTATTCGGCCAACCTTAGGCATACCCAAAACAGTCAGCGGGCCGTGTCCAGCCACCATAAACCGCTGCACGGTAGGCTTAGCTAACGCATTATTCAACGCCTCTGGGGATATATCGACAAAACCAGAATCCGCGTAATACGACACGTTTAACTCCTAATAATTCAGCGTTACTTCTATTGGCGTGTTCAGCTTAGGGCGCGGCTGCGATAGAATCTAGAACGGATCTTGACCTGCATCATCAAGCGAGTGGTCGCACCCGTGCAAAATGCTAATGCAAAATGCTACGGGTTACCCCCTAACCGCGTTCGATGGGAACATGAAATGAGCACAGCACTGGAACACCCGACCTACAACTACAAGGTAGTTCGGCAGTTCGCGATCATGACCGTTGTGTGGGGCATTGTAGGCATGACGTTAGGCGTCATCCTTGCCTCCCAGCTAGTTTGGCCGCAACTGAATCTTGGCTTACCTTGGACAAGCTTTGGACGTCTTCGTCCGTTACATACTAACGCCGTTATCTTTGCTTTCGGCGGATCGGCACTATTTGCGACGTCATATTACGTCGTACAGCGCACCTGTCAGACACGTCTGTTCTCTGACAAGCTTGCAGCGTTTACCTTCTGGGGATGGCAAGCGGTTATCCTTTCTGCTGTGGTGTCCCTACCATTGGGCTACACCACGACAAAGGAGTACGCTGAACTCGAATGGCCTATCAACATTTTGATTGCGGTCGTGTGGATCAGTTACGCGATTGTTTTCTTGATGACGATTAAAAAGCGCACCACGTCACACATCTATGTGGCGAACTGGTTCTTTGCAGCGTTTATTTTAACCGTTGCAGTACTGCATATCGTTAACAATGCGGCGATTCCGGTCACCCCCATGTACTCCACCTCGATTTATGCGGGTGCAGTCGATGCCATGGTGCAGTGGTGGTACGGCCATAACGCGGTCGGTTTCTTCCTGACGGCAGGCTTCCTGGGTATGATGTATTACTTCGTGCCAAAACAGGCCGAACGCCCGATCTACTCCTACCGTCTTTCTATCGTCCACTTCTGGGCGTTAATCATGATTTACATGTGGGCTGGCCCTCACCACCTGCACTACACAGCGCTGCCTAACTGGGCGCAGTCGCTAGGTATGATCATGTCTATCATTCTTCTGGCACCTTCCTGGGGCGGCATGATTAACGGCATGATGACGCTATCCGGGGCTTGGCATAAGCTTCGCACCGATCCTACCCTGCGTTTCTTGGTTGTCGCACTTTCGTTCTACGGCATGTCGACCTTCGAAGGTCCGATGATGGCGATCAAGACCGTCAACGCGCTATCGCATTATACCGACTGGACCATTGGTCACGTACACTCGGGTGCACTTGGCTGGGTAGCCATGATTACGATCGGGTCTATGTACCACCTGATCCCGCGCTTATTTGGGCGTACTGAAATGCACTCGGTCAACTTAATTGCCGTGCATTTCTGGCTAGCTACTATTGGCACTGTGCTGTACATCGCCGCTATGTGGGTTAATGGCATTATGCAGGGCTTAATGTGGCGCGCAATCAACGCTGACGGCACATTAATGTATACCTTCGTTGAGTCTGTCGAAGCTAGCGGCCCAGGCTACTTTGTTCGCCTCATAGGCGGCCTGTTCTGGGTTGTCGGCATGCTAATCATGGCATACAACGTTTACATGACCGTCAAGCGTCGCGAAACGATTAGCAGCTATTCAGCGCCACAGGCCGCTTAAACCGGGGAAGTTGAGACCAATGAAACACGAGATTGTCGAAAAGAACGTTGGCCTGCTCGCCGTGTTGATCCTGGTTGCGATCAGCTTTGGCGGCTTGGCCGAAGTGGTGCCGCTGTTCTTTCAAAAGCAAACAACAGAGCCAGTTGAGGGGCTACGCCCCTTAAGCGCACTGGAGTTGGAAGGACGTGACATTTATCGCCGTGAAGGTTGCGTAGGCTGCCACTCACAAATGGTTCGCCCCTTCCGCGCAGAAACTGAACGCTATGGCCACTATAACGTAGCCGGCGAGCAAGTTTATGAGCATAACTTCCTATGGGGTTCTAAGCGCACCGGGCCTGACCTTGCTCGCGTGGGAGGACGTTATAGTGATGACTGGCACCGCGCGCACATGTATAACCCCCGCGATGTGGTACCTGAGTCGGTCATGCCTGCTTATCCTTGGCTATTTGAAAACACTCTGGATGGCGAATCTACACCGGCAAAAATGCGCACCCTACAACAGCTAGGGGTGCCCTATGACGATGAAGATATCGCCACTGCGACAGAAGACGTTCGCGGCACCCAGGAAATCACTGCACTGGTGGCCTATCTGCAGCAGCTAGGAACCGTGCTCGAGGGCACTCGTTAAGCTATGGATACGGGAACTTTCCGCGGTCTTATCACGCTGTTTTTGATCGTCGCTTTTATTGGCATTTTTATATGGGCCTACTCAAAGCGACGCAAACCAGACTTCGAAGAAGCGGCTAACCTGCCCTTCGCCGATGAAGATGATGATAAGCAACCGACCCGTGATAAGCATGCTTCGACTAAACACGAAGTGGATTCCCGCCACGACAGGGGAGATAAAAATACATGAATAATTTATGGGGTGACTCCCTATCCAGCTTCTGGAGCGCCTGGATTATTGTCATCACGCTAGGCACTATCGCATTAAGCGTTTGGATTCTATTTGCCAACCGCCGAACCGATAAAACGCCGGATGCTGATGGTAATGTCGAAACCACTGGCCATGCCGCTGATGGAATTGAAGAGTACGACAACGCATTACCTCGGTGGTGGTTTCAACTATTTGTACTCACCGTTATTTTTGCCCTGGGTTATCTAGTGCTTTACCCAGGCTTGGGTAACTACGCCGGCGTTTTGGGCTGGTCTCAAGAAAGTCAGTGGGAAGAAGAAGTCGCTGATGCTGAAGAGCGTTTCACGCCGATTTTTGCCCAGTACCAGGAAGTACCTATTCCTGAACTGGCTAGAGACGCTGAAGCAATGCGGGTAGCAGAGCGTGTTTACTTGAACAACTGTGCGGTATGCCACGGCTCGAACGCCCAAGGGGGCTACGGCTTCCCAAATCTGACCGATGATGATTGGCTCTATGGTGGCGAACCAGAAAACATCATGATGACGCTAAACAACGGTCGTAATGGGTTAATGCCTGCTTGGCAGCAGCTTGGTGAGAATAATATTGAAAACCTCACTCAGTACGTGCTCTCGCTCTCTGATCTGGAGCATGATGCAGAGCGTGCGGCTAGCGGTGAAAGTACGTTCCTTGCGGCTTGTGCGGCATGCCATACACCAAGCGGAACGGGTAACATCGCATTAGGCGCGCCCAATCTGACAAATGACATTTGGCTTTATCAGGCACCAGGCCAAAGCGTTGCCGACTCTGTCCGTCAAACGCTGCGTAATGGTCGTAATGGCCATATGCCAGCGCAAGCGGCTTACATTGGTGAAGAACGCGTTCACTTGGTCGCAGCCTATGTCTACAGTTTACGCTTCAACGACTAGCCTTTCGTTAGCGGTATAGACATTGGTGCATGACAGGGTGCGGTTTCATACCGCACCCTTTCTTCATCTATCGCTCATCCAGACAACTTCTCTATCCGTTACACTATGATTTAGCGACACGGCATACAGTTGCGTTATCTCTAACGTTACGGGTCTTAACGCCACGATATCTATGTTGCCGCCCACTCCTGCCTTATTGAGCTGTGATCATCGCCATGGAAAAAATACCTAGCCAAGATATTACACCGTCTGTGGGGCACCATACCCCTGGAGAGAGCACAACTCAGGATATGTATGCTAAGCGCCGTCATATCTATGTGCGCGAAATTAAAGGTTTATTTCAAAAAGTTAGACGCAGCGCTAACTGGGCGCTCATGCTCGGTTTTTTTCTGCTCCCTTGGCTAAACTGGGGTGATCGACCGGCGGTTTGGTTTGACCTACCAGGCCGTGAATTCCATATTTTTGCTGCCACCTTTTATCCGCAAGAGTTCGTCCTACTTTCCTGGCTACTTATTATCTGTGCCTTTGGGCTGTTTTTTATCACGGTTTTTGCTGGGCGCGTTTGGTGCGGCTACACCTGCCCTCAAAGCGTCTGGACCTTTTTGTTTATTTGGCTTGAGCATCGTATAGAAGGCTCTAGAAACCAACGTATTAAGCTCGATAAGCAGCCCATGACTGCTGATAAAATATGGCGAAAAGGGGCCAAACATACCGCTTGGTTATTGATAGCCCTGGCCACTGGCGTCACTTTTGTGGGCTATTTCACCCCCATTCGAACGCTAGTAATGGAATTACCGACGCTAGAAGCCCATGGCTGGTCCTATTTTTGGGTTGGCTTCTTTTTAGTATTCACCTACTTAAATGCTGGCTGGCTACGCGAGCAGGTGTGCATTTATATGTGCCCCTACGCTCGCTTCCAATCCGTCATGTTTGATCGCGATACATTAATTGTGTCGTATGACGAAGCACGCGGTGAACCAAGAGGCCGACGTAAAAAATCGCTTAGCCACACCCAGGCAAGAGAAGCTGGCTTTGGCGACTGCATTGACTGCGAACTATGTGTTCAAGTCTGCCCAACGGGTATCGATATTCGCGACGGGCTGCAATATGAGTGCATTACCTGTGCGGCTTGCATTGATGCCTGCGATAGCGTCATGGATAAAATGGGCTATCCTAAGGGCCTTATTCGTTACACAACAGAGAATGCGCTAGAAGGTAAAAAAAGCCATATTTTGCGCCCTCGGCTATTGGGCTACTTTGTCGCGCTGATTATCATGGTGGCAGCATTTGCATGGGCAGTTAATGACCGCATTCCGCTTAGCTTCGATGCCGAACGCGAGCGTACTCAGCTGTATCAAATGACTCGCGAAGGCCAGATCAGCAATGTTTATAGCATCACAGTACGTAACCTGGATAACGAACCGCATACCTATCAGATCAGCGTGTCAGGTCTGCCTAGCTTAACCCTGGATCATACGTCGATTAGCGTGCCTGCAGGCGAGTCGCGCATTCAGGTTGTGACCGTACTTGCGAACCCTCAAGACTTAAACCAGCCTAGCCACCCCATTACTTTTGCGCTTCAAGCAGTGCAAGATGAGCAAATCCGTCAGGAGCGTGAAGCTCGCTTCTTAGGTAATGCCAGGAGATAAATGCGTTATGTCAGATTCACCGATTACACCCTGGTATAAGCAGTTTTGGCCATGGTTTTTATTGGGCCTACTGTTTTCATCCATTGTTGTCAGCACGACCTTTGCAGTTTTGTCGATCAAAAGCTACGACGGCATGGTGGTACAAGAAGATTATTACGAACACGGCAAAGCAATTAACGTGGTGCTCGCAAAACAAGAGCAAGCACGGGCATTAAATTTAAGCGCCGAGCTACGCATTGATCCGCTGACCAGTGATATCGTTGTTGATCTTGCTGGCGATGCTCGTCCAGACAAGCTCTACCTCGATCTGATCTTTCCCACTGAAGATGACCGCGATCAGTCGTTTGTTCTAGAGCATGTCCGCGACGGGCGCTATATCACCCAAGGCCCAGACAATCTACGCTATCGCTGGTATCTACAGCTACAGCCAGAGCAAGGCGGCGACGCTGACTGGCGACTAATCGGCGAAGCACGCTTCCCTGATGAAAACACTATTGCACTACTACCGGGTGGACGCTCGGAGAACGAATGATCAAGACCACCCTTAGCTGCTATCACTGCGGTAACACGGTGCCCGATGGGGCACCGTGGCGTATTAATATTGACGACACCCCCCAACCACTGTGCTGCCCCGGTTGCGAAGCCGTCGCTCATGCCATCGTCGATGGTGGTTTGGAAAGCTACTATCGCTATCGCACCGAAATGCCCGAGCGCCCTGATGAGCGCCAAGCTGCCAAGGCAGAAACTTGGTCAGTATTTGACGACCCTGGTTTACAAGCGCAGTTTGTTCACCCCGAAGGAGATGAAGGAGAAGTAAGGGCCACACTGGCGATAGACGGTATCACCTGTGCAGCCTGCGCTTGGCTCATCGAACACCGATTGAACGCACTAGAAGGGGTCACATCAAGCGCCGTTAACCTAACCCATCACCGCCTTCGCGTTAGCTGGGACCCAGAGGTTATTAACCTTTCTCAATTATTCGCTGAACTAGCGGCCATTGGTTACGATGCGCAGCCCTACGAGCCTGACCAAGCCCAAATGCGCTTGCAACATGAAGAACGCATGAATGTGCGTCGCCTAATTGTTGCCGCCGTAGGCATGATGCAAGTCATGATGTTCTCTATTCCCATTTATGTATCGGGGCCAGGTGAGCTTAGCGAAGACTTTTACGCTCTGTTTCACTGGCTATCATTTGCTCTCGCAACGCCCGTGGTATTTTTCTCAGCGCAGCCTTTTTTCCGTAACGCATTACGCGACCTGAAAACAGGTGTGCTTGGCATGGATGTGCCCGTTTCATTAGCCATTGGCGGTGCTTATTTGGCAAGTAGTTACGCGGTACTGTTTAACGTTGGCGAGGTCTATTTTGACTCAGTGGCCATGTTTACCTTTTTCTTGCTGTTTGGCCGCTACGTGGAAGGCCGGGCCAGACGGCGCAGCGGCCATAGCGGTAATGCGTTGAGCGGTGTTTTACCTGTGTCTGCCATTCGCTTAGAGCAGGATGGTAGCGAACGCATCCTGCCTGCCAGCGAACTCACGGAAGGCGACCGAGTGCTAATTAAACCCGGCCACGGCGTGCCGGCTGATGGCATTATCGAAGATGGCGAGTCCAGCCTCGACGAGTCGATGCTCACTGGCGAGTACTTACCAGTGACCCGTCGAGTAGGCGAATGCGTGGTGGGTGGGAGCCAAAACATGGAAAACCCACTCGTCATGCGGGTTACCCATGCAGGAAACAGCGCCAGGGTTGCTAACATCGTTGACTTAACGGATCGCGCCTTTGCCAGCCGCCCACGCCTTGCCCAAATGGCGGCGCGGATGGCTCACCTGTTTGTACTACGACTACTGATCGTTACCGCCTGTGTCACCGTCGCGTGGTGGTTTATCGACCCCTCCCGTATGTTATGGGTACTGCTTTCCGTATTGGTAGTGACCTGTCCTTGCGCACTGGCACTGGCAACCCCCACGGCACTAACAGCAGGACATGGCCAGCTGCGCCAGCGAGGCGTACTGATTACCCGTGCCGACGCGATTGAATCACTCTCCAACGTCACGCGGGTTATTTTTGATAAGACCGGCACATTGACTCGCGGCGAAATGCAACTGACTCAAACTCAACCTATTACCCAACAGCCTCTCACCCACCACCATACCCCACTCAGTGAGGAGCATGCGCAGGCTATTGCCGCGGCGCTAGAGGCACATTCAGAGCACCCCATTGCCAGGGCGTTTCGACCGTTTCGGGATGCCACCCTGCAAGCACGCAACGTTAAAAGCGTGACCGGAAGCGGCCTTGAAGGCACGTTGAACGGCGCAACATGGCGCTTAGGCAAACCAGACTTTGCCACGACAGCCGCCCTGGCTCCACCAGGATTTGGTCAATGGTTGCTACTCAGTGAAGATAATACGCCACGCGCTTGGTTTAAACTGCACGATGGCATTCGAGAAGATGCGGCCCAAACCGTTGCTGCCCTTCAAGCCCGCGGGCTTGAAGTGGAGCTGCTCTCCGGCGACACGCAAGAAGCGGTAGAGAGTTTGGCAGAGCAGCTCAACATCACCACTTGGCAAGCTGGTAAATCGCCTGAAGGCAAGCTTGAACGGTTACGTGAGCTGCAAGCCAATGGTGAACGAGTCGTGATGATCGGTGACGGTATCAATGATGTACCGGTATTGGCTGGCGCTGACGTCGCCATTGCTATGAACGGCGCCACAGACCTTGCCCGCACACGAGCCGACGCGATATTACTGAGTCCACGTCTAATACGTATTTTTGAAGCCATTGATATTGCCTGCGCCACGCGTCGCATTATGCGTCAAAACATGATGTGGTCGGTTTGCTACAATTTTTCGGCTTTGCCCTTGGCAGCGATGGGGTTAATTCCCCCTTGGCTGGCCGCAATTGGCATGTCACTAAGTTCCTTGGTGGTGGTAGGTAACGCATTACGTCTCACGCGCTGGCGCACACCTTCTGTTACTCAGGCTGGCCTATCCACACCGGTGAGTGTATGACAATCTTATATTTATTGATTCCACTTTCACTGATTTTGCTGGGCCTCGCGGTGTGGGCGTTTTTCTGGGCCGTTAAGCATGACCAGTTTGACGACCTCGAAGGTCCCGCCCACCGTATCCTGTTTGACGATGATGAGAATGACCTGCCCCCCGAACAACGCGCCGAGCGTAAAAAAAACGTGTCTTCTTCTCAAGACAATCAAGAGCCACCCGTATGAATCCCACGGGATTTGATTTACCGCCACTACTCGCTGCGTTTGTCTTTGGCTTAATGGGTGGCGCTCACTGTATCGGCATGTGCGGCGGCATTATGAGCGCACTCACGTTTGCCGTACCACCTAGCATGCGGCACCCAGCCCGCATGGGTGGGCTACTGGTTAGCTATAACGCGGGACGCATTCTCAGCTATATGGTGGCAGGCGCTAGTGTAGCGGCACTTGGCACACTGATCTCTCTTTCACCAAACGCACGTATTGCGCTCCAGGCGTTCGCCGCAGTAATGCTGATCTTAATGGCGCTCTATATCGCTAACTGGTGGAAAGGACTACTAAAAGTAGAGGCAGTCGGACGATATCTTTGGCGTTATATAGAACCGGTGGGAAGACGCCTGATGCCGGTTGTGCATCTTCCTCAAGCCTTCGCCCTTGGCGCACTTTGGGGCTGGTTACCCTGCGGTTTAGTTTATTCAATGCTAGCTTGGAGCCTAGCCATTGCAGACCCAATCGACGGTGCTCTTCTAATGGGGGCTTTTGGCCTCGGCACCCTACCTGCCTTGCTGGCAACCGGCCTAGCAGCACAGCAGCTGAGCCATTTAATTCGTCACCCTGCCACTCGCAGCATTGCCGCACTGTCAATCATTGGCTTTGCACTTTGGCAGCTGTGGTCTCTAGCACCTTACACTGCGCATTAAGCAGCCCCCATAGCTTGATATAGCTCAACGCTTTCAAAGTGCTACTGCACTAGCATAAGGATCAACAGCTGAGCGACATCGCTCAATTTGATTACATCGCTTACTTTTCACTTTGGAGCGTTCATCATGTCAGCCCATGCTACTGCTGCCCTCTCATCAACATCGTTCTCATCAACACCCACTGAAGTACCTAGCGCAACTGCCTGGAATGAAGCGCTACTGCGGCGTTACGACAAAAGTGGCCCGCGTTACACCTCCTACCCGACGGCGCTTGCGTTTCATGAGCAGTTTGGCACCGCTGACTTTACCCAGGCGTTAGAACGCAGTAATGCAAGCCGCCGACCGCTTTCCCTGTATGTACATGTACCGTTTTGTCGAAAAATTTGCTTCTACTGTGCATGCAATAAGATTGCAACGAAGAATACCGCTCTTGCCGAGCCTTACCTATCCCGGCTAGATCGAGAGATGGTGCTGACTGCACGCCATTTAGACACATCGCGCCCAGTTCAGCAGTTGCATTGGGGCGGTGGTACTCCCACGTTTCTTTCTTTAGCACAAATGGGAGACCTGATTGATCGCCTCGACGCCCGTTTTGGTTTATCTGGTTCAGCGGACCGCGATTACGCGATTGAAATTGATCCCCGCGAAGCAGACGTCTTTACCCTGCGCCATTTGCAGTCGCTTGGCTTTAACCGCTTAAGCCTGGGCGTACAGGATTTAAACCCGCAGGTACAAAAAGCGATTAACCGTGTGCAGCCCCGGGTGCTTACTGAAACACTCATGGAAGAAGCGCACCGCCTTGGCTTTCGCTCGCTCAATCTTGATTTAATCTATGGGCTGCCCTTTCAAACGGAAAAAAGCTTTGCTGAAACACTGGGCCAGATTATCGAATTAAATCCTGCCCGCCTGTCAGTATTTAACTATGCCCATATGCCCACCCGTTTTGCCCCTCAGCGACGTATCAATGAAGCAGACCTCCCCAACGCTGACGAGAAGCTGGCAATATTGCATACCACCATTGAGATGCTAACTAACGCAGGCTATGTGCATATCGGGATGGATCACTTTGCGCGCCCAGATGATAGTCTTGCAATTGCTCAGCGCAACGGAACCTTGCAGCGCAATTTTCAGGGTTACTCTAGCCATGCACAGTGCGATTTAGTTGGATTAGGCGTCTCCGCCATTTCACGGATTGACGATGTTTACGCACAAAATCCGACTCAGCTTGATCAATACGAAACATCTTTAGATCAAGGTAGGCTGGCAACCGTCAAAGGATTAAGGTTAAATAAGGACGACCTAATACGCAGAGACGTCATTGAGCGGCTAATGTGCGATATGTGCATTGATTTAGCAGCCATAGGAAAGCGTTGGAACATTGATGCTAGCGACTATTTTTCCACTGCTCTTGAACAGCTGCGTAACGCTGAACAAGATGGATTAGTCACTTTTCATCAGCAAATGATTAGCGCCACCCCTATTGGTCGGCTGTTGATTCGCCATCTAGCAATGGCCTTTGATGCTCGCCTCGCGGATCAGTCGACCCAACGCTACTCAAAGATTGTGTAAGCTTCTTGAGACGTCTTGCCCCAGGGCCTATCATGGCTAACGAGAAAGGGAGAATGATATGCCACACCCCGTCAGCCAACGACGCTCACTGTTGCAAGAAGCACGCTGCCAAACTTGTAGCTTAAGCTCACTGTGTCTACCGCTCGCATTAGAACTTGAAGACATGAGCCAGTTTGATGCGATCATCCGTCGCCGTGCACCACTCAAAAAAGGCGAGCCACTGTTTCGTCAGGGCGACCGTTTTACCAGTGTGTATGCCGTTCGCTCAGGCAGTCTAAAACAGGTGACCAGCGAAGGTAATGGCAACGATCAACTGACAAATTTCTACCTGCCCAGTGAACTGGTCGGATTGGACGGCATCGATGAAGAGCACTACCCCGGTAGCGTGATTGCCCTGGAAACTACCACAGTGTGCGAAATTCCGTTTGATCGTTTGGATCTACTTTCTGAAGAACTTCCGGAACTGCGTGGACAGCTATATCGCAGTATGAGTAAAGAGCTGCGAGACGATCGGCGCATGATGCGCTTGTTATCACGCAAAACTGCCGATCAGCGCTTGGCCAGCTTTTTAGTCACGCTTTCAGACCGTTTTCGCCGGCGCGGGTACTCGCCTTACAGCTTCAGGCTTTCTATGTCCCGCGCAGACATTGGTAATTACTTAGGCTTAGCGGTAGAAACGGTCAGCCGAATTCTTAGTCGCTTTCAACAGCAAGAAGTGGTCGCGGTTTCGGGGCGCGAGGTTAATATTTTAGATATGCAGCGTCTTATTACACTGGCTGAAGAAGAAGAGCAGCCGACTGCTCTACGCTAAGACTCAACGCTAAGCGTTTGAATACGGCGCTCCATCAGCGCCGCCTGCTTGGCTTCTAGCCCTGTAAAGTCAAACAGCTGGCGATCTGCTAGCTGTGAAGGCGCCACATTGGTCACCGCTTTGAACATGCTTTCTAGACGCCCTGGGTGCTTTTTATCCCATTCGGCCAACATATCTTTTACAATTTGTCGCTGAAGATTGGGCTGAGAGCCACACAAGTTACAAGGAATAATGGGGAATTCCATTAGCCTGGAAAATTCCACAATATCAGCCTCTTTGCAGTAGGCAAGGGGTCGAATGACAATATTTTTGCCATCATCTGACAAAAGCTTAGGTGGCATTGCTTTTAAAGTGCCTCCAAAGAACATATTTAGAAACAGTGTTTCCAAAATGTCTTCACGATGATGCCCTAACGCAATTTTTGTCGCACCAATCTCTTCAGCAAAACCATAAAGTGAACCACGCCTTAATCGAGAACAAAGCGCACAGGTCGTTTTGCCCTCTGGGGTTTTCTCTTTCACCACTGAATACGTATCACGCTCTAGAATGTGGTACTCAACACCCAATTTATCCAAATACTGGGGCAGCACATGCTCTGGAAAACCTGGCTGCTTTTGATCCATATTGACAGCGACCAAAGAGAAGTTAACCGGTGCATTTCGCTGTAGGTTGAGCAGTATTTCCAGCATCGTATAGCTATCTTTGCCACCAGACAGGCACACCATCACCTTGTCACCTTCACCAATCATCTGATAGTCAATAATGGCATTGCCGACTTCTCGCCGTAAGCGCTTTTGCAGCTTATTGAATTCACGCTTCTGCTTAGCATCGTGATGGTCGGACTGCGCCTGAAGGTGATCAACAGAACACTTGTCTGCAGAAGTATTTTCAGACGCTGCGGGATCAAAATAATCAGGTGATAGCATAATGTGGGCACTGCCGATGGTAGAAGAAGCAGCGGGCATTCTAACAATACTCGTTCCCTGCACCCAACATAAACGGGCTAATTCAACGTTAATAGGAATAATACGCTAAACGTGCCGAGCTGCCTCACGTTGCAAACGTAGATACAAAAGAGCACTCGCCGTTGCATCCCCCAATACGCCGATCCATTGGAAAACTGGCATTTGCCAGCAAGCTAATGCTTCTGCAATCTGACTACGCATCTCACTCTGAGGATGTAGCCGGCGTAACTGGCGATAGTGCAGCTTTCCAACATCGACCTGGGCGTTAGGCAAACCAAATCCTATCCCTAATTTGAACAGATGGTTCAGGTGTTCCAACGAGCGCTCTAACTGCCAACCAATTAGCGGCCGATTACCAATAAATTCAGCCAACGCCCCAAGATGCTCGGCGTTAGGCATGAGCACTTTGTCAGTCGCATACAGCTGCTGGTGTCGCCGCAGCGTAGCGCTGTTGCTTCGCTCATCTGCCAAGGTTGCCACCCAAGCTTGGCTGGTATGCACTCTACCCGGGCTAAAGATAACCGCAGCTACACTAACCACGGGCGATTGGCCTGGGCTAACCTGACAAGCAAGCGCTACCATCTCCTCCCCCATGTAGGGCTGAAAAAGCCAAGCGTAGGAAGAGTCTGCCCAGCGTCTACGGTCGCTTTCACGCTGCATTAATGTACGTAGCGAGCCACTAAATAGTGACATATGCCGGTCTAACAAGCGCATTCCGCTCACGAATACTCCAAATGATAACGATGGGAAAGCCGCTGTTTAAAATCTTTCACGATATGCAGCGCCTCACGCAATAGGTCACGTTCAAGGGATGAAAGTTCTTGCACCACTACACGGTTACTACGCTGCTGATTCGACGCTTCTGCTGTTTGCAACTGCTGCTTTAAACGTAATTCAGTAAACAGTGCCAACGCTTCGCCCAGGTCATCAGCAAAACGGCGATCAAGACGACCATCTTCTGCTAGAGCGTCCAAGCGGTCTAGGGTGGACGTAGCGTTAATTCGTCGCTCAAGGGCCATTGTGCGCACCCCGTGGACAATCGGGAAGATGCCGCCTTTTTTGATATCAATGCCATGCTGGGGCTTCTTTAAGGAACCGAATAAGGTAAGCGGCGTAGAAAAACGCAGAGCTGCACGAGCAAAATATGACAGCAATAACTCATCACGCGAGCAGCGTTCAAATAACGCTGTACGCACACTGTTTAGCAATTTCGGATCTCCTGCAACACCATGAGCGTCCAACAAAATTGCTAACTTCATTAGACTATCGCCATCTCTTGCACTCACCCATTTGGCAATGTTGCTTTTCCACTGCGACACCGTGCCAACCCACTCAGGATTAGACACCATAATATTACCGGGGCATGGAGGATAACCGAGCTGAATTAACGTTTGAGTCAGCGCATTCATATCTTCGGCAAGCGAAGGCCAGTGACTATCATCAGCTAAAATAAGGCCATTATCTTGATCTGTTTTGAGGATCTGCTCACCGCGCCCCTCACTTCCCATGACCATCAAACAGCTTTGGGCGTGGTACTGCTCAGGAATGATAAATGACCATGCTTTGCTCATGATTCGGCCGTTCAATGCAGCCAATAGATCCATGGCAAAACGCAGCTTGACCCCCTGAGCCATCAGTGCATTGACCAGTTCAGGCGTGCGTTGGCTAGCAGCTGCCAATGCTTCCAAACTATTAGCCTGCTCCACCTGTAGACTAACCACATAGCTACGGCTAGAAAAATAACTAAGTACATCTGTCAGTTCCACCACCCCTTTTAAGGCATCCTGCTCCATGACTACTACACGCGTCACCTTATGACGTGTCATCAATACAAGTGCTTCAAATAGGTACTGGTTCGGCGTAACAGTTACCAGTGAAAAATGGGCCACCTTTTCGACGGAAGAAGTGTGATCATAATTGTCGAGCACAATACCATTGAGCAAATCAGTTTTTGTAACGATGCCAAACTTACCTTGAGTATTGACCAGTAGACTGTCGGCATGGCTATCGTTGAGTTGCCCCACTGCGCTAGCAATATCGGTAGAAGCATCCATAATCAGTGGCTCACGCATGCATTCACTAACTTTTGCCAGCATGAAGCCCGCCATCGTCACACCGCCTTCCGCTCGCTTCTCGGTCAACAGCCGCGCCTTGTGTGATAATGACTGTTTAAAGAAGCTTTCAAAGTCAGGATGATGACGGCAAAGCTTTATAAACAGCGCTTTTGGCATCACATAACACAAGCACTCCTGCTCAGCTTGGAAACGGTACCGACTCTTGCCATTCAGAATACTAATGGCACCGAACAAATCACCTGACGTGTAATGCCCAATCCGTGCACTAGATGCAGGCAGGGTGGGATCAATTTCAGCAACTTCACCTTTATGAATTAAAAACACTGACTCACCCGTTTGCCCCATCTCAATGATAATTTCATTGCGGTCAAAATAGGCGATGTCCATACCTCGACGAACGTGGTCACGCCCTTCATCATCGATTAATGTAAAAGGGAGCTGGGAAAGATCAACGTCAATCATAAATGACCCCACTTAATCGTGATGAAGAATAAAGATGTTTTAAAATACGGTTATTTGCTTGAAAGTTTCATTTGACCCTTTCACATTATACTTTTAGCTATAGAGCTAACGTCGAAACGACGTTAGCTTATCGACCAAAGTAGTGGCTCTCTTAATTAAGCTTGGCCAATTAACTCTGACGTTTATTAAAAGTAGCAAACATTGCTTTTGATCAACCCATAGACCATCGTCCTATCACAAGACAAAAAACGCTAAAAAAATATAAAAAAACTTCAAAAACAAGTCGTTATTTACCACATCAAACGTCATAATGTTTCAAAGAAGCTCATTGATACCAAAGTCTGGGATTTATTTTTTGCAATTATTGCCCACTATTAACAACGAGCCACACAGGGTAATCATGCGTTATTCGCACGATGCTTACCGATTCACTACACAACCGTAATCAATGCCATAATAGGCACTACCGCTTAATCAACAAGGTAATGCGCTTAACCGTGCTAATTCATCACAGATAACTAAAAAAGCGTTTTTCTATGACGGATTACCCTGATGGATCACACGCTATCCTGAGTTCACTTTCCAACCCTAAAAATCACAACTGGAGAGCAACACAATGGCAGATGACAAAGCTAATGCTGCTGAATACTGGAAAGCCAACGTTCGACTAATATTCGGATGTCTAGCCGTTTGGGCATTTGTTTCCTACGGATGCGCTATTCTTTTCCGCCCCCTGCTAGCTGGTATTCCCGTTGGCGGGACTGACTTGGGCTTCTGGTTTGCTCAGCAGGGCTCCATCCTCACTTTTATCGTGCTGATCTTTTTCTATGCCTGGAAAATGAACAAGCTTGACGAAAAATTCGGTCTTGGGGAGTAAGTCAGCATGAGCCAGTTTGCAATTAACTTACTATTTGTTGGCGCTTCATTTGCGCTCTATATCGGGATTGCGATATGGGCGCGAGCGGGATCGACCAAAGATTTCTATGTCGCTGGTGGCGGCGTTCACCCTATCACGAACGGTATGGCAACGGCCGCCGACTGGATGTCAGCTGCATCGTTTATTTCCATGGCGGGCCTGCTAGCATCCGGTGGATATGCTAACTCTTCTTTCCTAATGGGTTGGACCGGCGGCTATGTTATCTTGGCAATGTTGCTAGCGCCTTACCTACGCAAGTTTGGCAAGTTTACGGTGCCTGACTTTATCGGTGACCGCTTTTACAGCAACACAGCGCGCTTCGTCGCGATTGTGTGCTTGATTGTTGCTTCTGTGACCTACGTTATCGGTCAAATGACCGGTGCAGGCGTTGCTTTCTCACGCTTCTTGGAAGTGAGCAACACCTGGGGCATCTGGATCGCAGCATTGATTGTTTTCCTATACGCCGTTTTCGGTGGTATGAAGGGCATCACCTATACACAGGTTGCCCAGTACGTAGTACTTATCATTGCTTACACCATTCCGGCGGTGTTTATTGCCATGCAGCTTACTGGCAACCCGATTCCGATGTTTGGTATGTTCAGTACGCATACTGAATCCGGCATTCCGCTACTGACGAAGCTAGACGAAGTAGTTAATGCGCTTGGCTTCCGCGACTATACCGCTGACGTCGACAATAAGCTCAATATGGTGTTGTTCACACTCTCGCTGATGGTGGGTACAGCAGGTCTGCCACACGTTATTATTCGTTTCTTCACCGTACCTAAAGTTGCTGATGCACGTTGGTCCGCTGGCTGGGCACTGGTGTTCATTGCACTGCTTTACCTTACCGCGCCTGCGGTTGGTTCCATGGCACGCCTGAACTTGGCGACCACGGTGTTTCCAGAAATGGCGGGGCAGGTGGAAAACTACGAAGAAGCAGCCAACAATCCGATTCTCTATGAAGATCGTCCGGAGTGGGTGCGCACGTGGGAAGAAACCGGGCTTATCACCTTCAACGACCTCAATAACGATGGCCGCATCCAGATGTACAACGATGCTGTCGATTTCTCTGATCGTGGCTGGGAAGGTAACGAGCTAACGGTAAACAATGACATTCTCGTTCTGGCTAACCCTGAAATCGCTAATTTGCCAGGCTGGGTTATTGGTCTTATCGCTGCCGGTGGTATCGCAGCGGCACTCTCAACCGCTGCGGGTCTGCTCTTGGCAATTTCATCGGCTATTAGCCATGACTTGATCAAAACAATGATCAATCCGAAGATCTCTGAGAAAGGGGAAATGCTGGCAGCACGTATCTCTATGGGTGGCGCCATTCTTCTGGCTACCTATCTTGGGCTTAATCCGCCAGGGTTCGCAGCACAGACCGTAGCTCTTGCCTTTGGTATCGCCGGTGCATCGCTGTTCCCAGCGCTAATGATGGGTATCTTCTCTAAGCGCATGAACAGCAAAGGCGCAATTGCCGGCATGCTGGCAGGCTTAATCTGCACCTTGCTGTATATTTTCACTTACCTAGGCTGGTTCTTTGTTCCCGGCACCAACATGCTGGCTAACACACCAGACAACTGGATCTTAGGCATCTCACCACTGTCCTTTGGTGCAATAGGGGCAATGATCAACTTTGCAGTTGCCTTTGCTGTCTCTAGTGCAACGGAAGAGCCTCCACAAGAGATTCAAGACCTGGTAGAAAGCGTTCGTTACCCGAAAGGTGCTGGTGTAGCGGTTGACCACTAAGTCATAATCGACCCCTCCTTGGCGCACTGCCATCAGGTTCGGATCGATACTTATCATCGGGCTTCCTTAGGGAGGCCCGATGTCATTTAAGAAGGATAATTTATGATATGGCATCTTGTTGCCGCTGTATTCGCAGGGCTTGCCGCCGCAGGGATAGGCCTACTGCTTAGAACACTCACTCGCAAGCGGCTACCCAAGTGGATAGTGCCCGTCTTTGGTGGTTTAGGCATGCTGGGGTATCAGGTCTCCACCGAATATAGCTGGTTTGATCACAAGCGTTCTCAACTGCCCGAAACAGCTATCGTCATTTCCAGTGACACCTCCAGCGCGGTATGGCGGCCTTGGACGTTTGCCTATCCTATGACGACTAAATTCAGCATTGTTGATAGCGACAATGTACGCGCGCGCCGCGTTGACAATGAGCTCATCGCTGAGTTTATTCTTTACCAGTTTGAACGTCACCATACCGACGTACTGACCACACAGCCTTATATATTGAACTGCACTCACCGCGAACTAATGCCCCTAAATGCGGAGACAGGTGATGCTGAAGTAAGCAGACTACGCACATTGCGGGAAACGGCTCCTTTGCTGACAACCGTTTGCCAACTTGCCGCTGACCAGCAGCAGACGTAGCGGTCTGCCTTCGCTTAAAATGAAGCGTTTATTCGCGTAGTCGCTAAGTGAAGCTTTTAATGTAGGGAGACAACATGTTCCATGGCGGTCTACTGGTCGCAGTATCGCTGCTTTATATTGCAGTGTTATTTGGCATTGCCTGGTTTGGTGACCGCCGTGCACGTACCCATGGTGCCAGCCGCCGACGGCCAATTATCTACAGTTTGGCATTGGCAATTTACTGTACCTCGTGGACGTTTTACGGCGCGGTAGGGCAAGCAGCCACGGCGGGCTGGTCGTTTGCGAGTATCTTTGTTGGCCCGATCTTAACGTTTTTACTGTTTTGGCCTGTACTGGCAAAAATGATTCGCGTTGCAAAGCATCAAAACGTTACGTCAATTGCTGACTTTATTGCCTCTCGCTACGGCAAAACGCAATCTCTCGCCGCCTTTGCCAGCTTAGTCGCCCTTATTGGCACTCTGCCCTACATTGCGCTGCAATTAAAAGCGGTGTCTACCACGTTTAGTGTGCTTACCGACGCTGCGGATATGACCCATACGCCGCTGTTTGGCGACACTGCATTTTACGTCGCGATTGTCATGGCGATCTTCGCCATCCTGTTTGGGACACGTCATACCGATGCGACAGAGCATCACGAAGGACTAATTCATGCCGTAGCTTTCGAATCTTTGATAAAGCTATTGGCCTTTGTGGTACTCGGCGCTTTTGTTACCTGGGGCATGTTTGATGGCCTAGGTGAGCTAATGGGCCATGCCGAGAGCCAGTTAGAGCTACAGCGCCAGCTAGCCAACCAAGATTTTGGCCAAAGTTTCTGGGCACAAACGCTGCTTGCAATGCTCGCCATACTTTGTCTGCCACGCCAATTTCATGTCGCCGTTGTGGAAAATATCCATCCGGATGACGCCACAAAAGCACGCTGGCTATTTCCACTTTACCTACTCGCGGTCGCCTTTTTTGTTGTGCCTTTAGCGGCGGCCGGCCTGTTACTGTTTTCTGAAAGCGGGGTCGAGCCTGATACCTATGTACTTGCCCTTTCTATGGCATCCGGCCAGCAGTGGCTGACGCTTCTCACCTTTATTGGCGGTTTTTCTGCCGCCACAGGCATGGTGATTGTGGCGGCAGTGGCGGTTTCCATTATGATTTCTAATGAAATAGTGATTCCGGCGCTATTTAGACTGCGTTGGTTTGACACCAAAGCACGCGATTATGGGCGCTTGGTGTTACGCGCACGCCGTCTGACCATTGTCGCTGTCTTGGCGATGGCTTACGGCTTCTATCAACTCATTGCTGAGTTCACTTCTCTAGCGTCCATTGGCATGCTCTCTTTTGCAGCCGCCGCTCAGTTTGCGCCAGCGCTTATCGGTGGTTTGTACTGGAAACGCGGCAACCGACTTGGCGTGATTGTCGGCATGAATGCTGGCTTCGCCATTTGGACTTACAGCCTGCTAATGCCGGCAATGATCAACGCGGGCGTACTACCGCAAGCATGGCTAGCAGGCGGGCCACTAGGACTGACTTGGCTATCTCCCACGACCTTATTTGGCCTGAACTTAGGTGATCCGTTCACACATGGCGTCATGCTGTCGCTGGGAATCAACCTGTTTTGCTATATTTTCGTTTCACAAGTGACGTCTCAGCGCGTCGTAGAACGTATTCAGGCATCACTGTTTGTTGATAGTGTTGAAACTCGCCAAACCTCGGTTAACCGCCCCTGGACCGGTGCCACCACCGTTGGTGACCTGAAAGTGCTTTGCGAACGCTTCCTAGGCGCCAGCCAAGTGGAACGAGCATTCGAGGATTATGCACGCCGTGCGGGCAAGCCTATGGAAGATAGCTCCCGAGCGTCCATCGATGTTATTCAGTTTACCGAACGTTTTCTTGCCTCAGTGTTAGGCGCATCATCGGCCCGGATCGTGGTTAACTCAGCACTTCAAGGGCGTGGCATTGGTATCTCAGATGTCATCTCAATTGTTGATGAAGCATCCCAAGTGCTGGAGTTCAATCGCGCACTGCTGCAAGCCACTATTGAAAATATCAACCAGGGCATCAGCGTTGTAGACCAGAACTTGCGTCTGGTGGTGTGGAACCAACGGTATTTAGAGCTATTCCGCTTCCCAGACCATTTGATACGGGTTGGCGCACCGATGGACCGCATTTTTCGTTATAACGCCCATAACGGCGAATATGGCCCCGGCGATCCAGAAGAGCATGTCCAACTGCTGTTAGATAACATTCGTGACGGACAACCCCATCGATACGTGCGCTATCGCCAAGATGGCAGCGTGCTGGAAGTCCAGGGCAACCCGATGCCTGGCGGGGGGTTTGTCTATACCTATCAGGATATTACCCAACAGAAGCGAATCGAAGAAGCATTGATACGCTCTGAAAATAATATCCGTATTTACACAGACAATGTACCGGCACTGATTGCTTACTTTGATAAGGAGTGTCGCTATTTATTCACCAACCGCGCCTATGAACAAGCCTTCGACATAGATCGTAATGCCGTCATTGGGCGGCGCTACGAAGACGTATTGCCCGTTAAAAAGGCCGAAGAGCGTATGCCATGGGTACAGCGAACCCTAGCAGGCGAACGGGTAAGTTTTGAAGTCTCGATGCGTGTCAACGACGCCATGCGCTATATGCTGGTCACCTATACGCCCCACTTTGGCGACAGCCAATCGATCCTAGGCTTCTTCGCACTTTATCAAGATATTACCGAGCGCCGCCAAGCCGAAATCGCTTTGAAAGAGACCAACGAAACGCTTGAAGAGCGCGTTCGCGAGCGCACTCAGGCGCTTTCCGAGGCCAATGCGGCGTTGCGTCAGGAGAACCGTGTGCGCGCCGAAGCCGAACAGGCGCTGCGTCAAGCGAAGCAATTAGCCGAAGATGCTAACGCGTCTAAAACACGCTTTTTAGCTGCTGCCAGCCATGATTTATTGCAGCCACTTAACGCCGCGCGACTGTTTACTTCTGCGTTAATGCAAAACGTTACTGCCAGCGATACCCAACGCACCATTAGCCATATTGATAACTCACTTCAAGCGGCAGAGGAGCTACTGGGTACGTTGTTAGACATTTCTAAACTTGATGCAGGCGCATTAACGCCCCGCCGCAGCCACTTTGCATTAGCCGATATCATCCGCCCATTGCGGGCAGAGTTTGAAGTGATGGCAGAAGACAGAGGCCTGGATCTCGTAGTTGTACCAACGCAACAGTGGGTAGACTCAGATCCACAAATGCTGCGCAGAATTGTGCAAAACTTTCTCTCTAATGCAATCCGCTATACGCAAGAAGGCCGTGTACTGCTAGGTTGCCGCCGACAAAATGACCGCCTTTCTATTGAAGTATGGGATAGCGGGCCTGGAATACCAGAATCAAAGCTTACGGAAATTTTTCAAGAATTCCGGCGTTTGGATCAAGTATCACGCCATAAAGAGAGTGAGAAAGGCCTAGGCTTAGGGCTTTCTATCGCAGACCGTATGAGCCGCGTACTTGACCACCCTATTAAGGTTCGGTCTTGGGTCGGCGTGGGGACAGCATTCTGCGTCAGTGTACCTATTGTGGCCGCCCGTGAAGTAACTGTCGCGGATCAAGAACCTCAGAACCGGCGTAGCGGTAATAAGCTAGCGGGTACTCGCATAGTGTGTATTGATAATGAAACTCTGATTTTAGAAGGCATGACCGCCATGCTGACAGGCTGGGGATGCGAGGTATTTACAGCCACCAGTATTGGTGGTGCAAAATCGATTTTGCGTAATATGGACGGTGATCCTGACGCCATCTTGGCAGACTACCACCTAGATAACGAAGTGACCGGCCTAATGGCGCTTGAAGCCCTTAGTGAGCGCTTTGAAGGAGCGGTACCTGGTATTGTCATCACCGCCGACCGCACCGAAACGGTGGCAGAAGAGATCAAACGTGCGGGTTATCAACTGCTACTTAAGCCAGTCAAACCTGCCGCGCTGCGCGCGCTTTTAACTCGCACCCTTCAGGCTAGCCGGGCAGGAGGGAAAACGTAATGATACAGCATACCGCCATTCCCGAATAACGTACTAAACCGTCATTCCCAAATGTGATGCACCAAACCGTCATTCCCGAGTGGGGTTATCGGGAATCCAATTTGACCTTATCCGCTGATATGGGTGCGTGCTTCAAAATAGATTCCCGCTAAAAGCACGCGGGAATGACAGAGCGGCGAGACAGATGCATCACAACGCCATTCCCGAATGACGTACTAAACCGTCATTCCCAAATGACGCACCAAACCGTCATTCTCAAATGATGCACCAAACCGTCATTCCCAAATGATGCACCAAACCGTCATTCCCGAGTGGGGTTATCGGGAATCCAATTTGACCTTATCCGCTGATATGAGTGCCTGCTTCTAAGTAGATTCCCGCTAAAAGCACGCGGGAATGGCAAAGAGGCGAGACACGTATTAGCGAAAAAATATATTAATATTAATTAGCTATTAAGAAGAAACTTTCGGCGGCTCTACTTCCAGCTTTTGAGCAGCAATAACCGCCTGAGTGCGCGAATGAACACCTAGCTTGCGCAGAATAGCCGTTACGTGCGCTTTAATCGTTGCTTCTGAGACGCTAAGCTCATAAGCGATCTGCTTATTGAGCAGCCCTTCGGTCAGCATATTGAGGACCCGAAACTGCTGAGGTGTCAGCGAGGCAATTGCCTCTGCAAAACGTGACTCTTCTTCGCTGGTTTCATCTAATACATTTGCCAATGCTTCTGGCAACCAAACTTCCCCTTCCATAATCTCTCCCACCGCCTCAGCAATTAGCTGTAGCGATGATGATTTAGGAATAAAGCCTGATGCGCCATAATCGATTGCGCGTCGTACGACATAGGGCTCATCACTGCCTGACACAACCGCTACCGGAATATCTGGCATCTGACCTCGCAGTTGAATCAATCCCGAGAAGCCATGCGCGCCAGGCATGTGTAAGTCCAATAAAATCAAATCAGCATCTGGGTGCCGATTGACGACCTCAGTGGTGGCTTCCATAGTATCGGCTTCGACAATCTCAGCCTGGGGAGCTAATTGGCGCAACGCCTGGGTAAGCGCTGCACGAAACAGCGGATGGTCGTCAGCGACGATAAACTTATGGGCTACTGCCATGGATATTCCTCCGGTTCCTCGAGCAGCGGGGTTGTTTGCCGCCGCGACGCTAGGCTCATACGGTTGAAGCATGGTACCCCATGGGCTTCGTCATTCCCAAGCATCACATGCATAATTTGTCATCGATACGTCATTAGAACCAAAATAACAGTGCCGGCTTGATAGCCGGCACTGTAACAGACTGAACTAGTTTGCCCTAATTAACATAGCAACCAGTTGACATCCGTCATTAAAAAGCACTCCCCCAACAAGGCAGGGGGAGTAAAACATCACTGGTTGGCACGGTGCTCAATGAGTTCATCAACCACCGATGGGTCAGCTAGTGTACTGGTATCCCCCAAGCCGTCGCACTCATTCGCAGCAATCTTGCGTAGAATGCGGCGCATAATCTTACCTGAACGCGTCTTAGGAAGGCCTGGCGCCCACTGGATCACATCTGGCGATGCGATTGGACCAATATCTTTACGCACCCACTGGGTTAGCTCTTTCTTAAGTTCATCGGTAGGGTCAATACCATCGTTTAGCGTGACATAGATATAGATACCCTGACCCTTAATATCGTGCGGGAAGCCAACAACAGCGGCTTCTGCCACTGCTGAATGAGCGACTAAAGACGACTCGATTTCAGCAGTACCCATACGGTGTCCAGAAACGTTAAGTACGTCGTCTACACGGCCTGTAATCCAGTAATAGCCATCCTCATCACGGCGGCAACCATCTCCTGTGAAGTAC
This sequence comes from Halomonas qinghailakensis, assembly GCF_025820815.1. Taxonomy (NCBI): domain Bacteria; kingdom Pseudomonadati; phylum Pseudomonadota; class Gammaproteobacteria; order Oceanospirillales; family Halomonadaceae; genus Halomonas; species Halomonas qinghailakensis. The sequence continues at coordinate 2,370,306 of NZ_CP096973.1, read as the reverse complement.
ATACCGTCGTAGGTAGAGAAGTACGTTTGTACAAAGCGTTCGTGGTCTCCCCAAATGGAGCGTGCTTGCCCCGGCCAGGAATCAAGGATCACTAAGTTGCCTTCTGCTTCACCTTCTAGCAGATGGCCTTCGTTGTCTACCAGTGCAGGGTTCACACCAAAGAAGGGCGTGGTAGCAGAGCCAGGCTTCAGATCAGTAGCGCCAGGCAGGGGCGCGATCATAATGCCGCCTGTTTCTGTTTGCCACCACGTATCCACAATCGGACATTTCTCATTGCCGATGACGCGATAGAACCACTCCCAAGCTTCTGGGTTGATAGGTTCGCCCACAGATCCTAACAAGCGTAGCGATTCGCGCTTGCTAGAATCCATGACGTTGTCGCCATGCGCCATAAGCGCACGGACAGCAGTAGGTGCGGTATAAAGAATATTAACCTGATGCTTATCAACAATTTCGCCCATGCGTCCATGGGTAGGATAGCTTGGCACACCTTCAAACATTAACGTGGTAGCGCCATTGGCAAGCGGTCCATACACGATGTAGCTGTGACCTGTCACCCAGCCTACGTCCGCTGTGCACCAGTATACCTCGCCTTCTTGATAGTCGAAGATATATTGATGGGTCATCGCAGCGTAGGTCAGGTAGCCACCGGTAGTATGCTTCAGACCTTTCGGCGCGCCCGTAGAGCCGGAGGTATACAGAATAAACAGCGGGTCTTCAGCATTCATGGTTTCGGCAGCACACTCGGTAGACTGCTTATCCACTAGCTCATCAAACCAGATGTCACGCCCATCCTGCCACTCAATATCACCACCGGTGCGCTTCACCACCAATACGTTTTTGCACACATCCGTGCCATCACGGGTTAACGCTGAGTCGACGTTCTCTTTAAGAGGAACGTGTTTGCCACCACGCACCGACTCATCGGCAGTAATCACCAATTTAGAATCAGCACCAATGACGCGCTGAGCCACTGCGTCCGGCGAAAAACCACCAAACACCACGGAGTGAACGGCTCCAATGCGGGCGCAGGCCAACATGGCCATGGCTGCCTCAGGAATCATTGGCATGTACAACGTGACTGTATCGCCTTTCTTAATACCCAGCGATTTCAGCCCGTTGGCCAGCTGGTTCGTGCGCTCGTAAAGCTCACGGTAAGTGATATTTTTTGAATCGTTGGGATTATCGCCTTCCCAAATAATCGCCGTTTGGTCGCCACGCTTTTCCAAGTGACGATCTAAACAGTTGGCGCTGACGTTAAGCTCACCATCTTCAAACCAACGGATATCAACGTTGTCTCGTGAGAATGAGGTATTTTTAATCTTGGTTGGCGTCTTGATCCAATCAAGCCGCTTTGCCTGTTCGGCCCAGAAACTCTCTGGATCGTTCATGGACTGTTGATACATTGCCGCATATTTATCTTTATCAGCCCATGCACTGGCAGCGATATTATCGCGCACTGGATAGACGTTATTATGCTCGCTCATGAAATTGCCTCTGTCCGTGAAAATGCACTTTCTGGAAATGTAGTCGGTATTATTATTAGTCGCACCGATACGTTAAATATTTATCTAGCATAAACCTCCCAAGGCCAGCTTCCCTTTAGACATTGGTATTAACATTTTTTAAATTAAAAACAATAGCTTAAATCACTTTCATGCTTTTTCAAAAGAGCTGTAGACCAAGGTCTGATCACAATGGCGGCAGCGATAGCGGCTCCCCTTTGCTACTAAAGCGTGACGCCTAGCGGTAAAACGATGTGTTTGACAACCGCATTGATAATAATAAGGGCGCGACTGTGCTTCCTTAATGTCAAAATGATGGGTCACCTTAGGGGTAAGACCAAACAGATCGCGCATGACAACTTGCCATTCACGTCCATGGGGTTTAAATCGCGCACCATTTGCTAAATGAAAAACCAGCCAATGTGCCATTTCATGAGGAATCACCTCGTCAAAAAAGGCTTGCCGATTATTACTCAGCAAAACAAGATTAAAACGTAGTCCTCCACGCCCCAAATGCGCCTGCCCTGCCGAGGCACCTGTTAGGTCGAACCACAGCATTGGTGCAGGCAACGTAGGATAGACTTCTTGACAGCGTTTTAAGGCTTCATCAGCCCTTTCTCGCACAGCGTGCTTGAGCGCCTCTGACGATAGCATCGCGAGTTTTTCAGCAGGCCAAGGGGGCAGTGGTAGCGTCTTCATTAGTGATAAACTAGCTCATAATGATGTCGCCAACGATTGTTGCCGATTAACATCGTTTTCTCAAAGTCGATTTTTATGATGAGGCCCCCTATGGCAGAGCGCAATAATGTGCCCGCAGCAACGTCGCCCACTACTACCCCGCCTCAGCCGCTGCTTGACGATGAGCAGCTTGATAGATTGGACGACTTTCTCGATTCAGAGCAAGTGGGCGAAGATGCATTGGATCTTATCTCTGCCCATGGCTTTTTAGTGGCACTGGCAGTCGCCCCTAGCGAATTACCCTCCCAGCAATGGCTAAATGAGCTATTTCAGGGAGAGCCCAGCTACCGTGACGATGCCGAACGAGACGAGATTACCCAATTACTAACACTGCTGCGTGATAACGCAGTTGCAGTGCTTGAACAAGGTGGCCTACCAGAACTACCCTTCGAGCTAACGCTAGACGGCATTCCCGCAGAGGAAACACCGATCGGAGACTGGTGTGCGGGCTTTATGGAAGGTGTCTTTAGTGATGAAAGCGCTTGGTTTGAGGAAGACGAAGAGGCCGCAGCCACTCTGCTGCTGCCCTTTATGTCGCTCTCAGGGTTATTCGATGATGAGCCCGAAATGGCAGAAATGGCCCAAGATCAAGCCAGCCAGGAAACCTTTGCCGCTCAACTGCCAGAATTAGTACTGGACCTTTATCTACACTACCGCGTGCCTCCTGAAACACCAAAACCCAAGCCACGCAAGAAAACGCCAGCCAAAAATAAAAAGCGTAAATGAGCGGTCTTTATTTAAGGCGGGTGACAATCCCATCTATAACACCATAAACCCACTCTCGGGCCCGCTGCCCCCAGGGCCGTGCGGCCCAGGCAGTGGCATCGACTTCTTGGCTAGCGGCGAAGTTACGCTCAAATAGCGCCTGAACCTCGCAGGCAAAGGCTGAGCTGTCTATTTCTTGGTTAGCTTCAAGGTTCCAATGCAGGTTCCAGTGATCGAAGTTACAGGACCCAATGCTGACCCAATTATCTGCTAGCACACACTTGGCATGAATAAACGTAGGTTGAAACTCAAAAATTCGTACGCCTGCTTTTAACATTACTTGGTAAAAGCGCTGCCCTGCATAACGCACTCCTGGGTGGTCATGCTTACTCCCTGGCAACAACAAACGAACATCAATGCCACGGCGTGCCGCCCGAATAAGGCGTCGGCGTAGCGTGAAGGTCGGGACAAAATAAGGCGTACACAACCAGAGCCGCTGGTTTGCCTTATTTACCTGGGCATAAAGCGAGTGGCGAATTGCTTGATAACGATACCCTTGCGCTGACATCACACGGCCGCATATACCATCAGCATAATGCTCTGCTGTCCGCTGTTTTGGCAGCGCGCGACACTGCCTATCGCCTGCTCGCCGGGTTAGCCGGGAATGCCATAAACGGCGAAAAAGCCTTTCCCAATCGGCCACTACCGGGCCTTCAATACGCAGCGCAATTTCATACCATGCTTCCAAAAACTCATCTACCGCGCCAAACCCGCCAGTAAAAGCAATCTCCCCATCAACGACAACAATTTTGCGGTGGTCACGACTTAAGTTGCGAGCTAACGAGTGAAAACCGATAGGATTGAAGAACCTTAACACGACACCTGCTTGCTCTAGGCGTTTACGGTCATGACGCTCCAACCCCATTGAGCCATAGCCGTCGAGCAATAAATACACCTCCACGCCGCGCTCGGCAGCGTTAATCAGCGCATCACTTACTTGGCTCGCTAGTTTACCTGACTCCATCAAATAGAGTTCTACCAGCACATAGTGCTGCGCCTGGTTAACAGCTTCAAACATAGCAGGCAAAAACCGAGTCGCTTCTGGCAGCAGGGCAATACGGTTGCCTTCTCGCCACACGTGCTGCATAGAGACTCCCTCTCTTGATGAAACGGCTTAGCGGCGAATCAACGAACGATGTACGTACAAATCGTAACGGCTCGTTTTACCTTCTAGCGTATGCTGTGGTGCAGGCCCAGCAATCGGAGGCGCTTTACGAGGTCGTTTAACCACCACGCGATGTGTCGCTACATCCAGCGCGGCTTCTAATAAGCGCGGAGCATCAGCATCATCCCCCGCCAGCTCTCGAAACAAACGCATCTCTTTTTTGACTAATGCCGATTTTTCACGGTGTGGAAACATCGGATCAAGATGAATAACGTCAGGAGCAAAAGCTGCGCTTGCTACAATAGCAGCAAGCTGCTCGGCTGCATCGCCATGGCGAAGCGTCATACGCGATGCAATCTCTGCTGTCGCGTCTGTTTTTGCGGCACGGGCGAGGCCATCTTGAAGCAACGCGGCAATCGCTGCGACGCGCTCAATCAATAACACCTGAGCGCCCAAGCTGGCTAACACAAAGCTATCACGCCCTAACCCCGCCGTGGCATCCACAACACAAGGGGTAACACCTTTAGCCAGCCCACAGGCTCTTGCCACTAGCTGCCCGCGCCCGCCACCAAACTGACGCCGATGAGCCGCTTTACCAGCGGCGAAATCGACGCTTAGGGGATTTCCGTATTGGCGCTCATCCCCTGACAGGGCCAACTGGCCATTCACATAGCTAAGCGCTAACCCCGTCGGCAACGCAAGCGAGGAGGGATTCACCACCTGACTCATGTTGACTTTTTCCAGGCAACGTCATTGCGCAAATAAACCGGCTGTACCTCATGGGCCGCTTGGCCCAAACCCGCTTCTAAATCGCGAATGGCCAACCATGCCACCTCTTCCGCCCGAGGTTCAAGATCAGTGAGGTGCTGAGACATTGCCGTTTGTGTGCTTAACGTAAACTCATCCCACAGTGTAAAACCTGACCCCACTCCTACCCAGTCGGTTTCGCTGGCAGGTAAGCAAAAATTTGTCGGCGCGATGACAATCTCATCGCTTTTTAAGCTAAGGGTGTCGTTAAGGCAGTGCCAAGTAGCCGCATAAACTTCTCCCATTCGGGCATCTAACGCGGTGACTACATGGCGAAAATGGTAGCGGCGGTGGGCCTGCAGAGCGAGTGCTTCTAAGGTAGAGATACCCAGCAATGGACAATCCAACCCAAACGCCAAGCCTTGCGCTGCACCCGCAGCAATACGCAAGCCAGTAAATGAACCGGGCCCACGCCCAAACGCGACAGCATCTAACTGCTGGGCCGATATATTGGCTTCAGCAAGTATGTCATCCACCATCGGCATCAAACGCCGAGTATGAGCTCGCGGTGTCATCTCAAAACGCGCCAAACAGTCACGCTGATTACCCTGTTGACGCAACAAAGCCGCTGAGCAGGCACTAGAAGATGCATCCAGTGCGAGAAGGTATAACGATGACATCGGTTCTGCACTCCCTAAAATAGTCGGCCATTATACCTTTACACAGCTCTAACGACGATGGCCCGCAGGAAACCTGCGGGCCATCGTACAAATCACTAGCAACCGTTACTTAGCAAAGCGCTTCTTTTACTTGCCGAGTAATGTCAGCCACACTGCCCACACCTTCTACGCGATGATACTGCGGCGCAGCCTCAGGGTCTTCTTTCGCCCATTGCTGGTAATAGTCAACCAGAGGAGCGGTTTGGTCGTGATAAACCGATAAGCGGTTACGCACGGTGGACTCTTGATCGTCTTCACGCTGAATCAGTGCTTCACCTGTGACATCATCCTTACCCATCTCTTTGGGTGGATTGTGGTCGACATGATAAACACGCCCAGACGCTGGATGTACACGGCGACCTGCCAGACGACTAACAATTTCTTCGTCTGGTACGGCAATTTCCAGCACGTGATCCAGCTTAACGCCAGCTTCTTTCATCGCATCAGCCTGCGGAATAGTGCGCGGGAAACCATCGAACAAGAAACCGTTTTCACAGTCAGGCTGGCTGATGCGCTCTTTAACAAGATCGATAATGACATCGTCAGACACCAAACCGCCGCTGTTCATTATCTCTTTTACTTTGAGCCCTAGTTCAGTGCCATCCTTAATGGCTGTGCGCAGCATATCCCCGGTGGAAATTTGCGGGATCTTAAATTGCTCACAGATAAACTGAGCCTGAGTTCCCTTCCCCGCGCCGGGGGCACCCAACAGGATTAAACGCATGGCACTGCTCCTTGAATGTTAGTCGTTAGATATAAGTAATGTTGAACAATGGACTGACAATAACCGTGCCGTTCGGACGACACAACTCCCCAAAAGCCTGATAATGCATTTTTTTAACATTTTCTTAAGCAAAAACAGTGAACTGGCAACTCCTTGTACTTTGGTCACCCCTGCTTCGCTGACCTATCGAACCGTTTTAAACACAAGCGGCGCCCTAGTGGGCGCCGCTTGTGGCTTACTGTGAGACGATTACAGTAGTAACCGGCGAATATCCGTCAGCACATCGGCCAGGAAGGCCGTAAAGCGGGCGGCATCCGCACCGTTAATTGCGCGGTGATCGTAGGAGAGCGACAACGGCATCATCAGACGCGGCTGGAAGGTACTGCCATCCCATACCGGTTTCATCTGCGCTTTCGACACCCCCAAGATCGCCACTTCCGGCGCATTAACGATCGGCGTGAACGCGGTTCCACCAATTGAGCCAAGGCTCGAAATGGTGAAGCAGCCACCGGTCATCTCATCACGCTTAAGCTTCTTGGTTTGCGCTTTCTTGCCTAGCTCCGCCATCTCCTTGGCTATCTCGATCAAGGATTTCTTATCAGCGTTACGCACCACCGGCACCATCAAACCGTCCGGCGTATCCACGGCAATCCCAATATGCACGTAGTTTTTCCATACCAGCGTTTCGCCGTCGCCTTTGAGGCTAACGTTAAACTGGGGAAATTTACGTAGTGCAAAGGCACAGGCTTTGACCATAAACGGCAACGGTGTCAGCTTGGCACCTTGGGCTTCGGCCTCGGCTTTCATAGCTTTACGGAAGCTTTCAAGCTCGGTAATGTCGGCCTCGTCGAACTGCGTCACGTGAGGTACATTGAGCCAGCTGCGGTGCAGATTGGTCGCGCCCATTTTCAGCAGGCGGCCCATCGGCTTCTCTTCCACTTCGCCAAACTGACTGAAGTCGACTTCTGGGATCGCAGGAATACCCGCACCACCACTCGCTGCAGGAGCAGCAGCCGGTTGCGCTTTACCCTGGCTAGCAATCGCCTGTTTCACGTAAGCATGGACGTCTTCTTTCAGCACGCGCTCTTTCGGGCCACTAGGCTTAACAAGACCAAGGTCAACGCCAAGCTCACGAGCCAGCATGCGCACCGCAGGGCCTGCGTGCACCAGTTTACCATCGCGAGGCTTATGGGCAGCCATCTGCGCTTCTGGGCTAGGCGTTCCTTCTGGTGAAGCTGCTGGCCTAGCACTTGATTGACTGGTACTTGACTGACTGGTGCTTGACTGATTAGCACTAGAGGACTGAGCTTTCTCCGGCGCCGCTTTCTTAGCGGCAGCCTTTTTGGCACCAGCCACTTCCATATAGCCAATCACATCGCCTTCAGAAACGGTGTCACCCTCTTTCACGGTAAGCTCTAAGAGCTTGCCTTTGTAAGGGCTAGGCACGTCCATAGAGGCCTTGTCAGACTCCAGGGTGATCAGCGGGTCTTCTTCGTTGACCTCATCCCCTGCCGCGACACCAATTTCGATAATCGGCACGTCAGAAGAACCTGACAGATCAGGTACGCGAATCTCTTTGCGCTCAGGCTCACCGCTACCGCTATCTTCTTCAACGGCAGACTCTTCTTCCGACGCGCTGCTGGCTTGGCTAGCGGCTTGCGGCGCGTCTTCTTCTTCAGCCGATGCATCACCGCCTTCGTCCGCGATTTCCATCTGGCCGATCACGTCGCCTTCCGAGACGGTATCGCCTTCTTTCACCGTGAGCGCAACGATCTTACCGCCGTGCGGGCTGGGTACATCCATCGAGGCTTTATCCGACTCGAGGGTAATCAGGGTGTCTTCGGCGTTGACGTCATCGCCGGCGCTGACCGCCACTTCGATGATTTCAACGTTGTCTGAACCACCCAGGTCCGGCACTTTAATATCGACCGTTTGTTTACCGCCACCGGCTTTCTTCGCTGCCGGTGCGGGGGCGTCTTCCTGCTTTGGTGCGGGGGCTTCGTCGGAGGAGCTGTCAGCCGCTGCTTCCGGCTTGGCATCGCCACCGCCTTCAACCTCCAGCTCAACGATGTCGTCACCTTCCGAGACGGTATCGCCTTCTTTGACCAGCACTTTGAGCACCTTGCCGCCTTTCGGGGCCGGGACGTCCATGCTGGCTTTGTCAGATTCCAGGGTGATTAGGGTGTCTTCCGCTTCAATGACGTCGCCTTCTGACACCGCAATCTCGATGATTTCGACATCGGTGTCGCCACCGATATCGGGAACTTTGATGATTTCGCTACTCAAGGTCGCGCTCCTTCCAAATCGGATCGAGCCGGCGGGCATCTGCCCGCCGGGCAGCGGTTTAGCTGGTCAGCGGGTTCGGCTTGTTGGCGTCAATGCCATATTTCTTCAGCGCTTCGCCGACATGCTTACGATCAAGCTCACCGCGGTCTGCCAGCGCACGTAGCGCCGCGACGGTGACGAAGTAGCGGTCTACTTCAAAGAAGTAGCGCAGCTTCTCGCGGGTGTCGGAACGGCCGAAGCCGTCTGTACCCAGCACGGTGTACTCGCTCGGCACCCAGGCACGTACCTGGTCAGCGTAGAGCTTCATGTAGTCGGTGGAGGCAATCACCGGACCGTCACGACCTTCCAGGCACTTCGTGACGTGGGGCTTGGTGGCCTCAACGTCCGGGTTTAAGAAGGCTTCACGCTCCAGCAGTAGTGCTTCGCGGCGCAGTTCGTTAAAGCTGGTGACGCTCCAGATATCCGCGCCAATGCCCCAGTCGTTGGCCAGCAGTTCTGCGGCGGCTTCGACTTCGCGCAGGATGGTGCCGGAGCCCATCAGCTGTACGCGGCCTTTATCGCCCTGCGTTTCGTTGAGCAGGTACATGCCTTTGACGATATCGTCGGTGGGCACGTTGTCGATGACCGGATGCTCGTAGTTTTCGTTCATCACCGTCAGGTAGTAGAAGCAGTTCTCTTTGTCGGTGAACATGCGCTTCAGACCATCCTGGAGGATGACCGCCACTTCGTGGGCATAGGTGGGGTCATAACTGCGGCAGTTGGGGATGGTGGAGGCTTGAATCAAGCTGTGGCCATCCTGGTGCTGCAGACCTTCGCCGTTGAGCGTGGTACGCCCGGCGGTGCCGCCGACCATAAAGCCGCGGGCTTGCAGGTCACCGGCGGCCCAGGCCAAATCACCAATCCGCTGGAAGCCGAACATCGAGTAGTAGATGTAGAACGGCAGCAGGGTGACGTTGTTGTTGCTGTAGGACGTCGCGGCGGCAATCCACGCGGACATCGCGCCGGCCTCTCACTAATCCCCTCTTCGAGGACCTGACCTTTCTGGTCCTCGCGGTAGTACATGATCTGGCCTTTATCGACCGGCTCGTACTTCTGCCCTTCGGAGGTGTAAATGCCCAACTGGCGGAACATGCCTTCCATGCCGAAGGTACGCGCTTCGTCTGGAATAATCGGCACCACGTGCTTGCCAAGCTTCTTATCCTTCACCAGGCCGTTGAGAACGCGCACAAACGCCATGGTGGTCGAGACTTCGCGCCCTTTGGAACCGCCCATTTGCGAGGCAAAGGTTTTGTCTTCCAGGCTGGGGATTTCCAGCGCCTCAAAGTCACTGCGGCGGCTGGGCAGGTAGCCGTTGAGGCGTTCGCGCTGCAGGTGCATGTACTTAAGCTCGGGGGAGTCTTCTTCCGGCTTGTAGTAGGGCACGTCTTTGAGCTGCTCGTCGCTGATTGGAATACCAAAGCGATCGCGGAATTTACGCAGCGCTTCGTACTCCATGCTCTTGACCTGGTGGGCTTCGTTGGCGGCTTCGCCATCGCCGCTGCCCATGCCATAGCCTTTGACGGTGTGCGCCAGAATGACCGTCGGCTTGCCGTTGGTCTGGTTGACCGCTTCATGGTAGGCCGCATAGACCTTGAACGGATCGTGACCACCGCGGTTGAGCTTCCAGATGTCTTCGTCAGACAGGTCGTTGACCATCGCTTCGGTTTCAGGGTACTTACCGAAGAAGTGCTCACGGGTGTAGGAACCGCCGTTAGCCTTGTAGTTCTGGTACTCACCGTCGACCGCTTCATCCATGCGTTTTTGCAGGATGCCTTTCTTGTCCTTCTCGAACAGCGGGTCCCAGTGACGTCCCCAGACGACCTTGATGACGTTCCAACCGGCACCACGGAACACGCCTTCGAACTCGTCCATCACGCGGGAGTTACCGCGCACCGGACCGTCCAAGCGCTGCAGGTTGCAGTTGATGACGAAGATCAGATTATCGAGGTTCTCACGTCCCGCCAGGGAAATCGCGCCCAAGGATTCCGGCTCATCACACTCGCCGTCGCCCATAAAGCACCAGATCTTGCGGTCGTACATATCTTTCAGCTCACGGTGATGCAGGTACTTCATCACGTGGGCTTGATAGATGGCCTGAATCGGGCCGAGACCCATAGACACCGTGGGGAACTGCCAGTAGTCCGGCATCAGCCACGGGTGCGGGTAGGAAGAGAGGCCATCGCCGTCGACTTCGCGACGGAATTTGTCCATCTGCTCTTCTGACAACCGGCCTTCCAGGTAAGAACGCGCGTAAATACCCGGGGCGACGTGGCCCTGGATGTAAATCAGGTCGCCTTCAAAATCGCCCTTGGGCGCGCGGAAGAAGTGGTTAAAGCCGACGTCGTAGAGCGTGGCCGACGACATAAAGCTGGCAATATGGCCGCCCAACCCGGGGTTGGCACGGTTATTACGAATGACCTGAGCAATGGCGTTGTAACGGATCAACGACCGAATGCGGCGCTCCATAAACAGGTCGCCGGGCATCGGTGCTTCACGATGCACAGGGATCGTATTCCGGTGCGGGGTTGTCACCGAGAAGGGCACCTTCATCCCGTCCCGGCGCAGGCGATCCGCCAGGCGGGTCATCAGGTAGCGGGCACGATCTTCGCCCTCACGATCCAGGACTGATTCCAGGGAATCCAACCATTCCGTGGTTTCGAGTGGATCGAGATCTTCTCTTGTCTCCAGACTCATAGAGGTCTCTCCGAATGACGATAAATGACAATTAGCCCCGCTACCCCTCAGGGCCTGGGGCGGCTGCGGTGTTATTTAGTCACCACTAGCCAATAAGATGTTGGTGCCAAAGCACCCTGCAGAAGTTTTCGTTCTACATTCAACAAGCTACGTTCTTTTTGATGTAGTAAAGCTACATAATTGTCATGAAAGTTAGCCTTTTGTATAGGCGAAGATACCGCAAAGTCATCACTCTGCCAATTCTAGAAAGCGCTAAAAGGCTATCGAAAACAAACTATTGCACCGCAACATAACGAACATTGTATACTTTAGATGAACCTACTAACCGCCAAAAAATGTAGCTAAACTACCGTTTTATTTACTTACGACTTAAGCACTTAATTAGTTTTTTTAACTTTCTTAGGTGACTTAAGTACCCTAGGACTACCTGCTTAATTCTTGGTAATAATAAGCCCAATCAAAAGCTGGGCCTGGGTCGGTTTTACGCAGAGGTGCCACATGCGCATGGCTTGTGATACGCGTTTTATCCAGCAGTGGATAGCGTGCGATCAACCACTGGGTCACGGCTACCAGCGCCTGATACTGTGCGCGGGTAAACGGCGTCTCATCATCACCCTCTAATTCGATTCCGACCGAAAAATCATTGAGAGCTGTGCGCAATACCTGCTGATACGGGTCTAACCATGATGAACGCCCGGCATGCCAGGCACGTTGATTCGTGTCAACAAATTGAACGCAGTGGCCATCGCGGCGAATCAGAAAGTGTGCCGACACCCTAAGGTGGGCAATCTCAGCAAAAAAAGGATGCTCTTTTGACTTTAACTGGTTAGTAAACAGCGCCTCAATGGCGTCACCGCTAAACTGACCTGGTGGCAAGCTAATTGCATGGATAAGTAACAGCGACACCTCTCCATGGGGACGCTGATCATGATTGGGCGATATCACTTGTCTTGCTGTTGACCACTGGCCGTCACAAATTTCACTTTTCATTACACGCACGCTCTCCTCTACGTTGGCGTTCTCTTTCACTATAATGCTTATCACATTTGTTGACGCCCAGAGAAAGCAACACCATGCATTATGAAACCGCTCTTGCCGAAGAAGTCCGTGCTAGCGCCGCCCGCCTGTTGGCTGAGGATGTTGGCCCTGGCGATATTACCGCACAGTTGATTCCCGAAAATCAGTGGGCAACTGCTAACATTATTACCCGCGAGCCAGCGGTGCTGTGTGGCGTTGCCTGGGTAGACGAAATTTTTCGTCGCTTGGACAACCGCGTGACACTGCGCTGGCAAGCTGCTGATGGCGATCGCCTGGAAGCAGACCAGTGTTTTTTAGCGTTAGAAGGGCCTGCGCGTAGCCTTTTGACCGGAGAGCGGGCCGCGCTAAACGTACTACAAACATTGTCCGCCACTGCAACCGCAACGCGTCACTACGTTGATTTAATCGAGGGCACCGGCGTTCGTTTACTCGACACCCGTAAAACACTGCCGGGCATGCGCCTAGCCCAAAAGTACGCGGTAACTTGCGGCGGTGGCCATAACCACCGTATTGGCTTATGGGATGCTTTTTTGATTAAAGAGAACCATATAGCTGCCTGCGGCGGCATTCAGGCTGCTGTATCTCAAGCGCGCAAGCTAGCAAGCGACCTTCCCGTCGAAGTAGAAGTTGAAACGTTTGAAGAACTCGATCAAGCATTGGCGGCAGGTGCAGACATTATCATGCTTGATAATTTCGCTTTGGAAGATCTATACGTTGCTGTCGAAATAAACGGCGGGCGATCAACCCTAGAAGCCTCTGGCAACGTCGATGCCACTACGTTAAAAGCGATTGCAAACACTGGCGTTAACTGCATCTCCAGCGGCGCGCTCACCAAAGATGTAGCATCGATTGATCTTTCAATGCGTATTACTAAAACTTACAACGTCTAATGGCGCTAGGTTTCGATGGCGCTGAGCTCTTTGACGAGGCGATAGCGCTTTAATCGTTCTCCACTGCGCTCTACCCACTGCTCGCCGAGGTTTTTAAAGCCTCGGCGAAGCAGGCGTTCGTAAAGCATGGTACTTGCCTCAATTTCGACACGAGAAACTCCCTCTTCCAGCAGCAGACGCTCAGCATGAATAAGCAGCGTCGTGCCAATGCCGCGACCTGCTAAAGAGGGCCATACATAAAGCGTCTCGATACGCCTAGCAGCAACATCTAGCTCTAAAAAACCGACACATCTCCCATCGCAGCTTGCAACTAGAGTCGTATAAAGCGCTTGACGAGCAGCCCAAGCACTGGCCTCTCGAGGTAGAGCATTGGCCCATGCATGTCGCTCTTCCACACCATAATGGGTAGCCGCTCCCTGCATAACGGCATGATAAAATACTTCGGCTTGGTCAGCGGCATCCCGAACAAGCCCAGCACGGTAGGTGATTCTTGGCGTACTGGGCGTAGGCGCTGCTGTGATCACGTCAGTATTAAGCATCTGTTACCTCTAAGCTGTTTATTGCTGGCCTACTTTAAGCACTGATTTACGTACATTTTCATGCACTGAACCACCACACACGTATGGCTTCTATCACTTCGCAATGTATGTCTAGATAGACTCTTTGCTTTATACTTTTATCTTAATTGGATACACAAGGTATATGATGCGCAATACACCTCTCAATGAGTCATTTGCCCTCACCCCCCTAGGCTACATCGAAAGTGACTATCCTGATAAGTTTGGCGTGCCCCGCCAGCCAGGGCTTGCGACAGCAGCAAAAGCCACGCTAGTCCTAACACCGCCGTTTAATTCACCGCTGTGTGTAAGAGGGTTGGAGGCATTTAGCCACTTATGGCTCAGTTTTATTTTTCATCGCAGCCCGCAGGAATGGTCCCCTTTAGTACGTCCGCCTCGGCTGGGTGGCAATAAGAAAACCGGGGTATTCGCTAGCCGTAGCACACACCGGCCTAATCGCTTGGGGCTGTCGCTTGTTGAGTTGGTGGATATTAATACACAGGGTGGGGTTTGCTTACTTTTAAAAGGCGCCGATCTAGTCACTGGAACTCCGGTAGTAGATATCAAACCATACTTACCATGGGCCGAAGCGCTCCCCGATGCACGTTCAGGCTTTGCGCCAGAACCGCCTTCCGTTTATCCCGTCGAGTTTTCAATAGCTGCAAACAGTACGCTCAAGCAGCACTCTGATGCTGATGGGCTTCGGCAACTGATCGTCCAAGTGGTAGGCCAAGATCCTCGACCTGCTTACCACAGCAATGGGCTGTCACGAGAGTACGGCATGCAGTTAAGAGACGTGAATATTCGTTTTCAAAGCCGGCAACTCACGGATAATACAGCCATTATGTTTATCATCGACATTCAGAATATAGACGTTTAACACCATCTCAATCGACGCAGGCAGGCAGTGTCAATGTAAAAGTACTTCCTTTTCCCAGCTCACTTTCACACTTTACTGTACCATGATGCTTCGTGACGACTGTTTTAACTAATGCCAGACCCAAACCATGCCCGCTAGCAACATTTCCTTCATCACTACGCTGATAATCATCAAAAATGCTATCAATATTCTGAGCTGAAATTCCAACGCCATTATCAGATATTATTAATACAACACTCTCACCTTCTCTGTAAAGACGTACACTAACAGAACCATAAGGATGCGTATATTTAACAGCATTCTCTATAACATTAAAGACCGCTCTTGCAAGATAGCTTTTATCTCCAATTACAGGCAAACCATCATCACCCTGCAAATCATTTAACAACTTAATTTTTTTCATTTTTGCAATAGGCTGCACTTGATCCAACACTTCGATAACGACATCTTCAAATAATAAAAACTGCTTATTCAGGTCGAATGACCTAGCTCGATTCAAACTAATAAAATCGTTAATCATATCAAGCCCTGTCGTGAGACACTGACCTAACCCTTCATAGAAATCAGCTTGTGACATTGCGGAGCTAGGGTCTTTTTGTGCATCTAAAAGCGCTAACGCTCTAGCTTGAGGTGCTTTCATATCATGCGATAAAAAGCTCAGCATACTAGAGCGCTGAGCCTCCGCATCAACCTCACTGGTCAAATCCACCATCCATATTAACCAACCGCCCGCCACACTATTCGCAGTAGTCGTTAACTCATCCATTTCCAGACGATAAGTACGGCCTTGTTGATCGGTACACAACCCGCTAACTTTAACATTAGTGAATTCATTAGTACCTTTTGGGCGGGGTGGCCAAAATGACGCAAAAGCATTTTCGTTTTCAAAGTTAAGTATTTTCGGAAGATCGCCAATGTGGCTAATAGCTCTCTGATTACTCTCCCAGCAAACTTGTTGAGCTTTTCTATTTGCTAGCAAAACTTCGCCTTGTTTATTAAGTACAAAAATGGCAAGAGGTAGAGAGTTTACCGCGTCAAGAATAAATCTACGCCCTTCAACAATACGCCCTAAAGCAAACTCTAGCGCCCTGGACTGCTGTTGCAGCTTACCACCTTCTCCAGGCGGTAAAGTAGGTTCTTGAAATGGCAAAATAGAAGGCTCTTGATAGAGCTTTTCAAGCCCCCGTTTAAACCACGCCAATAGCGCCGACTGGCTCTGCCAGACAATAAGAACGAAAGCAACGCCAAGGGTTATCAAACTAGCGGAGGGCGGCCACCACCACCTAAAACTCAGCGCTAGGATAGAGGAAAGAAGAACACATATACCCAAAGCAATAACGATGACCAATAAATAACGAAAATGAAACCACCACGCTAGTAACATGAGAAAAAGAATAGGAGCAACTGACAAAAAGGCCCCCACCCGGCTCTCAACATTTCTGATATAACTATTATCTCTCAACGCATCAAGCAGATGCGCATGTATTTCAACGCCTGGCATTAACCCCGTTGGCAATAAAGAAACACTATAGCGATCACCTAAGCCTGCAGCGGTCATACCAACTAATACGGTGCGGTCACGTAGTAGTGAAGCAGGGACATATCCCATCAGAACATCACTATAAGAAACAGTAGGATAAGTACCTTCCGGTCCCTTAAACGGTATTCTAACAGTATTATGCGGCCACCGACGGAAAGAAACGTCTTTACTATCCTGATGCGTCTTTTCAACTAATAGAGCCATTAGCTGTGGCCATGTTTCTCCCCGGCGCATTTCAACAAGATTAACCGAGCGTGCTGTACCATCATCGTCAATGCTCACATTAATATGCCCCACCCCTTTTGCTGCCGCTAATAATGGGGAGGAAGGCATTAAAATATCGCGCATCCCGTATTCGGAAATATGCTCAGACAGAAGGGCAATAGGTATATAGACATTTCCATTATGCCGCATTGCCTCAGCCAGTAACGTATCTTCTTCAGGAAAACGACTAGGCTCAATGAGGAGAACATCAAGCACAATAGTCTTAACATCAGCTTCGTCTAGCCGCTGAATGAGCTTTGCGTGTACATCTCTAGACCAAGGCCAACGCCCTAGTGCATGTAGGCTTGGCTCATCAATCGCAACAATCAAAATATCTGAAGAGGGTGGAGTGACGTGCCTCGACAGCCACGTATCATAAAAAAAATTATCGAACAGTAAAGGAGACAAACTATAAACACAAAAAGCAATGGGCAGTAATAAGCCGCCCATTGCACACCATGTCAGCATTAACCGACGGCGTAATGCTTTAGAAAGGCTGCCGCTAACTTGAGTCATTTAGCGTTCCCGTATCTATCACCTCTGAGATACCCGTCAGGTTGTCTGTACTGACCACTCGCCAGTAAATATCGTTTGCAGGTAAACGACTTACCCGTAACGGCCCATTGTGCTGTGATACATGATCTAATAGTACTCTGTTAAATTCGCTATCAGCGGCTAGTTGTAAACGATAACTTGTCTGCGCTTGATGAGACCACTCGAATAACCATTGGCTGCCCTCTTGATGCCCCTCACTACTTTCCCTAATAACGGCTACATGACGGTCATTATGATGCACAACAAAGAAAGCGCTACGGCCCTCAATACCTAATCTATCAACCGCAGATAAACGCAAATGATAAAACCCCGGCTGAAGCCCTGTGAAACGCAGCTGTCCATCCAGTGATCGCTGGTCACGAAGTATGTTTAAAAAGTGAGGATCTTTTGCTATTTGCGCTCGATAAGTGACATTTTGGCTTGGATATAAGACTTCAATCTGCACATCGTCAAGAAGCAGCGAGGTAATCCTTACCTCTTCGGGCGGTGGTAGAAGTTGAACAACCTGGACATCGCCACCGATGCCAATACGTGCGCCATCACCGTTATCTACTGCAGCTTGTTCAACACCAACTCGGCTTTGAGCGGTAACTTGACCATCGTAGACAGAGGTTAATAACGTATTATCTTCATAGCGCGCTTGAAAATGCGTACCGCGGACGCCTAAAAAACCGGTCTTTGTTTCTATGGTGTAAGCTCGGCCTGGCGAGCGCTGTGTTGGCACATAAGACTCAACCTCCCCTTCCTCTAACCGAAACGTGATACCTCGCTCACCTTCTCGTTGTAAGACAACTCGCGAGTTTGAAGGTAAAACAGCTCTGGCACCATCACGCATTTGCAAAGTGATAGATCCCGCTCCAGTTTGCACCACATCGCCGACATTAACCGTATCGCCATTTTGTAATGTAAATTGATTATCCCCTTCAATCAGCCATGCTTCACCTGCACGATAAAGCACTGTTAATGGAAAAGGATCAGAGGTTCCAAGATCAACCAGCGTATTTGGCAGTAGCTGTGTGGGCTGTGCGATAGCATTTAGCTGCTGTAAGTGAGGCCACTTATCCGGCGTGCCATAGTAACGTTCAGAAATATCCCACAACGTGTCACCAGGAACTACACGGTAATAATCGTTAGATACCTCAGCCGCATTGGCGGCTGTTCCCACAAGCACTGCAATACTTGCCAGCACCACATAATGTGTCAAAGAAACTTCGACCCGCTTGAAGCAATGTACCAATATGCTAATTAGTTGCCCATGCAGACTGTAGTTGCTCTTCATAACCCCACCATCCCTTTTTTACATCGGCATACCCACTTCGTATAGTTATTCTTTAACAGAAGTTCTATTGCCGAACGCCCATCGTTACTCAATGAGCGTATTAGATACCCAGCCTAATGTAGGTAAGCCATTATCCTGAAAATAAACTTGGCTCCACCCATCCATACTCCCCAGCACATAGACGGATGTACCTCTTGTCAACGATGCAATACGATCAAAGTTAGTGCTTGCTCCGCTACGAATATTGACGCTAGACCCCACTATTTTTTTCTCTTCTAAGTTAGGCAAGCTAGCTTCGATGTTCTCTCTCGCGACATCATTTCCACCTTGAGCTGCCATAACGAACCAGAAAACTGCCCAGGCATGATTTCGCTCTACCCCTTGCCCTCTGGCATGCATCGCACCGAGATTATTTTGTGCAAAAGGGTCGTTCTGTTTGGCAGCCTGCTCATACCACTCGAAGGCACGGGTGAAGCTTTGTTCTACGCCACGTCCTGTTTCATAAAGGCTACCAATATTATTTTGTGCTGCCACATGCCCCTGTTCAGCGGCTAGTTCAAACCAGCGCGCGGCAATACTAGAGTCAGCGTCAACGCCTTCACCTTCTAAGTACAATAGGCCTAGCTGAAACTGTGCTGCTGCACTTCCTGATGTCGCTGCTCTTTCAAACCATTGAGCGGCTGAGCTAGGCTCACCTTCAAGACGTCCAAGCAAGTAAAGTTCGGCCAGCCTGACCTGTGCATCTGCTAGGCCATTATCCGCCGCAAGCCGATACCATTTATAAGCTTCATCTATACTAGCGCCTACTCCCTGGCCGCGCTCAAACATCATACCTAATGCAAACTGGGAGTCTGCGTTACCTCGCTCTGCCGCCGTCCGCCACTCGTGGATAGCCGAGGCATAATGGCCACGCTGGTACTCTTGCAGTCCCGCCTCATAATTGGCACTGGCCAGCGCGCTCGCCCCTAAGAAAACAAAACCAACCAAGGGTAACCATTTCATATTAGGCTCTTCCTTCACAAAAGCCCGGTAGGCTTTCGCCTACCGGGCATTCAACGGTGCAGTGTATTACGCCAGCGAAATAAGTTATTTCACTGGTGTCACCGTTTTGGTTACTTCTGCCAGTATGCGAGCATAAGTATTACGTGCTGTTTGGGTGATCGCTAGTTGATCTTGTAAACGCTGTAGTTCTTGATCAGTAACGCGCAGATTTTGTAACTGCTCGCGTCCCTGCTGCCCCAGACTTTCAAGGGTATATACTTGGCCATCAATAGTGATCGTTGGCGCTGATACTTGATCACCGACGGCAACAGCCGACTCACTTTCTGAATGACTCATTTCTTGTTCAGTAGCGTTTACTGCTTTTTCGATAGCATCTGCTGCTTTTTCAGTAGTGCTTGCTTTACTAGCGCTTCTGCTTTTTGCTGAAACGGTGGGACGCTGTTTGCTCATTAAAGTTTACCTCTATAGCTAAGGAGTTTCTCAAAACAACGTTAATAATTATTAATCGCTGCGTTACACGTTTTATTCAGCTGACTCTGTAGCCTCGTCACTGTCGAGTTCGACAGAGCCACTTGCTTCAATAGAGTCATCAACTTCGATAGTGTCACCGTTTTCAGGAGGTGTACCAATACGCTCGTGGGTCAATACACACAGCACACCTGTGAGAGTATGCTGAATATCAAAATTCGTATCACAGTAGAGTGCCATCGTGTTAAGTAGGCGGCTTTCAAGTATTAATGGGTTTTGCAGGTCAGTTTCATTAATTGCTAGCCTTGCCATAAATAAACTTCCAGCAGGACACTCTAACGCTTGCTCGTCACTGGCGGCCACACACACTGAGCTTTGGTCCACGGTGGGGAGAGAAGGTACCTCTTGAGGCTCGGCCATCACGCTCATACTAAACACAGCAAGGCTTACGGCCGTCACAACTGAGGCGGCGAAAGTAGCAATGTAACCAACATACTTCATTATCAAGTGTCCTATTTTTAAGTTTCTTAAGGGGGGCATTAATCCCCCCTGTTTTCACATGCATGTTTTACTTAGCAGTAAAACCATTTAGCCACACAACTATTGAGCAGTTTCTGTCACCGTAATTTCTACACGCCTATTCGGCCTTAAACACTCAGTAACACTTGGTATTGCAGTTCTACCGGGGCACTCTACAACAGGGTCTGCCATACCACGTCCTGCTGTCATAACACTTGAGCGACTGATCCCTTGGTTAACCATACGCTCCCCGACTGTCTCAGCACGAGAATTAGATAGTGCTAAGTTATAAGCCTCACTACCAAAGCGGTCGGTATAACCGATAATCAGTATATTAGGGCTTACAAAATCCTCATTAATCGTTTGGGTGACCATATCTACAACACGACGGCCTTCTAAGGTTAATTTATCACTATCAAAATCAAATAATACATCACCCGATAGTGTTAACTTTTCTTGTCGTGGCTCGGTGGCAACTTCTTCTACTTCAATCGGCACTAACAGAGCGGGACACTGAGCATCTCGCCAACGCGTGCTTTCTAACGCCATATCGTCGTCATAATGCACTTGGTATTGGCATGTAATGTAATCCTGACCATTACCCGTATAGAGGTTAAAGACGTAGTTCCATTCGCGAACCCCAAAGAACCCTTCTGCATAATGGGGGTTACCGATTAACTGGCGCACCTGATCCTTTGTTTGACTTTCCCTGATACGTAGGATGCTTTCAGGGTCAACGAACTTACCCCCGTCATACCAGTTACCTGCCAGTGCAGGAAAGCCATCGCCTGCCTCGCGTAGCTCAGTACGGTCGTTGTTGGGTGGACTGGCACAGCCCGCCAACATGAGAACGCCGGCCATACTGGCGGCCCCAAGGGCCGCCTTTTTCATCATCTTATTACGAAGATTTCTCACGTCGTTCTCCTTTACCAATGCCAGCCAGCGCCAATGCCTGCGCCGAAGTTGCTTTGCGAGTCGCCGGTGATCTTACCTTGGATAATCCAACGGCCATTATCAGAGAGGCGCGACACACCTACCGAGATAGCAGACTCACCGCCATAGGTACCTGCACCAACCCCTATCATGCTCTTACCAGGCATCCAGGCTTGCGGCACAGTTGACGCCGCGATCGCGCTGGCAGAGCCGGCATTAGCATTACGTTCAACGCTATCAATACGGCCATGCACGTTGTTGATCTCGTTAGTGAAGCGACGACCAAGCTCATTCATCTGGCCTACATTCACCGCGTCTGTTTCATTAATACCAGGGGCTACGTTGGTAATAGTGGTACCTTCTTCTCCTCTCAGTGTGATGGTGTTGTAATTCACATTGCCATCTTCTTCACGGTCGTAGTTCACCGCGCCACGCTGTACCGCTTCTAGCTGACGAACGTTAACTGCATCGGTAGCCTGGGTACCGCCCGCCACATTGGTAATCTGGCGCTCGTTACCGGCACTACCTACAGAAACAGCCCCTTGGGTAGACGCCACCGCTTCATTAGAGAAGCGCTCGCGCTCACCATTCATACCTTCACGGTCTGCAACAGATCCTGCACCTAGTGCAACGCTACCTTCCGTATTGGCCTGGGCGCCGGCACCAGAGGCAACGCTACGGTCACCCGCAGCAACACTGCTTGGCCCCATCGCAATGCTGTCAGCGCCTTGCGGGTTGGCAGCAGGTCCTTCACTGTTAGCGCGGAAGTACTTAGAGCCACCCTGCTCAATGTTGGTGATTTGATTACTCACCTCCCACAGCTGGCTACCATTCACCGCATCCATGCTGTCTTTGGTGACATCACCCGGTGCTACATTAGTAATGGTGGTGCCGTTGTCGCCCGCTAGGGTAATGGTGCTGTAATCAACGCTGTTATCGTCGTTGCGGTCATATTTCACCGCTCGGTCATCCAGATCCGCCAAGTCGTTGGTGATATTACTGATATCGCCTTCAACGTTGGTAACGCGGCTGTCTAACGCGCCGACCGCTTGATTAGTGGCATAAAGCTGGCTGCCATTAATTGCATCGGTACTTTCGGCAGAAATCCGACCTGCCGCCACGTTAGTCACAGTGCGCTCGTTACCCTCACTTCCCACACTGACCGTTGACACCACACCTTCACCAGCACCGGCAAACTGATACGTTGTGCCTGCAATAACTACCGAGGTCGTGCGTACAGTGTCGGCAGTCACAGACCCTTCACCTAACGCCACGCTACCTTGATGCGATGCCACTGCCTGATAACCCAGAGCCAGCGCACGGTCGGCGGCAGCGCGTGCTTCGTAACCGACTGCCGTTGAGCCTTGCCCTTGAGCAAAAGCATCACTGACACTCAACCCACGATCATTGGTGCGCACATAACGAATACCCAGGCCATTGTCAGTAACGTATTCATTACTAATATCGCCAGTCACGTTCGTCACGATGCTTTCCAACTGATACAGCTGAGAGCCGTTGATCGCATCTTTACTATCAGCCGATACGTCACCATCAGCCATATTGGTGATTTTGTTATCACCCATGCTGATGCCATCAGCACTGATCACCGGGCCACTATCACCGACGCTAATGCTGTTACCGATCTCCAGGTCATCATTCAGCGCTAGTGCTAATGTTTGTTTATCAGTCAGTTTGGTAACGATATTGCGGTTACCCTTTTCATCTGCTTCACCCACGATATCTAGACGCTCACCGAGGCGGCGCTGGGTATCTTCACCTTCGTCAGCACCGAAGGTCAGCGGATTAGTAGCTATTAACTGATCACCCGCGTTGTCAACGTAGTCTTTGTTAACAACTTGGTTACCTTCGGTGATGTCCTCTGGCGCGATGTTGTAGGTGACTTGATCACCGTTCACTACGAAACGATCGCCCAGTTTGGTCTCACCCGTGACAGTGAGGTTATTGCTGGTGATGTTTTCTAGCCCCGTCAGGTTCTTGGCCAGCTGTACCTTCAGGCCGCCTTCACCATTTTGAGTAATGCCGATGTTGTTTTCGCTCAACTCACCCGTTGCACCACCCGTTAGGCTCAGCGTTTCGTTGAGGTTACGAAGAACCGATACTTCATCATCGCCCTCAAAGATCAGACCATCACTCAGCGTCGCAATCGTTTCTTCAATCGGGTTGCCATCCGCATCATCTCTGATGTAGGCAATACGAGAGAGGCCATCTTCACCATCAATACCCCGCGAGCCCGTTGCTCCATCAATACCGTAGAACGACAGGCCGTTGTTACCATCATTGAGAACAACCGTGTCAAACGTTGGGTCCTTATCTATCATCACCATGAGGTTGCCCTCGGCATTCACAATGGTTTTGATGTTGTCAGCTGAGTAGGAGGCATCTGCTTTATCACCGTTGCCCAAAATACTAACCGTTTCACCCAGGCGTTTTTGGATGCTGTTAGTGTTACCTGCAAAGGTCAGCGGAGCATTGGCTTGATCACTCACCGCCTGCAGTTGACTTCCGTTGATCGCATCCGTGCTCGTCGCACTCACCTCGCCTGGCGCCACGTTGGTAATGGTTTGATTACCCGCGTCAATGCCTCCGATAGTGATGCTCGGTGTATTGGCCACCTGACTACCAGTTCCATCAATGAACTGAGCACCAATGTCATTGATGGTGAAGAACGTATCACCAGTAATGTCACCGAAGGTGGCGCTATTTAGGCCAGTAAGATCTCTGGCCAGGGCAACGGTGATGTTGTTACCGTCGACCTGCGTCATGATGTTCTGGCCTTCATCGAACGCTGACCAATCGGTATTGCCTGCAGCACCAGTGATATCGACCTGGGTATTCAGCTTGGCATTGTGGACATCGCCGTCATTCGCGCCGAATTTCAGGCCGTCGTTCAGCGTGGCGACTTCCTGGTCGTCATAAACGATGCGGGTAATGCTTTCACCGTCGACACCATCGCTGCCATTCGTACCGTCAATACCAATCGTGGTGCTGCCAGCCGGACCAGTCAGGCCGATTGTGCCGTCTTTGCCGTTAAGCACAACGCTGGAGCCGTCTTTGCCGTTAACACCGATAGTGCCGTCGACGCCATCTTGGCCTGCTTGACCAACGCTTAGGTTATTGCCCAGCGCGAAGTCGATTGCGTTATCGCTCACCGTGGTGATGATGCTGCCATCTTCACTGGTGTAGGCAACGGTCTCGCCCAGCTGGACGTTGTCGTCGGCACCGTTATCCGCGGCAATGTTGAAGCCTTGGTTGGCAATCGCTTCGACGTCATTCAGCTGATCGACATTCACTGCATCCGTGCCGTCTGTGCCCGGGGCGAGGTTGGTGATCTTCGTATCACCCATGTCGATGCCGCCGTTGTTGATCGTCGGGCCATCGGTAATCGCTACTTCGGTCAGGCCGCTTAGGTTCTGAGCCAGCTGAACCCTTAGGCTGCCATCGCTATCTTTGGTGATGCCGATATTGCCGTCCGTCAGGGCGTTCACATCAGCGCCGCCAGTCAAGCCAAGCGTTTCATTCAGCTTGCGCGTTACCACTTCGCCGTCGTCGCCCTGGAACTTCAGGCCGTCGTTCAGCGTGGCAACTTCTTGATCATTGCCTTCCGGGTCGGTGTAGACGATGCGTGTCACGCCGTCTACGCCATCAACACCCGGTGCACCGTCCTGGATCGAGATGGTGGTTAGGCCATCCGTGCCGTTGGGGCCCGCCGGACCGGCTAGGCCGATCGTGCCGTTCTCGCCATCGATAGCAACGCCGTCTTTACCATCCTTGCCGTTGACGACAATGCTGCCTGGGGTGGTGTCATCTCCCACGATCAGATCACTGCCCAGGGCGAAGTCGATTGCGTTATCGCTCACCGTGGTGATGATGCTGCCATCTTCACTGGTGTAGGCAACGGTCTCGCCCAGCTGGACGTTGTCGTCGGCACCGTTATCCGCGGCAATGTTGAAGCCTTGGTTGGCAATCGCTTCGACGTCATTCAGCTGATCGACATTCACTGCATCCGTGCCGTCTGTGCCCGGGGCGAGGTTGGTGATCTTCGTATCACCCATGTCGATGCCGCCGTTGTTGATCGTCGGGCCATCGGTAATCGCTACTTCGGTCAGGCCGCTTAGGTTCTGAGCCAGCTGAACCCTTAGGCTGCCATCGCTATCTTTGGTGATGCCGATATTACCGTCCGTTAGGGCGTTTACATCAGCGCCGCCGGTCAAGCCGAGCGTTTCATTCAGCTTGCGCGTTACCACTTCGCCGTCGTCGCCCTGGAACTTCAGGCCGTCGTTCAGCGTGGCAACTTCTTGATCATTGCCTTCCGGGTCGGTGTAAACGATGCGTGTCACGCCGTCTACGCCATCAACGCCCGGTGCACCGTCCTGGATCGAGATGGTGGTTAGGCCATCCGTGCCGTTGGGGCCCGCCGGACCGGCTAGGCCGATCGTGCCGTTCTCGCCATCGATAGCAACGCCGTCTTTACCATCCTTGCCGTTGACGACAATGCTGCCTGGGGTGGTGTCATCTCCCACGATCAGATCACTGCCCAGGGCGAAGTCGATTGCGTTATCGCTCACCGTGGTGATGATGCTGCCATCTTCACTGGTGTAGGCAACGGTCTCGCCCAGCTGGACGTTGTCGTCGGCACCGTTATCCGCGGCAATGTTGAAGCCTTGGTTGGCAATCGCTTCGACGTCATTCAGCTGATCGACATTCACTGCATCCGTGCCGTCTGTGCCCGGGGCGAGGTTGGTGATCTTCGTATCACCCATGTCGATGCCGCCGTTGTTGATCGTCGGGCCATCGGTAATCGCTACTTCGGTCAGGCCGCTTAGGTTCTGAGCCAGCTGAACCCTTAGGCTGCCATCGCTATCTTTGGTGATGCCGATATTGCCGTCCGTTAGGGCGTTTACATCAGCGCCGCCGGTCAAGCCGAGCGTTTCATTCAGCTTGCGCGTTACCACTTCGCCGTCGTCGCCCTGGAACTTCAGGCCGTCGTTCAGCGTGGCAACTTCTTGATCATTGCCTTCCGGGTCGGTGTAAACGATGCGTGTCACGCCGTCTACGCCATCAACGCCCGGTGCACCGTCCTGGATCGAGATGGTGGTTAGGCCATCCGTGCCGTTGGGGCCCGCCGGACCGGCTAGGCCGATCGTGCCGTTCTCGCCATCGATAGCAACGCCGTCTTTACCATCCTTGCCGTTGACGACAATGCTGCCTGGGGTGGTGTCATCTCCCACGATCAGATCACTGCCCAGGGCGAAGTCGATTGCGTTATCGCTCACCGTGGTGATGATGATGCACCGTGGTGATGATGCTGCCATCTTCACTGGTGTAGGCAACGGTCTCGCCCAGCTGGACGTTGTCGTCGGCACCGTTATCCGCGGCAATGTTGAAGCCTTGGTTGGCAATCGCTTCGACGTCATTCAGCTGATCGACATTCACTGCATCCGTGCCGTCTGTGCCCGGGGCGAGGTTGGTGATCTTCGTATCACCCATGTCGATGCCGCCGTTGTTGATCGTCGGGCCATCGGTAATCGCTACTTCGGTCAGGCCGCTTAGGTTCTGAGCCAGCTGAACCCTTAGGCTGCCATCGCTATCTTTGGTGATGCCGATATTGCCGTCCGTTAGGGCGTTTACATCAGCGCCGCCAGTCAAGCCAAGCGTTTCATTCAGCTTGCGCGTTACCACTTCGCCGTCGTCGCCCTGGAACTTCAGGCCGTCGTTCAGCGTGGCAACTTCTTGATCATTGCCTTCCGGGTCGGTGTAAACGATGCGTGTCACGCCGTCTACGCCATCAACGCCCGGTGCACCGTCCTGCGAGATGGTGGTTAGGCCATCCGTGCCGTTGGGGCCCGCCGGACCGGCTAGGCCGATCGTGCCGTTCTCGCCATCGATAGCAACGCCGTCTTTACCATCCTTGCCGTTGACGACAATGCTGCCTGGGGTGGTGTCATCTCCCACGATCAGATCACTGCCCAGGGCGAAGTCGATTGCGTTATCGCTCACCGTGGTGACGATGCTGCCGTCGCCACTGGTGTAGGTAACGGTCTCGCCCAGCTGGACGTTGTCGTCGGCACCGTTATCCGCAGCGATATTGAAGCCTTGGTTGGCAATCGCTTCGACGTCATTCAGCTGATCGACATTCACTGCATCCGTGCCGTCTGTGCCCGGGGCGAGGTTGGTGATCTTCGTATCACCCATGTCGATGCCGCCGTTGTTGATCGTCGGGCCATCGGTAATCGCTACTTCGGTCAGGCCGCTTAGGTTCTGAGCCAGCTGAACCCTTAGGCTGCCATCGCTATCTTTGGTGATGCCGATATTGCCGTCCGTTAGGGCGTTTACATCAGCGCCGCCAGTCAAGCCAAGCGTTTCATTCAGCTTGCGCGTTACCACTTCGCCGTCGTCGCCCTGGAACTTCAGGCCGTCGTTCAGCGTGGCAACTTCTTGATCATTGCCTTCCGGGTCGGTGTAAACGATGCGTGTCACGCCGTCTACGCCATCAACGCCCGGTGCACCGTCCTGGATCGAGATGGTGGTTAGGCCATCCGTGCCGTTGGGGCCCGCCGGACCGGCTAGGCCGATCGTGCCGTTCTCGCCATCGATAGCAACGCCGTCTTTACCATCCTTGCCGTTGACGACAATGCTGCCTGGGGTGGTGTCATCTCCCACGATCAGATCACTGCCCAGGGCGAAGTCGATTGCGTTATCGCTCACCGTGGTGACGATGCTGCCGTCGCCACTGGTGTAGGTAACGGTCTCGCCCAGCTGGACGTTGTCGTCGGCACCGTTATCCGCGGCGATATTGAAGCCTTGGTTGGCAATCGCTTCGACGTCATTCAGCTGATCGACATTCACTGCATCCGTGCCGTCTGTGCCCGGGGCGAGGTTGGTGATCTTCGTATCACCCATGTCGATGCCGCCGTTGTTGATCGTCGGGCCATCGGTAATCGCTACTTCGGTCAGGCCGCTTAGGTTCTGAGCCAGCTGAACCCTTAGGCTGCCATCGCTATCTTTGGTGATGCCGATATTGCCGTCCGTCAGGGCGTTCACATCAGCGCCGCCAGTCAAGCCAAGCGTTTCATTCAGCTTGCGCGTTACCACTTCGCCGTCGTCGCCCTGGAACTTCAGGCCGTCGTTCAGCGTGGCAACTTCTTGATCATTGCCTTCCGGGTCGGTGTAAACGATGCGTGTCACGCCGTCCACGCCATCAACGCCCGGTGCACCCTCCTGGATCGAGATGGTAGTCAGGCCATCCGTGCCGTTGGGACCCGCCGGACCGGCTAGGCCGATCGTGCCGTTCTCGCCATCGATAGCAACGCCGTCTTTACCGTCCTTGCCGTTGACAACAAGGCTGCCTGGGGTGGTGTCATCTCCCACGATCAGATCACTGCCCAGGGCGAAGTCGATTGCGTTATCGCTCACCGTGGTGATGATGTTCCCATCGTCACTGGTGTAGGCAACGGTCTCGCCCAGGGCAACGGTGTCTTCCGTTGCCGCCGGATCTGCCAGATCGGCATTGTCTGCGGTGATGTTGAAGCCTGTAGTGACCAGGGCATTATTGGCGTTCTGAAGATCGCCCACGTTCACCGCATTGGTGAGGTCATCACCGGTGGCGGTCTCTAGGGTGGTGCCGGTCAGGCCGCTTTCCACGCTGGTGATTTGCTTGTCACCCATGTCGGCACCCTGGAAGTTCGGGGTGTCGGCGAACTGGATTTCAATACCACCGGCTTGGGTTGCGACGGTCTTGACGTTGCTTGAGGAGTAGGCAATCGGGTCGCCCGCTGCATCGGTGTCGGCACCGGTGCCCACAATCTGCAGTTCGTCGTTCAGATTACGGGTGACGTAACCATCCGCGGTACCGGTGTTGTCGTTTACCCGAGAAGCGCAGGCCGTCATTCCAGCGTGGCCACGGTCTTGTTGTTGCCATCGCCGTCTTCGAAGGTCAGACGTGTCACGTCAGTGGCGTCGGCCATGACGTCGCCCGGTAGGATCTGCGGACGCAGGATGGTTTGTGGGCTGATGCCATTCTGACCCGCCGGACCTGTCAGGCCGATGGAGCCGTCTGCGCCGTTGATCGCGACGCCACTCACGCCGTCGGCACCGTCAACCCCTAACGTGCCGTCCACCCCTGGCTCGCCAGGCGCGCCCGGGCCACCAATGGTGAGGTCGGTGTTCAACGCGAAGTCGATTTCGTTGTCACGCACCGTGGTGATGATGTTCCCATCGTCACTGGTGTAGGCAACGGTCTCGCCCAGGGCAACGGTGTCTTCCGTCGCCGCCGGATCTGCCAGATCGGCATTGTCTGCGGTGATGTTGAAGCCTGTAGTGACCAGGGCATTATTGGCGTTCTGAAGATCGCCCACGTTCACCGCATTGGTGAGGTCATCACCGGTGGCGGTCTCTAGGGTGGTGCCGGTCAGGCCGCTTTCCACGCTGGTGATTTGCTTGTCACCCATGTCGGCACCCTGGAAGTTCGGGGTGTCGGCGAACTGGATTTCAATACCACCGGCTTGGGTTGCGACGGTCTTGACGTTGCTTGAGGAGTAGGCAATCGGGGCGCCCGCTGCATCGGTGTCGGCACCGGTGCCCACAATCTGCAGTTCGTCGTTCAGATTACGGGTGACGTAACCATCCGCGGTACCGGTGTTGTCGTTACCCGAGAAGCGCAGGCCGTCATCTTCCAGCGTGGCCACGGTCTTGTTGTTGCCATCGCCGTCTTCGAAGGTCAGACGTGTCACGTCAGTGGCGTCGGCCATGACGTCGCCCGGTAGGATCTGCGGACGCAGGATGGTTTGTGGGCTGATGCCTTCTGACCCGCCGGACCTGTCAGGCCGATGGAGCCGTCTGCGCCGTTGATCGCGACGCCACTCACGCCGTCGGCACCGTCAACCCCTAACGTGCCGTCCACCCCTGGCTCGCCAGGCGCGCCCGGGCCACCAATGGTGAGGTCGGTGTTCAACGCGAAGTCGATTTCGTTGTCACGCACCGTGGTGATGATGTTGCCATCGTCACTGTTGTAGGCAACGGTCTCGCCCAGGGCAACGGTGTCTTCCGTCGCCGCTGGATCGGCTAGATCGGCATTGTCTGCGGTGATGTTGAAGCCTGTATTGACCAGGGCATTATTGGCGTTCTGAAGATCGCCCACGTTCACCGCATTGGTGAGGTCATCACCGGTGGCGGTCTCTAGGGTGGTGCCGGTCAGGCCGCTTTCCACGCTGGTGATTTGCTTGTCACCCATGTCGGCACCCTGGAAGTTCGGGGTGTCGGCGAACTGGATTTCAATACCACCGGCTTGGGTTGCGACGGTCTTGACGTTGCCTGAGGAGTAGGCAATCGGGTCGCCCGCTGCATCGGTGTCGGCGCCGGTGCCCACAATCTGCAGTTCGTCGTTCAGATTACGGGTGACGTAACCCGCCGTCGTGCCGGTGTTGTCGTTGCCTGAGAAGCGTAGGCCGTCATCTTCTAGCGTGGCCACGGTCTTGTTGTTGCCATCGCCGTCTTCGAAGGTCAGACGTGTCACGTCAGTGGCGTCGGCCACGACGTCGCCTGGTAGGATCTGCGGACGCAGGATGGTTTGTGGGCTGATGCCATTCTGACCCGCCGGACCCGTCAGGCCGATGGAGCCGTCTGCGCCGTTGATCGCAACGCCACTCACGCCGTCGGCACCGTCAACTCCTAACGTGCCGTCCACCCCTGGTTCGCCAGGCGCGCCCGGGCCACCAATGGTGAGGTCGGTGTTCAACGCGAAGTCGATTTCGTTGTCACGCACCGTGGTGATGATGTTGCCATCGTCACTGGTGTAGGCCACGGTCTCGCCCAGGGCAACGGTGTCTTCCGTCGCCGCCGGATCGGCTAGATCGGTATTGTCTGCGGTGATGTTGAAGCCTGTATTGACCAGGGTGTTATTGGCGTTCTGAAGATCGCCCACGTTCACCGCATTGGTGAGGTCATCACCGGTGGCGGTCTCTAGGGTGGTGCCGGTCAGGCCGCTTTCCACGCTGGTGATTTGCTTGTCACCCATGTCGGCACCCTGGAAGTTCGGGGTGTCGGCGAACTGGATTTCAATACCACCGGCTTGGGTTGCGACGGTCTTGACGTTGCCTGAGGAGTAGGCAATCGGGGCGCCCGCTGCATCGGTGTCGGCACCGGTGCCCACAATCTGCAGTTCGTCGTTCAGATTACGGGTGACGTAACCATCCGCGGTACCGGTGTTGTCGTTACCCGAGAAGCGCAGGCCGTCATCTTCCAGCGTGGCCACGGTCTTGTTGTTGCCATCGCCGTCTTCGAAGGTCAGACGTGTCACGTCAGTGGCGTCGGCCATGACGTCGCCCGGTAGGATCTGCGGACGCAGGATGGTTTGTGGGCTGATGCCATTCTGACCCGCCGGACCTGTCAGGCCGATGGAGCCGTCTGCGCCGTTGATCGCGACGCCACTCACGCCGTCGGCACCGTCAACCCCTAACGTGCCGTCCACCCCTGGCTCGCCAGGCGCGCCCGGGCCACCAATGGTGAGGTCGGTGTTCAACGCGAAGTCGATTTCGTTGTCACGCACCGTGGTGATGATGTTGCCATCGTCACTGGTGTAGGCCACGGTCTCGCCCAGGGCAACGGTGTCTTCCGTCGCCGCCGGATCGGCCAGATCGGCATTGTCTGCGGTGATGTTGAAGCCTGTAGTGACCAGGGTGTTATTGGCGTTCTGAAGATCGCCCACGTTCACCGCATTGGTGAGGTCATCACCGGTGGCGGTCTCTAGGGTGGTGCCGGTCAGGCCGCTTTCCACGCTGGTGATTTGCTTGTCACCCATGTCGGCACCCTGGAAGTTCGGGGTGTCGGCGAACTGGATTTCAATACCACCGGCTTGGGTTGCGACGGTCTTGACGTTGCTTGAGGAGTAGGCAATCGGGTCGCCCGCTGCATCGGTGTCGGCACCGGTGCCCACAATCTGCAGTTCGTCGTTCAGATTACGGGTGACGTAACCATCCGCGGTACCGGTGTTGTCGTTACCCGAGAAGCGCAGGCCGTCATCTTCCAGCGTGGCCACGGTCTTGTTGTTGCCATCGCCGTCTTCGAAGGTCAGACGTGTCACGTCAGTGGCGTCGGCCATGACGTCGCCCGGTAGGATCTGCGGACGCAGGATGGTTTGTGGGCTGATGCCATTCTGACCCGCCGGACCTGTCAGGCCGATGGAGCCGTCTGCGCCGTTGATCGCGACGCCACTCACGCCGTCGGCACCGTCAACCCCTAACGTGCCGTCCACCCCTGGCTCGCCAGGCGCGCCCGGGCCACCAATGGTGAGGTCGGTGTTCAACGCGAAGTCGATTTCGTTGTCACGCACCGTGGTGATGATGTTGCCATCGTCACTGGTGTAGGCAACGGTCTCGCCCAGGGCAACGGTGTCTTCCGTCGCCGCTGGATCGGCTAGATCGGCATTGTCTGCGGTGATGTTGAAGCCTGTATTGACCAGGGCATTATTGGCGTTCTGAAGATCGCCCACGTTCACCGCATTGGTGAGGTCATCACCGGTGGCGGTCTCTAGGGTGGTGCCGGTCAGGCCGCTTTCCACGCTGGTGATTTGCTTGTCACCCATGTCGGCACCCTGGAAGTTCGGGGTGTCGGCGAACTGGATTTCAATACCACCGGCTTGGGTTGCGACGGTCTTGACGTTGCCTGAGGAGTAGGCAATCGGGTCGCCCGCTGCATCGGTGTCGGCGCCGGTGCCCACAATCTGCAGTTCGTCGTTCAGATTACGGGTGACGTAACCCGCCGTCGTGCCGGTGTTGTCGTTGCCTGAGAAGCGTAGGCCGTCATCTTCTAGCGTGGCCACGGTCTTGTTGTTGCCATCGCCGTCTTCGAAGGTCAGACGTGTCACGTCAGTGGCGTCGGCCATGACGTCGCCCGGTAGGATCTGCGGACGCAGGATGGTTTGTGGGCTGATGCCATTCTGACCCGCCGGACCCGTCAGGCCGATGGAGCCGTCTGCGCCGTTGATCGCAACGCCACTCACGCCGTCGGCACCGTCAACTCCTAACGTGCCGTCCACCCCTGGTTCGCCAGGCGCGCCCGGGCCACCAATGGTGAGGTCGGTGTTCAACGCGAAGTCGATTTCGTTGTCACGCACCGTGGTGATGATGTTGCCATCGTCACTGGTGTAGGCCACGGTCTCGCCCAGCTTGACGGTGTCTTCGGTCGCCGCTGGATCTGCCAGATCGGCATTGTCTGCGGTGATGTTGAAGCCTTGGTCAACGACGTTGTTCAAGGCCTTCAGCTGCGCGACGTTAACGGCGTCGCTATCAGCGGTACCTGCAGCAACGCCGGTGACTTGACGATATAAGCCAATGCCTTCATCACCAACCGCCACGGCACCATAGGTTGATTTGGTGGCCGTAATCGCTGGATCATTATCATCCGCGATACCCGTCAACGGGTTATAACCGGAAATACCCGCTCCAGTATTGGCGTTGGAAGCGGTACCAATGGCAACGCCGCCTTCTACGCTAACATCAGCAAAGTTACCAAGCACAAAGGCGTTATCTTGATCAATATTGTTAACCGCACCGATCACTGAGGAGAGATTACCGCTAACGGTATTTTGACCACCTAACGCTGTTGAGAGCTTGCCAGAAACTTCATTTTGGTAGCCGATCGCCCGCGAGAAACCACCGCCGGTTACCTTGTTCTCGAAGCCCATCGCAACAGACGTTCGTCCTTCCACTTGGTTACGAATACCAAATGCGGTGGAGTTTTCACCGGAAATGTTGTTCGTGAAACCGAAGGCTGAAGAAAAACGGCCGGAAACTTCGTTCAGCTGCCCAATTACCGTCGTATTTTGTGCCTGCAACTTGTTTTCGCGGCCAATGGCAATAGCGGTAAATGAGTCCCCTGGTGTGCCTGCACCCAGTACGTTATTTGCACCTATAGCAATCTGACTTTGACTGTTTGTATTGTTATTGAAACCTAAGGCTACTGAACGTTCTCCCTCCGCCGTGTTTCCAGTACCCACTGCCGTCGCATTATTGGCAGATGCAGAGTTGTTATTCCCTACGGCGGTAGCAGAATTGCCAGCCGCTAACGCGTTGGTACCGGCTGCAAGAGCATTGACACCTGTTGCACCGTCGTTGTTGAAGTTGCCTTGTTGGGTGCCATTATCATTGACGCTGTAGTAGCGAATTCTCTGTGCTGCTAATTGATTAACGTTGACAGCATCGGTGCCAGCGACACCAGGTGCCAGGTTGGTGATGGTGTTCCCCCCCATGTTGATGCCGGTGTTATTAATCACCGGACCACCGTTAATGGTGAGGCTGTCAGCCGTCAGATCTGGCGACGTGGCAACCGTAATATCGGTGCCCGTACGCGTAATATCGATGTTTTGACCATCTATGAATTGGACGGTGGCATTGGGTGCAACGTTTGTCGCTGTATCGCCGTTGGTCTGCACGTTCCAACCAGCATTGGCAACATTGCTAACGCTTGTCAGCTGCTCCTGTGTCGCTGCTTGGCCACCAGTGTAAGTGGCGTTCGGGTCGAAGGTGGTGTTGGTCAGACCACTGATCGTGCCGGTATCACCGTTGATCGTGACAGGATTGGTAGACCCCACACTGAGCACGTTCGCTAGACCAAGCTGTACACCGTCTGCCGTGGTGGTAGAGGTAACGTTGGCATCACCGTTAACATTAATGGTGTCGCCTAACGCGTAGTTATTTGACGTCGCACCGTCACCAAAGTTGAGACCTTTATTGATCTCGGTGGTGTTGTTCGTCACGTTGGTATTCGTCGCGAACAGCTGGCTGCCGTTGACGGCGTCCGTCGAGGTCGCGCTGAGATCACCTGCCTGCACATTGGTGATCTTGTCGCCACCTACGTCCAAGCCATCCACCGTACTGGTGATAATGGTGTTATTGGTAGCATCACCAATTGTTACCTGAGTGAACTCAACTTCGTCCTCGGTGGCAACGGTGATCTTGTTTGCGTCACGGCTGACATTAATGTTCTTGCCTTCAGCAAAAATCGCCGATTCACCCGGGCCGATGTTTTCGGACGTAAGTTCAGTGTTGGCTTGGAGGCTCCAACCGCTGTTAGCCAACTCATTCACTGCTTTTAACTGGCTGACGTTGACCGCGTCTGTATCCGTTGCACCAGCAGCCACGTTGGTAATACGACGTTCATTACCGGCAGAGCCAATAGAGACTTCACTTGTTGCAGTAGGGGCCGCCACTGTGGTGGTCCCTGTGGGCACATAGGCAGCCGTTGCCAGCGTACTGCCGTCAGCAATAGAGCCTTGACCCAGCGCCACGCTGCTTTCATTAGTTACTGTAGTATTCGTACCTAACGCGGTAGCACCTGACACATCAGCACTCGCGTTTTCCCCTAACGCAGCGCCTGCAACAATCGCAGGATCATTAACACCACCGTTATACGTAGCAACAGCACCATCACCGAAAGCTGCACCGCCATTACCAGCACGCGCAGACGCGCCCATAGCAACAGACCCCGTCGCAATCGCATCATAACCAATGGCGATGGATTGTAGTCCAGCCGACTGTGCAGAACGACCCATTGCGATGCTGTCAGCAGCACTAGAAGTGGCATCACCAATGGCAATGCTGTCCACTCCTGAGGCGAGGCTGCCGTAACCTATCGCCGTGGCTCGGACACTAGTGGCATTTGCAGCATCGGCGACGGCACCTCCACCACCAACGGCTGTGGCATTGTCTGCCATTGCACGTGAGTTGCGGCCCAGCGACGTTGCCGCCACACCACTAGCACGACCCCCCATTGCAACAGCATTGACATTCGTGGCCTGTCCGGCAACCGAGATCGTGTTCTGTGCCGTCGCCTGGCCACCCAAAGCGACCGAGAAGTCCCCGGTTGCCATTGCACTATCGCCGATGGCCGTGGTTCCAGTGCCGTTAGCCGACGCAGACAGCCCCATCGCCATTGAACGGTTTCCTTGAGAGCTAGCATCCACGCCAATGGCAAGCCCACGGTTACCATTGGTAACCCGCGCGTTATGACCAATGGCGATACCACCATTGCTACTAACATACGCCAGGTTGCCCACTGCTACTGCTCCCAGGTTCAATGCACCACCGCCAGCGGCATAGGCTGCATTGCCGATGGCCACGTCTGTAATGAAGATAGCTTGGGTGTCAGTACCCACGGCGACCGAATTGAAGCCGCTGGCGTGCGCATTATGGCCGACAGCCATTGCACCGGCCAGAGAGGCCTTTGCATCAACGCCAGCTGCCAAGGCGTTGAGACCCGTGGCACCGTCGTTATTGTAGTTACCCTGAACAACACCGTTGTCGTTGACACTGTAGTAGCGGATTTTCTGTGCTTCTAATTGATTAACATTGACCGCATCGGTGCCAGCGACTCCGGGGCCAACATTGGTGATGGTGTTTCCTCCCATGTTGATGCCCGTACTATTAATCACCGGACCACCGTTGATGGTGAGGCTGTCAGCCGTCAGATCTGGCGACGTGGCAACCGTAATATCGGTGCCCGTACGCGTAATATCGATGTTTTGACCATCTATGAATTGGACGGTGGCATTGGGTGCAACGTTTGTCGCTGTATCGCCGTTGGCCTGCACGTTCCAACCAGCATTGGCAACATTGCTAACGCTTGTCAGCTGCTCCTGTGTCGCTGCTTGGCCACCGGTGTAAGTGGCGTTCGGGTCGAAGGTGGTGTTGGTCAGGCCACTAATCGTGCCGGCATCGCCATCAATCGAGACAGGGTTGGTAGACCCCACACTGAGCACGTCCGCTAGGCCAAGCTGTACACCGTCTGCCGTGGTGGTAGAGGTAACGTTGGCATCACCGTTAACATTAATGGTGTCGCCTAACGCGTACTTGTTCGACGTAGCACCGTCGCCAAAGTTAATGCCTTTGTCGATCTCGGCAGCATTGTTGGTGATGTTGGTCGTGTTGGTCGTGACATTTTCATTCGTCGCGAACAGCTGGCTGCCGTTAACGGCGTCCGTCGAGGTCGCGCTGAGATCACCCGCTTGCACGTTGGTGATCTTGTCACCCCCTACGTCCAGGCCATCCACCGTACTGGTGATCACGGTGTTATTGGTAACATCACCAATTGTTACCTGAGTGAACTCAACTTCGTCAGCAGTCGCAACTTCAATCACCTGATCGGCATTGCGGCTTATCTCGATATTCTTGCCATCGATAAACTGAACCGTTTCACCCGGTGCGACGTTATCCGCGGTTTCAGCATTAACCTGAACATCCCAACCAGCATTGGCAACATTGCTAACGCTTGTCAGCTGCTCCTGTGTCGCTGCTTGGCCACCAGTGTAAGTGGCGTTCGGGTCAAAGGTGGTGTTGGTCAGGCCACTGATCGTGCCGGCATCACCGTCAATCGAGACAGGGTTGGTAGACCCCACACTGAGCACGTCCGCTAGGCCAAGCTGTACACCGTCTGCCGTGGTGATAGAGGTAACGTTGCTATCACCGTTAACATTAATGGTGTCGCCTAACGCGTACTTGTTCGACGTAGCACCGTCGCCAAAGTTAATGCCTTTGTCGATCTCGGCAGCATTGTTGGTGATGTTGGTCGTGTTGGTCGTGACATTTTCATTCGTCGCGAACAGCTGGCTGCCGTTGACAGCGTCCGTCGATGTCGCGCTGAGATCACCCGCTTGCACGTTGGTGATCTTGTCACCCCCCACGTCCAAGCCATCCACCGTACTAGTGATAACGGTGTTATTGGTAGCGTCACCAATTGTTACCTGAGTGAACTCAACTTCGTCAGCAGTCGCAACTTCAATCACCTGATCGGCATTGCGGCTTATCTCGATATTCTTGCCATCGATAAACTGAACCGTTTCACCCGGTGCGACGTTATCCGCGGTTTCAGCATTAACCTGAACATCCCAGCCAGCATTGGCAACATTGCTAACGCTTGTCAGCTGCTCCTGTGTCGCTGCTTGGCCACCGGTGTAAGTGGCGTTCGGGTCGAAGGTGGTGTTGGTCAGGCCACTAATCGTGCCGGCATCGCCATCAATCGAGACAGGGTTGGTAGACCCCACACTGAGCACGTCCGCTAGGCCAAGCTGTACACCGTCTGCCGTGGTGATAGAGGTAACGTTGCTATCACCGTTAACATTAATGGTGTCGCCTAACGCGTACTTGTTCGACGTAGCACCGTCGCCAAAGTTAATGCCTTTGTCGATCTCGGCAGCATTGTTGGTGATGTTGGTCGTGTTGGTCGTGACATTTTCATTCGTCGCGAACAGCTGGCTGCCGTTAACGGCGTCCGTCGAGGTCGCGCTGAGATCACCCGCTTGCACGTTGGTGATCTTGTCACCCC
Organism: Halomonas qinghailakensis; assembly: GCF_025820815.1. Taxonomy (NCBI): domain Bacteria; kingdom Pseudomonadati; phylum Pseudomonadota; class Gammaproteobacteria; order Oceanospirillales; family Halomonadaceae; genus Halomonas; species Halomonas qinghailakensis. Next base: position 2,331,725 of record NZ_CP096973.1, on the reverse strand, counting down.
CTACGTCCAGGCCATCCACCGTACTGGTGATCACGGTGTTATTGGTAACATCACCAATTGTTACCTGAGTGAACTCAACTTCGTCAGCAGTCGCAACTTCAATCACCTGATCGGCATTGCGGCTTATCTCGATATTCTTGCCATCGATAAACTGAACCGTTTCACCCGGTGCGACGTTATCCGCGGTTTCAGCATTAACCTGAACATCCCAGCCAGCATTGGCAACATTGCTAACGCTTGTCAGCTGCTCCTGTGTCGCTGCTTGGCCACCGGTGTAAGTGGCGTTCGGGTCGAAGGTGGTGTTGGTCAGGCCACTAATCGTGCCGGCATCGCCATCAATCGAGACAGGGTTGGTAGACCCCACACTGAGCACGTCCGCTAGGCCAAGCTGTACACCGTCTGCCGTGGTGGTAGAGGTAACGTTGGCATCACCGTTAACATTAATGGTGTCGCCTAACGCGTACTTGTTCGATGTAGCACCGTCGCCAAAGTTAATGCCTTTGTCGATCTCGGCAGCATTGTTGGTGATGTTGGTCGTGTTGGTCGTGACATTTTCATTCGTCGCGAACAGCTGGCTGCCGTTGACGGCGTCCGTCGAGGTCGCGCTGAGATCACCCGCTTGCACGTTGGTGATCTTGTCACCCCCCACGTCCAAGCCATCCACCGTACTAGTGATAACGGTGTTATTGGTAGCGTCACCAATTGTTACCTGAGTGAACTCAACTTCGTCAGCAGTCGCAACTTCAATCACCTGATCGGCATTGCGGCTTATCTCGATATTCTTGCCATCGATAAACTGAACCGTTTCACCCGGTGCGACGTTATCCGCGGTTTCAGCATTAACCTGAACATCCCAGCCGGTATTCGCTATATTTTCAACAGCGACCAACTGAGCGACGTTAACGGCATCATCTAATTGGGTACCAGCGGCAACGCTAGTGATTTGACGACTACCAATGTCAACCGCACCAAGAGCGGCAACGGTGCCCGCAATATTAGTCGAATCAGCAACGGTAGCACCGGTGGGAACGTAGCCAGCTACACCTGATTCAACAGTGGCAGCTGAACCAGCACCCAAGGCTACGCCGTTAACTGCTGTCACGTTCGAACTAAGACCAAGCGCAATGCCATTAGTTGCTGTTGAATCAACCGTCGCTGAAGTACCAAGAGCAATACCGGCATCAGCATTAGCTTTTGAGCTAGCGCCCAATGCCATGCCGTTTGTTGCTGTTACGTTCGCACTATTACCAAGCGCAATGCCACTATTTGCTGCCGCATCAACCGCCGCTGAAGCACCAAGAGCAATACCGCCATCAGCAGCAGCACTAGTAAGCGCACCAATTGCTACTGAACCACTTCCTGGGGAACGCGCATCAAGACCTTGAGCAATGGAGGTATCGCCTTCAGCGATGGCAGGCGCGTAAGCAGCAGGCGAGATGGCAATAGAAGCATTTCCTGTCGCCTGCGCACCGCCACCAATGGCTGTACCAGTATTGACAGTAGCTCCGCCGACATCTTTTCCGGCTACCGCGTCAAAACCAATGGCTGTTCCAGAGACTACCTTTGCGCCTGCACCAACAGCAGTTGAAGCTAAATTATCACCGACTGCATAACCATTGGGGTTAGTAACACCAGTTAGCGCACCAGCAGAAATGGTTGAAGAACCAGCGTCTGCCCCATCACCGACGGCAACTGCACTCTCCCCTGAAGCGCTTGCATTGGTGCCCGCCGCCAGGGCGTTAACCCCAGAAGCACCGTCATTGTTGAAGTTAGCTTGCTGCGTACCGTCATCGTTGACGCTGTAGTAGTGGGTTTCGCTGGCCTTTAGCTGAGCAACGTTCACCGCATCGCTGTCTTCAGAACCAGCAGCAACACCCGTAATCTGGCGGAATACACCGCCTGTAGCATCGCCTACCGCAACCGCACCCGTTGTACTTTGGGTTGCGGCGATGCCTGCATCCAAGCCGTCAGCAGCGGCAGTGAGTGGGTTGTAGCCTGGGATGCCTGCGCCCGTATCTGCGATAGCGCCATTGCCCAGCGCCACCCCACCGGCAACGGTGACATCCGCGCCATTACCCATTACAAAGGCATCAGCGACATCAAGGTTATTGTCATTACCGATGATACGGCTACCGGCTGCAGTGGCCGTAAGGGTATTGTTGTTACCAAAAGCACCGGCATTGTCGGCCTCAATGGTATTGTCGTTACCCAGTGCGTATGAGCCTGTACCACTTATAATATTCGGGTCACCAACGGCCCCCGAATGATCGCCCGAAACTTCGTTTCCATAGCCAATACTGATACTTTGCTCACCAGAGGCTTTGGCACCGGTACCCATGGCAATGGCGTCGAGACCAGAGGCTTGCGCGCCAGCACCCATAGCGATGGTGTTTTCAACCGAGGCAAGGCTTTCCTTACCAATAGCAATACCATTATTGCCCTGTACATTGGCAAAATCGCCTAACGCAATGGCGCTATTGGCAGAGCCGGTTGCATCGCCATTGGTATCATAGGTGCCCACCTTGGCATCCTGACCCAGGGCCATGCTTCTTTCGCCTGACACTTCAGACTGACGCCCCATGGCAATGGAGTGTTTACCGTCCACTGCAGTGGTAGAGCCGAGTGCAATCGCGCTGGTAGAAACAGCTGTTGTTTGCGCATTACTACCAGCAGCAATAGAAGATAGCCCTAGTGCACTTGCAGGTCTGAACTCAGCGCCCGATAGGGCGATAGAGCCATTGCCCGCTGTTGCACCGCCACCAATAGCGGTGCCTGTAGCATCAGTACCCACTATGCCCGCATTTGCACCGACTGCCGTACCTGATAAGGCTTTAGCGCCATCACCCAAGGCTACAGAACCCATTAAAAACTCAGCAGGAAGTCCGGTACCCGTTGGGCTAAAACGCGACTCAGCTTGTGCGTTACGGCCTATGGCAATGGCATTTGCATTAATGGCTGCAGCTCTCGACCCTACGGCAATAGCATCATCACTATTCGCTTGTGAAGAGAAACCCAGCGAGATGGAGCGGTTACCGTTAGCACTATGGCGTGTCGTTTCTAACCATGTACCATCTGCTTGCGGTGCGGCACTGTTACCAATTGCAATAGCGTTAACGCCTTCTGCCTCTAGCGCATTACCCATTGCAATTGCTTGAGTGCCAGTTGCTGTTGTCACCCGATTACGGGCAGTACCAATAGCAATGGAACGATGCCCCTCAGCGCGTGTACCAGCACCCACTGCGGTACCCACACGACCAGCGTTACCCGTACCTGCCGCTAAACCAGCATACGCATCGTGCCCAATGGCAACAGAACCAACACCATCGGCATTCATACCTATCGCAATACCGCGCTGCAGAACATCAGCTGGGAGTGGCACAGCAATAAGCTCAATTGCAGTACTGCCTGAGTTGCTGTTTAAACCCACCGAAACAGAACCACCACCACTGGATACACTATCTGCCCCTATCGCTACGGACCCATCGCTAGCACCACCGGCGCTGGCTTTATGCCCCAACGCGACTGCTCGACCAGAATTCGCCTCACTTTGCCGACCTATAGCAACCGCATTAAGTGCGGTCGATTTAGCCCATGACCCTAGAGCAATGGCTCCATCGGCAGTAGCGGTAGTACGTTGATGGTCGTGGGTACCAATCGCAATCGAGAAATTTCCCGTTGCCTGGCTTCCAGCACCAATGGCTGTTGCTATTCCATTCGGGACCACCGAGTTCGCGCGAAAGCCTATCGCCACACCGCCGGATGATGTTGCCGTCTGGCCCAACGATGTACCCTGTTGGGTAGTACCACCACCATTAATGCGCCCTACCGCGGACGAATTCCAGCCAATCGAAACCGCACCGTCCTCACATGCTTCAGCATTTGTGCCAATGCCAATACGGGTATTGTTAAACCCGTTATTAGCACATGTATTGGCATTCATTAGTGCATCAGCCCTTGCCTCCGGCGCTACCAGCATCAACGAGCCGGCGGCAAGCGCCACGGCGACCACGGCTGGGCGCAACAAGGCAGAAATACTGGAGGAGGTTTGCGGCGCTGGTAGTTGGCCAACGAGCCCTTGCCGGGTGGCGGATTTATCACGGCTGCGGGCCGCTTCAGAAGTTACCACTAACCGGCCAAGCGTACGGTTCCAGATTAAGCGAAATACGTTATTCATTGCTTAGAACTCCACTAACTGTTCAGTGAGGAGGCGCGTTTACCTCGCACAACTATCTTTCCCTTGGCCATTTCGGTGTGGTGCTGAAGCGTTGAGGCGTAACACCTCACCTGGCAACCTCCATCCGACCGGGCAACCACTGACTACCAACGCGCAGAGCCACCTGAGATAAGCAACACTGCACTGCGTGATATGCGGTTTCCAAAGCACTAACACCCCTGTGTTAAAACACAGAAGTTAGTTAATACCGTTCAAGGCGTTTATTTAGTGGGTTCATTCTCGTACTTAGATTAGTGCTAACTCAATACAGTGAAATTATTGTTCATATTTACTCAAGATACGCACAATTATTAACAAACATCTGAAAACATTATTTAACCTTTATTAGAACAATAAAAATAAAAACACTTATAGATATTTAAAAAATAGTTATAAAAAACTTCATTTTGATAAAAAATAGTGGAAAAATGCCAGTAAAATATTACAAAAAGTTAAATAATCGCCTCAAATTTCTCAAACACAACACTGCCTTTGGCAGTGCCTCTTTAATTTAGAAACACTGTTTTAATATTTAATGATTATTTATAATTTTATTTTCTCCCCTACCATACTCTCAGATTAACCATTGTTCACAAACAGGTTCTGTGCTGAAACAGTAAAACGGCTTTCACTACTGCTATCACAGCGTGGTGGATTTCTTAACTCTAATTGTGCGGATAAAATCAAGCAGTCACAGACCATAGACAATCACTGATGTCACCTCCATTAACGCACTCAATGAATGGTGCTATCATGCCATAATCAGCTGCTGGGTAACCTTTAGTGTCTATCGTTTGGATTAATTAAGGTGTTATATTTCTAATTTAGATAGCTTGCTTAGCGCTAGTTCTATTTCCGTCACGTTCCTCTTACACCAATAGAGCGAATGTTAAGCAACGCAATTTTTTGACAGTACTTAACATTTGAAAGCATAAAGGTTAGCTTACTCACCGTTTGATATTTACATGATCTTAATTTGAAAAATTGTTGCTCGATTTTTTAGGAGAAATCTGCGACAACTATAGTACTAGCATTTTACTACTAGGCGGGCTTAATTTTTCGATAGCTTATCCTTAAGGTAACGCACGGAAACCGTCTATCTTATGGTCGGCTTTTCTACAAGCACGCTAACAAAATTGCAGTTGAACTGATGTTTAATCACTAAAATAAACCATTTTTTAACGATAAATGAACAGATTAGTAATTTTATCTTATTGTTACATTAAGACGATCAACCCTATGATTCAGATAACACAAACGACTAATTAACAGTACTATCTGCGCTTGTATTGCTGATATCGAGGAAAACATATCGGACGACCGCACTTTTGTTCTCGTTGAACTCTATGGATAGACCTACACAGCATGCTGCTTACTTTCACTGACAAGACACGACTTGGATATGGCCTATGCGTATTGCAATAGTAGAAGATGAGAAGGTGGGTTCAGAGCGCATTGAAAAGGCGCTTTTGGATGGGTTTGCCGAACGAGGCATAGAAGCTAATATCTTCTCCTTTGAAACCAGTAAAGCCTTCATACATACCGCCAGTCGTAACACGTTCGACTTGGTGGTGCTTGATTGGCACTTGCCTGATGGAACAGGCATCGCTCTGCTCAACTGGATGAAAACGTATCTGCAGATCCTTCCTGCCGTCATTATGGTTACCCTGAGGCAGGAGGAAGTAGATGTCATTCAGGCGTTGAATGCAGGTGCTGATGACTTTATTAGCAAGCCTTTCAGACCCCGTGAGCTTGCTGCAAGAGCCTATGCTTCCACACGCCGCCACTCATTACGCACACCTAGCGTGGCGCAACAGCAAGCACTTGAATTTGGCCGTATTAAGCTGAATGCCAACCGTGAAACGGCGTATGTAGACGGTGAAGAAGTGACATTGACTCGGCAGGAATTTCGCTTAGCGTTCCTTCTACTCAACCAGCTTGGCAGTCCGCTTTCACGCTCTTACTTATATGAATATGTTTGGGGGAAAAGTGACCCGCCGGGCACACGCACGCTAGATGTCTACATACACCGGGTACGCAAAAAACTGAATCTAACTTCAGAGTTTGGCTGGAATCTTGTTTCGGTTTATGGATATGGCTACCGACTACAGGCGCTTGACGAAATGACTGAGGCAACCGTAAGCAAATAGAGGGGCTATTGAGCTATTGAATTCAGGGCGAAAGCCATTACACAATAGCAAAAAACCCGCTTTGGAAATTGATTTCCTAAGCGGGTTTTGCTGTTAAAGCCACTCAAGCGTGGGGTGCTATGCTATTCAGTCAATATGAATACCAATGCGCCGAGCGACTTCCTCATAAGCCTCAATGACGCCTCCCAACCCTTGGCGGAAACGGTCTTTATCAAGTTTCTCACGGGTGTTGGCATCCCATAGACGGCAACCATCCGGAGAAAATTCATCGCCGAGTACAACCTCGCCTTTAAAGATGCCAAACTCTAGCTTGTAATCGACAAGCAAAATATCACCTTCGGCAAATAGCTGCTTGAGGACATGGTTCACTTTAAAAGTGAGTGTCTTCATTTTTGCCAGTTGCTCTGGGGTTGCCCAACCAAAGGTTTCTGCTAGCGACTCATTAATCATTGGGTCGCCCTTTTCATCATTCTTTAAGAACAGCTCAAAGGTCGGAGGAGACAGTGCCATCCCCTCTTCAACGCCCAACCGTTTAACCAAACCGCCAGCTGCAATGTTGCGTACTACACATTCAACAGGAATCATCTGCATATTTTTTACTAAGCTTTCGTTATCCGAAAGCTGTTTTTCAAAATGCGTAGGGATTCCCGCTTCTTGTAGACGTTGCATAATGTATGCGTTAAAGATGTTGTTCACCTTGCCTTTACGGGCCAGTGACTCTTTCTTTTTGCCATCAAACGCGCTGGTATCATCACGAAAATGCAGTACCAACAAATCTGGATCGTCGGTGGTATAAACAGATTTTGCTTTACCAGCATAGAGCTCTTGGCGCTTTTCCATGGGGACTCCGAAAAGGTTACAAAATTAGACGTTAACGTAGATAGCCGGAGACACGCTCAAGCAGCTCGCGCTGATCATCAGCACTAAAGCTACGTTCACTGGCATTAATGGCGCGCAGAATCGTCTTATCACCGTTAGGCTGAAGGGCAAGACGAATTTGCTGTGACATACGGCGTACATCGGGGCTAAAGACGATCTGCAGTGGATTACGTCCCCGCTCTGTCTCCGTCATATACTCAACCAAAAACTCATAATTATCAGCGGAAGTTGCTAATAAGTCACGCTCGCCCTCTACACTAAAATCAAGTTCCAGATAATGATCAAGTTCCGCCCAAACACGATCTATCGGTTGAGGAATTACCACTTCCCACTCGTCACCTTGCTGTTGCAACTGAGGCGTTTGCTGTTCTGCAAGTCGTTGAGCTGTCCAAGAAGAAGCGCTAGCGGTGGCACTACGTGCACCTAGGTACTGTTCTAACGCGTCAAGACATGCTGCTACGCTTTGCCCTGATTGTTCGCAGCGTACCTCACTACTGCCCGACCTCAACGCACTCTGCAGCGTCAATGTGGCTTGCGAGGTCACTATAACGCCTTGGCTTGCATTACTTTGCTGTACACCTAGCTGGCGACTACGCGCAAACGCTTCTAACTGTGGCCAAACGGCTCCCGTGTCTGCCGCGACTACTAGCCATGTCTGGTTACCTACCTGACGACGCTCTACGAACTCTGGTTCTAAGCCACTGCCAATCGCTAATGACGGAGGCGCAGAAATCTCAGCGGCCTGTTGAGGACGCGTATCTTGTGCAGTAACTTGCGGCACAGGCATAGCATCGCGGTAACGCTGGGTATTGCGCGTGTCAGGAAGTACTAGGGGGGGCGCTGGGGCGGCTTCAGTGTAGTCTAAATTGCGGTCATGGTAGTAACCATCGCGCGAGCATCCGGCAAGTACAACAGCTGTTGCGAGTGCCAGCGGTATCCATTTAAGCGCACGTTTTTCAAGCAAGCGTTTTTCAAGAACAGGGCGCATCGAGCCACCTTAACAGTCAACAGATCGAGTACCCGGCGAGTCAACAACGACCACCGGGTAACAGAGGGGTTGCGTCGAATTACTCCTCTACGACGCCCGCCAACTGCAGCGCTTCACTCACAGTGGCGTGGTACTTTTCAGACAACCAAGTTAACGGCAGACGAATCCCTGCGTCCATATACCCCATGCGATGCAGTGCCCACTTAACTGGGATTGGGTTCGCTTCGATGCCTAAATTAGTATGTAACGGCATCAAACGCGTATTAATTTGGTGCGCTTTGTCTGCATCACCGGCCACTGCTGCAGCACATAAATCATGCATTGCTTTAGGCGCTACGTTCGCAGTAACGGAAATATCACCGTGGCCACCCATCAACATAAAATCACAGGCAGTGGCATCGTCTCCGGAGTAGAGCATAAAATCGCTGCCCTTCAAGCGAGTAATTAGATCCTCGGCACGCTCAAGGTTCCCCGTCGCATCTTTCAAACCAATGATATTTTTCACTTCTGCCAAGCGCACTACCGTTTCATTGTAGAGATCAGAGCAGGTACGACCAGGAACGTTGTACAGAATTACTGGAAGATTACTGCCTTCAGCAACGGCTTTAAAGTGTTGGTATAGCCCTTCTTGGGTCGGCTTGTTGTAGTAAGGGCACACCGATAGGCAGTAGTCTGCGCCCACTTCACTGGCATAGCGTGCCAGCTCAACCGCCTCTGATGTGGCGTTAGCCCCGGTGCCGGCAATCACTGGAATTCGGCCATTCACCTCTTCTACCACGCTGCGAATCACATCGAAGTGCTCGGCAAATGACATGGTAGTAGGCTCGCCGGTGGTACCCGCTGCAACGATGGCATCAGTGCCATTATCGAGGTGGAAGTTCACCAGACGACGAAGCGCCTCCCAGTCGATGTCGCCATTGATCTTCATCGGCGTCGCCAGGGCGACAATGCTGCCTGTGATCATCCGCTTGTTCCTCACCTACAAAATTATAAAATTACGCGGCAAACGATATTCGTTCAAAGAAATCGAGTAGCCACGACCATTAGCCTGGGTATCGCATGGGCATACATTGAGCATACATAGTGGGGCAATTCGACTAGCTGCCATTTTATGCCTTTCGCCTTCTGCTGTGCTCCAAGGGGTTCTACAAAAAACAAATGGTACTCAGGCGACTCGAACCTGTACAGCGCAAAGCACTGAGAGTTTTTATAGCCCTTCGCTATTAGGCGCTTATTCGCTTTGACATAAGCGCGTTACTTGCGTGTAATCAACTCACTATATTATCCCATTAAAGGAGCTTTACATGTCAGTGCGCCTTAACCAATTGGTACCTGACTTTTCCGCCCCAGCCACCGGTGATACAACGGTGACGCTGTCTGAACTGCGCGGTAAACAGGTAGTTATCTATTTTTACCCAAAAGCCAGTACACCCGGTTGTACTACCGAAGGTGGCGATTTCAGAGACCGCAAACCGCGTTTCGATGCTGCCAACACAGTCATTATCGGCGTTTCTAGAGACGGTATCCGTGCTCAGGAGAACTTCAAGGCGAAGCAAGAGTTCAATTTCGAGCTTATCTCCGATAAGGATGAAACTGTGTGCCAGCTTTTTGACGTTATCAAGCTCAAAAAAATGTACGGTAAAGAGCACCTTGGCATTGAGCGTAGCACCTTCCTGATTGACAGTGAGGGTAAGCTTGCTCAAGAGTGGCGTGGCGTTAAAGTTCCAGGGCACGTTGATGACGTATTGGCAGCCGCAGAAGCATTAAATGCCAGCTAACAAGACCAAGACTGCCGTATCCCTTGTGGATGCCATCTCCGCTCGTTTCTCTTATTCGTTCACATGCATTACGAGTAGATAGCGCCTATTAATGTTCAACCACTGGTAGCTGCTTTTTTCCTTCTCGTTCTTCAATCCCTCTTGGCCAGGCGTAAACCAATGCTTTTAGCAATGTAGCCAGGGGGATTGCAAAGAAAACGCCCCAAAACCCCCAAATACCGCCAAAAAACAGCACCGCGACAATAATTGAAACGGGATGGATATTATTCGTTTCTGAAAACAACACTGGTGCAAGCACATTCCCGTCAAGTGCTTGAATCACACCATAGGCAATCAGCACATAAGCAAATTGCTCACTGATTCCAAAATGAAACCCTGCGACCGCCGCCACAGGAATAGTGACAACTGCCGCTCCAATGTAAGGCACCAGCACGGAGAAACCCACAAGCACTGCTAATAACGCGGTATAAGGCAAGCCAAAGAAAGCGAAGGTAAAGAAAGAAACCGTACCAACAATAATAATTTCAATCGATTTGCCGCGTATGTAATTCGCAATTTGACGATCCATTTCATGCCAGATACGGGTCAACAGCGTGCGCTTTTGTGGTAGCAGCGACAGCGTAAAACCTACCAATGACTGGCGATCCTTGAGCATAAAGAATACCAGTATCGGCACTAACACGAGATAAATAATCAGCGACATAATGTTGCCAAGCGACGCCAGTGAAAGTGTTAATGCACGCTGCCCTAGCTGGCTGATTTCTCGGCTGGCAACGCCTATCCAGCTTTGCATTTGATCGGGGGTTATTAAATTTGGATAGCGCCCCTGTAGGTCGTCTAACCACCCCTGGCCACTAGCAAACATCCGGGGAGTTTCCTGAACAAGGCCAACAAGCTGATTCCAGATCAGTGGCATTAAGATGAAAGCAAGCGTCAATAACACGCTAACAAATGCTACAAACACAACAATAACCGCTAGCAAATGAGGCACCCCGCGCCGGGTCAGCGCACTCACTACCCCCTGCAGCAAAAACGCTAGCACAAGCGCAGTGAAAAACGGCGCTAGCATTCTGCCAAACCAAATAATGGCTGCAAATCCAGCTACTAACACAAGCAAAAGGATTAACGCCTCTTCGTCTGAAAAGTAGCGTTCTACCCAACTTTTCAGAATGGTACGCACGGTCATGAGCGAGATATCCCTGCTTTGCGTATCCAGAAGTAGTAAATATCGCCGCGTTGTTCGCGCCCTTCAAGCGTATGGTCGCTTAGCTCAGTAAATGATGTCATATCGCGCCATGAGCCAGCATCGGTTGACCTCACCTCTAGTCGTTGACCTGGGGCCATCCCAGCCAGTACCTGCTTGGCTTTTAATAGCGGTAGCGGGCAATGTAATCCGGTGGCATCTAACACGGTGTCTGGCTGAAGGCTATTAACTGGCCTAGAATCTGTTTGCTCGGACATACCCTCTCCTGAAAAATATTTGCTCGAATACGGTATTGTTACAACCACTATTTCTTTCAAATGCTCATTGAGAATTTGATTTAACGGCACTTCCCTGCCTGAATCAATGTCACACCGCTGTTTGCTGCGTATATTACTTGAACTCAGGAACACCAATGAGGATGCCATGCCGCACCTTCGACTCGTACCTTTTCGCCGAACCTATGCACTGGCACTTATGCTGAGCATCGCCAGCGTTAGCTCGCCCAGCCTTGGCTTCGACGATTATCAGCTCCCTAGCTATCAGCTCCCTAGCCTAGGCGGCGCTTCAACTTCTGTTAGCAACGAGGAGTATCGCCTAGGTCGCGCTTGGCTTCGTCAATTTCGTGCTCAGGCACCACAATGGCAAGACCCTATCGTAAATGCCTACCTAAATAGCCTAGTTGCACGCCTTGCTCCTCATAGTCAGCTTGGCAGCCTTCGCACAACGACCGTGATGGTTGATAACGGTTCTCTCAATGCTTTCGCAGTTCCTGGCGGGGTCATAGGCATCAATTCTGGATTATTCGCCTTTGCTGAAGATGAGGGAGCCTTTGTGTCGGTTATCGCCCATGAGCTAGGCCATCTGTCTCAGCGACACTACGCCAGGGGCAGTGCACGAGCAGAGCAAACGCAGCTACCCGCGATGGCCGCTATGCTTGCAGGCATGCTCATTGCCGCTAGCGGTGGCGGTGATGCAGGCATGGCCGCTGCCATGGGTTCTCAAGCGGCGCTAATTCAAGATCAATTGTCTTATTCACGACGTTTTGAACAAGAAGCTGACCGTATTGGTCTGCAGGCAATGGCAAGTGCCGGTTACAACCCAGATGCGATGGTACGAATGTTTGGTGCTATGCAGCGAATGGCACGGCTCCAGGGCGGCACCCCACCAGAATTCTTACTTACCCACCCAGTGAGCGATAGCCGGCTAAGCGATGCTCAGGCACGCGCATCACAGCTAACAATTGCCGACACTTATACTAGCGACACGTTATACGACATGATGCGCGCTCGCGCACTTTTGAGCATTTACCACAACACACCGCAACAAGCTGCATCACGCCTTGCCCAAGAAAACGGTGAAGAGCAAGCGCAGCGCTATTTATCGGCGCTAATCGCAGCTCGAAACGGCCAAACTGACAACGCGCTGCAAACTATCGATCAACTGGCCCGTGAATTACCCGACTACGGTATGCTACCTGCCTCTGCCGCTACAGTTGCGTTAGAAGCCCAACGCTATGAGGAAGCTATTACGCGTAGCCAGCGTCTACTGCGAATCATGCCCAATTACTTACCGGCGCAATTGGTGTTAGCCGAAGCTCAGCTGCAGCGCGACCCACAGGCTGCTTATGAATTGCTACGTGATATTACTACGCAGCACCCTGAAAGCCCCCAGGGATTCAACCTACTTGCCGAAGCAGCGGGACGAAGTGGTTATAACGGTTGGGGTCACTTAGCACGAGCAGAGCACTTACAGCTAACCGGTAGAGTTGACCGCGGTATTCGCCAGTTAAATATCGCTAAAGATGCCGCACAGCAAGAGAACGATCAGCAGGTATTAGCGCGTATTGAACAACGCAGGGAAGCGTTCATTGACTATCGCGAGGCATTAGACAAGTTTTGACATTTCTAAAAAAGCCCGAATGCCTATCGCATTCGGGCTGTACCCTTCGAGCTATCATAGTGAGTTTATACGTTAGGCATTGAAACTCAGCATTCGCTCTAGTGGTTTTAACGCCTGCAGCCGCAGCGTGTCATCAACAAAAATTTCGCCACTACCGTCGCGCAGCGCTCCCGCGAGGTTATCCAGAGCATTCATCGCCATCCATGGGCAGTGGGCACAGCTACGGCAGGTTGCACCGTTGCCCGCTGTGGGCGCCTCAAACAGGGTTTTATCGGGCACGGCCTGCTGCATTTTAAAGAAAATGCCGCGGTCAGTGGCAACAATTAATTTGTCATTAGGTAGCGTTTGCGCAGCCTTAATCAGTTGCGAAGTAGAGCCTGCCACGTCAGCCAAAGCAACGACTGCATCCGGTGACTCAGGGTGCACCAGCACCGCAGCTTCCGGATAAAGGCGCTTGAGATCTTCAATACCTTTCGCTTTGAACTCTTCGTGAACGATACAAGCACCATCCCACATCAGCATATCTGCGCCGGTTTTTTTCTGAATATAACCGCCTAAATGCTTATCCGGTGCCCACAGTATTTTTTCCCCTTTCGCTTGAAGGTGCTCAATAACTTCAACCGCAATTGAGGAGGTAACAACCCAATCAGCACGGGCTTTCACGGCGGCAGAGGTATTAGCGTATACCACCACGGTACGGTCAGGATGCGCATCACAAAAAGCACTGAATTCATCGGCAGGACAGCCAATATCCAGCGAACAGGTCGCTTCCAGAGTAGGCATTAAAACGCGTTTTTCTGGCGATAGAATTTTCGCCGTTTCTCCCATGAAGCGCACACCTGCAACGACCAGCGTTGTCGCATCATGTCGTGCACCAAAGCGTGCCATTTCAAGAGAGTCTGCAACACAGCCACCCGTCTCTTCAGCCAACTGTTGAATGGCATCATCGGTGTAGTAATGAGCGACAAGCACTGCATTATTTGCGTTGAGTAGTTGCTTGATTTCAGCCACCCGTGCCTCATCTTCCGCAGGAATACGGGTGGGGCAATATGGGCTGGGGAGCGGAGCGCTAAGCTCAGCTTGAGTAGTCATAATAGTCATCGTGTCTACCACTGTGACGAACAGGGAATCCCCCTGTTAAACACCGGTCACGGCGTGTGCACTTTGCAAACGCCGCACTCGATGCGATAAGCCGCTGCGTCTTTCGCGGGGACTCATCGCTCTGTCCACCATAAGTGGACAGCGCTACCATGACATCATTGGTAGCTATAACTAGGACTATTGTGGTGTTAAATCGTTGCCCGCTGCAAGCATAAAGTGTGCGTTAGTTGGCTTCATCACCAAATAGCAAAACGCCCCTGGCAGCAAGCTACCAAGGGCGTTAAATTTGGTGGGTCGTGTAGGATTCGAACCTACGACCAATTGATTAAAAGTCAACTGCTCTACCAACTGAGCTAACGACCCAAATATTGCTATGCACCTAGTTAACAACTTATTACGAGTAACTTGGCGCTAAGTTTCCGCTTAAGCAGTAATTCTGTTCAAGTGGTGGGTCGTGTAGGATTCGAACCTACGACCAATTGATTAAAAGTCAACTGCTCTACCAACTGAGCTAACGACCCCCTCGAACGGATGCATATAGTACGGATAGAGCTTGCTAATAGCAAGCCTTTTTTACCTTTTACCAATACACATCCGTCAAAAACACTTCTTCGAACTACTACCAACCATACTTAATTATTAACCACGCTTAGGCTTTGGCTTGCGCATAGCTTGAACCGGGCGGCGCTTGTGCTTATCGCGGCTCCAACGGTTCTTCTCATCTGGCGTTAATGCGGGCACTTTGCGGGTTTCTAGATTTGCCAACGTGGCCAAGTCATCGACCTCGTCCTGGGAAAGCTCTACCCACTCGCCTGCTTTGGCGCGCTTATCAAGGAAGATATTGCCATAGCGCACCCGCTTTAAGCGGCTAACCGTGAGCCCTTGGGATTCCCACAGGCGACGCACTTCGCGGTTACGACCTTCTAAAATCACCACGTGGAACCAGGTGTTAATGCCTTCACCACCGAACTCTTGTACATCGGTAAAACGCGCCGGGCCATCCTCTAGCATCACGCCGTCGACCATCGCAACAATGTGTTCGCGCTTGACCTCACCCATCACCCGCACCGCGTATTCACGCTCTACCTGGGTTGATGGGTGCATTAAGCGGTTAGCAAGCTCGCCGTCTGTGGTGAAGAGCAACAAGCCACTGGTGTTAATATCCAGGCGGCCAATGGCAATCCAGCGCTCGCCTTTCAGGCGCGGTAGGCGTTCGAACACCGTGCGACGCCCTTCTGGATCTTTACGGGTGCACAGTTCGCCTTCTGGCTTGTTGTACATAATCACCCGGCGCGGCACTTCCTCTTCGGGCCGCAGCGACACGGGGCGATCATCAAAACTTACCTTGTCGCGGGCTTCTACCCGGTCACCTAGCTTGGCGACTTGGCTATTCACCTTTACTCGGCCGTCGGAAATGGCAGTTTCCATCTCTCGGCGAGAACCCAGCCCTGCCCGAGCCAATACTTTTTGCAGCTTTTCGCTGGTCGGGGGCGTGGTGTTATTACTCTGACTCATGGTCGTCTGACCTCACATCGTTAGTCTGCGTGCGCGCATCATCGTCGTTACGCTGCGCACGTGCCGCTAGGCGCGCCTCTAAATCGGCGAAACTCAGCGGCTGGGTTAACGCCGTCTCGGCGTGTTTATCAGCTATCTCTGTTGTAACAATCTCTGCTGCAACACTCTCAGCAGCAACACTCTCAGCTGAGGTTATCTCTTCACTCTGGGGTGGCGCATCCTGCACGGTTTCAGGCGTTTCGTCCAGTGCTGGTTGCGCTTCATCTTGCCCAATATCCGTATCGCTATCATCAGCATTGACCAGTTCATGGATGGGCGGCAATGCATCCAAGGTTTTCAGGCCAAAATCATCTAAAAAGCTGCGAGTAGTGGCGTAAACAGCGGGGCGTCCGGGCACATCTCGATGGCCTACTACGCGAACCCACCCTCGCTCCATCAACGTACGCATAATCGAACTACTAACACTGACGCCGCGCACGTCTTCAATATCGCCTCGCGTTACTGGCTGGCGATAGGCAATCAGCGCCAGCGTTTCTAGCAGCGCCCGTGAGTAACGCTGCGGCCGCTCATCCCATAGCCGCGACACCCAGTGCGAAAGCCGTGGCCGAATACGTAGCTGAAAGCCGGATGCCGTTTCCACCAGCTCCAGCGCCCCGTTTTCATGGCGCAGTTCAAGACGAGCCAATGCATCCCGCAGCGCTTTTCTGGGCGGGCATTCGTCTTCTAAAAACAGCGTTTCAAGCCGATCTAAGGAAAGCGGTTCGCCAGCGGCAAGCAGCGCTGCTTCAATAATATCGTCTAACGTGGTGTCTCTCACGGCGACTCCTCGTCAGGTTCAAACGCTGGCTCTTTAAACCCTGGCTCTTCAAACACCACTTCGTCAAACGCAGACTCAGAGGCATCGTCTTCGCTGTCTACGTCTTCAAACGCGCTCTCTTCGCTATCTGCCAAGGCCGCTTGACGCGCACGCACATGAATGGGCGACAGCGGCGCATTCTGGACAATTTCAATCATGGCTTCTTTGGCTAATTCTAAAATGGCCATAAACGTCACTACGACGCCAGCGCGCCCCTCTTCCAGGGTAAACAGCGCTTCAAAGGGGGTGTAGCGCTGGTGCTCAGCGTCGTGACTTAGCTGCTCCATAATTTTCAGCATGCGCTCTCGGGTAGACAGCACCTCGCGGCTGATCTGGTGGGATTGTGTCAGCTCAGCGCGCTTCAGAATGTCCGACAGCGCCCCTAACAGTTCGTCTAACCCCACGTCAGGGTGAATCACTCGCGCTTCCAGCGGTGGCAACCCTGCCTGAACGCTGAACCAGTCACGCCCAACCCGAGGCAGCGTGTCTAACGTTTCGGCTGCTTCTTTTAAACGCTCGTACTCTTGCAGGCGGCGAATCAGCTCAGCCCTGGGATCTTCTTCCTCTTCGCCTTCCGCCTTCGGCGGGCGCGGCAGCAGTGAGCGCGACTTAATTTCCGCCAGCGTCGCTGCCATTAACAGGTACTCACCGGCCAGTTCAATCTTCATGGCTTTCATCAGCTCGACGTACTCAATGTACTGGTGCGTAATGGTTGCCACGTTAATCGTGAGAATATCCAGGTTTTGGCGCCGAATCAGATAGAGCAACAGATCAAGCGGCCCCTCGAAGGCTTCCAAAAACACGCGCAGCGCTTCCGGTGGAATATACAGATCCTCCGGAAGCTGCATGATGGGCTCATCAAACAGACGCCCTAGCACTTCCGCCATGGGTGCTGTGGCGAGGGCGTCGAGAGAGTCATGGTCAACGGTAGCGCTTGGCGTCTCGCTCACGCAGGGCGTATTCCTTTATCAGTTAAACATCCATGATGGCCAGTGTAACAGCGTGCAAGCCGTGGCGGCATCTAGCCTGCCTCGGCGGCTTTACGGTAGCGCCCTTGGTAGTCAAACAGCTTATCGCGAAGCTGCCAGTGCCGCCCAACTTTACGGCCCACCACAAAGTCTGGGTGGCGTAGGCGGCGCTGCTCTTCGACCACCTCAGCTGGAGAAGCAGGCTGCCACTTAGTCCCTGGCGCACGTAAATGGTGACGTAAGAAAACCGCATAAAATGCCCGCCGCTGAGCCGGCGTTTCCAGCGCAAACCACTCGGCCAAGCTGGCGCCATCTTCATCGTAATAGGTCACTTTTAATCGCGGCAGCCCTCGCCCATTCGTGGTGGCCTCTAACTTCATACCGCTGACTCGCAGCACGTTGGCATCTTTTAATTTAAGCGCATCTTTAAGCTTATCGTCAGCATCTACCAACAATTGCTCGCAACCGTGGCAGCGGCGGGCGGCAATATCATTTTCAGCGCCACATTGCTCACAGACTTTAAAGCGAAAACGAAAGTCACACTGCTTTTGATTGGTGCCCCGCCTGCCCTTGCCTGGCTTAGCAGGTGGATTGGGATTATCTACCAGCCCTTGGCATCGACGGCCAAAATGCTCAATTACCAGCTCACCATCACGTTTACCCCAGAATAGATTGGCATGACCACAGGCCGGGCACTCAACCTGTACTGGCTCGCTGTCACTGTCCGGCTTTGGCTCGCCGACCTCTGGCGCATAGAGGTCCCAGGGGTTTCCGGCGTAATCCAACACTAGACAGTCGGCTTTATCCGGCGAAAGACGCAGCCCTCGGCCAACAATTTGCTGATAAAGGCTTACCGATTCTGTGGGCCGCAGAATGGCGATTAAATCCACATGGGGCGCATCAAACCCAGTCGTCAGCACGGCGACGTTAACAAGAAATTTAAGTTCACGCGCCTTGAACGCCTCAATCAGCGCTGTACGTTCGTGAGAGGCCGTCGCACCGGTAATCAGCGCTGACTGGTTGATGGGTAAATAGCTGATAATTTCTTCGGCATGGGCGACCGTGGCGGCAAAAATCATCACCCCTTGACGCGCGGCGGCATACTCAACCACCTGGGCAATAATCCCTGGCGTAACGCGGCTACCGGCAACAACACGGTTGAGCTCTTCCTCACGAAACAGCCCACTGGAGGCAGGAGCCAAGGCGGAAAAGTCGTAGCCTTCAATGGCCATATCCAGCCGTTTAGGCTCCGCCAAAAAGCCTTGTTTCACCATTAGCCGTAGCGGCTGTTCAAAGACGCAGTCGGCAAAGAAGCACGCGTCATCACCGCGCACCATGCCATGGTGGTGACGGTGGTAGATAAACCCCTGCCCCAACCGAAACGGCGTGGCAGTTAAACCGAGAATTTTTAGCTGCGGGTTGTGATGCTGAAGATGTTCAATCACCTGGCGATAGCTGGCGTCTTTTTCCAGCGAGACCCGGTGGCACTCGTCTATCACTAGCAGCGTAAAACTTGCATCGCTGAAACGCTCTAGGTTGCGCACCACCGACTGCACCGAGCCAAACACCACCTGTCGGCTGGCTTCTTTACGCTTGAGACCCGCGCTAAAAATATCTGCCTCAAGCCCATAGGCTTGATATTTAGCATGGTTTTGCTCGACCAGCTCACGTACGTGGGCCAGCACCAGAACGCGGCCACGGGCAAGCCTGGCAAGCTCAGCAATGACCAGCGACTTGCCACTACCGGTAGGCAATACCACCACCGCGGGCGCACTGGTCGCGCGGAAGTGCTCCACCACCCGCTTGACTGCCTCTGTTTGGTAAGGGCGCAAGCTGGGCGGCGAAGCGGAACTAGCGCTGCTGGACGAGCTGAATGAAGACATATTAGTCGAAGCGCGGGGCGCGACGCTCCATCCGTGCGCTTACCGCCTCGCGATGCTCGGCACCCGCCAACAGCTGCTGCTGCAAATGCGCTTCAAGGGCCAGCCGCTCGCCATGGGCTAGATCCGGCGCGCGAGCGAACAGCTCACGAGCAGCCGCCACCGCCCGAGGTGAGCGCGAGGCGATAAGCGCTGCGGTTTCACGAGCTGCTTCCTGGGGCACATCACTTAGGCGGCTGCCTAACCCCAGCTGGTACGCCTCTTCCCCTGATACCTTGCGCCCGCTTATCGCCAGTTCTTGAAGCACATCCTGACGCAGTCCCATACCTGTCACGCTAATCGCCATATCGGGGATAATGCCCCAGTCGATCTCCAGCAGCCCCAGGCGCGCGTGAGGGTGAAGAATGCGTATATCGGCACCCAGTGCTATCTGCAGGCCACCACCGTAAACATGCCCATGCAGAGCAGCCACCACGGGCACGCCCGCCTCGCGCCAGCCTAGCGCCAAGCGCTGAACTGGGTTGATACCCGCGTTGTCAGGCGCCAGCAGGGTGGGCAGCCGCTCCGCCTCGCTCATGATCGACGCCATATCTAGCCCTGCGCAAAAGCTATCACCATCACCGCTTAAAACCACCGCCCGCAGCCCAGCAAGCTGGGGCAGGTGCTGCTGGGCTGCCAGCAGGCCATCGATCATGGCCCAATCCAAACCATTATGATGGTCGGGGCGCGACAACATAACGTCGGCCACATGGTCGGCAAAGGTCAGCGTTACACGCTCATTGAAGATATGATGCATTCGGGCTCCCTGAAACTTTCTTTGGCTCGCCACCGATGGGCGATCGCTGCGTGTGTGGGCTAATCCGCTGATAAACTGATCACCGCGTCTATGAAGTGAGTGTGGCGCGAAGATGAAGCATTTTCAAACACACGTTTCATTCTATCGTAACCACCACCAAGATCACTTCTCCACCACAGGAAAAAAACGGCCCGCAGGCTAATTCCAGCCAGTTAAGGCTGACTAGAATTTACCCCCTAGCCCAATACAGCAAAGCGGCCACCTCCCAAAGCGTGCATCGTACGCCATTCCCGAGTCACCGCACCGTCATTCCCGAGTGGGGTTATCGGGAATCCACCTTGACCTTGGCCTGCAGCTGCCCGAAATTCCAGGTCAACATGGATTCCCGCTAAGGGCATGCGGGAATGACGGGAGCAAGGGCATGTGGGAATGACGAGGGCGGCTCGAAGGGCTAGGGTGGAGCCATCGTCAGGCACTTATTAAACAAAGCCAATCGGCGGTTTTTTTTGCGTTCAGAAAGAAAAAAGCCAGTCAGCCTTAACTGACTGGCATTAGGCCCGCAGGCCGCTTTTCTTTAGCATGGCAGGGCGTATCAGCCCAGCCATACGCGGGCATTACGGAACAAGCGTAGCCAAGCGCCGTCCTCCGTCCATTCAGCCGGACGCCAGGAGTTAGTGACCGCACGGGTCACCCGCTCTGGGTGAGGCATCATAATGGTGACGCGGCCATCCGGCGTTGTGAGGCCGGTGATCCCTGACGGCGAGCCGTTGGGGTTAGCCGGGTAGCGGGTCGTTACCTGGCCGTAGTTATCGATATAACGCAGCGCTATCTGACTACTGGACTGCATACTGCGCAAGTGTGCAGTATCGCGGAACTCGGCACGCCCTTCGCCGTGAGCCACCGCAATCGGCAGCTTAGAGCCTTCCATACCGGCCAGCAGAATCGATGGGCTTTTCTCTACCCGCACCATCGCCACGCGAGCTTCAAACTGCTCGGACTCGTTACGCTCAAACGCAGGCCAACTTTCAGCGCCCGGAATCAGTGATTTCAGCTGCGAGAGCATCTGACAACCGTTGCACACGCCCAGCGAGAAGCTGTCATCACGGGTGAAGAAGTTGGCAAATTGCTCACGGGCACGCTCATTGAACAGCACCGATTTCGCCCAACCGCCGCCTGCACCTAGTACATCGCCATAAGAGAAACCACCGCAGGCGACAAGCCCTTTGAACTCATCAAGGGAAACACGCCCTTCAAGGATGTCGCTCATGTGTACATCCACTGCGTCAAAGCCTGCTTTGTGGAACGCCCAAGCCATCTCGACTTGGCCATTCACGCCCTGTTCACGCAGCACGGCAACAGCGGGTTTGGCAGTGTTAATAAACGGCGCACTGATATCATCATTAATATCAAAGCTAGGCGCAGCGCTTAGGCCAGGGTCACGGACGTCCAGCAGATTATCAAATTCGTTCTTGGCACATTCGGGGTTATCACGCAGCGCCTGCATGCGGTAGCTGGTTTCCGCCCAGGTGCGCTGGGTCAGTTGGCGGGTGGTTTCCAACAGTGGCTCTTCAAACAGCGTTACCCGCACCTGGTCGTCATAACGAGGGCGCGCAATAACACCGCATGTTTCGATACCTGCAACAGCAAACTGAGTGAGCACTTCTTCAGTGTGCTCACGGCTCACCTGGATGACCGCGCCTAACTCTTCGGAGAACAGTGCGTTGAAAGCTTCCACCGGCTCGTCAATCAGCCAATCCAGTTTAATCTCAAGGCCCGCGTGGGCCGCAAAGGCCATTTCCAGCAGCGTCACTAGCAGGCCACCATCGCTACGGTCATGGTAGGCCAACAGTTTACCGTCGCGGTTGAGCCCCTGAATGACTTCAAAAAACGCTTTCAGGTCTTCTGGGTCATCAACATCAGGACACTCGTTACCGACTTGACCATAGACTTGCGCCAACGCAGAGCCGCCTAAGCGGTTTTGGCCATTCCCCAGGTCAATTAGAATCAGGTCGGATTCGTCTTGGTCTAGGTTGATTTGCGGCGTTAACGTCGCCATTGCATCGGTGACCGGCGCGAACCCAGTTACCACCAGCGAAAGCGGCGATGTAATGCTCTTTTCGTCAGCACTGTTTTCGTCAGCCTCATCACTTTCCTGCCAAGCGGTGCGCATGGACATGGAGTCCTTACCCACCGGAATGGCAATGCCTAGCGCCGGACACAGCTCCATACCAACAGCATGCACAGCGTCATAAAGCGCTTGGTTTTCACCAGGATGGTCAGCGGCGCTCATCCAGTTCGCTGAGAGCTTAATATCCGACAGCTTGGCAATGGGCGCAGCGGCTAGGTTAGTAATCGCTTCGGCAACGGCTAGACGGGCGCTGGCAGCAGGGTTAATTAATGCTACCGGCGGACGTTCGCCCATTGCCATGGCTTCACCAGCGTGGGTGTCGAAGCTTGCGGTGGTAACGGCAACGTCGGCCACCGGCACTTGCCAAGGGCCAACCATCTGGTCACGGGCGACTTGACCGGTAATTGAGCGGTCGCCAATGGTAATCAAGAAGCTTTTCGATGCCACCGTAGGTAGACGCAACACCCGATCCATCGCTTCGCGTAGATCTAGGTTATCGAGCATAACGCCAGACAGCTCAGGCGTTTGACGTTCAAACGAGCGCGTCATTTTCGGCGGTTTGCCAAACAGCACGCTCATCGGCAGATCGACCGGTTTGGTATCAAAATGGCCGTCGCGCACTTCCAGGTGATGATGCTCCAGGGCCTCACCAACCACCGCATAGGGGCAGCGTTCGCGCTTGCATAGGGCATCAAAAGTATCCAGGTCTTCAGGGGCAACGGCCAGCACATAGCGCTCTTGGGCTTCGTTGCACCAAATTTCCAGCGGGCTCATGCTCGGCTCGGCGTTAGGCACTGCACGCAGATCGAACACACCACCGCGATTGCCGTCTTTGACCAGCTCCGGCAGGGCATTGGAAAGACCGCCGGCGCCTACATCGTGAATAAAACGAATCGGGTTTTGATCGCCCAGCGCCCAGCAGCGGTCGATGACTTCTTGGGCGCGACGCTCAATTTCTGGGTTTTCTCGCTGCACCGAGGCAAAGTCCAAGTCCGCGCTAGACTCGCCAGAGGCCATGCTAGACGCGGCGCCACCGCCCAAACCGATCAGCATGGCCGGACCACCCATCACGATGAGCTTGCCACCAACGGGAATTTCACCTTTTTGCACATGGTGAGCACGAATATTGCCATAACCACCGGCCAGCATAATCGGCTTGTGGAAGCCACGACGTTCTATGCCATCGTCGCTCAGCGTATCCTGCTCATAGGTGCGGAAGTAGCCCGTCAGGTTAGGACGGCCAAACTCGTTATTAAATGCGGCACCGCCGATAGGGCCATCCAACATAATTTGCAGCGCTGACTGCATACGCTCAGGCTTGCCGTAGTCAAAGGCTTCCCAGGGCTGCACAAACTCCGGGATACGCAGGTTAGAGACGGTAAAGCCTGACAGACCCGCCTTCGGCTTACCGCCGATACCGGTCGCCCCTTCATCACGTATTTCACCGCCAGAACCGGTCGCTGCGCCTGGGAATGGCGCAATCGCTGTGGGGTGGTTGTGGGTCTCCACCTTCATCAAAATGTGGATCGGCTCTTGATGGGCATCATAGCTTGCCCGCTCGCCCTCAGCGCCGACCAGAGGCGTGGGGAAAAAGCGCCCACCATGACTTCCTTTGATCACCGCCGCGTTGTCGCTATAGGCCGAGAGCACATTATCTGGCGACGTCGCAAAAGTGTTTTTAATCATCTTAAACAGCGAATGACTCTGGGCTTCACCGTCGATAACCCAGTCTGCGTTAAAGATTTTATGGCGGCAGTGCTCAGAGTTGGCCTGAGCGAACATCATTAGCTCGACATCACTAGGGTTGCGGCCAAGCTCAACAAACGCAGCCACCAGATAGTCGATTTCATCGTCGGCAAGCGCCAGCCCTAATTCGCGGTTGGCGGTTGCCAACGCTTCGCGGCCGCCTTCCAAAATATCAACACTGCCCAGCGGGGCAGGTGCGTGATGGGCAAACAGTTTGACCGCATCAGCGACGTCAGCCAGCACGTTCTCTGTCATACGGTCATGCAGCAGCGCACTGACCGCTTCCAGGTCGTCGCTAGTTGGTTCGCCGCTCAGCGCCACCCGGTAATCGACCCCACGTTCGATGCGGCTGATTTGATGCAACCCGCAGTTATGGGCAATATCGGTTGCTTTAGAGGACCAGGGAGACTGGGTACCCAAGCGAGGCACTACCAAAAAGCGCAGGGCGTTTTCCGGTACGTCTTGGCTAGCGTGGCTTCCATAGTCAAGCAGCTGGGCCAAACGCTCTTGGGCGGCGTCATCCAGCGTGTCTTGGTGATCAATGAAGTGGACGTAATGGGCGGACAGCGCCTCCACCTCGGGAACACGTTCACGCAACACCGTTAGCAGCCGTTCATGGCGGAAGGCAGAAAGGGCAGGTGCGCCTCGCAGTTCGAGCATATCTGGGAGCCTCTAAAGCAGGAAGAGTTCGTGCAGGAAATCAACAGGCCGCAGCGCGGCCCTCTTTAATGACACTAATAGGGGCTATGATACTGGAAAGCGGCGGCCACACGAAATCAACAAGGTGACAGCGTCACTCAGGCTGGGTATCGTGGCAGCCTGTTTCATGCCGACAAGACGCCATGCTGACGTTGATTTGCCGACATTTTATGAAGCGTTTACACGCTTATTTCGCAGTGACTGCCACGCTTTTCCTAGTGTTAGTTCCGCGCGTCTCTTCGCAGCTGCCCGGTGAACATTTAGCTCAGATCACTGCAAAAGATTTTATTACTATTCATACCCGTAATACGCCCACCACCTATTACGAAGGCCGCCAAGGCCCCACAGGCTTTGAATATGAATTAATGCATCGGTTTGCTGACTACCTAGGCGTTAGCCTAAACCTTAATGCCAGCCATCACCCTGAAAGCGTGCTTCCTGCGGTGCGAAAACAAGGTGACCTGGGCGCTGCAGCATTGCCACTGCTACCCGACTCGCCTGGTATTCATTACACTCGTTCGATTATTCAAATGCAGCCGCTGGTGGTCTATCGTCGCGGCTTGAACGGTATCAACGAACCGGAAAATCTAGTTGGCTTGGAACTGGGCACGCTGAGTGAAGCAGGCACTAGCCAAGCGCTTCTTGCTTTGCAACGCGATTACCCAAGCTTAAGCTGGAAAGAGTCCCATGAACTTGAAGTGGCAGAGCTGCTGGCGCGGGTGGAAAACGGCACGCTGGATGCGGCCGTTATTTTTGATCACCAGTTTCGTCTCAACCGGCTTTTTTTTCCTAACGTCGAACGCGGCTTCTTCTTAGGTGAGCCACTGTCATTAACCTGGGCGGTTCCCAGTGGGCGCGGGCTGGGGTTATTGGACGCAGCCAACCAGTTTCTTCAAGAACTGCAAGAAAATGGCACGTTGGAACAGTTAGTCAGCCGTTATTTTGGCCATGATGACTATCTAGAGTACGTCGGAACACGCACGTTTTTAGCCCATCTTGATGAACGACTGCCCACCTATACCGAGCTCTTCAAAGAAGCTGCTCGAAGCACTGGCTTTGACTGGAAGCTGTTGGCGGCCGTAGGCTATCAAGAGTCTCACTGGGACCCCGACGCCGTCTCTCCTACCGGCGTACGCGGCCTGATGATGTTGACTAACCCAACCGCCAAAGAGATGGGCATTGCCGATCGTACAGATGCGGCTCAAAGCATCGACGGTGGCGCACGCTATTTACGCAGTATTAAAGATCGCCTACCAGAAAGCATTGTCGGCAATGATCGGCTCTACATGGCGATGGCAGCCTACAACGTGGGACTTGGGCACTTATACGATGCCCGTAAGATAGCTGAAATGCGCGGCGGTGACCCAAATAGCTGGCAGGATGTACGCGCAGCGCTACCCTTACTTCAGCAACGGGAGTGGCACAGCCAAACTCGCTATGGCTATGCGCGCGGCGGCGAGCCTGTCATCTATGTGCGCAATATTCGTCGTTACTACGAGATGATTGAGTACGTTGAGCGCAGTCGTCAGCAATTTTTCCAGTTGGAACAGACATTAGTTAGCGACGAGCCGCTGTTACTCTTTGATATTATTCCGCCAGTGGAATAGGTCACGATGACGAATCCTAGCGCTTTTATTCACAGAGGATAGCGGCACCTTAACGCTGCGTAATGGATTCACGTTTTGTAGCAAAAAATTGCTTTAGCAGCTTTTTAGCTGGCGCTGCCAGCACGCCTCTGGTCACTGCCACTTGGTGATTGAACCACGGCTGAGCAAGCAGATTGGCTTTTGATTCAACCATCCCTGTGCGCGGCTCTGCTGCACCATAGACCAAGCGCGCTAACCGAGCATGAACCATGGCCCCTGCACACATCATGCAGGGCTCAAGCGTCACAAACAGCGTACAGCCTTCTAAGCGATAGTTACCTAGCTGCTGCCCGGCCTCTCGCAACGCGCGAATTTCTGCATGACCACTGGGGTCGCAGCTCGCTACCGGTGAGTTTCGCCCTGCGCCTATAATGGTTCCCTGGGCATCAACGACGACAGCACCCACCGGCACTTCTCCTTCGACAAAAGCAAGATGTGCCTGATCGAGCGCACGGTGCATATAAAATTCATCGCTGCGTATCAAAGCAAACTCCGCTAAGGTAGAAAAAACGATCGTTTTAATTGTGTGATAGCCGCATAAATATCTTCGCCATCATCAGCGGCAAAACAGACAGCACCAAGGATACCGAGAATGAACGATGCGCTGAAGTCACTGGTAAGTTTACTAGAACTAGAAATGCTTGAAGAGACACTATTTCGCGGCCAAAGCCAGGACTTAGGCTTTCCTCAGCTATACGGCGGACAGGTATTGGGCCAAGCACTGGCAGCCGCCGCCCGCACAGTGCCCGATGAACGCCGACCACACTCCCAGCATGGCTATTTTCTGCGTCCCGGCGACCCTCATCGCCCGGTAGTCTACCAAGTAGATACCATTCGCGACGGCGGCAGTTTTACGACTCGCCGCGTCACCGCCATTCAAAAAGGACGACCAATCTTTTTCTGTAGCGCCTCATTTCAAAGCGATGAAACGGGCATGAGCCACCAGCGCGCAATGCCCACCGTGCCTACGCCGGAAGCATTAATTGAAAGTGGCGACGTTAAACACGCGCGCTTTCCAGGACACCCTATCGAATTTCTGCACTTGAAGGGCAATCCAGATAATGCGTCACCTGCAGGCCAGTGCCTATGGTTTCGCTTAGCAGGCGGCACGCTGCCTGATGATCCAGCACTGCATCGCCACTTGCTCTCCTATGCTTCAGACTTCAACCTGCTAACCACTGGGTTGATTCCCCACGGGGTCAAATACACCGACCCTAAACTGCGCATTGCCAGCTTAGACCATTCTCTTTGGCTACACGAAGATACCCGTTTGGATGACTGGTTACTGTATGTGATTGACTCTCCCTGGGCAGGCAGCGCCCGCGGGTTAGCCCGTGGCCATATTTACCGCCGTGATGGGCGTTTAGTGGCCTCTAGCGCTCAAGAGGGATTGGTGCGCTACCCTTCTCATTAATTACACACACCAATTACATACACGCTAAAAACACCAACGCCCGCAATTAGCGGGCGCGGGTGACACATCAGCAGATAATTAACCTACTGATTTACCGTAAACGTCATTGATGGTTTTCAGCGGATAGTGGGCAGGATAAGGCTTACGTGCCACGCCAGAATCTACCGCTGCTTGAGCCACTGCAGAGGAAACTCGGTCTAGCAAGCGAATATCGACGGGCGTCGGGATAATATACTCACGCCCAAAGCTCATTTCAGTGCGCTCGTAGGCGTCTAACACTTCCTGAGGAACAGGTTCACGGGCCAGATCCTTCAGGGCGTGGACCGCTGCCAACTTCATGGCTTCATTAATACGTGTTGCCCGAACATCCAAGGCTCCCCGGAAAATAAACGGGAAACCCAACACGTTGTTTACCTGGTTCGGATAATCCGAACGGCCTGTCGCCATAATCACATCAGGACGTGCTTCACGAGCCACAGCGGGATGAATCTCCGGGTCGGGGTTTGTACAGGCGAAAATAACCGGATCTGCGGCCATTTTTTTCACTTGTTCGGCAGAAAGAAGCCCAGGGCCGGAAAGGCCAATAAATACATCAGCGCCATCGATGGCATCGTCTAGCGTGCGCATATCGGTGGCACGGGCGAACTCCGCCTTGTACTCATTAATACCATCGCGATCAGTGTGGATAACCCCACGACGATCCAGCATCACCAAGTTTTCTTTGTTAGCGCCACAAGAGACTAACAAACGCATACAGGCAATTGCCGCAGCGCCCGCACCCATACAGACAATTTTTACATCTTCAATACGTTTACCCGCGATATCCAGCGCATTCAGCATGCCGGCTGCGGTTACAATGGCGGTGCCGTGCTGATCATCGTGGAATACCGGAATACTGCAGCGATCAATCAAGGCTTTCTCAATTTCAAAACACTCAGGCGCTTTGATATCTTCCAGGTTAATACCACCCCAAGTGTCCGCAATACGCGCAACTGTATCGATAAACGCCTGCGGACTTTCAGCATCCACTTCGATATCAACAGAGTTAATGCCTGCAAAGCACTTGAACAGTACGCCCTTACCTTCCATTACCGGCTTACTGGCCAGCGGGCCAAGGTTGCCCAGGCCCAAAATGGCGGTCCCGTCGGAAATAACAGCAACCAGATTGCCTTTACCAGTGTAGCGATAGGCATTTTCCGCTTCACGAGCGATTTCGCGAACCGGCTCAGCAACGCCAGGGCTATACGCCAGCGCCAGATCACGCGCGGTAGCCGTGGGTTTGGTTAACTCCACAGATAGCTTACCGGGAATCGGTTTAGCGTGATAATCCAAAGCCGCTTGCTTATTTGCATCTATCATGGTCAAGGTCCAATCAGCCTAAAGTAGAAAAGTCACTCCAGAATATAGAAAAAACCTATGCGTCTCAAGCACGTAGTAAACTTTGCAGAAAAACAGTCGTTTTAACTCTGTTTCCTTCATGTTCGTAACTTTTCAGCGTTATTTGCTGCAACTTATGCATAAACACACCAGCCATAAAGGTTTGCTTATTGATGCAATGCATTATTTTATGGAAATAAATTCCACTAAAATCTGCAAAAAAAACTAACTTTTCAACAGGGTAGGTTGTGCAGAAACGCTTGTGGAAAAATAGGTGTTAAAGCACCTAGTAAAATTTGCTGCCAATAAACCGCACAATACGCATTGAATGTATATGTGAACCGAATGCTTATGGAGACCAGACCGGTATCCGACACGGCCCCCTTCTAAACCCACTTATGGCAAGCTTAACTGACAAGCATTACACCTCAAGGTGCCATTTTTCGTATAGCCCACGTCTATACAGCTAAACAAAAGCGTTACCATTATTTAGCGCTGTGAATTTTCGTGCATTAAACGCCTCTGCGCTCTTCTGCCGCGTCTTAATCACTTTTTCTTGATAACCGTGTAAGGTTGGTACAAGAACAGCCACTCACTGGCATTGCTAAACATATATCGACGCGGATGAGGCTATGCCGACACCAACTGAGGCACGTTTACAAGCACTGAAAAACGCCCTGCAACAGGCGGGTATTACCTACCAAACACTCTCGCTGATGGCGGACACCGGCCTGGCCCACGACCATATCTGGATTCACCGCGCAGGTGATGACTGGGTTGCTCGGCTTCCCAAACAGAGCCAGATGGATCTAGGCCCCGCCGATAACCTGGCTTATGAAGCCGCCTGCTATGAGCGCGCCAGCGCCGGTGGCCACGTACCTCACCTGCACGGCATTCTGCCGGTTAGCGAGACGCTGCCCCGTGGCGGCTTAGTGGTCGACGCCATCGAAGGCCGGTTGGCACAACTGCCGGAAGATCTCCCTCGAATCGCGGAAGCGCTGGCCAGTCTTCACAAACTGCCTTTACCGAAACACACAACACCGCTGCTGGCACCCAACGACCCTTGGCAAGCGATGCGCGAAGAGGTCAGCCGCCAGGCCGAATGGCTGAACAAGGCCGACCTGAACCCGGACACCATTGCCCGGGTACGTGACGAACTCGACGCCCTGCCGGTTACTCTGCCGGATTCAAAGCGCTGCCTGATCAGTTTTGATACCCACCCCGGCAACTTCCTGATCACTCAGGATGGCCGGGCCGTGCTGGTTGATCTGGAAAAGGGCCGTTATGGCCTGCCGGGGATTGATCTAGCTCACACCTCGCTTTACACCTCAACCACCTGGGATGTGAACAGCCAGGCTGTGCTCACCCATGATCAGGTGATTGAGTTTTATCGCCGCTGGCAGGCGCACATGGGCCAATCGCCCAGCGCACAAACCCTGATCGCCTGCCGCCGGGCCACCTGGTTATGGTCGCTGACCTGGTGTGCCAAGTGGCGCGCCCAGCATTTACACAGCAAAGATGCTGAGCACCGCGGCCAGGACTGGTCGGCAGAGCTGACCGATGCCAGCGTGATTGCCCATGTGCGCGACCGGGTCGAACACTATCTATCGCCAGCGGCCATCGAACACGTTCACAACGAACTGCTGCACCTGCAAACGACGCTCTAGCACCTGATTTTTACGAGGCTCATGATGAAATCAAGACCCCTACTCTCGGCGGTTATCGCCACGGCCATGCTGGCTCTTTCACTGCCCGGCGCACTCCCTGCTGTGGCCGCACCTGCCCCGGATAACTGGCAGAAGGTGCTGGAAGAGGCCAATGGCCAGACCGTCTACTGGAACGCCTGGGGCGGCGATGCGCGCACCAACCGCTATATTGCCTGGGTCGCCGAACAGATGCAGGCAGACTTCGGGGTCGAGGTGGAGCACGTCAAACTGGACGACACCAGCAGTGCGGTGGCACGGGTGCTGGGGGAAAAACAGGCTGGCAATGACGACGAGGGCAGTATCGACCTGATCTGGATCAACGGCGAAAACTTCGCCGCCATGCGCGAACAGGATCTGCTGTTCGGGCCCTTCGCCGATGCGCTGCCTCACTTTGCCCTGACCGACCCGGACAACAACCCGGAAGTAGTTACCGACTTCACCTTGCCCACTGACGGCTACGAATCCCCCTGGGGCAAGGCGCAGATCACCTTCTATTATGACAGCGCCCAGGTGGACGCACCGCCCCAGAGCATTGACGCCCTGCTGGAATGGGCTAAGCAAAACCCCGGCCAATTCAGCTACCCGCGGATTCCCGACTTTACCGGCAGCACCTTCCTGAAACAGGCGCTGATCGAACTCAGCGACCAGGACGATGCGCTTTACCAGCCGGTGGAAGATAGCGACTTTGCAGAAATCACCGCGCCGCTATGGGCCTATCTGGATGAGCTTCATCCCCACCTGTGGCGCAGCGGTCGCAGCTTTCCCGATTCCGGCCCCAACTTGCGCACCCTGATGAGTGATGGCGAACTCAGCCTGGCGTTTTCCTTCTACCCCACCGATGCGGCTGTGGCCGTCATGGAGTATGAACTGCCTGAAAGCGTGCGCAGCTATGTGCTGGAAGATGGCACCCTGGGCAACGTTCACTTTGTAGCCATTCCCTACAATTCACCCCACAAGGCAGGCGCCATGGCGCTGGCCAACTTCCTGCTGTCGCCAGAGGCCCAGGCAAGAAAGCAGTCGCTGGACATGTGGGGCGACCGCAGCGTGCTGGCCATCAGCCAGCTGGACGACAGCGACCAGGCCCTGTTCGAGCAGGGCGAGCAGCACCCATCAGCGCTGCCGGTGGATGCACTTTCCAACACCCTGGCCGAACCTCATCCCAGCTGGATGACCGCATTACAGGACGCCTGGCTTGAGCGTTATGTTGTCAACTGATAGGGGTGTCAACTGATGATGGTGTTAACTGATTGATGCTGCGGTATGTGCCGATACTGATGATTGCCCTGCTGGTGATCCCGGTCACCGCAGGGCTGGGTATGGTCATGCTGCCTGCCTTTGGCTATCTGCCGGTTCTGGGTGGCGAGCAGTTGAGCCTGGCGCCCTGGCAGGCCCTGTTCAGCCAGCCGGGGCTATGGCGCTCGGTGGCTGTCAGCTTTACCAGCGGCCTAGCTAGCACGGCGCTGGCCCTTTTGATCGTGGTGCTGTTTCTAGCCGCCAGCCAAGGCACCTGGTTGGATCGCAGCCTGCGCCGGCTGGTCTCACCCCTGCTGGCGATTCCCCATGCTGCCGTGGCCTTTGGTTTTGCCTTTCTGATCGCCCCTTCCGGGCTGATGGCCCGGCTGATCTCCCCCTGGCCGTCCGGTTGGCAAAGCCCGCCGGATGCGCTGATTGTCAACGACCCCTGGGGGCTGGCATTAACCTTTGGCCTGGTGCTCAAGGAAGCGCCCTTTCTGCTGCTGATGAGCCTGGCGGCACTGCCTCAGCTGCAGGCTGACAAGCGCCTGCAGCTGGCGCGTTCACTGGGTTATGCCCCGGCCATTGCCTGGCTGAAAGTGATCCTGCCTTCGCTCTACCCGCTGATTCGCCTGCCGGTGTATGCCGTGATTGCCTATGCCACCTCGGTAGTGGATATGGCGCTGATACTCGGCCCACGGCTGCCCTCGACCCTGAGTGTCTCGATTCTGGGCTGGTTCAACGACCCAGATATCACTCGGCGCTTTATGGCTTCAGCGGCCGCAGTACTCCAGCTTGGCGTCACCCTGGCCGCCCTTATCGGCTGGTGGCTACTGGAACAGCTGATCTGCCGATGCAGCCGCCACTGGCTAACCAACGGCAGCCGCCGCCGTGGCGCGGCAACGCTAACAGTGGCAGGCCGTGGCAGCCTGGCCTTGACCAGCCTGAGCGCCCTTGCGGCTTTGGTGGGTCTGGCGCTGTTTTCAGTAGCCGGTTTCTGGCGCTTCCCGGAGTTTTTACCGCAATCCCTGGTCCTCGATCACTGGCAGCGCAGCGCCCCCATGCTGGCAGCGCCCCTGGTCACCACTGGGGTGATTGCACTGGTCGCCACCGGCTTGGCCACCCTGCTGGTGGTTGCCGCGCTGGAAAACGAACAGCGCCAGCACCTTCATCCCCGCCGGGCACTATGGCTGTTATATTTACCCCTGCTGGTACCGCAGATCGCCTTTCTGTTCGGCCTGGTGGTGGCCGCGGAACAGATCGGCGTGCGTCCGCAGCTGTCGTTGGTCATCGCTGGCCATGCGCTCTTTGTGCTGCCCTATGTCTATCTCTCGCTGGGCGAGTCTTATCGGCGCTTGGACCCACGCTGGTTGCAGATAGCTCAGTCGCTAGGCGTCTCCCGCAACCGGGCATTCTGGAAGGTTCGCCTGCCGCTGCTGCTGGCGCCACTGCTGACGGCAGTGGCGGTCGGCCTGGCGGTGAGCATCGGCCAGTATCTGCCGACTCAACTTCTTGGCGCAGGAAGGGTCACAACGGTAACCACCGAAGCCGTCGCTTTGGCCTCTGGCGGCAACCGTCGGCTGATCGGCGTCTGGGCGCTGGTACAGGCAGGCCTGCCGCTGATCGGCTTTATCATCGCCCTGACGCTACCCCGCTGGCTAGGTGCTCCCCAGCGAGGATCAGCCCGTTAACCGTATGCTTATCAAGGATTTCTGTGAACAACGCTGCGACTGAATCACTGACTCTGGAAGAGGTCTGCATCCGCCTGGCGGGGCAAGCATTGCTGCAGGTCAACACCCGGATTGCACCCGGCGAGGTGCTGACGGTGATGGGGCCTTCCGGCTCGGGCAAGTCCACCCTGCTAGCCTTTGTGGCAGGCTTTCTGGATAGCGCCTTTGACGCCCAGGGCCAGGTGCGGCTGGGTGAGCAGAATCTGTTGACCTTGCCCGCCGAGCAGCGCGGCATTGGCCTGCTGTTTCAGGACCCGCTGCTGTTTCCGCATTTAAGCGTGACGGGTAATTTGCGCTTTGGCCTCCCCAAGCGCACTCACAATAAGCAACAACAGATCGCACAAGCGCTGGAGCAGGTCGGGCTGGCAGGCTTTGAAAACCGCGACCCGGCGACCCTTTCCGGTGGCCAACAGGCCCGAGTAGCGCTGATGCGCTTGTTGCTATCACAACCCCGCGCCGTGCTGCTGGATGAGCCGTTTTCAAAACTGGACACCGCGCTGCGCCAGGAAATGCGCGCCCTGGTATTTGGCCAGCTGCGCGAAGCGGGCTTGCCTACCCTGCTGGTCACCCATGACGAAGCCGATGCCGCCGCTGCCGGAGGGCCGATCATTGCCCTTGGCTAACCCAGACGCTGACACGCCGACACTCAGCATTATCATCCCCATGCTCAATGAAGCAGCTGACATTCAGACCGCCCTGGCGCCGCTGCAAGTGCTACGCGAAGCTGGCACCGAGATCATTGTGGTCGATGGTGGCAGCAGTGATAACAGTGTGGCACTGGCCGCCCCGCTGGCTGATACGCTGTTGGTCAGCGACCCCGACCGAGCCCGACAGATGAACCTGGGGGCCGAACACGCCCGCGCAGCGGCGCTGGTGTTTTTACATGCCGATACCCGCCTTCCCCCAGAGGCTGTTGAACTGATCACCCAGGCGCTTAACACCCACTGCTGGGGGCGCTTTGATATTCATCTTGAAGGCCAGAGCCGCTGGTTACCCCTGGTCAGCCGGATGATGAACCTGCGCTCGCGGCTGAGCGGGATTGCCACCGGCGACCAATGCCTGTTTATCCGCCACACAACATTCAACGCCGTGGGCGGCTTTCCTGACCAGCCGCTGATGGAAGATATCGAACTTAGCAAACGGCTGAAACGCCAACAGGCCCCCGCCTGCCTGCACGCGAAAGTGATAAGCTCAGGCCGGCGTTGGGATAAGTTCGGCGCCTGGAAAACTATTTGCCTGATGTGGCGGCTACGTTACCGCTACTGGCGTGGCGTCAGCGCCAGCCAACTGGCCAAGGAGTATCGTAATGCCCGTTAAGCCATCCGTGCAGCCCCATTTACATCTGCTGGCCAAAGCGCCACTGCCTGGGCAGGCGAAAACGCGCTTAATTCCTTGCCTGGGGCCAGAAGGTGCGGCGCAAGCCCATGCCACCATGGTTCGCCACTGCGTTGCCACCGCCTGCCAAGCACTGGGATCGCAGCACGTCACACTATGGACTTCCTTAGAGCATCAGCATCCGCTATTCATGGAACTGCAGACACACTACGGGATAGCACTTGCCGCTCAACAGCAAGGCGATGTGGGAATGCGCGTTCGTCACGCACTTAATAGTACACAAGGTGCGTCAATGGTGATGGGCACTGATTGCCCAAGCATCACCGTTGCCATGCTTAGGCGGTGCAGTTCAGCACTTGAAAACGTACCGGTTGTGATTCTACCCGCCGAAGACGGCGGTTACGGACTGATCGGCACTCATAACGACTGCCCTAGCTTGTTTGAGGATATTCCATGGGGAACCGAGCAAGTGCTCAAGGTCACTCGTCAGCGGCTTGCCGCGCTGGGCCTGGACGCCGCTTTTCCCGATACCATGTGGGATATTGACCGACCGGAAGATTGGCAACGCTGGCAACAAGCGCTGAAGCACGCAAACAGCATGTAAGGATTCCGCTCTTTACGTCACTGTTACTGAACGAATGTTCTGTTTCTAACACCACCTTGCCCCAACGGAGCCTGCCATGAACCGTCAGCGCCTGATGATTATCGCCCTGCTGCTACTGGCCGTGTTCGGCTTTTACGTGAGCGGTGCTCACACGTTTTTTACCTTGGAAACTCTGCAAGCCTATCGCAGCGATTTCCAGACAGCATTTCAGCAATCACCTTGGCAGGTTGCGGGCATATTCTTTGCAGTGTATGTCGTCATGACAACACTATCGCTACCTGGTGCAACCCTGCTCACACTGTTGGGTGGCGCGCTATTTGGCCTCGGATGGGGGCTGTTAATTATCTCCTTTGCCAGCACCATCGGCGCCACACTGGCCTTTTTACTCTCGCGCTTTCTGTTTCGACAACCAATTGAAAAGCGTTTTCCCCGCCAGTTCGAAACGGTGAATCGTGGCGTCGATAAAGATGGTGCTTTCTATCTCTTCACCCTTCGCCTAGTGCCAATATTCCCCTTCTTTATGATTAATTTAGTGATGGGGCTAACGCGGCTTAAAACCGTCACCTTCTACTGGGTGAGCCAGCTTGGCATGCTGCCCGGCACCGTGGTTTACGTGAACGCTGGCGGCCAATTAGGTGAACTTGAAAGCCTGGGAGGTATTATTTCTCCTGGGCTTTTGGCTTCATTTGCGCTGCTGGCAGTATTTCCTTGGATAGCTCGCCGTATTGCGCTACTGGTGCAAAAGCGCAATGCCTACCGTGGTTTTAAGCGCCCGTCCCGCTTTGATTATGACATTGTGGTCATCGGCGGCGGCTCGGCGGGCCTCGTCACTAGCTACATCGGCAGCGCGGTAAAAGCCAAAGTGGCACTGGTAGAAAAGCACAAAATGGGCGGCGACTGCCTGAACACTGGCTGTGTGCCCTCCAAAGCGCTGATCCGTGCCGCCCATGCCGCTCATGAAGTACGCACGGCCTCCCGCTTTGGGGTCAACGCTGGCGAGCCAGAGATCGACTTCACCAAGGTGATGGGACATATACACCAAGCCATTACTGATATTGAACCCCACGATAGCGTCGAGCGTTACACCAAACTGGGCGTTGAGGTGTATCAGGACCACGCTACCCTAACGTCTCCTTGGGAAATTAAGGTCGGTGATAAAACCCTTACCGCCCGACATATTGTGCTGGCTACCGGCGCACGCCCCCGCGTGCCATCGCTGCCTGGTATCGAGCATGCGCCAGTGCTCACTTCGGAAAATCTTTGGTTACTCACTGAGCTGCCTAAACGCTTGGTCGTACTGGGCGGTGGGGCCATTGGCTGCGAGCTTAGCCAGAGCTTTGCTCGCCTAGGCAGTCATGTCACCTTAGTGGAAGGTATGACACAGCTGCTAGGTCGAGAGGATCAAGATGTAGGCGAACACGTTGAACGCACGCTAACCCAAGAAGGCGTCAATGTAATGACCGCCGCCAATGCCTTGGAAATAAGCCAAGATGGCCCGGGGCATCAGCTGGTGGTAGAGCATAACGGCGAGCGCACCACCATTGAATTCGATTATTTGCTAGTTAGCGTTGGCCGCCAAGCCAATGTTGAAGGTTTAGGCCTGGAAGCGCTAGGTATCACCACCACTAACACAGGAACATTAGAACTCAACGAACGTCTGCAAACTCGTTTACCCAACATTTGGGCTTGCGGCGACCTAGCAGGCCCCTATCAGCTTACTCATGCGGCCGCCCACCAGGCGTGGCATGCTGCCGTGAACGCTCTGTTTGGCGAACTGAAGAGCTTTGCTGTGGATTATCGCTTTATGCCTGCGGTCACTTATCTCCAACCGGAAGTAGCACGGGTCGGGCTGAACGAAAAAGACGCCCAAGCTCAGGGCATCGCCTTTGAGGTGACCCGCTACGCCATGGCCGAAAGCGACCGCGCCATTGCCGAAGGGGCCACCCAGGGCTTTATTAAGGTGCTGACCGTTCCTGGCCGCGACAAGATTCTCGGCGCTACCATCGTTGCCGAACACGCCGGTGAGTGGCTGGGTGAATTTACGATTGCCATGAAACACGGTCTGGGTATGAACAAGCTGCTTGGCACCATTCACCCCTACCCGACTCTCGGGGAAGCGGCCAAGGCCAGCGCCGGGGTTTGGAAAAACGCCCACAAGCCTGAACGTGTTCTCACACTACTGGAACGCTACTTCCGCTGGCGGCGGGGTCATCAGAATACCCAGAAAGAGCGAGAGCAAGGAGATCAAGCATGACCCAGCTATTACTGATCGGCGCAGGCCATGCCCATGCCTTTGTGCTGGAAGCCTTTGCAGAGACACCTGACCCTGAGGTGACGATCACCGTGGTCAGCGATAGCTCCCTGGCCGCCTACTCCGGCAGCGTGCCTGCTTGGCTGGCGGGAGATTGCTCACTACGCGATACCCAGCTTGATGTCGCAGCGCTCTGCCAGCGAGCAGGCGCAACGCTGATTGAATCCCCGGTGGTCGCCCTGGATCACAAGGCACGTCAGGTCAGCCTGGCCAACGGCCAGATACTCACCTTTGACGTTGCCTCGATAAACGTCGGCTCGACGCTGGAACTCCCCGCGACCCACGGCGACAGCTTGCCCTACCTGCTGGCCATGCGCCCGTTAAGCTCACTGCATCACCGCTGGCAAGCACTGCAGGAACGTATCCAGACGTTGCGTGGTGGTTCGACCCAGCAGATCGTCAGCGTTGGCGGCGGCGCAGCCAGCTGCGAAACCCTGATGAGCGTGCTGGCCCAGCTTCGCCACCATCGCGCAGATATTGATTGGCAGGGGCATCTTCTTAGTGCATCACCCAACCTGCTCGGCGACGCTGGCTGGCTGCCCCGTCAGTTAACCTTCCGCGCTCTTAAGCGAGCCGGTATTCAGGTGCATCGTGGGCGTGGTACCGAACTGGTTGATGGAGGCGTGCAGGATGACCAGGGCCAGACTTTACCAGCAGATATCGTGCTCTGGGCCACCGGTGCGGTCGGGCATCCGTGGCTATCCAAAACCACGCTCCCTTTAAACGAAAAACGCTTTATTCCTACCGGACGAACATTAGCGGTTACCGGCATACCTCAGCTTTTTGCCGCAGGCGACTGCGCTCAGTTTAACCCGCCGCTACCCAAAGCCGGGGTATACGCCGTACGCCAGGGGCCAGTATTAGCAGGGAATCTGCGCGCCGCCTGCCACGGACAACCCTTGGCTAACTGGCAGCCACCCAAACGGGTGCTGGCGCTGATTGGCACGGGCGACAGCCGCGCAATTGCCAGCCGCGGCCAGATCGGCTTCGCGGGAAAATGGGTATGGGAGTGGAAAAAGCGAATTGATGCGCGCTTTATAACCCGCTTCAATCCGCCCGGCGCTATCAAGCTCGATAAACACTCTTGAAGCCCATTTTTTCACGATGCTCAGGCTCAAGCGTTTAGCGAGATGACACAGCCAGCAATGTTCCAGCAGATACGAATATTCCGCCAAAAACACGGTTCTGTAAGCGCAACATCCGAGTATCTTGAAACCAGTTACGAAACCGACCAGCCAGCAAGGCATAGGCCGTCATTATGAAAACATCCACCCCTACCATGGTTGCGCCAATGATCAGATACTGTGGTAGTTGAGGGGCATTGGCGTTGATGAACTGTGGCACTAAAGCAGCAATAAAGATGACGGCCTTGGGATTAGTTAGGTTGACGAGCAAGCCTTGGCGAAACAGCTGTCTGTTGGCGGCAATGTGGAACTGGCTTGTATCAATCGGCTCAACGCTAGCTCGCCATTTTTGAATGCCCAGCCAGACTAGGTAAACTGCGCCGATGATCTTCATCACAAGAAAGGCGGTACTCGAAGCCGTCAGTAAAGCGCCCAGCCCGAGTGCGACAATACCAAGGTGAACCAACAAGGCAAGTTCTAAGCCCAAAAGTGCTCTAAAAACAAAAGAGTAACGATAGCGTAGGCCAGTTGATAACACAAGAATAGACCCAGGGCCTGGGGTAATTGCAATAACCCCAGCAGCAACCACAAAAGCAAGCCAAAGGCTTAAACTCATAGCAAAACAAGCTCCTACAACAGGCTGTCCCGATTAGCTAGATAGCGCTCAATAGCAGCAACCGTCTTATCATCAAGAATACCCAAACGCGGTCCGTCAAAATAGTCTAATTGCTCTAAACAAGACTGTAACGTACGCAATTCCATACGCATGCCTACGCGCCCCAGGTTAACCCCCACTTTACCATTACTGTACTCAAGCCGACTTAAAGCACTGTCTATTTTCCCAACTAGCTCAGCAACACTTAAATGTAATAGTTCGGAGGTTATAGGGGTTGGACGCATATTGTCGCAGCCCATCATCAAGGGTAAGAAAGCAAATAAAAACAATAACAAGTGACGCATAATGCTATTTTTCCTAAATAACAAAAGGCGCCTCCTTGCGCCTTTTATCTTTATTTTACTTTTTCGATTTCACCACTTTCTATTTTAGCCCAATACTTATTCACCTCACGCTTAACAACAGGCATTAATAGATAAATACCAATGATATTTGGAATAGCCATCGCGAACAGCATAGAATCCGAGAAGTCGATCACAGGCCCCAAACTCATGCTGGCACCAATAATGATAAATAAGCAGAAAACGAAATTGTAGGCATTCTCTTTAGCCTTACCTTCGCCAACCAAATAAGTCCAGCTTTTTAGACCATAGTAAGACCATGCAAACATGGTTGAAAGTGCAAACAAAACGACCGCAATCGCTAGAACTATCGGGAACCATGGCAGGACAGTCGCATAAGCTGCTGAGGTCAATTCAACTCCCGTTAAGTCAGTTAACAACGCACCAGAAATAATAATCACAAGCGCGGTCATTGTGCAGATCACAACGGTATCGATAAATGGCTCAAGTAGGGCAACAAAGCCTTCAGACACTGGCTCACTAGTACGAGCTGCGGAGTGAGCAATAGCTGCTGAACCTATACCTGCTTCGTTTGAAAAAGCAGCCCTTCTGAAACCTTGTATTAAAGCGCCCAGAACACCACCAACGACACCTTCACCCGTGAAAGCTCCACGGAAAATTTCACCAAAAGCCCATCCAACCATATCAATATTGACAGCGATAATAACAAGACCAGCAATAAAATAGAGGCCAGCCATAGTAGGAATCAGCTTTTCGGTAACACGGCCAATAGATTTGATACCGCCAATAATGACACTTCCAACAACGACTGCCATAATTAAACCAAACAACCAGCCTTTACCAACCCAGAAGCTCTCAGCACCACCGGTAACATTAACAATTTGAGAATAAGCTTGGTTGGCCTGAAACATATTGCCGCCACCTAGCGCACCACCAATACAACAAATAGCGAAAACAGTCGCAAAGAACTTTCCCAAACCCCCTAGATTACGTTCTTCTCGCAGGCCACGCTCTAAATAATACATTGGA
This sequence comes from Halomonas qinghailakensis, assembly GCF_025820815.1. NCBI lineage: Bacteria > Pseudomonadati > Pseudomonadota > Gammaproteobacteria > Oceanospirillales > Halomonadaceae > Halomonas > Halomonas qinghailakensis. Next base: position 2,290,438 of record NZ_CP096973.1, on the reverse strand, counting down.
CCGCCAGAAACTCTGCCATCAGGTAGTTCGTTTCGGTATTTCTGGCCAAGTATGCATTCGGTAAATTTAGATGCCATTCCCAGCAGGCCCGCGAGAATCATCCAGAAAGTTGCACCCGCTCCACCAATAGAAACAGCAACAGCAACACCCGCAATATTTCCTAGCCCAACCGTACCAGACAACGCCGTAGTCAGCGCCTGAAAGTGGGATACCTCTCCTGCATCTCCTGGTTTAGAGTAACAGCCGCGTACCAAGTCAATGGCGTGTTTAAACCCCCTAAACTGAACGAATTTAAAAAATAAAGTTGCAACAAGACCACAAATAACTAGCCACCCTACGATAAGCGGAAATTGCACACCGCCGATAGGTACCGAATAAAAAATAACATTTACAATAGGGGTAGCAATAGGTTCGAAAACACGACTAATTGCTTCATCCAAACCACCACTTTGAGCAAAAGCTTGAGAGGAAAAACCAAAAAGTACTGCAATCGCAATTATGCGGGTTAGTAGACTATGCATCTAAGAATCTCCAGCAGCTTGCACGGATCAGGGAATTAACAATTGAAATACATTCGACATAGAGAGCATTACTTTTTTAAGTAAAAAGCAACTTAGGGTACAATAGTAACTGGTACCGGTGAACTCTGAATCAACGACATACCAACACTTCCCACCAATAACTTAGTTAGCTTAGAAGCTCCCTTACGACCAACAAAAATCTGCGAATCTGGTTTATTCTTTGAAATTCTACATATAATTTCGGTAGGATTACCATGCTGAACTTCACTGGTAATCTTAACACCATCTTTACGCATCTTTTCGACAATTGGCTTGATAAACTTTTCTGCACTAGCCACTTCTTGTTGCTTACGTTCGTGGCGTTCGCGCATTTCTTCGCTAGACATAAATTTATAAGGAGACCACTCCAAAACATGCACAAGATGCACTTCAGCAGATTGATGTTTAGCACAGGCTACTGCAAAGTCCACAGCACGCTGACATGCATCTGTGCCATCGAAGCCGACAATAAAAGTCTTTACCATTTTCTTTCCTAATATTCTTTTTTTAATAAAGGAATACCTGACATAAAACCAGCAGCCAATAAAGACAGTCTGGCATCCTCCCGTAAAAGACCATAGTTGATTTTTATCGCTGGCCTTTAAACCACAATAATTCTGCCTAGAATTACTGTAAAGCAGTTTTTTCAAGTCAATAATACTTTAGCATTACGAATTGACTCGAAATTTACTAATGTTATTGTTTCAACCCAAATGGTTGAACGGTAATGACAAAAGAAACTGCAACTTCCTTAATTCTTAAGGTTTAGTTAGCAACGAAGAGCGATATTTTTTACGTTCCAGAGTGCACTATCGCAGTTCGGAAACAGGGCGGATGCAGACTCTGAGTGCAACACACTCATTGGATGGTTGATGGGCTTTCATGGTACTTGACCATCAGCTCGCTCATCACTTCTATCGGACATTTAAATCCAAAGCGTTTTCGAGGTCGCATATTCAGCTCAAAGGCAATGGCGTCCAGCTCTTCCTGGCTATGTGCTGAAAGGTCCGTTCCTTTCGGTAAATATTGACGGATAAGACCATTGATATTCTCATTGGCCCCACGTTGCCAGGGGCTGTGGGGGTCGCAAAAATAAATCGCAACGCCCGTTTCTTGAGTGATTTTTGCATGCTGTGCCATTTCACGCCCCTGATCATAGGTCATGCTTTTTCGAGCGGTGGTCGGCATTCGGTTCAGGGCGGCACTAAAACCTGCTACGGCGGATGTGGCGGTGGCGTCGTCCATTTTTGCGAGGATCAGATAGCCACTGCTAAGCTCTACCAAGGTGCCTACCGCGGACGCGTTATTCTTACCTTTGATCAGATCGCCTTCCCAGTGGCCAGGCATTTCACGCTTACTGACCTCGGGCGGACGTAAGTGAATGCTGATCATGTCAGGGATCTGTCCACGTCGATCCACTTCGCCACGACGAGGCTTGCGTGTGGTTTTACCTTGTCGCAAGCAGTGAATCAGTTCCTTGCGAAGGTGGCCAACAGGCAAGGCATAAATGGCCGTGTAGATGGTCTCTCGGCAGACGTAGGCATCGCGCAAATCAGGTAGTTTCATCGTCTTGAGCTTGCCGCTAATTTGTTCGGAGACAAGCGTCGCCGCAACATATGCACGATGAGATCAAACCGTTCGGTGCCTGGCAAAAGCTTACGCGCAGGACGACAGACCTCTCGACGCTTTTCTCGCTGACGCTGGGCGTACCGGGCGCAGTAACCGTTCTGGGCCATTTGGTTACGGCGTATTTCACGAGAGATGGTTGAAGGAGCTCGCCCCAGGAGCTGGGCAATATGCCGAAGGCTCATCCCTTGGGCTTGACCCACTTGGATGCTGGCACGTTCTTCAATACTGAGTTCGAGGTAAGACATGGGACAACACCTTAGCGAAATGCTCAGGTGTTGCACTCAGTTTCTGCGGCCAAGCAGTCATATAATTTCCAGAAGATGCGCCTTCGACTTTTCCAGCCGCTGGGCATGAGAATGGAAAAGGCGGATTGATGCGCGCTTTATCGCCCGCTTCAATCCGCCTTTTGAACGCTAGCTAATTGAGATCAAATACTGATCTCAAGCTTAGTTGGCTTCGCGCCAGCCGCCTAATACACGGCTATCTGGTCCAAAAAATACCAGCCTGTCGTGGTCAATCAGGTAGCGGTAGGCCGTATCGAGCATGTCGGTTACCCGCTTGGCATCTTCCATATTGGGGCAAGCCATGCGTGTCGAGGCGAGCTGGCTAAACTCGATACGTTGGTTTTCACCCAACTCCACACTGCCGGTAAATCGGTTACAACCATCCGAACCGCTCACGCTGCCGTCGCGTTCAATTTTAAAGAATGGCGTATCGGGTAACGATACCCGCTCATCGGTACCTATTAGCAGTAAATTCCAACGCTGATCGACTATCGCGCCTGATAGCGACATGCTTTCCGGCGCTGTTGTACTCTCTTGCTCTGGTGAACTGCTACACGCACTGATCAGTAGCGCGGTAGCGACACCGGCTAGCATTGCTCCAAATTTGACCGTCACTGTCTTATGCTCCTTATTGAAAATTACCAGCTTCCGCTATTTTCCATTGACACCCATGGTTCCTGAGGCGGCAACGCATCGCCTTTTTGCAGCAGCTCAACAGAAATACCGTCGGGCGACTTCACAAATGCCATATGACCATCCCGCGGCGGACGGTTAATAGTGACCCCATTATCTTGAAGCTTTTTGCATAACGCATAGAGATCGTCAACTCGGTAAGCTAGGTGGCCGAAATTGCGCCCACCGCTATACTCTTCCGGATCCCAATTATAGGTCAGTTCAAGCTCTGGTGCGGTTAAGCGTTCAGAGCGCGCTTCATCTTCTGGGGCAGCGAGAAAGACCAAGGTGAAACGGCCTTTTTCGTTTTCTTTACGGCGTACTTCTTTTAAGCCTAAGAGATCGCAGTAAAAATTTAGCGACACGTCTAGGTCGCTCACCCGCACCATAGTATGCAAAAACTGCATGTCACTCTCCCTTCATTATTTCTGGGTGTAGTCGCTAAAAATTTCGGGCGTGCTGTTACTTCGGCTCCAACTGAGCACAGCATAATCATCCACTCGGCCTGTCTCCATGCCTGGAGAACCATGCGGCATGCCTGGCACCGTTAGCCCAACCACCTCTGGTTGCTCTTCCAGCAGTCGCTTGATATCGGACGCGGGCACATGGCCTTCAATGACATAGCCATCAATCAAGGCTGTGTGGCAAGAAGCTAGTTCTGGTGGAACGCCATTAGCCATTTTAATAGATCTTAGATCGCCATCTCGCTGATGATTCACTTCAAACCCAGCCTCTTCGAGATGACTCACCCAGTCGCTGCAACAACCACAGTTAGGGTCGCTGTGCACATCAACAGTGGGCGCTGCTAATGCGTTGAGTGAATACGCAGCAAAAAAACTGGCTACCAGACGCTTAGTTAGACGATTTTTTGACATTTAAACATCCTCCTCACAGATCTGTATAATAATACATTTATTGTTTAGTCGTCGGGGAACACCCCAAGGAGACATTCGTGGATTCAATTACACAAGCTACTCTTGGGGCTGCCATTGGGGGTGCGGTGCTAGGTAAACGACTGGGCCGCAAAGCCGTGTTTATTGGCGCGCTGCTTGGCACACTGCCGGACCTAGACGTTGTGCTCGACTATGGCGATGCTGTGGCCAATGTGACAGAGCATCGCGGTTTTAGCCACTCGCTGTTTGTGCTAACCGGCTTAGCTACCGTCTTGGCACTGCTGTGTCATCGTTTTGCGCCTGCTCGGGATATATCCTTGGGAAGATGGTGGTGCTTTTTTGCGCTCATTTTGATCACCCACCCGCTACTGGATTCACTGACCACCTACGGCACACAGTTGTTCTGGCCACTCGATATGCCACCTGCAGCGTGGCCTATCGTGTTTATTATCGATCCTTTTTATACCCTGCCACTATTGTTAGCACTGATTATCGCCATTGCCACAAAAAAAGTACGTAAGGCTTGTACGATCGGATTAGCAATATCCAGCCTATATTTGCTACTGGCAGCAGGCACAAAATGGAGCATTGAGCAGCGCTTAGCACCAGCATTAGCGGACGCTGGTTTGCAAGCAGCCCCTATATTGATTCAACCAACACCGTTTAATATTGCATTGTGGCGCGCCACTGTTATTGACGGAGATCGCTATTTTGAGAGTTTGATCAGCGTGTTTGATGGCCAGCGAGAGCCAATATTTGAGCCTATCAAACGCAACGTTGCACTGGAGGAAAGTGCCCTGGCAGAGCCGCTAGGACAACGGCTAGTATGGTTTACAGGTCCATTTCTGCGTTATGACACACAGTGGATTGATGGCCAGGAAATGTTGATCGCCACGGATATTCGACTTGGCTTTCCCGGGTTTCATCCATTCAGTTTTACCCTGGCAACCCGGGATGGTGACCTTTGGCAACCAGTAGAGATTAGCGAAGAAGTAGACACATCACGCGGCCTTCGTTTTGCGACACTCTCCAGACTTGCTGTGAGAGCTACGGGCAATGTCACCGCACTATGCGCTAGCGACTTTATCGAACCCCACTGGCGTGTCGAGCCTTTCCTTTACCGCTGCTAACACACCAGTGAATTTAAAAGTTCGCACCAATTAAGGGGCTATACCCTGACCGCAGCCTTTGTACTGCTCCCCGCCGATGGTCAATGTGACTCGGGCGGGATATGGTTGGCCTTTCATATCATCAAAACAGGCGCCTGATTCAATACGTACACGGAAAAACTGATCAGCGTTGGCATTCTCAATCACCACCCTACCCGCTTCGTTATCCATGACACTCACCATATAGGGCATCGTTTGCGTCTCGCTACCGTAGGCTGTTGTCCAGGTCATGATCGGCGCATCATGGGCAAGCTCAATCGACCAACCTGGCTCATTACCACGCCCCAAGAACATCACGCCGGGGTGATCCGCCCGTGTGGCTGCTGCTCGGCGCTGCCCCTGTCGACATTGAAGCTGACCACGCGGTGTTTCCACCTGCGCCTGATCGCCACGGTTCCAGAAGCTGACCTCTCCATCCTGATAGCGCGCACCGCTTGCCACGACCGCTTCTGGTAAACGCCAGGCACCATGCAGTGACCAAAGCCGCAAATTATCGTCGTTCACCGCGGTGACCAAGTTTTGGTTGGCGGGCTGACACTCCCAGGCGTCAAAGTACGACGCGCTACCAGGAAACAGGACAGCAGGCAGTAATGGTGCACTGCTGTGTACCGTTGTTTTAGACACTTCAGCAGTAGAATCAGCAGGTGTTGCCCCAGTATTTGCACAGCCTGCCAGCACAACCGAGGCAGTCAGCGCAATTAAACCAGTTAACCGATTAGGTAAGTAAGTCATGCATCCTGCTCCCTGTTGTTATCACTGTTGTTACCACTATTACTATTCATGCCGCTATCTTTGTGATGTTTTTCATTATCATAAACATCGTCAATGGACGCCTACTTAGCGTTCAGCGCATTTCTTCTGAATAAACAAATTCAATTCGTTTAGCGGCGCTTAAATGCTTTTAAGTCCTGTGGATCAAAACTGTCAACCTGGGCTGGCAGCCCTAACTCTTCGCGTTTTAGCCTTATCTGCATTTTTTCAGCGAGACGTTCTGAATCATCATCGGTAGTACGACCGTTGAGTTCAGCGAGCTGCGTCATCCCCTGATGGTAAAACGTCACGATATCCAGCGCTACGCGATTATCTTCTTCCACTCCCCGGCGCAGTGGCTGTAGGTAACCACTAATATGGGAAAGGTGATGCTTGAGCTGCCAAACATAGCGCATTTCAGTCATCCAAGGCCGATCCTTGAGAACTGCAAACATCGCGCTAGTGGCTAATAGACCTAGAAACACACCCAGCGCATTAAGCCATAGACTACTGCCAAAAGCAGATGTTAAAAGCATTGAGAACAATAGCCCAAAGACGATCAACTGCCCTGCCATGGCAATGCTGATCATTCGCGCCTTGCGCTGATAACTGCTAGGGTCATGCTGCTCAAGAGTGAAAACCATGGCCAACCTCATCATCAAAAGTAGTCCCTTATGATACGGGGCTGACCAGGGCAAACAAGTGATTATCAAGCTCGCCGTAGATAACCGGTATTAACTCATTCGCTCGGCAGCAGTTTTAAGCAACCGTTCGGTCGTTTCCCAACTCACACAGGCATCGGTCACCGACACGCCGTAACGCATCGCGTTGGGTGACAGCGCTTGCTTACCTTCATACAAATGGCTTTCGAGCATTAATGCGACCAAATTAGCATCGCCCGCTTTACGCTGCGCCAGCACGTCGAGCATAACCTCACTTTGGCGTCGGTGATCTTTTCGCGCATTGGCATGACTGCAGTCCACCATTAAGCGAGGATTCTGTCCGGCGTCTCGTAAGGTATTCACCGCTGCTCGCACATGATGCGCTTGGTAGTTTGGTTCGCCATGACCACCTCGTAACACCACATGCGTATTGGGGTTACCAGCGGTTTCCTGCATGACCGGCCGCCCTTCACTATTCATTGCGAAACGCTGGTGGGAATGCGCCGCTGCCTGCATAGCATCAATAGCAACCTGGACGTCGCCACTAGTGGCATTTTTAAACCCCACTGCTGCCGTGAGATCGCTGGCCAGCTCGCGATGCAGCTGTGATTCCGTGGTACGTGCGCCAATAGCGACCCAGCTCAACAGATCATCTAAGTAAGGTGCCAACATGGGCTGTAAAAGCTCAGTAGCCACCGGCAAGCCCCGTGAGGCTACGGCATGCATCAACTCACGAGAGAGCGATATACCCTTTGGCATATCGCCACTGCCGTCTAAATCAGGGTCATAGGCCAAACCTTTCCAACCCACTGTAGTTCGTGGTTTTTCAACGTAAACACGCATTACCGGTAGCAGTTGCTCGCTCACTTCTTCACTAAGCGCAGCCAGCCGATCGGCGTACTCTAGCGCGGCATGCGGGTCATGGATAGAACAAGGGCCAACTACCACTAATAAGCGGTTATCTTGACCATTCAAAATGCGCTGAACCGCTTGGCGCTGATGGGCAATTTGCGCATTCAATTGGCTATCGATACCTACGCTGCGGCGTAGCTCTGCTGGCAAAGGCAACGGCTGCGATGAGTTCGTGGGGCCATTCGTTAATGACGCTAGATTTGACAAGGTTGTACAAGCAGGGCTGACATGGGCATTCATAACTTAACTCTCCGGAAGCGTATGACATCGTGATAACAACAACATGCCACCCTGGCTTGCACGGTCGGAGGTGGCAGCTTGCACCGACCGCGCGTCGCTAAATCGCCAGCCATAGCCATAACCGATATAGTTAGCAACGTTGGCGAGCAGATTAGCGAGAGAGTTTGCGCGGTACATCATGATGCAGCTCCTTGATGAAAGTCCTGTGAAATCTGAGCAATTAACCTAAATAAACAGTTAAAACAAAAGAAGCCTCGGTTGGGCTACCAACCGAGGCTTCTTTGCATGCGGCAGGCAACCTAGTCGGTGTGCCTGATGACGCGACGCTAATGGTCGGCCAGGGGCACACCGTAGCTAAACCAATAGACAGCATAAAAGAACGCAGCAACACACGCCCACACACCAGCCGCCGATGCTGGCTTTGCTTGTGTGTGTTGAATGCATTGTGCTGTGTGCATGGCTACGTCCTGATTCACATTAATTGTCGAGAACAGTGCTTCTAATGGGTTAATCCTGCCTGCATAGAGGCAAAATGGCAACCATCAACCGCCAAACGCTTGTATCCAACCAATAGTAGCGGGCAGTGCGCTCATACTCACCAGCACAACAACACCGAGCACAATAGCAAGCAAACCTGATTCGTCTTTAAAGTTGTCGTCATGGTGGGCCATGAAAGCCTCCTTTTTATCAGTATCGGTTACCGGCATATGCCGAACACCAGTTATTGGCCAGCTATTTTAGTGAGGACGAGGCGCGTAAGCAAACACATCTGAGAACATTCGCTCACTGTCAATACCTTTCCGTTCTAAGATATTAACACAGGCGTACACCATACCCGGCGAACCCGACAAGTAGATATCACAGCCGCTGGGCGACCCAGCCATTCCACTCTCAAGCATGTTCTCAAGATCACTCTCTAACACCAAGTCAATGCGCCCTTGATGATGCGTGATACGCTCGCCTTCTGCTAGCGGCTCAGTCAGTGGAAACTCTGTCACCGCTTGGAAAGAAATATTGGCATACTGCTGTGCCCATTCGCAGGCCAGATCTTCCGCATAAAGATCACGATGTTCGCGATTGGCCCACCATAGTGAAATGGGCCGTTCAGGCTGCTGTCTTAGTACCGCCTCAACAATCGCCTTCATTTGTGCAAAGCCTGTACCTGCAGCAATTAGCAACAGAGGACGCTCGCTTTGCGTGTCTAATACACATTCACCGCTGGGTAGGCGAACAGTCAACTGATTAGCTACCTGCAATAACTCTCGCAGGCGAGCAGAGTTATCTCGCTCAGGCCAGTGCTGAATATGTAATTCGATAATACCGTCACCGCGTTCCGCGCTGGCAATAGAAAACGGTACCCAAGTGTTATCGTCTAGTTTGAGCTCTAAATACTGCCCAGGCGCATGCTGCATGGCCTCGGGCCGCCCTTCCAGGGTCACCCCAAAGACATCGGGATTTAAATCCTCAACGGCGGTTACCTGGCAGATTAACGTTCTGCAAGTTAACGTGCTTGCGCTCATGAAAGCCTCTATATAGAAAGTCGCCTGACCTGCGCCACTGGGTTAGCCGTGGCGAGGAGTGGGTAATGGGATATCAATGCCCAGCTCGTCCCAGCGCTCGTCAACGCGGGTTTTTATCGAATCATCCATCACAATGGGCGTTCCCCACTCACGATCCGTTTCGCCTGGCCATTTATTGGTAGCATCGAGCCCCATCTTGGAACCTAACCCAGACACCGGCGACGCAAAATCGAGGTAGTCAATAGGCGTGTTTTCCACCATCACCGTATCCCGCGCCGGGTCCATGCGCGTGGTAATGGCCCACATCACATCTTCCCAGTTACGCGCATCGATATCGTCATCTAATACAATGACAAATTTGGTGTACATGAACTGACGCAGAAAACTCCACACCCCCATCATGACGCGCTTGGCGTGACCCGGGTACTGCTTCTTCATGGTCACAACAGCCATTCGATAGGAGCACCCTTCCGGTGGTAGGTAGAAATCGACAATTTCGGGGAACTGCTTACACAGAATGGGAACAAACACCTCGTTAAGCGCAACCCCTAAAATGGCTGGCTCATCGGGTGGGCGGCCGGTGTAGGTGGAGTGATAAATCGCGTCCCGCCGCATGGTCATCCGCGTCACGGTGAACACAGGGAAGTGATCAACTTCATTGTAATAACCGGTGTGATCGCCAAACGGTCCTTCTGGTGCCATATCGTCGGGGTAGAGAAACCCTTCAAGAATGATTTCAGCCGACGCAGGCACATCCAACTCTGCATGACCGCACTTGACCAGCTCGGTGCGCGAGCCTCTAAGCAACCCAGCAAAAGCGTATTCAGACAGCGAATCAGGAACCGGCGTCACGGCACCTAAAATTGTTGCAGGATCAGCCCCCAACGCCACTGCCACAGGGAATGGCTCACCGGGATGCGCTTTTTGAAACTCAAGAAAATCCAGCGCACCACCGCGATGGGAAAGCCAACGCATGATCAGACGGTTTTTACCGATTTTCTGCTGACGATAAATGCCAAGATTTTGGCGCTTTTTATGCGGGCCTTTGGTAATTACCAGCGGCCAAGTTACCAGCGGCGCGGCATCACCTGGCCAGCAGTGCTGGATCGGCAAACGGCCTAAGTCAACCTCATCACCTTCATACACCACTTCTTGCACGGGGGCTCGCTTGACATTTTTGGGCCCCATGCTGAGCACCTGCTTAAAAATCGGCAGCTTGTCCCAGGCGTCTTTAAGCCCTTTCGGCGGATCAGGTTCCTTTAGGAACGCAAGTAGTTTACCTACCTCGCGCAGTGCTTCTACTGAATCTTGACCCATACCGAGCGCTACCCGCCTAGGCGTACCAAACAGGTTGCCCAATAGCGGCATATCATGGCCCTTCACATTCTCAAACAATAGTGCAGGGCCACCAGCGCGCAGTGTACGGTCACAAATTTCAGTAATTTCGAGATAGGGGTCGACTTCTGCTTTAATCCGCTTCAGTTCACCCTGCGCTTCAAGCGCTGCAATAAAATCGCGCAAGTCGTGGTACTTCAAGGCACTCTCCTCAAGGCACTTACCCGGCTGTCAGCCATTACTGTTGCCAGTGCTTGGCTGCAAATGAAGCACTTAGCGTCGCTTCATCGCTTCAAAGAACTCCAGATTCGTCTTGGTATCTTTCAGACGATCAATCAAGAACTCTGTCGCAGCGGTGTCTTCCATCGGGTTAAGCAGCTTGCGAAGGATCCACATGCGCTGCATTTCGTCTTCAGACGCCAGCAGATCTTCGCGGCGAGTACCACTACGGCGAATGTTGATTGCAGGGAACACGCGTTTCTCAGCTAGCTTGCGGTCAAGGTGCGCTTCCATATTACCGGTGCCCTTGAACTCTTCGAAGATGACTTCGTCCATTTTCGAGCCAGTATCAACTAGCGCGGTGGCAATAATCGTCAGGCTACCGCCCTCTTCGATATTACGCGCGGCACCGAAGAAACGTTTAGGCTTCTCAAGGGCATGAGCGTCCACACCACCGGTGAGCACTTTGCCGGAGCTGGGCACCACGGTGTTGTAGGCACGCGCTAAACGGGTGATAGAGTCGAGCAGAATCACCACATCTTTCTTGTGCTCTACCAAGCGCTTGGCTTTTTCGATGACCATTTCGGCAACCTGCACATGGCGAGCGGGCGGTTCATCGAAAGTAGAAGCAACCACTTCGCCACGCACGGTGCGTGACATTTCGGTAACTTCCTCAGGGCGCTCATCGATCAGCAATACAATCAGATGGCACTCAGGATTATTGCGCGTAATCGACGTCGCGATGTTCTGCAGCATCAGTGTCTTACCCGCTTTAGGCGGTGACACCAACAGACCACGTTGACCTTTACCAATTGGCGCCGTCAGATCAATGATGCGCGCGGTAAGATCTTCGGTAGAGCCGTTACCGATCTCCATGCGCATCCGATCATCTGGGAATAGCGGCGTTAAGTTCTCAAAGAGAATCTTATGCTTGGCATTTTCCGGACGATCAAAGTTGATCTGGCTAACTTTGAGTAGGGCAAAGTAGCGCTCACCTTCTTTTGGCGGGCGGATTTTGCCGGAAATGGAATCACCTTTACGCAGATTGAAACGGCGAATCTGCGACGGCGATACGTAAATATCGTCCGGTCCGGCGAGGTACGAGCTGTCGGCGCTACGCAGGAAGCCAAAGCCATCCTGAAGTATTTCCAGCACACCATCGCCGTAGATATCCTCACCGCTTTTTGCATGCTTTTTGAGGATAGCGAAGATGATGTCCTGCTTGCGCGAACGGGCTAGGTTGTCGATACCCATTTCACGGGCGATATCGAGCAGCTCGGGAACGGTTTTTTGCTTGAGTTCAGTGAGATTCATCGGTGTGTTAGAAAGTTGCTCATGAAAGCTAGGCGACAAGCGCCGGGAATAAGACAGGAGGCGTGGCCTAAATAGTAGGGCTAAGCGCCGAGTGATGCGTTCAGAACCCCACTAAGCACACGCTCAGATACTGATCGCTAGAGAGTTATCATAGCTATGCCTAAGAAGGAGTAGCGGCATAATTGACTGCTCAGCGTGAGGGTGCTAGCAAAATAGTTAATCTGATTAGCACAGAAAGGTGCTGTTTCAGGGGTTATCTGACGACTTGGACATCTGGCTGATGTCAATTGGATACGTACCACTCAAAATATCTGAGCAATACACTCGCTTAAATACACTTGTTTAATAGACAAACAAGCTAACTCGGATCAAGCCAGTAGCTCGATGGTAGTCAAGGCCCGAGATAAACGCAAGCCTTTGACAATTGACAATACTAATGAGGCACCGCAACCTTGGCATAGCCACTAGGAAGGAACGCCCATGCCCAAGGAAATTTCATTCCCTCTCGCCGCGTCGCCGGCTGAATTGGATAACACCGAACCGCAGCGCTTAGCCGCCATTGATCTGGGTTCTAATAGCTTTCATTTGTTGGTCGCCAACTATCAACATGAGCGCCTGCAAGTCGTCGCTAGGATGGGTGAAAAGGTTCAATTAGCCGCTGGGCTAGATGAAAACGGTTATTTAAGCGAAGCCGCGATGCAGCGAGCGTTAGATTGCCTAGGCCGCTTTGCGCCGTTTCTCACCGACATTGAGAGTGCCAACCTTCGCATTGTTGGAACCAATGCGTTGCGTGATGCCTATAACAGCCAAACATTTATTGAGCGTGCCGAAGCGCAGCTTGGACACGCCATCGAAATTATTGCTGGTCGTGAAGAGGCTCGCCTGATCTATTTGGGGGCCGCCCACGCATTGGCTGAGAATGGACGCCGTTTAATTGTCGATATCGGCGGTGGTTCTACCGAGTTCATTATTGGTGAAGCGTTTGAGCCTAAAGCACTTGAAAGCCTACGCATGGGCTGCGTCACTTTCAGCAGCCGTTTCTTTCGTGACGGCGAGCTCAGTGAAAAACGTATGCGTCGCGCTGAGCTCGCCGCCCTGTCAGAACTGGCCAATATTCAGCGACCCTACCAACGCCTTGGCTGGCAGGATCCAGTAGGTTCTAGTGGCACGATTAAAGCCGCTGCTAGCGTGCTATATGCCTATGGCGATACGCCTCAGGAAGGTGTTATCACTCGCAGCGGATTAAAAAAGCTGCGCGAACGCTTACTCAAATGCAAACAGCTAGACAAAGTTGAGCTAGATGGCCTAAAACCTGATCGAGCAAAAGTTTTTCCGGCAGGTATTGCCATTTTAAACGCTATTTTTGAAGCCTTTAATCTTTCCCAAATGCGCTTCGCGGATGGAGCCCTGCGCGAAGGGGTGCTTTATGATATGGCGGGCCGAAATAGCGCAGAAGATACCCGTTCTAAAAGCTTAGATGCATTGAAGCGGATTTATGATGTTGACTCTCGGCAAGCCGAAAATGTTGCCGACACTGCCCTTCGGCTATTTAACGACGTAAAAAAAGCCTGGGGGCTATCCCAAGAGCAAGGCCACTACCTTGTCTGGGCAAGTCATGTGCATGAAATTGGCCTAGCTATTTCTCATAGCCAGTTTCATCGCCATGGCGCCTACTTGCTAGAACATTCCGACTTAGCTGGCTTTTCGCGCCCTGAACAGCGCTTACTGGCGTTTTTAGTGCGTGCCCATCGCCGCAAGTTTCCCACCAAAGAGTGGCAGGCGTTACCCGCCTCCCATCAGGAAGGCTGCGCCAAACTTGCCCGCCTGATGCGTCTTGCTGTGCTTATTAATCACTCGCGATCTGAAGTTGCTCCACCGTTACCGGCTATTAAAGCAGAAGGCGAAACGCTGACGATAACGCTACCTGCCAGCGACGAGCCGACACTGCTAAGTACCGATATGGAGCAAGAACAAGCCTATATGACAGCGGCTGGCTTTACGTTTTTGGTAGTAGAGGCAAATCAATAACAACCCCTTCTGCCTGCCAGAGCACATTAGCAGGCGGCAGGATAACGGCCAAACATACCTTTCCATCCATCACGACAATCAAACGCTCACGCTCCCAGGGCGGTATTCCCCGCTCTTGGAGTAAGCGCTTAATATCTCGCCTTCCGCGCTCTTTTAACGCAATAACCTCTCCACCCCGTCGCCAACGCAGCGTTACGCGGCGTGGTGGTGTCAACGCTACTTGCAGCGGTCCTAAGGGCGTTGTCTGCTCCAGTACACCGTCCCATTCAACTTCCCAACTAGGCAACGGCGTCAGCGGAGGCATGAGGTAGAGACGGCGCTGCCACATGCGTGCTTCTGCACCCGGCCATACCACTTTGACCTGGGCATCGCTTGCCGCACCTAGTTGCGAAAGCAAGCTTTCCAGACGTTTCTGCGGCGGCGTTGGGAGCGCTAGCTGCTCACAAAGTGTACGCACGAGCAGTCGTTGGCGCGGTAAAGAGCATTGGCTAAGCAGCGTAGCATCCATGCAGCGCTCTCCTCGCATTAGCGTTGCTAGCTCTTCCGCGGCATAGGACGCCAACAGTTGGTCTGCCTCGCCGGCATGTTGGGCGCTGTTGGCAAGGGCCCGTGCAGCGTCAGGCCAACGTAGCTGTAAGGCTGGCATCACCTGATGGCGTAAGCGGTTGCGATCAAACGCGATATCGCGGTTGGTTGGGTCCTCGCACCAACTGATTGATAACCCATGCGCTGCATCAGCCAACGTCTGTCTACTGATACTCAGCCAGGGCCGTAGCAGGGTCAGCCCCTGCCAATCACGGCGAAAAGGCATACCCGCCAACCCACGCACGCCACTGCCGCGTAGCGCCGCCAACAGCAACGTCTCCGCTTGATCATCTTGGTGCTGGGCTAGCCATAGCGTATCGCCAGCGGGAATATGCGTCATGAACGCCTGATAGCGTGCTCGCCGTGCCGCCCCCTCAACGCCCTCGCCGAGTGTGTCTACCGCGACGCTTGCCGTCACCAGCGTTACGTTAAGCGCATCACACAGCGCCAGACAATGCGCTTCAAAGGCACTAGCTGCGGCCTGCAAGCCATGGTTAATATGAATCGCCTGCAGTGGGCGTCCTGCATCTCGACAAACTTCAGCGGCCAACGTCAGCAGCAGCGAAGAATCCAGCCCCCCAGAAAGCGCCACCCAAATAGTACGCCCCGGCGGGGTTTCCGCCAGGGCGTCATTTAGCAAGCGTAACAGCGGCTTAGGCGGCTGGAGCGCCATAGCTCATCAACCGTTTGTAGCGACGCTCTAGCAGTGCATCGCTATCAAAGCTTTGCAGACGTTCCAGACTGTTAGCCAACGCCTCTTTAACGCGCTCGGCGGTAGTCATTGGATGTCGATGAGCGCCACCCAACGGCTCTTTAATTAGCTCATCAACAAAGCCAAGCTCTTTAAGGCGCTCGGCGGTGATACCCATGGCTTGGGCGGCGTCAGATGCTTTTTCAGCGCTCTTCCAAAGAATCGACGCACAGCCTTCCGGTGAAATCACCGAATAAGTGGAGTACTGCAGCATATGTAGCTCGTCGCATACGCCAATGGCTAGCGCGCCACCGGAGCCACCTTCACCCACCACGGTGGAGATAATCGGCGTTTTTAGGCGCGACATCACTGCCAGATTGTAGGCAATGGCTTCCGACTGCCCCCGCTCTTCCGCATCGATCCCAGGGTAGGCACCAGGCGTATCGATAAAGGTTAGAATGGGCATTTTAAAACGCTCTGCCATCTCCATTAAGCGACAGGCTTTGCGATAACCTTCTGGCCGCGGCATGCCAAAGTTACGGCGCACCTTTTCTTTTACATCACGACCTTTTTGATGGCCAATGACCATCACCGGTTGATCGTCCAGACGCGCAATGCCACCAACTAATGCGGCGTCATCAGCAAAGTTACGGTCACCATGAAGCTCATCAAAGTCAGTAAAAATATGCTCAAGATAATCCAGCGTATAAGGACGCTGGGGGTGACGAGATATTTGAGAAACCTGCCAGGGCGTTAAATCCTTGAAGATCGATTCGGTTAACTTACGGCTCTTCTCCTCTAAACGAGAAATCTCGTCAGAAAGATTAACCTGGCTATCGGAGCTAACCAAACGCAGCTCCTCAATTTTTGCCTGAAGCTCGGCAATGGGCTGTTCAAAATCGAGATAATTAGGATTCATCGGCTCTGCCTGTAAGCTGCCTATAAAAAAAGAAGCCTTGTTGAAACGGGCATGTATAGTGGCATTATCGCACCCTGAACTTGCCACGCAAGGCAGTACCCTTTCAATTAGCGTGCCGCACGGTCATTTAGTCTTCCATCTGACACCGGCTCGTATACGTTTAGTGCGTTTTCTAACGGTAGCGTAGCTGAACACCTACCTGCCCTTGCACATCACGAAGGGCTAACAGCAGATCATCGCTGGGAGCTACTTTCCAGTCATCCGCCAATGCTAACCAACCGACCGCTTCTGAGTGACGATACTGCAGCCGAACTGGCAATCCGCCGGTATCGCGGTATGGCGTAAGGCTCTCGCGTAGGCTATCGACTAGACGTCCGTTGATCTGTTCAGCATCCAATGCTAATTCCACCGCTTCGCCATAGCGAATACGTGCGGTCACCATCGGCGTCACGTCTTTGCCCCGCAAGCGCAAACCGCCGGAAAAGTCATCGTTGGATACTTCACCTTCAACGATGATCACTTGATCAGACTCAATTTGGCCCCGCAGTTGATCAAATAGTTCGCCAAATAGCGAAGCTTCGATGCGCCCAGTACGATCATCTAGTGTGATAAACGCCATGGTATCGCCACGCTTGGACTTCATGGTGCGCATAGCTACCACTAATCCCGCCACCCGCTGCGGCTCACGCGAAGCCTTCAAATCACTAATGCGAGTAGAAACAAAGCGTTTTAGCTCACGCTCATATTCATCAATGGGATGACCGGTTAGATAGAGGCCCAGCGTATCTTTTTCCCCAGAAAGGCGCTCACGATCCGTCCACTCACGGGCGCTTTGATACTCAGCGTAAGGGTCTGTCGCTTCCTCTTCTGCGCTAAACGCATCGCCAAACATATCCAGCATACCCAGGTTTTGATTGGCGTGGTTTTGCGCAGCGGCTTTCAAGGCATCTTCCATCGCAGCGGATAACACCGCCCGATTCGGACCCAAGTTATCTAACGCACCCGACCGAATCAGCGCTTCCAGCGTACGCTTGTTCATGCGCTTGGGATCCATGCGCCGACAAAAATCGAACAGGTCTTTAAACGGACCATCCGTATTACGAGCTTCAACAATCGCCCCAATCGGGCCTTCACCGACACCGCGAATGGCACCTAAGCCGTACACCACGCGCCCTTCGGTATCTACGGTAAACTTGTAGCCACCGACATTAACATCCGGCGGTGTAACCGTCAGTTTGAGGTGGCGACACTCTTCTATCAGCGGCACCACCTTGTCCAGGTTATCCATTTCCGTTGACATAACGGCGGCCATAAACGGCCCAGGATAGTGCGCCTTCAGCCAGGCAGTTTGATACGACACCAAAGCGTAAGCGGCTGAGTGCGACTTGTTAAAGCCGTAACCAGCGAACTTCTCAACAAGATCAAAAATATTGCCTGCAAGGTCTTTATCGATACCGTTAGCCGCACAGCCTTCCATAAAGCCTGAACGCTGCTTGGCCATCTCTTCGGGCTTTTTCTTACCCATGGCGCGGCGCAGCATGTCGGCCTGACCCAATGAATAGCCAGCCATTACCTGAGCAATCTGCATGACCTGCTCTTGGTACAAAATAATGCCGTATGTCGGGCTGAGCACCGGTTTTAGAAGGTCATGCTGATAATCTGGGTGTGGATAAGAGACTTCGGCACGGCCATGCTTACGGTTGATAAAGTCATCCACCATGCCCGACTGTAGCGGGCCTGGGCGAAATAGCGCTACCAAGGCGATCATATCGTCGAGAGAGTCTGGCAGCAGGCGCTTAATCAGCTCCTTCATACCACGAGATTCCAGCTGGAAAACAGCGGTGGTTTCCGCTCGTTTCAGCATCTCAAACGTTTTACTATCGTCTAGCGGGATAGCGTCGATATTGAGCGGCGCTTGACCGTTTACCCCACGCACTTTATCGACCATTTCCAGCGCCCAGTCGATAATCGTCAGCGTCCGCAGGCCCAAGAAGTCGAACTTCACTAGCCCGGCGTCTTCGATGTCGTTTTTATCGAACTGAACCACGAGGCCTGAACCATCTTCATCGCATAACAGCGGCGAGAAGTCGGTTAGCTTGGTGGGGGCAATGACGACGCCCCCCGCGTGCTTACCAGTCCCCCGCGTGGTGCCCTCAAGCTTAAGGGCCATTTCCCAGATCTCTTCGGCTTCTTCGTCGTTGCCAATAAACTCTTTCAGGGCTGGTTCTTGCTCAATCGCTTTGGCAAGCGTCATTCCCACTTCAAAGGGAATCAGCTTGGAGAGCTTGTCGCCCAACGAGTAGGGCCGCCCCTGGGCACGCGCCACATCGCGCACCACCGCTTTCGCGGCCATGGTGCCAAAGGTAACAATCTGAGATACCGCATTGCGGCCGTAGCGATTCGCCACGTATTCAATCACCTTGTCACGCTTTTCCATGCAAAAATCGACGTCAAAGTCAGGCATGGAGACACGTTCAGGGTTAAGAAAGCGCTCAAATAGCAGGTCGTAGCCAATCGGATCAAGATCGGTAATTTTTTGCGCGTAAGCCACTAAGGAGCCCGCACCAGAACCCCGCCCTGGGCCAACTGGCACGTTGTTATCCTTGGCCCACTGAATGAAGTCCATCACGATCAGAAAATAGCCAGGGAAGCCCATCTGGATAATAACGTTCAGCTCAAATTCAAGCCGGTCACGGTAGCGCTGATTAATCTCGCGATAAGCATCGCTATCGCGAGGGTACTGTTCAGCTGGGAACAAAAAATCTAACCGTTCAGTGAGACCGTCATGGGAGACTTTGCGGAAAAACTCATCCTGGGTCATCCCGTCGGGTATTTCGAACTCCGGCAGAAAAATTTCCCCCAGGCGCACGTCAACGCTACACCGCTCAGCAATCATGACGCTGTTTTCAAGCGCTTCAGGAATATCGGCAAACAGTGCTGCCATTTCCTCAGGGCTTTTCAGGTACTGCTCTTCGGTATAGCGTCGTTCACGGCGAGGATCATCCAAAGCCTTGCCTTCACCAATGGCAACGCGGGTTTCGTGGGCCCAGAAGTCTTCCCGCTCTAAAAAGCGCACGTCATTGGTTGCGACCACCGGGGTATTTGATGCGATCGCCAGCTTCACACTCGCGTGAACACACTCTTCTTCAAGCGGCCGCCCGGTACGGATTAACTCCAGATAAAAACGATCTGGAAAGGCGCGCTGCCACTCTTCTAACAGCTCCCGGGCTTCGCGCTCATGCTCAGACAGCAAGTGACGACCTATTTCGCCTTCACGCCCGCCTGATAGTGCAATCAATCCTTCGCTTTGCGCTAGCACCCACTGCTTGTCCAGAATGGCTCGCCCGTGGCGCTGGCCATCCGTCCACCCTTTAGAAATCAATTCAGTGAGATTGCGATAACCAACATCGTTCATCGCCAGCAGCGTAATGCGATATGGATGGGCCTCATCATGAGGGTTGTGCAGCCATAAGTCGCTACCGATGATCGGCTTAAGGCCAGCACCCTGGGCCGCTTTATAGAACTTAACCAGACCAAACAGGTTAGCTTCATCGGTTAAGGCCAGTGCTGGCATCCCACGCTCCGCGGTGGTGCTGACCAGTGACTTGAGTTTTACCAAGCCATCAACCAGGGAGTATTCACTGTGCAAACGTAGATGAACAAACGGAACCGTCATGGGACTCTCAGCAACAAGGCTAGATAAATAGAAAAAGCTTACAGCAGCGCTAACTGACGCTGAACTGGCGCAAAGCTCCGGCGATGCTCGGCAAGCGGCCCGTGGGCAGATAGTGCCGCCAAATGTTCTTTCGTTGGGTACCCTTTGTGACGGGCAAAGCCATAGTCAGGATAGCGCAGATCCAGCTCGGCCATCTGTGCGTCGCGGGCGACTTTAGCCAAAATCGATGCAGCAGCGATCGCAGGATGACGAGCATCGCCTTTCACTACCGCTTGCCCAGGCAGCTCATGCCCAGGCAGCCGATTACCATCTACCAATAAATAGTCTGCCGCGGGTGTTAAGGCATCAATGGCACGCCGCATAGCAAGATGAGTGGCATGATAAATATTTAGCTGGTCGACTTCAGCAGCGCTGGCTTCTGCCACAGCAAACGCTAATGCGCACTCACGAATCTGTACATCCAGCGCTTCACGCTTTTTAGCGGTAAGTTTTTTGGAATCCGTTAGCCCCTCAATCGGGCGACTAGGATCAAGAATTACCGCCGATGCAACAACACTGCCGATCAGAGGCCCACGCCCGACTTCGTCAACGCCTGCTAGAAAGTCACCATGGTAGTCGATCACTAAAGGAGGATAGGCAGTCGGCTTAACGGCCATGATGGCTTCCTTCTTGGGCAACTTCGCCACTGCAAACCAATGGCTGGCCCGCCACCAGAGAGGCTATAGCCTGCGCAGCACGTTGGCTGGCATTGCGCTGTAAACCACGGTGCATATCGGCAAAGCGTGCTTCTAGGGCGTGGCGTTCTGCTGCATTATTAATCATTTCGTCGAGCTGCTCAGCAATCCCTTCTGGCGTTGCCGCATCCTGAATCAGTTCTGGCACCACACTCTCTTGAGCAATTAAGTTAGGTAATGAAATCCATTTAGTTTTCACTAAGCGTTTTGCCAGCCAGTGGGTCATCGGTGCCATTTTGTAAGCTACCAGCATTGACCGATGGCATAACATGGCCTCTAGTGCCGCGGTGCCCGAGGCAAGCAATACAGCATCGCTGGCTACCATTGCCTCTCGTGCCTGACCTTCCAAGAGCATGACCCGCTTGCTTAACATAGGGTAGCTTGCCAGAAGCTGGATGATTTCTTGATACCGCTGATGGGTCGCTGCGGGAATGACCACATGCAGCGCTTCATTACGCTGACAGAGCAATTCGGCAGCGCGTAAAAATGTATCGCCCAAAAAGCGTATTTCATTGCCCCGCGAACCAGGCAATATTGCCAAAACAGGAACTTGAGCAGGCAATGCGAGTGTTTGGCGAGCCGTTTGGCGATCATTCTCAAGCGGTAATTCATCCGCTAATGGATGGCCAACGAAAGCAACCGGCACCTGATGCTGATGGTAAAAATCAGCTTCAAACGGCAGCAGTGTTAACATGCCATTAACCGCCTTAGCGATCTTTTTCACACGCCCTTGCCGCCATGCCCATACCGAAGGGCTCACATAGTGGGCTGTCTTCAGTCCGGCAGCGCGTAGCTGTTTTTCAAGGCCAATATTGAAGTCGGGCGCGTCGATGCCAATCATAATATCCGGCTGCCAGGCGAGTGCTTCTTCGCGCAGTATGCGGCGCACGCGAATGAGTTCAGGCAGGTGCTTGACGACCTCCACCAGGCCCATCACCGATAATGTTTCAAGGGGAAAGCGGCTCGTCAGCCCATGCGCTTCCATACGTGGGCCGCCTAGACCTCGAAACTCAACGTTGGGATGCATCAGCGTAAGCTCATGCATCAACCCTGCACCGAGAATATCGCCAGAGAGTTCGCCTGCGACAATGTATACGCGCTGAAGTGTCATGATGAGAAAGGAAGAGATATGAGCATTTGAGTCCATCGTTGATGCTAACTAGCCATCAACGTTGTTAGCGGATGATACCGCGCGTAGACCGCTCAATTGAGTCGGCAAACGTGGTGACTTCTGGCAAATCGAACCGGCTGCGCATTTCGCTAACTGCCTGCTCAACGGTTAAACCTTGGCGATACACTAACTTATAAGCACTGCTTAAGGCATTGATTGCATCACGGCTAAAACCACGCCGCTTCAAGCCAACCAGATTAAGGCCTCGTGCTTCAGCAGGATTGCCATTGATCATCACGTAAGCGGGGGTATCTTTGGTAATAATAGACCCACCCCCGGCCATCGCATGTTCACCAAAGTGGCAAAACTGATGAACAGCCGCCAAACCACCTAAAATAGCATGGTCGCCGAGTACAACATGACCTGCCAAAGTGACTTGGTTCGCTAGAATACAGTCGTTGCCAATCACGCAGTCATGGCCGACATGAACATACGCCATAAACAGGTTACGCGATCCAATGGTGGTTTCACCGCGATCTTGTACGGTACCACGATGGAGGGTAACGCCTTCACGAACAACGTTATCATCCCCCATAATTAAGCGTGTTGGTTCGCCAGCGTATTTTTTATCCTGGCAATCCTCGCCTACCGAAGCAAATTGAAAAATTCGTGTACGCTCGCCTAGAACGGTAGGTCCTTTAATAACGACGTGAGAGCCAATCACAGAGCCAGCGCCAATAGTGACATTTGGCCCAATCACACTAAATGGCCCCACCTCGACATCATCAGCAAGCTGCGCTTTAGGATCAACCAGTGCAGTAGGATGTATCAAGCTACCTTCCTCTCAGCACAGATAATTTCTGCCTCGCAGGCTAGCTCACCGTTAACCGTCGCACGGCAGGCGAACTTCCAAATACCACGCTTACCACGAATCACATTTGCCTCCAGCACTAATTGGTCACCGGGCATCACGGGGCGCTTGAAGCGTACATTATCACTTCCTACCAAATAATAAACATAGCCATCAGCTGGCAGTTTATTGACTGTTTTAAAACCTAAAATTCCGCACACCTGAGCCAGCGCTTCTAGTACTAAAACACCTGGCATAATAGGGTGATGAGGGAAATGGCCATTAAAAAACGGCTCGTTGATGCTAACATTCTTATACGCAACGATGGTTTCGCCCACGGTTAATTGCGTTACTCGATCCACCAGCAAGAATGGGTAGCGGTGGGGCAAGTATTCGCGAATTTCGTTAATATCCATAACCATCGTAACGACCTCTAAATGACAAAAGGCCTGAGTAATATCAGGCACGCACCAGCAAGTTTGCTGGTAAAAAAGCAGTGAATTATAACCTGCTGCTATACAGCCTCAAGTTACCTGCCTATAAATTGCTGGCATAACGATTCATAACGACTCACTGCGCTGGCTTTTCTCTAGTCGAGACAAGCGCTTGGCTATTTCATCGAGCTGTTTAAATCGCACCGCATTTTTACGCCATTGGGTATTGTTCATAGCACCAGTACCCGACGAATAAACACCTGGCTCATGAATCGAATTGGTCACTAAGCTCATACCCGTTACCTGCACACCATCGCAAATGGTGAGGTGACCAGAAAGCCCAACGCCACCGCCGAGCATGCAGTGCTTGCCCACCTTAGTAGAACCAGCAATACCAACGCAGCCTGCTAAAGCGCTGTGATCCCCAATCGTCACGTTATGGGCAATTTGTACTTGGCTATCAATTTTGACATCGTTACCAATCACCGTATCGCCTAAGGCACCGCGATCAATACTTGAACAACTGCCAACCTCAACGTCATCACCCAGTACGACGCCGCCTAGCTGAGCAATTTTATGCCAACCAGCACCGTCGTGAGCAAAACCAAAACCATCGCCGCCAATCACACAGCCGCTATGCAAGATGGCTCGTTTTCCCACTACAACGCCGTGGCAAACAGTAACGTTAGCGTGTATTCGCGTATCATCCCCAATTACACTATCGGCACCAATCACACTGCCAGCGCCAACCACCACATGCTTACCTAGCACTACACCTGCTTCAATCACAGCATGTGCTTGAACAGAAATTCCCTCACCTAAAATAGCGCTGTCCGCTACCACAGCTGACGGGTGAATACCGGGAATATCCCGAGCAGGCAATGGATCAAATAGCTGTGAGAGTTTGGCGTAACCCAAATAAGGATTATTCATCTCTAAGCGTGCCACAGGACAATGTTTAGCATGCTCAGGATGTAACAATACAGCGGCTGCTTTTGTAGTCGCCAAATCTTTTAGGTATGCACGGTTGGCTAGAAAAGCAACGTGATCCGACGTCGCATCTTTAAGTGTGGCCAAACCTTTAATTGGCTGGTCGGCGTTACCCTCGAAGTCAATGCCCAAGTGACGTGCGACATCGTTAAGGGTTAGATAGTGAAAAGCGTGCGTCATGGGAGCCCAGTGAAACATGGGTGCGGGCTAGCCGCACCATCAATCATAATTTTAGTTTAGCGAATCAAAAATCTGCGTAACCTCATTGGTCACGTTAGGCAGATCTGTTGATGAGTGCAATACCCCTTGAGGCTCTACCAAGACATCAATACTGTGGCGCTCAAGCACTTGCTCAACAGCCCTTTCAAGCTTTGACTCAGCGCCCTCTAAGAAACGCTGCTCAGAAGCCTGTTGTGCTTGAAGCACTTCACGGCGCAATTCCTCAAAACGACTACCTTTTTGCTGCAGTTCAGCAATGAGTGGGTCTCGCTGAGATTGGGACATTGTCTCGCCTTCACGCTGCAGTCGCTCTTGCAAGCGTTGAAGCTCTTCGCCTAATGCTTGGGCCTCACGCTGCTGGTTACCAATTTGCCCTTCCAACTGGCTTAGTGACGACTGGGCTGACTGTGTATTCATTAAGGCGGCACGCCAATCGAGCACAGCCACTTCTGCAGCAACGGCATAGGTAGGTAGTGTCATCGCGCCCAGTAAGCACACGGCGGCTGTCAGTTTACGCATCAATATTACTCCTTATATTAGAATGTTTGGCCCAGCGAGAACTGGAAGAACTGCGTATCGTCACCGCTCTCTTCGTTTAGCGGTTCTGCCACACTGAAGGTCAGCGGACCCACCGGTGTTAGCCACGACAGTCCAATGCCTACACTGTAGCGCAAGTCGCCCAGGTCGACCCCAGAGCTGCATTGCTGACGCCCAACATCTGCCTCCTGCACATCATAGCAAGAACTTAAGAAGGTATTACCTGCATCCAAAAAGAGGGAGGGTTGAATTGACCGCTTATCTTCCACAAACGGCATGGGGAAGAGCACTTCGGCAGAGCCTTCCACTAATACGTTGCCGCCCAATGTACGATCACGCCCCCCATCACGGGTAGGAGTTGTGCGTTGACCCAACGTGTTGGAGGTAAAGCCGCGCACTGAACCTAAGCCACCGGCATAAAAGTTCTCATAAAACGGGTAAGGATCATTGCCACCAAGTGTATCGGCATAGCCCAAATTTCCACTAAACTTCAGCGCCCAGGTCTGATCATCGTTAATTGGAAACAGCTGCTGTGCACGGGCGCGAACCTTGTAGTACTCGGCATCGCTGCCCGGCACACCTGTTTCTAGTGATAGACGTTGATAATTGCCTGCTGTCGGCATAATGCCGCGATTTAAATTATTACGCGTCCAGCTCGCCGTTAATTTAAGGCTTTGCGCATTATCGCCTTGATCGTCGACATAACGAATAATTTCTGAAGCAGAATCGTTGTAGGTTTTAACCGTCAGCTCTTCAAGGCTAGCACCAAAATTCAGGCGAGAAAGTTCACTAATCGGATAACCAAAGTTAATGCCGGCACCATAAGCGTCCGTAGAGAACGTAGAGATATCGGAATCGCCGTAATCGGTTTCGCGGTAAAAAAGATTATATCCGCGCGAAATACCATCTAATGTCCAGTAGGGGTCGGTAAAGGCAAAATTAACGCTGGTAAACGTATCACTACGTTGCGCGCCCACATTAACGCGGTTACCGGTGCCCAGAAAGTTATTTTGGGCCAGCCCAACGCCATAAATGACACCTGCGCTTTGTGAGAAGCCGACACTGGCAGAGACAGAACCGGATGGCTGCTCCTCAACGTTATACGTTACGTCTAGCAAATCAGGCTGACCAGGGACTGGCTGGGTGCTGACCTCAACTTGACTAAAGAAGCCGAGACGCTCCAGGCGCTGGCGTGACTGGGTAATCGATTCAGTTGATGCAGGAGCGCCTTCTAACTGAATCATTTCACGACGCAGCACTTCATCTTGCGTTGTGGTGTTACCGTAGAATTCAATACGGCGCACGTAGGTGCGCTGACCAGGATCCACGGCAATGACGATATCAACGGTTTCACCATCGTCGGATAGCTCAGGAATGCCTTGTACGTCAGCAAATGCAAATCCCTCTGCGCCAAGGCGTTGGCGAAGCGCTTCAGTCGACGCATTTACTTCGCCGCGCGAAAAGGTGTCACCCCTTTCAATTTCGAGTAATTCGCGCGCTTCGTTTTCGTTAATTTGCAGGTCACCGGCAAAACGAATATCGCCGATTTGGAACTGGTTGCCTTCATCAATGTTTAAAGTGATGAAAATTTCAGATTTTTCAGGACCAATCGATACTTGCGTTGAAGTAACATCAAAATTAACGTAACCACGATCAAGGTAGAAAGAGCGTAAGCGCTCAATATCACCCGCCAGAGCTTCGCGGGAGTACTCGTCGCTGGAGAACCAGCCAAAAATACGTCCTGGGCGGTCATTTAATTCAAATACGTCACGCAGCGTATCGTCGTCAAATGCTTCATTACCAACAATATTAATTTGCCGGATTTTAGCAACTTCGCCTTCATTGACATTGATATTAACCTGAACACGGCCTTCATCAATTTCATCAACTTCTACGTCAATACTTGCGCTATAGCGCCCTTGAGCTTGATAAACACCTTCAAGCTCACGCTGAATCTCTTCTAGCGTGGAAAGCTGCAGCACCTGTCCTTCAGAAAGGCCTGATTCGCGCAGACCATTGCGCAAATCCTCATCAGAAATTTGCTGATTCCCTTCGATATTCAAGCGCGCAATGGTCGGTCGCTCAACGACTTGGATAACCAGCACGTCGCCCTCGCGCGCAAGAGAAACGTCTTCAAACAAACCTGTAGCAAACAGATCCCTGGCCGCGGCAGCCAGCTGCTGTTCGCTAACGCGGTCATTGGCATTGACGGGAAACGCATTAAAGACCGAGGCGGCAGATACCCGCTGCAGTCCCTCCACACGAATGTCGGAAACATCAAAGGATTGTGCTTGGGCACTGCTGGTACCTATCAGCAACAGTGCCGCCATTCCAAGGGTCTTGATTTTCATGCAGTCAGTTCGCTCGCGTTGGTCTGCCTATCATTCCAGATAGGCACCATATACATTTGTGCAGGCAGATGACAAGGCATCCAGCGCCCTACACGCGTCATTACCACAGGCGCATCAGATCAAAATAGAGAGCCGTCAACATTAGGGTGCCTACCATGGCAAGCCCTATACGCAACCCTACCGCTTGCGTTTGCTCAGAGACCGGCCGCCCACGCACAACCTCTATAAAGTAATAAAGTAGATGCCCGCCATCGAGCACAGGTATCGGTAGTAAGTTCAGCACTCCTAGACTGATGGAAAGATAGGCTAAGAAGCCTATAAACACTTCCATACCTGCCCGGGCAGAATCACCGGAAATCTGTGCAATAGTAATCGGGCCCGAAAGGTTCGACGGTGAAATAAGCCCTACCAACATTTTGCGAATAGCATCTACCGTTAGCAGCGTCATCTCACCTGTACGTGATAGTGCTTGGCCAACAGCCTCGATAGGACCATAGCGAATTTCACGCTGTTGCTCCTCGGGCCAAGATACCTGTTGCGCCCCGGCTCCAATGTAACCAACCTCGCTGCCACTCTCCAGCGTATTACGGGCTGGCGTTAAAGAGAGACTAGACTGTTCGTTGCCACGCTGATAACCAACGTCTAAGGTTTGACCCGCATTCTCTCGAATAACTGAAACAAACTGCATCCAGTCGTCAATTGGCTCGCCATTTAGCGACACAATACGGTCGCCAACACGAAGACCCGCTTGAGAAGCCGGCTGCCCCTCTACTACTTGGCCTAGCACTGCGGGAACGTTCGGACGCCATGGCGTAATTCCCAAGCTTTGTAGCGGTTGAGGCGGATCCTGACGGACCATATAGTCGCTCACGGGAAGCTGATAAACCCGAGCAGCATTAGACCCTTCTGGCTGCGCCTCAAGTATTAAGTCGCCATCGAATCCGATCATAGAGACAAGCTTTAAATTAATCTCTTCCCAGGAGCGCATGGCATCTCCCTGGACCGAGGTAATTTCAGCGCCATGAGTAAGGCCTGCCTCTGCCGCCGGGGAGTTAGGCGTAACGTCGCCAACGACAGGAATCACCGTTGTAGTACCAGCAACAAACAGCGCCCAATAGGCAACTATCGCAAGTAAAAAGTTAGCAATCGGTCCCGCGGCAACAATTGCAATACGCTGCCACACAGTTTTGCGGTTAAATGCTTGGTCTAATTGCTCATCAGGTACAGGTGCTTCGCGCTCGTCCAGCATCTTTACATAGCCACCCAAGGGGATAGCCGCTACTGCAAACTCGGTACCATGGCGATCAACCGTCGACCAGAGGGGTTTACCAAAACCAACAGAAAAACGCAGCACCTTGACACCACAGCGTCGCGCCACCCAGAAATGACCAAACTCGTGGAAGGTTACCAACAACCCAAGCACCACGATCACCGCTAATATGTTCTGTATCAGGCCCACTCTTTGCTCCTTTACGTGACTCGCTGATCAACGGTGATGATGCTAAACAGCTTGCTGATGAACGAGGCGTTCTGCCTGCTCTCGCGCCCACTGATCTGCGGCTAGTATCTGTTCAAGCGTGTCAGCCTGCTCTTCAAACGGCAACGCCATTACGCTAGCCACTACATCAGCAATCGCGCTGAAGCCAAGCTGTTTTTCAAGAAAGGCCTCTACAGCGATTTCATTAGCAGCATTTAAAATCGCTGGCGCTGCCCCCCCCTTGTGCATTGCCTCACGAGCAAGCCTCAAGCAGGGAAAAAGTAATTCATCAGGTGCCTCAAAATCCAGACGCGCTACTTGAAAAAGATCCAGCGTTTCAACTCCGGCGTCAATGCGTTCCGGCCACGCTAAACCATATGCGATCGGCGTACGCATATCCGGGTTACCTAATTGCGCAATGACCGATCCATCATCATAGGCAACCATCGAATGAATAACGCTTTGCGGATGAACCACGACCTGTATCTGATCAGGCGTTGCATCAAATAGCCAGCACGCTTCGATAAGCTCTAGCCCTTTATTCATCAACGTTGCGCTATCAACCGAAATTTTACGCCCCATCGACCAGTTAGGATGATGACAAGCCTGCTCGGGCGTTACCTTAGCAATATCGTCTGCCTGCCAGCCGCGAAACGGCCCACCAGAGGCGGTAAGCAGCAACTGGCGAACACCGTGCTGACGCAGCCCACCTCGATGCTCGATAGGTAGACACTGGTATATAGCATTATGTTCGGAATCAATCGGCAATAAGGTAGCGCCGGAGCGTGAGACGGCGTCCATAAATAGCGCGCCACTCATTACCAGGGCTTCTTTATTGGCTAGTAATACACGCTTTCCTGACTCAGCTGCCGCTAATGCAGGCAGTAGTCCGGCTGCACCAACAATAGCGGCCATCACCGTATCTACGTTTGGATCTTGGGCAACGTGACACAATGCTTCAGGGCCAACGAGCACCTCAATATCCAACCCTACTGATGCAAGCGCATGCTGCAACCACACAGCATCAGCAGGGTCATTGAGTACGGCAATTGAAGGACGGTGAGCATTACATTGTGTGAAGAGCACTTCTTTGGAGGTATGAGCCGTTAAGGCATAAACGTGATAACGATCTGGATACCGCGCAATCACATCAAGCGTACTTTTACCAATTGAGCCTGTTGAACCAAGCACAGTAATGCGCTGAACAGCTGACTGACTCATAGAGCGCTTACCTGTAAGTGGATCACCTGCAGATAGAACAGTGCAAAAATAGGCACTGCCGCTGTCAGGCTATCAATACGATCCAGTACGCCACCATGGCCTGGCAGGAGCTGGCTTGAATCCTTAATGTTTCGATAGCGCTTGAGCATACTTTCTAGCAAATCACCCAGTACTGACACCAGCGTAACTAGTCCGGTGATCACTACGAGGGCAATGCCGCCCATAAGGCTAATGGGCTGCCACGCAGCAAACACAATCGCTAACAACAGTGTGGCCGCCAGGCCACCATAAACACCCTCCCAGGACTTACCTGGGCTTACTTTCGGTGCTAGCTTATTTTTCCCCCACCGCCTGCCAGCAAAGTAAGCACCGATGTCCGCTGTCCAAACCAGCAACAACACAAACAGCAGCCATACTGCGCCACTGTCGCGGAGCACATTGAATCCTACCCAGCATGGCAGCAATACCCAGCCTCCCATCAGCAATCGCCGTGAGGTGGCTTGCCACTGACCAACGGTGCCAGGGTAGTGGGTCACCCAGTAAAGGTTTACCAGCCACCCAACAGCTGCCAGCCACAGCGGCCAAGCGGCAAAAGCGGCCCCCCCTAACCACATCGCCAGCATCAACACTGCCATCACTGCGACCAGGGCAAAACGTGCTCCATGACGAGTTACACCAGCTAAGTTGGTCCACTCCCAAGCACTTAGCAGCACAATTAACGCTGTAAATAGTGCAAAGGCCCCACCTTGTAGTCCGAACAAGCCGATCAGCGTTAAGGGTGCTAACCAGGCTGCAGTAATTATCCGCTGTTTAAGCACCTTGCGCCTCTATTTGTGCATCGGTCATACCAAAGCGACGGCGACGCAGGCAAAAATCATTAAGCGCCTCATCTAGTGCCGCCCCATTGAAATCTGGCCATAGCAGTGGTGAAAAATGCAGTTCCGCGTAGGCCAGCTGCCATAACATAAAATTAGATAGGCGCTGCTCGCCGCTGGTGCGGATACATAAATCTACTGGCGGTACATTGTGCGTATTCATCGCCGCATCGAAGCACGCCTCATCAATGTCATCAGCTGCCAGCTCACCTGCCGCTACTTGTTTCGCCAACTGCTTAGCCGCTCGTGCAAGATCCCATTGGCCACCGTAGTTTGCAGCGATAACTAGATGCATGCCAGTGTTCTCTGCGGTCAATGCCTCAGCACGCTGAATATGCTTTTGAATAGCATGAGAAAAACCGCTTTGTTCGCCAATAATGGACAAACGGATATTACGCTCGTTGAGCTTTTTGACCTCACGCTTAAGCGCCATCAAAAAAAGCTCCATCAACGCATTCACTTCAGCAGTCGGACGCTTCCAGTTTTCACTAGAAAAAGCGAAAAGGCTCAATGTCTGAACGCCTCGTTGTGCAGCGCGTTCAATAACCGCTCTCACGGCCTCGACACCCGCTCGGTGGCCACGCACACCAGAAAGCCCTCTTGCACGCGCCCAGCGGTTATTACCATCCATAATAATAGCAACATGGGATGGCGGCACCTCCTCGGATCGAGAAGGCGGCGCGCTCTCCTGCTGCGCTTGAGGAAGCTGCGGAGACGTCATGGGTTCTCGTACCAAAGATCAGTCATAATAAAGCCAAGCGATGGCCCACGGGCAGCGAGGCTCCCCGTGGTTGATTGAAAGCAGGTAGCTATTTTTAAAAACTATACCTGCATGAGATCCTGTTCTTTTGCGGCAAGCGCTTTATCGATCTCAGCAATATACTTATCCGTCAGCTTCTGGATTTCATCTTCACCCTGGCGCTGATCGTCTTCGGTAATCTCTTTATCTTTTAATAAAGATTTAAAATCACCGTTGGCATCACGACGTACGTTACGAACCGCCACGCGCGCATGTTCAGCTTCGCTACGTGCCTGCTTGATGTAACCTTTGCGTGTCTCTTCGGTCAGCATTGGCATTGGCACACGAATGACATTACCAGCACTAGAAGGGTTCAGACCTAAATCAGAGGTCATAATCGCCTTCTCAATCTTAGGCACCATGCCTTGTTCCCAGGGCGTTACCGTTAGCGTACGGGCATCTTCAACGTTAACAGAAGCTACTTGATTCAGTGGCACCTGACCACCGTAATAATCAACGGTAACAGCATCTAGAATACTGGGATGAGCCCGCCCTGTGCGGATCTTGTTGAAGTTGCTGTTAAGCGCTTCAACACTTTTTTTCATGCGAGAATCTGCATCTTTTTTGATGTCATTGATCACGTGGTTACCCTCTATATATCAGCGTGCCTTCCTTGCCCCCTACTACTAAATTTAGTAGAGCACCAGGCTTGTTCATATCAAATACCCGCACCGGCATATTATGGTCACGTACCAGGCAGATTGCGGTCAAATCCATAACGCCTAACTTTTGGTCTAGCGCGTCATCATAGGAGAGCTGGTCATATTTCACAGCATCGGCGTGCTTAACCGGGTCTTTATTGTACACACCGTCTACTTTGGTCGCTTTGATCACGACATCAACATCTACTTCAATGCCGCGTAAGCAGGCGGCAGAGTCGGTCGTGAAGAAAGGGTTTCCCGTGCCCGCGGAAAACAGCACCACATCGCCTGACGTTAAGTAGCGGATGGCAGTGCGGCGATCGTAATGCTCCACCACACCACTCATGGGAATCGCTGACATTACACGCGAGCGAATATTAGAGCGCTCAAGTGCATCTCGCATTGCTAGCGCATTCATTACTGTTGCCAGCATTCCCATGTGGTCACCCGTCACCCGATCCATACCCGCTTCATTAAGCGCCGCACCACGGAACAGGTTGCCACCACCGATTACAATACCCACCTGAACGCCAATACCAACCAATTGGCCGATCTCTAGCGCCATACGATCCAGCACTTTCGGATCAATACCAAAATCGTGCTCACCCATTAGCGCTTCGCCAGACAACTTCAGCAAAATACGCTTGTATTTTGATTTCGACTTTTCAGTCTTACTGACAGCAACCGCGGGGGTGGACTCTTGAACTTCACGTGACATGGCATCTCTCCTGAGGCAGACCTGAACACAGGCGGGCGAGACGACCCCCATTTTTCACAGGGGCCGGATACACAAAGGCGTGCGCTCGCGCGCACGCCATTTTCTTTCTAAAACATCTGACCTTAGCGACGGCCAGCCTGTTCCATAACTTCTTTAGCAAAATCGACTTCTTCTTTCTCGATGCCTTCGCCCACTTCGAAACGAGTGAAGCTAACCACTTCACCACCCGCTGCCTTAACAAACTCAGCAACCGACTGGTTCGGGTCTTTAACAAACGGCTGTTCGGTCAGGCTGTTCTCAGCCAAGTACTTTTTCAGACGGCCTTGAACCATTTTCTCAGCGATCTGCTCAGGCTTACCGGCCATGTCCGGCTGGGCCAGAATAATCGCTTTTTCTTTATCTAGCTCTTCTTGCGGCATATCTTCTGGATGGGCAACCGACGGATTAATCGCTGCAACGTGCATAGCAACGTCTTTAGCAGCTTCCGAGTTACCACCTTTCAGAACGGTCAAGACGCCGATACGGCCGCCGTGAACGTATTCGCCTACAAGGCCACCTTCAACAGCGTTTACAACAACAGCACGACGCACGCCGATGTTCTCGCCGATTTTCTGTACTAGCTGCTCACGAGTGGACTCGAGTTCGCCAGCCATTACTGCTGCAACGTCTTCGTTTTTCGCCGCAAAGAACGCGTCAACGATCTTATTGGAGAAATCAATGAAGTTATCATCACGAGCAACGAAGTCAGTTTCGGAGTTGATCTCTACCATCACACCGTAACTGCCGTCTTCTGCTACACGCGTAACAACGGCACCTTCTGCAGCGGTACGACCCGCTTTCTTCGCGGCTTTAAGGCCAGAGCTTTTACGCAAGTTCTCGATTGCAACTTCGATATCACCGTCGGCTTCAGTAAGTGCTTTTTTACACTCCATCATGCCAAGACCGGTACGTTCGCGCAGTTCCTTAACCTGAGAGGCGCTGATAGCTGCCATGAGTTTTCACCTCGGAAATGGTTCTAGCTGAAAGTTAAACGCGCTACAGAGTATAAGCTCGGTAGATGACCGTTGCGTATCACTTTGCAGAGCATTCGCCGGCATTAAGCGTCCGGCATAATCGGCCCGCCTGAGCGAACTCAAAGCGGGAAAAAGGGGGCGTAAGGCCCCCTCTTAAACATGATGCGGCTTTAACTGACCGCCGCACCACTGCAACCGTTACTCGGCAGCAGCGTCAGTGTCAGCAGAAGCGGCTTCTTCAGTCACTTCGACAAACTCATCCGGACGACCTTCTTTCGCACGACCACACGCGTCAGCAATAGCTTTCACGTAGATCTGAATAGCACGAATGGAGTCATCGTTACCCGGGATCACGTAATCAACGCCATCTGGGTTGGAGTTGGTATCAACTACACCAATAACCGGGATACCCAGCTTGTTGGCTTCGTTGATCGCGATGCGCTCGTGGTCAACATCGATAACGAACAGTGCGTCCGGAAGGCCACCCATGTTCTTGATACCGCCGATAGAACGCTCAAGCTTTTCCTGCTCACGCGTTGCCATCAAGACTTCTTTCTTGGTCAGCTTCTCGAACGTGCCGTCTTCGCGCATTGTTTCTAAGTCACGCAGGCGCTTGATGGACTGACGAATGGTCTTGAAGTTGGTCAACATACCGCCCAACCAGCGATGATTGACGAACGGCTGGTTAACGCGGTTTGCTTCTTCTTTGATAATCTTGCTAGCGCTGCGCTTGGTGCCAACAAACAAAATTTTGTTGTTGGATGCCGCCATTTTCTCAACCACGTCGATCGCTTCGTTCAGCGCCGGCAGGGTGTGCTCAAGGTTGATGATATGAATCTTGTTGCGCGCGCCGAAGATGAATTTACCCATCTTCGGATTCCAGTACTTGGTTTGGTGACCGAAGTGAGCGCCTGCTTTTAGCAGGTCACGCATATTAACGTGAGACATGATAAAACTCCTGAAACTCGGGTTAGGCCTCCACGCACCCCATGGATCCGACCAGTGGCGTCGTTACACGTCGCCAGCGGCACCCGGGACCATGTGCCGGTGCATGTGTGTTTTCAAGGCTTGCTGTTTAACAATGCAGACTTCCTGCATTGCGTTTAAATAGCCCTTCTGCAGATAACCAACCAACAAAGAAGCGTGGGATGGCGATTGCAGGAAAGCGCGCGGCTTTATACCATAGATCATTACCAAGATGAAGTCACAGCGCATGTAACGGTTTTAATTTACCGCTCACCATTGCCGTTCACCACTTACTTAGAATCCATATCGAGAATTCATGAACGTTCCTATCAAGACGCCTTCTGAAATCGAGAAAATGCGCGAAGCCGGGCGCCAAGCCGCCAGCGTCATTGAAATGATCACTCCCCAAATCAAGGCAGGGATCTCCACCGGAGAAATTGATCGCCTATGCCACGATTACATTGTTAATACTTTAGGCTCTGCACCTGCACCGCTGAACTATCACGGTTTTCCGAAAGCAACCTGTACATCGATTAATCACGTGGTCTGCCATGGCATTCCCGATGACGCCAAAAAGCTAAAGAATGGCGACATCATGAATCTGGATATCACCGTCAGAACGACGGATGGCTACCACGGTGACTCCAGTGTGATGTTCGTGATTGGCGACACCATTCAGGGCGAGCGTCTATGCCGTATCACTCAAGAGTGCCTGTACAAAAGCATTGCCCTGATAAAGCCAGGCGTACGTCTGTCGGAACTCGCCCGAGTAATTCAGCAACATGCTGAAGCCCACGGCTATTCTGTGGTACGCGATTTTTGCGGCCACGGCATCGGCGCAGACTTCCACGAGGACCCACAGTTTCTTCACTATGATGGCTATGCGCCAGATGCTGATATTCCACTGGAAGCAGGCATGTGCTTTACCATCGAGCCCATGATTAACGTGGGCGGCTACAAAACCAAGGTTCTACGCGATGGCTGGACAGCGGTCACCAAAGACCGCAGCCTGTCTGCTCAGTGGGAGCATACGCTGCTGGTCACGGATACCGGTGTTGACGTGCTGACCGCACGCAGCGATGAAGACTTCAGTTTTTTGAATCGCTGATGCTTCTTCATCACTACCGGTTTGAACCGGACACCACGCTGTACGATCTCGCTATGTTTCGTACCGAGCTAGCCGGATCACGCTCTCCGATAGCGCCATTTAAGGCGGCGCTGCGCGAACTCCAAGCTAGATTGGATGAACAGTTTCGGTCAGGGGCAGATATACGCGACTTAGTCCGCGGACGGGCGTGGTATCTGGATCAGTTGCTAGCAATCGCCTGGGAACAGCACGATTGGCCTGACGAAGGTGTTGCTCTGGTGGCTGTGGGTGGCTATGGGCGTGGCGAGCTACATCCGCACTCAGATATCGATCTGTTGCTGCTGCTAGAGCACGACGATGACACTCCCTTCCAAGAATCGCTAAGCGCTTTTATTACCTTCTTATGGGATATCGGTCTTGAGATCGGTCATAGCGTACGCTCACTAAATGACTGTGAACGTGAAGCTAAGGCTGATGTTACCGTGATGACCAACCTGCTTGAATCACGCCTCATCGCTGGCCCTGAACATCTTCGCCAAAAGATGCGTGAACGCCTTAGTGCCGAGCACATTTGGCCTGCTGATCGCTTTTTTGAAGCAAAATGGCAAGAACAAATTGCCCGCCACTACCGTTACAACAATTCTGAGTACCACCTAGAACCAAACCTTAAGAGTTCGCCCGGCGGGCTGCGCGATATTCAAATGATTGGCTGGGTCGCCAAGCGCCATTTTGGCACTGAGCATTATGCCGACATTGTCGCGAATGGCTTTATGAACGATGCCGAGCTGCGCATCCTCAGCCAGGGGCAGGCCTTTTTGTGGCAAGTGCGTTACGCCCTGCATATGCTCACAGACCGTGCCGAAGACCGCTTGCTATTTGATCATCAGCGTACTATTGCCGAGATGTTTGGCTTTCGAGACACCCCTGAGCGCCTAGCCGTTGAGCAGTTTATGAAGCGCTACTACCGGCATGTAACCGCCTTAGCAGGGCTTAACGACATGCTACTACAGCACTTCGATGAGGTTATTCTACGCGGTAAAGAAGCGCTGGAAACCGTTAAGCTGAATGAGCGTTTCGAAACGAAAGGCGGCTACATCCAGGTACGCTCACGCAATCTGTTTCGTGAGCGCCCTGCGGCCATGCTGGAACTGTTTCTGCTAATGGCTAAACACCCAGAAATAGAAGGCGTACGTGCAGACACGATTCGTCTAATTCGCGATCACCGTCATCAAATTGATGATCACTACCGCGAAGACCCACGCCATCAGCGGCTTTTCATGTCAATCTTGCGTTCACCGGGCAATGTACCCCGCCAGCTAAGACGCATGAATCGCTACGGTATTCTAGGTAAGTACTTGCCCGAATTTGGTCGTGCGGTTGGGTTGATGCAACACGACTTATTTCATATTTACACCGTAGATGCTCATACCCTCCTTTTACTAAAATTTTTACACGGCTTTCGCAAGCCCGATGCTAAAGACGACTTCCCGGTTGCCGCAACACTGATTCATCAATTGCCTAAAATGGATTTGCTGTGGATTGCCGGGCTGTTCCATGACGTCGGCAAAGGCCGCGGTGGCGACCATTCTGATATCGGCGCGCGCGACGTAGAGCAGTTTTGTCATCGCCACCATGTCTCTCAGCACGACACCAACCTAGTGCGCTGGCTGGTGGAGCACCACCTACTGATGTCAATGACGGCTCAAAAACGCGATATCAGCGACCCCGATGTGATTCGCGATTTCGCCCTCACTGTGCGCGATGAGACTCGCCTAGACTACCTCTATGTACTCACCGTGGCTGACATTAATGCCACCAACCCCACCCTGTGGAACGGCTGGCGGGCGTCGCTGTTGCGTCAACTACATGCTGAAACCAAGCGGGCGCTGCGAAGGGGGCTTAAAAATCCGCCTGACCGAGATGACTGGGTGCGCGAAACTCGCACAGAAGCCCGCTCGTTACTGCAAACCGTCGGTGTAGATAGCGCTCAGATTGATCAACTATGGGAATCCCTCGGCGAAGAATATTTCCTTCAATACGCACCTAGCGAAATTGTCTGGCAGACCCAAGGTATTCTTGCCCACCAG
The DNA here is from genome assembly GCF_025820815.1 of Halomonas qinghailakensis. Lineage (NCBI taxonomy): Bacteria > Pseudomonadati > Pseudomonadota > Gammaproteobacteria > Oceanospirillales > Halomonadaceae > Halomonas > Halomonas qinghailakensis. The sequence continues at coordinate 2,252,270 of NZ_CP096973.1, read as the reverse complement.
CCGTCTGAATTGCCGCTGGTCTTAATTAGCGCCCCCACCGCCGATATGGCCGAAGGTGGCACCAAGGTGTTTATCCATACCCGCTCGGTAGATGATCTGTTTGCGGCGACTGCCGCTGCCATGGAGCAGTTAGGCCTGTCTATCCATGATGCCCGCATCGCCACCTCGCACAACGACTGGACGCTAAATACGTTTATTGTGCTAGATCATTATGGCCAGCCTATCCGCGATCCTGAGCATATTGAGGAGATGCGTCGACACCTTGTTGAAGAGCTGGACGACCCAGATGACTACCCAGAGATCGTCACGCGCCATACACCGCGCCAACTGAAACACTTCAAAGTGCCCACAGAAGTCGTCATTGAACAAGATCCAGCCAACGAACGTACGCTGCTAGAATTGACAGCCCCAGATCGCCCAGGCCTTCTGGCACGGGTAGGACGTATTTTCATGGAACAGGATATTGCCCTCTCTGCGGCAAAAATTGCTACTTTGGGCGAGAGAGTTGAAGACGTTTTCTTTATTACCACGAAATCCGGTGAACCACTGACCGACGTAACACGGCAGCAGCAGCTTCGCGAACGGCTGATCGAAGTGCTTGGCGTGTAAGCTTTCAAGAAGCGTTTAAATAAACCAAGTCCTGGTGGTTAAGTTTGAGGTGGCCCCAGGGCTTGCCTATAATCGGCAGTTTAATGGGCCGCTTTACGGACCTCCAGCACCGCCTTTAGGCTATCAACGGACTCGCCATGAACCCCGATCTGAACGCCCTTCACCCCTATCCGTTTGAAAAGCTAGCAGCCCTGAAAGCGGCGCTGGTGCCCCCGACGGACCTTGAGCATATTCCGCTCACCATTGGCGAGCCGCAGCACGCGCCTTATTCTGGGGCATTACAAGCACTGGTGGCTCATCAATTAGAGATGGCCCGCTACCCAGCAACCAACGGCCTAGCTGCTTTACGCGAAACGATTGCCCGATGGGCGACGCGACGTTTCTCACTTGCCGGATTAGATGCCGAACGCCAGGTACTCCCGGTTAACGGCACCCGGGAAGCCATCTTTGCGTTTGTGCAAGCAGCCCTGGATCGCCATCGCCCAGCCAAGGTGGCTGTCCCTAACCCCTTCTATCAAATTTACGAAGGAGCCACCCTACTAGCAGGGGGCGAGCCGCTCTATTTAGATTGCACAGCAGACAACGGCTTTCGCCCTAACTTTTCGGCGGTGAGCGCTGAAACTTGGCGCGATGTACAAATTGTATTCATTTGCTCACCTGGCAATCCCACAGGGGCGGTCACGCCACTTTCTGAATTCAAACAACTCATCGCACTGGCCGATGAGCACGACTTTATCATCGCCTCCGATGAGTGCTACTCAGAGCTATACCTGAATGAAAACACGCCCCCTCCTGGGCTGCTACAAGCCTGTGCAGAGCTTGGCCGCGACGATTATCAACGTTGCGTAGTATTTCATTCACTTTCTAAACGCTCCAACTTACCAGGGCTACGCTCTGGGTTTGTGGCAGGCGATGCTGATCTTCTGGCACCGTTTAAGCGCTATCGTACCTACCACGGCTGTGCAATGTCGCTACCGCTTCAGCACGCCTCTATTGCCGCCTGGCAGGATGAGACCCACGTCCGCGCCAACCGCGATGCGTACCGCGAAAAATTTAGCGCCGTGACCAACGTTCTCGCACCAGTAATGGACTTCCCCACACCGGAAGCTAGCTTTTACCTATGGCCAGCGGTGCCCGACGGTGATGATATCGCCTTTACCCAACGGCTGTTTAGCGAGCAACACGTCAGCGTGTTACCTGGCAGTTTGATGGGCCGCATGGGGCAAAACGGCCTTAACCCAGGTGCTGGTCGGCTGCGCCTGGCATTAGTGGCGGAACTCGCGCCAACGCTAGAGGCTGCTAAGCGTCTGCGCCAATTAGTGGAGCGCGGCTAGAACGCCGCCGATTTATAAGGAGGTTGTATGCTGACACTCTATATCATCAACACCTGCGACACCTGCCGCAAGGCACGCAAAGCGCTTGAAGAGAAAGGCATTCCTTTCAAGACCCATGACCTGCGCAAAGATGGCCTGTCCGCCAGTTTGCTCGAGCACATTCTTGCGCGTGTACCACTATTAGAAGCCATCAATAAACGCAGCAAAACCTGGCGCGACTTACCCCAGGAAGAAAAAGACGGCTTAGATGCTACGTCTGCCCGTAGGCTATTGCTTGAACAGCCCACGCTGCTCAAAAGACCACTACTAGAAGTTGATGACGACACTATTTTAGTGGGATACCGCGACGGCGATTACGACTCTCTCAGCGGCTAATATGCCACTGAATCTTAACAACTGATTGTTATTCAAAACTTAAAGGAAGACGCGTTATGCTGAGCTTCGCGCTTGGAATCGGCACCCAAAATACTCAGGGCGACTGGCTGGAAATCTACTACCCAGCTCCGCTGCTTAATCCTGCAGACAGCTTAGTAACCGCAGCCAAAGAGGTGTTAGACGCCCCCACCGGCAATGCATCGATCAGCTTTCTGCCCGAAGATTGCACGCGCTTAGCAAAAGCATTGGAAGCTGCTGGCCACTCTGAGCAGGCCGCACTCGCTGAATCATTCGCCGCCAGCCATCGCCCCTTGGTCGCAATGTTTTTAGAAAGCGATCAAGCTCCGCAAACCGCTCCTGAAGTCTACTTGAAGCTGCACTTACTCTCTCACCGCTTAGTGAAGCCTCATGGCTTGGATTTGACGGGGATGTTTGGCCTGCTGCGCAATATCGCATGGACCAACGAAGGCGCGATTGATATCGAAGAGCTGCCCGCCCGCCGCTTGAAAGCACGCTTAGCGGGTCGCGCGCTATCCGTCGACTGCGTCGATAAATTCCCTAAAATGACCGATTACGTAGTACCTACCGGCATTCGCATTGGTGACACCGCTCGCGTGCGACTAGGCGCTTACCTGGGTGAAGGCACCACGGTAATGCACGAAGGTTTCGTCAACTTCAACGCAGGTACTGAAGGCCCCGGCATGATTGAAGGGCGCATTTCTGCAGGCGTTATGGTCGGCAAAGGCTCTGATCTGGGCGGCGGTTGTTCCACCATGGGCACGCTATCGGGTGGCGGTAACATCATTATCAAGGTGGGCGAAGGCTGCCTGATTGGTGCCAATGCTGGCATCGGTATTCCATTAGGTGATCGCTGCACCGTAGAAGCGGGGCTGTATATTACCGCAGGCTCGAAAGTCACCCTGCTCGACGACCAGAATCAGGAAGTTAACACCGTGGCGGCACGCGAGTTAGCAGGTCAAGATGACTTATTACTGCGCCGCAATTCACAAAACGGCCGTATTGAGTGCCTGACCAATAAAAGCGCCATTGCGCTGAACGAGGCACTGCATGCCCACAACTGAGCCTGAAACGCTGTCGCCCACGTTGCAGCTTGCGTTTGAGCTACTTAGCCGGGCGTCGGTAACGCCGGATGATGAAGGCTGCCAGGACCTTATGATCGAGCGCTTAACGGCGCTCGGTTTTCATATCGAGCAACTGCCGTTTGGCGATGTCAAAAATTTCTGGGCAATAAGAGGCCATCATGGCCCCGTATTAGCCTTTGCTGGCCACACTGACGTCGTGCCCAGTGGGCCCCACACAAACTGGGAATTCCCACCGTTTGAGCCGTGTATTGATGAGCACGGCATGCTCTGTGGGCGAGGCGCAGCAGACATGAAGGGCAGTCTAGCGGCTATGCTCACTGCTGTTGAGCGCTTTGTGACGACCTATCCAGAGCACGATGGTCGAATAGCATTTTTAATCACCTCCGATGAAGAAGGCCCTGCCGTTGATGGCACCCGTGCTGTGGTTGAGCATTTACGCGAACGCAACGAACGCCTGGACTACTGTATTGTCGGTGAACCTTCATCAACTTCACGACTGGGCGATATGATAAAAAACGGTCGCCGCGGGTCATTGGGCGGTGTTCTACATATCAAAGGGGTTCAGGGTCATGTGGCCTACCCACACCTTGCGCGCAACCCTATTCACCAAGCGATGCCCGCACTGGATGCATTGGTTAACGAGCACTGGGACGCGGGCAATGACTTCTTCCCTGCCACCAGCTTACAGATATCTAATTTTCGCGCGGGCACCGGGGCCACTAACGTCATTCCAGGTGAAGTAGAAGTTGTGTTTAACTTCCGTTATTCCACGGAAGTTACCCATGAGATGCTAAGAAGCCGCACCGAATCGATTTTGGATAAGCATGGCCTTGAGTACCACATCGACTGGACCCTCAACGGCGAGCCATTTCTGACCGCAGAAGGCGAATTAGTCGATGCTGCCATTCGCGGTGTAGAAGCCGTTACCGGCGAGCGCCCTGCGCTTTCGACCAGCGGCGGCACCTCAGATGGCCGATTTATTGCAACACTTGGCGCTCAAGTAGTAGAGCTTGGCCCACTCAACGACACTATTCACAAAGTGAATGAGCGCGTACGCGCCAGCGACCTGGATGAGCTCAGCCGCATCTATGAAGCTACGCTTCAAGCCCTGTTAACGGATAACGAGGTAAGCGTATGATGGAGCGGTTTCCGGATATCGAAGTGTACTTGGCGAGCGTAACGATAGACGACATCAATACATGGCTACGCGACGCCCTCAACGCACCACCGCTTAGCCCCGCGGGCAAAGGCAAATGGAAAACCCGCGGGCACTACCAGGGCGACGCGGTACCAGTATTACTCGTGGATAAAGCTGCCGATGGCTTTGCCAGCCTATGGTTCGATAGCCAACACACCCCGTGGCGTACCGACCAAGAGTGCGCTCAGCACGCTGCAGAAGCTTTGCAAACGGAAGTACGCTGCTCGCTAGGTGGCTGGCACCCAGGCGATGATCCCGACCGCTTCTGGCAGGTATTGCCTGGCGGCCAGGAAAAAGCTATTGAATGGCCCGATTCAGGTCGTTAAACGCACAAGACCCCGCATTGCGGGGTCTTGTGTTTTAGTCGCTGGCGACGCCAGCGTTATTCAATAAAAGCGACGTCTAAATACAAACGATTTAATAAAAGCTACTCAATGATACTGACATCATCCGCCTGCAGACCACGGTCGTTTTTAATCACGTGATAACGGACAATTTGACCTTCGGCAAGCATACGTGGACCACGACCCCGGATCGCACGAAAGTGCACAAACACATCCTCGCCATTATCCCGGGTAATAAAGCCGTAACCTTTATTGGTATTAAACCACTTCACCTCACCCTCTTCACGCCCATCATTGGGGTCGATGATATCTTCCTCTTCTTCATCATCGTCTTCCATCTCAGGAGCCGCTTGAGGCTGACGTGGAGCAGGCTTAGTACGCGCAACATCCGCTTTTACTACCATTGGCGGAGCCAAAGCAGCAGCGGCTAACGTGCCAATAAACAGCGCGATAAAACACCCTAGAGCAGCAGCAATATAAACGCCACTAGCGCCGCTAATAGCAAGCTCAGCTAGCCACTGCTCAGCAAGTGGGGCATTTGTTAAATGAACAATCCCCGCCAAAAGAAGTGGCGTGGGGGCGGCAAGTAAAACACTGATGAAGAAACAGCGAAAAACAACTTTTGGATTCATAGATGATAAAAGCTCTCTTGTTGTATGGGTAACAGACGAAGGACAATACTCGGCCAGCTAGGCCCATTCCTAACCGTACCGAGCATACTACATACTATCTACTACATAAGGTGACGATGTTATCATGACAAACGAATTATCGCCTGCTGAGCTAACTCAACTTCTTGAATCTTTAGAGAGTCGACTGGCTTACCAGGAACACTGGTTAGACACCCTTGACCAGGCGGTTGCCCAGCAAGAACGTCGTCTAGAAAAGCTGGAGCAGCTAAGTACACTGATGCGTGACCGCTTACGCGAGCAATATCAGGCGCTTCAGGCGGGTGATTCGCAGGGGGATACTCGCCCAGAAGACGACATACCCCCTCACTATTAGTACTAACTCTATTAGCACTAACTCTCGGTTACTCGCAGTAACAACTACTACTAATTGACGTCCTGATTATCATGCCACCGCGCTTGCTGGGTCGATGCTCTTGAGTCCAAAAGCATCGGCAACGGCCTGATAAGTCACTTGGCCATTGTGAACGTTAAGCCCTGGTAGGAAGTGTGGGTCGTCTTTAAGCGCCTGTTGCCAGCCTTTATCAGCCAGCGCCAGCACAAACGGCAAGGTGGCATTGGTAAGCCCCAACGTAGATGTACGCGCTACTGCTCCAGGCATATTAGCTACGCAGTAATGCACGATGCCGTCCACGATATAGGTCGGCTCGGCATGCGTTGTGGGTTTGCTGGTTTCAAAGCAGCCGCCCTGGTCGATAGCGACGTCTACCAGCACACTACCCGGCTTCATATCCGCTAGCATGGCCCGGGTAATCAGCTTAGGCGCAGCGGCACCGGGGATAAGCACGGCGCCAATAATCATATCGGACTCTTTTACCGCCTGATCAAGGGCGTCCGCCGTTGAGTACACGGTTTTGATGCGTCCCTGATAACGGTCGTCCAGCACTTCCAAGCGAGCAATCGACTTATCTAGAATAGTCACTTCAGCTCCCAATCCTAGCGCCATACGGGCGGCATTTTCACCGACCACACCACCGCCAATCACGGTTACTTTACCCGGTGCAACGCCTGGCACACCTGGCAATAGCACGCCAGAGCCCCCCTGAGCTTTTTCCAGGCTATGCGCGCCCGCCTGAACTGCCATGCGTCCGGCTACCGTGCTCATCGGCGCTAGCAGCGGTAAGCCTCCTTTTGCATCGGTAATGGTTTCATAAGCAATGCAGGTAGCACCACTGGCCATCAGTCCTTGTGTTAATTTTTCCTCCGCAGCCAAGTGCAGGTAGGTGAATAGCGTCTGATTGGCTGTTAGACGCGCCACTTCTTCGGCTTGTGGTTCTTTAACTTTGAGAATCAGCTCGGCGCTTTGCCACAGCGCGTCTACATTTGCCTCTACTTTAGCGCCAGCGGCTTCATAGTCTCTGTCGTTAAACCCTGCGCCTTCTCCTGCAGCAGCCTGCACGCTCACCGAGTGGCCGCGCCCCACAAGTTCCCGCGCACCTGTCGGGGTGAGCGCCACTCGATATTCGTGATTTTTAATTTCTTTTGGAACGGCGATTTTCATTGGCGTTCTCCTTCTCGATTGTTTGTTAGCGCTGTTAAGCAAATTACAGCACAGCAGGCGCTAGCCACCACCCCAAGCAAGAAAAACAAAAAAAACGCCGGCTAAGGCGTTTGTTAAGAGAAGAATCTAGCGTTTAACGGAAATCAGCGAAAAAATCGACGGCATTTACCATGGCTTTGTTAGGGGGCGTATCAAAGACTGCTCGTCGCGCCATTAGCCTTGGAAGCGAATCGGTTGAGTGACGCCGTGTACGGCGCGCTGTTTTGTGGACGTGCTGCCCAGTCGCCGGGCTTACCGAGCCAGCAGGGTTGCCCGTTGAGCGCTGTCGATCACCCGTACCAACAGGCCTGCTTCCCAGTGATACGGGGAGGTATAGCCATTGCGGTAGCGCTCTTCAATCAGTTGCCAGGTGTTGACGATTGTCTCATCATTACCGCGTAAACATGACATCCAGGTGTTCAGCAAACAGAACGTAACGCATCCACTGTTGCCGTGGCTCGCGCTCAGCTTGCATCAGCTGGGCTACTACCCAGCCGGGCACATCGACAAATGTTAAGCCAAGCTGAATCTCGTGCTTCAGTTAAACGTCCTTCCTGCCGCCTTTTTGGCCCTCTAATTGCTCACTTGCCAAACGTTCTTTCTTGACCAGAAATAGACCTTTAGCTAAGCGCTTCCAGAGACTGCTCGATAATACTTAAGCCCTCTTCCAGCACTGCAGAAGAAACCGTTAGCGGCACCAGAATGCGGATGCTGTTGCCGTAGAAGCCACAAGAAAGCAGAATCAGGCCTTTTTCACGGGCTTTGGCACACAGCGCTCCGGTCATCTGAGTATCCGGCTTGCCTTCGCTGTTGAGCAGTTCGAACGCGGCCATGGCGCCGAGCTGGCGGCCGTGGGCGACGGCGGGGAAGCGTTCTTCCCACACGGCAAAGCGCTCGGCCAGTATGTTGCCCATCTGTTCGCTGCGCGCCAGAATGTTTTCCTCTTCGATCACCTCAATCACCGCTAACGCCGCTGCGCAAGAGAGCGGGTTGCCGCTGTAAGTGCCGCCCAGAGAATTGGGGCCAGAGGCGTCCATCACTTCGGCACTACCCACAACCGCCGATAGCGGCATGCCGTTCGCCAGGCTCTTGGCGGTGGTGAGGATGTCCGCTTCAATACCGCTATGTTCCAGCGCAAACAGCTTACCAGTACGGGCAAAGCCAGACTGCACTTCATCGGCGATCAGCAGAATACCGTGCTCGTCGCACAGCGCACGTAGCGCTTTCAGGTAATCCGGTGAGGCGATGTAGAAACCGCCCTCGCCCTGTACGGGTTCAATCACGATGGCCGCTGTGCGATGCGGGGCAATATCGGTTTTGAACAGCGTGCGAATGGCGTCTAACGACGCTTCTTCGCTGATACCGTGCAGCGGGTTGGGGAACGGCGCGCGGAAAACATCACCCGGCATAGGGCCGAAGTCGTTCTTATAGGGCAGTACCTTGCCGGTCATGGCCAGCGTCATCATAGTACGGCCGTGGAAAGCACCGTCGAAAGTGATAATGCCTGTACGGCCAGTCGCCGCGCGGGCAATCTTCACGGCGTTTTCCAGCGCTTCCGCACCGGTATTCACCAGCATTGCTTTACGCTCGGGGCCACGCACCGGCGTCAGTTCACAAAGTTTTTGGCACAGCTGCACGTAAGGGGCGTAGGAGATCACTGCCGCGCTGGTGTGCATGACTTTTTTAAGCTGCGCTTCTACTGCCGCGACAATTTTTGGATGGCGGTGGCCCAGGTTGAGCACACCAATGCCGCCCGCGAAGTCGATCCAACGGTTGCCGTCGGCATCCCACAACTCGGCGTTTTCAGCGTGCTCGGCAAACTGGGTTGTCGGCGTGGCGGCACCGTTGGCCACGTAGCGGTTTTTCAGTTCGTTCAATTCTTGGTTATTCATCATCGTTTTCCTTATAGACCGCCAACACAGACGTACTTCAATTCAGTAAATTCATCCAACCCATGATGGGAACCTTCACGCCCCAACCCGGACTCTTTCACGCCACCAAACGGCGCCAGCTCGGTAGAAATCAGCCCTTCATTAACGCCAACCATGCCGTATTCCAACTGCTCCATGGCGTGCCAGATACGGCGGTAATCGGTGGCGTAGAAGTAAGCTGCCAAGCCAAACGGCGTATCGTTGGCCATGGCAATCGCTTCTTCATCACGCTGGAAACGGAATATGGGAGCCACTGGGCCGAAGGTTTCTTCATCGGCCACTGCCATCTGAGTGGTGACGTCAGCAAGCACCGTGGGCGTGAAGAAACGCTCGCCTGCCGCGTGGGGCTTGCCACCGCAGAGCAGTCGCGCGCCTTGATTCACCGCGTCGTCTACGTGACGCTGCACTTTTTCCACCGCCGCCTGGTTAATCAGCGGGCCGATGGTGCTGCCTTGTGTTAAACCATCGCCGACCTTCAGCGCGCTAACACGCTCGGTCAGCTTGCTGACGAACGCATCGTAAACGCCATCCTGTACCAGGAAGCGGTTAGTACACACGCAGGTTTGCCCGGCGTTACGGAATTTTGAGGCAATCGCCCCTTCTACAGCGGCGTCCACATCAGCGTCATCAAAGACGATAAACGGCGCGTTGCCGCCCAGCTCCATGGCGGTTTTCTTCACTGTGCTAGCGCACTGAGCGAGCAGGTGTTTACCCACCGGGGTCGAGCCCGTAAACGAAACTTTGCGCACTCGCGCATCGGTGGTGAGCACGTCGCCAACCGCTGCCGGTTGTGAGGCGGTAATCACGTTAATGGTGCCGGCTGGCAAGCCCGCTTCTAGTGCTAGGTAAGCGGCAGCAAGCGCGGTTAACGGCGTAGCTTCCGCAGGCTTAATCACCACGGTGCAGCCTGCGGCCAAGGCCGGGGCACACTTGCGGGTAATCATCGCTAGCGGGAAGTTCCACGGGGTAATCGCGGCTACCACGCCGACCGGCTCGCGCAGCACCAGCAGGCGCTTGTCCGCGCCGTGGCTGGGCAGGGTTTCCCCGGCCATACGCTTGGCTTCTTCAGCGAAAAACTCAATAAATGAAGCGCCGTAAGCCACTTCACCTTTGGCTTCCGCCAGTGGCTTGCCCTGCTCTAGGGTCATCAAGCGAGCTAAGTCGTCGGCGTGCTCATTGATCAGCTCAAACCAGCGGCGCAGCAATGCCGAGCGCTGCTTCACTGGCGTTGCGCGCCAGGCTGGCCCAGCGGCATACGCTGCAGCCACTGCGTCGCGGGCGTCATCGGCGCCTAAGTCGGCAACGCGGGCAATCGTCTCGCCGGTAGCGGGGTTATCAACGGCAAAGGTTTGTTGGCCCTTGCGCCACTCGCCACCCACCAGGGTGGGCACTGCATCGTGTAACCACTGTTCGATAAAGCTCATCATCTTCTCCTGGTCTGCAACATGATAGGCACGCTAGCAGCAATGTGTTGGTAGGCGAATGCACCACTTTTGCGTTCAACCAGACCACTTTTCTGTTTTACTAGTTAAACGAGGAGCATCATGACAATAAGAGGATGTGAATGGATCGCCAGGACGTGTTACAGCAACTTGTAAAACGCTATGCCCAGCAGCCTGAGCGTTTGAGTAAACAAGTGCGCCTAGAGCAAGCCCTGAGACAGGCGGTCTCCCAAGCGTGGCCGCACCAAACTCGCCTGCCGTCACACCGGCAGTTGGCAGTAACGTTGGGGGTTGCTCGACACACGCTGTCTCGTGCCATTGCGTCGCTTATTGAAGAAGGCCTACTGACGACGTTTCATGGCAAAGGCACCTGGAGTTGTAAGAAAGAAGTGTCTGCCGCGCCAACACCGCCAAGTGTTAAGCTTTCGAAACGCGCTCAACAAGTGTTGCGCTGGCCAGGGGCGAGCACGGTGCAAAGCGGTGCCTTTGTGCCTGGCATACCGGACATCGCGCAGTTTCCAATGCGCAAGTGGCGTCAGCTTTATGCCAGCGTCACCGTGCCACAAAATGCTTTACTGCTCTCTTACTCTACCGGCGGATATGGCCCGCTTAAGCGCGCAATCCGAGAGTTTCTGGCACGCTGGCGCAATATTCATTGTGATATTGAGCAAATCATTATCACCGACGGTACCCATAACGGCATTGAGCTATGCGCCATGGCATTAGCCGATGTAGGCGATACCGTAGCAATAGAGTCACCCTGCTACTGGGGGGCGCGCAACATATTCACTGCGGCCGGTCTTTCGATTGAGATGCTGCCTTGGTTTCCCGATAGCGGGCACGCTTTACCGCAGACAACCGATAATATTGCGCTTGCCTATTTGACCGGCTCACATCACTACCCGCTTAGCGTGCCTACAAACGCTACGCATAAGCAGCAGTTGTGTACTGCGCTATCGCCTACTTATGTGGTTGAAGATGACTACGAATTCACCCGAGACGATCACACTAACCTGCTGTTTGATCCAAACTCGGAACGCCATTTACTAGTAGGTTCATTCTCTAAGATGATGTTTCCCGGCCTGCGGCTTGGCTATTTGGTAGTGCCACACCATTTGGCAGGCCCGATGAACCGCTTGCGCAGCGAGTTATTTCGCGAAGGCCGTATGCTTGAACAAGCGGTATTGGCACAGTTTATGTTTGATGGTGATTTAGATGCCTGGTGCCGCCGTATTCAGCGCGACTATTTAGGCCGCCAGCAGGTGCTTCATGACAAACTCAGCTCACTGCCCAAGGTAAGCAATGTGTCTCCCCCGACTAGCGCAATTAGCTTGTGCGTTGAGTTTGCACCAGGGGTTAATGATGTGGCACTTGCCCAAGCACTGCTCAAAGAACACTTCATTGTTCGTCCGCTAAGCACGGTATGCACTAAGACAGATCCACGCGTTGGCTTGGTAATGGGCGTGGGCATGCTATCAGGGGTAACATTAGTGCGTGAAGCACAGCGGCTGCGCCGCTGTTTAGAGTTACTGCTGCGTTAAGCGCAAGGTTTAGAAAGTATTAGTGGCACGCTTTAGGTCTATTGATAAAAGCGCAGCCGCAAAAATGTCTTCACTAGAACTCATTTATAAGAGCTTATTTATAAAAACTTATTCACAAGGATTTTGTCATGCGTCGCCCTGTTGATAATTCTATCGATAAGCGTTTTAGGGTCAGGTTCTCGTTACCCTTCACGGCACTCCGCCTATTGATAGCGCTGAGCGCCATACTCGTTGTTTCAGGCTGCGCAACCTTTGCTCCTAGCCCGCCTGAAGATCAGAGCAATATTTGTGAAATCTTTCGTGAGCAGCCGAGCTGGTATGACTATGCTCGGGAATCAGAAGAGAAATGGGGCACGCCTATTGCCACGCAGATGGCGTTTATTCAGCAGGAATCTTCATTTCGCAGCCATGTGCGCCCAGACCGCAAATATTACCTGGGCTTTATTCCCGGCCCCCGTCCTTCTTCAGCTAAAGGTTATGCCCAGGCCCAAGACCCAGTATGGGGAGAGTACCGTGACCAAGCAGGCAGTTTGATGGCACGGCGTACGCATATGAAGCACGCCACTGATTTTATTGGTTGGTATAATCGCCGTTCTCAGCAACAGGCGGGCATTTCGCTAAGTAATCCTGAACACCTTTATTACGCTTACCATGAAGGCGCAGGGGGTTATCAGCGAGGCTCCTACCGCAGTAAACCCCACGTACTGCGTGCAGGCAGCCAAGTGGCAGCCCGCGCTAACCGTTATCAAGCGCAGCTCAACGCTTGCGAAGCAGAGTTTCAGTGCCGCAAGTTTTATCAAGTCTGGCCGTTTTGTCGTAGTTAAGAGGCTCACTCATAGCACTACTAAGTGGCGTGTAAGTGACATGGCTAATAAGTGGCACGGCATTAGTAAGCGTTGTGTTTTTGACAACACTACTTTCTGGCGTGGTAATAGTTGGCATGGTGAAACAATAACGGTAGCCATGCCAATGATGTCAGAACGCCTTACCGGGCGTAGCGCAGCTAATTATCTTACAGGGGGCATCCCCAATGTTTCGGAAACGATGCGGAACGCTTGTCTTGAAATAATAAGACTCCCCCGGCCCTAAACGTCTAGCAGTGCTCCCAACAATAACTTCGATCTCGCCTTCTACTACAAAGCCAGCCTCTTCACCATAGTGAGTAATCATAGCCTGGCCAGTGTCAGCGCCCGGCAAATATTGTTCGACCATAAACGCCAGTGCACGGTTGGGCCGATTTGCTCCGACCAGCTTGAAGGAAATATCACCGGATGCGATATCAACCAAGTCATCCGCCGAATAGAAAATCTGCTCCTGGCTATCAAGATCCATCGTAAAGAAATCACCAACGCTCATAGAGAAAGCGTTTAGGATTTTCTTCAGAGAACTGACTGATGGGCTAACTTTTCCTTGCTCTATAAGCGAAAGGCTTGAGTGAGTGACCCCACACAGCTTTGCCAGTTCACGCTGCGAAATTCCTCGCTGTTTGCGCAAGGAGCGCAAGCTCGCACCCACGTCATCCGACATGCCTTTTTCACTCCCTATTAATAAGTGAATTAATTTAAATCAGTGAATTACGTTGACGGTTTATTGACGGGCACATAATAGCGCAAAAAAAACCCCACGGCTGTGGGGCAATCTCTCAATTAACGTGGTGTTTTGAAAAATAGGTATCTTAATCAGCCTCAGCCATCATGCTCCGCTCAGGCGCTACGGGCACCGGCCAACCCTTCGTCGTTACCCACCGTTTGAGGGTCGTCTTCATAGGCGATACGGAAGCCGGTAAAACCATAAAGAAGAGCAAACATCGGACTCAGCAACGCCAGAAAGGCGTAGGGCGCATAGCTAAAGGCACTGACCCCAAGCGTGGCAAACATAAAGGCACCGCAGGTATTCCAGGGCACCAATGGTGATGTCATGGTGCCTGCATCTTCTACCGTGCGAGACAGGTTTTTCAGCTTGAGCGAACGGCGCCTGTACTCGTTGGCATACATACGGGCAGGCAGAATAATACTCAGATACTGATCGCAACCCACGACGTTAGCGGCCATTGATGTTGCTACCGTTGTAGCAATCAGGCTGCCAGTAGTCTTAGCCAGTTTAAGCAGACTCTCAACAATCGTGCGAAAGAACCCTGCCGACTCAAGAATTCCGCCAAAGCTCATCGCGATAATGATTAGCGAAACCGTCCACATCATGGCGCTGACACCGCCGTTGGTCAGCAGCTCGTCTACCGTCACGTTTCCAGTATCGACCGCGTAGCCTTCCACAAAAATAGTGAAGCTATCGCCTAAAGGCACGTCCTGAACCACAATCGCGCAGACAATCCCCATCAATGAGCCTACAGAAAGCGCAGGAATGGCGGGTACTTTCTTAATCATCATCACGATAACCGCCGCTGGTACCAGCAGCAGCCAGGGGCTGATGATAAACAACTCATTGAGACTCTGCTGCAACTCGGCTACTTGTGTTGCGCCATCACCAGAAGGCGTCATGTTCAAGCCGATGATAGTATAAAGCACCAAAGCAACTGCTAGCGCAGGGACCGTGGTGTAAAGCATATAGCGAATGTGTTCAAACAGATCAACGCCAACCACACCTGGCGCCATATTGGTGGTTTCAGAAAGCGGAGAAATTTTGTCGCCAAAATAAACGCCTGAGATCACGGCTCCCGCGACCATTGCGGGATTAAGGCCTAGCCCTTCACCAACGCCCATTAAGGCGATACCAATAGTCCCGGCCGCCGTCCAGGCATTTCCCCCAGCCAACGATACTAAACAGCAGATTAAGCACGCCGCGACCAAGAAGTAATCTGGCGCCAGAATGCTCAGGCCGTAATAGATCATCGTGGGCACAATCCCACCAGCAATCCAGTAGCCAATAATCGTGCCGATAATAATCAGAATGACAATTGCCTGAGTCGTCAGGCCAATAGAGCGCATGATACCCGCTTCAAGTTGTTTCCAGCGGCTACCCGTCGCAATAGCCACCACCGTCGCCACAATCGCACTTAAAAACAGTGGCAGGTGCGGATCTGTCTCGAAGTAGCCAATAAATACGCCCAATGATGCCGCCATAAACACAATCGGTATCATGGTCGCTTTTAAACTTGGCCGCGGTGTTTCCTGATCGTCCTTAGCAGTAGTGTCGGTCGACATAATGTCCTCACTCAGCATTTGCTTGTTGTTGGTGTTGGTAGCGATATAGCCGCGTAAAAAACCGTTTTGCAGGTCCGCTAGGACCATCGCAAAGCGTGTTATTACATGTTTGATAAGGTGTTTAGGCACAGGGGAGCCGTTACCAGGTGCCACCGCTTGAACGGCAGCGCCTGGCGCTGTAGGTAACTCAACGTAATGTCTTCAATGGCGGTTCGCTCGTCACGAACCGCAATGTTTAGGGGCTAAGCGACATCCACACTGTTTTCACTTCACAGTATTTCTCTTGCGCGTGAAGCGATTTATCGCGCCCATTGCCGGACTGCTTAACGCCACCGAAGGGAACAGTCTGATCGATACCAGCCCAGTTATTCACATATACCTGGCCAGATTGCAGACGCCGAGAGACCCGCATGATGCGGTCAATATCTTGGCTCCAAACTCCAGCAGCAAGGCCGTAGTCGCTGTCATTAGCCAGCGCAATCGCTTGCTCTTCGCTGTCGAAACCAAACACACTCAGCACAGGGCCAAATATTTCTTCGCGGCCAATGCGCATCTCGGGAGTTACATCATCGAAGACTGTAGGCGGCAGGAAATACCCATTGGAACCGCTAGGTTCGCCGCCTAGCTTCAGGGTAGCGCCTTCATTTTCACCTTGGCGGATATACTCCAGTACGCGTTGGTACTGCGCTTCATCCACCATGGCGCCCATGAAGCTAGCTGGATCGAGCGGGTCTCCAGGTTGCATATGCTCAGCAGCTTTCACCACGCGGGCCACAAAGTCTTTGCGAATACTGTTTTCCACCAACAGGCGTGAACCA
Organism: Halomonas qinghailakensis; assembly: GCF_025820815.1. Taxonomy (NCBI): domain Bacteria; kingdom Pseudomonadati; phylum Pseudomonadota; class Gammaproteobacteria; order Oceanospirillales; family Halomonadaceae; genus Halomonas; species Halomonas qinghailakensis. Next base: position 2,236,188 of record NZ_CP096973.1, on the reverse strand, counting down.
GCAATACAGACTTCGCCTTGGTTGTGGAAAATAGCTTCCGCAGCGCTTTTAGCGACGGCATCAAGGTGTTGGCAGTCGGCGAAAACGATGTTGGGGCTTTTGCCGCCACACTCCAGAAACACGCGTTTCAGGTTGGATTGTCCCGCGTACTGCATCAGCTGTTTGCCCACGCCGGTGGAGCCTGTAAATGCCAGACCATCGACCTGCATGGAAAGCGCCAAAGCCTTGCCCACCGTATGGCCGTAACCTGGCAGCACCTGAAAGACGCCATCGGGAATACCCGCTTCCTTGGCAAGATGTGCCAAGCGCAGCGCTGACAAAGGAGATTTTTCCGACGGTTTGAGAATGACGCTGTTGCCCGCCGCCAGAGCCGGTGCAATCTTCCACGACGTCATCATTAGTGGGAAATTCCACGGCACAATGGCAGCGATAACGCCCATTGGCTCGCGCAGTACCAACCCTAGCGCGCGATCTCCAGTAGGTGCCACTTCACCGTAAAGCTTGTCGATACATTCCGCCTGATAGCGCAGGCAGGCAACAGTGCCTGCCAAATCCCCTAGCGAGCTGGAAATCGGCTTGCCCATATCCAACGTATCTAACAGCGCTAATTCATCGCGGTGGGCCTCTACCAGCTCGGCTAGACGCAGTAGCACCCGCTTGCGCTTACTTGGGTGGCAACGTGACCAGACACCACTTTCAAAGGTTGCACGGGCTGCTTGCGTCGCAAGCTCAGCATCTTGAGCATCGCAGCTGGCCACCTCTGCAAGAACATGCCCGGTGGCAGGGTTAATGCTGGTCAGCGTGCTGCCATCGACGGCAGCGACAAACTCACCATTAATGAAGGCGCGCGTTTCAAAGCTCAACGATGAAGCTTTTGATTGCCAGTCGGCGAGGGTTTTCGGTGTATCTGCCGCCATTATGCACTCTCCATAGGGTGTGTTATCGCCAGCTTTTCAGCGATTTTATCCAACGCCAAACGCGCCTTGCTGACTAATTCATCGATTTCATCGCAGGTAATAGTGAGCGGCGGAGAGATCACCATCGTATCGCCCACTGAACGCATCACCAGGCCACTTTCAAAGCACAAATCACGACACAGATTGCCCGCAGAAAGAGACTTATCGAAGCGTTCGCCGGTACTCTTGTCGGCGACTATTTCTAGTGCACCAATCAAGCCTAACGAACGGGCTTCACCCACCAACGGATGCTCAGCCAGTTCCTGCCAACGCTTAGCCAGATAGGGTCCCAATTCATCGCGGACTTTCTCGACTACCCGTTCACTTTCCAGCAATTCGAGGTTTTTAAGCGCAACAGCCGCACACACAGGGTGGCCGGAATAAGTAAAGCCGTGGAAGAACTCACCGCCGTCTTCAATCAGCGTATCGGCTACGCGATCTCCCACCAGCACCGCGCCAATGGGCAGATAGCCCGACGACAACCCTTTGGCAATCGGCATCAGGTCAGGTTTTAACCCATAGTGAGTACTGCCAAACCACTCGCCTAAACGTCCGAAGCCGCAAATGACTTCATCGGCAATCAACAGAATGTCGTACTTGGCCAACACCTCTTTCACCGCAGGCCAATAGCTGTCCGGCGGAATGATCGCACCGCCTGCGCCCTGCACCGGCTCAGCAATAAAAGCCGCCACTTTGTCTTCACCTAACGCCAGAATTTGCTCTTCCAACGCTTGGGCACACTGCTTGCCAAAGGATTCCTGGCTCATGTCGCGCCCTTCACCAAACCAGTAAGGCTGGCAAATATGGGTAATCCCCGGCACACATGGACCGCCTTGATCATGCATCGGCGCCATCCCGCCAAGGCTCATGCCTGCGACAGTAGAGCCGTGATAACCATTTTCACGCGAGATAACCCATTGCTTTTCCGGCTTGCCCTTAATCGCCCAATAGCGTCGTATCATGCGCAGCACGGTATCGTTGGCTTCAGACCCGGACCCCGTGAAGAACACATGATTGATATGCTCGGGTGCCAGCTCACTCAGCTTTGCGGCCAGCTTCACTGCCGGTGGGTGGGTGGTTTTAAAGAAGTTGTTGTAATACGGCAGCTGCTGCATCTGCTCGGTGGCGGCGTCAACCAACTCCTGACGCCCGTAACCGAGATTGACGCACCAAAGACCCGCCATACCATCAAGAATACGACTGCCCTGGCTGTCGTAAATGTATACCCCATCGGCATGGGTGATAATTCGGCTACCCTCTTCGCCAAGTGATTTAAAATCAGTGAATGGATGAAGGTGATGTTGGCGATCCAGCGTCTGATAGTCCTGGGTCTGCATAGGTCAGTTCCTGTTCAAGTCGTTGCAACAAGCGTTCAGCTAGCAGCAAGCTGGGCGGCGCGTTGGGTACGATGCTGACGGCAGGCCGCCGCAAACCCCTGAAACAGTGCGTCATAGAAAGGATGTTCTTTAGGACGCCACTCCGGATGCCACTGAACAGCCAGGGCGAACGCAGCAGCGTCGCGTACGGAAATCGCTTCAACTAACCCATCAGGCGCCCAGGCTTCTGCCTCAAGGCCCGTTGCAAGCTGATCAATCCCCTGCTGATGAAGTGAGTTCACCTCAGCCTGCTCGCTGCTATAGAGCGCTGCCAAGGCACCACCCGGGCGGATGCTTACCGTATGAGAGGGAGCATAGTGGCCCGCCACATCGTCAGCGGGCGGCTCACGATGATCGAGCATGCCTGGTAGCGTTTGAACTGCCTGATGAAGCGTGCCCCCAAAGGCGACATTCATTTCCTGAAAGCCGCGACAAATGCCAAACAGAGGCAACGCCTGACGTAGCGCCTCATGCACCCAGCAAAGCGCCGCTTCATCGCGCCGAGCATCAGCGCGGGTATTCTCTTGGGCGCGTTCAGCACCATAGCGGTCAGGAGCAACGTTGGTATAACTACCGGTTAGCATCAAGCCATCCAGACTACTCAACAGAGCGACGGCCTGCTCAGTACGCTGCTCGGGCGTCAACATATCAGCGGCTAACACAGGAAGAATCACCGGCGTGATGTCGTACTGGTAGAGTGCCTCCAGATATTTATCGGTCACTATCTGCGCAGGATGGCCTTCCACTTCTCGGCAGCAGGCGATAACACCCACCAGTGGGCGTCGGAAATGCGTTGCTTGCATAGTCAAACCACTTTGTCAGTTGTTATGTTTTATTCAACAGTCACTTCAACATAGCGTGGCTTGTTTTATTTTCCAATAGCAAAATAGAATTTTTATGAAAAAACACCACAATTATCTGATAAACAAGCAATTAAAAAATAAAATTAACAATTCCTAAATTAAAACCACTATTTTTTGTTATTAAATAATTGACACGGACGACTGTCGACGCAAGGATACTGTTAGCAGAAACACAACTAAAACGGCATAAAAATAAGGTACAACGTATGTCCTCTGCCAATAATTCAGACGTTCAAAACGTAGCCTCGGACTTTCTTGACAGTCACCCAGACATCACCAGCATTGACCTGTTAATCAGTGATCTTAACGGCGTTATTCGTGGTAAACGCATTCCTAGCGACAACCTTGGCAAAGTGTTTGAAAAAGGCATTTATTTGCCTGCTTCGGTATTTGCGTTGGACATCAATGGCAACACCGTGGAAGAGACAGGCCTGGGGCTTTCCAGCGGCGACGGCGACCGCGTATGTCGCGCCATTCCCGGCACGCTCAACCCGGTCACCTGGATGAATAACAACCAGTATGGCCAGCTATTAATGACCATGGAGGAGATGGATGGCTCGCCGTTTTTTGCTGATCCACGCCAGATTCTCCGGCGCATTCTTGAGCAATTCTCCGACCGCGGATTGACCCCCGTTGTTGCTCTCGAGCTAGAGTTTTATCTGGTTGATCGTTTACGCGACGAAGAAAACTTGATTCAGCCACCGCAGTCTCCTTGCAGCGGCGAGCGCGCCACTCAAAGCCAGCTTTATTCGGTGTTGGAGTTAGACGAGTATGCTGAATTTATCAATGACTTGCAGAGTGCCGCCCAGGCGCAAGGCTTGCCGCTGGATACTGTATTAAAAGAGTGTGCACCCGGCCAGTTTGAAGCCAACCTGATTCACACAGATGATGCGTTAAGCGCCTGCGACCACTCGGTACTACTCAAACGACTGATCAAAGGCGTTGCATTAAAGCACGGCTTTGAAGCTACTTTTATGGCCAAGCCTTACGGCTTAGAAGCGGGTAGCGGCACCCATGTTCACGTCAGCCTGGTAGATAGCAACGGACATAATATCTTTGCCGAAAACGGCGACGAACCGCTGGAGAGCTCCGCACTGCAACACGCGGTAGGAGGGCTGCTGGAACTGATGCCAGACTCCATGGCACTGCTGGCCCCCAACCTCAATTCGTTCCGCCGTTTTCAGGAAGGACTCTATGTGCCCATGGCACCTACCTGGGGGTACGACAACCGCTCTGTGGCAATACGCGTCCCCGCAGGCCCTAAAGAAGCGCGTCGCATAGAACACCGCGTGGCGGGTGCCGATGTTAATCCCTATCTGTTACTGGCCACCGTGCTAGCCTCTATTCACCATGGCCTAACTCAACAGATTGCACCTGCGGAGCCAATCATCGGCAACGCCTATGACCAAGTCGCGCCTCAGCTGACTAACAGCTGGACACAAGCACTACACCTGTTGAATAACAACCGCGTACTTGGCGAACAGCTTGGCGAAGACTTTATTGAAGTGTTCATTGCCAACCGCCAAGCAGAGCGCGCCGAAACCATGCGCGAAGTTAGCGCCATGGAGTATGACTGGTACTTACGACACGTATGATTTGGTAGGCAACTAATAAATAGCTAATAGAAAAGAGAGAGGTCCTCGCCTCTCTCTATGTGCTTTTTATAGGTGCTTTTTTTAATAAGCACGCTTTTAAACCCTCCCCCTCTACGCCTTTTCACCTGCTTTACCGTGCTATCTCATTTAATCTAAAAACGGGCTGACGAATATCTCCGTCAACCCGTTGCCAAGAAAGTGGTTCGCTCTAGAGCGCTAAACTGCCAGCCGGTCACGCATGGCGTAGAACCACGCCCCCATCGCGGAAAGCGGGACACGTAACAACCGCCCACCAGGCATTGGTAAGTGGGAAATTTGTGCAAAAGCTTCAAAGCGCGTCTCTTCACCGCTGATCGTTTCTGCCACTAACTTGCCAGCCAGATGAGAGCACGTTACCCCGTGACCAGAGTACCCCTGGGCGTAGTAAACGTTGCTATTAATGCGGCCGAACTGCGGCAGGCGATTAAGTGTCAGCAAAAAGTTACCACTCCAGGCGTAATCGACGCGGACATCGCCAAGTTCTGGGAAGGTAGACAGCATTTTCGGCCGAATAGCGGCCTCAATACTAGCGGACGCCTGCCCGCCATAGTTCACCCCGCCGCCATACAGCAAGCGGTTATCGGCGGTCAGGCGATAGTAATCCAAGAGGTAATTGCAATCCTCTACCGCTTTATCGTTAGGCAGTAACCGTGCAGCTAGCGCTTCAGACAGCGGCTCAGTGGTAATGATCTGGGTGCCACACGGCATCGCTTTGCTTTCCAGCTTGGGTAGCAACCCTTGCAAATAAGCATTGCCAGCCATGACAACTCGTTGAGCGGTCACGCGGCCTTTGGGCGTATGCAGCGTTACCGGCTCACCGTGCTCCACGCGCGTCACGGGGGAGTGCTCAAAAACCTTGCCACCCAACGACTCCAACGCTGCTGCCTGCCCCAGCACTAAGTTGAGCGGATGCAGGTGTCCACCAGAATGATCCACCAACGCTCCCACATAACGGTCGCTGCCTATTTCTCGTTTGACCTCTTCACCTTCCAACAGCTCCAGTTGCTGATGGCCGTAACGCTCCCACAAGGCTTTTTGCTCTTTCAGGCCTTCCCACTGTTTCTTGTTACAGGCGGCAAACAAATTGCCGTCTTTTAGGTCGCAGTTGATCTGATACTTTTCAATGCGCTGACGGATAATCTGGTTACCCTCAAAGGCCATCGCACCCAGCGCTCTGGCAGTTTCAGCGCCGTTTTGTTTCTCGATAACATCCATATCACGGCTATAGCTGTTAACGATCTGGCCACCGTTGCGCCCAGACGCCCCAAAGCCAATCGCCACGCTTTCCAGCACCACTACACGGTGGCCGCGCTCTGCCAAATGTAGAGCTGCAGAAACACCCGTAAACCCAGCCCCGACGACGCAGACATCACACTCAATGTCCCCTTTCAGCATAGGCCTTTGAGAAGTGGAGTTTGACGATGCCGCGTAGTAAGACGCTACATGACCAGAAGACGCTTGAGGTTGCATTTGCCACCTTCCTTTTGTTGATTATTTTAACCAATCTGATCATATAGACCGGCGTACTAATGCGCAAGCAACAGCATAAAATGGGGATATAGAAGGTAACCGCACCTTTTACCACAAAATAAATGTTATTAAAAAAGCAACATCTGGGTATAAAACACACGACCATTACACTGCAAATAGGCACCACCTGTTTTATGCATCGCCTCATTGAGAGCGAGATGTCGTGCTATCTGTTGGTATCTTATTAAAGGGCATGATTGAGTCGCGGCTCGCCGTTATCGCTAGCGTTGATAACCTCAGCGGCGTAACGCTAGCGCATCTGCTTATACTCACCATAGCCGCCACCGGAGACCGCTATGGATTATCAACACTACCGCACCGCCCTTGCCGAGACGCTCGCCCAAAGTGAGTTGCCCTTTGCGCCTTCCGAATACCAAACGCGCCTAGACAAGGTGCGCTATGCCATGGCCCAGCGCGGGCTGGATGCACTGCTGCTCACCGACCCTGCCGACATTAACTACTTAACCGGCTATCACACTTTTGAGGTATCAGTACACGCCTGCTTAGTGTGCACACCTACACAGCTGGTGTTGCAGGTGGCCTCTATCGAAACAGGGGCGGCCGTGGTCACGGCGCGTGTTGATGAAATCATTGGTTACCGATGGGAAAGCCTGGATGAGATCATCACGCCGCTTGCGGACTTACTCACACCTTGCGAGCAAATTGGCATCGACGGCTGGAGCAGCGGTTTACGTGTAGGCGTGATGGACGCGCTGGCCCGCTCGGTGAGTAAAGAGCGCTTCTGCGAAGCAGGTGATCTGCTCGATACGATTCGCATTGTTAAAAGTAGCGCCGAGCTTGAAATGCTCAGCGAGAGTGCGCGCATTACCGCCGCGGGCTTAGAGGCAGCGATGGCCGCTATTCGCCCAGGCATGACCGATAACGATATTGCGGCCATCGGTGCTAAAGCACTGCTAGAAAACGGTAGCGAGTTCATGAGTTTGCAGCCTATCGTGACCAGCGGGCACCGCATCGGCGTGATTCACGTTAACCATAAGCGTCGCGTAATCCAGCCCAATGAACCGATATTTTTAGAATTTGGTGCCGCTTACCAGCGCTATACCGCCCCAATGATGCGCACGGCGGTGACAGGTAAGCCTAACGCTGAATTAACCGCCACCCGCGACTTGTGCCGCTCGCTGTTCGAGACGCTGTGCAGCCACATGAAACCAGGCAACACCTTTGATAATGCCGCGAGGGCAGCGGATGCCCTGCTGGCACCCACCCGTGACCAGCTGTTTTTCTCGGGGGTATTTGGCTACGCCGTAGGCGCACAATTCCCCCCTAGCTGGGTGGAAGGCACCGGCTATATCGCGCAAGGCCTACATCGTCCCTTCGAAGAAAACATGGTCTTCCACTTACCGCTTTGCCTACGCGTTCCGGGCCAGTGGGGAGTAGGGTTAAGCGATACCGTGGTGGTTACCCAACACGGCGCTGAGCCACTGACCAACAACGATTGGCAGCTCTATCAGGCAACCGATCAATAACGAATAGATCATCGCGCTAATAACCTAAGATTGACAGTATGATTAACCAGCGTTATTGTCACCAAAGATGCAAATGAGAACTACTATCTTTTCATAGATGCTTTCATCTGAGGTGACAATCAGTGGAGGTAACGACAAGCTCTGTTAGTAAGCCCTGATAGCAAGTTCGATCAGTCAGTACTAAAAGTAAGCTCTATGGATAAGTGCCATGACTAGTGAGCAACGCCAGCTTCGCCAAACGTTGATTTTTTTACGCACCTCTTTTGAAGCAGTGCAGCACTCGATTGCCGGCCGGTTAGACGACCCCCTGCCCTGCTGGCTAGACACCAGCATGCTCACCCTGATGTCGCGGGAATTAGCCCGCTGCAGCCAGCAAGCCAAACCGCTCTTCCCGCCACTTGTCACCGAGCACGTGTTTATCGCCTCTCAGCAGTGCGACTTGCTCCTCAAGCAGTGCCCTGGCGTACTAAGCAGCGCTGTTTGTTACCGTCAGCTAAGTGCGATTATGCTGGCGCTAACCAACGCGATTGAACAAATCGACACGCCAGCCAAGCGCCGCTGGCCTTGGCAGCGACGCTTTTAAATGGTTGGCTCGTTAGAATGTTTCCCACTCGTCAGCAACTAGCTCAGCTTTTTGAGTAGGTGCTTGATAGCTAGAAACAGGTTGCTTACTCACGCCTGCTGATTTTTGTGGCATCGGTAGCTGATAGCCCTCCGCCACTTTAAAATAGGCAACTGCGTTCGCAAGGTCTTGCGCCTGCTCTCCCAACGAGGCCGATGCAGTGGCCGTTTGCTCAACCAGTGAGGCGTTTTGCTGAGTGACATCATCCATCTGGTTAATCGCAATGCTCATTTGATCAATGGCTGAGGTCTGCTCATCAGATGCTCGGCTTACGTCCTCCATAAGGTCCGACACTTTACCGATATTTACCACTATCTGTGCCATTGACTCCCCAACGGCTTTCACCAGATTGCTTCCCTGCTCAACCACGCTGTTATTGTCGGTAATCAAGTCTTGAATTTGTTTGGCTGCGTCCGCGCTGCGCTGCGCCAGGCTTCTCACTTCTTGAGCAACCACCGCAAAGCCCCGCCCCTGCTCTCCAGCACGGGCTGCTTCTACCGAGGCATTCAACGCCAAAATATTGGTCTGAAAGGCAATACCGTCGATTAAAGCCACAATACCGCTAATTTTTTCTGAACTGTGATTGAGTTCATCCATTTTATTGACGGCTTCTTTGACTTTTTCGCCACCATAGCTCGCTGAGCGGCTAGCGGTGTGTGCAAGCGCGTTCGCTTCGCCAGTGTGCTGGGTATTATTTTTTACCGTCGCAGCCACCTGTTCCATACTTGCGGCAGTCTCTTGAAGGCTAGATGCCTGCTCTTCAGTACGCTGTGACAGGTCAATATTGCCCGACGAAATTTGACTTGAAGCGCTCGAGATGGCGCCCGCTGAGGCCTGAATACTACCGATAAGTCCTTGCAGTTTGCCTTGCATATCGCCTAGTTCATCAAGCATATCGCCGATTTCATCGCGGTGGGCATGGTGAATTTTTTGCGTTAGGTCGCCTTCTGCCATCGCATGAAAATGACGACGCGCTTGTACCAGCGGCTGCAAGATACGTTGAATTAGCAGCCAGCTAAGAATACCCGCCAGGATAACAGCGACCAGTAGGGCACCGATCATTAAGTTCCCCATCGTTGCCGCGCGTGATACTGCATTTTCATAGCCCGCCTGAGCCTCGCGCTCTTCCTGTGCAATGAGTTCATTTAACGTGGCGTGCATTTGACGATAGGCAGGTAACGCTTGGGTGAAGGCCATCTCATTGGCCTCTTCGTAGTTACCGACTGAGTAAAGAGGCATCGTGGGAGCTACCGTCACTAAAAGCTGCTGATAACTCTCGCGGAAACGCGCCGCGAGCGCTTCTGTTTCAGCAGACATTTCATTAGACGAGTACGCATGCCATATAGCATCGATCTGCGAGATATTTTGAATAATATTATCCATATGCATCTGCACAGAGTGATCGTGAAGCGTACTAACTGACAGCACCGGGTCATGCTGCCCCGAAAGTGACAACTCCATAATCATATCTTTAGAGTGGTCATTAAGCTGAGCAATGCGTTGGGTATCACGTAAATTTTCTTGATAAATCGTATCCACAGCGCGATTAGAGGAAGCCATTCCGCTAAAGCCCATTGCGCTAATACCTAACATGAGTATTAGCATTACGATAACCATCAAGATCAGGCGTTTTTTAATTGTCATTCGCAACATAATAGCTCTCGGCGCATTAGCGCATGGCGGTTTGGTTTAACAGTTCAACAACACACTCATTTTACTCTTTAACTTTTTTTAACAAAATTCACGTAATTGACACGCATCAAGCAAATGGCGCTTTTATCTACAAATGTTGCAGCTCTGTGATGTAACGAATGCCCCTGGCGGCCTAACGGCATCTATATCACTGCTTAGCAGTTTATAGTAAACTGGTCTATTCTATTCATCTCGATCTAATTGACCGTTTCCAAAAGGAGTTTGCCCATGGCGTATGAAACGCTCTTCACCCCTATTCAGTTAGGCAGTTTATCGATTCCGAACCGCGTGATCATGGCGCCCCTAACACGCTCACGCACCCCAGACAGCGTTCCAGGCAAGATGCAGGAAGCCTATTACGGCCAACGAGCAGGGGCTGGGCTGATTATTAGTGAAGCCACCAATATTTCCCCTACTGCCAAGGGTTATGTGTATACACCAGGCATCTGGACAGATGAGCAAGAAGCTGGCTGGAAGGGTGTGGTGAATGCAGTACATGCCAAAGGCGGCCGTATCGCGCTGCAGCTGTGGCACGTTGGGCGCGTGTCCCATGAAATGGTGCAACCGAATGGCCAACAGCCTGTTGCCCCTAGTGCATTAAAAGGGGAAGGCGCTCAGTGCTTTGTTGAGTTTGAAGACGGCACTGCTGGCCAGCACCCTACCAGTACGCCCCGTGCACTGGAAACCGATGAGATCCCAGGCATTGTCGATGACTACCGCCAAGCGGCCGTTCGCGCCAAACGCGCAGGCTTCGATATGGTTGAAGTGCATGCAGCCAATGCTTACTTGCTTAACCAGTTTTTGGCCACCGGCACCAATCAGCGTACCGACCAATATGGCGGCTCGTTGGAGAATCGCGCACGCTTTCCATTGGAAGTCGTCGATGCGGTGATTGAGGTATTTGGCGCAGCACGTGTTGGCATTCGCCTGACGCCGTTTATCGAACTGTTCGGCCTGACCGATGATGAGCCTGAAGCCATGGCTTTCTATCTTGCGGAGCAACTGTCCAAACGCGGCTTAGCCTATCTGCACTTAAATGAGCCTAACTGGATTGGTGGCGACATCACCTTCCCTGACGGCTTTCGGGAACAAATGCGCGAACGCTTTAACGGCTGCCTGATCTACTGCGGCAACTACGACACTGCTCACGCAGAAGCTCGCATTAGCGAAAAAACTGCTGATGCGGTGGCCTTTGGCCGTCCTTATATCGCCAACCCAGACTTGCCAGAACGCTTCCGAGTGAACGCGCCACTTACCGAACCGAACCCCGAAACGTTCTACGGTGGTGACGAAAAAGGCTATACCGATTATCCATTTATGGATAACGGCTACGATCGTATTGACTAAAGAGCTTGCCCAACAACATGCCATAAGAATGAAAAGCACCACTTAAGTGGTGCTTTTTTTTTGTCTGCGCCTGCCCAAACGCTGCTAGGCTATTGATTCTGGCATTTTAACCTACAGGTGAGTCATGCTCGGTTCGCTGTTCGCTCTGCTCGTGTCGCTCCTGCTTGTTGGCCTTACTGCCACCACGGGGGCGCGTTTTCGTCCTGATGACTGGTACCGCGAACTGCGCAAACCCAGCTGGACGCCACCTGACATCGCCTTCCCTATCGCCTGGGGCATTCTTTATCTATTGATGGCCATTGCGGCATGGCGCATTTATATGGCCGATGACTCACCCTTACGTACGGCAGGCTTGATAGTTTATGGCCTTCAACTGTTGGTTAATGCGGCGTGGTCATGGTTGTTCTTTGGCCGAAAGCAGATCACCACAGCGCTGGCAGATATCGTGCTCCTGTTGGGATTAATTACACTAGCCATTGTGCTATTTGCTAATGTGAGCCTGTTGGCAGCTTGGTTAATGGTGCCTTACTGGCTTTGGGTGGCGCTTGCGTTGACGCTTAATACGTCTATTCTACGGTTAAATCACAGGGCCTAAACGCCCATCGACAGGGTTTATCACATGGATGTCACTTCGCTTCCTTTTCTACTCGCTGTTGCCTCATTAGTCTTAGGCTTGTTGGCAGCTGCCATTTTTGTGTATGTGGTGGTACCTAGAAGACGCCGCGCTAAAGCAAAGGCCGCCACGCCGCCGACAACGCCCAAAGCCGAACCACAATCTCCCCCGCCTGAACCAGAGGCCCCAGCTCCTGCTGCGCGTAAAGAGAAAGTAAAACAACACTCCCTTTTTGTGATTTTTGCCCACCCCGATGCCACCACAGACGAACGTTTGGCCGAGTGGTTGCGGGGAAAAGAAGCCACCTATGACCCAGTTAAGAAAATTTATCTTATCAGCGGCAAGCAGCCTTCCAACCCAGTCACTATCGCTAACGCCTTTCCGCCTGGTGAGATGCCCGACCTACTGCGCGGGGAAACCCACGAACCCATTCGTGGGGTTAGCCTGCTAGTAAAACCGCCGCTGCATAAACGCCGTAATCAGCAAATGTACGTTTATGTCGAACTCGCCAAAGAACTACACGAGACCTTTAGCGGCGATTTACTGGATGTCGACCGGGAACCTGCCACGGAAACGACCTACACACAGATTATTGGCTAACCTGTTTAGCGATTAAACCACGCCTTGGCTACGCAGGTAGTCATCATAGCTACCGCTAAAGTCGACAAGTCCCTCGGGCTGCATATCGATAATGCGCGTGGCCAATGACGAAACAAACTCGCGGTCGTGGCTTACAAATATCAGCGTACCTGGATAGTTCTCCAGCGCTAAGTTCAGCGCCTCAATCGATTCCATATCCAGGTGGTTGGTCGGCTCGTCCATCAACAAAACGTTGGGGTTAGTGAGCGTTAACTTGCCAAACAGCATGCGCCCTTGCTCACCACCTGAAATCACTCTGACAGATTTATTAATGTCGTCGCTGGAAAACAGCATCCGCCCCAACGCACCGCGCACCACCTGCTCGCCGCCTTTGGTCCATTGACTCATCCACTCGAAGAGCGTGGCATCGACAGGAAAGTCATCGGTGTGATCTTGAGCAAACATGCCAACTTCCGCGGCATCGGTCCACTTCACTTCACCGGCATCGGGATGCAAGTCACCCGCCAGGGTTTTCAGCAGGGTGGTTTTACCTATGCCGTTGGGGCCGATAATGGCTATCCGCTCACCCGCTTCGACGGTCATCGAGAAACGCTCAAAGAGCGGCTTCTCATCATCGTAGCCTTTAGTGATCGCATCAACGTTCACCGCATTGCGGTGGATCTTTTTATTCTGATCGAAGCGGATAAACGGGCTAACCCGGCTGGATGGCTTGATATCTTCCAGCTTGATTTTGTCGATCTGGCGCGCCCGTGAAGTGGCTTGTTTGGCTTTAGAGGCGTTGGCCGAAAAGCGGCTAACAAACTGCTGAAGCTCGGCAATTTGGGCTTTTTTCTTGGCATTATCCGAATGCTGGCGCTCGCGGGCAGCGGTGGCAGCGGTCATGTAGTCGTCGTAGTTGCCAGGGAACAAGGTAATCTCCCCGTAATCCAGGTCCGCCATGTGCGTGCACACACTATTCAGGAAGTGACGGTCGTGAGAAATAATCACCATGGTACTGCTGCGCGCTTTAAGGATATCTTCCAGCCAGCGGATCGTATTGATATCCAGGTGGTTAGTCGGTTCGTCGAGCAGCAGTACATCCGGGTCGGAAAACAGCGCCTGGGCGAGCAGCACGCGCAGCTTCCAGCCGGGAGCAACTTCGCTCATCGGGCCGGTATGCTGTTCAATGGGAATACCTAGCCCTAGCAGTAGCTCTCCGGCGCGAGACTCAGCGGTATAGCCGTCAAGCTCGGCAAAGCGCACTTCAAGATCAGCCACCGCCATGCCATCTGCTTCACTCATTTCTGCCAACGAATAGATCCGCTCGCGCTCGGCGGCTACTTTCCAGAGTTCAACGTTACCCATGATAACGGTGTCGATGACCCGTTCGTTCTCATAGGCAAACTGATCCTGACGCAGTTTACCCAGCCGCGTGCTGCTATCAAGCATGACCTGACCGGACGAAGGCTCAAGCTCGCCACCCAAAATTTTCATAAAGGTGGATTTACCGCAACCATTGGCGCCAATCAAACCGTAGCGATTGCCGTTATTAAATTTGACGGAAACATTTTCAAACAGGGGCTTGGCCCCAAACTGCATGGTGATATTGGCGGTTGCGATCAAGATGTGAGCCCTGGTTAACAGTGTAATTGCGCGTTCAAAGGCCCGCGATTCTACGCGCCTTTGAGCAGCGTTACACCTCCCCTCTAGCGGGCATTCCCTAACTTAGCCGGCAGCTCAAGTAGAAAGCGTTCACCATCAAGCGCTTGGCGCAGTCGCGTGCTGAGTATATCGACAATGCCAGCGTGTTCGCCCACCAGCGCTGTGGTTGTCACGCTCAACCCAGGGTGGCGCTGTGCAGCGGCGGCGCAAATCTCAGCGATATCGCCACCTTCACCCGCATGACGCCCAGGCGAGAGAAACAGCATCGCTAAAATCACCGAGCCTGTTTGAAACTCCGGCGTATCCAGCAAATGTTCCAACAACGGCTCGTTAAAGCGATATTCGTCACCATCACGGCGCTCCATGGAAGCCGCTGCTACGCAGCTAACGTCATCTCCCAGTAGCACGCTTAACTGCCCAGCTAAGCGATTGCGCACGGCTGTCACGTCAGGAATCGGGCTACCGTGATCCACCAGGGCTACGTGTGGCGTCGTTCCCGCCTGGCGCTTGTCGCGCACGTTGTCAGCCAGCAGCTTGGCTAAACGCAGGTCGTTATTGCCCCATTCATCTACCAACGGCTGGGCCACACGAACGCTCACTTGAGGAAACCGCGCCTGCAGTGCTGCCATGCGCTCTGGCAGGTAGCCCGTCAGAGCCTTGCTTGGCCCAAAGAAGAATGGCAGCACAATGATCTCTGTCGCCCCCTGCTCGGCGCTTCGCTCAGCCGCTGGGCCTAGGGTAATCGCGGGGATACCGTCGACCTCTTCAGGAGGAATTTTATTGGAGTGCAGCAAAGAAGCCGCCTGCACGGTTTCTCCTAGCTGTTGGCTGAGCGCAAACGCTACACGGCGCAAGCTATGGGTTGCCTGGGGCCGTAATGAGCCGTTATCGACGAGAAAAATCGCGCGCATGTCGGTATACCTATCGGTGTTAGTTGTTGGTTTTTAAACTTACAAGCTACGAAGTAAGCCGCTAAGAAGTAAGCACATCCGCTGCTGCGCGATGCAGCTGGGCGTGACGTTGTGCCAGTGCGATGATATTGCGGTCATAACCGCCGCCAATCACTGCCGCCACGGGAATATCTGCATCACGACAGCAGCGAAGCACATAATGGTCGCGGGCATACAGGCCGTCGCTGCTAAGCGCTAAATAGCCCAGCCGATCCTCTTGGTGGACATCAACGCCCGCGTCATACAGCACTACATCTGGCTGATAAGCTGCCAGAATCCCTGGCAACCGGGACGCAAGCTCGGCCAAATAAGCGTCATCACTCATACCATCAGGCAGCGCAATATCTAGGTCGCTTGAGGCCTTGCGCGCTGGAAAATTACCCGCGGCGTGCATGGAAAACGTAAATACCCCAGGCACCCCGGTAAACAATCGGGCAGTACCATCGCCTTGATGAACATCGCAATCAACGATCAGTACCCGCTCAGCCCAACCACGGGCCAACGCCTGGGCCGCCGCCACCGCCAGGTCATTAATTAGGCAGTAACCGCTGGCAGCATCGGCATGGGCATGGTGAGTGCCGCCTGCCGAATTACAGGCAACGCCATTGGTCAGCGCCGCTTCAAGCGTGAGCAGCGTGCCGCCGGTTTCTAGCCTCACTCTCTCGACTAATTCAGGTGACCACGTAAAGCCGCTACGCCGTTGAGCAGCACGATCTAAAGTGCCCTGTATTAGCGCGTTTAGGTAATCGTGGGTATGCACCCGGGCAAGGGTGCTGATAGGCGCTGGTTCAGGCATTAGCCACTCAACGGGGCAAGCCAACGGCTGTTCGCCAAGCAGTTGCCTGAGCACCCGAAATTTTTCCATCGGAAAGGGGTGGTTGACTGGTAAATTAATCGTATAACCCGGATGATGCACGATCGTTAACGCCATATGTGCGTTGCCACTTTGTTAATTAATATTGATTTGGCATAGATGCCTTATGTTGCTTGATACCACCGCCCTAAACCAGCAAAGAAACTTCTTCAATGGCCATGCCGATATCTGGCTTTTTGGTTACGGCTCGCTGATCTGGAAGGCCGACTTTGCTTACCTAGAACGTCAGCCTGCCTATATTACTGGCTGGGCACGACGCTTTTGGCAAGGCTCCCACGACCACCGTGGCACGCCTGATTCGCCGGGTCGCGTTGCGACGCTAATTCGTGCCCAAGGGGCTGTCTGCCATGGCATGGCGTATCGCATTACTCCTGATGTGTTGGCACCGCTGGATGTACGTGAAAAGAACGGCTACCTGCGTGAAAAAGTGCCGCTGACTTTTCTAGGGCAACCAGATAAGGCACCACCGCCCCAAGCAACGGCTGAAGGGCTAATCTACTTAGCTACCGACGACAATCCCGCTTTTTTAGGCGATGCACCACTAACCGACATCGCCCAACAGATCGCCCAGGCCCATGGACCAAGTGGTTCTAATAAAGCTTACTTGTTAAACCTGGCCCAAGCGCTGCGCGAATTGGGTATCGATGATGCCCATGTTTACTCATTGGAAGAGCAGGTGCGCCGTTTATGAACCACCCATCAACACCCTCTTTAACACTCTCTTCAGCACACCCCACCACCTCGGCAATCGCCCCTTCTAGCCTGATATTGGCAGTGGTAGCGGCCGTTGGGATGGCCACGATTGGCGTTATTTCTCGGATTACCGAGCTAAATGCCGAAAGTATTACTTTTTATCGGCTGAGCTTGGGGGCAGCATTTTTGCTGATCTATCTGGTGCTGACAAAACGCCACGTTATGCTGAAAACGCTGCCGGGGCGGCACGTGGTGATCAGTGGTGTATTACTAGCGGCGTTTATACTGTTTTACGTTCAAGCCATGAACTATACCCAAATGGCCAACGCTATTTTGATGGTGTATCTTGCGCCGATTTTTGCCGCCATTGTGGCTCATCTGCTGTTCTCTGAGCGCCTAACACTCACGCAGGTGGGACTTATTGGGTTAGCCCTATTTGGGTTTGCCATGATGCAGGAGTTTCGCCTTAATCTAGACAACCGCCAAGACGTGATCGGTATGGGCTTTGGCTTAGCCGCTATGTTTGCCTACAGCGGCTTTATTCTGATGAACCGTCGTTTACCAAGCCGTCTGGATGACCGCGCCTGCGCATTTTGGCAGTTGCTGGTCGGTGCGCTGATTATCCTGCCGTTTGCTTTGTGGCAGCCTGAGGGGCTCACTGCCGCAGCATGGCAGTGGCCTTGGCTCTTAGTGGCTGGCTTCGTGCCTGGGTTCTTGGCGCTGCTGTGTGCCGTCATGGCGATAAGCCGCTTACCCACCGCGCTATACGGCACACTGGCCTACTGCGAGCCGGTAGCGGTAGTGATTTTCGGTTGGAGCCTATTTGGGGAGGCGCTATCGCCGCTGCAGCTAAGCGGCTGCGCGCTGATTATTGCCTGCGGCATAGCGCAAGCCTGGATGGGTGGGCGGCGGCCTAGACCATTAGCCACGACAGGATAAACACCGCTAGCACAATGCGCACGATGGCTCCCAACAGGGAGCCCCGTAGTAATGCTCGGATACCTCGCCACAACAACCACAAGCCAATTACCAATACCAATAGACTGAAGAACGACGCATTGATACCCAAAGAGCGAGTAAGACCGTCGATAAAGTCGTCAAACGCGCCAAAAAAATTGGTGAAAAAGCCCAGTAAAAATTCCACCATCACGCGAATAGCGTCGCCAATGGCTTCGCCTGTACCGTCAAAAAATCCGTTTGCCTGCATGGGTCTCGTCCATCGCTAAAAAAGTTGTCGGTATTGTCAGTGAAAACATAGCCTTTGCAAAGCATACCGACAAAGCAGCCTGTTCCTCCCTTTCGCGTCTCATCCTTTCACGCCCTATCCTTTTAAACCCTATGCTTATTACGTCCACCCTTAAGACGTTTACCCTATTTCACTTTCACGGCAAACACGTTAAAACGTCAACAATGCAGTAGCGGGAGAGACTGGTGCCTGCCACCAGCGCCGAAGGAGCAACGACCCCGGAAACTCTCAGGCCAACGGACCGCTACTGCCTATTTAAAAATACGTTCCGAAGAGCGGTTGATGACTGCGTCACTCAGCCCACCGAAGGAGCAAGCGCCTCAATTGATGCGTGAATCTCTCAGGTTCCATGACGGAAGGGGTACGCCTAGCCATTTGTGTGCTGGGGGTATCGCCCGACGCTCATACAATCTGGAGAGTATCATGCAACGCATTGCTGTTATTGGCGGTGGAATCACCGGTATTACAAGCGCTTATGCCCTAGCAAAGCGTGGTTTTGACGTCACTGTTTTTGAAAAACACCGCTATGCGGCAATGGAAACCTCATTTGCCAACGGCGGGCAGCTCTCAGCGTCGAATGCAGAAGTGTGGAACCACTGGCCGACAGTCATTAAAGGCCTGCGCTGGATGCTGAAAAACGACGCACCGCTGCTAGTTAACCCCCGCCCTAGCTGGCATAAACTCAGCTGGTTCGCCGAATTTATCGCCGCTATCCCCCGTTATGCTGACAACACCACAGAAACCACTCAGTTAGCCATTGCTGCCCGAGAACATCTCTTTCAGTGGGCGAAAGACGAGCAGATTGAGTTCGATCTTAAGCAACAGGGCATTTTGCACATCTACCGTGACAAAGCCGGTTTTGATCACGCAGCGCGGGTATCCAAGCTGCTAGCGAAAGGTGGCCTTGAGCGACGTGCAGTGACCCCAGACGAAATGCGCGCCATCGAGCCTACACTTGCGGGCAGCTACCATGGCGGTTTCTATACCGAAAGCGACGCCACTGGCGATATCCACAAGTACACCAATGGCTTGGCACGCGCTGCAGCCAAGCGCGGCGTACAGCTGAATTACGGCCACCATATTAATGATATCGGCGCAGACGAGAACGGGGCATGGGTGAGTGCTACGGTCGACAATGAAACAACACGCCAGAGCTTCGATAGCGTGGTGGTTTGCGCAGGTACTGGCAGCCGCGCCATTGCCGCTAAACTTGGCGACAGGGTCAATATCTATCCAGTAAAGGGCTATTCTATTACCGTGCAGCTAGATGACGAAGCTTCTCAGCAAGCTGCGCCAACGGTCAGCCTGCTAGATGATGAAACCAAGTTGGTGACTAGCCGACTAGGAAATGACCGCTTCCGCGTGGCGGGTACCGCAGAGTTTAACGGCGCGAATCGCGATATACGCAATGACCGTATTCAGCCGCTGGTTCGCTGGGTAGAAGAGTGCTTCCCAGGTGTGAGCACCCAGCGTGTCGTGCCCTGGGCAGGCCTACGCCCGATGCTACCTAATATGCTACCCAAGGTTGGGCCTGGCCGCTTACCCACGGTGTTCTATAACACCGGACACGGCCATTTAGGCTGGACACTTTCTGCGATTACCGCCGAAATGCTGGCAGATGCAGTGGATACTTCTCAAGCAGCTTCACTCGCCGCTACGCGTTAACGGTATTTATTAGCTGGCACTGTCTAAACAAAAGCTAAAAGCATTATCAGGGATGGTTATTAAAAACAGCCCCTGGAAGCAGCCCCTGAAAAACGATTCTTAGCAACCGCTACGAACAACTCCCGTTAAAAAAAGGGGCCACAAGCCCCTTACTTGCCAGAGGTTAGTCTTGCCAGAGGGTTAATAGACTACCGCATCTCGCCCTTTTTCTTTCGCTTGATAAAGGGCGTTATCCGCCCGTTTCATCACGCTCTGCTGGGATTCATCAGGCGTTACTTCAACTACACCTAAGCTAACTGTCACACTACCGATCGAGGGAAATTGCGCTTTTCGTATGCAGCAGCGTATTTTATCGGCCAACTTTACCGCCTGTTTTAGCGATGTTTCAGGGGCTAAAATCATAAACTCTTCACCACCCCAACGTGCGCAGTAATCGGCAGCGCGTAAGTTATCTTCTAACAGTTTGGCAAGCGCAGCCAAGACTTGATCACCAACGTCATGGCCCTGGTTATCATTAATTAACTTGAAATGGTCGATATCAAGCATGATTAGCGAAAAAGGGCGCACATAACGATTAAAACGCCCTATTTCATGCTTTAGCAAATAGTCAAAACGTGACCGATTAATTAGTCCGGTTAACATATCCGTCGTTGCTAAGCGTTTTAGCTCGGCTTCTTTCTCAACACGCTTAGAAATATCACGCTGAACAAGTATTAAGACATTACCAGTATAGCCAGGCACATTCATGGCGGTGATGCGCCATTCAATAACACTGCCCCCCGCCACATTGGGCGTGCGTTTGCCATCGTCAAGACCTGATATCGAACAGCCTACGCTTAATTCGCCACTATCTAATGCATTATGCAGTCGGCTAAGAAGCCGCTGATTTTTGGCTTCGTGATGAACAATTTTTGGAGCTGAGCCAAGCCATTGGTGACGACTTCCTCCCCAAAACTGAGCGTACTCGTCACTCACATCCAAAATGCGGATACCGTCGCCATTGGGTTGTCGGCTTAACACGGCAGTCGCTTGGCTACTTGGTTCGCTAATTGCAAGCAGCACGTTCTTCCCTGTTTCCAACATAATCGTTTCTTCCAATGAATGTTAGCGTGGGGCTGTCTCATCCCAGAAACGAGCCGTTTACCCACAGCCACAGCCAAAAAAGCACTGAGATAAATAAAAAACGACACCAGCGTCGCTAAGCGTAGCTCATACCCAGCGGTTTGCGCGAAAGTCGCTCGTTTAGCCATCTTTCGTCACTCATTGTAATAGTGGCGTTTTACTTCACTTCGTTACTCGATGGCTTTCGACATGCCTCAAAGCAACAGCCTCAACATACCAACTGCACGATGCTTGTGAGAGGTGGTTGTGAGAGACGGTTGTGAGAGACGGTTGTGAGCGATAGCCAAACCTGATAAATTAACGCTAATAGTTATCATTAACACAGGACATAGCCTCTCATGCAGCCTAGGAAAAAAGATGTTCCGCTAGAAGGCTCGCCTAGCGCATCTCGCGAGGTGACAAGTCAGGCGCTGCTTGATCAAGACGGTCAGTTGGTTATTCACCATGAACAGCGACGCTATGTGCTGCGCCGCACGAAAAGCGGCAAGCT
This sequence comes from Halomonas qinghailakensis, assembly GCF_025820815.1. NCBI lineage: Bacteria > Pseudomonadati > Pseudomonadota > Gammaproteobacteria > Oceanospirillales > Halomonadaceae > Halomonas > Halomonas qinghailakensis. The sequence continues at coordinate 2,214,787 of NZ_CP096973.1, read as the reverse complement.
GATCCTAACAGCGTAAACCTTTTAAAAATAACCGCTTACCTACTACTACCGCTTTTAGCCAGCCAGGTAGCCCATCGCACCCAGCCAGCAACATTATCCATCACTTTCTGTTGGAACTGTCTGGCCCATGAAACCAATTCATACGATAGGCCTTTGCCTTACCTTACTTCCTCTTCTGCCCGCCTACGCCAATGACACGTACTTAGATCCCGTCACGGTAACAGGCACCCGAGCACCGACGGATCTTTCCCGCGCACCGCTGATTATCGACATCATCGACCGCCAAGATGCAACGCTTGCCACCGCAAGTCGCGTTGAAGACGTGCTGAGTCGCCAACCTGGCCTGCATGTTGCTGGCCAAGGACGCCGGAATGGCCAAACGCTGAGCATGCGTGGCTTCGGGAAAAATGGTGTCCTGGTTCGCTTAGATGGCATTCGCCAAGATATTACCACCGGTCATGTAGGCAACTTTTTTCTAGACCCAGCGCTGATTCAAGAGGTGCAGATTGCCCGTGGCTCGCTTTCCAGCCTATACGGTAGCAACGCCATGGGCGGTGTTGTTAGCTTTACCAGTGTAGAGGCCAGCGACCTATTAGCCCCAGATGAAGATAGCGGTGCACGTCTTTCCCTAGGCGGGTCGACGGCTAACGACGAGCTACGCGGTAGCCTAACGGCATTTGGCCGCCGTGAAACGGCTAATGGGCAAGTGGATGGGCTATTTTCTGTCGGCCATAGCGAGTCCGGCGATATTCGTCGCGCGGGCGGTGATGAAGCAGTAGAAGATGCCAGCCTCAATAGCCTGCTGCTCAAAGGCGGCTGGACGCCCAATGAAGAACAGCGGGTGTTTATTAGCTGGCAGCACTATGACGAGCGCGCCACCCAACCCGCTAATCCGCAGCAGCTATCAACCAGCGCTAGCAACCCATTACGCGATCGTGACGTTGAGAGCAATAACGTACAACTTGGCCACCGCTGGCAGCCGAGTGGTGCCACCGAAATCACCTCTCAGCTTACCTTTAGCCAACAGGATATCGACGAGCCACAGGCTAGCCGTACCCTTGAGCGGGTCGGCCTGCAGAGCGACGGCTATCACAGCATCGACCATGGCTGGCTTTCACAAACGCTGGTGTTTGGTGCAGAGCTGGAGCAGACCCGCCAGCGGCCTGACGGTGAAGCGAATGGTTTCCCTCACGCTGATATCGATACCCAATCAGCCTATCTTGACACCACCCTCACGGCAGGTAGCTACTTGACTGAGGGCGGCGCGGGGCAGTTTGACGTCGGCATTGGCGCTCGCTACGACCGCTATGACGCCAGCGGTCAAAACAATGCCGACAGCGTGCACGACCAAGTGTCGCCACGCTTTCGTCTTGCCTGGCGACCCGACGACTCCTTGATGCTGTTCTCCGGCTACGCCGAAGCCTTCCGCGCGCCCAGCCTTTCCGAGCTTTACGCTAACGAGCGCCACTTTGCTGGGTTCTGTGCAGGACCGTTTTTCTGTACGCCCGACAACTACTGGATTCCCAACCCCAACCTATCGCCTGAAACCAGCCGTACCTGGGAAAGCGGCGTGGTATGGCACCAAGGTGACTGGCAGGTGCGTGCCAGCTACTTCGACACCCGTGCAGATGACTTCATCGACACTCAGGTCGATATCATGGCGGGCACTACCCAAGCCGTAAACGTGCAGCGTGCCCAGCTATGGGGCTATGACGCACGTCTTACTTGGCAACCTAGCGAGTTCCCGATGCTGACCAGCTTTGTAGGCCTGTCAGAGGTATCTGGCAAAGACCGCGACAGCGGTGAGGCTCTGGGTAGCCAAACACCCCTGGAAATGACGCTGGGCAGTGATGTCGCGCTTTATAACAGCGCTATACGGGTCGGTTGGCAAGGCCGCTTTGCTCAAGCTTTCGACAAGCAAGGCGACGACGAACGCCTCCCAGGCTATGGGCTGCACGATATACACCTTGCCTGGCAAATCACCCCTGCTATTGATACCGCGCTGCGCCTCGCCAACCTTGGCGACAAAGTATGGTATCGGCCTGATGGCAGCCTGGGCGACGGACGCAGCCTGTTCGCCACTCTCAATTGGCAGTGGTAACCCGCTGCCCTGTTAAGTCTAGAGGTGACGTATGATTGAGTCTCAGCAGATCGCAATTCTAGAAGCCTTTGACGCAGCACGAGCAGCACAGCCTCGCCTGCCCGCAATTGAAATTGCCGAACGCTTATCGATCAGCGAAGGTGAACTTCAAGCCGCGCGCTTAGGCCGTGACGTATGGACGCTGCCACTCGCTCCAAAAGATGTTGCAGCTCGCTTCCCTCTGTTAGGCCGAGTCAAAGCACTCACTCGTTCTCGTTTAGCCGTGCTTGAACAAACCGGCGATTACCCTGACCTCAACGGCGGACCGCAAACCGGCTTGCTGCTTGACCCAGGTGGCTTAGATTTACGGCTGCTGTTTTCCCATTGGCACTGGGCCTGCCTGATCCGTGACCCGGTGCCCATGGGTAACGAAACAGCCCAGTGGCGCTGGAGCCTACAAGTTTTCAACCAACATGGTTGCGCCATTCATAAGAGCTTTGCGCTGGAAAATCCGCTACCTCGCCACTGGGGAGCGCTAGCCGCACTGGGCACCATGGATACTCCCGCGTTTACCCAGTGCGTTCCTCGCTTAAAGCGCGCCCTCCCGGAAGCGCCAACGCTAGCCAGCGAATGGGCGGCGATGTGCGATGTGCATCAATTCTTCGCCCTCCTTCAGCGCCACCACCTTGAGCGTCTCGAAGCCAACCAACTAATGGAAGGCCGCTATACGCACGCACTTCCCGTCGATGCCCTGGAAAATTTGTTAACTAACGCAAGTCAGCGCGCACTGCCACTGATGTTGTTTGTGGCAAGCCCCGGTTGCGTGCAGATTCGCACTGGAATAGTGCCCGTGCCCCAGCGCGCCCGCGGCTGGCTAAACCTATTTGGCGAGCAGTTCACCCTGCATCTTAATGACACCGCCATTGAGCAAGTGTGGCAGGTCAGCAAGCCTAACCGCGACGGTGGCGTTACCAGCGTAGAAGCCTTTGATGCCGAGGGCTCTTTAGTGCTGCAAATTTACGCAGAGCGCCAGGAAGGTCGCGTGGAGCGGCCCGAGTGGCGACAGTTGCTAACTGAACTCGGCAGCCAAGAGGCCGTGGCATGAGCACCACACGCGTCGCACGCCAGTCACTTGCCGCGCTATTGGTTGGCTGGTTAACCATTGGCGGGGCGCTAGCTAATGAACGCTGGGTCATTTTGGGCGGCGATATCGCTGAAACTATCGCCGCGCTTGGTGCGGATATCGAGGTCGTTGCCCGCGACGATACGGTGCTCCACCCGCCAGAAATGGCCGCACTGCCTTCGGTAGGCTACCTGCGCCAGTTGTCGGCAGAAAGCGTACTTTCAGTGGTGCCGGATCGTGTATTGGCAGCGGGACATTCCGGCCCGAAAGAAGTGCTGGAACAACTAGAGGCTGTGGGTGTAACGGTTGATGTTATTGAGGCATCTGCTGACCTCTCCTCAATTGTCGAGAAAGTCCGCACGGTGGCTCAGCACACCCAGCGCCAGCAAGAGGGCGACGCCCTGGCCGCCTCACTCTCCGCCACCCTTGAGCGATTGGCAGCCCTTCCCCCGCTGCCTGGCACGCGAGCGATGTTTATTCTTCACCATAGCGGCCTAACACCGCGAGTCGCTGGCAACGACACCGCCGCCCATACCGCCTTGGAGGCCGTTGGAATCGACAATGCTTTTGGCAATATGGCGGGGTATCAAAGCGTTGCGGCAGAGGCCCTGGCCAAAGAAGCACCCACGCTGGTAATTATGTCCCAGCGGGGGTTAGACGCGCTGGGTGGTGAAAACGCGTTATGGCAGCTACCGGGTATGCGCTTAACACCCGCAGGACGCGAACAGCGGCTTATTGTGATTGATGATCAGGCGCTGCTTGGTTTTGGCCCTCGCACGCCTGACCAACTATTTACCCTGCGCCAGGACATTGAAGCACTGCTTGGCACAGAGCAGGTCAGCCGATGATCACCAGTGCTTCCCATGATCGTTATCGCCCCTTATTACCGCTTAGTCGAACAGCACGCGTGTTAAGTGGTCTTACCCTGGCGTTATTGATCGCCATTGGCTGGGGTTCTGCTTCAGGCGCGTTAGGCGTGTCACCCTGGGCACTCATCAATGGCAGCGCAGATGAGCTCAGTGTTCAAGTGTGGTGGCAGCTACGCCTACCGCGCCTGCTCTTGGGGGTTGCCGTGGGAGCAATGCTGGCAGGCAGTGGTGCCGCCATGCAGGGGCTATTTAGAAACCCATTGGCCGACCCTACTCTGCTTGGGCTCGCCAGCGGCGCGGGGCTATTTGTAGCGCTTTGGATTGTACTATTTCAGGGCAGCGCTGCTGGTAGCCTTTACGGCCAGTTTGCAGCGGGCTTTCTCGGTGCGCTTAGCGTTTGCTTAGTGGTGTTTGGCATTGCCAAGCGCCAAGGGGGTGGCAGTGCCGCCGTTATGTCACTGCTACTAGCAGGCTTGGCAATCAACACCTTAGCAGGCGCTGGGGGCGGCGTACTGGCGTTTATTGCCAGCGATGAACAGCTCCGTCAGCTCAGTTTATGGGGAATGGGCACGCTTACCAACGCTCTGTGGCGCACCACCGCCATAGCCCTTGTCCTTATTGCTGTTGCCCTATGGCTGTTAATACGCAGCGCTCGTGAGCTTGACCTACTTCAGCTAGGCGAATCTACCGCCCATGCGGCAGGCTTGGATGCCACCCGGCTCAAACGCCGCGTGATCGTTGCTACCTCGCTGGGCGTAGGGCTGTGCGTCGCGCTGACCGGCGTGATTGGCTTTCTTGGTTTGCTCGTCCCCCACTGCCTGCGACTTTGGCTCGGGCCTGGTCATCGCCTGCTGCTACCCGCCTCTATGTTAGGCGGTGCACTACTGCTAGTGGTCGCCGACACCCTGGCACGCACCCTCGGCGCCCCGGCCGAAATTCCCGTCGGGCTGTTAACTAGCCTACTGGGCGGCCCCTATTTCCTTTACCTTCTAATGCGTCGGAATCGGGCATGCTAACCCTACATCAAGCGGGCTTCACCACCACGCCCTCTATCGCACCGCTGGACGGAACCCTTCGCCCTGGCGAGCTACTCGCTATTGTCGGCCCCAATGGCGCGGGCAAAAGCACACTACTTAGCATGCTGTCAGGGTTTCGCCCCTGTGAACAAGGCGAGCTACACCTGGATGGCAAACGTCTAAGTGATTGGCCAATCAGCGAGCTTGCCAATCGCCGGGCGCTGGTCGCCCAGCAAGAGTTGCCCGGCTTTGATTGGCAAACCTTTGAGCTGGTGAGCTTAGGCAGCAACCCTAGTAACGCACTGATTGCGGAACTGCTGCATGACTTAGACCTGATACATTTAGCCAAACGCAGCGTGCTCTCACTTTCAGGCGGCGAACGCCAGCGGGTAATGATTGCGCGAGGTGCCTGCCAGCTACTCTCACGACGCTCACCTACCGCCAAAGATGGTGGTCTTTTACTGCTGGATGAGCCCACTAGTGCACTCGACATCGGCCAGCAGCAGCGCTTAATGCGCCAGCTGCGCACTTGGGCAGAACGGCACCATATGGCCATTGTCTGCGTGCTTCACGACCTCAATCTCGCAGGCACTTATGCCGACCGGGTATGGCTGTTGCACCAAGGTCAACGCATTGCCCACGGCACGCCAGCCGAGGTGCTTGATCCTCAACGCATAGCGGCTATCTATCATGCCGATATTACTGCATTGAGCCACCCAGCATCACATCGATCAGGTATTGCCACTTGGCTCGCGCTAGCGCGTTAGCCATACCTGATCCAATGTCATAATAGGAACAAGCGATCACTACAAAAAAATGACTCAAAAAACGATACAAAAAGCTGTACAAAAACATCACAAAATTTAGACTTGAGGATAGGAGATTATCAGCCAATGAGGTGATGCTATGTCGTCAACGCTTCCCCCGCGCCTTACACTTGAAGAACTCTCACAACGCACAAATACCTCCTTTCCACTTCCAGAGGTAGAGTTACTGGGGCTCGATATGGGCTGGTATATCGTGCGGTTGCATCACCATGATTCAGTTAGTTTGCTGGTCGATGCTCAGGGTGAAACCAAGCGTTTTAGCGGCACGCAGTGGGTCAGCCGTGCACTTGCACCGCTTGGCTTTACTCACGGTGTACTCACCTGGGCAGACGCCGTCGATGAAATGATCGGCAACGACACCCCGCCAGTTTCTGCACAACAGCGCATGGCTTATGGCGTTCGCGTCGCGTTCGAAACGCGACACTAATTAAGCCACCAACTATTTAGCTTACCGACTGTTTACATCATCAACTGTTTACACCATCAATTATTTACATCATCAACTATCGCGTCACTTTTCCATGATGGTCATGCTGGCTTTACACACCATCATGGCTTTTAACTACGCCTGTCGATAAGATTCATAGTGAGCCATCAAGTGCTTTCAAGTGGTTGTGTTAAAAATTAATTCTCGAAAGGATGGACTCTATGCGCGATGAGGAAAAATACACAAATCTTGAAGAGCAGCTACTTTATCTTCAAAAGCTATTAGATGAAGAAGATACTGCCGCCCTGAGTGAGCTGTTTACTGAGCTTGATATCTTAGCGACTGCGCGCACGCTTGAGTCTTTCCCAACCAAAACTCGCGACCGATTGTGGGAGTTCATTCCTGAAACACTGCTCGGGGAAGTGCTCGCCGAAGTCGATGAAGATATTCGTGCCGACTATATTGAAGATCTTTCTGCCAGCGATGTAGAACAAATCGTTAAAGGCCTAGATGCCCAGGAAGTGGCTGAAGTTCTCGACGTCGCCGATGAAGAGATCAAAACGACTGTCTATGCCAGCTTAGATCAGGAGATCCGCGCTCAGGTTGAGAACCTGCATTCTTATGAAGATGACGTGGTCGGTCGTTACATGGACCCAGAGACGGTCAATGTAAAACAGGGCGTATCACTGGAGGCAGTACAGCGCTATATCCGCATTCATCACCTACTGGATGATGAGTCACAACAGATCATGATTACCGATAAGGATAAGCGGCTGCTGGGAACGCTGACGCTCATTGATCTCATCAAACAACCTCAGGAGAGCGTCGTTGATGAGTATATGGATGTTCCCTTCACGCTAAATGACCAGATGAAGGTGAGCGAGGCTGCCGCTCTACTCCGCTCTAAAGAGCTGCCTTTTGTTCCAGTTTGCGATAGTGACGGTTTGTTAGTGGGCCAGTTGAACGCCGCTGATGTATTAGAAATCACCCAAGATGATGCTGATATGACGTTAAAGCACATGTCGGGCGTCAGCGATGAAGAAGAAGTCTTCACTCCGATACTCCGCAGCGCAAAGAGTCGCGGTATTTGGCTGGGCATTAACTTGCTCACTGCCTTTTTAGCGGCCTTTGTAATTGGACAGTTTGAAGAGGTGCTGGATCAAATTGTAGCGCTGGCCATCCTGATGCCGGTAGTCGCGAGTATGGGCGGGATTGCAGGCAGCCAAACCCTCACTGTGGTGATACGCGGCTTAGCGCTCGGCCAACTGGCCGGTAACAACAAACAGTGGCTCTATAACAAAGAGCTGTGGGTGGGGATGAGCAACGGCTTGGTGTGGGCGCTAGTCGTCGGTGGTATTTCTTATCTGTGGTTCAACGACCCGCTGATTACGCTGGTGATTACGTTGGCCATCTTTGTGAATATGAGTCTGGCTAACTTATCGGGCGTGCTGATTCCCTTAGTGTTAAAAAGATTTCAGATAGATCCCGCATTATCAGGTGCCGTCATTTTAACCACGGTTACTGATGTGGTCGGTTTTCTATCGTTCTTAGGGCTCGCGACAGTAATTATTTTGTGAGCAACACTACTCATCACTTAAGCAGGTGGGACATCGTTCTATTTGCCTGCTAACATTTATCTCGCCCTGCTTACCTGTGCAAAACTCTGCAGCCCCGCGAATGCGGGGTTTTTCACGTTAGGCTATTTTAACGACTGTTTGCCAAGGATTTTCCATGCTCCCCGATTACTCTGTCATCGCGTGGGTGTTGATCGTATTTTCTGTTTACCTGACCGGCGTTTCAAAAGGCGGCTTTGCAGGTGGTTTTGGTACGCTTTCGGTACCGTTGATGGCGCTGGCGATTAGCCCTACCCAAGCAGCAGGCTTGTTACTGCCACTATTGCTCGTCATGGATGCGTTTGCGTTAAAAGCATGGTGGGGAAAGCAGGCAAACGCCGAGGTGTGGCGGTTTGTGCCGGGGCTATTTATTGGTGTCACGGTAGGCACGCTGCTATTTGGTAGCCTCAGCGAAGAGGGCGTACGTTTAGTACTCGGTATTATTTCCGTCTCGTTTGCAGCTTATATGTTGCTGAAGCCAGTCGCGAAGAAGCCGATTTCAACCCGCTGGGCGCTGCCTGCCGCCAGCGTTTGTGGGTTTACCAGCTTTATTGCCCATGCAGGCGCACCACCGCTAAACATTTACTTGATGCCACGCAAACTCTCTAAAGAGACCTTTATTGCCACCTGCACGGTTATTTACGCGGTAGTGAATGTCATTAAGTTAGGCCCGTATATGTGGCTTGGCGAAGTCAATGTAACCAGCGCCTGGGCGTCGCTGCTGTTAGTGCCGGTAGCATGGATCGGCGTGCGCAATGGGCTGTGGCTGCAAAGCCGCGTCAACGAAGCGCTATTTTATCGCCTGGTAATCCTGGCCATGTTCGTGGTGGGAATTAACTTGGTTTGGCAAGCAGTAGGCTAGTGCATGCTTAAAGTGCCACCAGTAAAAGTCCGCTCAGCATGATCAGCGTGCCCAGGGCTTTTGCCCTAGAAGCGGGTTCTTTTAGCCACAACACGCCCATTAATACACCGACTGGAATAGATAGCTGGCGTAACGCCACGACATAACTCACTTCGTCGGTCAGCGCCATTGCCATGAGTACCAAACCATAAGTGCAGGTCATCATCAGCCCTGTGACCACCAGCATCACTAGCCCCTGCTGGCGGAGTAAGGGCAGCCGGCGACGCTCTGCGGGTAGCAGCGCCAGCAGCGGAATCGCCCAGGTCAACGTCATCACTGCTTGTAGCACCATAAACACCGCGCCTGCGGTTAAACTGCTATGGCCTGCTATCTGCATCAACGCCAGCGCCTGTTTATCTACCAGCGAATAGCCCACCGTGCCTGCAGCTGCCAACAGTGCAAACCCCATGGCCGGTGTTAAATAGGTCGATAGCCTGCGCGCCTCTGAGTGGCTTAGTGGCAGGCAGAGTGCGCCTACCACCACCAAGGCCATACCAATGCCATCCCGCACATCCAACGCGCGATTGCCGAGCAGCGCAATAGACACTAGCGGCACAAGCACCACCGGTAGCGCCCGTGCGATGGGATACAGAACGCTGACTTCCCCACGCGCATAAGCCCAGGCTAAGCCGCCCATATAGAGCATTTGGCACAACCCGGAAAGCACCAACCATCCCCAAAATGTGTTGGGTAGCGCCGCTAATGATGGCCCAAGCCACACCAGCGGCAGCAGCAACGCACCGCCTGACCCGTAAGCCAAGGCAAAAAATGCCAGTGACGGTGCATGACGCTTACCCAATACATTCCATCCAGCATGCATACATACCGAAAACAGCACTAACGCTAGTGCGGCTGGACTCAAGGCCGCTCCCCCCGCTGTAAACGAGCATTAATGGCATCCACAACGCTTGGCAGCTCGGCGATGGTGGCAATGCTGTAGTGCGGTTTTGAGGGGGCAAATTGAGCGGCCACTCGCTCATGGGCTGCACGGCGTTCGCTATCGCTCAGCGCTTGATACTGGTCATAATGAAGCCCCAAAGCATTACCCGAACAGGTGAGCGCGACCGTCCACATTCCAGCACTGCGCCCTTCTAGAATGCCGGGTGTGGTGTCATCTACTTTAATGCAGGCAGCGACATCGCTGATGCCTAAGGCAATCACATTGGCCAGCGCCTGGGCAGGGTGCGGTCGGCCATTGGGCACCTCATCAGTGGCCACCACATGATCTACCTGCAGGCCGTTATCAACGGCTAACGCCACTACCTTTTCCATCACCACGGCTGGATAGCCGGAGCAGGAACCTATTTTCAGTCCCTGCCCTCGTAACCAGGTGAGCGTATCAAGTGCGCCAGGAATCACCGCCGAGTGGTCGGCAATTTTGGCAATCTGCAGCGGCATAAACCGTTCATAAAGCGCCGTTACATCGGCATCAGTCGGCAGGTGGCCCACCGCCTTGAGAAATCGCTCGGCTATCTCAGGCTGATTGCACAGCGTGCGGATATGATCCCATTTGCCCATGCCCATCGGGCCGCGTGCTTCTTCTAGGCTGATCGCCACACCCATTTCGGCAAAAGCTTCAACAAATATCTGGGTCGGTGCAAAGGAGCCAAAATCGACCAGCGTGCCCGCCCAGTCACAAATCACCGCCTGCAGGCATTGGGGAGATTGATAATGCATCAGGCACTCCTTGATTCAGAAAAGAGAGAAACACCCATCTTCGTCAGGGTGTCTTGAATAACGCTGAGTAACTGTTCAATCACCGCCGCATCCAATTGGCCAATGCAACCGATGCGAAAACTTTCGACGTCAGTTAACTTGCCCGGGTAGATCAAAAAGCCACGCGACTTCAGCGCTGCGTAGAAGGTCTTAAATTCAAACGCAGGGTCGGTAGGACTCAAAAAAGTGGTGATAATCGGCGATAGCCATTGATCTTCTAAAAGTGTGCTGAAGCCTAACGCCCGCATGCCTTTTACCAGTACATCACGATTGTGGGTATAACGTGCGCAGCGCCCCGGCACACCACCCTCTTCCCGGTGCTGGTCAAGCGCCGCTTGGAAGGCCACCACCGTATGAGTGGGTGGGGTAAAGCGCCACTGGCCAGTGCGCTCCATGTAGTCCCACTGAGCGTATAAATCCAGGCTCAGCGAGTGGGCGCGTCCCTTACCAGCAGCAAGTAGCGTCTGGCGAATGATCACAAACCCAAAGCCCGGTACGCCTTCGATGCACTTATTGGCAGAAGATATCAGCACATCAATAGGCGTTTTTGTCAGACTGATCGGTATGCCCCCAAACGAACTCATGGCGTCTACAATCAGCGTTTTTCCGTGAGCGCGCACCACCTCAGCGATGGCGTCGAGCGGGTTCAAAATCCCTGAGCTGGTTTCGCAATGAACTAGAAACACTGCGGTAATGTCAGCATCTTGCTGTAGCAGTGTCGCCACTTCGTCGGGTTGCGGCGGTAAGTAGTCACCTTTGTCCAACGTCACATAACGGCGGCCCATCATAGCGAGCAGTTGAGCAGCCCGTTTGCCGTAAGCACCGTTCATTAACACCAACACTTTGCCACTAGGGTCAGTTGCGCAGGCCAGTGCACTTTCAACGGCGAAAGTGCCGCTGCCCTGCATCGGCACGCAGGCATACGTGTCACTTGCCGCCTCGGCCATGGTAAGCAGTTGCGCACGCACGTCTGCAGTCACACGGTTAAAATCATCATCCCAGGAGCCCCAGTCGCGCAACATGGCTGCTTTGGTCGCGTGGGAGGTGGTTAGTGGTCCTGGGGTTAAAAGGTAAGGCACTTTTAGATTACTCATCATTTTGGTCTATACCAGATTATAAGCACACATTAGCGGCTGGCATAGCGGGCTTTTTAGCCCGCCTGACGCCAACGCTGAGCGTTGGTTAAGAGAACGTGGGTAAGCGCAGCGTGAAGCAGTTTAACCACCAGCGAGGTCAGGAAAATCAGCACAGCCATGGCCGCGGCGCTAGCAAAATAGCCCGCCTCATCCAAATGCAGTACCGCTACCGAAGCAAGCCGCGTATCGCTGTTATAGAGGAACACTACCGCAGACACTGTCGTCATCGCATTGACGAATAGGTAGACAGAAATATCCAGCACGGCAGGCAGCGATACCGGCAACGTCACGCGGCTAAACGTGGTCCAGAACGGTACTTTTAACGAAGCCCCCACGGCCTCAAACTCTGGATCTAGCTGTTTCAGCGCGGTGACAGAGGTGAGGTGACACACCGTATAGAAGTGCACTAGCGTGTTGAGCACCAGGATCGCCATGGTCCCGTACAGCCAATTAAAGGGGTTTCCTGCCTGGTTGAAAAAGAAGATATAAGCCAGGCCCAGCACCATGCCCGGCACCGCCATGGGTAGCATGGCCATAAAATGCAAACCTTGGCGCAATGGGCGATAGCCTTCACTCTTTTCTATCAGCCATGCATTAAAGAAAATAACCAGTGTACCCACTAACGCGACGCTAAATGCCAGCTTGAGGGAGTTGAACCACGCCCCCCAGCCACCGCCCGCTAAACCTTGAAAGGTGTAATGCTGCAGCGTGAACGACAGGTTATAGGGCCAAAATTGTATGAGCGACGCATACACTGCGGTACCAATAACCAGCAGAATAACGCCCGCAACCGAATAACACAGCAGCGCAAACGTCCAGTCTCGCAACGGGTTAGGCGTTGGTTGCCATGGCACTGCCCGAGCCGAAAGCTGAGCCACTTGGCGTTTTTGTATCCAGCGGTCAACGATGAACGATAGCACCGCAGGCATTAGCAAAATAACGCTAACCACCGCGCCCATTTGGAAGTTCTGCTGCCCCACCACTTGGCGATACACATCGGTGGCAAGCACGCTAAATTGGCCGCCAATAATTTTCGGCACACCAAAGTCGGTAATGGCTAGCGTAAAGACAACGAACAGGCATGAAATTAGCCCGTAACGCACGCCTGGCAGGGTAATCGTCAAAAACGTACGCCACTTCGGCGTGCCCAGTGCTTCTGCTGCTTCATAGAGGCGTGCATCGCTATTAGTCAGTGCAGTGGTAAGCAGCATTAGCGCATGGGGAAAAATCCAAAAACTCATGCCCATTACAATGCCAATCGGTCCATAAATCGAATGACCAGCCAGTACGTCGCTCAAAAAACCCTGGTTACCAAACAGGTACACCAAGCTAATGGCGGGTAGCAACGAAGGTGCCAAAATGGGCAAAATCGCCAACATTCGAAAGAGCCGTTTGCCTGGCATACAGGTACGGGTAATGCCGTAGGCGCATAAAAAGGCGAGCCCAGCGACGACCACCGTCGTGGTGAACGCAACGCGCAATGAATTGGCAATCGAATTGACCAATGCTGGCGTTTGAAAATACTGTACGAAGTTAGCTAGCCCAATAAAGTCGCCGCTGCGGTCTTGCAGGCTTTTCACCAACATCGCAAATAGCGGAAACAGCAGGCCGAACACTAACAGCGCCACGCCCGCTAGCAGCACAATCAGGCGTATTAATGCTTCCAGCGAAGGCGTTGATGCAGGCGCTGAAAATGTCTTCGCCCTCATGACTGGTTGCTCCCTGCCGGGTATAGACGGGCAGCATCGGCAGGCAAGTGAATCCCCAGGGTTTGCCCTAGTCGCAACCCTAGTGTGGCGCTATCGCGGCTGGGAACATCAGCCAGCAACCGTTGCTCGGTACCGTTAAGTCGCAGCGATACCCGCTGAAATGCACCTAAAAATTCAATGCCCATGACATCACCGCTCAGCTCAGAGATGCTGACACTAAGCGCGACTGCTTCGGGGCGAATGGCCAATTGAGCTGCTTGGTCTTTCGCGTAGGCATGCGGCAAGCAAGGGCATGAAATAGTGCCTAGCAACGCGTGGTTATTCGCCTGTGCGGTCACCTCTAGAAAGTTCATCGTGCCGATAAATGACGCCACAAAAGCGCTAGCAGGCTGGTGGTAGATCTCGGCAGGTGTGCCCACTTGTTCGATCACTCCGTGGTTCATCACCACGATACGATCAGCCATGGTGAGCGCCTCTTCTTGATCGTGGGTCACCATAATGGTGGTCACGCCAAGACGCGCCTGTAGGGCTTTGATCTGATGTCGCAAATGGCCGCGTACTCTCGCATCCAGCGCTGAGAGCGGTTCATCCAGCAGTAACAGGCCAGGCTCAGTCGCCAGCGCTCGTGCCAACGCAACCCGCTGCTGCTGCCCGCCAGAAAGCGCGGCAGGATATTTATGTTCGCTACCGCTAAGATCAACGAGTGCCAGTAACTCCGCCACGCGGGCATGAATAGTCGCCCGATCACTGCGACGGTTGCGCAACCCGTAGGCAACGTTATCGAACACCGTCAGATTGGGAAACAGCGCATAAGATTGGAACACAATGCCAAAATCCCGCGCCTGCGGGGGCAGCGTGGAAATATTCTTGCCACGCTGAATTAGGCTACCTGATGTTTGCTGAGTTAAGCCTGCAATGGTGCGCAATAGCGTTGTTTTGCCACAGCCAGAAGGCCCTAAAAAGCAGACAAACTCGCCTTCCTGAATCTGTAACGCAATGCTGTCCAGCGCGGTAAAGCTACCGAAGCGCTTAGTGACGCCATCTATGCTTAGGTGCGCAGAGGGTAAGTGGGGTTTCGCCGCCGAGTGAGCCGTCAGCGGCGATGTCAGTGTGGTCTGCATAACATCTCCAAGCCCCGGCCTTGGCCGGGGCAACTGATTCGTGCTTACTGTTCGGTTTTACCGTCGTAGCGGCGCTGCCACTCTGCCAGCACGCGCTCACGGTTAACCGCGGCCCACTGGAAATCGGCATCAATCATGCGATCCGCAATGTCAGCGGGGTAGTTTTCAATCGGCTGCGCCACACCTGGGTAGGCCACTACGGCGTAGCCTTCGTTATAGAGTTCGTTAGCCTCACGGGAAACGGCCCAATCCATCAGCGTTTGTGCAGCTTCCTGTTTGGCGGTACCCGCAACGATAGCGGCAGCCTCCATATCCCAGCCAAGACCCTCTTCAGGGAAGACCACTTCAATCGGTGCACCTTGGGATTTCAAACGTGCCCCGCGGAAGGCAAATGACACGCCAACCACTGCTTCCCCGGTGGCCGCCAGGCTGCAAGGAGCAGAGCCAGAGTGGGTGTAACGGGAAATGTTGTTATGCAGACGGTCCATGTAGTCCCAACCTTGCTCTTCACCCCACAGCTGCATCCAGCTGACCACGTCCAGATAGCCGGTGCCGGAGGAGTTGGGGTTAGGCATGATCACATGCCCTTCAAACTCAGGCTGGGTCAGGTCTTCCCAGGAGGTCGGCATGGGCACACCCTGTCGCTCGCCTTCAATGGTGTTGTAGCAAATGGCTGCTACCCAGGCGTCCATGCCTACCCACGCGGGGTCTTCACCGTTACGGTATGCCGCATCAATAAATTTGGGATCGAGATTTTCAACGCCAGCGGGGGCGTAGCGTTCAAGCATGCCCTCTTCTTCAAGCACCAGCAGACTGGTAGCGGCTAAGCCCCAGATAACGTCTGCCTGGGGATTATCTTTTTCTGCCAGCAGACGCGCAGTAATCACGCCCGTAGAGTCTCGCACCCAGTTAATAGTGATATCGGGGTGGGCGGCATTGAAGCGTTCGGCGTATTTTTGCAGGTCATCTGACTCAACGGCGGTGTACACCGTTAACTCAGTGGCGCTGGCCATAGAAGAGAAGGCAACAGCAGCTGTCGCAAGCAAAGCAGTTGCCATCTGATTAGGTTGGAAAAAGCGGTGAAGTGTCGACATGGTAGGCTCCCAGCGTGTTGGTATAGACCAGGAGTTTGCCGACATTAAATGACAGTGCGATGACGCTTGTTTGACCGATTTTTGAAGTTGTATTGTGACCCTTTACGGGCGTTATCACATAGCCGCCATCATCGCCGCGCGCTATTGCTGACCAGAAAGGTCAACGCTGATACACAGAGAGTCATGCAGCCAGTGCTCCTCATCAAACTCAATGGGGCGCTGTTGATCGTCAAAAATAGCGCGACAAATGTTCAGCCCTGCAGTGCCTGGGGCAACAAGTAACTCTTCAGCATCTAAGGGCGACAACGCTTCAGACACCATGCGTATTGAGCGATTGGCCAAGTGATGCCCCCAACGCTCTCTTAACAGCCCCCATAGCGACTGTCCGCTGTAGATATCTAATAGCTCGGGCGCACACTCTGGCACTACCCAAAGCGACTCCACCAGTACAGCGCGATCATCCACGTAACGGCGACGGCGAATATGGTGGAACGGCTGGTCATCAGCCAGTTCCAGGGCACGGGCAGCCGCCAGGTGTGGGCGGGTTTCAAGCATCAGAACCGCTGTACGTGGTTGCCGCCCCTGAGCGCGCACATAGTCGTTAAAACCTGCATCCCGGGTGGGGTCATACACCAGCCTAGCCGGTGAAATAAACCAGCCGCGCCGGTTGCTGCGGTGAATAAGCCCTTCTCCCTCCAGTTGTGCCAACGCTTGGCGCAACGTAACGCGGGTCGTAGAGAAGCGCTCTGCCAACGCTCGTTCTGCGGGTAACTTACCTTCCCACTGCGTGGCATGCTGAGTGATTAAATAACGAAGTTGCTCTGTTAACTGTAAATAGTAAGCATCAGGCATGCGCCGATTTTCCTGATAGATCGTTGGCCGATGAAGCGCCTGACGACGCTGCCATTCGCCAGTCTAAACGCCGCCACCCTTCCACACTAGCGACCTCCGCCAGCACGGGGTCAGGGTTAACCGCCACTGGGCAGTCGACATACTGCAGTAGCGGGATATCATTGCGAGAATCTGAGTAGAACATGGTATGACTGGGGGTAATGTTTTGCTCGGTTAACCACTGTTGAAAACGCAGCACCTTTCCCCCGCGGTAAGAGAGCACGCCTTTGCTATGGCCGGTGTAGTTCGCCCCACTTGCCGCATGTTCAACACTCAGCTCTACCGCCAACACATGTTCAATCCCTAACATCGTCGCAATCGGTGCGACCAAGTGATGCGATGACGCAGAAATGAGCACCAGGGTGTCGCCTGACTGACGGTGTGCTTCCAAGCAGCGCCACGCTTGATCAAAAATACGTGGTTGCAAATGAGTAGCGACAAAGCGCTCAACTTCTTTTTGCACATCCACCACCCGGCGCCCCCGCAGCGGTGCCAAGGTCATTGCTAAGTACTCCTCTAACTTTAACTTACCGGCGTGATAAGCCTGCTGCATCTGCTCGGCACGGGCTATAAAGGTTTCGGCGTCGCTGATCCAGCCCTGCTCGATCATCCATAAATTCCAGCGGTCACTGCAGTCTCCATCCAGGAGGGTGTCGTCAAGGTCAAACAGGGCAAGGCGCATGAGGCACTCCTTTTTTCACGAGTTCGTTTTTTCACGAGTTCGGCGGCGCGTAGCGTATGCCAACGACGATGACAAGACGATGACGCCCTGACTGAAAATCGGAGTTGCCGATAAAAACTGCTGATCATGGTGCCTGACAGTGAAAATTATGGCATTAACCACGTTGCCGCAAATTCATCGGCAGGTAGGGGATGTCCAAACCAATAGCCCTGTGCTTCGCTGCAGCCCATTTTTGCTAGCAAATCGGCTTGAGCCGGGCTTTCAACACCTTCTGCGAGGGTTTTCATATCTAGCGTGTCGGCCATGGCGATAATTGTTTGCACGATCGCACGATCATGATGGTTATCCAGCATGTCACGCACAAACGAAATATCTATCTTTAACGCATCTGCAGCGAAACGACGTAAATAAGAGAGTGATGAGTAGCCCGTGCCAAAGTCATCAATAAACAGCGCGTAGCCTGCCCGCCGCATCGAATGAGTAATCGTGACCGCTTGATCGGGATCGCGCATAAAATCGCTTTCGGTTAGCTCTAATGCAATCGCACCAGGCGGTACACCGGTGGTCAACTTAGCCACATGCGCGGTTAATTGAGGATCGGCAAACTGTTGGGCAGAAATATTGATGGATAATTTACCCGGCAATGGCGTGTGTTTGGCTTGCCAAACGCCTAGCTGGCTTGCCGCTTCCTCCAACACCCAATCGCCCAGCATTCGGATTAGGCCACGCTCTTCTGCCAAAGGGATAAATTCGCCAGGGCTTACCCATCCCCACTCAGGGTCATACCAGCGACAAAGCGCTTCAGCCCCGGTTAGGGTTTTGTCTGCCAGACTAAACTGGGGTTGGAAGTAGAGCTCCAAACGATGCCCAAGAATAGCTTGATGCAATCGCTCGGTCATCCATTGTCGACGCTCTAAGGCATGCCGCATCGTCTGTGTATAGGGGCAAACGCTATTGTCACGTCGTTTTGCATGATGCAGGGCAATGCTGGCTGCGTTAAACAGCTCACCAGCGTCCGATACATCGTTAGGATAACTGGCAACACCAACACTGACATCAAGGTTAAAAACGCGATGCTCAAGCTGAATGGGACGTTTAATAATCTCACATAGCTGCAGCATTATTTCTTGGAGATGAACATCCTCTACACTGGGCAAGAGTATCGTAAACTCATCACCAGACAGTCGCGCAACAGCACACTTGGGAAAATTGGCTTGCTGCAACCGCTTGGCTACGGTCGCCAATAACTGGTCGCCTACTTGATGACCATGTAAATCGTTTACTTCTTTAAAGCGCCGAATATCTATTAGCAGTAACGAGAGAGAGTGATTTTGCCGGGTAGCTTCTTTTCCCATACTAGCCAATAGCTCAATGAAGCGCGCGCGGTTGGGTAAACCGGTGGTGCCATCGGTATAAGCGAGGCGGTGCATATGCCGATGGTCGCGGCGACGCTCTAATTCAGCAGCAGCACCTGTTGAAAGAATTTGTAGCACAGACGTTGCAAAGGCGTTGGTGGTGAGTGGTGATTGATAAAACACCATCATCACGCCAATAGCATCCCCCTTGGCATTATCTAAACGTCTGCCGATCCAGGCTTGGGTACCCAGCGAAGTTCCTGGCAACATAAAAGACTGGCCGCTTTGTGCAACACTTTCCCCTTCAAAAACAACCTTCTCAGCCGGCGTCCCACACAACATAAATGTTTGATTATCAACTAATTTACCACTTGCCACTAAGCTCACTGTGTGAGTTGTCATCGCTGGCAGCAGCGTGCTTTTACGGGCGGCTGTTGAGCCCGTGTACTGGGGTACAGGTTGATCTAGCAAGGCGATAAACCCAGCATCAGCTTCTAATAAAGTGACCAACGTTGTAATCAATTGATGAAAGTAATCATCCCCCACTCGTGACGTTACAGTGGAGGCGACTTGCACAACCGCCTCTTGCACGCGCTGTGATTCTTGTTGATCGGTTACATCAGAGATAAAACCTTCAAGATAGGCAACCTGTCCTGCATTCCCCATGACAGCCTGCCCTTGCTCCCACATCCAGCGATGACTGCCATCCCGATGGCGCAGTCTGTAGACAACGCGATAAGGCTGACGCTGCTGAATTGCCTGCTGTACGGCTAGATATAGACGATTTTGATCAGCCTCGTGTATCAGGGAGGCAAAACTTAAGAGCCTATTATCTTGTAAATCATCCGGGTGATAGCCCGTCAGCGCCTCGGCTCCTTGACTCACCAACTGCATCGTCCAATGACGATCATTGAGGCACCGATAGGCCATCCCCGGAAGATGGTTAAGCAGCGTATTTAAACGCCTTTCACTTTCGCGAGCGACACCTTCGCTGTGGCGAAGTGCTTCTTCGGCTTGGCAACGGCTCAGCTCTGCGCCTGCTTGAGCAGCCACAATGCGTAAGATTTCATTTTCAAGGCCATCCGGCTGCATCGGTTGATTACTTAATACCGCTAAAATACCAATGACCGGGCCATCTGCAGAAAACAGAGGCAACCCCATATAACTTTCAGCACTAAGCTGCCCAAGCAACATATCATTAGGAAAATGCGCTTGGACATTACAGGCATAAAAACAGGGCTCACGTCCTAAAACGTTTTCACACGGCGTTCCAGCAAGTGGATAAGAAAAATTGTCCTGATAACAGCCATTTGACCAAACGGCCAACGTTGTGGCCCTATGAGGCGTATCGACAACAGCGATTAAAGCATGATCAACACCAAGCAAACCGGCAAGTTGCTCGACAAGCGTTGCGTAAAAATCAGGCGTACCGCTTCGTCCCAGCCCTTCTGCCAACTGGCGAAAGATCTCTGCCGCTTCGTTCCTGGTGTGCATTGGCGCACTCACTTTTGTCATTCTAGAAACAGCTGTCCGCAAAGCGCTGTTTTAATAAATTACAGCGAACTACAGCATAAACAGCTATTTTACTGATTTACAATGCCTACATATGGCAATACCAGCGCATGCTGATTCCATGCTTGTACTCATAGAATATGCCCTTGTGGCTGATCGCTGTGTTGGACAGCACGTTTGGAGATAACATGACGGGCCCTTCAGCCGAAGATGAAACGCTTTATGCTTCGCTCACCAATGAGCTTCCTGCCTTTCTTACGGAAGCACTGCTGCAAACGGCGAGTTTACCTTCGTTACCTGCCGTTGCGTTGCAGGTACTCGAAGTCGCTCGCTCTCCCCACGCCCCTCTGGGCGAGTATGTGCGTGTCATTGAACGTGATCCTGGGTTAACAGCACGTCTAATCGCGGTCGCTAATAGTGTCTATTACCTACGCTCGGCTCCCCCAGCACAAACCAGTTTAGAAGCGACGCAACGCCTGGGCCTGGATGCCACACTTGCTACCGTACTGAGCTTCACACTACTGCCCTGGCCGCCGACAGAAACAGTGGTTATTCGAACATGGCGGCGTGCCATTGTTGCAGCGGTAGTGGCAGGTAAACTGGCTAACCAACTCTGCCCTACGAAAGTAGGCAGCGCGTTCACACTCGCCCTACTACAAGACATCGGCATATTGGCAATCATTACCACCTATCCTGACGAAGCAGATACACTATACGCTGATTACCAAGCGT
The DNA here is from genome assembly GCF_025820815.1 of Halomonas qinghailakensis. NCBI lineage: Bacteria > Pseudomonadati > Pseudomonadota > Gammaproteobacteria > Oceanospirillales > Halomonadaceae > Halomonas > Halomonas qinghailakensis. The sequence goes on along the minus strand of NZ_CP096973.1, from coordinate 2,193,983 downwards.
CCCATGCACAGTTAATCAACGCAGAGCGCCACTGCTTTGGCAGTGATCATACGCGAATTGGCGCCTGGTTAGCCGCGAAGTGGGGCCTACCTTCTCCCATCGTGCGGGCTATTTACCAAAGCCATGATGGCTTTGTAACCGATGACATGGAGACTCTTTGCTTACGTTTATCAGGCGCTATCGCTGATGCTTGGCTTAGCCCTGAACCAAGTGTGTCGTTAGCGCTATTACTAAAACAGATAGCCATCGCGGAGACAGTGCCAACACATGCAATTGAAGCACTCTTGCACCGACTACCCGAAGAGATAGACCTATTAACGGACATTCTTAACCTTACGGCACCGTCGTCTATCGACAGCCATGCACTGCTAGCAGAAGCCAAACAATTGCTTTATCAACACTCACTAGCACTTACCGCACGGTTAGATGATCAACAGCAGCAGTTGAATACATTACAGTTGCACAACGCTGCATTAGAAAAACGCAGCCGTATTGACTCACTTACCCAGCTTGCTAACCGTGCTTGGTTAGAAAAACAGCTCGAAGAGCGCTTTGCTCTTTGTAACGAGCAACGCCGCACTATGTCGGTCATATTCATTGATTTAGACCATTTTAAAGTGCTGAACGACCGCTATGGTCATCAGGCCGGTGACTTGATTTTAGAGCGGTTTGGTAAAACGCTGGCGTCGTTAATTCGAAAAGGTGATTTAGCTGGACGCTACGGCGGCGAAGAATTTTTAATTATATTGCCTGATGAAACATCTCAAACCGCTAAACAGTTAGCTGAACGGATTGAACTGCATTTAAAAGAGCAACCTATGCTAACCGTAGATCAGGAAGCGCTATATATAACAGCTTCCATGGGCATTGCGTGTTTAAGTGATGGCAATTTCCGCAATGAACGCGATCTAATAGATGCCGCCGACCAAAGCATGTACTTCATCAAACGCTCTGGCCGTCGGGGCATCTCTGTTTATGGTCAAGATTAGCCATGCCAATAGTAACCGTTATTCTTTTATTATCTGTTCATTGCCTCTGGTAGATATAACGCAATCTCTGGAAAGAGGTGCATAAAGGCAATTGCTAGCAGCATCAGTAAAAAGAACGGCAACGTAGCTTTCGTGATAGTGACAATATCTTTTCCTGTAAGCCCCTGAATTACAAATAGATTAAATCCAACAGGCGGGGTGATTTGCGACATTTCCACCACAATCACAAGATAGATACCGAACCAAATCAAATCGAAACCAGCAGCGCTAATGACCGGCATGATAATCGCAGTCACTAATAAAATCAGCGAAATACCATCCAGAAAACAGCCCATAATCAGTAGCAATAGCGTTAAAGCTACTAACAGCATTGTAGGCGATAACCCCATCTCACCAATCGCCCGTGCCAATTGCATCGGTACCTGAGTAAAACCCATTGCTGAGGTGAGAAACGACGCACCGGCAATAATAAAGGCGATCATGCATGCAGTACGCACGGCGGCAAATAACGAGCTGGTAAAGATGTCGCGATTAAAGTGGCCATTAAAATGCGCAATAACCATCGACAGCACAACGCCCACCGCTGCAGCTTCTGTTGGTGATGCAAGGCCTCCATAAATCGATACGATAATACCGCCAATAAGCAGCAGAATTGGCACCAGCGACCAGGTATTGCGCAGCTTCTCAACGAAGCTCATACCCGACTCATCAGCACCGGTTAACCCGTTTCGATTACCTTTCAACAGAGCCCACAACACGAGATAGGTCATGAACATGGCTAAGATCATCAGCCCTGGTCCAATACCTGCCATAAATAACCGAGTAATGGACTGCTCAGTCACTACACCATATACAATCAACACAATGGAAGGCGGAATGAGTAGTCCCAGCGTCGATGCGCTAGCCAAAGTGCCAATGGCCATATTGCTGTCATAGCCGCGCCGCTCGAGTTCCGGCAGGGTCATTTTCCCCACCGTGGCACAGGTCGCTGCCGAAGAGCCACAAACAGCGGCAAACATGCCACTACCAATGATATTAGTATGCAGCAAACGTCCCGGCAGGCGATTTAGCCAGGGCGACAAGCCACGAAACATGTTGTCAGCCAGGCCTGAGCGAAACAGAATCTCACCCATCCAGATAAACATCGGCAACGCCGTTAAATCCCAGCCATAGCTCGCTCCCCAAAAATCCGAGGCAAGAATAGGGCCGGGGTCAAAAGGACTAAAAAACTGAAGGGCAACCCAGGCAGTGCCAATTAGAGCAAAGGCAATCCAGACGCCACTGCCTAACAGCACCACGAGGGTAAAAATAGTAACCAAACTGAGTAATAGCACGAGGGTATCTCCCGAGTAGCGTCTTAATGCGCTTCGTTGTCGTCGATGGCGGTCACTTCACGGAAGCTCGCAGGGTCGCGAATGGCAATGCGCAGCGCTATCCACAGTGCCTCCATCAGCGCCAATGCCAACAGCCCTACCCCAACAATCAATACTGATTGAGGTATCCACAAGGGAATAGATAAAAAGCCTGACGACACGTCGTTGTATTGAAGGCTTTCCCTGGCTAATCCAATTAAGCCGTAGGCCAGCAAAAGGCTGATCACTACCGCAACAAGCAATCCAAACACCTCAAACCAGACGCGGATTGCAGCAGGTAGACGCGAGATAAGTAGCGTCACCCTAATATGGGCATGATGAACAAAGGTGTAGGCCAGACCAAGAAATGTGGCGCCTACTAACAGATATGAAGCCATCTCAGATACGCCGGTGATGCTCACGCCAAGTCGGCTAAGGCCAACCAAAACCAGCAGCGCATCTACTAAGCGAAACGTGACCTGCAGTGCGATAAGTGCACAAATAGCCACCATACACGCGGCTGCACCCCAGGCACCGAGGCGGTAGAGTTTGTCGAATTTAAACATCATGTTCGCAGTCTCATTGAGCGCGTGGGTGGAAAGGGCGACACAATTAGCCGCCCTTAAAGCCAGCATTAGTTATTAAAACCAGTCATTAAGACCAGATACTAAGACCAGATATTAAGGCTCAGTTATCGCGCTGTTCGCGATAGCTCTCTAAGGCTTGCTTTGCATCGTCGTCAGCACGAGATTCCCAGTCGGCAAATAGCTCATCACCAGCCGCTTGCAGTGCAGCAGAAACCGCTTCATTAGGCTCAGAAACCGAAATACCATTTTCTTTCAGTGTTTCTAGGCTAGCCTCATTATTCTCGCGGCTCATTTGCCAGCCACGCTCTTCAGCACGCGCTGCGGCTTCCATTAGGGCATCTTGAGTAGCTTCATCTAAACGGTCAAAGCTGCGCTGGCTCATAAACACAATGTTCTTAGGCAGCCACAAGTTAGCATCGGTGTAGTCGGTCACGTAGTCCCAGGCAGCCATTGAGTTGCCGGTAGAACTGGACGTAATCATGGCATCCACACGACCGGTGCTAAATGCAGTAGGAATATCAGACTCCTCAGTTTCCGTCGGGCTGCCACCTAAATTATCAACGAAACGCTGAGTATTAATATTCGGCGCACGCACCCGCAAGCCATCAAACTGATCAGGGTCCGTTAACGGCTCAGAAGTGTAAATTCCCTGGGCGGGCCAAGCGACAGCATAGAGAGGAACCATTCCTTCATAGGCAAATAGCTCAGTAATCATCGGCTTAGTGGCTTCCCACAAGGCATAGGCATCTTCATAGCTACCGGCTACCCCCGGCAACGTATCGACTTCGAAAATAGGATCATCGTTTGAAAGAATGGAGAGGAAAACTTCGCCAGCATCAATCGTGCCGCGGCGCACCGACGGTTTAATTTCACCATGAGAAACCAGAGAACCACCGCTATGCACCGTAATGGTTAAATCACCATTAGTGGCTTCGGCCACATCCTCTGCAAACTGTTTGTTGTTTTGGGTATGGAAACTTGCATCACCATAAGGCGTTGCCATGGTCCACTCAGCCGCCTGAACGGTCGCCGCAGCAGCAAGGCTGCAAGCGGTCACTAGCAGTAATGGCGTTGTTATATGTTTATGCATGGGGACGTCCTCTTATTCATATTAATGGGAGTTCAGGTTAATCGAGGTGTTACTTCGGGGGTGGCAAGGGTCGCGCCAGGTTGAACCCAACGCCCGGTAAAACATGTATTTGCCATGTCAGCGCGCCGTTCTCTAGCATAGTTAGCGGCACACTCTTGGGCGATCCGGCCCACGCTGCGACAAAAGCGCGGGTGGTTTGCACTGCGCCAGATCACATCATAGTTCATCGGCGGCAAAGGGGCGGGGAGCGCTAAACGGTATAGATCACCTCGGCGCCACTCATCCAGCACGGTGGCAACAGGTAACGCGCCAATCCCCAGCCCTTCCATAGTCATCCGCGCAATAGTCATTAGCGTGCTGACACTGTGGATGCGCGGCTGCTGGACGCCCATATCAGCAAGATAACGTACCAATTCTTCATAAGGGCGGGCCTGCCGACCAAAGGAGATAAACGGCAACGCGTGACACCAAGCGTCTGGGCGTTCGCTTAGCAACGCGGCATGGCGAGGTGAGACAAACATGCCCATTTCATAAGGGCTTAACCTATCGCACTCAATTTGCTCTGGGGCTAGGTAGCCATTCATGGCCAGTAAAATATCGAGTTCATTACCTATCAACCGATTATTGAGGGCCGGCGAATAGTCGACAGTGAGCTCAATAATTAGCTTGGGATAACGCTCGGTAAGGCGCTGAATAAAATCAGGAAACCAACTATGGGCAATGGTTTCGATAGTGCCAAGCCGCAAGGGAGCGGAAAACGTTTCAGCGTTATCAAACAGCTTTAGCGCCTCGTCACGCTGATGCAGTATGCGCTCAGCATGCAGAAAGAATTCACGGCCACGCATAGTCGGCTGAATTGGACGCGCAGAGCGCTCAAGCAACAGCTCCCCAACGGTGCTCTCTAAACGTGAGATACGCTCAGAAATAGAGGGCTGGGTAATATGCAGGCGTACGGCAGCCTTGCGAAAAGAGCCCAGTTTTACCGCCCATACAAAAGCGTCTAGCTCTTTGAAATCAAGCATACATTTGCCTAACCAACGGTTGCAGTAATATCGGCAGAGGTTGCCACACAACGCAGGTAGCGTCGCGCGCTATGGCGCTCTCTAGCGCAATGTATCACTGAGTGAAACGAGCGCATTACTTTGTGATGCAATCTTAAGGCCAGCATGGTGGTGTTACCTATGGCGGCACACTGAACGCTAACAAACTGTTCCGTGGTCGGCATTTGCATGTTTCACTCCTTCAAACGTCTCACTAACCGCCGATTATTATTTCTGCTGCAGATATTTTCTAAAGCTGGCGTGAGCGCTTTTTTATAATCTTTTATCAAGTCGCTTTATTTATTTGATAATCGTAACCAAGCTCAGGGTCAACTATTTTTCCAATAAATAACAGCATGATAGGAAGCTCCGATACTCAGTATCAGTAAAAACGATTGGAACTTAACAAGATAGGTTCATATATTGGTTTTAAGCAACCATGCTGCTAACCAAGCTAATTAGTTACAACTGATGGTGTCGGCCGACATTTATAATCGGTACTTTACAACGGCTTATTTAATATTAGCGCTCTATTATTAAAAACAGAATTTTGTTACTGCTGCTATGAATAATAGGCAGCTAACCACTACGTTAAGCTAATAAATTCAAAAAAAACGGCTAGGAGACATTATGGCAATCCCACTGTTGAACTGCGACATGGGCGAAAGCTTTGGTAATTGGTCAATTGGCTTAGATGCTGAAGTAATGCCTCACGTTGACTGTGCCAACATTGCCTGTGGCTATCACGCCTCGGACCCCCATGTCATGCGTCGCACCGTAGCCCTAGCTCACCAGCATGGTGTTCGTATTGGGGCCCACCCAGGCTACCCGGATTTAATGGGGTTTGGTCGTCGTTCCATAGCTTGCTCGCCTGCCGAAGTGGAAGATATGGTGCTCTATCAAGTGGGTGCGCTAGCCGCTATTTGCCAAGCAGAAGGCACAGCACTTAGCTACATTAAACCCCATGGGGCAATGTATAACGATATGGCGGCCAACCTTGAACTACTGGAAGGCGTTATGCGTGCAGTTCGTGCTTATGATGCCAGCCTCCCGCTGATGGTAATGGCTACCGCCGACCCCGAGCCTCATCGTCAGTTAGCAAAAAAAATGGGCATTACCCTGTGGTTTGAAACCTTTGCTGACCGCGCTTATGAAGCAACCGGCCATCTCGCCTCTCGTCGCCTGGAAGGTGCGGTTCATCACGATCAAGCCACTATCGTTGCGCAGGCCGTAGCACTTGCCAAAGGCGAGGCGCTGACTGCCCGCGATGGCAGCACACTGCAGCTGCCCTGCGACACTTTGTGCGTGCATGGCGACAACCCGGAATCAGTCGCTGCCGTGCGGGCTATTCGCGATGCCTTTACAGCGCTGGAGTCGGCGTGAAACTGCGTTTAGAAACGGCGGCGATGGACGCCATAACGGTACGCTTGTTTGATACTATCGATGAATCCAATATGGCGTGGATCATCGCTGCCGATCAAACCCTACGCAATGCGCTGGGTGGGGCACTCATTGACCTAATTCCCTCTTACACCACGCTGCTGGTGCACTATGACAGCCAGCAACTCACATTTGCCCACGTCACGACGCTAATTCGCAATGCCCTACGCGACTTAACGCCCGCTGAGTCGCAGAACGGCCAACTGCATGAGATCCCCGTGTGGTACGACGAAAGCGTTGGCCCTGAGCTGCCGCTGGTGGCAAAACGCGCTGGCATCAGCATTGAGGCTTTGATTGAACGTCACTGCGACCATGATTACTGCGTATTCGCGCTGGGCTTCGCCCCCGGCTACGGTTTTATGGGCTTGGTAGACGAAGGCATCGCTACACCACGCTTGAAAACACCGCGACGCAAAGTCGCGGCAGGCAGTGTGGGCATTGCCGATCGACAAACCGCTATCTACCCACTCCTTTCTCCAGGGGGGTGGAATATTTTAGGCCGCACCGCCGTACCGCTGTTTGAATACGCTAAGCGGGGCGAGCCTCTACTACGCCCTGGCGACAAAGTGCGTTTCAAAGCAATCAGTAAACAAGAATTCGCAACAGCAGGAGGCGATACAACGCCGATGGAGGAGCGGTCATGAGCCAAGCAATGCTGACCGTTAAGCAAGCCGGGCCGTTAGCGCTCATTCAAGATACCGGACGATTCGGCGTGGGCCATTTGGGTGTCACCCAGGGCGGTGCCGCCGACTGGATATCGTTTCGCTGGGCAAACTGGCTACTCGGTAACGCGCCAGACTGCGCGGCGCTGGAAATTGTGATGGGTGGTAATCTCAGCTTGGTTGCTAATGCAGAGGTGCGCCTAGCACTGTCTGGAGCCGACCTTGGCGCTACCGTCGATGGCCAGCCACTTGCCACCAATACAAGCTTTCTGCTGCGCTCTGGACAAACGCTCATTTTCCGCCAGCCCCGCCGTGGTCTGCGAGCCTACCTCGCGTTTCCGGGGGGGTTAGACGTGCCAGAAGTACTGGGCAGCCGCGCTTGCACTGCCCGCGAGCAAATTGGCGGGCTCAGAGATGATGGCAAACCGCTGCAAACCGGTGACCAGCTCATCTGGCACGGCGGCGTTACCGCCAAGCGTGAGATGCCTGAAGGAACAAAACCCGCCATGCCGGAAAAAAACTGCCAACTCAGCATGGTGCTTGGCTCGCAGGCTTCATATTTCGCCGGACGTAGTCTGTACAACGCGTTTAACCAGCCTTGGACGGTAGATAACCGCGCTGATCGAATGGGTATTCGTCTCACTGGAGTACCGCTGCGCAGCTCACTGAGCGGCATTATTTCCGAAGGCATTCCACTTGGCGCCGTGCAAATCCCACCCGACGGCCAGCCGATTATTTTGATGAATGATCGCCAAACCATCGGCGGCTACCCACGCTTAGGTGCACTTACACCCATGGCCTGTGCCCTGCTTGCTCAATGCTTACCAGGAACAGAGGTGCGTTTGCGCCCGATCAGTGCCAGCCAAGCGCAAGTCGCATATCGGAATCAGATGTGTGTATGGCAATAAAACAGGCTGCCTAAAATAGAAAAGGCATCCAACGGGATGCCTTTATTAACAGTGGCGTTACTCACTCTTAAGCGCCAACAATACCGCCATCTTCACGGGTAATCACCAGCGTTGCAGAGCGTGGAATAGCGCTCCCCCCCTCAGGCCAGTGACTAATAAAGTTGCCAGCGGCAAAGTCATCCGCAGGGGTCGTGGCTCCTGGATGCTGGACGTTAACAAACATGGTGCGCTGGTCAGGTGTTGTCACTACGCCGGTGATCTCCTGGCCTATTGGCCCAGTCAAAAAGCGTTTTATTTCGCCTGTTTCTGGGTTGGCGACCAACATCTGGTTATTGCCAAAGGCTTCAAAGATACCGGTATTCATTACCGACTCGCTGACGTCCGTTTGTATCCATACCCGGCGGTCAGGGTCGATCCATAAACCGTCAGGGCAGCAGAACATATTGTCGTCATTTAAGGTGTTACCTGCGAGATCACGACTGCTTTCTTGGTCTCCCCCAAGTACAAACAGATCCCACTGGAAGCGTTCACCAGCATGGCTGCCCTCTTCTTGCCAGCGAATAATATGCCCGAAGTTATTGTTGGCGCGCGGGTTGGCAGCGTCTTCATCGCCCTCTTCACGGCGGGTGTTGTTGGTCAGGGTAAAATATACCTGCCCAGTGACAGGGTCGACTGCTCCCCATTCAGGGCGGTCCATTTTTGTGGCACCGACAACATCCGCAGCGCTGCGCGTATTGACTAAGATATCCGCCAGATCTGCAAAACCATTGTCGGGCGTCAAACCGTTCTGACCAGGCGCAAGCGCTAGCCACTCACCGCTGCCATCTTCATTAAATTTGGCAACGTATAAGGTACCTTCATCCAACAGTGAGCCATCCGCGGTTGCAGCTTGGTACGGCTGACGAGAAACAAATTTATAGATGTACTCAAAGCGAGCGTCATCCCCTGAGTAAGCAACCACTGGCTGCCCTTCCACCGCAGGCGCAAAAATAACGCCTTCGTGGGCAAAGCGCCCAAGGTGGGTGCGCTTGACAGGAGCAGCGTCCGGCGACATAGGGTCAATTTCGACCATCCAGCCAAAAGTATGCGGCTCGTTGCGGTAATCGTCAGTTGCACTTGCCCCTTTGCTGCTCGCATCAAAACGGGCAAACATATCATCTTCGCGATCAGCACGATGCCATTGGTAGCGCCCTGTCTCACGCGTTTCTATCCCATAACGGGTTTGCCTGCGGTCAATATCAGCATCGTTATTGGCGAAGTAGCCCGCCCAATTCTCTTCCGCAGCCAAATAGGTGTTCCACGGGGTAACACCATGAGCACAGTTATTAATCGTGCCACGCGTCATGGTACCGTCAGGGCTGTAGTGTGTTTTTACGTGGTCAGTCTCAGCTACTGGCCCTGAAAGACGCATCGGCGTTTGTGCAGTCACACGGCGGTTTAGCGCATCCTGCACAACGCCCCACTCACCGCTCTCAGCCTGGCGAACACGTACCAGCGTGATGCCATGGGCATTCATTTCCTTGATGACTTGGTCAGCATCGCGGCTGCCATCCGCATGCTGAGGGAAACCATTACGATCTAATGACAACCCAGCAGCCGCGGCATGTAAAAAGCGCGGTTCAACGTACTCATGGTTAAGCACCAACAGGCCATCGGTGGAACTGCCGTTTAGTGGGAAGAAGTGCATGCCATCGTGATGGCTTCCTACCTGCTGGGCTTGATCGTCGCCGCTGCCATTGTGAGTAAAAGCAGGCATATCGCCACTAATCGGCGTTCCCCACGGAATAAAGCTCTGTACACGATAACCGTCAGGCACTACCACTTTATCTGCCGCGCTGACCGGTACTGGCTTAAACCCAAGGCTAGGCGATGAAACACCATCCTGTGCTGCAAAGGCATTATTAAAGGGCAGTTTGGTTGCCATCAACCCGGCAATCACCGTAGCCAGGCCACCCTTCAGCACGCCCCGCCGAGTTAACCGCTTTTCGAGCACATCGCCAAAATAAGCATTGTTAGAGACGTTGCTAAGGGGTTCGTCACCTTCTGCGAGAACTACTGAAACCTTACCTGGAACAAAACGCTGCTGCGCCATAAGAACTCTCCCTTTAAAAAAACCACTGTGGCTTAACGCCGACAAATCCAGGAGATAAGAATCAGCAATGTTTATGAACGGTAAGTGACACTGCAGTTAAACTTACGTGTTATATCGAACCAAAAAAACCCGCATCTTTTCGATGCGGGTTAGAACAAGCAAGGCGTTGCTTAGAGTAATGGTTACTTCAACATTTATGCCACGTCGAAGCGGTCTGCGTTCATCACTTTTGTCCAGGCAGCGACGAAGTCTTTAACAAACTTCTCGCCATTATCGTCCTGAGCATACACTTCTGCGTAAGAGCGCAGCAGTGAGTTAGAGCCAAACACTAGGTCAACACGCGAAGCGGTCCACTTCACGGCACCCGTGGCACGGTCGCAGATTTCGTAGGCGTTGTTACTCACCGGCTTCCAGCTATTGCCCATATCGGTCAGGTTAACGAAGAAATCGTTGGTCAACTGGCCTTCACGGTTGGTAAACACGCCGTGCTTGGTGCCGCCATAGTTGGTGCCCAGCACCCGCATGCCACCCAGCAGCACGGTCATTTCCGGTGCAGTCAGGCCCATCAGCTGGGCGCGATCCAGCAACATCTCTTCAGGTTTGACGATGTAGTCTTTCTTCTGCCAGTTACGGAAACCGTCGGCAAGCGGCTCCAAGGGTTCAAAAGAATCTACATCGGTCATTTCGTCAGTGGCATCACCTCGGCCTTTGAGGAACGGTACGTGTACCTCATAGCCCGCGGCTTTAGCCGCTTTTTCGATAGCCACGCTGCCTGCCAACACAATCACATCGGCAATGCTGGCACCGGTATCAGCAGATATCTGCTCATACACCTTAAGCACATCAGCAAGACGTTCAGGCTCGTTGCCCTGCCACTCTTTCTGTGGTGCTAGGCGAATGCGGGCACCGTTGGCGCCACCGCGCATATCAGAACCACGGTAAGTGCGCGCGCTATCCCACGCGGTGCTGACCATGTCGCTGATGCTTAGGCCACTCTCAGCGATTTTCTGTTTAACCACTTCTTCACAGTAATCGGTGCTGCCAGCAGGCACCGGGTCTTGCCAAATCAGATCTTCCGCCGGTGCTTCCGGGCCGATATAGCGCGCTTTCGGTCCCATATCACGGTGAGTCAGCTTGAACCACGCTTTCGCGAAGGTCTGCTTAAAGTACTCAGGATCGGCCATGAACTTTTCGCAAATGGCACGGTACGACGGGTCCATCTTCATCGCCATATCCGCATCGGTCATGATGGGGTTGTGACGAATAGAGGGGTCGGTTGCATCAACCGGCTTATCTTCTTCTTTAATATCGATAGGCTCCCACTGATGGGCACCGGCAGGACTTTTCTTCAACTCCCACTCGTAGCCGAACAGCAGGTCAAAGTAACCCATATCGAACTTGGTTGGGTTGGTGGTCCAAGCGCCTTCAATACCGGAAGTCACGGCATTGCTCGCTTTACCGTCCATGTGCGGGTTGTTCCAGCCAAAACCCTGATTTTCGACATCAGAGGCTTCCGGCTCGACACTTAGCGCACCGGCATCACCATTACCATGGCATTTACCCACGGTGTGGCCGCCCGCAGTTAGCGCGGCAGTTTCTTCGTCGTTCATCGCCATACGGGCGAAAGTAAGACGCACATGCTCTGCCGTCATAAGCGGATCAGGCTGACCGTTCACCCCTTCTGGGTTAACGTAAATAAGCCCCATTTGAACCGCTGCAAGCGGGTTTTCCATGGTGTCCGGCTTGGTAACGTCACCATAGCGCTCGTCAGAAGGCGCCAACCACTCTTTTTCAGCGCCCCAATAAATGTCTTTCTCTGGGTGCCAAATATCTTCACGGCCAAACGAGAAACCGTAGGCAGGCAGCCCCATGGACTCGTAAGCCACGGTGCCTGCCAAGATCATCAAGTCTGCCCAACTAATTTTATTACCGTACTTTTTCTTGATTGGCCACAGCAAACGGCGCGCTTTATCAAGGCTGACGTTATCCGGCCAGGAGTTCAGTGGCGCAAAACGCTGGCTACCGGTACCACCGCCACCACGGCCATCAGCAATGCGGTAGGTGCCCGCAGAGTGCCATGCCATGCGAATCATTAAGCCACCGTAATGGCCCCAGTCGGCTGGCCACCAGGCTTGGCTGTCGGTCATCAAGGCATGAACATCTTGCTTTAGGGCGTCAAAATCGAGTTTCTTGACCTCTTCCCGATAGTCAAAATCTGGGTCCATCGGGTTAGTTTTGCGATCATGCTGATGCAGGATGTCTAGATTAAGCGCCTCTGGCCACCAATCTTTGTTGGAGGTGCCAGTAGAGGTGTTTCCACCATGCATTACAGGACATTTGCCACTCATATTTCTCTCCCCTTCTTGCTCTTGCCTTGGACCAGCCAAGGAAATAGACGGTTGGCACTCTTCTTAGTATTACTGCACTGCAAATTATTACACTTCGTACAGTCAAGAATGCGTCATCAACGTAATACTGTTTTAAAGCACATTGACGATAGCTACAATTTGCATTTTACGACCAACCTTATAGCTTTTAGCTATTTGTTTTAAGGTAACTACTTAAGAGCATAGCCATACGTATTTATCAGTACCAGTTAATGACCTCTTTCGTACATACCGGCTGACTAAATAGCGCTCTTTTATGACGATTATTTTTTAATTGGCGATGAATTGAATTGTGATATTTTGTTAAATACACAGGATCTACTCAGGCGTTAAAGCAACAGATATCAACCGAGAAGCACTTCATGGTGACGGCAAAACACTCCGGCCGCGGCTTTACGCTATTAGAGCTGCTCATTGCACTGGCACTGTTTGCCACACTAGCCACCATCGCCATCCCTAATTTCGCACGTATCATTCAGGAAAATCGTGTCATAACAACGGCCAACGACTACAAAATTGCTTTAAGTTACGCGCGCAGTGAAGCCGTCAGACGCAATCAATCTATTCGCTTACAGCCAGTAGCCGACGGCTGGAGTGCGGGCTGGGAGGTGACTGATGATACAACCCAACTGCGCACATGGTCACAGACCCAGCCCGATATATCAGTTAACGGTGCACCTGAATCGTTCACCTTCAACAGCCAAGGTCGTCTTGCTACAGCAGACTTTGTTTCACAGGACATATCAATAGCACTAGAGGAACTAGGCCGCTGTATTCGGGTAGAGCCAAGCGGTATCTCTCGCGTGTTATCGCGTCGTCAAGCTTGTGATTGACCTAACATCGAGCCCTGCTTATGCCTAAACCACAATGCGGTGTTTCTCTGCTGGAGTCACTAATCGCGCTACTCGTACTGTCCATCGGGTTATTAGGGGTAGTGGGATTACAAACACAGTCGCTGATGCACAACCGTGCCGCTTACTTTGAAACCCAGGCAACCAATATGGCCCAAGACATGCTCGACCGCATACGCGCCAATCCTGATCAGACCGCTGCTTATGCACTAAGTGTCGGCAGTACGGTACTTGGCAACGGACTAGCCGCCAACGACCAATCCGAGTGGGTCGAGGATCTTGCTAGCGCGCTGCCTGACGGTGAAGGAGGGGTTGCCATCAACAATCGTCGTGTCAATGTCACCGTACGCTGGACAGACGCCTCTGCCCCTGGCAATACGCGTCAAATTCAGCTTGTATCGGAGCTGTAAGATGGACGAAACGCCTAAGGTTCATCACGCTTCTGCACTTCAATCGGGGTTTACCTTAGTAGAACTGCTCGTTGCGATGGTGATTGGCTTACTCGTCATGGCCGGGGCCACCCAGCTTTTTATCTCGTCTCAGCAAAGCTACCGGTTTCAAACCGCACTGGCGAATATGCAGGATGCTGGCCGATTCGCACTAGATACGGTAGCTCAAGAACTGCGCCAAGCAGACTTCAGCGGCGGCTGTGCACCTTCACAGATGACCAATCATCTACGCAATATTGACGATACTGGAAATGCCCATAACGCGATTCAGGCATGGAGTGACACAAGCACCAGCAACTTTGCATCGCAACTTCTCAACCCTATTGAAAGCCAGCACAGCATCGTGTTTCGTGGTGGGCTTATCACTCGCACTGGCTTTGCTGACAACTCGCTAACCGTAAGTAGTAACTCCCCTTTTACTCTTAACCGAAACGTAGACAGCCTGTACCGCAATCAGCTGGTCCTTCTCCAAGGTTTACAAACTTGTGATGTGTTTTATAACGCCTCAAACAGCGACAGCGTGCTTCAAAAAGCGACGGGGGCAGGATGGCTAGGCAATAACGACGCTGACAGTATTTTCTACAGCGTGGGTCAAAACGTTTCGCTGAGCGCCCTTAACAGCGCGCTTTACTATATCGGCCAAGACCCAGATAACGATGTTCCCCCTTCGTTAATGCGTTTAAACCTGAGCCAGAGGACACCACGCAACGAAATAGTTGCCAGCAACGTTGTTGCCATGCGCACCGCTTTCTTAATGGATGACGAATACCTTCCTCCCGAACAGCTCAGTGACGCTCAATGGGAAGATGTACGCGCGCTGCGCATCAGTTTAATTATACAGAGCGATCAAGCTAACCTGCGACGCACGCCGACATCCATTGCCACGGGGAATTTTCGCGACGATAACGCCTTCACCGCCGATGACGGTCGGCTTTATCAAGCCTTCACCACCACCATTTCGTTGAGGAACCGCTAATATGCAACGTTCAGGCGTTTCCCAGCAGCGTGGTATGGCGCTTGTGCTAAGCCTTATCTTTCTTGTCATCATCACGGTTCTCAGTCTTTCTTCTATGCAAGGGGCCATTACCCAAGACCGCATGGCAGCTAACCAACGAGATTACACGGTTGCCTTCCAAGCGGCAGAAGCCGCCCTGGGTAGCGCAGAGAGTCAGCTTCAAAACGGCATTGCACTCACTAATGGCTGGCGCACTCATCAACTGGGTATAGACGAACTGTCGCGCAATCCACGCTATCGCGTGCAACTAATGACGCCACTAGGCTCACACACCAACAATGCAGGCGTGGAACTGGTTGAAGTGCTCTACCGTATTGAAGCGCAAGGATTTGGTATTGGAGCAGACACTAATGTTGCCTTAGAGGCACTTTACGTTCGCCAGCAGCAAGTGGAAGCGCCATGAAAACAAGCCCCATAACAGTTAGCTCCATAACAGCTCGGCCTATCAAAATTGCGCTCTACCGCTTGTCGACCGCTGCGTTGGCGCTCGTGTTAACGCTTGGCTATACCACACCAGCTTCATTAGGTGCTGGCATTTTTCCACCTGAACCGCCGCCTGAAGAACCACCTCCAACCCCTGGAGAGCCTGACCCAGACCCAGATCCAGATCCAGAGCCACCTACGGAACCAGAGCCTGAACCTCCCATTGGCGGAGGCGATGACGGCCCCATTGATGAAGACTATGAAATCCCCGAAGAGCAAACAGGGATCTCACCAGCGCCGTTAAACGTGGTTAGCCGTGTGCCACCTAACGTACTGCTGATCTTGGATAACTCAGAAAGCGGCCAGGAAGGCTTAGATGGCCGGGTGGCAATTGGCACAAACGCTGGCGATCGAGCAAACCTTGCAGCATGCCAGACCAATACATTCAATGCGGTTCTTTGCCCTGCGGGAGCTCGCTCGCCACTTAGCAAATCCAGCATTATGAAGCGCGTAGGTCGCGACTTAGTCGAGCGCTACCGGAACGATATTAACCTCGGTCTAATGGCATATCAGCAAAACTCAGCCTCTCGCAATCGCAATGACGCTTTTAACAATCGCTCAGTAGTATGGCGTCTCACAGAGCGTGCCCTGGATGTTCGCTACTCTACAAACGCCACGCCAAACTGGTACGACCCTAGCTTCGACGGAGAGTGGGATGCATCAACCAAACGCTATCGAACTCGCCTACCGAATTCCGACATCTATGCATTTTTTAATGTAGGTATTCCCGGTTATTACATTATCAACCGCTCCAGCCTCCAGCTTCCAGACAGCTCCGATGACCGCACCGAGTATTGGCGAAACTCAGGCACCAACTCTGCAGGCGAGCAGTTCGTAGACCGCTATTTACGTATTATTTCAAGATCTGGTGGTCTGCAATACGCTGATTACGACGGCAATGCCAGAATCCCCTTGGTTGATAGTTTGCGCCAACGCGGCATTCCCAATTGGGGACAAAATATTCTTTCTCTGCAGCTGAACCAGCTTGAGTGGCGAACCACTTCTTCACCAGGCTTAGGCTATTTACACGTACCGATTGGTGGTTTAAATGAGGATGGCACCATCAATACAGATCATTGGAATGCGATCACAACTAAACTTACACCACAAAGGCACGATTGGATTGGCAACAGCGATAATCCGATGACTGATCCCAGCTGGCCACTACTCGCGACAGGCCTAACGCCTATTGAAGGCACCATGTATACCGTGCGGGATTACTTTTTGAACAACGCTAGCTGGGGCGGCGATTTTAAGAATAACCAAGGCTACCAAGCCGGCATTACCATTCCCAATATCAATAACCCCGATGCCCAACAGTGCTTGGTTAACGCTAATATTTGGCTGACCGACGGTTTACCTTCAGTAGACCGCTTTGGCAACTCGCTGGGCAACAACGTTAGCAGGGCACTCAGCAGCGCCGAGGCCGCCATTAAGCGCCTTTACGATGATACTAATAGAGAGCTCTCCAGCCCCGTTAAAACCTACGTGGTTGGCTTTAACCTACCGCCCGATATTGCCAATCTGCCCAACGTTTCTGACGACCCGCTTGGCGATTTAGCCCGCGCAGGCGGCACCGAACGCGCCTATTTTGCTAACGACGAAGCGTCGCTTAACCAAGTAATGCAGCAGGTACTAGGTAATATTATTGCCGCTTCTCAGTCCAACACCTCTGCGGCGGTTAACAGCGATGAGTTTGGGCTTGAAGGCGGTAATTTACTGTTTACCGCTGGGTTTCGAAGCGACGACTGGTCTGGCCGCCTAGCGGCATCAGTGATTCAGCCAGACGGTAGCCGTAGCGAACGCTGGAATGCACAAACCACACTTGCTCAGCAGGTAGGTAACCGTCGCCTATTAACGTCTAAACGCTTAGACGAAGGAGAGCGCATTGGCGCTCTGTTAATTCCTGAAAATAGTGGTCTCACCAGTGCCGAAATCAGCTGGTTACAGGGGCTGAATGTTCAGGGCCTTCGTCCTCGTGCTAATTCACTCTTGGGCGATGTTATCAACGCCAATCCAGTCGTGTTGCAGGGTAATGAAACACGCCCGTCGCTACTGCTAGTGGCTGCCAACGACGGTATGTTGCATGGTTTTAACGCCTCTAACGGCAGTGAGCTGTTTGCTTACCTACCCGCTGAACTTACCCAGGGCGATTCGCCCGTTCTGCGCGCGCTAACCCGTGAAGACTATAACCACCGTTACTTTATGGATGGCACGCCTGCAGTACGAGAGGTGAATATTCAGAGCGGCCCTGAGGCCGTCGCCGTAGGTACTATGGGGGCAGGCGGCCGCACAGTGTTTGCACTGGATGTTAGCGACCCCGGCAATATGGGCGCATCCGACGTGCTGTGGGAATTTCGCCACCCAGAACTAGGCACCGGGGTTAGCGAACCCACTATTACGCAGCTTACTGATGGCACCTGGGTCGCCATTTTTGGTAATGGCTACAACAGTACCGGTTATCAGGCGTCGCTATTTGTAGTGCGCCTTACTGACGGTAAGCTTATCGCTCATTTAAAAACAAATTCGGGCACTCAACAGGCACCGAATGGCTTAGCAACCCCAACGGTCACCGCCTGGCCACGCTTTTCAGGTGCACAGTTCGCTTACGCGGGTGATTTAGCAGGTAATATGTGGCGCTTTCCGCTCACCAACACGGGCAGCGTCAACCGGCTATATGCTGGCCAAGCCGACCAGCCAATTACCTCAGCGCCTGCCGTGACGCTAAGCAGCGACTCGCCGGATACGCTGATGGTGCTATTCGGCACCGGCAGCTACTTCCGCAGTAGCGATATTGGCGACAGTTCAAAGCAGCAGCTCATTGGTTTAGAGGACCGCGTTGACCGTAGCCTTCCCTTTACGTCGTCCAACTTAGCCTTACAGCGCATTACCGGAAACGCTACACGGGATGGTTTTAACTTACGCGCCAGTTCTAACGAGGCCCCCACCAGTAGCCAGCGTGGCTGGCGTTTGGAACTTCCTCCCGGCGAACGTGTTATTGCTAGGCCTTCTATTTCAAGCAGTTTGCCCCGGCGGGTGCGATTTTCGACGCTACTGCCCGACGAGTCTGACCCTTGTGGCGGCGGGCGCAGTGGTTTCTTTATGTCGCTTCTAGCGGACACAGGAGGTAGCGGTGGCACAACTACCTTTGATTTCAACGGGGATGGCAAAGAAGACAGCGATGCCAATATTAACGGCGAGGCTATTACCGGTTTACAAGCAGGGACTGGCGAGCGCTTAGTTAGCGTGAACGACGGCAATATCGAGCGGCTATTTGTGGGCAATCCCGATGATCCAGACGCCTCGCCCAACGGCGATGGTTCCATCGCCATTGGCTTTAGCAATGATCATCTAGGCCGCCGCTCTTGGCGGCAACTGAGTGGCGAAGAAAACATCAATTAAGCTAGTTAATAAAAAGGGGCAGAGCGCTTTGCGCTCTGCCCCTTATGACAACAAGACTATCGCTGTCTAAAGTTAATCGATTAACGGCAGCAACGTGTTCAAGCTATCTCTTGCATCGCCGTAGAACATACGCGTGTTCTCTTTGAAGAACAGCGGGTTCTCAATGCCAGAATAGCCCGTGCCCTGGCCGCGTTTGCTAACAAACACCTGCTTGGCTTCCCACACCTTCAACACCGGCATACCGGCGATAGGGCTATTGGGGTCTTCCTCGGCCGCTGGGTTGACGATGTCGTTGGAGCCGATCACGATCACCACATCAGTGCTTGGGAAGTCGTCGTTGATCTCATCCATTTCCAGCACGATATCGTAGGGCACTTTAGCTTCAGCAAGCAGCACGTTCATGTGCCCAGGCAGACGCCCTGCTACCGGGTGAATACCAAAGCGTACGGTTTTACCGGCTGCGCGCAGCTTACGCACTAAGTCACTGACGGCACTCTGTGCTTGCGCTACCGCCATGCCGTAACCCGGCACGATAATCACGCTATCCGCATCGTTTAAGGCGCTCGCGACACCGCCTGCATCAATCGCGACCTGTTCGCCTTCAATTTCAGCGGCTGGCCCTTGAGCACCACCAAAACCACCCAGGATGACATTGATAAAGTTGCGGTTCATCGCCTTACACATAATGTAAGACAGGATCGCCCCTGAAGACCCCACCAGGGCGCCGGTGACAATCAACAAGTCGTTGGAAAGCGTGAAACCAATCGCCGCTGCGGCCCATCCGGAATAGCTGTTCAGCATCGACACCACCACCGGCATATCGGCACCGCCAATGCCCATAATCAGGTGATAGCCAATAAAGAACGACAACGCGGCCAACACGATCAGTGTCCAGAAACCTGCGCCGTTGAGGTAAAGAATCGCGAGTAGCAATGAAAGCGCCGCCGCACCGGCGTTGAGCATATGCCCACCCGGCAGTTGGCGTGGTTTGCCATCGACTTTACCTGCCAGCTTACCAAACGCAATTACCGAGCCGGTAAAGGTCACCGCACCGATGAAAATCGCAAACACCACCTCAATTTGCAAAAAGGTCAGCTCGTCAGGGGCTTTTGTAGCCACCAAGGCAGCAAACGCAGAAAACTCTTGCATCACGCCATCGGCTGCTTGTGCTGCCAGCACTCGGCGACGCTCTAAGTCTGCACTCCAGGCAACAAAAACCGCGGCCAAGCCCACAAAGCTATGTAGTGCCGCTACCAACTGAGGCATTTCGGTCATTTCGACCTTGCCTGCCACATAGACACCAATCCCAGCCCCGATCAGCATGGCCGGAATCAGCCACCAGTAGCCACCAATACCAGGCCCGAAGGAGGTAAAGAACACGGCTACGGCCATGCCCACGATGCCGTACCATACGGCGCGCTTGGCTTTTTCCTGATTGCTCAGGCCACCTAGCGATAAAATAAATAGCACACTTGCCGCAATTGCCGCGGCAGATACGAACCCTTGTCCTAACATATCGTTTCTCCGCCGCTTAGGATTTTTGGAACATGGCAAGCATCCGGCGTGTCACCAGGAAGCCACCCACGATATTAATCGATGCAATCAGTACCGAAATGGCCGCCAGCACGATAACGACGCCACTGCCTGAGCCGATTTGCAAAATTGCCCCTAAGATAATGATGCCTGAGATGGCATTGGTCACCGCCATGAGCGGCGTATGCAGCGAGTGACTGACCTTCCAAATTACCTGGAAGCCAATAAAGCACGCCAATACAAACACAATGAAGTGCTGCATAAAGGAGGCGGGGGCTATTTGTCCCAACAGCAGCATGAGCGCTCCCCCCACGGCAAGCAAACCAACTTGACGCTTGGTTTGTGCTTTAAAGGCCAGCTCAGCGGCTTTCTTCTCTTCAGGCGTTGGTTCTTTCTCTTTTTTCTTCGGCTTCGCCGCAGCAATCGCTTTTACTTTAGGCGGCGGTGGCGGGAAGGTGATGTCGCCCTGGTGGGTGACCGTCGCGCCGCGAATGACATCGTCTTCCATGTTGTGATGGATGACGCCGTCTTTCTCCGGCGTAAGGTCGGTCAGCATATGGCGGATGTTGGTGGCGTAAAGTAGCGACGCCTGGGTAGCCATGCGTGAGGGGAAGTCGGTGTAGCCCACTACCACAACGCCGTTATCAGAGACTACACGCTCGTCTGGCTTAGTTAAGTCGCAGTTACCGCCTTTTTCAGCGGCTAGATCAATGATCACTGAGCCAGGCTTCATGGCGGCGACCATATCTTCCAGCCACAGCTTTGGCGCGGGTCGACCAGGAATCAGCGCGGTGGTGATCACAATGTCGACGTCCGGCGCTTGTTCGCGGAAACATTCGAGCTGCTTTTCACGAAACTCGGGGCTTGAAGGCGAGGCATAGCCACCGCTTTCCGAGCCGTCCTGGCTGTCCTCAAAATCGAGGAATAGGAATTCAGCGCCCATGGATTCAATCTGCTCGGAGACTTCCGGGCGCACATCAAACGCACGCACCACGGCACCCAAACTAGTGGCGGTACCAATCGCCGCCAAGCCCGCGACACCTGCGCCGATCACCAGCACTTTAGCTGGCGGCACTTTACCGGCAGCGGTGACCTGACCCGTAAAGAAGCGACCAAAGTTGTTACCCGCCTCAATGACCGCCCGGTAGCCCGCGATATTGGCCATGGAGGAGAGCGCGTCCATCTTCTGCGCCCGTGAAATACGCGGCACCATGTCCATCGCGATGACCGTTGCGCCCTGCGCTTTACAGGTTTCCAGCAGCGCTTCGTTCTGTGCTGGCCAGAAAAACGCAATCAGCGTTTGGCCTTCGCGTAAGTAGTGAGCCTCTTTTTCCGAAGGTTCACGGACTTTAATCACCACGTCCGCATCACGCCACAGTGCTTCCGCACTTTCCACAACGCTGACGCCTGCGTCGCGATACGTGTCGTCATTAAAGCCCGCAGCAGCCCCCGCGCCGGCTTCTACTAGGCACTCATGGCCTAGCTTTTGAAGCTGTTTTGCGCTCTCAGGAGTCAACGCTACACGCGCTTCTCCCTGAGCTGTCTCTTTCGGTGCGCCTATTTTCACACGCTTTCTCCCTTAATTAGCCCATTTCCAGCGCCAGTACCAAAACGCTTATGTTTTCACCCCTGGCCATTGAGCGCTGAACCTTACTGCTAGCGCAAGTGATTACGCCAGATAGCAGTCTAGGATCTAACGCAGCGACCGCCAGTTACTATTCAACCTTGGATTCAACTGCGTTGTTTAACTACAACATGCACTTGAATTAGCAGCAATCCCCACCAAAAGGGCGAGAAAACTACTCCCAAAGTACCGCAGGCAGTTTGCCCTACCAGTGATTAACTGAAGAAGTGGGTAGGGCAAACACGATGAACTGCCACCAACTCCCATATCAACACTCACAACAACATGCTTAACAACGCAGGAGAGTCTCTTATGTGGACCAAACCGACCTATCAAGATATGCGCCTTGGCTTTGAAGTAACGCTGTATATCTCTACCCGCTAATCTCTAGCGACTGAGCCGCGGCCCCTGTCTTCATCATGTTTTCACTAGGCAGGGGCTTTCACCGCAGCACCAACGTAGGAGGCCAGCCTATGCAGGTTTTAGTTCTTGGGGCTGCCGCAGGCGGCGGCTTTCCCCAGTGGAATTGCAACTGCCCCAACTGTTATCACGTACGCCAGGGTAGTACTGACCATCAACCGCGCACCCAATCATCGATTGCGTTAAGCGTGGATGGCAAGCAGTGGTTGCTGTGCAATGCGTCCCCTGACATTCGTGCCCAGCTCAATGCCAACCCAGAACTATGGCCAAGCGAGCTGCGTGGCAGCGGTGTTCGCGGCGTGCTGCTGGTGGATGCCCAGATCGACCACGTCACCGGGCTACTTTCCCTAAGAGAGGGCTGCCCTCTGGAGGTATGGTGCACGCCCAATGTGCATCGCGATTTATCTACCGGCTTTCCGCTCTTCCCGATGCTGGAGCACTGGGGCGGACTTCATTGGCAGCCGATTGGTTTGGAAAATCAGCAGGAAGTTACCGAATTTTCGATTCCCTTTCTGCCCGATATCGCACTCACCGCCTTTGCACTACACAGCAATGCCCCGCCCTACTCACCACGGCGCGGCGCACCCTCCTGTGGCGATAATTTAGGGCTGTATATAGTCGACCGCCGCAGCGGCAAGTCGCTTTGCTATGCCCCTGGGCTTGGCAACCCAACACCGCTGGCGATGCGCTTCTTAAACGCCGCTGATGTGGTGATGGTCGATGGCACCCTGTGGGAAGACAATGAAATGCAGACACTCGGCGTTGGCACCTCTACAGGCCAACAAATGGGTCATCTCGCGCTCAATGGCAACGGCGGCATGTGTGAACTGTTGAGCGAACTACCCAGCAGCACGCGGCGCATTTTGATTCATATCAACAACACTAATCCGATATTGGACAGCGCAAGCGATGCAGCGAAAACGGTGCAGGCCGCAGGCATCGAAACCGCTTACGACGGTATGAAACTTACCCTGTAGCCGACCTTTTTCTTTATAGAGCACTGACATCTGTAGCACTAACAATAACAATCAGGAGATCAATCATGGCGCTGACAGCGATAACGCCCTGCGCTTCTACCACCCCGCTCAGCCGGGAGGCGTTCCGTGAAGCGCTAATGAGTAAAGGGCAGTACTACCACCTTAACCACCCCTTTCAGCAGGCGATGGCCAATGGCGAACTTACCCGAGAGCAGCTGCAGGGCTGGGTGGCTAACCGCTTTTACTACCAGCTGATGATTCCCCAAAAAGATGCCGCGCTGCTGGCCAACTGCCCCGATGCCGCTACCCGCAGGCGATGGGTACAACGCCTGCTTGACCACGACGGCCACGCTGAAGATGAAGGCGGAATTGAAGCCTGGTTGGCGCTCGGTGAAGCCGTAGGGTTACCGCGTCATACGCTGCTTTCCCAGGAGCGTGTGTTACCCGGCGTGCGCTTTGCAGTTGATGCCTACCGCCACTTTGTCGCCCGCGCGCCCTGGCAGGAGGCAGCGATCTCATCGCTGACTGAACTGTTTGCGCCACTTGCCCACCAAAACCGCTTGGATACCTGGCCCCAGCACTACCCATGGATAAACGAGCAGGGCTATCGCTATTTCCGCAAGCGGCTCAGCGAGGCCCGCCGAGACGTTGAGCATGGCCTGGAAATCGCCTTAGGCGTATGTACGACCGTGGCGCTGCAGCAGCGCGCGCTGGACATTCTGCAATTTAAGCTCGATGTACTGTGGAGCATGCTGGATGCCATGACTATGGCCTATCAGTTAGACCGCCCGCCTTATCACACCGTCACCCGCGAAGCGGTATATCACCGTGGGCTTGAGCACTCACATTACTAGGCCATGATCGACCAGCGTTGGGGAATTCACCATGTCACAACAACTCGCCATGTCACATCACGATATTTACCAGCTGCGACGCGGCTGGCGCTTACAGTGGGAAGCCATTCAGGGCTGCCACGTTATTCTCTACCCCGAGGGCATGGTCAAGCTCAGCGCGACTGCCGGCGCGATTCTTGAACAGGTCGACGGCCAGCAAACTATCGGCGACATTATCGCCACCCTACAGCAACGCTACCCAGGCGCAGAGACCTTAGCAGACGACGTCGTGCAGTTTATCGATGAAGCCCGCAGCAACGGCTGGCTAGCCATGAAGGAGGTGCATTGTGGCTAATAAAAACTTGCTCAATCAACATTCAGCCAACCCGGCCGCTGAAGCGACCTCACCGCCTTTATGGCTGCTGGCGGAACTCACCTACCGCTGCCCGCTGCAGTGCGCTTACTGCTCTAACCCGCTGGCCTTTACCCGCTACCAAAACGAGTTGGATACCGACGCGTGGTTTAGCGTACTGCGCCAAGCCAGGGCCATGGGCGCGGCTCAGCTGGGGTTTTCCGGCGGCGAGCCGCTGATTCGCCAAGACCTGGAAGCGCTAGTAAGCGAAGCACGCACGCTTGGCTTTTATACCAACCTGCTGACCTCCGGCGTGGGGCTGACTGCCCAGCGGGTAGACGCCCTGGCAGAAGCAGGTCTGGATCATATCCAGATTAGCCTGCAAGCCGCCGACCCCGAACTGGCCCAGGCACTGGCAGGCTCTGCCAAGGCTCACGCCAACAAGCTGGCGATGGCCAAAGCCGTCAAATCGGCAGGCTACCCCATGGTGTTGAACGTGGTGCTGCATCGGCACAATATCGATCAAATTGGCGACCTGATTGCGCTTTGCGATGAGCTAGGCGCAGATGCGGTTGAACTGGCCAACTGCCAATATTACGGCTGGGCGTTTTTGAACCGCCAAGCGCTGATGCCCACCCGTGAACAGCTGATACGTGCCGAAGCGGAAACCAACCGCTGGCGTGAAACACTCGCGGCACGTGGCCGCGATATGTCATTGCTGTTTGTGGTGCCGGACTACTTTGAGCAAGCGCCTAAAGCGTGCATGGGTGGTTGGGGCAGTATTTTTATGACCGTTGCTCCAGATGGCGCCGTATTGCCCTGCCATAGCGCCAGGGAGCTGCCGATGGCGTTTCCCAACGTCAAAGAGACATCACTGCAGGACATTTGGTACCAAAGCGATGCCTTCAACCGTTTTCGCGGCACCCAGTGGATGCCGACGCTTTGCCAACAGTGCGACGATCGCGACAAAGACCATGGCGGCTGCCGCTGCCAAGCTTATTTGTTAACCGGCGATATGAACGCCACTGACCCCGTGTGCCAACACTCTCCTCAGCATGGGTTGTTAGAGAGCCTGATCACAGAAAATGCCACAATCACTTCTGATCAGGCGACCCTGATTCCCCGCAATGCTCGCCAGTCAAAGCAGTTGCAAACAAAGCAGTTGCAAACAAAGCAGTTGCAGGGTCAGGCTGAAAGTCAGAGTGGCTTGGCAGCGCCTTCGCCCCGCCAACCACTCGAGCTGATTTATCGGCAGTAAATCTATTTATCCGTAACTATCCGTAACAAACCTGGTTAATAGTTACAAACCTATTAAGGCTCGCAGGTGGCTCGCTCAGCATGAGCGGGCAGCTGCGGGCAAACGGCTGCTAACGAATGTCCGCTCGCTTGCCAGCCATCCACCCCCTTTGGGTACCAATAGAGCTCTTCATAGCCCATTGCCTCGGCGCGCCGTGCAGCGTTCCAGGAAAGCCAGCAGTCAGCACGGCAGAAAAACACCAGCGGCGCGGCTTCAGCGCGCTCACGCTGTGCATCTAGCGTTGTCTTAAAATAATCATGCCACTCCTCTTCCAAACTAGCCGCGCCCACATTAGGCAGCCAAATACTCCCTGGGATCGTTAAATGCGCACTATCCTGCAGAAAAAGGCCGTTATGCCAAGGCAGCGCATAGACATCCACCAGAATCACTGGCGGCGATTCCAGCAGCGCTTGAAAAGCATGGTCATCTAACGTGGTCACCCCTGGAAGCGGTGCGGTTACGGGCGCTTTGAAAGGCGGCAAGCGGTAGCCTTCTTGGTTAAATGCCGCTGAGGGCGCTTCAGCGTGTGCCGCTCCACTGAATACACCCGCTGCCCACGCCACACAGAGCATATAGCGGCGCACAGAGTGCGCCGGAGATTGCGTCAACATGGTGACCTTACTCCCAATCAAACGGGCAGGCGGTACAGCCCTCCATTTGGGCCATTTGGAAGTTTCCGTAGTGGATGCGTGCACCGGTCATATCCGCATCATTGAGGCGCGCGATGTTCATTTTGGCTTCTTGCAGATTAGCATCCCGCAAATCCGCTCCGATCAGGTTGACCTTATTCATCCAGGCCATTTCCAGGTTGCTGCCCATCAGCGTCGCTCCCTGCATGCTAGCTCCAGAAAGCCGGGCAAACTCCAGGTTAGCGCCAGTCAAATCAGCATGGTCAAACGTTGCGCCCTGGGCATAGATACTCCAGCTATCCAACCCGACCAAACTGGCATGGGAAAGATCAGCACCGCGTAAATGAGTGCTAGGCATACGCGCGCGATTGAGGTTGGCATAGCGCAACGATGCGCCTTCAAAATCAACGCTGCGTAGGTTGCTGTGGCGGAAATCAGCGCCTTCTAGGTTACTGCCCGCAAAGTTAGCGCCCTGTAGGTCAAGGTTAGAAAAGTCGCCGCCCGATAAATCCATATTGGCGCACTGAGCACCTGGGACCAGCTCACAGCCGTTATGTACTGGCGGTTGATACTCTTCAACATAATCGTCGGCAACAACACTGCCTATCGCGCTCAGACAGAGAAAAATCGCCGTTGCTTGACGGCTTAATATAGGTAGAGCATTACGCGTTATCATTATTGTTCTCTCCATTACCGTTAATGTTATTCAAAAAAGGGCGGCAAAGGCCGCCCAAGAGGTGTCAATAACTTAACGATTAGCCAGATCTTGAACGAAAGATGGCAGCTTGAAGACCCAGAACGAACCACCCTGAGCAATCGGCCGCGTCAGTTCAGCCATATCACCGCCCCAGAGAGGAACCGCGCCGCCATAACCGGCGGTAACACCAATGTACTGTTCACCATCCATTTCCCAAGTTACCGGTGGTGAAATGATGCCGGTGCCTACCTGGAACTTCCAAAGCTCTTCACCGGTTTCAGCGTGGAAGGCTTTGAAGTAGCCATCACCTGTGCCGGTAAACACCAAATCACCGTGGGTCGCTAGCACGCCTGCCCATAGCGGCATGGGTTCTTTATGCTCCCAAGCGTACTCGCCAGTCACCGGATCAACAGCGCGCAGAATACCGACGTGGTCGTCGTACATACGCTTAATGCGGAAGCCCATACCTAAGTAGGCCGCACCTTCCACGTACTCAACTTCCTCAGTCCAGTAATCTTCTTTCCAGTGGTTACCCGGCACATAGAACAGCCCTGTATCTTCGCTATAAGCCATCGGGTTCCAGTTTTTACCACCCAAGAATGGCGGTGAAACTTCGACTGGTTCGGAGCGTGTTTGTCCCTCTTCCAAACGCGGTGGTCGCTGGCCTTCAGCCTCAACGGGACGGCCGGTTTCCAGGTCAATGTGGGTGGCCCAGGTAATGTTATCGACAAACGGGAAGGCGTTGATAAGCTCGCCGTTGGTCCGATCAGTGACATAGAAGAAGCCATTACGGTCAGCGTGAGCACCTGCATTCACCGTTTGGCCATTCTCATCTTCGTACTCGAACAAGACGATTTCGTTATTACCCGAGAAGTCCCAGGTGTCGTTGGGCGTGTGCTGATAGAACCACTTCACTTCGCCGGTCGAAGGGTCAATACCCAGCTGACCCGAAGTATAGAGGCTGTCGTAGTCAGACGGGTCACCATCTTCTGAAGTACGTGCCCAACCGTTCCAGGGAGCGGGATTACCGGCGCCAATGATGATGGTATTAGTGTCAGGGTCGAAGCTGGCGCTCTGCCATGGTGCGCCACCACCTTGGCTCCAGGCTTGTACTTTGCCGGTTTCGCTATCGGGGTCATCGGGCCAGGAAGGCGCGTTGGCATCACCTGTCGGAGTGCTCTCTTCACCGTTCAAACGTCCCATGTGGCCTTCAACAAAGGGCCGCATCCAAATCTCTTCGCCGGTTTCCGGATCGCGGGCATACAGCTTACCCACAATGCCGAACTCATCACCCGAAGAGCCATGAATCAGCAACACGCGACCTGTTTCGCTATCTTCTACAATCGTTGGCGCACCGGTCATGGTGTAGCCCGCACGGTGGTCACCAAAGCGTTCGCGCCACACCACGTCACCGGTATCTTTATTCAGCGCCACGATGCCAGCATCCAACGTACCGAAGAATACTTTATCACCATAGATGGCCGCACCGCGGTTCACCACGTCACAGCAGGGGCGGATATCGCTGGGCAGGCGATGATTGTAAGACCACAGCCGCTGGCCGGTACGCGCATCTATGGCAAAAATACGTGAGTAGGAGCCGGTGACATAAATAACGCCTTCATGGATCAGGGCCTGAGACTCTTGGCCACGCTGCATTTCATCGCCAAACGAGTGGGACCACGCAGGGGTCAGCATCTCGACGTTATCTGCGTTAATTTGATTAAGCGGGCTATAGCGCTGTGCTTTCACGCCCATGCCATACATCAACACCGTTTCAGTGTTGTTATGGTCGTTGAGAATATCGTCCCAGGTCACCTCACTGGCGTGGGCTGTCATCGCAACACCCCCAACGCCTAAGGCAGAGGCGTAAGCAACGGCGGCGGTGAGTGTACGCAGGCGAAAGGGCCACGAAATTTTGCGGACTGACGTGTTGTTATTGATAGCGTATGTCATGGGTTTTCCATCCGAGTAATGATCACAATGCAATGGCTGCAAAGCGGCCAAGCTGCTGCTTGCGTGGTGCCAGCAAGACTAAGCTCAGCTTAGAAGCTCGGATAACAAACCAACCTACCCCTCCAGTCGCGTTCTCATCCTGATTTAGCACTACTTCCAAAGGAGGAGCCCAGCGATGCCTAAGGTGCTATAGGTTCGGAAAGCCTGCCTGCCTATGCTCACTCCAGTGACGATAATTTGATCCCCTGAGGAGCATTTCCCATGACCATTACAAAAACCATTACAAAAACCGCCCTTAAAAAAACCGTCTTAGCAAAAACGCACTTACGCCTCAGCAGTCAAGTGGGCGCTATCGCCCTTGCGGCGCTACTGGCGTCACCACTGGCTTGGTCTCACGGCAGCGTGACTCCTCAAGCCGTTGACATTAAAGACCTCGAACGCTTGGGCGACGATTGGCGGGAAGAGAACCCCTACCGTGACCACCCCCAGCAAGAGCTAGCCATCGATATTGGTGCCCGCGCTTACAACAGCAACTGCGCCGCTTGCCATGGGCTAGAGGCAAAATCCGGCGGCATCGCCCCGGACCTGCGCGAGTTGGAGAACGGCGCATGGGGCGATGAGTGGTTCAAAGAGCTGGTCACCAATGGTGCCGAGCGCAACGGCCGTGTGCTAATGCCGCGTATGTCTGACTACGTTAGCCAAGAAGGATTGTGGGCCATTCGTACGTGGCTGGAGACGGTCAGTATGGAAACTACCGGACAATAACCCTCACGCTGGGAGGCACCATGGCAACCCTATCCCCCCTAATCACGTTACAACGGTTTGCCGCGTTTCTTGCTGCGCTTAGTTGGTTAGTCGTTATGTTGCCGCCCAGCGCGCTGGCTACCGAGAATACGGCTGAAAAGGACCCGCTGAACTCCTTTATGTGGCCTGTCTACCGCGAGCGCTTTCTAGGCGACGCCCCCGTGGTGTTTGACGAGCGAGTCATCGTGAACGCACCAGGGTTCGCTGAAGACTCAGGACAAGTGCCCATTGAGCTAGACGCCAGCGCCTTAGAAGCCAGCGGCGAGCCAATCACTGACATTATTGCCTGGGTGGATCTCAACCCGATTCCCCGCCTGTTCCGCTACTCCCCGATGAGCCACGGCTTAGCCAAGCTATCGTTAAATATCCGCTTGGAACAAGCCTCCGCGGTGCGCGTCGCGGTGAAGCAGGGAGACACTTGGCATGTGGGCGGCACCTATATTGAAGCGGAAGGCGGCGGCTGCACCACCCCCGGCATTGCCAGCGCAGACACCGACTGGGAAAACACCTTCGGCGAGCTGCAGGGGCGGTTGTTTGCTAATGAGGGAGAACAGCGACTGCGGGTGCGTCTTTCCCATCCTATGGACAGCGGCTTGATTCCCAGCCAACCGGCCTTTTATGTGCAGTCGTTTGAACTGTTGGATCAGCAGGGCGAGCAAGTGGCCGCCCTGGATATCGACGCCTCGGTAAGCGCTAACCCCACCTTAGGGCTGCATATGCGCCCCTCGCCGGGCGGCTATGTGATTGGTGCGCGGGATAACAACGGCAATCGTTTTTCCATTGGCCTGCAGCCATGAAAGCGCCCTTCTTAATTAGCCTAGCGGCACTGCTAGCCCCACCGCTGTTGGCTAGCGAACCGGTAATGTTCTGCGAACGTCCGCTAGTGGCGCAGCTGGTCGCGGAAAACACCTGGATAGTGGAAGGCGTAAAAGAAGAGCTCTCTACCAGCAACTGTGGCCATATTGGCAACCAGGCATTTATTGCCACGTCCAACGGCGTCATCCTTATCGACAGCGGCAGTAGCCCACACTTTGGCGAGGCGCTAAAAACGCTGATTGCTCAGCACACCTCCCACCCCGTCCGCTGGGTGTTGAATACCCACCACCACCCCGACCACTTTTTTGGCAATACCGCCTTTGACAAGGCGCAGCACCTCACTCTGGCCACGACCCGCGACCTGATGACTCGCGACACAGACGCGCTGATCGACAACGTCGAGCGGCTGACCGGGCGCAGCTTGGAACGCTCGTCTGTTGCCCTACCCGAGGTGATTGAGGCCGGTGACATAACGCTGGGCAGCTATCCACTCACCCTATATGCCATGAGCGGCCATAGCGGTGGAGACTTGGTGATTATGGATCACACCACCGGCGTGCTGTTTATGGGCGACATGGGCTTCTACCAACGCGCTGCCGCTACCGCTCACACCCCAGGCCTTCAACAGTGGCAAGAAGAACTACACGACCTGCGCGCGCTCAACGCCACCATTGCCGTGCCCGGCCATGGCCCCAGCGCACCGTCCGCAACGATCATTGACCAAACCATTGATTACCTTGAATGGCTAGACCAGCGCCTCAGTGACGTGGCTAGCGAAGGGTTGGGTGCCAATCACGCCTTGGCTGTTGAACTACCTGACACGTTTAGCACCATCGCACTCGCCGAATACGAGTTTACCCGCAGCGTGATGCAACTTTACCCACGCTATGAAGCACGATTGCTGTGGGGCGCCCCACAATAAGGAGCATGCCTATGCTGCTTACCCTGGCAGATGCTGCCGAGCCCTGCGATACCCTGAGCGAACTGCACAGCGACGCCCAGACGGTTTACTGGCTGTCTCGCTGCCCGCAAACGGGCGACATGCAGCTTTGGCAGTGGCGAGCTAACAGCAATAAGCCGCCGCACTGTGTAATAGAAGAAGCGGTGGGTAGCCGCGTGAACCAGTACGGCGGTGGCAGCTACACGCCACTGCTAGGGGGCGTCGTATGGGTGCGCCAGCACGACCAAGCCATCATGCAGCTCGGCTGCCACGGTACAAGCTACTGCTGGCAACAGCGCCCGCAAACCGCCTACGGTGGGCTGTGCGCCGACCCTAAGCGCCAGCGTGTATTAGCGGTTGAGGAAGATGTCCACGGTCAGCGGCTGGTCGCCGTCACTGATAGCGATCGGCAGGTATTGGCAAAAGGTGCCGACTTCTACGGCGCGCCGATAATAAGCGACGATGGTAACTATCTAGCGTGGGTGAGCTGGTCACTGCCTTATATGCCGTGGCAGCGTAGTCAGTTGCACTTCGCAAACATCGCAGCCGACGGTACGCTTCAAGCCTTTGAAAGCTGGGACTTCGGCGCAGCGATTAGTCAGCCACAGTTTGGCCCACATAACGCGTTGATCTGCATCAGCGATCACACTGGCTGGTGGCAACCCTGGCAGGTTAATCTGGCCTCCCCCATCTGCCTGAGCAGCGCCCCTGTTGATCACGTCACCACGCCATGGCAGCTCGGTGAGCGCCAGCACGCTTGGCGAGACAATCGGCAGGTTTACTGCCAACTACACCAGGGTGCAGCGCAGCTATACCGCCGTACCGGCGAGCAGGTGGAAGCACTGCTATCCGACCCCGGCCGCGTGGCAAGCATCACGCTGGCACAACACGGCGATTACGCCATAGTGCAAAGCGCCACCAGCGGCGCCCAGCTTATACGGTTCAACGAAAATGGCTCACGCAGATACTTAGTGGGTAACATCGTGGGTAACGCAAACTCAGTGGGTAACGCACACTCAGTGGATAGCGCAAACTCAACGGGTAGCGTAATCGCAAAAGCACCTGCCACCGCCCAGTGGGTTGAAGCGCCGGTTGGTAATGAAGGCGAAACGGTTCACGGCTTTTTCTACTCAGCCTCAGCTAGCCCCGCTGCACCGCTGATTGTGCGCGTTCACGGCGGACCAACCGCCGCCACCTACCCCATCTACGATCCGCTGGTGGCCTATTGGCAGCAGCAGGGCTTTCACGTTTTAGATATCAACCCCCGTGGCAGCGGCAACTTTGGTCGCCGCTACCGTGAATGTTTAGCCGGCCAGTGGGGCGTCAGCGATACCGAGGATGTGATTGCACTGGTAAACGCCGTTTGCGCACGCTTTGCGATTGACACAGCGCGCTGCTTTATTCGCGGCCAAAGCGCGGGCGGCTTTACTGCCCTCAATGCCCTAGCGGCCACACCGCTATTTGCTGCGGCCACCAGCCTGTACGGGGTCACCAATGCGCTCACCCTAGCGGCACAAACCCACCGCTTTGAGTCCGGCTATCTGGGCTGGCTAATCGGCGATGACGCCCTGCTAGCTCAGCGCAGCCCTGCCTATAAGATTAGCCTGTGCACAAGACCTATTCAGGCGCTGTTTATTCAGGGTGGTCAAGACGCGGTGGTGGTACCGGAGCAGACACACGCCATGGCGCGACATATTGAGCAGCATGGTGGCGAAGCACAAACACTGCTGTTTGATAACGAACGCCACGGCATTCGCCATCCTAGCGCTCGCCAAACCATGCTGGCCCGCGAGCTGGCCTTTTATCAGCATTTTTAATTACGTTTTCAACAACATTTCTAATCGCACGTACATCAACAGCGTGCCTTATACCCCGCGACAGCACCAAGGTCGTAGCGCAACAACCCCCTAAGGTGCTTAAGATAATGGTTAATAACTATAAACGAGACCGCCCCATGACCTCACCGCTCACGCAACTACGTAAGTTTGTCGCTCCTGAAATTATTTTTGGCGACGGGGCGCGCCACGCTGCAGGCAACTATGTCACCACCTTCGGCGCAGAAAAGGTGCTACTGGTCTCCGACCCCGGCGTGCTGCTGGCGGGTTGGGTCGCCGATATTGAAGCCAAGTTGCTGGAAGCCAACATTGCCGTTGAGCGCTTTACCGCCGTATCGCCCAATCCACGGGTCGATGAGATTATGGCCGGTGCCGAGATTTACCGTGAAACCGGCTGCAAAGCGATTGTGGCGGTAGGCGGCGGCAGCCCCATGGACTGCGCCAAAGGCATTGGCATTGTCACCGCCCACGGCGGCCACATTCTTGATTTTGAGGGAGTTGATACGATTCGCGTGCCCATTCCGCCGCTGATCTTTATTCCCTCAACGGCGGGCACCTCGGCGGATATTTCCCAGTTTGCGATTATTTCCGACCAGCAGCGACGCATGAAATTCTCAATCATCAGCAAGGCCGTGGTGCCGGATGTATCGCTGATCGATCCTGAGGTCACCATGACCATGTCGCCCTATCTCACCGCGTGTACTGGGATCGACGCGCTGGTGCATGCTATCGAAGCGTTTGTTTCAACCGGGAGTGGGCCGCTAACCGATGCCCACGCCTTAGAGGCCATGCGCTTAATTAGCAGCCATCTTGAAGCACTAGTGGCTAACCCAACCGATGGCGAGCTGCGTGCCCAAGTAATGCTGGGCAGCATGCAAGCAGGACTGGCGTTTTCTAATGCGATTTTAGGCGCAGTACACGCGATGTCCCATAGCTTGGGGGGCTTCTTAGATTTACCCCACGGCCTGTGTAACGCCATGCTGTTAGAGCATGTGGTGGCTTATAACTACGAAGCCGCTCCGGATCGTTTTAAACGAGTTGCCGACGCCGTTGGCATCGACTGCCGAGGGCTAACACAGCAACAGGTTAAACAGGCGCTATTTACGTACTTAGTCGATTTAAAGCATGCGGTTGGACTGGGCGGGACCCTTGGCGTAATGGGCGTCTCACGCAGCGATGTGCCATTTCTCACCAACCATGCGCTGGGCGATCCCTGCATTCTGACTAACCCTCGTCGCTCCAACTCACGTGACGTGGCAGTGGTCTACGAAGAGGCACTATGAAAAAAGCCAGCGACCCTTCGGGCTTTTCGGTCAGCGACCTGCTCGGGCTAGGCCAGCAGTCGGCGCGTAAAAGCTACTACCGCGAGCTTTCCGTGCGTTTAGAAGAGCTGGAGGTTGAGCGCAACCGCTACAAGTGGCTGTTCGAAAACGCGCTACACGGAATTTTCCAGGCGTCGCTTTCCGGCAAGCTGCGCGCCGCCAACCCAGCGCTTGCCGCTATGCTCGATGATAGTAGTGTGGCGCATACGCTCGAACGCTGCGCGCGCTTTGATGCGCTATTTGTTAACACGTCTACAGGGCAACAGCTGCGCGACCTGCTACTCACGCAAGGACACGTAACGGGTCAAACCACCTGGCTGCAAGGTGCCTCCGGTCATCAGGTGCCCGTAGCAATTACACTAATACGTAAGCCCGCCGAGCTTGTCGGGGACGAAGACCTGATCGAAGGGTTTGTAGCGGATATTACCGAGCGCGAGCGAGCGCGACAGCATTTAGAAACCCTCAACGCCCATCTAGAGGCACGCGTCGTTGAACGCACTCAAGCGCTTGAGCGGCTCAACGAGGAGCTTAGAAGCGCCCGTGATGCGGCAGAGTTTGCTAATCAAAGTAAAGACCGCTATCTAGCCGCCGCTAGCCATGACCTGCTGCAACCCATGAATGCTGCGCGCTTACTGGTGGCCTCGCTACAGGAGCGGCTGACCGATAGCGAGAATCTGGCTTTGGTTGAGAGTGTGCAAAACTCACTGGAAGGTGCCGAAGCGATACTTTCCGATCTGCTTGATATCTCCCGCCTGGACCACGGTCAGGTGCAACCTCAGCTACGCCACTTTAAGCTCGACGATATCCTCAGCAACTTGGCTGATGAATTTACCCCGGTGGCGCAACGTAAAGGGCTAACGTTGCGCTATGTGCCTTCTCATCAAGCGGTGACCAGCGACCCTTATCTACTCAGCCGCATTGTGCGCAACTTTCTGGCTAACGCCTGCCGCTATACCCAGCGTGGCGGGATCTGCCTGGGTGTCCGCCGCCATAGTGACGATAGCCTGGCCGTGCAGGTGGTTGATAGCGGTATTGGTATTCCCGAAAGTGACTACCAGCTTATTTTTCGCGAGTTTCATCAACTCAATGCCACCCGCGCCCGTGATCGCCAGGGTGTGGGCTTAGGGCTTGCCATTGTGGAGCGAATTAGCCAACGCCTTGAGCACCCCCTCTCGGTGCGCTCTGCACCCGGCCAAGGCTCCTGCTTTGCTATTACGGTGCCCCGTGCCAATGGCATTTCCTTTAGCCAAGCCCCAGCCCCCAGCGCGCCGCTCTCCGCTGACGATGAATTTGAAGGGCTGCGCGTGCTGATCCTGGATAACGAGCCAACAATTTTGCAAGGCATGGCGCTGCTGTTAAGTGAATGGAAAATCAGTTGCGATACTGCCCTGGATGTCGATACCGCTAAAGCCTGCCAGGAGGCACCGGATATGCTGTTAGTTGACCTGCATCTAGATGATAACGTCACTGGCCTAGAGGCTATTCGCCAACTTCGTCAGCACTGGCACGACCCGCACTTGCCAGCGGCTATTCTCAGTGCCGACCGCTCTGACCACTGGCAGAGGCGGCTGCGTCATGCAGGCGTTCCGCAGTTAAACAAGCCGGTACGCCCCGGCAAACTGCGCGCGCTGCTGCGTAGCCTGCTCAATGGCTAAGCTCAGTTTCCAACAAGCCTGTATCTCCCTGCCTAATGGGGTGCAGGGAGTGCTAGCCTACGCGCCCCAGTTAACCCGCGCTCATGTCAGCATCGCCATTGCGGCAGGCTATTTGGATGAGCCACCCGCTCTGCCTGGGCTGGCCCACCTGTTAGAGCACGTGCTGACCACAGCGCCGCTGGAAACCTCTTCTAACACCAGCCTACTCACCTGGTTTGCCCAGCACCAGGGCAGCCTGAATGCCCATACTGATGACTACATCACTGATGTGCACTTCTCGATACCAGCAAACAAACTAGAAGCAGCGGCGCTCACCGTTGCCCGTCAGCTCGCTAGGCCACCGCTGCCCTTATCGACTATTCGCGCTGAAGTGGCGGCGATCGATGCCGAGTGGAACGCCCGTCAGAACAGCGCCCAAATGCAACGTCTGGATGCCCTCGCGGCACTTGCTGACCCACAGCATGTTGGTGCAGGCTGCCGCCATGGCAACGCGCAAACCCTAGGCAGTGACACGGCGCTGCTACTTGAAGCGCTCACCACGCTTCATCGCGCCTATTACCATGGCGGCCGCGTTAGCATCGCCATTATCAGCCCCTGGGAGATGGTAGACATGACGCGCCTTGCCCAACACATGGCCGCGCGGTTTAGTCCATCACCACCCAACGCTCCTTCGCTTGCCATTGCGCCCCGTTGGAGCCGCCAGCTCAGCGCGAAGGTAGCCAGTACGGGCAATACCGTTGAGCTACTGTGGCCGTTGCCATCGGCCATTGCACGTCATCAGCTTATCGCCCTTAGCGGCTTAGCTGATTCGGTACAGCAAGGCTATTTTGTAGAACAATTTCCTGATTCGATTACCGACTACCGCGCAACTCTGGCCCCTAGCGGGGCGACAGACGCCTTTAGCTTACTGTTAAGTGGCACTGCGAAACAGGAGCAGGTGAAAGCCCTTGCGGCTGCTCTAAGTGAGCGCTTAGCAACCTTCTTCACAACCCTGCCCGGGACAACACCTAACGATCACGACACTATTTGGCAGCCACCCGCTGATACGGTGCAGTTAGCCCCTGCTTGGTTTACCCACGCCCGCCGCCAAGCGCTTGCTCGTCGTTTCGCTACGCCGCCCTCTGAACATCAAGCTGCCCCAAGCCCATTCGCCGCTGGCAACGCCCGTTGGCTAATCGGTAACGCGCCTACACCGGCTTCACCGGCTTCACCTCGCGCTGTTGATGCTTCCCCAACGCCTTTACCCACCGTGCAGTGTTGGTGCGGTCAGTACGCTGTTGATGAGGATTTCGGTGCACTTGCCGATAACGCCTGGGCGGCCTGCTTTGTGCCGGGGGCAATGATTGTACCCAGCCCGCTCACCGCTCAGGGTCTGGCGCTTCAGGGCATTGTCTTCAAGCAAGAGAGCTCGCCCCATGGTAGTTGGGTAATAGTGATGGGTAGTCAAGCCAATCACGCTATGGTGGCGCTATTAGAAAAAGCCACATTAGCCGCCCCCAACGCTCATGAAGGGCTGCTGGCCCAGCAATTGGTTCAGCGCTTAGCGCCGCTGCCAGCCACGCCTGCGCTATGGGTTTCCCATGGCACAGAGGTCGCTGTCGTTTGCAACGCACTAGCGAATTTGGCGAGCCGCATTGAAAAACACACGGTGCAGGCTTCTCTCGCCGACTTACCATCCAGCACCGCCATCATGCGGACACTGAGCCTACCGGGCACTTCCAGCCAGCGATTGCTATTGGCACTTGCAGAGCAGCATCACAGCGCGGCTTTTTTTCAGCAGGCACGCTACGACCATCACTTGGGCTATGTGGCGGCAGTTCGCAGGGGCGACGGCGCGCCTTGCTCACTTGGCTATGTCGTACAAACCAGCAAAGATGCTGGCTCGGCAGGGATGAAACAGATAGAGGAAAGACTAATAGCCATCACCGATGCCCTCTGGAAAACGTCGAATGGCGTTCTGCAGACGTACCTGCCAACGCTAACACCGCCTGAAACGCCACTGGCTGCGCTGATTCTCCAGTGGCAAAGCCTCTTGGCAGGTACTAATCAGCCACTGCATCGGCTTGGGCAGCAAAGCCTCCATTCACAGGCGCTTGGCGACTTAACCCAGATAAACAGCGTTGGCCGCTGGCAAACCCACTGGCTGGATAGCGCTGGTCACTATCAATTTAACGAGTCAGCGATTGAGGAACTGGGAAAAATCGATATCGTTGG
Source organism: Halomonas qinghailakensis (assembly GCF_025820815.1). Lineage (NCBI taxonomy): Bacteria > Pseudomonadati > Pseudomonadota > Gammaproteobacteria > Oceanospirillales > Halomonadaceae > Halomonas > Halomonas qinghailakensis. The sequence continues at coordinate 2,155,335 of NZ_CP096973.1, read as the reverse complement.
CGGATAAAATCGCTTGTACACGACTGGTTACCCCCAGCTTGCGTAAAATCGCCGACACGTGGGCTTTCACCGTGGTTTCCGCAATATTGAGATGATAAGCAATCATCTTGTTAGATTCACCGCGGGTCATGTGCTCTAACACTTGTAGCTGCTTGCGGGTCAACAGGCGCAGTTGTTCTGCGGTAAAGCCTTGATCCTGATGGCGACGTTTACGAATACTGTCCGGCGCGCGCATGGCATCAGCAGGTAGAAAGATATTGCCTTCCAGCACCTGGGCAATGGCGTGACGCATCTGGTCACGGGGCAATGATTTGGTAATAAACCCCGCCGCACCGCAGGAAACCGCCTGCAGAATAATCTGCTTATCCTCTTCCGCAGAGACAATCACTACCGGAATCGTCGGTTGCTCATTACGCAGCTGCAAAAGCCCCGTTAACCCATTCATGCCAGGCATATTTAAATCTAGCAGTATTAAATCAATATCCGCATCTTGCTGAGCATGTGCGAGGGCCGTATCAAAGTCTTCTACCTCGATAACCTCAGCATCTGGGTAAGCTTCGCGGATCACCCGTGCTATCGCATCGCGTACCAGGGGATGATCGTCGGCAATCAAAAATTTATACGTCGCTGTCATTATTATGGTTGCCTATGGTTTAGCTAAATCCCGCTTACTATGTCCTTTATGACACTCTACTAAGTCATCCCTGCTAAGTCATCACTACCAAGTCATCACTACCGAGTCATCACTACCGAGTCATCTCTACTGGGTCATCCACCTTGCTTGAAGCAACTTCCCACCACCAAGCGGAGTTAGGCTATTATTCGACGCCTTTCTGCTTAAAGGTGCTAGCGAATTCGATCAGCGATTGAGTCAACCAAACGAGGGCGGGGTCGTTGGCATACAGCCCGTGTTGAATCAGCGTCATATTAAGTGCAGGTAACTCTTTAGGTGGCACGACAATACGCACTGGCAGCATCGTGACAAATCGCTTAGCCATTTGGCGTGGCAGCGTCATGATCGCATTAGTGAGCGCAACGACCCGCGCTGCCGCAATATAATTTAAGTTCTTTGAAATCACCCGCCGTGTTAAGCCGTGCTGCACTAAGCAACTATCGATATTACTTGGCCTTAAACCGGTGATATCCGTCAGTGCTACATGCGGTTCACGGGCAAACTGGTGAAGCTCCAGTGCATCGCCTACCTGGTTATTATCCGTTGCCGCTAAACAAACCAATGCCTCATCCATCCAAGCATGCTGGATGACCCCACTGGGCAGCGCGCTTTGGCTATCCAGCCCGACCACCATATCCACTTGTCGCTGCTCCAGGCCCTCACTCAGTACGTTAGGAGTAATCAGCTCAATGGAAAAGCTGATATCCGGCGCGTAAGTCAGCAATTGGCTAAGAAAAGTCGGGTACATGACCTCTTCAAAATAATCCGTGGTAGCCAGGGTAAAATGCCGCGCACTGGTGGCTGGTAAAAAGTTGGTCGGCGGGGCGAGTCCTTCTTGCAACATGGCCAGCGCCTGCTGCACCACGGGCAATAGCGCCAGCGCACGAGGCGTTGGCTGCAGCCCCGTGTTTGTCCGTATTAATAATGGATCTTCCAGCGCATCCCGCAACCTTTTTAACGCATGGCTAAGCGCTGGCTGGCTTAAATGCAGTTTTTCCGCCGCCCGAGTGACATGGCGTTCACGCATTAGCGCTTCAAATACCAACAGAAGATTTAAATCAAAATGACGAAGCGAACGCATAGCGCCTCACTATTTATTTAACGAATAGTTTCATTCTAAACATTCATTTCATTCATCGCTAAAAATTCCTTATCGTCGCGCTTCTTCTCGCCTAATCCCCCCGATTTATTGTTACTGCACACCATAGGAGTAAACGCTAGGTGACCCCATCTCAGATCATGCCAAGCCTGTTTGGTGATGTTATTTCTACCTTTATGGGCGTGCCGAAGGCCACCGATCCTAAAACGACCGATGCTGAGGTAGTGGTTAGCGGCGTGCCCTTTGATCTGGCGTGCTCTGGACGATCAGGCACCCGCATGGGGCCAAACGCCATTCGTCAAAGCACTGCTAACCTGATCTGGGAGGGCAAACGCTGGCCCTGGGACTTCGCCTTGGAAGATCGGCTAGGGGTATGCGACGCGGGCAACCTGGACTACGCCTACGGCGAGCCGGAAAGCCTAGTCGACAACCTTGAAACCCACGCTTTGCGTTGGCTTAAAGCGGGTAAAAAAATGCTCACTTTGGGCGGCGATCACTATATCAGTCTGCCTCTGCTGCGCGCTCATGCCCGTGAGCATGGCCCGCTGGCACTGATTCATTTTGATGCTCACACCGACACCTATGAGCAAGGCACGCGTTTTGACCATGGCACTATTTTCCACCATGCCTTAAAAGAGGGGTTGGTAGTGCCGGAGCACTCGCTACAAATTGGTATTCGCACCAGCTACGACCGCCATAACCACCCTTATGAAGTGCTAGATGCCGACTGGGTAAATGAACACGGCCCTGCCGCTGTCATGGAACGCATCCGTGCCCGTGTTGGCTATCATCCGGCTTATATCAGCCTGGACATTGATGGCTTAGACCCTGCCTACGCGCCAGGAACCGGGACACCGGTATGTGGCGGCATGTCTACCGACCTAATGCTAAAAGTGATCCGCGGCATGGTCGGCATGGAGTTAATTGGCATGGATGTGGTTGAAGTAAACCCCGCTTACGACCATGGCGATATCACGTCACTCGCTGCAGCCACCCTGGGGCTAGAGTTTTTATATACGCTGGCCGCGTCTAAATAGCCTTTTAGCCCCTGCAAGTACCCGCCCACTACTGAGCAAAACGTAACTACCCCAGCAAGGCGTAACATTTTGGTTACGCCTTGCGACGAAGTGTTAATGACCAAAGTGATAATGGCGATTTTCTGCGCAGTGCATAATATATAGAATAACAATATAACTAAAAAATATATATTAGACTTCTCTTCAGGAGTTAACCATGCATAAGCCACTATTGCTGAACCGTCGAGAGCTACTGAAAGTAGGCACTGGACTAGGGATCAGCAGCCTTCTTCCTTTTAGCGCAGTCTCTGCTAATACCCTACAAACCCAGGCTCACATCGTCATTCTTGGCGGCGGCGCGGCGGGCATGGCAATGGCTAATCGACTAGCCACACGGCTCGAAGGAGGAACCATTACACTGGTTGAGCCGCGCAGCACACACCATTATCAACCAGGCTGGACACTGGTTGCCTCGGGCGTTTGGCAGCCTGATAAAACCATGCGCCCTAATGCTCAGTTTGTGCCGCGAGGAGTGAAGTGGGTGCGCGAATACGCAGCCAGCATTGATGCCGATAATAAACGAGTCGGCCTTGCCAATGGTGCAACACTAGACTACGACTACCTAGTGGTGGCTACGGGCATTCAACTTAACTATCACCTGATCGAAGGCATGTCGCCGTCGTTAGTAGGTCAACATGGAATTGGCAGTGTCTACGCCAGCATTGAGGGTGCTACGCGCACCAATCAGGCTATTCAGACATGGTTAGATAGCGGCCAAGGCAAAGGCATTTTTACCGCGGCCCCCACGCCGGTTAAGTGTGCTGGCGCACCGCTTAAAATGACCTTTACGACATTAAGTCGCTTGGAAGCTTCGGGGCGGCGCGATGCCTTTGAGGTAGACTTTATGGCACCTGGCGACGCCCTGTTTTCTCAGCCTTGGGTTAATGAATTCGTTAAACAGCGCTTTGACGAGCAAGGTGTCAATAGGCGGCATCACTATCGCCTTTCCGCCATTGATCCTCAGGCCAAGCAGGCTGAGTTCACCTTTGTTGGCCCTGACAGCGAATTCACCTCGCATCACCAGCTTCGCGAAGCTGAGTTCAGACGCGATAACCAACCCACGGTGATTGCGGACTATGATTTTATTCACGTAGTGCCGCCGATGAGTGCTCACGACTTCGTCAAGCAGAGTGCGCTTATCGCTCAAGACGGCCCATTCAGAGGCGAATGGTTAGATGTCGACATCTACACCATGCAGCACAACCGCTACCCCGAAGTGTTCGGTATTGGCGATGTCATCGGCGCACCGATTAATAAAACGGCTGCTAGCGTTAAGGCCCAAGCGCCTGTAGTAGAAGCCAACCTGATTGCTGTCATGCAAGGAAACCCGCCACCCGCCCGTCATACCGGCTACACCTCATGCCCCATGATTACCGGCATTGGCAAGGCTATGCTGGTGGAGTTTGGTTATGAAGACAACTTCGCCTTTATGCCGTCTTTCCCGTTTATTGATCCTACTGACGAGTCTTGGGTTACCTGGGTAATGAAAGATCGCATGCTTCAACCCGCTTATTACGCCGTTCTTGAAGGCCAAGCTTAAGGAGCACCATTATGACCCTTACCGGCATCATTACGATTTTAATGTACGCGCTCGCCCCCTTCATTTGGCTAATGTTAGCAGCCGCTGTGATTATCGTTGGCCTACACCTTTTCGCTTATCTGCGTGGCTACCAAATCACCCATCACCGTAGCGTGCTTGCTCTACTATTGGCCGGACTGGTCGGGCTAACAGCCTTTGTTTGGGTGCCCTGGTTTACTCACTCTACGCTGGATTACGTCGCGACAGTGGTTGACTGGGTGGCGTTGACAGGCGCCGCAATCGCAACCTTTATTGTTGCCTTGATAGTCTTACACCCTTTGAGCTATTTAATCAGTGATCGGCGTACCGATTGAGCATTCCAATGTGACTCAGCCAACGCGTACGTGGGCTGAGTCAAAACCGCCGGTGACACCATTTATAATGTGAGTGAAGGCTAATACTCTTCACGCACCAGCGTCGCATCAAAAGACACATCAATATCCATGGTATTGCTGTGATCATGCTCTTCTGTCATCGACGCCACATAGGCAAGCGACGTTGCAACACGCCCTTTAACCCGACCGGTGTCACCATCGATTTCCAGCAGCGCTATCTCAATGGGCACGTCTTGTTCAGTGCCATAGTGGGGCAACATTCCGCTTTCTGGAAAGTAGCTCACTGAGGCATCACCCGTGTCACCATTCATCACTATAAAGCTAATGCTCAGCGTGCCTTGGGTTTCAAATCGCGGTTCTCTATGCCCTTGGACAGTGACATTCACCATGCCCGGCATCAGCTCAGAAAAATTAGCTGTTGAGCCTTCTGAGTGAGTAACAATGTGCCACTCTTTAGGCTCGCCATCCAACGTACCGCTGATCTCGTCCGCAACGACGTGTCCGGCCCCCCACATAAGCCCACCCAGGAGTAGTGAGCTCATTCCCAAGCGTTGTTGTTTTGTCATTTTAGCTCCCCCATACGTTTCGCTCGCTAACCGTAGAGGTGCTTCCCTGCACCTCTATTAGCTTAGCCCTGAGAAATTAGCTTAGCCCTGAGAAGCCGCTAGCGCTTGGTCAATGTCTGCCAGCAAATCATCGATATGCTCAATGCCAATCGACAAGCGCACCATATCCGGCGTGACACCAGCAGCCTTTAACTCCTGCTCGTTTAATTGGCGGTGGGTAGTAGATGCTGGAATCGAAGAGCAGCTCTTGGCGTCGCCGATATTAACCAAACGCAGAATCAGCGCCAGAGCATCGTAGAAGCGCTCACCTGCGGCCTGGCCGCCTTCAATGCCAAAGCTAAGAATCCCCGAGGCATGGCCGTTCATATAGCGCTTAGCTAATGCATGGTCAGGGTGGTTTTCCAAACCTGCGTAGTGCACCCAGGTGACTAACGGATGGCTTTCCAAATGCTTGGCAACGGCTAACGCATTGGCACAAATGCGTTCAATCCGCAGCGACAGCGTTTCCAGCCCCTGCAGCAGGTTCCAGGCCGCTTGAGCCGAAAGCGCCGCGCCCATGTTGCGTAGCGGTACCACGCGAGCACGGGCAATAAAGGCGGCGTCGCCCACATCGCGAGTATAGCTAACGCCGTGATAGGAGATATCCGGCTCGTTTAGTAGCGGGAAACGGCTGGCATTTTCCGCCCAAGGGAACTTACCTGAGTCGACAATCACACCACCGACAGTAGTGCCGTGGCCACCAATATATTTGGTGGCCGAGTGAACGACAATATCTGCTCCGTGTTCGATGGGGCGACATAGAAACGGCGTTGCGGTGGTGTTATCCACAATCACCGGCACCCCATGACGGTGGGCTGTGTCAGCCAACTTTTGCAGGTCTACCACGCCACCAGATGGGTTACCGATACTCTCGCAAAACACTGCTTTGGTACGCTCGTCAATCAGCGCTTCAAGGCCGTCGATATCATCTTTATCGGCAAACCTGACTTGAATGCCTTGGCGTGGCAAGGTGTGGGCAAACAAGTTGTACGTGCCGCCATACAGCTCACTAATCGAGACAATATTATCGCCCGCTTCAGCAATGGTTTGGATCGCATAGGTAATCGCAGCCATCCCAGAGGCCACTGCCAACCCCGCAATGCCGCCTTCCAATGCGGCCACCCGCTGCTCCAGTACGGCGCAGGTTGGGTTCATAATGCGCGAGTAAATATTCCCTTCCACTTTTAGATCAAACAGATCCGCTGCGTGCTGGGCGTTATCAAATGAGAATGACGTGGTCTGGTGGATCGGCACGGCAACAGCGTTTTGTGAATCAGGTGCATAACCATGATGAAGGGCAATCGTTTCAGGCTTCATAAGAACAGCTCGCTAGTTGATGAAGGATCATCCTTGATCCTAAACAAGCGACACCCCGAAGGCCAATGTCGTTTAGTCTGGGGGTCGCCAGAGCCGTTCTTATTAATGCGTGGCGCTTAGGCGCCAAGCAAACGGTTAATTTCTCACGGTAATCACTGAGCACTTGGCGGCATGGCTAACTTTGTGTGAAACACTGCCGATCATGACACTCCCTAGGTCACTAAGCCCTCGACTGCCCATCACGATCGCATCAACGCTATTGGCCTTGGCTACGTCTAAAATTACTCTGGCGGGATCACCGCTAACCAATAGCCGTTCAACCTGGGGCGCACCTGCTTGAGTGGCAAAGACAGAGGCTTTTTCTAACAGTGTTTCACCTGCTTGTTCGCGCTCTGCTAAGGTCGACTCAGGATTTACCACGCCTAATCCCCAGACCATCGTAGTTTTGTAGCCGAGCACTTCAGGCACATGCAGCAAATATACTTTTGACAACCCTTCTTTTTTCAGCAAATGACAAGCAACGTCAACCGCTTGCTTGGCATGTTCAGAGCCATCGACCGGCACTAGAATTGAATCAAACATGACCTCACACTCCTTTATTTTTTATAAATAGATACAGGTTTTAAAACAGCAGCGGTCAGCCAATGCCTGTCGGGAAGCCACGCATCATGTGGTAGTATATTTGGCTAATAGACCGCATTAACGCCCCCTGCTTTCAGCGTGCCGATATCGCTCAACTAGAGATAGCAACACCCCATTTTGCCCACCACTGTTTCGGTACTAAGGCTCATTCTGGTCGTCAAACCACAACAAAACGACTATTGATTAAGTTATTGCCCATACCCAGGAGGTATCATGGAACTGCGCCACTTACGCTACTTTTGCGTCGTTGCTGAAGAGCTGAACCTCACCTGTGCCGCTGAACGCCTGCATATGTCGCAACCTCCTTTATCTCGCCAAATTAAACAGTTGGAACAGGAAGTTGGCACTGTGCTGTTTGAACGCAGCTCTCGGGGCTTACGCCTAACGCCCGCCGGTACTTTTTTCCAGCAACATGCACTGCAAATATTAGAAAAAGTTGAAGTTACTATAGACGCCACCCGGCGTATGGCGCGCAGCCAAAGAACACTCTTCGGTGTGGGCTTTGTTCCTTCTGTCTTTTATGGCCAACTGCCGATGCTAGTCCGTGACCTAAGAAAACGGGAAAATATCGAGCTATCGCTGGCAGAGATGACAACGGTCCAGCAAATCCAAGCACTTAAAGCAGGACGCATTGATATTGGCTTTGGAAGGCTACGCATTGATGATCCTGATGTTGAGCAAGAGATCCTGTTTAACGAGCCTTTAATAGCAGCACTCCCAACAGGCCACCCGTTAGAGGGCACGTCACCTACTTGTGAAGAGCTCGCCAGCAACCCACTGATTATTTTTCCTGCTAAACCACGCCCTAGCATGGCAGACGTGGTGCTGGGTATCTTTCGTCGTCAGCGGTTAAAAATCGATGTCGTGCAAGAAGCCAATGAGCTGCAAACGGCGTTGAGCCTTGTGGCTTCGGGGATTGGTATTACCCTGGTGCCTGAACAAGTTAAACGGGTTCAACGTGAAGGTGTTTCCTACGTAACGCTTGCCGATAAGAGCATCACGACGCCTGTGGTATGTAGCCGTCGACGGGGCGACAAACCATCACCCATCATGGAAGAGGCAAACGCAATTCTAAAGGTGCTTGTGGACAATCGTCGCTCAGGGCGTTACCCCTAACGGACTAAACCTCATTAAACAAACCTCATTAAATAAAGCGGTAGATTGAATCTTTCCCTGCAAACCCCAGGTGTAAAAAAATCCCGCTTTGCGAAAGCAATAACGGGACAAGGAGAATATTGAGTAAAAGGGCTAAAAAAGAATAACAAATAAGAAGTGACCGAGTTTTAGCCTGTCTTTTCCAACACGTTGCGAGCGAAGATAAATTCAAAGTCTTTTGTTTCAAAAATCGCTGAAACAATGACACCTAACACCAGCGCCCAGAACGTGGCACCAATGCCCAGAATTTGCAGGCCAGAAGCCGCAATCAGAAAGGCGAACAGCGCGCCTATTTCATGCTTTTTACCAGCAAAGGCAATCGACATTGAGGAGGTAATGACGCGCATCAGCGCAAGCCCAGCAATAATCGCGATAAAATAGCGCGGTGTCGCTTCCAGCAGGCTGACGACATAGCCGTAAAAGGGCGCTGCCACCACAAAGATAGCCGCCGCCACCACTGCCGCGACCCAGCGCTTATCATGGGTACCTGCCTCGGGGGACGAGCAGATTCCAGTCATTGGTGCGGCAATGCAGGTACTGTGCAGGTTAAAAAACGCCGATACCATGGTGCCAAAGCCACCCACGGCAGTAATGCCGTTGGCAGGCACCTCTTTGTAGCCCATTCCTTTCACCAAGCCCACGCCCGCAGGGGTTTCCATACCGACTAGAATAATCGCCAACGGCAGGCCATAAGTGAGAAAAGCACTTAGGGTGAAGTGGGGAACAATAAACTCCGGAAAACGGATCGTCGCTTCGATACCTGATAGGTCAACGCCTGTCGCTATCAGGTAAAGAATACCTGCGAGCATGGCCACGATCAGAGGGGGAATTTTACGAAATAGCCGTGCGGAAATGAAAAATGCCAGAATCATAATCGAGGCTGGCACTATCGCGTTCTCCAGCGGGCGTACCATATTGAGTCCAAAGCTCAGTAGCATACCTGCCACCATACCCATCACGATTGGCATGGGGATTAAGCGCATCACAATCCCCATCACCCCCGTTAGGCCCGCCACCAGCGCAATCGCCCCCGCAATTAGGCTGGCTCCTAACGCCGCTTCTAACCCCACCACGGGAATAACGGCGGCGAACATTAGCGCCCCTGGAATTGAGTTAGCCATTGGAATGGGCAGCCGATAATAAGCGGGCATCACCAAACCAAATAGCCCGTTGATCATCAGGTAACTGATCACCCAGATCATAATAAACGAAGAGTCTAGTCCAGCAGCAGTGCCCGCACTGATATGAACGACGCCAACGCTAAGGCCTAAAATACCGGCGACCAAACCGGTACTGGCATTATCAACATTCAGGTCGCGCAGGAAATCACGGGGCGCGTGCCTGAGGCTAACGCCTTTCTCTATATGTTTCACGGTGTACTCCAGGGTATTGTTATGATTAGCGTTGAAGTGACTATAGCGATAGATGGGTTATCCGAGATCACCACCTGCAACGGGTAATACGCTGCCGGTGATGTAGCTGGCGTCGTCAGACGCAAGGAACAAAATGGGGGCGACCATTTCATCCAACGTGCCATAACGACCCATTAGGCAACTCTGCTTGGTTTGATCAATGTGCGCTTGAAACCAAGCTTTTTCTGTCTCGCTGGTCGGCTCTGGTGTGCCCCGTGAAATACGCCGTGGTGGCGCTTCAGTGCCGCCAGGGGCTGTCGCAACGACGCGAATGCCATGCTCGGCGTACTCAAATGCCAGCGAAGCGGTCATTGCGTTAACCCCACCTTTCGCCGCCGAATAAGGAATGCGGTGAATACCACGGGTGGCAGCGGAGGAGACGTTAACAATCACGCCGCTACCCTGTGCCACCATCACAGGAAGCGCCGCCCGACAGCACCATAGCGTAGGCATTAAAGAGCGATTGATCTCGGCGGCTATTTGCTCGTCCGTAAATTCAGTGAACGGTTTAAAATTAATCGCACCGCCCACGTTATTGATTAAAATATCGATACGCCCAAACTGCTTATATGCCACCTGCATTGTTTGCTCAGCACCAGCCCATGTCTCTAGGTCCGTTTGCACACCAACGACCTGACGCCCCTGCCCGCTTAGCTGGTCGACAACTTCGTGAATGAGGTCAGCGCGGTCTACCAGAACCAAACGCGCGCCTTCCGCCGCAGCGCGCTCAGCAAGACGCCGCCCGATCCCTTGGGCTGCGCCAGTGATCACCATGACGCGATCTTGAAAGCGTAAACGGTTAAGACACTGGCTACTCATGCGCGCTCTCCCACTTGATTCGGAGTGAACTTCTCGTAGTGGAAGCTCTGCGGCGTAATACCTTCGGTATCAAAATGGTTAAGTACCGCATCCACCATGGGGGGCGGGCCGCAAAGGTAGACATCAATATCACCATCGTGCAGAACGCCCGCATCCATGTGGTGGGTGACATATCCCTTCCGCGGATGCTCGCTGGCGTCGTCAACCACGACCGTTGAGTAGCTAAAATTCGGCAACGCTTCCTTAAAGGCATCTAACGCATCGGTTTTCACTAGGTGATCATCTTTATTGACGCCGTAGACCATATGGATCGGTGCGTCGCACTCTTTTTGTACCAACTGCGCCAGCATCGATAAGAACGGTGCTAACCCAGTACCGCCTGCCAACATCAGCACCGGCCGGGTCACCTCGCGCAGGTAGAAACTACCCAGCGGGCCAGTCAGCTTAAGCCGATCACCCCCCTTTGCCCGTTCGGTTAAGTAACCGCTCATCACCCCGTTAGGGATATTACGGATAAGGAAAGTGGCTCGTTTATCGCCAGGCAGTGAGCTAAATGAGTAAGAGCGATGCACCTCAGTGCCTGGCACATCAATATGGATATATTGTCCGGGTAGGAAGGTCAGACCGTCGGCGTTTTCCAGATCAACGACAAGCTCAATGCTATCTTCAGAGAGCGACTCGACTGCTGCGACCGTGCCCTCAACGCTGCCTACCTGGGTTTTACACAGTGTCGAGGCCACCGGCACTTGGATAACGCAGTCTGATGAGGGCACCATTTGGCATGTTAGCACCTGTCCTTCAGCCACCTCCTCGTCCGAAAGTGCCTCTTCTAGGTACTCGTCACCCATGTCAAATTGGCCCTGTTCGCAATATCCCTTGCAGGTGCCACATACCCCGTCAGAGCAGTCCATCGGCAGGTTAACTTTTTGCCGATACGCAGCATCAAGAACGGTTTCCCCTTCTTTACAACCGATAAAACGGGTCACGCCGTCTTCAAAGTTGAGGGCAATGGTATAGCTCATGGTTGAATCTCCTCCCACATCAGGTCAAATGTGGTAAACGTCGATGACCTGCTGGATATAGTCGTTGTTCAGCTGTACGACTTTTCTTGTGATGAGCGGTGTTTCACCCGACACATCCAGGGTGTAAAACGCTGCCCCGAAAAAGCTGTCGGTGACTTTGTAGCGGTGGCTAAGCGTGTGCCAGTTAAAGCGCAGCTCCACCTTATCGCCCTCTTGGGAAAGTATTTCGAGGTTGCTAATTTGGTGGGTGGTGCGTGGCTCAGGTGTGCTTGCACCGCTACGCTCGGTCTTAATCCGATAAACCCGGTCTTCCAGCCCTTCACGATTGGCGTAGTAGATCAGTGAAATTTCACTGTGTGGGTCACGGGTCAACTGGTCGTCGTCATCCCAAGCGGGCATCCAAAACTCAGCGTCTTTGTGGTAGCAGGCCAACCATTCGTCCCACTCGCGGTCGTCCAGTAAACGGGCTTCGCGGTACAGGAAGGCTTGAAGGTCGTGATAGGTAATGCTCATAGTGGTTTCTCCCCTGGTCACTCGGCGCCTAGGTGTCTAAACACTTAGGCGGATGCGGTGGCAATGAACTGACTGCGCTCTTTATCAATTGCGCGCAACATTTCGTCGACCCAGTGTTTGTGGTGCAACACGTAGAGGCCTTCATCTTCGGGGGAAGCGCCACTCAGCAGTGGTTTCATATCGATTGCCTGGGCATTTTCGTCAGCCCCTTCAACCCACTGTTTCGCGCCGCGAGAGAGGTCATTCCATTCCGCTAACGCACCGTTGTAGCCTTCTTGGCAAGCGCGGAACTCTTCAAGATCATCTGGGGTGCCCATACCAGAGACGTTAAAGAAGTCTTCATACTGGCGGATACGCACAGCGCGGTTTTCAGCCGACTCGCCTTTAGGAGCGAAGCAGTAGATGGTGACTTCGGTTTTGTTAACGTCGATGGGGCGCAACACGCGAATTTGCGTGGAGAACTGATCCATCAGGTAGACGTTAGGGTAGAGACACAGGTTACGCGTTTGGTTAACGATGGAATCTGCACGGGCGTCGCCCAGCTGCTCCTGAATCCACTCTTTTTGCTGATAGACCGGGCGCACTTCAGGATTAAGCAGACGTGTCCACAGCATCATGTGGCCATTTTCGTAAGAGTAGAAACCGCCTTTACTCTTCGACCAGCCATCAGCGTCCACCGCTTTGGTGCCGCCTGCATCGTAGTTACGACGCTCCATGGTGGAGGCATAGTTCCAGTGCACTGAGCTTACGTGGTAGCCATCGGCACCGTTTTCAGCCTGGAGTTTCCAGTTTCCTGAATAGGTGTAAGAGGATGTGCCACGCAGAATTTCCAAGCCTTCCGGTGCTTGATCAACGATGTTATCGATAATCTTGGTGGTTTCGCCCAGATGTTGCTCAAGAGGTTGAACATCCGCACTCAAACTGCCGAACAGGAAGCCTTTGTAGTTTTCAAAGCGAGGCAGGCGTTTCAGGTCATGGGAGCCATCTTCTTTAAAAGCGTCGGGGTAGGCACCGACCTTCTCGTTTTTGGCTTTCAGTAACTTGCCGTCGTTCTTAAACGTCCAGCCGTGGAACGGGCAGGTAAAGGTGCCTTTGTTGCCGCGCTTGCGGCGACACAGCGTCGCGCCACGGTGAGCACAGGCATTAATCAGTCCATGTAGCTCGCCCTGTTTGTCACGGGTGATAATCACCGGCTGGCGGCCCATAGTGACGGTCATGTAGTCGCCCGGCTCAGCGATTTGGCTTTCGTGGGCCAAAAATAGCCAGTTGCCTTCAAAGATATGCTTTAGCTCGAGTTCAAAGAACTCAGGGTCAGTAAACATACTGCGATGGCAGCGAAAAACACCGTTCTCTGGTTCGTCTTGTACGGCACCGCGCACGCGGGCTTCGAGCTGATCAAGCTTCGTGGTCATGATCTCTCTCCTGGTAGTTATCGGTCTTATCGCAGCGGGCCTAGGGGCTGGCCCGCGTTCATCAGGATGGGGTGGTTATACCTTGGCAGTACCGGCCAACTGGCTGGCTTGATCAGCCTCGTTTTCTTTAGCGCGTGGGCGGGCGTGGCGTGTTTGCAGCTCAGCGGCCTCCGTTTTATTAAGCTCAATATCGAACACAACTTCTGAGAACGGGCCGTCTAGCTCGCGCTGGGCGATGGTGTTTTTATCGTCGATCTTGTTCGCTGGAACGACTAGCTCTTCACGCGTGGCAAAAGCGAAATCATCAAAGGTGTAGGGGTCACCAGCGAGATTAATCTGGGTAGTCAGGTGCTGATGGCCCGGTGCAGAGACAAAGTAATGGATATGGGCAGGGCGCTCGCCATGACGACCGAGTGACTTCAACACGACATCCGTTGGGGCACCTTCAGGAACGCCATAACCAGAAGGGATAATGCTGCGCGCAGTGTAGCGGCCTTGCGCATCGGTATAGATGGTACGGCGCAGGTTGTACTCGCTCTGCGTCTCATCAAAGAAGGAGTAGCCGCCTTTGGAATTGGCGTGCCAGATTTCGACCTTAGCCCCCTTGACTGGCTGCCCGTCCACATCACGTACCTGGCCGGTTAACCACATGGTCTCGCCGTCGTTATCCTGGCCGTCGTCCATGCGCGCAAAGCCTTCTTCTTCTGGGGCGCCAGCCACGTAAAGCGGCCCTTCGATAGTGCGCGGTGTACCTCCAGTACGCTTGGCTTCAGCGTCGATGGCGTCTTGGCGCATATCAAGGAAGTGGTCAAATCCTAACCCAGGCGATAGCAAACCGAACTGTGTTTGGTTGCCCAAAGCGTTAAGCAGATTAACAGCAGCCCAGTACTCTTCTTCAGTGACGTTAAAATCGTCAATCAGCTTGAACAGATCGGACACCAAGCGATGAACAATCTGTTTGGCGCGATCATTGCCACCCGTTTGGTCGAAACCAGCAATGGTCTTTAAAAAGTTCTGTACGTCTGGTGTGTCAAAAATTTTCACGGTCATGGTGACATCCTCAGTTTGTTATAGGCTATTGTTTTATTAATAAGAACTGGCGTATTACTTGGGTAATCAGCGGTCGTCTTCACGTACTGAAGAGGGGTGACGACACAGCGGCTTGACGCTAATTTCCATATAAGGAAACAGCGGCAAATTGCTGATCAGTTCTTGCAGCTCGGCGTTGTCTTCAACATCAAAAATACTGATATTTGAGTAGCTACCCGCTACCCGCCACAGGTGGCGCCATTTGCCTTGGCGCTGTAGGTTTTGGGCATACGCCTTTTCAGTGGCCTTAATATCCGCTGCCTGCTCTGCTGGCATATCGGTCGGCAGCTTGACTGTCATCTCTACCTGAAACAGCATAAATTTCTCCTCTTCAGCCGCGCGCAGATGCCAACATCGACTGGCAAATTTTTACTTATGCGGCGTGTAGTTGCGACGGATAGTTGCGTGGCTTTAATCGGGTTACTGACGTGAGTAGTAAGCCAATTTCTCTTCATCCAAGGTGATGCCCAACCCTGGCCCTTGGGGCAACGTCACCCCAAACTCGGTGTAGTTAAGTGACTTAATGACAATGTCGTCTTTCAGCAGCAGCGGTCCGAACATTTCAGTGCCCCAGGTCATTTCTGGTAGCGTTGCCCAGGCATGTAGTGAAGCGGCCGTTCCAATGGTGCCCTCCAGCAAGGTGCCGCCGTATAAGCCAACGCCCGCGGCTTGCGCCACATGCGCCAGTTCCAACACACCATGGATTCCACCAGACTTGGCAATTTTTAACGCGAAGGCACCGCTGAACCCGCCGCTCACAAGATCGAGGCCGTCGCGGGCATCCTGCACGGCTTCATCTGCCAGCATCGGCACGTTAAAACGGTTCGCTAGGCGAATAAGCCCTGCATGTTCACGGGCAGGTATGGGCTGCTCAATTAACTCGATACCGGCATCCTGTAGCGCTTGAATGCCACGCACTGCGGTGGATTCGTCCCACGCTTGGTTTACGTCAACGCGTACACTGGCGCGATCACCTAATGCTTGTTTAATAGCTGCGACGTGACCTACGTCTTGGTCAAGTGAATTAGCACCAATTTTTAATTTAAAATCGCAGTGACGTCGCTGCTCTAAACGCAGCTGCGCTTCATCGATATCCTTGGCGGTATCGCCGCTGGCTAATGTCCACAGTACAGGCAAATGTTCCTGCCGAGCGCCGCCAAGCAATTCAGCAACGCTTAAGCCCAAACGTTTGCCTTGTGCATCCAGCAGCGCGGTTTCCAACGCTGACTTAGCAATCATGTTGCCGCGGGCATGTCGGTTCAGGCGGGAGCGCAGCTGGTGGATATTGCTAGATGACTGGCCGACAAGAAGCGGCGCCAAATAGATATCGATATTGCGCTTAATGCTTTCAGGGCTTTCCGGGCCGTAGGCCAGGCCACCAATGGTGGTGCCTTCACCAATTCCTTCGATACCATCGGAGTGGCGCATGCGCACAATCACCATGGTTTGGCAGGCCATAGTGGTCATTGAGAGCTTATGCGGACGAATCGTCGGCAAATCGACTAGCAGCGTCTCAATATGTTCGATGACAGTTGACATGGCAGCTCCAGCGTCTGGCGTTGTTTAACTAGGGGCAGTTTGGTGGCCGCCAGTTGTTAAAACCAATATTGTTTGAGTGCCTTGCCATACCGAGAAGGTATTGCTACCAGACGGCTAAATGCGCCTTTTTGTGCTGCTCAACGCTGTCTGTCTCGCCCTATGCGTGTGATAAAGCGCCACAGAGATAGACGTTTTTCAATGAGTTATCACCGTGCCGCCGAGCTAACCCTACCAAAATAAAAAACGGCGCAGCGTTGCACTGCACCGTTGTCGGTGTTTGGCCTTTGACAATCCTATTACTAACGCCAGTCACGCCGGCTGCTGTCATCAGTACGCTGGAACCTGTCTCTTCTGTTGTCTGCTGTCAGCCGGTTGTTTTGCGACAAAAGCATAATGGTAGGCAGTCTTCGAGAACGTTGGGAGTTACCCATTTTCTACTTCTCCGCTTCTCCATTTCTCTAGTTCACCTTCTTTCCCTTGCTACTCTCTCCTCTCAAATCGTTCTAAATAATAGAACGGTCTATGTACTTTTAATCAATTTTATTATTATGTTAGCCTGCTTACAATCCCTCTCGTCGTCCAACAGCGATGAATAGTCATCGCAAATTTAGAGACTTTTTTATTTAACGTGAGGTTAAAAGTTATGAAGTTAATCAATACAGTAGCAGCCGCCGCCCTAATTCTATTCTCTGGTGCAGCACTTGCCGAACGCGGCTCTGGTGAAGACAATCAAATCGCTTACCCTGACTCGTCAGCACAGCATCAAACAGATGCCACGACGTTCACTGCCTCTGAATTACCGATTAGGAATTCGAAGTAAGTGGAGGGGTTCATTATTCACTGAACGTAAACAGTTGGCGGGCCAAAAGGCCCGCCAACTGTTTATATAGGCAACGTTTATATAGGCAATTTTTATATAAGAAATGTTTATATAAACAGCGTTGTTGCTAAATCGATAAAATTCTTGAGTACGGGAGGCTCTTCCCCCGAACGCCATGCAAGCCATAGCGGCATGTCACAGGATGATAGTTCCTCTAACTCAATAAAAACGATACCCGACATCGGGTGGCAACGACTGGCAGCGGGCACAATCGCTAACCCTAGCCCAGCGGCTACCATACTAAGAATAGTCAGGTTATCAGCCCCATACTGCACTACGAGAGGCTCAAAGTTTAAGCGTGCAAAGTGTGCGACCACCCGGTCGAAATAAACCGGTGAAATGCTGCGGTATCCCCATACAAACTCAGCGTCACAAAGCGCGGCTAAGCTTGCAGGCGGCGACTCTGCCCATGATGATGAGGCGGGCACCGCCAGAACCAAATGATCGTGCTGCAACAGCTGCGCATCAATACCCGACGGCATGTCATCATCAAGATAGAGAATACCGACGTCGAGGCTGCCCTGCTGCAGCCTATCTAGCTGCGGCCCAGAAAGCAGCGGAAAGACATCTAGCGCTACCTTTGGGTAACGTTCCCGATAGCCGCCCATTAACTTGGCAACTTCCGGCAGCCATAGGTGCGTAACGGTCACCCCAAGACTCAGCTTGCCGGTTTGCCCACTCCCCAGGGCCAAGAGCCGCGCTTTAATATCTGAGCGCTCATCAAGTAACCGCGTGGCTTCGCTATACAGCGCCTTCCCCGCTACGGTTAAGTGAATACCACGGGCATGGCGATCTAACAGTTGTGTGCCAACACTCTCTTCTAGCAGGCGCATCTGCCGAGTTAACGCCGGTTGGGCGATATGCACACGTCGACTAGCCGCCGATATCGAACCCGTTTCTACTACCGCGATAAAGTACTCCAGCTGACGAAACTCCATCGGCGCACTAAGACCTCAGTTAACCCTTTGAATAATTAGGCAAGACCCGCGTGTCTTAACCTTTTCCCAATAGCTTCTTAAAAGCCATATCAATATGATATAGCCAGTATCTAAAATCTATATTTCTGGTATTGGTATTCTTATTTCATAGTGAACGGACAATCCATAACAAGACTCGTATGACGAGCAGGATATCCCATGAACAAAACCTACCACCTTCTTATTGGACTGCACTTTACTCTGTGCACCCTAGCAATGATTTGGCCTGGCGCATTAATCGCCAACCGTATCGAACCTACCGTGCTCGGCCTGCCCTTTCTGTTCTTCTGGTACATTTTATGGATGCTGGTGCTGTTTATCGGCATGTGGATTGCCTTCGTGATTCGCCACGGAGGTAGCCGCCATGAATGATTCACTAATTGTGGTTGGCATTACACTCACCTATCTTGCCCTGGTACTTTGGGTTGGGCTACGTGCCCGAGGCCAACAAAACTCTAGTTTGGAAGGTTATGTGGCCGGTGGCCGTCATGTAGGCGTGGTCATACTGTTCTTTATTTTGGGAGCGGAAATTTTTTCTGCCTTTGCGTTTCTTGGCGCACCGGGCTGGGCTTACAAGCATGGTGCTCCCGGGTTCTATATTCTTGCCTACCTGTCGCTAGTGCCAATCACCATTTGGGCCATGGGGCCACGTGTGGCCAAACTAGGCCGCGAACGCGGCTATCTCACCCAGGGCGATATGATTGCCGATCACTACCAAAGCAAATCGCTTGGCTTGCTGGCCGGGGTGATTGGTGTATTGGCCTTGGTGCCCTACCTGACGATTCAGATTGCCGGTGCCGGACTGCTGTTTCAGGCAGCAACCGACGGGCTGATCCCATTCTGGCTAGGCGCACTCCTCGCCTTTGTGGTCGTCGCTACCTATGTTTTTTGCAGCGGGCTAAACGGTATTGGTTGGACCAACCTGATCCAGGGCATCATGATGATCGCGATTGCCTGGTTCTTGGGGCTTAGCATCTCTGAACGCATTTACGGCGGCGTAGGCGAAATGTTCAGCCAAAT
Source organism: Halomonas qinghailakensis (assembly GCF_025820815.1). Taxonomy (NCBI): domain Bacteria; kingdom Pseudomonadati; phylum Pseudomonadota; class Gammaproteobacteria; order Oceanospirillales; family Halomonadaceae; genus Halomonas; species Halomonas qinghailakensis. The sequence goes on along the minus strand of NZ_CP096973.1, from coordinate 2,136,171 downwards.
CCAGCTGACCATGCCTGAATATCTGACGATGCCAGGCGCTACCGGCATGAACTGGGGCTACTTCAGCACCGCTGTATTGGTCAGCGCGTTTGGCGGTGCCATGTGGCCACACCTGTTTATGAAGTTCTACTCTGCTGATAGTGGCAGAACGCTGCGCAAGGTCAGCGTTTTCTACCCGCTTTACGCCTATCTGCTGGTACCTCTGCTATTTATCGGCTTTGCAGGCATTCTGGCCTTCGCCGACTCACCTTTAGAGCGTTCCGATACGGTACTGCTGCGTATGGTGATGGATGTAGCCAACTTCTCACCTTGGGTGATCGGCCTAATGCTTTCTGGCGCGCTGGCTGCAGCCATGTCCACCGGTTCCAACTTAGCGCATACCGCCGCAGTCGTGTTAGTGCGTGATGTAGTCGGCCCGACCGTCATGAAAGGGGCTAGCGAAAAAGCGATGGTCAGCGCTACTCGTTGGAGCGTTCTTGGTCTATCGCTCATTGCTTACCTATGCGCACTTGCCAACCCTTCATCGTTAGTACTGCTCTTGTTGGGTGCCTATGGCCTTATCGTGCAGCTTTTCCCTATGGTGCTTGGCGCGCTGTTTTTACCACAGCTACGTCGCAACAGTGTCATGGCAGGCGCGCTAGTGGGCAGTATTGCTTACCTGCTGATGGATTTTGTTTGGAGCTCCCCCCTCAATTGGCACGCGGGCGTTTGGGCAATGTTGCTTAATATCGCCGTCGTTGGGGTATGCCAGTGGCTCATTAAACCAGCCGTACCACCGGTAATTGCCGCCCAGCCTAGTGCTTCAACAACCTCTACCAATGCCCATTAAGTGCCTGGAGAACAGCATGACCATTCAGCTTGACTGTTTTACGTTCAAAAGCGCTATCCATACCCAGCTAGCAGCAACCATAGAGGATGTTAAAGCGCTTTATCGACAGCTGCACCAACACCCAGAACTGCCTTTCCAGGAGCACAACACCAGTGCGCAACTTGCGCAATCTCTGGAAAGCCTTGGCTATCACGTGACTCGTAACGTGGGCGGTACTGGCGTGGTGGCACTGCTAAAGAATGGCGAAGGCCCAACGGTCATGCTGCGCGGTGATATGGACGCGCTTCCAATCAAAGAAGAAACCGGGCTGGCGTTTGCCAGCCAGGTCACCGCCGTTACGGAAAATGGCGCAGAAGTGCCGCTAATGCATGCCTGCGGACACGATCTACACAGCAGCTGCATTGTCGGCACAGCCGCTGTAATGGCAGGTCTGAAGGAGCACTGGTCAGGTACGTTGATGCTGATTTGCCAGCCCGCCGAGGAAATTTTTGGCGGCGCTAAAGCGATGCTTGAAGATGGGCTTTATACGCGCTTCCCCCGGCCAGATATCATTCTAGGCCAGCACAATATGCCCGCCCTTGCGGGCACCGTTGGCCATATCTCTGGTAGCGCCATGGCGGCGTGTACTAACTTAGCGGTTACTATTCACGGCGCAGGCGGACATGGTTCCATGCCCGCCCAAACGGTAGACCCTGTGGTGATTGCAGCCCATGTCGTTACTCGCCTACAGAGTATTGTCTCCCGAGAAGTGCCACCGGAAGAAACCGTGGTGGTCACCGTGGGTAAGCTCCATGCAGGCACTCAGGCCAATATCATCCCGCACATTGCTGAGCTTGAGATCAATATTAGAAGCTTTGATAACGCACTGCACCGTCAGGTAGTGGCGTCTATTGAGCGTATTATCCGCGCTGAGTGTGAGGCAGGCCGCACGCCTAAACCGCCAACCTTCCAAGTGCTCAACGAGACCATCGCTCTGCACAACGACCCGATGGCCGTTGAGCATGTGCGCCACGCCCACGCTGAGCATTTTGGTGTTGCTAATCTTTACGCTATGCCACGCCTTAATGGCAGTGAAGATTTCCCGCTGTTCGGCAACGCACAAGCAGGCGGCTTTAGCGGCGATGACATTCCCTATGTGTATTGGTTTATCGGTGCCACGCCTGCGGAGCGCTGGGCCAACACGCCAGGCGAAAATGTCTCACAGAAAATGCGCCATCTTGAGATGCCACACTCCCCCTACTACTTTCCTGGCAATGACGTAACGCTACGCACCGGCATTGAAGCGATGACAACCGGCGCGCTGGCTTATTTGTCCTAGAGCTAGTTGTCCTAGAGCTAGTTGTCCTAGAGCTATTTTCCTAAACGTCGTCGCGGTAGTGGCAATGCCACTACCGCGATGGACGCTTGAGACAAGCAGCTAAGACGATTTTTTAATACGATTGTTTCAATCCAAGAATATCGCGCGCCTGCTGCCAAGTGGCCACTGGGCGCTGATACTTTTCACACAACGCGACAGTCCGTTCGACCAACGCTGCATTAGAGGGGGCTAGCGTATCGCGATCAAGACGCACATTGTCTTCAAGGCCTGTGCGAGTGTGCCCACCGGCAGCAATCGCCCACTCATTAACGACGTATTGATTAGCGCCGATACCTGCCCCACACCACTGGGCATCCGGTGCTAAGCGTTTGAGCGTTTCAATATAAAAATCAAACGTAGGCTTGTCCGCTGGCATGGAGTTTTTAACCCCCATTACAAACTGAACATAGAGCGGAGACGTAATGCTGCCTTGCTCTGCAAGTGCCACCGCCTGATGAATATGGGATAAATCGAACGCCTCGATTTCCGGCTTAACTGCGTAGGTGCGCATCTCGTCAGCGAGCCACTGCACCAGCTGTGGTGGGTTTTCATAGACACGTGTAGGGAAGTTATTCGACCCCACTGATAGACTGGCCATATCCGGTGCCAATGGCAGCATGCCACCACGGGCTTCTCCTGCGCCAGAGCGCCCACCAGTGGAAAGCTGAATAATCATGCCAGGGCAATGCTGTTTAAGCCCTTCCATCAGGCGGCCAAATTTCTCAGGGTCTGAGGAGGGTGTTTGATCATCGTTACGCACATGGCAGTGGGCAATGCTTGCGCCAGCCTCGAAGGCTGCCTGAGTGCTTTCAATCTGCTCTGCAACGGTGATCGGCACTGCCGGGTTATCCTCTTTACGAGGTAAGCTGCCGGTGATGGCGACGCAGATAATACAGGGGTTAGACATGTGCCCCTCCTTGCTGAATCGGTAGCTGAGCGCTGACGCCGCTCGTTAACCGGAAAGGTTAGTGAGAAACAGCGTGAGCGTGCGCCGTAAGCAGTGCCAGCAGCTTTTCCGCCAGCAGCGCCGGTGCCTCGACTGAGGGCACGTGACCGACGCCCTCAAGAATGGTTAGCGCTGCACCATCGAGTTCGGCCGATAGTGCTTCCAGCGTTGATGGCGGCGTGGCCATATCTTCGCTGCCGCCAAGTAACTGCACCTTCACGCTCTTGCCGGTTTTTTTGCCGTTCAGCTTTCCGCAAAATGTATCGCGGCCCAGCATTTCACACAGCTGTGCGTAGGACTCATCGTCGCCACGGCCCATTTGTACGCACCATCCTGCTTTCAGCGCCGGGCTTGCCTCAAACGCCGCGGGGGCAAACCAACGCGGCACAATTTCTTGAGCCATCGCCGCCAGGCCCTCATGACGAACCCTATCCGCGCGGGTGTTCCACAAATCTGTGTTGCCAATCACTGCGCCAGTATTGGTCAGCGTGATGGTCAACAAACGATCGCTGTGTTCAGCGATTAGCTGTTGACCCACCACGCCACCAATGGACGTACCAACAAAGTGGAACTGCTCAGCGCCTGCCAATGCCACCAACGCCAGCGCCTCAGCGGCGAGATCAGCGGGCGAAAGTTGCTTACCGCTGACCGCCTGGCTGGCCCCATGGCCGGGTAAATCCCAGGTTAAAACACGGTAGCGCGGCAGCAGTGCGGGGATAATGTCGTCCCACACGGCTTGGCTCATGCCTAACGGATGTGCCAATACCACCAGTGGCTTCATTTCATCGCCAAGCAGCCGATAGGCGACGCTGCGATCATTCATCATTTGAAATGCCATACGGCCTCCGTTAAACGCGCTCAATCAACGTGGCAATACCTTGCCCAACACCCACACACATGGTGCACAGCGCATAGCGTTTACCTGTGTTTTGAAGCTCGTGGGCGGCGGTCATTAGTAGCCGAGCGCCCGACATTCCCAAAGGGTGGCCCAATGCAATGGCACCGCCGTTTGGATTCACCCGCGGGTCATCGTCGTTAAGCCCAAGATCGCGCATGCAAGCAAGTGCCTGAGCGGCAAACGCCTCGTTAAACTCGAACACATCGATCTCGTCTATCGTGATTCCCGTACGCTTGAGCAACTTCTGTACGGCGGGCACTGGGCCGTAACCCATAATCCGCGGTTCAACCCCTGCCGTGGCCATACCGATAATTTTGGCCATCGGCGTCAGGCCGTGCTGTTTTACTGCCGCTTGGCTTGCCACCAGCATCGCCGCTGCGCCGTCGTTAACGCCGGAGGCATTGCCTGCGGTCACGCTGCCGCCATCACGAAAGGGTGTCGGTAAAGCCGCCAATTTTGCCAAGGTAGTTTCGCGCAGGTGCTCATCCTGATCGAAGATCAGCGGTGCCTGCTTGCGGCGGGGAATGTCAATGGCGGTGATCTCTTCGGCGAAACGGCCCGCTTGCTGGGCACTCGCCGCTTTCTGCTGGGAACGCAGTGCGAAAATATCCTGGTCTTTCCGCGAGATACTGAATTGCTCGGCGACGTTTTCCGCCGTTTCTGGCATTGAATCAACGCCGTAAGCTTTTTTCATTAGCGGGTTTATAAAGCGCCAGCCAATGGTGGTGTCTTCAATTTTTTGGCCGCGCGCGAAAGCGCTGTCGGCCTTGCCCATCACGTAAGGAGCCCGAGACATAGACTCGACGCCACCGGCCAAGGCCAGCGCCATTTCGCCCGCTTTAATGGCGCGAAACGCCGTACCAACGGCATCCATGCCTGAGCCACACAGGCGGTTTATGGTCGTGCCAGGTACGGAGGTCGGGATGCCCGCCAGCAGCGACGACATGCGTGCCACGTTGCGATTATCCTCCCCCGCCTGATTGGCACAGCCCATAAATACTTCATCAATGGCAGCAGGATCGAGATCCGGCGCTTGTGCCAACACCGCTTTAAAGATCGTCGCGGCCACATCATCGGGCCGCATGCTGGCCAAGGTGCCACCGAAGCGGCCAATGGCGGTGCGGCGCGGGTGGCATAAATAGACATCACTCATACAAAGCTCCTTATTCGCCCGCGTGGGCCCGCTCGGTGCGTGCTTTCAGTTCGCGCAATATGTCAAGCTCGTTGGCGTTCGGTTCCGGCGTGCTTTCCAGCTGTTCAGCAAAGCGAATATCCCAGCCGGTCGCATCGATCACTTGTTCACGAGTGACGCCAGGATGCAGCGACACCACCACCAGCTCTTTGGTATCTGGGTCGGGCTTCATCACGCACAGGTCGGTAATGACCCGTGTGGGGCCTTTACCAATATTAGGAACGTTGTCGCGCCCCTTGCCGTCACGGCCAAACCCGAGTGTGGTGACGAAGTCGACATCTTTCACAAAAGCACGCTTGGAGTGCTTGAGAGTAATAAAGACTTCACCGGCATTAGTGGCAATTTCAGGCGCACCGCCGCCGCCTGGCAGGCGAACCTTGGGCGCTTTGTAATCGCCAATCAGCGTAGTGTTGAGGTTGGCAAAGCGATCAATTTGCGCGGTGCCTAAAAAGCCCACATTGACTTTCCCACCCTGCAGCCAATAGCGGAACATTTCCGGTACGGCCACCGTGGTTAGCGCTGATTCGCACAGCTCGCCGTCACCAATCGAGAGCGGCAGAATGTCAGGCTTGGTTTGCAGGGTGCCAGACTCATAAATCAACACTACCTCAGGCGCATGCGTTAAGCGCGCCAGGTTAGCGGCTTCAGAAGGAAGACCAATACCCACAAAGCAGGTCATGCCATTTTCCAACGCACGGGCTGCCGTCACGGTCATCATTTCAGAAGAGGTGTAACTCATCAGGCTTGGCCTCCCGCAGGGTTGTTGTCAGCGCGGTATACGTTGTCGTCGAGCCACTGGGTGAACGTATCGCGGTCACGCGCAATGGCATCCCACTCTTTATAGAAGCGGTTACTGCGACCGTAGTAGCCATGGGTATACGAAGGCAGCGCGCCCTTTTCTGCCACGGCAACGGCACTAATCGCCCAGCCAGGAATCACGCAGGCATTGGGGTGGGCGTTCAGGTCATCGACAATTTCTTCCACGGTGACAATGCTGTGCTTAGCAGCCAGCACCGCCTCTTTCTGTACGCCCACAATACCTTCCACCAGCACATTACCCTGACGATCTGCCCGCTGGGCGTGAATGATCGACACATCTGGCCGCACCGAGGGCACTGCCGCTAGGCGTTCGCCGGTAAACGGGCACTCAATAAATTTGATTTGATCATTCACGCTCGGCAGCTCGCTACCCACATAGCCACGCAGCACAGCCAGGGTCAGGCCAGCGGCCCCGGCTTCAAACGCGCAGGCCATCGCCGCATGGCTGTGCTCTAAAATTTCAATTTTTTGCGGCCAGCCTTTCTCAACCGCATCACGCAGGCGGTGAAGTGAGCCAACCCCTGGGTTACCACCCCAGGAAAAAATCACTTTCTTAGCGCAGCCCGCGCCGATCAACTGGTCATAAATGATATCGGGGGTCATACGGATCAGCGTTAGGTCGCGCTTTTTCTGGCGAATAACTTCGTGACCCGCGGCAAACGGAATCAGGTGGGTAAAGCCTTCCATGGCAACGGTAGCGCCGTCGTCGACGTAGCGTGCTACCGCGTCATGCAAGCTGAGAAACTCGGCCATGATAGGTGCCTCTTCGTTGATAATTGCCTTTTTGAAGGCTTTTATTCGCATAACGAACATATATTCTCTTTGCGAACAAATTAATCCTCAAGCGCCCACAAGTCAACTCCGATTTGTCGCTGGGTTTTATTAACGAGCGTTGTCACTTATTGTTCGCCATTCGAACAAAGTGTTATTTTCACGCCTCGTTTCCCCATCGACGCAGCAGAGACCCCGATGAGCAATGCCTTACCAGAAGATGTTTTAAAACCAACGGATCGTGATTTTGTTGCGGCGCTGGCCAGCGGGCTGGAGGTCGTGATGGCGTTTGATGAGACGCACACGCGAATGACGCTCAGCGAAGTCGCCGAGCGCACAGGGATGAATCGAGCGAAAGCTCGGCGGTTTTTACTGACGCTCCACGCCCTTGGCTATGTGCGTAAGCAGCAGCGCTACTTCGAGCTAACCCCTAAGGTGCTGCAGCTGGGGTACTCGTATTTAGCGTCTAATAATTACCGGGGGGTCATACAGCAGTATCTGGAGGAGATTACCCGCCAGTGCGGCGAATCCTCATCGCTGGGGGTACTCGACGGTGACGACGTTATCTACTTGGCCCGCTCAGCCGCCCCACACCGTTTAATGGCAATCACCCTTTCAGTAGGCACTCGCCTACCGGCGGCTTATACCTCCATGGGCAGAGTGCTACTTGCCCAGTTGCCGGATAGCGAGTTGGATAACTACCTGAGCCAGCTCACCTTAACGCGCCATACCGACAAAACCATTACCGATCCCGCAGCACTGAAAGCAGCGATACAACAAGCACGAGAACAGGGCTACGCGATCACCGATCAGGAACTGGATTCCGGCCTGCGCTCAATAGCAGTACCGGTATTTGATACCCACGAAAAGCTGATTGGCGCGATTAACATCAGTACCAATGCAGCCCGTGTGGAGTTGTCGACACTGCTGGAAACGTATCGACCGCTATTGATGGAAAAAGCACAGCTCATCCGCCAGTCGGTGAGTGTGTGAGCTCCATTCCAGAGGCCTTCGCCTGTGCAATCTGCTGCTGTACCAGATCCCGCTCACGCTCCAGTTCACGGCGCAGTTCTTCTTCCGTCGGTAGATAAGGATGGTATTTAGCGGCAAACATCTGTGCGCTGTCGGTTAGTACCGAGTATTTCACCACCGCTTCGCTTTTCTGGCTGCACAAGATAAGACCAATGGTGGGATTGTCGTCTTGCTCTTTGTAATGCTGATCGTAGATGCGGATATAGCTATCCATCTGCCCCACATCCTGATGGGTAAGCTTGCCTAGCTTGAGATCCACCAGAAGAAAGCATTTGAGTTTGAAGTTATAGAACACCAGGTCGATATAAAAGTCCTGGTCTTCAGTGGTGAGGCGCTGCTGGCGGGCGACAAAGGCAAAGCCTTTGCCTAGTTCGAGCAAAAAAGCTTGCAGGTTATCAATCAGACCGCGTTCAAGATCCGCTTCCAGATAGCGCTCGGCAGGCAGGTCGAGAAAGTCCAGAATATAAGGATCACGCAGGTAGTGTCGGGCGTCCTGTTGGGCTAACGGGCGCGTACGAGCTTCGGCCTCCTGCTCTACCGCTGTACGGTCCTGACTGCTCAGCAGCCGCTCGTAATACAGCGTACTGATCTGGCGCTCCAATGCTCGACTGCTCCAATGCTGGCTTGCCGCTTCTGCCATGTACCACTCTCTGGCCTGAAGGTTATCAATCCGCAGCAGAATACGATAATGCGTCCAGCTCAAATCGGTACGCAGTGCGTTCCGATTTGGAAACGCCAGATAAAACGCACGCATATTGCGCAGGTTTCGAACATCAAAGCCCTTGCCAAACTCACGGGTCAGTTCGCCGGAGAGTCGCTGAAGCTGCTGTTTGCCATAGGCAGCGCGGGAGTCGCCTTGCTGCTCGTCTTCCACAATCAGGCGGCCTATCTGCCAGTAGGTCTGCACCATGGTGCTGTTGACCGCCTGCACCACCTGCTGGCGGGCAGTGGCAACCAGCTCGCGGATCTCAGACACCAGCCGGGGGCTGAGATCCGCCTGCGATTCCTTGTCTTTTTCAGGCACCATAACCAAGCTCCTTTATGTAGCCACCCACCTGCTCATTCAGTTTTGCAATCTCGCTTTCAATCTCCTTCTGCAACGTAAGCCTAACCGAGCCCTGGCTTAGTGGGTAGTTCTTACCTATCACCCAGTGGTTGCCTGTCCAAGCCAGCAATGAAAAAAATCCAATCTGGTCATATTAGCGCTGGGGCAACCTGTCATTGCCCATGAGACCTGCCGAGAATATGCCCACACAAGGAAACAAAATCTGTCATTTGCACTGCCGAGTAAACGACGGGTGCCCTTGTTAACGCAGACTCACTACGCCCAACAAACACCGACTATTTAGCGTGGTGGCGTGGAGATACCCACAACACAATAAGATTTCTAAGGTGACCTCATGGACAACACTCGACTCAAAGGTAAACACTGCCTGATTACTGGCGCAGCTCGCGGCATGGGCGCTGCCGTTGCCGAACACTATGCTGCCCAAGGTGCAAAGGTATGTGTGGCGGATATCAATCTTGAAGGGTGCGAGGAAGTGGCTGCACGTATCAAGGCTAACGGCGGTGAAGCCATTGCAGTCAAACTTAACGTTACTGATCGGGCCGATGTTCAAGCCGCAGTTAAAGCAACCGTTGACGCCTTTGGTAGCCTGAACGTGATGGTCAATAATGCGGGTATCAACAAGCCATTAATGTTCCTGGATATTACGGAAGAAAACTGGCACCAGATCATGGATGTCAATGCGCTGGGATGCCTGCTCGGCATGCAGGAAGCGGCCAAGCAGATGATTGATCAGGGTAAGGAAAACGGCCCTTATAAAATCATTAACGTAGGCTCGATTCTATCTCGTCAGGCCTTTGACGACGTGGTGCCCTACTCCTGCAGCAAACATGCGGTACTGGCCATGATCAACGGCGGCGCCAAGGCGCTGGTCGACCACAATATTACCGTTAACGGCTATGGCCCTGGTGTGGTGCGCACCGAACTGTGGGAACAGCTTGATAAAGACTTGGTCAGCATCGGTAAGTTTGAAAAGCAGGGTCAGTCGATGGACGAGCTTGCTGAGAAAATGATTCTAATGAAGCGCTACTCCTACCCGGAAGATGTGGTCGGCACCGCCTCCTTCCTGGCCAGCGCCGAATCTGATTACATGACCGGCCAGCTACTGATGATTGATGGCGGCATGATCATGCAGTAACTATCATTCGGGAATGACGGGGATGGCTCCGCAGAACCGTCATTCCCGCATGCCCTTAGCGGGAATCCATGTTGACCTAGTACTCAGACTTCAGCGGAAAAGGTCAAGGTGGATTCCCGATAACCACGCTCGGGAATGACGAGGAGTGGTTGATTCGGGAATGGTCCGCCAAACCGTCATTCCCGCATGCTTTTAGCGGGAATCCATGTTGACCTAGTACTGAGACTTCAGCGGGAAAGATCAAGGTGGATTCCCGATAACCCCACTCGGGAATGACGAGGAGTGGTTCATTCGGGAATGACGAGGGATGGTGGTTGATTCGGGAATGACGCAGTGGTGGCTCACTCGGGAATGACGGGGCGGCCCCGCCAAACCGTCATTCCCGCATGCCCTTAGCGGGAATCCATGTTGGTTTTTGTCCGTGTCATCCGTGAGTGTCCGTGGCCGGCCTTAGTAATGCCCCTTTTCGCGCATCACCTTATCGGCGCGTTCCTGAGCAATGGAAAGCGCCTTCTTGATTGAGCGGCGGCCATCCAGCACCTCGAAGATCTCATTACCCGCAATGCTGATCAGCTCGGTAATACCCGGCACGGGTGGGCGCGGCCAGGCCTGTAAAATATCCTTCTTTGCCATGTCATCGACAATCTCAATCAGCGGTGAGAGTGCCGAGACTTCCGGGTCCTGGCTGACGCTGAAACGCGGTGTCACCAGGCTACCGTTCATGATGTAAAGCTTGGACATATTAGGCGATGTCAGATGCTTTAGCGCCGTCCAGACCGCTTCAACACGCTCCGGCGCCAGGTTGGCAGGAATCGCCAGCGCATAGCCGCCAATTGGCGTGATGGCACGCCCATGATTGCCCACCGGATGCGACAGATAGCCGGTATTACCATGAGCCGGTGACGTTTTATCAAACTCGATCAGCGGTGCCAGTAAGGTGTAACAGTAGGCCATGCTGGCTCCCCCCGAGGCGTAGGACTGCGCACGCTCATACCAGGACATAGTCAGGATATTCGGTGGGGAGTATTTCAACAGATCCAGCATGTATTCACAGGCGCGGTAAGCAGCATCCGACTGAAACATGGGCCGCAGCTGCTGACCTTTGGCGTGCTGAAAATCATAGCCATCCAGGCATCTCGGCAGATCAATAATCGGCTGGCCGAACTTGGCCATCAGAAAGCTGAAGGTATGCCCCAGCGGTGTACCTCTGGCCGCATTCCAGGCAATGCCATAGCGCCCCTTGGCAGGGTCGTGCAGTTGCCTGGCCACCTTGACCAGCGCTTCCGTGGTGGTGGGTGGCGCTAACTGGGCGGCAGCGAAAATATCCTGGCGGTAGCAGAGCAGTTCAGGCGTAGTCTGCACCGGTATCCCATACTGGCTGCCCGCATAGCCTGAGCTCTGGATCGCCATAGGGTGGAAGTCAGACAAGTCATGGCCATCGCGCTGAATCAAGGAATCCAGTGGCATCAGGATACCGCTGGCCGCCAGATCACCAAACCAAGGTAAATCGCAGGCGACAATGTCATAGCGTGATTTTGTCAGGCGCGCATTATCGTGGATATCTTCCAGCAGGTTATCGATCGAACGCGCCTTGTTGCGAATTTCTAGGCCAAAGATCGATTCCAGCTGGCGCTTCAGGTTGTGCATCGCCATGAAGGTGGGGTCGGCATGGGCTAGCACCCGCAGACCGCCCTTCAATTCAAGTCGCGCAGAAAGTACCGCTGGCGTTGATATCACCGGCTGCGACGCTGACGCCCCTAAAAATATCTTGCTGGCTGACTCAGAGGCAGGGTCTATCCCGAACAGCGGCCCGAGGATTCCCTTGATACGCTCGGCATAGCGCTCCCACTCTTCAATCATTTCAGGCGATGGGTGCAGAGAAACGGTTTTGCCGGTTTTGGTTCTGGGCCGTGAGATAATCAGCCCACGCTGACGAATACTTTCGATGCCTCGTTTGGCCGTTCCATACGAAAGCCCAGAAGCATCCGCCAGCGAGGTGGGCGTCGTCAGCCTGCCTGCCAGGTGATTACGCATCAGATGTAGCAGCATGCGCATTTCGCGATAGCCCGGCGACATGGTCAAGGTGCTTTCGGTTTCATCTTCCAGCTTTTCAATAAAATCAATAAAGCGGGCCAGCTCAGTATTGGATATTTTCGATACCGGCATTTGCGATAGTTTGTCGTAAGGCCCTTCAGGATTGACGTCATCTAACCCGGCTTGACCAGCCATCGGCGTATTTCTCATCACGGCCTCACTTAATTATTGTGCCGACAAAGGCCTGTTTTGCATTATTTAATGTATGCCATCCATGATAAGTCGAATCCCTAACAGAATCAGCAGGCAAAGAATGACCCGGAAAAACAGCTCGCCATCAATGCGCTTCTGAATCACCAGCCCCAACCGCACGCCTAACCACGCCACCGGCATCAACAACAAAGCGATGGTCAGATTATCAATATTCACTAGGCCCAGCAGTGTGTAAGGCACCAGCTTGACCAGGTTGGTAATCGCTAGAAACACCACGGCAGTGCCCAGAAACTGCTGCTTAGTCAGCTGGCACTGCAACAGGTAAAAATTCAGCGGCGGGCCGCCCGCATGGGCAATAAAGCTGGTAAAGCCTGCTATCCCGCCGCACAGCCGCCCCACCCAGCGAGGCATCAACTTGCCACGTAACGGTTTAAACAGCCCCCACAAGCCAAACAGTACCGAGAAAATACCCAACAGTAGTTTCAGCAGTGCTTCATCAAACCAGCCATAGGTGAAATAACCTACTCCAACACCTAATATCGCAGGTGGAAACATCAGCCACAATAAACGATCAACCCGCTGCCGCCACCACGCTTTTAGGCTAAAGATATCCATCACAATTAGCAGCGGCAGCATCACCGCCACGGCAAATGTTGGGCTTGCCTTGAGCGAGATCAACGGCACGGCCACAACGCCCACGCCACCGGCAAAACCTGATTTGGAAATACCGGTCAGCAGCACAGCGACGACCATCAGCAGAACAAATAACCAATCAATTGTCATGACACGCCTCTTTTATGCGCCGCAGTCTGTAGAAAAAAGCCTGTAGATAAAAAGTCTGCGGATAAAAAAAGAGGCCATGATCGTCACGGCCCCTTTTCGGATACTTGATTCTGTCACACGTTAATCGGAATGAATCCCGATAGGCTCACAGAATCTGGCAAACTTCCTCAAAGGCGAAGCGGTCGCCACGCGGGAACAGCGCTTCTGGATCGCCATAGCCCAGGTTGCACAGGAAGTTGCTTTTCACCTTGCCATCAGGGAAGAACTCTTCATCGACGGCAGCGTTGTTGAAACCGGACATCGGGCCAGCATCCAGACCGAGTGCGCGAGCAGCCATGATCAGATAGCCACCCTGAATCGAGCTGTTGCGGAAGGCGGTGGAGTGAATGAAGTCCGGTTTGCCTTCGAACAGTGATTTAGCATCTTTGTTGTGGGCAAACATGCGCGGCAAATGCTCATAAAACTCGGTATCAAAACCAATCACAGCCACCACTGGGGCTTTCATGGTCTTCTCCTGGTTACCTGGCAGCAGCGCTGGCTTCAAGCGTTCTTTAGCTTCGTCAGTAGTCAGGAAAATAATCCGCGATGGCTGACAGTTCATCGACGTAGGGCCAAAGTGCATCAAGTTATACAGTTCGCGCAGGGTGTCTTCACTTACCTCACGGTCCTGCCAAACGTTATGGGTACGTGCTTCAGTAAATAGCGTGGCGATAGCTTTTTGATCAATCGTTGTCATGTCATTTCCTCTTTCGGTTTAACCAGCTCAGTACGAGCCGGGCGTTCAGGGTGAGACGCTCAGGCCGTCTTTAAGCCGAAGTCGTAATGGAAGTAGCGGTAAGGGGTTTCCATCTGCCGGCCATCGGGTGCCTGTCCCGCTGGCTGCTGCGCAAACTCTTTGACCAGTGAATCTTTCACACCAAAGACCGCATCCGAATCGAGATAAGGATCGTCTTCAGCAAAAATCTGAGTCACCAGAGTTTCGTACCCTGGCGCCATCAGCATGAAATGCACGTGGGCAGGGCGATACGGATGGCGTCCGGTGATTTCGAGCATCTTGCCTACCGGCCCATCGGTCGGAATCGGGTAAGGCGATGGCGTCACCGTCCAGAAGGCATAACGCCCCTGGTCGTCGGTGTGAAAGCGCGCGCGTAACGAGGCGCTTTCAAGCTCAGGCTTCTGGACGTCATAAAAGCCTTCACTGTCCGACTGCCAGACATCAATGGTGACATTCGCCAATGGCTTGCCCTGATCATCGTGGACATGGCCCTCAACAAATAACGGCTCACCTTCAACGCCCCAGTTGATGGCGTCGCCCTGGTTCGCTTGGGGAGGGTCAGCGACGTAAAAAGGCCCTAGCACAGTGCTTTCGGTGATCTTGGGGTCACTGCTTGGGTGGTTGATGGCATCCACCAGCATGGTCACGCCCAGGGTGTCGGACAGCAAGATGAACTCCTGGCGCTCGTCATCGCATATCTGCCCGGTACGGGTGAGAAACTCAATCGCCTGGGTCCACTCTTGTTCAGTGGGCTGCACCTCGCGCAAATACGCATGCAGATGTTTTACCAAGCCATTGAGCAAGGTTTTAAGCCGTTCGTCCTCACAGCTTGAAAATTCATCAATCACTGCCTGGGTAATATTGTCGGTGGTCAGGTTACGCATCTTATTGCCCTCCCTGCTGTGCAGGCGTTGGCTCACCCAGCCCGGAAAGGCGTTCGGTGTGATGTACGGTAGCGATATAGTCATCATCGCCATGTCCGGTGGCGATCAGCGCGGTATAGGCTTCACGCATTTGCGCTGCCAGCGGCGTCGACACCCCTGAGCCATGGGCACAGTTCAGGATCAGGTCAAGATCCTTGGCCATCTGGGCGGCGGAAAACGTCGAGGTGAAATCGCGCTGTGAAAGCGGCGGCACCTTGTACTTCACCATGGGTGAGCCCACCGCGCTGTCAGAAATCAGCTCCAACATGGCGTCCCATTCAATGTTGCCTTTACGCGCCAGGGTCAGGGCTTCGCTCAGCATGCCGGCACTCACCGCAATCATCAGGTTGATGGCCAGCTTGGCGACCCGAGCCTGCTCTTCATCGCCTAGCCAATACTGCGCCTTGGTAAAGGCGTCAAACACGGGTTTCGCCGCTTCCAATGCATCGCGTGGGCCAGACACCATCGCCGACAGCGTGCCAGCCTCTGCTGCCACCGGGTTGCCTGACACCGGGCTGCGCAGATAGGCAATGCCTTGGGCTTTGGCTGCTTCAGCTACCCGTGCTGAGGCTTCCACACTCACCGTGCTGGTTTCGATCAGGATGCTGCCAGGCGTCATGTGACGAATAAGCTCACCCGGTTCAAGACACAGGCTGAGCAGTGCCCGGTCATCGGGAATCGAGACAAATACCAGGCCACACTCCGCCACGGCGCTGGCAAGCGACTGATGCGGGGTAATGCCTATGTCTTCGGCGAGCGCCAGACGCTGTGCTGAAAGATCAAAGCCTTGAACGGCAGTCCCGGCCTGAATAATCCGGTTGGCCATCGGCAAGCCCAACTTGCCCAGGCCAACCCAGGCGACCTTGGAGGATGAATGGGACATTAGTGTGCCTCCTGTGTGGATTGCGCTTCACGCGCCAGCAGTTCGGCGTGAATGCGATGGCCTGACGCGGCAAGCTCGGCAATGCCCTGTTGAGTGTTCATCAACAGGCGACCGCCACGTTTCTTGAACTGCCCGGCCACCATGACGCTGTCGACGTTGGCTAAGCTTGTCTGCATGACAACGCTGGAAATCGGCTCGTTGACCGGCTGCATATTGAGTTGATTGCTGTCCAGCAGTACCAGATCCGCCTGCTTGCCTGGGGTCAGGCTGCCAATGCGGTCATCAAGCCCCAGGGCTTTCGCGCCATCCAGCGTGATCCAGCCCAGCGCTTCCCGGGTGGTAATGGTCGAGGTATCGGGGATCTTGCCCTGCTCCCGGCGAGAGGCATCGTTATCCAGGGAACGCTGCATGCCCAGGGCCGCACGGGCCACGCTGAACATATCGCCAGAAAGCACCGATTCAAGATCCACTCCCAGTGAAACTACGCCGCCGTGCTGGCGTACCAGGCCAGTGACCGGAAAGCCGTGGCCCTGGGTCATCTCGTTTTCCGGGGCCACTGAAAAGGTCACGCCGCTGGCACAGAACCGGGACATCTGACCATCATCCAGGCTCTGGCCATGGACAATATTGATATCCGGGCCTAGCAGGCCACGGGCTTCTACTTCGTCCCAGGCGCCGGGGGCCACGGCTTCGCCACCGCCCTGGTGCATGGACGCGACCAGACCGAATTCTTTGGCCAGGGCAAAGTCCTGCAGGGTGACCTCCAGGGTGGAGTAATGCGGCCCCAGAATCGCCATCCCTAGAGTGACCAGGCCAGCAGGGTCAGACAGCTCCCCTGCCAGCAAGCGCTCAATTTCATGGCGCGGATGGGGAATTTCACTAAAGTGCGGCTGACCGGGCTTGGGGTCAGGCTTGGGCGAGCCGTGCATAAACAGGGCGCGAATCCCCGACTCCTTCAACCCGCGTACAGCGGCATCGGTGTGTTCTGGCGTCGGGTTATTGTGGCACCAGTCACCCAGTGTGGTCGTGCCACAGTTCAGCTGATTGATCGCGCCCATGCGGGTGGCAATATAAATATCATCCGGCGTGAACAGCGCTGCTAGGCCACGGTGTACATGGCGGAAATACTCCAGCAGCGTCCAGTTGGCAGCCACGCCGCGCAGGCCGGTCTGCCAGGTATGCATATGCGCATTCACCAGGCCAGGAATCAGGATACCGCCGCCACAGTCAATCACCTCGGCATCCGCACCTGCCACCAGGTCATGGCCCACGGCCACAATCCGCTCATCCTCAACCAGCACCTGGCCGTTGCTTAACTCACCCAGCGCTGGGTCCATGGTGATCACGGTAGCGTTAATAAACAGAGTTTTCATAGCGCCTCCCCGCGTTCAGACTGTGGCCGCAAGCCTGCCTGGGCATTGCTCAGCAGGCGCGCAATCCCGTCAACGGTGATGTCTCTCGGGTTCCAGTAAGGGTTGCGGGTGGCCATCGCCGTGGCTTTGTCCACATCATTGATGCCGAAGCCTAGTTCCGATAGTGCGCTGGGAGCGCCAACCGCACGCCCCAGGTCATACAGACCAGTGGCCGCATCGTCGCACCCCAAGGCGCGTTGGATACGCATCATCGCCTGCGGCGCGGCCGGGGCATTGTAGGCC
The DNA here is from genome assembly GCF_025820815.1 of Halomonas qinghailakensis. Lineage (NCBI taxonomy): Bacteria > Pseudomonadati > Pseudomonadota > Gammaproteobacteria > Oceanospirillales > Halomonadaceae > Halomonas > Halomonas qinghailakensis. The sequence continues at coordinate 2,118,857 of NZ_CP096973.1, read as the reverse complement.
ACCGCATACGGCAACACGATGGTGTGCGTTTCTGCATGGGGAAGATTGAAAGAGCCGCCCAGGGTATGGCACAGCTTGTGGTGCAGCGACATGCCCACCGAGCCCAGGCAAGCGCCACACAGCCAAGCGCCGTAAAGTGCATCGGCACGTGCGTCGACGTTGGACAGATCATTGGCGATAACCGGCAGGCTTCGCGCCAGAGCAGCAATGCCTTCTTCGGCCATCAGTGCAATCACTGGGTTGCCATCGCGGGCATAAAGCGCTTCCACCGCATGGGCGATGGCGTTAATACCACTGGTGCCCGACATGCCAGCTGGCAGCGTCAGGGTCAGGTCAACGTCGTAAATCACCGTTTCCGGCAGCACGTCCAGAGTGCGCTGGGTAGTTTTCTCACCGTCACGGGTTTCACCCAGGATCGGCGTCATTTCCGACCCGGCATAGGTGGTAGGAATAGCGATCTGGGCTAACCCCGTGCGCAGCGCAATCGCCTTGCCCAGGCCAATGGTAGAGCCACCGCCAATGGCGATGGTGCAATCCACGTCCAGTTCCTTGACGACCTGCATAGCATCATCCGTGATCTCCACAGGTGTGTGCATGGCGGCGTTGGCATAGACACCGACGCCTTTATCACCCAACTGCTGCAAGACATCCTGGGCCTGTTGCTGCTGCTGGGGCGTGGCCAGTACCAAGGCACGTGAACAGCCGAGATGAGCAAGCTCTTCACTTAGACGTGACAGGGTTCCTCGGCCAAACACCACGCGGGATGGTAAGCCATTATAAACAAAGGGTTGCATGGAACATTCCTTATACGTTTGAAGTGGTCTGTATGTGCTCTTTGCAGTGCACATCAGTCGCAACACAGCGAGCTAGCTCGCCTGTGCCTGCTTGCCCATGCCGGTAATCGCCTGAACCAGTTCGTCCTCACTGACGTTATCGCCATCAAATTCAGCGGTCACACGGCCGTCGTACATAGCGATAATGCGGTTACTCAACCCCAGCACTTCCGGCATCTCGGAAGAGATCACCAGCACCGCATAGCCGGACTTGGCCAAGTCTTTCACCAGGGTGTGAATTTCCGACTTGGAACCTACATCAATGCCTCGGGTGGGCTCATCAAGAATCAATAGCTTCGGATGGGTATGCAGCCATTTGCCGATAACAATCTTCTGCTGGTTACCACCGCTGAGGTTGCCCACCTTCTGTCGCCAGCTAGGCGTCTTGATCTTCATTGCCTGATGATATTTGTCATAGACTTCACGCTCTTTCGAACTCGTCATAAAGCCCAGTGACGACACGCTAGAAAGACTTGCCAGGGTCATGTTGTCTCGGCAGTTCATGCCCAGAATCAGCCCTTGGTCTTTGCGGTCTTCAGGGACTAACGCAACGCCACTGGCAACCGCATCGTGGGCGCTGCGAAAGTTGACAACGTCACCATCCAATACCACTTCCCCAGCGGAAGGCGTGCGCAATCCAAAGATGGTTTCTGCTACTTCAGAGCGCCCTGCCCCTACTAGGCCATACATGCCAACAATCTCGCCCTTGCGCACGTTAAAGCTGACGTTCTCGAACACCCGCTTCACCGAGAGGTTGCGCACTTCCAGCAGGTTGTCGCCGAACTCCGTTGGCTTGCTGGCATGATCAAGCTCCAGACTGCGGCCGATCATCATCCGGGTGATCTCGTCTTCGTTGGTATCTACGGTATTGACGGTGCCGGTGTATTCGCCGTCTCGCAGCACCGAAATGCGGTGAGAAAGGTGAAAGATCTCGTCCATACGGTGGGAGATATACACAATCCCCACGCCCTGCTCACACAGCGAATTGATCACATCGTAAAGCACCGGCTTTTCGTGGTCGGTGAGCGACGCTGTCGGTTCATCAAACACCACGACTCGGGGGGTGAAGGCCAGTGCCCGACCAATTTCCACCATCTGTTTCTTGGCAATCGACAGCGAACCCACCAGATCATCGTGCTGAAAACCGCACTTGAGCGTCTCAAGAATCTTATTGGTATCCTCGCGCAGCTTGCGCCAGTCAACGCGGTTGAACGGTTTTCTTGGCAAGCTACCCAGAAAAATGTTTTCGGCGACCGTCATCTCCGGTACTAGCGACTGCTCCTGGTGGATCAGCACTACGCCTGCACGCTTGGCATGTTTGGGGTTTTCAAAGGCCATCTCTTGGCCGCCCAGAATAATCTTGCCCTCATTGGCTTGATGCTTACCGGCCAGCACCTTCATCAGGGTTGATTTACCCGCGCCATTCTCCCCAAGCAAGGCGTGTACCTCGCCGGGACGGACATCGAAATCGACATTGTTGAGTGCCACAACACCAGGGAATCGCTTGGTAATACCTTTGAGTTCAAGTATCGGCGCGGCGTCAACCGGCTGGCGTGATTGGGTTGGGGAGGGATTCATATCCGCACCTCCTTGGTCGAGGGCGCATTGAGTTTCTTATCAATAATAAGTACTGAAATGAGGATCGCACCGAGGATCACCAGCACGTAGAAGGCTGGCACCTGCATCAGGTTCATGCCATTACGCAGAATGCCGATTGCCAACACGCCGCCCAGGGTGCCTACAATGCTGCCGTAGCCACCGGTCAGTTTGGTGCCACCCAGCACAACCGCGGTAATCACCCAAAGCTCATAGTCACGCCCCAAATTCGGCGTCGCCGCTCCCATCTGACTGGCTAGCAATACACCTGCCAGGGCAGCAAAGAAGCCCACAATAATAAAGTTGATCATCATATGGCGGCCCAGGCGGATGCCCGCATCGATGGAGGCTTCAGGGTTGCCGCCAACGGCAAAGGTATTACGGCCATGGCCGGTACGGGTTAGCACCAGATGCATGATCAATGCGCAAACCAGAAAGATGATGGCCAACACCGGTACCGACCCAATCGTGCTGGTTCCAAAGTCTGCAAACGCAAAGTTCATAGCAAAGAAGGACTGCTCACCGGTGTACAGGAAAATCAGACCGCGTACGCCTAGCATGGCGCCGAGCGTAACGATGAAAGCGTTAACACCGGTTTTCCACACCACAAACCCATTCAGGGCACCCAGCAAGATTCCTGAACCCAAGGCCGCTAGAATTGCCAGCGTCATGCTAACTTCCTGCAAACCCACCGCTAGGGAAGCGGCTAGCCCTAGTATCGCTCCCACTGACAAATCGATGTTGCCGTTGATCATCACGAAGGTCATGCCTAGGGCGATCAGGCCAATCGTTGAGGTCTGCACCAGAATATTGGTGATGTTGCCAAACGATAGGAAGTACTCCGACATGAAGCTGAAGAAAATAAAGAGCGCGATAACAAACACCCAGATAGGCTGGATACTCGTCCTGCCACGGAAGAATCCTTTAATTGATGTCATGTTGCATTCCTCCGCGTTATGAGTGGGTCGTGAACAAGCTCTTACGCTTGTTAGCGAGATCCAGCCATACGGCCAGAATGATAATGACCCAGGTCACAATCCACTGGATGTAATAGGGGTAGCCCATCAACAGCAGGCCATTCTGGATAAAGCCCAGGATCAACACGCCAATCACGGTTTTCCAAATACTGCCCGCACCGCCCAATAAGCTAGTACCACCAAGGATGATGCCGGCCAGCACCAGCAGCTCGTAGCCCTGGCCTACGTTGTTTTGCGAACCCATTACCCGTGAGCCAAGTACTAGAGCGGCACAGGCCACACAGAAAGCTGAAATCAGATAGGTGCTAAACACGCACCAGTTCTTGCGAATACCAGAGTAAACGGCGGCCATCGGGTTACCGCCCACCGCAAAAATGCGTCGGCCGTATCCGGTATAGGACATCACCACCTGCATCACGATAGCCAGCAGGCCAAACATAAGAATAGGGACCGCAATACCACCGACATAGCCACGTCCAAAGAAGGCAAACCAGGTGCCTTCCTGATCGGCGATATCGACGTTTTGACCGCCGCTGTAGATCAGCACAAAGCCTTGAATGGCCGATAGCATCGCCAAGGTCACAATCAGTGAATTGAGACGCAGAAAGCCAATCAAAAACCCGTTCACAGCACCAATCATCAGGGTCAGCGCGAACATCAACAAAATGGCATTAGTGGGGCCTATTTTGTCGTGTAAATCGACTACTAGAACGGTAGAAAACGACAGCATCGAGCCTACGGAAAGATCCAGGTTGCCACCGATAATCACCACGCTGACACCGACTGCGATGATGCCAATGATGGATGCCTGACGCACCACGGTCATGATGTTGGACTGGGAGAGAAACTGCTCAGAGAAGAACGAAAAAACGAACATACTGAGCAGGAAAAAAATAAGTATTCCCTGAGCCGATAGAAAACTCAGCACACCAGCCTTGCTAAGTTTTCCCGGCAGCAGCCTAGGTTTTGATTGCTCTGCGGAAGCCATGCTATTCACCTGTATAAAATCACCTCGGAAAGCACCGGTTAGCACGGGGGCTATCCCGCCACGCTAACCGTACCCCCCGACGCAGGAAACCTGCCTTTAGGGTCACGCCGTGCCGGTGTTAGTAGGCGATACACACCTATAACACCAGGCAGCAGTACGCTCTGCCTTTAGAAAACCGGACGGTCAAACGCTTCGAGGTTTTCAGCGGTGATTTTTGGTGTTTCGAAGAAGTTCATTTTCGGCACTTCTTCTCCAGCCAGTACATCTAGGGCTGTTTGCAAAGCTGCTTCCGCATCATCAACAGGAGACTGATAAATAGAACCGTAATACTCGCCACGCTCAATAGCGTCGTAGCCAACCGCAAAGTTGGTGGCGCCAATGAAGATAATGTCATCTGCACGATCGGCGCCTTTAGCAGCATTTAAAGCGCCAACGCCCATATTGTCATCGCCGGAATAAACACCATCAATACGATCATACTTGGTCAAGAAATCTTCCATCACCCGCTGGGCGCGCTCGCGGTTCCAGTTGCCTGGCTGGGTCTCCATTAACTCAACACCTGGACACGCTTCAGCGAGGCGCTCTTCAAAACCGGCCGCACGCTCCATGGCCGTGGTATAACCGGGTTGGCCGGCAATCTGTACGATTTGTCCTTCTCCACCCAAGGCATCACACATCATCTCAGCAGAGGAAATACCTTGCTGGACATTGTCTGGGCCAGAGAAGGCAGCGATGAACTCAAGTCCCGCTTCAGCAATTTTAGAGTTGGTGACGACCACCGGAATACCTGCGTTATGCGCTTGGCGAATGGCAGGGATAACAGCCTGCCCATTGGTTGGCCAAATAATAATGGCGTCGACACGCTGCTGAATAAGATCCTGCATCTGGCCAATCTGACGCGCGACATCGCCGCCAGCATCCAGCACAACAATATCTACATTGCCAACGCTCTCTGCAGCAGCTTCAAAGGCACTCTCATAGGTAGTTTGGTAACTATCAACACCGACGTTGTTTTGGGTAATACCAATGCGATAGGTGCTTTCAGCTTGCGCCGTCGTGATCGACATCATAATGACAGATGCGGCAATAGCGGTTTTCTTGAACATTGCGTTTCTCCTGACGTTTTTTTAGTAATTGTTTTTAGCCTGCAGGCCATACAAGCCTGGGTTTGGAGCTTACTGCCGGGCTTTGTTTCGGCACAACGCGACCGCCATATAGAAATGGCCAAAATGGTTATTTTTTGTTGCTTACACGCAAAGAGAGAAACATAAACTAAAAAACAAAGCCGCGCAGAAAGACAAAAAAACCGAGAATAGCGAGGGATGAGGGACGAGGAGAGCAAGGAATGAGGAGACAGCTAAAGAAAAGGCGGTGACTGAATGGCCGCATAGCGGCCACTATAAAAGAGGCCGCTATGCTAATGAACTAACACAGACAGTTATTCAAGCTACGCTAACGCTTAACGATTTCTGGCTGACAGATCAACAAATGCGTTATGCCCATCAGCACCGCTTTGCTGTTGAGACGTCGATTCAGGATAGGCGATCTGATTATCTTCACCAGAACCCCGCTCTGCTAACGCAACACCAGAGACCAGTGCAAGAGCGATGGCAGCGACGATGTTAAGTACTTTCATGATTCATTCTCTCTCGTTTTACTTAAGCAACAAATAAATGGAACATCTAAAAAGATGTGCTCACGAATAAACCAGGGGGTTCATCGATGCTTAATTAGTTACCGCGGTACGTTGAGTAGCCGTAAGGGCTAAGCAGCAGTGGAATGTGGTAATGCTGGTCAGCATCTTCTACTTCGAAAGGCACTGGTACATTGGGGAAGAACGTAGCGGTGTCGTGTGCTTCAAACCATTCACCGGTTTCAAACGTCACACGGTAAGTACCTGGCAAGAATGCCTCATCAGTGGGATAAAGGGCTGACACACGACCTGCATCGTCGGTAGTTGCTGTTGCCAGTGACTCCCAGCCCCCATCGGTATGTCGTTCAAGTTCAACATCAACGCCGGGGGATGGCTGGCCGTTCTGGATATTGAGGACATGAACGCTTAGCGGGTTATCAGCCGCCAGTGCAGTGGCAGCAACGCTGCTAAAAACCATACCGGCAAACAGGGCAGACAATAGTTTCATAAAAAAACATCCTTTTAGGGTGATAGGTAAAGAGCGATCTTTATGGGATTTACTGGGGTATTACGCTGTCGATAGCCGTCAGGGCACAGCCTTCGTCAATGGCAGAACCACCTGCTCCGGCAACGCCAAGGGCACCAATCAGCTCACCCTCGACTCTGAGCGGCACACCGCCACCCAATAGCAGCAATTCATCCAACGTGTTTAGGTTGGCCGACTCAGGGTCTTGGCGAGCATGCTCAGATAACGCGCGGCTGGTACTGCCGGTCGACAAAGACGTAAATGCTTTGCGTTGGGCGGCCACCGTGTTGTGGGGGCCGATGTTGTCATCGCGTTGCAAAGCCACCAGGTTGCCACCACGGTCTACCGCAGCGACCACGGCTGTACGGCCATCGGCATGGCACGCTTCCAAGGTGGCATTCACTAAGCGATTAGCCAGATCTAGCGACAGCGTCTGCTGCTGTAGCGGCCCGGTATCGGCAAGCACGCTACCGGCCAACAAGACAGCACCAAGCAGGGGCAGGCGAGCACGTCGTGATGTCATGAAAGTCTCCTTATCAAGTGATGGCATCATCCTGACAGCTCGACCTCGTCAAACACCTGACGGCAGCATTACAGATTTGTAATGTGAAAAAGCGTCCGATCCGGCTACTCTGTGTCGATTTCGCGGGGACACGGCATGCGTATCCTGGTAGTAGAAGACGAACAAAAAACCGCTGATTACCTGAGCAGAGGGCTAGGTGAATCAGGTTATGCCGTTGAGATAGCACGCGATGGATACGATGCGCAGCATTACATTGAAGAGGACGAATTCGACCTGATCATTCTTGATGTCATGCTGCCCGGCCTTGATGGCTGGCAGTTGCTACCACTGATCCGCCGCCGCAGCCAAGTACCAGTGCTATTTTTGACCGCCCGCGATGCCGTGGAGTATCGCGTTAAAGGGCTGGAATTAGGTGCAGACGACTACTTGGTCAAGCCCTTCTCATTTGTCGAACTGCTAGCCCGCGTGCGCACACTGTTACGCCGCAGCCCACCTCGCGAAAGAGAGCACTTTCGCGTCGCCGATTTAGAGATGGATGTTTTGCGCCGCCGCGTTACCCGTCAAGGCGAACGACTTGCACTCACCAACAAAGAATTTGCGCTTTTAGAGCTGTTTCTCGACCGAGAAGGTGAAGTGCTATCACGCACCTATATTGCTTCTCGGGTGTGGCAAATGAATTTTGACAGCGATACCAACGTCGTCGAAGTGGCTATCCGGCGACTTCGCGCTAAACTCGATGACCCCTTTCCCACTAAACTCATCCACACCGAGCGCGGCATGGGTTATGTGCTTGAGGAGCGTTCTTAATGCCAACGCTGAACTCGTTAGCAACGCGCTTATCGCTACTTTTTGCCCTGGTCAGCGTGCTACTGCTGGGCAGTATCGGCACTTATCTCTACCATTCGCTGACTCGTGAGATTGCCTGGCGTGATGACCAAATGCTGCATGGCCGCCTAGAGCGCATGGAAGCGCTGCTCTACGATGGTGAAAGTATTGCGATGCTTCACCAACGCCCTCGACTCTATGCCAACATGCTGGGCAATCACGACAGCTTACTGTGGGTAATTGATAACCAGGGACAGGTATTGATTGAGGTTAACCCAAGCAATCTGCCTGTGCCGGATCTACCGATGACGACGACCGTCCGCTTTAATGATACGTCCGGGTTAATACCAGCAAGACTGGCATGGCACACCCTTGAACAAAATGGCCAGCCATTAACACTGGTCGCAGGTAAGTTACTTAATGAGCGTAATCAGATGCTCGCTGCCTACCAGTTCAAGCTATGGATTGCATTAATCGTCGGCGCCTTACTGGCATTTTTACTTGGCTGGGGCGTCAGCCGACAGGGGCTTCAACCGCTGCGACGCTTAGCTGAACAGGCGGCACGCATTGACATTCGCCAACTGAATCATCGCCTAAGTGTGGCTGGCGAAACCGAGGAAATCAGCCGTCTCAGCCAAGGCCTGAATCGAATGCTCGATCGATTAGAAGAAGGGTTTTCGCAGCTCTCACGCCACTCTGCAGATATGGCACACGAACTGCGAACCCCCTTAACCAACTTGCTAGGACAGACACAACATACCCTGCGCCGGGACAGAAGTGATGCGGAGTATCGTCAGGTGCTGGAATCGAATATCGAAGAGTATGAGCGCTTATCAAGAATGATCGATAGCCTGCTGTTCCTAGCACGTACCGAAAGCCCTTCACATACCCTACCCTGTGAGCAAGTCGACCTCGGTGAGTTAGTCACTCAGCTATGTGATTACTTCGAGGGCATGGCAGAGGATGATGATCGCTCGCTAGTGAACCACAGCCACGGTAGCGTGGTTGCCAACCGTGACCTACTGCGCACAGCCTTAGCCAATCTAATCGCTAATGCCCTGCGCTATGGGCGCTCAGGAACCCCTATCAGCATCTCTACCACCAGCGTTGAAGGCCAAATCGAGTTACGCATTCATAATCATGGCCCCGCGATACCACCAGAAGACTTGCCAAGAGTGTTTGAGCGGTTCTATCGCTGCGACCCAGCGCGAAGCGGCGTGGCAGGTTCAGGCGGCTTAGGGCTAGCCATTGTTCGCTCTATTGCACAGTGGCATCAAGGCGACGTCCAGGTTGAAAGTAATAACCAAGAAGGCACTACCTTTACGTTAACGCTCAAGAGTAACGACGAAGCATAAGAGTAACGACGATTAAGTAACATCATCCACCTAGCCAAGCGTTAATTTCTCGAACGACGCGGTCTGGATGGGTCATGTGAATGCAATGCCCTTCGCTTGCCATTATCCGCAGCGTGCTATCAGGTAAATGGGCATGTAGGTAATGACCAACCTCTGGATTTGCCAAGGAGTCTATCTCACTTTGCAGCACTAAAGAGGGATGTGCCGTTTGAGACAGTAAATGGCGATAGTCTGAGAAAAAAGTGGCGCGCGCAAACGATTTAGCCACCACCGGGTCGGTAGAGCAGAAACTACTAGAAAGCTCTCCAATTAATTGCTGAGAGCTCTCGGCCCCCATAATGAGAGGCGCCAGATAATTGGCCCAGCCCATATAATTTCGATCCATCAGTTCAATAAGCTCTTCAAGATCTGCTCGCTCAAAGCCGCCATAGTAATCTGGCGGCATATTTAGAAAACACGGTGAAGGGCAGATCATAATCTGACTGGAGAATCGTTCTGGCTGAGCAATGGTCGCTAATAGGCCAATGTTGCAACTAACTGAATGACCAACAAAATGCACCTCAGTCAGATCTAACGCTTCACAGATGTCGGTCACATCCTGTGCATAGCCTTCCAGGGCACAGTAGCGCGATTCGCTGAAGGCCGAAATTTGCGATTGGCCTGATCCCACATAATCAAAAAGCACCAGCGTATAGTGCTCTTGTAATTGTGGAATGAGGTGCTGCCACACATTTTGATCACAGCCAAAACCATGGGCTAACATTAGTGTTTTACTGCCAGACCCAATAATTTTTACATTATTTCTTTCAATGACTCTTTCTTTCGTCAACACGTAAATGCCTCTACTTTCTTCTAACAAATCTACTGTTTTTTAAAAACCTTCCAAAAATCTTCAAAAAACCTTCCAAGAACCTTTAACATCTTTTAGCAACATCGCTTAATAAAATTATCGCTAATTTTAGATTAAAATACTTCACTAAACTATCTCAAAAAATTAATCTCATGCTATCGAACTCAAACACCTGAATGTTTAAACTTTCGTTGAAACCCCCCATTCTCCCACTCTTCGATCCATTTTTTAAAAGCGGTCGCTGTCATCGGGCGGGCAATAAAATATCCTTGTCCACATTCACAGCCTAGTTCAATAAGCTGCTGACTATGTTGAAGAGTTTCAACACCTTCTGCGACCAAGTCACATTCGAACGCGCCTGCAAAACCAATAACGCCCTTTAGAATGGCAAGGTCGCCAACGCTAGTTAGCATGTTTTGTACAAAACTACGGTCGATTTTAAGTGTATCGACCGATAGGTCTCTTAGGTGGCTTAATGAGGAGTAACCGGTCCCAAAGTCATCTAATGAGATACGAATTCCCATCATACGACAGGCAGTTAACACCGAGTAAACATGACTGACGTCCTCGATAGTGCTTGTTTCCAGCACTTCAAGCTCAAGTCGCTGTTTAGGTAAGTTGGGGAAGCCTGCTAGTAGGCTGCTTAAATCGTGAAGAAACTGGGAATGCTGTAAGTGATACCCATCAATATTAACACTCACATGGAAATTCAAACCCTGCTGAAGCCATTCCTGAAGCTGACAAAGCGCGCTATTAATAACCCACCGCCCCAATTGTATACCCGTAGAGGTATTAGTGAGCACAGGCAAAAAGCTAGCGGGTGCTCTTAGTCCCTGACTAGGATGATTCCAACGAATAAGCGCTTCGGCTCCCAACACTTTACCTGTCAGCATGTTAATTTTAGGCTGATAGTAAAGCTCAAACTGATCAGCCTCCATTGCTGCCCTAATGGCACATAACTCTGATTGCTTACCTTTTTGAACTTGCTCATTATCGACATTGAATAGACATATCTGATTCTTACCAGCAAGTTTTGCTTGATACATCGCTTGGTCAGCCTGACGGATTAGCTGGTCTGGCTCAACGTCTTTCGACTGTGGATATAGCGTAACGCCAATACTGGCCGAGAGCTGTAAAAGCACAGAATCGATATCAAAAGGTTCCGCTAACTTACTGATCAGCCGAGAAAGTGCTTCTTCTACTAAACTGGCACTAAAGCTGCTATTTAAAAAAATCACAAACTCATCACCACCAAAGCGGGCAATTAAGTCATCACTTCTGAGGTTACTGGCCAATCGCTTAGCGACTAGCTGGAGTATTTTATCGCCCATATGGTGACCGTAGCGATCATTAACCTCTTTGAATCCATCAAGATCAACAAACGCAAGCGCAAATGCCATGCCATCTTTCTTGGAAGCAACGATTTTCTGGTCAAGATGTTTGGTCAAGGCAGTGCGATTAGGTAGACCTGTCAACTGGTCAGTGTCTGATATGGTACGCAGCAAAGAAACTTTTTGCTCTAGCAGTTGTTTGGTTTCTGTCAGCTCTTCAAACAGTTGTTCAGAGCGGCTAGCACTACTAATACTCCAAAAAAGTCGTTCATTGTCGCTATCACCACAACGTACACTAACCACAATGGGTAGTACGCTATTAGAGCGGGTCACCATAGAAAGACGGATTTCTTCGCACCGTTTTTCACGTACCAAAATAGGCACTATATAAGTGTCATACATAATCTGTGACGCTCTGCTTAATAGCGTAAACAGATCAATATCCACTACTTCATCCGTTGAATAACCGTGATATTGCTCGAGATAGCGATTACTATAGAGAATCCGACGTTTATAGTCGGTCACCATGCACCCTACAGGGAAATCATTAAGCGCATATAAGTTTGCTATAACCATGATCTGCCTTGAGTAAAGTCACGATGATTTATGAGTAAAAGTATTTTACATATGCGTATAGTCTCTGATAATGAAATAAGTTGCCATTTTTAAAGCGTAACTATTTGATACAAAGATCAGACCTTTCAATATCCACATGAAAAGCCCCCCAGAGGGAGCGTTCTCAGGAAACAGTTATTCTCTTTGAGGCCCTAGGAAGCGTGTTTCGTTGGAGCTTGTTATCGACGGGTCGTCTAAAGCGACAAAGTGTAGCTCAATAGAGTGGCTGGGCAGCCTAAGGGTGTCCTCTTCTACGGTCAGTGCAATGCGTAAGTGGCGGGTTTTGTTAGCTTCTACCTCAATGGTTTCCACTCCTTGTAAACGCAAGCCTGGCAGACCCGCGGCTGATAGCGCATAACGATGCGGCTGGCTATCGTGATTACGTAGCGTTACGTTGTAATAATTAATGACCCGCCCATCTGCCGTGCCTTCAAACAGCGTTTGCCGATCCCGCACAATGTCCACGTCGATAGGTACTCGCGCGTTCAAGAAACTAACGAGCAGTACCACCATGGAGAGCAGTGCTACCGCGTAAGCAATTAGCTGCGGACGCCAAAAACGGGTGGTTTTACCTGACAACGCCCGCTCTGTGGTATATCGCACAAGGCCAAGCGGTTTATTAATACGTGCCATTACGCTGTCACAGGCATCAATACACGCAGCACAGCCAATGCATTCATACTGCAACCCATCACGAATATCGATACCTGTTGGGCATACCTGAACACACAGCTCACAGTCGATGCAGTCGCCAACCCGGGTTGTTTCAATACCCTTATGGAGATGATTGTTCTTAAGATGATTGCCCTGGAGATGATTGCCCTGGAGATGATTGCGACGCGGCTCACCACGGGCAGCATCATAAGACACGATCAGCGTATTAGCGTCGAACATCGCTGACTGAAAGCGCGAGTAAGGACACATATGAAGACATACTTGATGGCGCAGCCAGCCAGCATTTAAGTACGTAAAAACCGTGAAGAAGCCGATCCAAAATAGCGCCCAGGGGTGCGCATTTAGGCTGATAAAATCCACCACCAACGCTCTAATCGGCGTGAAATAACCGACGAAGGTGGCCCCTGTTGCCAAAGCAATTAGCAGCCAAGCGGTATGTTTAGCTGTCTTACGCCACAGCGTATCCAGCGTACGTGGTGCCTTATCACGGCGTATGCGCCGGTGCCGCGGCCCTTCCAAGCGATGCTCAAACCAAATAAACAAAAAAGTCCAAACACTTTGCGGGCAGCTATAGCCACACCACACTCGGCCAGCCGCTACTGTGATCAAAAACAGGCCAAACGCGCACAGCACTAAGATCCAGGTGAGTAAGATAAAGTCTTGTGGATAAAACGTCGCCGCAAACAGATGAAACTCTTGTGCAGAAAGATCGAACCATACCAGCGGCCGATCCCCCCAGTTGACCCATGGCAAGCCAAAATACAGCGCCATTAGCAACCAATTCGAGCGCCGCCGAATGCGCTGAAAAAAACCACCTATCTCTCGCACGTACACATGCCCAAGCTTAGGGGGCTTACTACGATGAGGTGGCTGATAGCTAGATGGCTGAGCATGAGATGGCTGAGAGGATGGCGTATGGTGACTAACCGAAGGGTCTGTGGTCAGGTTTTGCAGTGGAATGCGTTGCGTCATACCGATATCCAAAAAGGAGAGAATAGAGGTCTATACGATCGAGGGGCGTCGCCGATGATTCACCACTACTATCCCCACTAAGCGGCACTACAAACAGGCGCAGTTTTAGAGAAATAGTGCGTATCAGTTTAAGGATTGCCCACTAGCAACCCCGCTGCTGATATGCTTTTTTTTAATAGACGTGAGCCTGTTTTAAGTTTCTTACATGCGCCACAGTGGCCTCCCCCAACGGCAGAGAGCCTCACTGTAATGGCGTATATTGACGCTCTGCTCTACTCAACGCATCGACGATGGTTTACACCATGAAACGTTATGAACAATTTGCTGATGAGATAGCCACGCTGATCCGCCAGGGCGTGCTTGGCCCTGGCGAGCGGATCCCGTCTGTTCGCCAGGCCAGCCACCGCCACGGGATCAGCCCGTCGACGGTGTTTCAGGCTTACTACCTCCTGGAAAATCGCGGGCTCATCACAGCGCGGGCGCGCTCAGGCTATTTTGTTCGTGAACATGCTCGGCGCCTGCTGGGTGAACCACGGATGACGTTGCAACCCACCGACCCAGCGGAAGTAGAGGTCAGTGAGCTCGTATTTTCGGTACTCGACTCACTGCAGGATGACCGAACGGTGCCCTTTGGGTCCGCCTTTCCAAGCCCCGAACTTTTCCCGCTGTCGCGTCTTAGCACCAGCATGACACGGGGGCTACGAGCACTTTCGCCTCAGCAAGTGGTGGCTGATATGACCACTGGACATATCGATCTGTGTCGACAGATTGCCTTGCGCTACATGCTAGGCGGTATTCAACTACCGATGGAAGAGCTGGTGATTACCAATGGCGCAATGGAGGCCCTTAACTTAGCCCTACAGTGCGTAACCCAGCCGGGAGACCTTGTAGCGATTGAGTCACCGGCGTTTTATGCCAGCTTACAAGTGTTGGAACGGCTGAAGCTGCGAGCGGTGGAAATTCCGGTTCACCCACGGGAGGGCATTGATCTAGAGATATTGGCAGAACGCCTGGAAGCATTGCCTATTAAAGCCTGCTGGTTTATGAGCCATCTGCAAAACCCACTCGGTGCCAGTCTAAGCAAGGAACGAAAACAGGCGCTGTATCAGCTATTAAAGCAGCATCAAGTTCCCATGTTAGAAGATGATGTGTATGCCGAGCTGACCTTTGGTAGCTCCCCTCCTGCTCCGGTAAAAGCGTTTGATGAGGAGGGGCTAGTTATCCACTGTAGCTCTTTCTCGAAATGCTTGGCGCCTGGCTATCGTGTTGGCTGGGTAGCAGGCGGACGCTACGCAGAAGCCATTTCACGACTGAAGTTAATGACGACCATCTCGCCTTCCATTCCCGCCCAAGCAGCCATTGCCGATTATTTACAGCACGGTGGCTATGACCGCCACTTACGTAAGCTTCGCCATGCGCTAGAAGCCCAACAAGGCAGCATGCTAGCGTCTGCAGATCGCCACTTCCCCACCCAAACGCGTATTACCCGCCCTGCTGGCGGCTATTTTTTGTGGGTAGAGTTTCCTGAGCAAGTGGATTCGCTGCGCTTATTTAACATGGCGCGCGACCATGGCGTTAGCTTAGCCCCAGGCCCCATCTTTTCGGCCACCCAACAGTTCCGGCACTGCGTACGCTTAAGCTACGGCCATCCATGGACAGCGCGGAGCGAACGGGGCATGGAAACCCTTGGGCAGCTGCTAAATCTGTTTTAATCGCCCAAGCTACGTTATGGAACAGCACCACCTAGCAACGACAAAGCAGCGCTAAAGCAATTCTTCACAACAATTCTTAAAAGAAGTTCTGTTCAAGTACTCTTAAAAAGTGCTCTTAAAAAGTGCTCTTAACAACTACTCTTAAAAGCGGCTCTTAAAAGCGACTTTTACAAACTACTCTTAAAAATAATTCACGCCCACATGCGAAATACATAGGCTGGTAAATAATTATTTGGTTTTTGAGTCATTGTGTCCTATTAATGATAGTGACGTTAATAAAAATTAAACCTCACTGCTACTCGAGCGATATAATAGACATTAACCTATGCCTGTCGACCTACAAGCGCTCTATCCAAAGCTGGTTCATTTGATGCTGGACACGGTCTTCGTGGTCGACGGGGATAGTCACATCCTCTTTGTGAGCGATGCTTGTGAGTCATTACTTGGTTACCGTGCCGATGAGCTGGTTGGCTCTCTAATCACTAACTATATGCATCCTGATGACCTATCGGCTACGCGAGCATCTATTGTCCGGGTTATGAATGGCCAGCACCATGTCGATTTCCGCAACCGCTATCTCCGCAAGGATGGTAGCACCGTACACATTTTATGGTCTGCCCGCTGGTATAAAGAAGAGGAGGTTCGGATAGGTGTAGCACGGGACGTAACCGCCCTAGTGCAAGCCGAAGAGGAGTTGCGCTTTCTTGCTCATCACGACCCACTCACTAAGCTAACAAATCGGTCACTCTTCTATGATCGCTTGACCACCAGTATCAGCGCAGCTCGGCGCCATCAGAATCGCCTCGCCCTGCTCTTCCTGGATATTAATGACTTCAAGTTAATTAACGATACCTATGGACATGCCGTGGGCGATGGGGTGCTCTGTACGGTGGCTCGACGGTTAGAAAGCTGCCTACGCGAAACGGATACCGTCGCGCGGATGGGCGGTGATGAATTTACGGTACTACTGACGGACATCCAGTCAATTAAGAGCGTTTCACAAAAGATAGATCAGATTCTCACCGTCATGGCGAAACCACTAGGCGCAGAATTTGGAGAGATCAGCATGCCATCCTGTAGTATCGGTGTGGCCTGCTACCCTGCCGATGGGGAGGATGCCGATACGCTGCTCAAGCATGCCGATAATGCTATGTATAAAGTAAAAAAGTGCCGCTAATAGGTAGCATTAGCTGAGTGTCATGTTAATAACCATTAAAGCAACGAGCGCCACGATTGCAGGCCAAGGGCTGCGTAGTACCACTCCAAACAGGGTCATTGGGATTAAAATGGTCAGCGACGCCATTATGTGTGGCACCTCAGCCAAACCACTCGCAGCCATGCTCCGAATATAGATAAGCCCCAGCATGCCAAGCAACAGTCCAAACCATACGTTACGATCACCCAGTCGTGATGACATATGTTAAATCCCCCTTCTCATTTCATCGCGCTTACTGCTATATGGCGAACGACGCCTCTGCGCCAAACTGCAACGCCGCTAAGTGACGATAAAGCGGACTAGTGGTCATTAATTCAGCATGGCTGCCCGAGGCCACAAGCCGGCCATCTTTCAGCACCAACAGGCGATCAGCATTAATCACCGTCGCTAAGCGGTGAGCAATCACAATGCTGGTGCGTCCGCGCATTAGCCTATCCAGCGCCTGTTGTACAAGGCGCTCGCTTTCCGCATCTAGCGCACTGGTCGCTTCATCCAGCAGTAGTACCGCCGGATTTTTAAGCAGCGCACGGGCAATCGCCAACCGCTGGCGCTGGCCACCGGAAAGCTGTACACCACCTGGGCCAAGAGGCGTGTCATACCCTTGGGGAAGCGCGTCGATAAAGTCGCTGGCGCTGGCATCAACAGCAGTTGCACGCAGCCTTTCATCGCTTGCTTCAGGGCAGCCATAGCGAAGGTTGTCAGCCACCGAGCCACTAAACAGTACCGGCTCTTGAGCAACTAATCCCATGGCCCCACGCAACTCAGCAATATCTATCGTGCGAATATCAAGACCATCCAGCGTAACGCGCCCTTGGTCTGGGTCGTAAAAGCGTAGCAGCAACCCCAGCAAGGTGCTTTTGCCAGCCCCAGAGGGCCCCACAACGGCTACCCGCTCTCCGGCCTGAATGCTCACATTAAAACCGCTGAGGGCGGGTGTTTCTCTCCCCGGATAGGTGAAGCGAATATCTTCTAGGGTTATTTCACCACGGGCGGGCGGCAATGCCACGGCGTTGGCCGGCGACTGTATGGTGGGGTGGGTATCCAATAGCTCCAGCAGCCGTTCAGCCGCACCCGCGGCGCGCTGCACATCTCCAGCTACTTCCGCTAAGGTAGCCACCGCACCTGCCGCAAGCAGCGCGTAGAAAATGAATGCCGACAACTCACCAGCACTCATGGTGCCCGCCAGCACCGCCTGCCCACCCTGCCAAAGCATTAACCCAACGCCGCTAAAAACCACCAGCAACGCGACACCGGTTAACCAGGCACGCTGCTGGGTTCGCGCCACCGCACTACTAAATGCCTGCTCTACCCGCTGGCCGTAGCGACGTTTATCAACGGCTTCGTGATTAAACGCCTGGAGGGTTTGGAGCCCGCTAAGTGCCTCTTCGGCATAACGACCAAGCTCCGCAATACGATCTTGGCTGGTGCGCGAAAGCCGCCGCACACGCCGGCCGTACCACACAATCGGCAGCAGCGTGGCAGGAATACCCAAAAGCACCATCGCTGAAAGCCACGGCTGGGTCACCAGCATCAACACTACCGCCCCCACCAACATGACCAGATTACGCAATGCCAGTGAAATCGATGACCCAAATAGGCTTTGCAACACACTGGTGTCGGCAGTCAGCCGCGACGCGACTTCCCCCGCTGCACGGCCATCGCTAGCACTCTCGAAAAAGCTCGGCTCCAGAGTGAGCAAATGGTCAAAAACACGTTGGCGTAGATCCGCCGCCAAACGCTCTCCAATCCAGGTAACTTGGTAGTAACGCAGTGCTGATGCCATCGCTAATAGCGCTACCACGCCAAGCATTAACCCCAGCGTTTTGGCCAACGCCTGGGAATCCGCCGCCAAAAAGCCATTATCGATGACTAAACGTAAGCCGTTGCCCAGCAACAGCACGCTGCCAGACGCTAGCAGCAGGGCGAAGCCCGCTAAGGCAAGACGTAAACGATAAGGACGCAAGAGTGCTAATAACCGAAGCAGGACACGACGATTGGGGCGCTGGCTCATATAGATAGATACTCGCTAAGAAAAGCGGTTTTCGACCATAGCAGGCTCTAAGGCGGCCTGCAGCCTACAATTGCGTAGTGTGCGCTTTCGCCACTGCTGGGTTACCGGGTAAGGGGGTGTTAAAGTAACTAATAGCGCCCACACCCTATTAGTCCATGGCGCCCAGATTAACCGTACCATCCTCTAAAAAGGCCCAAAACGATGACAATGACAGCGCCAACAAAACCGACGCCAGCAACAACGCCAACGCGATTACCTTGCCGTGGCTGCCTAGCCGACTGCATAAATTATGCGACCTGCGAAGGCAAGCCTTGGCGAAAAGTCACTCGCCCCTCTTAAGACCACGAGGGCCGCCGTTACTGTGCTTCGTTTATTGCGACAGGCTCAATGGGTTCGCCGTTCTCGTCAAGCAGCTGGTGGTCGTAGGCTGCCTGAAGGCCAGTATCTTCAGCAGATGGCTGCTCTTCTTGCGCTTCTTCTGCTGTTTCCTCCGTCCAGTCTGCCCAGTAATCAATATGGCCTGGATAAATAGGCGATAAGATCGCCACCACAATGCCAATAGCAGAAAACACCGAAAACGCGTAGGCATAGCCAGAACTATCTACCAGCATACCCACCACCGGGGACCCCGCTGCCTGCCCCAATGCGCACGCCATAAATGGCAGCACAGGCCCCATAGAAAGCCGTCCTGGCAATAGCCGTATGCCCGTCATTAAATACAGACCCGTTAAACTCATATAGGCAAGGCCAAATACTAGCGCTGCAAACATCGCCAGCCCTAATTGATCTGGACTAGCAGCCAGCAATACTAGGCTTGAAGAGAGCATCATCAGCATTAATGCTTGTGTGATAGGCGGGTTATTGCGGTCAGCTAAATCACTCACCATGGCTCCCCCAAGCCCAGCAAGCCCCACGGCAAACCAAAGCCAACCGGTTTGATTAGCAGGCAACGCGCCAAGGGTGACGACCAAATCAGGGGCGAACAGCCAGAACGGTGCAGACACAACGCCCATTGCGAACGCAAAGAGTGAAAGCCGGATAAGACGTGACCATTGCAACCGCGTAATTGGCGGTGGCGGAGCTGCATTGGCGGGTATTACACGTGAAACCGAGGGGATAAAGTACCACGCGGCCACCACCCCCAGGCCTGCTAACACGGCAAACGTTGAGTAAGTAAAGCGCCAGGCATCAGCTAGAAATATAACGGTCGGCACCGCCACAATAATCCCGACACTCGTGCCCGCATTCATAATAGAGCTAACACGGCCATGCATCGTTCGGCTAACCAACGCCTGCATCGCAGCGGTCAACGCAGGCATCATCAACCCCGTGCAGATGCCACAAATAAACACCCCAACACCAAGCGATAAGGCATTTGACGACTGACTGATAACGACCAGACCTGCCACACCGAACCCACCAGAGAGTACCGCCAGGTTCCGCGCCCCTAGCCGATCCGCGGCGAGCGGAGCAAACAGGGTCGCCAACACGAAACTAATAAACGGCAGAGCCCCAATAATACCGACTAAGTACGCTGTTAGTTCCAGTTCTGCGCTAATGGAAGGCACGAATAAGCCAAACGCAAAGCGTGCAAGCCCATAGCTAATCGCGACCAGGGCTGCCCCAAATAGAGCAAACCCCATGTTCGATAAGGTCTTCATCCTGGGTCTCCGCTGTCACATGCTGCGTGAATGCAAGTCCAATTAGGTTATTGTCGTAGCAACATCCAAGATGAGCAATGTAGAGACATAATTGCTAAACGATGTAATAGCAGCCAATCATTTCCAACGAAAATAAAGAACAGGCAGATCAACTCTTTATAACCTGGGCCGGCTATACAAATAAAAGGACTTTTTTATAGAGACAGGCTAAAAACAACGTAAAAAAATAAATAGTTAAAAATGCAAAAACCCCGCACTTGGCGGGGTTTTAAAGCTTACCGAACTAATCGGTAGCTAATATCGCAGTATGGAGTTTATTCCATAACCTTGATATTAGAAGCTTGAAGGCCTTTTTGGCCCTGTGTGACGTCAAAAGAAACCTTCTGACCGTCTTGCAGGGACTTAAAGCCTTCTGCTTGAATTTCGGAGAAGTGCGCGAACAAGTCGTCGCCGCTAACTTCAGGAGAAATAAAGCCGAAGCCTTTAGTGTCGTTAAACCACTTTACGGTACCAGTTGCCATGATCGAAATCCTCGATTTAGCGAAATTAATGCCGGGGAAATACCCGAGTTACAGAGGGCAGAACAAGAAACTTTCACCAGGCTCAACGCTAAAATGCTTCGATACTGCTGACAACGTTCGACTTGCTAACCAACTGCAATCAGTCTGCGCTTCTATAGCACTCCCGTCAACCATAGTCATAAAAAAGATTTAAATAAGAAAAAACGGCTTCCATAAATATTTCAATAAGTGCTTATGCATAAGCTTACATGCATACAAGCTTCTTCACATTAATGGTTAATATTAGTAATTACCTGTGATCGGGAGCCGCTTATTCTTTTCAGTCACTAATAATAAATAATTTATAAGAAAATATTTCAAATGAGAAAAAATGACCAAGAAGTCTCTAATCAACGATAGGGGGCAAGCCAGAAAATAGCGCTAGGTTGCGGTTCTTCTGGCCAACGGCCATAATTTTTTATACATTAGCTGTACAAACAAACACAGAGCGAACAACAAATCCCACTCTATAACATGACGTGACACTCTACAAAGTGAAACGATTACCAGGAAGACTACCTTTATTCAGTGCTTGAAACGTCCCGCTCTACACGGGCCAAGGTTAGTCGTCGCCCTTCATGCGGTGAAAACTGAAACCGGCCTTCTACCTCTACGACGTCACCTAGAAATGGGGCTATTTGCTGATGAGGAAAAACCTCAACACGATTGAGGTGTTCGTCTTCAATCCAATAGTGAAGTGGATCATTAAAATGCCGTACCACGCCATGGGTCACTATTTGGTTGTCGTCAAAGGCAGTGGGGTTATTCGCTAAGATAGTCAACGGCACCGTTACGGTTAACTGGCCACGACATCCAGTGATAAGGGTTACAAGCAGCAGAGTAACAGCCATTAGACCGATACGTTTTCGAAGTGGCCTCATTGCGTCCCCCCACTGATAATTGCTTATGACTGATGATTGTTTACGGATGGTTGTTTACAGATGGTTGTTTACGGATAGTGTTTACGGATAGTTGTACAAGGCGTTGTGTGACTTTGCTCATCTTAACGCCACGCAAGAGTGTAAATCTTCTATTTTTGCCTAGGGGTATCGAATGTTCCCATGCCGACGCTATCGCAGCCCGTTATTATGGCTTAGTTCCCTAAGTGTTCTTTTATGGCTGTTGACAGCAGGACACGTCTGGGGAGAACCCACCACGGCATCAGCTGAGCAGCGCACTCTGTTCATTCAGCTCGACCCCACCACTCGGACGCTTCAAGGCGAACTGCGTCAACCTCTCTCTACTTCAAGCCGCTTTCGCTTACTTGAGGGCTTAACGCTGACCTCGGCGCAGCGTGGCGATGAAGAACTGACGATTATTCAAGATACTGATGGGCACTGGCAGCTACCCACAGTTACCAATGCAGCAGACAACACGACACCCATTACACTTCGCTGGGAAGGCACGCTGCCAGACGCCAGTTCCAACAGCCGTCTCCAAGTAGCAACGGATGGTAGCTTGCTACCTAGCCGTGCCGGCTGGTACCCCGACCTAAGCGATTCCGCCATGCCTCTAGGGTTAACCGTTAGCGTGCTCAATGGGCAGCTCGCCGTCGCCACCGGCTCATTGATAGAAGAGCAACGCACACGCGATCACTATGTGGCGCACTTTTATCATCCGCACACTCGTGATGTAGAAATTGCTACTGGCCCCTGGCAGCTTCGCGAACGTGAGGTTGACGGGGTAACTCTGCGCACGCTCTTTCCCGAAGCGCTGGATACCGCCTTCGGAGAGACGTATTTGCAACACGCCACCAAACAATTGGCACTCTTTCAAGCACGCCTGGGGCCGCTACCTTATAAAAGCTTCTCTATCGCAGCATCTCCCGCGCCTATCGGTCTTGCCTTTCCTGGTTTTACGCTGCTTGGCGAGCGGGTCATCCCGCTACCCTTTATTCCTAGCACTTCGCTGCCTCATGAACTGATGCACGCTTGGTGGGGGGCAGGGGTCAATGTTGACTACTCCAGCGGCAATTGGGCCGAAGCGCTCACCACCTATCTAGCCGATTACGCCTTAGCGGAGCAGCGCGACAACGCCGATGCTATGCGACACCGCTGGCTGGCCGACCTAGCGGCGTTGCCCAACAGCCAAGAAATCGCCTTGCAAGATTTTCGTGGAGCCCCCGACCCAGCGGGCCGCCTTATTGGCTACCAGCACGGCGCGATGCTTTTTCATATGCTGCGCCAGCGCATTGGCGATGAGGCGTTTGACAACGGCCTACGCCACCTTGCAGGTGAATGGATGCACCGCACGGCGGATTGGCCGGCACTAATTGACGCCTTCAGCCTGGCCTCTGGCGAGTCACAACAAGCCTTCTTAACTGCCTGGCTTACCCGTCCGGGACGCCCCACGCTACATGTAGAATCCATACAAACAGAAGCCCATGACGAGGGCTACCGCATCAGCGGTACGCTGATCCAGCGCGGCCAACATGCACCTTGGCCAATGGAAATTCCGGTAGTGGTCAACACCGAAGAGGGCCCAGTGAATGTACGCCAAGCCATGCATGACACGCACCAATCCTTCGAGCTGCATTTGACAGCTCGCCCCCTGTCCCTTGAGGTAGATCCAGCGGCTGACCTGCTACGCCACCCTGGCCCAACCCCGGCCATTCTACGCCAGCTAATGCTTGACCCAACCACGCAGGTGCTCGCCCTGGACGAAACCCTCCTCCCCTTGGCACGACAAGTGTTAGGGCGAGATGCCGAAGCGCTTGCTACGCCAGTTAACGTGCAGGATGAGACACAGCCACCGCTGTTAGTGATTGGTACCACTGAGGCGCTGAATGAGTGGCGTCAAGGCAACCCGCTACCCGCACCGCCACAGCCAATAGCGAATGCAGGGGAAGCACGCTTTTGGATGGCACCAGGCACGCGCATCGGTTTGCTGAGCGGCAATAATGTCGCTGCCATCACCCAACTCGCCGCCTCGCTGCGCCACCACGGACAGCAAAGCTATGTCGTACGCGGACAAAACGCTGACACCTCACAAGCGGGCCGCTGGCCAGCCGACGCGTCTCCGCTCAGCGTTACCTTTACTGCCAGCGATTTCAAATAACAGCATTCAGCCATCATTATCGCTGCTCATCATTGGGTAGATCACCCTTAGCGGTGCTCTTATCAGTATCGAGCCGATGTGACTGCTGCCACAGTCGAGCCACGAGTTCTTGGATAAAAGTACGCACAATCAGCGAGGGGCGTCGCCCCACCCGCGTCACCACACAGAAAGGCGAGGCAATTTCTACCTGATCAGGCAGCAGCGCTTTAAGCTCGCCCCGCTCAACCCAGTGGTTAGCATAATAACGCGGCAAATTGCCGATAAAGTGACCGCTGAGTATCAGCAGCGCCTGGGCTTCCATATTCGAAGCATGGGCACCTACCTGGGCATTAGGAAAACTTTTAAGTTCTTGTAGGTTCGCGTAAGGGCGCACCACAAATGGATGATTAATGACTTCTTCAATCGTTAATTGGGCGCTATCACGAGCGAACAGCGGATGCCGTTTCGCGCAATAAATGCCGTGGACTTCAGTATAGATCTGGCGGTGCTGCAACCCTTCCATTTGCGCGGTTTCCGGCAAAATACCAAGCTGTAGTTCACCATTGGCGATCTCTCCAATCAGTCGGTCAGGACTTCCCACCGTAATATTCAGCCGCGCTTTCGGGTTCTTACGCAAAAACTCACCAATCACCCCCTGCAAGTCAAGATCCACATCCATAATGGTGTTATCCACCACACCCAAGCGCAGCGTGCCATACACAGAGCTACGCAGCTCGCTCATTTCGCTATCGAAATCATCTACCGAAGAGAGCAGCAGCTTGGCCCGCTCATACACAATGGCGCCCCGCTCGGTTAGCTCAAACCCCTGTCTTCCACGGCGACAGACGATAAACCCCACCCGTTCTTCAAGCGCGCGGATATGAAAACTGACGGCGGACTGGCTCATATGGAGCGCCGTTTGCGCACCGGCAAAACCACGGTGCTCAGCCACAGCAAGGAAAACAGAGAGGCTTTTAAGGTCAGCAGCGGACAGCTTCATTGGCGTGCTCTACGTTGGTGCAATTAACATCAATAAATCGGGTATAAACATCAAGAGATAACAATTTTATTGTTGCATAACTCCTGCTTAACTCAAGGTGTTCTTGCTCAGCTGGCCTTCGCCGCTGATTCGAGTCTCACCATCCGAGGAGCATCCCCATGCAACGCATTCAGACTATTACCGCTGGCCTCCTACTTGGCATCGGCTTCGCCACTACCGCCCACGGCGACCTATTAGACGATATCCGTTCCGAAGGCACCTTCACGGTAGGTACGGAAGCGCGTTTCGCCCCCTTTGAATACATTGAAGATGGCGAAATTGTCGGCTACTCCGCCGATATCATGGAGCACATCATGACCGAGCTTGAGGGGGTCGAGTTAATTCGTATGGACCTACCCTGGCAAGGCATTTTGCCGGGGCTTGAGCGCGAGCGTTTTGACTACGTCATTACCTCTGTTACCGCCACGCCCGAGCGCATGCAGCGCTACCACCTAAGCGCACCGATTGCCGATGCCACAATGGCGATTCTCAAACGCGCTGGAGAAGAAGACATCAGCACCCCTGAAGATATCGCCGGCAAAGTAGCCGCTGCCCAGGCAGGGTCTGCCCAGCTGGAAGCACTCGAAGCATTGGCCGCACAGCTAGAAGAGGCAGGCACGCCTGTTGCCGATATCCGCACTTATACCGGCGTTGACGAAGCCTACGCCGAGCTGGGTACCGGCCGCGTAGATGTGGTGATTAATAGCCTGCCTAATTTGCTCGAAGCAGAACGCACCCGCCCAGATGTCTTTGAAGTGGTTGGCACTTTCGGTGACCCGGTGTACTTCTCCTGGGCAGGACGTGATGACGAAGAGAGCGCCTCGCTGAATGCCTTTATGGACGAGCAGATTCAGCGTCTCAACGAAGACGGCACCCTGAATGAACTGCAGGAAAAGTGGTTCGGTGGCCCGATGGATCTCCCGTTAGAACTGCCATCGGCTGAGTAAAACGGCACACAGTGAGTGTTCCATTTCCTTGCTTGCCGTTTAACTGTGACGTGGTGCTAACCGACAGGGGCGCTACATGGGGGTGCTACATGACAGGAGTGCTACATGTTTGAGATTCTGCTCAACCACTACCCTGTGCTGCTCAAAGGCTTGACCACCACCTTGGTGGTCTCGCTTTCCGCCATCGCATTGGGGTTAGTACTGGGCGTTTTGCTGGCGTTTGGTTTAACCAGCCGTTATCGCCTGCTGCGCTGGCCCTGCGGGCTTTACCGCAGTTTCTGGCGCGGCACTCCCATCTTGCTGCAACTACTGTTGGTCTACTATCTGTTGCCCGAAATGGGCATAGAGATAGCTCCCATTTCGGCTGCCATTCTGACCTTAACGCTGAATACCGGGGCGTTTCAGGCGGAAATATTTCGCAGCGGCATTAGCCATATTCCTGCCGGACAAATAGAAGCAGCGCGCATGGCGGGTATCTCCGCGTGGCAAACCCGTAGGCGCATCATTATGCCTCAGGTATTTCGCCTCACCCTGCCGCCACTGACGAATGAAATCATCACCATTGTTAAAAACTCATCGCTGATTTCGGTAATTGCCGTCACAGAGCTGATGCGGGTGAGCGAACAAATTGCCTCGCGCACCTTTCAGCCGCTGGAAACCTACCTTGCCGCTGCGCTGCTCTACCTCGCGGTTAACTTGGTGCTGGCACGAATCAGCGCTTACTTAGAACGCCGTATGAGCGGCGGCCTCGCCACCGACTAGGGAAGTGTCCGTTATGTTCGATATTACCCTGCTATGGGAAGCCCGCGCGCTGATTCTGCAAGGGTTGTGGAACACGCTATGGATCTGCTTTTTAGGCTGCTTAATGGCACTTTCATTGGGCTTAGTGCTGGCAGCTCTGCGGCTTGCTAACCCACGCCTCTTTGGGTATCCGGTGGCCTGCTATGTGGAACTATGCCGCGGCACGCCACTGCTCATCCTGCTGTTTTTACTCTATTACGGTGGCCCCAGTATTGGCCTACGGCTGGACGCCGAGATCGCCGGTGTCACCGGCATTGGCCTGTATGGCGCAGGGTACTTTGCAGAAATTTATCGCGGCGGTTTCAAATCAATTCCTAAAGGCCAGCTGGAAGCGGCGCGCATGCTCGGCATTTCACCCTGGCAAACGCTGATTCGCATTCAAATCCCTCAAATGGCACGCCTTATCGTACCGCCCGGCACTAATCAGCTGATTATTTTGGTCAAGGAGTCGGCGCTGATCTCGATTATTTCGGTGGATGACCTGACCAAAAACGCCACCACACTTGTTAACCAGACGTTCCAGGTCATTGAGCCCTATTTAGCGGTTGCCCTGCTCTACTGGCTGATGATTGAACTGGTTGCCCGGGGTGGCTATGCGCTGGAAAAGCGTTTAGCCAATCGACAACCGCGCCCTGTGGCGCAACAAGGAGCCAACGCCCATGCCAATGGCTGAAATGCGCTCGCCGTCTTCACCGGCTCGACAAAAAGCGATTGTCGAGGCACACGGCATCAGTAAGCAGTTTGGTGATTTGGAAGTGCTGACCAACATCGACTTTAGCCTCGCGCCATCTGAAGTGGTCTGTGTGATTGGCCCCTCCGGCTCAGGTAAGTCAACTCTGCTGCGCTGTCTGGCCTTTTTAGAGCCCTATGACCACGGCAGCGTCTATATCGACGGTCAGCTGTTGGGCTTTGAGGATCGCAACGGTAAACGGGTGCGCACTAGCGAAAAGCGCGTGGATGAAGTGCGAACCCCCGTGGGCATGGTCTTCCAACACTTCCATTTATGGCCCCATCGCACGGCGCTGGAGAACGTCACCGAAGCCCTGCGTCTGGTCAACGGCCTGTCACGCCGTGATGCCGAAGCCGAAGGCATGACCCTATTAGCACAAGTTGGCCTTGCCGATCGGGCAGGCCATTTCCCCGAAAGCCTTTCTGGTGGCCAAAAGCAGCGCGTGGCGATTGCTCGGGCGCTGGCTATGAAACCCAGGGTGATGTTCTTCGATGAACCTACCTCAGCCCTTGACCCCGAGCTGGTAGGTGAAGTGCTGGATGTCATGAAAGCCCTAGCCGCCGATGGCATGACCATGGTGATTGTGACCCACGAAATGGGCTTTGCCGCCAAGGTTGCCGACCGCGTGATTTTTATGGATCAAGGCCGCGTCGTAGAGAGCGGACCGCCTGCCACGCTGTTTCGTCAACCTAAAAGCCAGCGGCTGCAGCAGTTTCTTAATACCTGGCGCGAGCGCCATATCGACTAGCTCGCATTATGACGACACTTGGAGAATATAATGAGCTCTGACCCACGTTTTGACCATGCTCGTATCGAGCAACTACCACGCAGCAACAGTGAGCCTTGCGGCCATAATCACAGTTTGGAAAACCCAATCTCCCCCGATGGCACGCCGATCCTGGGTGAGCGCTATGAAGTTGCCGCCCGTGGTGGTCGGGCGGTACGTTTAAAAGCGGGGCAAACCATCCGCATCATCAATACCCATGGCACTCAAGTATGTGATACCTGGGCGTTTAGCGCCGATAACATCAACGAATTTATGTCCTGGGAACATGGGCGCGCCTGGCTGAGCGCGCTGATTCCTAATGTCGGCGATCCGTTAATAAGTAACCGGCGGCGTCCAATCATGACTCTGACAGCCGATACTTCGCCAGGCATTCACGACACGCTCATGGCGGCCTGCGACTTGTTCCGCTACATGACGCTAGGCGTCGAAGGCTACCATGATAGCTGTGCCGACAACCTGCGCTTGGCCCTGAAAGCCATTGGTGTTGATACCCCTGAAGTACCCCAGCCACTGAATCTATGGATGAACATTCCCGTTAATGCGCAAATGAAGGTGGATTGGTGCCCGCCAGTTTCCGCCCCTGGTGACTATGTCGAACTACGCGCCGAGATGGACTGTATTGTGGCCATGTCTGCCTGCCCACAAGACATCATCCCAATCAACGGCGCTGACTGTGTGCCTGTCGAGGTACATTTTGAAGTGTATGAATAACCGCCTGTGTAAATCACCGCTTGTATGAGTACCCACTAGGACATGCCTGATGGAAAGCCACCTAAATGACACAGCCGACAACACCATGATGGACCTGAAGGCCATCGCGGCGGCGGTAAACCCAGACCGTCTTGCTCATGACCTGGCAACGCTTGCCAAGTTTGGCGGCCGTTCAGATGGCGGCGTGGCGCGTTTGGCACTGGACGATAACGATACCCGGGCGCGGCGGTGGCTGGTCGAACAGGCCAGCTTCCTGGGTGCCAAGGCGAGCGTTGATGCTATCGGAAACGTATTTCTTGACGTCCCCGGTCGCCAGCCCTCGCTAGCACCGGTTGTCACGGGTAGCCATTTGGATAGCCAACCAGCAGGTGGTAAGTACGACGGCGCGTTGGGCGTGCTGGCTGGCCTTGAGGCGCTACGTGCGCTTAAGCAGGCAGGCTTTACACCGCGTCGCCCCCTATCGCTGGTCAGCTGGACCAATGAAGAGGGCGCGCGCTTTTCGCCAGGCACGTCTGGCTCAGCCGTCTTTTGCGGCGTACGCAGCCTGGAAGACACCCGACAGCTGACAGACAGCGACGACATCAGCCTAGGCAGCGCATTGGATGTTTGTTTAGCTGAACTGGATGGTGCAGGCGTGCCTCGCCGCCCACTGGCCACCCCCATGCACGCCTTTATTGAACTGCATATTGAGCAAGGGCCTATCTTAGAGCGCGATCAGGTACCGGTGGGCGTCGTCGAGGGTATTCAAGGTGTTAGCTGGTTTGAAGTCACGGTAACAGGCAGTGCTAACCATGCGGGCACTACCCCACGGGCGTTGCGCCGTGATGCCTTCGAAGGCGCGTGCGCGTTGGCAACCGCCCTACGGGAAGCCGCCTGCGATAGTGAAGACCGAGTGCGTTTCACCATTGGTAAATTTGTCGTTAGCCCTGGCTCGGTGAATACCATCCCTGACCATGTCACTTTCAGTATTGATGTACGCCATCCCGACGCTGCCACCTTAAAAGCGCTGGAAGCCACCTTTACTCAACTTGCCCAGCAACGCTGGGCGGACTGCCAAGCAACGCTGACACCACTGGCCCACGTTGAGCCGGTGGATTTTCCTAACTCACTTACCCGCCTGCTTGACGACACTGCACATACGCTCGAGATCACCACAACACGCTTAGTATCAGGTGCTTTTCACGATGCAATTCATCTTGCTAAACACTGCCCAACGGCCATGCTTTTTGTGCCCTGCCGCCATGGCCTTAGCCACCACCCGGACGAGCACATCACGCTCAGTGATGCCGTGGCGGGCACCCAACTATTAGCCGCCAGCCTGGCAAACCTCACCCGATAAGGAGGGCACGTAATGACCAAGGGCACAGACGGGACTCGCCGCAATGCAGCCACCGGCGAACGTTACCTCGCGCACCAGGAACCACGCTATCGAGAAATCGCCAGTTTCTTACGGGCACCGCTAGCCGATTCGTTAGATGCACTTGATATTGCACTGATCGGCATTCCGTTTGATGGCGGGGTGAGCAATCGCCCTGGCACCCGCCACGGCCCTCGTGAAATTCGCAACCAGTCGAGCATGATGCGTAGCCTGCATCACGTTACCCGAACTGACCCGTTTGCCCAGGCACGCATTGCCGATATTGGCGACGTACGATTTTCATCGATCTACGATCTTGAACACGTCTCTGATGATATTGCCGCTTATTACGCGGCGATTGCCAAGGCAGGGGTTATCCCCCTTAGCGCCGGTGGCGACCACTCCATCACCTACCCTATTCTGCGTGGCTTAGCCACCAATGGTCCGGTGGGGTTAATTCATATCGATGCCCACACCGATACCTGGGATGAGTTTCAAGGCTCGAAATTTCACCACGGAGGCCCCTTTCGGCTTGCCTGTGAGCATGGTCTTATTGACCCAAAACGCACGGTGCAAATCGGTATTCGTGGAGCCCAAAATACCCCCCAGGGCTGGGACTACTCGGCCGCTACCGGCATGCGGGTTATGTTTATGGAGGAGGTCGATACCCTAGGTATCGAGGCAGTAGTCGCCGAAGCGCGGCGTATTGTAGGCAGTGGCCCCGTATACCTATCTTTCGATATTGATAGCATTGACCCCGCCTTCGCCCCTGGCACCGGTACGCCTGAAGTAGGTGGCCTCACTAGCCTGCAAGCCCTTCAGCTAGTGCGTGGTTTTCGTGGCCTGCCGCTGATCGGTGCTGACGTCGTAGAGGTATCCCCGCCGTTTGACGCCAGCGGCAATACCGCACTGCTGGGAGCCACGCTAATGTACGAGCTGCTCTGCTTAATAGCAGAACAGGTAGACGCCAACCATCAACTGCAAACAGCGTCAGCGCATCATCGTGCTAAGAACAGCAGCATTGATAATGGTTCTTATTAATATTACTATCTGGTTATTATTCTTCGTGGTGCGCTATGACCTTTGCGGTGATGCAACGCCTCCTCGGTCTTTATACCCTGCCGGTTCTGAAAGACAGCAGTAGGCCACTGACACCAGGGCATGTATCGCTACTGTCTATCGCTACTGTCTATCGCTAACGTCTAGAGGATGAGGGGATGGCAAGGGCTGGCATTTATCGGATGACCGTTGCGGATTTTCTCAATTACGGCCACCGCTACCGCATTGAGTATTGCTTTCCTGCCGCGTCATGCCCACCAGAGCGGGTGGCCCAGCTACCCGTTGCCCAAGGCCGGGTGGAAGAGATGGTGCTCTTTCCTGGGGTCGAATTGGTGCTCTCCGATATCGAAGTGGTTCACCCTTATGCTTCGCACTCACTGGGCACGACAGCGCGGCTGATCGTGGTCGTCATTGAGGGACGCGTACGGCTAGGTTCGGGCACAAAACAGCACTGGCTGACGGCAGGACAGGCCTATACGGTGCGCCTGGATGAACGGCAAGTTCTTGACGCCTACCAGCCCGAGGGCCAGCGACTGCGGACCCTTTGCCTATCACTAGACGAAGCGGCGATGCGCCAGTGGTGCGGCGAAACGTTTCCGACAGCGCCATCTCGCACATGGCCACTTATCCCACCATTGACCCTGTCTATAGAGCAGAGTTTTCGCTCGCCTTTGACGGACCTACCCCGACGGCTGCTCTTCCAGGGGTTAGCGCTGCAGTTACTGGCTCAGGGGCTGGCACCGCCCCG
This sequence comes from Halomonas qinghailakensis, assembly GCF_025820815.1. Classification (NCBI taxonomy): domain Bacteria; kingdom Pseudomonadati; phylum Pseudomonadota; class Gammaproteobacteria; order Oceanospirillales; family Halomonadaceae; genus Halomonas; species Halomonas qinghailakensis. The sequence goes on along the minus strand of NZ_CP096973.1, from coordinate 2,086,783 downwards.
CGAAAGCATTCAGGCAACGGCGTCACCCAGCCGCCTGGAGTTGGTTCGCCGCCTGCTTGAGGAAGCCCCCGAACGGGAGTATTGCTTAGAGGTGCTAGCGGCGCGCGCCGCGATGAGCCCAAGCACCCTGGTGCGTCGCTTCAAAACTGCCTACGGCTGTCCGCCTATCGACTACCTGCGTCGCATCCGCCTAACGCTAGCCCGAGAGTTACTGCTTGATGGGCATAGCATTCAACAAGCCGCCCACCTGAGCGGTTATCGTCATGCCAGCAATTTTACGACCGCTTTCCGTCGGGCCTTTGGTGTTTCTCCCAGCAGTCTGACGAAGCCCAGCAGCCTGACGAAACGCCATTAACACCATTAACAACCCCAACCTGCGTCCTACACATAGCAAATCGCCCAGCACGCATAACTCAGCACGCCAACAAAATGGAACAATTCTCATTACCAAAAGTATTCACACTGAGAAGCATCCATGCCACAGCTAAATCGCCTAACCCTGGCCATCGCGCTGGCCTCTGCGCCACTTTCCATGCCACTTTCAATGCCACTACTCGCCGACGAGCCACTCGAAACCCTAACGGTGACCGCCAGCGCTGCCACCAAATCCACGACGCCCTTCATAGAGACGCCTCAGGCCGTCTCAGTGGTCGAGCGGAGCCAGTGGGAATCCCGTGGAGCCGAAAGTGTTCAGCGCGCCGCCGACTATACGCCGGGGGTGTTCACCAACCAGCTGGGCGCTTCCAACCGCTATGACTACCTAGTGCTGCGCGGCTTCGCCGACGGCAGCATCAACAACACCTTCCTCGATGGTCTCAAAGTCATGAGCGATGGAGGCTCCTTCAGTTCACTTTCGGTCGACCCCTGGTTCCTAGAATCCATCGAGGTCGTCAAGGGCCCCGCTTCCGTGCTTTATGGGCGCGCCTCTCCCGGTGGTTTGGTCGCACAGACTAGTCGCCGCCCAGAATTTGAACCTGGCGGCGAGCTGCGCCTACGCCTCGGCAACCACGCCAATCGCAGCGCCGCGTTCGATATTACCGGCCCGCTGGATGCCGAGCGCCGCCTCGCTTTCCGCCTCACGGGTTTGGCGCGAGCCGCCGACACTCAGTTCGGCCCAGCAGAAGAGCAGCGTTACGCCATTGCTCCCCAGCTAACCTGGGACATAACCGATGCCACTAGCCTAAACCTGCATGCCTATTTGCAGCATGACCCCGAAGGGGGTTATCACGCAGGTCTTCCTTATGAAGGCACTGTGATTGATCGCAACGGCCGACGCATCTCAAATAGCTTCTTTGAAGGTGAAGAAGCCTTTGAAAAATTCCAACGTGATCAGGTCATGGTGGGCTATGAAGTAGAACATCACTTCAATGATGCGGTGAGTGCTCGCCAACGGCTGCGCTACACCGAAACCAGTGTCGAACTAGATCAGGTTTATGCTTTTGGCTGGGCCTCGGCCACCGAGCTCAACCGCTACTACTCTGGCGGTGACGAGTCGCTTGATGCACTAACCGTCGACAACCAGCTAGAGGCTCGTGTTTCCACCGGCGGTGTCGACCATACCCTGTTGTTAGGCCTTGATTATCAGCAGCGCGACAATGACGTCACCTGGACCTCGGGCGCTTTCCCGACCATTGATGCCTTCAACCCCCACTATGGCGATGACCCCAGTGCGATGTACCCGGCAACACGCCAGCACCGAGAGCTTGAACAGACCGGTCTCTATCTGCAAGACCAAATGGCCTTTGGCAATTGGTACGCCAACCTAGGCCTGCGCCACGACTGGGTAGATATCACCAATACCGACCCGGATAGCGGTTCCGCCAGCACACTGGATGACACACAGCTTAGCGGACGCGCCGGTTTGCTCTATCACTTTGACAACGGCCTAGCGCCTTATCTCAGCTATACCACCTCCTTCAGCCCCAATAGCACCACCGACCAAAACGGCGACCTACTGGCGCCATCTGAAGGCGAACAGGTAGAGCTGGGGTTGAAGTATCAGCCACCCGGCACACAAGATCGTTACAACGTAGCCCTATTCGATATCACCCAGAAGAATGTTTCCACCAAGCTGCCCAACGAAACCTTCCACCGCGCCACCGGCAAGATAGAGTCCCGAGGGGTCGAAGTGGAAGCGCATCATCAGTTGACCGATGCTATCTCCCTGCAAACCGCCTACAGCTACACCGACGTGACCCTGGAGAAAACCGGCGATGCCAATGAAGGCAACCGCAACAACCAGATACCACGCCACCAGCTCGCCGTGTGGGGCAGCTATGCCTTTCAATCCGGCGCACTTGCTGGCTTAGATACGGGGCTTGGCATTCGCTATCACGCTGATATCCAAGCCGATGACGCCAACACCGAAACGGTGCCAGACTACACCCTAGTCGATGCTACCCTAGGCTATGACTTGGGTCGCCTGGGCCTCACGGACATGTCGGCACGACTCAACGTCACCAACCTGCTGGACAAAGAGTACGTGGCTTCCTGCTACGACCTGAACTTCTGCTACTTCGGTGCCGAACGCGGCGTCACCGCTTCATTTCATTATGCTTTCTGATAACCCGTTACATGCTAACAACCAATTAGCCACAGTAGCACTGGGTGCCCCACTGCTACTGTGGCTGATGCCGCACCTGCACCAGTAAACCTAACCATGTTGGCAGCAGTCGTCTCCCTAAGCGTTGCAATAAAAACAACAGATAGAGGATTGCATAGTCAACATATCAACCTCTAGTCTGCTAATGAAGCCGGTTCAGTATATAAAGGCGTTTCTAGTTTGCTACGAGCAACGCCTTGCTAAGATCGGCATAACGCAATGAATAAAAAAAGTAACTTTATGGGCACAACGCCCTATGGGCGTTAAAGAGGACACAGGAGACTACAATGAAACCCTACTTTTCGATGACAACACTCGCCACAGCCTGCCTATTAGGGAGCTCGCTGGTTGCTAGTCAGGCGATAGCACAGACAACGATTAATCTAGGCTACAACGGCGCCCCAGATGCTGATAAAAACGCAGTACATGTCTTTGCTGCTAATCTGAAAACGCTTGTCGAAGAAAAAACCGACGGAGAGATTCAGCTACAGCTTTACCCGAACAGCATGCTAGGTGAAGAGCAAGAGCGTATGGAGCAGGCAATGAGTTCACCCATGCTCAATGTTGCCTCCTTCGCGGGCGTCTCGCCGCTAGTCGATGAAATTTTCGTGAGTGCCATCCCGTTTCTATTCGATGACTTTGACGCAGCGCGTAGCTTCTTTGATGAGGGCAGCTACTGGCAGGAGGTAGAAAAAGCCCTTCAAGAGCGTGCGGGTATCGACATGCTCGCTGTCGTTGAAGAAGGCGGTTTCCTCGCATTCACCAACAATAAAAAGCCCATTTCACACCCTGATGATTTTGAAGGTTTACGCTTTCGCGCCATGGACCCAAGCCAAGTAGCTCTCTACGAGGCCTTCGGCGCATCAGGCACCCCCATCCCGTGGACTGAAGTCTATATGGCGCTGCGCACCGGAGTGGCTGATGGGCAAATGAACCCGCCGATGTACATCATTTTAGGCAGCCTTCACGAAGTGCAGGACTACTTAACACTTGCGAACATTCAGTACTCCAACCAGTTTTTAGTCGGCAATAGCCAAATGATTGAAAGCTGGGAAGAAGAAACCCGCAACGCCTTTATGGAAGCAGTGGCCGAAGCGAATCAGCAGGCGCGTGAGCATAACGAATCCAAAGTTGATGAGCGCATCGCTTACCTAGAGGAGCAAGGTATGGAAGTTATCCGCCCTTCTGAGGATGACCTTACTGCATTCCGGGAAATTGGCCAGCCTGCTTATCTTGAGTGGCTAAGCGAGCGCAATATCGACCAGCGCTGGATCGACATGGCACTGGAAGATGCTGGTATGAGTGACCTGCTCGATTAATTAAGAGTGTCATTAATCTGCATCAACGGTAGTTAAAGGGCCGGTATTTACCGGTCCTTTTCATCTTTTGTGACTCTTTGCGGGTAGGATTCTCCATGCACGCACTACGACATTGCATGCTAGCGATCAGTCGGCCGCTTTCCATTAGTGTGGCCTCAGTTCTCTTGTTTACCAATTTATCGATCATTTTATATGGCGTTTTTATGCGCTATTTCGTCGGTGGCGCGCCTATTTGGACCGATGAACTATCGCGCTTTCTAATTATTGGCACCGTGATGGTGGCGGCAGGGGCCGTGTGGGTAGAAGGAAGCCACATGCGCGTGGCCTTAATAGAGCGTTTACTTCCCACCCCTCTAGTGCGCGTACTTAATCTGTATCAATGGCTGTTAACACTCGGTATCGCGGTGGGTGGCGCTTGGGTAAGTTACCGCTATGCACTTTCGGTTGGCATGTTTACCACTTCGGGGTTGGGAATTAGCCGCACGATTCCACTTATGTCTGTACCTATCGGATTCGCTCTGCTTGCTTGGCATGTGCTTTGGCATGGCCCGGCACCGTTACCCGTGCTAACCGATCAAAACACCATGGCAGAGAATAATCAGGAGCGTCCTTAATGATTATCACGATGTTAGGCGTTTTCCTTGTCCATGTTCTCTTGGGACTGCCGCTCTTTATTGCGCTGTTAACTACTGCCATTGTCGGCTTTATATTTGTTGACCCCTCCATGATCCCTCGCATGATGCCGCAACAGTTTTTTAGTGGCATCAACTCCTTTTCTTTAATGGCAATTCCACTATTTATCTTAGCCGGTAACTTAATGAACGTAAGTGGCCTAACCGAACGGTTAATGGGTTTAGCGCGCTTGCTGGCGGGGCATATGCGTGGCGGCATGGGGCATGTAAACGTTGTCTCTAGTGTTTTCTTCGCCGGGGTTAACGGTTCAGCCGTTGCGGATACCTCGGCTCTTGGCTCATTGCTGGTACCCGCGATGGAAAAAGAGGGCTACTCGCGCGCCTTTGCCGCAGGCTTAACCGCCGGTAGCTCATTGATTGGGCCCATCATTCCTCCCAGTATCTTTATGATTTTGTATGCCTCCCTCACTAACACCTCAGTGGGCGACCTCTTCCTTGCGGGCGTGGTACCGGGCCTACTGTTAGGGGTTGCGTTTATGGGCATGAATGCGTGGTATGCCTGGAAAAAACGCATGCCTAAGCAAGGTGAGCTCCCTAGCCTGAAAGCGCTCAGCATTGCAGCCCTGGTGGCGCTTCCTGCACTAATAGCGCCGGTCATCATTGTGGCGGGTATTGTTCTGGGCTTTGTAACACCCACGGAGTCCGGTGCACTTACGGCGCTTTATGTCGCCCTATGTGGCGTGCTGCTAGGTGGATTGCAACTGCCACAGTTCTGGCAAGCCATAAAAGACACGGCTCAACTAACGTCGGCAATTTTTTTAATCATGGCGGCGTCTGCCACCATTAGCTGGTTGCTTTCCTATGCCCAGGTTCCCCAGCAATTTGTCACCTTATTGGCGCCTTATGCGGATAATGCTGTCATCATCTTACTACTATTAAGTTTGATTACCTTTCTGACAGGCATGTTCATGGAGGAAGTCTCCGCCCTTATGCTGCTGACGCCGATTTTTGCACCGGTCGCAATGATGGCAGGTATAGACCCTATCCACCTAGGGGTCATTATTACCCTTAACATTACGATTGCTCTTATTACGCCCCCCATGGGTGCCTGCGTGTTTGTTGCTGCCGCCGTTAGCCGAATAGAGATTGTCTCTTTATTCAAAACGATTTGGCCTTTCGTGCTAACCGCCATTGCCGTCTTATTGATGCTAATTTTCTTTCCCCCGTTGACTCTTTGGCTGCCCCAGCTCCTTGGATAATTAAGATGCACACCATTTCTACTAACGCTTACGGTGCCGACCTAGCGCCCATTCCGAGCCTGTCAGGGCCGGAGTGGCCGCATGTTAGCCACATTGCTATTCAAGAGTGCGGCGAACGCCTGCTACCTATGAGCCTAGCGCCTTCACCGATTAAGGTATTCCCTGCCTACGCGCGCTTAGGGATTCCTGGCGCGATACCGGAATGCTTTGTGCGCGAAGGGGTATATCGTGCGCTACTGGCGGCAGCAAGAAGCTTACCCCCAGGAGTACACCTATTGGTGCTGGATGGTTGGCGTCCATGGCGTGTTCAGCAATACCTGTTTGATACGCTGCATGAAGCCATTCACCATAACCACCCTAACGCCTCAGAAGATGAGCTATTAGCCCGCACGCGGGAGTTTGTGTCGCTTCCTAGCCGTGACCCTGCGGCCCCTAGCCCACATTTAACGGGCGGAGCAGTCGACGTGACCCTGTGTGATGCCGATGGCTTGCCGCTTGATATGGGAACCCTCTTTGATGAAGCGATTCCTGCCTCACATACCGATCATTTTGAGCAGTTAGGCGAATTACCACCCTCTCAGCAACAAGTGAGAGATAACCGCCGTTTGCTATATCACGCAATGCAGCAACAAGGGTTTACCAACCTACCCAGCGAGTGGTGGCATTTCGACCTCGGCGACCAGCTGTGGGCCCATTACGGCGGGCATCGCCAAGCCTGCTACGGACCCGCAGAGTTGGATACGATTGAAAACCGCTGGCGGCGGCAAATTAGCTAACAAGCCTCGGTGCATCTGAGGAAAAAAAGCGCATCCCCTGGCGCAAGTGCTCAACGCAGGTGGTTGCGGCCACCGTCAACTTGCGCCCTTCTAAACTAACGATTTGCGCTCTGGCACCGCTCATCACCGGGTAACTCATAGGTAATGCAATAATTTCTTGGCGGCTTATCTCATCCGCTACCGTTAGTTCCGGCATAAAGGTCACACCAATGCCAGAGCGCACAAAGTTCTTAAGTACTGCCACCGAATTCGTGTGTAAACGAGCTTTCAGGTAGCGGCGTTCTTGATGCGCCACCATGTTAACCATCTGACGCATGCCAAAAGGGTTATCCATCAAAGCCAGTGGCCACTGCTCAATATCTTTCAAGGTAGCCGCACGGGAAAGGCGGCTAAGGGTATGCCCAGGCGGCACAATTAAGTCTAATGGTTGTCGCGTCTCCACATGGCAGTGAATCTGCGGGTCGACCGGCGGGGCATAAAGCAATGCTAAATCAACCTCCATCTCCTTAACCAGCGTCATAGCTTCGTTCACCCCAGCCATCCGAATTTCAACATTGATGCCAGAAAAACGCGACATAAACGCCTCAAGGGGTGCCGCAATTAAATCCGCAACAAACCCCTCGCCAACAGCAATACGCACTTCGCCCCGTGCCATTTCTTGAATGGCCATTAGCTGGGAAATCACCGCCTCTTCAGACGTTCTCTGCGCGTGGTAGTGCTGTATCAGCAGCCGCCCCGCCTCAGTGGCACGCATTCCACTGCCATGCCGCTCGCAAAGCAGCACGCCTACCTCCTCTTCCAAGGCCTTTAGCTGACGGCTAATCGCGGAAGCATCCACATGGATATGGGCGGCTGCCCGGCGTAATGAGCCACGACGAATGACCTCGTTGAGATATGCCAAGGCACGTTGGCTAAGCATGTGTTAACGGTCTCCGTTAGGGAAAAAGCGGTGTTTCTAGCTACTTATTAGACACCACCAAAATAGAATAATGGCTCGTTAGACGAGAAGCCAAGAGCGGCAAGTTAATCCTTAACGCCTTTCCTACTATTAGCCGCTCACGTAGATGGCACCGAGCTTAACGTCGTTATGGCAACTGGGTCAGCAAAACGCCTGGCTTAGACAGACCTGCCGATAATCTAACAGACGTGTTGTCGTGACCGACTGAATGCGTCCTCTCTAAATGGGGATTACTCATCAATTATTGAGCCATCGGGCAATTCATTCTGGCGGGTCGGCCTTATCATTGTCTGTCATTTTGCTGGCGCGTGCGTCAGGCTATTACCAAGCACTGATTGTTGATTAACAATCAAACCGCCATAGCACTGGCAAACAAGGAGAACAGCAAGCAATGGGTCGTAACCAAACAGTACTCAATGCCATACTTCTCCTGCTGCCTCGGCTGACCCAATTTAGTTGGCGAGTAGTGTGCCATTTCCTAAGAAATCGCGGCATCTTGCTGGCTGGCGGTGTGGGCTACAATATTTTGCTCTCCATCGTGCCGCTGTTTGCAGTACTGGTCGTGCTGTTAACGCAAGTGGTAGACCAGCAGCATTTACTTAACGTTCTTGCCGTACAAGCCCGCCACTTAGCACCGGCCCATGCCGAGGTTTTGATGGACGCCGTTCGTGGCCTACTGGAGTCCCGCGACGTTATCGGCATTCTTAGCTTTCCCATTCTGCTGCTTTTCAGCTCCTTTGCCTTTCGCATGCTCGAAGATGCGTTAGCGATTATTTTCCACTCCCCAGACAGCCCCCATATCAAGCGCAGCGCTTGGGTATCGGTGATGCTGCCTTACGCTTTTATGCTGGTGCTTGGCGCGGGGTTACTAGCCTTAACGCTGGTGGTTACCTTAGCCAGCTCGCTTAATACGCTGGTGATGGCACTTTTTGAACGCGAGCTACCGTTTGCAGGACTTTCCGAACCGGTACTTAACATATTCAGTTTTGCTGGGGTTTTCTTACTCTTCAGTGCTATCTATAAGGTGCTGCCGGTAGTGCGTATCGCGTTACGCCGCGCGGTCATTGGTGGCTTCGTAGCGGCACTGCTATGGGAAGGCGTACGGCTGCTACTGGTCTACTACTTCACCCACCTCTCCTTCGTCAATGCCGTTTACGGCTCGCTCGCCACGCTGGTGATCGTGCTGCTCAGCCTGGAAGTCGGTGCCATCATTTTATTGTTGGGTGCCCAGGTGATTGCCGAGTTAGAGCGCAACACACGCCTTGGCCTGCCCTGGTATATAGACCCCGACCGCCAACCTATTACCCACGTTGATTAACCCTAGCCACCAGTGATGGCGAGCGTGATGGCCCCGCTCGAAAAGTGACACTATAGCGTCACTATTAGTCTGGTTAAGGGTGAGCCCATGAAAGTTGAGCTTGTTACAAACCTTAAGCGCCAAGGCTGGGGGCCGTCACCTCACCTTACCGGCATGGTAGACTGCATTATCATGAGCGTCGACTCCAGCGGCCAACCCATTCATCTAATTGGCATAGAGTTTTCCAGTGTTGAACGGCAGATAGTGGCGTTTAAGGTGGAAACACGCTTTCAATAGTTCATCTATACGCGACTTGTTGAGCACTAGCGTCTAGTGTTACTGGCAAACGGACGCTATAAGGGTTAGACGATCATACCTAACGTGGTTTTGGTGCTGGAAATAGCGCATGAATGCAAAAAAAACATCGTTTGTGACCCTGGTAAAGGCGGCGCTGCCGACGCTGCATCCTACTGAGCGGCGTCTGGCTGAATTCATCCTTAATTTTCCTGGTGAGTTGGCCAGCTATACCGCAACGGAGCTTGCTAATCTGGCTGGCGTTTCCAATGCCACTATTACGCGCTTTGTTAAAAAACTTGGTTATCGCTCGTTTGAAGAGGCGCGCCAGCACGTCCGCGACAATCGCGAAGAGGGTGCGGCATTGCTAAGGGTAGAAGGTCACGAAGACGACCGTAGTGATAGCCTGCTTTATCGCCATATCCATCAAGGTATCAAGAACCTGGAGCATGCTAGCCAGCATTTCTCTCAGTCGATGTTGGATGAGGTGGCCAACGCGATGCTGTCCGCTCGCAAGGTATGGGTGGTAGGGTTTCGTAGTAGCCATCCCTTCGCTGAATATCTCAATTGGCAGATCATGCAAGTAATTGAGAATACAGCTTTGTTGCCACGAGCCGGGGAAACCCTGGCGGAAAGCCTGGTCAGTATGACGTCAGACGACTGTGTGATCCTGTTTGGCCTCAAACGCCGCACAGCAGACCTGGATACGTTACTGACCCAAATCGCCAGCAGCCACGCTAACGTGCTGTACATCACCGATGAAAGCGCCCCCGAGAACAACCAAGTTAGCTGGCACGCCGTGTGTCGCACGGCGGCGCCAGGGCCGCTGTTCAACCATGTGGCGGTGCTGTCGATGTGTCATTTTCTAGCCACACGGGTTATTGAGCTATCGGGTGCTGAGGGGCGTCATCGCATGACCAGTATTGAGGCGATTCATGAGGCGCTTGATGAGCTCCAGTGATCTTGCGTGGTGCAAGTAAGCTAAAAACCGCCCACTTTTTGTGCAACTAATTGTCTTACGAGATGGCTTTACGTGGCGGGCTAATATGCCCAGCCGCCGGTAACCAATTGTAATATGATATGAAAAATATTTTTCATATTAACATGGCATGAAATATGGATTTCTTTTGGTGTTACGCCGTTATCTCCGACACCTATAAAGGATATTCCCATGCCGACACTTCGCTACTCTTCTCGTTTTACCTTAAAGCAGTTGGTGACAGCCACTGCGCTGGCAGCACTTGCAAATGCCCCTTTGGCCGCTGCCAATCCTATCGAGATCCAAATTAATAACACATTACCCACCGGCTCGTTCGCTCATACCTTCCTGGAAGAGTTCAGTGAGCGCTTGGAAGACGAGGCTCCAGGGCGCTTCAATGTTCGTTTGTTTATGGGCGGCACTCTGGGCACTGAGGAAGATGTTCTGCAAGGGCTTGGTATGGGAACCCACCATGCTTCATTAGCAGCGTCAGCCGTTACACAGTTCAATGCCCGCACCTCGATCTTCGACCTGCCCTATCTTTTCGAGAACCGCGAAGATGTGGCTCTCTTTATTGATAGCGAAGCCGGCAACATGCTGCGTGAGGGCTTCGATGGCACCGGCATGCGCTTACTGGCAATGTGGGACAACGGCTTCCGCGTCATCACCAACAAACAGCGGCCAATTATTACCCCCGAGGATCTCGACGGTCTGCGCATTCGCACCCCCAACAGCCGTCAGCGTGTGGCAATGTTCAATGCGCTTGGTGCTAATGCCACGCCACTCGCCTTTGGCGAAGTGTACTCCGCACTTGATCAGGGGGTTATTGATGGGCAAGAGAACCCCGCTCACGTGGCCATGTCATCTCGGCTCTATGAAGTGCAAGAGTACCTATCGGTTTCCAATCATATCTATTTACCGACCTTCCTTGTCTTCGGCGAACCCTTCCTTAACCGTCTTGCCGACGAAGATCTTGAGGTGCTCGAACGAGTGGCCACTGAGATGACATCCTGGACTTTCGCCTGGGGCGATGAAGCCGATGCGTCCGTATTAGCTGAACTGGAACAGTACCTTGAGATCAACGACGTCGATTTTGCTGCCTTCCAAGAAGCCGCCCTGCCGCTTTATGAGGACCCGGTATTCGTTGATGCCATCGGTCAGGACATGATCGATGCCACGTTGACTACCATGCGCAACCGCTGAGGACGCCATCATGACACCGTCCATTTTTACGCTTATCGAACAGTGGGTGCTACGGTTGCTGGATGCGCTAGTGATCCTGCTGGCAGGTGTGTTGCTAGTACTGCTCAACTACGCCGTGTTCGCACGCTTCGTGCTCAACTCGTCGGTGTCATGGGGTGAAGAACTGCCAGCCAATGTACTGGCAGTGCTTACGTTCATTGGCGCTGCTTATCTAACAAAAATCAATGAACATCTCGGTTTTGACAGCGTACTGCGGCTGATGCCAATGCTCTGGCAGCGCATTGTGCTAAGTATTAACCACGCTTTCATGCTGGCCTTCGCGGTGGTTGTTTTCTACTACGGCTCATTGGCAAGCCAGGGCTTTCATGGGCGTTCGTTGATCTCCATCGACCTGCCTTTGGCGCTTTTCCGCTGGGCGATGCCAGTGGGCTTTGCGCTGATCGCCATCATCTCGGCCTGGCGGTTAATCGGCCTCATCAACGGCAGAGTCCATCCCACTGACCTGTACCCGGAGACCGACTGATGCCTATGGATCCCGCCTATCTCATTTTGACGAACCCGGAGACCGACTGATGCCTATGGATCCCGCCTATCTCATTTTGACGATGCTGGTCATCTTTCTCTTCACCGGCATGCCGATCGCTTTTGTGTTGGGTGTGGCCGCGATGATCATGATCATGCTCGACCCCAACGTAATGCCACAGATTATGGGGATGGTTCCGTTCGGCGGGGCCAACAACTATCTGTTGGTGGCAGCGCTACTGTTTATGATTGCAGGGGAAGTGATGAACCAAGGGCGTATCGCGGAACGCCTCATCAATTTTGCAGGTTCGTTGGTGGGCCATATTCGCGGTGGCCTGGCCCACGTCAATATACTGACGTCGCTGTTCTTCTCCGAGATTTCCGGCACCGCCACCTCAGATGCGGCGGCAATCGGCTCGGTAATGATTCCGCAGATGAAGAAGCGTGGCTACGACGTTGCATTTGCCGCAGCGGTTACCGCTACCTCGGCGACCATGGCGATCATCGTTCCGCCGAGCCTTAATCTGATCCTCTATGCTTACGTCTCTGATACCTCTATTGCTCAGCTCTTCGCGGCGGGGATTATTCCAGGGTTCGTGGTTTGCTTTGCACTGATGTTAACGGCTTACTTTATCTCGGTGCGCAAAGGCTACCCTATCGAAGGCAAATTCGATATTAAGAACGTGCTCAGCACCGGCCGTGAAGCCATTATTCCCATCACCCTGCCGATCCTTATTCTTGGTGGCATATTAGGCGGCATTTTTACGCCCACCGAGGCGGGTGCCGTAGCGGCACTATGGGCGATCATTCTGGCCACGCTCTATTACCGCTCGTTAACTTTCCGCTCGCTGCTCGATACCCTGCGGGTAGCGGGCAAGCGCAGCGCCATGCTGATGTTCATTGTCGCCACGTCGACGCTGCTTGGCTGGTACATGACTAACCAGGGAATCCCCCAAGAAATTGCCGAAGGAATTCTCGGCATCTCTGATAACTACTGGGTTGTGTTACTGGCGATTAATGTCTTCTTCTTGCTGGCAGGCACTATCGTTCACGGTACCCCGGCCATCCTTATGCTGGTGCCCATCTTCCTACCGCTGGCCGACCAACTAGGTATCGACCGCGTTCACTTTGGCCTAATCGTCACGATTAACCTGGGTATCGGCCAACAGACACCGCCGGTGGCCTCAGTGGTACTGGTGACCTGCTCGATTGCACGTATCAGTATCGGCGCGATCATTCCAGCCTTGATGTGGTTCCTCGCTGCCATGCTCGTGGTGCTTGCGCTGATCAACGTGTTTCCAGCGCTCTCGCTATGGCTGCCATCAGTCATTCTTTAAACGGATAAGGATAGCTCTATGCGACTTCTGGTCATCAACCCGAACTCGTCGACCAGCGTGACGCAACATATCGCTGCGGCAGCTCGTATGGCTGCCTACGCGAATGATGAAATACTCGCCGTCGAGGCTAGCGGTGCGCCGCCTCTCATCGTCAGTGAGGCGGATGCTCGGCTCGCTGAGCAGGCAGTAGTCAACACAGTGCGCAGCATAGAGTCGCCTCTGGATGGCGTTATTGTTGCGTCGTTCGGTGACACTGGCGCAGATGCCCTGCGGGCCTTTCTGCCCTGCCCAGTGGTGGGCATTGGGCACGCATCACTATTAACTGCCGCCGCATTGGGCGGGCCCTTTGCGATCGTCTCCTTCGCCCCGGCGGTAGTACCTTCAATGCAAGCGATGGTGGAACATTACCAAATGCAGCATTTACTCAGCGGTATTCACGTTATCAACACACCGCTACCTGATGACCCCGGCGAGATCCAGGCCACCACAGCCGATGCGCTGCAGGCTCTTTGCCAGCAGGTGGCTCAGCAAGGGAGCTGCCGCAGCATTATTCTTGCAGGGGGGCCGTTAGCAGGGCTGGCGCTGCGTATTGCTCCCGCGCTGCCGCTACCCATCATTGATGCGACCATGGCGGCTATGCAGCTGCAACGTTCGCTGCAGCTCTTTGGTGGAAGGGCTGACAAATAGCGCGACAGCACATGCTATTTATATTCCATTCGCCTGCGCTGTATTGTCGCAATATTCTTCTCTATCGGTACGTTTAAGCGCCTTAGCAAGTTATGATGAGCACGCCTTATTCTCTATGCAGATATCCTTATGCTAAAGCGCTTTCTCCCTCTGGTGATTCTCATTCTTGGCATTGCCAGCTTTATGGCGTTGCGTTACACACGCCCTGAGCCAGCTCCCGTGGAGGCTCAAGAGCGCCGCTGGCCCGTTGAGGCGTTGACCGTTTCTCTTGGTGAACATGTACCACTGCTTTCGCTGTTCGGGGAAGTGGTCGCGCCGGACATGGTCACCCTAGTAGCGCCGGTTCAAGCGCGGGTGGCTCAGCGGCCGGTAAGCGACGGCCAGCGGGTAGCCCAGGGTGAGCTGCTCGTAGCACTGGATGAAGACGACCTATCATCGCCGCTGCGCCAAGCCGAGGCTGAACTTGCTGACCTTCAGGCTCAGCTGGAAAACGAGCGCATCCGCCATGAGAATAACCGCCAGGTATTAGCCCAAGAGCGCACTCTTCTTGCCAGCGCTAACCGCCAATTGGAACGCAATCGTTCGCTGGAAGGACGTAACCTGACGTCTCAAACAGACGTCGATACGGCCCGCGACGCCGTCGCTCGTGCCCAGCTGAATGTGTCAGCGCGGGAAAGCGCTATTGCCGAATATCCTTCTCGGCTAGCCAGTTTGGAAGCCCGCCTGGCCAGGGTTCAGGTGCAAGCGGCCGATGCGCGGCGCAATCTGGAGCGTGGCCGTGTTCACGCGCCCTTCGCTGGCAGCGTGACGCGGGTGCAAGTCGCTGAAGGCGACGATGTGGCCCCGCGCGCCGCCTTGCTATCGCTTTATCCGTTAGATGGCCTGGAACTACGCGCCCGAATTCCCCAACCGTATCACGCGGAACTTGAAGCGCACCTGCCAAGCGGTGTACCACTTGAAGCCACCGCCACGAATGGCAGCCAGCGCTTCGTACTAGAGCGCTTAGCGGGGGAAAGCGACCCAACTGGCACCGAAGCCATTCTCTCAGTGCAGGGCCAACACCATGGGTTGCGCCCAGGGGCCATGGTGGCCGTTCAGCTTCGCCGTCCTGGGGTGAAAAATGCCTTTGCCGTGCCCTACTCTGCCTTGCACGGGGCTGATCTACTTTATCGCATTAATCACGATAACCGCCTGGAGCGTCAGCGCGTCGAACGGTTGGGGGAAGTAGCCCAGCAAGACGGAGAGCGTTGGCTATTAGTGCGCGCTGAAACGTTGGAAGCAGGCGACCGCATCATGTCGACCCACCTGCCCAACGCTGTTCACGGGCTGCCGGTAGAGGTCATCCAACCCTTGGCTGGCGCTGAGGCCAACCCATGACCCAGCGCGGCGATTTTATCGGCTTTTTTGTTCGCCACAAGGTGGCGGCCAACCTAGTCATGCTGGTGATGCTACTGGGCGGTGCGCTAGGTATTGCGCGCATGAATATCCAGTTTTTCCCCACCTTCGCGCTCGATGTAGTTAACGTGCGCGTGATGTGGAGCGGTGCGTCTGCCGAGGACATTGAACAGGGCATTACCAACCCGCTTGAACAGCGGCTACGCAGCCTAGATGGCTTGAAGCGCATGACCTCCACCTCGGCCCAGGGCATTGCCAATATCACCTTGGAACTGGAAGAAGGCAGCGACCCGGTACTAGCGCTAGATGATATTCGCCAGCAAGTCGATAGTTTTACGAACCTTCCTGCCAGCGCTGACCCGCCGGAGATCTCTCGCCAAGCGCGTTACGAACCCGTCGCGCGCCTGTTGGTGTATGGCGATCTTGCCCCCCATGAACTGCGCCAGCTAACCCATCGTTTTGAAGACTCGCTGCTAATGGCAGGGATTGATCGTATTCAGCTCAACGGGCTTCCTGCTCAACAAATTAGTATCGAAGTGCCTACCGAACGCCTGCAAGCGCTCGGATTATCGCTTGGGGAAGTGGCCGCCCAGGTGCAGGGCATGTCTCGAGACTTACCGGCGGGCTTATTGGGGCAACAAGACAGCACCCGGGAACTGCGCTCGCTTGAACAACACCGTGATGCGCTTGCCTTCGAGGACATGCCGGTTCTCAGTAATGACCGCCTGCAGCTGCGCCTGGGTGACATCGCGTTCATTCATCAGGAAGCAAGAGATGGGGAAGTCGAACTGACTTACCGTGGCCAGCCCGCCGTTGAGATGATTTTGCAGCGCGCGGAAAGCGGCGACTCGCTTCAAGCCGCACAGCACTTGGAGCGCTGGCTGGCAGCAACGCGCCCCACCCTGCCGCCTAGTGTCGAGTTAGCGGTTTACGATGAGTCCTGGCAACTGATCGACGAGCGTATTTCATTGCTGCTGGGCAACGGCCTAACCGGTCTGCTGCTGGTGGTGATTCTGCTCTATTTCTTTCTTCCTGCCCGGGTAGCACTGTGGGTCGCCATCGGCATTCCTACCGCGTTTCTCGCTTCTTTAGGGGTTTTCTGGGGCATTGGCGGCTCGATTAACATGATGTCGCTGTTTGCTCTCATTATGGCACTGGGGGTGATTGTCGATGATGCGATTGTGGTGGGCGAAGACGCAGACGCCCACCATCGCATGGGCGAAGACCCCAAACTGGCCTCTGCCGGCGCAGCCCGCCGCATGCTATGGCCAGTAGTCGCCTCGTCACTCACCACGGTGGCGGCTTTCATGCCGCTATTAATGGTCGGTGGGGTGATTGGTAATATCCTCGGCGATATTCCCATTATTATGATCTGCGTGCTCATCGCCTCGCTGTTGGAATGTTTTGTGGTGCTGCCTGCACACCTGCGCAATGCGTTTATACCCGCTAACAAGGCCAAGCGTCCTGCCCGTGGTATTGAGCGGCTGCGCCAAGGGTTTGAAGCGCGTTTTGATCAGTTCCGCGAAGGCCGCTTCCGGCGCTTTTCCCAACGCTCGCTACGCTACCGTGGCGTTACGCTAACCACCGCGCTGGCCATCACGCTGGTCACTGCCGGGCTGCTGGCCGGTGGCCGCATAGGCTTCAACTTCTTTCCTTCGCCGGAATCCAGCATTGTGTATGCCAACGCCAGTTTTGTGGCGGGCACCCACCGTGGCCAAGTGGCGGATTTTGTCGATCACCTGCAGGCCACCTTGCAAGAAACCGATGACGCCATGGGCGGCGGCTTAGTGCGCACAGCGGTTGCCCATTACGGCAGCACCCAGGCGGGCGGCGCACCGGCACGCACCGGCGATGGCGTTGGTTCAGTGATGGTCGAGCTGACCTCGCCTGATGCCCGCGACGTCCGCAATGTGGAATTTATTCGCGCCTGGCGCGAACGCATACAAACACCGGCCGGGTTAGATAATCTGAATATCACCGAACGTGCCGCTGGCCCACCGGGCAAGGATGTCAATATCCGTCTGACCGGTGAAGACGCCGAGGGCCTGCGCCATGCCGCCGATATTCTCGGCGAGGCCATGGCTGGATTGCCCGGCGTACTCAGCACGGAAAATGATATGCCCTGGGGGCGCGAGCAGCTGATCTACCGCGTTAACGCCTATGGCCAAGCGCTCGGCCTGACCACTGACGACCTGGGTAGCCAGCTACGTACTGCTTTTGATGGCCAGATTGTGCAGATACATCAATCCGGAGCCGATGAAATCGAAGTGCGCGTTCAACTGCCCAGGCACCAACGCGAGCGCTTATCTACCCTTTCCAGCCTAGCGGTGACGCTAGCGGATGGGCGTCAGGTGCCGCTCTCTCAAGTGATGGATTTATCCCACCGCCAAGGGTTCGAAACCTTACGCCATGCTGAAGGTCAGCTGGCCGTTGAAGTGACCGCTGAGATTGACAGTCAAACCACGTCAGCAGAACAGGTGCTAGAAAGCCTCTCCGCCGAACTACTGCCTCGTTTAGAGCGTGAATACTTTCTGACCACCAGTTTTGAGGGGCGTGCTGCTGACCAGCGTGAAACCATGGCGGATATGCGCACGGGCTTGATGATTGGCTTGGGCTTGATGTACGGCGTTTTAACCTGGGTATTTGCGTCCTGGACCCTGCCACTGATCGTGATGGCAATTATCCCCTTTTCCCTGGTAGGTGCCCTGCTGGGGCACTGGGCGTTGGGGATCAACCTGACGATTTTGTCGCTCTTCGGCCTGTTTGGGCTATCCGGCATCGTGGTTAATAACGCCATTATTCTGGTCAGCTTCTATCGCCAACAGCGCGATAAAGGCTTAGGCATTAACGACGCGCTCAATGAAGCCGTTGTACAACGAATCAGGGCCGTGCTGCTCACATCACTGACAACGATTGGCGGCCTGTTGCCGCTACTGTTTGAAACATCGCTGCAGGCCCAATTCTTGATCCCTATGGCCACTTCTATCGCGTTCGGTCTGGGTGGCTCTACGCTGCTGGTGCTGTTTATTATCCCTGCGCTGCTTTCGTGGGTGGAGCACGGCCGCCAACGGTGGGCAACGTCGCGTTAAAAGTTAGCGTGGTTTATCGACTGAAATCTGACCAAAATCATAAAAACAGAATATACTAATACTTAAAAAGAATATAAAGATCTATACTTTGCTGACAGCCACGTCGTTATGGAGACGTGGCTATGAACACATTGCTATGAACCTATTTCTTTAGGAGAGATCCGTGCATAAAGATTGGCAAAAAACGACCCAAGACCTCTCAGCGCTTATGCAGGATATTGGCAAAAATATTCCTGACGTTGCCAAAGGCTTCACCCAAATGGCAAAGGGAGCTAACAAAGACGGCGCGCTTTCTCATAAGCACAAAGAGTTAATGGCGTTAGCGATAGGCATTAGCGTACGCTGCGACGGGTGCATTGCTTTTCATTCCAAGGCTGCCGCTGAATTAGGCGCAACTCGAGAAGAAGTAATGGAAATGCTTGGTGTGTGTATGTATATGGGCGGCGGCCCTGCATTTACCTATGCCGCTCAGGCGCTTGAGGCCTTCGATAGTTTCTCAAAAACAGACTAAAAAAGAGGATGTGAAGAGGGTGGTAGATAGGTTATTAGTTATTCATTAATACGGCGGCGCAGCGCATTCAGTTCCTGGGTGTGCTCTTCAAGCTCACGGCGCTCTTCTGCTAATTTTTCACGCCGTTTCTGAATGTCATCTTCATCACCCTCTTTAAGCGCCTGCTCAAGAGCTAACTCGCGCTCACGCACTTCTTGCTGACTTTCCTGGATGTCTTCTTCAAGCTCCGCAAGGACTTGCTCATTCGTACAATTCTCTTCAATAGCGTGCAAGGCACGCTGTAAACCTCGAACACGGTGGTGATTATCGTGTGCTTGGGCGTGTTCAAGCTGTTGACGTAAGCCCCGCATTTTATCCTCGCACAACCGATCTGCTGCGTGCGCTCTTTCTGATATATACGCTACCGGCAGCAATAAAAGACCACCCGTGACCGCTAAACTTAAACTCCTTAACCATAATTTTTTCATGACTCACTCCTAATGCGCTGTAGGTGCTTTCGGTATAGAAAAGGCAGAGGTTATAGGCAAGGATATTAAACACAGGCAAGCTATCGAAAGACCAATAAACTCATTTATTATCAAATTTTTAGGTTGACCAGCCAAACCAATAACGCAAAATTATTCACCGCTCACTAATCAAGTGAGCGATGAATGAAAAATCAGGCGCGCTCTTCTATCACCCAACCTACCACGGCGTCGTTACCAAATTCAGCCTTCCACTCTTTAATCACTTTATGGTTACCACCACGCGTTTCAACGACTTCCCCTGTGTGTGGATTTTTATATACTTTTAAAGGGCGCTGTTTGCGACCGTCGGTACTGCTTATTTTGGAACCTTTAACTGATGAGGAGCGATATGAAGGGTCAAGCATTTCACATACATCGCGAGCTAACTTGCCATGCTCTGTCATGAGTGCTTGTAATTTTTCCTTGAATTCCAGCTCTTTCTTCAACTCACTATTATTTTCAAGTGCTTGCAGCTCTTCCTGTAGCTGCTTTAACATCTGCTCTTTTTTGATGTAATCGCTCAATACGGATGCCATGTTTCAATCTCCATAATCTTTTGATTTTACTGCCATAATCTGATGGCCCGATAGAACATGCCAAAGGGTGGCTTCCACATGTCAAGAGCGCTACGTCAGCATGGCAAACATGCTTATAAATAGGCTTAGCCTATTTGACCATTATATACTGCGTTATTTGCCAGTGTAGGCAATCTGAACATATTTTTAGCATTATTTACATTTAATAACGAATTACTAAGTAGTTATTATACCCAACAGTATCATGACGCCAGGAATCCAACCTGTAAAAACAGCGCAAAACAGCGTGTAAATAGCGACTGATCGCTGTATTTTCTTCGCTAATGCTAATAAGCAAAAAAAGCTGAACCACAAAGCAGACCATGCAAACCAGCTAAGTGTATTCCACAGCTCAAAGTTAAGGCCGATGTCTTCAATAGAGTTGATCCCCACAAATGCAGCTGTAATACTTACAAAAAAGCAGAACCACCCAAGCCCTATTCCATCTGCTTTTAAAAACTGGTTGGCACCCACCCAAAGGTAAGTAAACGCAAAGAGCAGCGTAAATGCCCCAGCGCTGATAGCGGCAGAATTATTAGGCTCTCTAAAAATCAGATAGATAGCAATGAAAAAGCTCAACACACCAACCAATATATTGATAACTGACACTTCTTTATCACCTACTTTTCCTAGCAGCCATATGCCGTTCACAAACAGCACAGCACCGACATATAGCAGTGTAAGCCCTAAAATCATTTCAACCATTCCTGTCTTTATTTTTTTGAGTGTTCTGGCGCTTTCGATATTTCTTTTTTCTACTTCACTACTCCATTGTGCGTTTAATAAAAATCAATAGCCCTCCTCTTCGTCTAGATCAGCTCGTTTAGCTTCCAAAAGCACAGTCACAGCGAACACTCTTGTCGACATCAAAGCCCATCTACTTTTATTTTTATTCTTACAAAGCACGCCGCGTTTTCTTAACACAGTAGACATAACCCAACAGCGCACCATGCTGGCTAAGAAGAACCGCAGTGGCACCCAAAAACCCTATTTTAAAGCCGAAGGAGTATAGCAGGGGGATCACACCTAGCCATTGAAATTAGGGTTATAACCTCATAAGAATTCGCAACGAAATGCAACTCTCACTACCTTGGCAATACTGAATAATTCACTAACAATGACGCAGGCCAAAGCATAAAAAAACGTGATACGATAATCTTCTATAACAGCTATATTTTCTGTCGTTTTTACGACAACTTCATCATAAAGGGAAACAACGTTCACCATGTCGTCAGCTACAGACTGCGTCGCTACGCTTATTGATGACTTCCAGAAGCGTCGGCCAATTCGCGCCGGTTCACTGATCATTACCGTCTATGGCGACTCTATCGTTCCCCGGGGCGGCACTGTGTGGTTGGGCAGTCTGTCAAAACTGGTGGAGCCCATCGGTATCAATGAACGATTGGTACGCACCTCTGTTTACCGGCTAACCCATGAAACTTGGCTACGCGGTGAAAAGGTAGGGCGTCGCAGCTACTATCGGTTAAGTGGCCCTGGGCGGCGGCGTTTTGAACAGGCCTTTAAGCGTGTCTATCACGGTGTTCAACCCCCTTGGTCTGGCCAGTGGACGCTGGCATTGCTAACACAATTGCCTGCAGACCGACGCCAGCAGATTCGTGATGAACTGGAATGGCTAGGCTTTGGTAGTTTTGCCCAAGGCGTGCTGGCACACCCCACGCTGTCATGCGCGGAAACGACGGCGGCCTTGCAAGAGCTTGATGCGGCAGATGATACAATTGTGATGCAAACACAGGCCATGGAGCCCATGACCAGTAAACCACTGCGCCTACAGGTAAGAGAAAGCTGGAACCTCGACGAACTCGCCGAGCTGTATCAGCGGTTTCTGGTTAAGTTTCGCCCATTGTGGAATGCGCTCAACGCAGAAAATCATTTGGGTCAGGAGGAGTGCTTTATTGCCCGCACTCTGCTGATTCATGAGTATCGCAAGGTTCAGTTGCGTGATCCCCTGCTACCTGACGAACTACTCCCTACCGCATGGGAAGGTCGCTACGCCCATCAGCTCTGCCGTAACCTCTATCGGTTGCTCTACGAACGCGCTGAGCGCTGGTTAGACAGGCACCTAGAAACTGCCGAAGGCCCATTACCAGCCCCCGGCCCTAGCTTCTACCAGCGCTTTGGCGGGTTGGAGTAAGCGCTAGCGAGAGCGCTCTATCAGTCGTCACATCATCAGTCGTCACATCGTATACCGTTCATGATGGTGACGACTGATCCCAGACTTACAGCTTATATAAGCTCTATTTCTTATCTAAGGTCTGCTGCTTGGGCTGGGTGTCACCGGCTAACAACGTTGGGCGGTCTGCATCTATTTCTGCCAGCGGTTCACAAGGCTCCAAGCTGTCTCGGCAACGGGTCACTAAGCGCTGGTACTCTTGGGTGCCCTGCTGCTTCCAAGCAAACTCTTCGTCGCTCAGGGGGCGCTTCACTTTTGCTGGCGCTCCCATCACTAACGACTGTGGCTCACACTCAAACCCCGCCTTAACGAACGCTGCTGCCGCAACAATAGAGCGCTCCGCTATGTGCGCACCGTCCATCACCACGGCGTTCATACCCACCATGGCATCACGCCCAATTACACAGCCATGCAAAACCGCACCGTGGCCGATATGGCCATCTTTTTCCACTTTAGTGACGCAGCCAGGAAAGCCGTGCATGACACAGGTATCTTGAAGGTTTGCACCCTCTTCCAGCACTAGGCGTCCGAAGTCACCGCGCATCACCGCGCCGGGGCCAACGTAACAATTGGGGCCAACAATCACATCCCCAATCAATACTGCGGTTGGGTGGACATAAGCCGTCGGATGCACCACCGGTGTCACCCCTTCAAGTCGATAGTAAGGCATAACCTTCTCCGTTAGTTTGATTGGCCGTGGCGACGGCTTTGCACCACCACAAAGCGGCTGGCAACAAAAGCTTGGTTACATAAAGAGGCATTCGCCGCTGGATTACCGCCAGTGGCGTGAAAGTCACTGAAAGCAGCCGACTGGTTGACGAATATGCCCCCGTCCAGGTTCAGAGAAAGCGGAGCGGCCACATCCATCGCCAGCTCTTCAAGCTGGTCGGCCACGGCCTCATCGGTGGTGTAGGCTCCGAGGGTGATTGCGCCCTTTTCGCGAATCACCTCACGCGCCAGTTCAATGCTATGCGCGGTGCTGTCGGTCGCGACGATAAAGCTTATCGGGCCAAAGCGCTCCTCACTATAGGCAGCCTTTTGCGCTGCATCCACCTTGAGGATAAGCGGCGTGTGAATGCGGGCGTCAGAGTATTGAGCGTGTTTTCGTGACTCGCTATCCAGGACTATTTCGCCCAAACCACGGCACTCATCAATCCGTGCTTGCGTGTCTACTGACTGCAGGGCACCTAACACCGTGCAGGCGCGGTCATTGTCACTCAGAAACGCCTGAACAGCTTTCGCAAGCGCTGCCGCCACGTCGTCAAAACTGACATGGCCATCCGCTGTGGCAATACCGCTCTTGGGCACATAAATCGCTTGAGGGGTCGTACACATCTGACCAGAATAAAGACTCAGCGAGAAAGCCAGGTTCGCCGTGACCGCTTTAAGGTTATCTAGGCTATCAATAATCACCGTATTGATACCGGCTTTCTCGGCAAATACCTGGGCCTGAGTGGCATTCTCTATTAGCCAGTCACCGAAGGCATTGGAACCGGTGAAATCGATCAGTTTGACCGCAGGTTCTAGCGCCAGCGTTTTGGTCAGCGGGGCATCTGCCGTATCGGGTACCAAACTCACCAGGCAGGGGTCAAAGCCTGCTTCTTCCAACACTTCCTGTGCAACGCGGGTGGTTATCGCTACTGGCAGAATAGCGCCGGGGTGCGGTTTAAGCATCACCGGGTTGCCGGTTGCCAAACTGGC
Organism: Halomonas qinghailakensis; assembly: GCF_025820815.1. Taxonomy (NCBI): domain Bacteria; kingdom Pseudomonadati; phylum Pseudomonadota; class Gammaproteobacteria; order Oceanospirillales; family Halomonadaceae; genus Halomonas; species Halomonas qinghailakensis. The sequence goes on along the minus strand of NZ_CP096973.1, from coordinate 2,062,950 downwards.
GAACAGCCCAGGATAAGTGTTCCAAGTGGGGAAAGTTGAACAGGCCACCACCAACGAGATACCCCGCGGCACAATGTGGAAACGCTTACCCATGACAATGGGATCATGCTTGCCTTGGGGCTTAACCCACTGTGCGGTAGCAGGAATCTGCGCCATCGCTTGCCAGGCATAGGCCACGGCTTCAAGGCCGCGATCCTGAGCATGCGGCCCACCTGCCTGAAACGCCATCAACGGCCCCTGACCACTAGTATGCATCACCGCCTGGGCGATCTCCGGGCTCATGGCATTAAGGCGCGACAGAATTTCCAGACAGACACCCACACGTGCTTGCGCCCCAGCCTCCCGCCAATCACGCATTGCCACTTGCATGGCCGCTATCAGTTCGTCGGGGTTTGGCTGCTCATAATTAATGCCAAGCTCAAAGCCATAAGGTGATATTTCACCACCCACTTGCTTTGTACTGCCCACACTATTAAGTGTAAATGGCTGATTAAGCAGTGCCTCGAAGTTAGCAGGGGCCGCTTTAACAGCATCTTCGGAGTATTTGCGCATGCTTTCTGGATAAGGCGTCCAGAAAGTACGGGTGGCAATTGCTTCGACGGCCTGCTCTAGGGTCTGGCGATGAGAATCGAACATCTGCTGCGCTGATTGCGTCATGGGGCGCTCCTGCACTCACTTATTTTTTTGATACGTTATAGACAAGAAGACTATCTTTCCCGTAACAAAACATCAAACGCTTTCCCTGGCACCGCTTGTTTAACAATTAGCCCACCACGATCAATAAACTCGATATACACGGGCTAAAGATCACTTTTCGAGCCAATTTTCCACCTTTCATACCATGGTCTAATAACTAACATTCCCCCGCTATAAATACATACAAACCGTTGTTAACAAGGCATAAATCATCAAAAATGCTGATAAGCGACACACTAATAACAATCAAACAATATTGATGTGTATCAAAATAAATCTATACTCGGCAGATATTCATCCTGTGCGCCACAGGCCGAACTGAGGTAACAATGCCCACTACTCTAAAAATAACTCCGCCCCTGGAAGGCGTTTTATGCATTACGCTGAATCGCCCTGAAGCACTGAATGCGCTGAATACCCAGCTGCTTGGCGAACTCGCCGACACCCTGAACAGCGCCGATTGTGATGACAACGTTCGCGCCGTGGTGATCACCGGCAGTGCGAAAGCATTCGCCGCCGGTGCGGATATTAATGAAATGGCTGAGCGCGACCTAGTCGGCATGTTGGAAGATCCTCGCCAGCACCACTGGGCCACCATTACGCGTTTTCGCAAACCAATCATTGCTGCCGTTAACGGCTACGCCTTGGGCGGTGGCTGCGAGCTAGCCATGCATGCCGACATCATTATTGCCGGTGAAAGTGCCCTGTTCGGCCAGCCTGAAATCAATCTGGGCATCATGCCCGGTGCTGGTGGTACCCAGCGTCTGCTTAGAGCGGTGGGTAAATCACTGGCTACCCAAATGGTGCTAACTGGCGAGCCAATTTCTGCTCGCCGCGCCCTTGAAGCAGGCCTAATTAGCGAGATTACCCAGCCCGAATTAACCCTTGAGCGCGCCATGACCATTGCAACGCGTATTGCCGCCAAGGCACCGCTGGCCGTGCGCTTAGCAAGGGAGTCGTTACACAAGGCGATGGATACCGACCTAGCCACTGGCCTGCGCTTTGAACGCCATGCGTTCACCTTATTGGCGGGCACCGCCGACCGCGAAGAGGGCATTCGCGCCTTCCAAGAAAAACGACCTGCCACTTTTCAAGGGCACTGACACAAGGATATTACCCATGAGCCAAGCGCCCCTGCTTTACACCGTGGAAGATGGCGTCGCCTGTATCACGTTGAACCGCCCCGACAGCCTGAACAGCTTCAATACCGAGATGCATGCCGAAATGCGCAAGGCGCTAAAAGCCGTGCGCCAAGACTCAAGCGTTCGCGCTTTGTTATTGACCGGTAACGGCCGCGGCTTCTGCGCAGGTCAGGACCTTTCCGACCGTAGCGTCGCGCCCGGCGAGCAAGCCCCCGACCTCGGCGAGTCGCTTGAAAAACGCTACAACCCTATGTTGCGCGCCCTTAAAGATATGCCGTTCCCGACCATTTGTGCGGTGAATGGTGTGGCCGCAGGTGCGGGTGCCAACATCGCCCTGGCCTGCGACATCGTATTGGCTGCTCGTTCGGCAAGTTTTATCCAGGCTTTCTGCAAGATTGGGTTAATTCCCGACTCCGGCGGCACCTGGACCCTGCCTAACTTAGTCGGCATGGCGCGGGCTAAGGGCCTAGCCATGCTTGGCGACAAGCTGCCCGCCGAGACTGCCGAACAGTGGGGCATGATCTGGCGCTGCGTCGATGATGAGGCGCTTCAGGAAGAAGCCATGAACATGGCTCGCCACTTGGCCACTCAACCAACGCGCGGCTTGGCGCTTATCAAACGTGCCCTGCACGCCAGCAGCGATAACAGCTTCAACGAGCAGCTCGACCTGGAACGCGACCTACAGCGCCTTGCCGGACGCACGGAAGATTACCGCGAAGGCGTCAGCGCTTTTATCGAGAAACGTCGCCCCACCTTCAAGGGAGAGTGATATGTCAGCCCTTCCAACGTCTGCCGTTATTGGTGTGATTGGCGCAGGTGCCATGGGCGCAGGTATTGCTCAGGTTGCCGCCCAGGCTGGCCACTCGGTCATTCTGCATGACAATCAACCCGGCGCTGCCAAAGCGGGCATTGATAACATTCGCCGTCAGCTGGAAAAGCGTGTTGCCAAGGGCAAGATGATCCAAGGGGATGTGGATAACATTATTGCTCGCCTACAACCTGCCGATGCTATCGATGCCTTGGCCGACAGTCATTTGGTTATTGAAGCTATTGTCGAAAACCTTGAGATCAAACGTCAGGTGTTCGCCCAGCTAGAAGCCTTGTGTTCGCCGGACACCTTGCTCGCCAGCAACACTTCGTCACTGTCGATCACTTCTATTGCTGCGAATCTTGAGCGTCCTGAGCGCATGGCAGGGCTGCACTTCTTTAACCCCGCACCGGTCATGAAGCTGGTGGAAGTGGTATCTGGCCTAGCCACCACCACCGACGTTGCCGACACCCTTTATGACACCGCCGTTGCCTGGGGCAAGGTCGCGGTGCACGCCAGCTCCACCCCTGGGTTCATTGTTAATCGCGTGGCACGGCCATTCTATGCCGAAGGCCTACGCCTGTTGCAGGAAGGTGCTAGCGATGCCGCCACTATCGATGCATTGCTGCGTCAAGCCGGTGGGTTCCGCATGGGGCCTTTCGAGCTGATGGATCTGATCGGTCATGACGTTAACTACGCGGTGACCCGCTCGGTGTTTGACGCTTACTACGGCGATACCCGTTTCGAGCCCTCCTTAGTACAGCAAGCGTTGGTTGAAGCCGGGCGCCTGGGACGTAAGTCTGGCAAGGGCTTCTTTGACTACGCTGAAAGCGCTGCTAAGCCACAGCCTACGTTTGCCGAACCAGCAAATATGGAGCTACCAGCACTTGTCGTACAGGGTGCCAACAGCACTCTCGCGCCACTGCTTGAACGCGCTCAAGAAGCTGGTCTCAATGTGGTGTACCGCGAATCGCTACAGCAAGACGGCTCCCCTCGCCTATACCTAGGCGACTTGGTACTGGCCCTCAGCGACGGGCGTTGTGCCGCCGAACGAGCGGTCAATGAAGGGCTCGATGCTCTGGTACTGTTCGACCTGTGTTTGGACTACCGCAACGCTAGCGCCATCGCGCTTGCTGCCAGCCATACGGCATCGCCCGAGGCCCGCCAACTTGCAACGGCGTTCTTCCAGCATATGGGAATGGACGTGGCCTGGCTAACCGATACCCCGGGGCTGGTGGTACTGCGCACCGTAGCCATGCTCGCCAATGAAGCTGCCGATGCCGTACTGCAAGGTGTTTGCAGCGCCCAGGATGGCGACCTGGCCATGCAAGCTGGCGTCAACTACCCACGCGGCCCCTTGGCCTGGGCAGATTCACTGGGTCTACCCTTCGTTCACCGCACCCTTACGCATCTACAGAAGAGTTACGGCGAAGAGCGTTATCGCAGCTCGTTCCTGCTGCGTCGCAACGCCCTAAGCGAGGAAAGCTTTCATGAGTGATTCCCAACTGACCCCACAGCAGCTGGCGGAAGCCTGTGCCGAGGCAATGTTTGCCCGTGACCATGCCAGCCAAGGGTTAGGCATGCGCATTACCCGTGTCGCCCCCGGCTTTGCAGAACTGACCATGACCGTGCGCCAGGATATGGTGCAGGGTCACGGCAACTGCCATGGCGGGTTTCTGTTTGCCCTGGCCGATTCCGCCTTTGCGTTTGCCTGCAACAGCTACGATGAGGCCACGGTAGCCTCAGGCTGCAGCATCGACTACCTCGGCCCTGGCCAGCTAGGCGACGAACTGACCGCCACCGCCGAAGAGCGCAGCCGCCGTGGGCGCACCGGTATTTATGACATCACGCTGCGCAATCAGTACGGCGATACCGTTGCCTTGTTCCGCGGGCGTTCCTACAAAATTCGCGGCAGCGTACGCCGCTTGGAAGATACTGACGCAGAAAATACTGCTGCTGGAGATACCCAATGAAAGACGCGCTGATTATTGATGCCATTCGCACCCCAATAGGTCGCTACGGCGGCGCGCTTTCGAGTATGCGTGCCGATGACCTGGGGGCCATTCCCATGCGCACCCTGATGGAACGCAATCCAGGCGTCGACTGGTCGCTGATCGACGACATCTTTTACGGCTGCGCCAACCAGGCGGGCGAAGACAACCGCAACGTAGCGCGTATGTCTGCACTGCTTGCTGGGCTTCCGGTCGAGGTGCCCGGCACTACCATTAACCGCCTTTGTGGTTCAGGCATGGATGCGATCGGCAACGCCGCCCGCACCATCAAGACCGGCGAAGCAGGACTAATGATCGCCGGCGGGGTGGAATCAATGTCTCGCGCGCCTTTTGTGATGGGTAAGGCCGAACAAGCCTTCTCACGCCAAGCCGATATTTTCGACACCACCATCGGCTGGCGCTTTATCAACCGCGCCATGAAAGCTCAGTTTGGCGTGGACTCCATGCCCGAAACCGCTGAAAACGTGGCTGAACAATTTGGCATTTCCCGGGAAGACCAGGACGCCTTCGCCCTACGCAGCCAGCAGCGCACCGCCGCCGCTATCGAGGCTGGCCGCCTTGCTGAAGAGATCATTCCTGTCGAAATACCCCGCCGTAAACAAGACCCACTGGTGGTGGATACCGATGAGCACCCGCGCGCCAACACGACCGCCGAGCAGCTTGCCAAGCTTCCCACGCCCTTCCGTGAAGGCGGCAGTGTCACCGCGGGTAATGCTTCTGGGGTTAACGATGGTGCCTGTGCGCTACTGATGGCTTCTGCCGAGCAGGCTGAACGTTTCGGACTCAAGGCTCGCGCTCGTGTGGTAGGCATGGCCACCGCCGGGGTGGAGCCGCGCATTATGGGGTTTGGCCCCTCTCCCGCTACCCGTAAAGTACTCGCCCAAACTGGGCTTACCCTTGACCAAATGGACGTTATCGAACTTAACGAAGCCTTCGCGGCTCAGGCCTTGGCAGTCATGCGCGACCTGGGCCTTAGTGATGATGCCGAACACGTTAATCCCAATGGGGGCGCCATTGCACTCGGCCACCCGCTGGGTATGAGCGGCGCTCGGTTGGTCACCACGGCACTGCATGAGCTCGAACGTCGGCAAGGACGCTTTGCGCTATGCACCATGTGTATCGGTGTCGGACAGGGCATTGCTCTGATCATCGAGCGCTTATAAGTCCATTCTTCAAACCACTAATCAAATCGTTACCCTGACCATGGCTTGCTCATAAAACGTTAGCCCAATAACAATTTGCTTGACCGGAGACTCCTGATGAATCAGCCCGCTACGCGTATCGACACTGCGACTCTCGACCCCTTGGAAACCGCCAGCGTCGACGAGCTGCGCGCCACTCAGGTCAAGCGCCTGAAGTGGAGCCTAAAGCACGCTTACGACAACGTGCCGTTCTATCGCCAGTCTTTCGACAAGGCTGGGGTGCATCCCGACGATATCCACACGCTGGCAGATCTCGCTAAGCTGCCGTTCACCACTAAGGCTGATTTGCGCGACAACTACCCGTTTGGCATGTTGGCCACGCCGATGAGTGAGATTGTTCGCATCCATGCCTCCAGCGGCACTACCGGCCAACCCACGGTGGTGGGCTACACCCAGAAGGATATTGATGTGTGGTCCGATGTGGTGGCGCGCTCGATCCGCGCCGCTGGCGGTAGCCGCAACGACAAGGTGCATGTGGCATATGGCTACGGCCTGTTCACTGGCGGACTGGGCGCGCACTACGGTGCCGAGCGTCTGGGCTGCGCGGTCATCCCCATGTCGGGCGGCCAGACTGAGAAACAGGTTCAGCTGATCCGTGATTTCCAGCCAGACATCATCATGGTCACGCCGTCTTATATGCTCAACATCGCCGACGAGATGGAGCGCCAAGGTATCGACCCGCGCACGCTGCCCCTGCGGACCGGCATTTTCGGTGCAGAACCCTGGACCGACAGCATGCGCACGGCCCTAGAACAACGCTTGGGCATTGACGCCCTCGATATCTACGGTCTCTCCGAGGTAATGGGCCCAGGTGTCGGCATGGAGTGTCTGGAAACCAAAGATGGCCCGACCATCTGGGAAGACCATTTCTACCCCGAAATCATCGACCCAGTCAGTGGGGAGGTGCTACCCGACGGCGAATACGGCGAGCTGGTGTTCACTACCCTAACCAAAGAAGGCCTGCCGGTGATTCGCTACCGCACCCGCGACCTGACCCGCCTGCTGCCGGGCACCGCGCGCCCTATGCGCCGCATCGACAAGATCACTGGCCGCAGCGACGACATGTTGATCATTCGCGGTGTGAATGTGTTCCCCACCCAGATCGAAGAGCAACTGCTCAAGATTGCGACGCTTTCGCCCCACTACGAGATCGAAGTCAGCCGCCAAGGCAATATGGATATGGTACGTGTGCGTGTCGAGGCGAGCCATCATGACATCGCCCGTGATCCAGTAGCCTGTGAGCAAGCAGCAAAACAGCTGCAGCATGCCATTAAGACGTACATTGGCATTAGCACCCAGGTTGAAGTGTGTCAGGTAGAGAGCGTGATGCGTTCGCTGGGTAAGGCCAGGCGCGTCAAGGACCTTCGCTAATTCACTCCTTAGCGCCTTAGCCGGCTGGTTTAGCCATACACTGAGACGTTAGAACGACGCCCTTGCAGGCAACCCTGCAAGGGCCTTTTTATACCCACACAGCCAACTTTGATAATAAAAAACGCCACATTAAGAATCACTTATGTTGAGCCACTTTTCCTTTATAAACCAACCACATTGGCTTTATCCGTAATCACAAAGTCTTAAAGTGACACACAAAAATACTTGTTGATAAAATATTTTGTGTCACTATACTTTAAACAAGATAAGTCAAACCCCCTGATAGTCCGACGCCGCGGAGGTCTCTATGTACGCGCAGCTCGTTGAAACCGGTTCTAAAAAACTTAAAACGCTTGATGAGATGGGCCCTGAGGAACGCCAGTTCCAGGAGCGCATCAATGATGAAATCAAAATTGAACCTAAGAATTGGATGCCGGATGCCTACCGCAAGACACTGATCCGTCAGATCTCGCAACACGCACACTCCGAGATCGTCGGTATGCTGCCGGAAGGTAACTGGCTGACACGTGCGCCGACCCTTAAGCGCAAGCTGCAATTGATGGCCAAGATTCAGGATGAAGCGGGTCACGGCCTATACCTTTATAGCGCCATGGAAACCCTGGGCGCCGACCGCGACGAAGAGATCGACAAGCTTCATGACGGGCGCGCCAAGTACTCCAGCATCTTCAACTACCCAACGCTCAACTGGGCAGACATGGGTACGGTCGGCTGGTTAGTTGATGGCGCAGCCATCGTTAATCAGGTACCGCTACAGCGCACCTCATATGGCCCTTACGCGCGCGCGATGATTCGTGTGTGCAAAGAAGAGAGCTTTCACCAGCGCCAGGGTTATCAGATTCTGTTGACCATGATGCAAGAAGGCACTGATGACCAAAAAGCGATGGTGCAGGACTCGATTAATCGCTTCTGGTGGCCTGCACTAATGATGTTTGGCCCGTCCGACGAGAACTCCCCCAACAGCGCCCAGTCGATGGCCTGGAAGATTAAGCGCCACAGCAACGATGAACTGCGCCAGCGCTTTCTCGACCAAACCGTACCGCAGCTAGAGCTGCTCGGCTGCACCGCACCCGACCCGGATCTCAAATATAACGAAGAGACCGGCCACTACGAGTTTGGCGAAATCGACTGGCAGGAATTCTTTGATGTGGTTAAAGGCAACGGCCCTTGCAACCGCGAGCGTATCGAAGCACGCCGTAGCGCTATTGATAACGGTGCCTGGGTACGTGAAGCCGCCGTGGCTCATGCCGCCAAGCGTCAACGCAAAGCTGCCTAACACCCACCGCTGATTTTAAACCTGGCTTTTAAAATCTGGTTTTGAAAATCTGGCTTTTAAAATTTAAAACAATAGAGAGCCCCACGTTACGGGGCTCCTCTGACCACTTGAGGTTTCTCTCATGGCTGACTGGCCCCTCTTCGAAGTTTTTATACGCAGCAAACACGGCCTTAACCACAAGCACGTTGGCAGCGTACATGCCGCCGACCGCAGCATGGCAATCGAAAATGCCCGCGAGCTTTACACCCGCCGTAACGAAGGGGTAAGCATTTGGGTGGTTCCCGCCAGCGAAATCACCGCGTCTTCTCCCGACGAGAAAGAGCCGCTGTTTGACCCGTCTAACGACAAGGTCTATCGCCACGCATCCTTCTACAAACTGCCGAAAGAAGTCGGCCACATGTGAGGAGGGAGGCTGTCATGCAGAACGTTGCTCAAAGAAACACGGCTAAGAAAAACAGCGCACAAAAAACACAAGCTCCGTTGATCGATTACCTGCTGCGCCTTGGCGACACGGCCTTGGTACTCGGCCAACGTCACGCACAGCTATGTGGCAAAGCCCCAGCGCTAGAAGAAGAAATGGCGCTAATGAATGTGGGGCTTGATCTGTTCGGTCAGGCACGCAACTGGCTGAGCTATGCAGCTGAACTAATGGTTGCCGAAGGCGATGACAGTCAGGCCAACATTGATGCCGACCAGCTAGCTTTTCGCCGCGATGCCCAGGACTTTCGCAACCTGCTGCTGGTTGAACAACCCAACGGCGACTTCGCCGATACCATGGGACGGCAGTTCCTGTTCGATGCATGGCACGTTCATCTTCTTGACGGCTTGGCCGAATCCAGCGACCCACGCATTGCTGAAGTGGCGGCTAAGTCACTTAAAGAAGCCACCTATCACCTACGCCGCTCCTCTGAATGGGTGATTCGCCTTGGCGACGGCACTAAAGAGAGCCACGCCCGTATGCAGCGCGCGCTAGACAATCTCTGGCAATTTACCGGTGAGTTAGTGCAGTTCGACGAGATTGATCAGGCCATGTTTGAAGCTGGCATCGCGCCCGACCCGGAGACCCTGGTTAGCCGTTGGAAAGCAACCGTGGACGAAGTGCTAAAAGAAGCCACGCTAGTGCGCCCCTCCTACGATGCGTGGATGTATACCGGCGGTAAAGTCGGTCATCACACTGAGCACTTGGGCTTTCTATTGGCGGAAATGCAATATCTGCCGAGGACGTATCCTGATGCTACCGTCTGGTAACTCTCCGTCGACGCCTACCGATCACTTGTCTACTGATGACTTGTCTACCGATGACTGGCCTTCCAAAGACTTGATCGGCAGCGACCGTAGCGGGCTGCCGCCAGCCGGTGAAACAGGTGATGTTGACGCTGTGCTGGCCGTTTTACAGGAAGTGCCAGACCCGGAAGTCCCGGTCGTCAGCGTGGTTGAGCTAGGCATTGTGCGCGATATCGATTGGCAGGATGGACGGCTGGTGGTCAGCGTAACGCCAACCTACTCTGGCTGCCCGGCCACCGAAGCGATTGAGCAGCATATTGTTGAAGCGCTGGTGGCCTCGGGTTATTCAAATCCGCTAATCCAGCGCCGCCTGTCACCCGCCTGGACCACCGACTGGCTGACCGACGCCGGTCGCGAAAAACTACGCGCTTACGGCATCGCTCCGCCAGTGGGAAGTGCCAGCAAGCGGAGTTTGACCGGCCAGTCTGACCCGGTAGTGCCCTGCCCGCTGTGTGGCAGCGAAGCGACCGAACGCGTCAGCGAATTCGGTTCTACGGCTTGCAAGGCGCTCTACCGCTGTCGCGATTGCCTGGAGCCTTTCGATTATTTCAAGTGCCTGTAACTTCAACGATAAATGCAGCGCACTACGATTGACGAGACCATTTCCCATGAGCCGATTTCACGCCTTGACCGTCAAGGATGTACGCAAGGAAACCCATGATGCCGTTTCCATTGCCTTTGACATTCCCGACGATCTGCAGGACGCCTTTCGCTTCACCCAAGGGCAGTACCTAACGCTGCGCCACGATATCGACGGCGAAGATGTCCGCCGCTCTTACTCGATCTGCACCGGCGTTCACGAGCATGAGTTGAGAGTTGCGGTTAAATTGGTGCCCGGTGGCAGTTTTTCGACCTTTGCCAACCAGCAGCTGCAGCCCGGCGACCGCCTGGATGTCATGCCGCCTCAAGGCAAGTTCTTTGTGCCGCTTGACCCCAGCCGTGAAGGACACTATCTGGCGGTAACCGCTGGCAGCGGCGTCACGCCCATTATGTCGATTGTCTCTACCACGCTGGAAAGCGAGCCGAAAAGCCGCTTTACGGTGATTTATGGCAACCGCTCTACCACGGGAACGCTGTTTCGTGATCGCCTGCAAGACCTTAAGGATCGCTACCTAGAGCGTCTCAACATTATTTACGTATTCAGTCGCGAGCAGCAGGAAATTGATCTTTACAACGGTCGCATCACTGCCGACAAGTGCAATGCGTTGTTTGACCGCTGGGTAGAGGTATCCAAACTCGATGCGGCTTTCCTGTGTGGCCCACAAGAAATGACCGAGACCGTCCGCGACGTTCTGATTAACCATGGGCTGCCCAAGAACAACGTTCATTTTGAACTGTTCACTGCAAGCCTGCCAACGGCAGGTGCCAAACGTCGCCAAGCAGCGCAAGCGAACCAGACGGAAGCCGACTCATCGCTTATTCAGGTGATCATCGACGGCCGCACCATCGAATATAAGCTGCCCCGCAACACCCAGAACATTCTTGACGCGGGCAACGAGCACGGTGCCGATCTGCCGTTCTCATGCAAGGCGGGCGTGTGCTCTACCTGTAAGTCTAAAGTCATCGAAGGTGAGGTGGAAATGGACGCCAATTACGCCTTGGAAGATTACGAAATAGATGCCGGTTACGTGCTGTCCTGCCAGTGCTATCCGATCAGCGACAAGGTGGTGCTCGACTTTGACGAGGTGTAGCCCCGTCACCATCGACTTCCAAAGCCGACGATCGTGTCGGCTTTGTTGATCTTGATACCAACGCCTGATTCCAACAATATTTGCGGGAGAACGCTCAATGCCAGTTTTACAGAGTTACATTGCCGGCCAGTGGTTTGGCAGCACCGAGTCTAAAGCGCTGATCAGTGCCATCAACGGCACCACCGTTGCGCATACTCACCAAGAAGAGATCGATTTCCGCGAAGCGGTGGCATACGCCCGCCACACCGGCGTAAAAAATATCTTAGCGCTCGATTTCCAACAGCGCGCTGCCATTCTTAAGGCGCTGGCCGCCTATATCCAAGAGCGTAAGCGTGAGCTGTATGCTATCTCTCACCACACCGGCTGTACCAAAGCCGACTCTTGGATCGACATTGACGGCGGTTTTGGCACGCTGTTCACCTACGCCTCTACGGGCCGCAAAGAACTGCCTTCTGGTAACGTGGCCCATGAAGGCCCAGTGACGCAATTAGGTAAAGAGAACCATTTTAATGGCACCCACATCCTGGTGCCTCGTCGCGGTGTCTCAGTGCATATTAATGCCTTCAACTTTCCTATCTGGGGCATGCTAGAGAAGTTCGCACCCGCTTTTCTGGCTGGCATGCCGTGTATTTTCAAGCCAGCCACCGCGACGAGTTACCTGACCGAGGCCGCGGTGCGCGTGATCAACGATTCTGGCCTGCTGCCGGAAGGCGCACTGCAGCTGGTCGTCGGTGGGGCCGGTGACTTATTGGATCACCTAGAAGAGCAGGACTTTGTTACCTTTACCGGCTCGGCAAACACCGCCTTAATGCTAAAAAGCCACCCCAACATTATGGCCAAGAGCATTCCGTTCAACGCCGAGGCTGACTCGCTCAACAGCGCGATCATGGCACCCGATATCAGCCCGGAAGATGAAGAGTTCGCGATCTTTGCCAAAGAAGTAGTCAAGGAAATGACCGCTAAAGCAGGCCAAAAATGTACAGCGATCCGTCGAGTACTGGTTCCCGCTGAGCATCTGGATACATTGGCAGGCATGATTAAAGAACGTCTTTCAAGCATCGTGGTGGGCGACCCTCATGAAGAAGGCGTACGCATGGGCGCGCTCTCTTCCAGCGACCAGCTGCGTGACGTAAACGAGGCTATCGATCAACTACTGGAAACCAGTGAGTGTGTTTTCGGCAGAGACGGCAGCTTCAAAGCAGTCGGCCAGGGTGTGGAAAACGGCGCGTTTATCTCTCCACACCTGCTGATCAACCGTAACCCGTTAAACGACGGCGGCGCTCACGATATTGAAGCCTTTGGCCCGGTCGCGACGCTAATGCCCTACAACGGTATCGACGAAGCACTGGCTATTGCCGCCAAGGGCAAGGGCAGCTTGGTCACCACACTAACCACCAAAACTCCCGCCATTGCTGCTGAAATGATTCCTGTGCTGGCCGCCCAGCATGGCCGTCTACAGATCCTTGATGCCCAGGCAGCCAAAGAATCGACTGGCCACGGCTCTCCGCTACCGATGCTCAAGCACGGTGGCCCAGGCCGCGCAGGTGGTGGCGAAGAGCTTGGTGGCATTCGTGCGGTTCACCACTATCTACAGCGCACTGCTATCCAGGGATCTCCGACCATGGTGGCGGCAGTTACCGGGGAGTATGTACGTGGTGCGAAAGTGCTCGAAACTGACGTTCACCCGTTCCGTCGCCATTTTGATGACCTGCAGGTGGGCGAGTCACTGTTAACCCACCGCCGCACCGTCACCGAAGCTGATATCGTCAATTTTGGCTGTCTTTCCGGCGACCACTTCTACATGCACTTCGACGATATTGCCGCCAAAGAAACCCAGTTTGGCCAACGCATTGCCCATGGCTATTTTGTACTGTCGGCCGCCGCTGGCTTGTTCGTTTACCCAGGCGAAGGCCCGGTACTAGCAAACTACGGCCTGGATACGCTGCGCTTTATTACGCCGGTGCTGGTTGGCGATACTATCCGCGCCCGCCTCACCTGTAAGCGTAAAATTGATCAAGGCCGGGCTTCTCCAGATGGGCACCCGCAAGGTGTGGTGATGTGGGACGTGGCGGTGACCAATCAACATGACGAGTTAGTTGCCAGCTACGACATTCTAACGCTGGTCGCAAAGCGCCAGTAACGGCTCAGTCTGTATAACTAGACATAAATAGCCAGACATAAAAGCAAGGCAAAAAAATGACAGGGCAAACGCCCTGTCATCTTTTTGTATCGTACGAAAGTTAATAAAACCGTTTTAATACAGCAGTCGTGGCAGGAACAGCACAATGGCGGGGAAAATAAGTACCAACAACGCACGTATGGTACCCGCAACCCAGAAGGGGGTGACACCACGGAAGATCGTGCCTGTGGATACGTCCGGCAGGACGGCTCGCAATACAAACACGTTCATACCGACAGGGGGTGTTATCAAGCTAATCTCAATAACGATGACCACCAGTATGCCAAACCACACCAAGTCGTAACCCAGCCCCGCTACTACTGGGAAAAATACCGGCACGGTGAGCAGCAACATCGACATGCTTTCAAACACGCAGCCCAGCACCACATAGATCGCTATAATCACTAAAATGACCACAAAAGGTGCCACATTCAAGCCATTAACTAGCGCCAGCAGGTCACCAGGCAACCCAGCTCGATTAATGAAGTTAGCAAAGATCAGCGCCGTTAATACCACGGCAAACAACATCGCCGTGGTACGCACCGTATCCATTAGCACATTCATTAACACCGTGGGCGTTAACGCTCGATGCATCAGCGCAATCAGAAATGCGCCCATCGCACCGATACCGGCCGCTTCGGTCGGCGTAAACACACCAAGATAAATACCGCCAATCACCAGTACAAATAGCGCCAGCGTACTGCCTACGCTTTTCAGTGCTTGAATGCGCTCTGGCCATGGCACTTTCTCTGCCGCTGGACCCGCACTGGGGTCGCGCCAGAGCACCCACTTAATGGCACCAATGTAGAGAAAGATGCCAAGAATACCGGGGATAAAGCCAGCCGCAAACAACTCACGAATGCTGGTTTCAGTCAGGATTCCGTAAATTACTAGCATGACGCTTGGTGGAATCAAGATACCCAGCGTGCCACCCGCCGCAATGGAAGCGGCAGCCAGCGAATCCTTATAGCCATATTTACGCATTTGCGGCATGGCAACTCGGCCCATGGTGGCGCACGTCGCTAGACTTGATCCACATATCGCGCTAAAACCACCGCAGGCAACGATCGTCGCCATCGCCTGGCCGCCCTTGCGATGACCTAGAAAACCATTCGATGCTCGAAATAAGGCATCGGATAATCCCGCATGAGAAACAAAGTTGCCCATTAGTATGAACAAGGGTATGACCGACAGGCCGTAATCCATGGCCGTGTCTACCACCCGGCGCGCCGCCATTGCCTCAGCCGCATTCCAATTACCGGTCAGTAAGTAGAACCCCGCAAAACCGACAATGCCCATTGCAAACGCCAGGGGCACACGCAGAAACACTAATATCAACAGTACTGCGAAACCGTACAGCGCTTCAGTCATGGGGCTCTCCTTTGCTTAATGGGCCACCGTGTTCAATTACCTTGAATCCCTCAAGCAAATAGAAAACAGCTCGTATGAGGGTAAGCAGTGCTGAAAGCGCTAGCATGATGGCGATCAATCCGATCAGATAGCCATGGGGTATACGTAAAAACTCGGTCACATCTCCCCAGGAAAACGCGCGCTCTGCGAGCGCCCATACCCGTTGTGCCATCACCCAGAGGGCAGCAGTCACGATCAGGTTGACGATCACTTCACGTATCCAGATAAGCTTTACTGGGAAAACCGCATCAAGCAGATCGACGCTGACATGCTCTTGGCGCCAACAGACGACCGGCAGCGATAGAAACACCAACGCCGCCAGCATCAGTTGAGTTAGCTCCACAGCACCAAGAATAGGGGAATTAAAAAAGTAGCGGCCGCCTACGTCAGCAGTGGTCAACAGCATCATGCCAAAGAGGGTAGCGCCTGCCACCCCCTCCAACATCAGCTGCAGAACCCGACTAACGCGCGTAGCACGTGCCATTTGGGTTTGCATGATTGCTCTCCGTCCAGCGCCAGTGGAAACTTACTCTGCGTTGTCTGGTACTAGTTCATCTGGCACTAAGCTGCTAACGCTCTCTTCTTCCGCTGCAGCGACCAGCTGTTCGCGATAGAACTCGATAGCGGCCATCGCATCCACGTTACGGTTTTCTGAGACAGACTCAGCCCACTCAGCAATCATGTTGTCACTCATACTTTTCAGCGTATTGAGGTCGTCATCACCTAGCTCAGTAAAGGTGTGGCCAAGCTCTTCTGCAAAGTCGACGCCCCGCACATCGGATACGTCCATCATGTAACCGAACAGGCGAGATAAACGCTCACCAGAAACAGATTCGACAGCTTCACGATCTTCAGGCGACATTTCATCCCAGATCATTGGGTTAACAACAATGGTGAAACTGCCGCGGTAGAAGCCGCCATCAACTTTAAGGGTGTAGGGGAAAATTTCTGCGACACGGAAGCTGCGCAGCCCTTCAGGCACTAGCATGGCACCGTCGATAACGCCTTGTGAGCCTGCTTCATAAACGCCAGTAGGCGGCAGTGCAACACCGGTCAGTTCTAGGGCATTGGAGAGATCCCCCATTACGCCGCCGCCAACGCGAATACGTTTGCCTTTAAGGTCTTCTAAGGTGTCGTACTGCTCGCTGCTGAAGATCCAACCCGGGCCATGAACACCGGCAGCGACTACATCAACACCACGGTGTTCGCCAGCAGATGCTAAGTATTCTTGATGAGTGCGCCAGTAAGCGCTAGACGCGTTTTCTGATGAGAACTCCTGAAAGGTGGGGAATTCCGGAAGTTTGGTTAGTTGAAAGCGGCCCGTGTTATAGCCGTGGAAAACCCAGGTTGCATCAGCGATACCATCGGCAACCATTTCCATTTGGGAAACAGGGGGCCCCATATCATGTATCACGTCTACCGTGACGCGTCCTTCCGTGGCTTCTTCAATCCACGCTTTCCACGTTGGCCATACGATGGTGTTGATACCGTGGTTAGGGCCAGCCCAGGTACTCACGGTGATGGTTGTTTGTGCTAAGGCGGGCGTGCTCAATGTTGCGGCAGCGATAGCGCCAATCATCAGGTTTGTTGTTTTGTTCATTTTTCTTTCCTCTGGTCGTCACGAACTGGGAGCCAAACGTGATACCTTATTTTTGTAATAAAAAAAATATTCGAATCACGTTTATTATCACAATGCCTGCAGATACATGGATCGCGCAACGATCCATCGACTAATAGATGATAATACTTAAGTATAGTGATAAATTATTATTTTAAATTACAACCACTTAAATCACATTGATTTGCCTTTGAGCGTTTCAAAGCTGCTGTTTTCAATTACTTTTCTAGCTCACCATTTTTGTTACACAATTTGTTTCTGAAAGCCCATAAGCGACACGCCATAACAAAAAAAACAGCGTGATAACTGGCACAGAAAGCCGAGAGAGGTATTTCACGAGTGCTTTATCCAATCCTCTCCAACTGCCGTTCAAGCTTGCGCATGGTGTTAAGCAAGTCACGATATTCACCAACGCTCAGAGTCGACACCAGATCGGCTTCCCACGCCTGAGCTTCAGGCACTAACTTATTAAGTAGCGCTTGCCCGGCTTCTGTTAGCTGCAAATCATGTAGCCGCTGATCCTGCTGCGAAGGAGTGCGGCTGATCAAACCACGCTCTTCCAACGACTGAATAGCCCGAGACACGCGCGCCTTGTCCATATTGGTATAGGCACAGACCTTCTTGGCGGTTAAATCATCGCAGTGGCTAAGCCACGCCAGCACGCGCCATTGCGCGATATTGAGCTGATAAGACTCAGCATAAAGTGCTTCAAGCGCTTGGCTGATACGGTCAGCGAGGCGGTTCAGCTGATAGGGTAAAAACTGATTTAGGTCTAACTCTGCCCTGGCTGAAGATTCCAAAGGTGTTTCGTTGTCTGCTTTATCCATCGTCATGGTGTTTCTCCTAGCGCCGCCATTTATCGGTGGGGAGTGAAAAAAAACAGCACGATAGCTGGGAATATCGGCACCAGCAATGCACCTACTCACCCCTCACTTATCCTCTACTGCTCCCCAGCCGTTTCCCACGTGGCGATATAGTAGCGTCATAGCAGCAGACGCATTACCAGCGTTACTGGCATCACTAATTGTTAAATTAGCAGACCTTTAATGAAACTAACCCTAGGAGGAACACTGCCGCCAGATGCTCTCTTATGCAACTAATTTGCGTATTATGATTATTAGACTTAGGTATTAAGCTGCAACAAACAGCTGATTTCTTAGGCATTATTGCCTTTATCTTGCAAAAACATGGCTAGCAAGCACGTAGCATACTGGACATTTAGTTTCATAAGAAACTATCCTCCTGGCATACAACGATCTGAATCACCCTGATAGCACCGGAGATACCATGAGCAAGAAGTTTGCATCCCATGCCGACACCGAAGAAAAACAGATCAGTTTCATCAAGCTGGCAGAAGGGCTTTACGCTTACACGGCTGAAGGTGACCCCAATACCGGCATCGTGATTGGCGATGACAGCGTGATGGTCATCGACACCCAGGCCACGCCCATCATGGCCCAGGACGTTATCCGCCGTATCCGCGAAGTGACTGATCTACCAATTAAGCATGTGGTCATGTCTCACTATCACGCCGTCCGTGTACTGGGGGCTTCCGCGTATAACGCTGAGAACATCTACGCAAGCCAGAACACTTATGACCTAATTGTCGAGCGTGGACAGCAAGACTATGAATCAGAAGTTGGCCGTTTCCCGCGCCTGTTCAAAGGCGTCGATTCTGTCCCTGGTTTAACTTGGCCAACCATTGTCTTCCAGGAAAAACTGACCGTCTTCATGGGTGAGCGCGAGGTACAGATCATCCACTTGGGCCGCGGACACACCAAGGGCGACACCATCGTCTGGTTACCGAAAGAAAAAATCATGTTTGCCGGTGACCTCGTTGAGTATGGTGCCACTCCTTATACCGGTGACGCTTACCACGAGGACTGGCCGGCCACGCTTGATCGCCTCCAGGCCATGCAGCCTCAAAAGCTGGTGCCCGGCCGTGGCGATGCGCTACAGACTGCCGAGCAGTGCCAGGAAGCTATCCAAGGCACCCGCGACTTTTTGAATGATATGTATGGAAGTGTCAAAGCAGGCAAGGCGGCGGGCAAATCGCTCTCCGAGTGCTACGCCGACACCTACGCATTGCTGAAACCAAAGTATGGCCATTGGGTCATCTTCGACCACTGTGTGCCTTTCGACATCACGCGCTGCTATGACGAAGCAGGCGGCGAATACCCAGATCCCCGCATTTGGACAGCAGAGCGCGATACCGCTATGTGGCACTCGCTGCAAGACGCTGTCGAAAATCAGTAAGTGCTTACTAGAGACACCCACTGATCACGCCCAGCGTCGGGAGCTATGCCCCGACGCTGCAGGGGAGCAATAGATGCCAACTACCTATAAAAATCCTGTCTATCCTTACCGACGCCCGCCTGAGCTCGATAGTCAAAACGTGCGCCATTGCCCGGTGGTGATTGTCGGTGCCGGACCCAGCGGCCTCGCCGCCGCTATTGATTTAGCTAAGCAGGGCATTCACTCCATTGTCCTCGACGATAACAACACCGTTAGCGTGGGTTCCCGGGCGCTGTGCTTTGCCAAGCGTTCACTGGAAATTGTCGACCGTTTGGGCTGTGTCGAGCCGATGCTTGAAAAAGGCGTCACTTGGCAGCACGGTCGCGTCTTTTTCCAAGACCGCGAAGTGTACGACTTTAACCTGCTGCCCGAAGACGGCCATCGCATCCCGGCCTTTATTAACTTGCAGCAGTATTACTTTGAAGAGTTTCTGGTCAACCGCGCTCACGACTTTGCTGAACAGATTGATCTGCGTTGGAAACACAAGGTCATTAATGTCGATGCTCAGCCTGACAGCACCACCCTCAACGTCTCTACTCAGGATGGTGATTATCAACTGACCTGTGACTACCTTCTTGTCGCGGATGGCGCTAACAGCCGAATTCGCGACATGCTGGGCCTTGAGTGCAAAGGCCAGGTATTCCAAGACCGCTTCCTGATTGCTGATGTGGTGATGAAGGCCGACTTCCCGACAGAACGCTGGTTCTGGTTTGATCCGCCCTTCCACCCCAATCAATCAGTACTGCTACACAAAGAACCCGACAATGTGTGGCGTATCGACTTCCAGCTAGGCTGGGACGCTGACCCGGAAGAAGAGAAGAAAGAAGAGAACATTCGCCCACGGGTACAAGCCATGCTTGGACCAGACGTGGAGTTCGAGCTTGAGTGGGCCAGTGTCTACACTTTCCGCTGCCGTAAAATGGATAACTTTATTCATAACAGCGTGATATTCATGGGCGACGCGGCTCATCAGGTTTCCCCCTTCGGGGCCAGGGGAGCCAACGGTGCCCTGCAGGGCGTAGACAACTTAGTCTGGAAGCTTGCTCGAGTGCTCAAACAGCAGGCACCTAAAACGCTACTGTCCACATACAACACTGAGCGCCAGCACGGCGCGGCAGAAAACCTCCTTAACTCTACCCGCGCCACCGACTTTATTACCCCGAAGAGCCATATTAGCCACGTGTTCCGCGATGTGACGTTGGAGCTGGCTGAGAAGCACCCCTTCGCACGTAGTCTGGTCAACAGCGGCCGACTCTCTATGCCTTGTCGCTATGACCACTCGCCGCTCAATACGCCCGATGTGGACGGCGGCCCAAGTGAGTTGCGCCCCGGCAGCCCCATTAAAGATGCCCCTATTCGAGTAGGCGAAGAGAACGCCTGGCTACTCAATCAGTTTGGCGATGGCTTTGTGTTGCTGCTCGACGGCCGTGCTGATGATCAACATGACGCTACTTTGTTGAAAGACCTAGATACTCTGCTAGAGCGACGCCCCGATGTCAGCCTAGTGATCGTTGGCCCCACGCCGCAGGCGCTCAGCACGCTACCGCGCACCACCGTGGTGGATGATGCTGAAGGACTAATCACCCAGCGATACGGCCTGAAAGCAGGTGCCGGGTACCTTGTTCGTCCCGACCAACATGTTGCTGCTCGCTGGCACGCCATCACTGCCCACCAGGTTGAAGATGCCTTAGACCGCGCGCTGGGCGTGCATCTTGCGGGTACCGCTGACACTACCTTTCAGGAGCGTTGCCATGCCAAGGCTTGAATTGAATCCCAACTTCACTGACCCGGATGCGTTTTACGCGGCACTCACCGCACTACACCGCGACCGCAGCGAAGCCGACAGCGAACGCATCAATGCACGCTTGATTTTGCTACTGGCTAACCACATCGGCGACCAAGCGGTGCTTGAAGAAGCGATGTCCCATGCGGTGGCTGATGGCGATCAATAGCCGCGCCTTAAGTTTATAAAAAGGCAGGTTTATAAAAGATAGGTTTAGCAAAATAACGTTCAAATAAAGCAGGACTAAACAATGACTGAACAATTAAAGTATCAAAACGGCTTTCATAACCACTTTTCAACCGAAGCGCTGCCAGGTGCACTGCCGATTGGGCAAAACTCACCGCAAAAGTGCGCTTACGGTTTATATGCAGAACAGCTCACTGGCTCCGCATTTACAGCACCACGTCATCAAAACTTTCGTAGCTGGCTTTACCGCATTCGCCCTTCAGTGGTTCAAAGTGCTTACCAGCCACTAGAAAATAACAACGACGTACACACCGCCCCATTAGAACGCCCAGCAGCCGACCCTAACCAAATGCGTTGGGACCCCGTTGCGATACCAGATGCCCCGACTGACTTTATTGATGGTTTATTCACCATTGCAGTCAACGGGGATGCAGGCACCCAGGCTGGCGTGGGCGTACATGTTTATACGTTCAATGAAGACATGACCGAGCGTTTTTTCTACAACGCAGATGGCGAACTGCTCTTCGTTCCGCAGTTGGGTGCTATACGCCTGCGCACCGAATTTGGTGAACTTGAGATTGATAACGGTGAAATTGCCGTTATTCCTCGCGGTGTGAAATTCCAAGTGCGCAGAGCGCAAGGTGTCGATGCTGCGCGAGGATATATTTGCGAGAACTACGGCAGCCCGTTAGAGCTACCCGGCCTTGGGCCTATTGGGGCTAACGGCTTGGCAAACCCGCGCGACTTCCAAAGCCCAGTAGCGGCTTATGAAGATCTAGAGGGTGATTACCGCTTAGTGGCTAAGTTCTCTGGTCGTTTCTGGGAAACTAAACTAAACCATTCGCCGTTAGACGTAGTGGCGTGGCACGGTAACTGCGCGCCGTATAAATATAACCTCGCTAATTTTAACACCATTAACACGGTGAGCTTCGACCATCCAGATCCTTCAATCTTTACCGTATTGACGTCACCTTCCGATACAGCGGGAATGGCAAATCTGGATTTTGTAATCTTCCCACCGCGCTGGATGGTTGCCGAGAATACCTTTAGGCCACCCTGGTTCCATCGCAACCTGATGAGCGAGTTTATGGGGCTTATCCACGGTGAGTACGATGCAAAAGCCGAAGGCTTCACCCCCGGCGGTGCCAGCCTGCACAACTCAATGTCGCCCCATGGCCCGGATGCTGAAACCTTTGAAAAAGCCTCCAACGCTGAGCTTAAGCCTCAGTTCCTAGGGGATACGTTGGCCTTCATGTTCGAAAGCCGCTACTTATTCCATCCAACCCCCGCGGCACTAGAGGCTGACTTCCGCCAACGTGACTATGTGGATGTTTGGTCGACGCTGCGCTCGCACTTCGACCCAAGCAAGCCCTAACACTATCAAGCCCTAATACTATCAAGCCCTAATACTATTATGACGGGTGGGGTTTGCCTGCCCCGCCCTGACGACAAGGATTGAATCACCATGAAACTTGCAACACTTAACAAGGGCCGCGACGGAGAACTCATCATTGTTTCTCGCGACCTTTCCCGTGCGGTAAGCGCTGCTGATATTGCGCCCACACTTCAGTCGGCTCTTGAAAGCTGGGAAGCCGTTAGCCCGCAGCTTGAAGCACGCTATGCGCAACTAAACAGTGGCGACGCTGAAGGTGCTTTTGCGCTTGACCAGAGTGCCCTGCACTCCCCGTTACCGCGCGCCTACCAGTGGGCTGATGGCTCCGCCTATCTAAACCATGTCCAACTGGTACGCCAGGCACGTAATGCCGAAATGCCCGAAACCTTTTGGACTGATCCGCTCATGTACCAGGGCGGTAGCGACTGCTTCCTGGCACCTACCGAAGATATCGAAGCGGTGAGCGAAGAGCATGGCATCGATTTTGAGGGCGAAATCGCCGTCATTACCGATGACGTGCCGATGGCTGTAACGCCCGAGGAAGCCGCCAAGCATATTAAGCTAGTGATGCTGGTTAACGATGTCAGCCTGCGCGGCCTCATTCCAGGCGAACTCGCTAAAGGCTTCGGCTTTTTCCAAGCCAAGCCTGCCTCTTCTTTTTCGCCCATCGCGGTGACCCCCGATGAGCTGGGCGATGCCTGGCAGGATGGCAAGGTACACCTACCGCTGACCGTGCACCTGAATGGCGAGAAGTTTGGCGAGCCAGAAGCGGGTCCCGATATGATTTTCAGCTTCCCGCAGCTGGTTGCCCATGCGGCCAAGACCCGCTATCTCGGCGCGGGCGCGGTCATTGGTTCGGGCACTGTTTCCAACCCAGACCCGGATGGCGGCCCTGGAAAACCAGTGGCTGACGGCGGCGTGGGCTATAGCTGTTTGGCCGAAGTACGCATGGTCGAGCAGATACTGTACGGCCAGGTAAAAACTCCCTTTATGCGCTTTGGCGACCGAGTGCGCATCGAGATGTTTGACCGCGATGGCAATAACCTGTTTGGTACCATCGATCAGCAAGTCGTAAAGTACCAGCCCAAATAAGCAAGACCAGAAAGACAACATAAGGAAGGCAACATGACGACGCTTTACGGCTATTTTCGCTCGTCGGCTGCTTACCGGGTGCGGATCGCCTTAAACCTCAAGGGCCTGGACTATGACCAGGTCCCAGTTAACCTGGTGAAAGGCGAGCAGCGTGGCGGCGAACAGCTGGCGCGCAACCCCCAGGGGATGGTGCCTAGTCTAGTGCTAGATGATAGCTCAGTGATTAACCAGTCGCTGGCAATCTGTGAGTACCTCGATGAGGCACACCCCGAGCCCGCGCTGCTGCCGGTTGACGCGTTAGCGCGCGCAAGAGTTCGTGCGCTTGCTCAGTCAGTCGCTTGCGAGATTCATCCGCTCAACAACCTGCGGGTGCTCAAGTATCTCGTCAGGGAGCTGGGGGTGGATGAGGCGGCGAAGCTAGCCTGGTATCGCCACTGGATTACCGAGGGCTTCACAGCATTGGAAGCAATGCTTTCCGCTGACTCGAATACCGGTGATTTTTGCCATGGCGACACCCCGACGCTTGCGGATATCTGCCTGATTCCCCAGGTGTATAACGCAGAGCGCTTCGAGTGCGATTTGTCAGCCTACCCGACGATCCAGCGTATCGCTGCCCACTGTCGGTCGCTGCCAGCGTTCGAAAAAGCCGCACCCGAGACGCAGCCTGACGCCAACTAAACCAAGCAAAAACAAGTTATACTAAGCAGGCTAACATAAGCGGGCGTCTTTCCATTCGGAAAGGCGCCCGTCTCGTGTCCGAAGGGGCATCACGTCCAACCATAAGGAGTTAAGCGGTGCTAAAGCTGCCCTCTTCCGCCACCGTCTTGGCACTAGCCGCGGTGACTGCACTTGGCCCGCTGGCAACGGATATGTACTTGCCAGCCATGCCCGCCATGGCAGACGCGCTGAATACTGGCCCAGACCGAATACAGCTCACCCTTAGCCTCTACATGGCTGGATTCGCCCTGGCCCAACTGCTGTGTGGCCCGATCTCTGATCGCTTTGGACGCCGGCCGGTGATGATCGCAGGGTTATCACTATTTCTTGCGGCAAGCCTACTGTGCGCCTGGGCACCTAACGTCGAATGGTTACTAGTAGGCCGCTTTTTGCAGGCCTTTGGCGGGGCAGCCGGCCCCGTGCTAGCACGCGCTGCGGTGCGAGATATCCATGGCCCCATCGAAGCTGGACGCATTCTCTCGTATATGGCCAGCACCATGGCACTCGCCCCGGCCTTAGCGCCAGTGGTGGGCGCGGGGTTACTGCTGTTTTTTGGCTGGGAATCGGTGTTCGTGGTGCTAGCGCTCTACGCGGCAGTGATGCTGGCGGTGCTCATTTTCATGCTGCCCGAACCCTTGGCGATAGAGCAGCGGCAGTCGATCCACCCAAGAACAATATTGGCAAACTTTCGCCTACTGCTAAGCCAACGCGCCTTTCTTGGCTACACCTTGGTGAATGCGGCCGCTTTTTCGGGGCTGTTCGCGTACCTTTCTGGCTCATCCTTTGTGCTCATCGAGTACATGGGCGTCGCCCCTACCCTGTATGGCGTGCTGTTTACGCTGATTGTCGCGGGCTTCTTTGTCGGCACGCTGGTCAGCGGCCGCTATAGCCACCGCTTGGGTCGTGATCGTCTTATCACCCGGGGAACGGTAGTCTGTGCGGCAGGGGGCGTGATCATGGCCGGCTTGGCTGCCGTTGGTATCCATCACCCGTGGGCGGTAGTGGGGCCGCATATGGTGTTCATGCTGGGGGTAGGCATTTTGATGCCGCAAACAATGGCCGGTGCACTGGCGCCCAACCCTCAGTGTGCAGGCGCGGCGTCTTCTTTATTTGGTTTCCTGCAAATGACGATTGCCGCTGTGGTAGGTGGCTTAGTCGGGCAATTCCACGACGGCAGCTCGCGCACCATGGCATTGACGATCGGGCTGATGGGGCTGCTCGCCCTGACAAGCCACTGGCTGCTGGTACGCCGCCAAAAAGAGGCGTAGCTGAAGCACTGTCATTCCCAGCCACCACACCCCGTCATTCCCGAGTCACCTCACTGTCATTCCCGAGTGGGGTTATCGGGAATCCACCTTGACCTTGGCCGTTGAGGCTGGGGTACGAAAATCAAACTGGATTCCCGCTAAGGGCATGCGGGAATGACGAAGTGACGGAGCATGCAGGAACGAGGAAATGG
Organism: Halomonas qinghailakensis; assembly: GCF_025820815.1. Lineage (NCBI taxonomy): Bacteria > Pseudomonadati > Pseudomonadota > Gammaproteobacteria > Oceanospirillales > Halomonadaceae > Halomonas > Halomonas qinghailakensis. The sequence goes on along the minus strand of NZ_CP096973.1, from coordinate 2,037,318 downwards.
CAGGACATGCAGGAACGACGAAGTGGCAGAGCATGCAGGAACGACGAAGTGGAAGTGTCATCCCCAGCCACCACACCCCGTCATTCCCGAGGGGGATTATCGGGAATCCACCTTGACCTTGGCCTGCAGCAGCCCGAAAACCCAGCCCATCGGCTAATGCCAGTCAGCCTTAACTGACTGGCATTATACTCATTGCGTGGCCTTTTTTACCTATATTGAGTTGCCTCAAGCAGCTTCGACAGCGATGGTCTTCGAGCGACCTTCACGTAGCTCCTTCAACAACGTCTCGCGGCGCTCGTTGGCTTTCTCAGCGGCAGCTTCGCGAACGGGCCCGAAACCACGAATCTCTTCTGGCAGCTTAGCAAGCGCTAAGGCCGTGGCGTGATTCGTGCCATCAAGGCGAGCCACTAACTCATCCATCAACTGCTCGTAGTCAGCCAACAAGATGCGGTCGAGCTTACGATCAGCGCTGAAGCGGAAAGGATCAAGCGCCGTATTGCGCACACCGCGCATCTTGGCCAGCACACCCATTGCCTTCAGCACCCAGGGGCCGAAGCGACGCTTCACCGGACGCCCTTGCGCATCTTTACGACCACCCAATAGCGGCGGTGCCAAATGGAAAGTTAGCTGGTAATCACCCGAGAACGTGGCTTTAACCTCATCCAGAAAATCGCTCTGGGTGTAAAGGCGCGCCACTTCATACTCATCTTTATACGCCATCAAGCGATACAGCTGATGGGCGACAGCCTCACTCAATGATTGACCACCGCCTAGCGCGGCTTCTGCTTCGCGCACTTTCGCTACCTGGGTAACGTAACGCTCAGCCCAGGCACGGTTCTGATAGCGCTCCAGGTGGCGACTATTACGCGCTACCACGTCGTCTAGTGTGGCATTGGCGGACAGTGGCATCGTGTCCAGATGCTGCTGAAGGTAGTCGGGCTCTACCGCTGCCAGGCGTCCCCAGGCAAATGCCTGACGGTTCTTCTCAACGGCGACACCATTAAGCTCTAGCGCACGCTGCAGCGCAGGTTCAGAAAGTGGCACTAGCCCCTGCTGCCAGGCAAATCCCAGCATCATCATATTGGAAAAGACCGTATCCCCTAGCAGCTGTTCGGCTAGGCGATTGGCATCCAGAGAAGCAAAGCGTTCATCTCCTACCGCTTCACGCAACATGTTAAGGCGCTTGCTGGGCTGCATATCCGCATCGCGATAAAGGACATAATCTGCCGTGGCTAGCTCAGCAAGATTCGCCACGATACGGGTGGTCGGCTGCAGCACATTCAGCGCTTTCTGCGAACTGGCCACGACCATATCGCAAGCGATCATTGCATCGGCCTGACCCGCTTCGATACGCACCTGATTCAGCTCGCTGGGCTGTGATGCCAGACGCACATAGCTAAGTACTGCCCCACCTTTTTGCGCAAACCCCATAAAGTCGAGCACGCTGCTGCCCTTGCCTTCTAGGTGTGCTGCCATGGTGATCAGCTGGCCGACAGTCACCACGCCCGTGCCGCCAACGCCACCCACCAACAGGTCATAAGGGGCAGCCAAAGTGGCAATGGAAGGGTTAGGCAAATGTGATATACGCTTCCAAAAGGCGTTATCTGCCGTGACGCCTTGCCCCTTACGCAGCCCGCCACCTTCAACAGTGACAAAACTGGGGCAAAAACCGCTGACGCAGGACATATCCTTGTTACAGGATGATTGATCGATCTTGCGCTTACGGCCTAGCTCGGTCTCGCGAGGCACTACCGATAAGCAGTTGGACTGTACGGAACAATCACCACAGCCTTCGCAAACATGATGGTTAATGAACACTCGGCGGGCTGGGTCTTCCATCAAACCACGCTTGCGCCGACGGCGTTTTTCAGCCGCGCATGCCTGGTCATAAATCAACACGGTGCAGCCAGGAATTTCGCGCAGTTCACGCTGTAGCGTGTCCATCTCTTCGCGTCCGTGGAAGGTCACCTGCTTAGGAAATTCTTTTTCATGCCCCCGGTATTTTTCAGGTTCGTCACTGACCACCACTACCCGACGAACGCCTTCATCCAGCGACTGCCGAGCAATCATCGGCACGTTTATTTGTCCATCCACGGGTTGGCCGCCCGTCATGGCAACCGCGTCGTTGAACAAAATTTTGTAGGTAATATTAACGTTGGCAGCCACGGCTTGGCGCACCGCCATGGAGCCCGAGTGAAACCAGGTGCCTTCGCCTAAGTTCTGGAAGATATGACCATTACCGGTAAAGCGGCTCTTGCCCACCCAGTTAACGCCTTCGCCACCCATCTGAATTAACGATTCGGTGCTACGGTCCATCCACGAGGCCATAAAGTGGCAACCGATCCCCGCCAGGGCTTTACTGCCTTCAGGCACCTTGGTCGAGCTATTGTGTGGGCAACCGGAGCAGAAATACGGCATGCGGCGTACACCACCGAGCTCTTTCACGCCTGCTTGGCAGGCATCAACGGTTGCCAACTTGTCGCTAAAATCAATGTTGAAAAAGCGCGCTAAACGCTCGGCGACAAAGCCTGCCAAGAGGCGCGGGCCTAGCTCTCCCACGAAGGGAATCAAAGGCTTACCAGTTTCATCCTGCTTGCCGGTAACGATAACCTCGCCTGGATGGTCGGGTTCCGACATGTACTCTTTCAGCTGGCTTTCAATAATGCCGCGCTTCTCTTCAATGACCAGCACTTCGCGCTTGCCATGAATAAACTCAAGAATGCCGGGTCGATGGAGCGGCCACACCATCCCGACTTTGTATATTTCCACCCCCAACTCACGCAGCTTCGCTTCATCCAGCCCCAATAAACGCAGCGCCTCAAGTAAATCCAGGTGCCCCTTGCCTGTGGTCACCAGCCCAAACGTCGCCTGTTCTTGGCGAAATAAGTACTGATCAATCGGGTTGGCCGTGGCAAACGCCTGAACGGCGGCCAGCTTGTGCTCAAGACGGGTCTCAAGCTGCGGCCCCGGCAAGTCAGGCCAGCGATAGTGCAGCCCGCCTTCCGGCATATCGAAAGCTGGCGTTACATACTCAGGCAAAGGTGGCACCTCCACCGACGCGCCGCTCTCTACGGTTTCAGAAACAGCTTTGAACCCCACCCAGCAACCTGAGAAGCGTGACAGTGCATAGCCCCACAGCCCGAAGCGTTCATATTCCGCCAATGACGCGGGGCTCACTACCGGCATAAACCACGCCATAAAGGCGACATCCGACTGGTGTGGCATTGAGGACGACACACACCCATGGTCATCACCCGCGACCACCAGCACACCGCCAGTCGGTGAGCTGCCGTAGGCATTACCGTGCTTTAACGCATCGCCCGCGCGATCAACGCCTGGCCCTTTGCCGTACCACATGCCGAAGACACCATCGACCTGCCGCTCAGGGTCCGTTTCCACCTGCTGGCAGCCAAGCATCATGGTGGCTGCCAGGTCTTCGTTGATCGCCGGGACAAAATCGATGTGATGCGCTTCCATAGCGGCTTTCGCCCGCCAAATCTCTTGGTCTACACCGCCCAAGGGCGAGCCACGATAGCCACTGATAAGCCCTGCCGTATGGCGACCATCGCGGCGATCAAGCTCCGCTTGGCGTAAGGCGATACGCACCAACGCCTGGGTGCCGGTTAGAAAGATACGGCCTTCACCACGGCTATAGCGGTCGGCCAGCTGATAGTCATCAAGACGATTGTCATTGAGAGGATTGTCATCGAGTGCGTTATCGAGAGGTGGGGTAATAGAACCCGCCTGCTCAGCAATTGAGGGGGTTGTCATGAGAGATCACCAGTACGGTTGAAGAGTTATGGTTGTAATACGTTTGAGTCTAGCCAAGAGCGCACTAAAGGTGCTTGCTAATTCACTCTTCAAAAGCCTGGTTATTAATCATTACTTTCATTTTTTTAGTTTTGACGCAATGATATTCAACAAACCACAAATAAATGAAATACCCCTATGAAAGAAACGACCAAAGAAATCACCTTAGACAGGCATGATCAGCGCATCCTTACCCTGCTTCAGCAGCAAGGACGCATTACCAATAATGAGCTTGCCGAACAGATCGGGCTTTCCCCCGCTGCCTGCTGGCGACGGGTAAAAGCATTGGAAGAGAGTGGCGTTATCCGCCGTTTTGCGGCGTTAGTGGAGCCCAGCCTAGTGGGCCAGCCACTCTCAGCGCTGGTCATGGTGACGCTAGTTCGCCACCACATCGACAATACCGTCGAGTTCGAAAAACGCATTCTGCAATATCCAGAAGTGCTGCAGTGCTATGCCACCACCGGCAACGCCGATTTCGTACTACGGGTGGTGATCGAAGACATGGCGGCCTATGACCGTTTTCTGAATGAAAAACTCTTCACCTTGGACGGTATCTCCCAGGTCAGCTCCAATTTCGTGCTACGTAATATCAAAGAAGAGACTGCTATCCCGATTCGTTGAAACCAGACGCGCACCGTAGCGTTGACATAATAGCGATAGCTAATCCGTTCTAGATGACAGAGGGGAAGCGCTTTCCCCTCTTCACCTTCCCCTCTTCACTTTCCCTCTCTTAACTCGCCTTCACTTGCCTCTAACTGCCCTCTTCGTCAATTTGAATGCCCTCGCGCGCCTCATTAATCGCCGCTATTACTTGATCGATATCGGGTATTCGGTGGGCAAGTGCCAGGGCCAGCTGGGCAAGCAAGGGTGTGTGCTGTGTCTCAGGTACCGAATCTAGCGTGACAGCCAGCTGTTCATAAACCTGTTCAAGGTCGGCAAACGGTAAAGCGGCTTGTGAAGAGACTGTGGGTGTCGATATCGCGGTCATGCGCATTATTCTCCCAGTGCTGTCTTGAAGGCGCGGCTAAGGGAAGCCGCTTCCAGTGCTTTCCAGCGGGCGGTGATATGACGATCAGGTCGTACTAAGTAAGCACTTCCAGAACTGGCGTCATAACCCTCAAAGCAAGCACCCTGTTGATCAATCAAGGTGGTAAAAAACGCCGGGCTGGCATAACGGGCAATTACCAACACATCCAGACCGCTGTCGTGTTTCTGAAGGTCAACTAAGGCGGCCTGTAGTTCAGGCGTGACGCTACCATCCTCACTAAACACCAGCAGGTTAAACCCCGTTCCCAGGTGGTCGAGCAAGAAGCTGTTTTCGCCTAATCGGCGATTGATTAATGGTGCGCCAGGTATCGGGCCAGCGCTAAAACCGATGTCATCCTCTGCCGTCACAGGGCTTTCAGCATAGGTGTAGGGCGTGACTTGCCGTGGGTCGGCAAAACGGCTTGCGTAGTCGTTACGTAGAGCCAACGATAACGCGGCATCTCGCATCAACCGATACCCTTGACTGGGTGGGGTCATAAATCGAGTGCTCTTACCGGCATTCGCGAAGACTTCTAGTGTGGCACCGCGCCGTTCTGGGCTATAGCTATCCAATAGCTTCTCAGAAGCCTTGCTGTTCAGCACCCAGGCTAGCTTCCAGGCGGCGTTAACCGCATCGGCCAGCCCATTATTCAGCCCACGCACACCAAAAATGGGCACTAAATGGGCACTGTCGCCAATAAACAGCACACGGCCATGGCGGTAATCGTCGAGGGCCAACGTGTAGGCTTTGTAAAGGCTCCACCACTCAAGCTGCCACTCCCCCTCTTCACCTAGCATCTCAATAATCATGCCAACGCGTTCACGAATAGCGCTCTCGGTTACAGCCTGCTCGGGGCTTTCATTCGGCAACAGTTGATAGTCGATGCGCCAAATATCATCAGGCTGTTTATGCACTAGCAGGGTAGATTCAGGCATTACTGAAGGGCTGAAAAACGCCCTGCGCTCGGTCGGAAAGTCAGACGTCATGCGTACATCAGCAATCACATAGCGCCCTTCATAGGACTCACCGTGCAACGGCAGGTCAAACGACTTGCGCACAACACTACGCCCACCATCCGCCGCCAACAAATAGGCGGCTTCTAACTGATATTCGCCCTCTGGGGTAGTCACACGCAGAGTTACGCCGGTATCACTTTGCGTGACGTCGCTAACGGCCTGCTGCCAGCGCATTTCAATTAACGGGCTTTCCATCGCCTTATCGACCAGAAACTGCTCAATATACTGCTGTTGCAGGTTATACATTGGCAGAAAGCGCTCGTGCTCTGAATGCGGCATCTCAAAACGATAGACTTCCTGATCATGGAAATAGGAGCGCCCTCGCGTCCAGCCAAGCGCTTTGTCGATAAATTGCTGCTCGACGCCTAATTGTTGAAGAATTTCCAAGCTGTGGCGGGAAAGACAGATCGCCCTGGAACCATCATTGAGCGTCGCCTTATCATCAAGCAAGACTGACTGAACACCTTGACGCGCGAGTTCCAGCGCGGCGGCGACGCCGACGGGCCCTGCCCCCACAATGGCGACCCGGTGCTGTTTTTTCTCACCTTTTAATTCACCGGGACATACAAAGGGGAAATGCGGATAATCGAAATACAGCGAGTCAAGCTCACCCTTGCCTGCTGGTCGCATAGCACTCTCCTGTGACTGTTATTTTTAAAATGGAAGCGGTACGGAAAGGTGTATAGGCCGTATAGCGATAGCCTACACTGAAGGTTTCAAGGGGGTTGTCCCGTAAAAAGCGGGACATTTATAGCCCATCAGCGTTAACTCATTTCATGATGGCGGGGCACAAGTGAACAAAGCGGCTAACACCCAGCTAATCGAATGGGGAGCTTTACTGCCAAGCGTGGCAGCCTGCATCGAGGCAGTGGAAAGAGACAACTTCGAAAGCCAACTGCTTGCGTTATTGCATCAAGCCGTGGGTATCGAGCAATGTATGATTTTTGGCTGCTCAACGAGCGGCGACATCGACTGTTTGCTGGCCGCTAATCATCAGCTTCCGCGGGTGGCTGATCGCTTAGCCCATCTCTATGTGAGCGGCCTGTTCCGACAAGACCCTAATTACCGGCAGCTAAGCCAACTGGCAGGCAAGCAAGAACCTATAACTACCGACGCATTGACCACCATGCAGGTTGAGGCAATGTCACCAGCATATCGTAGTCATCTGTTTGCTTTTCCAGATCTTATCGACAAAGTATCACTCAACGTTGCTGCAAAAGAGGGGGCTTATTACCTTAATCTCTACCGCGGCCCTCAGAGGGGCCCCTTCACTGCCGCTAACCTGGATTGCTTAAATAGCATAGCGCCGCTGTTAACAAGTTTACTTCGGCGCCACTACAGCAACGCCCCTGCAAGGCCTGAACAACTTAGCGCCCGCGAAGCAGCCGCGCTGGCCCCGTTATCTGAGCGCGAGCGTCAGCTGTGTCTCTATTTACTGCGTGGCCACACGCTCAAAACCGCGGCGGCCAAACTCGATGTCGCTTTTTCAACGATAGAAACCTACCGCAAGCGTGCCTATGCCAAGTTAGGTATCGCGTCAAAAGCTGGCTTGGTCGCGCTTTGTAAAGCTTCAAGGTAGCGTTATTAACCCGCTCATTGCTGCTTAACGACAAGCAATACCGTCTCTAAATTTGTTTCATTTGAAACCAATTTGATCCGCATCAAGATAATTCTGCGCTTAGCGGTTGATACTGGCGTCATCGTCAATAACACCTGAGGGAGAATCATCATGGCTACTGCTAAAAAAACAGAGACCACCTCTTGGTGGGAACGCCTAACTGAGCGCTGCTACGCAACGTCGACCGCAACGCTCGCTCGCAACGTAAAACAGGAAGCAGGCGCTAGCTATGATGCGCTTATTAGTGATCTAGAAAGACCGCTAGAACCTCACTTCGAGCGAGAACTGGCAAAGCAGCTAGCAACCGACCAACCTGCTCATTTCAGCCCAGCCAACACCTTGATGCCCGTGATGATGCAGCGCTTTGGTCTTCAGGAGAAAAGTCTGGAAGAGAGCGGTCTGATCAATCATGCCGACTATGTTGCACTACGTGACAACTGCAACGCTTGTGCAGTCGTTGGCGAGTGCTGGAAAGCGATGCGAGCCAATGCCGAGCTAGATGAGTGCCGTCACCTATGCCCCAATGCAAACGCCTTTGATGCTTTAGCAGCACGCTAACGCAAAGCGCTCCCATCAACAGTGGATGGGAGCGCTTTTTACCTTAGTCTTGTTTCAGCAATGGCTTCAGGAAGCTTGGTGGCGCAGCCGTGGGCTAGCCAGTTCTCCCACCACGGTAATAATCACCAGCAGGGCCAGCAACCACGGCCACTGAGTACCGACCTGGAGAGTAGCAAGGCCCAGCGCATCGATGAAAATCAACACGATGCCTAACGGGCTGACATAACGCACCATAAACAGCCACAGCGTGTGCTGGGTACGGGAGAGGCCTAGTTCTTCTCTGAATATTTCAGTACGCAGTAGGAAGCCCGCCATCAGTGCCATGCCCAGACCGCCCAACGGCATCATCCAGCGGGAGGTCAGATAATCCAGCCAATCGAAGAAAGTGCGGCCTGCCAACGTCCAATCCGCGCCCATATTGAACGACAGCATTGCCAAGGTGCTCACCAGCCACAGCACGATGCCCACACCCCAGGATGCCCGTTTACGCGTCATCCCTTTGCTTGCAACGAGCCAAGCCACGGTCGCTTCGATCATCGAAATTGACGATGTAAGCGCGGCCATCGACAGCATCACAAAAAACAGGACACCAAACAGCGTACCAAAAGGCATTGCCTGGAAGGCCAAGGGCAAGCTCATAAAGATCAACCCTGGCCCTTGGCCGGGATTCATTCCGTTAGCGAAAATAATCGGGAAGATAGCCAAGCCAGCCATCAGCGCGACAACGGTATCAGCAATAGCCACACTGAACGTTGTGCGCGCAATAGAGTGACCTTCTGGCAGATAAGAACCATAAGTAAGAATGGCACCAGACGCGAGCGACAAGGTAAAGAAGGCATGCCCCAGTGCCGCTAAGAGTCCTTCACTGCTTAGCCCTTCAGTATTGAAAGAAAACAGAAACGACCAAGCATCAGCAAAGCCACCAGAGAAAGCACCGTAGCCAATCAGTATGCCCAGCATGATAACCATGCCCGGCATCATCCAGCTGACACTCTTTTCAATGCCTGCTTGTACACCCTTGCCCACGATGAGCATGGTCAACACCGTTACCAGCGTACTCCAAGCGCCTAGCGTGAAAGGGTTGGCATTATTAGCGGCGAAAATCGCCGCCATGTCATCGACGCTGTTGCCCGCCAGTCCGCCGCTTAGCATTTTCCACAGATAGGAAAATGACCAGCCAGCAACAACAACGTAGAACGACAGAATCATGAAACCACACAGCATGGCCATCCAACCGAAGATAGACCAGAAACTGCCACGTCCCGACTCGTGTACCACTCGGCGGATAGCATCAATCGGGCTGCCCCTGCCACGGCGGCCAAAGCTGATTTCAGCCATCATGATAGGCACACCTACCGCCAATATGCAGGCCAGATAGACCAGCACAAAAGCGCCACCGCCAAACTCGCCGGTGATGTAAGGAAACTTCCAGATATTACCCAGGCCCACTGCAGAACCAGTGGCTGCCAGCACAAACCCCCAGCGGCCCAGCCACAGCGTTTTGGGGGGCGTATTTGTCGTTGTCATTGGGAAACCTTATAAATTTATATTGTTTTTAGGCTATTTATTTTGTTCTGTTAAAACAGATACTTAAGCGCGATTAGCTGCCTATAAAAGCCAACCAACTGCGGTTAACTAGTGATAAATAGCCATCTATAACGAGTCTATGGGGATAGCGACAGGGCAGGAATGGGTTTACCTCACATTGAACGAGGCGTTACCCGTAGAAGTAGCATGCAACTGTAAACTAAACGTTACACTTAGACAAAAATGCCGAAGGATGGGGGTCTTCCGCTGTATTTTACTGACAAGACGTAAACAAATCGTGACAGTTAATTTTCCTGCCATCAGAAATTGTTAAAAAATTTTCTTACGTGCTGTCTCAAGTACTGTTTCAAGTACTGTCTCAAGCGCCGTCTTGAGCACCAATGCCGTAGCGTTTGAGTTTGTTAGCAATAGTGGTGTGAGAAACACCCAATCGCTTTCCTAATTGGCGGCTGGACGGATACTGCTGATACAGCGTACTTAAAATATTTCTTTCCACCTCTCCTAACATGTCGCTCAAGCTTCCCTCTAAGGGTATGCCCGCCAGCTCAGGCGATACGTCACTATGGGGAAGACGCAGATGCACCGGCTGAATGACTTTTTCTTCACATAGCGACACCGCCTGGAACAACACATTTTCCAGTTGACGCACATTACCCGGCCAATCGTAACGGGTGATTTTTCCCAGCGCTGCAGGCGAAAGTTCGGGCAGAGGACAGCCTATCTGACGCGCCGCACGATCAAGCACATAGGCCGCCAACTCTTCGATGCCGTCCAGGCATTCACGTAAAGGTGGCACCTGTAGCGAAAGCACATTGAGCCGGTGATAAAGATCCAACCTAAACAACCCTTCACTACACATCTGTGGCAGGTTTTGTTGAGTGGCACAGATCACTCGGACATCCAGAAAGGTTTCCTCCTCGCTACCCACTCGCCGGAAGCCACCATCTTGAAGAAAACGCAGCAGTTTCGTCTGCAGCCGTGGGCTCATTTCCCCTACTTCATCGAGAAAGACGGTGCCACCTTCATTAAGCTCCAGAAGGCCAAGCTTTCCTTCTGGCCGAGCGCCTTCAAAGGCACCGGGTGCGTAACCGAAAAGCTCTGTCTCGGCCATTGATTCAGGCAACCCGGCACAGTTAAGCACCACAAACGGCGCTTGCCCGCGAGGGCTTGCCAAATGACAGGCACGAGCCACCAGCTCTTTGCCAGTCCCCGTTTCCCCTACAATCAGCAGCGGTGCATCCAGCGGTGCCATGCGTCGCGCTTCGTTAATCACCGCCTCCAATCGCGCACTCGACTGAAAGATAGCCTCAAAGCCACGCAGTTCCTGGCGCTGCACTTGGTAAATCCGTGCACCGATACGGTCGGCACGGTGCAACGTCACCACCGCCCCGGCTAATGAGTCCACCTTGGTGTCTTCGGTGTGCAGTGGCGCAATATCGGCAAGATAGGTGTCGCCTTTTAGTTTGATCCGCAGCCCATTGATACGTGAGTTGTTGCGGCGAATCACCTCGGGAAGGTCGACTTCGTCAAGGTAACGATCCAGTGAGAGCCCTGGCACTTCTTGAACGCGCACTCCCAACACCTGAACGGCGATACGGTTGGCCGCCACAATGCGACCCTGCATATCTATCGACATCACGGGGTCAGAAAGCGAAGACAGCAATGCATCCAACTCCAAATGACGACGCTCGCTAGGCATTAAACTCGCGCGTTTGACGCCAAATACGCCTGGTATTGCTTCCAATACCGGCTTAAGCGTACTCAGCTGCGCATTAAGCAACTTTGGGACATGCAAATAGATGGTATTGCCCTGCTCGCCACCGACTTCTCCCCGTGCGACATTAATTCGGTAGTCGGCAAACTGGGCCACTATATCGCGAAGAATACCAATGCGATTCTGACAGTAAAATTTAAGACGCATAGAACCCTCACGGCATAAAAAACCACTTACTTAGGAAGTCTCTCTGACTAGGCGTTACCTGGAAAATCGGCGATTTCGGACACAGCCTAGCCACCACTCACTGGCAGCCCCTGCTCCTCTTTCATACTACGCAGTATGATTTCAGAGCGGACCTGAGTGACATTAGGATGAGGTAATAAATGATGATGAATAAAGTCCGAAAACTCGGTGAGGTCCTTGGCGATAACGTGCAGTACATAATCTGCATCTCCTGAGACAGAATAGGCCTCACGCACCATGGCATGCTTTGTCAGTAACGCTACAAAATCATCATCCATGCTTTCACCGTGCGCTTTAAGGTTAACTCTGGTGATCGCACGCAAGCCAAACCCCAGGCTGCTGGCATCAAGCCTCGCCGAATATCCTTTAATTACCCCTTCAGCTTCTAAGCGCGCTTTGCGTCGGGAACATTGAGAAGGTGACAGGCTGACATGCTCGCCCAATTCTGCATTGGTGAGGGCTGAGTTCTTTTGCAACGCTGATAAAATTGCAAGATCATAACGATCTAAAGAAATCCCATGCATAAAATGCTCCTATTGCGCACAAGCTGTGCGCTATTTGGCGGCATCTTGGGTTAGTTTGCAACCTAATTGCACCGCCTCTTCCCTATACTTAGCTTGTTAATCTACAAGACAATAATAGGAGAAACAGCGATGGGTCCTTTTCCTCATGACGCCCCTAAAGTAACCATTAGCGATGCAAACCCAGCAGGTACGGATGGCTTCGAATTTGTTGAGTTTGCCCATCCCGAGCCGGAAAAATTAGACAGCCTATTTCGGCAAATGGGCTTCATCCCCGTTGCAAAACACCGTAGCAAGTCAATTACCGTTTATCGTCAGGGTGATATCAACTACCTGCTTAACAGCGAGCCTAACTCTCATGCGTCAGCGTTTATTGAAGCGCACGGCCCCTGTGCACCAGCAATGGCTTGGCGTGTTGTTGATGCTCAGCATGCCCTAAAACGTGCTGTTGATTTAGGGGCTGAAGAGTTCACCGGTAATAAATCCATTGATGCACCGGCAGTTGTTGGTATTGGCGGATCGCTGCTTTACTTTATTGATACGTATGGTGAAAAAGGCAGCTGTTACTCAAACGAGTTTGAGTGGTTAGATGAGGAAGATCCTAAGCCTAAAGGCTTTGGTTTTTACTATCTTGATCACCTCACTCATAACGTTATTCGCGGCAATATGGATACGTGGTATAAGTTTTATCACGACACCTTTAACTTCCGTGAAATTCGCTACTTCGATATCACTGGTAAAGTCACCGGCCTTACCAGCCGCGCATTAACCTCGCCCGATGGCAAAATTCGTATTCCGATTAATGAAAGTGCCGACGATCACAGCCAAATTGAAGAGTACTTACGCGAGTACAACGGCGAAGGCATTCAGCATATTGCCATTGCAACCGATGATATCTATACCGGCACTGACTTAATCGCTGACGCGGGGCTTGAATTTATGCCTGGCCCGCCGAGCATTTATTACGAAAAATCGCTTGAGCGCGTCAAAGACCACCAAGAGCCTCTCGATAAACTGCGTAACCGCGGCATTTTGATTGATGGCGAAGGTGTCGTGGGCGGTGGCGAAACCAGAATTTTGCTACAGATTTTCTCAAAAACGGTGATTGGCCCGATCTTCTTCGAGTTTATCCAACGTAAGGGCGACGACGGTTTTGGAGAAGGCAATTTTAAAGCACTTTTCGAATCCATCGAAGAGGATCAAATCAACCGAGGCGTGTTGCAAGGCGCTACTGAATAGCAGTAATGCTGAATAATAAACCGCCACAATAACAACATTAGCGATGCCAAAAAGGAACCACTGTGCACGACGCTTGGCGTAACTATGCGAATGCCCCCCAAGCGGGGGCTACTGTTTGCTCTTCTCACCTTATAGAAGAGGGCACTTCACGCTGCTTAGAAATAATAAGTAAAGATGAACCTTTCCCTGTCATTGTAACGCGCATAGAGGGTGAGATTTATTGCTACGTTAATGCCTGTCCCCACCAGTATTTACCGTTAAATTATCGCTCAAACAGCATCATTTCATCAGATAAAAGCCGTTTGCTATGCAGCGCCCATGGCGCAGCATTTGATAGTAAAACAGGCAACTGCTTAACAGGCGCATTCGATAACCTTGACGCAATACCAGTCTTTGAAGACCAACAAGGGAATGTATGTATCGGGCCTTTGCCTACATGAGTAAGTAATGCCTTATGGGGCCAATCCACTTACTAGAAGAAAATAGCTCCCTAGCCACGCTGGTGGTCATCCATTAGGTGCGACTCGCTGCCTTCACGAAGGCGCTCGATAGAGGCACTGCCCTGCTTAGATAAAGCCGCCAGGCGGTCAATTTGCTCATCCAACCGAGGCAGCGCTTCCTGGCGGTAGGTCGAGAGGTCATCAATGGCACCCATCACCTCGCCGAAAGCGTCTTCCAGCATTTGCATATCGAGCATCGCTGAAGAAGCCCGTTTCTGAATATCCACGCCCTGCTGACGCAGTGCCTTGGCGGTACCGCCAATCATCTGTGAGGTCGTGGTATTAAGGGCTTCAATGCGGTCCAACACTAGGCGCTGGTTGGCCATGCCCATAGCCACAGTGACCGCAACGGTGAGCGCCGAGACGGTGACGTTAATGGCTCTATCCACACCACGCATCAGCTCTCGGTTGTTGCGAATGATGACTTCTAGCGCCAGCACGCCTTGCTGGCTAACGGCCAGCTGCTGCTGAAGGTCGACGATGCGCTGACGGAGAGGAAAGAGCAGTTCTTCTTCAAGGAAATGACGCCGTGGATCATCAACAGCACGTGTGTCGATGTCATCCTTCAAGCGACGGTCAATCAGACGACCCAACGTCACTTGGCGGTTCAATTGGTTCAGAATATCCCTAAGGGCTTGCTGGTCATCATTTAAGGTGAGGTTGTCGCGATGCAGCATGTCGCGACCACTCTCTAACTCGTCAATGATCGCATCAAGCGCCTGCTGAGCGTTCTCAAATTTGCGGAAGTAGCGTTGCAGGCGGCTGTCGAGGCCAGGAATAATCGCCATCACGCGATCAAGGGCACTGGGTGCCAAGCGGTGGCGGGCAGGGTCAAGCCCTTCCATACGCCCACGAAGATCGGTCAGTGCCTTGGCGACTGGCCCGCCTTCGTCGCCTTGATGCGCCAGCTGTCGTAATGGTGTCTGTAGCATGGCGCTGCGATGAGCCGCTTGCTGCTGCAGCTCAAGCCCCATCTCATCGACGGCACGGCGCTGGCTAACCACCGACGCTTCGTCACCCTCGGCAAGAATTTCCGTGACAAAGCGCTCAGCCATGGCCTCAAGTTCAGGATCGACACCAGAATCATTGGAGGTGACCGCGTCAGCAATCTCCTCAACTGGCGGTAAAGAAAGACGACCTGTGTCATCGGATGGCTGAGTCATTGGCATCTCCACTGTTCTTAAAAATCATTCTTGAAAATCGTTCTTGAAGACGGTCTTAAACACCCGTCTTGGAACCATATGACAACTCCGCGAACGAATTACTCCTTGCGCGCATAGCGACCCGCACCTTCGACGAAATGGCGCAAGTCCTCTAATGCTTTCTCCGTAGTGACAGCTGCCTGGGGGCGTGCAGTTTCGATACGCGCCATAGAGACGGCCGTGTCGTCGAGTACGGTCAATGCCGACTCCACCTGAGCAGAGAGCTCCTGAAGCCGCTTTTCAGTCTCGCTAAGCAGATCCAGACGCCGCATCAGGGCGGCCCGCTCTTCTGTACTCAATCGATGGCTTTCCCGGGTCAGGCGGTCACGCACATAATTACCGTCCACACTTGCCACGCTGCGCGCTTGGGAAGCCATGGTAGTGAGCGTATCCACCGAACCGAGGCACACTTGCGCGACTAAGCTTTGCGAGCGCTCAAAGGCCAGCTCACCACGTTGGAATCGGCCACTGAGCACCTCCATGACATGGTAGTAACGGCTATAGAGGCGGTCAGCCAGGATCGCCAGATCAGAACGATGAACATCAAGCAAGCGCTGTTTGGCTTGGCACATTGCCATTACCAAATCATCGGCTCCCTCGGGCGGCGCTGCCGGGTCGAGCACCAACACGCCAGCTTCATGAGCATTGCGCGCTTGTTGAGCACGGCGCTGTTGCGCTTTGGCGTTAATCTCAGCCTGCTGACGGCGCGCGCGACGGCGAGCTAGCCAGCCTCTCAAGGTTCGCTCAATGGGCAGTGCTACCGGGATGGCGACAATCCCCGCCAACCACCCCAGCAAGCTTGGACTGAAACCGCCCCACAGTGAGGTCAGCCATAGCAACATGCTGATGAAAGGCACTGTCAGGCAATAGCGCAAAATGACATGCAGCCGGCCTGCTGCCGCCACCGGAACTGCTAGGCCAGGGTTGAAGAGCCCTACCAGCAACCAGGGCAGGCAGGTCATAAAAAGACCATAAGAAAATCCCTGCAGGAATCCCAACATTGCTTCGGCTACCTATATTCGTGGAACGCACATGACAAGACGTAAATACCCAGAATAGTACCACTAAAACAGGGTAACCAAGGTGAGACGTTGATCACTAGGAGGCTAGAAAAAGTTACAGATGACGATCCAAACATCTGCTCACTAGACTGCTTCTATTTAGCAAACGCTCTTGGCGTGATCGGCACTTAACTCCTACGTTGTTTTAAGGACGGTTGTAAAAATAGACGAATAAAGCTGACCATAAAGGCACAGGGAGATGTAGCGATGGATGCATTTGCGAGGAAGCTGGGCCTCAAGACAGATCCCGTCATTTTTTTCACCTCTGCAGGGATCATGATCATTTTCCTGACGGCGCTTTTGATTGCGCCAGACGCAATAGGTGAAGCTTTCGGCGCAGGGCGGCAGTGGATAGTTACTAACCTTGGCTGGTTCTTTATTTTAGGGGTAACGAGTTGGGTAGCATTCTTGCTGTGGGTAGCGCTCAGCCGTTATGGGGTAATCCGCCTGGGTGGCAATGATGCGAAGCCGGCCTATACCAATATTTCCTGGTTTACCATGCTATTTGCTGGCGGTATTGGCACAGTATTGATGTTCTGGGGGGTAGCAGAGCCCATCTCCCACTTTGCAACGCCCCCTCGGCCGGATGTTGAGCCCTTCTCGGTGGACGCCGCCGACGATGCCATGAGCTTTTCTATCTACCATTTAGGGCTGCATACCTGGTCGATTTTCGCCATGCCGGGGCTGGCGTTTGCGTACTTCATTTACCGCTACAACCTGCCGATGCGCTTCAGCTCAGTGTTCTACCCGCTGATAGGCGAGCGCATTTACGGCCCTGTTGGCAAAGTCCTCGATATTTTTGCCATTCTAGGCACCCTGTTTGGTGTGGCGGTTTCTATCGGTCTTGGTACCCAGCAAATCAATGCAGGGCTGACAGAACTGTTTGGCGTGCCAGATGCAGTGACGACGAAAGTCATCATCATCGCCGTTCTGACGACTGTCGCCGTGGGATCGATCGTCGCAGGGCTAGATGCCGGCGTGAAACGGCTTTCCAATATCAATATCGGTATGGCCGTCGGTCTGCTAATGTTTGTGTTGTTTACTGGCTCGACCGTTTTCCTGTTGCGTGCTGTTGTCGAGACCTTTGGTCTCTATATAACGAATCTGCTTCCCATGGCGTTCTGGAACGACACGCTGGCCAGATATACCAGCAATGACGGCAGCGGCTGGGGATGGCAAGGCAGTTGGACAGTGTTTTATTGGGCCTGGACAGTAACGTGGTCGCCTTTTATCGGGATCTTCGTCGCACGCATCTCTCGTGGGCGAACCATCCGTGAGTTTGTCCTTGGGGTGCTGTTCGCACCTTCCATCTTTACGCTGATCTGGTTTGCGATCTTTGGATGGTCAGCAATGGAAATCGATGGGATTGGCGCTGAAGCCCGCGCAGCCCTGGGAGCTCAAGCCGGCACATTGTCAGCTGCCGTCGGCGAAAGCATTCCCCTCGCCATGTTCGCATTTTTCGAGAACTTCCCAGCCGCCACCTTAATCCAGGGCTTGGCAGTGGTGATCGTCGCCATCTTCTTTGCCACCTCATCAGACTCCGCATCTCTGGTCGTCGATATGCTGTGTACCGGCAGTTCCGACCCTGGCCCTTGGCACCAGCGGGTATTTTGGGGCGTCTCTGAAGGCATGCTAGCGGCCATGCTTATTGTACTAGCGGGCGATGCTGGACTGACTGCCTTGCAAGAAGTGATTACCGTGGTTGGCCTACCGATGTTTATTCTAGTGTTCGCCATGATGTTCTCTTTATTCCGTAGTCTCGGCCATGAGGATCTTAGCGAAGTTCGTGTCGGTGCCCCACCCAGCCCAAAGGAGTTACGGCCAGATGACTAGGTAATGCAGTGCCTTTTGACACCATCAAGTAGTGTTACGATTCAGGCGGTTGTAAATAGCCTGAGTTCCCAAGGCCTCATCAAGCTGTCTATCATTATTCAAAACCAACTGAGCATCTGAATAACTTAGACTGCCAGTCTATGACCGGAGAACTCCATGCCATCCCCCCTCGTGACGACCCAATTTTTGTTCTGGATGGGGGGCTGCCACAGTGGCTAGCCGAAAAGCGGGACGTTGTTGCTGCTATCGCTGTACGACGGTTCTTGGGCAGACTGGGGACGTGATGAATCACTCCCAGTGGCTTAGGTTTTGTATGAATGGCTCTGGCCAATAGCAATGGATGCTTCACAAACCTCTACGCAAACAGGAACGTCGTGTACAAAATTTATTCAACGAAGAGGGTGGTGCTAGATTGAAACCCTAGTCAGTTTCCTGATGCCTTTTTCGATGGCCATGGTTTTCTATATGGCTATACAAAACTCATTGCTAGTAGCTCACAAGGGGGCTATGGTTGCCCCCAATAAGGCCCCTATCGGTGAGACTGCTACGCAGTCACATTATTGCTTAGGGGCTTCTTATTGATCCTGTAGCCAAAGCTTTGTGCCGAGGCAGCGCCTCAGCCATCAACACCGCTGAGGTTCTATTTGTGGCTGCAGGAATTCGGGTGGACACAAGCTCACCTTGGCCGGCCTATCATTTTTGGTAACACGACGTTGGCCTCTTGGTTGCTCGCAACCTACGCTGGTTTTTTATTTTCTGGCTACCACCAATCCTTCCAGTCTTCCGTAATCCTCATCCCGCTCAAATTCAGCTTCCTCGATGAACGCTGCTATGGAAACTGTTCCAGGTGTTCAGCCAACCGATTATGCCACTGGGTGTTCGGACAAATCGACGTCACCAGCATGCGTGTTGTAGCTAACAGCAGGAACAGCTTGAAACGAGTAGCACTGAGGCGGTAGTAGCCTACCCGCTGCAGATAATTCCGTCGGTGACCACCAAACCTCGGGAGTTGAGCAGTGAATCGCCCCGGTTATTCCAGGGACTGGTTTGTTTGAGTCAGACAGCTTCACCCGAAGGTGAAATACCTCCGTTTTGAATAAGCCGATTATGGTCTCAGCCAGCGCACTGTCGTAGGAGCCGCCAGTGCTGCCGACTGAGGCATCGATACCCTCATCAGCCGTACGCTCTGCGTAAAAGATCGAGAGATACTGGCTTCCCCAATCACTATGGTTAGTGATGTAACGCACTTAGGCGTGATTTACGTTACAACACGACTAAGCTGACAACGAGTTAGTAGCAATACCCGATAAAAAGAGGCTTTAAATTTTTAAATAACTTCAAAAAGCCCGGCAAGATTATTGATGCATTGGCATAACTGAACGGATAGGTGCCACCACCTCTATACCATCTCCGTTATCAAAAAATAGATTTAAGCTGACTGAACCGCCTGTATTAACAGGTTGACTTAAGCCAATTAACATCAAATGCAATCCTCCGGGGGCAAGCGTTACTTTCCCTTGAGCAGGTATTTCAATCGCCTCCACCTGACGCATCTGCATGACTTCATCTATCACGACATGATCATGTAACTCTGTATATTCTGTGATGCTATTTTGGGCCTCTATCAAGCGTACTGGCGCATCACTTTGGTTATACAGCGTCATAAAAGCAGCTGTCGCAGGTGAACCGGGCGGTACCTCTCGTACAAAAGGATCTTCAACGATCAGCGAATCAGCTTGTACAAACGAAGTAAACACTATTGCGCTTAACGCTAGTACAGTAGAACGAACGCTTAACATATTTCATACCCCCTATTGAGCTATTATTTCATCCCAGTGGAAACCATATAAAAAAACGCCTGGGATCAGTATTTATGCGTTAGCGCCTTAGGTATCAGCTAATTGGAGGGCTTGAGCGAACTGCTCTTCATTCAACGTTTCACGCCAATATTCCACACAGCTAGAGCGCATCATCAGCAAATCGGATTCCAGCTGACCAATAAACGCTGCCTTTTCAGTACGCACTCCAGTGTTAGCACCACTGAGAATCATTTGGCGCAGCTCGTTGCGCTGAGCAACCACAAGATCTTCCAATGCCTCTCGTTCTGCAGGGCTCTTAGCCATCCAATCTTTCAAAGCAGACCGCTGCTCACTATCTAGCTGCAAGTGGTCAGCATTTCGTGCGATTACAGGGGTCAACATTACAATAGGGCTAGAAAGCTCTGAAACATCACGAGAATCACTGACAGTTTGTGCAGTAGCAACACTTACTCCCAAGGGGACAATGAAGGTAGCTGCGAGTAGAGATTTAATAAAAAGAATAATGTTATTCCTATAGAGAATAAAAGAACACTTTACGACTCTGTAGCCTTTTCCGTAATGCGAGAGATTGTCGCACCTGCAAGTTAGCCGACTGCCATTTGATGGGCAGTGCACTGAAGCGAGACTGGCTATTTATAATGCTTCGTCCTAGGTGGGCTGGTCGAGATCGGGGCGATTCTCCCTGTCGACGCATTCACTGTATTGGATGCAAAAAGCCGTCAATAATTATCCAAAAATTAAATTGACGTACAAACCTTGTATCGATAGCCTGTGGCTGGTTTATTTTAGCGAGAGACTGTTTATGTTTTCTTTGCTCCAGCGGCTTACTGTTGCATTTTCTTCCGAGCCTACTGATTCTTCAGAACTCTCGCACACAGATACTTTTACGTCTCTCTTCGATGCATTGCCGGTGGCCATCTTACAACTAGATCGTTACGGCAATGTTCTGAAAAGCAACCCTTCTGCACAGCAACTGTGGGGTAAGGAAGCGTTAGTAAGAGGTGATTGTCGGCCCATAATTCCTGGCCTAAAAACTGACACCAGTGCTGAACAAATTTTAGAAAGCGTAGATGTCACAGGACAAAGCTTCACTGTTAGTGTCACCGTAGTGCCTTATAAGGAAGGGCTCCTAGCAACCACCCAACGCCTGCCGTCGTTACCTACCAATCACGCTCAACAGGCGTTAGAAAAAGCGCTAGATGCAGTCGTTACCATTGATGCAAAGAACCACATTTTTTTTTTAACGATGCCGCGCAACAGCTATGGGGTTACCAACGTGAGGAAGTACTAGGCCACAACGTCAAGCTACTGGTACCGGAAGAGCACCGCAACCAGCATGACGAATATATCGGACGTCATCGTCGTACTAGGCAAAACCGCATTGTTGGTAGCAGTCGTGATGTGGTGATGCGTCGCCGCAACGGCGAAACTATCTGGGTCAATATTTCTCTTTCTGAAGTCATCGTAGAGGGTGAAACTTGTTATACCGCTTTTGCTAAAGATATTACTGACCAGCGCCTTCTTAAAGAGCGCCTCAACCAAACATTGGAGCAGGCTTTAGACGCTGTTGTTAGTATCGATAACCAAAATAACGTCACCTTTTTCAATGGCGCAGCTGAAAAACTGTGGGGATATAGCCGCCAGGAAGTACTGGGGAAAAACGTTAAAATGCTAGTACCACAGTCAATTCAGCCGAATCATGACGCTTATGTAAATGCTAATCGTGGGGGTGGAGATAATAAGATCGTGGGCTTCACCCGAGAAGTTCCAGTTCCCCGTAAAGACGGCGAAATTCGTTGGGGAAGCGTTACGTTATCTAAAGTAAAGCTTGGCACAGAAACTCACTATACAGCTTTCTTTCGCGATGTGACTGCCGATGTCAATCTGCGCCGCGAGATGGATGACAAAATGAGCAAAGTAGATGAAGCGAGCCAAAAAATCAGCGCTTTGGTCGCGTCAATTGATGGCATTGCTAGCCAGACAAACTTACTGTCACTCAATGCCGCTATCGAGGCCGCCAGGGCAGGAGAAGCCGGCCGAGGGTTTGCAGTTGTTGCACAAGAAGTGCGCCGGTTGGCAGAGAGCTCATCTAATGCTGCCCGTAAGGTCAGCAGTAGCGTTGAAATAACGCGTAGTTTGCTTGGCGAATTAAAGGAAACGCTGAAGCATCTAGCTGAAAAAAAATAGCGTGAACAACTTATACTCCAATGCGTGCGCTACCCTACCTAAGTTTTAGCCAGTAGCGCACTGGCATCCTTCTACACGCTATTTTTCATATGTTCATCGAATGAGTCATACCTCCAACCTGCTTAATGTGCTGTTTTGACAGGCCTCGCATAAGGAACCGTT
Organism: Halomonas qinghailakensis; assembly: GCF_025820815.1. NCBI lineage: Bacteria > Pseudomonadati > Pseudomonadota > Gammaproteobacteria > Oceanospirillales > Halomonadaceae > Halomonas > Halomonas qinghailakensis. The sequence continues at coordinate 2,015,256 of NZ_CP096973.1, read as the reverse complement.
AGCCCTTACTGGCGTGTACCTCTTTTTCCCTACGCGATGATTAAGTTCCTCGCCACCGCAGCTGCCCTAGACAACTTCTGATCAAGCACTAGATGCGACAAACCGTCATCCTTGATATCGCCACTTCCGTTTGTGGCTTCAACCTCATTGCCTGTACAATAATTAAGTTATAAGAATATTACTTAAAGCGATATAGGCTTGTGTTTTATCACGTGCGCTTTGCCGAGTGAACGCTCGCAAAGTACGGATATCGCGTCATGCTCTCGGAGGTCGTCATGGAGCTCGATCCGCTAATTTTATCCCGCTTGCAATTCGCGTTTGTCGTTTCCTTTCACGCTATATTTCCTGTTTTTACGATTGGCCTAGCATCTTATATTGCTGTTTTACATGGCTTATTTTATAAAACAGCCAACCAAGCATGGGATCGTTTAGCTCAGTTCTGGACCAAGGTGTTTGCCGTAGTGTTCGGTATGGGCGTCGTGTCGGGTATTGTGATGTCCTTTCAGTTTGGCACTAACTGGAGCAACTTCTCGTACGCTACATCGAACTTCCTTGGTCCTATCCTTAGCTACGAGGTGGTCACCGCCTTCTTCCTTGAGGCAGCCTTTTTAGGCGTTCTTCTCTTTGGCCGCAACAAGGTGCCGCAGGGAGTTCACCTATTTGCCGCCATCATGGTGGCTATCGGTACGTTCATCTCGTCTTTTTGGATTCTTTCCGCTAACAGCTGGATGCAAACGCCGGCAGGCTATGAGCTGATTGATGGTCGCTTCCATATTACCTCGTGGCTTGAGGCCATTTTTAACCCGTCGTTCTGGTACCGCTTCGCGCACATGGGCATGGCATCGTTTCTCACCGGTGGTTTTGTGGTGGCTGGCGTTAGCGCGTGGTACCTGTTGCGCAACCGCGATGTAGAGGCTAACAAGAAAGCGCTCTCCATGTGCCTATGGTTACTGCTCTTTTTAACACCCGCGCAGGCATTAATCGGTGATTTCCACGGGCTAAATACCCTGGAGCATCAGCCAACCAAAGTGGCGGCCATGGAAGGCAACTGGGAAACCCGCTCTAACGTACCACTGCTGCTTTTTGCACTGCCTGATCAGGAAAATCAAACCAACCGGTTTGAGCTTGGCATTCCCAATATGGCGAGCATCATCCTCAAGCACAGCGCTGATGGTGTGATTCCAGGACTTTCCGAGGTAGCTCCTGAAGAACAGCCACCGGTAGCGCTAGTGTTCTGGTCTTTCCGCGTGATGGTTGGCATTGGCTTTTTAATGATTGGCGTGGCCCTTCTGGGGCTAATACTGCGGCGCAAAGGGCGCATTTTTGAGAGTCCCCTGTTCCTGAAAACACTGGTGGCGATGATTATCACGCCGTTTGTGGCCGTGCTTGCAGGGTGGATCGTGACGGAAGCAGGCCGCGCGCCATGGCTGGTGTATGGGGTGATGACCCACGCACAAGGCTTAACGCCGTCACTCACCGGCGCGATGGCGCTGTTTACGCTAATTGGGTATGTCGCCGTGTATAGCGTGGTGTTTGTCGTCGGCGTGTACTACCTCACCCGCGTAGTACGTAACGGCATGCACGACGACCCCATTGAAGTTAAAGGAGAAGTTGAGCGTCCTAAGCGTCCGTTTTCTGCCGCGCACACCCCGTTAGATGATGACTTAGGCGATCGCACCGCAGGAGCAAACGTATCATGAGTATCGACTTAGCCTTAATCTGGGCGGTAATCATCGGCTTTGGCGTGATTATGTACGTCATTATGGACGGCTTCGATTTGGGCCTGGGGATCCTATACCCCTTTGCCCCTGATGAAGATTCACGCGATGTGATGATGAACTCTGTCGCCCCCGTTTGGGACGGTAATGAAACCTGGCTGGTACTCGGTGGCGCTGGGCTTTTAGGCGCGTTTCCGCTGGTCTATTCGGTCTTCTTACCAGCGCTCTATATTGGCGTGTTTTTGATGCTTGCCGGGCTGATTTTCCGCGGCATTTCCTTTGAGTTTCGCTTCAAGTCGCACAAAAACCGCCGCTGGTGGAACCGCGCTTTTTTCTTAGGCTCGGCTATCGCCGCCTTTGCTCAGGGCGCCGTGGTGGGGGCCTATATTCAAGGGTTTGCCGTTGAAGATTTTCGCTACGTCGGCGGCGCACTCGACTGGTTAACCCCCTTCACCGTGTTAACCGGATTAGGATTAATGGCCGGCTATGCGCTATTGGGCGCTACTTGGCTGATTATGAAATCAGAGGGCCATGTGCAGCAGTGGGCCTATGCCATCACGCCTAAGCTGTTGCTGGCGGTCTTGGCTGTGTTTGCCATTGTGAGCATCTGGACACCGCTCGTCAGCCCTGAGGTGTATAGCCGCTGGATGGATACGTTCCAGCTGATTTGGATCTTCCCTGTACTGGCCTTGCTCTGTTCAGGTTTGGTGTACCGTTCGGTCAAGCGCCAAGATGAAGGGCTACCTTTTGTCATGGCGTTAGGTATCTTCCTGTTTACCTACCTGGGTCTGATTGCCAGCAAATGGCCAGTGATTGTGCCGCCTAACTATACCATTTGGGATGCTTCCTCTGCCCCAGAGTCGCAGCTGTTCTTACTGATCGGCTTCTTGTTTGTGATCCCTATTGTGTTGGCCTACACCGCCTGGACCTACTGGGTGTTTCGCGGCAAGGTCAAAGTGGGAGAAGGCTATCATTGATGCTTGCTACTTCAATCAGCAGGGCGTAAACACATGACAATTGGTCCGCGCGTTGCTGCATGGTTTATGCGCTTTCCCATGCTCAGTGGTGTCATGCTGCCCTTAGTCGTCGGCCTGCTGATTGTCACTTTGTATCAGTCGCTCACACAAGATATGGACCAACGCGACCACTTAGGCCGCACTGAGCTTTTCCGTGCGGTTGAGATTAGCGATAACGACAGCATAGCGCGCCTCATACGACAAGGCGCAGCACTGGACAGGTCAGACAACTGCGGTTGGTCGCCGCTGATGAAGGCCGCCTCGCTCGGTAACGTTGCCGCCCTGGATCAGCTCTATCAGGCAGGTGCCCACATAGAGCACCACGACGACAGTCACTACACCGCGTTAATGGTAGCCGTTGTAAGTCGCCAAACAGCGGCAGCGGCATATTTGTTAGCGCAGGGGGCTCAAGTAGATCAGCAAGATACGCTGGGTTGGACAGCGCTGATTTGGGCTGCAAAGCAGAATGACCACCCCACAGCGCAGCTACTTTTAGACCATGGCGCAAACCCGTTACAGGCCGACCACAAAGGCCAAAGTGCACTGCACTGGGCGGCAATGGAAGGGCACGACGATATGGTCCTATTTCTCAGCAGTACGCTTTAACGACCTAAGTAAATAAGGATACAGCGTGAATCTATGGCTATGGGCGTCTAGTATTTTCATCGCCAGCATACTGGTCGCTATACTCTTTCACTGTTTTCATCAGCGCTTGCGCCAACAGCTTACCCCCGCCCATGAAGCCGTGATTGATGGAGAGAATACATACTCTCCCAATCGACAAACCATACGTTTTACGACGATGAATGGGCTCACATTAGAAGGATGGTGGTTTACCACGACGCATGAGCAAAAGGGACATGCGATATTAACCCATGGCTGGGGTTCTAATCGTACTGCCCTTCTACCGTTAGTTCCCGTATTGCTGGCGGCCGGATGGAATGTATTGGCATTTGACGTGCGCAATCATGGCAATAGTGATGAGGATACCTTCTCCTCAATGCCTCGTTTTGCAGAGGATATTGACGCTGCACTCGCCTGGTTACATAGCAACTATGATCGTCGTGCTACGGCACTGATTGGTCATTCAGTAGGGGCTGCTGCCACGCTGCTAGCTGCGTCACGCCGAAGCGATATAACCGCTGTTGTTAGTATTTCGAGCTTTGCTCATCCAGCAGACATGATGAAGCGATGGTTAGCAGAAAAAGGCATCCCCTTTTTTCCCCTAGGCTGGTACGTACTTCACTATGTGGAGCGAGTGATTGGATATCGGTTCGATGCTATTGCTCCACTGCATACATTAGCGCACATCTCTTGCCCTGTACTGTTAGTGCATGGCGACAGTGATTGCGTAATACCTCAAACAGACGCTTATAAATTGGCGAACCAAGGGGGTAACGCTGTTCTGCGTTTAGTGCGTGGAGGGCACGACTTAACACCAAGCATGACGCAGCACAGTGATGAACTGGTGGCATTTTTACAGGCATCTGTCGCTTCGAAGGAAGCGATGTGCCTCGCAAGTTAGCCTTCAGTTCATCACTTTCTTGCTAACGTACTATCTACACCCATTATCAGTCGCCTGGGCCACATTCCATGCAACGCTCAGTAATGCTTGGCCCTTGCTTTAGATTAGCCTGCAAATCACGCAGCCCCGACCTTACGCCTTCTTCAATAACAGGATGATAAAAGGGCATTGCCAACATTTGGCTAACGGTCAGCTTTTGCTCTAAGGCCCAGGCAAGCAAGTGGGCAATATGCTCCGCGCGAGGCCCTAACATTTCAGCCCCTAAAAAGAGCCCGCTGCCGTGCTCTGCGTAAAGCGCTAAATAGCCATGGTTTTCACCCATTACGAGCGCCCTGCCTTGGTCGTCAAACGACACGCCGCCTTCGGCAATACAGTCACACCCGCCGTAGCGCGCCTCTAGCGCTGCACGGCTCTCCCCCACAATGGCCATTTGCGGCTCGGTAAACACCACCGCGAGCGGCACATTACGCTGCCCCACTTGCACATCATCTAGGCGGGCGGCATTGCGTCCGGCAATTTTGCCTTCGGTGATCGCTTCATGGAGTAGCGGAACGGACTGGTTGGCATCGCCCGCGATGAAGATAGGGCTATGTGTGTTGTCCTGAGCTAAACACTGCGTGGTGAAACGATTAAACCGAGGAACACCACGCTCATCTAGCGCTATGCCTGCTTTCTCGATATCCAGCTGATCGACGTTAGGCTTACGTCCTGTTGCGGCTAGCACGTAGTCAAATATTTCCGTGATTTTTTGTCCGCTGTCCCGCTCATAGAAGGTAATGGCGACGCCATCGCCTTGGTGCTCAACCTGCTCAATGGTGGCATCAGGGTCTAGGTAGAGCTCTCGATTGAATGTTTCATCGGCCAGTTGCCTAAGCTTGTCAGACTGAAACGGCCCCACAGCACCGCCAACACCAAAGGTACGTGTGCGCACACCTAATCGACTAAGCGCCTGCCCTAGCTCCATTCCAATAACGCCCGGCCCCACCACCGCCACGGAGGCTGGCAGCGCATCCCAATCAAACACATCATCATTGATGATTAAGCGGTCTCCCGCCCCTTCCAGCAAACGTGGCCACGTTGGTCGAGAGCCGGTGGCAATGATAATGGCGTTGGCTGTCAGTTGGGTATGGTCACCAATGGCGAGCGTGTGTGGGTCGATAAACCGCGCGTGCCCCTGCAGGCGGTGTGACTCGGGAATCGACTTCATGGAGGACAACACATTGCCAACGAAGCGGTCGCGCTCGCCTCTAACCCGAGCCATCACCGCATGCCCGTCAACCGCCACCTCGTTAATGGTGACACCGAACATTCCTGCATTTCGAGCGCTATGGGCCGTGTTTGCAGCTGCGATCAGTAGCTTAGAGGGCATGCACCCCACCCGAGCACACGTGGTGCCATACGCACCGGACTCTATTAAGACAACATCATCGGTGTGCTTACGCGCAGCATGCCAAGCACTAAGCCCAGCGCTGCCCGCACCAATAATGGCGACCTTCGTTTGCTGTTGTTGCATAACGCGTGTTCCTCTTCCTTCAGCACAGTATGTTTAAGCGGCGGGTAAAGGGCGGCCGACACGGGGTATTAAAAACACTCACAGAGACATCATTAGTCACTGTGTTAGGCGCGCACAGTAAACTAGCAAGTCGCCCCACTCGCCGACTTAAGGGAACGAATCTCGAAACGTTAATCCCAAGCAGCTCCCTCCAGCGCATCCAGTGGAATTTTTAAATAACGCTTACCGTTGGCCTCTGGCTCTGGCAATCGGCCACCTCGGGCGTTCACCTGCAAAGAGTGTAGGATTAGCTTAGGCATCGGTAATTCGCTATCACGTTTATGACGTAAAGCGACATAGTCCGTTTCACTGACACCTGCTAGATGCGGGTTGCAATCGCGTTGCTCCGCCACCGTACTTTCCCACTGAGGCTCTCGACCATCGGGCATATAATCATGGCCGGTAAACAAGCGAGTAGCGGCTGGAAGCGCCAGAATTTGCTGAATAGACGCCCATAGCACGCTGGCATCTCCGCCGGGAAAGTCCGCTCGTGCAGTGCCGAAATCAGGTTGAAAGAGCGTATCGTGAACAAATGCCGCATCGCCGATCACATACGTAATAGACGCAAGCGTATGGCCTGGGGAGTACATAACTCGAGCCTTTAGCTCGCCAATTGTGAATGTATCGCCTTCGGCAAACAACGTATCCCACTGGCGTCCATCGGTGGGCATATCAGGCCAGTGGTAAATCTCTTTCCACAGCGCCTGCACCTTGGTGACGTGCTGGCCAATCGCCGTTGGAGCGCCGGTTTTTTCTTTCAAATATTGTGCTGCAGAGAAGTGATCAGCATGAGGATGGGTATCCAGTATCCACACCACTGATAAACCTTTTTTATTGATATAGGCCAGCAATTCGTCAGCATGGTGGGTCGCCGTTGCCCCTGATTTCTCATCAAAATCTAAGACAGGGTCGATAATGGCACACTGCTTCGTTGCGGGGTCACTGACCACGTACTGGACGCTAAAGGTGCGCGGATCAAAAAAACCGGCAACATCAGGCGTCCCCATAGCGGTATGATCAGAATGCGCAAAAATATTCATGCGTTATTCTCCCTAAGATTGGCTGAAAAGCGGCGTAATGACTGACCGTAGTCAGCCATTTGCTCATCATCAACAGCGGTTAAACGGATTTCTTGCAGAAGTACCAGTCGGTGTATTCGTAGCCTTCTGATTGACGAGCCTCAGCATCGTGAGTCGTGTGGGGAGGCGGCACGATAACGGGTTGACCCGGCAACCAAGCTTCAGGCGTTGCAACGCCATGCTCGTCACTGGTTTGTAATGACTTAACCAAGCGAAGCACTTCCTCTACGGAGCGGCCATTACTCATTGGGTAGTACAGCATCGCCCGCAAAACGCCTTCTGGATCAATTACAAAGGTGGCACGTACCGCCGCTGTATCACTAGCGCCTGGCTGAATCATGCCGTAGGCGTTGGCCACTTTCATGCTCAAATCAGCAATGATCGGGAAGGTAATCTCAACACCAAAGTTCTCCTTGATGCTGCGGGTCCATGCGATATGCGAATGGATACTGTCGATAGACAAACCCAGTAACTCTGTATTCACCGCGTTGAACTGATCAGCGTAGTTTGCAAAGGCCGAAAACTCTGTGGTGCATACCGGCGTAAAATCAGACGGATGGGCAAAAAGAACTAGCCACTTCCCACGATAGTCACTTAACGACTTTTCACCGTGTGTTGTTTTAGCCGTGAAATCCGGAGCCGGACGGTTAATCTGGGGCATAACGGGCTGAATAGTATCGTTCGACATCATCAATTCCTGTAGGATCAAATCTATTTGCAGGAATAACGATAGCTCATTTTGTTATATATAGCGAATAGACACGCCCTATTGCTGCAATAGAGATGCTCGTCTCCAGCATGCACTACGGCTAACGTCTTTTTACCTATCAAATGCAGCCAGCACAGATCCAGCCTTGCTAAAGCCTAGTCAAATGGAGCTAACATAGCTTTTTTATTAGAAATAACGCTGCTGTGAAGATGGTTGGAGAAGCATCTCATAACGATATCTACCACAGACAAAAATTTAGCGCATGCTGATGCGGGACTTTTAGCGTGGGTATTAATCGATACTAAGGTGTGTCTAAATGCCTCATGCAAAAAACTTATGTATGCCCTAAGCTTCCTAAAGAGAAAATAATATTATTTCCTTAGGTCATTTTGGCCTTAATATCGAACGTCTTACGAAAAGCACTATGGTCGAGATAGTAAATCTCTTTTTCAGTGCCGTGCTAGCTCTTAGTAGCATGAGCTAATAGTAGGCGTAGATACCTACAAAGTAACCAAGTAACCAAGTAACCCACAGATTGGCTTTCGATAGGAATAATATGTACGGCGCTGTAGAGAGTGAGTCGCTATTATTTTTTAGGGAGACTAAGCAGACGCCTTGCTTATTCTATCCCTATCAATAGAACGTAATTCAGCATTAGTACTTATTTTATGATAAGGAGATGATCGCATGAGCAGTAACAATACTATTGGCCTGAAAAAAGCTAGTGCTAGTCAGGTGGCCAAGAAGCTCAACGAGCTACTTGCTAACTATCAAATTTTCTATATGAACGTGCGTGGATATCATTGGAATGTAAAAGGTCGTCAGTTTTTTCAGCTTCATGAGAAATTTGAGGAGCTTTACACAGACCTGCTAACTAAGGTCGATGAAGTTGCTGAGCGCATTCTCACTCTTGGCCACCAACCAGTACATGCCTACAGTGATTACGTCAAAATTGCCAAGATCCAAGAGGATAAAAATGTCCAAGACGGCGAGACATGCGTACGTGGGGTACTCCAGGGCTATCAGGTCTTAATTGAGCTACAGCGTGAGCTTCTATCATTGGCTTCAAATGCTGAGGATGAAGGAACAGCTGCCCAAGCCGGTGACTATATCCGCGAGCAGGAAAAGACCGTGTGGATGCTTACTTCTCACCTCTCGTAGTAAAAGTAAAAATTGATCACAACCACGCCCGACTCAATATTTTTCGTGGTTGTGGTCGAAGAAAGGTAAGACTGTAAGATTAAAAGCAATGAGGATTATCACCTCATGCTAGAAACCTTTATTAATTTATAAAAAATAGCTGTTAACCTATTAATGGAAACTAGAGTGAATTTTTCAATGGGGAAATAAAATGAATTCTAGCGTTCACGCTTCTCGACTACAAAACTTTCCAATCTCATGGTTTTCTCTTATTATGGGAATGACAGGATTTACTATTGCTTGGCACCGAGCAGAATCCTTGTTCAATATTACAATAAAAATTAGCCCAATTCTTCTTACCACCACTTTAGTCATTTTTGTTGTCTTGCTAGCACTTTATATTACTAAAATAGCAAAGTATCCAAGCCAGGTTAAATCTGAGCTTTCTCACCCCATAAAGCTTAACTTTTTTCCAACTATATCTATTGGAATAATATTATTAAGCATTGCTTTTTTGCCATACAGCAACCGAGCTTCCTTCATTTTATGGTGTGTTGGTGTAGTACTTCATCTTGGTTTCACGCTGTATGTTCTATCAGCTTGGTTGCATCAGACCCATTTTGAAGTTACCCATATAAACCCAGCTTGGTTTATTCCTATCGTGGGAAACATTCTTGTACCTATTGCTGGCATAGAGCATGCATCACTTGAACTTTCATGGTTTTTCTTCAGCATCGGGCTTATTTTCTGGGGTGTACTTCTGACCATCATTTTCTATCGAATGTTCTTTCACCAGCCCTTGCCCGCCAAGCTGCTGCCTACGTTATTCATCCTAATTGCACCACCAGCGGTGGGATCCATGTCGTGGTTTCAACTGGTAGGGGAAATCAACGCATTTGGCCGTATCCTCTATTATATCGCTCTATTTCTTACCTTAATGCTACTAACTCAAACAACGCGATTTATAAAGCTTGATTTTTTCTTATCCTGGTGGGCTTATTCATTCCCAATGGCAGCTATTACCATTGCTAGTTTTTTGATGTTTGAACAGCTACAACTACCATTTTTTAAAGTGCTAAGTCTCAGTCTTTTGGGGTTATTAACACTTTTGATTAGCATGCTTACAATAAAGACTTTCCAAGCTGTACGTATACGGTCAATCTGTGTTGAAGATTAAAATAAACGACATCACAGCCATATTAGCGATAGCGGGCTTCAGCGCCGTCTTGAGCCGAATACTGACATACTGACGCCCGCCCACCTGCAAAAGCATGGTCTATGATCATGAGACGCGAAATGACTCATCATGTAGAAATCACCCAAAAAAACCGGCTTCGCCATTTGTTTTTACGATCCACATAAACCGTGGCAACGGAGCCCATAAGAGAGTATTGATGGCTCTATTCGCCAATATTTACCGAAAGGAACTGATCTCTGTGTGTAACCTAGGGCGAGCTAGATGAGATTGCTTTCGAGCTGAATATACGCACCCACAAATACTTTGAACCCGAAATATCCAATGGAAGTGAAGAGCGAGCTAATGGCTAAGCACCGTGAAAGTCCAATCCACCCGCTATTTAATAATGTGTGTTGCAATCAGAGTTTGCATCCGCCCCGGTAAAACGTTTTAGGGTGGCTAGCAATGTGCCGAAAATGCGCATCTACCCAATTTATATTGCTTAACCTCAATATACCAAGAATGGATAAATTTGCCTTTTTTGAGCAAGCTAATAATAACAAAATGTTACGATCGATTCCTGCAGTGTTATTAGCCGCATCAGCTTTACAAGGAAATGTTGATAGTAATAAGCCACTTAGGAGGGCTGGGCGGACTATACGGTTAAGTTGATCAACATCGCTGACGCTACTCGTTACATGCAACAGCTGCATGGATGCTTGTTAAATTTGGTAAAGTGGCTCAATCATAGCAATTTTTCTTAGGTTACATTTTATGCAAAAGCTCTCCATCATCTTGGTTGAGGATGAGCCAGGCGACGCTGGCTTAATTCGCTATAACCTAAAGTTCAGCGGTGGGGAGCACGATTTCCACTGGGTCACTAGTCTCGAAGAACTCGACACGCATCTTAGAGCAATGACAGCTGCTCCTGACGTTATTCTCCTCGACTTGAATTTACCTGATTCAAGCGGGCTTGCTACTGTCTCACGCTGCAAGGCAATGGCTCGCGAGACCCCTATTGTGGTGTTAACTGGCCACGATGATATGGATTTCTCTCTTCAAGCCTTAGAGGCCGGCGCTCAAGACTATCTGATCAAAAACGACATAGCGGCAGCCGCCCTTGTACGTGCTATACGCTACGCAATGGAGCGACACCAGCTAGAACGGCGCTTACAAGAATCTGAACAGCTGACGATGGCCGCTATTGAAGGCGGCAACCTTGGCATTTGGGAGTGGAACTTAAAAACAGATGCCTGCTATACCAGCGAGCGACTGCTGAATAATCTTGGGTTCGATGCTGACGACGAAACCGTACCGCAAACGTTAGCGCAGTGGGTGGTACGCGCGCACCCTGATGATGCAGCCTCTATCAACCTAGCACTCGAACGCCATGTTAATGGAGAGGAGAAGCGTTACCAAAGCGAATTCCGTGTGAAACACAAGCTAGGACACTGGGTCTGGGTATTCGAATCTGGTCATTTGATTAGCTGGGATGCAGGAGGGAATCCGGAGCGTGTGGTCGGTATCCAGCAAGATATCACCTCACGTAAAGACATGGAGGAACAGCTGCGCAACCTGGCTATGCATGACCCACTAACAGGGCTTTTCAACCGACGTAGTTTCATGGAAGCCATGGACAGCGAATACGGCCGTGTCAAACGGAGTGCCAATTATCACACCACTATTTTAATGCTGGATATTGACTACTTTAAGTCCGTTAACGACACCTATGGCCATTCAGCAGGCGATGACATTCTCAAAGCCTTTGCCCATACAATCGCCGATAAGCTGCGTGAAAACGATGTATTCGGTCGTTTAGGTGGTGAAGAATTTGCTATTTTACTTCCCGATACGGGTTATGACGGCGGCACTCATGTAGCAGAAAAAGTACGCGCCGTCGTTGAAGCCATGCGCGTGCAGTCAGGGGAAGAAGTCATTGGTGTCACTACCAGCATTGGTGTCGCCCTGCTATCTACTGACGACAAGCGGCCTGATGGCGCCATCGCCCGTGCAGATGCGGCGCTTTATCGCGCCAAACAGAGCGGCCGCAATCGCGTTGAACATGATGAAGGTACAACTGACGCGCCAACAGCGCCGGCATAACACATTGATATTGCACCTTGACACATCGAAGGACACCTCATGCCTTTACCTGCTCGCCATTGTTCGCTGATAAGGTGGTTGTTGGCTGCAGCGTTAATATTTTCACAGGCTGTTGTCGCAGCTCCTTCAACAACGCTAGGTGTGTTTGCCTACCGTGATGTTGGGACAGTTCGCGAACAGTTCTCTCCCATTATAGAGGCAATACAGGGCGCACTTCCCCACCATCAAGTGCGCATGCAAGTGTTATCACTTGAAGCGCTGGATGACGCGCTTAAAGCGGGCGACATAGACTTCATCCTCACTAATCCACGCCATTTCTTGGCCGTCCGCCAGCATTATAATGTCAGCGGCGCGTTGGCGACACTTCAGACATACCAGGGGGGGCACCACCTAAGCTCTCTCGCGGGAGTTATTCTATCTCTAGCGGAGGACAATATAGAAACGTTGTCTGCGCTGGAGGGGCGTGTCATCGGCGTACCCGGCAAACGCTTTCTTGGGGGATTTCTCGCTCAAGCTTATGAGATCCATCAGCAGGGATATGATCCTGAGCAATTTGCTAACTATCAAGAATTAGGGTCTCACGACGCTGTTATGCAGGCACTTCTGAACGGCGAAGTTGACGCCGGCTTTGTGCGCAGCGGTATTTTGGAGGACTGGATAGCAAGCGGACTTTTAGCGCAAGATACGCTCACTGTCGTGCAAGCTCACGACTTGAATCCAGGCTTTCCACTTGCTCACTCCACCCGACTCTATCCAGAGTGGCCGTTTGCTGCTATGCCACATGTCTCCATAGACGATATCCGGCACGTCAGTCGGGCCCTGCTTAGCCTGGAAGATGCTGAGCCGAAGGAGAGCGAATCCATTGGGTTTAACCCACCCCAGGACTATTTACCAGTTGAGCTGGCAGCGCGTACGTTAGGTGTTGCCCCTTTCGCAACAACGCAACTATCTCTCTGGCAGCAGCTGAACGCTCGCTTTGGCGATGCTATCTGGCTACCGGTCGCTCTGACAGCAGCATTCGTGCTGTTGCTCGCACTTTTTATTGTGCTTTATATACGCAAGTCCCGCCTCTTTGAACGCTTTACCGCTCTTTTCTATTACTCACCCAGTGCCAAGCTACTTTTGCATACCGACGAGAGGGGACATTTTGTTATTGCAGAAAGTAATTATGCCGCACACACATTGTTTAAAGCACACAGCAGTGACGATTTAATTGGTAAGGACATTGTGGACCTTTCGCCCAAGACGCAGCCGGACGGGCAACTCTCCACCACTCGTGCGAGGGAATTACTGACGCTTGCGTGCGATGAACGTCAGCAGTTCATCTGGGAACATACGGATTTGCAAGGCGCCTCCGTTATTGTTCAAGCAACGTTAATTAAGTTTACAAACAGCAAATTACTAGCTGCGTTGCAGCAAAAACCGATATTTTTAGTTGCTCTGCACGATATTACCGAACAGGAGAGCGCCCGTAGAAGACTAGAAGAAGAGCGTAACGCACTGCAGAACATCCTTTGGGGCACTGCCGCTGGCACTTGGGAGTGGAATATCCAAACGGGTGAAACACGTTTCAACGAACGCTGGGCTGAAATGGTAGGGTATCGCCTAGATGAGCTAACACCCACCACTATTGATACGTGGATGGCCTTCTGTCACCCAGACGATCTCAAGCGTTCAGAGACACTATTAACTGAACATTTTGAAGGCAAGCGTGACGCTTACGATTTTGAAGCCCGCATGCGCCACCGTAACGGTCATTGGATCTGGGTTCAGGATCGCGGTCGCGTTATCACACGCAATGAATTCGGCGAGCCGGTATGGGTCGCTGGTACCCATAGCGATATCACTGCACGCAAAGAGGCCGAAGCAAGGGCCAAATCGGCTATGGATCAAACGCGTAAGCATGCGGCGCTGCTGCCTGGCATGTTATATCAGTTTTGGCTCCACCCAGATGGTCACAGCGCCTTCCCTTACGCTAGCACAGGCATTGAAGATATCTACGGCGTCTCGCCTGAAGAGGTTCAAGAAGATGCTAGTGAGGTGTTCAATTTTATCGCCCCCGAAGACTTACCAGCAGTTGCTCATAGCATTTCTACCTCGGCCGCCAAGTTAACGATGTGGCGCCAAACATATCGCATCAACCATCCTGGCGGCCATCAAATCTGGGTCGAAGGCATCGCTACACCTGAACGGCTGGAAGATAGCAGCACCATGTGGCATGGGTACTTGCGTGATGTCACCGACGAGCACACAACGCAGTTGCAACTTGAACAGTATCGCGAATCGCTTGAGCGCTCCAATAAGGAGCTTGAGCATTTTGCGTACGCCGCATCGCATGACCTCCGTCAGCCATTACGCATGGTGACAAGCTACGCGCAACTGCTTGAACACCATCTTGGCGGGCTCGATGAAGATGGAGAGATGATGCTGCACTATATGCGCGATGGCGCAAAGCGAATGGACAACATGCTGCTATCACTGCTTGATTACTCTCGCGTTGGGCGCAAGGGACAACCAATGCAAGAGATGTCGTTGAGAAATGCCCTTGATGAAGCGCTGCACTTTTTGACTCCTGATATCAAGCAAGCCAATGCCGCAATCGAGGTGACAGGCGACTGGCCCACTGTTTATGCAAGTCCTGACGAGATGACACGGCTATTCCAAAATCTAATCAGCAACGCTCTGAAATACCGCTTAAAAGAGAATGAAGCCGTTAAAATCACTATCGATAGCACAGCATTAATCGATAGCGCAGCATTAATCGATAGCCAGCAATGGCAAATCAGCGTAACGGATAATGGCATTGGCATCGCCCCGGATCAAATAGACCGCTTATTCAAGGTTTTTCAACGCCTACATACCCGAGAGCAGTACGAGGGCACTGGCGTGGGTTTAGCCATATGCCGCAAAATTGTTGAACGCCACGGCGGGCAAATTTGGGTGGAATCCGAAGGGGAAGGCAAAGGAAGTCGTTTCACGCTAACACTCCCAGCGCACCACACCTCAGAAGGAAAACATGATGCGGTGTAATGTGCGCCTTCACTGTATTCTGTGCGCCCTCTACCTCTCTTGGTTGCCAGTAACGGGGTGGGCCATGCCAGACTTTAACGCGTTTTTTGAGCATCACTCGACGCCTATGTGGATGCTGTCAGTCGATCGGGGAGAAATTTTGGCCGCTAACCGAGCCGCAGAGGAGTTTTATGGCTTCGAGCCGCTAACAGGCATGAACATCAACCAAATCAATATGCTCACGCCAAAGCAAATAGAAGACGAGCTCCAACGCGCTGCCAAAACCGAGCGTAACCACTTGTACTTTCGACATAGGCTAGCCAATAACGACATCAAGGTAATGGGTGTCTACACCAGTCGCTTCATAGTGGATGGACGCGAGGTTCTCATCTCTTCGCTTTATGATACCAGCGACTTTGAAAGCTCTGCCGAAAGGCACTATATCGAACGTGTAGAAGAGCAAGTTGATCTGCAGACACAGCAGATTCAAGCTTCAAAGCAACGTACGCTTTGGCTAGCGATGGGGGCGACCCTCCTGCAATTTTGTGTCATTGCCATTCTGGTGATTATTTTGCATCGCTTACGTCGTTCTCAACAAGACAACCGTCGCTTAATCAACGAACTCTCCTTTCGTAATCGGGAGCTTGAGCGATTAAGTCACGTTATGGCACATCACTTCCAGGAACCTAGTCGGCGACTCGTCAGCTTCGCCCAGCAGTTATCTCAACAGCTCGCCCAAAAACAGCGTCATCATCTGTCCCAAAAGAGTGCTCACTCGGTGACAGAGGAAGATAACAAAGAGATGCAAATGGCTGTTGACTTTATAGAGAGTCAGGCCAAAAAGCTGAAAGAGCTGGTGAATGATATTCAGCGCTACCTTAGTCTTGACCTCCAGCCGAAGCTGGAAACAGTGGAACCAGATTGCCTCATTGATGCGGTCTGCCACTCTACCCCTGAGCTTGCAGAGCTAAGGCGTAAGGGCGCAATAGAAATTCCTCAGCGACTGCCGTCAGTAAGTGCAGATGCGCGTCAGCTCAAAATGATTTTTCACGCGCTTTTACAGAACGCCTGGCTATATCGTGCTCCAGAGCGCAATTTAAAAGTTCGTATTACGGCACGCACGATGGCCGGTCGCGTTCAGTTTCGTGTTGAGGACAATGGTAGCGGGATTTTGCCTGAGTATCGTGAACAAGTAATGGAGATCTTCACGCGCTTGGTACCGAGCAGCAAACAGTATCCTGGTACTGGGATGGGGCTCGCCCTGGTAGTAAGAGCCCTACGCAATATCGAAGGGCATATCGCTATCGAAGAAGGTATCTCAGGCGGCACAGCAATTATTTTTGATCTACCACTAGCAAGGTGATGCGTTTTGGAAATTAAAAGTGATTTTACCGTTCTTCTTGTTGAGGACGAGGCAGCCGATGTTCATTTAACGAAAATGGCCTTCAAGCAGAGTCGCCTACTGGTCAACGTATGCGATGTTGGTGACGGCGTTGAAGCGTTAGCTTTTCTTCGGCGTGAAGGAAATTACCATAGCGCCCCATGGCCAGATATTATTCTGCTTGATCTCAATATGCCACGGATGGACGGCAAAACTTTTCTTACTCACTTAAAGCAGGACGAAAAGCTAAAGCGCATTCCTGTGATAGTCCTTACCACCTCAGAGGCGGAGTCAGACATTGTGGAGTCTTACGAACTTGGTTGCTCTGGCTTCGTAACAAAGCCTATGGATCTTTCACAATTTCTGAGGGCCATTCAGAAAGTGGAAGATTATTGGCTGACGCTGGTTAAACGGCCTTAAATGAACTTGCTCCAAGAATATCGACGAGTGATAGCTTGATCATGCCGTTCAAACCACACTAGTTAGTCATCCATGTTGAGTTTAGGCCGTACTATTTTCACCTTATATCACAAAGTTATTTAAGCTTAGCAATAACATCTTTTCGATGCCTATCTTAAAAACTTATTGCCCAGGGCAAAGATAGTTGTGCGGCGAGACTGTTACCATCAGGTTCACATCGCCGCTCTCTCAATTAATTGCCGTCTATTATATATTCTCAAATAATCACCTCTTCTAGAGAGCTTCTATGCTTTAGTGATACTAGCCTAGGCGAAAGTCTACTCCAAGCCATCAAGTAGCCACGCCCTCTATCTAGCAATTAGAAATCTCTTGCAAGAGTTCCTGCAGGGCCTAACTAGTAAGTACCTTTATCAGAATATAGATACCGAGTGGTTAACCACTTTATCCTAAGATTCAATACAGAGTTGCAAAATGCAAGAAAATCGCACTTTGCAATTAAAGACTTGCAAAACGCGAAACAATCCTAGATTTAAAGGCCTTATAAAGAGATTACCACCATCAAAAAAAATTAAGCCATTGTTAGTATTAAAAAAATATAAAGATGGCACTACTCCTGCTATTAGCTATACAACAACAGGAGGAACAAACCATGAAGTTCCCATCACCTCAAAAGATAACCGCCGCCATCGCGTTAAGTGCTTCAATTAGCGGCTGTGCTTCGATTGGGACTGCTCCTATCGCACCCCGCGAAGGCTCCCCTGTAATGACCAATCACACACCTTATAGTCGCTGCCTCAGTGCCCTAAGCCAGCAAACAGGCACAAATCTCCCCACTGTCAGCGTCGGGCAAATTCTCGATCAAACAGGTCAAGTCAGCTACTCAACCATTACCGATAGCCGCACATTAACGCAAGGCGTATCAGAAATGCTGATTAGCGCGCTGTATAAAACACGCAAAGTTAGGCTGGCAGAGCGCCTAGATATTCGTATTCCTCTGGCTGAGCGTCAGTTACAAGATGCCGGGGCAATGCAAATACCTACTGCACCTCTTAATGTACAACCAGTTAATTTTGTCATTTTGGGTGCGCTTACGGAGCTTAACTATAACATTCTCACCCAGGGAGCCCGCCTTTATGTCGGTTTAGTAGGAGGAGGGACTCGGGAAGCGGTGATTAATGTCGGTTTAGACCTCAGAGTCATAGACACCAATACTTTCCAAACAGTTTATGTCACCAGCTTACAAAAGCAGATTGTGGGCAACCAAGTAGAAGCCGGCATTTACCGCTTCTTTGACAATCAGCTTGTTGAATTCGATGCCGGGTCAGTGAGGAATGAGCCTCTTCAACTTGGTGTTCGATCCGTCGTGGAAATGGCTGCTTACCAGATCCTGACGGAAGGTCTCGGCCTGCCCATTGCTGACACTGAAGAGTGTCAAGTGGCAGACGGGCATTATCCAGCGGCTTACTAAGAGGACGCCGTCATGAAAACTCTAAATAAAACTGCACTGTCCGTAGCCATCGCCTTTGCTGGCATCACTGTGATCTCAAACGCCCAGGCCTTCGACTCAGTCACCTGGGTATGGGATGCCACCGTGAACAGCACGGTAGATACATCAGCGCTCTCGGATGTAAATGTGACACCAGCCGGCTTAACGCAGACTGAAAATGATCAGGTTGGGTTTGGCGCGATGACCTCAACCAGCTTAGTCACGGCTGTTGACAACTTAATCGTTCCCATCATCAGCGGTAATGCCATTGACGACTTAGGGTCAATTGAGAGCGTGGCCACCTCGGTAGGTAACAATGCCTCGATCGAGTCCGATGTTTCAATGCAAACGGATAGCAGCCAGCTGTATGCAGGAGCCGGACTGAGTGTAGACCCCCTCATCACCACTGCCCTCGTGCCTGGCAGTATTTTAGCAACGTCTTCAGTGTTAGGCGCCACTAACCTCACCGTTGATAGCACGGCCACAGGTGTAGGCAACAACTTGAGCCTCGATCTAGCTACCACGTCAGACCAAGATGCTTTCGCCATTGCTAACAACGAACAGCTCTCCGTAGCCCTTGTAACCAGCACGTCAACGGTGGACGCGGTGCTATTTAGCGGCATCACTGGCATGGCAGGCACTACGGTGCCCTCGGTCTCTTCGGCCGCCACCTCTGTGGGCAATAACCTATCCGTTAAAGTGGATGGAAACTTCTGAGCTTAAACACCACCAAAGGCGCCTATGCCGCGCATGGGCGCCGAGGAGACAACATCATGCAACGTTTCTCTGGAAAAAAACAAGCTCAGACCGCGGTTATGCTGAGTGCTGGGCTAATGCTCCTCTTAGCGTTTGGCCATTCACTAGAAGCAAGAGACCGTGACCCGCTGATAGGGCCATATCCCTATGACTTTCCAGAGCGAGCCAATACTCAAAGCTCGCTAATTTTACAGGAGGCACGTTGGAGGCAAGCCCGTGAAAGAAATAGCAACGCGCCTGCCGCTAACCGACAGAATACCGTTGCAGGCCTTGAACCAGTGGCCGCTGATTCCTCGGAAGATACTATTATTGTAAATTCATCTACCTCAATTGCTGTGGGTAACTGGCAGCAGATTGAAATGACTCTTGGCGATGGAGCAGAAGGATTAATCATGACAGAAAATCACCAAACCAACAAAGCAGAAGCAAACTCTTTATCCAAAATAAGAAACTTACTCAACATGCAAGAAAACAGCAGCGACTTAATACTTTTAGATGAAAACATTGAGGAATAAATTACTATTAATTGATGATTTTTAATTAGTTAAAAATGTGAACAAGTGTGTCCCAACATGCCCATGTTAAAAATAGTGATATGCTGAAAGCAGATTTCATTTAATCTGGCAGCAATCAGTAGGGGCACCATTATGGGCACTCTTATTTCTACTAAAAAAAACCAACAACCGATTAACCCTGCCCACAGTATTAACGTTCTAGAAAATCAAACAGATCGTAAACAGCAATATCTTGTGCTGATTGTTGAGGACGATGAAGATGCCGCCTCACTTTACCAAGCAATACTAATGCCTCACTACCAAAACGTAAAAGTAGCGAGAAATGGTTGTGATGCAGTCTCTACGCTAATGACACATCAAGGTCCAGCAGCGGTTATCTTAGATTACCAGTTACCGGATATGACCGGCATTGATGTCATGACCACATGTCGAGATCTAGACATCCCTACTGCTTGTCTGATTATTTCTGCCAACGATTTATCAGCAGAAAATGCGTCTTGTGGCGAGATCGTTCGCCTTGTAAAACCGCTGGGTTGCAAAGCACTATTGGATTGGACGGGAAGGCTAATCGAAAAACTTCATCAACAACCATCTCATTCTGCTTCGAACGATGCTTCCCCCGAAGCCTTATTACTAGGTAAAAGCAAGGTAATGCATAATTTACGGCGGCAAATCCCACTATTAGCTCTCTCCAGTGCTCCGCTCTGGCTACATGGGGAAAGCGGTACCGGGAAAGAGCTGGCGGCACGTAGTATCCACTATTGCAGCTCTCGCTCAAATGGGCCGTTTATTGCTGTTAACTGCGCAGCTTTTCCTGAGTCACTGATTGAATCCATGCTTTTTGGACACATCAAGGGGGCTTTTAGTGGTGCCACACGCGACCAAAAAGGTTTTTTTGAAGCTGCCGATGGTGGAACTCTGTTCCTTGATGAAATAGGTGATATGCCACTGACGTTTCAAGCGAAGCTATTGAGAACCTTACAAACCGGTACTATTTTACCTGTAGGCAGTACCAAGCCAATTTCAGTTGATTGTCGTATTGTGAGTGCTTGTCACAGAGATCTCACAATAGCGGTAAACCAGGGTGAATTTAGAGAAGATCTTTATTATCGGCTTAATGTACTTAGCATCAAGCTCCCCCCCTTAAGAGAGCGCGATAATGATGTTGTCATAATTGCCAATAAGCTATTGTCTAATATTACAAATGAAGAACATACCCTTCCCTGCAAGCTTACAAACAGTGCTATTCATTTCTTGAAAGAACATTCTTGGCCCGGAAACGTAAGAGAACTTGAAAACACTCTCAGACGCGCAGCCATTCTTTATCAAGGAGTCGAATTACAAGAGAAACACTTAATCTCCGACATAACCCGTGGGGCATATCATTTATCTTCAGGACCAGACATTATGTCTTTTAGCACATCGGGTAAAACTCTAAAAGAAATTGAAAAAAATATCATTGAAACCACAATTTCAGAACATAACGGATGTATCGAAACTGCTGCTAGAATTTTAGGCGTGGCCCCCTCGACACTTTATAGAAAGCGTAAAAAGCCAATGTGAAACGATATATTTTTAATGCTGAAAAATCTACCGCAACCCACTGATATCCAGAGCATCCACAGTTTTTATTTTGGCAACTTTTAGATCATCAATTAAAGAGAGCAAATATTCTTCACTATCATCGTCATATCTTTCAAGTCTTTCGGCACAAGCCGCTATAGAAATGCAGCCTAAAGACAACGCAGCCCCTTTTAGAGAATGAGCCTCATTGCGAAGTAACCCATAATCTTTTAACACACATGTATTATGCAATTTGACGATCCGCGTCTCTAAACGAATTAAAAAATTATCAATGAGAGCACTGAGGGCAATTGGATCAAGCATTTCTTTTAGCTCTTCACACACTTTATAATCCAATACACCTCCCTCTTTAGGAGTATAAAAAAGTTTGGCATTTTCTACACAGAGTGAGTTGTTAGGTCCACACGGCTCATCTCCAAGGGCAATGTATTGTTTGATTAAATTATGCAATTCTACCCGAGTGAACGGTTTAGTAATGATATCGTCCATACCGCTCTTAAAACAAAGGTTACGGTGTTCAGGCATGACATTGGCAGTCATCGCAACAATGGGTAATCTCACCAATGAGTTTGCGGCTTCAAAGGCACGCCAACGTAACGTAGTCTCAGGGCCATCTAGGATTGGCATCTGCATATCCATTAAAACAAGATCAATTGTCGAGTATTTTTCTTGAAGAAACTCTAGCGCTAATTGGCCATTATTAACAATTGCAACGCGTAGCCCTAACTGTTCCAGCATTGCTTTGGCCACAGTTTGGTTAATCGCATTATCCTCCACGACTAATATGTGGTGATGGTTCGCCAGAATCATTTGTTGTTCGCTACAACAATAATCATCAACACATTCCGCTTCAACTAGTGGTAGCCAAAACCAGAAGTGGCTACCCCGCGCTACTTGGCTGGTCACGCCTATTTCTCCACCCATTGCATGAACAAGACGCTTACAGATGGCAAGTCCCAGCCCCGTACCTTCATGACGACGCGAAATCGACGAATCCACCTGAGAAAAAGCTAAGAAAAGGCGCTTCTGATCTTTAACAGCAATACCGCCCCCTGTGTCATGCACCTCAAACAACAACCGACCATTTAAATCTACTGAGGCGTAAAACTTAACAAATCCCTTATCTGTAAATTTTAAAGCGTTATTAATCAAGTTCATGATGACTTGACGTAGGCGAGCAGCATCACCCGCTACATAAGTCGGCAACGACGTATCAATAGAGTAACTGAATACGACTGGCTTAGTATTATCCTGCAGCGCATAGCCTACACAAAGTGACTCTATACACTCTTTTAGATCAAAAGGCCGCGTATCTAAATCCAGCTGACCGTTCTCTATTTTGGTGTAATCTAAAATATCGCTGACAACAGCTCGTAAACTATCAGCGCTTCTCTTAAGCGCCGACAGATAAGAATAGGCCTTCGCCGTATGGACTTCTTCACTCAACAGATCAGCCATCCCTACCACGCCGTTCAAAGGCGTGCGAATTTCATGGCTCATAATGGCCATAAATTCAGACTTAGCCTGGCTGGCAATTTCAGCACGCTTAGCGGTTTCTCTAAGCTCTTTACTCTTTTCTTCCAGTGCTTGAGCTTTGTGAAGACTTGTCTTTACCTCTCGAAATAATGCTCTCACCAACACCCCACCAGAGATCGTTAATGAAAGCAATATGATCAACGCCAATGCATACAGCCGTGTCATTGCCTGTCGTTCAGATGCTCTCAGCATAGCAACATTGGCATTAGTATCTATTAGTATATTTCCTGTATAACGCTGTAGCTCGACTACTTTGATCAAAAGTTCTTCAATCGTAATTTCATTAACAACGTCTAAACTACTCCATAACGGTGAAACAATAACATCTATTTCTTCAATCAGCTCACTAGCTTTCTCTACTAACTCATTTACACCTTCAATTTTAGAGACCGCTAAATAAATATCGCCACGTTGAAAAAGAGTCTTTCTGCTATATAATATTTCAAACCGGAGTAGAAGATCATCAACAGAGTTGTTACCAACTTTCATATCTACTAGTGTAAGATGAAGCTCTCTAACTTCTCTATCAAATTGATAGCTTGTCCACACCAAATTTGCTAACAATCTATTTTCAATTGCATGCTGGCGTTGATAAATAACACCACCAATAATAATCGCAGAAAGGAAAAAAAGGATCGCAGAAAAAGTAGCGCCTCTCACTCGACGAGAAAAATAGTGCTTCAGAATAGGCAACATAATGTATACCTGACAACATCTCTCCCGCTACTCAACCTCTATCCGCTTAACCTGCCATACGGAACGGGTGAGGATCTCTTCGCTTAACAGGGAAGGGTTATCATCAAAAGGATAAATAACAAACAGCGGTCCATGGTCTCTGATTCTGAGTAGCTGACCATTCACACGCATGGCTAAGATGACTTCGTAGTCATAAAAATCACTGACCGGTACCATCGCGAAGTAGTCATTCAACGCTACGACCTTCAATAGTTCACCTTCAACACCGACAGCTTCTATTAGCGCCTTCCCTAAGGGGCCTTCAAAGCTCACGACGCCATCATGCCAAGGCGTGCTAGTCTGGGTAGTATGCTGAGTCAACGCTTCTAGCATCTCGCTATCGAAGTGAGCCTCACTTCCCACATTGGTCTGAGTAATATTGCCTGTCACTTTCAGAATGACGCTGCCCGTAGGAGCATCGAGAGCTTGTGCATTGTTGGTAGTCAACGCAGCCAATGACAAAAAAAGTGCGTTTATAGTAAAAAACTTAAGCATCACTTAACCTCCAAAGCTGTAAAACCAGTACAGGCTGTGACAGAAGCACTAACTATAACCACTTGTGTCGCGCACCCACCAACCTAACCACTTGAAATTTATGTTTTTTCAGCAGATATCAGTTAGCAGATTTTTTTCATAAAAAGACACACTACTTCGAAGAACACGTCATTGGCGCACCATACCTAAAATAGTACGGTATTTTTAAACATCATAGCAGCAAATAGCGTTGATGCTCCCAAGACACCACCTTGCTGTAAATGGACAGCACAGTCTCATTAGCCTCCCCACAACGTGACTATTTTGCGTCCTGCTTTTGGCCAGATTTGACCTCTTGACAACGCAAACTATTTGCTCGTTTGATTGACCTATTGAAAAAGCGCGGAGTGTTCACCCCTCAACTCAACACTCTTCAGACACAAGCGCAGCTGTTAGGCCGCTTCGATGTGGATGATAGAGTTCTCCAGTGTACAGCGACAAATTGTGACGTTTGAGGTGGAGACGCTGTAGTGCACAGCTGCTTATCGCTAGAATCACACAAACTGCCAGCCCCTGACCGGAGAACACCATGCCATCCCCCCTCGTGACGACCCAATGGCTGCAAGACAACCTAGACAACGAACGGTTAGTGCTTATTGATGCGAGCATGGCGACTGTCATTGGTAAAGACCCGATCGTTTATGACCGCCCGATGTGGATACCGGGTAGCCGCCAGATCGATCTCGAAGGCGTGCTCTGTGACACCGGCTCTTCTCAGACCCACGCCTTTCCAGCAGAGGAACAAGTCACTGAGGAAGCTCAACGGCTGGGCATTACGACCGACAGCCTCGTCGTACTGTACGATAATCAAGGCATCTATTCGGCGCCTCGGGCCTGGTGGATTTTCCGGTCAATGGGCGTTAAACACGTTTTTGTTCTGGATGGAGGACTGCCACAGTGGCTAGCCGAAAAGCGGGACGTTGTTTCTACTATCGCTGAGAATACCGCCACACCTAGCAACTTCGTCGCCAACCTTGATCGCAGCCGGGTGCGAGACTCAGCGTACGTTTTGCACCATCTGGACGATAGCCGGGTAACCGTTATTGATGCCCGATCACGTTCACGCTTCTTGGCACAGGTGCCTGAACCCCGCCCTGGGGTGCGCAGTGGTCATATCCCCAACTCTCACAACCTGCCGTTTACAGAGGTGCTAGAGGGAAATTGTTTTAAACCTGCTAGCGAGCTGAAGGCCATCTTTATAACGCTTGCTCCGCCCCTCCAATCTAGCAGTGAACCCCAATTGGTATTTTCCTGTGGCTCGGGCATCACCGCCTGCATCATTTTGCTGGCTGCCGAACTGGCGGGATACCATCAGCTATCGCTGTACGACGGTTCTTGGGCCGACTGGGGACGCGATGAATCACTCCCAGTGGCTTAGGTTTTGTATGAATGGCTCTGGCCAATAGCAATGGATGCTTCAAAGAGGTAATACATGACGACGGGTAAACCAAAAGAGCATCACCGTACGAGTAGAAAACAAAATCAAGCAATACGAGGTCTCATTGAAGTGACTACAATCACTTTTTGGCATGGGATCAAGACCACTACGTCTTTGAATGGCTAGTTATTTATAGGCGAGAGATTGCAATGCGGATGCTGCTAATTGAAGACCACCCTGCTCTCGCTGAAGCCGTTGCCAGCGCTCTGGTGAAAGCTGGATTTGCTGTGGACAATGCGTATTCTGCAAACAGCGCGCTGGCGATGCATCAAGCGGCTTCCTACGATCTAGTATTGCTGGATCTGGGTCTGCCAGATGGAAATGGCTTGGACCTGTTGCCTTCCCTTAGTGCTAATGGACAGACACCCATAGTTGTACTGACTGCACGTGACCAGCTCTCTGAGAGGCTGGCCGGGCTAGATAGCGGAGCTGACGACTACATTGTCAAACCTGTTGAAATGCCAGAACTTATTGCACGCTGCCGTGCCATCTTGCGACGGCCAGGCAAGCGCATCAATAAAGTCTTAACGTATGGCCTCCTGGCCTTTGACACCTCAACGCGAACAGCAACCGTTGGCGATATTCCTTTGCCTTTGGGCCAGCGTGAAATAGGCGTCCTGGAGCAGCTTATGCGAGCGCAGGGGCAGGTGCTATCACGCGAAGCGCTGGAGGCTTCGGTGTACAGCTTTGATGATGAGGTTGGCCCCAACGCATTAGAAGCGGCCATATCGCGCCTTCGGCGAGCGCTCAAGCCAACAGACTGTGAACTAACGATTGTAACCATTCGTGGTGTCGGCTGGATGCTGATAAAAGAGCAAAACCAATGAGCTCCCGCCAGCCCACACTGGCCAAAAACCTAACGTATCGGCTTACCTGGATATTGCTGTTTGCCATCGTGATCAATGTCATCGTGGTCGGTATCTACTACAGCTCTGATCGAGAGTCGCTAGAAAGAGAGGCTATTGAGAAACAGCTGTCTTTGTTGACTAAAGCCTTTGATGACACTGACCTAAACATCCGCTCCCAGGCAAAAACACTCTTCCGTTCGCATCCGCAGGGGTATGCCTTTGCATTACTAGATCATCAAGGCAATCTGCTTGACGCTGAAAACGAAGCATTGATTCCC
The DNA here is from genome assembly GCF_025820815.1 of Halomonas qinghailakensis. Taxonomy (NCBI): domain Bacteria; kingdom Pseudomonadati; phylum Pseudomonadota; class Gammaproteobacteria; order Oceanospirillales; family Halomonadaceae; genus Halomonas; species Halomonas qinghailakensis. The sequence goes on along the minus strand of NZ_CP096973.1, from coordinate 1,988,717 downwards.
CAACAGGCATTGCACACAGATCTCTTTGCTCAACACTGGCAAACACGCCTGACGACCCCAGAAGGGGTTACCCTCCTGATGTCTCAGCCTGTCGAGCTACCGTCAGGTACGGCAAGACTTATATTTGCCATGCACAATGATCCTGGCCATCTCATCCTACGCGCCCTCGCCAGCGAATTTCTAACCCATATCTGGATACCCATTTTGCCGGTTGCCGTAATGATGATTGGTGCCAATCACTTCATGATTCGTCGCGGTCTCAGGCCGGTCAGACATGCTGCCAACTGGGCACGTACCATTCAACCTGGCATACCCGCTCCTCCCATTGAAGAGGAAAATTTGCCTGCTGAAATTGACGACCTGGTTCACTCTACGCAGCGCACCCTGGAGCGTTTGAATATTGCCCTTCTGGCCGAGCAGCGCCGGGGGGCAGAAATTGCTCATGCATTACGTACTCCTATTGCCGTCTTGACCGCACGACTCGCACTGCTGCCTGCCGGAGATAACACCGAAAAGTTATGCACTGACCTAGCGTCACTTGCCAGAACCGTTCATCAAGTATTGGCTTGCTCAAAAGCGGACGCGCTTGATATATCGTCAGAGTCTCGTTGCGAACTCAACCAGATTGCTACCCGAATAACCGCGAACTTAGCTCCTTTCGCCTATGAAAGAGGAGTGACGCTTTCATTACGCCCGCATACCAATCCGGTTATTGTACGTGCCACTCAGGAAGGTGTTGAACTGGCGCTGGTCAATCTAGTTGAGAATGCAGTTTTGCATTCCGGTACTCAAATCATCGAGATAACGGTGGGCCCCGGTGCCACGCTCAGCGTACGTGATGAAGGCCGTGGTATTCCAACTGAATCTTTTCACCATGTCTTTGATGCCTTTTGGAGAGGCGAAGAGGCTGCTGAAGGAGGCAGCGGTCTTGGTCTGGCTATTGTGCAACGCTTACAGCTCGCACAGAAAGGCAGCGTGACGCTTTCCACGTCTCCTAAGGGCGGTGCTGAATTCACGCTTTTCTACAGCACTGAGAATGACGCTAGAAAATAGGGAGTCGTCAGGTTCCCGTCAGCTTGACGCAGTAAGCTGCAAGGGTCAGTCACGATTAGCCCACAATCCGATTTAGGGGGCACCATGAAAGACTTAAAGCAAATCAATTTACGAAATACCAACGAGTGGCTCTCCGGCGATATTGACATCCGAGTACCTAAAAAATGGCTTGTCATTGCCGCCGCCGTTTTTGTCATTCTTGTTTTGCTTGCCCTGAATTAAGCGAGGAACTAAAAAATGAAGGCATTCACTATCGCCATATTGGCATTGCTACCTCTATCACCACTGATGGCAAATCAGATAACACCGATAAGCGAAGCAGAAAAAGGCAGCATAGTGACATTGTCAGGCACGATAGAACGTATTTCTGACACTGATGAATTTCGCCTGTCAGACGATACGGGCAGTATTAATATTTATGTAGGTCCTAACTGGGTGCCTGCCCAAATAGGCGAAGCCATTCAGGTGATGGGATTTGTAGATGATGGCTTTGGCCCACGAGAGGTATATGCACGTCAATTGACACGCGCCGATGGCAGTGTGGTCGAGTTTGAACATCGGTACGATTAATTTGTTGATTTTTCCTATACGCCTATGACAGCAGTCAGGCTAACGCATATAGCCTGACTGCTTCATGGCTAATACGTCTATATCAATACCTCTTGGCCGCAGAAACTGAGTGCAACACCTGAGCATTTCGCTAAGGTGTTGTCCCATGTCTTACCTCGAACTCAGTATTGAAGAACGTGCCAGCATCCAAGTGGGTCAAGCCCAAGGGATGAGCCTTCGGCATATTGCCCAGCTCCTGGGGCGAGCTCCTTCAACCATCTCTCGTGAAATACGCCGTAACCAAATGGCCCAGAACGGTTACTGCGCCCGGTACGCCCAGCGTCAGCGAGAAAAGCGTCGAGAGGTCTGTCGTCCTGCGCGTAAGCTTTTGCCAGGCACCGAACGGTTTGATCTCATCGTGCATATGTTGCGGCGACGCTTGTCTCCCGAACAAATTAGCGGCAAGCTCAAGACGATGAAACTACCTGATTTGCGCGATGCCTACGTCTGCCGAGAGACCATCTACACGGCCATTTATGCCTTGCCTGTTGGCCACCTTCGCAAGGAACTGATTCACTGCTTGCGACAAGGTAAAACCACACGCAAGCCTCGTCGTGGCGAAGTGGATCGACGTGGACAGATCCCTGACATGATCAGCATTCACTTACGTCCGCCCGAGGTCAGTAAGCGTGAAATGCCTGGCCACTGGGAAGGCGATCTGATCAAAGGTAAGAATAACGCGTCCGCGGTAGGCACCTTGGTAGAGCTTAGCAGTGGCTATCTGATCCTCGCAAAAATGGACGACGCCACCGCCACATCCGCCGTAGCAGGTTTTAGTGCCGCCCTGAACCGAATGCCGACCACCGCTCGAAAAAGCATGACCTATGATCAGGGGCGTGAAATGGCACAGCATGCAAAAATCACTCAAGAAACGGGCGTTGCGATTTATTTTTGCGACCCCCACAGCCCCTGGCAACGTGGGGCCAATGAGAATATCAATGGTCTTATCCGTCAATATTTACCGAAAGGAACGGACCTTTCAGCACATAGCCAGGAAGAGCTGGACGCCATTGCCTTTGAGCTGAATATGCGACCTCGAAAACGCTTTGGATTTAAATGTCCGATAGAAGTGATGAGCGAGCTGATGGTCAAGTACCATGAAAGCCCATCAACCATCCAATGAGTGTGTTGCACTCAGAGTCTGCATCCGCCCCTTATTAATTATAATATCTACCTATCGAGAGGACACCGCTAAGACAGATTGGAGTGCTACTGCCGAACTATACAGCTCATCAGCACGGCTTGGCGTAAGCGTCTTGAACCAAAATTGCGCCACTAAGTGGTCTTGGTAATCCCAAGACACGGCCTTGCCATAAATAAACAGCACGGCCTCACTAGTCTCACCACAATGTGAGCACGTCTGAAGAGCTAACGTGGCATGGCAATCGGGCTTTGTATTATTGGAACGAAAGAACACTCCACCACAAGAACAAGCTATCCCCCCTTTCATCGACAAAGATTTAGACAAATTTGCCTCCATCACTGGGCCTCGCCACTAATCTAAGGGGAAGGTCACAAGCTGCAACCAGTACCTAGACCTGAAAAAACGCAGCACACTGCATTCACGATTTTTTAAAGCATAGTCGATTATTATGCATATTCAGTTGGCCTAATATCGCCAAATTTCATCGCTCGCCTGTCATCCCAGCCAGATTCCTTGTTCGATGGCCAGATTTACGTTTTATGCCATCTGGCTATATAAAACCGATTGCTAGTGACTCACAAGGTGTCTATAGTTGTTGTTAACACGGCCCCTATCGGTGAGACTGCTATGCAGTAACATCGCTTAGGGGTTTTTTATTGCTGTTCTAGCCATTCCCACTGCTGCCAACCTTCTATTACTCCCATGCCTTGTAGGTTTAGGCCTACGGCGTGCAAGTCTGGAAAACTGCTTAGTAAATCTGCCAAGCGAGTCCACCATGTGCTTGTAGGATTCACCGTCATCAATAGAAACTGAACAATGCAGAGCAGCAGGAAAGGGCGCGCTTGAACGTGGGCATCCTGCCATCCCTGAAAAAACAAGTTAGCTTCACCATGGCTAGGCTTGCGCGGCTGGTCAGCCATATTGCGGTTCCATAACCGGCTGTGATGGGCACACACATTGCGTAAATAGTTCAAGCTGCGAAGCCAGGAAGCGAATACGCGCCCATTGCTAATGCCATAGCGTGCCGCAATAGCATCCTGCTCCCGTTCACGCATTCCACCGAACAGATGGGAAAGCGTACCGAAGTCCCACACTTCACTGGCTATCCATATCGGCAACGGCAATCCGTACTTCTTTTTATGGTGATCGATAAACGTTTCCCGAGAGCGGTTAATCAGGCGCGCATGGCTTTCCTGCCATTTATGCAGAGGAGTTACGCCTGTTTTCTGGTCAATTTTATAGGCGAACTCATCATGCAACAGTGAAGGGTTCAAATAGGCATACGGATCTAGCCGCCCCAGCGTATGGGCGATGTCTACCCGCAGCGCCACTTCGATACGCTCAAGGCCATCCAGTGCCAGTAGTCGCAACCGCTTATCAAACACATACAGGTCGACGGCTTGCTGAAAGGTAGTGCCATGCTTAAACGCATCTAACGCTAGGTAATCCGTTTTGCCTTTTTTGAGCAGGCGCTTACCGCTTTTATTTAAAGGCGTGCATACGCCTGAGCGCTGACGAAAAGCAAACCAATACCCGCTCAACCGGTAATAGCCAATCCGTTGGAGATGCGCCAGAGCCCGCTGGTCGTCTGTCACCGTTAGGCCACGATCTTTTAGCTGTTGTAATTGCTCCAGGTGGCTGAGCCAGGGCTTGGTGTAGTCGGTCATCCTTCCAGCGCTCCTTCCACCACCGCCCCCGCCAACTGGCAGCGGGTGTCGCTGGCCTGGGTCAGGCGCTCCTTGAGGTGGTCGCAGAGGGCCATCAGCTCATCGACTTTTTGGACGATGCGGTGTTGTTCAGCTAGTGGAGGAAGTGGAACAGGTATGCTCCTGATTTTTCCAACGCTAAGGTTGTACAAGCCGCTTGAAGTTACAGCCAAGCGCTTCATCTCAACTATTCCCGATGGCGAATTCAAATATAGAGCAATGTAGTCACTGGTTTCAGGAACGATAGGCCGAACTCTCATCAAATGATTCTGATATATGCAATCAGGCACTCGACCATCCCAGATGGCGCACCTTCCAATTTCCTCAGCACTGCCGTTTCCTTCGACTACGAGAATGTCACCTTTCTTTAAGCCGTATTGGCTCAGCTCATCGTTAAACAGCTCGAATTCTGGAAGATCCGAACAATCCATCAAAAAGCCTCTTTGGACATCTGCAACACGAAGATATGGATACTTGTTCTCGAGAGGACGGCGCTTCGGTTGCTTTTGAATGCCGCCTTGGACGTGGCTCAATTCGTCGAGACTAGTTGACACCCAATGCATAGGCACCCGCTGGTGGGGGGCATCCCCCTGATAAGTCAATTTCAACTTTGCCTGCGCTTTAATCTTTTTGTTTTTTATCAGAAGAGCTTTGTCGGTCTTGATACGTTCCACAAGTTTGGCTACCGACTCATCTCCCGCATCCTGCTCCACCAGCCGCCCCATTACCGCCAGTTGCAGAATGGTCTGCTTGAGCTTATCGATGCTCTGTTCGGTGGTAAACAGCGTATCGAAGTGCTCGGCGAGGCGCGCCCAGTTGTCGGCCAGTTCGGTGGCGTCCTCGGATTGGGTTAAGGTGCAAAGTAGTGTATCCACGAGGGTTTCGTGGGCGTCAAGTTGGTCGCTGGCGTGCTGTTCCAGCCGGTCACAGAGGGCCATCAACTCATCGACTTTTTGAACGATGCGGTGTTGTTCTTCTAAAGGGGGGATGGGAATCAACATCTCTCCCATATCGCTCAAGCGAAAACTATTTTTTACACCACGTTGTGGCTCATCAAACTGGTTTTTTGCACATGGGCTTCTCAAAAACTCTGCATAATAGCGGTTCCTGCAAAGTGAACTGATTCGAACTAAACAAGAGTGCTGATTTATATAAGCCTCGCCAAAGCCTTCAGGTATAAGGCCAAGGTTACCTACATCTCCTGTGATAGAAACCACCAAGTCACCACCCTGAAGTGATGTTCGTGCTCCCTCACCACCAGTGGGTGGTGAAACGTATTTTACATTGTCCAACCTAAGTTTATAGTCAACGCGAGAAAGGTTGCCCATGGTGATGAATATTGCGCCGGATTCGGAGTAATACTTTGCCCAGTCACGAGACCCTGAAGTTATCAATTCAGAGATTTCCCATATTCTTGCCCACTGCCAGAAATTGGGAAGCTCAAAAGGTACATCTTCCTTCGTTACTGCAGGCAGCCTTTTGGGCTTCTTGACCTTTCCTTGTCTAGCGAGCGTCGCTTTCTCTTGGGAAATTTTTTCGAGCAGAACACTGGCGTGTTCATCATTTGAATTTTGATCGACGAGCTTTCCCCTGACAGCCAGCTCCAGAATCAGCTCCCGTAGCTTCTTGATGCCAGTCAATTTAACTTTACCGTTGCTCCCTCGGCCCGCCATGGATTTCTGGGTGACGGCTTGCGTCCACAGATCCAGATGGTCGGTGATCAGTTCATGCGCGCTCATACCGGCTCTCCTGCATCGCGGGTCAACGCATCATCGAGGATGGTTTTCAGCTGGTCGCGCAGTTCCTGAATCTCCGCCTGCTGCTGCTGGTACTGGGCCAGCAGTTCCTCCGGGTCGTGGGTGATGGTTTCACCCTGCCAGGGGTTTTTGATATCCAGGTTGTAGTTGCGCGCCTTGATCTCGCCCATCGAGACCTTCCAGGCCTGATGGGTCTCCTCACGACTGGCAAAGCCATCGGCTTCATCGCCCCACCAGTCAATTTCAGCCTGGAATTCGGCAAATTTCATCGGGCGGGTCTTGCTGTAGTTCTTGTAGCCTTCCGGGTAGGGGTGTTCGTAATACCAGATGTTCTCGGTCGGCTGGCCCTTGGTGAAGAACAGCAGATTGGTCTTGATGCCGGTGTAGGGATTAAACACGCCGTTGGGCAGGCGCACGATGGTATGCAAGTTGCACTCCTCCAGCAGCTTTTCCTTGAGGCGGGTTTTCATGCCCTCGCCAAACAGAAAGCCATCCGGCAGCACCACGGCGGCGCGGCCGGTGTTTTTCAGCAGTTGGATAAACAGCGTCATGAACAGGTCAGCGGTTTCCCGGGTGCGGAAAGCGCTGGGGAAGTTGGTTTCAATGCCATCTTCTTCCATGCCACCGAACGGCGGGTTGGCCACAATCACATCCACCCGCTCTTTCGGCCCCCAATCGCGCAGCGGGCGGGCCAGGGTGTTGTCGTGGCGGATCTGGTTGGGTACTTCAATGCCGTGCAGAATCATGTTGGTGGTGGCCAGCAGGTGCGGCAGCGGCTTTTTCTCAACCCCGTGGATGCTGTTCTGCAGGGTCTGTTCGTCCTGCGGCGTTTTCACGTAATGGCGGCGCTTGTGCTCAATGGTGCACGTTAAAAACCCACCGGTGCCGCAGGCCGGGTCCATCACGCTTTCTTCCAGCTTGGGATTGACCCGGTTGACCATAAATTCAGTCACCGCCCGCGGGGTGTAGAACTCACCGGCGTTGCCCGCGCTTTGCAGGTCTTTGAGGATCTGTTCGTAGAGTTCACCCAGCTCATGGCGCTCGGCGGACTTGTTGAAGTCGACACCGCTCTGCAGGCGGTTGATCACCTGGCGCATCAGCTGGCCGGACTTCATGTAGTTATAGGCATCCTCGAACACATTGCGAATCACCACGCCGCGAATATCGTCGCCCTGGGGCTGTAGCTGCTGCAGGCCGGGGAAAAGGGTGTTATCGATAAAATCCTTGAGCTCGTCACCGGTCATGCCTTCCGGATCGGCGGCCCAGTTACGCCAGCGCAGCGGCTCGGGGATCGGCGAGCGGTAGTCGTCGTTGAACATCTCCCACTCTTGCTCGCGGTCGTCAAAAATTTTTAAAAACAGCAGCCAGACCAGCTGGCCGATTCGCTGGGCGTCGCCGTCAACGCCCACGTCTTTACGCATAATGTCTTGAATGGACTTAATGGTGCTGCTGATTGACATAGTGAGGTGTGTTCCGTTGGGGGTGTTATCTGTTGACATGTTAATAGCGGCCTGCACAGGGTGCAGACCGCCAGCAAAAAGGCAATGGTATCAGGCGGGGGTCTGGTAAAGCGCGTCTTCCAGTTCATGCAAGGCGCGTTGGTAGCCCGGCTTGCCGCCAAAGGCGTTGATCAGCTCCATGGGGGCACCCAGCTGGCTGAAGGGTGAAAGCGTCAGCACTTTGGGGTCTTCGATGGGTGCTATGCCCGAATCGGCGTATTTATCCACCAGGGATTCAAGCACCTGACGGGCTTGGCCTTCATAGCGGTTGAAGATATCGCGCTTTCTGACCTGCTCGGCGCGCTCGCGGCGGGTCAGCGGTGGGCGATCAAAGGCGATATGGCAGATCACATCGAAGGGGTCGGGCTCTTCGCCCCATTTCTGGCCCAGCTCGGCGACCAGGGCATCCCAGAAGATGCCTTCCTCGGCCAGTTCATCGAGGATTACCTGCTTGCGCTCGGCATCCTGCCAGCGGCGCAGGAACGCATCCAGGGAGGCGAACTGGGCTTTCATCTGCTTGCGGGTGTAGTCACGCAGGCTTTCGGTGATCAGCTTGCCATCCGGCCCTAGATACTGCACCCGCTCGGCGACAATGCTGACTTCCACGTCATCCACCACGTATTTGCGTCGTGGCTCGGGGCCTTCGGGTGTGCCCAGGCCGCCCGCATCGTCAGACTCCCAAGTGGCGTTGTCGCCTACGTCGTAATCGGCCCAGTCCGTCTCGACGCCTTCTGCGGTTGTGTCTGATGTATCTTGTGGGTCTGGCTGTTCTTCATCCAATGTGCTGTCTTGCTCGTCTTCCGGCACGATAGGGGCATCATCGGAATAGGGCTGGTAGACCTGCACCGGTTCGCCATCGAAATCCGGATCGGCAAACAGTTCGGTGGCTTTCTTGAAATCCAGAATGGTGAACCAGTGCTTATGGTAGTCGTCGTTGATGCGGGTGCCCCGGCCAATAATCTGTTTGAACTCGGTCATCGACTGGATGCGCTGATCAAGCACAATCAGCTTGCAGGTCTGGGCATCCACACCTGTGGTCATCAGCTTGCTGGTGGTGGCAATCACCGGGTAGCGTTGTTCCGGATCGATGAAATTATCCAGCTCGGCCTTGCCTTCCTGCTCATCGCCGGTAATCCGCATCACGTATTTACGATTCTCGGCTACGCGCTTGGGATTGGTGTTGACCAGCGCCTGACGCATACGCTCGGCGTGGTCGATGTCCTCACAGAAGACGATGGTTTTCTGATAGGGGTCGCTGCTTTCCAGCAGCTCGGTAATCTTGGCCGCCACCAGAGTAGTGCGTTTTTCCAGCACCAGCTGTTTATCGAAATCCTTCTGGTTGTAGATGCGGTCTTCAATCTCCTGGCCGAGCTTATCCCGCTGGCCCTTGCTCGGCCGCCAACCTTGCAGATCTTTGTCGATATCCACCCGCACCACTTTATAGGGGGCCAGAAAGCCATCCTCGATACCCTGCTTGAGCGAGTAGGTGTAAAGCGGCACACCGAAGTAATCGATGTTGGAGACTTCCTTGGTCTCTTTGGGTGTAGCAGTCAGGCCGATATGGGTTGCTGCGCTGAAATAATCCAGAATCTTGCGCCAGGCGGAGTCTTCCGCTGCGCTGCCGCGGTGGCACTCGTCGATAACAATCAAATCGAAAAAGTCTGGCGAGAACTGCTTGTAGATGTTCTGCTCTTCTTCGCTGCCGGTCACCGCCTGATACAGCGATAGGTAGATTTCGTAGGACGCATCCACCGTGCGGTTGGTGACCTTGGTCATCGCCTGACCAAAGGGTTTGAAGTCGTTGTTCTTGGTCTGGTCGACCAGGATATTGCGATCCGCCAGGAACAGGATTCGCTTCTTCTGGCGCGACTTCCACAGCCGCCAAATGATCTGAAACGCGGTAAAGGTTTTGCCGGTGCCGGTCGCCATTACCAGCAGAATACGGTTCTGCCCCCGTGCCACGGCTTCAACGGTACGGTTGATTGCCACCCTCTGATAATAGCGCGGAGTACGGCCACTGCCGTCATCGTAATAGGGTTGTTCAACCACCGGGCGAGCGGCGGGCTGAATGCCTTTGTACTGGCAATAGCGCTCCCAGAGTTCATCAGGCGATGGAAACGCATCTAGCGTCAGGGTAGTTTCAGTTTGCCCACCCAGCCCAGTGCGGTCGTGAAACAGGAAGCCGTCGCCATTGCTTGAAAACACAAAAGGCACATCCAGCGCATCGCTATAGGCCAACGCCTGCTGCATACCATCGCCCAGGCTGTGCTTGTTATCCTTGGCTTCTATCACTGCAATCGGCTGGTTTTTCTGGAAGCTCAGTAGGTAATCTGCCCGGCGCTTTTTGCCCCGGGTATGCAACCGCCCCCGCACGATAATCCGCCCGGCGGTAAAGGTCACCTCTTCACGAATTTGCGTTTGGATATCCCACCCCGCCTGTACAAGGGCCGGGGTAATGAACTTGGTGCAAATATCGCGTTCGCTGAGGGCCTTCTTATCCATGGCAAATCCTACTCGTCTGGCGGGCTGGGCATTGATTACCCAAAGCTTACGATACTCAGTCGAATTAAGCATCTTGTGCTAAGTGGACGTGAGAATATCGATAGTTATACCCACAAGCGACACACTGGCTAGCAGAACGCTAATAAGCGTGTGACACACCTGTGTCAGATAAAAGCCGCAGGTCAACGGCTGAGTAGCAGGGCTTGAAGGCAATATTGGCAGGCGTGGCACATGGATGACACAGATTTGACACAGCCAAAACAAAAGGGCTTACGCGTTAACGTAAGCCCTTAATATGTTTGGCGCGCCCGGTAGGAATTGAACCTACGACCTTCGGCTTCGGAGGCCGACACTCTATCCAACTGAGCTACGGGCGCTTTGGGTGCGTATCGTACCCGTGTGGGCGCGCTGTGTCCAGCTGCCTTGCGGTTTTACAGCCGCTTTGATTGACCGTTTTCGTCTCTCTGGTGCATGCTTTCGAAGCACTGCCAACCCTTAGTAAAACTGGGAACACACTATAATGAAAAATTTTGCACGTAACACGCTGGCATTGGGCATTTCACTGGCGCTGGCAAGCGCTGCGAACGCCGCTGATTTTGCTGATATGGACCCCGTCACCCTGCGCTTGGCCCACGTGGTCAACGAGCAAGATGGCTTCCATATCGCTGCTACCAAGTTTGAAGAACTGGTGGAAGAACGCACCGAAGGCAAGGTCAACATCGAGATCTACCCTAACGCCTCATTGGGTGACGAACGCACGCTGCTGGAAGGTATGCAGATCGGCACGGTGGATATGGGGGTGATTACCAACGGGCCGGTGGCTAATTTTGTGGAAGAGATGGCGGTCTTTGAACTGCCGTTCCTGTTCCCTTCACCAGAAGCCGCTTATGGCGTGCTGGATGGCCCCATTGGCCAGGAGCTGCTGGATAAGCTGTCTGACGTGAACCTGAAAGGCTTAGCCTACGCTGAGCGCGGCTTCCGCAACCTGACCAACAGCGAGCGGGCGGTGAATTCACCGGAAGATCTGGATGGCCTGCGTATTCGCGTGATGGAAAACCCGGTGTACACCGATACCTTCCGTGAGCTGGGCGCTAACGCTATTCCCATGGCGTGGACAGAAGCACTGACCGCCATGCAGCAGGGCACCATCGACGGTCAGGAAAATCCGGTGAACGTGATTCATTCATTCAAGCTGGATGAAACCCAGAACTACATGACCCTTTCCCGCCATACATACGCCCCGGCCATTTTTGTAATGGGCATGCCCGTTTGGAACCAACTGCCAGAACAGGCACAAACCGTACTGAAAGAAGCTGCCCAAGAAGCCGCCGAGCATGAGCGCCAAGTGAACGCCGATATGGAAGCCGACCAACTGGCGGCGCTGCGCGAAGCGGGTATGGAAATCAACGAGACACCGGATATGGAAGCCTTCCAAGCAGCCGTAGCGCCTGTATATGAGAAGTACGGCGAGCAGTTTGGTGACTACCTGCCACGCATTCGGGAGGCGCTGAATCAGTGATGGCCTTTGCACAGCCTCTTTTGACGCTGCTGCAACGCATTGAACGCGGGCTGGATGCCATCATCCGGCCCGTGGTGTTTGCGGGCATGGCAGCATTGATTGGCGTGATTACTCTGCAGATTGTGTCGCGAGTGCTGTTCAGCGCCGTCGGCTGGACGGAAGAGGTCGCGCGCTTTCTGCTGGTGTGGATTACGTTTTTAGCCAGCACGCTGGCGTTCCAGCGCGGGCGGCATATCGCAGTGACTTTTGCCGTGGATGCGCTTCCTCTGTCCCTACGCAAGCTGGCACGTTTGGCGGCGCTGGCAGTGGTGCTGGCGTTTATGATTGCGCTAATCGTGATTGGCTACCGCTATATGCAGGTGCAAAGTTTTCAGAAGTCCGCCTCGCTGCGGCTTTCGATGACCTACGTTTACGCGGTGATCCCGCTTTCTGCGGCCATTATGGCGTGGTACGCCCTGGTGGATATGATTGACGTGCTGGTGAACGGTGAGCCAACGGCCTCTGCTCCGGAGGCGCCGCTATGACCCTAGTGCTGTTCGGGCTGTTCTTCCTGTTTATGCTGCTGGGCGTGCCGATTGCCTTTGCAATTGGCGCAAGCACGCTTTATGCGCTGTACCAGTCGGGCGTGCCACTGATGGTGGTCACCCAGCAGATGTTCCAGGGCATTAACGCGTTTGCCCTGGTCGCGATCCCGATGTTTATTCTGGCCGGTGACTTAATGGCTCAGGGTAAGGTCAGCGAGCGGTTGGTAAGCTTTGCCGATTCGCTAGTCGGCTTTATGCGTGGCGGGCTTTCGACTGTATCGGTGATGGCGGGCATGTTTTTCGCGGCTATCTCTGGCTCTGGCGCAGCAACCACCGCTGCGGTGGGTTCAAGCCTGGTGCCAGAACTTAAGCGTAAAGGTTACGACCCCGCTTCGGCGGCCAGCTTAATTGCTGCCAGCGGCACGATTGGCGTGGTGATTCCTCCCTCGGTGCCGATGATTATCTACGCGGTGATTGCTCAGCAGTCGGTTTCAAAGCTGTTTTTGAACGGTTTTTTGCCGGGGCTGGCTATGGGGCTGGGGCTAATGGCGATTGCCATCACTCAGGCCTATAAGCGTCAGTACCCCAAAGGCACACCGCTGTCACTGCCTACCATTTGGCGCACGCTAAAAGCGGCTAGCTGGGGGCTGATGACGCCGGTGATTATTTTGGGCGGTATCTTCTCGGGTATCTTCACACCTTCGGAAGCGGCGGTGGTGGCGGTTAACTACGCGCTGCTGGTATCACTGTTTGTGTACCGCGATTTAACCCTGCCCCAGGTGTATAAGCTGCTGATTCGCTCGGCGATGACCACCGCAGTCATTATGCTGGTAATTGCCATGTCGGCAGTACTCAGCTGGACGCTTTCAAGCTGGCAGGTACCCGGCGCGATAGCCCAAGCAGTGTTGTCGCTTTCCACTAACCCCTACGTGATTATGCTGCTGGTCGTGGCTGTGATTCTGCTCACGGGGGTATTTATCGAGACCGCCAGCGCATTGATTATTCTTACCCCAGTACTGCTACCGCTGGTGCTCCAGCTGGGAATCGACCCGATCCACTTTGGTTTGATTATTGTAGTGGGATTGTCAATTGGCATGATTACCCCGCCAGTGGCAATCAACCTCTATGTGGCTTCGTCAGTCACTCAGCTACCGCTGGAGCGCATCACCCAGGCAATTATCCCGTATCTTTTAGGGCTAATTGGCGTGTTGCTATTGGTGGTTTATGTACCGATCCTGCTCGGCTGGTCGGGTAGTTAGCAAGCAGTTAATAGTGAGCTGAAATGCGTTGATATGAAATGCGTTGATATGAACAAGGGGCTTGCCATTTGGCAGCCCCCTTTGTTTTTACTGCGCATCGTGTGTTTTTTGCTGAGCGCGATTTATAAACAACGTAAGGCTTAAAACTCTTCCCAGGCGTCGTCGCCTGCTTTAACAGGGGCTTGCTTAGAAGAGAGCGCGGGGCGCTTGAGTTCCTGGCGTGCACTTGGCGCACCAGAAGGCAGAGACTGACGCGGTTGATTTAACGCTGGCTGTGTCGATGAGGTTTGTGGATCATCGCCGCCAAGCACGAAGGAGTTGATCAACTCGTTAAGGTGTTCGGCATGGCGACGCATATCAGCAGCAGCGGCGGTAGACTCTTGTACCATGGCAGCGTTTTGCTGAGTCATGGTGTCCATTTCCGCAACGGCAGTGTTGATCTGGCCAATACCGCTACTCTGCTCCTTGGCGCCCGCACTAATCTCGCCGATCACATCGGTCACTTTGGAAACGCTTTCAACAATGTCACGCATGGTAGCGCCAGCGTTACGCACAAGCTCGGCACCAGCGTGGGTGTGCTTAACAGAGCTATCAATCAGCGTGCGAATCTCTTTTGATGCATCGCTAGAACGACTGGCAAGTGTGCGTACTTCTTGCGCAACCACCGCGAAGCCACGGCCATGTTCACCTGCCCGCGCAGCTTCCACCGACGCATTCAGCGCCAAAATATTGGTTTGGAAGGCAATCGCATCAATCATCGTGATGATATCGCTAATGCGCGACGCTGAATCATTGATGTCGTGCATCGTCCGCTCAACCTGACCCATGGCTTCTTCACCCTGGTGGGCCACTTCAGCGGTGGACTGAACCAGCTGATTAGCTTGCTGGGCGTTATCCGCACTGTGGTTTACGGTCGAGGTGATCTCTTCCATAGAGGCCGACGTTTCTTGCAGGTTAGCGGCAGCCTGTTCGGTGCGGGTAGCCAGCTCTTCTGAGCTATGGGACATCTCGCCTGCTGAATGGTAAACACTGACAGTGCTACGACGCACGTCACGCAGAGTGTCCTGCATTCGTTCAACAAAGGCGTTGAACTGCACCGCAAGGTTGCCCACTTCATCATTGCTTTCTACCGCTAGGCGGCGGGTAAGGTCACCACGGCCCTGAGCAATATCGTGCATGGCGCTAGCGGTGCGCTTAATCGGTCCTACGGTGCGGCGCACAAAACCAAATGCGAGCAGTGCTACTATCACAAATAAGACAGCACCCAACAAAATCGCAGACAGAATAGATTGGCGTAAATTGGCAGTAGCGGTAGCTTCCAGCTCGGCAACCGTCACATCAACATCAGTGACATAAACACCAGCACCAATCATCCAGCCCCACTTTTCTAAACTCTCTACATACGAGTGCTTAGGCTCAATCTCACGGGTACTTGGGTACTCCCATACGTAGCTATGGAAACCGCCGCCATTTTTAGCTACTTGAAGGATATCGCGAATAAGGTAGCTACCATCCGGCGTTCTTACGTCCATCATGTTGGTCCCTTCGCGCTCTGGCGCAGGGGCTGTCACAATGTTGTTGCCCTCGAAATCATAGATAAAAACGTAGTTATTACCTTCAAAGCGCATCGCGCGCACCAGCTCTGCTACCTGCTGTTTGGCTTCCTCATCGTTGGCACCTGCCCGTTCATAAATAGGCGAGATAGCGGTTGTCGCTACTTGCACAATGTCACGCACCGCGTGGCGGCGTTCTTCAATCAGCAGCTCGCGCTGGTTTGCCAACGTATCGCGGGTGTTTTGAGTACGCTCATAGGCGTTAAACGCAACTAATCCCACGGTCACCATAAAAAGAGGCAGTAGAACAAGAGTGAGCACTTTAGCTTGTAAGCTAAGGCTTCGTTTTTTCGTAGTCGAAGGAGCAGTGGCCATTCAGGTTTCTCTATAGGTCGTAGGAAAAATTTTAGTAATATTGTGCAGTTACTATCGACCTAACAAGGATTAACTTTAGCCAATTATTGTTCTTTTTTTAGGGTGCTCAGATTGATGGATTGACGTTTATGGCCTGCTTATCCAGATAGGAACCTCTTCAAAAGGTAGAAGCTCAGCATCTGTGCCTTTTTCATGTTACGCAACGGCACCTCGCCCAAACTTACCCAATTGAAACATATGCTTATCTGACTAGCTGTGATTTAGTTCTCAAGCTAAACCAGAAGACAGTCAGCGCCCTTCACTGCCTCATTATCGGTTAAGCCACGGACATCCATGCAAGTGCCGCATAGCAGTACCTACCTCAACAACACATCGAGAAGCGGAGTTGAATGTGTCCCGGCTACATCGGATACACCCACTTTTTGTTTCTTAACAGTTAAGAAACGCTCAAACTCGTTATTTCATAACCTACGTTAAGGTTATCTTTCGGCTATCCGTTCACTGTAGGTGGGTGGTGGCCAGGGACGGCCCGTTTTTAGCAAGCAGCTAGCCACCTCAGTTTTGCCTGCTCTGCCCCTATTAACTAGTGGGGCAGTGCAGTAACCACCTTTTCAATGCTTATGCCGTCGCCACCTGGGGCCGACGTTCATCCAACATGCCTTTATCAAGAATAAAACGGATGATCTCCTCAAGCCCAACACCATCGTAGAGATTGGTAAACACAAAGGGGCGTTCGCCGCGCATTTTCTTCGAATCCCGCTCCATTACCTCCAGCGAAGCATGTACCTGCTCGGCAATATCGATTTTGTTGATAATCAGCAGGTCTGACTTAGTAATGCCTGGCCCGCCTTTACGGGGAATTTTATCGCCTGCGGAAACGTCAATCACGTACAGCGTGAGATCGGAAAGCTCAGGACTGAAGGTGGCCGATAGGTTATCGCCACCAGACTCTACCAGCACCAGTTCTAGTTTTGGGTGGCGGGCGTGTAGCTCATCGATGGCCGCCAAGTTCATCGAAGCGTCTTCGCGGATGGCGGTATGCGGGCAGCCGCCGGTTTCCACTCCCAGGATGCGGTCAGCGGCCAGTGCATTGTGTTTGAGCAGAAAGTCAGCGTCTTCACGGGTGTAGATGTCGTTGGTCACGACGGCGATATCGTAATAATCGCGGAGCGCCGAACAGAGCTGCTTGAGCAGTGCGGTTTTACCGGACCCCACTGGCCCACCCACGCCTACACGTAAACAGTGCGTCATTGTTTTCTCCTAATAGATAAACGTTTAACTTCTAAACAAGCGTGAATATTGCGTTTCGTGCAGAGCGCTTGCCAGCGCCACGCCGGGCAGTATCGGGCCAAGATCGTCATCGTCGAGCAATAGTGCTTGGTCGACAGCGTCCACCAGTTCACCGCGCAGCTGTTCAATAACGCGCTGAGCGGCGGTATGGCCTAGGGGCAGTGCTTTGCAGGCTACTGCCAGTTGGTTTTCCAGCCACGCCCAGCCAAACCCTAACAGCGCCTGACGCGGGGGCACGCCACGCATATGGGCAGCATAGCTAAATAGCGTCACGTAGCCTGCCTGGGTAGGTAATAAAGGAGGCAGACAGTCTTCACTTTGCTCATCCTGGCGGGGTAGTAAGTCCAGGCTGCCTAACAGGCGCTTAAGTGAAGCACCCAGGCGGCTATCCTCAGCCGCTAGTTCAGCGGTTTCGCGGGTGGCTGCCAACCACTCGTCCCACTGGGCTATTGCATCGCTGTCCTGCTGCTCAAAGGCGGTGTACAAGCGCGCGATCAGCGGCAATTCACAGCGGGTTAGGCCATCTTCCAATACGCCAGAAAGCCACTCAGAAAGGCTTTTTTCATCACTTACCCAGCCTAGCTCAAAGGCACTTTCCAACCCTTGGGAAAACGCAAAGGCGCCGATGGGCAGCGCGGGGCTGACCAGTTGCATTAGCCCTAGCAGGGCTAAGTCATGGTTTTCTGGTAAGGCACGTTCAGTGGGCATGATGATGCTCATGCGTGTGTGAATGATCATGCGGATGCTCATGGTCGTGGGAGTGCCCATGACCATGAGAATGCCCGTGAGAATGCCCGCCGCCACCTACTTGGTTATAGGCGCCAGGTTCTGGGTCGAAGGTGGCGTTGTGATGCTCAAGCTCAGCCCCCAGTAATTCCGCCAGCTCTTCTAGCACATGGTCGGGGGGGAAACGCACCCAGCCGCCCTTCTCGTCTTCGCCCAGCGCTAACTGTACATGGCGATTGCCAAGATGATATGCCAGCCGTGCAAGGGGTAAGCCGGTGCTAACTCGCGCGGTCACCACCGGCTCGATGGCAGCGCGTATGCGCACCACCTCGCCACTTTCAGCTTTTAAGCCTTCGCCATCGCGCAGCACCGGGCCACGGTCTAGAAACAGGCCCAGCTCGCGGCCGCTATCGCTTTGGGCTTTTAGGCGCCCGCGAATGCGCAGCTCAAAGGGCAGCGTCAGCGTGTCGCTGGCAGCGCGCTCTTCCACCGGCCCTAAACGTTCTATCAATTTCAGCATCTCTACCGTCCTTTCGCTATCTATGAGGCTGTGCCGGGGGTAGGCCTACGAGAGGGCGCTGTGAATACATCCCTGTACGCTACTTTTGCCATCCATGGCAAAAGACCCTCTCTTCGACCTCCCCCGTCACCTCTACCTAAATGAAATAGCCCCAATTAAAACAAATGATAACGCTGGGCTAGCGGCAGTTCGGTGGCGGGCTCGCAGGTGAGTAGCTCGCCATCGCAGCGCACTTCATAAGTTTGTGGGTCAACGGTGAGCTCTGGGCAGGCGTCGTTGAGTTTCATATCTTTTTTACGCACGCCGCGTACGTTTTTACAGGCGGAAAGCGTGCTGTGCAGGCCCAGACGCTCTTTAATGCCTGCGTCAATCGCCGCCTGGCTCACGAAGTTGAGCCGCGTTTGGCTGGCGGCCTTTCCAAACGCCCCAAACATAAAGCGATAATGCACTGGCTGAGGCGTGGGAATAGACGCATTGGGGTCGCCCATGGGCGCTGCCGCAATCATGCCGCCTTTAATGATCAGCGAGGGCTTTACACCGAAGAATGCAGGCTTCCAGAGCACTAAATCCGCCAGCTTGCCAACTTCGATAGAACCTACCTCATGGGCAATGCCGTGGGTAATGGCAGGATTAATGGTGTATTTGGCGATATAACGCTTGGCGCGCAGGTTATCCGCGCCCAACGCTTCATCTTCGGGCAATAAACCGCGCTGCACCTTCATTTTATGGGCTGTTTGCCAGGTACGGCAGACCACTTCGCCCACTCGCCCCATGGCTTGGGAGTCCGAGGCAATCATCGAGATCACGCCCAAGTCGTGAAGAATATCTTCGGCGGCGATCGTTTCACGGCGAATACGTGAGTCGGCAAAGGCCACATCTTCAGGAATGTTGGGGTCTAAGTGGTGGCAGACCATCAACATATCCAGGTGTTCGTCGATGGTGTTAACCGTATAAGGCCGCGTCGGATTAGTGGAAGACGGCAGCACGTACTCTTTTGAGCAGGCGGTCAGGATATCCGGCGCGTGACCGCCGCCTGCCCCTTCCGTGTGGTAGGTGTGAATACCGCGCTCTTTAAACGCCGCCAGGGTGTCTTCCACAAAGCCGGATTCATTGAGCGTGTCGGTGTGGATCGCGATCTGCACATCGTACTTTTCTGCCACGCTGAGGCAGTTATCAATGGAAGCAGGCGTGGTGCCCCAGTCTTCGTGGAGCTTTAGCCCCATGGCACCCGCTTCCAGCTGCGCTTCTAACGCCTCTGGCAGGCTGGCATTGCCTTTGCCCAACAGGCCAATATTCATCGGCAGGTCGTCCACCGCTTGCAGCATTTTGCCAATATGCCACGCGCCAGGCGTGCAGGTTGTCGCATTAGAGCCCGTTGCGGGGCCAGTGCCGCCGCCCAACATAGTGGTTACGCCGCTCATCAGCGCTTCTTCTACCTGTTGGGGGCAAATAAAGTGAATATGCGCGTCAATACCGCCAGCGGTGAGAATCTTGCCTTCGCCTGAGATAATTTCAGTGCCGGGGCCAATCACTATATCCACATCCGGCTGAGTGTCGGGATTACCTGCCTTGCCAATCGCCGCGATGCGTCCGCTTTGCAGGCCAACATCGGCTTTCACAATGCCCCACCAGTCTAAAATCAGCGCATTGGTAATCACCGTATCCATCACCGTGTCATCAACACGCTGGCTTTGCCCCATGCCATCGCGGATAACCTTACCGCCACCGAACTTCACCTCGTCGCCGTAGTGGGTAGCGTCTTTCTCCACCTCGATCCACAGCTCGGTATCGCCCAGGCGCACTCGGTCGCCCACGGTGGGGCCGTACATATCGGCGTAAGCTTGCCGACTGATTTTGTTAACCGGTTTCATTGCTTACCTCCATCGAGCGCACCCATCACATCGCCACGGAAGCCGTAAATTTCGCGCTTACCGACGAAGGGAATTAGCGTGACCTCGCGGGTCTGGCCAGGCTCAAAGCGAATCGCGGTGCCCGCTGCCACATCTAAGCGAAAGCCACGGGATTTGCTACGATCAAACACCAGTGCGGGGTTGGCTTCAGCGAAGTGGTAGTGAGAGCCGATCTGAATGGGGCGGTCACCGGTATTGGCCACTTCGACGCTAATCCGCTCGCGACCCACGCATAGCTCAATATCACCGTCTTTTAACTGGTACTGTCCTGGAATCATTGGGCCGGAAATCATGGCAGCCTCCTGGTTGCTGACGACTAGTTGATTGGCGTGTGAACGGTCACAAGCTTGGTGCCATCCGGAAAGGTGGCTTCTACCTGCACCTCATCCACCATTTCCGCCACGCCATCCATCACGTCGTCACGGCTAAGGATTTCACGGCCGTAGCTCATTAAATCGGCGACACTTCTGCCGTCACGGGCACCTTCAATGATTTCAAAGCTGATCAGCGCCACGGCTTCGGGGTAGTTAAGCTTTAGGCCGCGCGCTTTGCGGCGCTCGGCAAGCTGGGCAGCAGAAAACAGCAGCAGCTTGTCTTTGTCTCGTGGGGTCAGTTCCATAGCGTATGTCTCCAGCGGTGCATCAAATTAGGTTAACCAAATGCGCGGCGTGTGGGCGGCACGTGAGATCCAGCGCGGGCGTAATAAGTGCCAAGCCTGTTCACACAGCGCCCAAGCTTCATTCCGGGAGTTTCCTAGGTAACGTAATAACAGTACGCCCTGGCGAACGGTGACCGCCCAACGCGGGTTGTCCGGCAGCGCTTCGCGTAGTTCATCAATTGCGGCACCGGCATCTTCTAAGCCAACTGCCCACAGCGTGGCTTGCACCGTGGCGCCCCCCTGCCCCCAGCGCCCGTTAAAACGCGGATGAGCAGGGTCTAAGGGCTGGCGTTCAAGCCACAGCGGTTTGCCGTCCAGGGTTAAACGAAAGTGCTGTTCAATACGGCCGGTTACATAGGGAAGTTCACTGGCGGGGCGGCCCAACGCCATGATCTCCCAGCCCAGGCAGCGGGCGCTGCCATGCAACGCAATGTGCGTTCGCTGAGTACCTTTGGAGCCATCAAAGGCGATCGTTTCTTGAGGAAGCCACTCAAGGATGCCGCCATCTTCCACGTTCAGTTCGGTATCTTGGTTCCAGGCGACGCCTTGGCTATCAGCTTTATATAGTTTGTTGGCTGCAGGCGTGGTGAGCAGCGCATGTGCGTCACGCTCGATGTGGGCACGGATCGTCAGTGCGTCACCACTGACCAAGCCACCAGGCGGGTGCAGCACATAGACATGGCAGGCCTCTGTGCTGCCTTCGGGGTAAAACGGGCGTTGCACTCTCAGTGGCCCTTGGTGGCGCGCCTGCACCAACCGAGTGATGCCATTGCGGTTAGCAAAACGCAGCGCCAGCGATGCCGCCCAGAGGCGCTCTTCGTCAAAGCGGTGACCTGAGCCAGCAGCAGGTGTCGCGAGTTCACACAGCATCATGGGCGCATTTACTTCCTGTTAATAAGCATTTCATTTTCAAATGCAAGGAATGCGCCAAAATGGTGAAAAATGTGAATACGCTGCTAAAGCGCCCGTATAAGGTGAAAATAGGCAATCTAACGATGCCTATTGCGCACCAAAAAGTATCAAAAAAAGGCCAGTCGCACCGAAATGGATCATCTACGCGTTTTTAACCACTACCCGATCACGTCCACCGCGCTTTGCTTGGTAAAGCGCTTGGTCAGCGCGCTGAATAGCTCGCTGATAATCAGGGTGGCCATCGTGGAGTGTTACGCCAACGCTGACGGTCACATTAAGCAGCGTATCGGCGGTGGCTAGCATAGGTTCTTTAGCGACTGCCCGTCGTAGACGCTCGGCAAATAGTCGGCTGCCATCCTGGTCGGTATCCACCAATACAATCAAAAACTCTTCGCCGCCCATACGAAAAACATAATCACCGCCACGAGTAGAACGATCGAGAATACTCGCTACCTGCTGCAATACATTGTCGCCGGCGTCATGGCCATGGGTATCGTTAATCGACTTAAAGTGGTCAATATCTACCATCAGCAGGGCAAAGCGTTTTTCCGAATGGCGGGCAATTTCAATTTCCCGTCCCAGCACCACTGAAAGAAACTTACGATTCAACAGTCGCGTCAGGCTGTCGCGTCCTGCTTCTAGCCCTGAAGCGCGCTCTAGCACGTCGTCTAGCAGCATAAGAATAGTGCGTGCTGCATCGCGAATATCACTTAGGGCTGTGAGCCGTTGGCCCATGTCATTCTGATCAAGTGCAGCCAGCCACTCATGATCTACTTGGCGAATATGGCGCGAAATCGTGGCGATTTCTGGCGAGCCTTCAAAGGCATGGCAGGCTTTGTGAAAATACCACAGGCCAAACTCTGATTTGGAAAGCTTGGGTAGCATTGCGGTTTCCTGTTGCGCGGCAACAGCAAACATCAGCGCATTTTCCCAGTTTAATAACGCCGAGCGCTGCCGCTCGCGTTCGTCTCCAATATTCTGGGTAAGGGAAAACAGCTTGTACGCTTCTTCGGTGCGCGCATTGCGATCATTGGCGACGGAGTAGGCGTGGCTCATGATTTCCATGGCCATATCAATATGATCCGAGACGTAAACAGACGCATCGCCTGGCGACAGCGGCGCGGTGAGCGTGGCGTTAATTTTTTGGTAAAACGCCTGCTTTAGCTGCCTTGCTCCGTTAAGCACTAAGTTAACGGGGATATCGACACGGGCATGCACTTGTCCCACTTTTTCTTGTTGTTCTACCAGAGCATGAAAATCGACGTGCTCAACAGCAAACATAGCGTTTAGCCAGCGCCGCATAGAGGGGTTTAAGCGCTCGTGTACTTGATCATTGGAAAGAAAAAGCGACGCGTGCGGATCTTCTAGCATGACGCTGTAGAAATGATCTGCAAAGTAATCACAGTAGCGCTCGACCAGTATTTTCACTGCTTGGCGTAGCGATAATGGCGTACGCTCTAACAGTTCTTGCCATTCGGCGGCGAGCTGATGTTTATCTTTATAGCGCATTGCGCACCCAATTATTATTACGAAAACAAGCCATATTACACGCAAAATAATAGTGCCAATACGCACACAGCTCAGAGTTTTTAATAATAAGCTCGCCGCTTTAAGTTAATTAAAGGGCGAGCAACAGGCTGTGGATAACTTAAACGGTCAAATGCTGCTTTATCAGTTCATTGGAAAGCTCTGAGATATCGCCTTTAGCGACCGGTCGGCCACGATCCATAATCACAAAGCGGTCGGCATATTTGCGGGCAAAAGGCAGCTTCTGCTCCACCAGAAGTACCGTTAAACCATCTTCCTTGATCAGTTGGCGAATGACCTGACCGATTTGCGCCACAATATTGGGCTGAATACCTTCCCCTGGCTCATCTAAAATCAGCAGCTTGGGCTCGATGACCAGCGCACGACCAATGGCTAGCTGCTGCTGTTGCCCGCCTGATAAGTCACCACCACGGCGATGCTTCATCTCTTTTAGAACAGGAAACAGTTCATAGATACGCTCAGGGATTTTTTTTAGCCCATCACTGCGCGCTGCAAGGCCGGTGCGTAAATTCTCTTCCACCGTGAGCAGCGGAAAAATCTGCCGCCCCTGAGGCACAAAACCAATTCCCAGGCGGGAGCGAGCTTCAATGGCTTTTTTGGTCAGCTCAATGTCGCTGCCCTCTCCCTGATAGCGTAGTTGACCGCTTTTTACGGCTACTTCACCCATAATAGCTTTCATCAAGGTGGTCTTACCCACCCCGTTGCGGCCCATCACACAGGTACACTGGCCGGTAGGCACGTCGAGGTCTAAATCCCACAAGGTGTGGCTTTCCCCGTAAAACTGGTTGAGCTTTTCAATTGCCAGCATCAGGCAACCTCCTCGTCGTCCGCGCCCAAATACACCTCAACCACGTTGGGGTCGCTTGAAACCTGATCCATACTGCCCTCTGCCAGTACGCTGCCTTGGTGCAACACGGTCACTTTACGGGCAATAGAACGTACAAAGCCCATATCATGCTCTACCACGACCACCGACTGCTTACCCGCAAGGCCCGTCAGCAACTCTGCGGTACGCTCCATCTCCTGTTCCGTCATCCCGGCCACGGGTTCATCTACCAGCAGCAGGCGCGGGCGCTGCATTAACAGCATGCCAATTTCCAGCCACTGCTTTTGGCCGTGGGAAAGAATCCCTGCTGGCTGGTAGCGCAGCTCGGTCAGGCCAATCGTTTCAAGTACCTCATTGATACGGTCTTTAATTTCACCAGTCATGCGGGCAGTCAGCGTGGGGAAAATACGCTTGTCGGCGGCCATCGCCAACTCCAGGTTTTCAAACACGCTCAGCGCTTCAAATACCGTGGGCTTTTGGAACTTACGACCAATCCCCAAGCTGGCGATATCCGGTTCATTCATTTGCAGTAGATTATGACGGCTACCAAACCACACACTGCCTTCGTTGGGGCGCGTTTTGCCAGTAATGATGTCCATCATGGTCGTTTTACCGGCCCCGTTAGGGCCGATAATGCAACGCAGTTCACCATCATCAATGGTCAGGTTTAAGTTGTTGATTGCCTTGAAGCCATCGAAACTCACCGAGACATCTTCCATATACAGAATCGGGCCATGACGCACATCTACCGGTGAGGCCTGAGGGGCCATAAAATCAAACACCCGATCCCGCGTGGTTAGCGATTGCAGCAAGCTCATGCGGTAGCCTCCTTCGGCAAGGTCTCGGATTTTTTGCGGCGTTTTAGGTGGAGCAACAACCCCGCCACGCCTTTAGGTAGAAACACGGTGACCAAGACAAACAGCGCGCCTAGGGCAAACAGCCACGCATCAGGCATTACACCCGTAAAAATCGTTTTGGCATAGTTGACTAAGATCGCACCGATAACCGCCCCATAAAGCGTGGCACGGCCACCCAGTGCCACCCACAGCACAATTTCAATCGAGAAAATCGGCGAGAACTCACTGGGGTTGATAATCCCTACCTGAGGAACATAAAGCGCGCCAGCCAAGCCTGCCAGCATGGCGGAAACTACGAATACAAATAGCTGGAAGCGTTCGACCCGATAGCCAATAAACCGCGTGCGGGCTTCGGCGTCACGGGTTGCCACACACACCCGGCCTAATTTACTGGTAACAATCGCTCGGCACAGGATATAACCCAGTGCCAATGCAACGCCGGTGGCAATAAATAGACCTAAGCGAGTGTCGTTGCTGCGGAGGTTGAAGCCCAGCAGCTCGCGAAAATCGGTTAAACCGTTGTTGCCACCAAAGCCCATCTCATTGCGGAAGAACGCCAGCATCAGGGCAAAGGTCAGCGCCTGGGTAATAATCGATAGATACACCCCAGTGACCCGCGATCGAAAGGCCAAAAAACCGAATACCAAGGCCAATAACCCAGGGGCTAACAGCACCATAGCAAACGCAAACCAGGCCATATCAAAGCCAAGCCAGTACCACGGCAGGCTGTCCCAACTGAGAAACACCATAAAATCCGGTAGTACCGGGTCGCCATATGTACCGCGGTCACCGATCTGGCGCATCAGGTACATGCCCATGGCATAACCGCCAATGGCAAAAAACGCCCCGTGACCCAGGCTCAGAATGCCTAAATAGCCCCATACCAAATCCACCGCCACTGCCAGTAGCGCATAGCTTAAGTACTTGCCGAACAGGTTCACGGTGTAAGCATTGACATGTAGCGGGTGACCTTGAGGTACTGCGAGATGCAGTACTGTCACGATCAACAGGGCGGCAAACAGCACGCCAAGAAAGATCTGCGTGGCTCGCTCACTAAACGGGCGAGTTAGCCAAAACTGGCTTGAAGATGATTGCGTCATCATAGGTTAGCCCTCCGCAGCCCGGCCCTTCTGCGGGAAGAGTCCACGCGGGCGTTTTTGAATAAACAGAATGATGAACACCAGGACAATAATCTTGGCCAGCACCGCACCTGCCCAGGGCTCCAGCACTTGGTTAATAATGCCCAGGGAAAGCCCCGCCACCAAGGTGCCCCAAAGATTACCCACGCCACCGAAAACGACGACCATGAAGGAATCAATAATGTAGTTCTGGCCCAGGTTGGGGCCGACATTGGTCAGCTGTGATAACGCAACGCCTGCCAAGCCTGCGACGCCAGACCCTAACGCGAAGGTCATAATATCGACCCGGGTGGCACGGATACCCATAGAGCGTGCCATGGCACGATTTTGGGTCACCGCGCGCACTTCAAGCCCTAGGCGCGTGCGGCGCATAATCAACATCAGCGCGGCAAACACCACTAGTGCAAACCCGAGTACAAACATACGGTTAAGGGTCAGCGACAGTGCATCGTTAATCACTAAGGAGCCGCTCATCCACTCTGGCGTTATGACCGTACGGTTTAGCGGTGAAATCACCGTTCGCACCAGCTGCTGTAAAATCAGGCTAATACCGAACGTCGCCAGCAACGTTTCCAACGGGCGCCCCTTCAGGAATTGAATGACACCCCGCTCAATGGCAATGCCCACAAGCGCGGCCACTAAAAAGCCTGCAGGAATCGATAGAATTAGCGCCAATCCAGGCTGGCCGGGCAACAGTTGCTGCATCATCCAAGTGGTATAAGCGCCCAGCATGATCAGCTCGCCGTGGGCCATATTAATGACCCCCATCACACCAAAGGTAATGGCCAGGCCAATCGCTGCTAACACCAGTACCGAGCCAAGCGAAAGACCGAAATAGAGCGTTTCCAGACCACGATTAATTTTCAGCTGCTGTTCGATACCTGCCAACGCCCCAGCAGCGGCGTTGGCTATCACCGGATCGTCACTATTCGCTGCGCGACTTAGCGCCACGCGGGCGCGTGGGTGAAGGCTACCCGTAAGCGCGTCTATACCGGCCATCTCTCCCTGTTCGGTACGATAAATTGCCACTGCTTGAGTTAAGCGAGTACGCACGTACTCATCATCAGCTTCAGCAATCAGTGGCGCTAGCGCTTCGGCCAGTTCGCCGTCTACTTCACCAAGTAAGCGGTCAGCGGAAGTGCGGCGGCGCTCTACATCGGGTGAATACAGATCAACCACGGCAATAGCGCTGCGTAGCTGGTTGCGCAAATTGTTATTAATTCCGATACGATCCAGATCGCGACGAGACATCTCGCCAAGCGGCTCGTTAGTTAACGCATCGGCCACCGGCCAGTCGCGGCCACGGTTATCGAGCACCACAACAAAACGACCGTCGTCAGTGCGCTGTAAGCGGCCATCTAGCAACGCCTGCAGCCAGTCACGAGCGCGTTCGTCGTCGCTTTGTACAATTGCGGTAATCGCCTCACCTTTTGCAGGAAAGGAGCGTACATCCAGCGCTTCAAGTAGCTCAAGCGCAGCGGCATCGTCAGCATCAACAACAGCGCTTGTTTGTGCCTGGGCGGTGACTGTGATGCTTAACAACAGCAGGCACAGCAACCCGAAGGAAAGGAAACGCCTCATGGGGTTCTTCCTTTGGTTATATTAGAAACAGTGATCTAAAAAAGGGAGGTAGCGTGCTCCCCCACCACTCAACGTTTAGCCAAGCAGCGAGGGATCTTCTTTTACTCAGCGAGGGCCGCTTCGGCTTCTTCTGCTGCGGTGCTACCACCACACGAGCCGTTCACCACGTTGAAGTTGCCGCACTCCATGGGTTTGCGCCAATCGGCAATCAAATCACGAGAGCCAGGTAAGTAGTCAGACCACGCATCGCCCGCCACCGTAGAAGGCGTTTGCCAGACGATATCGAACTGGCCGTTGTCTTGAACTTCACCAATCAGTACTGGCTTGGTGATGTGATGGTTGGGCATCATCGCCGCATAGCCGCCGGACAGGTTAGGTACGGTGACGCCGATAATCGCGTCTTTCACCGCATCCACGTCGGTAGTTCCTGCTTTACGCACCGCTTCGGCCCACATGTTGAAACCAATGTAGTGCGCTTCCATGGGGTCATTGGTGACCGCTTCTTCGTCGCCGGTGTATTCAATCCATGCGTCGATAAAGTCATAGTTAGCGTCGGTATCCACACTCATAAAGTAGTTCCACGCCGCTAAGTGGCCGACCAGCGGGGCCGTATCGATACCGGAAAGCTCCTGCTCACCCACCGAGAAGGCAATGACCGGAATATCAGCGGCATCAATGCCTTGGTTGGCAAGTTCGCGATAGAACGGAACGTTGGCATCACCGTTAATGGTTGAGATCACCGCTGTTGGTTTGCCCTCTTCACCGAAGCGGCGCAGTTCCGCCACGATGTTCTGCCAATCGGAGTGGCCAAACGGCGTGTAGTTGACCATGATGTCTTCTTCAGACACACCATGCTCATCTTTCAAGAACGCTTCTAAAATACGGTTGGTGGTACGTGGATAAACGTAGTCGGTACCTATCAGTGCAAAACGTTCAATGCCCACTTGATTGATCAGGTATTCCACCGCAGGAATGGCCTGTTGGTTTGGCGCAGCACCGGTATAGAAGACGTTTTCAGAGGACTCTTCACCTTCATACTGCACCGGGTAGAACAGCAGGCCGTTAAGTTCTTCCACTACCGGCAGTACCGCCTTACGGGAAACGGAAGTCCAGTTACCAAAGATGACGTCGACCTCTTCTTGCGCTAGAAGCTCTCTAGCGCGTTCAGCAAATAGCGGCCAGTTAGAGGCTGGATCAACAACAACCGCTTCAAGCTGGCGTCCAAGGAGGCCACCCGCTTCATTCTGCTGCTCAATGAGCATTTCAACGGTATCTTTCAGAGCTGACTCACTAATCGCCATGGTGCCTGAAAGCGAGTGGAGAATACCGACCTTGATCGGATCGTCATCTTGAGCGATAGCCTGGGCACTGGCACCCATAACAGCGGCGGCAATTAAGGCAGTGGCGAAACGGCCAACGATACGAGGGTGTGTCTTGCGCTGCAATGTGGTCACTTGAACCTCCTTGCGCCCCTATGGCGGGGCTCGTTATTTGAGCTTCGCGGCCAAGGACTCCCGTTATGTAACGTGGGTACGGCCATTACGGGGCTTGGTGCATCCACTAGCTCCTAGCTTTTGCAAGGTTTGCGCCACACTACAAAAAGAAACATTAAAAAAAATAAAATCAAACGGTTAGCTTTAAAAAAAGCAGCCCAATCTACAGGCATCGCACTATCGTGGCGCGCCAATATTCAAAAAATGCACGCTGTTTATGCACCACAACGGCACCTCGCACCAATAGAGCGCCTTCCATCTCACGCGCCTATTTATTTCACCCATTTTTTTCATAAAAAAAGCGCCCTAGGAAACCCTAGGGCGCTTTACACGCATGTCGGTGTTCTATTCAGCGGTATTCAAACGCTTAGTGCGGCGCTTTTTCAGCAGTGGCAAACCAAGCGACAGCACAGCGATAACCAGCAACGATAGGGAAATCGGCTTGTCGATAAAGGTCATCCAATCACCACCGGAGATCTGTAACGCGCGACGCATGGACTCTTCCATGATGTTGCCTAAAATTAGTGCCAGAATCAGCGGCGCAGCGGGGAAACCGAACAAGCGCATCCCTAGGCCAACCAAGCCAAAACCAAGCAGCAGCAATAAGTCGAATACGCTGAAGCTCATGCCGTAAACACCGATCATGCAGAAGATCAAAATCAGTGACAGCAGCAACGGCTTGGGCAGATCGAGAATTTTGGCGATCAACGGAATCAACGGTAGGTTAAGCACCAGCAAGAAGATATTGCCAATGTACATACTGGCGACCACGCCCCAGAACACATCCGGGCGCTGTTCGAGCATCATCGGGCCAGGATTAACCCCCATCACCAGCAGTGCGCCAAGCAGTACAGCGGTGGTGCCTGAACCCGGCACACCCAAGGTTAACAGCGGTACAAACGAACCGGTACACGCCGCATTATTCGCCGCTTCCGGGGCAGCAACGCCTTTGATGTTGCCTTTACCAAACGTATCGCCGTCTTTGGCAATGCGTTTTTCCATGCTGTAACCCAGAAATGAGCCGATGGTCGCACCTGCGCCCGGTAGAACACCGGTGAAGAAGCCCAAGACTGAACTGCGGCTAACCGGCCCGGCAATCTGCTTCACTTCACTGCGGGTCAACTTCAACGAACCAATGGCATTACGCGGCGCTTCTTTACCACCGCCACCGCGCAGTAGCATGTAAAACACTTCGGCTAACGCGAAGATACCCAGCGCGACGACAAGAAAGTCGACTCCGTCGAGCAGGTGAATAGAGCCAAAGGTAAAGCGCTCGGTGCCGGTTTGCATATCAATCCCGATGATCGAGATCATTACCCCAATCACAGCCGCAATTAACCCTTTGACCAGCGACTTATCGGATAACGACACAACCGCCGTTAGCCCCAGTACCATCAGTGCGAAGTATTCAGCAGGGCCAAAGCTCACCGCCACTTTGGAGAGCAGTGGCGCAATCAACATCAAGAAAACAACCGAGATGGTACCGCCAACGAAGGAGGAGTAAGCGGCAATCGCCAGCGCCTTACCTGCCAACCCTTGTTTGGCCATCGGATAGCCGTCAAACGAGGTGGCTACCGTTCCTGCTACACCAGGGGCATTAAGCAAAATAGACGAGGTGGAGCCGCCAAAAATAGCACCGTAATACACCCCGGCCATCAAAATCAGTCCTGAAGAAGGCTCCATAGCGAAGGTAATTGGAATCATCAGCGCCAGCGCGCTAATCGGCCCAAGGCCGGGCAACATGCCGATAATAGTGCCAGCAAAAACGCCGGCAAAGACGTAAGCGATATTGATAGGCTCAAGCGCGATGCCAAAGCCATACATTAGATTGTTAAAGGCATCCATGGGAGTGTCTCTCTTTTAAACCCGCTAACAGTGGGCAAGCGCGGCTTGGTTAAAACGGCAGCACGCCAGTGGGTAGGTAAACATCCATTACCCGCGTCATGGTCAGATACAGCGCCAGCACCACCCCAAGCGATGTTGCCAGATTGACCCCATGGCGGCGGTAGCCGTAGTAAGCGGTTAGGCCAACGCACAGCAGCGTCGAAGCCAGCACAAAGCCCAGCGGCACGAGTAATAACGCATACGCTGCGATAGCGATGGCGGTGACAATCACCCGCGCCCAAGGCGTAAGCAACAACGGCCCCTGGGTTTCGGTTTGATCAATCTGATCGACACCCGCAATAGGACCAGGACGCTCAAAAAATAAGCACGCCGACAGCAATAGCAGGGAAACACCTAACACTTTTGGAAACAGATCAGAATCCACTGGGCGGGGCAGCGGAAAGTTTGGAATTTGCCAGGCCATTGCCAGATAGGCAGCCGCCACTAACGCCAACACAAGCGCTAGCCATTGGTTGATATTGAATCGAGTCATGGGAAAGCTCTCCGAAGATGTCATTGCTAAATAGCAAGACCCTTGCGGTTTCAGACGGATGATCCCGGTGGCAAGCTGCCACCGGGGGAGCCTTTGGGACGAGCGCTTACTGGCGCATTAGCCCCAGGTCGGTCAACACACTGCTGAACTGCTCTTGTTGCTCATCCAGGAAAGTAGCGAAGGCGTCACTATCCTGGTAGGCATCAATCCAGCCAAGCTGGTCGCTTGCTTCGCGCCATGCCTCAGTTTCGAGCATCTCGGCGAAGAGCGTCTCGTAATATTCAACCGCTTCGTCAGGCATTTCCGGCGCACCCATTACGCCACGCCAAATGTCGAAGGTGTAGTCAAAACCCTGTTCTTGGTAGGTAGGAACTTCGGCTAGACCGCCACCCAAACGTTCTTCAGAAGAAACGCCCAAGGCGCGCAGCTGGCTACCTTCGCCTAGCTGACCTACTGCTTCACCAGCACCGCCAATCACCGCCTCAATATGGCCGCCCATTAGGTTGGTCATAGCATCACCACCACCCGAGAAGGGGATGTAATTGACCGCGGAGGCTTCCATACCCGCTGCAGAAGCAAGGCCAGCCACCGAAATGTGGTCCATGGAACCCGGTGCGCTACCACCCCCCACGCTAAGACTAGGGTTCTCTTTCAGCGCCGTGAAAAGGTCATCCAGAGTTTGGTACTCAGAATCTGCCGCCACCAAAATGATTGAATAGTCGGTATTAATACGCGCTATCGGGGTGAAATCGGTGTGGTCGTAACGCGAGGCGCCTGCCAGGGGTACTAAAATCATCGGCGGACTGGTAGCAAAAAGTTTATGCGGATTGCCGCTGTCACGAGCTACTTGAGCCCAAGCTACTGCACCGCCGCCGCCAGGCACGTTAATGGCTGCAAAGCTTTCGTCGGCCAACGCTTCTTGTTGAATAACGCGGGACATGGTGCGCACAAGCGTATCCCAACCGCCACCGGGGTTAGCAGGGGCAACAAATTCGATCGAACGGCTAGGGGTCCACTCTTGGGCATTGGCAGACGTCGTCATGGCGAGGACAGCCATGGGTAAAGCAAGCACGGCAAAGCGCTTAAGAGGAAGCGTGTTCATGGGCGTTCTCCACAGGTGTTTGTTTTGTTACGAACGTATATTTGTGTGGTTACGCAATGAACGTTAAAAGACTGTCCTCTACTACAACAAGCTTATGATGATTAATAACAAAATGTGCTTTTTGTGCGTTTTGTTCATTTTGTTCACCGCCTGCTTATCACGGCACGTTTACAGTGATTCCAGCCAGGTTGAGGAAGACTCCAGCAGCCGATAACGCCGTTCGGGACGGCCAACATCCCCATAGCCAATTTCGGCGTTAACCGCCTGCTCAGCCACTAAGAACTCCAAGTAACGCCGCGCTGTTGAGCGACTTGCACCCATTGCCTGCGCTACCTGCATCGCCGTTTGGGAATCCTGTTCGGCTGCCAGAGAGTCCACCACACGACGCAGCGTTAAGCGATCTATGCCCTTAGGCAACGTCTGCGCTGCTAGCCGCTGAGGCTCGCCTGGCTGCAGCCGTGCGAGCACCTGGTCCAGCTCGTCTTGACTCATTTCAGCCCTATTCGCCAATGCCTCTCGCTCGCGACGAAAACGCGTCAGCATTTGCGTCATACGCGTCGCTTCAATCGGTTTAATCAAATAATCAAATACACCACCACGCAACGCTTCGCTGATAGTTTCCACCTCGCGGGCGGCGGTTACCATGACGATATCCACATGCACATAGTCGCGGCGAATCGCCCATAACAGTTCCAAACCTTCCACATCAGGCAAATACGCATCCAATAAAATCAGTTGGATAGCATCGGCATGCTCGGCCATCAGCGCTTTTGCTTCGCTGCCGTTGCGTGCCATCCCCACCACATAAAAACCGTCGCTCTGCTCAATAAAAACCTTATGAATATCGGCAATGCGAAAATCGTCTTCGACGACCAAAATACCGTATTGCGCCGTAGACATAGTTATTCCTCTTACTGGCATCGTTATTATGATTAGGACATCGCGGTGACTTGGTCACAAAGCGAGCGATCCAACACGGCAATAAAACACGCACCGCCTAATTCGCTCTCTTCCAGAGTCACCTCACCACCATATTGACGGCACAACCGCGCGACCAAGGCTAAACCAATACCACGATGCTTGCCGGTTTTGGTCGAAAATCCTTCTTGAAAAATTGATTGTGCATGCTCACCCGGGACGCCTGGGCCGTTATCTTCTACCTCAATCAACAACTGCTCACCCAAATCCGTGAAGAACAGCCGGACTTTAGGGGTATCACTGTTTGGGCCATTAAGTGCAGCATGGCAGGCATTATCCAGTAAATTGCCCACAACGCTCATCATGACCTCTTGCCCAGTGACCGTCAGCGGGCAGGAGAGCGAGCTCTGTTCATCAATTTCCAGCGCTACCCCCAGCTCTCTGGCTCGCGTCAATTTACCCAGCAGCGTACCGCTTAATACCGCGTCAGCCACGTGGCGCATTAAAAAGCTCATTTGCGCTTGGGCACGTTCGGTTTCGTGATGAATCAGCGCTAGCGCCTCGTCAACGCGGTTAAGCTGCAACAGGCCAGAAATGGTGTAAAGTTTGTTGGAAAACTCGTGGGCCTGAGCACGCAGGATATCGACATCACGGCTTGCCTGGGTAAGTGCATGGGAAAGATCAATAATTTCACGGCGACTGCGAAACGTAGCAACGGCACCTTCAATTTCGCCTTCGTGCAAAATGGGCACACGGTTAGCCACCACAGGATGGTCACCCAGCCACATTTCTTGGTCAAATTCCTGCTCGCCGTGCTTTAGCACCTCAATCAAGCGCGAGTTGGGCACTACCTCTCGAATTGGCTGACCCAGTAAGACCTGTTCATCGGGTAGCCCTAGAAATCGTCGCGCCTGCTGATTGACTAAGGTGATCTGGCCATCGCGGTTAACGGCTAGAATACCTTCATGGATGGATTGTAAAATCGCCTCTTTTTCCATGGCTAAGCGCGCTATTTCGTAGGGCTCTAAACCAAGTATGACCTTTTTAAGATGCTGCGATAGCCAATACGCCCCTGCAAAACCAAGCAAAATCATCAGCGCCACCAGCGCCCACCCTAAGCTGGTATAGCGGGCCACATCCATATCAACCCGCTCTAGCATGAAGCCCACTGAAACCACCCCAATGATATTGCCTTCTTCATCCCAGATAGGGGTTTTACCACGCATGGCAGTCCCTAGCGTTCCAGTAGCTTCCGATACGTATGACTGACCGTAAATTAGCGCCTGATCGTTATCCCCTCCCACCATGGGCTGACCAATACGCTCAGGCACTGGGTGCGAGTAGCGAATCGATTGGGCATTACCGACCACCACATAGCGGGCACCGGTTTCCTGGCGAACTCGCTCAGCAAGCGGCTGAATAATCAGCGAGGGGTTGGGTGTCGAGAAAGCATTAATAATGTGCGGCATCCCCGCAACGGTCTTGGCCACTGCCAATGCCCGTTCACCCATTTGCTGGGTAATAATCTCTGCTTTACGGTGATTCAGGTAGGTACCCTGAGCAAGCAGCATGCCAGCCAACAGCAGGCCGACCAGCAGCATAACTTGCAAGCGAAAACTGCGCTTATACCAGCGGCGTTTAGCGCGAGTACGGCGCCAGCGCTGTAATTCAGCCAACGTACGGGGGCGTGGGGCGGTCATAAAGGAACTCACTAGGCGCGACAGCGTCATTATGGCATGCAGCGCCAAGTGGCGTTAGCCACTGTACTTTTTCGCCTGCTTACTTATTTAGCAGTCACTGAATTTATTTTTATCGATATACTCTCAACGTTTAAAGCGTGCATGACGAACTATCATCCTGCAACATCCTGCCTCTCACAATGACCAATACTCACGGAGGAGTTACGTGTTGAGTTTACTACGGCTTGTCTTGGCTAGCTTGTCGCTGTGGGCAACGTCCGCCACCGCTTATCCATTTTACGCTCCGCCACCGCCACAAGATGATACGCCTGTATTCAGTGGTGATGCCGAGCTTGGCTTTACCCATCTTTCAGGCAATACCAATAGCCAAACGCTAATTGGCAAAACGCGGCTGACGTGGCTAACGGGAGATTTCACCCATTCGTTGCGCGGTGAAGTTCGCAATGTAAGCAAAAATGGAGAAACCAGTGCAGAACAATATTTGGTGGCAGGCCGAGAGCGTTTTGACTTTAGTGGGCCTCACTACTTGTTTGGCTTTGCCCGCTGGGAAAAAGACCGTTTTGCTGGCTACGATCAGCAGCTTTCCGCCATTGGTGGTTATGGCCGCCAGTTGCTAACCGGTGAACGGCATTCGCTGTCGTTGGAAGCGGGGCCTGGGTACCGAAATGATCGGCTACGCGATGCCGATAATGAACGACTGGCCGTTGCATATACGGCTTTTGACTATCGATTTGGGTTTTCAGATTATGCTGATATTGCTCAGGAAATGTCGCTGGAATATACCCGCAAGAATACCACTGCACGTTCATTGACATCACTAACGGCTAGGCTTAACTCACGGCTTTCGTTGCGCCTTTCCCATGAAATCAAACATAACTCGCAGCCGCCTGAAGATGCCAGCGAACGCACCGACAACACCACCAGCGCCTCATTGCTCTACCACTGGTGACACGCCATTACTTCCTCAGCAAAACTCTAATTTATTATCAATAAAAATCAAATAGTTAGCATATTTTTTTTAACTAATTAAGGCAATTACTCACCTGTTCACAATGGTGCATCACTAACGCTTTTCGCACCATTTCCATGCATTTTTCTTTTTATCATTAGACCTTGGTCTAAATTGACGCTATACTATGGCCAGTTTCCTGTCCTCGCGCCATTCATTGAATGGCGCTTTTTTTTGTTTCAAAAATGCGCGTGGTGAGGCGTTTAGCCTGCTCACGCACGGTTTTGTTAAGCTCTTTGCTCCGCCTCCTTACTACCCATCAAAATAGGTGTTCTTAATGAACCAACCTGCCCACAATAGCGAGGGTCCTTCACGGTTTTCCCTTGGTGACCCCATCGTGCTGGTGCTCAGCATCGGCTTCATCGTTGCGTTTCTCGCGCTCTCCTTATACGACGTCGACCTAGTCGCAGACTCAATTAGTACGGGCTTTGCCTGGACGGCCCTAGTCCTTGGCAGCTACTTTCAACTACTACTTTTATTAACTTTTTTCATTGCTATTGGAGTGGCCATTTCGCCCGCGTCAAAGGCTAAAATCGGCAATCTCGACGCACCAGAAATGAGCACATTTAAGTGGCTTTCGATCATTCTTTGTACATTATTAGCAGGTGGTGGCGTATTTTTTGCCGCCGGAGAGCCGGTCTATCATTTTGTGGTAACGCCTCCCGCCTTTGATACTGAACCGGGCACTGCTGATGCTGTTTCAAGCGCCCTTGCCCAATCGTTCATGCACTGGGGCTTTTTAGCCTGGGCTGTACTGGGCTCGCTAACGGCGGTGGTGCTTGCTCATGCCCACTATGTAAAAGGCCAGCCTCTGCAGCCACGCACGCTGCTCTACCCCGTATTTGGCGAGCGCCTCATGCGCGGCCCGCTTGGTGGCGTGGTAGATGCCTGCTGCGTGATTGCGTTGGTAGCCGGTACGGTCGGCCCCATCGGGTTTCTGGCCACCCAGGTCAGCTTTGGCTTACACGAACTGTTCGGCTTACCCGAAGGCTATCCAGGACAGCTAATTATTCTTGCGGTATTGGGTTGTATTTACGTGCTCTCCTCCATGAGTGGTGTACATAAAGGCATCCAGTTGCTCAGCCGTTTTAATGTGCTACTGGCCCTCGCTATCGGCGCGGTGATTATTGTATTTGGCCCTACGCTGTTTTTGGTTAACACCTATGTGTCTAGCATGGGCGCTTACGTGAGCGAGTTCTTCACCATGGCCACCATGACTGCGGATACCGCACCCGATTGGTGGATGCAGTGGTGGACAGTGTTTTTCTTTGCTTGGTTTATTGGCTATGCACCGCTGATGGCGATTTTCGTGGCGCGTATTTCACGCGGGCGTAGTATTCGCGAAATGATTCTTGCCGTGGCGATACTCGCCCCTATTGCGACTACAATATGGTTTACCCTGCTGGGCGGATCGGGCATTTATTATCAGCTCACGGGCGTAATTGATCTGACCGAGGCGCTGAATAACTTCCAGTTTGATGTAGCGACGCTCACCGTGGCCCAAGCCCTGCCCGGCGGCACATGGATGGCGCTGGCGATTCTATTACTAACCACCATTTTTGTCGCCACTACCGGCGATTCTATGAGCTACGCCATTGCCGTTGTGGGTGCCGGCCATGATGATCCTAACCCTTACGTGCGTGCCTTTTGGGGGATTGCCATGGCGCTAATGGCGGCGATGCTGCTGTATATGGGGGCCGGTCAAATTGGCGCGTTGCAGCAGTTTATTGTAATTACGGCGATTCCTGTTTCACTCATCTTGCTACCATCACTGTGGAATGGCCCACAAGCGGCCTACGCCATGGCGCGTGAACAAGGCATTATCGAATAACCGTCGATAGCTCTTTTATCATAACCCTTCCAGCAGTCGTAGAAGCATCTGCGGCTGCTGGTTAGCCTGTGCCAAAATAGCGATACCGGCCTGTTGCAGAATTTGCGCGCGAATTAGGTTAGAGACTTCTTTGGCATAGTCAGCATCTTGAATGCGTGACTGAGCGGCAGACGTATTAATAATGTTGGTATTGAGTCCATCAATCACACTCTCGAAGCGATTTTGCACCGCGCCTAAATAACTCCGCTGGCGATCCACCTGTTTGATCGCGTCATCCATTGCCTTTAGCGGGCCGTCGGTTGCGCTGCCACCGTCTAACACGCTAAACCCTTCCAGCCCCAGTGCCTGTCTATTCATGGCTGCAAAGCGCACCGCAATGCTATCGCCATCGTTAGCACCCACCTGAATATTGACCGCCTTGGTACTATCAAAAAAACCAATGCCGTTGAAGTTGCTCTGCTCGGCAATACGATCAATCTCTTCTAAACGCTGATCAATTTCGTCTTGAATGGAAACAAGATCCTCGGAAGCATTAGTACCATTAGCTGCTTGTACACTCAGTTCACGGATACGCTGTAAATTATCGTTGATTTGGTTGAGCGAGCCTTCCGCTGTTTGCACCATGGAAATACCATCATTGGTATTGCGAATGGCTTGGTTCATACCACGAATTTGCGCCCCCATGCGGTTGGCAATCGCCAGGCCAGCAGGGTCATCTTTGGCACTATTGATACGCAGCCCAGAAGAGAGACGCTCCATGGCAGTGAGCATGGCCTGCTGGCTGCCACGCAGATTGTTCTGCACGACAAGAGACATCAAATTCGTATTTAGGCTGAGCAACACGCGTCTCCGAAGAAGGCTAGCCTCGCCATGTCAACAGTGGCGGCTATAGACCTATTATCGGCAGCTAGACGAAAATCATGAATGTGCTCGTTGCTTTAGGCTGCGACCACTAGCAGCAAGAACGTCATCTACCGGACGACGCACATAGCTGTGTTGATAGTAACCGTCATCGATGACCTCCCCATCCCATGCCACGATATCTAAATCCATCGTTCTCGGCCCTGATTTGATGGGGCCACGCACCCGTCCCAGTCGGTTTTCTACCTCTTTTAAGTAAGCGCGAAAGGCATCGTGGTCCAGAGAAGTACGCACAAGTAGCGCCGAGTTCAGGAAGTCCGGCTGATGCTGGTAACCCACTGGCGCCGTGCGGATCGCCTCTGAACGTGCGATAAGCTCGCATTCACTGCTCAAGATGGACAACGCTTCATTAAAGTGGCGCTCTGGTTCAATGTTAGTGCCCAGAGAGATTAAGCATTCATGGTGGGCCGTATTGGTGGGCGTGTGTAACGGCATTCGTGGCATAGCTGCATCCTAATCTAGGGGGCATAGCGCAAAGCGCATAAGGCAATAACTGACTCTGAATCATTTAAGGTGACTGATAAGATTAGCTGGCCTGCTAATTTGTTCAAGCCCTGTACAAGTTATTGACAAACGCTACGCTCACGCAGAAAGTTCTACTTAACGCGCGATACGATGAACCATGACTCCACCTTGGGGAACTTTGAATGAGCACACCTGCAGCACTCGTTACTGGCGGCGCAACGCGCCTAGGCCGCTATTTCGCTGAAGCCCTTGCAGATAAAGGCTATGATATTGCCTTACACGTCAACAGCTCACGTGATGAAGCCGAAGTCGTTGCCAAGACGATTCGCGCCAAGGGTCAGCGCTGTGAAATAGTCCCATGCAATTTCTTGAGCGATTCGCCTCAAGCACTTATTACCACTGCCAAACAGCACTTCCCGAACCTTAGTGTGCTGCTTAATAGCGCCTCTGCCTATGAACCTTCGCCCATAGCAGAGACCGATATAGCCATGCTGGAAACCCAATTTAGGGTCAACATGTTTACGCCTTTGTTACTGACGCGGTACTTTTCAGAAGCCGTAGAAAATGGGCAAGTCATCAACATTATTGATAATAAAGTGGCTTATCACCAATACCCCTATGCGGCGTATTTACTGTCCAAAAAGAGTCTTGCCGAGATGACACGCATGGCGGCATTAGAATTTGCACCTCGTCTGCGTATTAACGGTATTGCCCCCGGCGTGGTGCTGCCCGCCTCTCAACGCACCAGCGACTATATTCAATGGCGTATTGAAGGTATTCCGGTTAAGCACCAGGGCAACCCAGCCCACCTTGTACAAGCCTTGCACTATTTATTAGACAATGATTTTGTTGCTGGACAAATTCTGTTTGTTGACGGCGGCGAATCAATCAACCTTGAAGGGCGTCATTCCGAAAATTATCTAGGTTGATAGCCACACGCCCAAAAAATTAGGGCTGCCCGCAGGCAGCCCTAGTATCAACGCTCTCATCGCGTCTTCAGTGATGACACGCCGTTACGACTTAAACATCGTCAACGTCATCATGATCAGGCTTCAGATGGTCAGGCTCACTGGTAGCCTGAGTTGACTGACCTGACTGTCCTGTTGACGGTTCGCTTCCCTCACGGATTGGCGATGTTTCTACCTTTTTCCGTTCAGCGGTGGAATCCAACACGCGCACATTAGCGGGTGGTGTTTTCCCCCCTTTCGTTTCACCGAAATAGAGCGTGGTATGCGGGAACGGTATCTCGATACCGGCCGCATCAAAACGCAGTTTCACTAAACGATTGTAGGCACGGCCTACTCCCCACTGATCGCCCGGCGTGGTTTTGATCACCACACGAATATTGACAGAACTATCAGCCAGTGCGGTAACGCCTGCAACGGTCAGATCGGCCAACAGCTTATGGCCATGCTCTTCGCTGGCTTGCAGATCTTCAAACGCCAGCTGCAGCTGCTCAATTGCTTCGTCAATGCTTTCGTTATAGCCAATACCGTATTCACCAACGTGATTACCGTACTCACGCATATAGTTAGACACAGTATCAACACTGGAGAACGGCACGATATGGTAAGTGCCCGACAGATCGCGAATACCCACTGAGCGAATACTGAGTCGCTCAGCGGTACCTGTGACACCGCCAACGGTCACTACATCGCCAGTATTCATGGCGTTTTCTACCTGAATGAAAACACCGGTAATAACGTCCTGCACTAGTTTTTGGGCACCAAAACCAATGGCAAGGCCTAGCACACCTGCACCGGCAATCAATGGCCCGATATTAATACCGATTTCCGATAGCACGATCATGCCGGTAATCGTCACCATGGCAATAGCCAAGGCATTACGGAACAAACTTAGCAGTGTTTTAGCACGCGCTGAGGGTTCGCCGTGGCCGGTTTCGGGGTTGAGTTTGTGCTCAATCAAACTTGCCAAGCCTAACCAGATACCTAGCGAAACAATTAAGATAACCGCCACGCTGATCAATTTACCAACGAGGTTAGCGCCACGTTCTGAGGCGTACCAAGAGGCTAGGTCGAACGCTCCCCAGGCATCTAGCACCACCATAATAACGGCCACCACAATGACCGTACGCAGCACACGCAGCGCATTCGGTACATAACTATTTAAGCGCACTTCTAACAGGGGCAACTTGCGGCGCAGGTCATCGGATAGCTGAATACGACGGCCAATCGTTTGCGTAAGAAACGCCGAGACTAAAAGACCGATAACCACGGCAGCAAGTGTTTTCAAGGTGGCAAACAGGACAAACGGCAGTGCATCGCCAGGGCGTATCAGTGTCAGTACGAACACCATCAAGAAGTAGAACAGCGCAAACAAATGCCAAGTGCGAGCAAATAACTGTAGTGAGACCCGGCTAGCAGTTAATGTGGAGCGCCCAGCCATTAGGTTCAGGTTGTCACGCAGGCGCAACCGATTTTTAAGCACGACCACCACGGCATAAATGAACGCCAACAGCATGATAAAGGTGCCAACTGCTTGGCCGAGGGTGGCTGCGATATAGAAATTAACTAGCGGTACAACCACCATTAAACCATAACCAACCATGCCAATTAAGCGCGCCAGCCAGCGGTTCCAGTAGGAGGCTTCTTGCGCTGAAATTGGTAGCAGCCGCAGCCCTTCATAGCGTGAAGAGAACAGCATACGCACACCGGCCTTCAGCAGCTCAATAACCAAGAAGGCATTGAGGAATAACGAAGCGCGGGTGGAAAGCTCACCGGTTTCACCCACCGCAAACGCTGCTACTAAGTTACCGCCAACGTAGGCGAAAGCTACTAGTAAAACGTCGACTACCGCGGCAATGGCAACACACAGCACTAACCGCAGCACAGGTGTTAAGCCACTGCCTTGCTGAGACCAACCACTTATCTTAGTAAATAATGATTTCGCCAAACGACGGAAAAGTATAAATATTGCGAAGGTCGCAACGATCACAATACCTAAGTTAATCGCAGCACTAACGAACGCGGCCATGTCGAACGTGCTAGTACCTTGACCAGTAAACAGGCCACCGATAACGGCCACTGCCTGCTCTATCTGCCCGCCAACATCACCGACCACGCGGCTGGTCAGCTCAGCAAGCTGGCGAGGCAGCGATACATCTTCAGGGGCAATATCGCTCCCCTGTGCAGCAGCTTGAGGTGACAGCTCGCTGGTCAACTCATTGGGTAACCCGGATGCTTGATTTCGCAACAGCTCAATCAGCTCTTGGCGCGCCTGATCATCCTCTAGCAGATCGGCCAGTGCCGAATAAGAGGGCTTTTCTTCTGCGTTAGCGGTGTCTTCGCTTCCTGCACTTAGCGTAGTTTGAGCCAACGC
This sequence comes from Halomonas qinghailakensis, assembly GCF_025820815.1. Taxonomy (NCBI): domain Bacteria; kingdom Pseudomonadati; phylum Pseudomonadota; class Gammaproteobacteria; order Oceanospirillales; family Halomonadaceae; genus Halomonas; species Halomonas qinghailakensis. The sequence continues at coordinate 1,946,095 of NZ_CP096973.1, read as the reverse complement.
AGGCGTTGTCAGAAAGGCAAATAGCATCACTAACCAGACGCCTAGCCAGGGGAATAAACGTAATGGCGTCACACCTAAACCTCCCTTTGGGTGAGTCTTTTACTCAATATCATTACTAACTCGTCTTATGCGCATCATCGTTTTATGCACATCATTCGTTTATGCACATCATAGTGCACCCTATTCACATTGCACTCCACGTGGGTGCAAGAGTTGTATAAAGATAAACAGGGTAACATGAGAAAAAGAGCGTGGCTCGCCACTCGCTTTGTCAACACCAGTAACATTAATGTTACTTAAGCTTGCCTTTTCATTTAGACCTAACCACAAAGCGGCGCCAGCCATTGGTGGGCTAACGCCAACAGCAGCCCATAGCGTGCCCCCTTGGCGACCACAATCCAAAGTAACGCACGCCACCAGGGCAATCTAAAAACGCCTGCGAGCACAGTGAGGGGGTCACCAAGAACGGGTGCCCAGGAAAGCAGTAAGCTGACTTCGCCGAAACGTTTGTACCAATGCTCTGCCCGCGCTAAGCCAGCCGGCGACGCTGGGAACCAGCGGCGATGTTGAAACTGGCGAGCATAACGCCCCAGCGTCACATTGATCATACTGCCTAGTGTGTTACCAGCGGTGGCGACAAGCCAAAGTCCGAGCGCTGGCTCACCTAAGCACCACAACCGAGCCAGCCACACTTCTGAGCCACCCGGTAGCAGGGTGGCGCTAGCCAGCGCCACCCAGAACAGGCTAAACATAATAAGAGCCGCCTTTATCAGTCATCACTGATGAGCAAAGCACTGCTTATTGGGGCAGTTGGCCACCTAGTTGTAAGGTGATTTCGTTAGCGATTGTGCGCACTAATGCACCCAGCGCTAGCAAGCGCTCTTCAGGAATGCGTGCCATGGGGCCAGACACGGAAATGGCCGCTAGCGGCGTACCGTGTTCATCGTGAATACAGGCAGCAACGCAGTGTAAGCCCACCGCATGCTCCTCACGGTCACAGGCAAACCCCTGAGTGCGAATAGCCGCCATTTCGGCCAATAGTTCATCGGATTGATGCAGGGTATTTTCAGTCACCCGGGCAAGGTCATAACCTTTAAGTAGACGGGCACGCTCGTCTTCGCTCATCCAGGCCAGTAAGGCTTTACCCACCCCGGAGGCATGCAGCGGCGCCCGAGAGCCTAAACGAGTAATCATACGCATCATCTGCGGCGACTCATGCTGGGCAAGAAATACCGCCGTCGCACCATCCCGAATGCCCAAGTTTGCCGTTTCGCCCGTTTCTGCGGTTAAACGGCGCAAAAAAGGCCTGCTTTGGGTGACGACATCGCGTGCTTCTAAAAAGCTGTTACCAATACGGAAGGTTTTAACATCAATACGCCAAAGCCCCTGCTCACTCTCTTGAGTTACAAACCCCTGGCTCTGTAGCGCCTGCAACAAGCGGTGAGTGGTGGAGGGTGCCAAATCAGCCATTTCCGCTAACTCTGACAGGGCTAACCCTAATGGGCTGGCCGACAAATACTCTAACAGCGTGAGGCCTCGCACTAATGATTGGCTGTGCCCACCACTCGCCTTGGTGGCCCCTGCCGGACGTCCGACTGACCTGCGCTTAACATCACTCACCTTACTTTCTCCTGAAGGCGCCTCTCCTGAAGGCATAAAGTGAGTGAGGATAACGCGCCAGCGGGGCCGCTGTCGCGTTTACGGAAACAAATTCCACCAATGATAGCGCAGAGCTTATTAGCGATGACGCCACTGGGGTGGGCGCTTTTCGATAAAGGCATAGATTCCTTCGGCCACATCGTCTGCCAGCATATTGCACGCCATGGTTTCGCCAGCAAAAGCGTAGGCTTCCTCTAACGGCATAGCTAGCTGACGGGCGAACATCGCCTTCCCAGTGCGTACCGCCACTGCGCTTTTGGCACAAATACTCGCAGTAAGCGCTTCCACGGTACGATCAAGCTCGCCCTCTTCGGCAACGCGATTTATAAGTCCCCAGTCCGCGGCCTGGGAGGCACTGATAAACTCCCCAGTCAGGAGCATTTCCATGGCTCGCTTTCGCGATACATTGCGCGACAGCGCTACTGCAGGTGTCGAACAGAAAAGCCCCACATTAATCCCTGACACGGCAAATCGGGCACTGCTAGCCGCTACAGCCAAATCGCAGCTAGCGACGAGCTGGCAGCCAGCGGCTGTCGCAATGCCCTGAACTTTAGCAATCACAGGAACAGGCAAGTTAACAATGGCCTGCATCACCGCGCCGCAGCGAGCAAACAGCGCCTGGTAGTAGGCTTTTTCAGGGTTTGCACGCATCTGCTTTAAATCATGCCCTGCGCAAAATGCCTTGCCGTTCGCGGCCAACACCACGCAGCGCACCTGCTCATCCTGGGCAATGTCATCTAACGCACCTTGCAGCGCCGCCAACATCTCCTCAGAAAGTGCATTAAAGCGTTCAGGCTGGTTTAACGTAAGGGTCGTTACCCCTTGATAGTCAGTGCGTTGCAGCAGATCTGAAGACGCCAGTGGCGTATCTGAAGAGGCAGACATAGAAAGCTCCTAGACAGTCGAGTGTTGCTCAGTCTAGCGCGTACAAAAGCTAATGTTGGCGAGATACGACCAAAGAGGCCTCCTGAAAAGCAGGAGGCCTTGTGAGTTACGTGTTTGCGCGGCTGCCTTTGCGATGGTTATAGCCTAGAGGATGAGGTTCGCCACGGGCCTTAGCCAGTTCGATTTGGCGTTGACGCTCGCGGGCGGCAGCACGGGTTTTCTCGGGGAGGGTGTCGATGCAGTGAGGGCAGCTGATGCCCGGCTCGTAGGCCGACGACTGCATATCATCAAGCGAGATGGGCATACGGCAAGCGTGGCACTGCTCATGTTCACCTTCGCTGAGGTCGTGGCGCACGGTGACCCGGTTATCAAACACGAAACACTCACCGCGCCATAGCGACTGCTCTTCCGGCACTTTTTCGAGGTAGTTCAGCACGCCACCTTTTAGGTGATAGACCTCTTCAAAGCCCTCTTTCAGCATAAAGCTGGAAGCCTTTTCACAGCGGATACCGCCGGTGCAGAACATGGCGACTTTCTTGTGCTGTTCCGGGTTGTAGTGCTCGCGCACGTATTCAGGAAACTCACGGAAGGTAGTCGTTTTCGGGTCAATTGCCCGCTCAAAGCTACCAATCGCCACCTCGTAATCGTTACGAGTGTCAATGACCAGCACCTCCGGGTCAGAGATCACGGCGTTCCAATCTTCTGGTTCAACGTAGGTACCCACGGTATCGTTGGGGTCAATATCTGGCACGCCCAGGGTGACGATCTCTTTCTTCAACTTCACCTTCGTGCGGTAGAACGGCGTTTCGTCGCAGTAGGACTCTTTGTGGTCGATATCGCTTAAGCGAGGATCGGCGGTCAGCCAGGCCAGCAGGGCGTCAATGCCATCGCGGGTGCCGGCTACGGTACCGTTTATGCCTTCTTTAGCCAGCAGCAGTGTGCCCTTAACATCGTTATCGACCATCACTTGACGCAGCGGCTCACGCAGCGCTTCGAAGTCGTTCAGCGTAACAAATTTATACAGCGCCGCGACCACAATGGGCGGCATTTGGGTGGTTTCCGTCATGGAATACTCCTGGTAGTCGCCCTCGCAAAGGGCGGACCGGGTAAATAAACGCGCATAGTTTAGCAAACAATTTAGGCAACGTGCTGCTCTGCTTGCTGATAGCTAGGGGCTTGATGGTCATTCATCGATTTATTCGATCTGACCGTCTAAAAAGCTTCACCCCACGCGCTAAGCAAGCGGGCGTATATTGAGACCATTCCTTTATAATATTTTCGGAGTACATCATGCACATCCGCCGTTCTAACGAGCGCGGTTATGCCGACCACGGCTGGCTGCGTTCATACCATACTTTCTCGTTCGCCAATTATAGGGACCCTAACTATATGGGGTTCCGAGCGCTGCGGGTGATCAACGAAGACCGGGTAACGCCGGGTAACGGTTTTGGCGCCCATCCTCACCGGGATATGGAAATTATCTCCTATGTGCTGGAAGGGGAAATGGAGCATCGCGACAATATGGGTAACGGCGAAGTCATGCGGCCAGGCGATGTACAGCGCATGTCCGCAGGTACTGGCGTGCTGCATAGCGAGTTTAACCACTCAAAAGAGAACGGCCTGCACTTCCTGCAAATCTGGATTGAGCCTGCCAAGCGCGGCATTGCCCCTAGTTATGAGCAGAAAGCCTTTCCAGCCACTGAACGCCAAGGACAGTGGCGCCTAGTGGTTTCTCAACAGGGTCGCGAAGGGTCGGTAAGCGTTAACCAGGACGTTAACCTTTACGCGGGGTTGTTCGACGCGGGCGAACAAGTGGATGCCCCCGCTACGCGCTATGCGTGGTTGCATGTGGTGAAAGGCACGGTAGATATTAACGGTGAAACGCTAAGCACTGGTGACGCTGCTGCGTTTCAACCGGGTGAAACGTTCAGCGTGACCGGCAAGCAGCCCGCCGAAGTGCTGCTGTTTGACTTAGCTTAAGCCAGCCACTGAAGCGCAAAACGCCCTAAGTAAAGTAAAACGGCCCCAAGAAGGGGCCGCTTTAGACGGTTACGCTGACAGCAGCATCTAGCTGTTATGCGCCGAGTACAGCACGCGAATTTTTAGCGTGTGATCTACTTGTTTCAACGCTTCTAGGGCTTGAGGGCCATAGGCCTTATCAACATCAATGACCACGTAGCCCACTTTATCGTTGGTTTGCAGGTACTGGCCTGAAATATTGATGCCATTTTCAGACAATACGCGGTTAATCTGCGATAGCACGCCGGGCACGTTGTCATGAATATGCAGCAAGCGATGCTTATCCGGGTGAGCAGGCAGCGCAACTTCTGGGAAGTTAACAGAAGTAACCGTGGTGCCGTTGTCTGAATAGGTGATGAGCTTTTCAGCCACTTCAATACCGATGTTCTCCTGAGCTTCCAGGGTAGAACCACCGATATGCGGTGTCAGAATCACATTTTCCAGGCCGCGCAGCGGGCTCTGGAACTCTTCATCATTGCCTTTCGGCTCTACTGGGAAAACATCAATCGCAGCGCCATTCAGCTTGCCTGCTTTAATCGCGTCTGCCAGTGGCTCAATCTCAACAACGCTACCACGTGCGGCATTAATCAAGATCGCGCCCTGCTTCATCGCCGCAATCTCTTTCTCGCCAATCATCCAGCGGGTGGACTGCAAGTCAGGCACATGCAAGCTGACCACGTCTGAGCGCTGTAGCAGCTGTTCAAGACTCGCTACCTGACTGGCATTACCCATGCCAAGCTTAGTGATCACATCATAGAAAATGACATTAAAGCCGAGCGATTCAGCCAATACTGAGAGCTGCGCGCCAATGCTACCGTAGCCTACGATCCCCAGGGTTTTGCCCCGCGCCTCGTGAGAGTTTTTCGCCGATTTCAGCCAGCCGCCTTGATGGGCGCGAGCGTTCTTTTCGGGAATACCCCGCAGCAACATAATGGCTTCTGCCAGCACCAGCTCTGCAACCGAACGAGTATTCGAGTACGGCGCGTTAAATACCGCGATGCCACGCTTAAGGGCTGCCGTCAAATCAACCTGGTTTGTTCCGATACAGAAACAGCCAACGCCCACCAGCTTTTCTGCCGCTTCAAATACGCGCTCATTGAGCTGCGTACGTGAGCGAATGCCGATAAAGTGAACATCGCGAATCTTTTCGATCAGCGACGCCTCATCTAGCGAGGTCGGCAGGTGCTCGATGTTTTCGTAACCTGCGTTGTGAAAATTGTCCACCGCGCTTTGGTGGACGCCCTCGAGCAGCAGGATCTTGATCTTGCTCTTGTCCAGGGACGTTTTGGCCATGGCTGAATCAACCTCTATGGTCGGCGGCATGCGCCGTGTATCGGTTCACGGAAGGCCCATATAGTAGCACAGCCACGACCGCTCTCGGCGTCTTGAGATGATGAAAAGTGTGCGTTTACAAGATGAACTAGCCGCAAGTAGAAGAATTGACCAAGGTTGAGGGCAGACGCCACCCCCTTAGCTCGGTGTATACTGGGCGTTTATTTTTTGATAACCCGGCTATAGCCACGTTCGCCGCCCTTAATCAGCATCAGGGCACCAGCAAAATAGTAGGCCTTACCCAATGAGCGATAACACTCTACCTGCGCAAGATTTCGCTGCAACGGTTTCACAACTTGAAACCATTGTGGAACGCCTTGAGTCCGGCGAACTCTCATTGGAGGACGCACTGACCGCCTTTGAACGGGGTGTGCGTCTCACTCGTGACGCTCAACAGCGTCTCGATAACGCCGAACTAAAAGTACGCGCATTAAGTGAAGACCGCGAGGGTAAGCTTGACGTTACCGCTTTTGCGGCAGGACCAGAGACGGACGACGCCACTGATCTTGGCAACGACAGCGAGGAAACGCCGCCATGGTAACGACTGCTAATGCTTCTCAACTGGCGGCGCTGCGCCACACGAGTAACGCACGGGTTGACGCCACACTCTCAGCATTGTTTGACACCCACCCAGCCGTTGCGCCGCGCCTTGAAGCCGCGATGCGTCACGGCCTACTGGTAGGTGGCAAACGTTTGCGGCCACTGCTGGTTTACCTAGCTGGTAACGCACTAGGGGCGCGTGAAGATGCCTTGGACGCCCCCGCCGCTGCAATTGAGCTGATCCATGCGTACTCATTGATTCATGATGACCTACCCGCCATGGACGATGATGACCTGCGGCGCGGCCAGCCTACGGTGCATAAAGCCTTTGATGAGGCCACCGCGATTTTAGCGGGAGACGCGCTACAGGCACTGGCCTTTGAAGTGCTCGCCAGCCAACCCTATCCACGGCTTGGCAGCATGGTAACCACGCTGGCCGTGGCCTCAGGCCGGGCAGGGATGGTCGCAGGCCAAGCGCTAGACTTAGCCGCCGTAGGCGGCCACCCGGATGTGGACGCACTGGCCCATATGCATGCCCATAAGACCGGCGCGCTGATTGTGGCCGCAGTGCGTTTAGGCGGGTTGGTGGCGGTGGATGAAAATGACCCGCGGCTTGCTGCGCTAATTCGCTACGGCCGCGCCATTGGTCTAGCCTTCCAGATTCATGATGATGTCCTGGACGTGACGGGAGATACCGTCACGCTGGGCAAAATCTCTGGTGCTGATGCTGCACGTGCCAAGCCGACTTACCCCAGCTTACTGGGACTTGCCGGCGCACAGCACAAAGCAACTACGCTGATTGAAGAGGCCATTGCCGCCCTCGCCCCGCTTGGCGAGCAAGCCGCACCGCTGGCCGACCTTGCCCACTATATGATCGAGCGCGACCACTGAACAATGTCCATGAAACAAGCAACGTCCATGAAAACATGCCTATGAAGCTGTTCGACGAGATTCCCCGCGAGCGCCCCACGACACCGCTGCTCGACTCTTTTGACCACCCTGCTGCGCTGCGGGCCATGAATGCTAAGCAGCTTGCCCAGTTGGCTGATGAACTACGCGCCTATTTGCTCTATAGCGTGGGAGTGACTGGCGGTCATTTCGGTGCAGGCCTGGGCGTTGTGGAGCTCACCGTAGCGCTTCATCACGCCTTTCATACGCCCAAAGACCGCTTGGTATGGGATGTGGGCCACCAGGCTTACCCACATAAGATTTTGACCGGACGGCGTGACGCAATGCTTAGCATTCGCCAACATAGTGGCTTAGCAGCCTTTCCACGCCGCGCAGAATCCGAGTACGACACCTTTGGTGTCGGCCACTCTAGCACGTCGATTTCAGCGGCTCTGGGGATGGCGCTCGCCGCCCAGGCACAAAACGACCCGCGTCGCGTGTGTGCGATTATCGGAGACGGTGCACTCACCGCGGGCATGGCCTTTGAAGCGCTGGCCCACGCAGGCCACGTTAACGCCAATATGCTAGTGGTGCTGAACGACAACGAGATGTCGATTTCGGAAAACGTTGGCGGCATCGCCACCTATCTAGCCCGTGTGCTGTCTAGCAAGCCTTTCCTTAAAATGCGCGAAGAAGGCAAAAAAGTGCTTTCTCATCTGCCTGGCGCACTCGAACTTGCCAAGCGCACCGAAGAGCACATGAAGGGTATGGTGAGCCCTGCCACGCTGTTTGAAGAGATGGGCTTCAACTATATCGGCCCCATTGATGGCCACGACCTAGAAGCGTTGACTGAAACGCTGTGCAATCTGCGCGACCAAGATGGCCCACAGTTTCTGCATATCAAAACGGTCAAAGGCAAAGGCTTTCTGCCCGCCGAGGCCGACCAGATTGGCTATCACGCTATTACCAAACTGGAAAAGCCAAGCGCCACAGCCAATGCGCCACTGATGAAGCCAGCGGCTGCGCCGAAAGCGGCGGCTAAGAAAAAGTACTGCAACGTGTTCGGCGACTGGCTGTGCGATATGGCAGCCACCGATTCACGGCTGATGGGAATTACCCCCGCCATGGGAGAAGGCTCGGATTTAATTCGCTTCTCCCAGCAGTATCCTGAGCGCTATTTTGATGTCGCCATTGCTGAGCAACATGCCGTAACGCTTGCTGCAGGTATGGCTTGTGAAAATATGAAGCCTGTCGTGGCGATTTACTCAACGTTTTTACAGCGCGGCTACGACCAACTTATTCACGATGTAGCCGTCCAGAACCTTGACGTAACATTTGCGATTGACCGCGCTGGCCTTGTGGGTGAAGACGGGCCAACCCACCACGGCAGTATGGATTTATCGTTTTTACGCTGCATCCCCGGCATGGTGATTTTAGCCCCTGCGGATGAAGCAGAATGCCGTGCCATGCTGAGCGCTGCCTACCATCATCCTGGTCCTGCTGCAGTTCGCTACCCACGCGGCACAGGCCCCGGCGTAGCTATTCCTGACCACTTAGAGTCGCTGCCCATTGGCCAGGCACAGGTGCGCCGCGATGCGGGCAATGACGGTGTACGCATTGCCTTGCTGGCATTTGGTAGCGTCAACAGCGCTGCTGCAGAAGTCGCTGAAAAGCTCGACGCCACACATATCAATATGCGCTCTATCAAGCCACTGGATCGAGACACCGTGCTCCATGCCGCCGATGAACATGAGCTGCTGGTCACTCTAGAAGAGAATGTGATCGCCGGGGGGGCAGGTAGCGCCGTAAACGAGCTGCTGCACGCAGAAGGCGTACAAATCGAAGTGCTAAATTTAGGCCTGCCTGACACCTTTGTTGAACACGGCACCCCCACAGAGTTGCTACGCGACTGCGGCCTAGATGCCGACGGTATCGAGCGTGCCATTCGTGCCCGTCTTCCGTAACGTTTAACGCTTTGACAGTACTTTTAACTTTTTAACAGTTGAGAACACTATGCTATTTCTGATTATCGTGTTTGGCCTGATTGGCCTTGCTGTCGGAGGTCCCATTGGCCTGCTGATTGGCGGTGGATTGGGCTGGTGGTTAGCACGGCGGATTAGCCGCCGACTGAATGCGGCGCGCATGCAGATTCAAGAGGGTTTTTTAGAATCGATCTTCTCGGTAATGGGTTGCTTATGCCAAGCCGATGGCAAAGTCACTGATGGCGAGCTGGGCGTGGCTGAAAAGCTATTCGACCAAATGCACCTTCAAGGCGAGCAGCGTGCCAGGGCACGGGCAGCCTTTGAGCGCGGGCGGGCCGATGATTTCAATCTTGAAGCAGAATTGGCCAGCGTCAATCGCCTAACCCAGCGCCAGCCGATTTTACGGCAGGTGTTTTTGCAGGTTCAGTTAACCGCCATCGCGGCTGACGGCGTGCTTCACCCTGCAGAGCACGAGATGATTCTACGTGTAGCCCGCGGGGTTGGTTGTAGCGACGCTGAAGTACAGCAAATCGAAGCCATGCTTCACGGTGCCGCCGCGAATTCGCAAGGTTCCAGTGAAGAGGCATTGAAAGACGCCTACCGTGTACTTGGGGTGAATGAAGACGCCAGCGACGCAGAAATCAAAAAAGCGTACCGTCGTCTGATGAGCCAAAATCACCCCGACAAATTGGCTGGCAAAGGGCTGCCTGAAAGCATGCGTGAAGTGGCACAGGCGCGCACCAGCGAAATTGGCAACGCTTACGAACGTATCCGTAGCGCCCGTGGCCAATAGACAGGTTTCTAAGCACTCGCTACAGTAAAACCCCACCGCGCTGCTTAGGAGCCGCCGTATGATAATCCACTACAGTTTTCCAAATTCCCGCTCGGTGCGGGTTGCATGGACACTTGAAGAGCTTGGCCTGGACTACCACTGCCAGCACGTAGCACTAGATAAAGGCGAGGGGCAAACCGCTGAGCACCTAGCTCGCCATCCAGATGGTAAGGTGCCAGTGATGGAAGATGGCGCGCTAACGCTGTTTGAGTCGGTGCCTATCTGTCGTTATCTTGCCGAGCAATACGGTGATGGCAGCCTTCTGCCAGAAAGCGCCGCTGAGCGAGCGCAGGTCGATCAGTGGCTAAGCTTTATCGTCACTGAAGTCGAGCAGCCGCTATGGCTACAGGCCAAGCATAAATTCGCTTTACCCCAAGATAAGCGCGTACCTTCAGTATTGCCTACCGCCGCTTGGGAATTTCAGCGGGCACTGCTAGCGCTGGAGCGCCGTTATCAGGGCCAGGAAACGTTAGTCGGCGAGACGTTCACCTTGGCAGACATCTTCCTTACCCATACGTTAACGTGGGCAGCCAGCATGAAACACCGCCTGCCTGAACCTCTGGCTGCCTACCGCGCACGCCACGCTGACCGTCCTGCGCTAGCCCGTGCCATGGCTAAAGAGCAAGCAGCCGCTGAAGAGCGTTAAGTAACCGCCTGGTGGGGCAGCACAGCGCTATAAACGGCGATGTAGTGGCAGACACTTCCAGCCATTACAAATAGATGCCAAATAGCGTGGTTGTAGGGAATGGCACGCACAGCGTAGAAGATAACCCCCAGCGTGTAGATGATCCCCCCTGTAGCAAGTAGAGCGATGCCGGTCACCGATAAGCTGGCCGCCATCTCTCTTGAGGCCAACACAATCATCCAGCCCATGAGGAGATAGATCGCCACGCGTAGCACCGAAAAACGCTGTGGCCATAGCAATAGGAAGCCAATCCCTACTAGCGCTAGCGACCACACGGCGATAAATAAGACCCAGCCCGTGGTGCCGCGCATATTAACGAGCAGAAAAGGCGTATAAGTGCCCGCGATAAGTAAATAAATCGCACAGTGGTCAAGCAACTGAAAGCGTCGCTTCCAGCGCCGATGGGAAATACCGTGATAGAAGGTCGACGCGGTATAAAGCAGCACTAGCGTGGTGCCATAGAGGCTCAGACTGGCAATTTTCCATGGGTCGACATGGGCCGCTAAACTCGCCACCACCAGCAACACCACCATGCCCACTAGGCTGAGCACAGCACCCACGCCATGGGTAACACTGTGCCACCACTCTTCGATACTGCTGAATTCGCCCTGCTTGCCGGGCAGTGCATCAGGTTGTTGTTGATCGACAGCTTTCATTTTGGGGAACCCCTAAAAACCTCTTCCCCTCACTATCACCCTTTACGTTCAATATCGACATCGCTGGCCTGGGTAAAATCGTCCAACGCCATCATATGGCCAAGCTTGCCAGCTTTTGTCGAAAGGTAATGTTCATTATGAGGGTTTAGGCCAGTGGTGATCGGCAGGCGCTCAACCACATTCACGCCGTCGCGGGTTAAGGCATCTACCTTACGCGGGTTATTGGTCATTAGCTTTAATGCCGTGATACCCAAGTGGTTGAGCATCGGCACACACAGGTCATAGCGTCGCATGTCAGCCCCGAAACCAAGTTGCTCGTTGGCCTCGACCGTATCGGCACCTTGGTCTTGCAGGTGATAAGCGCGAATTTTATTTAGCAGCCCGATACCTCGCCCTTCCTGACGCAGGTAAAACAGCACGCCACGCCCCTCTTCGGCAATACGCTTAAGTGCTTCTTGCAACTGATAACCACAGTCGCAGCGCATCGAGAACAGCGCATCGCCCGTTAAGCACTCGGAATGTACGCGCCCCAACACTGGCTCGCCGCCGCTCACATCGCCTAGTGTTAAGGCGATATGGTCTTTACCCGTGGCTTCGTCTTCGAAACCATGCATGGTGAATGTGGCCCAAGGCGTGGGCAGCCGGGAAGCGGCAATGAAGCGAATGGTCACAGGTTACCTCGTTGATTAACCAAACCAGCTAACCACACCGGTGTTGGCAAAATAAGAAAACAGTTTACCAGGAAGCAGCGACGGCCTCACGGTATCAACAGGGTGCGTCGATTTTTCTTAGCGGGAGAGCCGCTATGCGCCCTCTCTTTAAGTACTAGTCTTTAAGTACTAGTCCTATCTTCAAGTACAATGACTCCCTTACAATGCGGGCAAATTTCTCAAGAGCAAGTATTTATGACCACCACACCATTGCAAAATGATCGTTTTCTTCGCGCATTAGCCCGTCAGCCCGTTGACCGCACACCGGTATGGATGATGCGCCAAGCGGGTCGTTACCTGCCAGAGTATCGCGCTAGCCGTGCCGATGCTGGCAGTTTTATGGACCTGTGCCGTAATCATGACCTGGCTTGTGAAGTTACCCTGCAGCCGCTGGAGCGCTACCCGCTCGACGCCGCAATTCTCTTTTCGGATATTCTAACAATCCCTGACGCTATGGGCTTGGGGCTCTACTTCGAAACCGGTGAAGGCCCTAAATTCAGAAAAACTGTGCGCACCCCAGAAGAGGTAGCGGCGTTAACCGTTCCCAACGCCGAGCGCGACTTGGATTACGTGATGCGCGCAGTATCAACTATCCGCCGCGAGCTGAACGGCCGCATGCCACTGATTGGTTTTTCGGGCAGTCCCTGGACGCTTGCCACTTATATGGTAGAAGGCGGTTCCAGCAAAGATTTCCGCCATCTAAAAACCATGCTTTACGACACGCCAGACACCATGCACCAACTGTTGGACACTCTGGCTCAGTCGGTCACGGACTACCTTAATGCGCAAATTCGCGCTGGCGCTCAAGCGGTACAGATTTTTGATACCTGGGGTGGCGCGCTCTCAACTCCCGCCTACCTAGAATTTTCGCTGCGCTACATGGAGCAAATTGTCTCTGGCCTGATCCGTGAACATGAGGGACGCCGCGTGCCGGTTATTCTGTTCACCAAAAACGGCGGCCAGTGGCTGGAGCATATTGCCTGCGCCGGTGCCGATGCGCTGGGTATTGATTGGTCTACAGAGCTTTCCGACGCTCGTGCGCGGGTGGGCCATAAAGTGGCATTGCAAGGCAACCTTGATCCGAATGTGCTGTTCGCCCGGCCTTCTGCTATTCGCGCAGAAGTCGCCCGCGTGCTGGAAAGCTACGGCCACGGCCCCGGCCACGTGTTTAACCTAGGCCATGGTATCAGCCAGTTTACTAACCCTGATCACGTCACCGCCTTTATGGAGGCGCTGCATGATTTAAGCCCGCAGTATCATCAAAGCATTCCGACCCAGACAGATAACACGCGCCCAGGAGCAAAGTAATGAGCGATTTACGCGACGATCAGTGGTTTACCGAAGTCTTTGATAGCCACGGCAGCGCTTTCTCGCTGAAAGTCACTGAGAAGTTGTTAGATGTTCAAAGCCCTTATCAGCATTTGGAAGTGTATACCACAGAGACCTACGGCAACCTGATGGTGCTTGATGGCTGCGTGATGCTGACCGATCGCGACAACTTCCTCTATCACGAGATGATCGCCCACCCGGCACTGTTCACCCATCAAGACCCCAAGCGCGTGGTGATTATTGGCGGCGGCGACTGCGGCACGTTGAAAGAAGTGTTACGTCACCCTGGCGTTGAAAAAGTGACCCAAATCGATATCGATGAAGAAGTCACTAAAGCTGCCGAGCGCTTTTTCCCAGCGCTGGTAGAAGCTAACGGTGACCCGCGTGCCGAGCTGCTGTTTGCTGATGGTGTGAAGTGGGTAGACGACGCTGCCGATGAGAGCATCGACGTGCTGATTATCGACTCTACCGACCCCGTCGGCCCCGCCGAAGGGCTGTTTAAAACCGACTTTCTAAAGCGCTGCCACCGTATTTTAAAAAATGGCGGTGTCATGGTGCAGCAGAGCGAATCGCCGCTTTACCATAGCGGCTCTATCATCCGTGAACTGCGTAACGATATGCGTGAAGCGGGCTTTGATAGCGTGGCAACGCTGCCCTTCCCACAGCCAGTGTATCCGTCTGGCTGGTGGAGCGTCACGCTGGCCGGTAAAGCTACCAGCGTTGAAAGCTTCCGCGAACAGGCTGCCGCTGAACACGAAATGCCGCTACAGTACTACACAGGTGATGCTCACCGTGGTGCACTATCGCTACCGCCTTTTATGCGTAAAGCCTTCGCATAACGCTGCGTCTGCGAATAGCCAAAAGGCCGAGCATTGCTCGGCCTTTTTTTATGGGCTTACGTTTTTGAGCTTACGTTTACTTGCCCTTTCACGTTAAGGAATAACAAATGAAAACCGTTCGTTGGTTGGGAGTAGGAATTGGTGCTTTAGTACCTGCGCTGGCTATGGCCAGCACGCTGGAAACTGTCCAAGAGCGCGATAGCGTGCGCTGTGGCGTTAACGCTGCCCAGCCAGGCTTTTCGTCATTAGATGACAATGACCAGTACCGAGGCCTGGATACCGATGTGTGCCGTGCCATTGCTGCTGCTGCGCTTGGCGACGCGTCAAAAGTAGATTTCGTGCCACTCGACTCAGTAGAGCGTTTCACCGCACTGCAGTCTGGCGAAGTCGATGTCCTATCACGCACCACTACCTGGACATCAAGCCGTGACACGACGATGGGTATGAACTTTACCGGCGTGAGTTACTACGACGGCCAGGCCTTTATGGTCGCCAGCGATCTTGGCGTGCAAAGCGCTAAAGAACTCGATGGCGCGGCAGTTTGCACCCAGTCCGGCACCACTAGCGAACTCAATCTTTCTGACTACTTCCGCGTCAACGACATGACCTATGATACCGTCGTATTTGATGCACCAGAGCAGTCGATTGCAGGCTTTGAAGCAGGCCGTTGCGATGTTTTAAGCTCTGATGCCTCCCAGCTTTATGCTCAGCGGATGCAGCTTGCTGACCCCGACATGGCGGTAGTACTCCCTGAAATCATCTCGAAAGAACCACTCGGCCCAGCCGTCCGTCAAAATGACGACCAATGGTTCAATCTTGTGAAGTGGTCACTGTTTGCCATGCTAAACGCGGAAGAGCTTGGCGTCACGCAAGCTAATGTGGATGAGCAACTCACCTCGGAAAATCCTGATGTCATGCGCCTGCTTGGTCAAGATGGTGACTTTGGTGAATCAATGGGCGTCAACACCGATTGGGCCTACCAAATCATCAAGCAGGTGGGTAACTACGCTGATATCTATGACCGCAATGTCGGTGCCAACTCAGACTTCAAGATTGCCAGAGGCTTAAATGCTTTGTGGAAAGAGGGTGGGATTCAGTATGCACCGCCGATTCGTTAAGCCTGCGTGTCCTTCAAGCCTATGAATCTGCCGCACTGTATTCTTAGCATTGAGTTCTTAACAGTAAAACACACGAATTCAAGTTAACTGCAGCCTTAGCGACTACGCACCAAAATGAAGCAATCGCTAGTCGCTAAGGTCTCTTTTTGCACCAATACTTTCGTATACAGCGCGTATTTTGCGTTGAAAAGCGCTGAATTTGACGACATATCCTTTCTGGCACCTTCCTTGCTAGCTTTTAGTGTCATGCATCTGCATGCATAACGACATTAAAACGAGTAAGGGAAACGACCATGATGAATAAGAAGCACTTGGTACTGCTGGCTTCCGCTGGCGCAATTACGTTAGCCGGTGTTGCAACCGCCCACGCTGATACACTGGAAGATACACTTGAGCGCGGCGCTGTACAGTGTGGCGTCAGCGACGGCCTGCCAGGTTTCTCCGCCCCAGACGATGAAGGTAATTGGCAAGGGCTTGACGTTGACGTATGCCGTGCCGTTGCAGCAGCCGTTCTTGGCGACGCAGATGCAGTTAACTATATTTCCCTAAACGCCGTAGAGCGCTTTACGGCTCTGCAGTCTGGCGAAGTCGATGTACTGTCACGCAACACCACCTGGACCACCACCCGTGACACCACGCTAGGCCTCAACTTCACTGGCGTTAACTTCTATGATGGCCAAGGCTTTATGGTCTCCCGCGACTTGGGTATTTCCAGCGCGTCTGAACTGGACGGTGCCGCTATTTGTATTCAGTCTGGCACCACGACTGAGTTGAACCTAGCAGACTACTTCCGTGCCAACGGCATGGAATTTGACCCCATCGTTTTCGATACCTCTGAACAAACCGTTGGCGGCTTCCAGGCTGGCCGCTGCGACGTTCTCACCTCCGATACTTCCCAGCTAGCCGCACTGCGTATTCAGCTAGATGACCCGTCTGGCGCGATGATTCTGCCAGACGTTATCTCCAAAGAGCCGCTAGGCCCTGTGGTGCGTCAAGGCGACGATGTATGGTTTAACATCGTGAAGTGGTCGTTATTCGCCATGCTTAACGGCGAAGAGTATGGCGTCACCAGCGAAAATGCCGAAGAGATGCTCAGCTCTGAGAATCCTGATGTTGCCCGCCTGCTTGGCCAAGATGGCAACTACGGAGAAGGTATGGGCTTAGAAGCCGATTGGGCTTACAACATCCTGAGCCAAGTTGGTAACTACGGCGAAAGCTTTGAGCGCAATGTAGGTATGGGCTCTCCGCTTGAGATTGAACGTGGTGTTAACGCACTGTGGAACCAAGGTGGCTTCCAGTACGCACCGCCGATTCGCTAAGCGTCTCGTTTGACCCCGGCCCGCCACCCCATTCTTCCAAGGGCATCGGCGGGCCATTTGATTGACCGTCCGTATCGCGGAGACGCCTTCCATGTCCGTAAGTCCTAACACTCGTCCCGCTGGCCACAAGCCGCCGTTTTGGCGAGATCGCGCCAAACGTGCGCTTATTTTCCAGCTACTCCTCGTCGCCGCTGTGGCAGCCTTTCTGCTCTACATTGTCGGTAATGTCCAAGACAACTTATCCGCACGTGGCATCACCACCGGGTTTGGTTTCTTAGGCAACACCGCAGGCTTTGGGATTGTACAGAGTCTGATCGACTACTCCTCTCAGAGCACTTATGGCCGCACTTTCCTAGTTGGCTTGCTGAATACACTGTTAGTCGGTGGACTAGGGGTACTAGCCGCTACGATCATCGGCTTTATTGTGGGTATTGCTCGCCTGTCACCTAACTGGCTGCTGGCGCGTTTAGCCACCGCCTATATCGAAACCTTCCGTAATATTCCGCTGCTACTGCAAATCTTCTTCTGGTACTTTGCCGTGCTACGCACGTTGCCGAGCGCCAGAGATAGCATGGCATTCGGCGAAGCAATTTTTCTTAACGTGCGCGGGCTGTATTTACCCCAACCCTTGTTTGAATCTGGCTTTGGCTTAATTCCTCTGACCTTCCTCGTCGCCATCATTGCCAGTATTGCGCTGGTGGTATGGAATAAACGCCGCCATGAAGCCACAGGTAAACGTCTGCCGGCTTACTGGATCTCGTTTGTACTTATTTTTGGTTTACCGCTGTTAGTACTCGTCGCTACCGGTGTGCCGGTGACCTGGGAAATGCCGGAACTACGCGGCTTTAATTTCCGGGGCGGTATTACCGTTATTCCTGAGTTCCTCGCGCTTTGGCTGGCACTGTCGATTTATACCGCCTCATTTATTGCTGAAATTGTTCGCTCAGGTATTCAGGCAATCTCGCACGGACAAACGGAAGCTGCCCAGGCGCTCAGCCTGCCACGTAACCTAGTACTCCGTTTGGTGGTGATCCCGCAGGCGCTGCGCGTCATTATTCCGCCGTTGACCAGCCAGTACCTGAACTTGATCAAGAACTCGTCGCTGGCCACCGCCATCGGTTATCCAGACCTTGTCTCGGTGTTTGCAGGCACCACGCTGAACCAGACCGGCCAAGCTATTGAAGTCATTGCAATGACCATGGCGGTCTACCTAACCATCAGCCTGCTGGTGTCCATGTTTATGAACTGGTTCAACGCCCGAGTGGCACTGGTTGAACGCTAGGCCGACGGTGAGGATGTTTACATGATCCATAATCAAACAATCATTAAAGAGCGGCCAGCCCCCAGTAGCTCTGTAGGGGCGGTTGCCTGGCTACGTGCCAATCTGTTCAATGGCCCGATCAATACCATCTTTACCCTAATCGGGCTTTACATACTGTATTTGCTGGTAGTTCCCACCGTTCAATGGGCGTTTATCAATGCTGACTGGATAGGCACTACCCGGGATGACTGCTCTAGAGAAGGAGCGTGCTGGGTCTTCATTAACGCCCGCTTTACCCAGTTCATTTATGGTTTGTATCCCCGTGAGGAAATTTGGCGCGCCAACATTGTCTTTGCGGGTTTCTTTACGCTAATAGCATGGCTTGCAATACCTCGCCTGCCTTTCAAGCGCTGGGTGGCGGTATTCGCTCTTGTCGGTTTCCCCATTGTTGCTTATGTGCTGCTACACGGCGGCTACTTTGACATGCCGCGCGTGCCTACGCATCGCTGGGGCGGCTTAATGCTGACCCTGCTGCTAGCGACGGTCGGCATGGTGGGCGCGCTGCCAATCGGTATTGTACTGGCGCTGGGACGACGCTCTAACATGCCCATTGTCAAAAGCTTCTGCGTCGTATTTATCGAGTTCTGGCGCGGTGTGCCACTGATTACCGTACTGTTCATGGCCTCGGTAATGTTGCCGCTTTTCCTACCCTCTGATATGAGCGTCGACCGACTGGTACGGGCGCTGATTGGCTTAACACTGTTCCAAAGCGCTTACATGGCCGAGGTTATTCGTGGGGGGTTGCAGGCCATCCCAAAAGGCCAGGAAGAAGCGGCGGCTGCGCTAGGCATGACCTACTGGAAGCGGATGGGACTGATTGTGCTTCCTCAGGCGCTGAAAATGATGATTCCCGGCATCGTGAACACCTTCATTTCGCTGTTTAAAGACACCACCCTGGTCATGATCATCGGGCTATTTGACCTATTGGGGATCGTGCAAGCGGCGCTGGCCGACTCACGCTGGCTTGGCTTCTCGCTGGAAGGCTATGTGTTTGCCGCATTCATGTTCTGGATCTTCTGTTTCAGCATGTCGCGCTATAGCCAGTATTTAGAACGCAAGCTGCACACCGGCCATAAGCGCTAACGCCGCTTTTATTAACGATTTTTAGCAGGATAAAGACATGACTCAAGCAGCCACCAACATCTCTGGTACTCGTACTTCTGACCTGATGGTTGAAATGCGCGGCGTTAACAAATGGTACGGCGATTTCCACGTGCTGCGCGATATCGATCTGGAAGTAAAGCGCGGTGAGCGTATTGTTATTTGCGGGCCCTCAGGCTCGGGCAAATCTACGTTGATTCGCTGTATCAACCACCTAGAAGAGCATCAGCAAGGCGATATCGTGGTAGGCGGTGTACCGCTTACCCAAGACGTTAAGCGTATTGAGCAAATCCGCCGTAGCGTGGGCATGGTATTCCAGCACTTTAATCTCTTCCCCCACTTAACGGTGCTGGAAAACTGCTGTATTGCACCCATGTGGGTGCAAAAAAAGCCGCGCCGCGAGGCAGAAGAAATGGCCATGCAGTACTTAGAGCGGGTACGTATTGCCGAGCAGGCACTTAAGTACCCAGGTCAGCTTTCCGGCGGCCAGCAGCAGCGGGTAGCCATAGCCCGTTCGCTGTGCATGCACCCTGATGTCATGCTGTTCGATGAACCCACCTCGGCCCTTGACCCAGAAATGATCAAGGAAGTACTCGACGTTATGGTTGAACTGGCCAATGAAGGCATGACCATGCTGTGTGTGACCCATGAAATGGGCTTTGCCAAAACCGTCGCTGACCGGGTGATTTTTATGGACCAAGGGCAAATCATCGAAGAAAACGCCCCTGAGCCGTTCTTCAATAACCCGCAGTCAGAACGTACCCAGCTCTTCTTAAGCCAGATTCTAGGGCACTAAGTAAAGCGACTGATAAGACGATGGGCCTCAGCGTAGGCCCATTTTTATCTTTAGTTTATCGCTAGCGACGCCGACTCACCGGCACAAGAGAGACCTTTCAAAATGGAAAAGTTATTTATTGATCGTGCGCCACAGCCGATTGCCCCCTTTTCGCACGCTTGCCGAGTGGGCGATTTAGTATTTATTACCGGCCAAATGCCCACCGTACCTGAAACCAACGAAATGCTGCTGGGGACATTTACCGAACAAACCCACCGCGTGATGCAAAACCTAGCGATCGTGTTAGAAGAAGTGGGCAGCGACTTTGAATATGTCGTGCAGTCACGGGTCTTTATTACCAACATGGGCCATTTTGACGAGGTTAATCGCGTGTACGCCAGCTACTTCAAGCAACCTCTGCCAACCCGCACCTGTATTGGGGTGACAGGCCTTGCCGGTGGTGCCGATGTCGAAGTAGATATGATTGCTTGGATCCCTCCCGCGCCAAAAACCGACTAATCACCCAGCAGGGTAATACTGGCAGGCTGCAGGGCTAACTGTTCACGGTGTTGCGCCAGCGGCCTATCGGCGAGCGCCGTGAGTAGTATTTGTAACGGGTCGCCATGACTAACCACTAGCACTGTTTCGCCTTCACAGCGGCATTCTAGCTCATTAATCACTGCGCACATCCTCGCAGCCACCTTGCTAACTGGCTCCACCTGGTGCTGTTGATGCTCAGCATCCTCGGCGTCTAGCGCCCATACATCAGGATAATAGCGATCCGCTTGGCCATCGAATTCACCGAAGTAGCGTTCACGCAGACGCTCCTCTTTTTCCAGCGTTAAATCAAACACACTGGCGACTCTTTCAGCAGTTTGTGTGGTCCGCAGAAAGTCCGAGTGCACCACCTTGGTAGGCGTCGGCCACCGCCACTGCTGAGCAACAGCCAATAGTTGCTTTTCCCCCAAAGGTGACAAGCCAAAATCGTATAGACCACGCTCAGGTGAACTAATAATGAGCCCCCGTTCATTCGCTTGGCTGTGACCATGACGCATCAAAAGATAACGGTTTCGCCAAAAGCAAAGTGGCTTAGAAGATTCTGCCGACATTTTTTCCCTTATTAATTTTTTCCCTGAATCATGGATGTTTGACCAAATGCCAAACGCTTGCCATGGTTAGAGAGTAACTAACGACAAGGAGGACGTACGACGATGACCACCTATATTGTGGTAGCTGACGCCGCTCGTGCACGCATTTTTACTCGTGATGCATTACAACTTGCTGAACATGAAAGCCTTGTACACGCAGCAGGCAGGCTGCATGAAGGCGACTTAATTACTGACCGCCGCGGTGCCGATGTCCATGAATCCACGTCAACGTCGTCGCGCTCATCAGGAGAGGAAGGCGCTGCCTCACACCATGAAAATGAGCTGTTTGCCAAGGAAGTTGCCAAGCGCTTATATGGGGCACGGGTCGATAACAGCATGGAAAAACTCATCATGGTTGCGCCGCCTAAATTTCTTGGTTTGCTGCGTGAAAAACTCGACAACACCACCCAAAAGCTGGTCATTCATACGCTTTCAAAGGATTTGAGCAAAGCCTCTCTTGCCGATATTCAACATGCCGTAAGCGACTTACGCTAACGTTTTCACCGTCACTCGTTCTTTTTCTGAATAGGATGCTTTTCAACTAAATTTCAGCTAAAGAAGTTGTCGCTCTCGCCGATAGTCGTCTGATCCCCTGACGAAGTTGAGAGCGACCATGTTTTCCTCCCTACGCGCACGCATTTTATTAGCCGCCCTGACCGCTATTGTGTTAGCTCTGATTATTAACGGCATCGCTAGCTACACCACTGTAAAATTCCATAACACTCAGCAAGTAAGCAGAAACCTCAATGCTGTTGTCGATGGTAACACCCAAGCAATTAATGAGTGGTTTAACGCCCGTTATACAATGCTGGCTAGCATGGAAGATGCGGCAAGCAGTAGCGACCCTCTTGTCGCTCTGCGCCAGCTGGCTAACTCTGGCAACTTTTTAACCTCTTATCTGGCCTATCCTTCCACATCTGACGCGGTTTTCTCTGACGGCTGGCAACCACCTAGTGATTACGACCCACGCCAACGGCCGTGGTACGAGGCTGCTGCAAAAGCACAAGACACCATTATCACAGCCCCTTATGTGGACGCTCAAACCGGTGGATTAGTCGTTACCTTTGCTCGCCCTTTTTATCGTAATGGTCAGCTCGCTGCTGTCATTGGTGCTGATATTACAATAGAAGACGTTATTGAAATTGTCGCCAGCATTGCCCCGACACCTTCAAGCTTTGGCTTTTTGACGACGGAAGATGGCACGCTTGTAGCGCATCCTGACGCTCAACTAACGCTTGAGCCCTCTTCAGTATTGAGCAGCGATCTTACCAACGACAGTCTGGCTCAGATTATCCAAGCCGAAGAGCCCCAAGCGCTTGAACTACAAGACAGTGCCAAGCTGCTAATGGGAAGTACCGTTGGCGGCAGCAGTGGCTGGCAGCTGGTGGTAGCGCTTGATGAATACGAAGCGACCGCTGGTCTGCGTGCCATCGCGACAACCTCGATCATTACCCTGCTCGTCGTCGCCGCCATTACCGCAGTGGTATTTAGCCTACTACTTTCCCTACTGCTTCGCCGCTTGCTAGGCGTGCGTAATGCAATGGATAACATTGCTTCCGGAGAAGGTGATTTAACCCAGCGCCTGCCGGAAGAAGGCAACGATGAAGTGACCCAAATTGCCAGCGCTTTCAACAGCTTTGTTGGCAAAATGGAAGCCGTATTGATTGATGTACGCACAAGCAGTGAAGCTGTTCACCATGCGGCTAATGAAATTGCCATGGGCGGTCAGGATTTATCGCGCCGCACCGATAACGCTGCGTCTAGCCTGCAGCAAACGTCTG
Source organism: Halomonas qinghailakensis (assembly GCF_025820815.1). Lineage (NCBI taxonomy): Bacteria > Pseudomonadati > Pseudomonadota > Gammaproteobacteria > Oceanospirillales > Halomonadaceae > Halomonas > Halomonas qinghailakensis. Next base: position 1,923,176 of record NZ_CP096973.1, on the reverse strand, counting down.
CATCGGTTGAGCAAATCACCAGCACGGTTCAGCACACCGCTGCCTCTGCGCAGGAAGCCAACCAACTTTCCAATGAGGCGTCAAACGTCGCGAAAGAAGGTGGTCAAGTGGTGGCAAATGTCGTTACCACGATGGAAGACATTACCCATGCTTCCGATAAAATTGGCGACATTGTCACATTAATGAACAGCATTTCGTTTCAAACCAACCTGTTGGCACTTAACGCTTCGGTAGAAGCTGCCCGAGCAGGTGAACATGGCCGAGGTTTTGCAGTCGTTGCTGATGAAGTACGTAAGCTAGCAGGGCGCAGTAGCGAAGCAGCCAATGATATCCAAAAACTGATTGAGGATTCGCAAACCAAAGTCAATAAAGGCACCTCGCTGGTGCGCAACGCAGGTGCAACGATGCAGGATATCGTGGCCCATATTACCCGCGTGACGGAGGTACTTGCCGAAATTAACGCGGCCACCAGCGAGCAAAGCGATGGCATTAACCAAGTCAACATTGCGGTTGCCGAGCTTGATCGTATGACCCAAGAAAACGCTGCAATGGTGGAAGAGTCCACGACCGCTGCCGAACAGCTAAAAGAGCAAGCTGAGCATCTCTCGGGGACGATCAGCAGCTTTAAGCTGTCGCATGCCACTACACCGGCTCTCCAGGTGCCCTATCAAGCGTCTGCCAGCCAACATCGCCATATTGCCTAAGGAATATGCTATGCATTTTCGCTCGTTACGCTCTTTTGTCGTGGCACTGGCAGGCCCCTGCCTGCTAGCCATTGTGGCTGCACTGGTGGTGTATAACCTGATCGCCGCCACTCATACCCAGCAAACCGTGGATGAGCATACCAGTGAACTCATGAACAGCGCGCTGGATGCCCGCTTAAATGCGATTGCCGATGCCGAGGGACGACGCATTCAACGCGAGCTGGATAAAGCGATGACGCTAGCCAAGCAGCTCGCCACGACCAACGCGTTAATGGGCGTAGAAGACGCAGAAGGCCAGCGTGCGCTGTACTTAAGCCGCCGACAGCTCTCCAACTTAGTACGGCAAACAGTTGCTGATAACCCTGAACTTTTGGATGCCTATATTGGCTGGGAACCCAATGCCTTTGGAGACGACGCACGCTACGCGGGTGACGAGCGCTACGGTCATGACGGCAGCGGCCGCTTTATGCCCTGGTGGTACCGCACGGAAGAGGGTGAGTTAGCCATACTCCCGTTAGGTGACGACATGGAAAGCGAGACGCGTCTGGCCAGCGGCGTGCGTGAAGGAGAGTACTACCTGTGTCCGCGTGAAACCTTGACCGCCTGTATTATTGACCCGGCAGCGTACGACTTTGGCGGCGAGACCCAGCTAGTCACCTCGTTCAACGCACCGATCTTGGTGGATGGCGAATTTCGCGGAATCGCAGGGGTTGATTTAGCGCTTAACTTTATTCAAACCCTGTTAAGCGATGCTAATCAAGCGCTTTACAATGGCGCAGGACGGATGACACTAGTGGCAGGGCGTGGCGGTTTAGTTGCCGATACCGCTAACCAGGACTCCCTGGGGGCACACGCTAGCGACTCCCTAAATGCCACTCTGTTGGCAGGTATTGAACAAGCCGCTACTCAGGGGAGTCTCCACAGCAGCATGGCGGACGGTATGCTTCAGCGCTATCAGCCAATTACCCTTGGCGACACTGATCAGCCCTGGGTGCTGGTACTACAGCTGCCTGAATCAGTGGTATTGGCCGAGCTAAACGCCTTGCAAGATGTGCTCAGTGAACAGCGTCAACAAAACACCCTGGGCATGACACTGGTGGGGCTGCTGTTGGCAGCCATTGGTGTTGCCGCACTGTGGTGGATTGGTGGACGCATCGCACGTCCCCTTAAGCGCTTGGCTAATCGTATGGAAGAGATCGCTACGGGACATGGCGACCTGACCCAACGTTTGCCGGTTCATGGCCGCGATGAAAGTGCAGCTGTAGCAACACAGTTCAATGCCTTCGCAGAGAAAATCCAAGCCATTTTGCTGGATGTCCGACGCAGCAGCGAAGCAGTCAACCACGCGGCCAATGAGATTACCCAAGGGGGGCACGACCTTTCACGGCGTACCGAACAGGCCGCCGCCAGCCTGCAACAGACATCTTCTGCCATGGAAGAGATCAGCAGTACCGTTGGTCACACCACCCACGCTTCTCAGGAGGCCAGCGGGCTCTCACAAACCGCCTCTGAATTAGCAGCCCGAACAGATAGTGCATTTGAGCAGGTGGTCGCTACGATGACCGATATTCGCACTAATTCTGATGAAATTCAGAGTATTGTCAGCGTTATTGATGGCATCGCTTTCCAAACCAATCTGCTAGCGCTAAACGCCTCTGTAGAAGCAGCTCGTGCTGGGGAGCATGGCCGTGGGTTTGCCGTCGTGGCGGATGAAGTCAGGCAACTGGCCTCTCGCAGCAGTGATGCCGCCAAAGACATCCGTCAACGCATCAATGCCTCGGCAGGTAAGGTAGAAAGCGGCACTCAAATGGTGCGCGACGCAGAAGCAGCGATGCATGAGTTAGCCCAAAGCGTAACGCGAGTGACCCAAATGCTTGGCGATATCAGCACGGCAGCGAGGGAACAAAATGATGGCATCAGCCAGGTAAGCATTGCCGTCACCGACCTTGATCAGATGACCCAGCAAAACGCGGCTCTGGTGGAAGAGTCCACCACTGCTGCCGAACAGCTAAAAGATCAGGCTGAGCGGCTCGATGCATTGGTAGGCGGCTTCATACTCGAAACGAATAGTAGTCGCCAGGATCAACCCACCCTGCCTGCGCCAACGCCTGCTCGACAGTACTAATCAACCCCAACGAGGGATAGTAAAACAGATCCATTAGGCCACGTTGATATTAAGCGGTATAACACCTGGCCTAGGGGATCGGCGGTAAAGGGATGTCATCACTGCGCTTGGCACCCGCCGTCATCTCACGGCAAAGCCGCAAGAACTCGCGCACACCGGTGGTGAGATACTTGTGACGGTGCCAAATAAAGGTGAACTGACGTTTTAAGTCTAACTCCGGTGTTGGCAGCGGCACTAAGCTGCCACGCCGGAAAGCATCACGCAGCGCGAGCCTGGAAACGCAGCCAATGCCCAGGCCCGACTCTACCGCCCGCTTAATGCCCTCGGTATGTTCAAGCTCCAGCAGGGTATTAAACCGGCTACGCCGATGCCGCGCGGCATGCTCAAGGGTCATGCGAGTGCCAGAACCCTCCTCGCGCATTATCCAATCTTCTCGCAGCAGTTGTTCCAACTCCAAGTGTTCACGCCCTGCCAACGGATGGCGCGGTGAGCAAAACACACACAGCTCATCCTCTACCCAGGGCTGGCTGATAATCATATCGTCGTCGCACTGGCCTTCAATCAACCCTAAATCAAGCGAGTGCTGGCGCACACTCTCAATAATGTGGCGCGTATTACGCACCGCTAAGCGCACCCGACTACCGGGATAGCGCTGCATAAAATCACTAATCAATAAAGTCGCTAAATAATTACCTATAGTCAGCGTTGCCCCCACCTCCAACGCGCCCACCCCTTGCTGGCCTCGCAACAACTCTTCCACTTCTTCCGCCCTATCCAGCAAGGCAACCGCTTTAGGCAACAGCTGAAAGCCCAACGCATTGAGTTTTAGACGCTTGCCAATGCGGTCAAGCAGTTGGCAGTCAAATTGACGCTCAAGCTCCGCCAGCGCTGTGCTGGTGGCAGATTGAGACATAGCAAGGGCACGCGCCGCCTGAGAAACACTTTCGTGTTGGGCGACGGCTACAAAGACTTCTAACTGGCGCAAGGTGTAATGCATAGCAGCGACCTATCTTGATTCGGCATTTATATCTATTTTTTAGATAAGGGTTATCAGTATAATTTGCTTAACAGATAACCCTCTCTTTATTTATAATCATAGGCAACATATTTAGCCATTTTTTATACTTTTTTAGAATATGGCAGACGAGGCTTACGCCACTCTGCCCATTGGAGGAGTCAGCATGAGCAAGTTTGCCTTGGAAGAAGTTCTCAGCGTTCACCACTGGAACGACACTCTGTTCAGCTTTCGCACTACCCGTGAACGCAGTTTGCGCTTCAAAAACGGCCAGTTTGTTATGATCGGCTTGGAAGTCAACGGTAAACCGTTGATGCGTGCTTACTCCATTGCCAGCCCCAATTACGAAGACCATCTAGAATTTTTCAGCATCAAAGTACCCGATGGCCCGCTTACCTCGCGTTTGCAGCATCTAAAAGTTGGCGACCAAATTATGGTCAGCCGTAAGCCTACCGGCACGCTGGTATGCGATGACCTGCTACCGGGCCGCAACCTTTATATGCTTTCCACCGGCACAGGCCTCGCACCATTTATGAGTCTGATCCAAGACCCTGAAGTGTACGAGCGCTTTGAAAAAGTGGTGCTGATACATGGCGTGCGCGAAGTGTCTGAGCTGGCTTACGCCGACTTCATTACCAAAGAGCTACCTGCGCACGAATATCTAGGCGATGACATTGCCGAGAAACTGGTGTACTACCCCACGGTTACCCGTGAAGAGTTTCACACCATGGGGCGCCTGACCGACCACATTCGCAGCGGCAAGCTGTTTGAAGATACCGGTCTTCCGCCGATTGACCCACGCCAAGACCGCGCGATGATTTGCGGTAGCCCCGCCATGCTCGACGACACTAGCGCACTGCTAGACGAGCTGGGCTTGAATATTTCCCCGCGCATGGGCGAGCCGGGCGACTACGTGATTGAGCGCGCCTTTGTTGAAAAGTAAGCAGTAACAAGCAAGAAATTGGCGGCTAGGTAAGCGACCGCCAACTAATAACAACGCCCCGCTAAACAACACCATTTAGCGGGGCGTTTTGGTAACGTTAGGCAGCTAGGCCTGTCGCGGTTAAACCGCGTCTTTACCGGTTTCACCAGTACGAATACGGATTACCTGCTCCAGTGGCATTACAAAGATTTTACCGTCACCGATCTTACCGGTGTTTGCCACTTGAGTGATGGCATCAATCACCTGCTCGGCCATATCGTCATCAACGGCTACTTCTAATTTCACCTTGGGCAGAAAATCCACCACGTACTCTGCACCACGGTATAGCTCAGTATGGCCTTTCTGACGGCCAAAGCCCTTCACTTCCGTTACCGTAATGCCCTGCACGCCGATATCAGAGAGCGATTCGCGTACGTCATCAAGCTTAAACGGCTTGATAATGGCTGAGATCAATTTCATTGCGACATCCTCTAGCTTGGTGGCCTTTTATCAAAGGGTGGCGGGACACTGCTGTTAGCCAAGCCCGTTAGCGTTAAGCATACACCGCTACCGGCAGAGAATAAAAAAAGCGTTTAGAGGCCGCCTCACTCCTACCCTAGTGAGTACTACACACTTGCTGTTTTTATGTAGTGGTTTTTTCTTGGCTAGTAGCCACTCGGTCCGGAGTTTTTCGAAAGTTTCATCGTTCACACTCTGAATTCCTGTTGCCACTAGGTATCGACCCTGCCTATACTTTGGGCCAAGTGGATTGGGGGTGCCCGGTCGGCGTTATAGCCTCGGTGAGTTTCATCGGGGCTTTTCGCTGTCTAGGGGCGGGTAAATCATTAAGCCCCAATCTTCATACCCCTGGCCAACGCCATTTCTTCCTCCCTCACAGTAAAATTTATCTTTGAGAGCATCAAAAGCCCTATTGGATTGTTCTGGTCGCAGTAGGCTCAGGCCTATTGGTCGAGCCACTAAGTCGGCTAACTGCAGTCCGGATGACATTACTTTTTTATCTGCAAACAGCACATCAAATGGCAGCACAATATTTCTGGCATTATCACGATCGCAAATACGCCTAAACTCAAGCTCCAATTCATCATCTTCTTTAGGTCCGCGGCGCTCAACCACTACATGGGTTAATGACGTCTGCTCGTTCTTCTCTTCCAGAAAATCGTAAAGCGTTTCTAGGCAAAACCCAAGAGCAATGTGGTAAGGGTTGGTGTTGGCAATATCCTGTTTTTTTAAGCGCCGCTTATCTATCACGCAGCTGATCAGAATAAAGTTACTGCGTTCAATAATATTTGTTAGCTCATTGAGAAAATGGTGTTTCTGTTCTCGACTGCGAAATATAGTGAACTGTCCTTTTTCCTTGCGTATTTCGCTTTCGTGCAGCACTACTTGATCATGCCCAAAGTGATGAAACTTAAATTTTTCCAGTGCTGAAACTACCTGCTCACTGTAGTGACGTTTATGGAATACACACAACGCCAATACAAATAGCGGATACTGCGGATCAATGGTCTCCATACCATGGTCGCCGCTCTCATCCACATACACAATGTACTTGCTAAAAGGGCTATCAGGCTCAGCCTGAGCAAATAGTGACAACTGTTGTTTATCTGACATCGCTCAGCTCTCGGCCTTTTGAGTTAACACTATTTTTGTGGGGCACCCATGTTCGTCAGCATAACTAAACCGACTAGGCGAGGTACATAGCGCTAATTTTAAAAATCAGGCTTTAAGGCCAGGTCTTCATAATCAAGTTTCAAGAACTACCTATCCATAACTACCTATCCATAACTATCTTTCTAGAACTATCTTTCTAGAACTAAAAAGGCCTCCCGATAGGGAGGCCGAAAGAACACGCCAGCTCACTTCATTAGCGCAGGCTTATTTCTTAACGCTAAACTCAGGGTAGGCTTCAAGACCACACTCGGCGATATCGACACCTTCATACTCTTCTTCTTCGCTAACGCGAATTCCCATGATGGCTTTCAATACCAGCCAGACCACAAGACTTGCCACGAATACCCAGCCAAAGATACCGACGATACCAATCAGCTGTGCACCGAAAGAAGCATCACCATTGGTCAGCGGCACTGCTAATACACCCCAGATACCCACAACACCGTGTACCGAGATTGCACCCACTGGATCATCAAGTTTCAGCTTGTCCAACGTGACAATAGAGGCGACGACGATCACACCACCCACAGCACCAATCACAGCAGCGCCCAGTGCAGAAGGAGACAGCGGATCAGCGGTAATCGCCACTAGACCTGCTAACGCGCCGTTCAGTGCCATAGTAAGATCAGCTTTACGGAACCACAGCTTGGCAAGAATCAGTGCCGCTAGAACGCCACCCGCAGCGGCTGCGTTGGTGTTCACAAATACTTGAGCAACGTTGTTGGCAGAGCTGATATCAGACATTTTCAGCTCAGAGCCACCGTTGAAACCGAACCAGCCCATCCACAGAATGAAGGTACCCAGGGTCGCCAGCGGCATATTTGCACCTGGAATCGCATGGATAGAACCGTCTTTACCGTACTTACCTTTACGTGGGCCAAGCACTAAGACACCAGCTAAGGCAGCGGCTGCACCAGCTAAGTGAACAATGCCGGAACCCGCATAGTCAGAGTAACCCACTTCAGACAACCAGCCGCCGCCCCATGTCCAGTAACCAGATACTGGGTAGATAAAAGCTGTCATCACCACGGCGAAGGCCAGGAATGCCCACAGTTTCATACGCTCGGCAACCGCACCCGACACAATCGACATGGCGGTTGCGACAAACACTACCTGGAAGAAAAAGTCAGAGCGCATGGAGTAATAAGGTGCATCGTCACCACCAGCCGTCACCGCATCAACGCTATTTTCAGTGCCAATCAGGAAGCCAAGGTTAGGTAAGAAGCCTCCCGCGCTGCTGGAATACATGATGTAGTAACCCACCAGTAAGTACATGGTGCAGGCAATCGCAAACAGCGCGATATTTTTGGTCAAAATCTCGGCGGTATTTTTTGAACGCACCAAACCCGCTTCAAGCATCGAGAAGCCAGCGGCCATCCACATTACGAGCACGCCGCAAATTAAGAAGTAAAACGTATCGAGCGCATAGCTCAAATCAGCTAACTCATTCATGAGGTGTTCCCCGTTGTACTAAGAGAAGTTATACGTAAAAACAGTCCGGAAAGTGTTGATCACACAGCGTCTGCGCCGCGCTCACCGGTACGAATACGGATCACATCTTCTAATGGCGTTACAAACACCTTGCCGTCGCCAATTTTGCCACTGTTAGCTGCGCTGCAAATGGCGTCGAGAACGCTCTCCAAGCGCGCATCATCGACAGCAACCTCTACTTTTACTTTAGGTAGGAAATCGACCACATACTCCGCGCCACGGTAAAGCTCGGTATGCCCTTTTTGACGGCCAAAGCCTTTGACTTCAGTAACCGTAATGCCCTGAACGCCGTTATCGGCGAGCGCTTCACGAACGTCGTCAAGCTTGAATGGCTTGATGATAGCGGTGATGAGTTTCATCCCGGATCTCCCCTGCTGGATTAGGTAGCGGCAGCGCCGCCCGAGTTAAGTACTTACCTCGTCAATGCGCATACCGTGCCACTCAATTTTTTTTGCTTAAAAGTCAGCAGGTTGTTTCACATAATTTAAGATTATCTAACAGGGAGTCAGGCATAGCAGCATTTGCCATTAGCTGCTTGCACCATAAAAGAACATTAACAAAAGCGAGACGCTTCATTTCGATGCAGCAAACCAATTGCGAAAGGACTGAAGCTAAATTGCAAACGACGCATGCGTATTGGCGACGGGTTGCGTATCCTTATTAATAAGCAGTGCACATTTATGCGTGGACATTTAAGGAGAGAGCGATGGCGCCTCAAGATCGCATTAGCCGTTTAGCCCAGCAAATCGGGGATCGTCTGCAAAACGCATCCCAAGCCCCAGAAGACATTCAAAAGGGCGTACAGCAGGTGGTACGCGGTGCCTTTGACCGGCTGGAACTGGTGTCACGGGAAGACTTTGATATTTTGATGGATGTACTACAGCGCACGCGCTCACGCGTTGAAGCGCTGGAGCGGCAGGTAGCCAGCCTTGAGGCAGCAGTGGAAGCCTCTACGTCTACAAGCAACACCCCTGTTGAAGCAGAAGCACCACCAGCGCCCGTTCAACCACAAGGTACTAGTGCTAACAGTACTGAGCCGCCTAAAACGGATACTCCAAAGTAAGCAACATCCGTTTGCCAGCGGTGAGAGATACCAGCTGCTGGCTTCTTTATCTATTTAGCCACCATCACCATCACTCACAGTCGAAATGATGGTGACGGTGCGTCTATACGCCAATGTTGAGCACCAATAAAGGGCAGCCAAACGAAGCAGCCGCACATTGTTGCATCCAATCGCGAAGCAACTGCACCACGCTGCCCTCACCGTTTGGCGCCAGCGATTGATAAGGGCGCTCAGTGAATCTTGATCTGGTAAAGCACGCAGTAGATCACCGGTAGTACGATAAGGGTGAGTAGCGTGGCGACACCGAGACCACCAATCAGCGCGACCGCCATGCTGGCGAAGAATGCATCACTAATCAGCGGGATCAGCCCTAGCATGGTAGTCAGCGCAGCCATGGAAACGGGCCGGACACGACTAATGGCAGCGCGTACTACAGCGTGATAGCGATCTTTGTGCAGTGGTAGCTGCACATTGATCTCTTCTACCAGCACAATGGCATTCTTGATCACCATCCCAATCAAACTCAGTGTGCCCAGCAACGCCATAAACGAGAACGGCATCCCAGTTATCAGAAGTGCAGCGACTACCCCGACAATGGTCAGCGGTACCAAAAACCAGATCGCCAGCGGCTGACGGAAGTTGTTAAACAACACCACCGTGATGATAAACATCATTACCAAGCCAAGTGGCAGTGAGGAAAATAGACCGCTCTGTGCTTCACCAGCAGTCTCAAATTCACCGCCCCACTCAAGTCGGTAACCGGGTGGCAGGTCAAGCGCCTCTACTTGCGGTCGAACCTGAGCCAATACACTAGCCGCAGTCACGCCACTGAGCGGGTCGGGTTCACCATATACTGCTAGCATGCGTTCGCGGTCACGGCGCATCATCAATGGGTCAGCCACCTGGGTCGTCACATCGCGCATCACTTGGTCTGCAGTGATGTAGCGCCCCTGTTCAGCGCTCCATACGTTAAGTGATCCGACGTTATCGATATCATTGCGCTGCTCGGGTATGGCCCTGGCAACAATCGGGATAAGGTCACTGCCGTCACGATAAATGCCCACCTGACTACCACTGGTACTTAGCGCCAGTGTGGCCGCCAGATTCTCACGGGTAACGCCCAGCCGTCGCGCTGTGTCTTCGGCAAAAATTGGCACCACGGCCTGAACACGGTTACGCCAGCTAGTGCGTACGCTGACCATATTGGACGTATCACTAAACAGGGCTGCAACTTGTTCACCTAGCTGGCGTAAGACAGCAGGATCGCTGCCGTATAGCCTTGCTTCAATTTTCGCTTTCGGAGCAGGGCCAACTTCCAACGGGGCAATTTTATAGTCGATATCACTGTGATCACGTTCAAGCACCGCTTCAACATCCGCCATGCGCGCTTGCTGCGTGACCTTGTCATCAGTTTCAATTATTAGCTGCGAATAGCTGGCATAACGGTCTTCCGGCGCATAGGTTAGGGTAAAGCGCTGGGCACCGCCGCCAATAACGGTGGTAAGGTGGCGTACACCGTCCATGTCCATGACCACGTCTTCAAGTTCAGCGACCCGCCGTTCAGTTTCCAGAATATCGGTGCCTTCTGGTGTGCGGTAATCGACAAAGAAGAGAGGCGTATTCGAGGCAGGGAAGAAGGCATTCTTGACGGAACCAAAACCGACAACCGCGCCTGCCAGTATTACCAATACCAGCCCAATCGTCAGCCAACGCAGCCGGATACCCGCCACAATCACACGGCTAAATACGCGGTACACCACGCCTGTATAGGGGTCTTCGTCTGTGCTGCTAGGGGCGACATTGCGAAACAGCAGCTTGAAATAGAAAGGCGTGAGCGTCAGCGCTGTTAGCCAACTTAACAGCAATGAATACAGCAACACATAGAACAGCGAGCCGATAAATTCACCGGTGGTATCCGGCGACAACCCAATTGGTGCAAACGCCGCCACTGCAATCAGCGTGGCTGCCAGCAGCGGCCAAGCGTTTTGCTTAACCACCTGATGTGCCGACTCACGAATACTTTGGCCGCGCTTAAGGCCTACTAGCATGCCTTCGGTAACCACAATGGCATTATCGACCAGCATACCCAAGGCGATAATCAGCGCACCCAGGGAGATTTTCTCCAGTTGCAAGCCGTGGATACGCATCAACATAAAAGTGCCAATAATGGTGATCAGCAGAATAAAGCCCATCAGTAGACCGCTGCGCCAGCCCATAAACAGCATTAGCACTACAATAACGATGGACACCGCCTGAAGCAGGCTGATTAGAAAACCGGATACCGCGTCATCTACCACGCTCGGCTGGTCATAGACCACATTAAGCTCCATACCCAACGGCGAACGTGCCTCCAGTTCCTCTAGCCGTTGATCTAAGCGGGCACCTACTTCGACCACGTTAACGCCACTTTCAAACGAGATGCCTAGGGAAATGGCCGGCCGCCCCATATCGCGATAGAGCAGTTGTGGTTGCTCGGCTAAGCCACGGGAAACCTCCGCGATATCGCTCAACCTCACTAACTCACCGTTGCCTTCACTGACGATGAGCGCACGTAAATCATCAATATTGGCAGAACTACCCGACGGCGTTACCCGGAAACGCTGGCCTCCCTGCTTTAAGTGTCCCGAATCGACTACCGCATTTTGCGTATCAAGCAGTTGTTGGAGTGAACTTAGAGGGATGTTCAACGCACGTAGCCGCTCTCGGTCAACTTCTATGAAAATGCGCTCTTCCCTGACCCCCGCCAGCGACACCTTTTCAACCCCCTCCACCAAGGCGAGTTCACGCTTAAGAAACTCGGCATGACCTTTTAAGTCAGGCATGGCGTAGCCATCCCCGGTCAGGTTAATCATCAGACCGAAAACATCGCCAAAATCGTCATTAACACGAGACTGACTCGCGCCTGGCGGCAAGGCAGCTTGAGCATCGCCCACTTTGCGGCGTAGGGAATCCCAAAGCTGTTGCAGCTCATCGTTTTGAACCGTGCTTTGCAGTTCAACGGTGATCTGCGAAAACCCATCAGAACTCACCGAACTGATGCGTTTGATCGAGGGCATTTCTTGAATGGCTTCTTCCAGCGTTGAAGTAACTTCCTGCTCTACTTCTTCTGGTGTAGCGCCAGGGTACTGGGTAGTGACCAGCGCATTGCGAATGGTAAATTCAGGAAACTCAAGCTGCCCCATACCCGTGAAAGCCAGCGACCCACCTACGAGTAGCACCACGGTCATTAAATAACTAGCGGCCCGGTGGCGTAAGAAGTAATCAACCATCTTATAGCCCCTGTTCCTTGACCCATGGCGTTACCCGCACTTCCGTACTAACGCGATGGGCTCCCGCCGCCACCACACGATCATTCGCGTCCAGCTCACCACTCACCTCTAGTCCCTTAGATGTCAAACGCCCCACCTCAACTGGCACTGCCTCTAAACGGTCAGGTGATTGAAAACGCCACACCACCGCCTGCTCTGGACTATCAGCGAGATAGCTAATGGCCTCAGGCGGCAAATGCCACACGGCATTGTCGGACGCTGGTAACAGCTGGCCTAAATCAAGCCGTACGGTGGCGCTCATACCATCGAGCAGCGTGATATCGTCTGGCTGCGGCAGCCGGAGTGTTACCTCATACGCAAGGCTTTGGGCACTGGCTTGAGTGGTGTACGACGCTAGTTGCGCAAGATAAGGTTTTTCGCTGTTGCCAAACCGCACTTCAAAGGCCATCGCCGTTTCAAAGGGTGAAACACTGTCACTGCGTGGTATTTGCTGAACAATTTGCTGTGGTAAATGAAAGACCACATCAAGCTGCCCTGGCTGCTGAATCACCGCCACCGTTTCTTGCACTTGAACGATCTGCCGGTTATCTACGGGCACCTGAGCAATCACGCCATCATAAGGAGCGCGTAGCTGGGTGTTTTCTAGCTGTTCTTCAGCTTGCTCAAAAGTCGCCCGAGCAGCACGCCATTCCGCCTCTGACTCATCAAACCGAGCCTGGCTGATCGCACCGCGCTCTAAGGTGTAACGCATACGCTCGCGGGTTGCTTGCGCCAACTCTAACCGCGAACGGGCGCTGTCCAACTCGCTGCGCACGTTACGATCATCAATACGGGCGATGAGAGTGCCTTCCGTTACCTGCTGGCCTGGGCTCACGTTAACCTCTAAGAGCTCGCCCGCCATGCGAAACGACAGATTGCTGCGTGTAGTGGCTTCAACCCGCGCAGGAAACTGGCGCTGCAGCGCTGCGCCAGACGCTTCCAGTGTGATCAATTTCACCGGCCGGGGAGGTTGTTCATTCTGATCCTCGGCATCAGCGGCACCCGCCACCAGCAGCAGGACCAGCAACGCTGGAAGTAATCGAATCACAGTGTTACGCACAGCGGACTCCTCGGCGGTGTTATTAATACGCAGTCAGGGGAAATTTCACTGACATTCATGAATGTCAGTTAACGTGTATACTAATAGCCTACTGGCGACTTTGCCATTCAGTAATGCCAAAATATGGGCACTTTTTTGTTAGGAGCTGCTATGTCACGCCGCAAAGCTGAGGCTGAACGCACCCGCGAGGCCATACTTGATGCCGCAGAAACTCAGTTTCTCGCCCAAGGCGTGTCGCGCACTACCCTGGCCCATATTGCGGCGGCAGCGGGGGTTACCCGCGGTGCGATTTATTGGCATTTTGAGGATAAAGCGGCCGTATTTAATGCCCTGCTTGAGCGTGTTCGCGTGCCGCTTGATGAGATCGTCGATGAAACAGTGCTTCGTTTAGGCAATGCTCCGACTCAGTGTTTACAGGGAATTGCCCACAGTGCACTCCGCGCTATTTGCTATAACCTTCCGCTGCAGCGCGCCGCGACCATTGTGCTGCACCGCTGCGAAAAGTTAGAAGATGACCATCCGCGTATCAGTATGATTACCCAACTATCAGAGCATTCAAAAGCGCAGGTAGAACAGCTCTTCGAACAGGCTAAGCTAAGCGGCCAATTACGCCAGGGCCTTAGCCCTTCAAGTGCCCGCCTTCAGTTTCACAGCTTTTTAATCGGCGTTTGCTTTGACTGGCTGCAAGACCCACAACAGTTTGAATTGGCAGACGAATACGAGAGCATGGTCGACACCTTAATGCGAGGGTTGATGGTGGACCATGCAAAACATCACGTCTAAGCCCGCTTCTTGTACCGGTTCAGCACATTATCTCGCATAGCAGCGGGCATAGAGCAGCGGGCATGGTCTTGGTTAGTTGATATCTAATAAGTAGCCATAAAATGCTGTGTTCCGCTGCCACCCTAACGACTCATAAAGCTGCTGGGCACGCTCGTTTTCCACCTGAGTCATAAGAATCAAACGCGCGACGCCATGCTCACGCGCCAGCTGGGTAGCCGCTTCCATTAATGCTCTGCCCGTGCCTTTCTCGCGACTCTCCGGCACTACAAAAAGATCGTTTAGCGTCCAACGGGCGTTTAAGCCTACTGTAGAAACCCCAGGATAAAGTTGTACGAAGCCGGTAAGGGCACCGTCACTCGTTTCGCTCACCAAGATACGTGAGTCCGCCTGCCGAAAACGCTGCTGCAAAAAGTCACGTGCCGCACCGCTATCGCTCGGCTGCTGATAGAACTGCCGATAGCCCTCCAGTAACTCGGTTAAGGTATCAAGGTCGTTAATAGTCGCTGCGCGAATTGTAATCATGCTGCCGCCTCCTAGACGTATTCCTTAGCATCTTAGTCGTAAGCTACCTTCATCCCAACGCAGTTGCTCTTGATCAAGTCAAACTGACCTCCAGTAAACAACGTATCGGCAATGAAAGACAGTCGGTGCCGCAGCATACCTGTCTTAAAAAGACAGCTAATCAGTACAACGAATCCGGCTTCCATCGGCTGACAACCAACGGCTATTTGAAAAGCACTGAGTAGAAAGTTATCAGTTAAGCTTGAATTAGCGCACCCTTCTCAACAAATGCGCTATATCTAGATGAGCGGTCTGCGTATTCGCGCAGTGCTTTCTTGTAGTAGGGTATGTTTTTTACACACTCATCTATCTATCCATCAAACAGCAAGGGGACAACACGTTCCCAATGGGGTCAACGTGGTTCAATCGCTCTCTTCGCACACAGAATCCCGCGCTTCAAGATGGAAGGCTTGGAGCGTGCACATCTTCACCGCCAGCGGCGTACTGCTCGGCACAATGGCGCTACTTTCACTGATCGACAATAACCCAGTCGCCTGCTTACTCTGGCTAGGTGCAGCAATGATGGTCGATGGTTTCGATGGCACCCTGGCGCGTAAGTATGAAGTAAAAACCGTTCTGCCCCACTTCGATGGTTCGACGCTTGATATGGTCATCGATTATCTAACCTGGGCGTTTATTCCCGCTCTGTTTATTTATTTCTTTATTGAGTTGCCGCCCAATTTCGAATTGCTGTCAGTGTTCATCATTCTGTTGTCATCGATGTTCTGTTTCTGCAATGTCGATATGAAAAGCCAAGATAATTATTTTGTTGGCTTTCCTGCCGCCTGGAACATCGCCGCAGCCTATTTTTATATTCTCGATTTACCGCCCTTCATCACCTTTGCGTCTATCGTTTTTCTAGCCATTCTTACCGTGACTAAGATGAAGTTTCTTCATCCATTTCGTGTTCGTCAGTTCATGCCGCTCAATATCGCCATCACGCTGTTATGGTGCGCATGTACAACGTCACTGGTGCTCTCCAGCCCCGACCATACCGCCTGGGCACTATGGGGATGGGGCATTGCATCCGTTTACTTCATCGGTATGTGCGTCTGGCGTACCGCTCAAGAGGCGTTTTGATATAGCGATAGCAACCAATGCTTACTTCAGCGCCACCTCATACCGCTGTGCCTCCTCCACCATCTCGGTGGCAAGCTCCCCCACGGTGCGCACGGCATCTTCAATGGCCGGTGTTAACGTAAATGCATAGTTAAGACGTAAACACTGGCGAAACTTGCCAGAGGCTGAAAATAGCGAGCCAGGTGCCACATGGATAGCCCGCTGAGCCAAGCGCTCATTAAGGCGCACACAATCCACCAAGGCGGGTAACTCCACCCATAGCAAAAAACTGCCTTGCGGATAGCTGATGCCTGAACCTTTAGGGAAATAGCGCTGCACCCAGTTAATCATGACGTCCCGTTGGCGCTGATATTGGCGAGTGGCATAGCGAAGGTGACGCTCGTAGTGGCCTTTGGCAACAAACTCGGCTACCGCCAGCTGCGGTAATGTGGCTGAGGCACCGGTAGAGACATACTTCATATGCAGTGCCTTGTCCCGATAACACCCCGGCGCCAGCCAGCCCACCCGCAGCCCAGGCCCCACCGTTTTGGAAAAACCGCTGCATAACAACACCCGCCCATCATCGTCGAAAGACTTCACTGTCAACGGCCTTGGGTGGGTATAGGCGAGATCACCGTAGATATCGTCTTCAATAATGGCCACGTCGAAGCGTTGGGCAAGTTGAAACAGCGCCTTTTTGCGCGCCTCGCTCATGGTGTAGCCCAGCGGATTGTTATACGTCGGAGTGACCTGTATGGCACGGATCGGCCACTGTTCCAGCGCCATTTCCAATGCTTCCAAACTGATACCGGTTTGCGGATCAGTAGGAATCTCTAACGCTTTTAGGCCATTGGCTTTTAGGATCTGCATGGTGCCGTAAAAGCTGGGCGAGTCCACAGCCACCACATCGCCAGGCTGAGTGAGGGTGCGCAGCGCTATCGACAATGCCTCCTGACAGCCGGTGGTGATCATAATGTCATCTGGATGCAGCAAACAACCGGAGGCAATGGCCAAGCGCGCTACCTGCTGACGCAGCTCGGGGCTACCACTTAGTTTGTCGTAGTTAAAGCCATTCAGATCGTGCTTACGATGCAGCCCCGACAGTATTTTCGACAACGGCTTAAGCGTTTCGTAAGCCAGATTCGGCACACCGCGCCCAAGCAACAGCCGACTATTGTCACGCTGTGTAGCGACCAGCTCTAGTACTTGATCCCATTGGGAGACATCCAGTGGGCACTGCGCAGGACGAGAGACAGAAGGCAGCACCGCAGGCACTCTGCTTGGAAGTACAAAGTAGCCCGATTTCGGCCGTGATTCGATCAGCGACACATCCAACAGTTGCCGATAAGCTTCCTGAGCGGTCGAGATACTGACATTAAACTCCTGACATACCACTCGAATAGAAGGCAAGCGATCACCCACGTGGTAAATACCGTGCTCAATTCGCTCCCGCAAAATGCCAGCAACCTCCTCGTAGCGAGTCATACTCTTACCTTCTGTTTTTTAAAAACAGCCTCCAATACAGCGTTAAATATAAGCTTCTAAGCAATACAGATTCCTGCATTAGCAAGCATACAGAGGTATAGCACAGGTCATCTGTATCTTAAAAATAGAAAAGTCTATATCTGTATTGCTCTAACGCGGCTGCGTAATCTGGTTGAGCACATTGCCATCCAGGAGAACCGCTATGTCACGCTTCAGCCTCACCCAGATTCGCTGTCAGTTACGCCACTATCATCAGCACCGTCGCAGCCGCCGCCAGTTACTAACCCTCGATGACCGACTGCTGGAAGATATTGGAATCACTCGTAGCCAGGCGCAAAAAGAGGGGCATAAGCCATTTTGGCGGCACTCGCCAATTAACAGGGGGCTGTATGAACATCGCTGAGCATGATCTTTTTATATCGCGCTAACGGGGCTATGCCAGCGAATCTAGAGCGGTGGCCACTGCATCAAACAGCCGCTCTAATTCAGCTTCCGTGGTACCAAAGGGAGGGCCGAACTGCAGCGTGTCACCACCATAGCGCACGTAAAACCCAGCTTCCCACAAGGCTAAATGGGCATCTCGGGGGCGAATGGTTGGGTCGCTATGACGGGGCTCCAATTGAATTGCGCCCGCTAAGCCATAGTTGCGAATATCAACAATATGGTTACGGCCTTTTAGAGCATGAAGCTTTTGTTCAAACGTAGGCGCTATCGCGCTGACCTGGGCCGGGAAGTTTTCGCGCTCCATTATTTCAAGCGCCGCTAAGCCAGCCGCGCAAGCGACAGGGTGGGCGCTGTAGGTGTAACCGTGGGGAAATTCAATGGCGTGTGGGGCGCCGCCAGCGTGCATAAAAGTGTCGAAAATGTCGCTGGAGGCAATCACTGCCCCCATAGGAACCGCACCGTTAGTGATTTGCTTGGCGACGTTCATAATATCCGGCGTAACGCCAAACGCTTCGGCACCAGTGGTCGCACCGCTACGGCCAAAGGCGGTAATAACTTCATCAAATATCAGCAGAATATCGTGGGCGGTACAGATCTCGCGCAGCCTATCCAGATAGCCTTTGGGCGGCACAATTACCCCTGCAGAACCAGACATCGGCTCAACAATCACCGCCGCAATAGTCGAGGCATCGTGCAGGGCAATTTGATCAAGCAGCGCATCGGCAAGTTCGGCACCGGTTTCTGCTTGGCCCCGGGTAAACGCATGGCCCGCTTGCAGGGTGTGCGGAAGATGCGTGACATCCATCAGCTGGCCGTAATGCTTGCGGTTGCCACCAATACCGCCCAGGCTGGTACCACCAATATTCACCCCGTGATAGCCCTTGGCTCGGCCAATCATACGGGTTTTCTCAGGCTTACCTTTTAACCGCCAGTAGGCCTTGGCCATTTTGACCGAGGTATCGGCAGCTTCTGAGCCAGAGTTAGTGAAGAACACATGATCCAAGCCTGCAGGAGTAAGGCTGGCGATTTTTTCCGCTAACTTAAACCCCAGCGGATGGCCAATTTGGAAGCTTGGCGCAAAATCGAGCGTGCCCAGCTGAGCCGCCACGGCCTGTTGAATCTCTTCACGGTTATGGCCCGCGCCGCAGGTCCATAAGCCAGAGAGTGAATCGAATAGCTTACGGCCCTGGTCGTCAATGTAGTAGCGCCCTTCTGCGCCAGCGATAACCCGCGGATTGGCGTGAAAATCACGGTTTGCGCTAAACGGCATCCAAAAGTGTTGATTAAGCGCGCTAGGGGAAGCGCGCTCCTCATCAATAAACGCTTGGGGAGTGGTGGTGTTTTTTAGGCCAAACATGCTGTTCAGCTCCATCGCTATGAGACATGGCCTCAGCATGCGCCACCGAACACGTTTATAAAATTACGATTTTCTTTTGCTCACGTTAGAAAATTTATACGTAATAGGCACCACCGCACAGCCGCCCTGCCAAACGGTGGCTCATTACTTATAGTACGACGTCATACCCTTCAAACTTGGGCGGGCCAAGGTAGATACCTTCCGGCGCTTTGGCATTGGCGTGGGCTTTGCGAAACGCTTCTGACTTGGTCCAGGCGCGAAAGGCATCTTCCGACTCCCATACGCTGTGGGAGATAAACACGGTATGGTCTTCCTGGCTTTCACCCTGCAGCATTTGGAACTGCTTAAAGCCCGGCACTTCATCAAGATGAGAATCACGGTTACGCCATACGTCCAAAAAATCCTCTTCACGGCCTGGGGCTATCCGAAAACGGTTCATCGCAATATACATCGTCACTCTCCTATTAAGCTGATCCAGTTCTGCTGGATTAGTTACGTCAACGTCACCCTGATGGTAACGTCATGGTTTACCGGCGAATAGCGCTCAACCATCAGGATACGGCATGGCTAAGGCACCCATCCAGGTCGTTTGGTTCAAACGCGATTTACGCATTCATGATCATGCGCCGCTTACCAATGCGGCCGCAGCTGGCCCGGTGCTGCCGCTCTTCGCCATTGAGCCTGACCAATGGCAAGCAGCGGATAGCGCGTTACGCCATTGGCAGTTTGCTGCAGATTCGCTTGTCGACCTCTCCAACGCTTTAGCAAAACTGGGCCTACCGCTATGTATCTGGCAAGGCGATATTGTCGGTTTGCTGAAGGCACTAAAAGCATACTACGGCCACATTGCCCTTCACTCTCACCAGGAAACTGGCAACGCCTGGAGTTTTGAACGAGATAAACGAGTGCATGCTTGGTGCCAAACCAACGGCATCACTTGGCAGGAAACCCGCCAACAGGGCGTGGTACGCGGGCTCAGCAGCCGCACGGGGCACCAAACCCGCTGGGAAAGCCACTGGGAATCGCTAATGTCGGCACCGACCTACCTTGCACCGCAAAGCGCCCAAACAGCCCCAGGCTGGGAAATCTTTCATCACCTTGACGTTGAGCAGCTACACACCCTGACGCTGGGGTTTGATACCACGCCGTGCCCCCAACGCCAGCGTGGCGGGCGCAGTGAAGGCCGCGCGCTGTGGCGCAGCTTTGTGCAAGCACGCGGGCGGCGTTATCGCGGCTCGCTGTCTAAACCGCTGTTGGCCTGGGAGTTTGGCTCACGGCTTTCACCTCACTTGGCCTGGGGCACGCTTTCCATGCGTGAAGTGGTCCAGTCGCTACGTCGTCAGCGGGAAAAACACAGCGATGACACGGCGTGGTCACGCTCGCTGCGCGCCTTCACTTCACGCCTTTACTGGCACTGCCACTTTATCCAAAAGCTAGAGAGCGAACCCAGCATTGAGAACCAAACGCTGCACCCGGCGCTGCGCGGCTTAAGAGAGCGTGACCCCACCCACCCTACTCTTATCGCTTGGAAACGTGGCCAAACCGGGGTGCCACTGGTAGATGCCTGTATGCGCAGTTTGATCGCGACTGGCTGGCTTAACTTTCGCATGCGCGCCATGCTAATTTCCCACGCCACGTTTGGCCTTGGGCTGCACTGGCGGGAACCGGCGCTGCACCTAGCGCGGCTGTTTACTGACTTCGAGCCGGGCATTCACTACCCCCAGGTGCAGATGCAAGCAGGAGCCACCGGCACTAATGCGCTGCGGGTATATAACCCAATTAAACAGGCGGAAGATAACGACCCCACTGGCGAGTTCGTCGCTCGCTGGGTACCAGAGCTAAAAAGACTACCGTTAGAGTGGCGTGCGAGGCCCTGGGCACTACCCGAAAGCCTGTGCCAGCGATTTGGTTTTCAGCCAGGCGAGCATTATCCGCTGCCCAACGATTTTGAAACCGAAGCGCGGCACTGGAAGAAAATGCTGTATGAGCTAAGACGCACGCCAGAAGCCAGAGAGTCCAGCCGAGCCATTGTGGATAAGCTCGCTAGCCAGCGGCGACCCAACAAGCGTACTAACACTAGAAAGCCCGTTAATCGCAAACAGCTTTCACTATTTGATAACGAGCTATTTGATAACGAGCTATTTAGTAACGATATGCTTGCCGACAATGAAGCCACGCACGGTGAAACAGCGCCGTTAGAGGGAAACAAACCTTCCAAATAGCCCCTTACCATAGCCCCTTACCAATGGCAGGGGCTATTTTTAACCGTCAGCGCAGCAAGTTAAATAAAACGCCCTAAGCCCACCGCAGAACGCAACCGATCCATAGTCACCGCCGCTTCTTCCCTAGCGCGTTCAGCACCTTTTTGTAGAACTGCTTCAATATACGCAGGGTCTTCCATCAATGCAGTGTAACGCTCGCGGGGTGCGCTTAAGTGCGCGTTTAAGTAGTCAAACACGTGGTTTTTAGCATCACCCCAACCGATACCTGCCGCATATTGCTCACGTAGCGCTGCGGCTTCTGCATTGCTGGCAAACGCTGCGTAAATTTGGAACAGCGTGCAGGTATCCGGGTCTTTAGGCTCACCGGGTTCCAGTGAGTTGGTTTTGATTTTACGCACCAACTTTTGCAGCTTCTTCTCGCTAGAGAAAAGCGGGATCGTATTGTTATAGCTTTTGGACATCTTACGACCGTCCAGTCCTTTCAATACCTCCCCTTTTTCATCCACAACGGCTTCAGGCTGAACAAAATATTGGCCTTTAAACAGGTGGTTGAAACGGCCGGCGATATCACGCGCCATTTCAATGTGCTGAATCTGGTCGCGCCCTACCGGCACTTTATTGGCGTTAAACATTAAGATGTCGGCAGCCATTAACACCGGATAGCCGAACAAGCCCATTGTGATACCTTTATCAGGGTCCTGGTCGCCGGCTTCTTCGTTTTCTGCAACCGCCGCTTTGTAAGCATGAGCGCGGTTCATCAGCCCCTTGGCGCACACGCACGACAGCATCCACATCAGTTCGGGAATTTCTAAGATATCCGACTGGCGATAGAAAATGGCGTTATCGGTATCTAACCCTAACGCAAGCCACGTAGCGGCGATTTCCAGCCGCGACTCCTGCACACGCTTAGGATCTTGGCACTTGATCAGCGCGTGATAGTCAGCAAGGAAGTAAAACGACTGTACGTTGGGGTCTTGGCTTGCCTCAATGGCAGGCTTAATAGCACCCACATAGTTACCAAGATGTGGCGTTCCGGTCGTGGTAATCCCGGTCAGCACACGGGTTTTAGCTGTCTGACTCATAGTGTGGATCCAGCTGAATAAAGGTCAAAAAAGGTAAGTCATTGTACACTTAATGCCAAACCACCGTCGCCTTTGTCTGCTGGCTTACCTCCCCTTCCTTCACGTTGATAAAGACAGGTAAGCTCTGTGCCAGCAGCGTTTCGCCATCAGTACTATCCACAGCAATCACCGCCCCGAGTGCCATCACCCACGGTTGACCATCGCGTTCAATCGGGATAAATAAGCAGCTATTGTGCTCGCAGGAACTGCTAAGCACCGTGGCTAACGGGTGCGCCACTAACTCTTCCCAGCTAATGATGTCCTCCCACCGATTAGGATGTTCACTGTCGATAGCAAGCACGTCCTCTCCCCACACCAGCTCACTAAAAGAAGCCACCGCCTGGGCAGCCGCTATTTCAGCACGCATTTGCGCTAACGTCGCAGCGCGGTAGTTACTTGCTAAACGCTCCTCTACCAGAGCGGATTGCACACTGATCGCGCCGACGACCACGGCGCTAGCCAGTAACCCCATGACCACGACTAACGCAACTCCTTGCTCCTGATGTCGATGTCGATGTCGATGTCGCATATCGCCTCCTTGCGAGTACTTATTGGCAAGCTTAAAGCCCCGCCTGTAGCGCAGCCGCGCGATGGGTAACGTAAAAATCAACCGCAGCCCCCTGACGACCCAGCGGCAGCGACACCATGCTGACGCCTTTGCCGACTGGCGTTCCAAGCGGCTCGTCTCTTTCACAGCCAACGCCTGCTGCATCGTCCGACGTTGTATAGTCAAAAGTGACCAATGGCTGAGACTCCCGCATATCTTGAACCGTGCAGCGGCAGTGGGCATCAACCACCACACACTGCAGACGAAAAAAAGGCGCTCCGTTTTCATCGGTAGCGCCTTGTCTGCGTAATGTGTCAGCAACGGTTGTCGCCACATAAAGAAGCGCTTCCTGATGGCGACCCAGCTGATCTACCTGCTTAAACGTATGAAAGGTGCTTAAGAAAAGCTGGCCTGCGCCAAGAACCACCACCACGCCAATGGCCATAGCAACTAATAGCTCTGGTAAGGTAAAACCGCGCTGCTCATCCATGGCAGGCCCACCGTTACGGTTGGTTGGGAAGTTGGAACACATAGTTGAAACTATCGTGGGGTTCGTTCGGCTCAGTACGTAGGCGCACCACCACATCAAACTGGCAGCCTTGTCGGTCGATACGGCTCTCTTGCCCCTGAGTATGGCTAAGCACTGCTAGTGGGTCCGTAAACCAGTGGCTAAGCCAAGCAGATTCAATCGTCGCTAACGGAATACTATTGCAGCGTTGGTGCGCAGCAAGCGCTGCCCATAGTCGCTCTTGGGCATCTACCGCAGCAACGTTCGCCAGCGACTGCGTATAGCCAGCGCTAGCACTTTGCAGGGCTTTTACCTGCATAGCCGCCACGCCCATCAGCCCAAACGCTAATATCACCAGCGCAATCAGCGCTTCAACCAGCGAAAGGCCACGTTGCCTGGGCATTTACCAGCACGCCTCAGGCAGGCGCTCGCCCCGTGCATTAAAATGAATATCGCTGTTACAGCCATCGGCTTGGGTTGTTGTAGCCGTCAGTAAAAAGCCACCGTCGTCTTCACTGCCATCAGAAGACGTAATGGTGTAGTTGCCATCGGGAGAGGCAGGCGTAAATGTGCAGTCGGTGTAAGCGTATTGGCGTGAATAGCAGCGCTCAAGCTCAGAAGCGGCCTGCAACAACCCTGCATGCGCGTCGGTGCGCAGCGAACGCTCTACGTAACGGGTGTAACTTGGGTAGGCAATACCCGCCACTATTCCAATAATCGCGACGGTAATTAGCATTTCTACTAGCGTAAAACCGTGCTGGCGAGCCTCCTGGCAGCTAGCACGGTACAGACAAGCACGACGAAAAAGGCATAAAGGCACTGAGCGTGCTCCTGTATCAGTTGGCCCATACGCGAAGTATGTCGCAAACCGATACACTTTGCATCAGTCGCTTACAATCACTTGCTCACGCAGCTCTTTCGGCATCGAAAAGGTGATATTTTCCTCGCGCCCCTGAAGCTCAATAGGCACCGCTGCTCCTAACGCTTGCAGCTTATCAATCACGCCTTTTACCAATACTTCTGGCGCACTGGCACCCGCAGTGACCCCAATACGGCTTACATTTTCAAGCCACGCGGGCTCAATTTGGTCGGCATTGTCGATTAAGTAAGCGGGCGTACCCATCCGCTCGGAAAGCTCACGTAGGCGGTTAGAGTTGGAGCTATTAGGGCTGCCAACAACCAGCACCAAGTCGCTATCTGCGGCCAACTCCCGTACTGCATCCTGGCGATTTTGAGTGGCATAGCAAATGTCGTCTTTGCGCGGCCCCTGGATCTCTGGGAATTTTTCACGCAGTGCGTCAATCACCTTAGCCGTGTCGTCCATCGAGAGCGTGGTTTGGGTCACAAACGCCAGCGCTGCGGGGTTATTAACCACCAGCTTCGCCACGTCCTGTTCATCCTCGACCAGATATATCTGGCCGCCGTGAGAGGTATCATAACGCCCCATGGTGCCTTCGACTTCCGGGTGGCCTTCATGGCCGATCAAAATGCACTCCTGACCACGCTTAGCGTAGCGCAGCACTTCCATATGCACTTTGGTCACCAGCGGGCAGGTCGCATCGAAGACTTTAAGGCCGCGCTGCTCGGCGTCCTGCTGCACCGCTCGGGAAACACCGTGAGCCGAGAAGATCACGATGACGTCATCGGGCACTTCATGGAGTTCTTCCACAAATACCGCGCCCCGTTCACGCAATGTTTCCACCACAAAGCGGTTATGAACCACCTCGTGGCGCACATAAATTGGCGGACCGAAGACATCTAGCGCACGGTTAACAATGTCGATCGCGCGATCGACACCCGCACAAAAACCACGCGGGTTCGCTAGCTTGATCTGTACCGGCTGTGTTGGCTGAGATGACTCTGATGACTGCATAAAAGCGCCTTGATGCTATTGCATCGCCTGTTAAATGAAAACGAGTGCTTAAAATCAGTGCTTGGTGATTGGTGTCACGTTCAATACGTCAACTTCAAACGTTAGCGTACGGCCCGCCAGTGGGTGATTAAAATCGACTTCCACACGGTCACCGTCAATGGTTTTGACCACACCAGGCAATTCCGTTCCCGCCTTATCGGCAAATGACATCACCATACCAATTTCCGGCTCTTCATCACCAAAATCAGCGCGTTTGAGGGTTTGGATATTTTGCGGGTTATGCTGCCCAAACGAGTGCTCAGGGGTAATCTGAAAAGACCCGCTCTGGCCAGCAGCCATACCTTTAATAGGGTGTTCAAAGCCAGGCGGCAAATTGCCATCGCCATATTGAAAGGTAGCAGGCGTTTTCTCTTTAGTGGAATCAACTACCGTGCCGTCTTCTAGCTTCAGCGTAAAGTGCAGGGTAATTTCCATACCGTCATCGATTAGGTAGTCCATAACGTTCCTCGCAATCGTATGCAAATAGTCATGTGGGCAGTGTATCACTGCCCTTTCATCGTGGAGCCGTTACGCGGCTTTTTTGCGACGCCGATCACCCATTATCGACTCCCAAATTAACCCTACCGCTCCTAAGGTAATGCCGATATCGGCAATATTAAAGGCGGGGTAATACCAGCCAGCAGCGTGGAACGATAAGAAGTCCACCACGTAGCCATGGACTAAACGGTCATACAGGTTACCCAGGGCACCGCCAATAATTAGCGGCAACGCCACAGCCAGCAGCTTTTCATCCGCTCTAACGCGGGCAAGCCAGATGGTTAAGCCAATGCTGGCACCAATGGCCACAATGGCAAAAAACCAGCGCTGCCAGCCAGGGTGGTCCGCTAAAAAGCTAAACGCCGCGCCAGTGTTGTGCAGCAGCGTAAGGTTGAAAAACGGCAGCACTTCAACGGGCTGGGCATAATTCAAAAAGTGGCTGGCCATGTACTTGGTCAGCAAATCCAACACGATGACCGCCACCGCCAGCCACAGCCAGCGCAGCGGCCGCCGCATGGGCGGCCGCTGGTGTGGATCGTTGGTGGTTAACGCAGGATTAGGCATAGTGACGAATCTCGCCGCTTCCTTCGGGAAGATTGCTAATACAGCGGCCACACAAATCTGGGTGCTCAGCATGAGTGCCAACATCGGCACGGTGGTGCCAGCAGCGCTCGCACTTCTGGTGCTCGCTTGCACTAACGGCCACTTTCAAGCCGTCAAGCTCGGTGCTTTCGGCGTTGGCAGCATCCGCTAGCGGTGCCAGATGTACTTCACTGGTGAGAATAACGAAGCGCAGCTCATCGCCCAACTTGGCAAGCGTAGCGTTCAGCTCATCGCTAACGTAAAGCGTCACTTCCGCCGCCAAACTACCTTTGATGACTTTGGCATTACGCGCGTCTTCCAGGCACTTGTTCACCGAGTGCTTCACTTCAAGCACCTGCTCCCAGAAGGCACGGCCCATCGCGGCATCATCTGCCAAGGTGCCAAGTTCGGTGTAGTAGGTTTCCAGCAGCACACTGTCGCCACGCTCGCCGGGAATATGCTCGTAAATCTCCTCGGCAGTGAACGACAGAATCGGTGCGACCCAGCGGCTGAGCGCTTCAACCACATGATAAAGCGCAGTTTGCGCGCTGCGGCGGGCCAATGAATCTGTTTGGGTGGTGTACTGGCGGTCTTTGATAACATCCAGGTAGAAACCGCCCAATTCCCGTGCGCAGAAGCCGTGCACCTGCTGGTACACATCCAGGAAACGGTACTCTTCATAGGCTTTTTCGATGCGCCCTTGCAGCTGTGCCGCGCGGTCGACCACCCACTGATCCAGCGCCAGCATATCGCCAAAGGCCACCTGATCTTTAACCGGATCAAAACCGTTCAGGTTAGAAAGCAAGAAGCGCGCGGTGTTACGAATGCGGCGGTACACATCGGCGGTGCGCTTAAGAATTTCATCTGACACCGCCATTTCACCAGAGTAATCGGTAGACGCGACCCACAGGCGAAGAATATCGGCACCCAGCTTATCCATTACTGTTTGCGGCGCAACCACATTGCCGATGGACTTCGACATCTTGCGGCCCTGGGCATCGACCGTGAAACCGTGGGTCAGCAGCTGACGGTACGGCGGGTGGCCGTCAATCGCGGAGCCGGTCAGTAGCGACGAATGGAACCAACCACGGTGCTGATCCGAGCCTTCCAGGTACAGGTCAGCACGCGGGCCGCTTTCATGGCCATGGGGGTGCGAGCCGCGCAGTACGTGACGGTGCGTGGTGCCGGAATCAAACCAAACATCCAAGGTATCGGTGACTTTATCGTACTCAGACGCTTCAGCACCTAATAGCTCTGCAGGGTCGAGTTTAAACCACGCCTCAATGCCCTCTTGCTCCACGCGCTTAGCGGCTTCTTCCATTAGCTCAACCGTATTCGGGTGAAGCTCGCCGGTTTGCTTATGCAGGAAGAACGGAATCGGCACGCCCCAGTTACGCTGGCGAGAGATACACCAATCAGGGCGATTAGCGATCATGCTATGCAAGCGCGCCTGCCCCCATGCGGGAGTAAACTCAGTGGCTTCAATACCTTCTAGCGCCCGCTCGCGCAGGGTTTTGCCGTCTTTACCTTGAATATCCATGCCCACAAACCACTGGGCAGTAGCGCGGTAAATCACCGGTGACTTATGCCGCCAGCAGTGCATATAGCTGTGCTTGATGGGCGTATGCGCCATCAGCGCGTTCACTTCGCGCAATTTCTCAACGATATTCGGGTTGGCTTTCCAAATCATCTGGCCGCCGAAGAACGGCAGATCATCGGCATAAACACCGTTGCCCTGCACCGGGTTGAGCATGTCGTCAAAGCTCATGTCATGCTCACGACAGGTGATAAAGTCATCCATGCCGTAGGAAGGGGCAGAGTGAACAATACCCGTGCTGCCCACTTCCGACTCAACGTAATCCGCTAGATACACCGGCGAAAGACGATCATAGAACGGGTGACGGAAGTTGATCAGGTCCAGCGCTTTACCTTGCGCAGTAGCCATCACGCTACCGGTCAATCCATAGCGCTCTAAACAGCTTTCTACCAGCTCTTCCGCGAGCAGCAGCAGGCGTTCGCCGGTATCCACTAGCG
Organism: Halomonas qinghailakensis; assembly: GCF_025820815.1. Classification (NCBI taxonomy): domain Bacteria; kingdom Pseudomonadati; phylum Pseudomonadota; class Gammaproteobacteria; order Oceanospirillales; family Halomonadaceae; genus Halomonas; species Halomonas qinghailakensis. The sequence continues at coordinate 1,894,683 of NZ_CP096973.1, read as the reverse complement.
CGTAGGTAAACTCAGGATGAACGTTCAGTGCCTGGTTGGCAGGAATTGTCCAAGGCGTGGTGGTCCAGATCACCACTGCCGCTGGCTTGGGCAATTCGCTTAAACCAAAGGCCGCTGCCAGCTTGTCGGCATCTTCTACCGGAAAAGCCACATCGATAGCATCGGATTTCTTATCAGCGTACTCAACTTCCGCTTCGGCCAGCGCCGAGCCACAATCAAAGCACCAGTTAACTGGTTTTAAGCCTTTGAACACGTAGCCCGCATCGACCATATCGGCCAACGCACGGATTTCCCCCGCCTCGTTGGCGTAGTCCATCGAACGGTACGGGTGGTCCCAGTCACCAATAATACCCAGACGCACAAAGTCCGCTAGCTGGGTTTCGATCTGTGCACCAGCGTACTCACGGCATAGCTCACGGGCTTTATCGGCAGCCAAATGTTTACCGTGGGTAGTTTCTACCTTGTGCTCAATAGGCAGACCGTGGCAATCCCAACCCGGCACGTAAGGGGCATCAAAACCCGCCAGGTTTTTTGATTTAACGATAATATCTTTAAGAATTTTATTAACGGCGTGACCGATATGAATGCTGCCGTTGGCGTAGGGAGGGCCATCGTGCAACACAAACAGCGGCGCGCCCGCGCGGGTGTCGCGCAAGCGCTGGTACAGGTCCATATCCTGCCATTTAGAAACGCGCCCTGGCTCCTGCTTCGGCAGCATGCCGCGCATGGGAAAGTCGGTTTCTGGCAAGTTTAGCGTGTGCTTATAATCCATAGTCCGGTCAGCCGTCGTTAGCATCGGCGGCGTTATCCGCCGAAGAGAAATCAGAAGAAGCGGTCTCACGCCCAAGCGGGGCCGAGGCCAGCGGAAGAGCATTCATGCAGCCAGTACCCGCTGTCGCAAAGTAGCGGCGCGCTCTGGCTTGATCGTGTTCAATTTGCGTTTTCAACGCATCAAAATCATCAAACTTCACTTCCCCGCGTAGCCGCGCGCAGGGGTAAACCGTCAGCCGCTGACCATAAAGGTCGCCTGAAAATTCCAATAAATGAACTTCCAGCGTCGGGCGCTTAGACCCCACCGTTGGCCGAAAGCCAACATTTGCTACTGCAGGGTAACGCTGGCCATTAGCCAGTTCAGCCACCACGGCAAACACACCGCGCAGCGTTAACGGCTGGGGCAATAGCGGCAAGTTAGCAGTAGGCACACCAATGGTGCGCCCTAGCTGTTGGTCACGCACCACGCGGCCATGCAGTGAATAAGGCCGACCTAGCAGGCGCGCCGCAACCTCGAAATTGCCGCTGGCAAGTAAGGTGCGCACCCGCGTGCTGGATACCCGCTCGTCATCGACCTTAAAGGTGCGGGTGTGCTCTACACCAAACCCTTCCACCAGCCCGACGGTTTCCAGCAGATTGAAGTCGCCACGGCGGTCACAGCCAAAGCGGAAGTCGTCGCCCACCACCAAATGCTTTACCCCTAGACCATCAATCAGCACCTGATCGATAAACTCGCGCCCGGTCAGGCTGCGCAAGGCATCGTTGAAGGGTAGGCATAGCACCTGCTCGGCCCCATGATCGCGCAGCAGGCGCACTTTTTCGCGCAGGCGGGTTAGCCGTGGCGGCGCTTGCTCACCGGCAAAAAACTCCCGCGGCTGAGGTTCAAACACCACCACCGTCAACGGCACATTCAAGCGCGCCGAATGCTCACGGCACTGCTGCAGGATCGCCTGATGGCCGCGATGCACACCATCAAAATTACCGATGGTAGCAACGCAGCCACGATGAGCCGCTGTCAGATTGTGCAGACCTCGTATGACGTGCATGGCACCTCTTTTTTAAAAGCGTTTGCCGTTTTAAAAGCGTTTACCGTTTAAAAGCCTTCGATTATAACGAACGCGCTGTTCCGGTGCAGGGGAAGATTACCTTCGTCCTGGCATTAGCTACTCGTTCACCTTAATGCTGGCTGTTTGCGCATTAGCTATTCATCTTAAAGTGGCGCAGCCGCAGGCCAAATGCGGTCAGCCAAGCGAAATAAAGCCCGCCGCCCAGCACGACTAATCCTGCCACCCAGTAAATACGTTGCCACAGCTCAAACTCAAGCCATGCCTGCCAATCAGGGGCTACCAGATAAAGCGCACTGCTCATTAACGCGCTGCCGCCCACTAATTGAACGGCGTAACGTCCCCACCCTGGCTGAAAGATCAACACCTTCTGGCGATAGAGCAGATACCCCAGCAACCCAGCATTTAAAAATGCCGACAGTGCGGTCGCCAGCGCCAAACCCGCGTGGGCAAGCGGCCAAATCAACAGCAGGTTGAACACCATGTTAGCCACCATGGCGATAATGCCCACTTTCACCGGCGTTTTAGTATCCTGGCGAGCAAAGAAACCCGGCGCTAACACTTTAATCAACATAAACGCCACCAGCCCAAACGCGTAGGCACGTAGGCTCATGGCAGCCATTTGAATATCGTTATCGGTCATTGCCCCGTAGTGGAACAGGGTAATCAAAAACGGTTCCGCCAACACGGCCAACGCCAGCGCAGCGGGCACTCCTAACAACAGCACCACACGAATGGCCCAGTCCAGCATGGCCGAAAAGTGTTCGGTGGACTGCTCCGCATGGCGCTTAGAAAGCGCTGGCAAAATGATCGTACCAATCGCCACACCAAACACCCCAAGCGGCAGCTCGACCAACCTATCCGAATAGTACAGCCATGACACGCTACCCGCCGTTAATAACGACGCCAATACGGTGTCCAGCAGCAGATTAATCTGCGAGACCGACACCCCAAACAGCGCGGGGGCCATCAGCTTCAGAATGCGCTTCACCCCTTCATGGGCAAAATTTGGCCACGGGGTTGGCAACAGCCCCAGGCGCAGCAAAAACGGCACCTGAAACACTAATTGGGCAGCCCCGGCAATCAACACCCCCCAAGCCAGCGCCATGGCGGGCTCTTCCATTAACGGCATGAGCAGCAGCGCCGCGCCAATCAGCGAAAGATTCAGCAGCACCGGGGTAAAGGCGGGCACCGCAAAGCGGTTCCAGGTGTTCAGCACGCTACCCGAAAACGCCGTTAACGAAATCAACAGCAAATAGGGAAACGTCAGCCGCAGCATATCGGCAGTCATCGCTAACTTTTCGGGGTCACGCCCGAAGCCAGGGGCAAACACCCACACCAGCCACGGGGCACCCAACATCGCCAACGCGGTTATTAGCGCTAAAATGGCCGTTAGGCTGCCCGCCACCGCATTTAGTAACTCACGAATTTCCTGCTTACTGCGCTGGGTAGAGTACTCGGAAAGCACCGGCACAAAGGCTTGGTTAAACGCCCCTTCAGCAAACAAACGGCGCAGAAAGTTAGGAATTTTAAACGCGACAAAAAACGCATCGGCCCCGCTTCCCGCCCCCAAAAAGGTCGCCACCACCACATCGCGCACCAGCCCCATCACTCGCGACAGCATGGTCATCGCGCTGACCACTAACCCAGAGCGCATCAACCCGCGGCGCGGGGGAGACATATTGGCTTGCGGAGGCGTGTTCGTGGTCATGACTCAATCCATAAGCTCACAGTGCATCGCTACAGGCGATGTTCAGACACAAAAAAACCGGCCGCAGCCGGTTTTTTTTATGGCGCCTGCCGGCTTACGCCGCCAGAGCCTTAATGCGCTTGTTCAAGCGGCTTTTCAGACGTGCAGCTTTCTTCTTAGAAAGAACGTCTTTATCAGCGATGCGGTCGACAACCGGCTGCATAGCCCGGAACTCTTCCATCGCTTTGCCATGATCGCCAGTGCTGATCGCTTTGATCACACGCTTGATGTAGGTGCGGACCATGCTGCGCTGGCTGGCTTTCAGGACGCGACGAGTCTCGGCCTGGCGGGCGCGCTTGCGTGCTTGCTTGCTGTTCGCCACAGGTATCTCCTTGGAGAATAAAGGTTGCCAATCAACGGCAACGAATTAACTATGTATTTGTCGGTCGGCTTTTATCTCTAGGTTTTCACCTCTAGGTTTTCGCCACGACACGACCTTTCCGTCAGTATCTTTCCACAACAACCAATTGATTTGGAAGCAATTAAAATGCTGCCAAATAGTGTAACGAGCAGTTCAAAATCTGCCCGCCCACGGGTCTTGTCTGAGAGGATGGCATAGTCTATCACGCGTTAAGCGGGCTTGCCAGCGCTTGTCAATGCTTTTCTACCTGCAGCATCACGCTTAATTCAGCACCTCTTTCGCTCTACAGGCTGTATCAAACGCTATTTCTTCAAAGACTATTTCTTCTTCAAACGCTATTTCTTCGAGTCCAAGAAATCAACCTGCGCATACGCGTTGCGTAGCCATACCTTCATGCGCTGACGCTCGGCAATATTCATAAGGCTACGGTCGTTGGCCACCGCCCAAAAGCTGCTGTTGTTGAAGTCAATTTTCTGGGTCAGTTTGGCATGTAGCTTGGGCAGCTCTATCAACGTAGCGCCCTGGGCGCTGGCCTGTTGATAAACATCAGAGCGCTGGAAGCGCGTGAAATTCTCACCCCGCCCCAAGTTTTGCACCACCACTAGCTCAACCGGCTGGGCACTGTAACGTTCCAGCACCTCGGCAAGCAGTGCAACAGAATCCGCTCCATCATCCATCACGTGCCACCACACCACCTGCATGCCTAGCTCATTCAACAGCCCAAACACATCGGTATCTTCAATCCAGCGGTTAATCGGCTGGGCAGACTGTGCCGCCAAATCAATAATTAAGTCCCGCTCGGGGTGCTCTTCCAGCGCCGTCAGTATGCCGTCTAGGCTATCGTCGTCGCCCACCACCACGGGGGAGGCATAATCCTGATAAAAGCGCGAAAACGTCCCGTGGGAAGCATCGCAATCAAACCCCAAGAATGGCATCTCGTGATCGATGTAATACTGCGCCAACACCCGCGCCGTCATCGACTTACCCACCCCACCTTTCTCACCGCCAATAAAGTGCACCCTGCCCATACCTGTTTCTCCAGTGTGGTAAATACCCAGCCCTTAGCGAATTTAGCAGGAAATGGCAAAAGCGGAAGACATAACAAGAGTGTTAATACGCAGGCAAAACCATGGATTCCTGCTAAGGGCATGCGGAAATGACGAACCTGGGGCGTCATCTCTGTGAGTGGCGGGTGTCATCTACCCCAACATCACTCCCGAATGCACCACACCGTCATGCCCGAGTGGGGTCATCGGGAATCCATTTCGACCGTTGCCCGATACGACTCAACTGCCCGCCTCACCATGGATTCCCGCTAAGGGCATGCGGGAATGACGGACCTGGGGCGTCACCTCAGTAAGTGGCGGGTGTCAGCCGCCCCACGATCACTCCCGAGTAAACCACCGCACCGTCATTCCCGAGTGGGGTTATCGGGAATCCATTTCGACCGTTGCCCGATACGACTCAACTGCCCGCCTCACCATGGATTCCCGCTAAGGGCATGCGGGAATGACGGACCTGGGGCGTCACCTCAGTAAGTGGCGGGTGTTAGCTACCCCAACATCACTCCCGAATGCACCGCATCGTCATTCCCGAGCTAACCACCACACCGCTATGCCCGAGTAAACCACCGCACCGTCATTCCCGAGTGGGGTTATCGGGAATCCATTTTGACCTTTGCCCGATGATACTCAACTACCTGCCTCACCATGGATTCCCGCTAAGGGCATGCGAATTACAGACTTGGGGCGTAACCTCTGTGAGTGGCGGGTGTCAGTCGCCCAACATCACCTTGGTATGCTCACGCTGCTGTTTCACCGCATCATCTAGCAGATCCAGCAGCTTTTCATAGTCCGCAGGCATCTCTTTATCCATGCCGGTGTCTTCAAAGCGTTGTAGTGTAGCTTGAGTGTCCGCTATGACTGTTTGTAGCTCGTCGATAACGTGTTGTTGTTCTTCATTGGTCATATTGCCCCTCATAAAAAAACCGACCCCAAAGGGAGTCGGTTGAGTGTACCGCTTAGCTATCAAGAATTCGCTGTATCGTGAAGCTCTAGATTAACCCAGCAGAGAAAGCACGTTCTGCGGGATCTGTTTAGCCTGTACCAGTACGGAAGTACCTGTCTGTTAAGAAAACACCCAGTCCTTAGCAAAGTGAACGACAAAGCGAGCAACAATGATGCTTTGAATAACTAAATCTTTGCCTTACCAGAAATAACGGCTTTAAAACCAGCTTTAGTGATCGGCTGTTGATTAGCATCAACTACCTTACCGCCTAAACGGGCCAACGATTTCGCAAGAGAAACCAGCCGCGCAAGCTGGAGCTTACTAGGTGAAAGAGAACGGCTATTTTCATTCACTTTAATAGCGATACCCTTAATCAAGTACTGGCTATTATCGTCTGTAAACGAAGGAAGCTGCCCAGGAGGAAAAGCGTTTTCAATAACGATTGGGTTAAGGGAAGACTCCCCCGTCACCGTAAAAGCTTTTGTATTAGGTTCATACACCGCGCCAGCAGATGCCAGCGCCACACTTAAGCGCTCGTTTAGCCCAGGGGAAGGGGTTTCAAACACCACCTGCACACCCCAAGACGTACTGCCTTCATTTGCCAACGTGGGGACATCTTCTACTTGCGCTTTTGTACCCATCGAAAGCTTTCGGGGTTTATTAGCCGGTTGGAGAGCGCCTCTAGCCCCATCGCTAAGAATTAAATACATAGCGACAAAACCACAGGTCAGGCTGACCCACATCGTAACAATCGCCACCATCAACGTAAGCGTATAAGTATCCATACTAGTTTCTCATCCCTGGCACCCACCGCGCCTTCACGCCCTCGCCTTATAAAAGTACTCTATTGTCAGAAGCATAGCCAACAAATAAGCATGCTAATAGATTATGGCAAAAAAGTCCGCAATCGCCAGCAAACCTTGGTCTAAAGCAACGGCTCTTCACCCCTCCAACATCACCTAGTATGCTCACGCTGCTGTTTCACCGCGCCGTCTAAAATATCCAGCAGCTTTTCATAGTCCTCCGGCATCTCTTTATCCATGCCGGTGTCTTCAAAGCGTTGTAGCGTGGCTTGAGTGTCCGCTATGACTGTTTGCAGCTCGTCGATAACGTGTTGTTGTTCTTCATTGGTCATATTACCCCCAACAAAAAACCGACCCCCAATGGGAGCCGGTTCATTGTGCTGCTTAGTGATAGAGAAAGTTTCCTATCGAAGCTAAGCCTCAGATTAACCCAGCAGAGAAAGAACGGACTGCGGGATCTGGTTGGCCTGTGCTAATACAGACGTACCGGCCTGCTGCAGGATCTGCGCGCGGGTCATGTTGGCTACTTCTGTTGCGTAGTCGGCATCTTCGATGCGCGAACGGGCAGAAGACAGGTTGGTTTCGTTGGTGCTTAAGTTCTCGATGGCAGACTCAAAACGGTTCTGCACGGCACCCAACTCGGAACGTAGGCTGTCAACTTGCTTCAGTGCGTCATCAAGCTGAGCCAACGGATCAGTGGTCTGAGCCAAAGATACCTGAGCAACATTTTCAGCTGTTTGGAGGTCTTCACCATTCAATGCTTCAGATGAATAGTTGGTGTCATTACCTTCAGCGTCAGTCACTGTGACATAACCAGTAACACCATCAATACCACCCAGCTGAACAGCAGAAGTCTGCTCAACGCCCGCTTCGTCAGTGTAGGTCACGGACTGTGCAGTTACTACACCGGTTGTTTCATCAACATCAGCCGCAAAGCGATCGCCATTCGCGTCTTGGATAGCATAAACCTCTGTTCCATCTTCTGCTGTTAGTTGAACTAGCTCTGGTGTATCAATGCCAGCAGTAATAGCATCTGTTGCAAAGCTAGGGGTGCTAGCACCTGGGCCAGGCACTTCAGTAACTGCAGTAAACTGAGATGCAGCTGTTGTGATATTGGTGACAGTTGAAGGTGTACCAGTCGCTGCATCAGTAGAAGTAGGTGTAGTCGTACCAGCTAAGCTAACAGTTCCATCATCAGCAATAGTTGCAGCATAGGTACCATCGTTAGCAGGTGTTGTACCATCAGTGACATCTACAAAATAGTCGCCATTATCATCTTCGACAACGGTAAACGTAGCAGCTGCACTGAACCCAGCAGCTTCAAGATCAATGCCTGAATCATCAATAGCAGTAGTGTCTGGAGTAGTTCCAGTTGTAGTTACAGTACCATCAGTATTGTCGATAGTCGCTGCGTAAAAACCATCATCAGCAGGATCAGTGTTACCTGTAATCTGAACAAAGTAATTGCCATTTCCGTCGTCAAAGACCCCTTGAGCCGTACCATCTGCTCCTGCACCAGTGGCAGTTGTAATGTCAAAATCAGCAGCAGCTTGAACAGGTACTGCATCACCACCTACCGCGTTAACAGTTTCAACCTCAACAGACTGTGCTTGACGCACATCAAAGTTAGCTAAGCCAAGGGAGTTTGCGTTAGTAGTTTTAATGTTAACGTCAATAGTCTGACCATCTTCAGCACCCACTTGAATGGTTAGCGGGCTGGCAGCTTCAGAAAGCACACGGGTACCGTTGAAATCTGTTTCTTCAGAAATACGGTTAATTTCATTCAAACGCTGAGTCACTTCGTCCTGAATGGACTGCAGGTCATTCTGGCTGTTGGTGCCGTTCTGTGCTTGGACAGTTAGCTCACGAATACGCTGCAGGTTATCGTTGATCTGGTTCAGACCGCCTTCAGTAGTCTGTGCGATGGAGATACCATCGTTAGCATTACGCTGTGCCTGAGCCAGGCCGCTGATTTGTGCGGTCATACGGTTGGCGATGGCTTGACCAGCTGCATCATCTTTGGCGCTGTTGATACGCAGGCCAGAGCTCAAGCGCTCCATAGACGTGGTCAACGCGTTTTGCGACTTGTTCAGGTTCTGCTGGCCGATCATCGATGTGATGTTGGTATTGATCACTGACATGGTGTGATTCTCCTTGCTTGGACACTGGCCTAGTAGGCCTGCTTTTCGGCCACTGTGTGTGCCGTTATGTTAATTAACGGCACGGCGGGGGGAATCTTTAGGGCGGCTGGTAAAAAAAGATGTAATTTTTGGTAACTGAAGGAGGAGGGAAGCAGCACTTTTAGGGAAGTTGAGGTTTATTCACTGTCTTCGCAGCTGAGATCGCGAGCTAAAGCTTCCTCCTACAAGATAACGTGCCACTGTTCTATTGTAGGAGGCCACTTCCAGTGGGCGATGGCGGCGTAGCCGCCCTTAGTCAGCATAAACTGCAAAGCCTAAATCATCGTCGAAGTGTCGAACCAGAGCTAACGCTGCTGCCTACAATGCACAGCACCGTGATTATTTCTTGCGGCCTAACTGATTATCCAGGGCATCGAATTGCTGGGTGAGGTAGCTGCTCATGCTGTTCATCTGGGCGATCATTGAATCTAGCTGGCTGAACTGTTTACGGTAGCGGGAGATGGTGCCTTCAATGGTTTTTTCCATGCGTTCGAAGCGGTCGTCTAGGCTTTTGACGCGGTTTTCTGCGCCGCTAATCGCTAGTTTTACTACGCCGTTGTTGCCGAGCATCTGTTCGATGGTGGTGTTCAGCCTGCCTGCCATGCCGTTTTCTGCTGCATCCCCGGCAAAAAAGGCGTTTAACGCCTGGGGGTTGTTGGCGACTAAGTTATCTAACGTTTCTTCATCGACTTTTAGCTTGCCATCCCGTTGCAGGGTGATGCCTAGCTGGTTAAGGGTCGATAACTCGCCGCCTTCTACGCCGCCGGTTAGCACGCTGCGCAGCCGGGATTCGATGGTGCGCACGGTGTTGTCGCCCACTAGCTCACCGGCAGTTTCGCTGTCGCCGGTAAAGCTGGTCAGTTTGCCAATGGTGCCTTTTAGGTCGTTAAACGCTTTTACAAAACCGTTAATTGCTTCGCGCTGTTTTAGCGTGTCGCGCTCTACGTTAACGGTGCTGGTGGCGGTTTCGCCCTCGGCAATGTTGAGTTCTGCAAGGTTTAGCGTTACGCCTTGAATCGCGCCTTCGATTTTATTGTCAGCGCTGCTAATCGCAATGCCGTTCACCGTTAACGCAGCGTTTTCACCAGGGCGCTTGGTGAGTGCATCTTCAGCAAAGGGGCCTGTCACTACGGCAGCATCGGCGTCAACAAAATTGAAGCTTTCAATAGAAGCCTCTGCACCGGTGGTTTTAGAGCTAAGCGCCAGCCGATAGCCGGTGCCGTCGTTAATAATGGTCGCGTTAACCCCGGCTTCTTTGTCGGCGTTTATAGCATCACGAATATCAGCGAGGCTGCTGCCTTCCGCAATATTGATATCAACGGTGTTGGTTGCGGCCCCTTCCCCACTGCCAAAGGTGAGCTGCAGCGCGGTCGCCCCTTGCAGGTCAAGCGCCTGGTCTTTGGTATCGACGCGGCTAGAGGCCAGCGTGCCAGAGGTCGCCAGTTGGCTGACTTCAACCCGATAGCTGCCTGGCAGCGCATCAGCGGCGGCAGTGGCTTTAATAGCTTCTCCACTACCAGTGCCACGCACATTGGCGGAAAGGCTTTGGTAGAGTTTGGGGTCGTTAATTTTGGCGACCGCATCTTGAAACGAGTTCAGCGACGTTTGCAGCTGCCCGAAAGCAGAAATTTTCGCCTGCTGCTGCTTCTTTTGAAGCGTAATCGGCGCGAGTTTACCCCGCTCGGCGGCCTGCAGCTGATCAAGCAAGCCAGTAAGGTCAAGGCCAGAACCAACGCCAAGAGAGGTTATCGTCGCCATGCGGGGTGTTCCTCAGTGCAAAAGGCTAAACCAACAAGTAAGTTAGGCGCATTGCGAGCGCCCTGTTAATAGATATTAACGTTATCGGCAGAAAAGCGCGCAACTTTAGCGCTTTTTCATGGGTTTGATATTTTCTTTTGGTGTTTTTTTTTATGCTGAGCGCCAAAAAGGGGCGTCTAATAAAAACGCCTGGGCAGTCAATGCCCAGGCGTTTAGCAACGACTTAACCGCTTAGCGTTTAGTTGCGGCCCAGCTGGGCATCAAGGGCATCAAACTGCTGGGTAAGGTAATCGCTGGTTTGGTTCATCTGAGCGATCATGCTATCTAACTGGCCGAATTGGGTGCGGTAGCGGGAAATGGTCTGCTCGATGGTTTGTTCCGTGCGGAGGTAGCGTTCACCCAGAGACTCCACGCGGTTTTCCGCGCCGCTAATAGCCCCTTTTACCGCGCCGTTGGTACCTAGCAGCTGTTCCAGGGTTTGGTTAACTTGCCCAGCCATGCCTGAATCATCCGCATCGCCTGCGAAAAACGCCGACAGCGCATCCTGATTATTGGCAATAGCGTTATCAAGTTCGCCTTCATCAATAGACAGCGTGCCGTCACGCTGTAGCGAAATACCGATATCGCTAAGCATTGAAAACTCGCCTTCAATACCGCCACTTAATACGCTGCGCATACGCGATTCGACGGTGCGCACTGCGCTGTCGCCAAGCAGTTCGCCAGCGGCACCGGTTTCCGCATTGAAGCTGGTTAACTCGCCAATGGTGCCTTTTAGGTCGTTGTAAGCATCAACAAAACCGGTAATCGCTTCACGAACAGCGCGTGTATCCTGCTCGACTGCCACGGTGCTATCACCCTCTTCTTGAAGATTAAGCGTAACGCCTTGAATTGCCCCTTCCACTTGGTTGGTGGGGCTGGTAATGGCGATGCCGTTAACGGTCAGGGCGGCATCGGTGCCTGCTTGCAGGGTGTTATCGGTGTCGGCGGCGAACGGTGCCGTGCCAGCATCGGAAAAGCTAAAGCCGGTAATAGAAGCGTCTGCACCGGTTTCGCTGGAGCTAAGCGCCAGCCGATAGTTCGTGCCGTCGTTGACGATGGTGGCGTTAACGCCGGAATCTTCGCTGGCGTTAATCGCATCGCGCATAGCTTCTAAGCTGCTATCTGCGCCAATGGTGACCTCTTTGCTGGTGCCATCACCGAACGTAAACGTTAACGTTTGCTCGGCGGTGGTCAACGGCTGATCCACCGTTCCCACCCCTTCAGAGGCTAGCGTGCCACGGGTAGCCAGTGTTTCAACGCTGACATTGTAACTGCCGGGCTGCGCTTCGCCATCGGCGGTGGCGGTAATGGCGCTGCCCCCCACATTGGTGGAAAGGCTTTCGTATAGCGCGCTGTCGTTTAGCCCAGCAGAAGCTGTTTGAAACTGGGAGAGTGCACTTTGCAGCTGACCATAGGCGGAAATTTTGGTCTGCTGGGTTTCCAGTTGACGCTCAATTGGCGCAAGCTTTCCCCGCTCTGCATCTTGCAACTGATCTAACAAGCCGTTGAGATCGAGCCCTGAGCCAATACCGAGTGATGAAATGGAAGCCATAAGTTACTGCCCTTTTTTTAAAAAACGCCCATCACGCTGGCGCTGCTCATGCGTATGAATGTGATTTATTAATAAGCATTATCGGCCATTTATTCTCTAACTTGAATCTAGATGGCTTTTTCTACTGGCCAAAAGGTAAATAATTGTAAAAGATTTGGCAATTTGATCCTTCGCCAGTGAAATAGCGGGCGAACACGCTTACTAAACCTCCTTCCTAAAATCATAGACCTTGGTCTAACAGACTAATGACTGTATAATGCACTGCAACACGTCCATTTTGGCACTGTTTGCAGGAGAATGACCTATGACTCCCGAGGTGTCACACCCAGCCTCTACCGTCGCGTCTGCCACGTATCATGTGCAGCGTAGCCTACGTCACTGCCTTTCTACCGTTGCCGAGCTGCTTTATGACAACGGCCATGTACTCGAAACCGTAACGCTGCCCCAGAGTGGCCTTACTCGGCGCGAATTGATGGATTTAAATAGCCACTGCGCCAGCTGGAAAACCTGTCAGCGAGTGCTTGAAGAGAGCGGCGCCGCTGAACTTAACGACTATGGCCGCTTTGTGCTAACCCCCATGGGGCGCGAGATGATGTTTGATATGTTCGGCCAGGGTGCCGCTGACTGCGCTTGATCGCGCTCGCGTTACCAACGTTCTATCGATAAACACCTCTTATCGTTAAAACCAAATCGTTAAAACCAAGACGCCCGCACACCGTAAGGATGTGCGGGCGCCTTGCGTTTGGCGTGCTGGCCTCACATTCAGCCGTTTATTAGCGCAGTCCAAGCAACGAAAGAATAAAAAGCACGACAACGATTAGGCCAATAATATAGATAATGTTACGCATAACGGCACTCCTTGCTTTTTGCGTTTGAGGCTTTCACTTTTCAAGCTTTAGGTTTCAAAGAAGGCAACAGAATGCTTACCTTTGAAATAACACCCCAAGCCTAGCAGTGATTGGTTATGTTTGCGTACTTTAGCCACAGCTGGCGTTTACTGAGATTTATTGAACCTACCGCCGCTTGTTTCCTCAAACGTTACTCCTGTAAGAAAGTTGCAAGAGATACAGGCCTTAGACATGCACTTTAGGCATAGACCTTAGAAATAGTCCTTAGACATGGTCCTTGTAAAAAGCCTGTTTACTTATCTTTTCTCTATCTACCCTCTCTTCTCCGCCAAATTCAAGGCCAAGCTTGATGCCAAAGGGGCTGCAATGCGCGCTACTGCTTTTCCTTTACTGTTTGTTTTTACGATGGTTCCGTTGCTGCCTGCACTTGCTGCTGCAAGCCAGCCATCAGCCAGCACACTGCAAGCGCTTGACCAAAAAGCGGGTGAGCTACGCCGTGTGCATACGGTGGTGGTGGCTTATCAGGGCGATATTGTTCACGAGCGTCATCAAGGCGGGCCTGGGCCTTCCACCCCCGCTAACATCAAATCGCTTTCAAAAACCGTATTGGCAGCCATTACCGGTGCGGCCATTGAAGACGGCATTATTGCATCTACCGAGCAGCCGTTAGCGGAGCTGTTAGGCCAACTGCCTAGCGGCGTTGACCCACGGGTGAATGATATTACCGTGGCGCATCTGCTTGCTTTACAAGCAGGCCTAGAGCGGACATCGGGCAGCAACTATGGTGCCTGGGTCGCCAGTAACCACTGGGTAAACGATGCGCTCACCCGCCCGTTTGTGGATGAACCCGGTGGGCGCATGCTCTACTCCACTGGCACTAGCCATTTGCTCTCTGCCGCGCTTACCCAGGCGAGTGGTGAAAGTACCTACGCCCTTGCCCAGCGCTTGCTTGGCGAGCCGCTAGACATTGCGATTCCTACCTGGCCACAAGACCCGCAAGGTATTTACTTCGGCGGCAACGATATGCAGCTTTCCCCAAGAGCGCTCGTCGAAATCGGCGAGCTTTATCGCAATGACGGCATGGTAGATGGCAGGCGAGTATTACCGGAAGGCTGGGTAGAGGCATCGTGGACGCCAAGAGGCCAATCGCCCTGGACAGGCGATGGATACGGCTACGGCTGGTTTGTCACCAGCTTGGCGCAGGAGCCGGTTATGTACGGGCGTGGATACGGCGGGCAAGCGCTTTATGTAATTCCTGAGCGGGAGATGACCGTTGTGATCACCTCCGACCCAACGCCGCCTTCGCCCGGCGGGCAGTTTCAGCAGCAGCTCAACCAGTTAGTGGTGGGCTTGCTGGAAGGTGAATAGTGAGATGCCGCGCCTCTACTCTCCCTTATGCCCTAGGCTCATAAGATAAAGCGCTGCGGCAAGCGCCAGCACCGAAAGCGCGAGGTAAATGGCTTCCAGCGGCGTACTAAAACGGATATCTACCACGGCGCGGAAAAACTCAATAATCACCGCCAGTATCACCACGCGGGCAATTTTATCCTTGAGCTGATCCAGCGAGCCGACGTTAAACGGGTGTGTGGGATAGCGCACTTCCGCTTGGTCGATACGGGAAACAAACAGCCGGTAGATACCTAGCCCGAAGATTAGCAGCACAATCGCGATTAAATACACATCAACGGCGATGATGATGTCTGGCACCAGGGTGTCGTGGATATCTATAGAGCTATCAACGAGGTAGTAGCGCAGTACGTCGCCTACCACGGTTAAAATATCCAGCGTGCCGACGATAAACAGCATCAGTGAGCCTAGTAGGCTTGGCACTACCGCCAACATTACTAAAAAGCGCGAATTCCAAAGCGCTGTTTCAATTCGCCGCTCCCAAGGTGACTGTTCATGCGGCGCTTTAGGTGCTGGTGGCGAAGCTGAATGTGTCTGGGATGAATGTGTCTGGGATGAATGCACCTGGGATGAGTGTGGCGATGATGACGATTCAGACGGTACTGGATCAGACATAGTGCGTGCTTACTCCTGCAAAAAAGTCGCCGATTTAGGCGACATTAGGATGATAGTATTCACACTTATAGCACGTTGATCAGCACCACCGTAAACGTCACCCCAGTCAGTAGAAAACCCAGCGAGAGCATGATGCCGTCGCGGGCCACTAAGCCTAAACCAAACAGGGTAAGCGCCAGGCCTGCGCCGTTGGCACTAAACGGAATAAACTCCATCGGCGGCATGGCTAACGCAATGAGTAAACACATCACCGCGGTCACGCGTATGCCGATATAGCCGGTCATCCACGCTAAACGTACACCTAACAAGCTATCGACCCATTTGGCGGGCTTTTTCATATAGCGAATGGCTTTATCGAATTTTTCCCGTGAAATCGAGCGTTTTGTCAGCCATTTAGGTAACCAAAAAGTTTCTCTGCCGATTAATAGCTGAACAGACGTGAGCACTACCAACACCGCCATCAGTGTTGGCATACCAGGAATATCACCGATGATGGGCGCGAGCGTAATTAGCCCGGCGACCAGCAACAGTGGCCCAAATGAACGCCTGCCTACCGCGTGAACCACGTCGTCTACGCTTACCTTGGCTTTTTCACGCTCCATTCGTTCCATGGTATTAATCAATTCGGTTAAGTTCGATGCATCCTGCATATCACTCATTGGCGTCTCGGCGCTCCCTTCCTGTGGTTTAGCGTCTGTCCTGTGGGGCATTAGTCATCGTGGGGCGTGCTTTCAAGCTTGCTGCGAATAAAGTCGCTGTGGCTAACGTGTAAAAGGTCTGCCAGCCGCCGGATACGATGCTCTTCGAGCGGGTCGACGCTGCCATCGGCCCAAGCAAGCTGCCACATTAGCGCGACTAGCTCATAACGCTGCTCATAACCGTAGTGCTCTTTTATCAAGCTGACAAACTGGTAATGATCGACGGCATCATCCACTTCGGCTTCCGCTAACGTCATTAACTCGTTAACGTCACTTTCACTTAAGTGGTAGCGGTTGATAAGCATTTGCTTAAGTGCGGCGCGTTCAGCATCGCTTTTATCGTAGTCAGCACGCATGATTTCACACAGCAACGCCGCCGTTGCGAGTTCTAGCGTCAGGGTTTGGTTATCGCGCTGTTCAGGTTCTGCCAGCGCGCGTTGGAAGAAATTGCTAATGGCATCCAGCACGTTAAGCTCTCCTGCTATTGAGTCTTGCTGTTCGACTGCAGTTACCGCACTAAGTGCCTAGATACTGGCTGAAAACTGGAAGCACTTCTTACTCCTCACTCCTCATTCCTCATTCCTCACTCCTAGCTCCTCACTCTTTGCGCTTCGCCAGCTGCTCTTTTAGCTGCTTGGGCACTTGCTTGATAATCAGGCGATCCTGGTGTTCATCGTACTCGATGCTGGAACCAAGCAAGTGGGAATCAAAACTGATCGACACTCCCCCAGCGCGCCCGGTAAAACGGCGAAATTGACTGATGGTGCGCTTATCTGGCGGGATCTCCGGTGAAAGGCCGTAGTCTGCATTGCGGATATGGTCGTAAAACGCTTTGGGCTGTTTTTCGTCTACCAAGCCTGAAAGCTCTTCTAGCGTCATTGGCTCGCCACGGCGCAGCTGCTCGTTGGCGTAATCAACCAGGGTATCGGTTTTTTCTCGGCTGGCTTCGTCGTCGTAATCCTCTTTTTCGACGTAATCACTGAAGGCTTTCAGCAGCGTACGGGTTTCGGCGGGGGCATCAATGCCCTCTTCCATTCCCAACAGCGCTATCAAGCCATCGGCGAGCTTTTTGCCGCCGCGATCTTTTAAAAACGATACGTACTGCGCGCTTTCAGAATCGCTCTGCCACTGAGTCAGGTTTACCCGTGCCGCCAAGGTAAGCTGGCTGGTATTCAGCTGCGCGGCGGGCACTGCTTGGTGCTCTGCGTTAATGCCAATCCCTTCCCGCTGATGAACTAAGCCTAGAAACAGCGTCTCAGTATCGCCTTGGCGCAAGTGAGCAAACACCAAGTAGCCGCTCACCGAAAGCTGCTCTTGCAGCGTTTGCGCAAGACGTTCGGCAATGGCAATCGAAAGCTGGGTGAAATCCTGCTCTTCGGCCATGTACGCCCGCAGCCAAGCCACCAGCGGCCCAGCCTGCTCGCCCTGCTCAGCAAACCGCCCCCACCCTTTGGCTTTGGTGTTGTAGGTATCGTTTAACGAATTCACCAGGCTTGCCATCACGGGGTCTTCGTTGGCCGCAGGCGTTGACGCCGGTGCCGCCGTGACGGTTAAGCGCTCGCCATCTAGCGATGGATCAAGGCGGTGCACAATACTTTGCAGTAGCGGCATAAGCAGGAGTTACCTTTTTTCTAAAAACGATTTATCTAAGAACGAATTATCTAAAAACGCGGTTTAGCTAGGAAAGCGATTTAGCCAAGAACGCGATTTAGCTAAGAGCGCGGTTTAACCAAGAACGGTTGCTTAAAAAACAATTCATCATCAGCGCGGTGTGGCCAAAGAACCGCTCAACAGGCAATCGGCAAATTCAGGGCTTTAAGCGATAACCGGTGCGGAAAATCCAGGCGATAGTGGCAAGGCTGGCGGCTAGGAAGAGCAGGATCATCGCCACGCTGGCCGCTAAGCTGACATCGCTAATGCCGTAAAAGCTCCAACGAAACCCGCTGACCAAATAGACCACTGGGTTGGCCAGAGTGACGGTTTGCCAGAACGGCGGCAGCATATCGATGGAGTAAAAGCTGCCGCCCAAAAACGTCAGCGGGGTGATGATTAACAGTGGCACCAGCTGCAGCTTGTCGAAACCATCCGCCCAGATACCGATGATAAAGCCTAGCAGGCTGAAGGTGACGGCAGTAAGCACCAGGAAGGTCAGCATCCAAATCGGATGGGCAATCTCTAACGGCACAAAAAAGTTAGAGGTCAGCAGGATAATCAGCCCCAGCAGGATCGACTTCGAAGCAGCCGCGCCCACATAGCCCACCACCACTTCTAAATAAGAGATAGGCGCGGATAGGATTTCGTAAATGCTGCCGGAAAACTTCGGGAAGAAAATTCCAAACGAGGCGTTAGAGACACTCTGGGTCAGCAGCATCAGCATAATCAGGCCGGGCACAATAAAGGCACCGTAGCTGACCCCGTTAATCTCGCTGATGCGTGAACCAATCGCCGCGCCAAACACCACAAAGTAGAGCGAGGTAGAAATTACCGGCGACACAATGCTTTGCAGCAAGGTGCGGCGGGTGCGCGCCATTTCCGCCATATAAATGGCGCGAACGGGATAGAGGTTCATGAGCGCTCCTTTACCAAGTCAACGAAGATATCTTCCAGCGAGCTTTGTCGGGTATGCAGGTCTTTAAAGCCAATGCCGGCCTTTTCCAACTGTGTGAGCAGCGCAGAAATACCGCGCCCCTCCTCTTCCTGGCGACCGTCGTAGGTGTACACCAGCTCATAGCCGTCGGCGGTTAGGCTCAGCTCGTCTTGCTCAAGCGCGGCGGGAAGTACGGTAAGCGGCGTGTGCAGCTGAAGCGTCAGTTGTTTGCTGCCAAGCTTGTTCATCAGCGCTGCTTTCTCTTCTACCAATACAATCTCACCGCGATTGATGACGCCAATGCGGTCAGCCATCTCTTCGGCTTCTTCAATGTAATGGGTGGTGAGAATAATCGTGACACCGTTATCGCGCAGCCCGCGTACCACGTTCCACATATCACGGCGTAGCTCGACATCTACCCCAGCGGTGGGCTCATCCAAAAATAGAATGCGCGGCTCATGAGAGAGCGCTTTGGCAATCAAGACGCGGCGCTTCATACCGCCTGAAAGCGTCATCAAACGATTGTTGCGTTTATCCCACAAGGCTAGCGACTTAAGCACTTTCTCAATATGCGCTGGGTTCGGCGACTTGCCAAACAAACCTCGGCTAAAACTGACGGTGTTCCATACTGTTTCAAAGGCTTCGTTGGTCAGTTCTTGCGGCACAAGGCCAATAAGCTCACGGGCCTGGCGATAGTGGCTAACGTTATCGTAGCCATCGACGACCACATGGCCTTGGGATGGGTTTACCAGCCCGCACACCACGCTGATTAAGGTGGTTTTACCCGCCCCGTTGGGGCCAAGCAGGGCAAAAATCTCACCTCGTTGAATAGTTAAATCCACACGGGTAAGGGCTTGAAAGCCACCTTCGTAGGTTTTGTTCAAGCCTTCAATAGTAATAATGGGATCGTTCAAGGCGTGCTCCTCACACCGCGACAGTTGTGCCGCGGTGCTTAACGGATGTTCGGCGCCATTAACTGCGGCTGGTGATTTCCAACAGGTGGTAACCAAACTGGGTTTGTACTGGGCCGTGTACTTTGTTCAGGTCACCGCTGAAAACGACCTTGTCGAATTCCGGTACCATTTGGCCGGGGCCAAAGCTACCCAGGTCGCCGCCTTGACGGCCAGATGGGCAGCTAGAGTGCTGCTTAGCCACTTCTGCGAAGTCACGACCGTTTTCGATCTCTTGTTTCAGTGCGTTGCACTGCTCTTCACTGCTTACCAAAATATGACGGGCGCTGGCGCGTGCCATAACAAGCTCCTTATTAAAAAGCCCCAAAGCGGCGTATCAGTTTATCATGCTGGTACAGAGTTAGGCGCTAGCGTTAGCTTGATTAAGGGCCAGCGAGCGCGCCGCTAACACGCAGCGCGTTGCCTACACTTGCCAGGGCGCGTTCGTGGGCGCTTACCGGCAGCGGGCCTCGGCTACAGGCGACAACTACCCAAGGCCCCTGGGCTGAAGAAATACGTGAGGCAATACCCGCATCGCAGCTGCGACGGTGCTGGGTACCGGTTTTATGAGCAAAATGAACGTCACTGCCCATCCCTTGTTTCAAGCGGCGCTCACCAGAAGACGTGCGGCTCATTACCGTCAGCAGCGTTTGGCGCTGCTCGGTATTCAAATCCGTCATGCCGCCATGGTGAAGCGAGGCCAGCACATCCCCGAAGGCGCGCAGCGTGCCTACGTTCTCACCCGTGGCTTCATAGGCATCAAAGGCGCGATCGTAGTCCGGTTGCTTGAAGGCATCTTGGCGCACGTTAAGGGTTTGGGCTAACGCTACCGGCCGCTGGTTAATACTGTGCTTGCGCAATTCCATAAAGTCTAAACCACCTAAGCCCTGAGCAGCGGGATGAAGCTGGCTATAAACGCCTTGGCGTACTCCCACAAGCTTGCTAATCGGCCCTAGTGAGCTGGGCCTTCCACCGCTCGCGGCCACCATGGCCTTCGCACGTTCATTCACTGCCGGAAGCCCAACACGGTCAATCAGCATATCCGAGGCGGTGTTATCGCTAACGGTGATCATCTGTTCCAACAAATAACCAATAGAAATAGGCGTGCCTGGATCATGCCAGTTAACCGGGCCTGCGCCATCTACATAGTCGCTGCGCGCTAAGGTAATCCGCTCATCAAGCGATAGCCTGCCAGCCTGGCGCTCGGCCAACACCTGAGCAGCCACCGGTATTTTTATCAGCGATGCCAAATACCACGGCTCACCGGCTTTCCAGGAATAGGCTTCGCCACTGGCCAAATTATGCACATACACGCCTAACTGCCCGCCAAATACCTCTTCGATAGCGGCCATGCGAGCATTTAAGTCGCCCTGCCAGCGGCTCTGTTTATCGACTTCATAATACCAATCTGCATGAACAGGCAGCGCTATTAACAGCGCTACTACCATTAGCCCGCGCTGTATCCAGTGTCGCAAATCGTCAACTCCCGTCAGTTTAATCGCGCTTACCTTACCTATGAGCCGCCATCCAGCGGGTCAGCCAAATCCACAGCGCAGCACCCAGAATTAACAAGCCGCCAACGCCAAGCGCCTGTGGGTAGCTGTAGGCCCCATCGCCTTCCAATAAAAAACGCAGCACCAGAAAAATCATCACGATATGAAAAATAAACGCTTTAAGCGCATCACTACCAACGAGGGTAAGGGGCAGCAGTACTTTCGCAGCGGCTTTTCCACCGGCCAGGGCTAACCCCAGCAGCACCAGCGCGCCGCCCAAGCTAAACAGCATAAAGTTCATTCCTGGCGGGTGTTTCCCCACATTGCGTGCCACCGCCAGCATCGCACCATGAACATCGCCCTCGGCGATAGCTATGCCATAAAAAGCGGCTACCATCAGCGCACCCACCCCTACCAGCCAAAGAATTAAGCGGCGGCGTAAGGCGGCATCGAAATAGCAGCGTAGCAGCGCCTCACCGATCAATAAGCCAGACAGTATGAGTGGGGCGCGGCTAAGCTGCCCCCAGGCATAGTGCTCGTCATGGTCGACCAAAAACGCTTTTAAGAGGTCATAGCCCCCAAAGGAAAAGCCTTGTAACCACGCTGAAAGCGCCGTTAATCCTACGATGGTTATTAAACGCCCCCACAGTGGCGTTTTTGCCCACAGCGGCAATATTAACGGCACCCAAAGCAAGGCAACGGCATAGAAACCTAGAATCTCTACCCAGATAGCAAATCGCCCATAGAGCAGCGTATCAACAATATCGCTAGGCGAGCTAAAGGGCAGCATTTCTATAACAATCAGCGCCTTATACCAAAACCAAACCTCAATGGCCCTTACCCATAGCTTTAACCGCCGCTTGGGCCAATCGTCACGTTGGGTGTGCGATAAGAAGGCCACCGCCAGCGCAATACCAAACACTAAAATAAACAGCGAGGACGAGAATTTCGTCAAAAAATGGATAGGTACCATGCCCCAATCAGGCACATTACGAATACCTACTAAACCACTAACAGCATGGCTAATAATCATCAGCCCAATGGCGATACCGCGAGCGAGATCAATCGCCTCGATACGGCCTTGCGCCTTAGGAAGCTGCGGCATCTCCATCCAGTTCAACACGTCGGTAACGTCCTTGTGGCTGATGTTAATAATAGGGCTTTAACCATAGCCTATTCATTGCCCGCCCCCTACTTAACATCTTTTAACGCAAAAATGCCCCGCAACTGGCGGGGCATTTCATGGTTCATCCGTGAACCGGAATAGAAGTTAATCCTTTAGCAGTCATGAGTTACCTACCGGAATCATCTTCCTCTTCAGTTTCCCATGTGTCTTGCTCTTCTTCTTCCTCTTCATAGGTAAATTCTTGCTCTTCCTCTTCGTACTCGGTCGTTACACCTTCATTAGTAGCGCCTTCAGTGGTGGCACCTTGCTCTTGATCAGAGTCGAAAGAGTTGTAAGCGCCCTGCTCATCCTGGGTGGTTTCTTCCTGAGGAGCGGGCTCATAATCATCGTTGCCTTCCATGCCAGCAAAGGCCAGCGGGCTAGCGATCAAACCAAACGATACGCCTAAAATGCCAAGTTTCTTGAGAGCTTCCTTTTTCATGGTCATGCCTCCTGATATGGCTTCACTTTTACGTCAGTTTTCAGTAATCAAAAAAATTCGGTGATTTGAAAACGTTGGTTAGTGGCAAGAACGTTATGTCTTCCTAACATTTCGCTCTTGCCCAGACTATTGCAGCCGCCATACCAGAAAATGCCAATAAAAATAAAAACTCTATAAATACAATATCTTAAATAAAAATTACGCATGCCAACCGAATGACAAAACGATTTTTAATTAGCGATTTATTGTTTATCAATGACACATGAGCCCTGCTGTAGCATGTCAATCGAGATTTGGGTATTTAATACCCCATCACCCTGGGCAGCCACGTGGCAAGTTCAGGTATAGCGATCAACAATAAAATTGTAGCGAGAATAGGTAACAAGAACGGCAATACCGCCTTGACCACCTGCCCGTAGCGTAGTCGCGTGATTCCCACCATCAGAAACAACACTGTGCCAAAGGGCGGTGTGATAACCCCAACTGAAAGCGTAATGACCATCACAATACCGAAATGAACAGGGTCTAACCCCGCACTTAATGCGGCAGGCACAACAATCGGGGTGAAGATCAAAATGCTTTCAATCACCGACATAAAACAGCCGATCAGCAGGAAGAACAACGCAAAGCAGAGCAACAGCGCAATCGTCGGCATCTCAATGCTGGCCACCTGCCCCGCCAACGCCTGAGGAATGCCCATACGTACCAAAATCCAGCCATAAAAGCTGGAAACAGCAATAATCAGCAGGATCACGGCACTGAACATCAGGGTACGCTGGAAGGCATTAAACAAGTCGCGCAGACTTAAGTCGCGATAGATCAGGCCACCTAAAATAATCGCATAGAGCGAGGCAATAGCACCCGCTTCCGTTGGTGTAAAGAAGCCACCCCAAATACCACCGACAATAATGGCAGGCATCATGAGAGGTAAAATAGCGCGCTTGCCGGTTCGTATAACTTCGCAGGCATCAAACGGCGTAGGCTTAGGCATCACTACTTTGCCTGTTGCTCCGAGCACTACCGTCATACCCATTAGCAGGAGTGCCATCAAAATGCCGGGCAACAGCCCCGCCATAAACAGCCCACCGATACTCACATTGGCTAGCCAGCCATATACTACTAGCGCAATGCTTGGCGGCAGAATCGGCCCAATAACGCTTGACGCTGCGGTAACACCAGTCGAGTAACCCAGCTCATAGCCACGCTCTTTCATGGCTTTAATTTCAATGCTGCCAAGACCCGCCGCATCGGCCACGGCAGTACCCGACATAGTGGCAAAAATAGAGCTGGCAACCACATTGGCGTGACCAAGCCCACCCTTGGTAAAGCCTACTAATGCCGTGGCGAAATCAAAAATCCGTGTGGTCGTTGAGCCAATATTCATAATATTGGCAGCCAAAATAAACAGCGGGATGGCTAGCAAGGTAAAGTTGTTGAGTGTTTGCACCATACGCAGTGGCAGTAGCTCAACGGGCAACCCTCCCGTACCGGTGAATACCAAGGCTATAAACGAGGTGACACCGATGGCCACCACAACAGGCAACCCAATGGCCATTAGCACCAGCAGGCCGCCAACGAAAATCAGTAATTCAGTCATGGGGCCATCACCTCTTCTTCACGGGGCGCTTCAAGCCAGAAAACGGGGCCGCGCAGCGTTTTCCAAAGTGCAATGACCGCCATGCCCGCGAAGCTAAAGAAGATACCGTAGTAGAGGTAGCTGAAACTAATACTTAACGAAACGGTTTTATTGTTGGCACTCATATCCGACATAATCCATGCGCCCCATGCCGCTAGTACAAAAAAACCGCAAGAAATAAGAGAAGTAAGCCGGTACTGACTATTTTTACCGAAGCGAGAAAGCTTGTGGCTGAACAGGTCAACCACTAAATGCTCACTGCGTATCCACGCAGAAATAGAACCAAAGCCAATGGCATAAATGGCCAGCAGTGACGCAACTTCTTCTGTCCATGGCATCCCCAACCCAAGCAGGTCTCGGGCTACCACTGCTGAAACAATGAGCAGCAATATCGCGGCCATTAACGTCACTCCCACCCCATCGCAAAGACGGGTGGTGTAACGCAACACATAAAAAGCGATTCTATCCGGCCCGTTTCTGGGCGGCATAGCTGAGTCCACGGGAACGCTCCTGAGGCTTAATAAGGCTTAAATAGGTATCTTTTAAAACTACAACGACGGCCCGATAGGCCGCCGTTGATCATTTAGCACAAACAATTACTGGCTTTCATTACCTAACGCATCTTCACGCACACCATCAGCCATATCGGCCATGACACGATCAATTGCTGGCAACGCCGCTTCGCGGAAAGCGTCAATATCGGGCTCGATAATCGTCATGCCCTCTTCCTGTAGCGCCGTCAGGTAGTACTCATCAAGCTCACGCTCACGCTCTGAACCATGCTCCCTGGCGACATGAATAGCTTCCTCGATCAACGCTTGATCTTCCGCCTCTAGCCCATCCCACCAACGTGAACTGGCTACCCAGTTCCAAGGGAACTGCACGTGGCTGGTCATAATGATGTGATCCTGCACTTCCCACAGGCGGCGGGTATAGGGCGATGACAATGAATTCTCATGGCCATCGACTTGACCTGTTTGCATGGCCAAGTAAATTTCCGGCGCGGGAACGTTAACTACTTGGGCGCCGATCTCTTCCCACACCTCAAGCCATACGGGAAGCGATGGCAGACGCAAACGGAAGCCATCTAAATCTTCAGGGCTATTGATCGCCTTATTGGCGGTCATATGGCGTGGACCACGGTGTTGGGTGCCGAAATATTTAAGACCGCCCTGATTTTCAGCCTGCTCAATCAAAGCTTGGCCAGAAGGACTTTCCATGTAGGCATCTACTTCGTCCCACGTTGAGAACACAAACGGAACGGTAATAGCGTCATACTCTGGCGCATACTGCTGGCGCCAGTTGCCTCCGGTGATAGAAAGCTGGGTTTGGCCTAAATTGAGCAATTCCAGCACCGCGTTTTCACCACCGAGGGAACCTGCTAGAAAAGGACGCACGTCAAAGCGGCCCGGTGCTTGCTCTTCTAGGTATTCGGCAAAACGCTCGACTGCTGCGCTTTCAGAGCCGCCTTCACTCATAGTGTTATTAACTTGAATTTCGATCGGGTTTGCTAAGGCAAAGGGAGCCGCCGTTAGCATACCCAGGGTGGCCAGCGTGGTAAGCAATGTTGTCCGCATGGGATGACTCTCTACGGTTGTCGTTATTGGATGTGGTTACCGATATTAAGTGTGATGCTTAACACAGCATTTTTGCTGTTTGATTGATCTTGAAACAAGCAGCCAAACGGCTCAAATCGACGTTTATGAAGGCTGACTTCGTCAAATACGATGGCTAGAAACGCTGCTATAGCGCGCTAAACTGCTCACCCCATTATCACCGTACGACCAAAGATGAATATCTACTGCACTCTTAGGCTATCTCAATGGAGGTTGCTTGCTGCTTTTTAGCAGTGATTTAAAACGCCATTTTCACCAGGAGCTTTCATCATGCACGAAGCCGCACCCGTCGTGTTTATTACCGGCGCCACTTCTGGAATCGGCCTTGCTTGTGCCCACCGTTTTGCCCAAGCGGGCTGGGCACTGGTATTAACAGGACGACGTCAAACACGCTTAGAGGGGCTCTATAACTCACTGAAAAACAGCGTACCTGTGCATATCGCTCAACTGGACGTCAGCAACCCACAAGACGTAGCTAACGTGGTTGCAGCGTTGCCAGAACGTTTTAAGCACGTGCATGCACTGATCAATAATGCAGGGCTAGCGCTGGGTAAGGGACCAGCACAAAACGCTGAGCTTGATGACTGGCATCGAATGATTGATACCAATGTGAAAGGATTAGTGACTGTTACGCGCCACCTATTGCCAAAACTCATTGCCGCTGGCCCTGGCTCAACGGTAATAAATCTGGGTTCTATCGCCGCTCATACGCCTTACCCAGGCGGACATGTGTATGGTGCCACCAAAGCTTTTGTAGAACAGTTTAGTTACAACCTTCGCTGCGATGTTGGTCCACAGGGCGTTAGGGTGACCGACCTCGCTCCTGGGATGACAGCGAGTGAGTTTACGCTGGTTCGTATGAAGGGTGATCAGCAAGTAGCAGATAGCTACTACGAAGGCACGGCACCACTCCAGCCTGAAGATATCGCCGACCAAGCCCTCCATATAGCCTCACTTCCACCGCATATCAATATCACGCGCTTAGAAGTGATGCCGCTTTGTCAGCAGTGGTCGGCTCCCACGATACTGCGAGATTAAACGCCGATTCGATGAACCTTATAGCGCTGAATGCACTTCTTCAGTCAGAAGGTCCACCATGTGCCTTGCCGTGACAGGAAGCGTCGCATAGCGGCGTACGCCAATAACAAGCTCCCGCTGGGCCCAGCCGTCGTTCAACGGGATGCTTTTAAGCTGCAGATCACCTAGCTCGCGATATATCGTTTGCTCTGGCAGCACGCCTACCCCCATGCCATGGTGAATCATGCGACAAATGGCATCAAAACTGCGTACCTGAATGCGCATTCTCAGCGCTTTTCCCGCTAGGTTAGCCTGCTCAAGCAACAGCGCTTGCAGCGAAGCATCTTGCTGCAAGCCAATAAAATCGAAAGCCAGTGCTTCGTTGAAGGCAATACTGCTTCGCTCCGCTAATGGATGTTCATCAGGTGTTACTAACACTAAGCGATCACGCCGATAGGGAATTATCTGCAAGTCTGGCGCAGCCACATGCCCAGCAAAAATGCCAATATCGGTTAAGCCATCCCTTACAGCGGCAATAATTTCACTACTGACACGCTCTTGCAGGTCGATTTTTATTTCAGGATAGTGGCGAGAAAACGCACTAAGGTCTTGGGGGAGAAACGCGATGATTGCTGAGGTATTGGAATGAATACGCACATGCCCACGCACGCCTTCACCATATTCGCTAAGCTCTGCCTGTAAGCGTTCAACGTTGTCGAGGATACGCCGCGCATGATGTAAAAACGCATGCCCTGCAGGGGTTAGCTCCACACCACGGGGTTTACGGTAAAGCAGCGTTGTTCCTACCAAGCTTTCAAGATCGCTCATACGCTTGCTGACGGCGGCAAGGGCTAAGTGTTCGCGTTCGGCAGCCGCGGTCAAGCGGCCTTCGTCTGCAACAGAGATAAACAGCTTGAGCGTAAAGAAATCAAAGCGGCGCATCTCGGCAAACTCCTGAAAAGTAACCTGACTATGCTAGCGCATACCTTCGCCAGTCACGAAACCTTTGTTACCCATTGCCTAATTGTCGCCCCTAGGCGGCTCACGCATGCTGGTAGGCAACAATATTAACGACACGACCAGGAGAGCCTTAATGCATGCTCCCGAAGCGCGCCAGCTTCCTTTAGAAGGCTTGAAAGTCCTTGAACTTGGGCAGCTCATTGCAGGCCCCTTTGCGACCAAGCTGTTGGGTGAATTTGGTGCCGATGTCATTAAAGTAGAGCCGCCTGGTACCGGCGACCCCCTTCGCAAATGGCGAATGCTTGAGGAAGGCACCTCGCTTTGGTGGCACGTACAGAGCCGTAACAAGCGCTCAGTGGCGCTGGACTTGCGCAGTGAAGAGGGCCAAGCGCTGGTGCGCAAGCTCGCTGCCGAGGCTGATGTGGTGGTGGAAAATTTCCGCCCTGGCACTTTAGATAGTTGGGGGTTGGGCTGGGAAGCGCTGTCAAAACTCAACCCAAGGCTGATCATGGTGCATATTTCCGGCTACGGACAAACGGGGCCTTACCGCGACAAGCCCGGTTTTGGTGTGGTGGGTGAAGCCATGGGCGGGCTGCGTTATCTTACTGGCCAGCCAGGAGAGCCCTCTGTGCGCGTGGGTGTAAGTATTGGTGATTCACTTTCAGCGCTTTACGCTGTCATAGGTACCTTGCTAGCACTTCAAGAGCGCAACCGTAGCGGCCTGGGGCAAGAGATCGACGTGGCGCTTTATGAATCGGTATTTGCCATGATGGAGAGCCTGCTGCCGGAATTCGATGCCAGCGGCCAGGTGCGTGAACCCAGCGGCAGCGCCCTGCCCGGTATTACGCCTTCTAACGCCTACCGCTGCCAGGGTGGCGATTACGTGCTCATTGCCGGTAACGGCGACAGTATTTTTAAACGCTTGATGGGGGTCATTGGCCGTGATGATCTGGCCAACGACCCCGCGCTAGCCCACAACGATGGCCGCAGTCAGCAGGCTGAAATGATCGACGCTGCTATACAAGCGTGGTCTGAAGAGCGCCCAAGAGAGGCGATTCTTAAAGCGCTGGATGAGGCACGTGTGCCAGCAGGCTATCCGTACACCGCCGAAGATATTGCCTTTGACCCCCACTACTTGGCGCGGGAAATGATTCAAACCTTCACTCGCCCCAACGGCAAACCATTAAAAGTACCCGGTGTACTGCCCAAACTTAGCGCTACCCCAGGACGGCTCGGCGATGGCGGCCCTGCGCTTGGCCAGCATACCGATGACGTGCTGGATGAGCTGGGAATCGACCAGGAAACCCGCGCCAAGCTGCGTCAAGCGGGCATTATTTAAGGAGAGCGCTATGCACAAGTCAACGAGTCAACCCATGCCCTGTCCGACAGCACCCTATCCTAAAAAAATAGAAATTAATGAAGTCGCCCCGCGTGAC
Source organism: Halomonas qinghailakensis (assembly GCF_025820815.1). Lineage (NCBI taxonomy): Bacteria > Pseudomonadati > Pseudomonadota > Gammaproteobacteria > Oceanospirillales > Halomonadaceae > Halomonas > Halomonas qinghailakensis. The sequence goes on along the minus strand of NZ_CP096973.1, from coordinate 1,865,528 downwards.
GGTCTGCAAATTGAAGCGCGCTTTGTCCCCACCGACGATAAAATCCGCTGGATCGACGCGCTCTCCACTACCGGTCTGCGGCGCATCGAGGCGACTTCGTTCACATCGCCCAAAGCGATTCCTAATCTGCACGATGCTGCGGACGTTGTCACAGGTATTCAACGCCGGGCTGGGGTCGATATCAGCGTCTTAGTGCCTAACCTTAAGGGCACGGAGCGCGCGCTTGCCTGCCAAGTGGATGAGATTAATTTGGTGATGTCGGCAAGCGATAGCCATGGCCTGGCAAACCTTCGCATGACGCCAGAGCAGTCGCTTGGGCAATTTGCCGCGATTGTGGAGGCCTGCCAAGGCAGCGACGTGTTTATCAACGCCTCACTGTCAACCGCCTTTGGCTGCCCGTTTGAAGGCGAGGTGCCTGAAACGCGGGTTCTCGCTCTGGTGGAACAGCTGATCGCGCTGGGCATTCAGGGCGTCACGCTATGCGACACCACAGGCATGGCCAACCCAGCCCAAGTGAAGCGCCTGTGTGATGCCGTGCTTGAGCGCTGGCCAAAAACGCCATTCACGCTGCACTTTCACAACACCCGCGGCATGGGCTTAGCCAACGCCCTGGCGGCGTGGCAGGCGGGCATTAGCCGCTTTGATGCGTCGCTCGGTGGGCTGGGGGGCTGCCCCTTTGCTCCAGGCGCTAGCGGTAATGTATGCACCGAAGACTTAGTGCATATGTTTGCAGCGATGGGGGTCGATACTGGCGTCGATCTAGATGCGCTGCTTGACGTTGCCGCCACCCTACCGACGCTTATCGGCCACGACGTGCCCGGGCAAGTGGTAAAAGCCGGGAAATCATCCCGGCGTTATGCGATGCCCGAGCGTTAACCTTACGCGGGCCCAACCACATGTTTCACTTCGAGGTAAGCGCTTAAGCCATAGGGGCCAAGTTCACGACCAATGCCGCTACGCTTGAAGCCGCCCCAGGCGGTTTCAGGCAGCACCAGCTGCTCGCTGTTGTACCAAATGCTACCGGCTTTTAGCTGGCGACCAATGCGTTTTGCCCGCTCGGGGTCACCGCTAATCACCGTCGCCGCTAATCCATAAGCGCTATCGTTGGCGAGTGTAATCGCCTCTTCTTCGCTGGTAACGCTGCGCGCGCAAAGTACTGGGCCGAAGATTTCTTCTTGCCACAGGCGACTTTCCAACGGCACATCGCGGTAAAGCGTCGGCGCTAAAAAGTAGCCATGCGTGGGCAGCGTGCGATGGGTAATATCGCGCACGGCCGTCAGGCCTTCTTGTTCAGCCAAGTCTAAATAGCGCTGTACCGCATCGCGCTGCTTAGCGCTGGTCATTGGCCCTAAGTCAGTGCCTTCAGCAAGTGGGTCGCCTAAGGTTAGCGCATCCATACGCTCCGCCAGGGCGATATAGAGTGCTTCTGCCACGTTTTCATGCACCAGTAAGCGCGAAGTCGCTGAACAGATTTGCCCAGCATTAAAGTAGATACCCGCCATTACCCAGTCGGCAGCTTGGGCTGGGTCGGCATCTTCCATTACCAGAATCGGCGATTTTCCACCTAGCTCTAAAGAGACACTGGCGGTGCGAGCAGCAGCGGCTTGCATAACAGCTTCGCCGACTCGATTACTGCCGGTAAAAGAGATTTTATCAACACCTGGGTGATTGGTTAGCGGTGCGCCAATGCCCTCGCCGTCACCATTAAGCAGGTTCAACACACCCGCAGGCAGGCCAATTTCCAGGGCAATTTCTGCCAGCGCCAACTCGGGGAGCGGCGTTACCTCTGACGGCTTGAGCACTGCGGTACAGCCTGCCGCCAACGCGGGCGCCAGTTTCCAGGCGCTTGTCACCAGCGGGAAGTTCCAAGGCGCAATCAGCCCAACGACGCCCACCGGATCATGATACGTACGCGCCTCAACGCCCTCCATTTCCACACTGACCAGTTCACCCTGGCGAGCATCTAACGCCCTGGCCTGCTGGGCGTAATAGCGGTGACAGGCAATCGCATCGTCCAGGTCAATGCCTGCTTCAGCGAGGGGTTTGCCATTATTAGTGGCTGACAGAGTGATAAGCGCTTCTCGGCGAGCCTCCAACGCATCGGCAAAGCTATCTAGGTACTTTGCACGCGCAGCTCCACCCAGCGCTTGCCAAGCAGGTAGCGCTTGCTGAGCGGCTTTAACGGCAGCGTCGACATCTGCCGCGTCCCCCGCTGTGACCTGAGCAATACGTTCTTCGCGATAAGGGTTCATCACATCAAGCAGGCGCGTGCCTGCCGAGGCAACCCATTGGTTGTTGATGAACTGCTGATTGATCAATTGCTGGTTGGGTAACGACATCTACGTATCCTGGTCGGAAATGCTGCACGCACGCTGCCAAGCAGCCGCGTCTATTTCAATGAGTAACGGGCCATTTGAGGCACGCTTAGCGAGTGAGTCTGCAAGTTCCTCAGGGCTTTCTACCCGTACGCTTTGGCAACCAAACCCTTCGGCCAAGGTAAGAAAGTTGGGGGCTTGAATGTCCACGCCCAACCGCGCCACACCATTGGCATCCATATAGCGGCGAATTTCTTCATAGCCTGCGTTATGCCACAGCACAATCACCACCGGCAGGCGTTCCTCTACTGCGGTAGCAAGCTCAGAAAGGGTGAACATCACCCCACCATCACCGACGAGCGCCACCACAGGTAAATCAGCACGAGCTAACTGTGCACCTAATGCAGCCGGTAACCCATAGCCCAAAGTGCCGTAGCCGGTAGAGGCATTGAAGTAGCGCCTTGGCGCTGGCTGGCTGACTAAGTGGTTGCCTGCATACACCGGCGCGGTGGAGTCACCCACCAAAATCGCCTCAGGCAAGTAGTCTGCTAGGGTTTTATAAAGCGGTACGAAGTCGCTAAAAGCCGGATCATTAACCAAATTCAGCGCACCCAAAGCCGCCGACGTTCGCTCAATACCGCTGCGTTTCAATGGGTCGGGAAAGTGAGCGAGTAGAAGCTCTAAGCTACGCCCAGCATCGCCGACTAGCCCTAGCGTTACACGCTGGTTACGCACCAGTTGTTCGGGATCAAGGTCAATACGAATCAGCTTGCCGTTGAGGTGAAAGCCACCGTCAAACACAACGTCGTAGTCGGTCTCGCCAAGCTCGGTACCCACCGCCAAAATCACATCTGCGTTGGCCGCCAGTTCGCGCACCGCTGGCAGGGCGGCATTAGCACCCAAATCCAGCGGGTGGTCGCGGCCTAGTAGCCCTTTGGCGTTGATAGTCGTCACCGTGGGGGCATCAAGTTTTTCCACTAATGCTCGCGCTGCGTCTGGCGCTGCAACGCAGCCACCACCCAGAAGCACCAAGGGTTGCTTGGCTGATTTTAATAAACGAGCCGCTTCCGCAAGCCCCATTGGGTCAGGTGCTGCTCGGTAAAGCGTTGGCGCTTGCCAACTGGCCGGCACCTTCACCGGCGCATTGAACAGATCAATCGGAATTTCAAGATGCACTGGGCCTGGGCGCGCACCATTGAAGATGGCAAAGGCGCGGGCCAGCACGTCGGGTAGCGTATTGGCATCTAATAGCGTATGGCTAAACCGCGCTACGCCACTGATCATCTGCTGCTGGCTGGGAAGCTCATGCAGCCGACCTTGGCCTAGCCCCAGCGTATCCCGACGGCTAACACTAGAGATCACCAACATGGGGATAGAGTCTGCTAATGCTTGGCCCATGGCAGTGGCAATATTGGTCATCCCTGGGCCAGTGATAATCAGGCATACCCCAGGCTGACCGCTGGCACGAGCATAGCCGTCAGCCATAAACCCTGCGCCCTGCTCATGGCGCGGGGTTATATGCTGCACATTGCTATCTTCAAGCCCACGATAGAGCTCTACGGTATGCACGCCGGGGATGCCAAACACCGCCTGCACGCCATAAGTATCGCGCAGTAAGCGTATCAACAGTTCCGCGCAGGTCATGGTTGATTGATTGCGCATTGCGTCATTGCTCATTCTGGGCCCTCTCAGAAGAAAAATGTATGGGCCATAAAGGCGATAATAGGCAACGTAATGGCTGTGCGAAGTAAGAAAACGGCGGCTAGTTCCCAAAGCTTAATAGGGATTTTTGATTTAAGTAGCAGTGCGCCAATTTCTGACATATACACCAGCTGCGTCATCGACAAGCAAGCGATCACAAAGCGGGTCAGCTCGCTTTCAATGTTTGTCGCGAGTACCGCCGGTAAGAACATATCGGCAAACCCGACCAGCGTGGCAGGGGCAGCCGCTTGCGCTTCAGGAATACGCAGCAACTCAAGCACAGGCACCATGGGGTAGGAAAGCCAGGTAAACAGCGGAGTAAACTCGGCTAAAATTAGCGCGACAGTGCCGATGGCAAATACCAGAGGCAGCAGTGTCAGAAAGATATCAATCACGTTGAGTAGCGCTAAACGCACCAACTCTTTTGGCCCTGGGGCATCCGCTGCCCGGCGAGTTGCCTGTAGCAAGCTGTAACGAAGCAGCCCTACATTTTCTGTGCGCTTCTCGCTTAACTGGCAGCCGACTGGCTCATAGTAGTCGTTAGATTTTAGCGATAGCGGCGGAATCCGCGCCACAATAATGGCAGCGATCAACCCTGATACCACTACCGTAAAGTAGAACTGCACGAAGAGATGATTGATATCAACAAAGTTCGTAACCAGTAGACTGAATGCGATGGAAGCCACTGAAAAGTTAGTTGCAATGACCGATGCCTCGCGGCCATTGTAATACCCCTGCTCATACTGCTGAGCGGTGATCAATACACCCACAGTGCCTGACCCCATCCAAGAAGCCGTCGCATCGATAGCACTGCGCCCCGGGAGATTAAAAATTACCCGAAACGGCTTACGCACCATGGTGCCGATAAACTCCATAAAGCCGAATTCGACCAAAAACGGTAGGAGAATCGCCGCAAAGAAGAAGAACGTCAGTAGCACCGGTGCCAAATCATTGAGCATTACGCCGCCAGTAAACGGCGCCGTTACAAATTCGGGGCCGACCTGGAAAAACGTCATGACGACAAAAATCGCACCTAATATGCGCATCACTACCCAGATAGTGTCTACGTCAAACATATCGTGAAAGTGACCTCGTTGTGCCCAGTTAGGCTTCGCCACTTTTACATAAAGCGTTATCACTACGGATAAACATAGTACTAGCATGGCAATGGCGGGTAGTGCAGAGCCAAGCAGGGACTGCAGTCCATCGGCCATCAATCCCATACCAATATTAATCGATCCTCCTACTTGAAAAGGCACCAAAAACAAAAGGACGCCAATCAACGATGGAATTAGAAACTTCAGCAAATGAGCGCGATGGATTGGAGCCGATGGATCGGCGTCATCCAATTTTACTTGGGAGTAAGACATTTCTTTCACCTATTGGAAGTGATTATTAGAGGTGGGCTGGTGGCGTCCGAGGGGAAGCAGTGCTTCCCTGTAAGCTCTTATAATTAGCGCCTTGTTAGACCGACGCTTTGGTAACTAGCGTTAGCTTGCTTGGTTAATCACTGTGCTTTACGCCCGGCAGCACGCAGAGCATTTCGTACAGCAGTGTGGCGCCCATCAATGCGGTATTACCGCTGGGATCATAAGGAGGCGATACTTCCACTAAGTCACAGCCGACGATGTTCAAGCCTGCCGCACCGCGCACAATTTCCAGCCCTTGGGCTGAGGTCAGTCCGCCCATCTCTACCGTTCCCGTTCCTGGTGCAACGGAAGGATCCAAACCATCGATATCGAAGCTGATATAAACAGGCACATCGCCCATCTGCTCGCGCACTTCTTCCATCAAGGGAGCCAGCGAGCGATACCAGCACTCTTCAGCGGGAACAACGCGGAAACCCTGATTTCGGCACCAATCAAAATCTTCAGCGGCGTAACCGGTACCACGAAGGCCGATTTGCACCACTTTGCCGTGGGCTAACAGGCCTTCTTCCTGGGCGCGGCGAAACGGCGTGCCATGGGCAATCGGCTCACCAAACATGTGCTCGTTCACATCGGCATGGGCATCAATATGGATCAGCCCCACCGGCCCATGCTTTTTGGCAATGGCGCGTAAAATGGGCAGTGTCAGGGTGTGTTCGCCACCCAGCGTTAACGGAATGCAGTTGTGTTTAAGCACGTCATCATAAAAGGCGGTGATGATGTCGACGCTTTTGGGCAGGTGAAACGTGTTGATGGGCACGTCGCCTATATCAGCCACTTGTAAACTTTCAAACGGCGCGGCGCGGGTCGCCATGTTATAGGGCCGAAGCATACGAGATTCATCACGAATCTGGCGGGGGCCAAGACGCGTACCAGGACGGTTAGACGTACCAATATCCATTGGAATACCAATAAACGCAGCATCTAAACCAGCAGCGCTTTCCTGAGCGGGTAAACGCATCATGGTGGCAGGGCCACCAAAGCGCGGCATGCTATTGCCCCCGAGCGGCTGATTAAAGTCAGACATACAGATCTCCTTGGCGTTGTTCATGTTGTAGCGCTGTCGTGCGTACTGATAACGACTACGTTGCACAGACCATGCCAAGTCCCTGAACGCCCTAATAATAGGGCATTCAGGCATTATCGATGCAGTAATGAATTAAAATCACGTACACTTAAGTCATCTATGCATCATCGATGCAAAAATGCATTAAAGGTTATTCGAGAGACAATCGCTGTGAGTGAAATCGATAAGTGCGTGCTAAAAACCATTGTGGAAACCGCTAACGACCACTTCTTTATCGTCAGCGGAGAGGGCCAAGTACTTGATATCAGTCCCGGCGCTGAAGCCGTTTACGGCGCGCCCCGGGAAGAGCTGCTAGGCAGTAGCGTTTACCAGCTTCAGCAAAAAGGCATCTTGAAGCCATCCATCACCTTAGAAGTGATGCGCACCCAACAGCCAGCGCAACTAATGCAGGTAACGGGCACCGGTCGCCGTGTGATTGCTGAAGCCTACCCTGTCTTTGTGAATGGAAAATTAGAGCGTGTTATTAGCCGTTCCAGAGACTTAACTGATCTACAGCTCCTGCAAGATGAATACGCACTACTCCAGAAGCGCTTTAGTGAACACTTAAAGCGCAGCCAAGCAGCCCCCGATGCCGAGGAACAAGCGCTGGACGATGCGTTGGATAACCTGCAGGCGAGAAGCCACGTTATGCGTGAAGTCGCCTTGCTTCTCAAGCGAGTTGCACCTTCAGATGCCAATGTATTGATGCTGGGAGAGTCGGGCGTGGGGAAAACCGCGTTTGCCAAACAGCTGCACCGCTGGAGTCAACGCAGTAATAGCCCCTTTATTGAGGTTAACTGTGCGGCCATTCCCGAAAATTTATTTGAGTCTGAGATGTTTGGCTATCAGCCAGGCGCATTCAGCGGCGCAGCTCGCCAAGGAAAAGCTGGCTTACTAGAACAAGCGGAAGGCGGCACGCTGTTTCTGGATGAAATTGGTGAGCTTCCCTTATTAATGCAAACCAAACTGCTAAAAGTCATCCAGGACGGAAGCCTTACCCGGCTAGGTGATACGAGGCCACGCAAAGTGGACTTTCGCTTAGTCGTCGCCACGAATCAGAATTTAGCTAAACAAGTAGAAGCGGGGCTATTTCGTCTGGACCTTTACTACCGTCTCAACGTCATACCGGTCACGCTTCCCCCTTTGCGCGACCGCCGAGAAGATATCCCCGACCTCGTGGAAGCCTGCTTGGAACGCCTTAACCAACGCTACGGGCGGCAAAAAATTCTGGGTAATCAAGTATGGTCAACGTTGATGGGAAGCGACTGGCCAGGCAACGTTCGCGAGCTTGAAAACTGGCTAGAGAGAGCTTGGCTATCCAGCCCTACCGATCAAATTGAAGCACCTAATCTCCATCCCTATAAGGAGCAGCCTCAAGCTCATCTGCCGAATATCCCAGCATCCTCATCGGCAGCACCTTTAGCGCCGGATGAAACCCTAAAGCAGTACCTCGCCAGGCTGGAGCGCGACACACTGGAGGCATTGAGCAAAACGCTCCCCAGCACGTATGCCATCGCTGAGCGGCTGGGGATTAGCCAATCCAGCGTGGTGCGCAGGCTGCAGCGTTATGGCATTAAAATCACCGCCTAACGCTTGGGTTGACACATCCCCGCCATATAAGCGTCATACAACCGCAACACCTTCCTCGCACTCTTAAACGTCGTTACTGATTGCGAGTGAAGGGGTTTATGAACCAATCGCGTATCCGCCTGGAGCGCGTCTCCAAACGTTGGGGCGCGACCACCGCTGTCGATGACATCTCATTCGATGTCACACCAGGGCAGTTTGTTATTTTGCTGGGGCCATCGGGCTGCGGCAAATCTACCACGCTGCGTATGGTTGCTGGCCTGGAAGAAGCCAGCAGCGGGCAAATTCATATTGGCGAGTGCGATGTTACCCGCCTTCCCCCCGGTGACCGCGGGCTGAGCATGGTATTTCAGTCTTATGCGCTGTTCCCGCATTTGAGCGTTGCCGACAATATCGTTTTTGGCCTACGCAGCCGCAAGGTACCTAAAGCCGAACAGCGCCAACGGTTAGCGAACGTCGCAGAACTGGTTGACCTGGCTGACTACTTAAACCGCAAACCTGCCCAGCTTTCTGGTGGCCAACGCCAGCGTGTGGCGTTGGCCCGCGCGATCATTTCTGAACACCCGATCTGCTTGATGGATGAGCCACTTTCCAACCTGGATGCACGGCTGCGTAGTGATATGCGTCGGGAAATTAAAGCGCTGCAAAGCCGCTTAACTATGACGGTGATTTACGTTACTCACGACCAAGTGGAGGCCATGAGCATGGGCGATCGTGTGATTTTGATGCAGCAAGGAAAAATCGTTCAAGACGGCACACCTGATGAGCTCTACAACCGTCCAGCCAGCACTTTCGCCGCTAGTTTCATTGGTAGCCCAGCGATGAATCTACTGCCACTGGTACAAGGTGAACAAGGCGCCGTCATTGAGGGCGAGCCAACGACGCCGATCGCTCCCTTAGAAGCTGCGGGCGGACAGTTGGGCGTGCGGCCAGAAGATATCGAGCTACGCCCCGCCACTGAACCCGGCGTTCCCGCGACAGTGGTGAGCAAAGAGTACCTAGGTGCGGACACTATTGCCCATGTGGCGGTGGGGGCGCACACCTTACGCGTTCGGATTAGCGGCAAACACGCTTTATCCGACTCGACCTGCCGTCTTTACTGGCCAGTAGCAAGCGCACACTTTTTCGATGCTCACGGTACACGGCGAGACGACCTCATGATGAGCCCGCTTACGTCGACACACCGAACCGTTCCTCGTCCACCTGCGGTGGGCTCTTTCCAACACTGACAGCAGTATTGACACTTGTGGAGCCGTTTATGCGTTTACGTATTCCTTTCGCTATGACCACCCTGGCAGCAGGTCTATTAAGTGCTGCTCACGTTAATGCGAACAGCGTTGATCTCACTATGTATTACCCCGTTTCGGTGGGCGGTGCACTCACCGACGTGGTAGATAATTTAGTGGCGGAGTTTGAAAGCGAGCATCCGGATATCAACGTAGAAGCGATCTATGCCGGCAACTATGACGACACTCGCGTGCGCGCGATGTCTGCCATTGAAGCAGGCGATACACCGCAACTATCCGTACTGTTTTCTATCGATCTTTACGAGTTAATTGAGCAAAACGCCATTGTTGCTTTCGACGACTTGGTCGAAACCGATGAAGAGCGCGAATGGCTCAATAGCTTCTACCCAGGGCTGATGGAAAACGGCCAGTTGGATGGCAAAACCTACGGCATCCCCTTCCAGCGCTCCACCATAGTGCTGTTCTGGAACAAAGACGCCTTTGAAGCGGCAGGCCTTGACCCTGAAACACCTCCAGAAAACTGGCAAGAGATGGCCGACATGGCCACTACCGTGCGCGAAGCCTCTAATGGTGAGCAGTGGGGCGTGATGGTGCCGTCGACTGGCTACCCCTACTGGATGTTCCAGGCTTTCGCTTTTCAAAATGGTCACCGATTAATGAGTGACGATGGCACCGAGGTATATTTTAACGACCCCGCCGCCATTGAAGCACTTGAGTATTGGGTGTCGCTGTCCACGGAACACGAAGCGATGCCAAGCGGCACCATTGAGTGGGGCACTCTACGTCAGAACTTCCTTGAACAGTCTACCGCGATGATGTGGCACACCACCGGTAACCTAACCGCTGTGCGCAGTGACGCAACGTTTGATTTTGGTGTCGCCATGCTGCCAATGAGCACCCAGCGCGGCAGCCCTACCGGCGGTGGCAACTTCTACATTTTTGAAGATACAAGCGAAGAAGAGCAGCGCGCAGCGATGACCTTTATTCGCTGGATGACCGCTCCCGAGCGCGCTGCCGCCTGGTCGATTGAAACCGGCTACATGGGCGTTAGCCCCGCCGCTTACGAAACTGACGCACTACAACGTTATGTGGAAGAGTTTCCACCGGCAGCGGTCGCCCGCGACCAGTTGGAACATGGCACGGCGGAACTTTCTACTTACCAGGGTGGCCGTATTCGCCGCGCACTGGATAACGCTGTTCAAGCGGCACTCACTGGCCAACTATCTCCAGAAGAAGCGCTGAACCAAGCGCAGCAAGAAGCCGATAGCGTGCTGCGCCGCTACGCCCGCTAACGCACTTCATCGTTCCGTTCGCCGGGGTTTGCCCCGGCGCTTCCAACGTGCGGTATTTCATTATGTCTTTTACCGACCACCGCAAAATGCAGCTTTATGGCGCTCTGTTGCTGTTACCCGCCGCCATCCTGCTAGCCACTTTTGCTTACCTGCCCACCATCGCCACGGTGGTCAACAGCTTATTTTTACCCGGTTTTCGCGGTGCGCCTACGCAATTTGTAGGGCTAGAAAACTACCACGTATTGTTTGACGACCCGACGTTTTGGAAGGTCGCCCGTAACAACCTACTCTATGCGCTAGGTACAATTCCTACGTCCATCGCGCTGGCGTTGGCGATGGCACTGTTTGTAAATGGTAAATTGCGCGGGCGTGGCTTTGTGAGGATGGCTTATTTTACCCCCACCATTTTGCCAATGATCGCCGCCGCCAATATCTGGATGTTCTTCTACGCGCCGCAGATTGGCCTGTTCAACACGTTGCTCGGCGCACTAGGGTTTTCCAGCGTGAACTGGCTTGGCGACCCAAGCGTGGCGCTTGGGTCTGTGATTGTAATGTCGATATGGAAGGAAGCCGGCTTTTTTATGATTTTTTATCTGGCGGCGTTACAGGGGATTCCGCCAGAACTGAAGGAGGCTTCTGACCTGGAAGGCACCAGTCGCTGGAGTTTTTTCTGGCGGGTGACATTTCCACTGTTAATGCCCACCACGCTGTTTGTATTGATCAACGCCCTGATTAATGCGGTACGGGTCGTCGATCACCTGTTTATTTTGACCAAGGGCGGCCCGAACAACGCCACTAACCTGCTGCTTTATTACGTCTACGAGAACGCGTTCTCCTTCTTCGATCGCACCATGGCGGCCACCATCACCGTGGTCATTTTGCTGGTGCTTGCGGTGGTGGCCACGCTGAAGTTCACGGTTCTCGACCGCAGGACACACTACCAATGAGCTCAACCTCATCGCCTTCAACACCATACCTGACACGCGCGCGCTTTTTTTCAGTGCCATCGCTTGAAACCATAGCGGCTTGGCTGCTGGCGCTCATTTGGATTTTTCCGTTGCTGTACGCATGTTGGGCGGCGTTTCATCCGACCGCCTACATGGTGCGCTTTGATTTATTTGCGCCGCTAACGCTAGATAACTTTAAAAACGCCTGGGCCCAGGCCCCTTTTGCTCGCTATTACCTAAACACCTTCATGCTGGTCACCGGGGTGGTGCTCGCTCAGTTTATCGTGTGTACCTTGGCAGCATTTGCCTTTGCGCGTTTTCCAATTCCCGGCAAGAACCTGCTGTTTATGCTGGTGCTGATTCAACTCTTCGTGTTTCCCGAAGTGCTAATTGTCGAGAACTACCGCATCGCTAGTGAACTTGGGTTGATCAATACCATTACTGGTATCGGCTTGCCCTACGTGGCCAGTGCCTTTGGTATTTTCTTGCTGCGCCAAACCTTTAAAACGATTCCCCGAGAGCTAGAAGACGCAGCACGTATTGAGGGCTGCAACTGGCTCGAAATTCTTTGGAAAGTATACGTTCCCCTGGCCAAGCCTACTTACCTTGCTTACGGATTGGTCTCCATCAGCCACCACTGGAACAACTTCCTGTGGCCACTGGTTGTGACCAATTCGGTAGAGAGCCGCCCGCTAACGGTAGGATTAGGGGTGTTTTCCGCGCCAGAAACCGGCGTGAACTGGGCTACCGTGAGCGCCGCCACGCTATTAAGCATCGCCCCGCTGCTCATCGCCTTTCTGCTCTTCCAACGCCAGTTCGTGCAGTCGTTCTTAAGGGCCGGTATTCGTTAAGCTCAAATGGTCGCTATTTTAAAAAATCGCTCACTTGGCGTAATCTATAGGCAAGCGAGGAGGAAAAATAGATGGCTATTCAGCAAAAAACAGCCGATAAACGCCGCAATATGGGGGCCGCAGCGATGCGTACTTACCCCAATATTTCACGAGCATGGGGGCTGAAAGAGAGTCAGGCAGCGTTGCTACTAGGAGTTCCTGACTCTACCTACCGCCGTTGGAAACAGTCACCTGAGCAGGCGCGGCTTGATGCAAATCATCTGGAGCGCATGTCGTTGATCCTCGGCATATATAAAGCGCTGCATATCCTCCTCCCTAATACAGAAGCTGCTAATAGCTGGCTTCAGAGAGCTAACAACAATCCTCTGTTTTCAGGTCACTCGCCAATGGAGCGCCTGCTCAGCGGGCAAGTGTCTGATCTTTATGTTGTTCGCCAGCATTTGGATGCAGCGCGCGGAGGAAGCCATGCATGACCTATTCATTGAGCGAGGTTATATGGCGACCCAGTTACCGCGTCATTCCTTCACGCTTTCCACCAATTGATTTATTTGAGGGGGTAAACACTAGCACCGATGACTGGGAGCTACTCAACGAGTTAGAGGGTGAAACCTCGGCACGGCTGCGAGAGGAAGCTGGTGCTATTCACCTAGTCCGTGATGAAGATCGCCGCTATGGTCAAGGCTGGACACCCGTCATGGCCGCCTTCTGCCACTTCCCCGCCACCGGCTCGCGGTTTAGCGATGGCACCTTTGGCGCCTACTACTGCGCGCTAACGGAAGCCACCGCCATTGCCGAGACCTGTCATCACGCCGAGCGTTTTATGCGTGAGTCAAATGAACCACCCATGATGCTTCAGCAGCGTGTTTATCTGTCGGATTTAACGGGTGAATTGATTGATTTACGTGGTCACAACACTGCCCAGACGCTTCTCATGCCGGATAGCTGGGAAGCCGGGCAACGCTTTGGCCGAGAAGCATGGGGAAACCAAGTCGATGGCATTGTTTACCCCAGCGTGCGTGATCCTGAAGGCGAGTGTGCGGCGGTTTTGCGGCCACCCGTACTTGCCGCAACACGCCAAGGGAAACACCTTGGCTACGACTGGGATGGGCAGCAAATCCGCCATGTTTATGAGCTAACGCTGCTGGGTTAGCAACGAACGTAACGGCTACCACTACTGCTAACCGCGCCCCTGGCAGTGTTCCCCTCGCGCTATCGCGGCAGCATCGAAGGTGCCCGTGTCTAACACCCAGGCGGTGACAAGCGCGGCGGGTGTCACGTCAAAGGCAGGGTTCCACACGGGAGCATTTTCGGGCGCCCAGACGACATCACCAAAAGCGCCGGAAGCGCCACGGATTTCTGCCGCATCGCGCTGTTCAATTGGAATATCGCCGCCTGACGCGCAGGCGGGATCGACGGTGGTGTAGGGTGCGACCACGTAAAACGGCACGTTATGGTAGTGAGCGGCAACGGCGAGCATGTAGGTGCCCACTTTGTTGGCGAAGTCACCATTGGCGCAAATCCTGTCGGCACCGACCATGACTTTATCGACTTTCCCTGCCGCCATTAAGCTCGCGGCCATGCTGTCAGCAATCAATTGATAGGGAATACCTAAGTCGGCCATTTCCCAAGCGGTTAAGCGGCCACCCTGGAGCAATGGACGTGTTTCATCCACATACACATGCAGCTCCACACCGCGCTGCTGGGCAACTGCCAGCGCGCCAATGGCGGTGCCAACGCCTGCGGTGGCAAGCGCCCCGGTATTGCAGTGGGTCAAAACACGATCACCCGATTGCAAAAGGTCTGCCCCCCGCCCGGCCATGCGTTGGCAAAGCGCACGGTCTTCTGCAAACAATTCAGCGGCGCGCTCAGCCAGGGCGGCAGCCCCTTGCTCGAAGCAGGCTTCCATGGCATCCAGGCAATACATCAGGTTCACTGCGGTGGGTCGCGTGGCACGTAAGCGGTCACTGACGGATTGCCAGCTACCTTGCGGATGGCGCGCAGCAGTCTGCGCCAGCACAAAGGCAGCGCTCAAGCCAATCAGTGGCGCACCGCGAATCGCTAGATTTTTCACCGCATGCTGCCACTCTTCTGGCGAGTCACAGCGCACCCACTGCTCCGCCTGGGGCAGCTGGGTTTGATCCAAATACTCAAGGTAGTCGACATAGACCCGTAAACTGCGTGACTGTAAGTGTGGCATTGATGGACTCCTTGAGCACTTGAACTTGACTTGCAGAACAACGGCGCGGCTTATCAGGCGCGAAGCTTATCATATAGAATGGCTGCCACTAGAAGAGGCGACGCAGATCCTATGATGACGCTACAAACTGAACTGCTGGCCGCCATTTCATGGGCGGCGCAGCAAGGCTGGACACCCGCCACCGGCGGAAACTTTTCCGCCCGTACCGAAGCGGGCTATTTGGTCACCGCTTCCGGGCGCGATAAGACCCGTATTCAGGCCGATGACCTGCTGCTGTGCGACCTGGATGGCAAAGTGCTATCAGGCGATGGTAAGCCAAGTGCAGAAAGTGATCTCCATGCTGCGCTCTATCGCTTAGACGCATCGATTAACTGCGTGCTGCATACCCATACCCTAGCCAGCACCGTGCTGTCGCGGCGCTTTCCAAACGGCATTGAGCTAAGCGGCTTCGAGATGCAAAAAGCCCTGCAGGGCAACGTGACCCATGATGCGACTATTCGCCTACCTGTAGTGCCAAATTCCCAAAATATGGACGAGCTAGCGGAGCATGTACGCAGCGGCTGGCCGATGCCCTGGGGCTTTTTGGTAGCAGGGCACGGTATCTACGCCGTGGGCGATAGCATCGCTAGTTGCCGCCGGCACTTGGAAGCCATTGAATTTTTACTGTCCTGTGTACTTGAAGAGAGCCGGTGGTCTAAATGAGTAACCCAGCTGTTCGCGCCGTTGTAACCGATATTGAAGGCACCACCACGGATATTAACTTCGTGCATAAGGTGCTGTTTCCCTACGCCCAGGCCAAGCTACCCGACTTTCTACGCGCGAATGCAGGCACACCTGCGGTTGCCGAGCAGATTAACGCGGTACGCCGTGACATGGGTGACGCTGATGCCACGCTGGATGCTGTCATTGCTCAGTTACTGCACTGGATCGAGACCGACCAAAAGGTCACGCCGCTGAAAGCACTGCAAGGCATGGTGTGGGCGGACGGCTATCAGCGTGGCGATTTTAAAGGCCACCTGTATAGTGACGTCGCCCCGGCGCTGCGCCAGTGGCAGCAGGCAGGCAAAGCGCTCTACGTGTATTCGTCAGGTTCTGTGCAGGCGCAGAAGCTGCTGTTTGGCTACAGCGATGAAGGCGACTTAACCCCCCTGTTTAGCGGCTACTTCGACACCCATATTGGCCATAAGCGCGAAGCCACGGCCTATCAGCGTATTATCGCTGAGCTTGATCTACCGCCCGAGGCAGTGCTGTTTCTGTCTGACGTGGTAGAAGAGCTGGACGCCGCCAAGCAAGCGGGCATGCAAACCCTGCAGTTAGTTCGCGAAGGCACCCAGGCGGGCAACACCCACGCTTGCGTTACTCGCTTTGATGAAATCGCTGTTTAGCCTTTACTGCCGCCACCTTTAAGGAGAGCCTAGAATGTCGCAACTGAAAGTATTTGCAGATCAAAATCCTAACGACGCCCTACTGGACATCACTGACGGCGAACAGATAACTGCTGAGCTGAGCAAGGTGGGTGTACTGTTTGAGCGCTGGGCAACGCCGGGCGAGATTGCCGACGATGCCACCCAGGAAGACATTTTGGCGCTCTACCAAGACGATATCGACCGCGTAAAGGCCATGGGCGGCTACCAAACCGTTGATGTACTGCACATGGTGCCCACGCACCCAGACAAAGAGGCCATGCGCCAGAAGTTCTTAAACGAACACCGCCATCACGAAGACGAAGTGCGCTTCTTCGTTAAAGGCCAAGGGCTTTTCTGCCTGCATATTGAAGACAAGGTGTATCAGGTGCTGTGTACCCGCAATGACCTGATCAGCGTACCCGCGAATACGCCCCATTGGTTCGATATGGGCCCAGCGCCAGAATTTACTGCGCTGCGCTTCTTCGATAACGTTGAAGGCTGGGTGCCTCACTGGACAGAGAGCGATATCGCCGGGAAGTTTGACCGCCTGGATCAGCTGTAAGCTGTGAAGAACGCCGCCCGCGGGTGCCTCATACGCTCGTCCCTCGCGAGATTCGTTACACCGCGCTACGGGGCTTAACGATAATTGAGTTGGGCTCATTATGTAGCGCGGCGTAAGCGTCAGCGCACCCGCGGAAGCAGCGCGCTAGCGGTGCCGAAGGTGGCACCGAGGCCGGATCAGGCGCGGGGGCATTATCCAGGCGGCTGGCGCCGCCGTCGCGGGTGCCTCATACGCTCGTCCCTCGCGAGATTCGTTACATCGCGCTACGGGGCTTAACGATAATTGAGTTGGGCTCATTATGTAGCGCGGCGTAAGCGTCAGCGCACCCGCGGAAGCAGCGCGCTAGCGGTGCCGAAGGTGGCACCGAGGCCGGATCAAGGCGGCTGGCGCCGCCGTCGCGGGTGCCTCATACGCTCGTCCCTCGCGAGATTCGTTACACCGCGCTACGGGGCTTAACGATAGTTGAGTTGGCTCATTATGTAGCGCGGCGTAAGCGTCAGCGCACCCGCGAAGCAACGCGCCAGCGTTGCCGAAGTTGGCACTGTGGCCAAATCAGCCACGGTGCCATTATCGCGCAGTCCGTTATACCGAGAGGGGTAAGCGCTTATAACACCTCTTGCTGGTTATACGTCTTGGCAAGCTCCGCCAGCGCGGCAAGATCACAGTAAGCCTCAGGCTCCATTATTAGCGTTTGGCCCATCAGCACATTGCGTGCTTCAAGCTTAGCGCGAAGGGCGGTGTCTTCGATCTCTTCAAAGTCAGCGTTATGGGCCAACGATAAAACGCGACGGTGCATTTCAATACCGCAGTAGGCCAGCGCATCCAGACGGATCTCTTCCAGTAAGGCATCACAGGCGTCATCGGCACTATTGCCCTGGGCTTCAAACAGCGCCTTCGGAAACAGAATGCCGGTGCGCTCGGTTTGCCACAGGTGGCGGAACTCCGCGTCAAAGTGGGTAAAGCACGCTTCAATCACATCAAGAATCCACGCCTGATACTCATCAAGTTCACTTGCTTGGCGGTGAGCAGGCTGGCTGAAATAGGCCATTAGGAAGTTGGCAACGGCCATGCCTAGGTCAAAAGCCATGGGGCCATACTGGGAAAACTCGGGATCAATCACCCGCACATCTGACTCGGTGGCCATAATTGACCCAGAGTGCAAATCACCGTGCAGCATGGTTTCGGTATTCGCGGTGAACTTCATCAACAACCGCTGCACCTTAGCTTTTAAGCGCGTATTACGGCGCAGCTCATCCACAACCGGCGAAAGTTCCGGCGTATGACGGTTCATTTCGGCGCCATAATAAGGATCGGTAAACACCAGGGATTCGGTAATCGCAGGAATCGCCACGTTGCCTGAAAAAAGCCCCACATCGGCTTTCTTCTCAGGGCTGTTTAACGAGAGCTCCGAGCCACGAAACGCCATGCGCGCACAGAATTCACCGATGGTTTCGCCAAGCTGTGTAACCCGCTCACCGCTGATCAGCTTGCGGCGCAAAATCGTGTGCGGATAAAGGTACTCCATGACAATCAGCGCTTGGGGCTTATCGAAATAAAACACCTCTGGCGCGATGCCAGGCGCACGCTGAGCTTGGCGTACCAGAGCGTAGTATTCAAAGTGGGCACGGTAAAGCGGCAGCGGCCAGCTCTCGCCTACCATACGAACATAAGGCAGCGCTTGTTTTACCACCACGCTGCCCACACTCCCCGAAACAATAAAGACCAAATTTAGGTTGCCATCCCCTACTTCGCGAATCTGCCACTGCCCAGGGTTGCCGCCCACTCGGCTTGCCACTTCTTCTACCTCACCTAGCCGCTGCGCCAGGGTATCGACATCCAGTGCTTGATAGGGCTGCTCGTGTGCCACTATTTGATTCCTCACGAAAAATGATGCTTGTTTGTCATACCCCAGCAGGGTTGTCAAATGCCCTTATTTAAAAGACATCAACTTCATTAGTAAGCTTTAAACCACGGCCTAATAACAACGAACATGCCTTGAAAGGGAGTTAACACAAAAATCTCACCCCCTGGGCGGCCAAAGGGCTGCGCAGTCTATCGGGTAGTGGGCTATCGGTAATCACTGCATGGTAGTCAGCAAGCTCGCCAGCGGCACAGCGCAGCGGCAGGTCGAATTTGGTTTTATCCAGCACCAGGATGCGGTATGCGGCATGGGATAGCAGCGCTTCACGGGCCATGACCTCGTCATCATTGTAGTCATATAAATGGCCATGACTGTCCATACCGCCAACTGAGACAATACCGACATCCACTCGGTAGCGCTGAAAAAAGCGACAGGCATCGCCGCCAATCACATCTTGATCACGGCGCCGTACACGCCCACCCGCCACCACCAGCTCACACTCCATGGTGCATAATTTGATGAGTGCATGCAGATTATTGGTCATAATCTGCAGACCTTGTTTATCGCGCAAGGCGTCGGCCAGCTGCTCTACCGTGGTGCCCGTACCTAAAAATAGCGATTGATGATGCTGAACCAGCGAAGCGGCCTGTCGGGCAATCTGGCGCTTACCCGCTTGATTAACGATTTGGCGCTGATCGTAGCCAATATTTTCCTGATCAGGAAATGGCAGCACTTCCCCGTGGCGACGCAATACCAGCCCTTGCTCCGCCAAGACACGAACATCCCCGCGTAATGTTTGTACCGACACATCAAACTGGCTAGCCAGCGATTCCAGGGGCTGGCGTCCTTGCTGGCGAACCTGCGCCAACACGGCACGGCGGCGCTCGTTTAAGCCCAATATTTTCTTCACGTTAGCGACCACCTGAGTAACGAAAGCGTTTTTTTGACAGGCGAAAGCCTATCGCTATCAAACGAAAGCGTAGTGTCACGATGTTGTAAGCCGATGACAGTAGTGTGATCAGTGTTCACCTACTGGAGGTTTTACGATGTTGAAGCGCTCACTGTGCACTGCCGTTACGCTTGCAAGCTTTGCTCTATCGTCGTCGCTGCTTGCTGATGACAAACTGGTGCTTTATACCAGCCAACCGAATAGCGACGCCCAGCAAACCGTGGATGCCTTTCAGGCAGCCTATCCTGATATTGAGGTGGAGTGGGTCCGCGATGGCACCACTCGCCTGATGACGCGCCTACGCTCCGAGCTTTCCGCTGGCGTTAGTAACCCAGACGTACTGTTAATTGCTGACAGCATGACCATGACCTCACTCAAGCAAGAGGGCCATTTACAGTCTTACCTCAGCCCAGAGCGGGAGGCTTATGATGAGGCGCTATACGATCCCGAAGGCTACTTCTACGGCACCAAACTGATCACCACCGGGATTGTGTATAACACCGCTGCCGAGCATCAGCCGCAGCGTTGGCAAGATCTGACGGGGCCTGACTATGAAGGCCTTGTAACAATGCCAAGTCCGCTCTATTCCGGCGCAGCGCTTATTCATATGGCAGCGCTGAGCGACCACCCCGATCTTGGAATGGGCTACTACGAGGCGCTGCAAGCTAATCGTGCAGAAGCTCAGGGCGGTAATGGCGGCGTTTTCAATGCCGTTGCCTCAGGCACGAAGCCCTACGGCATCGTGGTCGATTTCCTGCCGATTCGTGAGGCCGCTAAGGGCTCGCCGGTTGAATTTGTTTTCCCCGAAGAGGGCGTGAGCGCGGTCACCGAGCCCGTCGCGATTATGCAGGGTGCCAACAATCTGGACGCCGCACATAAATTTGTCGATTTCGTACTTTCCCAACAAGGCCAAGAACTTGTTAGCCAGCAAGGCTACCTGCCCGCCCACCCGGCTGTTACGCCGCCTGAAGGCTTTCCTGCTCGTGACGCTATTCAGCTAATGCCGATCAATATTGAGCAAGCGCTGGAACAGGAAGAAACATTGAAACAGCGCTTTAGCGACCTGTTTGGCGGCTAATCATGACACCGTCGCTTAACGTTGGCAGCCAGCACCGCTGGCTGCTCAGCCTAATCACGCTCACGGTGGTGCTGTTAAGCCTAGCGCCCAGTTTGCGGCTACTCGTCGAGGCGCTTAGCGACCTTGGCCAAGGTAGCGAATCACCGCTATGGAAGGTGCTCAACGCGGCGAGTACTTGGCGAGCGTTGTGGCACAGTGTGTATACCTCGGGCCTTGGCATGTTGATTGCCTTGGTGTTGGGCAGCCTGTTCGCCTTCGTGATTACGCTGACCGATATCCGTGGCAAAGCGTGGCTCGTGTTCTGCTTTATGCTGCCGATGATGATTCCACCACAAGTGACGGCGCTGAGCTGGCTACAGCTGTTCGGCCCCGCCAGCCCGTTGCTGAAAAGCATTGGTATGGCACCACCGCTGGGCAGCCCCCAGCCACTCTACTCGGCGGAAGGCATTGCTCTGTTGTTGGGGATTCAAAGCGCACCGCTGGTCTTTTTAGCGCTGCGCACCTCTCTGATCTCGCTGCCCCGCGAGCTTATCGAAGCGGCCCGCATCAGTGGCGCACGCCAAGCCCAAGTTTGGGGGCAGATTATTTTGCCAGTCACTCGGCACGGCTTAATTGCCGGGGCTGCGATGGCGTTTATTTCTAGCCTGGGTAACTTCGGCATTCCTGCCATGCTGGGAATTCCAGCGGGCTACTATGTTTTGCCGACGCTGATCTACCAGCGTATGGCTAGCTTTGGTACTGGCGTGCTGGCGGAAATGGCGGCGCTCTCGTTACTGATTGGTGTGCTGGCACTGGCAGGGGTTGCCTTGCAGCAATACTGGATGAACCGCAGCCGCTTTGGCTTAGGCGGCCACAGTGGCCGCTCACATGACTTTACGCTGGGCCGTTTTCGGCCAGTGGTGACGACCGTACTCGTCGGCGTTTTATTGGTGATTCTCGTCGCGCCACTCGCAGCGCTGGTGGTCAGTTCCTTGGTGCCCGCCATGGGCGTTCCTCTTAGCGTCGATAGCGTGACATTAAACGCCTATCACGAAGTGATTGGCCGCCAAGGAGCCACCTGGCGCGCCGTGCGCAACAGCCTATGGCTAGCAGGCGGTGCCGCGCTGGTGCTTATGCTGTGCAGCCTGCCGCTAGCATATCGCCTGCAGCGGCTCCCTCCCCGACTCCAGCAGCTCACGCTCAGCGCTATTGAGCTGCCCTACGCACTGCCCGGCGTGGTGCTGGCGATCGCCTGCATTTTGCTGTTCGTGCGCCCGTTGCCGCTGATCAACGTAGCGCTCTACGGCACGCTCGGGCTGATCTTTGTGGCCTATCTGGCGCGTTTTTTAGTGGTATGCCTCAAACCCGTTAGTGCCAGCCTGGCACAGATTGATCCCTCCTTGGAAGAAGCTGCACAACTGGCGGGGGCAGGCCCTTGGCGGCGGCTAACCACGATCGTACTGCCGCTAATTGCACCATCGCTCTTTGCAGGCGGGCTGTTGGTTTTTTTGCTGGCGGTGAACGAGCTAACGGTATCGGCACTGCTTTGGAGCGCCGGTAACGAAACGCTGGGCGTATTGATTTTTAACCTTGATGAGGGCGGTGAAAGCGTACTGGCGTCTGCGGTATCGGTACTGGTGGTCGTCATGGTCGCCTCGCTAATGCTGTCGCTCAGCCTGCTTGCCCCTCGTTTACCCAAAGGAGTCGTGCCATGGCAGGGCTAGCGATTCAACAGGTCACCAAACAGTTTGGCGACCATAGCGCGGTCAATGATCTCTCGCTAGAGATTGCACCAGGGGAGTTTGTGGCACTGCTGGGCCCTAGCGGCTGCGGTAAAACCACCATGTTGCGTATGCTAGCGGGGTTCGAAAACGTGACGGGTGGCGAAATACGCCTGAACGATACGCTGCTAGCCAGTCGCCATCACCATGTGCCCCCAGAACAGCGCAACATGGCGATGGTCTTTCAGTCATACGCGCTTTGGCCGCATATGAACGTGGCCGACAACGTCGGTTACCCACTCAAACTGCGCCGCATTCAGGGCAGTGAGTATCAACGCCGAGTTGCTCATGCGCTGGCACAGGTAGCCTTGGAACCCTATGCACAGCGTTCGCCACAGGAGCTTAGCGGTGGTCAGCGCCAACGGGTCGCGCTAGCCCGCTGCCTAGTGACTGACCCTGCGGTTGTGTTATTGGATGAACCGCTGGCCAATCTAGACCGTAATCTACGTGCCTCTATGGAACACAGCTTTGTGGATTTCCACCGCCGTACCCACGCAACAATGGTGTACGTCACCCACGACCAAAGTGAAGCCATGGCGATGGCGGACCGCATTGCCGTAATGCGCGACGGTGAGCTAGTCCAGTGGGCAACGCCTGAAACGCTTTATCGCGAACCGCGCAGCGAGTGGGTGGCAAGCTTTATCGGCCAAGGTAGCCAGTTGGCCATTGCCAACGGTGCGCCAGGGCAGCGGTTGACGGAAAGCGCCCTAATGCAAGGGCTGGCCGCAGCACACAGCACCCAGCCTGCACGCCAACCTGTATTAGTTCGCCCCGAGCATATTCGCGTAGACACCCAAGCCCCCAATCAACACGACCTTACCGGGCGCGTCGAGCGGCTAACCTTTCGTGGTGAACGCTATGAGTTGCACCTGCGCCTACCCAGCGGTGAAGCCTTGCTGGCTTACCACCACTGTGCGCTTGAAGAGGGCCAGCAAGTCGCTCTGCGACTACTAGAAGGCTGGTGCCTGGAGCCTGACCAATGAGCACCCATATTCATCTATTAAGCGGGTTGGGTGATAAAGGCCCTGCGGCTATCGTGGTCGAAACCAACGGAAAGCGGCTGCTGCTGGACGCCGGTGGAGCGCTGCACCCTGGGGAATCTATCACCTGGGCAGGTGGCTTAGACGTAGACGCTATGCTGATTAGTCACGACCATATTGACCATATCGGCGGCGTTGCCGAACTGCCCGAGACCATCCCGCTCTACTGCACGCCCTTAGTCGCTAACGCACTGCCTAAGCACCGCGCTTGGCAGCCTTTGCCAGCACGCGGAAGCCTGATGGTCGAAGGTATCAAAGTGACCACCGGCCAAGCGGGGCACTCGCTGGGTGGCGTTTGGCTGCACTTAGACGTGGATGGCGGCATTTTCTACAGCGGCGATGCCTGTTTTGAATCCCGCTTGTTTCCCTTTGATACGCCGCCAGCAGCTCACACTGCGCTACTAGATGGTTCCTACGGCAATTACGACCAGCCCCAGGAAAACTGTCTGCAGGCGATTTGCCAGCAGCTTGAACAGCCGTTGGTATTACCGGTGCCTGAAACGGGGCGCGCTCTGGAAATGGCGCTGTGGCTGTCGGAAGAGGCCGACCGCCGTCAGCTCCCTTTCGCCATTGACCCGATTATTCGCGACAACCTCGCCGCACTGCTAGCACTGCCAAGCGACTTACGTCGCCCTGGTCTCGACAGTGCGATTAGCGCACTGCTAAAACGACAGAGTGCTTCGCAGCCAGTGCTGCGGCTGGTCAGCGATCGCAATGATACGCCCGACCAATGGCCCAATTACCAGCTACTGCACACCGGCTATTTAACGCCTGAACGTCAAGCCCAGCTTGCCGCAGGCGAGGTGCGCTGGCAGCGCTGGAATGTGCACCTGCGTGCATCGCATCTAGTAGCGCTTGCCGACCAGCTAAGGGCCACTCAGGTAGTCCCGCTCTTTACCCCGCTCACTGGTAACTGCTTAAGCGATTGGCAACAACGCCTGGGGCAGCGGCTGTGTACCCACCGCTCCCTAGAGATTCATCCGCATACGGCCGGACGCTCTACCGCCCATTTAACCGTTTAGGAAATTAACGATGTCCACAGTGATTGTTGATGTTGACGGCACGCTTGCCGAATTTCACCCCACCGACGTACACGAGTGGGTTCTTGGCCCCGCCAAGCAGTGGGATCCTTTTTTTGCCCATATGGCCGAAGCGCCAGTCATTGAGCCAGTGGCGCGGCTAGTCAAGCTGCTGAAAGCTCAAGGCCAACAGATCGTGATCTGCAGCGGCCGGCCTGACAGCCACCGTGAGCATACCCAGCGCTGGTTAGAGCGCCACACCATTCCCTTTGATGCCATGTACCTGCGCCCGCAAGGTGATGACCATATCGATGATGAAGAGGTGAAAGCCGCACTGCTCAATCAAATGCGTAGCGACGGCTTTGCGCCTTGGCTGGTGCTGGATGACCGTGACGCAGTAGTCGCCCAATGGCGCGCGCTCGGCCTCACCTGCTTGCAGTGCGCACCGGGAGATTTTTAAGGAGACGGCAACACACTGACGCCCCGCTAAACGGGGCGCCGTTGTTAATAAAGCGGTGATGTCAGACGTTATCAGCCTGCGAACGAGGCGTACATAATCACCACAAGTACCACAAGCACAATGCCGGTTGGCACAGCGCCCTTCCAAGGCGTAAGGTCCACATCGCCCGAATCTTCTTGCACCCACGCGGTGGCGCGGGGGCGCAGCTTACCAATAATCAGCATTACGGCGACCAACAGCACGAACACAGCAGCGACAAAGTGGAACTCATGCATCACCATCGGTAGCTTGTTAAACGGCGGAACAAAGTAGCCAGCCGCGATCAGCAAACAGCCCCCTACCAGCGCTACTTTAGCCGCCATGGGAGGCACGCGTTTCGTCAGAAGCCCCACCAGAACAACCGCTAAAATAGGGATAAAGTAAATGGCGTTCATCTTCTGCAGATAGCCAAATAGGCTATCCTGGCCTGCTAACAGCGGCGCAATAACCATGGTTGTAACAGCCATGATCCAGCCAAACACCTTGCCTGATTTCACGACTTCTTCTTCAGTGGCATCTTTTTTAAGCACACCTTTATAGATTCCCAGGCTGAAAATCGTGGTGGTGCTGTTTAGCGCCGAGTTAAATGAGGAGAGAATCGCCCCCACCATTACCGCAGCAAAAAAACCTGTTAGGTACGGCGGTAGAACGTTAAATACCAAGTGGCCATAGGCTTCGTCTGCGCGAACGCCTTGGTCGGCATAGAGGTGGTAAGCAATGATACCAGGCAGCACCAGATAGAGCGGACCTAACAGCTTAAAGAAGCCGGTTAGCAGCACGCCCTTCTGACCTTCAGCCAGGTTTTTAGCCGCAAAAGTGCGCTGGATAATCTGCTGATTCGTTGTCCAATAAAACAGATGCAGTAATAAAACACCGGTGAAGATAGTCGAAAACGGTACCTGCTGATCAGGGCCACCTACCGAGTTAAATTTACTCGGGTCGCTCTCTTTCAGAATGCTCCAGCCTTCCATGACACCGCTGCCATTGCTCACTGCCTGAAGGCCGAAATAAACAATCACAAATCCCCCGATCAACAGACCGACGCCATTCAATGTATCTGAGACCGCCACCGTGCGCAGACCGCCAAATAGCGCATACACCGCGCCGATGATGCCAACCGTCCAGACGGTAGCCCACAGCAGCGCTGTACTCGACTCAATGCCGGTCAATCCTTGAAGATCCAGCATGCCCTGTAAACCAATCGCCCCTGAATAGAGAATGATGGGCAACAGCACCACGGCGTAAGCAATCAAGAAAATAACGTTGGCAATCAGTTGGGTACCATTATCAAAACGTATCGCTAACAGCTGGGGGAGCGTCGCGATCCCACTTTTTAGAAAGCGCGGCAGGAAAAACAGAGCCAGTGCTACTAAAGCAATCACCGCGATCACTTCCCAAGCCATGACACTTAGGCCATCGGTAAACGCCGAACCGTTCAGCCCAACCATCTGCTCGGTTGAGAGATTAGTCATCAACATTGAGGCGGCAATTAACGGAAAGGTTAGTGTCCTGCCGGCGAGAAAGTAGCCACTGGTGCTTCGGTGATCATCTTGACGTGTGATACGCCATGTCACAAAGGCCACTAAGCCCGTAAAAAAGATGAACGATGCCAGCGTAAGGGCATGCATGAAAAAATCCTTAGAAGAAGTCGCTAAACAACAAACGACATAGTGAATTTAGGTAAAATTACCAATATGCGCGGGATTCTAAGCAGGTGAAACGATTCATCCATTATGCTTTAGTAGCAATAAAGAATAAATAAGGCGGTTTTTTACTAATTACTCTCTATTTTGGCAAGACGTTAACGAAAAAGAAGAAATACTGATGCAATATCTGTGCGACAGTATCCAACCGCAGGGCGGGGCGGTATAGCGCTAAGGAGAAAACTGGACAGCTCTCATAAAAGCCGCTGAAATCATCTTATGATGTATGAGTAACTTTTTTTAATATCATACGATTGGCTCAGGCACTATCTCTCTATTGGCGACAACAGTTAACTTGGAGCACAAGCGATAATGACAGCGCGTTGGAAATCCTTGCCTTTACGGTTACGACTATTTATTTCGTTTGGAACGGTATTGGCATTGGCCATGTTGCTAGCGCTCTATTTACAGGCTCGCTCACACAGCCAAGCGCGCTTGACGAACTTGCTAAACGAAGAGTTACCTGCCCAGGTAGAGGGCCTTGCTACACGGTTAACCCTACGGCTAAGCCCGGCGTTGGCACTGTCAGAAAGCCTAGCCGACAGCTACTTTATTGAAGAGTGGGTACGCGATGGGCTGCCCGATACGTCACAACCCGCGATCATGCGTTATTTATCGCGGTTGATGACCCAACTAGACACTGAACTTCTCTTTATCGCTGCTCAATATCAAGGACGTGGTTACTATTTTCAGTACCGCGATGGGGAGTTTTTAGAGCGAACATTACAAGCGCCTGGCGGCGATGATGATTGGTACTATCAATTTACCGACAGCGGCTCCGCTTATAACTTAAACCTAGATAGCGATACATTTTCACCTGAAGAAGCGTTTGTCTTTTTAAATTTCCGCAGCCGTGAGGAAGCGCTCAATGGTCGCCCACTGGTAGTTGCCGGTGCAGGGTTAGATCTTTCTCGGTTGGCGCAGTTAATTAACGACTTCCGATTAGGCGAAACGGGCCGCGCTGCATTACTAAACGCGGAAGGCGAACTGCTTATTCGTAGCGACGAAACATCACTCGCAGCGCTTCAAAGCCAAGACGCAGACAGCCTATTACAAGATGAACACGAACTTCGTGTGCATGAGCTGCAACGGGATGGACAAACCTTTTTAGTCACTACACGCTGGCTGCCCGAGCTGCAGCGTTATTTAATGATTGAAGTCTCCAAAGAGGAGTATTTAAGCTCCATTAGAGAGCGCTTCTTGGCGTCTACCGGTATCGGGTTGCTGATCCTCTTAGTTGGTCTAATCATTTTATACCCACTTACCGGCAGCTTAATTCGCCCTTTAATCCGCTTTCAGCGCCAGCTAAAAGAGATCACTCTTAGTTTAGATTTATCCCGCCGGGTAGAAACCGATGATCGAGCTGAACTCGGTGTCTTGGCTGACCAAACCAACGAACTGTTAGCCCGACTATCGCGAACTATCATGGCTGTTTCCAATAACGCGTTAGCCCTTACCCAGGTAGCAGATCGCTTGGCGCAAACGGCAGGGCTATCAGGCATCCAGGGCGGCGATATTCGTCATGAAGCGAATCAGACCATGGCCGCCGCCGTGGAAGAGATGGCGTCGTCAGTGGCTGAAATTACCTCGACTATGGAAGAACTTTCCACCTCATCAACGCAAATCGCTGACCACTCCCAATCCGTGGTAGAGGTGGCGAATCAAACGCTGGAACGCAGCCGTAAGGGCAGCACTGCCATGCAGCTGCTACAGTCTAAAATGCAGGATATTCGTAGCGATAGCGAACAGAGTCTGGCAGAAATCATGGCGCTGGGTGCTAAGTCGAAACAAATCAGTAAGGTGATGGAACTGATTAACACCCTTGCTGCGCAAACCAAACTAATTGCTTTCAATGCGGCATTAGAAGCCTCAAGTGCAGGCGAATCCGGCCGTCGTTTTTCCGTGGTCGCTAATGAAATACGTCGCCTGGCAGACAGCGTAACTGACTCAACCCAAGAGATTGAAGGCCACACCGAAGATATTCAAAACGCCATTAACCGGCTGGTCGTTGCCTCTGAAAAGGGTGCATCGTCGATTGAGAAAGGCGTTGAGGTCAGCATTAGTACCGCCCAGGACTTGGGTGCCCTGCTCAAAGCGGCCAGCCAAACCAGTAGTGCGGCGCAGCAGATATCGCTGTCAACACAACAGCAGAAAACCGCCAGCAGCCAGGTGGTGATTGCACTGCGGGATATTGATACCGCCAGCTCACGTAATGCGCAGTCAGTACGCAGCATAACCGACATCAGCCAGGAGATGATTAACATGTCAGCAGAGCTAAACGCTCTGGTGCAGGAGTTTACTCTGGCTCAACAGGATGCAAACCACCAACGCCCTTCGTGAGGATGCCGTGATGAGTGCAATCCGGGTAGTGATCACGGACGACAGTCAACTAGCGCGCGATGTGCTGCGTAACATCCTCACCCGCGATGGCGATATTGAGATTGTTGGTGAAGCCACTAACGGGCGTGAAGCGGTGGAACTTGCCCGTCGCTTAGCGCCGCAGTTAATCACCATGGATCTGAATATGCCGGTGATGGACGGTCTCAGCGCCATTGAAGAAATTATGCATACCAAAGGGGTGCCGATCCTGGTGGTAAGCGACCGCTCTGATGCCGAAACAGCTTATCGTGCGCTTGATGTTGGCGCGCTAGAGGTTATGCAGAAGCCGACCCTTGATGATGAAGACGCACAACGACTACTCGCGCGTGTTCGACTGCTGTCGGGAGTAGCCGTGATTACTCGCCTACGGCGCCGCCCCACCTCGGTTATGCCTGTTGTGGCGATAAACGCACCACCTGTCTGTCACCCCACTATGCCGAAAGCGTTTCAACGCATCGTCGCTATTGCTTGCTCTACCGGTGGGCCGCAGGCATTGGCCCATTTACTGAGTAAGCTGCCCGCCAACTTTCCTGCGCCAGTGGTGATTGCTCAACATATCAGCCATGGGTTTATTGAAGGCATGGCGCACTGGCTAGCATCACTATGTTCAATGCCAGTTCGCGTTGCTCAACATGGTGAACCGCTCAAACCAGGGTGTATTTATCTATCGCCGTCGGAAACTAACCTCCATGTAACGCCTAATCACCGCCTACAGTTACAACAAGGGCCTGACAATGCGCTCTACCACCCTAGCTGCGATGCGCTGTTAACGAGCGTTGCCAATGTATATGGTCCGGAGGCAATTGGTGTCATTTTAACGGGCATGGGACGCGACGGCGTTAATGGGGTGCGTGCCATACACCTAGCGGGCGGTAGCACCTTTGCTCAAAATGAAGCTAGCTCGGTCATCTATGGGATGAACCAAGAAGCGGTGAATGCCGGTGTTATTCAACACATTGTGGCGCTTGATGAGCTACCTGATAGGCTTATTCATGAATCAAGCGGTCAACGGGCATCTTCGTGGATGCAGCCGCTATGAGTTCCATACATTCGCTAACGCCGTTTAAGGATCTCGTACGCCGTCGCTGTGGTTTACACTTAGAAGGCCTTGCTGAAGCTCGTTTAGTGAAAGCCATTGATACTCTTCAAGCCGAAACCAACGTATCTGATACATCATCACTTATTGCGCAATTAGCGCAAAACGACGTGTTGTTTAATCATTTTATTAGCCAGTTAACGGTAAACGAAACCTACTTTTATCGAGAACCAGAGGCACTTGATTGGTTAGCCGATGTTCATCTTCCAAAGCGACTAGCTGAAAAAGGTAAGCCACTGGCCATTCTAAGCGCGGGCTGCTCATCGGGCGAAGAACCCTACAGTATCGCTATTGCGCTGTTTGAGCGTTACGGCGAACGTGCCAAACAACTCTTCCATATTACCGGCGGAGATGTTGATCAGCAGGTACTTAGCAAAGCCCAACAGGGCATTTACAGCGGCATGTCGTTTCGGGCACTGAGCCCTGCGCTTAAACACCGCTATTTTCGCCCAGAGGGTCGACGCTTCAAAATAGAGGAGACGCTTCGTCAGTGGATAACTTTTCGCTCGTTCAACGTGTTACAGCCAAATACTGACAAAATCGGCCTCTTCGACGTTATCTTATTTCGCAATGTATCGATCTATTTTGACGAATCGACCCGACGCGATATACAGCGCCATTTGCAACAGTTACTGGCGCCAAATGGCGTTTTGTTGTGTGGCGTCACGGAAACCTTAGGCAACGATCTGGGCGTTTTGGAACTACAGCAGGCCCAGGGGGTGTTTTTCTTCCAGGAGGCGCAGGCCAGCGCTCTACCGGCTAATGATGAGCCACACGATAACGATGATGAGTGGCTAGTCCCGCCGGTGCAGGTAGATAATTATTCACCCCCTGAGGATAACGCTGAGTTCGAGTCGCTGACGTCGTTTAACGAAGCCTTACTGCAGGCTCATCAGTTACTCAACCAGAACGCGTTTTCTGAAGCCGCCGCGCTACTTTCCAAACTGTTAGCCCAACAACCTTGGAGTGTTGATGCGCTGCTACTGGCAGGTTTAGTTGCTCGTTGGCAGCAGGGCTTTACGGATGCCTATGATTATTTCAAGCGCGCTATTTATGTGGCTCCGGAGTGCTGGCCAGCGCACTTTTTTCAAGCCGAACTTTTCCGTTTAGGCGAGCTTAACGATGCCCCAACGCAGCGTCAGCGTGGCTACGCAGCGGTTATTCGCCTATTGGATGCCTCAAAACAGGCCGATGGTGGGTTAACGATCATTGAGCCGCCTATCTCACCTGGGGATGCCTACTTTTTGGCAACTCGTCACCTTCGTGCACAAACGGCCACACAGGGAGTGGGTTAATGGCACTGGATATTAAACGCTTTATTCAGCGCTTTATTGAAGAAGCGTCGGATCACTTGCCCCGTTTAAGGGAAGGTATCGAAGCACTTGAACAAGGCGACACCCAGCAAGAGCGAATTAACGAGCTATTTCGCGCTGCTCATACGCTGAAAGGCTCTTCACGTATGCTGAAGCTGACGCCCATTACAGCGATCGCTCACAGCACTGAAGAGTTATTAAGCGCACTGCGTGACGGATCACAAACCGCCTCGCCGGATATCACATGTCTTTTAAATCAGGCGACGGATGCCCTGTCGGACCTGGTCAGTCAACTTGCCCAAAATGTGCCACCCGCAGAGCTACCCGAGGCTGATAGCCAGCTCTGCCAAGCGCTGGAAAACGCCGCTGCGGGAAAGCTAACCCCAACGTCTGAACGGCTCCCTGAAACAGCAGCACCCGTGAACAGCGAACCTAGCGTTACACCGCCTACCACAAAGAGCCCAGCACTTCCGGCTCAAGAACTGCGTTTAACAGATACGGTACGCGTGCGCCTTGACCGTTTGGATGACGTGATTCGCCTAATGGGCGAAGTATTATCAGGGCACCATCATCTGCACTCCCTGGTAGAACAAGCTCGCAGCCTCGGCGCGGCTCTTCCCAAAGATCAGCAGGCCCCCTTTAACGCCTTTAGCCGCGAGCTGAAAGACAGCGTGCTTTCCCACGACGGGCTAATGAGTGACCTTCATGATCGAGCACTGCAGATGCGTATGTTACCGTTGAGCGTGGTGTTTGACCCCTTATCCCAAATGGCCAGAGACCTTGCCCATTCGCTAGGCAAACAGGTTAATTGCCGTGTTCACGGCAGTGAAATTGAACTTGACCGACAAATGATAGATCGCCTGTCGGACCCGCTTATTCATCTGCTGCGGAATGCACTAGATCACGGTTTGGAAGCACCCGATGAACGCCAAGCAGCGGGTAAGCCTGCTCGGGGGCAGTTGTCGCTAGAGGCATGGCAAGACGGCAGCTGGGTAGTGATTGAAATGCGCGATGACGGCGCGGGTATTTCCCTAGAAGCGGTACGCCGCAAGGCGCTCTCCAAGCAGCTGCTCAGCGAAGAGCAGTTGCTTGCCCTAACCGAACAGGAAACCCTAGAGCTTATTTTCCTGCCCGGCTTTTCAACCAAACCGCTGATTACCGATTTTTCAGGCCGCGGCGTGGGCATGGATGTCGTCAAACGAACCGTTATTGATGAACTCAACGGTGATTTACATCTTTCCAGCCATTCCGGCAAAGGCACCTGCTTTACCCTGCGCCTGCCTTTATCGCTGGCCATGATGCGTGTTCTGTTGATAAAAGTGGGTGCCATCACGCTAGGTATCACGGCACCTTATGTATCAGAGCTTGTAGAGCATCTATCAACGAACTTTATCGATGCTGCTGGGCAAAAAACACTAATCTTACGTAACGAATTTGTGCCAGTCGTTTCTCTCGCAGAATTATTAGGCCTTTCCTACACGCCCTCTACTGCTGATAATTTGCTATTACTTGTCGTACATCAGCGTCATCAAAAACTCGCGTTAATTATCGATGCGTTAGTGGATGAACGCGATATGGTGATTAAGCCTTTACCCGCCCATTTACGCCATTTGCCGTTGGTATCGGGTATGGTCACTCTGGGGCGCAATACGCTGGTCAGCCTTTTACATGTACCAACATTACTGGAGCACTCACGTCGCTATGCACCACGGACGTTAGTGAAAACGGAACAACCGCTCCAGGCGCATCGTATACTGGTTGTCGATGACTCACTGAACACCCGTGAAATTGAAAAAGACGTTTTAGAGGCATGGGGCTATCAGGTCACACTGGCAGAAAATGGCCGTGATGGGCTTAATAAAGCCCTTGCTGATTCGTTTGATGCCGTGCTAACCGATGTCGAAATGCCGGTCATGGATGGTTTTGCACTGACTGCAAGTCTGCGAGAAAATGAGCTTTATCGTTATAAGCCTATTATCATTATTACATCACGAGAAAAAGAAGCGGATCGCCGACGTGGCATTGAAGTAGGCGCTGATGCCTATATTGTTAAAGGTAGTTTTGATCAAAATAATTTAGTGGACACGCTGAGAGCTTTACTCGGCTAAGCACACTTCATGGTGGGGGGGGTAATCATGCAAATTTTGGTCGTAGACGACGACCCATTAGCCTGTGAAATGACAGCAGCGTTACTTGAGTTTCAAGGCTATACAACGATCATGGCCAATGATGCCATGGAGGCTGTTCAACACTTGGACAACCTGGATACTATCGAGCTTATTGTCAGCGACATGCATATGCCGCTTATTAATGGCATCGAATTTTTGGAAATGTTGCGTGAACAAGACGTTTTTCTGCCTTTTATTTTACTCAGCGGCGACACCCCTGAGCCAGAGCTACTGCAAACACCAGGTTTGAACGCCTGCTTACAAAAAGATGCGCAGCTAACCTCTACACTCCAACATGCCGTGACCCAAGCGCTCAATGGTTAAACCTAAGCTATCTGCTTCACGACGCATCGTTTGCCCACATAAACAGGTAGTCTGATGTCATCCTCTGCTCCGACGCTGCACGAAAAGCTGAACCATTTGCGCCACCGTTTTATTGAACAGCTGCCAGCACGTTTACAGCAAACCGCCGAC
Organism: Halomonas qinghailakensis; assembly: GCF_025820815.1. Classification (NCBI taxonomy): domain Bacteria; kingdom Pseudomonadati; phylum Pseudomonadota; class Gammaproteobacteria; order Oceanospirillales; family Halomonadaceae; genus Halomonas; species Halomonas qinghailakensis. The sequence continues at coordinate 1,831,591 of NZ_CP096973.1, read as the reverse complement.
AAGTGGCAACAAAGCCACCTGTCGCTGGAGGCAGAGTCACGCTTAGCGCCTGAACTCCATCGCTTTTTCCACAGCTTAAAAGGTACAGGGCGCTCGTTAGGCTTTGAGCGCATCGCGATGTTAGCCAATCAAGGCGAAGAAGCGCTAAAAACAAGCCCTACTCCACCTACATTAAACAGCTTGATACCTCAGCTTTTTCAACAGCTTGCCGAGGAAATTAAGTATTTGCAGTCCCAGCAAGGCCAGCAGACGGTGCTGGCATCGCTTAACAGTATTGAGCTGTCATCGGCCATTGCACAGCCACGCAGTAAGCGTCAACGGCTAATCTATTTATGCGACGACGAACCCGACCAAGTTAGTCAGCTGCTGCATCATCTGCGCTGTTTCGGCCATGAAGTGGTTCATTTTGAAGACACCGAATCTTTCTTTAACGCGGTCATTACCCGTCGACCCGACGCTATCATCATGGATGTGCAGTTTCCTCAAGGTAACACCGCGGGTACTGAAACGCTGACCAGCCTGAACAAGCTCACCGGAGAACGGCTGCCTTCTATTGTATTGTCATCCTACGGCGATTTTTATTCACGGCTGAGCGCTGTTCGTGCTGGCTGCAATGGCTACTTTACTAAGCCCATTAAGCCACTGGATTTAATGTTAGCCATCGATGAACTCACCACTCCACTAGATGAAGAGCCTCTGCGCGTATTGGTCGTGGATGATGAGCCAGAAGCGGCGGCCTATCACTCATTGATTCTTGAAGAAGCAGGTATGATTGTTCAGCAGGTTAATCACCCTGCGGATGCGTTAGCGGCGCTGGACCGTTTTAGTCCTGACTTACTACTAATTGATGTCTATATGCCAGTGTGTTCTGGGGAAGAGCTGGCGACGATTATTCGCCAGCAATCCGCGCATATTGGCCTGCCGATTATTTATCTATCTAGCGAAACAGACAGCCAAAAGCAGCTTTCGGCCATGACCGCAGGCGTAGAGGCCTTTATTACTAAGCCTGTTACCCCCGATGAACTGGTCTCTGCGGTACAGCTGCGTGCCGAACGCTTGCATTTACTGCGCTCTCTGATGACCCAAGACAGCATGACGGGGCTTTATAACCATAGCACCACCACTGACATGATCGGTAAAGCCCTCGCCCATGCCTATCGCGAAGGCAGCCAGCACGCCATGGCCATGCTGGATATCGATCATTTTAAAACCGTCAATGATACCCATGGGCACTTAGCGGGTGATCAGGTCATTATCACACTGGCTCGGCTGCTAAAAACTCGCTTGCGCGTATCCGATATTATTGGACGCTATGGTGGGGAAGAGTTTGTTGTATTACTAAAAGGGATCACTGCAGAACGCGCAGCCGAACTTATTGATGAACTGCGCCACGATTTTGAACTAGTGGATTTTCATGCCGGTGGAGAGCGCTTTCGCTGCACCTTCAGTGCAGGCATTAGCAGTTTTCCTAACCAACCTTCCACTGAAGCGTTACGCCTTAGCGCAGACCAAGCGCTTTACCTTGCTAAGCGGCAAGGGCGTAATCAAGTAGTGATCAGTAAAGAGCATGACCCAAACCATCGTAGCGCAGCACAACGTGACACGGGAAAACAATGACCGATACTGCTCCACAACGTGATGCACAAGCTATCTCTCTTGAAGAAGCGCTAGCACGCCAGAGTAACGACGAGTCGATTATTGATGTGGACGAACCCTGCCAGCAGTTGGTGCTATTTCGTTTAGCAGGTCAACGCTTCGCCTTCCCTGGCAGTGCGGTCAATGAAATTTTGAACGGTGACCAACCCGTGTATTTTGTGCCTGGGCTGCCCGCCTCGATGGAAGGTGTGATTCACTTACGCGGCAACATTGAATCGGTGATGACGCTGCGGTCACTGCTTGAGCTTCCCCCTGCAGAACAAACGGGCATGCTGTTATTAGTTACCGCGGCAGGCATTCGTAGCGCCGTTCGTATCGACCATTTAGACGATGTTTGCGACATTCCGATAAGCACGCTGAAACCCGCCCCAGACACCCTTTCCAGCCAGTTAACGCCCTATGTAAGTGGGCTCTGGCAACCTGAAGCAACGCCGGAAGAGAGCGAGAGAGAAGCAGCTGAAGGTTATTCTGAAAAACGCAGCGCAGCCATTGTTCTACTCGACCCAGACGCGTTATTCAGTGCTTATCAGCAAGGCTTAGGGTAAGTCATGGTAAATGGTGCACCGAAGCACTCCTCAGACCCACCGTCCCATGTTGCCTTAGTGCTATTTAGTGCTGGCAAGACCCTGGCCGCCATTGAAGCACGTCATATCACTGGGTTAGCGAACATAGCCCGCTTACCACGATGCGCCAATGCTGAGCGCCTACTGCTTAATACTCAACTAATAAGCATAGCCCCTACTCACTGGCTCACCCTGCAAGATGCCGATGGCGCTTGGCAGTTAGGTGTCTCGGGAGAAGTTGTTTTAGCACATACGCCAATAGTGGAACTGTTTCCATTGCCCGCTCTAATTGCTGCACGCCACGCAAGCCCCGCTCTACGAGGCTTAGCGTTGGCCAACCAAACGGTACGCTTGTTATTTGATGGCGCAGCGCTTAAACCAGACCTAACGCTGTAACCATAAACAGCGAACCGGCGTGCCTTTCTCTATCTGCTGGTGCGGGTCAATCACCGCTAATGCGTCAGCACTAATACACGATGAAAGCACGCCTGAGTTTTGGTCTTCAAACGCATCAGCTATGACGCCCTCCTCGCTAAACCGCAGCGCAACACGCATATAGTGCTGGCGTGGGCCAGTACTCGTGTTGAAATTAGCCGTGGCCATTAGGGCAGGCAAGGCGCTCAACGCTGAGCAACCCAGTAGGCTTCCCATCAAAGGACGTAAAAACAACCACGCGCCCACAAACCCAGAAACAGGGTTACCCGGCAGCCCTACAAAACGCGCCTCGCTGCCATCTTCACGTGGCAGACGGCCTAGCGCCAACGGTTTTCCTGGGCGAATCGCCAGTTTCCACATATCTAATTGGCCTAGCGATTCCAGCGCAGCCTTAACATGATCTTCTTCTCCGACGCTAACCCCACCGGTGCTGACAACCACATCAGCGACGGAGGCGGCTTGCGTTAATAATTTGACCGTCTGGGCATAATCGTCAGGCACACTAACCCGCTGTACCACCTCCGCACCAAAGTTTTCTAGCAATCGTTTCAGCATCGGCCGATTAGAGTTATATAGCTGACCTGGCTTTAACGGCGTGCCAGGGTCAACTATTTCGTCACCCGTCGACAGTAGCGCTACTCTCGGCCGACGACGCACGCTCACCTGGGTAATTCCTTGCCCCGCCAAATGCCCCAGCGCTGCCGCCTCCAGGCGCTCGCCTGCCGCCAGCAGCAGCTCCCCCTGGTGTACATCACGCCCTTGGCGGCGCACGTTGTCGCCCACCGGCAGTGCATCCGGCATCAATACTTGGTCACCGTGCTGCGTTACCCGCTCTTGCATCACTACACAGTCGGCGCCATCAGGAATCTCACCGCCGGTAAAAATGCGCGCACAACTGCCTGGTGCCAAGGGTACAGCGGGGCTGCCCGCCGCAATACGCTGGCTGATCGGCAGCCACTTGCCCGCATCACTGGCACGAAGCGCGTAGCCATCCATTGCGCTGTTATCAAATGGCGGGACGTCTAGCTGTGCGTTAACAGCGTCGGTCAACACACGCCCAGCTGCCGCATCAAGCGGCACACGCTCAGCGCCAAGCGGAGTGACATCGGCTAGCAGCGCTTCAAGCGCGGCACTTATCGGCTGTAACTCAGCCATGCTGCCCCCGGCCTGGAATGACGAGGTTGTTAAACATAAGCTGGTTATTATGAAGTAGTGGCATAGTCGTCTCTAAAAACAGGAAAATTGAAGTAGTGAAACCCAAGAATTAGATGATCGGTATAGGTAGAATGCCACGATCAACGGATAGAAACAGCTAGCTAATGTCTTCACTAAGCGGCATTCCAAGCAGCCTAAGACAAAAAGAATCGCTGGTGCCGTTGGGCAGTCACCCAAAAAAGAGAGCCTAGCGCTATGTCCCAGCAACGCGATACTGATTTGATCAATGAGCTATTAGCTCAAGGTTCTGAAACCGATTGGTTAGAGTTCAAAAAAGATAATTTTGAACCTGAGATGATTGGGGTCCGCTGTTCAGCGTTGGCTAATGCGGCACGCCTGATTGGTAAGGATACCGCTTACATGCTTTGGGGAATTGACGATGCAACGCTTAGCGTGATCGGGTCTAAATTCAATCCACATACACAAAAGGCTAATGGGCAAGAACTGGCGTTTTGGCTGGCACGACAATTACAACCCAGCATTCCATTCCAATTTAGACGTATCGAACATCCGCATGGCAATGTGGTTATTCTAGAAATACCTGCAGCGACCGCTGCGCCCGTTGCTTTTAAAAACATCCCTTACATTCGAATTGGTAGCGCAACTCCTAAGCTAACAGACTATCCAGAGCGTTATCAGCAACTTATTGAGCGTCTGCGACCCTACACCTGGGAGCACGCAGTGGCACGGCAATACATCAGCGGTGATGATGTATTGGATCTGCTGGATTACAGTAGCTATTTCAAACTCACCAAACAACCATTGCCAGATAATCGACAGGGAATTTTCGATAAGCTAGCAGCCGAACGCCTGATTCACCAAGATGTGGGTGGACACTGGAACATCACCAACCTAGGTGCCATTCTTTTCGCTGCCGACCTCACTCAGTTTGATAGCGCTTTGGCGCGTAAAGCAGTCCGTTTCACTGCTTATCTAGGAAAAAATCGTGCAGCGCAGGTAAGCCACCGAGTAGAAGGTAAAAAAGGCTATGCCGTTGGTTTTGAAGGACTCATTGAGTTTATTAACAGCATTCTGCCGAAAAATGAACATATAGATGTAGCACTACGCACCGAAGAGCCGTTATTTCCGACCATCGCGGTTCGTGAAGTGATTGCCAATGCGCTGATCCATCAGAATATGACTATTTCTGGAGCTGGCCCGCAGATCGAAGTTTTTCAAGATCGCATAGAGATAACTAACCCTGGTAAGCCATTAGTGCCCGCAGACAGAATGATTGATCTCCCGCCCCGTTCGAGAAATGAAGCGCTAGCGTCGCTGATGCGGCGAATGGGGATGTGTGAAGAGCAAGGTAGCGGCCTGGATAAAGTGATTGCTTCCATTGAAATGTTCCAGTTGCCTCCACCGCTGTTTCGAGAAGAAGGTAACGCCATGCAGGTCGTGCTTTACGGGCCTCGCCACTTTGCCCAGATGACACCAGAAGAGCGTACCAGGGCATGCTACCAGCATGCTGTGCTTAAATTTTTAACAGGGGAGCGAATGAAGAACGCGACATTATGCGCGCGATTCGGAATTGAAAGCCGCAATGCTTCTCAAGCATCTGTGGTCATTAAAAAGGCAAAAGAAGCTGGATTAATACGCGAAGCAGATCCCGAGCACCCAAGAGCAGGTTACGTCCCGCAGTGGGCATGATTTCTTGATCGTGTTTTGATTCATTCTAGCTAACTTACGTTTTTCTTCTCTAAAAACTATGTTAATTAATGAGTTAGACTTTTAGTTTTCTTGATCCATTCTTGATCCTACGGCAGGCAGAGCGCCAAGAAAGAACACTGTCACATGGCCTTCAGGGGCAGGCCATGTGACATTAGAAAATTGTAGCCTTACTTTTCAGCTAGTAACAGCTATAAACACGAACGCTTTCAGCCATGCTGCCCCCGACCTGGAATGACGAGGTTGGCGAAGTTGCAGGGTTTGTGGCGGCTGTCGAGTTGTTCCGCCAAAATGCCGTCCCAACCAGTGCGGCAGGCGCCGGTTGAACCTGGCAGGCAAAACATGACTGTGGCATTAGCGAAGCCACCTAACGCGCGGCTTTGAATGGTTGAACTACCAATCTCATCACCACTCAGCTGGCGAAAACGTTCACCGAATCCCTCAATACGCTTATCCAGTAGCACGGACACCGCCTCAGGCGTCGAGTCACGCCCCGTAAAGCCAGTGCCGCCCGTGGTAATCACCACCTGAACGTTGGCATCGGCAATCCACTGGGCAACGACCGCGCGGATTTGGTAGACGTCATCTGGCACGATGCGCTTTTCGGCTAGGGTGTGACCTGCTTCGGTTAAACGTTGTACCAGCGCTTGTCCAGAGCGGTCGGTCTCTTCCGTGCGCGTATCCGATACCGTCAATACCGCTATTTTTAAGGGCTCCATGCTGTCCATGGGCTTACTCCTTGGCTTTTTTCTGGGCTTGGCGAGCCTCTAATGCGGCTAGCTGTTCAGGAGTTGCGGTACCTTGGTAGTGGGCTTTCCATTCGCTGTAGGGCATGCCGTAGACATACTCACGGGCAGCGTCATAGTCCAGTGCTTTACCTTGCTCATCTGCTGCCGTAACTAGCCATTTAGATAGGCAGTTACGACAGAAGTCAGCAAGAATCATTAGGTCGATATTTTGCACATCTTTATTATCGTCTAAATGTTGTAGCAAGCGGCGAAACGCGGCAGCTTCTAGTTCTGTACGCGTGGTTTGGTCTAGTTCATTGAACGATGACATTACCGATCCTCTTATCAAGTGACTGTGAAGCAGCATAACAAAAGACACCGCCCGAAGGCGGTGTCGAAAAGCGTTTCAGCAAACGGCTTAGCTAGGCTTAGTGGCGGAAACATCGCCACCACTACTGCTACCCGCTTTTTGTGCCGCGACTTCTTCTTCGCTTAGGGCTTGATCTTTGACCTCTTCGTACCACAAGTTGTGGTGCTCTTTGGCCCAGGTTTCATCGACATAGCCTGTGGTCATACCTTCCAGTGAACCTTCCGTTCCGACGGTGCCAATATAAATATGGCCTAGCGCAACCGCCGTTAAACCCAGCGCACCCACTGCGTGGATAATATTTGCCCACTGCATAGTGTCACGGCCTTGGCCATAGTTGGGGAAGTCGAGTACAAAGCCACTGGCTACCACTACCAACCCAGCAGTTGCTAACAGCCAGTACCACGCTTTCTCACCACCGTTGGCAAAGCCTGCATCTGGGTGGCCTTTACCCACCAGCCCACCACCCATTTTGAACCACTGCAAATCGTGCTTTTTCGGAATGTTGTCTTTCAGCAATTTGAGCAGCAGCACCACCAACAGGATGCCAAACACCGGGCCGAGGTAGTTATGCAGTACTTTGGAAGCGGAGATCATCCACGCCCAAACGGCATCGCCAAACAGCGTGCGAAACACAAATTTACCAAATAGCAGATTCAAACCGGTTAACGCTAAGGTGATAAACAGCGTAGCCACGGTCCAGTGAAGCGACCGCATAAGCAACGACCAGCGAAAAAGCTTTCGCCCTGTGCGCGGTTCATCGAGGTGTTTGCGCCCAACAATAAAGTAGAACAGCGCAATCACTGCAATCATCCCACCAACCGTAATCAACCCAAACGGTGACACCCAACGGTTGCGGATCTGCCGCCAAGTTTCACCACTTGAATTAATCAGGTTGTAGTTACTGTCAAAACGCGAGTCGCGATAGTTAGGCCCTGTTTCTCCACTGCGAACCTGCCGCCACTGGTCGGCACTAATACCAGGAGCAGCGGTTACCATTTCGCGGTCTGTATCAGCTTGGGCAACCGCTAGTTGAGACATGCCAAGACTTGCAACCACCAGCAGTAACAGGATGCCGACACGCCAACAGCGCTGGAAAAACGCCCTCAACCAAGGTGCCTGTGAAGGCACCTGAGAGGTCGTTGTTGTTATGGTCATTGATGTCATGACACGCCTCCTTACCCTTTACGGGCAGCATCGTAGGCAAGGTTGTCAGTACTGGCCTGGGGGTTATTCGACCAAGCACCATCTTTATGGCCACGATGGACGACACGCTGACGGAAAATATCGGCAACATCTTGAGCATCACCCGCTAGAAGGGCTTTGGTAGAGCACATTTCCGCGCATAGCGGCAGCTTGCCTTCCGCGATGCGGTTGGAGCCGTACTTCTCGTACTCTTCCTCTTTGCTCTCTGCTGGGCCGCCTGCACAGAAAGTGCACTTGTCCATTTTTCCGCGCTCACCAAATGCATTCTGCTGAGGGAACTGCGGTGCGCCAAAGGGGCACGCATAAAGACAGTAGCCACAGCCAATGCACAAGTCTTTATCGTGCAGCACGATGCCATCGTCGGTTTTATAGAAGCAGTCGGTCGGACAAACGGCCATACAGGGCGCGTCGTCACAGTGCATACAAGCAACTGAAATCGACATTTCATCCGCTTCGCCGTCATTAAGCGTCACCACGCGGCGTCGCTGAATGCCCCACTCTACATCATTGGCGTTTTTACAGGCGGTGACACAGCCGTTGCACTCGATGCAGCGCTCGGCGTCACACATAAATTTCATTTGAGCCATGGTGTTCTCCTCTCACCAGCGCGGCACTAGGCCACGCTGGGTTCTGTCAGGTCAGTCGAGACGTTTATTAGCTTAAGCGCGCTCAATTCGGCAGATGGTGCACTTGGTTTCTTGCATGAGTGTCACCGGGTCATAGCCATAGGTCGTGGCGGTGTTCGCCGCTTCACCAATAATGTACGGGTCAGACCCATCCGGATACCGATCACGCAGGCTCTCACCTTGGAACATGCCGCCAAAGTGGAACGGCATAAAGGCGACCTTACGATCCACTCGCTGCGTCACCAGCGCTTTCACTTTCACACGGCCACCTTCGGCACCTTCCACCCATACGTCGTCACCGTCGCGTACGCCAATATCGTTGGCATCGGCTGGGTTCATCTCGACAAACATCTCTTGCTGCAGCTCAGCTAGCCAAGACATGGAGCGTGTTTCTTCACCGCCCCCTTCATACTCGACCAAACGACCTGACGTGAGAATGATCGGATAATCGGCGCTGTTATCGCGATCCTGAATGGTTTTGTACAGCGTGGGCAGACGCATAATCGAGTCAAAGTCATCCCACGTGGGATAGCGTTCGACCAGATCACGACGGGTGGTGTAAAGCGGCTCACGGTGTTTTGGCACGGCATCTGGGAAAGTCCATACCACTGCGCGCGCTTTCGCGTTGCCATAAGGCGCACAGCCTCGTCCAATCGCCACCCGTTGGATACCGCCAGAAAGATCGGTTTTCCAGTTTTTGCCTTCAGCGGCCACTTTCTCAATATCGGTCAGATCATTCCACCAACCGAGGTCTTTAAGCAGCTGGTCGGTAAATTCGGGGTAGCCGTCATCAATCTCACCACCAACCGGCGCTGAGCCTTCAGCCAGCAAATTAACGCCGTCGCGCTCAATACCAAAACGGGCGCGGAAACCCATGCCGCCTTCCATGACAGGCACACTAGTGTCATACAGGTTGGGCGAGCCGGGGTGTTTAAACTCTGGTGTGCCCCAGCACGGCCATGGCAGTCCGTAGTAATCTCCGTCGGCGGGACCACCTTGGGCACGCAGGTTCTCGAAGCTAAAGGTATGCCAGTTTTTCTGGTGTTCTTTGAGACGCTCAGGGCTTTGGCCGGTATAGCCAACGGTCCACATGCCACGGTTAATTTCGCGCAGCACGTCTTCAATAAGAGGCTCGTTGCCGTTCATCTCAAAGTTCTTCACGAACTCATTACCGAAGCCAAGCTTGTTGGCAAACAGGTACATAATTTCGTGATCAGGCTTTGATTCAAATAGCGGCTCAATGACTTGGTCGCGCCACTGAATAGAGCGGTTGGTTGCCGTCACGCTGCCGGTGGTTTCAAACTGGGTCGCCGCAGGCAGTAGATAAACACCATCAGAACGGTCATGCATCACCGAGGCAACCGTGGGATAAGGGTCAACAATGACCATCATCTCAAGCTTCTGCATGGCTTTTTGCATTTCCACGCCGCGGGTTTGCGAGTTGACCGCGTGCCCCCAGTAGAACATTGCTTTTAGCGCGGTGCGCTGGGAGATATTTTCGTCTTCTTCCAGTACGCCATCTACCCAGCGGGATACGGTAATACCGCTAGAATACATCGGCTTACCATCAGCGTATTCGGTATCGTCAAAGCGGCCTTTTAGCCACTCATAATCGACATCCCACACCTGAGACCAGTGCTGCCATGCGCCTTCGGCCAAACCGTAATAACCTGGCAATGAGTCGCAGCCTAGGCCAAGGTCGGTGGCACCTTGTACGTTATCGTGGCCCCGCAAAATGTTGGCACCACCACCGGATTTACCAATATTGCCCAGCGCCAGCTCTAAAATGCAGTACGCACGAGTGTTGTTGTTACCGGTAGTGTGCTGGGTACCACCCATACACCACACCACACAGCCCGGACGATTGTCAGCAAGCCGTTTGGCCACATCAAACATCTCTGATTCCGGTACGCCAGTAATGTCTTCCACGACACTCGGCGTGAACTGTGCCACCTCTGCGCGCACTTCATCCATGCCGTAAACACGCTGGCTGATATATTCACTATCTTCCCAGCCGTTTTCAAAGATGTGCCACAGCAGACCCCAGATATAGGCAACATCCGAGCCTGGACGCAGACGTACATATTTATTGGCTTTTGCTGCGGTGCGCGTAAAGCGTGGATCCGCGACGATGATGTCGCAATTATTACGCTCTTTAGCAATCAGAATGTGCTGCATCGCTACCGGGTGAGCTTCACTCGGGTTAGAGCCGATGAACAGAATCGCCTTGCTGTTCTGCATATCATTGAGCGAATTGGTCATCGCGCCGTAACCCCAGGTGTTTGCAACACCTGCCACGGTGGTGGAGTGACAAATTCGCGCTTGGTGATCGGTGTTGTTGGTGCCCCACATGGAGGCCAGCTTGCGCATTAAGTACGCCTGCTCGTTATTGAATTTGGCTGAGCCAAGCCAGTAAACACTGTCGGGTCCGTGGGCTTCACGCAGTTCAAGCAGCTTGTCGCCAATTTCATTAACCGCGTCGTCCCAACTCAGCCGTTGCCATTCACCCGCCACTAACTTCATTGGGTACTTGAGACGACGAGTGGAGTGGCCGTGCTGGCGTAGTGAGGCCCCTTTGGCGCAATGAGCGCCACGATTAATCGGATGGTCGAAGGCAGGCTCTTGTTTTGTCCAGATACCTTCTTGAACTTCGGCATACACACCACAGCCCACCGAGCAGTGCGAGCAGATGGTGCGCTTAGTTTCGACGGGGGAATCTAATACGGGGGTTTTAGTCGCCGATTCAGCGCGCTGCATCATTGGCGCACCCATAAAGCCTGCAGCTGCTACACCACCGGTGGCGACACCACTACGCTTTAAGAATTGACGACGGGAGATTCCAAGCCCTGAAGCATTGGGAGTGTTGGTTTTGCGAGTTAGACGCATGGCAGTTCTCCTGGCAGTGTGCCGTCAATCACGCAGCGACGCATAGTAAGCGCGGATATGGTCGGTTTCGTGGTAATTCGTTGTTTTTTTAGGCTCAACCGAGGGGGTGTTATCGGCTTGAGCTAGCGTGACGTGACCTACTGCGGCGGCCGCACCAGCGGCGGCGGTACCTAGACCAACGGTTTTCATAAACCGGCGGCGCTCAGGGTTATGTGACGTGTGCATGGGTTTCTCCTCTATCATGCCCTTTTTCTTATACATGGCCCGCAGGCCTTGCTATTTGCTTACCACTGCGCACTGCCACTCACGGTGTGACGTCGCGCGCCGCGCCGGCTGCGTCTGTCGTTGGCTCCACAAACCGCACCGGTTGATAGGCCGCTCTTTCGCTCAACGTTGCCTGTTCGCTTTCCATAAACGCGCCGCCCAACTGGCCAAGCGATGCGTAAAAAACAGTGTCTACTTTAGTAAGGTCGTCAAAGCAGTGCTTCACCCAAGGAGCAATGTGCTGTTGGAAGAAGTAAGTTTGTTCGCCGCTTTGCGCCGTAATCAGCATCGCCATGACCTCGCAGACAGCCGCCAGGTGGTCTTCTGGCTCGCAGGTATGCTCGCTGCGCTCAAACCCCAGTGCCCGCAGATCCTGACGCAGGGCCACTAGTGCGGCTTCCATTAGTTCTCCGTTGCGGTACCAAGAGGCGTAAGGCACTACTTCGCCCTGAATAACGCCAACAAGAAGGCGAAAGTGCGCGCGCTGAAGACTCTCAGGACTGCTTTGGCCAGCGGCGTGAGAAAGTGCTGCCCAGCACTCAGCCAGACGGCTACCGTCTTGTTCAATGTCTAGGTTAGCGAGCCAGGTTAATAGCTCGCAGTCAGGTGCTTGGCGTAGCAGGCTGGCTAAAAGCTGATAAATATCGGCCCGCAGTGCATCGGTATCGCTTAGTGTGGGCATTGCATCACTCATTGCGTTACACCTTCAGTTGCGCATCAGGATCACGGATCATGGCTTTCCACACATCTTTGACCCGACAGTCCTCGCACATTTCTAGCCGTGCTAGCGCATCGCCCGCGAAATAGGGATGGTCAGCTAGCTTCGCTTTGATCGTCGCTACCGTACTGGCAGTAGCAAACGGCTTGCCGCAGCCAATGCACTCAAAGGCCGCCTCTTCGTGGCAAATGTGCCGAGTGTCGCGTTCCGGCGCAGCCAAAAAACCAGGCAGCAGCGTAATCGCGTTTTCAGGGCACGCCTGTTCGCACAGCCCGCACTGCACACAATCAGCTTCCAGAAAGCTCAACGCTGGTGTGTCACCCCCTGCTTTTAGCGCCGGTGTTGGGCAGTTGCTAACGCAGGCATGGCAAAGCGTGCAGGCTTCACGATCGACCTCAATGCCGCCATACGCAGCCCCTTCAGGCATGACATAACGCTCATTGCTAGGAGCCCCAAGTGCTGTGAGTGTGGCGAGCACCTGATTAAAGCGAGTGCGCTTGTGGGGTTCGGTAAAGCGTAACGCTTCGTCGGTTAGCGGCGTCAGGCTAGGTAGTGCATCGCGCTCTTCCGCCTGCTCCGGCTGCAATAACTTAACCCGCGTAGCATCATGCCCCAGTGCCTTCAGCAGCCCATGGGCTTGGGCGACTTGATGGGTGATGAACGTGGTTAAACGAGGCGGCATCTCATCGTGCAACTGAATACGCACTTCAGCCGCTCCGTTCGCGAGTGCGGTAAGCCACTGGTCGTGGCCAGCAGCACCCAGCTCTTCAAGCGGAGCATCTAGTACGTGGCCCGGCGTAACAACACCAGCTTTGCGCTCAGTATCGAGGAAGTCATGAGTGACAAAGCGCATAACAGGCGCTTGACCACCCGCTTCGCGGTAGGCAGCCAGCCACGTCGCTAACGTGTCTTGCTGACGACGGGTTTCGGGCAGGCGGAATTCAATTGCGCCGGTTGGGCAAGCGCTGGTACAGCTGCCCACCCCTTGACAAAGGAACGGGTCAATTTCAATGCGCGATTCAATGCGTCCCTGAACACTGGAAATAGCATCAGCTGGGCAAACATCCAAACAGCGCGTACAGCCAACGTTGCCACTCGATGAGTGCGCACAAAGATCGCTATTAACCTGAAAATAACGTGGCTTATCGAACTCACCAACCAGCTCGACAACGCTGTCCAGAATTTCGTTGCGTTGAGCTTCCTGGGTTAGCCAGTCTAGGCGAATGTAGCCTGGCGGGGGGATTTCCCAGGATTGATCACTGTTCGATATGTCCGCAGCCGTTACGTCGAGCACCACGTCAAACGATTCACGCTCAATCAGCGCTTGCGCCAAATTAAGTGTGTCGTTGTCAGCAACGGCTACTTCAGCGCGAAAGGCACCTAAATAGCCGGTGATGCGTAGCTGTGATCGCTGAAGGTCTGTCAGCGTGTGACAGATTAGCGGCTCGCTAGCAGCTGCTATGTCGGGGGCGATATCGGTTGTCAGAAGCGTCAATGAGGCGAGGCCACGGTTTTGTAGCACGCGGGCAGCATAGCTAACCTCGTGCGCCTTACCTAGCAACAGCGCATGGCCACGACTGTGATACGTCACGTTAGCGGGCGTTAAGTTAACCGGCCACGAGATACGCTGACGCACCGCCTCACGAGCGGTGACATTGATCTGGTCATCTATCGATGCCAGTTGAATTCGTTGGTTCATGCATTCTCACGGTCAGAAAATCGTTTTTTTTATAATTAAATGTCATCGTTTTTTACTTTGAGGGTATATCTTAGCGCTTTCTCTGCCTTGAGCGTATGGTGCCTAGGCTTTTTTTGCCACTTTAAAGCGCTTGAGCGTCTCAACGCTTCATTGCAGAACCTACGTTAAGCTATTGTTTATAAAAAAATTATTACTTCTTTATACATTCGTCTACCTCGCCATCAAATGAATCAGACTGGTCGTCTAGTCGCGAGTTTTGTACAACATTGGCGTCACTTGTACAGCTATTAACATCTTCTGCTGGGGTAGCAGCATCGTCCGCCATGCGGTTTTCATCATCGGCATCTGCTGGCCGCTCTAGCGCCTCTTCTGTTTTATTTGCCCAGCGTCGAAGCTTGCCTGCCAGTTCGCTGGCCATAGGCTTTAGCTGTTGACGGTAATCAGCATCGTAGTCATCTAACCCATCGCGTACGTTGTAGTTACCGGTGGCCCACAGCCGTTTCAGGGCACGACGGCGTAAGGCAGCGCTAACCCCAGGCGACATGAACGCGCTGAAGTCACTGCCTGCGGGCAAGTGATCGGGGTCAGGTAAGGTGTGATCCAAACTGCCAGGCGCAAGCGGCGCATCGTCAACAGGTGGCTCTGTCTGCAGCCCCCTCTCATGTAACGTCGCCTCATGTAACGACGCCTCATCCAACGTCTCATCATCGCGGGAAGTAGTAAGCGCATTGGCCTCTGACTCTGCATTGCCGATGGAACAGTTATTGAACTCGGTGTCTGCTTCGTCGCTTTCAACGCCGCGCTTTTTACGTGACCAGCGTTCAAATCTGCTCACTGGGGTTGCTCCTTGGTCGGCGTTTCTTTGCCCCGACCGGCTCCCTTATGCTTCTTTTTACGCCGTTCTGGCGGCGCTTCCCCATGGCGTGCCAAATAACTTTCCAGCCATATTTGAATCGCCATCGGCATCGGTGCTTCCAACACCTGCTGTTCGCCATCCAACCAGCCCGCCGCCACATCTTGGCTTGCGGTAATGGCATCAGGTTTGGGTGTTTGGCCGGTAAAACCAGCGCGCACAAATAACCTAGGCGTAGCCGAAGTGAGGTTAAAACGGTAGGCAGCGCGCTCGGTCATATAAAGTTGAAGGTTTAGCACATTGTCGCCTTCCCCTCCCAGGGCGAGATCAGCAATACGCCACTGCGTTAAATTAAACCCTCTGACCTGCTTGGGTTCGGCTACCAAGGTAATACTCAACGAACGCAGATTATCACTCATACGAAATAGACCACCTTAGACCTTGAACGGGTAGACAAGTAAGCCTTTTGAGCGCCATCATCGTCAACTCAGAGTGTTTTACTCAACTATTATTTCGTAGATGGTTTTTCATTAGGTTCCAACGAGGATTGCGGATGCCCGCCCTTCAGTTAAGCCAAGCCCGCTTACCGGCTACAACAACAATCAATGTGATGGATGCTTACGGCGACACTCGCCAACAAGCCATCGCGGCAGAGCGCGCACTAACGGTTTATCTTAATAAGCGCGAAATTGTCACACTCATGACCTTAGGCGATGATCCTGAAGCACTGGTGGTGGGCTACTTACGTAATCAAGGGTTATTACGCCGCGCGGAAGATCTGAAAGTTGTCCAGGTCGACTGGGAGGTTGAAGCCGCCGCGGTGGTCACCGACTATTTACCCGACGATTTAGAAAACCGGCTGAGCACTCGTACTGTTACAACCGGTTGCGGCCAAGGAACGGTATTCGGCAAATTGCTGGAACAAACATCGCTTTCTGAGTTGCCCAAGACACCGCTTAACCAATCGACGCTCTACCAGCTGCTAACCAATCTGAATACTTATAACGATACCTACCGCAGCGCTGGGGCAGTGCACGGCTGCGCGTTGTGTAATCAACATCAAGTGCTTGACTTCGTTGAAGATGTTGGGCGACACAACGCGGTAGACACGCTGGCAGGCCACCAGTGGCTCAATCAAGCGAAAAGCAGTAGTGCTGATATTTTTTATACCACCGGCCGCCTGACTTCCGAGATGGTATTAAAAGTAGCTCAGATGGGCATCAGCGTGTTGGTTTCGCGTTCAGGGGTTACCCAAAAAGGCGTCGAGCTAGCGGAGCGCTTCGGGGTGATGCTGATTGCTCGTGCTAAAGGCAAAAACTTCCAGGCTATTAATACGGCTAATCGCTTAACGCTAGATGCCATACCAGCCAAACCACCCAGCGCACGCACGTCTAAGGAGGCTGGCATATGATCACCCCGCAAACCCTCACCGGCATGATTCTCGCAGGTGGCGAAGGCCGTCGCATGGGCGGGCGCGATAAGGGGCTTGAACCCTTTGCCGGGCTACCACTTGTCGCTCATGTAGCTAAACGGTTTGATGGCCAAGTAGCCGAACTCATGATCAATGCCAATCGCAATACTGATGCCTATGCGCTGTTTGCAACACGGGTCATTGAAGATGCGGAAGGCGGCTTTAAAGGCCCGTTGATGGGCATTTACAGTGGACTGCGTGCGGCTGAAACGCCCTGGCTGCTGGTCGCTCCCTGCGATTCTCCCGCCCTACCCCATGACCTTGTGAATCGTATGGTGGCAGGCATCAGCTCAGAGAGTGGCGAGTACGATATCGCCGTTGCGTTTGACGGCGAACGCTTACACCCTGTCGTTGCGCTGCTGCGTACCTCGCTTGCCGATGACCTAGCAAACGCGCTAGCTGGGGGGGAGCGCAAAATCGATCGTTGGTACGCACGCCACTCCTGGTGCAAGGTAGATATGTCGGATTGCCCAGAAACGTTTGCCAACCTCAATACCGAGGAAGAAAAGTCGCGTTTGGAGCTAACCCTAACGACAACTTCCAAAGGTTTGCCATCGCAGGAAACACCATGAGCCTGTCGTGCTTTGAGCTTGGTGAGCAGATGCTCAGCGTTGATGACGCACGGGAAGCGCTGATGACCTTGGTGGAGCATCCCGTTGGGGTAGAGCCTATAGCACTTAGCCAAGCCTATGGCAGGCGGATAGCGAGCGACATCATCGCGCCTATCAATGTACCCCAACATACTAACGCAGCCATGGATGGCATTGCCATGGCTTGGCCGAGCGTGCAGCCTCATCAAACGCGCTGGCCAATTGTTGGCGATGCCTTTGCTGGTCAGGCATTTGAAGGTAATGTGCCTTCCGGCCAGTGTGTCCGTATTACCACTGGCGCTCCCTTACCGCCAGGTACCGACACGGTCATCATGCGCGAGCAGCTTATTGAGCAGGGTGTTAGTGTCATGATCGACGCCCCTGACCGAGTTAGCCAGGGCCAGCATGTGCGCCAAGCAGGGGAAGATATTGCAATTGGCGAGATAGCACTGGAAGCAGGCACGCGGTTAGATGCCGCCTGCTTGGGGTTAATCGCTTCATTGGGCTATGGTGAGGTTTGGGTGTTTCGGCGTCCCAAAGTGGCTATTTTTTCCACCGGAAATGAGGTCACGCCCCCAGGCGATGCGCTGCCCAGTGCCGGCATTTACGACACCAACCGTTTTACACTGATCGGCCTACTCAGCGAGCAGGGGGCCGAGGTGATGGATCTAGGCATTCTGCCCGACGACCCCACCACCATTCAAAACGCCCTGGCTAGCGCCGCCAAACAGTGCGATTTAGTGATTACCAGTGGGGGCGTTTCTGTCGGCCACGCTGATTACACAAGGGAAGCGTTGGAAGCATTAGGACAATTAGCTTTCTGGCGCGTAGCATTGCGACCCGGACGTCCTATGGCTTGTGGTTGGCTCGGTGAGGCTCGTAAACCGTTTGTCGGCTTACCCGGCAACCCCGTCGCGGTCATGGTAACCTTTAGCCAATTCGTAGTGCCGTTACTGCAACGATTACAAGGGCAAACGCCCTCTCCTCCTAGGCGCTTAACAGCCATCGCCCAAACACCGCTAAAAAGCCGTTTAAAACGCACCGACTTTATACGTGGCATTTATTCAAGCAATGCCCAAGGCGTGTTACAGGTACGTAGCACCGGAGCTCAGGGGTCAGGAATATTGACCTCGATGGTAGCTGCCAACTGCCTGATTGAACTGGGTGACCATCAAGAAAGCGCTCAACCAGGCGAGGCAGTCTGCATTCAACCACTGACGAGGTGGCAATGACTAAACAACCAATTGCCGAAAAACTCATTGATGATTTCGGCCGCCGTGTCAGTTATGTACGCATTTCCGTGACGGACCGTTGCGATTTTCGCTGCGTTTATTGCATGAGCGAAGAGATGACCTTTTTGCCACGGGCCCAAGTGCTTACGCTGGAAGAGCTTGCCATGGTGGCCCAGGCGTTTACCGAACTTGGCGTTGAGAAAATCCGCTTAACCGGGGGCGAGCCGCTAGTGCGTAAAGGTATTGAGCAGCTGGTGGATGACATTGGCGCGCTGCCAGGGCTTGACGACTTCACCATGACCACGAACGGCGCGAGCCTACGCAAACACGCTAACCGGCTCTATCAAGGCGGGCTGCGCAGGCTCAATATTAGCCTTGATTCTCTTGACCCTGAACGCTTCAAACAGCTAACCCGCACCGGTGATTTAGCCAAGGTCATTGACGGCATTCACGCCGCCCAGGAAGCTGGCTTTAAACGCATCAAACTTAACGCCGTCATCATGAAAGGCCGCAATGAAGACGAAGTGCTTAACCTCGTCACGTTTGCCCGCCATGAAGGGCTGGATATCAGCTTTATTGAAGAGATGCCGCTGGGCGACGTGTCTGATCACTCCCGAGCCGAGACATTTTACTCCAGCGACGACGTGCAAGCGCTGATCGAGACGCGTTACCCACTCACACCGACCACGGAAACTACGCCAGGGCCTTCGCGTTACTTTAAAATGGCCGACAGCAACAGTCGGGTCGGCTTTATTTCGCCCCATAGCCACAACTTTTGTGATAGCTGCAACCGCGTGCGGGTAACCGTTGAAGGCCGCCTATTGCTCTGCCTCGGCAATGAACATTCTGTCGATTTACGTGCCGTACTGCGCAGACATCCTGGCAATATGCAGGCATTGAAACTGGCCATTATTAACGCCTTACCGCTCAAGCCCGAGCGCCATCACTTCACCACCGATGGTGATGTCCAGGTGGTGCGCTTTATGAATATGACAGGGGGGTAATCGTTGTCAGCCAATCGTGTGCCAGTACATATTATTACTGGCTTTCTCGGCAGCGGTAAAACTACGCTTATCCACAGCCTGATCGAGCAAAAGCCTGTGGATGAAAAATGGGCCATTTTAGTCAATGAGTTTGGTCAGATCGGCATTGATCAAACAATGTTTGAGCAGCGCAATGATGTTGTCGTTAAAGGTCTGCCCGGTGGCTGCTTATGCTGCCAGCTGGCCTTTGTGCTGCAAGCTGCGCTGGTCAATTTACTCGCTCGCAATAAGCCCGATCGCGTCATTATTGAGCCTTCGGGGCTGGGCCATCCGGCCGGCTTATTAGATATACTGCGTGGTGAGGCTTTCCAGGACGTGGTGGTTGTGCACGATATTATTGCCACGCTGGACCCGCGTCGCTTAGATGAGCCACGGGTACGCCAACACGAGACCTTTCAAGATCAACTGGCGATGGCAGATGCTGTAGCGATCACAATGGGAGAGCAAGCCAGTGCCGAACAATACGAACAGGCGCAGCAGTTTGTGACTGAACTCTGGCCACCGCGCAAATGGGTGCATTGCATTGAGCATGGCATGTTACCACTAGCGCTGCTGCTGAACGGCGGCCAAACACGTACTCACGAGGGCTCAGCCATTCCTGATACACACCGCCAAGTGATAACTACCCCCACCGTGGAAGGCAGTTTTTTTGATATTCCCCCTCTACTTGGTCAACCTCAACAAAAAACCGCCAGCACCCTTGGGTACACCAGCACTAGCCTACGCTGGCATCCAAATGAACACTTTAACCTTGACCATTTAGCCGCTTACTTAAGCGGGCTCCCCTCTACTGCGCGCGTCAAAGGCGTATTTCATACCGAGCTGGGTTGGAAGCAACTCAATCGAGCTGACGGAACGCTAACCGTTGGGAGCAGCGCTTGGCGTCAGGATTCTCGGCTTGAAGTCATTACCCCTGACAATGACACCCATACCCACACTCGCTTACTAAGAGAACTATCATCTTCAGGAGCACTGAGCTAGGGTAAGCTCTAGAAGTACTGATCTAGAAGTACCGAACTAGAAGTACAGGGTTAGGAATGCTGAGCTAAGAGCGCTGCCTCAATATCTTCAGCGGGCATAGGGCGGCCAAACAAATAACCCTGGAAAGCACGACAGCCGTGAGCTAACAACCACGCTTGTTGAGCATCTGTTTCTACCCCTTCGGCAATCACATCTAAATTTAAGCTTTTCGCTAGGGCAATGGTGCTTTCAACAATCGCCGCATTGGCACTGCTATCCAATACTTGATGGACAAATGATTGATCAATTTTCAGCTGATCAAGCGGTAACTGAGCAAGATACGCCAGTGATGAGTAACCGGTTCCAAAATCATCCAGAGAAAAACGTACGCCCTGGGCTTTCAGACTAAGCATTTTATCGCGAGCATCATCTCGCGCTTCCACAAACAGTGACTCAGTGACCTCAAGCTTTAGGCGCTCAAGCGGCGCTTTTGTGCGAATAAAAACCTGCTGTAAGCGAGACAGAAAATCGCTATCGCGAAACTGCAGTGGGCTAATATTCACAGAAATCGTCAGTTCACGCAGATGCGGCATGGTTGCCCAGCAGGCTAACTGGCGGCACGCATCCTCGATGACCCACTCACCGACCTCATTAATTAGCCCGGTACTTTCTAATAGCGGGATAAATTCGCCCGGAGACACCATGCCACGCTCTGGGTGCTGCCAGCGCAGCAGGGCCTCAACGCCGGTAATGTGACCAGTTCGACCAACCTGGGGCTGGTAGTGCAAGCGCCACTGCTGGCTTTCCAAGGCTTGGCGCAGGTCGGCTTCAAGCTTGACTCGCGCCAGTAGCGTTGCCTGCATGACAGGATCAAAGAAGCGTATAACACGACGCCCGCTTGTTTTTGCCTGCGCTAAGGCCATATCAACCTGCTGAAGATAGTCTTCGGTACTCAGTTGGCTATCGGATAAAATAGTGATGCCAACACTCGCAGTCACCATGACATGCTCTTCAGAAAAAGTAATGGGCTCATCAAGCGCCGCCAGCAGTTTTTGGGCGATATGCTCTGCTAAGCGACGTGTTTGCCGGGGGCTTCCATCAATACCTTCGATGAGCACAGCAAATTCGTCACTACCCAAACGCGCCAACGTATCGGTATCACGTAACATTTGACCAAATCGTTGGGCTACACGCTGCAATAGCTGGTCGCCGGCGAGGTGGCCCAACGTATCGTTAATATGATTGAAACGGTCAATATCGATTACTAACAGCGCACCGCAGCGTTGGTGTCGATTGAGCTCTTTTAGGGCCACTTCCATTCTATCCATAAACAGACGCCGGTTCGCGAAGCCTGTTAATGGATCGTAAAACGCTAATTGATGGATCTCTTGCTCAGCAGCTTTACGCTCACTAATGTCACTCATGGTGGCAACGTAATTAGTGAGGTCGCCCTCTGCATCGTATACGGCACTAATTGTTAACCATTCAGGAAACAGTTCGCCATTTTTACGCTGATTCCAAATTTCCCCTTCCCAGCTCCCCGTTGCTGTTACCCGCTTCCATAAACGTCTATAAAACAACGAGCTATGATGACCAGAGCTAAACATCCGTGGGTTTTTACCAATTACCTCTTCATCGCTATAGCCCGTGATACGCTTAAACGTATCGTTGGTTTTTAAAATATTTCCCTGGGCATCCGTCACCATAATGCCCAGGTGTGCCTGGAAAGCGGCGGCGGCAATCTTCAATTCCACTTCTGCGCGCTTTGCTTCGGTAATATCACGGTTCACCGATAATACTCCCTCAAACTGACCATCACTACTCATTAGCGGGCTAACGGTGGCATGAAAATGGTGTCGCTGTGCATTTATAATCAATGGATATTCAAATCTTTCTACCCGGCGAAACTGCTGCACTCTTTCAAAAACAGCAGTAAAAGCGGCCGCTAACGCGCTAGGCAAAACATGAGCAAAGTGCTTGCCTAATGCATCCTGGCTATTAATGAGCAGTTGCTCAGGGGCAACTGCGTGGATGTAGCTAAAGCGTCCATCCCCATCAAATACAAAGATCAAATCCTGGATTGAGCTTACCAGAGCATCCATACGCGCGCCGCGTGCTTGGGCTTCCGCCCGCGCTAGCTCTCGTTCTTTTATTCGCTCATGTAACTGATAAGCTAGTGTGAGACGATTGAGGTAGTGGCGAACCCCCCATGCACCTAGCAACGTCATTAAGATCGCGACCAAGGACAATACCAATAGTCGCTGATACCATCCCGCCATCAGTGTACGTAGGTCAACCCCCACCACCACAAATACCGGATAGTCACTAATTCTTTGCATGTGTAATAAGCGTTTATGCCCATCGATAGGCGAAATAGCGGTGAGTGTTTGAGAAATATCACCACTCTCCAACCACTGCTGAGTAGAGGGTGCATTCACCTGACTACCAATGGTGATCCCCCCGTCCGGTGCTGGATGCCTAGCAATTACCCGTAAATTTTCATCTATTAACGCAATAGTCTCACCGTCGTATACCCGCATTTGCCTCAGTGTATCGACCAAAACTTGCGGCATAATACGGGACATAATCACGCCCACAAGATTGTTATTATCATTTACTAAACGCTGACCATGATAAAGGTAAAAACGCTCGCTATGCATTGACCGAAGTAGCGGCGTCATTTTTTCAGCCTGTTCACCTTGCACAAACGTACGAAAAAAAACGCTATTACCTAGCTCATCTCCAACATGCTGCTCATCACCGCTGCCCAGCCATACGCGCCCTTCGTCATCCAGAATACTTACTTCATCAATCAACGGCACATACTGAGCAAGATTTTTGAACACCTGCTGAAGAGCCCTCGAAGTTTCAGCCTCTAAATGATTCTGATCTAAGGTAGTTATTTGATAAACGTCCAACAGCTCAGCCAGGCTAAATAACCCTTGACCACTTTGACCAAACACGCCTTTTACCCATTCAGAAACCACGTTGGCGCGTGCAATGATACGGGACTCAGCCGCATGGACTTCTTGGTGGTATTGGCCTTTGAGCAACCAACCAAACAACGCCATCATCGTACATAGAGACACTATATAAATCGCAATAACACGACGTTTTTGACGGCGATAGACAGGGGTTAGCTGCCTGTTTTCAGTTATTTTACCACTGCGAGAAAGCAGCATTATAGTTAGACCTTGTTCAGGTACTTCACAGCACACCTAGTACAATATAAAAAAACAGACGACGATACACCACTACGTCTCTTTAGCAGCAGGGTTCAATAGTGGCGTGGCTTGTTTTTGTTGTATATCAATTTTCAGCAAAAATACTCACTAAACGACGTTATTTTACTTAACAAGAGGCTGCCATGGCATCGTTAGGCCAAATGGGTGACTATGAAGTGCGCTTAGTGCGTATTTTTAAAACCGTTGTCGAGTGTGGCGGCTTTACTGCTGCGGAGACCGCCTTAGGCATCAGTCGTTCGGCCATTAGCCAACACATGAACGACTTAGAAGGCAGGCTAGGGTTTTCGTTATGTCAACGTGGCAGAGGCGGGTTTAGCTTAACCGAAGAGGGCAAAGAAATTTACCAGGCGGGCTTAACCCTACTTACTGCGCTTGAAGATTTTAAAAGCGACGTCAATGCGCTGCATCATACTATTAAAGGTGAACTAAATATCGGTATTACTGATAACTTGGTCACCTTACCCGCGATGCATGTCACCAACGCGCTCGCCGAGCTGACAGCACCAAACCATGAAGTCACCATTAATATTCACATGGAGCCCTCAGATGCCATTATTCGAAGTGTTATGGACGGGCACTTACATGTCGGCGTGGTTCCCGATGTAAACCTACCCGCTAGCTTAGAAACACACCATCTATACGATGAGCCGTCCTACCTCTACTGCGCAGCAACTCATCCGCTATTTACAGATACAGATAAGACTCTAACCGCTGAAAAAATAGCATCTTATCCAGCGATAATGCCTCGTTACCCACTCCCTAACAGTGCGCGTGAGGCACATGATGCACTTAATCTACAGGCTTCCGCCTCTGATCGTGAAGGCACTGCCTTTTTGATTCTTACTGGGCGCTTCATTGGTTTTCTACCCGCGCATGTTGCTGCGCAATGGGTTAACGCAGGCAAGATGCGCGCCATTGATGCTGCCACCCTTCGCTATCAAATACCATTTGTAATGATCACTCGCAATGACCGTCGCCCTAACCGAGTCATTGATGCATTTCTCAGGTTTGTGAAACGTTCAGCGTCAGTTAATGCCCCATCAGCTTAAACCGCGACGCGCTGAAAGGACGAATCTCCAACGGACTCTTACGCCCATGCAGTAGGTCGGCTACCAAGCGTCCCGTTGTAGCACCTATGGTTAACCCTAGCTGGCTCTACCAACGTAACCTCG
The DNA here is from genome assembly GCF_025820815.1 of Halomonas qinghailakensis. NCBI lineage: Bacteria > Pseudomonadati > Pseudomonadota > Gammaproteobacteria > Oceanospirillales > Halomonadaceae > Halomonas > Halomonas qinghailakensis. The sequence goes on along the minus strand of NZ_CP096973.1, from coordinate 1,806,994 downwards.
AGTCCCTCTCTTTGCAGATATAACGCACAGCAAATACCAACGATTCCACCTCCGATCACCACGGCTGGATGCGTTGTGGTCATTATTATTCTCCTGGAAACGCCAAGCACCCTGCCTTTAGCAGGTCAGGGTGCTGACAAATCGATAAAATGCTTACGCTAACGTTAGAACAATCGACGTCTAATTCGTTAAGAATTAGCCACTTGAGCTGGAAACCGGCGTCGCGCTAGTGACAGCAGAATCAGCGGCGGCACCGAGCGCTGATGAGGAGGCGATTGCTTCTCCCTGGCTCTCCCACAAAGCACGCTCTTCATCAGTCGCTTTTGGTGAGAACCAGCCTAACTGGGCGTAAAGAATACCGAGTACCGGGGCTAGCCAGCAGGCAAAGGCCAGCGGGATATACAGCAGGTTCTCAACGTTTCCGTCGGTGATTCCCAGTCCCAGGACACTGATGACAAAGGCGCCGCCGGCATTCCAAGGCACTAAAGGAGACATCAACGTACCGCCTTCTTCAATACCCCGTGACAGGTTAAGCGTCGAGTAGCCCAATCCCCGGTACGTGGGCGCATACATGCGACCCGGCAGTGCAATCGATAAGTAGGGGTCGCCTGCCACTAAGTTAGTTGCAAAGGACGTGGCAATCGCAGACGTTTGAACCCCTTTGAAAGAGCGCACTTTAGCCATAATGGCCGTAATGATCGTCTCGAGACAGCCGGTTTTCTCTAGCGCACCACCGAAACCCAGCGCGATTAAAATCAGCGAAATTGTCCACATCATCGACTGAATACCACCACGGTTCAGCAAGCTGTCCATGGCATCAACACCCGTCTCAATGGAGTAGCCGTAGTTGGCATACGTCACAATATCGTGCAGACCTACGCCCTGAACCACCATCGCCGTTACCGCACCGGCAAGGACCCCAGCAAATAGCGAGGGGATGGGGGGCATCTGTTTAACGGCTAAGATAATAACCAGCACGGCCGGAAGCAGTAACCATAGAGAAATCGTGAAATTTTCATCCAGAGATGCAGTAATGGCGTTGATACGTTCAAACGAGGCGGCTTGGTCATCAATCATCGTGAAACCCACCACCAGATAAATCACCAACGCAATTAGCATGGCCGGAATCGTCGTCGGCATCATGTTTTTGATGTGCGAGAAGACATTATTGCCGGTTACTGCAGAGGCTAGATTGGTAGTATCGGACAGCGGAGAGACCTTATCGCCAAAGAAAGCGCCAGACACTACCGCGCCTGCAGTCCAATAAATGGGAATATCAAATCCAGCACCGATTCCAACCAGCGCCAAACCGACGGTACCAACCGTACCCCAGGAAGTGCCCAAGGAAACGGACACCACCGCACAAATCAACATCGCTGCGGCAAGGAAAAAAGCAGGAGACAACAGTAAAAGGCCGTAATAGATCAGACTGGGCACGGTACCACTAGCGATCCAAACGCCAATAATCATGCCCACTAAGATCAACACCGAAACCGAGGGGAGTGAGACGTTAATAACGTGAAAAGCACCGTCTTCAATGCGCTTCCAGCGAAAACCTAGTTTGATTCCAACAAGCGACGTAATCGCTAAACCGATGGCTAGCGGAATATGAGGGGTAAAGTCGCCAAAATAGAAAATCTGCACACCAATGGCGATGAGCGTCAATATAACAGGCGTTAGGGCAAGCCCAAGGCTGGGTTTTTGACGAACCCTTTTTGGTTTTTCTTCCATCTTATTATCCTCGTCATTATTGAGCTTTTGATAGGTTTATCAGCAGCTATTATTCTCGTATTACTAGAGTTTCTTAGATTTATCGTTTAGATCACTGGCAGTAGACATGTTTTTTAGCATTGTACTGTCCTGCCTTTTTATCTATGTCAGCTGACTACTTACAATGCGTCACTACGCTTTCCACATACGAACGGCATTGCAATCACGTCCCTGTAACAAAAGAATACGAAGGTAACGAAGACTTAACGTGTCTATTTCTCGGGTTTTCGTGCTGCATTCAGGGGAAACACACAACGACTAAACATTCATGCTTAAAATTAACACTTTAAGACAATTAACTTATTTACCTAAAAACTAAAGCAAACACTGTATTTTTAATAAAAAAAATATCTTTTAGCAGCCTAAAAAATCTGCAGAATAGCCAAAAAGCCAAAAAATAGACCAAGCAAAAACACCCGTCTCGCTGAAAGCGAGACGGGTGTTTAACCCCACTAAAAAATAACAAACATTACTAAAGCCGATCACATTGTGGCGATAGTGTTGAGAGAGCGGCCAATAGCGCTACTCTTTTGTTAGCTAAGTAAGTACTCAATTAACCTGTGATAGAGCGGAATGCCTAACATCACATTGAGAGGGAACGTGATCCCAAGCGAAGCGAGCATGGCAAGGCCAATATTTGCCTGTGGAATAGCGGCGCGCATGGCGGCGGGAGCGGCAATATAAGACGCACTGGCAGCCAAAGAGGCAAGTATTACGATAGACCCAATCGGCAATCCAACCAGAGTTCCTACTAGAATGCCCAGTAGCGATAACAATAGCGGTGTCACCAGAGCAAAAGTGACTAAGCGCCAGTGGTGCCAAGGCATTGGACGTAACGTTTGCGCGGCGGTTAACCCCATTTCTAACAAAAACAGCGCCAGCACACCCTTAAAAGCCCCTGTAAACAGTGCGGTGACTTCTTCTCCTTGAAACGGCCCATACAGCGTGCCGATGACGACCCCGCCAGCCAATAAAATAACGCCACGGTTGGTTAGGGTTTCATGCCATAGCTTACTGGTGCTCTCTTTAACAGCAGCGCCTTGGTGGCGTCTAAATAGAGCTATTGCCACCATAATCGCAGGCAACTCCATCGCCACTAAGTAGAGCGTCACTTCACTGCCAACCACTAACTGGCGAGCTTCCACATACGCTAACGCAACCGCAAAGGTACCTGCACTGACGGAGCCATAGTGAGCAGCGATGCTAGCACTATCAGCGGGAGAAAGACGCACCCAACGGCGAAGCACCGGCATCAACAATAGCGGTATAAACGCCGATAGCAAGGCGACGCCAGCCAGCTCTGGTACTAACCCCCAATGAATATTGCCATGCAGCGCCATCCCGCCCTTCAAACCAATCGTAAGCATTAGTAGCAGGCTTAAGGTGTCGTAAGTAGCCTTGGGGACTTGCAGGTCTGACTTTACCGCTCCAGCAACGAGGCCTAGTAGGAAAAACATCACCACAATATCTGGCATCGCCATTGCTCCTTAGGATCAAAAAGAGGCTGCATTTTGCGAGCGACTACACTAGATAACTAATAATATATTGAAAGAAACCCATAGATAATTTTCTATACTTATCTTTAATACGTTTCTAGGAGTAATGAGCCACTGTGAATATTCGCCATCTGACCTTCAGGTTGTTACAGGTCTATGTCACCGTTGTTCGATGCGGCTCCATTAGCGAAGCCGCACGCCAGCTCCACCTTACCCAGCCAACGGTGTCACAACAGCTAAAAAGGCTAAGAGAGGCAGTGGGTAGCCCATTGTTAGAACAGCACTCCCAGCGACTAGCGATGACTGCAACCGGGCAAGCTCTTTATCAGGCAAGCCGCGATGTGCTGGGACGCTTTGACGATTTTGCCGACCAGCTAAGCGACTTACAACACGGCAGTAAAGGCCGTTTTAGTATTGCTCTAGTGAACACTGCTCAGTACGTGCTACCGCGCCTGCTTGGTCCCTTTAGCCAAGCGTTCCCAGAAGTGGATGTCACTGTCCATATCGGCAATCGACGCCAAGTACTTGCCCGCTTTGAGCGTCAGGAAGATGACCTTTATGTCTTCAGCCATCCCCCCGCCCTCGCGCACGCGGTCGCTTCACGCTTTATGCGTAACCCCTTAGTTGCCATCGCTAGTGTTGACCACCCGCTTGCCCAGCAGGCCAGCGTTTCTATGGAACAGCTCCTCACTGAACGCTTACTGCTGCGTGAACCTGGTTCAGCTACGCGCATGCTGTTAGACAGCTGGCTTCAGGAGCACGGGCTAACCATGCAAAAAACGTTGCAGATGGCAAGTAACGAGGCTATTCGAGTCAGTGTTGCCGCTAATATGGGCGTTGCAGTGTTATCCGAGCACGTTTTGCCCAATGAACACCCTGACCTAGTGGTTTTACCCGTTGAAGGGTTACCTATTGAAAGCCACTGGCAATTTATTGTGCGTAATGACCAACGCTTGCCACAATCAGCACAACGCTTTTTGCATTACGTTCATGAACACCTAACACAATGGATAGAACCACGCTTTATCTGTAACGAGCTGGCTAAGCTGCTGGGAGAATACCCCTCATTTCCTTTGCGAACATCGTCATGAACCTAACCGTTGCTTGAACGCAAGAGCTCACGCTCGACACTCAATCGACGCTGGGCTTTCACCTCACTGATACGGTTATTTAGTTTGGAAATGACTCTTGGATGAAAATGTCTCTTTACACCGTTTTTTTAACATTGCTATTAGCGAAACGATTAATTTATAAAAAAAGTCTCTTTTAGCTTCTTATTTAGCAGTTTCATTCGCTTTTATTACATATTGCGTTGCAATACGGGCTGCTACAATATCGCGGCTTCTACACCACTTTCATCCACTTAACCATGGGGAATAACGTCGCATGCTTACCTTGCATAATGACTCAAGTCAGCCACGATCCTATCGTCGCTGGCTTTTTTTATTAGTAGCTTTACTACCCTTGCTTGGCACACCGGCGTTCGCTGTAACAGGCGATATTGATCTCACTACGTCTGCTGTTGGTTTTTTCGCTGTTGCCATCTTCGTACTGGCCTATGGGTTGGTCATGGCAGAAGAAAAAATCCACATGCGTAAGTCTAAGCCCGTCTTGGTAGCCGCCGGTATTATTTGGGGACTCATTGGCTGGGTGTACGTCCAAAATGGCATGTCGGAAACGTCAGAGTATGCGTTTCGTGTGACACTTTTGGAGTTCACCGAGCTAATGCTGTTCCTACTCGTTGCTATGACCTATATCAACGCCATGGAAGAGCGCCGCGTCTTTGATGCCCTTCGCTCATGGATGCTGCGCAAAGGCTTTAGCTATCGTCAGTTATTCTGGCTAACGGGTGGCCTGGCCTTCGTGCTGTCTCCCATTGCTGATAACTTAACCACGGCACTGTTGATGTGCGCAGTTATCACCAAGGTGGCTGAAGGTGATAAGCGCTTTATTAATCTCGCTTGTATTAACGTTGTGGTGGCTGCTAACGCTGGTGGTGCCTTTAGCCCCTTTGGTGACATCACTACGCTGATGGTTTGGCAAGCAGGACTGATCCAATTCCAGGAATTTTTCATCCTATTCCTGCCCTCCTTGGTTAACTTCCTGATTCCTGCTGTCATTATGAGCATATTTATCAAGGATCAGAAGCCCAGCAGTGTGTATGAAGATGTCTGGCTAAAGCGCGGTGCACGGAGAATTATTGCGCTATTTTTGATCACCATTGCCACCGCTGTGATGTGCCATACACTACTGCACTTGCCGCCTGTACTCGGCATGATGACAGGCCTTGGCTATCTGCAATTTTTTGGCTATTACCTACGTCGCAGCCTTCCCCGTTCACTGGAGCGCAAGCGTGAACGCTACAGTCGCCGGGGCGACAACAAGAAGCTTGAGCAGTTAGGTGGCGTAGTACCGTTTGATGTTTTCAACCGTGTTGCTCGTGCCGAGTGGGACACCCTGTTGTTCTTCTACGGGGTGGTGATGTGTGTCGGCGGCCTAGGCTTTATGGGCTACCTTGGGCTGCTTTCCGAAGCGCTTTACACCGGTTGGAATGCCACCTGGGCCAATATTGTCTTGGGGGTTGTTTCAGCGGTTGTCGATAACATTCCGGTAATGTTTGCTGTACTTACCATGGAGCCAGAGATGTCTCACGGCCATTGGTTACTGATTACGCTGACAGCAGGTGTAGGGGGTAGCTTGCTCTCAATTGGTTCAGCAGCGGGTGTTGCTGTGATGGGCCAAGCACGAGGCGCCTACACGTTTATGGGCCACCTGCGCTGGGCACCGGTGATTTTCCTTGGCTACGTTGCCAGTATCATCGTGCATATGTGGCTTAACGCTGACAGCTTTGCCGTCTTTGGCTAGCAAGCAGCTGTCATAAAACAAGCCCGCGTCATGCGCTTACGAGCACTACGCGGGCTTTTTAGTACGCTTCAAATAAGTACTCAATAGGCGTAGGACGCCCAAACAAATAGCCCTGGTAACGGTAGCAGCCATGGCCTTTCAGCCAGTCAAGCTGCTCTTTTTTCTCAACACCTTCTGCAACCACCGTTAAGCCCAGGCTAACCGCTAGCAAAATAGTGGTATCTACTATCGCCGCATCGGTCTTGTCAGTTAATAGTTCACGAATAAACGACTGGTCAATCTTTAACTCGTCTAAAGGCAAGCGTTTTAAATAGCTCAGCGACGAGTAGCCAGTACCAAAATCATCTAATGCAAACCGAATGCCTTGGGCGCGAAGCTTCAACATCGTGCTGCGCACTCGCGCAGGCTCATTCATTAACAGACTTTCCGTGACTTCCAGCACCAAACGGCCAGGTGGGGCCTGAGTGTGTGCCAATAAACCTTCTAGATTACGCACAAACTCAGGCTGCTGAAACTGAACGGAACTTACGTTAACCGAAATGGTAAGTGACGAATACGCAGGATGCTCTGCCCACTTTGCCAATTGTTCACAGGCTGATTTCAGTACCCAGTGACCGATAGGCAAGATCAGGCCGTTTTCTTCTGCAAGCGGAATAAAAGTGGCTGGCGACACCCACCCACGCTGGGGGTGGTACCAGCGCAACAGCGCTTCGACGCCCGTGGTAGCACCGTGATGATCTACTTGTACTTGGTAATGCAACGATAGCTCATTACGCTCTAGCGCTTGATGCAGGTCACCTTCCAAGCTGGCCCGCTCAAGCACACTGATTTGCATATCCATATTAAAAAAGCGCAACGTGTTGCCGCCTGCCGCTTTCGCTTGTTGTAATGCCATATCGGCCTGCTGCAGAACGCTGTTCACACTTTGTCCAGTACCCTCAAACAACGAAATGCCGATACTGGCACTAACCGGTAGAGCACGATCATTACGCAGCTTAGTAATCGTCTCTAAGAATTGCCGTGCAAGGCGTTCAGCCCTATGGGTAGCATCCCCTTGCTGCTCGTCTAACACCTTAAGTAATACAACAAACTCATCGCTACTAAAACGTGCAACCATGGCTTCTTGTGGGAGCTGTTGCTGCAACTGATCAGCCACCTTAATTAGCAATTGATCGCCGCTCTCATGGCCTTGTATATCATTCACCAATCTAAAACTGTCTAGGTCAAGAATAAAAACAGCGCTATACCTGCTTAAATGGCTGTCTTGTTCAGTAACTTCTGCTAGCGATTCCATTAATAAACGACGATTAGGAAGTCCTGTTAACGCATCATAAAATGCCAGACGATGGGTTTTTGTTTGCATTTCCAGGTATTCGGTCAATTCTGTTGAAACGCCACATAAACAAGGTGCTTCTCCTGCCACCATAGTGAGTGGCATCTTAATTGAGAGAAAGGTACGCACATGCTCCTCTCCTTGGAGCTTATGGTGTTCTTCAACCGTCATCTTAGTGCCAGTTTCTAAAACTTTTTGATCAATTGCCTTAACGGCTGCTGTACTTACTTCATCAAAAAAGTCATCGTCGCGCTTCCCAATAATATCTTTAGCTGGGCAGTTAAAAAGTTCACTTATTTTTCGATTCACATAACGATACTTTAAAGAAGGTGATTTAATATAAATATACGCATCAACGCTATCTAAAATAGTCGACAATAGTGCTTCATTAGTATTCAACTGTTCACGATTAATTTTCATACGTCGCTTAAGCAGAAAATTAACTAAAAGTGCTAATAGAAGCAGTAAAAAAAGTAAGCTGACACTCCACCATAACCACGTAGGGATTGCTTGATGTGGCTTTGGATTAGCCCGCCATAAACTTAACGTTTCATAATAAATAGAGCCATTATCCTGCTTCCAGCGACGCAGGACATCATCGATACGGCTGAGAACTTCTTCAGAAAGCTGCGGCGATGCCGCATAAAAAAGCCTTACTGGTTGAAAAATGACGGGAGTAGCGCGCAACCCATAATCGTGTGCACGCCAGTCACCAAATAGATGATTTGCAGCCACTATGTCTGCTTCACCATCAGCCACAGCCTGAAACCCTTTTGCAAAGCTATTTACTGGTAGCCAGGTAACATTAATATCAAAACGTTCGGTTACCGATGCTAAATAGCGTTGTTGAACAGAGCCTGACACCACGGCTACTCGACGCTGCTCAAGATCAAAAATAGCCTCAATCTCAACACCTTCTCGCTGATAAAGTTGTGACCAGCTATGCAGCACAGGCTCTTCATGAAAGGCAATATCTCCAGCACGACTTTCGCTCCAGGCAACATCAGGAAGCACGTCGATATCACCCTGCTTTAACAGCGTCAGGCAATGCTGGAAGTCGCATTGATAACTTTCAAGCTGCCACTGCTCTTCCTTAGCAATCTCCTGTAATAGATCACCTAATACGCCTCTAGGCCGCCCCTCGTCGTCAGCAAAAAGTTTAGGAGGATTATGGTAAACGCCAACTGTCAGGGTCTCAGCCATTAACTGGAAGGGCGCTAAACAGCCTCCCAACAATAGCGTTCTGAGTACTAGACGGAGCAGACTACACACACCTTTCTTGTGCATAGAAGATGAGCATGTACTCAAATAGCCCAGCGTCTTCGACATAAAGAAACCTATTCACCCGGCATCGTAAGGGGGCCAGCACGCTCAACAACTCGTTGCCAGGCAGGATCGTTTTCGATACGTGATACAAACGACGCAATAGCAGGATAAGAGGTCAACGATTGTGTCGCGGCAATCGCTTGTAGAGGAAAACTCATTTGTATATCGGCACCACTTGGCCAAACACCGGCAAAATTACCGTGTTTCTCTAGGTGCGTCTCTACCAGATGCAAGTGCTGCTTTAACTGGGGGTTAATAAAACGCTGCTGTACCGTTGAGCTGATTCCTTTTGCCAAAGGCCTGATTAGCCAAGGGGATTGTTTAGGTATCTGGCTAAACACTAGCCCCATCACTAAGAGCGGCATTAACGACCCTTCTGCATAGTGAAGCCAATAGCGATAATTGACCCACTCATTGCGGCGCTCATCAATAGAGTGCTCTTTACTTTCACCATAGCAGTTGACGAGATAATCAATAATGGCCCCTGACTCTGCCACCACCAGCTCGCCATCGGTAATAATAGGCGATTTACCTAGTGGGTGAATTTTTTTAAGTGATTCCGGAGCTTGTTGGGTTTTACTATCTCGTTGATAGACCTCAATCTCATAATCAAGGCCAAGTGTTTCTAAAAGCCATAAAATGCGATGAGAGCGGGACTTTTCAAGATGATGAACGCGGATCATAACGACTCCATGGGGCGACTTGTTACGCTAGCATTGCGCTAACGCCAATTATCCTTTTTGCGATAAGCGTGTTTAGCTTAGCACTATTACGGCGTTGAACCCCATGAAGAAGCTTAGGAACTATTTACCTTAGTAATCAGCCTACTAGCAGAAAAAATGCTTAACGCAGCGATTGAACGATAACACCTTGATTTTAATTGTTTTTAACAATACACACTGCTGTTACTTATTTATCAATTACATTCTATGTTCATGGCGCCAGCGCGCCAAACTACCTAATGGAGACCATTTTCCTTCCAGCCAAGGAGCAAGTAGCCGTGTAGAAAGCGGGATGAATAAAAACACCATGACAGGCGTCAGCATCATTGTACTAACCATTACACGGGGCACCATCGGCCAGTCCGCTAAAGCACTGCCAAATACCCAATTGAATAGCAGTGAGATTGGAAAGAAAGCCAACCATACAGCGACGGCCTGTTTCCAGCGTGGCGGTGTCGAGCCAGAGCTAGACTGAAACCAAGCATCTAAGCCAGTGGCACGGTGCTCATGGGGCGCATCATATAGCCCTTTACCTCGCTGTAGCCATGCATTCCGCGAAGCCGAATGCTCCCAGGCATTTAGTGTGTCACTGCTGCTAAAGCGGAAAATGATCTGATATTCGTCATCGCTATTGGGAGGTGCCAAAACACCAGAGCCTAAATAGCCAGGAAAATCAGCCGCCAACTCGCGGCCTTCGTTTAACCAACGGTTAAAATCTTGATAACGACCGCTTGCTACTCGGCGAGCGACCATTAACGTGACAGGTGAGGCAGACATGATATATCTCCTAATGTGGTCACAGCGAATTGCCGGGTAGGCAAGCTGTTTGCTTTCAGGTGGGTAAACCCAAAGGCTACGATACACATTATACAAGCAATCATGATGCCATGTGACGATAAGGTGGTTGCTAACGGCTAGGAATTGGCTGTCGACGTTCGCCACGCTGAAAAGCTCTTACGTGCAGATAGATATCAATGGCGCTATTAATCGCTTCAGCCTCCTGGGCATCCGGCATAATCACAGGGCCGTCCATTTCTCTATCTTTGTTTAAAATAGTTTCAACATCAGTACGATAGCGTTCTAAAAGATGTTCTAGGTTGATACGGATACGGTGTATTTCTAGCGAAAAAGCATGTTTTTGTTCGTTACGTTGAAACACGTCTAACGGGTTTTCTGCCGCATCAATTAAGCTTTCCAGGGTATTCAGTACTAATTTTTCTGCACTATTTAAATTGGGTATAACGGAATAGACGAGTTCATGGAGCGTTAGTTTTGAATCACTATGGTGCATATGCCAAGTCAACTCCCTGGGAGAGATTGAATGTTGATAAAACGGCCTTGGTCAGAAAACTCAAGGCGAAAAACGCCATGAACACCTTCTTGCCCTACCACACGGCGCAGCGCTTCAGCCGGAAAAATGACCCAGCGACCATCAACACTGCGCGTACGAACATTGCTGTAACGCCCTTCGTAATGCGCTAGGCACTCACTTTTTGATAGATGAATAACAACATCAATTATGGGCATGTGAATGATTAACCAAATAATAGCTAAGCGGTCGTTTTAGACACGACGATTACGTGCTGCGATTCTTTCATAGATGCTCTATGCTAACGCAAACAGCTTATCCTTCGGTAATTGCTTATGGATCTTTCTACTCTAAACCCTTTTGTTTCTTCATATACGTTACCGCAGCCTAAGGTAAGCAGCGCGCAGGCTAATCGGATGCAGCCGGAAGAGCAGAAGGCTCACTCCTCTGAGACTGCACAAGCCAGTGAAGAGACGGACTCCTCCGCCAGTAGTGAAACGACTGGTCCTACGCGCCCCGACGGTACGCCGCTAGCACCTGAGGAGATCCAGCATTTAGAGCAGCTTAAGCAAACTGACAGGGAAGTTCGCCAACATGAAATGGCCCACCAGACAGTAGGCGGCCCCTACACTGGCGGCGCTAGCTATGAGTACGAAGTTGGGCCAGACGGCAAACGCTATGCAGTTGCGGGTGAAGTACCTATTGATTACGGCCCCGTACCAGGCAATCCCACAGCGACTATTGAAAAAATGCAAACCGTCATCGCGGCAGCGTTAGCGCCCGCAGAACCGTCTTCTAAAGATATACAGGTGGCTTCTCAGGCAAGACAGTATTTATTGGAAGCCAAGCTGGAAGCCGCTCGCGAGCAAAGCGAAATGAATGCCGCACGAAGTGCTGGGGAAGCAACGACAGAAGATGTGACAGCAACGCCTAATGAGCAAGCAGCCTGATCCATTGCTTTTCCCACATTGGAATCAGTTTATTAATCCTATTGATGCCGCTTAGGGTGCTGGTGAAGCAGCACCTAAAAAGCGCTGATTCCAGTAATCGATATCCAATGGCACACTGACCACGGCTCGGCCGCTGCCGGGTGCATGAATCATCTGACGATTACCGCCATAAATACCTACATGCGTGGCTTTAGCGCCCTCCCCAAAAAACAGTAAATCGCCTGGGCGAGGCGCATCTACCTGTGGCAGCGCGCGAAACTGATCATCAGCGGTGCGTGGCACGCGGATACCCGCAGCGCGATAAGTCATTTCTACAAGCCCCGAACAATCCAGCCCCTCCGGTGTATTGCCGCCAAAGCGATACGGAGTGCCAATCGCTTGCTGGGCATGAGAGAGAATTAGTGCGCGCTCCATTGAAATGCCCGCCTGAGCACTTGGTTCAGGAAGGGTGGTGGTCTCTTTGCTGGCACATCCTGCCAATAGAAGCAGCGTAAATAGCGTTAACAATGAAGATAGACGGATAAACGGCATACATCGCTCCGGCTCAGCACGTAAGAAGTGCTTTTATCATGGCCTATGCGCAGCTTACCCGCTACTGATTCGTAGGTTGTTATTACTAACGCACTGTAACTAACGCCCTATCCACTCTATAAAGGTGGTTTCGCCCAGCGAATGGCGCTCATGGCGCAAACGGCTCATCGCGGCGTAGGGCAAGTCCATCACTAAGCCGTTACTAAGCGGCTGCTCCAGCACTTGGCGCAGCAGCGCATTGCAGACAAACAGGTGTGCCACCACCAACACGTGTTGACCGGGCGGATTGGCTAGCAGCCGTTGCCAGGATTCGCTGACCCGCGCATCCAGCGCGGCCAGCGTTTCCCCTTCCGGCGGCGCGGCTTGGCAGGGGTTAAACCAAAACGCACTCATTTGCTCGCTGCCCTCATCGGCAAATACCTGAGCATGGGTTTTACCTTCCCAGCGCCCCAAATAAAGCTCGGCTAAGTCGTCATCGACTTGCACAGGCACATCAAACTCCTCGCCTAGCCACAGCGAAAATTCGCGACAACGCAGCAGCGGCGAACTGACAATCGCATCGTAAGGTGGCCTGCCATCTTCGCTGTGGCGCATAACGGCATCGCTCACTTGCTTCCAACCTGTTTCACTCAGTGGATGGTCGGTGCTGCCACGTAACATACGCCCGCCTACTGGTTCACCATGGCGCATAATATCGATGGTGGTGATGTCTGCATTTGGAAAGCGCATGGTTTCTGTTCCTCGACAGGCTGACTAGATGATCGCGTGGCGCACACGGGCAGAGACCCACTCGGACACCAGTACCGTGGCAAAAATCATCACAAAGATGACGCTCACCTGATTCCAGGCGAGGCTGTTAATTGAGGCATTGAGCTGCAAGCCAATACCACCAGCGCCCACTAGGCCCAGCACGGTAGACTCACGAATATTGATGTCCCAGCGATACACGCTGATACCCGCGAAAGCCGGCATAACTTGGGGCAATACACCGTAGTTCATCACCTGCAGGCGGCTGGCGCCGGTGGCGCTAATCGCTTCCACAGGCGTTGGGTGGATCTCTTCAATGGCTTCATAAAGCAGCTTGCCCACAAAACCAATGGAACGCAGCGCAATGGCGATAATGCCCGCCAAGACGCCAGGGCCAAGAATGGTGACTAGCAGCATGGCCCAAATCAGCGAGTTGATAGAGCGTGACGACACAATAATAGTGAGCGCTAGGCTACGCACCAGTGGATGTGGCGTGGTGTTACGTGCTGCTAAAAACGCCACAGGAAAGGCCATGGCAATGCCTAGCGCCGTTCCTAACGTAGCAATGTTTAAGGTATCCCACATGGGCTTCCATAGCACGTTGGCGTACTCCCAACGCGGCGGCATCATACGGCTGATTAAGTCGCTGCCCTGGCGGCCAGCATCTTCAACAAACACCCACATGGTGTTATCAGAAATCACTTTCCAGCACAGCAGAAACAGGCTGATGCCGACAAGCCAGGCGGCGAACTGCAGCCACTGAGCACGGGTAGTACGCCGCTGCCACAGCGGCGCCCCTTGGGGGGAGGTTGAAACAGGCATAACGTTTCCTCTTATGACAAGTGGCGCGCCGTTACTGTGTCCAGCGGCGAACATAGCTGGAGGCATACTCACTCATCAGTACAATAGCGATGATGATCAGCAGGATGGCAGCAGATGTGCCGTATTCGTAGCGGCTCAACGAGGTGTTCAGGGTGGCACCGATACCACCTGCACCAACAATGCCAATCACTGACGACTCGCGGAAGTTGATATCCAGACGGTACATAGAGAGGCCAATTAAGCGCGGCATCACCTGAGGTTGAATGGCATGATTCATGGTTTGCCACCAGCTCGCCCCGGTGGCACGTACGGCCTCTACCTGGCGCCAGTCGAGATCTTCAATATCTTCTGCCAGCAGCTTGGCCATAAAGCCAATGGTGGCAAACGCCAGGGTCAACATGCCCGCAAACGGTCCGAAGCCGAACATCACCACAAACAGAATGGCGATGATAATTTCCTGGAAGGTCCGTGAAACGGCAATAATCGCGCGGCACACGGCATAAATCGGTAATGGCGAGATATTGCGTGCCGCCCCCAACCCCACCGGTATGGCCAATAACACGCCAATCACTGTAGAGGTTAACGTCATGGTCAGACTTTCCAGCAGGCCAGCGATAATGTCACTCTGGCGGCTAACGAAGTCCGGCTGCAGAAATGCGCCAAGAAAATTGAGTGCGCGCCCAGCCCCTTCCGCCACACGCGCCCAGTTCACTTCCACAGAAGCGAGTGCAAGTACCAGATAAACCATGGCACCTAGCACCAACCCCCAACGCACACGTGGGTTATCAATCAGGGGCAAGCGCCGCCATTGGCCATCACGTGCGGCCTGTTGGCGCGCCAACGAACCGCTACCACTCATCGTGTGCCTCCACTCGTCAGGCTTGCGAGCGGAGGCAGCTCACGGCCAGCGTGAGGGCGATGTGCTTCGCTCTCTTTCGCTTTCACTTTTGCTTTCTCTTCCGTTTCATCATCGTCGGAGTGTTCTGGGGTGGTATCCCAATCCTCTTCACCATAGATGGTGGTGAGTATCTCGCTGGTAAGCTCGCTAGGCTGCCCGTCAAAGACGATTTCCCCAGCCCGCAACCCTACGATACGGTCAGCAAACTGCTTCGCCAACGCGACATCATGAATGTTGATAATCGCGGCCAACTCTCGCTCGGCGCATAGTTCACGAATCAGTCGCATGATCTGGCGCGACGTTTTCGGATCGAGACTGGCGGTGGGTTCATCAACTAGCAGTAGCTTTGGGCTTTGTAACAGCGCACGAGCAATACCGACCCGCTGGCGCTGCCCACCGGAAAGCGCATCAGCGCGCTTATCAATGGCGTGTGGTAAGCCAACCCGTTCCAGCAAGCGAAAGGCTTCGGCCACCGCTTCTTGTGGGTAACGGCGCAAAAAACTACGCCAAAAACCCACATAGCCTAGCTGGCCAGACAGCACGTTTTCCATCACGGTTAATCGATCAACCAGTGCATACTCCTGAAAAATCATCCCCATGGAGCGGCGTGCGTGGCGCAGACGATTGCCCGAAAGTTTGGTCAGCTCTACATCTTCCAGGCGAATGCTGCCTTGGGTGGGTTCTACCAAACGGTTCACGCAACGAATCAGCGTACTTTTCCCTGCACCGGATGGCCCAATCAGCGCCATCACTTGGCCCTTAGGTAGCGTCAGTTGTATATCGGTTAACGCACGATCCCCAGTGGGGTAACGTTTGCCAACGCCGGTAAGAGTTAACATGAGAGTGCCTCATTAACGAATAGTCAGATACATAGCAATTCGGCCAGAAAGTTGCCTTCCTGGCCGATAGGGTTTTAGAACGACTAGCGTATTAATCGCAGTCGTAGGTCACGCCATTGGCATCGGCGATGGTGCGAATGACCGACCAGTTTTCCTGGTAGGTAATCGGGATAAACTGCGCTTCACCGGAATTGGTAAACTCAGCCTCAAGAGCGGTGCCTTCCCAGTCATAACTGAAGAATGCATCTTGAATTTTCTCGGCCAGTTCAGGGTTCAAGTTGTTGGCCAGCCCATAGGCGGTGGTGGGGAACGTTTCGGAGGTGTAGATAATCTCGTAATCGCCTTCATTGACAACGCCACGAGAGATCATCCGCGTGCCAACAGAGTTAGCAATAGCGGCAGCGTCGTAGTCTTTGTTCACCACGCCTAAAATGGAGTTGTCGTGGGAACCGGAGAACGCGGTTTCAAAATCTTCACCAGCCTCTAGACCGTACTCGGAACGCAGTAGCGCAGATGGCGCGCGGAAACCAGAGTTAGACGTTTCAGAGGTAAATGCCAGCTGGCGCCCCGCCAAATCCTCAACCGACTCAATGCCGCTGCCAGGATAAGTGATGATTTCCATCTCATAACCGAAGCTGCCATCTTCAGCGGCCATCATGGCAAAGGGGCGGAATCCCCCACAGTTAACCGCAACCGGTACGCCACCTGTGTTGAAACCAGCCACATGCAAGCGGCCTGCACGCAGCGCTTCTTGTTGAGCCGCGTTGGACTGAACCGGGAAGAACTGTACCCGCTTGCCGGTGGCATCGCTTAAGTGTTCGAGAAAATCAGCCCAAACATCGGCGTATACGGCTGGATCTTCAACCGGCGTGTAGGCAAAAACCAACGTGTCCGGGTCAACCCACTGGGACTCGTCGCTGGGCACATCAGCCACCATGTCGCCGTCATTATCAACATAGCGCGAAGAGAGGTCAGCGGAGGCGCTAACGGCCGCCAGCGAAAACGCACTCACCACAGCAGCACTAATTAACGTACGAGTAAACGATTGAGACAGACAGAGGGGTTGCATACATCACCTAAGCGGGTTGTTTAACAATGCCGCTATGGTGATACCCAACCATGACAGTGAAAGGACACTAAAATGACAAGGCGATGACCTCTCAGTGACAGTCCTGTAATTGAAGACTCAACAACTGAAAACTCAGCGTTGCCTAACCACACAGCATCCTCGGCGCTCGACGAACAAACTGTTGCCCGCTATTTTTTTTGCTTGGTGCTTTAATTCGGAAAGTTGGGCGGCAATATCTAGTGCCTTGCATCTGGCGGTATCAGTAACAGGCTTAACGGCAATAGAAACGCTCACAAAGGGAATAAAAGCCACTGCTCCCTGGCGGTTTTCTATGTGGATTCCGCCCTGCTGACGGTCTGCATCTTCATAAAACCCAGGCGCCATCACTTCAAAAGAGTGCAATATTTGCTGGCAGACGCCCTCCCATTGCTCTAAGGGAAGCAGCATCATAAAGTCATCGCCGCCAATATGACCGATAAACCCGCCAGCACTCTCTACCTGCGCCTGAAGCAACCGTGACAGAGAAATAATCACGTGGTCTCCGCGGGCATAGCCATAAGCATCGTTAAATGCTTTGAAATTATCTAAATCGACGTAGGCAGCCGCGAATCCTTCGCTCTGATCGAGATAAGTGACCAGCGTTTCGTTAATTAGAATATTACCCGGCAAACCGGTAAGCGGGTTGGCATGACGAGCTTGGCGCACCTGGATGGCGGTAATCTCTCGCAACAGGTCAACAATATTGCCCATCCCCAGATAGCGGCCGTGACTATCTACAATCACGAAATCTTCCTGTTCGATATCGCGGCTATCGGTTAGTTGCTGGCTCAGCGCCTCCAGAGACAAATCTGCCTCGGCCACTAACATTTTAGGATCTGCAATCTCCAGCACACGACGCTTGGCATACAGCGCATGGCTGTAGGGGTTGGTAAATAGGGTTAAGAACGCATTGCGGCGTACCACAGCGATAGGCACGCCTTCATCTACCACTGCAACACAGCGCAGGCTTGTCATGTCACGAAATCGTTCGGCGAGCTCTGGCACAGAGCACGCCGGAGTGACAGTACTTATTGAACGTAAAATAGAGTGGGCAGTGCGCCCCGCTGGGCTTTTTAGCTGTGTCGTGGCAGGCAACAGCATATGTAACTGCAAGGGCGGATGGGGGCTTGGTCGTGCAAAATAAAACCCCTGTAATAACGCCAGCCCACGGTCTAATTCCCACAAACAAAGGTGCTCGGCGGCAGTCTCAACTCCTTCAGCAATCAGCTGGCAGTCTAAGCTGCGCGCCACATCTAGAATCGAGCGTAAAAACTCACGCTTAGCCGGCTCTTGATCAATGCCAGAAATAAAATGACGGTCGAGTTTGACGAAATCAGGACGAAGTTCAGACCAATGCCGCAAGCTGGAGTGGCCAGCCCCTAAGTCATCCAATGCCACTTGAAAGCCCATGTCTCGATAGTGGGCCACTGCTTGGCGCATTAGGTCGTAATCGTGAATAGGCACATGCTCAGTGAGTTCAATCACCACCCGTTCGGCGGGCAGGCCGCTCTCTTGGATGAAACTCAGTGTTAAGCCTTCACGAAAGTCCCGCTCAACAATCGTCAGCGGCATCACGTTCAGAAACAGCAATCCTGGCAGCTCAAGTTCTGCAAAACGCTGAATCGCTAACCGTCGACACAGTAAATCAAGATCGACTAACAACCCGGCCTGAGTGGCTACCTCAAACAGGCGTAATGGCGAATGCAGTGGCGATGTTTTAGGGCCGCGAATAAGGGCTTCATAGCCATAAATAGCCTGCTGATTGGCATCCACAATAGGCTGAAACAGCACATGGAGCTCTTCTGTTGCGATAATTTGGTTCAACCACTGCGCTTCTTGTGCGGTCATATACCTGCTGCCCTATCAAACGTCGCCTGTTCCTTTGATGTTTATAGCTCCATCTGATTTTTAAAATTCCATCAGGAAAGCATTCGGGCAGCAATCGTGCGACATTTCTGTGTCGTTTGTATGACAAGACAACCAACAGCGGCCGACTAAGAACGAGAGAGCTCGGGGGGCGGAAACACCACATCGCCGCCATCGACGTCTAGCTGGCGAATATCCGTCGGGTAGCCCTGCTCATCCAGGCTTACCAGCCCAATCCCACTAGCATTCCATAGCCGCTCTCCGGCGCTGGCCCGGTCAGGGTCGCGGGGATGAATGCTCAGCTTGCGGCGCTTGGTAAACCAGTTGAGCGGCGATAACGGCGCATAGAGCCAACGGTTCAAGCGGTCGAACGTATTCAGCAGCTGTTTGGGGAACGTATTTTTGATCCCACTGGAGGTGATTTGCCAAAGGTGTGGTGCCTGCTTTTGTCGGCGTACAACAATATCGTAGGCAAACGAATAGTGGACGTCACCAGATAAAATCACGTAGTTACCTGGCGTTTTTGAGTGTCGCCAAATATGCAGTAGCACATTGGCAGCCCCGCGATGCGCCATCCAGTTTTCAGCGTCCACCACCAACGGCTTGCCCGCTAGGGTAAATAGCTTTTGAATGATCTCTATCAGCTTGACCCCAAACATCGGGGCAGGAGAAACGATAACGGCGCTTTCAGTACCCAATAACGCCTGCTGCATTTCCATCAACGCTTCCCAGTCCATTAAACCCGAAGGGCGGTTAGGGCTATGTTCGCTGCGCCAACGGCGGGTACGCGTATCCAGCACAATTAGGGCAGGCGTGCCAGGCACCTGGTACTCCCAACCCTGAAAGCGGAGTAATCGCTCAATGAAATTATCCTGGACGCTCGCATTAAGCGGGCCATCCCCTTCAAAGAGTGTCGAGGCTTGAAGCAACAGCGGATTAAGCTTATCCGGCGCATTGCCCCATCCCTGGCACAATAAATAAGCCACTAACGCATTGCCGATAATTCGCTTTGAAAACGGATGGCCGTAGGCACAACGCTCCCAGTCAGCCGTCAAGTTCCAGTCATCGGTGACATCGTGGTCATCAAAGATCATCAGACTGGGAATGTGAGCCATTAGCCTTGCACACTGAGGCAACCCGGCAACAAAGTCATCAATCACCACCTGCTCTTGCTGGTAGGCATCAGTTTCTTTGTTGCCCAGTACAGGGGGGGCAACGGCAATGAGTCGCCATGGCGTTGGGGACCATACCAAGCAGTACATGGCGAGCATTTCCGCCAGTGTCATCAAGTGGTTTTGCGCATTGGCGGAGGTAAATACGGGCTTTTTAACACCGCCAAAGAAACGCTCCCGTAGCGCAGCATTACTGGTCACATCCGGTAACAGCGCTTCACGGTGATAATAGCTTTCGCGGGCGGAGTAAAGCGCTTGGCTATCATCTACCGTGGCTCCTTCCAACTGCTCATCTACCAACCCCAAACGCTCAATCAGTGCGTGCACGGCGCGCAGCATCGGGCCGGCAACGTCATCAACGTATACCTGGTCTCCGGTCATTAGCAGCCAAGCTGGCCACTCTTCTGGAGTTGATTGGCGTTCGGCTAACCATGTATCTGCCCGCACCAAGCCATCGGCGCTGTTGTGATGAGGCTTACGGCACGAACCGTGCATTAGCCGATGATGCCGAGAGGCCAATACAAAGCCTGGGTACATCTCGCTTTCATGACATAACCAGGGAGCCCAATCCGGCAAGCGTTGCCATTCGCCTTGCGTATTCTGCACCTGCAGGTCGTAGGCAATTCGCTCATCGGTGGGCAGCGCGGTCGGCAAACTCAGGTCAATAAAATGAATATAGGCGTGCTGACCAATCGCCACACATTGATGCGACTTATCCAATGGGTACGTCTGGGCACCCATTTGCTCAGGGTAAAGTACCAGCTGCATCGTTAGCGGACGCGAAGCGACTAGCCACAGTACTAGCCGCGAAGGCGAAAGTCGGCGCAGCAGTGGCCCCACCAGCACGTCTGGCAATGTCTTGGCGATTTGCGTCATGTCATTGTCTCTTGGTTAGGTCATGCATAGTGACTACCGAGCAACTACAGGTAACTCAATAACCACATCCAATCCACCTGCTTCGGCGCGTTGCAGGTGCATTTGCCCTTGATACAGCGCGACAAGATCCGTCACGATGGCTAAACCAAGCCCACTACCAGAACGTTGCTCATCGAGACGTTTCCCGCGCTGCACGGCAGCTTGGCACTCCTGTGCAGACATACCCGGACCGTCATCACTCACCCGCAGTAACAGCCTTTGACCATCGGCTTGCAAGCCAATGCTTACCTCGCTTGTCGCCCAGCGAAGTGCGTTGTCTAACAGGTTACCGACGATTTCCTGAAGGTCCTGCCCATCCATATGGACGCGCATGCTGCTGTCTACGTTTTGCCGCAGGCGAATATGACGTCGCTGCGCCAGACGCGTAAGTCCAGCAATCAACGCCGCCAGCGTATTCTGCACAGTAATAGGGGCGAAACGCGCACCCTCACCAGCAGCGGATGCCCGCGCTAAGTGGTGGCGCACCGCGTTGTCGATGCGCGAAAGCTCAACCTCCCAATGAGCGCGGCTTTCACTGGGTAATTGCTTGACCAGTAGCCGCATAACACTCAGCGGGGTTTTTAACGCGTGAGCAAGGTTGCCTGCGGTATGGCGGCTTCGTTCAATTAAGCGCTGATCACGTGCAAGCACGGCATTCATTGACTCCGCCAGCATGGCTAGCTCATCGGGTAAATGCGTATCAAGCCGTTCAGACGTCCCCTGCTCAACCTCACGTAAATTAACATTCATACGCCGCAGCGGCGCCAAACCCCAGCGCACCTGCAATGCCAGCACGCCTAGCAACAGCGCACCCAGGCCCCCCAGCCCTAGCCATAAAGCTTGTTGAAACTGTTGAATATCTTCTCGCAACGCGTTGTCACGGGCGGCAACGCTAACATGCAGCGGGGTTTCCAACGGGGCAAGATAAATGTCTCGCTCGACAATGCGCAACTGCTGGCCTCGCGGGCCCCTCAACGTGCGAGCCGATACGTTTTTATTATCGATAACCGGTAGGCGCTGATCCCACAGCGAGCGCGACGTTTTCGTAAGGTGGTCATGGTCGGTAATTTGCCAATACCAGCCGGAATAAACCTGTTCAAAACGCGGATCACCCAGTGATCGATCGAAACTTATCTGCTGGTCGATCGGGTCAAAGGTAACGCCCGCAATGATCACATTCAGCGTTGTCTCCAAGCGTTCATCAAAGGCATGTATGGCTGACGTACGATAATGATGGGTGAGCAACCAGCCCGCCAATGGCAACGCTAGCAACACCATTAATAGTACCGCTAGCAGAAGACGCAACGTAATCGAACGGGTCGACCAACGTTGGGCCCAGCGGGTAATTGCTGACCTCATGCGCCGGTGGGCTCTTCAGCCAGTAAGCGATATCCCTGACCACGCAACGTGGCAATCCGCCACGCACCTAATTTACGCCGCAACCGGCTCACTTGAACATCAATCACGTTGGAGTCGGGCTCATGATCACGGTCATAAACATGTTCAGAGAGCTCGCTACGGCTAACCACGCGAGGAGCAGCATGCATTAAGTAGCTGAGCAGACGCGTTTCCTGAGCAGTGATGCTAACCGGCCGGCCCGCCAACGTGACATGCTGGGTATGGGTATCTAAGCGTAATTCACCCACTTTCAGAACGGGATGGGCATGACCATGACTACGGCGCACCAGAGCACGCAGCCGAAACAGAACCTCGGCAGGTTCAAAGGGTTTCGTCACATAGTCATCGGCCCCTGCGGTAAAGCCCGCCGCTTTATCCGCCCAGCGCTCGCGTGCCGTTAAAATCAGTACTGGCAGATCAATACCATCTTCACGCCATGCAGAGAGCCAACGTGTGCCTTCACCATCGGGCAGACCCACATCGAGAATTACCGTGTCATAGGCTTCCGTGCGCACCAGAAAATCTGCTTCCTGACCATTTTCAGCATGCTCTACCAGCCAATCGCCCTCACGTAGCGCTTGAATAAGCTCGCGGGCGAGCGCCTGGTCGTCCTCTACCAGTAAACACTTCATGAATAGCTACCTTATTGGCGGCGCATCTCATTAATGCGCACACCTTCTATTTTCATTAACTGCCCGCTATGGCCATCAAACTCAAACTCAACCACTTGATTTTGAGCACCCAGCAGCTTGATCTCATACTCCACATGGCCATCCTCACGCTCTATCTCTACTTCTATTACCTCGCCGATATAATTAGCCTCCAACCAATCTAGGATGGACTCTAAGGGCACGACGTCTCCGCGCCGCACTTCACTGTGCAACGTTTCCCAGTGCTGGTCAGCAATGGCGGCACTACCGGCCAGTGCAATGGCAAACACCGTTGCAACGACGCACACAGGTACCACCTTGCACAAGCGCATGTGTGGCAGACGCTGCCAATAATGTGAAAGGGTTGGCATGAGGGGCATTTTATTCATTCTACTAGAATGCCAAAGGCAACATGAACGTTAGATGAACGGCTTTGTCAGCTTACGGAAAGAACCGCGGTGTTATAACTTCATTGTCTTACTGCGAATGCTGTCTCATTCAACAGACCAAGTCATTTAACAAACCAAGTCATTTAACAAACCAAGTCATTCAACAAACCAAGAAGGAATTTGACATGAACGCTATGAAAAAAATGTTGCTGATTCCGGCCTCCGCGTTGCTGCTCACTGCAGCTGCAGGTAGCGTGCAAGCTGACTCGTTACCCGTTGATCAGATTGATAGTGTACTAACCCATGCCACTGACTATGGATTCACCCATTACGAAGAGATCAGTATTAAAAGTCGTGGCCGCGCCGAGGTAGAAGGCTGGCTAGACGACGAATGGTACGCTGACATTGAATTTTCCATCGATAGTGGCGAAACACTAAAAGAAGAGCGTGAGCGCCTAATTACCGGTGCCTGGGGCATGAGCGAAGATGATATCCGCCAGGCATTAGAAGTAGCGAGCCAAGAAGGCATGGTCGAATTTGAAGATATCGACATTGATAAAAGCGGCATGATCGATGTTGAAGGCCGTGATGAAAATGGCCGTGAACTAGAAATCAGTCTGCGCCAAGGCTCCTTTCAAGTGAGCGAAATTGACCGCGATTAACTGAATAGCACAATCCGGCATTAACTAACGCAAAACATCATGCGGGCCTTCACGGCCCGCTTTTTTGTGTTAGCACTGTAAAGGATTTCTTGTAAAGGACGTTGTTAACGTCGCATTGTAATGTGCATAACATAGCCATTAGCCACCTAATGCGTACTCTCAGCATAGACGTATGTAACCAAGGGAGATGCCTTTGCTACCCACCACCGACGAGGGCGTAAGCGACCGTTTAGAACACGCAGTACTGCGTGACCTTGCGTGGTTGCTGGTCACGGCTGATGTAATTGAGCTATCGGGACCTATTACCTATTCAGGCAGGCCAACACGCCAGGAGCTTGGCTTAGTAGATTCAGTTGATGACTGGTTGGCGAGTCTTTCATCACTGGTGAATGCGCTAGATGGCAAGCTGGCGACGCGCATGGGGCACTACCATGAGCGACTGTGGCACCTAATGTTAGATAACGCACCTAACACTCGACTGCTCGCCAAGAACCTGCGCATTACCCAGCGGCGTAATACCCTGGGCGAGTTGGATATGCTCTATCGAACGCGGAATAACCCCAACCCTATCCATCTGGAAGTAGCGATAAAGTTCTACCTTGGACTACCAGAAGGCCCTGGAGATGCCACCAGCCAAAGCCGCTGGATTGGCCCTGGCGGGCTAGATAGCCTAGCACTGAAATGCAGCCATCTTCGCCATCATCAGTTGCCGATGTCGAGCACTGCCATCGCGCAAGCGATCATCGCCCAATGGCTATCCCCTAGAGATCTCGGCCATGCACTACCCCATTATCCGCTGACACAGCGCCTAGCCATGCCCGGCGTGTTGTTTTACCCCTGGCACACGACAATGCCACCGCCCATCGGGGCAACGGTCGATCATCGGCGTGGTAAGTGGTGTTATTTAAAAGATTGGCCAGCGCTTGCGGCCGAAAAAGGCGAGTCATTACACATGGCGTGGTTAGAAAAACCTCACTGGCTGGCGCCACCCCAACAGGCAGCTTTTCAGCCAGCCAACGAGGAAATGGCCATGGTAATGCCGCTGATTGAACGCTACGGGCCACAGCAGGTGATGCTCTACGACTCGGAGGCAGAAACAAAGAAACAGCAAATGGAGCGTCTTATCATTGTCCCCAATGACTGGCCACGCCAAGTGCCGCTACCACCCCGTGCGCGCGGTTAAACAGCCATCTCGTTAGGCAACTATCTCGTTAAACAACCACCAGATTATCGCGATGGATCAGCTCGTGAGCCTCCACATAACCCAGAATGGCTTCAATCTGGTGGCTCGGCTGGCCCGCCAGCTGACGGGCTTCATCCGCACCGTAGTTGACCAATCCTTTGGCCACGCGTGCGCCCTGCTCATCCACGCACAGCACCATATCACCGCGCTTAAAGCTGCCCTGCACGTCACGTACGCCCACCGCCAAAAGGCTAGAGCCTTTGCCACGCAGCACATTCACCGCCCCGGCATCCAGCACCAAGGTGCCACGCACCTGCAACTGACCTGCTAGCCAGCGCTTACGAGCAGCAATGGGCGCTTGGTCTGGGCGCAACAGGGTGCCCAACGCTTCACCTGCCATGATGCGGGAAATAACCTCCGGCTGACGGCCACTCGCGATCACCGTAACCGCGCCAGAGCGGGCAGCCAGCTGTGCAGCACGAATTTTGGTGCTCATGCCACCGCGCCCCAAAGCACCGCCACTGCCTGCCACAGCGGCTAAGCGCGGGTCGTCGGCACGGCCTTCAGCAATCATCTGAGCATTGGGATCGTGACGAGGGTCAGCGTCAAACAGCCCTTCCTGATCGGTGAGCAGCAGCAGCGCATCGGCTTCTAACAGGTTAGCCACCAGTGCGCCAAGCGTATCGTTATCGCCAAAGCGAATCTCGTCGGTGACCACGGTATCGTTTTCGTTAATCACCGGCACCACGCGCATCTCAACCAAGGTACGCAGCGCCGACAATGCGTTGAGATAGCGCTTTCGGTTAGAAAGGTCATCGTGAGTAAGCAGAATCTGAGCCGTTAACATACCGTGGCGAGCAAAATGCTGCTCATAGCACTGGGTAAGGCCGTTCTGGCCGACCGCCGCGGCCGCCTGAAGCTCATGAACGGCACTAGGGCGCGCCTGCCATCCTAGGCGCACCATGCCCGCCGCTACTGCGCCAGAAGAGACCAGCACGACCTCTTTGCCCTGCTGGTGCAGCGTGGCAATCTGGTCAACCCAGCCGCCAATGGCCGCCTCATCCAAACCACGGCCATCGTTGGTGAGCAGCGCGCTACCAATTTTCACCACCACCCGACGGGCTCCGCTTAACGCCTCACGGCCGGGCAACTGCTCATTGCTTTCCACGTCGCGACTCTCCCAAGCCATCCCGCTCACGCGATTAAATCCGTCAACCCTGCTGACGCTCCCCATTCGGCCGACGGATCGGTTACGGGGCGTACTCTACTTCGACATCGTAATCATCATCGTCAAAGTCGTCGTCATTTTCATCGTCGTCGTCACGCTTACGGCGACGGCCAAGACGCGCTTCGGTACGGGCCACCGACTCCTCTTCCATGCGGCGGCGCATTTCCTGCTCGCGGGCGTGGGCTTCTTCATCTTCATTTTCCAAGCGCTGCTGCTCGGTTAGCCAGCGGTACGCCGCCTGTACCAACTTGTCAGTGCCGTCGCTGCTGATGGCCGAAATACGGAACACCGGGCCATCCCAGTTCAGCGCGTCAATGATTGCCTGGGCGCGAGCTTCGCGATCCTCTTCCGGCAGCAAATCGAACTTGTTCAGTACCAGCCAGCGCGGCCGTTCAGAAAGCGCCGGAGAGAACTGACCTAGCTCGTGAATAATCGCCTGGGCCGCCTCCACCGGATCCGACTCGTCAAACGGCGCCACGTCCACCACATGGAACAGTAGCCGCGTACGGGTCAGGTGCTTCAAGAAACGTAGCCCCAGGCCAGCGCCATCAGAAGCACCTTTAATCAGCCCTGGCACATCGGCCATCACAAAGTGCTCATGCATACCCAGCTTCACAACACCCAGGTTAGGCACTAGGGTAGTGAACGGATAGTTCGCTACTTTGGGTTTGGCCGCAGATACCGAACGGATCAGCGTAGACTTACCTGCATTCGGCATGCCCAGCAGGCCGACATCAGCCATGACCTTCATTTCCAGGCGCAGGTTGCGGCGGTCGCCTTCGGTGCCCGGCGTGGTGCGCCGTGGTGCACGGTTGGTCGAAGATTTAAAGTGAATATTACCCAAACCACGACGACCACCTTCGGCCACTAATACCACCTGACCGATATCGGTGACATCGGCGATCACCTCAAGGGTATCTTCATCGATCACCGTGGTGCCCACCGGCACTTTCACATGCAGGTCTTCACCGGCTTTACCGCTCATCTGGCGGCCCATACCGCCCTGGCCATTTTCAGCTTTGTAAAAGCGTTGAAACTTGAAGTCAATCAAGGTGTTTAGGGAATCGTCACCAATCAGGTAGACGCTGCCACCATGGCCACCATCGCCACCATCGGGGCCACCTTTGGGCACATATTTTTCGCGGCGAAAGCTCAGACAGCCATTGCCGCCTTTACCTGCCTCAACAATAATTGAGGCTTCATCGACGAACTGCATTGGATTCTCCCGGCCGCTTCCGCCGCCCTAACTGCAATATCTCACCCGTTAGTAACGGGCAAAAGGGATCGAAAAGACAAAAAAGCCCCGCCATGGCGGGGCTTTTATTTCGTCATCTTCGTCCTGCGCAACAAGTGTTGCTTAGGCAGAAACGATGCTAACGAATTTACGGTTGTTCGGACCTTTGGTCTCGAACTTCACGAAGCCGTCGTTCAAAGCGAACAGCGTGTGATCACGGCCTAAGCCAACGCCAGTGCCAGCATGAAAACGTGTGCCACGCTGACGAACGATGATGTTACCCGCAGTTGCCGCTTGGCCACCAAAGAGTTTCACACCTAAGCGTTTGGACTCGGAATCGCGACCGTTACGCGTGGAGCCGGCTGCCTTTTTATGTGCCATTGCAAAATCCTCCTAAAGGAAATCAGCTGCTTACGCAGAAATTCCAGTAATTTTGACTTCAGTGAACCACTGACGGTGGCCCTGACGCTTCATATGGTGCTTCCGGCGACGGAACTTGATGATCGTTACTTTATCGCCACGGCCGTGGGAAACGATTTCAGCAGACACTTTAGCGCCGCTTACTAAAGGCGCGCCAACGTTGACGTCATCGCCGTCTGCAACCAGCAGCACTTCATCAAACTCAATCGTTTCGCCGGTAGCGACTTCGATTTTTTCGAGCTTGAGGGTTTGACCTTCTTGAACGCGGTACTGTTTGCCACCGCTTTTAATAACTGCGTACATGTCGCCTCTCCGGACTTGTCGTTAATGCCGGTTACGCCCCGCGTAACCAACGCTCATCGCCTTCCGCTCTTATCGACCTGCTGCGAGTGGCGCCCCTTTTGGCAGCCATCTGACAGGGAGCATGATGAGTGGGTCGCGAATTATAGCGACTATCACTGCTTACCACAAGACCATAGGGCATTGTCAATCATACACCGCGCCACGAACGCCTATCGCTACCTTGACGCCTCACAGGCAGCCCCATAGCATGGCCCCAACTACCCCACCCCGCGATGAACGGAACCCATGACAGCCAACGTCTCTCAAACCCCGCCTGCCAGCCCAACGCCTTCACCGCTGCACGCCGTGGTGGCCGATGACTTTGACGCCGTAAACCGCACCATTGTTGCGCAGTTGAATTCCAAGGTGCCGCTGGTAGAAACCATCGGCCAATATATTATTGAAAGCGGCGGCAAGCGCCTGCGTCCTTTGCTCGTGCTGCTAGCGGCCCGATCACTGGGCTATCAGGGCGACAAACACATCACCCTCGCCACGCTGATCGAATTTATGCACACCTCGACGTTGCTGCACGACGACGTGGTCGATGAGTCGCACATGCGGCGTGGCAAAAAAACCGCCAACGATGCCTGGGGTAACGCACCATCCGTACTGGTGGGTGACTTCCTCTATTCGCGCTCATTCCAAATGATGGTGGACGTAGGATCAATGCGCATTATGGCAATTCTGTCCGGCGCAACCTGCGTGATTGCCGAAGGCGAAGTACTGCAGCTCACCAATATCGGTAACCCGAGCATTTCTGAAGCGGATTACTTTGAAACCATTCAAGGTAAAACAGCGATGCTGTTTGAAGCCGCCTCCCACAGCGGTGCCGTGCTGGCCGATGCCACCCCTGAGCAAGAGCGCGCCCTGCAGTATTACGGCCGCTATTTAGGCCTCGCCTTCCAGCTCATCGATGACCTGCTGGACTACCAAGGCGATGCCGAGGCCATGGGCAAAAATGTCGGCGACGACCTGGCAGAAGGCAAACCGACATTACCACTGATACATGCCATGGAACGCGGCACGCCTGAACAAGCCAAGTTAATCCGCCAAGTGATTCGCAAAGGCGGGCTGGAACAGCTCGACGACGTGCTTGAGATCATCAACGCCACCGGCGCGCTGGAGTACACCCGCGCACGAGCCGTTGAGATGGCCGATAAAGCCCTGGCCGAACTAGATGCCCTACCGCCCAGCCCCTACCGCGATAGCATGGCGAATATCGCCCGGTTAGCGGTTGATCGCAAAGCATAAAGTCAGCACTACAAAGCAATGCAGCGCGTAAAAAGAGACTTGAAAAAAACCCTTCGCCTGCGTATGATTCGCTCCGTTGTTAAGCACTGCTCGGCACGTTTTTAACGGCACTGTTTCAACAACTTTCGGAATATAGCTCAGCTTGGTAGAGCGCTGCCTTCGGGAGGCAGAGGTCGTAGGTTCGAATCCTGCTATTCCGACCAAGAATTCAAAGACTTAGATGATAAGCAATTGTTTATTTTATAGTCCGAAATACAGACTACCAGTCCACAATCTGTCCAGATTGTCTAAGTCTTCTATAAAGAACCGACCTTATCAGGTCGGTTTTTTTGTTTCTTCGTCACTTTCCTCACGACAGCAGCAAAACAGAGCTTCAGAAAGCCAAAAATCCGGTCAAGACTTTGAACCCAAGTTGGCACCCCAGCTATCTGGCACAGCCAAATATAAATTTAGAACCTCCCACACCTCATCGCAAGTAAGCAGGGTTGCTGTCGAAAGCATCCACAGGATAATCTTTAAGAACTATTAGTCTTATTCGAGATTCTATTCCCTGATCACATGCAAATTGAAGTGGCTGTAGCCAACTTTAGGAACAAAAATGCCATTAATTTTCAAAGGATTTATAAGTCTATCTGCCTTGAGCCTAGCCGTTCTGACAATGACACTTCCGGCTCTATCTCAGGCATCAGAGATTGGCACGCTCCCCCACACTGATTTTGAAATAGATATTGATGAGCTTGCTATGCGAGATAAAGAACTCTCCGATAACATTGCAGAGATGTGCCACATCATGGGGGATAGTGACTGCAACATAATATTAACAAGCTGTTCAGAAACTCCTATTCCCAATTCCTGCTTCCTACGGACACTTCTTTTTCACGCTATGGACGAGGCAACATGTAGTGAAGGCAGCTTGCAAGAATGCAGTGCTGAAAGAAGCCGGTATGAATCAAGGGTATCTGATTTTTCTAGCGACTACGCTAATCAGCCAGGGATCGGACGCGCAGCCCTAAATAGCTGCTTTTCATTTTACAAAGTAGATATTGATTCCCCCACCTTAATCAACGTAAAAGAAGAGCTCGACAACGTCATGCCTGGATTAGGTGAATATATTGACTATAAAGGGCTCTACCATTGCATAAGAGATCAATATATGGAGATGACAAGAGGAATTATTTCTCAGTAAAAATGTTGAGCAAACTTAGGACTCATCAGCTAGTGGTTAGCAGATAATCTCCTATTCCCTACGTATGGCCTAGCCCTCGCTGCTTTTCCTGTAGATGTCTTGGCCATAAATGCGTAAGTATCCACGTAGTAGATATAGCTTAGGGTAGTTGAAGGCTCATTGCCGAAACCGAGCGCTTAGGCTACCTATTTTCACTTCATGCCAACGCTGCTTAATTCTATGAAGGTGGTAGGTCTAGAGTTAGACACACTACTTTTCACTGTATGCCATACTCTCAATCATGCGCAACGCTTCTAAAAACCGGCTCATTGCTACGTGACCCCCCAAGAAACAGATGCAGTTGCCTTGATTACACAGGGGCAGTCACTATGCACATTAATATCAACGAGGCTCAAAAGAAGCTCTCCCTACTCGCTCAAAAAGCAGTGGAGGGTGAAGAGATTATAATAACGGAGCATGGTAAGCCTGTTGCTCGGCTCGTTCCGTGCGAGAAGCCTCCGGCGCGCCTAAAGCAGCTACTAGGTGCTATGAAGGACGAGATTCAAGTCACTGAAGGTTGGGACGAACCTCTTGTGGGCCAAGAGCTGCTGGAATTTTATAAAGACAATCTCGGTTGAGTTGTTTCAACCTACGACTATAGGTTAGGAAGTGGCATTAGCTAAATCTCCGGCGATTGCCTATGCCTGAGTTTAGAGGATAGCGCAGGCGGCCCATTAAGGACCGCCGCTTATATCAGTTTGTGGAAAGACTAACCGTTAGCTTCTCTCAGATTCCAATGTCCGCAGCGCTTCTTGTAGATGATCCTGTCTCAAATGAGCATAGTGCTTAACTGTCGTCTCGATACTGGCGTGTCCCATCAGACTCTTCACTGTCGGCAAATCAACTCCGGCCATGACCAACTGAGATGCGAAATTATGGCGGAGCGAATAGATGTCTAGCTCTGTAGGTAACCCACCAAATTTCTTAATCTTCAACCACGGCTTTCGCATCGCACTGCTCGCAAGCATACGCTCCCCCTGGGCAAACCTCGGCGATGAAAATACATAACCTTTCCGTGGTAGCCCTTGATCCTCCCACCACAGTTTCAGCACTCTGGTTAAAGATTCCGAGAGGGGAAAATACTGAACCTTGTTGCCGTGGTGAGCCGTTTTATCAAGCACCTTGGTGATAAGTGTAAAGTCGTTTTCAACATGCTCCCAACGCAAACTAAACATATCTCCAGGTCGAAAGCCTCCGTAATAAATGCAAAGCATGAAGGGAACTACATGATCGGCATATGTCTTTTTATCAAGATCAGGTAAATATTGCTTACTGGCCTTAGTGCGTGAATGGCGTCTTTGTTGCTTTCGCTCTTCGGTGTAAAGCTGAAGGCCTCGGAACAGACCATCCACTTCCTTCTGGTGAAGCACTCTTCGACGAACCGGAACAGGGCTCCCATCACTCTCAACGGCTCCTGGTCGTTGCAATCTTGCCCCTTGAAGCGGGTTGCGATCAATCACTTCCATTTCCACCGCATAGTTAAGCATTGCTCGCAGCACATTCCATGAGCGCTTGATTGATGAATGCGCCAAACCTCTTTTCTCACAAGCTATCTGCCAAGTAACCAGATCAAGTTTCTTCAGCTCTCTCAGAGAGCGATCACGCCAAATACTGAAGTCTCGCTTCAGCCGATCCAAATCACCGCTTCCGCTTTTGTTACGAAGCAAGTGCTCTCGATAGTGGCCATCCCAAAACTCCGCTAACGTCATGCAAGATACTTGATGTTTTTGACGCTCTTTTATCTCTTGGCGTTGCTTCTCACGCTCAATATGTGGCTCTTTCCCTTTAGCAATATCAGCCACCCAGCCAGTTACAACTTCTCTAGCAATATCGGCTGAAACACTGGGCCACCTACCCACCTTCACTACAGGACGCTTTTGTTCGAGCTTAGAACGATAGCGATAGAAGAAGGAAATCACCGCCTGATCACGACTGAGCATGCAAGAGAACCCCATGATCAGTGTGTCTCTAATTTCTGACACTTCTTTCTTTCGCGCATCCTGTATAGCAGATTCAGTAATACGTCGAGAAATGACTTTCCGAGTCATTGATAAGCCCTCAGCAGGCGGGACGTCTAAACGACACGATGCACTTGCTTCGGGTCGATTTAGCCGTCCACTAACTGTCCCAGCAGGCTCAATATGCATACTGAGACGTTGGACGGATGGTATGTCCAATAGCCTATGCCAAAGATAATTAGGCGTTCAATTTTTTGTTCAATCCTCGATTTTAGGCGCTTCTTTGTGAAAAATATGCCTATTTTCGGGAACAAACTCGCTTGCAGTTGCGCTTTTTCGGGAGGCAGAGGTCGTAGGTTCGAATCCTGCTATTCCGACCAAAGAACACTATCAAAAACGGCCACTTAGCTAATACAGCGAGTGGCCGTTTTTGGTTGTGCTTTTTCTAGTTGACACGCCTAAGTGACAAATAGGCTCCAAACGGCCAAACACGCGTGATTTTCTTGACCGCCACCAGCTTAGCCTCGTTTTTAAGTATTGCTATTTGCAATTGATAAAGAGACTCGTTTAAATAGCGCACTTACTGCCAGGTTTGGATCCTATGTGCCGTTTTCCCCTACGACATACCCTACACAGCGCTGTACTTGTTGTGGGCTTACTGTTATCGGCTGTTAGCCATGCTCAGTGGGCAACCGTTGACTGGACCATTGCAGAAACATTACTGGCAATAGATGCCCCTGTCAGCAGCGTTGCCCAGCACAGCGATTACCACACCTGGGTCAGCGAGCCTCGGATACCCAGTAGCGCCACTGACATGGGGTTACGTTCCCAGCCTAACCTGGAACTACTAGCACAAGCGCCTCCGAAACAGATACTGATATCTCCTATGTTTGCCGGATTAAGACCCCGACTAGAGCGAATTGCGCCTGTCAGCACCTTTTCGCTCTATTCGCCGGAGACCGATACGTGGCAGGAGATGCAAACACTGACGCGCCAGCTGGGTGAACTAACCGACCGTGACGCCCAGGCAGAAAGGCTGATCAACAACACTCGGGCTCTAATGACTGAATTGCGAGGCCAGCTTCCCGAGAGCGCACCATTACTCCTAGTGCAGTTTATGGATGCCCGCCATGTCCGAGTGTTTGGGGAAAGCAGCCTCTACAACGCCGTCCTAGAGCAACTAGCACTGCCTAACGCCTGGGATCAGCCGACCAACGCCTGGGGCTTTTCGTTAGTCGGGATTGAAGCCCTAGCCCGCTACCCAGAGGCAACGCTTGCCATCATCGAACCGCTTCCTGAAGGCGTTGCGTCACAGCTCGAAAGCAGCGGTTTATGGCAGCATTTACCCAGTGTAAAGAACGCCCAGCTATTGCACCTACCGCCGGTCTGGAGCTTTGGAGCACTCCCTTCTGCCCAGCGCTTTGCTCGGGAACTGTCCGCTGCCCTTGTGACACGTGACACAACTCAAATAACTGATTTAATTGTTAACTAAGGTTGTCTTTCAGGGTGCACGCTATTTTTAAACGTTCCAGTTAACGTAGGGTTACGTCAGGAATTTAAAACTAGCGAGGGAGCGCCATGACACTAGCCATTGTGGCCACACGCGCCGGCGTGGGGCTGGAAGCACCCGCCGTGCATGTTGAGGTCCATTTAGCTAATGGGTTGCCTGGGCTAACACTGGTGGGTCTGCCAGAAACCGCCGTCAAAGAGAGCCGCGAGCGGGTGCGCAGCGCGCTCATCAATGCTGGGTTTGATTTCCCCAACACCAAACGTATTACCCTCAACCTTGCACCCGCCGATCTGCCCAAAGAGGGCGGTCGTTTTGATTTACCGATAGCGCTCGGCATTCTGGCCGCCTCCGGCCAAATCCCAGTGGATGCGCTAGAAGGCATGGAGTGCGCTGGTGAACTGGCGCTGGATGGCAAACTACGCGCCGTGCCTGGCGTACTGCCTTTTGCACTTGCCACACGGCGCGCCAATAAAGTACTGATTATTCCCCGCGCTTGCGCTGATGAAGCTGCTCTAGCGGGTGATTTGCCCGTTCTACCAGCCGACACCCTTTGGCAGGTCGTTGCTCATTTGCTAGGGCAAGAGAAAATCCCGCCCCACCAACTGTCTGCCTCGGTGAGATCCACGGCTCCCATGGCCGACTTAGCCGACGTGCGCGGCCAGCACCAAGCGCGCCGCGCGTTGGAAGTAGCGGCCGCTGGTGGCCATAATTTGCTGTTAGCAGGGCCACCGGGCACCGGTAAGACCATGCTCGCTAGTCGCTTACCGGGCATTCTGCCACCGCTTTCCGAAGACGATGCGCTGCAGGTGGCTGCCGTGCGTTCGGTATGTGGTCTGCCCCTGGAAGCAGACTGGGGCCAGCGGCCATTTCGCCAACCCCACCACAGCGCCAGCGCCGCCGCGTTAGTGGGAGGAGGCTCAAAGCCCAAACCTGGGGAAATCTCCCTTGCTCACCACGGCGTGCTGTTTTTAGACGAGCTGCCGGAATTTTCCCGCAACGTATTAGAAGTTTTACGGCAGCCACTGGAAACGGGGGAAATACATTTATCTCGCGCCAGTCACGAGCGCCGTTACCCAGCACGGTTTCAGCTTGTAGCCGCCATGAACCCCTGCCCCTGCGGCCATTTGGGTGACCCACGCCAGCGCTGTCAGTGCAGCGCCAGCCAGATTCAACGCTACCAGGCACGGCTTTCTGGCCCGCTATTAGACCGCATTGACCTGCAAGTAGAAGTGCCCGCTCTACCACCCGAACAGCTTACTGCCCAAACTCAGGGTGAACCTTCCAGTGCGGTGCGCGATCGGGTGATGGCCGCCCGTGAGCGGCAGATGGCGCGAGGCGCACTCAACAGCCAACTAAGTGGCAAAGCCCTAGAAGCCGCCTGCGCGCTAAGCGATGAAGAGCGCATGTGGTTAGCGGAGGTACTGGAAAAACTTAAGCTCTCTGCCCGAGCTTACCATCGCGTGCTGCGGGTCGCGCTCACCCTGGCTGACCTACAAGGCGAACCCAAGCCCAGCCAGCCGCACTTTATCGAAGCCATCGGCTATCGGCAGCTAGACAGGCTGTTAAGGGGAGCCTAGTGAACATTCTCGACAAAGTTATCCAAAGCATCGAACAAGACTTGTCGAATTGGCTCGGCTTCATTGACTAAGTGGTGTCGGGCTTCTGGGTGGCGGTGGATTTCGGCATTAGGAAATTTCTCTTCCAATACCGCTAGGTTCCACTCCCAGTCTACGGTTAGGTCTTGCTCACCCTGCAAAATCAGTGTGGGCAACGGATTAGGTTCCAACGCTAGCAAACGCGGCATCCAGCGTCGCATTGCGGTGATCCACATAACACTCAACCGCTCGGGTTGCAGTGGGTCTTGATCACGCAGAAACGCGGTGAACTGTTCATCCGTTGAATTAGGCCGATACTTACGCGGCAGCTCTTTTAGAAAGGGGCTGGCAATTAGATGAAGCCAGCTTGCCTGGCTCCAACGCCAAGGGCGCACTAAGGGTGCTAGCAGCACAATACCTGCCCAGCCTGCTGCCTCTCGGCGAGTAAGCGCGTCAGTCGCTAATATCGCCGCCCCGGTACTCTGCCCCACTCCTAACCACGGCATAGGTGCCATTCCCAGGGTTCGCAAGGTCGACTGTAAATGCACAAGACAGTGCTGATAGTCGTCAAAATCTTCAATTTCAGCCCGTGGGCCGCTGGAAAGACCATGACCGGGAAGATCCCACAATACTACCCGCCAACCTTTGGCTAGCAGACAACCTAGCAAATGGCGATAAAGGCCTAAGTGATCAAAGTAGCCGTGAATGACAAACGCGGTGCCAGTGGGAACAGGTGGGCTCCAGACTTGGCACCAAAGAGCAAATCGTCCAGTATCAATAAAACCTGCGTGCACTTCGCTGGTGTCGTTTAAGAGCGTTTCTAAGCCGTAGTGGCGAAAATAGTCGTGCACAGCGTCTGTTAGCGCGTCACCCGGTCTAAGCCGAGAGAGCGATGATTCGCCTGCCGCTTGCCGAAACAAGCCTTCCAGGTGTTGGAAATTATGCATCAACGTCTCTCCATGAACGCCACCTATCCATTGGCTAAATGACAGCGGAGACCATTGCCGCTCTCATCATTTGGTCGAGCATTTTGCTGCTTTAGGGTATAGGCTGTTTACATGCCCACGCAGTTGTGGAAGTATTTTCCACAAATATACCTTTACCCTGACCGTGGCACGATAATATCCCACGGGCACCTTCACAGGAGAACCCCATGAGCGAGCGTATCACGCGTCACCGTTTACAGGTGTCAGCAGACCTGGACCGTTTCATCAATGAACAGGCATTACCGGGCACTGGCGTCGACGAAAACGCTTTCTGGGCCGGCGTTGACGCGCTGTTCCATGAGCTGACACCGAAAAACCGCCAACTGCTTGAAGAGCGCGACGCACTTCAAGAGAAGCTGGATGTTTGGCACCGTGAAAACCCTGGCCCGGTGAGCGATATGCAGGCTTACCGCAGCTTCTTAAAAGAAGCCGGTTACCTAGTGGATGCGCCGAACAGCGTTAAAACCACTACTGCCAACGTAGACCGCGAAGTGGCTGTCCAAGCAGGCCCACAGCTGGTGGTACCTGTCAGCAATGCCCGTTATGCACTGAACGCCGCTAACGCTCGCTGGGGCAGCTTGTACGATGCCCTGTACGGCACTGATGCGATTTCAGAAGAAGATGGCGCTGAAAAAGGCACCAGCTTCAACCCAAAACGTGGTCAAAAAGTTATCGCCTATGCCCGTGGCGTACTTGATCGTGCTGCCCCACTGGCTACAGGCTCTCACCGTGATGCGGTGAAATACACTATTCGTGACGGCCACTTGGTGGTTAGCCTGGAAGGCGGTCGTGAAACCGGCCTAAAAGACTCCGGCAAGCTGATCGGCTTTAACGGCGACGCTTCCGCGCCGGAAGCAATCCTACTGGCCAACAACGGCCTGCACCTTGAAATCCAGATCGACGACAGCCACCCAATCGGTAAAACCGATCCCGCTCACGTGAAAGACGTGGTAGTGGAAGCAGCACTGACTGCCATTATGGATTGCGAAGACTCCGTTGCTGCCGTCGACTCTGAAGATAAAGTCGGTGTTTATAGCAACTGGCTTGGCCTGATGAAGGGCGACCTGGAAGAGAACATCGACAAAGGTGGCAAAACCTTCAAGCGGACGCTACACGCTGATCGTACTTGGCAAACCACTGATGGCAGCACCGTTAAACTGCCGGGTCGTTCGCTGATGTTCGTGCGCAACGTGGGTCACCTAATGACCACACCCCATTCTAGACGAAAACGGCAACGAACTGCCGGAAGGCATTTTAGACGCGGTAGTGACCTCGCTGCTGGCGCTACACGACCTGAAGAAAGACGCCGATCAGCCGCGTAACTCCCGCGCAGGCTCAGTGTATATCGTTAAACCGAAAATGCACGGGCCAAAAGAAGTAGCGTTCGCCAACGAGTTGTTTGGTCGCGTTGAAGACATTCTGGGCATGAGCCGCGACACCCTGAAAATGGGCATTATGGATGAAGAGCGTCGCACTACCGTCAACTTGAAGGCGTGTATTGCTGAAGCGGCTTCTCGGGTTGTGTTCATCAACACCGGCTTCCTTGACCGCACCGGTGATGAAATGCATACCGCCATGGAAGCTGGTCCGATGGTTCGCAAAGGCGATATGAAGAGCGCTGCGTGGATCACCGCCTATGAGAAGAACAACGTGCAGGTAGGCTTAGCCTGTGGCCTGCGTGGCCGTGCTCAAATTGGTAAAGGCATGTGGGCGATGCCGGATCTGATGCACAATATGCTAGAGCAGAAGATTGGCCATCCCAAGGCGGGTGCCAACACGGCATGGGTACCTTCACCAACGGCGGCGACGCTGCATGCGCTTCACTACCACCAAGTCAACGTCACGGACGTTCAGCGCGAGCTGGAAGCCCAGGGCGAGCCTGACTTCTTAGATGACCTGCTCACCGTGCCAGTCGCCGAAAATGCCAACTGGTCGGATGAAGAGATTCAGCAAGAGCTGGATAACAACTGCCAGGGCATCCTTGGTTACGTAGTTCGCTGGGTAGAACACGGCGTAGGCTGCTCGAAAGTACCGGACATTCATAACGTCGGCCTAATGGAAGACCGCGCTACTCTGCGCATTTCCAGCCAGCATATCGCCAACTGGCTGCACCACGGCATTGTCGATGCACCACGAGTAGAAGAAACGCTTAAGCGGATGGCTAAAGTGGTTGATAAGCAGAACGCTGACGACCCCACCTACACAGCCATGAGCGCCGACTTCGAAGGCTCGACTGCCTTTAAAGCAGCCTCTGACCTGATCTTCAAGGGCCGCGTACAACCTTCTGGCTACACCGAACCGCTACTCCACGCATGGCGCCAGGTGCATAAAGCGAAGTAAACCCGTTTTACGGTATCATCAGCCTCGAGGCGCACGCCTCGGGGCTTTTTTATAAAGGACAATAATAATGACCGTAATGACTGCCGAGCAGATTGAACACTTTTTAGATGAGGTGTTTCCCCAACGGATGGGTAAAATTGAAAGCGTTGGAGAAATGTGTGCCACGATGCGTTTAACCGTCGGTTATGAGCATTTGCGCCCTGGCCCACGCGTGTCTGGCCCGACCATGATGGGCTTTGCTGATGTAGCGCTGTATGTGGCCATTTTGGCGCAAATTGGCCCGGAAGCCATGGCAGTCACCAGCGACTTAAACTGCCACTTCTTGCGTGCCGCCTCAGGCGAGCACGATATTATCGCCCATGCTCGCTTGATCAAACTAGGCCGCCGCTTAGCGGTAGGCGAAGTGCAGATCTTCTCTGCCAGCGATGACACTAAGCCGGTTGCGCATATTACCGCGAGCTATGCGCTGCCAGACAGTCCAACGGGCCAACCACCGCGCTAACGACTGAGCAATGCGGTGACGGCTAAGCCTAACCAGCCTGCCATCAGCAGCAAACCACCGATGGGCGTTACAATACCAACGCTAAGCCCTACGAGGGCCATTAGGTAAAGCGAGCCTGAAAATGCTGTGATACCCACTGCCCATAGCCCCAGCACTATTTGTTGCCCTGGCTGAGGACCCTGGCTGCGCCAAACCAGCACCGCAAGCATGGCCAACGTATGCCACGCTTGGTAACGCACGCCGGTTTCAACGATGTCGACCATAGCAGCACTGGTACGCGATGCTAAGCCGTGAGCCGCATAAGCCCCTAATATCACCATTAATGCGCCTGAGAGTGCCACTAAACACCACCAGGGCTTGTCTGCTCGCTGCATGCATTACTCCTGTTTATAACTACTGTTTATAACTACCTTTTATAACTATTGGCTATAAGTACTTACTATAAGTATTTGCTATGAATACGCATCACAAGTACCCAAAATACGCGATCGATACGCCACTAAGCTGATTAACACGGTCACGTACCTTGAGCGGTACGAAACCGCTACAATAGACAATAATTTGCTTCACCGACTGGGAATACTTACCGTTATGTCCACTCCTCATGAGTCGATACAACTGACACTCAATGGCGAACCACATACGCTGGCAGCCGGCCTTAGCGCCGCCGATCTGATCGAGCAATTAGGCCTGACTGGGCGCCGCATTGCGGTGGAAATTAACGAACAAATCGTACCCAAAAGCCAGCTTGCCCAAACGCATTTAGCCAATGGCGACCAGATTGAAGTCGTTCACGCCATCGGCGGCGGCTAGCGCAGCCCGTCACCCGTTTTTGCTTTCACAAGGAACCGCTATGACGCCACTAACTGATACACCATTTACCGTTGCTGGACGCGAGTTCAGCT
The DNA here is from genome assembly GCF_025820815.1 of Halomonas qinghailakensis. NCBI lineage: Bacteria > Pseudomonadati > Pseudomonadota > Gammaproteobacteria > Oceanospirillales > Halomonadaceae > Halomonas > Halomonas qinghailakensis. The sequence goes on along the minus strand of NZ_CP096973.1, from coordinate 1,766,547 downwards.
CCCGCCTGCTGGTGGGTACTGGCAAGTACAAAGACTTTACCGAGACCGGCGCAGCCATTGCCCAAAGTGGCGCGGAAATTGTCACCTTTGCCGTGCGGCGCACCAACTTAGGCCAGGATGCTGACGCGCCTAATCTACTCGATGTCGTTTCCCCTCAGCGCTACACGCTGCTGCCAAACACCGCAGGCTGCTACAACGCCAAAGACGCTGTACGCACCTGCCGCTTAGCGCGTGAACTACTCGACGGTCATAACCTGGTCAAACTGGAAGTACTCGGCGACGATCACACGCTCTACCCTAATGTGGTCGAGACATTAAAAGCCGCTGAGACACTACTGGCTGACGGCTTTGATGTCATGGTGTACACCAGCGACGACCCCATTGTGGCACGTGAATTAGAAGCCATGGGCTGCTGCGCCATCATGCCGCTGGGCTCGCTGATTGGCTCAGGGCACGGCATTCAAAACCCGCATAATGTACGCCTGATTGTTGAGCAAAGCAGTGTGCCTGTGCTGGTCGATGCGGGCATTGGCACCGCATCTGACGCCGCCATGGCAATGGAGCTAGGTTGTGACGGTGTGCTGCTCAACACGGCGATTGCTCACGCCCGTGACCCGCTGCGTATGGCCCGCGCGATGAAACTGGCTGTAGAAGCTGGCCGCGATGCCTTCTTAGCGGGCCGCATGCAACGCCGCCAGAGCGCCGACCCCTCTTCGCCTTTTGCAGGCCGGATTAACGGCTGATACACAGAGATACCATGACCGATACCAACGACACCGTGCCCAACAGCGCTAACACCGCCACCACCGGCCCTGAAAACGCTGATGCCCCATTACACCGGCGGGGAATTAAGAGCTACGTGATTCGCGCGGGACGCATGACGCCAGCGCAAAGCCGTGGCTTGGAAGACGTTTGGCCACGCTTAGGACTGACGATTGCCGATGGGCGCCAGGACTTGGACGCCCTGTTTGGCCGCCAAACACCACGGGTGGTCGAAATCGGCTTTGGTATGGGCAACTCACTTATTGAGCAAGCCGAGCGCCACCCGGATACTGACTTTATTGGCATTGAGGTTCACGCACCAGGGGTGGGCAAGCTGCTAGATGAGGTAGATAAACGCGGCCTAACCAACCTGCGCGTTTATCGCGAAGATGCCCTAGCAGTACTTGAGCAGTGCTTACCGGAAGGTTCATTGACCACCCTGCAGCTGTTTTTCCCTGACCCGTGGCCAAAAAAGAAGCACCACAAGCGGCGTATTGTGCAGCCTGCGTTTGTTGAGCTGATTCGCACGCGCTTAAAGCCCGGCGGTACTTTCCATATGGCAACCGACTGGGAAGCCTACGCCGAGTGGATGGCCGAGGTGATGGACGCTGCACCCGGCTATGCCAATACTGCTAGCTCAGAAACAGCGCCCTACGTGCCACGGCCTGAGTTCCGCCCACTCACCAAATTTGAAGCTCGCGGCGAAAAGCTTGGCCACGGCGTATGGGACTTAATCTACCGCCGTGAGGTTTAAAAGTAGCCATTAAAGGCAGCGATTAACGGCAAGCTAAGCGTCGTTTATGTTCACTTATCGTAAACGACGCGATGCAGCGTACCGCTACCGCGTTCAAAGGCATCAATATTTGCCAGTGTGATCTCGGCAATGTTGGTCAACGCTTCACCGGTAAAAAATGCCTGATGCCCTGTAATCAGCACGTTATGGAAGGTTGTTAGGCGCATAAACTGATCGTCATCAATCATCTTGTCCGAGAGATCTTCGAAAAACAGTTGCTCTTCTTCTTCGTAGACATCCAACCCCAGACGACCAATATGGCCGCTTTTTAAGCCAGCAATGACCGCTTGTGTGTCCACCACTCGCCCACGCCCGGTATTAATCAGCATCACGCCTTGCTTCATCTGAGCGATGGCATCAGCATTAATCAGGTGATCAGTTTCAGGCGTCAACGGGCAGTGCAGCGAGATAATATCCGCCTGGGCATAGAGCGACGCCAACGGCATATACTCTACAAACGACTTGGCATTTGGGTTTGGAAAGGGATCGTTGGCAACCACTCGGCAGCCAAAGCCATGCATGATATCAGCGAAGATCAACCCAATCTGTCCGGTACCAATGATGCCCACGGTTTTACCGTGCAAATCGAACCCCAGCAGACCATCCAGAGCGAAATTACCCTCGCGCACACGGTTGTAGGCACGGAACGTCATGCGATTAAGACTCATCACCAGCGCTACCGCGTGCTCAGCCACCGCGTGAGGAGAATAAGCGGGCACCCGCACCACGGTAATACCCAACCGTTCGGCTGCGGCTAAGTCAACATGGTTAAACCCTGCTGAACGCAGGGCCACTAAGCGTGTACCGCCGTTGTGTAATTGCTCTAACACATCGGCATGTAAGTGGTCATTTACAAAGGCGCAGACGCCCTCAAACCCTTTCGCAAGCGGCGCCGTATCGACGACCAAGCGCGCATCAAAAAAGCTGAGTTCATGACAATTCGCAGCATTGGCACGGGTAAGGAAGGTTTGGTCATAAGGTTTAGCACTAAAAACAGCAACGCGCATAGCAGTAGTCCTGGCTCTTGAAGGAAGTTCAGCATAGGCAATTTGGCTATTATCTACTGAAACAGAGCAGGAGATAGACATCGAGGTCAAAGAAGATAGACATCGGGGTCAAAGAAAGCAGCCACTAAAAACAAGAAAGGTACTGCTAGAAAAAGGTACTGCTAGGAAAAAGTATTGCTAGAAAAAAGAAAGCCGCTCCAAAGGGAGCGGCAAAAGACCGTGACTAGCAATGAGAGGGAGAAACCATGACAGAAAACTGGCGCTAATTTTTGCCAAGTAGCTGTCTTGGTTGCCAGCGTCTCATCAAACGCTGACCATCACAATATAATCATTCTCATTTACCCCGTCAACCCAAATGCGAATACTTTTTATTTATTTTTAAACTCGTGTTTTTACACTACCCCACCAGCTGCAACCATAACGGTAGTGTTAGCATTGCAAGCAGTGTTTGACCGGTAATAATGGCCGCCATCAGCTCTGCATCACCACCTAGTTGGCGAGCAAGAATATAAGCTGATGTGGCGGTAGGCAGCGCTGCAAAAAGTAGCGCCACGTCACGGCTGATAGGCTCCAGGCCCACCAAGTTAGCCAATAGCAGTACTAACGCAGGCATCAGCAGCAGCTTGATGCTATTCGTCGCTATCACGCCACGGTCAAGGCGCAACAATGCCGCAGGGCGCAGCGCCACACCCACGGCAATTAGCCCTAGCGGCAGCGCTGCAGCACCCAGCAGCCCTACCGTATCCTGGCTCCAACCAGGCAAGCCAACCCCTGAAAGATTAAGCCCTACTCCCGCCAGGCAGGCTAAAATCAGCGGGTTTTTAGCCAACGCAAGAGCACTTTGTCCAAGGCTTGCACTACCCAGCGTACCTGCTGCCACAAAGCTTGCGACACACATCACGTTCACTACCGGTACCATAAGCGCTACCGCTACAGCCGCGACAGTAGCTCCTGTACTGCCATGCAGTGCCGCGGCCCCTGCGACGCCTACATAGGTATTAAAACGCACAGCACCTTGAAACACCGAGGTGAAAGCCGCAGGCGTTAGTCCCAAATAGCCACGGAAGCGCCATAGTACTAGGCCAAAAATCCCCATTGTGCCGAGCAGTACCAGTGCTAAGCGAGCAACCGGCACTTGGCTGACATCGGCAGTCGCCAGCGTACTTATCAGCATCGCAGGAAACAGCACAAAGTAGATCAGACGTTCCATCTGCGGCCAAAAACCAGCACTTGGCCAACGGCAGTAGCCAATAGCGGCACCGAGTAAAATCAATAAAAACAGTGGCCCAAGTGCGCCAGTAATGCTCTCCATTATGATTCCTTATTAACTGCGACATCCCAGCACAGCGACATCCGTCCGATTACTGTTACCATGAAACCAACTTCCACCTTACGGCCTGCGTAGTGACCATTTTGCCATGAAGAATTTGCCTAAACCTGCCTACTTTACGGGGTTTCCTGCGCTTAAAGTGCTTATCCTCATTACTGGCATCGCACTGGCTGCCTGTACGTGGTACGTGTTCGCCAATTGGCTACGCGATGATGGTGATATCACCTGGTTTACACCAAACGCCAACTGCAATCTACACACCAGCACCTGCTCAGCGATTCTAGGAGATAAAGGCCGCTTAACCCTGACCGTTGATGCCGATGGCCGAATCGACGCACTGGATATCCTGCCCCTGGATGTCGAAGTTGAGGGCCTCAACCCCAGCCATGTAACAGTCGACTTTATTGGTCGCGATATGGATATGGGCTTACACCGCTTTGCGTTAACCGCCACAGCGCCAGGACACTTTCATGGCCAAGGGCAGGTCGGTATTTGTACGCAAGACGTGATGCCGTGGCGGGCGCGGGTTATCCTGGAGACGCCAGAAGGCAAGCTGGGCAGTTGGTTCGACTTCGACGTGATTAGGAGCTAATGCGCATGGCAGCTAAACCCATTAACCGTAAATCACTATGGCTAGGGCTACTACTTATATTTGCCCTGCTAACCGTTTCCGCTATCGGCCTTTACCAGTTTGCCTTCCAGCCTGACGAGGGAGATGTGTCGGGAGGGCCCATAGAAATGCCGTCTACTCAGGGGGATTTTTCACTGTCTCAGCTAGAGGAAGGTGATATTGCGATTGTTTCCTTTGGCTACACTTACTGCCCTGACGTTTGCCCGATGAATCAGGCTGTTAAGCGCCAAGCGCTAGCCCAACTAAGCGATACTCAGCGTGAGCGCGTCGTGCCAATCATGGTAACGGTAGATCCTGAACGCGATACGCTGCCACGCATGGAAGAGTATATGCAGTTCTTTGGCGAGCAATTTATCGGCTTAGTAGGTAGTCAAGAGCAGCTTAACGACGTCGCGGCGCGCTATGGCGTTATTTGGCGGCGTGTGGAAGCACCCGATTCCGCCATGGCCTACACCATTGACCACAGCGCATCGCTTTTTTTGGTTAACAGAGACGGCGATATTTTACAGAGAGTACTTTACTCTCCAGCGCCACACGGATTAGTGTCAGCGCTAGAGAATGAGCTAGCCCGCTAGTAAGCAATATAACAAACGCCATACCAACAACGCGCCTGAGTTTAAGGCGCGCTTTGTAGCTGCTCAAGCATTGCCATTAATGCGCTAGCCTGAGTGCCACTCCGTGTGTCATGCAGCGGATTGAGTTGCCAAGTGCTCTCGGCAAAGCCCCACCAGTCCCAGCACCCCTGCGGGTTGGCCATACTGCTTTCAGCCTGCGGGTAGAGCACTACTTGACCATGGTCTGCTGCCCAGCGATTTAAGCCGCTATGGCGTATAAACGTATTGCCTATCGCGTCCGTGCTCATCTGACAGCCATGCAGCGCTATAGTGACAGGGCAGCCGCCCGCCTCACATGCTTCAGGAATAAACAGATAACCCACGTCAGCCAAGCCTTTAACAGCAAACTCTGACTGATCAAAGGCGATCACTTCGCCCTCGCTAGCAGCAGCATCACGCTCAGGATATAGCCATGAAAGCATGTCTCCGGCAACGTCTTCATCACAGGCAAGCACATGGCTTCCCCCACCCTGTCGACAACCGCCAAGCGCCTGGGGGCTAGCACCAGCCTGCTTTGGCAGTTTTATGGGCCAACCGTGGCCCGTGTTTTCACTGCTTACGAAACGCAGCTGTTCTGGCGATGCCAGCCAGCGCTGCCATTGCTCTGCCAACAAACGTCCCAACTCTGGGGAGACCGTGTCATCTTCATCACCATGCCATACATAGGCACGCAGCTGGCTTAGCGCATCACGCTCACCCACCTGCTCGAGGGACTCATATCGCTCGCGACGTCGATCTAGTTCATCCAGGGAAGGCAGCCCACGGCGAGTGTTCATGCACTGGTTAAGAGCTAAGCTAAGTGCGCCTTGGGCGCAGCTCCACGGACCCGCCGCTAATACGCCTACGCCACTAAAGCGTTCCGGCCAAGCAACCGCCAACTGCGCAGCCATGTAACCACCTGATGAGACACCGACCACGCTAGCATGGTCACTCGCTGCGCTCAGTGCCGGCAAATCCTGCGGCATGTCTTCTGCTTCAGCATGAACAGCCGTGCTGGCTAACAGTAAGAGCGCGCTAAACAGGCAAGAGGTAGAAGCGGCGGAACGTATCATTTACTCGACGCCTAACAGTTCAACGCGGAACGTCAGCATTTCATTCGGGCCAATAGGGCCTTGACCAGCTTCACCGTAAGCCAACTCGGCGGGAATATATAACATCCAGCTATCGCCAACGCTCATCAGCTGTAGGGCTTCTTGCCAACCTTCAATAACTTGATTGACTTGGAAGCTCACCGGCTGACCACGCTCGAAGGAGCTATCAAATACGGTGCCATCCAGCAGCATACCTTCATAGTTCACTTCAACGGTGTCTTCAGCACCAGGCGTTGCGCCATCGCCAGACTCAAGCACTTCATACTGCAAACCAGATTCCGTTACTTCAACTTCTTCACGCTCAGCGTTTTCAGCCAGATAAGCTTGGCCTTCCTCTAAATTAAGCTGAGCAATTTCTGCAGCTTCTTGCTCACGCTCTTCCATAGAGCGCTCTTGGAAAGCGACCAGCGCTTCCATCATCTCTTCCTCACTTAACGCTAATTCATTGCCATCAAAAACATCACGCATACCGTCAGTAAACGCATCAAGGTCGAGGTCTTCAATATCTGCCTGCATGCTCTCGCCAAGGGTGACGCCTAAGCTATAAGCAAGGCGCTGTTCGTCAGTTTCCGGGGCTGCGGCTGCAAAGGGAGCGACCAGTAACAAACTTGCCAGGGCGGTTGAAGAAAACAATGCTTTCATGAAAAAGAACCTTATCCAACGGCGCAACGCGCCAAATGTTTGAGTGCCTCAAAGACTAACACCCGCCACCTCAGGCTGCATTACCTGAGAAGGCGGGTGTTACTCAGACCACTATTACATGCCGTAGTTTAGTCGCTTAAACGACCAGCGTGGGACAGTGTGCCGCACCTGCCACACGCTGGGATACACTACCCAGCAGCAGATTTTTCTCGCCGTTGGTTCCCTGAGCGCCAATCACAATTAAGTCGCACTCCCGCTTACGGGCAAAACGCACAATAGTGCGAGAGGGACGTCCACCTTTCACAAATGCTCTGACTCGTGCGCTATCTGCTCCCATTTCTATAGCGTAGGCTTTAGCGTGTACCGCTATTTCAGTAGCGTACTCTTTAAGGGCATCATCAGGCAGGTCCAGTTTGTTCGGCCGCACCATAGAAAGAGATGCCTCTAATAAACTGTGATGTTTGAACACGCACAGCAGGTAAAGCTCTGCACCAGTAAGCATATGCAGGCCAACTGCTTTTTCCAGTGCCTTAATCGCCCCTTTTGAACCATCTACGGGAATTAATATGCGATTAAACATCCGCGATCTCCTTGTGACTGCTTAGCGGAAGGCAACATCACGCAGGAACAGCGCAATTTGCGGGAACATGATCAGCAGCGCTGCCGCTAAAATCAGCATAAAGATGAAGGGCGGTGTACCTTTGATGACTTCCCAGTAAGGCCGCTTAAAAATCGCAATCGCGGTAAATATATCGCAGCCAAAGGGCGGTGTCGCCGAACCTATTGCTACCTGTAACGTGATCAATATACCTACCAGAACAGGGTCAAGGCCGGTGGCTGCAATCGCAGGAGCAAAAATGGGCGTAAGCACCAGAATGACCACAATTGGGTCAACAAACATGCAAGCAACAAAGAAAGAGATACAGATCGCAATCAGCACGCCTGTAGGCCCAGCCTCATTAACGCCGACCGCTTCCAGAATCATTTGTGGAATCTGCGCGAATGAAATTATCCAGGAAAATCCATTACCCACAGCGACCAAAATAAAGACCACCGCAGTGATTAAGCCCGTGGATTTAGCAATCGCATAAATATCTTTCATCTTCAGCGAACGGAACACCACAAACTCAAGCAGCACAGCATAGAGCACGCATGCTGCCGCCGCTTCCGTCGGGCTAAAAATACCACCGTAGATACCACCCACAATAATGACAGGAAAACCCAGCGGCCAAAGCGCTTTTTGTACGGCGACTGCGCGCTCTTTCCAGCTAGCTCGCGGCTCAGTAGGTACATCTTTTACTACAGCATAAATAACGCAATAAATTGAGAACATCAGCAGAATTAATAACCCTGGCCCAATGCCTGCAATAAACAGCTCGCCAATCGAGGTGCCCGAAATAACCCCGTAGATAATCATGCCAATGCTAGGAGGAATCAGGAAGGCAATGTCACTAGCATTAATAATCAGAGCCAGTGTGAAGGGGTCAGAGTAGCCCGCTTTCAGCATTTTAGGCCGCAGTGGTGACCCAACTGCCACTACGGTTGCCTGAGTAGACCCCGAAACCGCACCAAACAGCGTACAAGACGTTGCTGTACTGACCGCAAGCCCCCCTTTAATATGGCCTATAAAGGACATCACCATATCGATCAGCCGATTAGCCGACTGGCCGCGCGTCATAATATCGGCCGCCAGAATAAACATTGGTACTGCAATCAGCGAGGCTGGCCTGATACCCGCCATCATCTGCTGAATCAGCGTATCCATTTGGCCAAAGCCATTAAACATCATATAAAAGCCGATTACCGCTGCCGTAATCAGCGGAATCATCATAGGAAAGCCCAGCAGCAGCAGGGCAATCATGGTGACTACCATTATCGTCGTCATAGCGTTCCCCTAGAGTATAAGCCCTGCTTTACACTTCAGTTTCGGTATCTTTGTAACCGTCGACTACCCCAGTAGAGAGATATACATCTCGAGAGGTCAGGTTTTTAATCGCCGTCAACAGGTATTGAATGCCTGTAATCAGAAAGCCCATAGGTACCCAGATATAAATAATCCAAATGGGAATCCCAAGAGACGGCAATACGCGACCCTTGCTTTGCAGGTCGAGTATGTACACCACGGAGTAATAAAGCAGAAAGAACATAACGAGAGAGGTAAATAACGAAATAACTATCATCAATACCTTTCGTCCACCAACCGGTAACGCATCGTAGATTGCCGACATGCGAATGTGACGGCCGTGGCGAGCAGCGTAACCGATACCCGCAAAGGTAATCATAATGATTAAAATACGGTTTAATTCACCTGAAAACATAATGCTATTACCAAATACAAAGCGGGCAATAACATTGGTGACCGTATTCAACGCCATTAGCAAAACCCCCATCGCCAGTATCACTGACTCGATTTTGCTAATTACGGTGTCGATCACACCTAGTATGCCGGGCAAACCCGAACGGTAATTTATTTCAGACTCTTCTTCGGTCATCGCCGATCTCCTCTTATGCAGCGTGGCGGCTAACTATCCGGGGCTGCGTAGCGCCTCTTCCTTCACTGACCACCGAACGGAGCGTGTCCGGCCTTGCTCATTTTGTAGCGTAACGGTTAATAACTCTTTCCGCTTCAACGCTGGATGGACGTAAATTTTTCTGTCTTTTACGTATGGTTACGCGCTTTTTTTGTTACGTAGTCGTCAGATCCGGCTAAGCATCTAAGAACAAAAAAGGGGCAGCGCTGGCTGCCCCTAGGTGATTTTTCGTTGAAGCGAGGGTGCTAAACGCTAAATCACTCGTTAGTTACGGCTTCGAGATCAGCTTTAAACTGCTCAAGTAGCTCAGCACCACGCTCGCCCGTCATGCCCAAGAAGGCTTCTTCAACCTGCGGTGCACGCTCACGGAAGGCTTGAATCTGTTCTTCGTTCAGGCGCGTTACTGTCACTTCGTCGGAAGCTTCCTGAATTTTAGCTAACGCTTCGTCAGCTAGCCCTTTAATGTGCTCGATTGTGTGATCATAGGCAGCATCAGACGCTTCCCGTACTAGCTCCTTATCTTCATCAGACAAGCCATCATAGAAGTCCTGATTCGCCATCATAGCGGTAGTGAACCAACCATGGCCTGTAAAGGTAAGGTGCGGTGACACTTCATATAAACCGCCAGACTCGATCCAGAAGATCGGATTTTCTTGACCATCGATAATACCGGTTTGCAGGCCACCATATACTTCGCCCCACGGCAGCGGAGTCGGTGTTGCACCAAAGGCATCATAAGTTTCTGAAAGCAAAGGGTTCGTCATGGTACGAATTTTTTTGTTATTCATATCATCCGGCGAGCTAATCGGCTCATCGGTAGTGACGACCATTTCACCTTCAGGGTACATCTTCAGCAGCTCAAGACCTTGCTCGGCATAAAGCTCCGGGAACATCTCGTTAATAGCCTTACTCTCATCAAAGAAAGTGAGGACAGTTTCTTCATCGGTAGGTAATAAGTAAGGAATGAAGAAAATTTGCGCTTCTGGAATAAGCGAACCAGTAAACCCAGGTGACTGGTTAACGAACTGAAGAATACCGTTTTGTGTCTGCTCCATGATGTCGTCAGACTCACCTAGCTCACCAAAACGATAAACCTGAACGCTGTGATCAGAATTCTCTTCAATATATTCTTTGAAGGCGTAAGCGAACACATCCTGAACGTCGCCTTCGTACTCTTCGTGGGCATAACGCCAGTTGTCTGCTTGAGCGGCAGCGCTGAGGCCAAATAAAAGTGCACCGATGCTCGCAGTCGTCATTAACTTGGTCGTTACTGAACGAGTCGAAATTAACTTGCTTGCCTTCATGCGAAGTTCCCCTAGCAGTGGTAAGCGCGCTGTACGAGTGCGCCAGTATTCAATTTTTGTATAATGCGTGCTGCTCTAAAACACTCTACTCATTGCTACGTTCGTTGCCACAGGTCTCTTGAAACAACTGTCTTTATCAGCATTATTCATAAAAGCATGTCTTTTTTGATTCGTTTAGAACAGCCTTCAAAAATAGCTTTTAAAACAGTTAAAAAGAGCCATGACACTCTTATAAACACGCGTTATTCAAAAATAGCTTAATTTCAGGCTAGCGCGGTCGCTCGTAGCGGTCAAGCTGTGTCGCAAGCCTATTAAGTGCCTCCCTAACCTTCTCGCGTTCAGGTTGCACAACCACTTGCTCAAGTGCAAGCGCATCAAAAAACAGCCTATCTTGCAGCCATTGTGCAACATCATGCTGGCTTATAGCGCAGTTTGTTAAACGCTGTTTATGGGTAGACGCTTGCAATATCCATTGCTGCCAGCGTTGAAGATTCTCACGCTCAGCCTGCAACTCAGCCTGTTGAAGCGTCTTTCGCAACTGCGCAACGGCCCCATTGTTTACTGCTTGTGGCTTAAGTTCACGACGTAGCTGGCGTAAAACGGCCGTCACTGACTGCTGCCAGTGATTGCTCGCTTTGCGCTCCACCGCCAACGCATCTGGCATTATCTGAAGGCCGTATTGGTAGAGCCAGCCATGGACTAGAAGCTCACACACATCAACCCCGGCCCTGTCCTGTAGCACAAGGCATGCTTGCTCAACCCCTGGCTGAGCATAAAATGCCAGTGCAAAATCCCATAGCGAAGCCTGCTGTAAGCGCTGTAATCGGTTAGAATCGAACATTGATTTACCCACTTTTCTCGGGAGAATGCATGATCGCACTGCGCCAAGTCGCCCTGCAACGGGGCACACAAACACTACTCGATAACGCTGATCTTACGCTCCACAGCGGCGTAAAAGCTGGCATTATCGGGGCAAACGGCGCCGGTAAGTCGAGCTTATTCAAACTTCTGCTAGGCGAGCTTGGCCCTGACCAAGGCGACGTTGAGATGAGCGGTGGCCAGCGGATAGCCCACATGGCCCAGGAAGTGGAAGCACTGGATCGACCCATTGTGGAGTACGTACTTGATGGGGATCACGCGCTGCGTCAAGCTGAGACTGATCTGCTGGCTGCACGCAAAGCAGACGATGCGCATCGCGAGGCCGAGTTGCATGGCTTAATAGAAACGCTGGATGGCTACACGGCAGAGTCGCGAGCATCGCAGCTATTGGTGGGGCTCGGTTTTGTGCAAGCGGATCTGCAGCGGCCCTTGTCGGACTTTTCCGGTGGCTGGCGTATGCGGGTGAATCTAGCCCGCACGCTATTTATGCCATCTGATTTATTGCTACTTGATGAGCCGACCAACCACCTTGATCTCGACGCCCTGCTTTGGCTTGAACAATGGCTAACCCGCTATCCAGGCACGTTGCTGCTCATTTCGCACGATCGTGACTTCCTAGATGCCGTATGTGATCACATCGTGCACATGCACCACCAGACGCTAGAGCTCTACCGCGGCAACTATTCCCGCTTTGAGCGCACCCGAGCTGAAAAGCTTGCTTTGCAGCAGGCTGAAGCGGCCAAACAGCAGGCTCGCCGTGAAGAGATTGAGCGCTTTATTGCACGCTTTCGCGCCCAGGCAACAAAAGCAAAGCAGGCACAAAGCCGTGTGAAGATGCTGGAACGCATGGGCGATATCGCCGTTGCTCATACAGATTCACCTTTTCACTTCACCCTACCTGCAGCAGATAAGACCTCACACCCGCTGCTAGTGCTGGATCAAGCCACCTTGGGCTATCGCGGCGATACGGGGGATGTCGCCCAATTAAAGAAAGTCAACATTACGCTATTACCCGGCAGCCGCATTGGCCTGTTAGGCCCCAACGGCGCGGGCAAATCAACGCTGATTAAGTCACTGACCGGCGAGCTAGCGCTGCTAGAGGGTAAGCGGGTGCCTGGCGAGCATTTGGCCATTGGCTACTTTGCCCAGCACCAGCTGGAGAGCCTGGACGTGACCACGACACCGTTTGTCCATGTGCAGCGGCTCTCTCCTACCGCGAGCGACCAGGAAATTCGCAACTTCCTAGGTGGCTTTGGCTTTAAGGGCGATGACGCCTTTGGCGAAGTTGGCACCTACTCAGGCGGTGAAAAAGCGCGCTTGGCACTCGCGCTGGTTGCTTGGCAAAAACCTAACCTCCTGCTACTCGATGAGCCAACCAACCATCTAGATCTGGAAATGCGCGAGGCGTTGACCGAGGCGCTGGCAAGCTTTGAAGGCACCGTCATTCTGGTATCCCACGATCGCCACCTATTGCGTGCCACAGTCGATGAGTTCTGGCGGGTGGCAGACCACCGGGTAGAACCCTTTGATGGCGACCTCGACGACTACCGGGTATGGTTGAAGGCACGATTGGAAGAGAGCCGCCGGGATTCGCGCAGTGAGAAAAGCGACCGCCAAAGCCAACAGCCCAGCGGTGACCGCAAAGCGGCCCGTAAGGCAGCGGCGGAACTGCGCGAGAAACTACGGCCGCTGAAAAAAGAGCGCGATCAAGCTGAAAAAACCATGGAGAAAGCTCAGCGCGAGCTTGAAGAAGTAGAAGCTATTCTGGCTGACCCAATACTTTATACCGACAGTGCTCGTAAAGTAGAGCTTACCGATGCACTTGCCCAACAGGCGAAAATCAAAAGCCGCCTGGACAACGCTGAACAGCAGTGGCTGGCAGCAGAGGAGGCGTTAGAAACCATGGAAGCGGAGCTGTTGGCCAGCGAAGACACCTAAGACCGCACCACTACAAAATTGCGCCACTCTCGCTCCAGCGCTAAAAAAGTTAGCTTTCAAGCAAGAACGTTACCGGCCCATCGTTAACCAGCGCCACTTGCATATTCGCACCGAACTGGCCGGTAGCCACAGTGGGCCAAGCAGAGCGGGCGCTGGACACCAAGTAATCAAACAACCGATGCCCTTCCTCAGGCAAAGCTGCGCTAGAGAAGCTGGGACGCAGTCCTTTATGCGTATCAGCGGCCAGGGTGAACTGAGACACTAGCAATAGGCCTCCGTTTGCCTGCTGTACGTTAAGATTCATCTTATCGTCATGGTCGCTGAAGACACGATAGTGCAGCAGCTTATGCAATAGTTTTTCAGCATCAGCCTCGCTATCGCCTTTTTCAACACCCACTAATGCCAGCAAACCATGGTCAATGGCTCCCACTGTTTCACCCTCGACCGTCACACTGGCATTTTTCACCCGCTGAATCAGTGCCTTCACACTTTCCCCTTACGATATTATCCCAAGAAGAGATAGTGTAATCGCTTGCCTAGGCGTCAGCCAAAAGCCTTTTACCGTCTTAACGCTGGCCTAACAGTGCATTACGAAAGTCATCGCTTAGTGGGCGCTCGCCCAACCAAATACCAAACAGAGCACTGGCGAACTCTACGCTCTCGTCTTCAAACACCACATCACCATTAAGGGCGAGCTGCAGCGCCTCCCCATCCCAACTGAGCAGATAGCGATCACCAGGTGTGACATCACGATAGCCTTGGTTCAGCCGCTCTAGGCCCTCTTCGATCTGATTAAACTCGTAGAGTGTCAGCGACGCTTTTAGCGTTTTCTCAGTCGCTTCAGCAAAGTCGGCTGCCTCAATATCATGAAAATAAGCTAGCTCAAGACGCCGAGGCACATTACTCAACGGCTGTGGTTCAGTCTCCCCTTCAAGCTGATAGTAGGCCCCTGCATACGCCGTCCAAATCATGTAGCGAAACACCCCACTCCCTATTAGCGCATAACGTTGCCCATCACTGTCCACGATGCGCTCAAAGCGCTCCCCTCGCTCGGTGACGCTATCGGCCAATACATTAGGTGCCAATAGGCAAATACCTACTGTTAACAGCGCGCCTAGCGCTAAAGGATATTTGTGTACAGATAGCATAGCGAAAACCTCTTTCACTCGGAACATTAGCTATACATACACAAAATAAAAATAAAGGTTCCGTACAACAATTACCAAGAGCGACACAACATGAGATCACAATGAGGTTCGCCCAGCAGCATTTCGGTCACTTGGCTAGTGTGCTGGGGCTGGCCACGGCTACCAATAATCACTAAATCGGGTGAGTGGCGCTTCATATAATCGTGGAGCACATCGCAGGGCTGCCCTGGCTCAAGCACTAGCTCAACATCAGGCACGCCATCAAGATCACGCATTAAACTCTCAATTTCGTTATCCAACGTCCTACGTAAGCGCTCTACTTCATGATCTCGCCACTGGGCAAAATTAGCCTGAGAGCCCAGCTCGCGCTCTCCAGGCAAGCTCCAGGCATGCAGGAGTGTCAGCTTCGCTTCAGGGAAGCGAATGAGTGCCTCCCTGAGTGTTTGACGAGCGGTAAGCGAAAAATCGATTGGCACCAGGATATGTTGCCAGGGCTGGGTTGGTAGATAAGAGGCGACCACCACTGGGCAGGGCGCACTTCTCAACACACGCATAACGGTAGTGCCTAAAAGAAGGTCTTTTTGCCCGCGTTTACGGTGCATACCCATAATAATTAACGAGGCATTACGTTCGTGAGCTTCTCGAACGATTTCAACATGCGGTGCACCCACAACGGTCTGAATGAGTAACGAAGGCGCTTCCAGCGCGTAATCTTCGCGCAGATCGGTCAGGGTGGCGCTGATGTCTTCATTCACCGCGCTTTCAACGTCGTGAAGAACACGACGGGGCAGATAGGGGTCAAGGACATGAAGAATGTCGAGCTGCGCTCCTTGGGCATAGGCTAGCCGTAAAGCTCGAGCAAAGGCAGCTCGGTTATCCTGAGAAAGATCCGTAGCAAATAGCAGCGTGCGAGACATGGCACAACTCCTTGGCCGATCAAGTCGGCACCGTCAGTAGGCACGTTAGATAGCCATACAGGCACTGTTCAGCATGGTGTTCGTTTGTACATACCGCAAGGTGTCTCTTACCTTTTCCACCGCTGCTCTACATGCTTATTGCGCTAGATCATTTCTCTTACCACCACGCGTGAAAATGATGTACAGGTCCTCGCCCACGACCGACATTGAGGCGAGCGCTCGCTTCTAATGCAGCATGCAACCACTGTTTTGCTTCACCAATTGCCTGCTTAGGCGCGCTGGCCTCTGCATCAGCAGGCAGTTTCGCCAAGCACGCCGCAATTGCAGAGGAGAGTGCGCAGCCTGTGCCGTGCAGGTTGTCAGTGGCAATACGCGAGGCAGGAAGCCATGTGTGTCCATTTGGGGTTGCCAGTAAATCTGGACAAGTATCCCCACGCAGATGACCTCCTTTCAGCACCACGTAAGGCGCTCCCAACTCCACCAGCGCTGGCAGCATCGCTTCCATATCGTCTAGTGAAGTAGGCGGTTCGGTATTTAAGAGCACCGCCGCTTCGGGCAAATTAGGCGTAATGACGTCCGCTAAAGGTACCAGTATGTCGCGCACTGCGCGTATGCCAGCATCGCCAACCAAAATATCACCACTTTTTGCCACCATAACCGGGTCCAAGACGACCCAGCGGGGACGGTTTTGGCGCAACACATCAGCAATGACTTCAGCAACTTCACGGCTAGCGACCATGCCAATTTTAACCGCCTCTAATTCGACGTCATTTAACAGGTGCGCTAACTGCTCACGAATGACCTGGGCCGACACAGGGTACACCGCTGCCACGCTACACGTGTTTTGCACCGTCAGTGCTGTCACCACACTGGTGCCATAAGTACCTAAAGCGGAAAACGTCTTGAGGTCTGCTTGAATACCTGCGCCACCAGAAGGGTCAGAACCCGCGATGGTGAGTACATTGCGAAGGCGGGAGTCGATAGACATGGGGTTCCTTACTTAACGGTTCAGTAGTTCTCTAGCATACCCAAATGCGCAGCTAAACAAGAACTGCTTAAGCAAGGACTTTTTAGACAGGGCTGCTTAAATAAAACAATGACCGCCCTTAGGCGGCCATTGCATGTTCAACAAGCGTAAAATGCCAGTAGCATATTTATGTCACTATTAGGCCTTTACTGCTAGGCCTTTACTGCGTCGCGTCCCCCTCGGGATTACGCGCGTTGTAATACGCCTGTTCAGAAATCGCATGGTAGTCTTCTACCTTATTCTGAAACGCTTGGTACGACTCATAGATACGCGTTGCCAGCTCGCTAGACTCCGCCAGCTCTGCCACGACATCGGCAGAGTGCTCACGGGCTTGAGCAAGAACATCATCAGGGATACGGCGCAACTCAACGTCATGCTCGTTGACCAACGTCACTAGCGCATCGTTATTACGCGCGGTGTATTCGTCTAGCACATTAGCATTAACATCGCGCACGGCCGTGGTAAGAATGGCCTGTAAATCTGCCGGTAGTTCAGCCATCGCTTCTTCGTTCACAATAGCTTCAAACATTACGGTCGGCTCGTGCCATCCTGGGTAATAGTAATAATCAGCGGCTTGGTGCAGGCCAAAGGCTAAGTCGTTATATGGGCCAATCCATTCGGTTGCATCAATGGCTCCAGACTGTAGCGAGGTGAAAATTTCACCGCCCGGCATGTTAACTATCGCTACGCCCATACGGCTCATTACTTCACCACCAAGCCCTGGCATACGCATTTTCAAACCATCAAGGTCATCAACCGAGTTGATTTCCTTGTTGTACCAACCGCCCATTTGTACACCAGAAGCACCGGCCACCAGCACATCGACACCGAAGTCATCATACAGCTCGTTCCAAAGCTCCATACCGCCGCCAAAATGCAGCCAAGCATTCATTTCCTGTGCGTTCATGCCAAACGGTACGGCAGCAAAGAACTGCGCAGCGGGCGCTTTGCCTTTCCAGTAATAAGAAGCCGAGTGGCCAAGTTCAGCGGTACCATCGGATACAGCATCAAATACTTCAAACCCCGGCACCAACTGACCAGCGCCAAAGACTTCAATGGTCAGGCGACCATCGGACATCTCTTCCACCAACTGCGAGAGCCGCTCAGGCCCCTGCCCTACACCTGGGAAGTTTTTCGGCCAGGAGGTGACCATTTTCCAGCGAAAGTTTTCTTGCGCCTGGGCCTGATTATCAAAACTTGAAACCACCAGCAAGCTAGCGGATAGCGCAGTTGTCATCGCAATAGCGACAGGTAGAGCTTTGGCTTTCATACGAACCCTCTTATTTCTATTTTTACTGTTATGGGTAGAGAGATTACTGCCTAGCACTATTGGCCAGGCGGTCTGTTACAAGCCGTGACTATTTATAGCTTTGCGGCTTTACTTAAGATTGCCACTCTGTGCCGTTGATAGTAACGATATTTTTCAACTCGGCACTCATCAAAACAGCGTATGTCAGAGTAGCCCTGGCAGCCATGTGGCGAGCTGCGGGAAAAACGTTAGCATCAGTAACATGGCAAGCTGCATCAAAATAAACGGGATTACCCCACGGTAAATCGCCGAAGTAGGCACCGAGGGTGGTGCCACACCACGTAAATAGAACAGCGCAAAACCAAATGGCGGGGTTAAGAACGATGTTTGCAGATTAATAGCGATCATGATGCCCAACCAAATCGGATCAAGACCCATGGCCAGAAGAATCGGCCCAACGATAGGCACCACCACAAAGGTGATTTCGATAAAGTCGAGAATAAAGCCAAGTAGGAAGATGACTAGCATGACAATAATGGTCGCGCCCACTACCCCACCGGGCATACCTTCAAACAGTTCAGTGACCATATGCTCGCCACCATAAGCCCGGAAGACCAACGAAAACAGGGCAGCACCGATCAAAATCATGAACACCATGGTCGTCACATGGGTAGTTGAACGCAGCACGTCTTTCAGCGTTGCCCAATCCAACTGACGATAAGCAAGGGCTAACACCAAAGCACCAAAGGCGCCAACGGCCGATGCTTCAGTAGGCGTTGCAAAACCACTTAAAATCGAGCCAAGTACCGCCACAATAAGTACTACGGGAGGTACTAAGCCTTTCAACAGTAGCATTCCCAGGCCTGAGGTATGCCCAAGCTCTGCCATCAGCTCTTCACGATTAGCGGCTGGTGCCATATGCGGCCGAAATAGCGCCACCAGGGCAACGTAAATCATATACATCACCACCAGGATCAGCCCTGGCACCAGGGCACCCATAAATAAGTCGCCTACAGAGACTGTTTTAGGACTAAAAATGCCCATAGAGAGCTGCGCCTGCTGATAAGCCGAGGACAGCACATCACCCAAAAGGACTAGCGCAATAGAAGGCGGAATAATCTGGCCTAACGTGCCAGTTGCACAAATAGTACCGGTTGCCAGTGAGGTGCTATAACCACGCTTTAACATAGTGGGTAGCGACATAAGCCCCATGGTAACCACCGTCGCACCTACAATACCGGTGGAGGCCGCCATCAGCATTCCTACCAACGTCACCGAAATACCCAAGCCGCCACGCATAGCACCAAACAGCAGCGCCATGGCATCAAGTAGTGTTTCAGCTACTTTAGACTTTTCAAGCAAAACGCCCATTAAAACAAACAGTGGCACTGCCAGCAGCGTTTGGTTGGTCATAATGCCGTAAAGCCGATTGGGCAACGCAGCGAGATAACCACTATCAAAGTTAGCGTCGATACCTATGGCTTCTAAACCTAATCCCATGCCTGCAAATAGCAGCGCGGTACCTGCTAACGAAAGCGCCACCGGAAAGCCAAACATCAACACAATGCAGATGGAGGCAAATAAAATAATTGGCATAAATTCCAGCATCAAACGCGCTCCTCAAGATGGTTGTCATCACCAATAGACGGGGATATCCGGCCAGTAAATACGTAGCCATTGCGCACCACTTCAATGACACCTTGCAGGATCATCAGCGCAGCAAAGAGCGGTATTAACGTTTTCAGTGCAAAGACAGCTGGAATGCCACCGTAGTCTGAGGAGGTCTCCATAATACGCCAAGAGTTAGCAACGTAACCAAAGCTGGAAGCGATGATAAAAATCATCACGGGCATTAACAAAGTGATAATGCCCACAATATTAACTACCGCCTGGCGGCGGGGCGTCATTCCACGATAAAAAATATCAACCCGTACATGACCATCGTGGCGAAAGGTATAGGCCGCAGCGAGCATAAAGACACTGGCATGCATATACATCACCAGTTCTTGCATAAAAATGCTGTTAACGCTGAAAACATAACGAAGCAGTACAATCGCGAACTGAATCAACATCATAATGATGATCAGCCACGCAATGCTACGTCCAAACCACTCCGAAATGCGGTCCAGCGCAGCGATAAACGCAGGTAGTTGTGTTGTGTCCGACATGGAAGTGTCTCGCGTAAAACGGCTAGTGGAGTCAGGGGGCAGACAATAGCGCATATACGCAGACAATGCAGCGCCTGTACACCACCAAGTAAACTAACGTTAAACGCTTTGACGAATTGCCGCCAGGCAAGCTGCAGGTAGCGGTAAATCCACAGCAATCGGCAGATGGTCTGAAAACAAATGATCCAATACGCGCACATCGGCGGCTTCGAGGGTTTGAGACAGCAGAATATGATCTAGAGCACGACGAGGTTGCCAGGAGGGGTAGCTAAGCAGTGGCTTAACCGGGTGAAGCGGCAACGACGTACTAAAACGTTCATGGGCATGAAGCTGCTCAGGCGTACAATTAAGATCCCCCATCACCACCACATGACGCAACGGCTCGATAATGTTACTCAGATAATTAAGCTGACGAACCCGTCCGCGGTGACTCAGCGCCAAATGAGCTACAAAGATATGCAGTGCATCTGGCCCTTCTCCATAGCGCGCATGAATAGCACCACGACCTGGCAACATCCCAGGCAAGCGATGCTCTTCGATATGGCTAGGCACAATGCGCGACAATAGCCCATTACTATGCTGGGCAAACTGCCCCAAATTACGATTTAATTGTTGAAAGTAGTGGGGAAATCGCGCCTGGGAAGCAAGGTATTCAACTTGGTTAACACGGCCAGAACGGAAGCTGCCACCATCGACCTCTTGTAATCCAACCACATCAAATGGCGCTAACACATTTCCCATTTGCGCTAAGCGCTTAAGACGTTGTGGGTGGGGCAGTACATGCTGCCAGCTACGGGTAAGATAATGGTGATACGCTGACGTTTGAATACCCACCTGTAAATTAAACGTCAGCAGACGAAGGTGACCACGTTCAGCCAGAGATGACGCAGGCAAGCCTATTTGCCCCCCTGCGTGCCCCTGCTCTAACACGGTTATTGTGTGCGCTCATTACGCACACGCTCAACGAGCGCATCCGCAATTTGCGGCATATTCTCCAAGCTACCGGCGGTGCTGGGAGACACAAGGTAGCGGCCATCAATAACTAAGGCAGGCACGCCCATCAGGCGCATTTCACGCATGCGGCCATTTGCTTTATTGACCTCACTGCGAACGTCGAATGCCGTCAATGCTTGCTTGGCTTCTTTTTCACTTACACCGTAATTAGAGAAAAATTCAGCGATTTCATCTGGGTCAGTCAGCGAGCGACCATCTTCATGAATCGCTTCAAAGAAATCAGCGTGCAGTTGCTCTTCAATGCCCAGTGATTCCGCCGCATAAAACGCTGTCGCGTGGGTATTCCAATCACCACCCATCGTTGCAGGCATATGAACAACGCTAACGTCATCTTCAAGGGTTGCGTACCACTCGCTTACTGGTTCTTGCAGCCGATAACAATGCGGGCAGCCAAACCAAAACGCTTCGGTCACTTCAATCTGCCCCTCATCTACCTGGGTTGCCACCGGCGACTCAAGCAGCGTGTAGTGCTGTCCTTCCACCAGCTCCTGGGCACTCACTGAGGCAGAAAGGCCTAAACCAGCTACCGCGACCATTAACGTTTTCAACATAGCAAAAATTCTCCAAGAATAAGCGAGACTATGACCGCTAAGCATATACAGAGGTTCCCCATCTCTTTAATTACCAGTGAGATAGGGCACCTTGATTAGCAGCGACTAGTTCAAGCCTAATAGATAATTCGCTACAGCCTCCATGTCGTTATCGCTCATTTTGGAAGCGATATCGCCCATGATGTTATTCGGGCTGTTGGCACGCTCACCGGAAGCAAAGTCTTGCAACGTAGACACCGTGTACTCTGCGTGCTGGCCTGAAAGTGCCGGATATACCGCACTACCGATGCCAGCCCCCGTGGGGGTATGACAAGCGCTGCACGCAGGAATACCTTTGGTCATATCACCTGCCCGGTACAACTCTTCACCTCGGGCTAAAAGCTCAGCATCTTCGTCATTGGTCTGGCCAAGGTTTGCATCTTGTCTTGCGAAATGCGCCGCGACATCCCAAGCGTCTTGATCAGAGTAGTTGTCAACCAGCCCTGCCATTTGAGCGACAACGCGGTTACCGTCACGAATGTCCATAATTTGCTTAGCAAGATAAGACATTTGCTGCCCTGCTAGGTTGGGAAAACTACCCACTGCGCTGATCCCTTGTTGACCATGACAGGCCGCGCAGGTTTGAGCGAGTTCACGACCAGCCGCCGCATCCGCGTCCGCTTGGTGGTCGGTTTGAGCATGTACGGTGCCAACGGCACCCATGGTAATTGCCAGGCTTGCCAGTAACTTTCTCATTGCTATTCCACTATGCCGTTTGATTATTGACTGGTACGCACCCTGGGCGCTGCCCAGGTTCAGCACTTTACCAGGGTCAGCTCCGCCAAAACGAACAACATGTCGTGTTGGTCGCTGCTGGCTAGAGCGCGATGGTACACTAGCGCCCCAGGTCGCAGTTATAAACCGCTTGCATTATAACGAATCACCCTAGCGGCGGGAATGCAAGTCCAGGTCTGCTTTTGGGGTAATTCGTCGCGGTACCGTCATTTACTCACGTTAACGTGGTGAAACGGGCCGTCTTATACGTCTGTTTTTCAGGATTAACACCATGTCTACTGCTAATGATAACCCAATCGCCCGGCTGAACTACCCCACTGCCCGCTTTATGATCAGTGCACCAACACTTGCCCTGTGCCCAGATGATACTGGCGCAGAAGTAGCGTTTGCCGGGCGCTCCAATGCGGGTAAATCAAGTGCGATTAATGCACTTACCCAACAAAATGCCTTAGCCCGTACCTCACGTACACCGGGCCGTACTCAGCTAATCAACTTTTTCAGCATCATGAACGACGAGTCACGCCGCTTAGTCGACTTACCCGGCTACGGCTACGCCAAAGTACCGGAAGCCGTGAAGCTTGAGTGGCAGCAGCACCTGTCTGATTATCTACGCGGTCGCTTCAGCCTACGCGGTCTTGTACTGCTAATGGACGTGCGCCATCCGCTAACCGAATTTGATCAAATGATGCTCAACTATGCCGACAAGCGCGAAATGCCCGTGCATATTCTGCTCACCAAGTCCGATAAATTAAAAAAAGGTCCTGCTAGTGCCACGCTGCAAAAAGTCCGCTCTCGCCTTAAAGAGTGGGAAGACCTAGTCTCAGTTCAGCTTTTCTCGTCGCTCAAACGCGATGGTGTGGATACACTTTCACAAAAACTTGACCAGTGGCTGCATACCCCTGAGTAAACCAAGGTTTGCCGAACAAGCTAGGTTTTCCCAAACAAGCCAGGTTTTCCCAAACAAGCTGAACCTTGCTAACGATACCTTATTTTACCAACCAAGCCTGGCTGCTTAAAATCCGCCGCAACCGCTATATTAGGGGCGTCGTTCTAACCACTCGATTAGTTCGGGCAGCTCTTTCACGTGGGCAATGCGGTGAATACGTGCGGGCAGGGCTTGATCGCCTTGCGCGGCAATCCATGCGGCATGCATGCCCAGCTGCTGGGCAGGCACTACGTCTTCTTGCCAGGAGTCACCTACATGCATCGCGCGATGGGGCGCTACGTTAAGACGCTCCAGGGCAGTGAGAAACGGCTTAGGATCTGGTTTTGGTGCCAATAACTCCCCGGCTGCAATAGCGACTGGGAAGTACGCTGCTAACGGCTGACGTTTAAGATGAATATTGCCATTGGTAATAGCCGCTAGTTGGTATCGCTCGCTCAACGCGGATAACAGCCCAGCGGCTTCAGCGTGCGGCGTTACTTGAACCCGCAGGCGATGAAACTCATTCATAGCAGCGGCAGCCCACAGCAATGCACTACTGCGTGTTAAGCCTTGGGCTTCCAACTGTGCTTCTAACGCCCGCAATCGCAGCCAGGTAAAATCACCGCGCCGTTCTGGCACTCGCTTGGCCCACTCTTGGCGGCGCTCTAGGTAATCGGCCAGCCCCTGCTGGTAACTCAGCGCTAATGGCGCTTCATGGCGAGTTTTGCGCCACACCGCCAGCGCTTCAATTAGCCAACGATAGTGGCCCTCTTCCGTTTTTAACATCACGCCTTGGTTGTCCCACAGCGTATCATCAAGATCAAACGTAATCGCTTGTAGCGAAGCCATGGTTAACTCCGTGTAGGGCGGCGTTTAGCGCGGGGGTGAGCTGCATCATAACTTTCGGCTAAATGCTGCCAATCGAGGCGGGTGTAGACTTGAGTCGTCGATAAATTAGCATGCCCCAGCAACTCCTGAACCGCCCGCAGGTCTTGGCTGGACTCCAATAAATGACTTGCGAACGAGTGCCGCAATCGATGGGGATGAAGGTGTTCGGGCAAACCCCGCACAATAGAAAGTTGCGCCAACCGTTTTTGAATACCACGATGCCCTAAGCGCTGCCCACGCTGGCCGACAAATAGCGCCATTTCACCCGTTGCCGCCATTTCAGAGCGACACAGCAACCACGCCGTAATCGCTTGATCTGCTCGCTTACCAACGGGCACTTGCCGAGGCTTACTGCCCTTACCCACCACTCTCACATGATGGGCATTTAAGTGACTCACATCCAGCGCAGCAAGTTCCGCTAACCGTAGGCCGCTAGAGTAAAACAACTCAAGCATTGCTTGGTCACGTATTGCCAGCGGCGTGCCATCGTGTGGCGTATCTAAAAAACGTGATAGCGCATCAACATCAAGCGGCCTTGGTAAATGGCTTGGCTGCTTTGGCGTACGCAGTAATCCCACAGGGTTGTCGGCAAGTACGTGCTGCTGCACAAGATAGTCAGCAAAACGTGATAGCGCAGCGCGGCGGCGGGCCAAACTTCTCGGCGCAAGACCGCGGCTTCGCTCGGCCCCTAAAAAGGCGCGCAGAAATGCAGTGTCTAACGTCTCTGCATCGGTTACACCGCGTTGCTCAGAAAAACGCAGCAGAGCGTTTAAATCCTGACGATACGCCGCCACCGTGGCAGGGCTTGCATGGGCAGCAAGTTTACGTAAATACACGTCGACCTGCGTCGTTAAGGAGCCTGGGCTACCCATGATGATCTAGGCGAAGCAGTAGCCGTGCCACGATATCGCTCAAGTACTCGGTAAATAACGTATCCATACTGGCGCGGTAACAGTCCGGGTCGGGGCTTGCGAGAAGTAAATAGCCCAGCTGCTCGCCTGCGGAAAGCCGCGAAATGGCGCAGGAGCCCGCCCGCCGGGGTGTTTTAGTATGCGGCAACAGGCATTTCCAATCGCTAACGCTGAGCTTGACACAACGACTGGTGCGCCCATCAAGCAGCGCGGCGAGACGTGCGCTGGCATGCTGATCTAACACATGCCGCGGTGGTTGGGGCGGTGTGGGTTCATCGTCACTTAATGAAGATGGGCACCATAGCGACATAGCGGGGGTTTGAAAGTGCTCGCTTAATTGGATGGCCAGCGCTTGGGCCAACGTATCGCGATCTTCAGCTTCAACCAAGCTGAGCAGCGTCTCACGCAGACGACGGTACTGGGCTTCATTATGCCGCGCGGTTTCCAGAAGATGCTCAAGCCGCCCCTCTGCTGTTTCAGCACGTTGACGTAAGTCAATCACCAGACGCTCTAGCAGCGATACCGCCCCATCGATGTGGGGATGCGGCACCTTGAGCTGCTGCAGCAAGCCTTCACGGCCAACAAAAAAATCGGGATGGCGAGCCAGCCAAAACGCCACTTGATCAGGGTCGAGCGTTTTGCGCGGCTCAAGAGCTTGAGACATCGCCGTACTCCTCGAATTAGTTGAGCGTGACACGCCCGTCAAAAACACGTGTGGCAGGGCCCACCATTACCAGCGATGATTCAGGGTCTGGCCACTCAATACTGAGCTGCCCTCCTGGCAAATGAACATTCACCGGACTTTTCAACAGCCCCTGCCGAATACCGCTAGCCACCGCAGCACAGGCACCGGTACCGCAGGCAAGCGTCTCACCACTGCCGCGCTCATATACTCGCAAACGAATTTCGCTGGGTGACACCACCTGCATAAAGCCCACGTTAACCCGCTTAGGAAAGCGAGGGTGGGACTCAAGCAGCGGCCCAAGATGCTCAACGGGCGCACTATCAACACTTTCCACCTGTAACACGGCATGGGGATTGCCCATTGAGACAACCCCTAGTTCCAGCGTGTCACCATCGACATCGACAGCGTGTAGCGGCTGATCACCCGGTGCCTCAAACGGCAGTGTGGCGGGGTTAAAGCGCGGCCGGCCCATGTCAACACGCACCATACCGTCGTGCTGAACATTAAGTACCAAGGGCCCACCGGCAGTTTCCACATGAATTTCATGCTTATGGGTCAGGCGCTGATCACGGACAAAACGAGCAAAACAGCGTGCCCCATTGCCGCAATTTTCAACTTCACTGCCATCGGCATTAAAAATGCGGTAGCGAAAATCCATTTCCGGATCTCGGGGTGGCTCAACCACCAGTAATTGGTCAAAACCAATACCAAAGCGCCGATCTGCCAGCTGGCGAATCTGTTCATCACGCAGGCGAGCCCGCTGAGTAACTAGGTCCACCACCATAAAATCATTACCCAGACCATGCATTTTGGTGAAGTGCAACAGCATCAGCGCCCCCCTTCCGGCAGAAGTGTTTCGCCGGCCCACAGGCTTTCCAGGCTTTCCCGTGCGCGCACCACATGGTAGCTGCTGCCATCGACCATCACTTCAGGAGGGCGCGGACGGCTATTGTAATTCGACGCCATCACAAAGCCGTAAGCGCCTGCTGATCGAACGGCCAGTAAATCGCCCTCAGCAATTGCTAGATCGCGCTCTTTACCGAGAAAATCACCAGTTTCACAGACAGGACCAACAACATCATAGACCGCACGTTCACGCTGCTGGCGGGTATCCACCGGCACAATAGCTTGCCATGCCTGATACAACGCGGGACGGATCAGGTCATTCATAGCGGCATCAACAATCGCGAAATTTTTGGTTTCACCGGGCTTTAAAAACTCTACACGGGTCAACATTAAGCCCGCGTTAGCCGCAATAGAGCGACCTGGCTCAAAAAGCAACGTAAGCGCTTCACCACCCTCCCAGCGAGACAGGCGCGCCAGCAGCTGGCTTGCATAATCAAACGGTTGGGGTGGCTTTTCATCACGATAGGGAACACCTAGCCCACCACCCAGATCCAAGTGATCAATTTCAATACCACGCTCACGCAGCCGCTCCATTAACATCAAGAGCCGCTCTAGCGCATCTAGAAATGGTGCAGTTTCGGTAAGTTGAGAACCGATATGGCAGTCTAGCCCGGTGACGCGCAAATTAGGCAAACTGGCGGCGAGGCTGTAAACATCTAGCGCCTCATCCACTGGAATACCAAACTTGTTATCTTTCAGCCCAGTAGAAATGTACGGGTGGGTGCCAGCGTCCACATCCGGGTTTACCCGCAGTGATACCGGCGCCACCTTGCCAAGCTCTGCTGCGACAGCATTTAGCCGCTCAAGCTCGGGACGGGATTCAACGTTAAAGCATTTAATGCCAACCTCAAGCGCGCGGGCCATTTCATGCGGCTGCTTGGCCACGCCTGAAAACACCACTTTTGATGGGTTGCCGCCCGCTTTCAGTACGCGCTCAAGCTCGCCGATCGAAACAATATCAAACCCAGCCCCTAACCGTGCGAGCAAACCCAGCACCGCCAAGTTGGAATTGGCTTTCACTGCATAACAAATCAGATGAGGATGGCCACCCAGGGCTTCGGTATAGGCTCGAAAATGGCGCTCTAACGTTGCTTTTGAGTAGACATAACAGGGCGTACCAAGATCAGCAGCGACCTGAGTAAGCGGGACATCTTCGGCATAAAGCACGCCATCACGATAGTTAAAGTGATCCATTACCCCTCCTGCTCGGCAGCCGAACCCTGAGTGTCTTCGTCAGGCATATAAAGCGGCCCTTTCTGGCCGCAGCCCACTAATAACAGCGTGACCAGCAGCACCGTACTAAAGATGGTAGTCACACGCTTCATGCATCACCTTTCAGCGCAGCTAACGCCTCGCTAGCACGGCTGGCAGCGGCGCGAACCTGGTCAGGCGCGGTGCCACCGATATGGTTACGGGCGGCAACAGAACCCTCTAATGTGAGCACCTCAAACACATCCTGCCCAATCGTGGCAGAGAACTGCTGCAACTCTTCAAGGGTCATTTCAGACAGATCTTTCTTAGTCTTCAAGCCGTAAGCCACCGATTGACCGACAATTTCATGGGCATCGCGGAAGGCGACGCCTTTGCGAACCAAGTAATCAGCAAGGTCCGTGGCGGTAGAGAATCCGCGACGCGCTGCTTCATACATGCTGTCTTTTTTCGGTTCAATAGCAGGCACCATGTCGGCAAAGGCTTTTAAGCAGTCGCGCACGGTATCAACGGCGTCAAACAGCGGCTCTTTATCTTCCTGATTGTCTTTGTTGTAGGCCAGGGGCTGAGACTTCATTAGCGTAAGCAGCGCCATTAGGTGGCCATAGACTCGACCGGTTTTGCCACGCACCAGTTCGGGCACATCCGGGTTTTTCTTCTGCGGCATAATAGAAGAGCCAGTACAGAAGCGGTCAGGCAGGTCGATAAAGTCAAACTGGGCGCTGGTCCACAGCACCAGCTCTTCACTCATCCGCGACAGGTGCATTAACAAAATGCTGGCGAAGCTGGTGAATTCGATCGCAAAGTCTCGGTCGGACACGGCGTCCAGCGAGTTTTCTGCGGGGCGATCAAAGCCTAGCAATTCGGCGGTGACATGGCGGTCAATGGGATACGTGGTGCCGGCCAGCGCCGCTGCGCCCAAGGGCATAACATTGACGCGCTTGCGGCAGTCCAACAGGCGCTCGTGGTCACGGGTTAACATCTCTTGCCATGCCAATAGGTGGTGGCCAAAGGTCACCGGCTGCGCCGTTTGTAAGTGGGTGAAACCGGGCATGATGGTATCGGCTTCACGATCGGCAAGCTCAATCATGCCTTCGCGCAGGCGAACCAACTCCGCTTCGATCACATCGATCTCATCGCGCATAAACAGGCGAATATCCGTCGCCACCTGGTCGTTACGTGAACGGCCTGTGTGTAGCTTTTTACCGGTAATACCAATTTTATCCGTCAACCGTGCTTCAATATTCATGTGCACGTCTTCAAGCGGGATTGACCAGTTAAACTCGCCACGCTCAATTTCGCCCTGAATCTCGGTGAGCCCATTGATAATGGTGTCGCGCTCATCATCGGTTAGTACACCGACTCGCGCTAGCATAGTGGCGTGGGCAATCGAGCCCTGAATATCCTGACGCGCTAGGCGCTGATCGAAAGTCACAGACGCAGTGAAGCGTGCAACAAAGGCATCGGTGGGCTCGCTAAAGCGACCGCCCCAAGACTGGTTCGTAGCTTGGCTCATCGGAGGCATATCCTGCTGACAAAACTAAAGGAGTCGTTATAAGAAAGTGTACCAGAGTCGCCGCACTCAGCGGCATGCCGTTTTTTAGTCGTTTTTCACATGGGGTGCGGCTCAGCATCATTGCGGGGGTGGTGAGATTCATTTAAGTAGCTACTGATCGCTAACATGGGCATCGGGCGGGCAAAGTAGAAGCCTTGAAAATGCGCACAATAACGGGCATTGAGATACGCATATTGTGCAGCTGTCTCCACACCTTCAATTAAAACTTCTAGGCCCAGCTTAACAGCCATGGTCACCACACCATCAACAATGGCAGCGTCCCGAGTGTCGTTAACGACATCACGAATAAAGGAACGATCGATTTTAAGCTTGTTGATCGGTAAACGTTTTAGGTAGCTAAGGCTTGAAAAACCGGTTCCGAAATCATCCAGTGCAATATGCACACCTAATGCGCGCAGATCCTGCAATGTTTGTATGGCGTGCTCAGTACTGTCCATTAGCACGCCTTCGGTAAGCTCTAACTCTAATAAATCAGGCGCTAGGCCTGTCTGCTCAAGCACACGCTGAATAGATAGCAAAAAGCCAGCACGCTGAAACTGCATCGGCGAAATATTAACCGCCATTGTAACGGGCATCGTTGTGCGCGCATTCAGCTCGACCGCATCACGGCATGCCCTCTCCAGCACCCACTCACTAATCGGCATGATCTGCCCAGTGTCTTCTGCCAGACTAATAAACTGGGCGGGGGAAATATAACCACGCTCGGGATGATACCAGCGAATCAGTGCCTCTACCCCCGTCACCCGCCCAGTAGCACCCTGTATTTGCGGCTGATAATGCAGCTCAAACTGCGACTGTTCGATGGCCTGTTGTAACGCGTGTCGTAAATTAACCCGATTAGTCACTTTTCGATTTAACTCATCGGTGTACCACTGATAAGTATTGCGCCCTTGCCGTTTGGCTTTATACATCGCTAAATCAGCCTGCTGTATTAGCTGGCGCGGCTCGCTAATCGTTCCATCATCAGTGGCAATGCCCATACTCGCCGTAATACGCAACTCGCTGTCACGATACCAGTAGGGAGCAGAAAGACGCGCAAGCAGTCGTTCCACTACCTGCAACACATCTTGTTCGTGAGCCAAATCAGGTAGCAAAACGATAAATTCATCACCACCAAAACGCGCCACGGTATCCCAGGGACGCAGCTCTTCTTCCAGGCGCTTGGCGACCTCAATTAAAATGTGATCGCCTACATCGTGCCCTAGCGTATCGTTGATCGGCTTGAAATCATCCAGGTCGACAAATAGCACGGCAATGTATCGGCGATAACGCTTGGCTAACAGGCAACCTTGTGACAGCCGCTGATCAAGCATTAATCGGTTAGGTAGGCCGGTTAATGCATCATGATTGGCGTTATGGCGAAGCTGAGCTTGATATTCACGCTGCGCGGTAATGTCATTTTGTACGCCTACAAAGTGCGTCACAAGGCCAGCGGCATCTCGTACAGGAGACACATATAGGTCATTCCAAAACGGCACTCCATTACATCGGTAGTTACGTATAACGACATGTACGTCTTGCTGGGCATAAATACCTTTGCGCAGCTTAGCCAAGGTAGCTGGATCCGTTTCTTCACCCTGAAGAAACCGGCAATTTTGCCCTAACGCCTTAGTGCGGGAGTAGCCCGTAATCCGCTCGAAGGCTGCGTTCACATAAACCATCGGTAAATCTTGACGCTGGGCATCAACGATAATTACGCCGTTTGTGCTTGCTTCAACGCTACGCTCCAGCAGTGTGAGCTGTCGTTCAGTCGCCTTGCGCTCAGTAATGTTTTGGGTTGATCCCTGAACCTGAATAATCTGCCCCAACTCATCACGTACGGCTTTGCCAATCACTCTCACCCACAGCCTCACCGCTTGCCGAGTAACGATTTCTAGCTCCTCATCAAAGCTGGTTCCGCTCTCGCAACAGGCACTAAACACTTCACGGATACGTGGCCGAGAGCTAGGCGCGTAAAAGGTCATCGCTTCTTCAATGGTCGGCTTAAAACCATCGGGGACGCCATGTAGACGGCACACTTCATTCGACCAAATGGGCAACCCTTCGGCCATATCTACGTACCAACCCCCTATCAGCGCCGTTTCGCCAGCAATTTGAAACAGCCGTTGATTACGAATGAGCTGTTTCTCAACGGCTTTTCGGCGGGAAATATCGCGGGCGATCACGTAGATAACACGATCACCCGCTGCGGCGGTCACTTCTAACCACACCACTTTTCCTTCTGCCGTCAGTGCTCGAACGTCAAACGGAGCTACTTTCTTGTGGGACTGGAGACGCGACAACGCCTCTTCAATAACCGGGATATCTCGATGGTCTACTAGCTTGCCACATGGCTTACCAACCCATTCGCTAGTGGAATAACCCAGCAAGTTTTCAAACATCGGGTTGATGTTGAGTAAGATACCTGCGAAATCAATACAGATGAATAAGTCTTGTGACAACAGGAAGAATTGGTCTAGCTTGCCTTGAGGATTAACAAAGGGCATGGCGCCACCTAACGGGTGAATGGCCAAACAGTGCCGTCATAAATTTGACCGGTTATTTTTACTGTGTGGCTGGGTGCTTTATGATGAGACTTATCATAGTTCGTCGCGCAGTGTCAGCGGCAAAGGGAGAATAACGTGTCATCCATTACTAAATTGCGCATCGCTACGCGTAAAAGTCAGTTAGCCATGTGGCAGGCCGAACACGTCCGCGACCGTTTAATGGCGGCACACAGCGGCTTGGAAGTCGAGCTCATCGCACTTTCCACAAAAGGCGATAAGATTCTCGATACACCGCTTTCAAAAATTGGCGGTAAAGGTCTTTTTGTCAAAGAGCTGGAAGATGCCATGCTCGATGGACGCGCCGATATTGCCGTACATTCAATGAAAGATGTGCCTATGCATTTTCCTGAAGGGCTAGGACTTTCCGTTATTTTGGAAGGTGCCGACCCAACCGATGCATTTGTATCCAATCATTATAACAGCATTGACGAGCTACCTGAGGGTGCTCGAATCGGTACTGCTAGTTTGCGCCGTGGTTTGCAGATGCGAGAAGCACGTCCTGATCTGCAAATCCTCAACCTACGCGGTAACGTACAGACCCGTTTGGCAAAATTAGATGCGGGTGACTTCGATGCCATTATTCTCGCCACCTCTGGCTTAAAGCGCCTGGGACTTGATGCGCGCATTGCTCAGGCACTTCCACCTGAAATCTGCCTTCCCGCCTGTGGTCAAGGGGCGCTAGGCATCGAGTGCCGTCTGCATGACCCAGAGTTAATTGGCTTATTAGCCCCACTGGATGACCCCGATACAGCGACTCGTGTGCGTGCCGAACGTGCAATGAACACCCGCCTGGAAGGCGGCTGCCAAGTACCTATCGCAGGACATGCCATACTTGATAAGACAAACGACACTATTTGGCTACGTGGCCTAGTCGGCAACCCTGAAGGCACCGAGGTACTACGCGCTGAGGGCAGTGGCTCTATCCATGAACCTGAAGCCTTGGGCATCCGTATCGCCGAAGAGCTGCTGGATCAAGGGGCCGGCGATATTTTAGCCGAGGTGTATGGCCGCAACGTATGAGTCTACCGGTACTGATCTGTCGCCCTGGTGACCGCGGAGAGGCGTTAGCAGCCACGCTGCATGCTCAAGGTGCTCTTGTGGAGCACCTTGATGTCATGCGTTTGGAAACACTGCCTGAAGATCCCGCCCTGCGAAGCACATGGTTAAACATTGATCAGTACCACAAAATAGTGGTGGTCAGTCCTTTCGCCGCTTACTGTTTAAGCGAAGCGTTTGATCGCTATTGGCCACAGCTTCCTGTGGGCATCGACTACTACAGCGTAGGCCGAGCTACGGCAAATGTATTATTTGAACAGCTAGGCGTACGTGTTCATATGCCTTCGCCTAGCCATGGAGAAGACACGAGTGAGGCACTGCTGTCTCTTGCCTCACTCCAAACACTCACGCATCAGCGTGTACTTCTGGTAGCTGGAGAAGGTGGCCGCACATTATTAGCCGAGACGCTGAGTGCGCGGGGGGCCAACGTTACCCGTGTTGCTGTGTACCGGCGCGTATATCAAGCGCCCCTACCAGCCATGCAACAACGTCTATTAACCGGCGATTATCGAGCGTTAATCGTGACGAGCAGCGAACTGCTTGAACATCTGGCAAAATGGTGTGAACACGCAGCGTTGAACCAACCGCTAATCGTTTCCAGTCACCGTTTAGCTAAACTGGCCGGTAAACTGGGTTTTCGTGACCTCAAGGTGGCGTCGGGAGCAACGCCCGCTGCATTGGCAGCGGCGTTAAGTCGGTTCTGCAACCCAAAGGGTGCCGATGTCGATCAAGGAACTTAATAAGGGCTAGCGACAGATGAGCAAACAACCAAACGATCAGGAAGGCGTACAGAACACGTCTGCCGAGGCATCTCAAAGCGACGCTAAACCGAGCGACACTTCCGCGTCAGCTTCGCCAAGCAATGAGACGTCAACGCCAGGCAATGCGGCAGCATCTTCTTACGCTGCTAAAAACAGCCGCTCGCGTCGCCGTAACAAGGGAGGCAACAGCACTCCCCACGCCAGCACCGTGTCAACGAATGTCAGCCATGGTGAAGCTTCGACCCAATCAAGTGCTGATACCAAACAAGCGGCCGACACAAAGCCAGCAGCAGACGATAAACCGTCAGCAGGCGCCAAAACGGCAGGCGCTAAGCCAACAAACAGTGGCAGTCATGCGTCTGGAAATGCTGCGCACGTCCCACCTACTGCCAACAACGCTAGCAACAACAGTGGTGGTGGTAACAAAGGCAGTGGTATCGCCATTGTGCTGGTGATTATCCTGGCTCTGGCCATTGGTTTTGTCGCTTGGCAAGGATGGCAGCGCTTGGATAACCAGCAGCAGCGTATTGACGAGCTCGCCCAGCAAACGCAAAACAATGCCTCACAGCAGGAAGTGAACGATCTAACATCGCGTATTGAAAGCAGTGAAGCTGAACGCAACCAGGCGCTAGAAAACACGATGAGCGAACTACGTAGCGAGCTGGATAGTTATCGTGGTGAGGTCAACAGCACACTAGACAACGTGCTGGCGCAGCTTTCTCAAGAGCAGGAGACCGACGAGCGCGACTGGTTACACGCCGAAGCCGCTTATCTGCTGCGTCTAGCTAACCAGCGCTTGCAGCTGGAAGGTGATGTTGAAGGCGCTGCTGCATTGCTGCGCACTGCTGATGCGCGCTTAGTCGATGCCGACAATCCAGCGTTAACACCAGTACGCCGTGAAATTGCTAATGAACTGGCTGCTCTTGACGCCGTGCCGCAAGTTGACCGCACTGGCATCTATCTTGCGCTGAACGCTCAACAAGAGCGTATCGCTGGCCTACGCCTATCGCAAGAAATTGAGGAGCGTGCCGTTACCTCTGGTATTGAGCAGCCACCCACGGGCACCTTCCAACGTCAGTTGGCCCGCTTTGGTGAAGAGTTAAAAGATCTTGTAGTGATCCGTCAGCATGACGAGGCATTAGAAACATTGATTACTCCAGAGCAAGAGTCCTACCTGCGTCAAAGCCTACGCTTGATCCTTGAACAGTCCCAGCTGGCGCTGCTCAAAGAAGAGCAAGAACTGTACGAAGCAAGTATTGATAAGGCGCTGGAACTGCTCAACGGCTACTACGACACCGAACGCGAAGAGACGCAAAGCGTTATTGCTCGCCTGCAAGAATTGAAGCAAACCCAGGTACAACCTGAGCTACCGGATATCAGCGCTTCTCAACAGGCGCTAGCAAGCTTCATTGAGAACCGTTTTGAGTCGCGTCGCCAAGGTGGAGGTGATGCATGAGAAAATTAATTCTCTTAATTGTTGCCGGTCTCGCGGTCGGCGCACTGTTTGGGCACCTGATGATGTCAGTGCCTGGTTATTGGCTAATACGCGTTGGTGACACCTCGCTACAAACGTCATTCTGGTTTGGCTTGGTGCTGCTGCTAGGCGCGTTTATTGTTTTGCATTTTGCGCTACGTTTGCTCTCCGGCATTATTCGCCCAGTCGGACGCTTTCGCACTTGGAACAGCCGAGCCCGCAACCGTCGTGCGATGAAACGCACCGTGCGTGGTTTGGTTGCTTTAACTGAAGGCCGCTGGAAAAAAGCTGAGAAAACGTTGGTACGCGCGGCTGACGATTCCAGCACACCTCTTGTGAATTATCTTTCTGCGGCACTGGCAGCGCATTACCAAGGCCATCATGAAAAATCCCAGGAGCATTTGAATCAAGCACAGCTCACCACCGACGGAGCCGACACGGCCATCGGCCTAATGCAGGCTCAACTGATGATTGACCGTCAGCAGCCTGAAGAGGCACTGGCCATTCTGAACCGGCTGGATAAGAAACTGCCCAACCACCCTCAAGTGCTCAAGCTTCTTAAGCAAGTCCACCTAAGCGTTAACGACTGGGAAGGCCTACGCCGTTTAATACCGCGTCTAGCTGCACAAAAACTGATCACCCAGCAAGAGCGTGAACAACTGGAGTTTAAAGCGTACCGCGAGCTGATTGTTTTTGAGGCTAAAAACCCCACTAATATTGAGCGCGTGCGAGGCCTCTGGGCCGATATGCCGGACTATCTACGGGGCAATACCGAACTCATCGTGCTTTACACCGAAGCGCTTTTACAAGCCAACGAAGAGCCGATTGCCGAGCGCTTGCTCAACCATTCGTTGGATAACCACTGGGATGCGCGCTTGGTTAAACGTTATGGCTTAATCAACGTTGATGCCGCCCGCCAATTAGCAAAAGCGGAAAAGTGGTTGCAAGAGCGTCCTAACGACCCCGAACTCCTGCTGGCCTGTGGTCGGCTGTCGCTGAGGACTGGCAAATGGGAGAAAGCGCTGGAGTACTTTGAAGCTAGCCAGCGCCAACGTCCTAGTGGTGAAGTTTGTGCAGAACTTGCACGCCTCTATGCAAGTCTTGGCGAGCACAACAAAAGTCAGCTCTATTACCGCCACAGCGTCGATATGCTCGCTAAGTCACTGCCTTCGCTCCCACAGCCAAGCGATGCTAATGACAGCAAGCAAAGCGAACCCCAAACGTCCGTTAAGAAAAGCGCGTAACAATCTAAACAGCAACAATCAAAAAGGGTGCTCATTGAGCACCCTTTTGTATATTTACGCGTTGATACCTGTCCATTCATATGCATAGCATTGTACGCCAGCATTCCTGGCTATTTAGCCAACGATAACAGTACTGCCTCCAGTGCTGCGCAATACCCTTGAACCCCTAAGCCTGCAATCACACCATCAGCCCGTAAAGAGACATAGGAGTGATGCCGAAACGCTTCACGTTTATGTACATTGGATAAATGGACTTCAATTACTTTGCCATCAAACGCATTCAGCGCGTCAAGAATTGCGACAGAGGTATGGGTATAAGCCGCCGGATTAATAATAATCGCCTGGGTACTATCAAGACGCGCGGCATGGATAGCATCGATCAGCTCGCCTTCGTGGTTGCTTTGCAGGCATGTAATATCACAACCTGCCATCACTGCTTTTTCACGCAGAAGATTATTTACGTCTTCTAAGGTGTCGTAGCCATAGATCTCTGGCTGGCGACTCCCCAGCAAATTGAGATTCGGTCCATGAAGCACCAAGACTTTTCCCTGACGCATGACGTTCTCCTGAACGGTGTATTGGGCCTAACATTCATCGGCAAAAATAACGCTAAAGCCCCGTTCTATCACCTTCCTCGTAACACTGCCAGCGCCTGCTCAAGAGATGCCTGCTGGCGCTGAGCATAGAGCGCAATCTCATCAATTACCGCAGCCCCCAGGTGTTGCTCAAACTGAGCCTGATTCGCATGGCTTGAGTACTCATCACGCTGATGTTCGCCCAGGTTCGATTGGAAGATACCTGCAGCACTCACAGGCAAAAAATCTTCATAGATCATCGGCTGACAAACCAGTGCGCCCTGCTCAATTAACACCTCAACCCCAGCGGCATCCACGTTATCTGGCAAAGCCACCTGCTTACCTGGCACTGCGTAGTAATGAAAGAACGCTAATGCCTCCCGCCGCAGCGTGGCGTCGTCATCGGGAAATGCCTGAAACACCTCCGCCAGCTGCGCTTGATGAGTCGCGTTGTCCGGTGCCACGGGTAATGACCGTGATTCTGCCAGTAAATGGTCGTAAAGCTCGCGGCCTTTATGGGTCAAGGCAACGCCACGCTGTTCAATTTCACCAAAGCGGGCAGTGTGGTGGCCTTGGGCATTATCAGCAAAGGTGATGGTTTCTTCGAGCGCTTTAAAACTGGTTTGGCGTAGCAAAATAGGACACACCCGACGCGGTGGGCCTTCAATCACCGCTTTTGGATTAATTCCAACGTCCGGCATGCGACGTTGCACCTCATCAATATCCAGGGTCCGTGGCGTTAAATGATTGATATGCGGCCCATGAAAGCACACCACATCAGCGATCAGGCGGTGTTCTTTGTGCAATCGGTGGTAGGTCTCGACATCCACCGTTGCATCGTGATGCCAGCGAAAAGTCGTAAGGGCGGCCTCTACAAAGGCGTCAGCATCATTCGTGCTCAAACCGCCCTGCTGTTCACAGCGCTCTATTAGCGCGACTGCTTGGGGCGTAACGATCTCACGGCGCTGCAAAATTTCCCGTGCCTGCTCTCGTAGCGCCGCGTTTTCAATTAATTCAAGGCGCAGTAACGATGTAAATACCCTAAATGGGTTACGCTTCAGTGCTTCATCATCGACGGGCCGAAAGGCCGTAGAGTGAACCGGCACCCCCGCAGCGGCTAAATCGTAGTAGCCTACTGGCACCATGCCCATAACCGCAAACATCCGTCGCAACAACGAAAGTTCTTCCGGTAGCCCCACACGAATCGCCCCATGACGTTCAACGTTAATACGTGAAAGCTCCCCTGTGGCCGCTAACGCATCCGCTAGCGCAGGATCCTGACTGAGCGCGTCATCATTCACCACTTCAACCAGCGAAAGCAGCGTGCCGTATTGGGGTACTTCCTGTTGATACATCGCTGACATCGCTTTCGAAAACTGGTCACGAATATCATCAGAGCTAACGTAATCGGAACACATGGGCAGTCCTATTGATTGGCAACACATTTAGACATGGCGAACATGACTGTCGAGGAGCTAGTTGGCATAGTAGCGCTGCCAGCATCAGAAAAATTTCATAATTTTCGCGTTTACCTTCATTTAAACGCCTTTCATGACGCGCTATGCCACCCTCGTTCCGTCAGGTAGTTGCCAAATAGAGTTACACTAACGATCAAAATGAAGATAAAAAAGAAGCTTAAACGCCCATGAAAAACCCCGCCATGACGCCACCGCTATACCTTGGTCTCCCCATGTGGGCCAATCAAGACTGGTTGGGCAGCCTGTACCCACGCCACGCTAAAACGGATCTGCTGAGTGACTATGCGGCGGTTTTTTCAAGCGTTGAGGGCAACACAACGTTTTATAGCGGCGCACCAAAGCCAGAAACAGTGGCCGCGTGGGCGCGGCAAACTCCACCCCATTTTCGTTTCTGCTTTAAACTGCCTGCCACGATCACCCATGACCAGCGTTTAACCCAACCCGAAAATGCCTGGGCGTTTATAGAGGCACTCGCGCCACTGCATGATCGTCTTGGCCCCACCATGATTCAGCTACCGCGCGATTTCGGCCCTTCGGAGCTGCCCAAGCTAGAAACACTCCTTGCACAATGGCCAGCCCACTTACCGTGTGCAGTGGAGGTACGCCACCCCGCTTTTTTCCTCAAAGGCGATGCTGAAAAAGCCCTTAACCGCTTGTTAATAACTTATTCAGCTAACCGCGTGATGCTTGATGTTCGTCCGGTGTTTTCAACCCCTGCTAATGGCAATCCTGGCTTAGCGCATGCTCAGCAAGAAAAGCCGAAACTCCCGCTACACGTGCTTTCCACAGCAAATTATCCAGTCATTCGCTTCATTGGGCATATTGACAAAACAATTAATACAGACTATTTCACGCCGTGGATTGATCGGCTTGCCCTGTGGATAAGTCAGGGGAAAACCCCTTTCTTATTTGTGCATACTGCCGATAACCACGCGTCACCAGAACTAGCACGCTGTTTGTACCATGAAGTGCAACACCGCGTTACTTTGCCCGCCCTTTCGTCATTCGCTGGTGAGAAGCAGAGCCAACTGTTTTGATCAGTCTTTTTAGGCTAACTGACTGGCAACCCCCACCATGATCGGATAAATTGCGCGTACTTTCGGAAAATAACGCTGGAACCTTTCTATTTTCCGAAAATCGGCACATTAGGCTAATAACGCCTTATTACAATTAACTAAACAGGTGATTTCATGGCAAAACTTGCACATGCACAGTGGTCATCGCGCATGGGGTTTGTGCTGGCGGCCGCTGGTTCGGCCGTTGGCCTTGGCAACATTTGGCGCTTTTCTTATATGGTGGGCGACAGCGGTGGTGCAGCTTTCGTGCTTGTCTACCTTGCTTGCGTGGCGTTAGTAGGCCTGCCCATTTTGGTCGCTGAGTGGATGATTGGCCGTCGTGGCCAGAAAAACCCAATTAATACCATGGCTGACCTAGCTGCTGATCACGGTAAATCAAAAGCATGGGCATTAGTTGGCGTGAGCGGCGTGTTGGCAGCCTTTTTGATTTTGTCTTTTTACAGTGTCATTGGGGGCTGGTCACTGAACTACACCCTAGGTTCAGTCATTGGTACGTTTAACGGCCAAGATGCTGACGCAATTAGCGGTCTTTTTGGCGGCATGCTGGCTAGTCCGGTTACCCTACTTCTTTGGCATACCGCCTTTATGGTGCTTGTCATCGGGATTGTGGCGCGAGGCGTTACTAAAGGCCTGGAAAGCGCAGCACGGCTGCTAATGCCTGCCCTGGTGGTATTAATGTTGATACTGGTGGGCTATGGCGTAGCCAGCGGCTATTTTGGTGAAGCGCTAGCGTTTATGTTCCGCCCTGACTGGAGTGCGCTGAATGGTGGTGTCGTACTTGCTGCCATGGGCCAAGCCTTCTTCACCCTATCGCTGGGTATGGGCATCATGATGGCTTACGGCTCTTACCTTGGCGAAGACGTTAACCTTATTAGCACGGCACGCACGGTGATCATTCTTGACACGGTGATTGCACTGCTGGCGGGACTAGCAATCTTCCCCATTGTGTTTGCGAATGGCCTTAGTGCTGGAGAAGGTCCAGGCTTGATTTTTGTCACGTTGCCATTGGCGTTCGGTAATATGGCAGGCGGTACAATTTTGGGCTTGATGTTCTTCTTGCTGCTGACCTTTGCGGCCTTAACATCAGCGATTTCATTGCTAGAGCCAACGGTAGAAATGCTCGAAGAACGTACGCCAATGTCTCGTGTCACCGCCACATTAGCGAGCGGGATTGGCGTATGGCTGCTTGGCGTTGCCGCATTGTTGTCGTTTAACGTATGGTCAGAGGTACTGTTCTTCGGCCTCAATATTTTCGATCTACTCGATACGTTTACTAGCAAGATCCTACTACCACTAACCGGCTTAGGGGCCATTGTGTTTGTTGCGTGGTGTTTGAAGCGCGACAGCGTAGAAGCCGAGCTTGGGCTTTCATCCACTGGCGTTAGCGTATGGAATGTCATCGCACGCTTCGTAGCGCCCGCGGGGGTTATTGTTGTGTTTGTCACCGGGCTACTTTAAGCCTTCGCTGACGACCGTAACGCAGGATACCGCCCTAAGCGTGAACGGGGCGGATCTGATGCACCGCCCGCTTATCCCTAAGTGCGCTTTTTAATTAATGCAATTCGCTCTCTTGCTGTTCTTCATCATCTGGCAAGGGAGCGATATCCCGCGATAACTTCTGAAACTCCCGATGCAGTTCAATTCCCCGACGCGCCCGCAGGCTGCGCTGGGCTGCACTGCGCCGACGTTGAACATGTTCATCGACTTCTATACTCATAAAGATGTCGAGCAGTTCGCTTTTTACCGAGGTAATTCGTTCGATATTTCTCATAATCGACGTTCCTCCAGGTGAATATGCCTACGTCCACCTGCATCCGTGACGACTGTTTTTCAAATGATGCAGTGCGGCACTTCACTTCTTACTATAACCTACTTGACAAAATGATGACGAATCCTGCTGAAATGTCTTAACGACGTTTAAACGCATGAGTAAATCGCATTTATACTGTTTCTGCATCGTGCCCTCTGCAACGTACGCTGCAGAGAACACTCAGGCATACTGTTATCAGTATGCCTGCATAAGCACTAAAGAGAATTTAAGGAGCTGAACGTGAGCCGCGCCCTGTTCGATGAAATGAGACGCCGCATGGAGCATTTTCGTCGCTCCGAACAAAAGGTTGCGCGGTTTGTGCTGCGCAATCCAGACGAGGTCATCCACATGCGGATTGTCGACCTCGCAACAGAGGCTAAAGTCAGCGAGCCCACCGTCGTGCGCTTCTGTCGCGCGCTTGGCTGCAACGGGTTCCAAGACTTTAAGCTCCAGCTTGCCCAAATGCTGGCCAGTGGCAGTCAGTTTGCCCAGTTCTCGATGAACGATAGCGATTCGGTTGCTGAGTTTTCCCACAGTATTTTTGACTCCACGGTGGGCACGCTTTTATCGGTACGCGACCGTCTTGATAATGATGCCCTTGGGCGGGCCGTCAATGCGCTTGCCATGGCAAACCGCGTCGAGTTCTATGGCTTTGGGGCGTCCGGTGCCGTGGCTTTTGATGCCCAACACAAGTTCTTCCGCCTGCAAATATCGACCTCAGCTTATGCCGACCCTCATATGCAAAACATGTCGGCGGTCACGCTCAAAGAGGGTGATGTGGTGGTCGCCATCTCACAAACAGGCCGAACCAAAGCGCTGGTCGCTAGCGTTCGCTTAGCGCGTGAGGCAGGAGCCACCGTTATTGGCCTGTGCCCGAGTGACTCGCCGCTGGCCAGCGAAGTGAGCCTGCCGCTGTACATCGACGTGCATGAAGATACCGAAATCTACACACCGCTTAGCTCACGAATCGCCCATTTGGTACTGATTGACGTCCTTGCCGTTGGCGTTGCCAAAACGCGTGGCCCAAAGCTTGCTGAACAACTGAAAGCCGTCAAGAAGAGCCTGAATACGCTGCGTTACCCCGAAGAGTCGTAGTGCCTATCGACTGTATGCACAGCCAGTTCGCTGGCTGTGCTAAACTGGCCGCCCATTTTTCGAACCGGCAGCGGCTTATATGGACGACGTCACGGCGATACTTGATCAGCTTAACCCTGCCCAGCGCGAAGCGGTAAGCGCGCCCCAAGGCAACTTACTGGTACTGGCGGGAGCCGGGTCCGGTAAAACCCGCGTGCTGGTTCATCGCATTGCTTGGCTAATGCAGGCTGAAGGGCTTTCACCGTATGCCTTGTTGGCGGTTACGTTTACCAACAAAGCCGCGCGGGAAATGCGCACTCGTCTGGAAGCGCTGCTGAGCATCTCCATGCGCCATGTATGGGTCGGCACCTTTCACTCTATCGCTCACCGCTTGCTGCGCACTCACTGGCAGGATGCTCGGCTACCACAGCACTTTCAAATCATCGACTCCGATGACCAGTTACGGCTGGTAAAGCGAATGCTCAAAGATTACGCCATCGATGATGAGCGCTTCCCGCCCCGTCAGGTGCAGGGCTTCATCTCTGGCTGCAAAGAGGAAGGGCTGCGCCCACATCAAGTAAACGTGGACGGCGATGGTTATCTTGGCCAGATGGTCGAGCTATATGAGCGCTATCAATTTACCTGCGAACGCGGCGGCCTAGTGGACTTCGGCGAACTATTACTGCGCAGTCTTGAGCTGTTGCGCGACAACCCGCCACTTCTCAATCATTACCGCGAACGCTTTGGTCATGTATTGGTAGACGAGTTTCAGGACACTAATACGCTGCAATATGCATGGTTAAAGCTTCTCACCGGGCAGCAAACACCGATGACCGCTGTCGGTGACGATGACCAGTCAATTTACGGTTGGCGCGGTGCTAAAGTGGAAAATATTCGCCGCTTTGAGGAGGAGTTTCCTGATACGCACACTGTACGCCTAGAGCAGAACTACCGCTCCACTAGCGCGATTCTGGAGGCCGCTAACACGCTGATTAGTCATAACAGTGAGCGGCTAGGCAAAAACCTGTGGACTGACGGTGTCGAAGGCGACCCTATTTCTATCTACGCCGGGTTTAACGACTTAGAAGAAGCCCGCTATATCGTCGATACCATCAAAGAAAAGGTCGATGAAGGGTTTAATCGCCGCGATATTGCCATTCTTTACCGCTCTAATGCTCAGTCGCGTTTACTGGAGGAGACGCTGATCCGCCAAGGGATGCCCTACCGTATTTACGGAGGACATCGCTTCTATGAACGTTTAGAGATCAAAAATGCCCTCGCCTACCTGCGGCTACTGCTTAATCGTGATGACGATGCCTCTCTGGAGCGCGTGATTAACGTGCCCACCCGCGGGATTGGCACCCGCACGGTTGAAATTGTGCGCCATCGCGCCCGAGAGCAAAGCGTTTCACTGTGGCAGGCGCTGCACGATGCCATCCAAGACGGCACGCTAAAAGGCCGTGCAGCCAACGCCGTGCAGACATTTGCCAACCTCATTGAGCAATTAGACAACGATG
The DNA here is from genome assembly GCF_025820815.1 of Halomonas qinghailakensis. Classification (NCBI taxonomy): domain Bacteria; kingdom Pseudomonadati; phylum Pseudomonadota; class Gammaproteobacteria; order Oceanospirillales; family Halomonadaceae; genus Halomonas; species Halomonas qinghailakensis. Next base: position 1,722,466 of record NZ_CP096973.1, on the reverse strand, counting down.
CATCTGGCTTGCCACTGCATGAAATTATCGACCATGTCACCGCTCATACTGGCCTTATCGAGCATCACAAGAGCGAGCGCGGCGAAAAAGGGCAAGCGCGCGTGGAAAACTTGGAAGAACTGGTGACCGCTGCTCGCGCCTTTACCCATGGCGATGCCTTCGAAACCCCTGAAGCGGGGGAAGGAATGGCGGCGCTGGAAGCATTTCTTTCTGAAGCGGCGCTTAACGCAGGCGACCATGAAGCCGATGAGTTTGAAGACAGTGTGCAATTGATGACACTGCACTCTGCCAAAGGCTTGGAGTTCCCCGTGGTGTTTATTGCCGGCGTTGAAGAGGGCCTGTTTCCTCATAAAATGTCGATCGAAGAGCCAGGGCGACTCGAAGAGGAAAGGCGACTTTGCTATGTCGGCGTTACCCGCGCAATGCAGAAACTCTACCTGACCCATGCCGAAACCCGCCGTCTGCACGGCAAAGAAGTGTTTCCCAGGCCATCGCGTTTTCTACGTGAACTTCCCCCCCATCTATTGGAAGAAGTCCGCCTACGTGGTCATATTTCGCGTCCCGTTACCGCTTCACGCTCAAGTTTTACGCAGCAGCGTGTTGAAAGCGACGGCGATCTGCCTGCTCTGCATGTTGGCCAGCGGGTAATGCACCCAGTGTTTGGCGAAGGCATTATTCTTAATGCAGAAGGCGAAGGAGCCCGCGCTCGGGTTCAAGTCAGCTTTGAAGGGGAAGGGGTGAAATGGCTCGTACTAGGGTTTGCCAAACTCGCCCCACTTTGATCGGTGTTAACGTAAGCGTAAAGCTGTAGGCGAGCACTTGCCCATTAAAACCTGCTTAGCGCATACTGGCTAGTGGACACTGCGCTCACTGCGCGTTAATAAAAAAACATCAGATAATTTCGGAGTTATGCCCGCCATGCAACGCCGTCAATTTCTCAAAACCGCCGGCCTCGGTGCCGCCGGTGTCGCTGCTGCGCCTTTTGTTTCCACCGCTAGCGCCAACGAAACCTACACTTGGGACATGGTCACCTCCTGGCCGAAAAACTTCCCCGCGCTTGGTACAGGTGCCAATGACTTCGCACGTCGAGTTGAGCAACTCTCCAATGGCCGCATGCGCATACGCGTACACGGCGCTGGTGAACTTGTTCCTGCACTTGAAGTGTTTGATGCAGTCGCTGCTGGTACTGCCGAGATGGGACATTCCGCGTCCTACTACTGGCGCGGCAAGGTCGCAGCCTCACAGTTTTTCACCGCGGTACCGTTCGGTATGAACACCACTGAAATGAACGCATGGCTGTATCACGGTGGCGGTCAGGAACTGTGGGATGAAATTTACGCCAACCATAACCTAAAGCCTTTTGCTGTCGGCAACACCGGCACACAAATGGGCGGCTGGTTTAAAAAAGAGATCAACTCCCTAGATGACATGCAGGGCCTGAAACTGCGTCTTCCGGGCCTTGCTGGCGAAGCCATGAACGGCATTGGCGTTAGTACTGTCAACATGCCTGGTTCAGAAATTTTTACCTCGTTGCAAACCGGCGCTCTCGATGCCGCTGACTGGGTTGGGCCTTACAATGACATGGCGTTTGGTCTTCACCAAGTGGCGGATTACTACTACACCTCTGCTTGGAATGAACCAACAGCCGTACTAGAAGGCACTATTAATCTAGACGCCTGGAATGCGCTACCTGAAGACCTTCAAGATGTTATTCGTGAAGCCGCGCGGGCCTCTAACCTCGCCATGATTAGCGAATTTGCCTATCGTAATGCCCAGGCATTGGAAACTCTGGTCGATGAGCATGGCGTTCAACTACGCACCTTCCCAGAAGATGTAATGGCGGCACTGTATGAATCTTCAAAAGAGGCCATTCAACGCCAAGTAGACAATGACGAAGAGTCACGCCGTGTTTATGAATCCTACTCAGCCTTTCAGAAAGTAGTGCGTCCGTTCAGCGATGTAGGTGAATACGCTTACCTGAAAAACCGCGATAATGTCGGTGCCTAGAGACACCACGGTCTGTTAGTAGCACTAAAAAAGGGCGCCAAGGCGCCCTTTTCATTTCTAATGATTGTCAACGTTTTCAGCCATGTACTGCACGAATACGTCCATTATCGTCTAACGCCACCATGACAAAACGTGCTTCGGTCACTTTCTGTCGCTCTTCCAAATAGCGACCATGGGGAGGACGCACCCATACCTCAACATTAATCTTAATCGAGCTACGGCCTATTTCCCGCACGCTGGTGTAAACACTTACCATTGAACCTACACGCACTGGGCTTAAAAAATCCATCGCTTCAATTGCTACGGTTGCTGTGCGGCCGCCTGCCTCTCTGCCTGCGGCCAGCTCGGCGGCTTGGTCCATTTGATTAACTAGCCAGCCACCCGGAATATCACCATAGAGATTGGTATCTTGCCGAGAAGCCAGTAACTTTAAGGTGAGCTGCCCCTGCGGAGCAGGTACATCGTCCAAATCAGTATCCAGCGGTGTCATAAGGTAGTCGCTTCAAAAGGTTATTGTTGTGATGTTGCTGCATCGCAATAGGCTGGTAATAGTTAATCACAAGAGGGGTGTCGTTTGAAGCGTTACAATTTACGACGAACGAGGAAATATCGGTTGCTGCTGATTGTCACTGGTTGGCTTCTAATGACAAGTAACTTTGCCTGGAGCCAGCCAGCCTCGGTGAGCGGCACATTAGGTGCTGTCGGTTCTGACACCATGGCAGGCTTGGTGCTGCGCTGGGGCGAAGCCTTAAGCGCTCGCTATCCAGATATTAACCTGCAGTTTCAAGCTGGCGGCTCAGCTAGCGCACCGACTGCCCTGGTGGCTGGTACAACTCGACTAGGTCCTATGTCGCGCCCAATGAGTGAAGCAGAACGCCAGCAATTTATTGACCGCTACGGCTATCCACCGCTTGAACTTCGCGTTGCCCAGGATGCACTAGTCGTGGTGGTGCATCGCCATAACCCGCTGGACACCCTGACACTCCAACAAGTCGATGCCATTTTTTCAACTAGCCTCGCTTGCGGTGCTCCCCAGCCCATCCGGCGTTGGAGCACACTGATGACAGCAACAGACTGGCCCTATGGCCAAATAGCTCCGCATGGTCGAAATCTAGCATCAGGAACCTATGGACTCTTCCAAGAAAAAGCTCTTTGCAACGGCGAGTTCAGGCGCGATATCAGCGAACACCTAGGCTCGTCAGCGGTCATCGCTGCTGTCGGTGAATCCTTCAACGCCATAGGCTATGCAGGCTATAACCATCTGAATTCCATGGTACGTGCACTTCGCCTAGTAGATGAGCACGGCACCGCTATTGCGCCTGACGAACGCTCCATACAACAGGGAAACTATCCATTGTCACGCGACCTCTATCTTTACGTTAATCTGCCTCCCAGCGAATCACTACCGCCCGTGGAACAAGCCTTTCTATCGCTTATTTTTTCCGACGCAGGTCAGCAGATTGTTAAAGCAGCAGGCTTTGTGCCGCTCCCTAAACGCCTACGCGATGCTCAGCGCCAACGCCTGTGAGCTGTCATTTAATTGTCACAAACAAACGATAGGGTAAGGAGACTCGACCATGCATGCTTATTTTTGTGACGGCTTTCGCTTTTCTATGATGTCGACATGACTCCTCCTCGGCTACCCTTTTCGCGTCAGCCGCTGCGCCACATGCAAGACAGACTTGCCACTGGGCTTATTACCGCCGGTGGTATTGGTGTCTTATTGGCCATTTTAGCGATTGGCATTTTCCTAATATGGGAAACGCTACCGCTGCTCGCTTTTGGCGACACAGTCTCTCTCAATAAACTTTCGCCCCTGGCCTGGGGCACGTTAAAAGCCGCACTGGCTGCCATGCTATTCGCAACACCCATTGCCCTGGGTGCAGCGATGTACTCAGCGCTATTTATGTCAGCACGTCTTCGTAGCCGTTTAAAGCCAACGCTTGAACTGATGGAAGCGGTACCTGGTGTTGTCATTGGCTTTATTGCCGGTTTACTACTCGCCCCTTGGGTAGAGCGACACCTGGCCAGCACCCTACTAATCATCATTTGGTTACCACTTAGCGCCGTCTTTGCGGGGTACCTGTGGCACCGGATTGCTGCCCGCTTTCGCCAGCGGCTGCCGCTTTCCTGGGCTGGTTTATGGCTTCTTCCCTGGCTGGCCGGCATGACGGTTCTGGCTATGTGGATGGCTCCCCTTATCGAGCAGCATTGGCTTGGCGGCGATCTGCGTCGTTTGTTGGATCAACGTTACGGTCTTGATTACGCCACGCGAAATGCATTAATTGTAGGCATTGCCATGGGGTTTGCGGTGATACCCAGCATTTATTCGCTTGCAGAAGATGCGCTCGCGGATGTGCCCCCTACTTTAATGGAAGGCGCCCAGGCACTAGGGGCTAGTCGCTGGCAAGCGCTTTGGAAAGTTGCCCTACCCACTGCAGCGCCCGGCGTTTTTTCAGCCGTGATGATTGGTGCTGGCCGCGCCGTTGGCGAAACCATGATTGTCTTAATGGCCAGCGGCAACACCGCACTCTTTAGCGCCAGTCCGTTTGAAGGTCTACGTTCACTATCAGCCTCTATCGCCATTGAACTTCCCGAGGCATCACCGGGTGGGTTGACCTACCACTTGCTGATAATGGCAGCACTGGCCTTATTCATTTTTACTTTTGTGGTGAACACGTTAGCTGAAATAGTCAGGCAACGCCTGCGCCGACGCTATCAACGCCTAGGAGGCACACGCTAATGCATTGGCAGCGTGTTGGCTTGTCAAAAAGCAGTTTTTCAAACATAAACGGTAGCGGGCTCTGGCCGTGGCTTTGTGCTGCCTGTGTGTCGCTTTCGTTATTAATGTTGGCATCATTAATAACGCTATTGGCGGTTCGCGGGCTAGGCCATTTTTGGCCAGCATCTCTTGAGGAAGTCACCCTAAATTCAGGTGAGGTTGTGATTGGACAGCCGGTACGTGAAATGGCGCTGCCTAAAGGAGCAGGGACTGAGCGGCTCTATTTCACTGGTAATCAAGAGGTGACGGGAAGCAACTGGCACTGGATTGCCATTGATGACATTAGCCAGCAGACCAAGCCAGCAGATCTTATCCGCTTAACGCGTACCCCATGGGGCGATTTCATCGGCCGTTTAACCGCTATGGAGAGTGGCGATCAACGACTAACAGACCAGGCAGCCTGGGCCTTCATCCAAGATGCGCTTGCCTTACCCGTCAACCAACGTCCCCCTGGAACGTTAGTGCTAGCCACCGCAGACGGCCAAACCCTTCGTCAACCGCTGGCGAATGTTAGCCACTTTCAATCGCCGAACGCTATGTCCTGGGGGGAAAAAACCATCGCCTGGGGGCAGCGCATCTGGCAATTTCTAAGTGAAGGCCCACGTGCTGCGAATACAGGCGGAGGTGTGTGGCCAGCCATTTTTGGCACCGTATTAATGGTCATTTTGATGTCAGTGATCGTTACCCCATTTGGAGTTCTCGCTGCTATTTACCTTAACGAAATTGCCCATCAAAACCGCTTAACACGTTTGGTACGCATTGGCGTACGAAACCTTGCAGGCGTGCCCTCGATTGTTTATGGCGTGTTTGGTCTTGGGGTATTTGTATACGGAATAGGTGGCTCTATCGATAGCTGGTTTTTTAGTGATGAGTTGCCTTCACCCACTTTTGGCACCGGTGGCCTATTGTGGGCATCGCTAACACTGGCTTTGCTCACATTACCCGTGGTGATTGTTGCTACCGAAGAAGGGCTTGCTCGCATACCCGATGCACAACGGGAAGGCGCGGTTGCACTGGGCGCTACGCGTTTTGAAATGTTGACGCGGGTTGTGCTGCCCATGGCAACACCCGCCATGCTAACCGGGGTAATTTTGGCGATTGCTAGAGCGGCTGGAGAAGTAGCGCCACTAATGTTAGTTGGCGTTGCTAAGTTAGCGCCTCAAATGCCTGTAGATGGCGACTTTCCCTACCTTCATCTAGAGCGCAAATTTATGCACCTCGGCTATCATTTATTTGATACTGCCTTTCACGGTGAAGATGTACAGGCTGCCATTCCCTTGGTTTTCGCTACCGCGCTACTACTGGTGTTAATTGTGCTAGTGCTTAACCTAACTGCCATATTTCTGCGTCATTATCTAAGGCGTCAGCGAGGAAACGAATGTTAGCGTCCTTATCGTCCGACAAGGTGGCTCCAACACCCGTGACGCATTTTTCAGCTGAACAACGCTGTTTGAGCATTCACCACTTTCACCTCGCTTATGCGGGGAAAATGGCGTTAAACGACCTAACGTTAGACCTACCGCGCCACAGCGTAACGGCCTTTATTGGCCCCTCTGGCTGCGGTAAATCAACGCTGTTGCGCGCGATTAATCGGCTACACGACCTTAATGAATCGGTAACACATAGCGGCCATATTCAGCTTGAAGGACAAGATATTCATGCACCAGACATGAATGTCACTGAGTTGCGGCGGCGCGTTGGGATGGTGTTTCAGACGCCAAACCCTTTCCCTATGTCGATTTATGAAAACGTTGCCTTTGGCCTACGTTTACAACAGCGTTTACCCAAGCGAAAAAGAGACGACATCATCGAATGGGCTCTAACATCGGCAGCGCTATGGGATGAGGTAAAAGATCGGTTACATCGCTCGGCGTGGCAGCTATCCGGAGGCCAGCAACAGCGCCTAGTCATTGCTCGTACGCTGGCCGTGCAGCCAGATGTGTTGCTACTCGACGAACCAGCGTCAGCGCTAGACCCTATCTCAACCTTAAAAATCGAAGAGCTAATCCGTAACCTAAAGTCACAGCTAACGCTGGTGCTGGTTACCCACAATATGCAGCAAGCCGCGCGGGTTTCTGACTACACGGCTTTTTTGCAGCACGGTGAACTCATTGAGTACGGGCCAACGGATCAAGTGTTCACCAACCCGCGTTTACAACGCACCGAAAACTACATCACCGGCCGCATTACCTAGGCCCTAAAGACATTACGTCAGGAGTGCTCAATGGATATTACGAGCGATACCCACAGCCAGCATATCTCTCGCCAATTCAACCAAGAATTGGAAGAGCTAAAAACCCACCTGATGGCCATGGGCGGCCTGGTGGAAAAACAAGTGCAAGATGCAGTTTTTGCGCTACTTGAAGGCGATAGCCGTCTTGCTGAAAAAGTGCGCGATAATGATCGCCAAGTAAACGACCTGCAACTGCAGATTGACGATGAATGCACCCGCGTACTGGCTCGTCGTCAGCCAGCGGCTTCCGATTTGCGCTTGGTGCTAGCGGTGATTCGCGCAACATCTGATCTTGAGCGCATCGGCGACGAAGCCAGCAAAATTGCTCGAAATGCATTACTTTTAAGCGAAAATAGCGGCAATATTCGCGGTCTAGTAGAAGTGCGCCATATTAGCGAGCATGTGCGTAAAATGCTACGCGATGCGCTTACCGCTTTCGCGCGTTTTGATACCGAACTTGCGATGCAAGTTGTCCGCGAAGATGAGTTCGTTGACGACGAGTACGGTAGCGCCATGCGCTCGCTAATGACCTTTATGATGGAAGACTCGCGTTCGATTAGCTCCGTGCTTAGCATCATGTGGGTGCTACGCGCCTTGGAACGCGTGGGTGATCATGCCAATAACCTAGCTGAGTACGTCGTCTACCTAGTAAAAGGGTTAGATATACGCCACAGCGACCCCGATTCTATCGACCCGCAAGTGCTTAAAAAATCTTGACCTAGCACTCAATTCCTCCTGCAATACGCCCAGATAATTTATCTGGGCGTTTTTATAAGGAGCAGGCATGTTGGATGCGATAACAGCGCTAAGTCGAGGTACACGTCTGGTGTACACAAAGGGCTTGCGGCGCTATATTTTCCTACCCATTCTGGTCAATATCTTCGTTTATGCTGGCATGCTGAGTTTTGTAGTCAACCGCTTTTCTGGCTGGCTAGACAGCGCCATGATGATGGTACCAAGCTGGTTAGAGTGGTTGTCATGGCTCATCTGGCCTCTGTTCTTTATCAGTCTGCTGCTGGTAATCTTTTTTACCTTTACCCTGGTTACCCACTTAATTGCCGCACCTTTCTATGGATTTTTAGCAGCCAAGGTAGAACGCCAAGCGACAGGGCGTGAACCACTGGACGACCGCGGGCTAGCCAAAACCGCCGTCGACGCCTTAGGCCGCGAGCTAGTCAAACTCGGCTATATTCTGCCTCGTATGCTGATACTGTTTGTCATTAGTTGGATACCCGGCCTAAACCTGATAGCCCCTATTTTATGGATACTCTTTTCTGCCTGGATCATGGCGATTACTTATTTAGATTATCCCATGGATAACAATAAGATAACTTTTAGAGATATGCGCACACGACTATCGCAACGGTGGTGGCCCAGTCTCACCTACGGCGGATTAATTATGCTAGTGACCTGGATCCCCCTCGCCAACCTGTTCTTGATTCCCGGCGCGGTGGCAGGTGCCGTATTAATGTGGGATGACCATTACCGTGGTACGCGCGACATTACGTCTCATCGCTAATGGCCTATCTGCTATAACGCTAGCCCAACCTATTTGTTACCTTAAGGTTGTTTGGCTTACCTAGTGTTATCAAGATTAAGCATAAGCCTTGTTAAGAAACAAGGCTCCTACAAGGAATACGACCATGCTGACCCGCGCACTCTGGCTAACGGCTCTCCTCTCTAGCAGCGTCTCTTTTGCATCGGCTCACGACGTTCAAACCGACCAGTTAAGGATTGTTCACCCTTTTGCCACACCAACTCCTCCTGGCGTGGTAAACGGTGCCGCTTATCTGGATATTACAGCTCGTACAGAACCCGTCACACTAGTTGGTGCGCAGTCACCTGTGAGTGACAGTGTTGAGCTGCATGACATGCAAATGGATGGCGATATGATGACAATGCGCCATGTCAGCGCCATTGAAATCGCTAAAGATGAAACACTGACGATGCGCCCGGGTGGCGGCTATCACCTGATGTTAATGGGCTTACACCAGCCACTGGTAGAGGGTGAGCGTTTTCCCATTACGTTAGAGTTTGCTCAACAAGACGACATTGAAATAGAGGTTTGGGTACAAGATGCCCAGCAAGGAAGCACAGATGCTGATCACCATCATCAGCATTAATAACCACAGCGTGCCGTTGCCCTGAGCGGTGCCACCATATAAAAGCCCCATAGAAGTGGGGCTTTATTAATAAACACGCGTGCTTTACCTCATAAATTTAGCCGTCACACTGGTTACCAGCGTGTACTGCTCCCCTCTTCACGATTTAGCTCTTCAGCACGATAACCTGATCTAGCTTTAGACTCTTCATCATCTTTGCTATTACGGCTAGAAGGAGAGTAGATCAGCGTATTTTCGTTATCGTTGATTAAATCCTTAGCTGAATAGCTCGCAGGACCCGAGGTATTGCGCGATTCAGGCTGAATAATTTCTTGATTATCAGCGCGTTCCTGATTCAGCTCTATAGAAGATTGCGCAAATGCCATTGGGCTAGTGATTAGACCAAACAACAAACCTACAACAGCTGCTTTTTTAATGAATGATGTCAACAACATACCTAAAACTCCTTGACCACCTACTACATGGAGTAACCGACAGGCTAATAATACGAGATACCTTTTTGTCAGTCACCAAGCACTATATTTGAATATATTAGCTCTAAGCACTCACTATAACTCAGGCATTAACAAGGCAATAGGGTATGAACCCCCTTTCAATTACCAATAAAATGTGAGCTACACACAAAAATTAATCTACGCAAAAAATTAGACCCCACCGAGGTGGGGTCTTGAGCGCTCTTACTGATCGCGATGTGCACTGCTGGCTTCCTATCCATTTGAGGGACTCCAACCTTGGAATTAACCCTAACCAGCGTGATAATCGTCGAATAATTCAATCCTTGAATTTAAGAGCATCCGTGCAATGAAACATCCGTGTTGCTAAATGGCTCATCCATAAGAATAAGAGCTATACTGACTTTAGAAAATATCAGTTACTAAAGTTAATACTAGACGGATAAGTCTTACATGCCACTATTTTCTTCTGGCAATTCTTCCGTGCTGTCATAGCCAGCATCTGAATCACCATGATCCGTTGAGCTTGGCTCCATGTCACTGGCGTTATCGCCTTCGTCATGGGTCAAATCTTGTTTGTCATAGTTACCTGTACCAGTTGTACTTTCGGTTTGGGACTCGACGGGCTGTTCATCTGGAGAAATATTATTCGCTGGGTCTGCTGGCTCTTGAGCGAATGCCGCAGGGCTAGCAACTAGACCGAACGCTACACTTAAAATACCAGCTTTCTTGAGTAGTTCCTTGGACATCATATTCCATCTCCTCGATCGCTGTTCAATACTGCTTAAATGGTAAGAAAGATTGCCTTTCGGCTTACCAATTCCTGTGATGTTCTCTCTTACCCATATACTTGCATTCGTTATGCCAAAAGCCAAAAAAAACAATAATATTTTTAATAAACAAAAACTTAAGGAAAAAAAAGAGGCGCAAGCACAACATAAGTCTTTCGAAATAAGGGGGGCAAACTGGTTAGAAATGGCACATGAGCATTATGTATCCATACTTATATGACAGCATGGCACACTTATACAATATTTGTATTTACAAGCCCTATGTCAGGCTATGCTCGTTTTCAACAACCCGGGAGGAGGGAAAAACACAGCGAAAGAGGGCTCCTTCGCCAGGATGGGATTCAATGTGTAGCAGTGCATCATGTCTTAGTAGTACATGCTTCACAATCGCAAGGCCAAGGCCCGTGCCACCCGTTGCTGTACTACGCCCTTTATCAACACGGTAAAAGCGCTCTGTTAGGCGTGGAATATGAACCGGGTCTATCCCTTCACCGTCATCATCAACGTCAATGCAGGCGCCACCATTCGGTAGCGTTTTCCAGCGAAGCGTTATCTGACTACCTGTTGGGGTATACCGCACAGCGTTAAAGGCAAGGTTAGAAACAGCACTATGCAGCTCTTGTTCGCTACCAATGAGCCGCGCGTCGCTCTCAAGCACAACATGAACACTGTGTTGTTGATTAGAAAGTGCAAGCGCATCGCGGCGGATACTATCGAGTAACGGTCCTACCGCTAGCGGTTGGTGATCCTCTCCCCCTTGATCAATTTCTAACCGCGAAAGTAGCAGCAAATCATTGACCAAATTTTGCATGCGTTTAGTCTGCTCTTCCATCTGGCCAATCCCGCGACCTAACCGCGGCGGCAACTGATCTTTCAGCTCGCCGTAGGTTTCTAAATACCCCGTTAACACTGTAAGCGGGGTACGTAGCTCATGGGAAACGTTCGCCACAAAGTCACGACGCATCTGCTCTAAACGATGGAGGCGGGTAATATCTCGCGCCATTACTAAGCGTTCATCATCGCCATAAAGGGTAATTTGATATTGAAGGATGCGCCGTTCATCGATGGGCGACGTCAAGGTTAGCGGCTCACCGTACTTACACGCGTTAAAATAGCTGATAAATCTTGGGTCACGAAGCAGGTTGGTAATGTGCTGGCCACGGTCATGAGCCGTTTGTAGGCCCAGCATTTCTGTCGCTGCGCTGTTCCACCACTCTAGGTCACCATGCCGGTCCAACATAACCACGCTATCACGCATTGCTTCAGATGATTCCTGAATACGTGCCAACGTCGCGCGTAAGCGGTTCTGGGTAATCCGTTGGCTTTTTTGATAGCGATACAAGCGATCAAATAGCTCACCCCATATCCCGTTCGCTGCAGGGGGTTCATCATGGGGATGAAGCGTTAACCATTTAAATAGCGCACGTAGTTGACGTAAATGGTAGCCAAGACAAACGGTAAGGCCCGCCGCTAGACCGATGCCTGGAACTGCCACCAGCCACCCTAGGAAAAGGCCTAGCATTGCCCACAAAACAAAGCGCCACAGTTCTCGGCTCCACAAACGCACGGTTACACCCGGGCAGAGAAGCGGTATCCAGTGCCACGCACCGTTTGAATAAGGTTTTGGTGGGCTTCCCCGAGGGCCTTGCGTAAACGACGAATGTGGACGTCTACGGTACGCTCTTCAACATACACGTTACCGCCCCACACTTGATCAAGTAACTGGCTACGTGTGTACGCGCGTTCTTGGTGGGTCATAAAGAACTGCAGCAAACGGTACTCTGTCGGCCCCATTTCCAATGCTTTGCCATAAGCGCTCACCCGATGGCTGACAGGGTCTAAAAGCAAGCCATTGATTTCGATAGGATCTTCGACGCCACGAGGCGTAGTACGGCGTAACACTGCTTTTAAGCGCGCTACCAGCTCACGGGGCGAAAAAGGTTTGGTGATATAGTCATCAGCGCCAGCTTCAAGCCCTTGAATCTTATTATCCTCTTCGCCTTTGGCGGTTAGCATGATTATAGGCACTTCTGCTGTCGCTTCTTCACGCTTCAAACGCCTTGCCAGTTCAATACCACTGGTACCGGGCATCATCCAATCCAGCAAAAGTAGATCTGGCTGATGGTCAACCATCATGGCGTGGGCATCCTGGGCGTTATCCGCTTCAAGTACGCGATAGTCAGCCATTTCAAGCGCCACGGCGATCATTTCGCGGATAGGCGCTTCATCATCGACAATCAAAACGGTCTTGGCGGTCATTCCAGGGGCCTCACGGTGTTCAATGAAAACTGGTTCGAAAGAACAGTTCAACAAAACAGTTCAGTGACATGTCAATGACGATAACACCATGACTTGATGACAATTCTATGACAAAGACGATATTTAGCCAGTGATTGGCCACCAACTCAGTACTATTCCTGCAAAAATCAATAAGCCAGACCAGTGATTGTTTAGAAATGCTTGGAAACAGCGGTCACGCTCACGGCCAGCAATTAGCCGCTGTTGGTGGGCAAACGTAGCGGCCATCCCCGTTAACCCAAGCCAGAAAAACCCTCCCAAACCAACGCGTATTCCCACCCATGCAAGTAGCAACAATGTCGCTGCTTGCAGCACACCAATGATAAAGCGGTCAGCACTACCGAACAGCACCGCGGTAGATTTAATGCCAATTTTAAGGTCATCGTCGCGGTCGACCATGGCGTATTGGGTATCGTAAGCCACTGTCCATAAAACGTTCGCACTAAACAACAGCCACGCTTCAAACGGAACGTACCCCAATACTGCACCGAATGCCATGGGGATTGCCCAAGAAAACGCCGCTCCCAAAAACACTTGTGGGAAGTGGGTATACCGCTTCATAAAGGGGTAAATAAACGCTAAAACAACACCGCCGATTGAAAGCAGCACCGTAAACCAGTTGGTCAGCAACACTAAAATGAAAGCGGCGGCAACCAGCGCGATAAACAGTAGCTGCGCTTCGGTTTCACTGATACGCCCAGTGGCTAATGGGCGATGCTTAGTGCGCTTTACATGGCCATCAAAGTGACGGTCAGCGTAATCATTGACCACGCAGCCCGCGGCACGCATCACATACACACCAGCAATAAAAATTAGCAGCACATTACGCTCAGGCACACCATCAGCCGCTATCCAAAGCGCCCATAACGTTGGCCACATCAGTAGCCAGGTGCCAATCGGGCGATCTAAGCGCATTAAATGTAAAAAATCTGCCACTCGGGCCCATCCCGTTGGCCGCAACAGAGAACGATCCATGCTTACCTCTCAAAAAGAATACGCTGGCACTAGCCTAGCGCGAAGGCAGGTCAAGATCATCTGCCATGCTTGATAAAAAGTATTCCTGTACCAATAGCGACAGTCCGCTGTGCTGAAACACTGAGCGCCGCCCCCATACACTGTCTGCCAATAGCGCAGACTGTTCGACGACAAAACGTGGCTGATGGCGGGTAGCGTAAAGCGGTCCACGCACTAGATCGGGCTGTCGAAACAACCAACTGCCTAACGAGCGCTCGCCCAGCCCTTCCAAGCCTTTGCCTTGTAACTGGCTAAGTGGCGCTACCGAGCGCGCAACCACCCAAGGTTTATTTCCCACACACAGTGCCACTTCCCTTAGCCAGGCATAGCGTCGCGGGGCAATGCCCAGCGCCAGCGCTTCATCACGCAGAGGAAACCCAACCGTTTGGCGCAGCAGTTGCACCCGAAACGCCTTGGTGTCGCCTGCGACGGTTAGCCGTGTTGTCAAGGAATCCTTCGAGGCTACCCACTGCCACCACGGGGCGCTCATCCCAGGACGAGCCGCCGCAACGGGTAGCCAATGAGTAAATAGTCGATGAGTAACGAGTTGGTGAGGGACTAGAGAGGCTTGCCGAAAAGTAGGGGCGTTCACCAGGGTCTCCGAGGCGGTCAATACATATAGAGCTAGTGTAACATGGTGACCATACTGGCTTTTGTTCCACCGACTTTTGGTGACTGCATGCCCGCAATCGATAAACAACTACTGTCCAACTCACATTCAGCGCTGATTATTATTGGCACTGGCATGGCGGGGATTGGCCTTGCACGAGCCTTGCGCCGGCAAGGCGATACACGCACCATTACCCTCATCAGCGCGGATAGCGGCGATGATTACAGTAAACCGCTGCTCTCCACCGGCTTTGCGAAGCGCTTAACGCCCGACCAGCTGGCACAGCGCAGCGCCCGCGACGTTGCCGAAGAGCTTAATGCCGAGCTAATTACCCACACCCAGGTCGTACACCTGCATGTGGATAACCAGCGCATAGTACTCAGTAACGGTCATCAGCTTCACTACGATGACCTTGTACTAGCGACTGGCGCGGCGCCACGTACACCCTTTAGCGTGCCGGAAAACGTCGCCAAACGGTGCTTTACGGTGAACGATTTAGACGAGTATCGCCGCTTTTATGATGCCTTGGCGACAGCGCCTGCACGGGTAGCAATTGTGGGGGCTGGCTTGGTGGGCTGTGAATTCGCTAATGACTTATATGCTGGCGGCCATCAAGTCACCCTTATTGCGCCAGAGCGCGCGCCGCTGCCACGTCTACTGCCCGAACCGTTAGGCCAAGCACTGGGTAACGCTTTTCAAGCAGCAGGTATTCAGCTTGCTTTAGGGCGCACCCTACAAACACTGACGCTTAACCCCGACAATGCCCTATCGCTGCACCTTGATAATGGCGACCACTATGTTGCCGACATAGCGTTACTGGCCACCGGCTTAACGCCGCGCAGCGAGCTTGCAGAAGCTGCCGGGCTGGCGGTGTCCCGCAGCGGCATCATGGTTGACCGCCAATTACGCACCTCGCAACCCCACATATTTGCGCTAGGCGATGTGGCTTGCGTTGAGGACGTAAATGCAATGTACGTGCAGCCCTTGCAAGCGTGCATAAAAGCGCTGACATCGACACTTACCGGAAAGCCAACCAGCGTCAGCTTTGGCGCATGGCCTGTGATAGTAAAAACGCCCTTACTACCCGTTGTTGCCTACCCACCTGCAACCACGCCAGCACAGTGGCAAATTGAGGGAGAAGGGAACGAAATGACAGCCATTGCTGAAAATAAAGACGGACGTTTGATTGGATTTGCGTTGACAGGTGGCTGCGTGAGAAGGAAAGTGGAGCTTTCCAGAACGGCCCCTGCGCTGCTAGGCTGATTCTCGCCGCATTTACGGCTAAGCTGAAAAAGCTAACCAGCTGAGCAATGCTGCTAATAACATCGATGAACTTACGCTTGATTTTCACATAGGGAGATACCTTTATGCGCAAACCTGAACTCGCCGCCGCCATTGCTGAAAGCGCTGATCTATCCAAAGACAAAGCAGGTCAAGTGCTCAACGTTATCTTGGACGAAATCACCAATAGCGTGGCCAAAGGTGAAGATGTCGCTCTCATTGGTTTTGGAACGTTTACCGTGCGCGAACGTGCTGCACGTACTGGCAAAAATCCACAAACTGGCGCGCCACTGCAGATTCCTGCCAGCAAAAACGTTGCGTTTAAGCCAGGCAAAGCGCTTAAGGACGCCGTTTCCTAATGAAACTCAAGCTGACGCTGTGGCTACTGAGCTTACTGCTTAAAAGAGCCCTGCGACGCAAACCGCGCTTTAGGGAACAACTTGAGCGAATGCGCGGTCTGGACTGGGGTGTTGCCACGGAAGACCTAAGCATTGCACGGTATTATCGAATGTCACCAAAAGGCATCACTACCGGCAAAGGCTTGCCCGTTGACCTAGACCTTGAGCTTCGTTTCCGCGATCAAGATACCGCGTTAAAAATACTCAAGAAACCTACACAACAGGCCTTTCTCGACGGTATGCTAGCCGGTGAAGTTCGCCTAGTGGGCGACTCTGCTGATATGAACAAGCTACAGAAGCTACTGAAAAATATGTAATAAACAGCCCGCCACCTTAAAGTGGCGGGCTTTTTTCTTCCTTTCTTTTTGTTTACCACTCAGCGTGTAAAGCATTGCCCAACCGGGCGGTGATATAAGCGTGTACCGCCAAGGTGCTGTATTGATGCGGGTTGGGGCGAGTTTGTCCGCCCACTCACCTATAAAGCCGGCTGGGCGGGGAGTGTCAGTAAACGTGAGGGAGAACACTGTCATTGATAACAGCAGGTAAAGACAAGCACAGGCCATTCCCTCTATACTAATTATTAAACTAAAGTCTAAAAAAGAGAACGCTAAGAGCCTCTATGCCGATATCCTTGCCTTTGCGGCGTCTTTGGACCCTAGATAAGTTCGCCTATAGCCTGCGCGTGTTTATCGCGTTCAGTGGGGCGTTGCTATTTAGTGGTTTTGCGGGTGACATCGCGCTGGTGATTCCGCTATTTTTGGGCATTATTGCGAGCGCTCTTTCTGAAACCGATGACAGCTGGCAGGGACGCTTACAAGCACTACTAGTCACCCTTGCTTGCTTTGCTTCAGCCTCGTTTATCGTTCAGTGGCTTTTCCCATGGCCGTGGTTGTTTGCAGTAGGGCTAGCAGTTTCTACCTTCACTTTGATTATGCTGGGTGCCATTGGCCAACGATACGCCACCATTGCCTCGGGCACATTAATCCTATCGATCTATTCGATGATCAACATTGAACAGCACGGTGGCGTTGACGAAGACGTGGCTGCCCGACAATGGCTGTTGCTTGCCGGGGCAGCGTGGTACGGATTTATTTCGATCTTATGGTGCGCCTTTTTTTCGCGTCAACCGGTTAAGCAAAGCATGGCCAGGGTATATAAAGCGCTAGGTGAATTTTTAATATTGAAGTCGGCGCTGTTTGAACCTGTTCGTGGGGTAGACCTGGAAGCCCGTCGTGTGGCACTAGCTCGACAAAACGGCAAGGTGGTCGATGCCCTCAACCAGGCAAAAGAGATGATTTTCCGCCGCTTAGAAGGCCAGCGTGGCAGCCGCAAACTGAACCGCTATCTACAGGTCTATTTTATCGCCCAGGATATTCACGAACGGGCAAGTTCTACTCACTACCCTTATAGCGCACTCACTGAAGCTTTTTTCCACCACGATGTCCTCTTTCGTTGCCAACGACTTTTAGACCAGCAAGGACGAGCCTGCCGACAGCTAGCCAAGTCGCTGCTACTTAACCGCCCCTTTGGTCATGAACAGAGCGAGCAGGCACTCGCCGATCTACGTGCCTCTATCGCCAACCTAAACGAACAGGGAAAAGCAGAATGGCGTCCGCTGATGCATCCACTCAATGCGCTTGCCGACAATCTCACTACCCTGGAAGCGCAGATTGCCAGCGCCCATAACCCAGGCACCAATGATAGCCACCGTGATAGCTCTCTTTATGATCGCTCTCCGTCTAGCGTGCTAGAAGCATGGAAACGTATTCAGCTAAATTTGACGCTGAACTCTCCAACATTTCGCCATGCATTACGCCTATCGATTGCACTATTAGTGGGTTATGGACTGCTCCAGTGGCTCGACCCAGAACAGGGGTTTTGGATTTTGCTAACCACACTATTTGTCTGCCGTCCTAACTTTGCCACCACGCGGCGCTTTCTCTCCCAGCGTATTCTGGGCACCGTGCTTGGCTTAATTGCCGGCTGGGCGTCGATTAGCCTATTCCCCCAGGCCAGCATTCAAAGCATGATTGCAGTGGCAGCGGGAGTCTCATTTTTTGCCAACCGTGAAAAGCATTATGTGATCGCCACCGCCTCTATCACCCTCCTAGTGTTATGTAGCTTCAACCAAGTGGGTGATGGCTTTAATCTGATTTGGCCGCGCCTTTTTGATACCTTGATCGGTTCACTAATTGCAGGGCTGGCAGTATTTTTTATTCTCCCCGATTGGCAAGGCCGCAAACTGTATCGAGAAGCGGCCAATGTGCTCGTCAACCATCGCCGCTATTTGGATGAAATAGTGCATCAGTACGAGGATGGGAAACAAGACGATTTGGCTTACCGGTTAGCCCGCCGCAATGCCCATAATGCCGATGCCGCACTGTCAACGCTGCTTACCAATATGCTCCACGAGCCAGGCCACTACCGTAAACAAGATGCAGACAACGGCCTACGCTTTCTGGTGCTCTCTAATACGCTGCTGAGCCATTTATCTGCCCTCGGTGCCCATCGTCACCAGTTAGCAGACGATGAAGATGATGCCGCCCTCATGCCACTTGCTAAACGTATCAGCAAGCTGATGGGGCAACTCGCAGAACAGCTTGATAAGCGCCAGCCTGTTACTCCGCTGGCCGATCACGTCAACGACCTCCTGGCACAGCTGGAGCAGAATGCCGTTGACGCATTAGATAAGAAAACTCAGGATGAACAAGGCCTAAAGGAAAATGAAAAAGCCGTGGCGCTTTACCGCCCCATACAAAGTCAGCTCCGCCTGATTGCAGCACAGCTAGGCCCACTTGGTGAAGCCGCCAACCGGTTAACTGACGACCCAGTAGAGAATCACTCTAACGCGAGCACCGCTGCTTAGCGCTGCATCACGCCCTACACTTGCCCATAGCGGCCGGCGGCTTCGCCGAGCCAGCGCCGTACTAAGACAGCAGTGACTTCAGCATTGCCTTGAAGCGCCTGAGCAAGGGCGGTGACACGCTCTAGCTGGTCGGCATCACGCTCAAGATCAGCAATTTTCATCTGGGCCAGGCCGGTTTGACGGGTGCCGAGCACTTCCCCAGGGCCACGAATTTCTAAGTCTTTTTCGGCAATACGGAAACCGTCGGTGGTTTCACGCATGACGCCCAGGCGCTCCCGAGAACTTTTTGATAGCGGCGGATGGTAAAGCAATACGCAGAAGCTTTCCGTGCTGCCGCGCCCTACTCGGCCGCGCAGCTGGTGCAGTTGAGAAAGCCCCAGGCGTTCCGGGTTTTCGATAATCATCAGGCTGGCATTGGGTACGTCCACACCCACTTCAATCACCGTGGTGGCTACCAACAGGTCGAGCTCGCCCGTTTTAAAGGCCTCCATCACCTCAACTTTTTCACTGGCCTTCATACGACCGTGAATCAGACCAATCGCGAGTTCAGACAGCGCCTGGGTTAGTTCATCACGGGTGACTTCGGCGGCCTGACACTGCAGCACCTCAGACTCTTCAATCAGCGTACACACCCAATAGGCTTGACGGCCATCGCTACAGGCATTACGGATGCGCTCAACCACTTCAGGCCGCCGCTCGTCAGACACCACCACCGTTTTAACCGGCGTACGCCCTGGCGGCAGCTCATCAATCACCGACACGTCTAAATCAGCATAAGCGCTCATAGCCAGAGTGCGGGGAATTGGCGTCGCGGTCATGATCAGTTGGTGTGGTGTTAGCCCGCCCGCTTCGCCTTTCTCACGCAGTGCTAGGCGCTGATGGACGCCAAAACGGTGCTGCTCATCAATAATCGCCAGCCCCAAACACTGAAAGTGTACGTCGCTTTGGAACAGCGCGTGGGTACCTACCACCATGCGGGCGCGACCATCGGCTATGGCGGCTTTGGCATCTAATCGCGCTTTACCTTTTAGTTTACCTGCCAACCAGGCTACTTCGATGCCCAGAGGTTCAAACCAGGCTTTAAACGCTCGGTAGTGCTGTTCAGCAAGAATTTCCGTTGGTGCCATCATCGCTGCCTGGCAGTTACCCGCCAGGGCTGAAAGCGCTGCCATTGCCGCCACCACGGTCTTCCCTGAACCGACGTCTCCTTGTACTAACCGCAGCATTGGGGCAGGGCGTGAAAGGTCTAGGGTAATTTCTTCCAGCACGCGGCGCTGCGCCCCCGTTAGGGCAAACGGCAGCTGGGCTAAAAAGCGGGCTTGTAGACTGCGGCCTGACGGCAGCGATGGCGCACCATCAGCTTGAATGCGCAGACGCACTTCACGTAGGCTGAGCTGGTGGGCCAATAACTCTTCCAGCGCCAACCGACGTGTGGCGGGGTGAAAGCCATGGGCAAGCTGCTCTAAATCTACATCTGGAGGTGGCTGATGCAGCAGCTGCAGGCTGGCATGCAGCCCAGGCAGGTTAAACCGCTGGCGCAGGTCATCGGGAATCACCTCCGGCAGCGACTCAGGCGAGCGTTGCAGTAGCGCAAGTGCTTGCTGGGTAAGTGCGCGAAGGCGCGTTTGATGCAGCCCTTCCGTAGTAGGATAAATCGGCGTGTAATACTCCTCTACCGGCGTTTCGCTACCGCCGCTTAGCCGATATTCCGGATGATAGATTTCCAGCCCGGTTGCCCCTGCCCGCGCCTCTCCAAACGCGCGCACCGTGACACCAGGACGCATTTGCTGCTGCTGGGCAGGGGAAAAATGAAAAAAACGCAGACTTAAAATACCACTGCCATCACGCAACCTGACTAACAAACTTCTCCGACGCCCTTTCACCACATCGCAGGCAGTAACTTCCCCTTCTACTACCGCCTCACTGCCCGCCCGCAATAAGCCAATAGGCGTTAGCCGTGTGCGATCTTGATAGCGCAGCGGCAAGTGAAACAAGAGGTCGCTAACGCGCTCTACTCCCACTCGCGCTAATTTCAGCGCGAGCGCCTCACCCACGCCTTTTAGCGACGAAACCGGTGCAGAAAGCTCACTCATGAGGATATGCTGGCCTTATGGTCGGGTTGCTGGCATTGGCTGATCGCCTTGGCTAGCGCATCTATCGCTTTTGGCCGAGGGAAGCTTGCTCGCCAAGCAATAGCAACGGTGCGTGATGGAGCGGGTTCAACAAAGGGACGGCTAACCAGCATGGCATTTTCATACTGGTCGGTCCCCAATGCCGACTGAGGAAGCACCGTAATTCCCAGTTTCGAGGCGACCATATGACGAATCGTTTCCAACGAGCCGCCCTCGGCAATCAGCGTATTGTTCGGACTGTTGAGCTTTTGGGTAATCGCTGGGCACGCTTCTAGAATTTGGTCACGGAAACAGTGCCCTTCGCCTAGCAACAACAATCGCTCTTCCAATAAGTCTTCTTTGTAGATCGCCTCACGGCTTACCCAGCGGTGACTAGCGGGCATCAATACTTCAAAGTGTTCATCGTAAATCGGTTTAGTAACCACATCAGTCTCTGTAAAAGGCAGTGCCACGATGATGACGTCTAGCTCGCCACTGCGCAGCTTCGCCCGTAGTGTGCTGGTCATACCCTCCTCAATATACAGCGGCATTTGCGGTGCGGCGTTCGCCAGCGCTGGCACTAAATGCGGGAATAAATAAGGGCCTATCGTATAAATAGCACCAATACGCAGCGGGTTAGCCAGCTGATCTTTGCCGGCATTGGCCATTTCATAAATAAGCCGGCTCTGCTCCAGCACGCGCTGTGCTTGAGCCACAATTTTTTCTCCCAGCGGGGTGACTTGCACGGTCGATTTCGAACGCTCGAACAGCGGCGTATCGAGCTCGTCCTCCAGCTTTTTCACTGCCACCGAGAGCGTTGGCTGAGAAACATGGCAGCGTTCAGCAGCGCGACCAAAGTGACGCTCTTGGGCAAGGGTTACGATATAGCGTAGTTCTGTTAAAGTCATAGCGGTGCCAGAGGCATCCTCTCGTTGCAGCTCGTTACAGGTAATCGTGATAGCGAGATGGAAAAGGACAAACAAACCCTATTGAAGATGGCACATCTCATAGGGACTTTGTATCTGATAGGGAATATTAATCAACAGGAGTGCGCAAGATGAAGCTAACGGTATTGATTATTGGCTGCGGGGATATTGGCATAACGTTAGGACGCGAGCTACTCAGTGAAGGGCATCGTGTCATCGGCGTGCGCCGCCAAGTCGAAACGTTAAAGGACACCGGCATTGAGCCGTTAGCACTGGATCTCAACGATCTTGAGAGTGCTGATGCCAATGCATTGCCCCATGCTGATTATGTTGTTTACACCGTTAGCGCTGACCGTTTCGAAGAAAGCGCATACCAAAGCGCCTACCCAGACGGTTTAAAGCGTGTGCTTGGCGTACTCGAACAGCACAAAACACCGCCAAGACGTATCTTCTTTGTCTCCTCAACCAGTGTCTACGGACAACAGGAAGGCGAAGTCGTTAGCGAAGATAGTCCAACAGAATCAACCAGTTTTTCTGGTAAATTGATGTGTGATGCTGAACAGGCACTCATTACGCATCCGTTACCCGGTACAGTAGTGCGTTTTTCCGGCATTTATGGCCCTGGCCGAGACCGTCTCATTCACCAAGTTGCGGAAGGTCGCATTGCCGCAGTTACGCCGGTTAGCTACTCTAACCGCATTCACCGTGATGACTGCACCGGTATTTTGGCGCACTTAATCCGCTGTCAGGAAAAAGGTATGCCGCTAGCAGAGCTTTATTTAGGCAGTGACTGCGAGCCCGTCACCCTGCATAACGTGATGGCCTGGCTAGCCAAGCAGCTAAATGTCGAATCTACCGATACCATGCAATCACCACTGCGCCGCCGAACCAGCAAGCGCTGCGATAACAGCCGTATTCGTGAAATGGGCTACCAGTTCCGCTACCCGACTTACAAAGAAGGCTACGCACAGGTGTTAAAAGAAGGTGGTTTCTTGGCGCCACAAAAAGCCTAACTGCTCTTTCACTAACTTATTTTTCGCTAACTTACTTTTCACTAACGTAAATTTTCTAACTTACTTGGCGCTAACTTATTCAACCTTATTTAGCGCCTCACTATTCTCATTCATACCCACCTCAAAAAAGAGCGAGCACGTAATTAAACAGTGCTCGCTCGTATGGCTGGCAACGTTAAGCCCGATGACTTAGTCGCCGATTACCATTACCGCTTCTGCTTCCACTTGGCTGCCTTTAGGCAGCGCTTTCACGCCAACGGCTGCGCGAGCAGGGAAAGGCGGTGAGAAAAACTCTTCCATTACCTTATTAACGATCGCAAAATTATCCAGATCAACAAGGTATAAGTTGAGCTTAACAATATCACCAAGCGAGCCAGCTGCTTCTTCACAAACCGCCTGCAAGTTAGTAAATACTTGACGCGCTTGCGCCTCAAAGTCGTCAGAGATAATGTCCATTGTCTCTGGATTCAGTGGGATCTGGCCCGAAAGATACACCGTATTGCCAGCCTTAATCGCCTGTGAATAAGGGCCGATTGCAGCGGGGGCTTTTTCAGTGTTAATAACCGCTTTATTGCTCATGAGATAGCACTCTCCTGTCGTGTTTAACGTATTTTTAGATGTATGTTATAGATATAGTGATAGTTTTAAATATTAATTCTTATGGCCCGCCATAGCAGTCGCTGCCAGCCCAACGCCAGCAGCCTACTCACGGGTGTTTAATTGCTCATTCTGGTTATTTTGCCAACATTAGGAAGGTTGCGAATACGCTTAATAATGCGCGCAAGATGCACGCGGCCTTTGACGGATAAGGTTAAATTAACAATTGAAAGCCGAGCATCTCGCTCTTCAATACCTATACGTTCGATATTTGCGTCGGCATCGGTCACCACGCCAGCCAGCTCGGCCACCAGCCCACGACGGCTCTCAACTTCAATGCGTAGTGCGACCGGAAAGTCTTCATCTATCGTGTCCGACCATTCAAGCGCAAATAGCTTCTCGGGGTCGTTCTTACGTTCACCAAGATTTTTACACTCGCTGCGATGGACGACTAGCCCTTTACCTACTGACAAATGGCCAACCACGGGGTCACCCGGTAAGGGATGACAGCATCGGGCAAAGGTAATTACCATACCTTCACTGCCACTGATCACTACCGCTTTGTCACTATCCGTGCTGAGGATATAGTCAAAATTACTACCATGAGCAGCATCGACTAAACGACGCGCTGCCACATGAGCCATCCGGTTTCCCAATCCAACTGATTCAAGCAACGCGTCTAATGAGGCAGCATCAAGTTCTTTAAGAGCTTTAGCAAATACGCTTTCATCGAGTTCTTCCAGGCTGGTCTCAAAGGGGGCAAGTGCTTTGTTCAATAAACGCCGCCCTAACGTAATCGCTTCAGCCTGCTGCTGGTGTTTTAAAGCATGGCGTATCGCAGAACGCGCTTTAGCCGTGGTAACAAAATTAAGCCACGCTACGTTAGGCCGCGCTCCAGGAGCGGTGATAATTTCCAGCGTTTGACCACTTTCAAGACGCGTAGACAGCGGTGCCAAGTGGCGATCAATACGGCAAGCAATACAGTTGTTACCAATATCAGTGTGTACGCTGTAGGCGAAGTCAATCACCGTTGCGCCCTGAGGAAGCTCCATAATGTCGCCTTTGGGGGTAAACACGTAGATATCATCTGGAAACAAGTCGTTTTTGACGTGTTCGATAAACTCTAGCGAGTCCCCTGCATGGCGCTGCATTTCCAGCAGCCCTTTTACCCAAGCCCGAGCGCGGGCATGGCTGCCTTCAGCAATAGGATGGGTAGTTTGCCCGGCTTTATAGAGCCAGTGGGCAGCGATGCCATTATTAGCCATCGCCTCCATTTCTCGGGTGCGAATTTGCACTTCAATGGGCATTCCACCCTGACCAAACAGCGTGGTGTGAAGACTTTGGTAGCCATTGGCTTTTGGGATGGCAATGTAATCTTTAAAGCGCCCTGGCACAGGCTTATAGAGATTATGCACTACCCCCAGGATGCGATAGCAGCTAGCGACATCTTCGGTAATAATGCGAAAACCAAAAACATCCATGATTTCCGCAAACGGCTTACGCTGATCACGCATCTTCTTATAAATCGACAGCAGATGCTTCTGCCGACCGATCACAGTACCTTTCAGCCCTTCGTCGTCCAAACTTTGCTGCAGCGATGACTGAATTTCTCGCATCGCACTACGCCGATTACCCCGGGCGCTAGCCACCGCGCGTTTAATGCGCTCAGCGCGCATAGGATGAATCGCCTGGAAAGAGAGATCTTCCAGCTCAACACGAATCGTATTGATGCCTAAACGCCCCGCAATACGGGCATAAATTTCCAGCGTTTCCCGAGCTATACGGCGCTTTTTATCTGGCCGTAAGGCACCCAGCGTGCGCATGTTATGTAGACGGTCGGCTAATTTTACAATAATGACGCGGATATCCCGCGACATTGCCAACACCATCTTCTGGAAATTTTCCGCCTGAGCGACAGCTTTGTCTTCAAAGGTGATCTGGGTCAGTTTGGAAACACCATCGACTAGTTCGGCAACAGGCTTACTAAATTGCGCAGATAACGCCTTTTTGGAGACACCCGTATCTTCAATGACATCATGCAGCATGGCAGCCATCAAACTTTGATGATCCATGTGCATGTTGGCCAAGATATTGGCGACCGCTAGCGGATGGGTAACATAAGGTTCGCCCGAGCGGCGGCGCTGGCCGTCATGGGCTTGCTCGGCATAATAAAAGGCGCGTTTGACCTGTTGAATCTCATCCGGAGGTAAATAGCCGCCGAGTCGATCGGCCAGGTCATCAATGGTGAACATTTACCGCGCCCCTAGTCGCTTCTAAGTCCAGTCTCTAGTAAACCTTAGTCGTCGATATGTGTGGTAGGTGTCATCGCGGGACGAACACGTACCGGGGCTTCCACTGGCTCATCCAGCACAGTGTGATTTACAAGGCCAGCAGCAATCTCGCGCAGCGCCATAACAGTAGGCTTGTCGTTTTCCCAGGGCAGTTGTGCTTCACGGGAGCCACGCGCAAGCTGACGCGCGCGCTGGGTGGAAATCATCACCAGCTTGAAGCGGTTCTCAACATTTTCCAGACAATCTTCAACGGTTACGCGAGCCATGGGGGTCTTCCTGTAATGACAACGCTGGGCCAGCGTTGTGGGGAAACGCCACTGGCCCAGCAAAAAAGTGGTAATGGAACCTGCTAGATTACTCGACGCTAGGCGCTTGTGACAAGAGCGCATCGAGCAGTGGCGCATGACGCGCCTGCATCGCCTGACGTGTTAAGCGGCGACTGATCACCAGCGACTGCAACTCTTGAAGTGCTGTGGTGAAATCATCGTTGATCACTAAGTAATCATATTCATCAAAATGAGACATTTCGCTAACGGCATCACGCATACGCCGCGCGATCACTGCGTGTTCATCGGTACCTCGGCTAGAAAGGCGGCGTTCAAGCTCGCTACGCGAGGGCGGCAAGATAAAAATCGATACCGCTGTGGGCATTTGTTTGCGTACCTGCTGCGCTCCTTGCCAGTCGATCTCTAAAATAACATCTTGCCCTGCATCCAGTACGGTTTGCGCCGCACGCAGTGACGTGCCGTAATAATTATCAAAGACCTTGGCATACTCGAAAAACTCACCACGCTCTATCATCGCTTCAAAGTCGGCTACGTGAGTAAAGTGGTAATTCACACCATCCACTTCTCCCTCGCGCTTAGCTCGTGTGGTATGAGAGACCGACACCTGAATGCCATCCAGGCTCTCGATCAGCTCACGAACCAAGCTGGTTTTACCAGCACCTGACGGGGCAGAAACAATAAAAAGCGTACCCTGGGACATGAAGCGCTTCCCTAATTAGCAAAAGATAGATAGCGAAATGATAGTCAGCGGAAAATCGTTAGCGAAGATAAACAGGGCAACGGTAAGGCGTTGTCTTGTTTATCAAGTACTGCTCATCAAGTACTGTGCGTGCATAAAGTATGCGCGCAGTATCGCACACCTATGCTATGGACTGTAGCGTTTCAGCGCAGTCACAAGGAGGTCATCATGCGCAGTACCCTCGTTATTTTATGCTTTATTGCCTTGGGGGTAGCGCTCCAAAAAGGACTGATTGAGATACCCCGCCATTGGGCGCCCTGGGCGCCGCTCTATATTGATGATCCTATAACGCCCATCACCCAGCTAAAGCTCAAACGTCTAAACGATGACCCAAAAGCCTGCTTAGCGGCCCTAGACACCGCACCAACAAACGAGCTTCGATACACACCATTAGCCGATTACTCCCCAACCGCTAGTTGTCCACTCACAAATGTCGTACGTGTGCAGTCAAGCACCGTTCGCTTCAACCAAAGCTTTGTCGCCACCTGCCCGCTGGCACTGGCCTGGGTAATGTACGAGCGCCACGCGCTGCAACCCGCCGCCCAGGAGATCATGGGCAGCCAAGTGGCCCAGGTTAATCACGTCGGCAGCTTTGCCTGCCGTAATGTTTACGGCCGCGAAACTGGCAGACGCAGTGAACACGCCACCGCGGAAGCGTTGGATGTGGTGGGGTTTCAGTTTGAAAACGGCCAGCGCATTACGCTGATTAATCACTGGGATGATGACGGTGAAGCGGGGGAGTTCTTAAGAGCAGCAAGGGACGGTGCCTGCGACACCTTTGGCAATGTGCTGGGGCCAGACTACAACGCCGCACATGCTGACCATTTTCACTTAGGCATGCGCGGCTTCAGGCTATGTCGCTAACTCGCGGGGTTGGTTAAGGCCAATCAGTCTAGGCTAATATCGTCTTCGTCCGTCGCGGCCCCTGTCGCAGCACCTGCACCTGCGCCAACCGCCGCGCCTTGCGTAACGTCGCCACCCGTAGCAGCGGCAGCACCAGCCCCAACAGCAGCGCCTACCCCTGCGCCACTGGCTGTCCGCTCGCCCGTAGTGGAACCACAGCCTGCTAAGACCAAGGTTACTGCGGTAATAGCACTCAACGTTAACAAACGCGGCATCTTGATTAATCGGATATGCATAGGTCACCTCCATATGGATTGCACCTAGTCACCCTAGATAAAAGTTACAGTTTTTGTCAATTTAGCGGCAGCCGCCCACGCTTACTCACCGCTTATTGGTAATGCTCAGCCGCTCTAAAAGTACGCTTTTCAAGCCAGCTCCCCCAAGCAAAAATCACTAGCCCACAGAGTGCTAACCCGGTACCGACTAACCCCGTGCTTGACCAGCTGAAACCTGCGCTAATCACTAAACCCGCTAACCACGCTCCCAACGCATTTGCCCCATTAAAAGCAGCATGGTTAAGTGAAGCCGCCATCGTTTGGGCATCTTCTGCTACATCCATTAAACGGGTTTGCAGCGCAGGTGCTAACGCCATGCTAGTGCCTACCAACCCCACAAATAACAGCCCTGTCCAAACATTATTAGCAGCGAAATAGAACAACCCCTGAATCACTGCGCACCACACCAAGGTAGCGGGAATCGCGCGCATTAGGTTTTTATCCGCTGCGCGGCCACCAATTAAATTGCCAGCGATAGAGCCAAGGCCAAAAATCACTAACACCATCGGCCCTAGCGCTTCACTCATACCCGCTTGCTGAGTAAGTGTGGGCATCACATAACTAAAAATCGAGAACATGCCGCCACAGCCAATACAGGCAATGGCCACCGTTACCAGCACCCGCTGTTTTATCAATGCCGACAACTCGCGTAACGGGCTTGCTAACGCATCGAATGGCTGTACAGGCACCCACAGGCGAATCAACAGCGCCGTCAGCAGTGCAATAACACCTACCGCTGCGAAGGCAATTTGCCAGCCAAATAGATTGCCTGTCCATGTGCCTAACGGCGCGCCAATCAAAATCGCCAATGTTAAGCCCATCATTACCCGTGAAATAGCCCGCGCCCGCTGATCAACCGGCACTGCGCCAGCCGCTACTAAAGCGGCTACACCAAAGTAAGCACCATGGGGCAACCCAGCGATAAAGCGCAGCCCAACAAATGACCAAAACCCTGGAGCCATTGCACTGGCGATATTACCAACCGCAAATACCAACATCAGCACAATGAGCAATGCACGCTTAGGTACACGCGCTGCAAAGGCAGATATCAGTGGCGCGCCTACCACCACTCCAAGGGCATAACTGCTGATGGCGTAGCCCACCTGGGGCACCGTGACGGCGAGATCTTCCGCGACACGGTTCATTAATCCCATAATGACGAATTCGCTGGTGCCAATACCAAACCCGCCTAACGCCAACACAACTTCTGCCAATCGCGGGTTACGTGCCAATCCCGATGACGTCGCCTGCATACTTTTCTCCCCAGGCGCACTCACACCTGCTTAACGAAACGGTCTTGTATAGCGACAAATGATCGCAGGATTAGACAAAAGTAGAAATATGCGACACCAAAAAAGTTAGCGGGCGAATAAGGTAATTCCTGTAGGTTAAAACACTAATGACCTAGTTTTGTTAGTGTGTTTTAACTTTATAGGCAGGCAGGTTATTCATGACACTAGAAACTATCGAGCTCGCCATGGAGGCACTGGCTAAGGTCGACCCCGATATTGCCCGAGCTTACCCGCTCGTTGGCGCACCCGCACCGCGCCAGCGCGACCAAGGCTTCGCAACGTTTTTTAGCACGATTGTTAGCCAGCAGATTTCAACGGGAGCAGCCCGCGCCATTATGGGCCGTGTGACTTCATTGCTACCTGAATTGCACGCGAAAGCAGTCATGGACGTTGAAGACCAAGCGCTACGTGATGCAGGGCTTTCCTGGCGCAAAGTTGAGTATGCCAAAGGGCTGGCGGAGGCAGAACTTGCAGGCACGTTCAGTGCCGACGGACTGGCCATGTTGAGCGATGACGAGGCGATTGCCGCCATCACTCAACTGCGTGGTTTTGGACGCTGGAGCGCCGAAATTTACCTGATGTTTTCGCTCCAACGCACGGATATATTTCCCGCCGACGACCTTGCTTTACGTGTAGCGCTTGGCCGTCTAAAAAAACTGGAAGACAAACCCACGCCTAAACAGGCTCGCCAGTTAGTTGAACATTGGGCCCCCTGGCGTAGCGTGGGTTCGCTATTTTTATGGCACTACTATCGTGGAGAACCGCTTTAAGGAACAATCTTACCCGTCAGATCATCGTCGTGATCAGAAGAAGATGGCGGGGCTATAAGTGACACAGGCTGAGCAATAAAGCGATACGCTAATGCCCCTAACGCCGCGCCGAGCATTGGCGCTACCCAGAACAGCCACAGCTGAGCTGTCGCCCAGTCTCCTACATACAGAGCAACGCCCGTACTACGCGCTGGATTCACCGAGGTATTGGTAACCGGAATGCTAATTAGGTGAATAAGCGTTAAGCCCAAGCCAATCGCCAACGGCGCAAACCCAGCCGGAGCGCGACCGTCGGTTGCCCCCATAATGATGAAGATAAACATCATGGTCATTACGACTTCCGTTAGTAACGCCGCCGTCATGCTATAACCGCCGGGTGAATGCTCTCCATACCCATTGGAGGCAAACCCAGCAGTCACATCAAACCCTGCTTGGCCACTCGCAATGAGATACAGCACGCCACCGGCAACAATAGCACCTATTACTTGCGCACCAATGTAGTAAGGCAACTCTTTAGCAGGGAAGCGCCCCCCCACCCAAAGTCCTACCGATACCGCAGGATTTAAATGGCATCCTGAAATATGCCCAATCGCATACGCCATCGTAACAACCGTCAAACCAAATGCCAGCGACACCCCTAATAGGCCAATACCTACGTCTGGAAAAGCCGCTGCTAACACCGCACTGCCACAACCACCCAATACTAACCAAAACGTACCGATTAACTCCGCTGCGTACTTTTTCATATCACTACTCCTCTAATGACCAAGTACCATTGGGAATACCACGCCACCTAATTAAGCACCCATAAGGTCACCCATTAGTATGTACGCAGTAATGCGCGCACTCAGTGCACGACACTTTTTAATTAGTGAAAAGTAAGAAA
The DNA here is from genome assembly GCF_025820815.1 of Halomonas qinghailakensis. Classification (NCBI taxonomy): domain Bacteria; kingdom Pseudomonadati; phylum Pseudomonadota; class Gammaproteobacteria; order Oceanospirillales; family Halomonadaceae; genus Halomonas; species Halomonas qinghailakensis. The sequence goes on along the minus strand of NZ_CP096973.1, from coordinate 1,691,521 downwards.
TTAGCTTTTAACACTAACCGCATTGTTAAAATTTATTATAGCGAATTAGCGAAGAAACTCATTTAACTAATCACCCACAATAAAAGCGAGATTTATATAACAGCCTTTAAAACCAGGCAACAAAATATTACCAATGCATTTAAAATAAACAATAAGAAACAATATATCAGCAATAAAAATTATGAAGTACGTTGAAATGCTAAAAAGTGTTTCTTTAACATCGTCTTTTTAACTACTTGGCCGCAGAAACTGAGTGCAACACCTGAGCATTTCGCTAAGGTGTTGTCCCATGTCTTACCTCGAACTCAGTATTGAAGAACGTGCCAGCATCCAAGTGGGTCAAGCCCAAGGGATGAGCCTTCGGCATATTGCCCAGCTCCTGGGGCGAGCTCCTTCAACCATCTCTCGTGAAATACGCCGTAACCAAATGGCCCAGAACGGTTACTGCGCCCGGTACGCCCAGCGTCAGCGAGAAAAGCGTCGAGAGGTCTGTCGTCCTGCGCGTAAGCTTTTGCCAGGCACCGAACGGTTTGATCTCATCGTGCATATGTTGCGGCGACGCTTGTCTCCCGAACAAATTAGCGGCAAGCTCAAGACGATGAAACTACCTGATTTGCGCGATGCCTACGTCTGCCGAGAGACCATCTACACGGCCATTTATGCCTTGCCTGTTGGCCACCTTCGCAAGGAACTGATTCACTGCTTGCGACAAGGTAAAACCACACGCAAGCCTCGTCGTGGCGAAGTGGATCGACGTGGACAGATCCCTGACATGATCAGCATTCACTTACGTCCGCCCGAGGTCAGTAAGCGTGAAATGCCTGGCCACTGGGAAGGCGATCTGATCAAAGGTAAGAATAACGCGTCCGCGGTAGGCACCTTGGTAGAGCTTAGCAGTGGCTATCTGATCCTCGCAAAAATGGACGACGCCACCGCCACATCCGCCGTAGCAGGTTTTAGTGCCGCCCTGAACCGAATGCCGACCACCGCTCGAAAAAGCATGACCTATGATCAGGGGCGTGAAATGGCACAGCATGCAAAAATCACTCAAGAAACGGGCGTTGCGATTTATTTTTGCGACCCCCACAGCCCCTGGCAACGTGGGGCCAATGAGAATATCAATGGTCTTATCCGTCAATATTTACCGAAAGGAACGGACCTTTCAGCACATAGCCAGGAAGAGCTGGACGCCATTGCCTTTGAGCTGAATATGCGACCTCGAAAACGCTTTGGATTTAAATGTCCGATAGAAGTGATGAGCGAGCTGATGGTCAAGTACCATGAAAGCCCATCAACCATCCAATGAGTGTGTTGCACTCAGAGTCTGCATCCGCCCTAACTAATATGAGCCATCAAAGAAGCGTTATCACTACTTATCGTTTAATCGGCCCACCACCTGAAACGAATCGCCCGTTGGGCGCACAACGATCATTTCGCCTGAGCTCACTCCGCCGCCTGTGAGCGCCGTAATATTGACCTGATGAGTCACCAGCAACAAATTGCCTGGACCCTGCCAAGCAGCAGTGTGCTCACTGGCCGCCTGCGTGCGATCATCCCGCTCACTGCGCTGGCGAAAAAACGAATCAAGCCAGGGGGTTAATTCCACGCGGCCCAACGCCATTAGCTCAGCGGTTTCCAGTGCCCGACACCAACGAGACGAATACACCAAGGCAATAGGCACATCCCGGTCACGAAATGAACGACCAATTGCCTCAGCCTGAGCGCGCCCCTGGGCTGAAAGGTTACGCTGGGTGTCGCACTGAGAAAGCTCAAACCCAGCCGGGTCACCAATGCCAGGGGCCAGTGCGTGACGCATCAAAATCACCAGCCCTCCCTCTTGCAGCGCCTGCCAGGTGGTTTCGTTTGCGTAAGCATTGCTAGGCGGTATGCCGAGAATGCCGACGAGAAGCGTGCAAAAGAGAGCTCGTAAAATAGGCATAGTGAGGCATCCTCAGTCGATGGTGACCAGCAGGCAGCGACGCCTTACGTTTCAGTCTCAATTAATACGGCCAACGTTTAACCGTTATTGTTAGCGGCAGAGCTAGGTGGCTTAATCGCTAACCATTAGCAAACTCTGCACGGCCTACCACCAACGGATCAGTAGCCCCAATATTATTAATATCTTTACCTTCGTAGTTGAAAGCGTTCAACACATAGCGCATAGCATTTAGGCGTGCTCGCTTTTTACAGTTCGACTTAATCACCACCCAAGGACATTCTGAGTGATCAGTATGGAAAAACATGGTTTCTTTGGCCTCAGTATACTCATCCCACTTTTCCAACGATGCCAAGTCAATCGGGCTAAGCTTCCAACGCTTAAGCGGATGCAGCTCACGTTCTTTAAAGCGCCGCTGCTGTTCTTCGCGACTAACCGAAAACCAGAACTTAATTAAGTGGAGGCCACTGCCTACTAAATTGCGTTCTAGTTCAGGTGCTTGACGTAAAAAGTCTTGATACTGCTTCTCAGTACAAAACCCCATCACTCGCTCTACGCCTGCTCGGTTGTACCAGGAACGATCAAACAGTACCAGTTCGCCGTGAGTTGGCAAATGTGTGATATAACGCTGAAAATACCATTGGCCTTGCTCAGTTTCAGTGGGTTTTTCAAGCGCGACCACTCGTGATCCTCGGGGGTTTAAATGCTCCATAAAACGCTTAATGGTGCCCCCTTTACCTGCTGCATCCCTCCCTTCAAACACAATCACGACACGCTGACCAGTTTTCTTAATCCACGACTGCAGCTTCAATAACTCTACTTGCAGGTAGTACTTTTGTTTTTCATAAGATTTGCGAGATAGACGATTTTTGTACGGATAAGCTGCTGTTCTCCAATTTTCGACCAACGCTTCGTCTTTAGACACTGCGCGGCCTTTATCAAACTGCTTCCAATGCGTCAGCGCTTTTTTCAGTTCGGCTACATCATCAAGTGACGCCCCATCAATAATGTCTGCCACGGCTTTTAGCGTTTCTTCATGAGACTCAGGCAGCGGGCCTTTGAGACCCAAAATATCGGCAATAGCAGCAGCTTGGGCTTCCTGTGCGCCATGGGTCTTTTTCATCACGCTAAATTCATCCACCCATGGTACTGGTGCCTTCGCCTGGGGTGACGTGTCGCTATTGGTTGTGTTTGTTTTTACCATGACAGCCTCTTCCTCTTTTGCAACACGGTATTAATCGCCTTTTAAAGAGCATCGTACCGTAATACTCATTAAACAAATCTGATACGCATCAATCACTGTTCTAATAGAACTAGAACGGAGATATCGTTTACGTTTAAACCAAAAGACTCATCGGTCTTACTGCTAACCATCGTTAGCGCTGCCACTCTGGAGAACTCACTCTACTCTTAGCCACTGGGCATGCTTTTACATTAGAGCCCTCTTACTAAATAATGACGCCAGCCGAGCAGCTTTAAAGGTTATTCAATATTCTGAATCTGCTCTCGCATCTGCTCAATCAATACTTTTAGCTCCACCGCGCAGCGGGTGGTTTCGGCGACTACCGATTTTGACGATAGCGTGTTGGCTTCGCGGTTGAGTTCCTGCATTAGGAAATCCAGACGGCGGCCTTTGGGGCCTTTTTGGGCTAACTGGCGGCTGACTTCTTGTACGTGCGCCGTTAGGCGATCCAACTCTTCATCTACATCGGCTTTTTGTGCCACCAGTACCAATTCGGCTTCCAGGCGTTGCGGGTCGAGTTCGGTTTTGGCGACGTCTAAGCGTTCCAATAGTTGGGCGCGCTGGCGCTCTAAAATTTGCGGCAGCAGGCTGCGCACGGTGGCTACCTGCTCGCTTACAGCCGTTAGGCGGGTGGTGATCATCTCAGCGAGTTTTTCGCCCTCCCGGGCGCGGGCGTCGATCAACTCGTCTAGCGCTTGGTCAAACAGCGTTTTGGCAGCGGCTTTAATGGCGTCTTGATCAAGGTGCTGGGTTTCCATAACGCCGGGCTGGTTGAGTATCGCCAGCGTGGTGGGCGGCACGGCACTGGGCACCTGTTGCTGAATAGCGGCCAGGGCATCGGCAATCTCTTTCAACCGTTGCACATTTACCGCAGGAGCTTGGTTGGTTTCCGCGGCTTCAAAACGCAGGCTACATTCGACTTTGCCTCGCGCTAGGCGTGTGCGTAGGGCATCGCGCAGCACCGGCTCTAGCTCGCGCAGGGCGTCGGGTAGGCGAAAGTGCGGCTCCAGATAGCGCTGGTTCACCGAGCGGATTTCCACCTGCAGGGTGCCAAACGGGGCGGCCTGCTCGGTGCGGGCAAAGGCGGTCATGCTGTGTACGTGGCGTGGGTTAGCCATTAAAAATTCCTGTTCATCGCGCATTTAGGTCAGTCTACCCGATCTTGTGCTGGTAGATACGTCTGCCTTGAATAGGCCCATCAACGGCGTCGCTGACGTGTACAATGGTGGGCTTTTCCACTGATAAATTGATGTGAGGTGTTATGCGTCCTGATGTTGTTCGCCCTAGCGGTCGTGAAGCCGACCAGCTCCGTGAAATTCGCATAACCCGCGATTACACCCGCCATGCAGAAGGGTCGGTACTGGTGGAGTTTGGTGATACCAAAGTGCTGTGTAATGCGAGTGTGGAAGCGGGCGTACCGCGCTGGCTGCGTGGCAAAAATCAGGGTTGGATCACCGCTGAGTACGGCATGCTACCCCGTGCCACTCACACCCGCAGTGGCCGTGAAGCGACGCGTGGTAAACAGGGTGGCCGTACGCTGGAAATTCAGCGCTTGATTGGCCGTAGCCTGCGCGCAGCGGTTAACTTGAAGAAGTTGGGCGAGTTCACCATTACCGTGGATTGCGATGTGATTCAGGCCGATGGTGGCACGCGCACCGCTGCGATTACCGGCGGCTGTGTGGCGCTGGTAGATGCCATTCGTTATCTGCAGCGTGAGAAGAAGATCAAAGGTGATCCCTTTAAGCAGCTGGTTAGCGCGATTTCGGTGGGTATTTATAAAGGCGTACCGGTACTGGACTTGGATTATCCGGAAGATAGTAAAGCTGACACCGATCTGAACGTGGTGATGACTGAAAACGGCGAGCTAATTGAAGTCCAGGGTACCGCAGAGGCGGGGGCGTTTAACCGTACCGAGCTGAACGCGATGCTTGATCTCGCTGAGAAAGCTGGCTCCGAGCTGCGCGAAAAACAGCGCGAAGCATTGGGTATTCGCGGCTAAACCGTTAGTTAGCAAGCACTCAACGCGCCTACGCAAACAGGCCAGCTTATAAGCTGGCCTGTTGCTGAGACGGGTAATGCGACGCGGGAAAGTGAGCGCTTACAGCGCTAAGTCATACTCAACGATCAGCGGTGCGAACTCGGAGAAGGTCGCATCGTAATCAATCCACGCGTCGACCACATGGCGACGGAAGTTGGGGCCGACCAGCTGGTAGTCGATCCGCCAGCCTTCTTGGCGCTCTCGGGGCACGTCTTGGTCGAGCTTTGGCCACCAGGTATATTCACCCGCATCGCGATTAATTTCGCGGAAGGTGTCGATAAAGCCGGTTGGGCCAAGCACCTGATCCATCCAGGCACGCTCTTCCGGGCGGAAACCAGAGGTTAGCTGATTGTCCGACCAGTTGGCCAAATCGATGGTTTTATGGGCAACGTGCCAAGTACCACAGATGATGTATTCGCGACGTTTGCGCGACATCTTCGTTAGGTACTCTTGGTACTGCTCCATAAACGCCTGTTTGGCTTTTTGATCACTTCCATCAGGCATCAAGAAGGTGGCAATGCTGAAGCGGTCATAATCCGCCTGCAGAAAGCGCCCTTCGTGATCACACTGAGGGAACCCAAGACCATACATAATCGCCTTGGGAATTTTGCGGCAATAGAGTGCCACGCCGGAGAAACCATCTTCTTCTGCATCCAGGAAGTAGCCTTCGTAGCCTTCTGGATAGAGAATATGGTCGTCCAGTTCAAAACTTTTTGCCTTGATGTTCTGCACGCAGATCACGTCGGCATCCTGCTGAGCCAGCCAGTCCAGGAAGCCACGGTCGACGGCATCACGTATACCATTGACATTGATGCTGGCAATTTTCATAAATCGTCCCTTTTGCGTCGCTGCTGTATGATACCCGACGTTTAGACGTTTGGGTAAATAGACAAACCCAATCTTGCTGTTTAACTCTGATTTATTACTGCGTTTACTTAGATTTCTATTACTTACATTCCTATCGACAAGAGAAGACCATCGTGGCTACCACTCTACAACCCTATCAGCGCGATTTCATTGCCTTCGCTATTGAGCAGGGCGTGCTCAAGTTTGGCGAGTTCACGCTTAAGTCGGGGCGAGTAAGCCCTTACTTCTTTAACGCGGGCCTGTTTCAAACCGGTCGTGCCCTGGCTAAGCTGGGCCGTTTTTACGCTCAAGCCATTGTCGATAGTGGCCTGCAAGCGGATGTGCTGTTCGGCCCAGCCTATAAAGGCATTCCCCTGGCGGCGGTCACTGCCGCGGCCCTAGCCGACCACCACGATCGCGATATGCCCTACGCGTTTAACCGTAAAGAGGCCAAAACCCACGGCGAAGGCGGCAATATTGTCGGTGCACCACTGGCCGGCGATATTTTGATCATTGACGACGTGATTACAGCCGGTACGGCTATCCGTGAAGTGATGAGCCTAATTGAGCAAAGCGGTGCCCGCGCAGGTGGCGTGATTATTGCGCTTGATCGTCAAGAGCGCGGCCAAGGCGAACAAAGCGCTATCCAGGAAGTCCAGGCTCAGTACGGCATGCCGGTTGTCAGTATTGTCACCTTAGAGCAAGTGCTTACTTACCTTGAAGAGCATGCTGGCGGCGAAATGCTGGCTTACGCCGAAGCGGTACGCGCTTATCGCGACCGCTACGGCATCGCGGGTTAGTCGCTACTTACCGCTTAATGCGCCAGCGTAATCTTGCTGGCGCCACGCCTCATAGCTGACGATGGCAACGGCGTTAGAAAGGTTCAAGCTGCGGTTATTGGGCTGCATGGGGATGCGCAGCTTCTGTTCTGCGGGTAGCACAGCATGGACCTGGGGCGACAGCCCTGCGGTTTCCGAACCGAATAGCAGTACATCGCCCGGCGCGAAAGCCGCGTCGCTGTGGGCTCGGGTGCCTTTGGTGGTAATCGCCCATATCGTGCGCCCCTGCATTGCCGCTTGAAACGCCGTAAAATTAGCATGGCGGGTAACATTGGCTAGGTCACGGTAATCTAGTCCGGCGCGGCGCAGCTTTTTCTCTTCGAGATCAAAGCCCAGCGGTTCAATTAAATGTAATCGGCAGCCATTGTTAGCCACCAGGCGCATAATGTTACCCGTATTGGGTGCCATACGCGGTTCAAATAGCGCTACTTCAAACATTACCACCTGCCTATTATTAACTCATTGTGCGTTCGCCCAGCGCCGCTGATTGTAATGGAATTTGCCTAGAAACACTTGTAGAGGTCACCCTTCACCATGACGCCCCAACCGCCAAAGAGCATTCTTAGCCGTATTAAAGGGCTAAACCCGCGCCAGCAGGAAGCGGTGCGCTATATCGATGGCCCCTGTTTGGTCTTGGCGGGCGCGGGGTCTGGTAAAACCAGCGTTATTACCACCAAAATCGCCTATCTGGTGCAAGAGTGCGGCATGAGCGCGCGCAAAATAGCGGCGGTTACCTTCACCAATAAAGCCGCCAGGGAGATGAAAGAGCGCGTTGGGCAAATGCTGAAGGGTAAAGAGGGCCACGGGCTAACGGTGTCGACGTTCCACAATTTAGGCCTGACTATTATTCGCGGTGAGTTGAAAACACTAGGCTACAAACCAGGCTTTTCGTTGTTTGACCCAGAAGATGCCAAAGCACTGCTGCGCGATCTAATGAACAAAGACGCTCAGGTAGACGCCGAGCAGATCAACGCAGTGCAGAGCAAAATCTCCACGTGGAAGAACGATTTAGTGCTGCCCAGTGACGCGCTTTCTTTTGCCGCGGATGATGACGAGCACTTTGCCGCACGGGTTTATGAAGCTTACGTGCGCCACTTAAAAGCCTATAACGCGGTGGATTTTGACGACCTGATCCTACTGCCGGTGGTGCTGCTACAACGTGACCCAGAAGCCCTGGCCCGCTGGCGGAACAAAATTCACTATATGTTGGTGGATGAGTATCAGGACACTAACGTTTCTCAGTACCTACTGGTGAAACTGCTGATGGCCGAACGGGCGACCTTTACCGTGGTTGGCGACGACGACCAGTCGATCTACGCATGGCGCGGGGCCCGGCCTGAAAATTTGGTGACCCTTGGCGAAGACTTCCCGCGCCTGAACGTTATCAAGCTGGAGCAGAACTACCGCTCGACCGGCACCATTTTGCGTGCGGCCAACACGTTAATTGCTAACAACCCTCACGTTTACGATAAAACCTTGTGGTCGGATATGGGCGATGGCGCGCCGATTCGGGTCATCGTCAACCGTCATGAAGAGGCGGAGTCCGAGCGGGTAGCCAGCGAAATGCTGACTCGGCGTATCAAAGAAAAAGCAGAATGGCGAGATTTTGCGGTGCTCTATCGGGGTAACTTCCAGGCACGTTTATTAGAGCTCAAGCTGCAGCACTACCAAATTCCCTACAAGCTTTCCGGCGGTACGTCGTTTTTCTCGCGCAACGAGATCAAGGACACCATGGCCTATCTGCGGCTGTTAATTAACCCTGCTGACGATAACGCCTTTTTACGTATTGTGAACGTGCCCCGCCGGGAAATAGGCCCTGGCACGTTGGAAAAGCTAGCCAACTACGCAACAGAGCGTTCAATTTCGCTGTTTGCTGCCTGCCACGAGCTAGGGTTAGAGCAAACGCTGCCGACTCGGGCCGTAGAGCGGCTTTCCCGCTTTACGCACTTTATTGATGGCGTGCGTAAACGCATGGATCAAGACGATGCCATCGCCGCCATTCGCGACATGCTGCGCGATATGGATTACGAGGCCTGGCTGTACCAAAATGCCAGCGCCCCAACCGTTGCTGAACGGCGTATGGCCAACGTATGGATTTTGATTGATCAGCTAGAGAAGTCACTAAACCGCGACCCAGAAGATGCCGATGACTCCACCGCAACGGAAACAGACGGCGTAGAAGCCGCCATTTCCTGCCTAGTGCTTCGGGATATTCTTGAGCAACAGGCTGAAGAAGACGACTCAGACCGTGTGCAACTACTCACCATGCACGCCTCGAAAGGACTGGAGTTTCCCCATGTGTATTTGATGGGCTTAGAGGAAGATCTGCTACCCCACCGCAATGCTATTGAAATGGGCACCGTGGAAGAGGAGCGCCGCTTGGCTTACGTTGGGATTACACGAGCAAGGCGTACCCTGACACTGACATTAGCCCGCCAGCGTAAAGCGTATGGTGAACTAATGGACTGTCAGCCCAGCCGCTTTTTAGACGAACTGCCCGCTGATGATTTGGAGTGGGAGGGCCGCGCCGATAAAGAAGACCCCGAGAAAAAGCAGGCACGCGGGAAAGACGCGATTGCCGGGCTGCGTTCCTTGTTGGGTTAGCGGCAAGTCATAAGAACACAAAAAAATATCCACAGGGGGGGGGGGTTCAAAACCCACCTGTGGATAGATTACACAACATTATTACAACAACAGCTTATTGCACTTCTGACACCATGTAATCGACAACGGCCATGATCTCTTCGTCAGAGGCACTGCTACCACCACGTGGCGGCATCACGCCTTTGCCGTTAAACACGCTTTCGTATAACGCATCGACACCCTGCTCAAGGCGCGGCGCCCACGCATCAGCATCGCCAATCAAAGGGGCACCAGCAACACCTGCCGCGTGGCAAGCCACACAACCAGCACTGGCATAAAGCGCTTCGCCATCTAAACCGCTGCCACCACTAGAAGCTTCCTCTTCGCTAGCTGCAGCGTCTGCGGTGCCTTCATCGGCACTGGTTTCCTCTGCTGCGGCCATATCATCGCTAGCGCTCTCTTCCGTCGCCTCTGCAGCCGCTTCTTCGTCACCGCCACCTAGCTCGGGAACGTCCATGACAGGCTCCACCATATACGCTGTCGCCGCTTCCATCTCTTCGTCTGACAGGTTGGGGTTGCCGCCACGAGCAGGCATTGCACCAATACCGTTAATCGAGTGCTCTAGCAGTGTCGCGAAACCTTGTTCGGTACGCTCAGCCCACGCAGCTTCATCACCGCGAATAGGGGCTCCCGCTGCGCCCGTTTCGTGGCACGCCATACAGACGTTGTTGTAGATACCTTCGCCATCAACTTCGTCACCACCACCGCTGCTAGCGGCGGCTGGCGCTGCTGCGGTGCCACAGTCTTGGCCTTGCAAGCAGAGTTGACCTACCGGCGCTAAGCGCTCAGCGATTGCGTCACGTGCTGCGTCTTGAGCATAAGCACCGGATGTGCCTGCCATGACGCCTAGGGCCGCCAGCCCGCTCATGATCAGCTTAGATTTCACTCTCACCACCTCTTGAGTTTTGTCATAAAACGTTTTGTGCTTAACCCCTGCGCGCGGCAGCGACATCATCAACCTGCGGCAACCGGAACGCCAAGACGTGCATATCGCATTAGTATACCGAGAACGCCAAGCGTAAGAAAATGCTACTAAGCGCGGCAATTCAACCTAAACTTAGCTTTATGCTTAATTCAGCGGTTTAAAAACCGTATCAATGTTCAGCTATTTAGCACCAAGCCAGCAAACGCTGCTGAGCATAACGCGTAAAGCCTGCCTGAGCATATACACGCTTTGCTGGAACATTCTGTGTATCGACAGTGAGCGTAATGTCGCGGGCTTCCGCCTTGCTAGCCAACGCCTGCGCTTGTTGAATAATTTCCTTGCCCATTCCCCCGCCACGCCAATCAGGTAGCAGCCCCATCAACTGCAATGACCAGCGCTGTGTAACAGGGTTGGAAGCAAGTAATAATACACCGATAGTTTCCCCCTGATGTTTAAGCTGATACCAGTTATCTGGGGCATTCGGCGCTTGGTCATAAAATCCCGCTAGTAACGCGTCAATGGTGAGCACTTCGCGAAGCTCTGGGCAGTCTAACGAGCCTTCGCTTACTTTCTCTACTAACGCCCGCTGTTGAGCGGGAGTCAATTCAGCAAAGGGGCTTAGTATCAGTAGATTAGCGGGTGATTGAACGGTTTGGCACTGCCACACAAGATGCTCCAGAGTGGCAAGCGCCCGCATACCGTGGGTCACTAACCTTGTTTCCCAGCTGGCCGCATCGTCGGATAACGCCACATGGCATAGCGCAATCGGCTGCTCGTTTACCCAGCCCTGCAAGGCTTTCAACAACGCATCAACTGACGAATTATGCTGCCTGGGTAGCCAAAGCTGCGCCATTTGATTAGCCAATGGCTGTACCCAGGCGGCGGCTTCGATATGGCCCGCTTGAGTGGCTATCCAAAGGCCTTGCCATACAGTGTCAGGACCCGCTTTTACGGTTGATAAGGCATGCTGCAATGCAGGTTGTTGCGCAGGATCATGCACGGCAGCTAACTGCAGCAATGCTTCACGCCGTTGTTCACGTGGGCACTGCATTACTGTGGTAGTTAAGGAGCGATGGCCGAAAGGAGAATGACGTGTCATGTTACGTTCCTGAGTAGCCCGCCATGAATGAAAGTAGCCCGCCATGAATGAAAGGAGTCATCCATCGATATGCGCATTTTACTGGTTGAGGACGACCCCAGTTTAGCGTCAGGGATTCGTATGGCGCTAAAACCTGAGCACTATACGGTAGATCATTTAGCCGATGGCGATAACGCGCTTCATGCGCTTAAAAATGAACCCTTTGATGCGGTCATCCTGGACCTTGGTTTACCAACGATCGATGGAATGGAAGTGCTGCGCGCTATTCGGCGACATGGCAGCCAACTGCCTATTTTAGTTCTGACCGCCCGCGATGCGGTGGATAACCGTATCGAAGGGTTGGATGCAGGAGCCGACGATTACCTCACCAAACCCTTCGAGGTAGCAGAATTAAAAGCGCGCCTGCGTGCTTTATTGCGCCGCAGTCAAGGGCAAAGCAGCGGCTTACTCAACTGCCGGGGAATTAGCCTGGACCCTCAGACCTTACAGGTCAGTTATCAACATAAAGTGATCACGCTTTCGCGTCGTGAGCTGACATTACTACAGGAGTTTATGAGCCACCCAGGTCGTGTCTTTACCCGCGATACCTTAACGCGTTTAGTGTACGGCTGGGAGGAAGAAGTCGAGAGTAACGCTATCGAAGTTCATATCCACCACTTACGACGAAAGCTGTTTCCTGAGGTTATTCGCACCGTGAGAGGGATCGGCTATGTCATGGATAAATCATAATGGTTAACGTACACAAGGCAAGCGCATGAGTTCTATTCGTCAACGCACCCTGGGGCTTGCGCTGCTTGTGTTTGGCGCGAGCATGCTAGTGATTGGCTTTATTAGCTATCGCTATGCCGCCCATGAAATCGAAGAACTTCACGATGCTAGCTTGGCACAAAGTGCCCGTTTGCTAGAAGGATTACTACAGGCACCACTGCCCGATAGCGACCGTACGCTTTTACTAGAAAGTGTGGAGAGTGCGCTGCTTAGTGCCGAGCAATCCAATCATCGTTTTGCAGATCATCGCTATGAGAGCAAGCAGGCGTTTCAGCTTTGGGATGGCGATCGCCTACTGCTGCGTTCCGCCAGCGCCCCCGAAATACAGCTTACCCAGCAACCATCTGGTTATTCAACGCTTACAGTGAATCAACATGACTGGCGCGTTTTTGTTCTGGAAATAACAGGCACTAACAAACGCGTAGTGGTGGGCGAACGAGAGGACGTTCGTGGTGAATTGATCAGCGCAGTAGCACTGCGTACCTTATTACCTGATCTTATTGGCTTGCCCTTATTGACACTATTACTGTGGTGGTCAATTGGCTGGGGGCTTGCCCCCCTATCACGGATGGCAGAGCAAATCCGTGCCCGCGATCCCCACCACCTAAAGCCACTGACGCTTCATCCACTTCCCCAGGAACTGGAAACCATTTCTAGCGCCCTAAACCGGCTGTTGGAACAGCTGCGACAGCTGCGTATTCGCGAAAAGCGTTTCATTGCCGACGCTGCCCACGAACTACGCACCCCCTTGGCGGTACTTGATTTGCACGCGCAAAATGCACTGACCGCTGACAATGCCGATGACAGAAAAGAAGCGCTGCATCATTTACGCAGTGGAGTGAAACGTTCAACGCGGCTAGTCTCTCAACTCTTAACCCTGGCGCGCTTAGACCACGAAGAAGAACCGCTGTCAGAGTATCACCGCTGTAATGTATTACACGAAGCTCGCGAAACGTTGGCAAAGCTTGCGCCACTGGCCGCCGAGCGACAACAACCGTTGTTATTAGAGGCAGACGACTCGGCTAAATGGGAAATAGAAGCGGAACCAGGAGCTATTGAGGCGCTGGTGCAAAATCTGGTGGGTAACGCCATTCAACACTCGCCTGCTCAAAGCGCTATTACGATCACGCTTAAAGCATTAGCGAAAAGTGTTATTGTCATTGTTGATGATCAAGGGCCCGGTATCCCTGCAGCACAACGCAACCAGCTGATGGAGCGATTTCAACGTGCTGGGCCTGGTGCTGGCGCGGGTTTAGGTTTATCCATTGTCGAGCGCTTGGTCAAACGCCATCAGGGCGTCTTACTGCTTGATGAGGCCCCTAGCGGTGGGCTTCGTGTGCGCGCAACGTTTACCAGGAACGCCCTATCTCAACGCCAACCAAAAAATAATCGGCCATAAAGGGGCCTGTTAAGGTTCCCATAAGAATTCCGTGCAAGTGTGAAAGTACAAGACAGGCAAGCGGTTAACGACCTGTCTATTCATACGACGGAGATTCCCTGATGAATATGCTAGTCCATACCCCCAAACCACTTATCCAGTTTGGTGAAACACCACTGCTTATTACGCCAACAACAAAGCAGATAACACCTGAAAGTCCTGCGTTATCGGTGCTGACGGATTTTACTCAGGTCAGACCCCAGGCAGTAACCGCGGATACGCCTATCGACGATGCTCATTTACAAATGCGCCATGGCGGTGTTCGCCTGTTGTTTGTTCTCGACAAAGCTAACCACTGCATTGGCGTACTGACTGCCAAAGAAGTCATCGGAACACGGCGCATTAACTTGGCGATGCAGCAGAGAAATCTTGATCGTACGGAAATTACAGCCGACATGATTATGACGCCCTGGCAAAAGCTTAGTGCGATGCCATTTGAGCAACTTAACTCATTAACGATTGAAGACCTTGTGCTTTCTATGGAGCGCTTTACAGAGCAGCACTTATTGATTACTGAGCATAAACAAAATCAACCATTAAGCGTACGCGGTATTATTTCTGCCACCGATATACAGCACGCGATGGGCAATAAAACCACGATGAAAGTCACCTCTTCAGCAGTGCCGACTGCCAGTAGCTTTGCCGATATTTGCAAAGTCATTACCGGGCACGATTTATAGTCTCGACATCAAATTTATAGTCATTAAGTAAAGCTAGAAAACCTACTAACAGTATTAAAAAAACGCCCCTTATCAATGATAAGGGGCGTTTTTTTTAGCTAAATTAGCTGCTAATTTAAAATAGCGCTGCGTTTATCAACAAATGCGCAGCAATACTGGCAGCATACCCCAGCAAAATAGCCGGTGCCCAGCGCAGGTGGCCCGCAAAAGTATAAATACCTCGGGCTTGGCCCATTAACGCAACCCCCGCCGCAGAGCCCATTGACAGCAGGCTACCACCAACACCAGCAGTCAATGTGATCAGCAGCCAGTTACCTTGCGACATATCGGGCGCCATGGAAAGCACCGCAAACATCACCGGAATGTTATCGACTACCGCCGAGATAAGCCCCAAAACAACATTGGCCCACACAGGATTCCAACTGCCATACAAGGTTTCTGACAATAGACTTAAATAGCCCATAAAGCCCAGGCCACCGACACACATCACAACTCCGTAGAAGAAGAGCAGCGTGTCCCATTCTGAGCGGGCAATACGGCTGAAGATATCAAAAGGAACAACGCTACCCAGTTGCTCAAGCTTATTCCAGTCACCACGGCGGGAATAACGTTCACGCTTGCGCTCCAGGGAGCGTGGCAGACTGCGGCGCAGGTAGTAGCCAAAGAACTGCAGTAGGCCAAGACCAAACATCATGCCCATCGCAGGCGGCAGATAAAGAACCGAATGGCACAATACGGAAATAGCGACAGTCACCAAAAATAGCGCGATGATGCGACGCGAACCACGCTTTAACCAGACGTTTTCGGTGAGCGCTGCAGGTTGGCGGTTAACAATGAATAAATTCATGATCACCGACGGCACGATAAAATTGACAATAGCAGGCACCAAGAGCGCAAAGAAGCCGCCAAACGGCACCTGGCCTGCCTGCCACACCATCAACGTGGTGATATCACCAAACGGGCTGAACGCACCGCCTGCGTTTGATGCTACCACCACGTTGACACAGCACAGACTAATGAACTTTTTATCGCCTTCAGCCACTTTCAGCACCACCGCGCACATCAGCATCGCCGTGGTCATGTTGTTGGCAATGGCAGAAATACCAAAGGCAAGACATCCCGTAATCCAAAACAGACTGCGATAACTAAAGCCTTTACGTACTAGCCAAGCCCGCAGGGCATCAAAGATACGGCGTTCTTCCATAGCGTTGATGTAGGTCATCGCTACCAGCAAGAACAGCAACAACTCAGTGTATTCAAGCAGCGTTTCTTTAAACGCTGCTTCCGCTTCTTGCGGCATGCCCGCCTGTACATAGACCCACGCCACCAACGCCCAGATAAGCCCGGCGGCCACTAGTACAGGCTTGGATTTACGCATGTGAATTAGCTCTTCGCTCATTACCAAGGCGTAGGCAAGAACAAAGATGACAACAGAGGCAATACCGGCAAACGAAGCAGTCAGATCTAACGGGCCAGAAGCGGCATAAGAGAGGGTGGGAAAAGCAAACAAACACAACGCAATCAACAACCAAGCAAACCGGCAAGTAGACTGCCGCATTGCAAGGACGTTAGGTGGTTTCATAGTAAAGTGATCCTGGCAGGGTTGGAAGAGACCGCCACGATGATAAGCACACTAACTAAGTGCTGCAACGCAGCGATCACGCTAAAGATGCGGCCATTTGCCGCATCTTGTAAAGCCGTTTTACAGTGCCAGAAACATTTATTTTGTGGAGGTCTACTCGACCGTTACGCTCTTGGCTAAATTACGTGGCTGATCCACATCGGTGCCTTTCAAGACTGCCACGTGGTAGCTCAGAAGCTGCAGGGGCAGCGTGTATAAAAGCGGCGCCAGTGCTTCGTGAACATGAGGAAGTGTTAATACGCGAACGCCATCTTGCTCGCTGATTCCTACACGCTCATCGGCAAACACAAACAGCTGACCACCGCGGGCACGGACTTCCTGTAGGTTCGACTTTAGCTTTTCGAGCAGGTCGTCGTTAGGGGCAACTGAAATCACCGGCATTTCGCTGTCTACCAGCGCCAGCGGCCCGTGCTTTAACTCTCCAGCGGGGTAAGCCTCTGCATGAATGTAGGAAATTTCCTTAAGCTTTAGCGCGCCTTCTAGCGCAATAGGATAGTGAGCACCACGGCCTAAAAAGAGCGCGTGATGTTTTTCCGCAAACGCTTGGGAAAGGGTTTCAACTTGGCTATCTAGCGCTAATACCTGCTGACACAGTGCAGGGAGTCCGCGTAGCGCTTCGACAATATCTTGCTGCTCTGGCTGGCCTTTAGCTTTGTTTACCGACAGCGTTAGCAGCATTAACGCAACCAGTTGTGTGGTAAATGCTTTGGTAGACGCAACGCCGATTTCTGGGCCTGCCCGTGTCATCAGCGACATATCCGATTCCCGTACCAGGGAACTGCCGGGTACGTTGCAAATAGCCAGCGACCCAACATAACTAAGCGTTTTTGCAAAACGCAGCGCTGCCAGCGTGTCCGCTGTTTCACCGGATTGCGACAGCGTGACAAACAGCGTGCCTTCAGGCACAACAGGGTGTCGATAGCGGTACTCAGAGGCCACCTCTACCTGTACTGGCACACCGGCATAGCGCTCTAGCCAGTAGCGCGCCACTAAGCCAGCATGGTAGCTGGTACCACAAGCAATAATATGAATCTGGCGGGTAGCCTGAAACAGTGTTTGGGCATCAGGGCCAAAGCTTTCAATCAATACACTGCTGCCACTTAAACGCCCTTCAAGGGCGGCACTAATGACGTCAGGCTGCTCGAAGATTTCTTTGAGCATATAGTGCCGGTAGTCGCCTTTGCTGGCGGCGCCGTCGCCATGTTCAAACGTTTGAATTGGCCGCTCAACGGGATTCCCCTGATGGTCAACGATACGGATTGAGCCTTGCTCACGAAGCTCTACTAAATCGCCTTCTTCCAGGTAAATAAAGCGGTCGGTCACTTGTAAAAGCGCTAACGGATCCGAGGCGAGAAAAGCTTCATCGATCCCTACCCCCACCACCAGCGGACTGCCCTGACGAGCACCTACCACCACCCCTGGTTCTGCAGCGCTCATCACACCAAGCGCGTAGGCACCGCCTAAGCCGTTGACGATTTGCTGGGTTGCTTCAAATAATGTCAGACCGGTTGCTAATTTTTCAGACAGTAAGTGGGCGATGACTTCGGTATCAGTTTCGGAGGTAAAGCGGTAACCGCTGGTCTGTAGGGTGTCTTTGATCTGCTCGTAGTTTTCGATAATGCCGTTGTGCACCACCGCTACTTGGTCACTACTGTGATGCGGGTGGGCGTTTTCTTCAGACGGTTTACCGTGAGTAGCCCAGCGGGTATGGGCAATACCACAGGTGCCGGGTAGCGCTGCGGTGGCTAACCGTTCATCAAGAGCGGCTACCTTGCCCAAGGCGCGGTGACGCGTTAACACACCACTGTTCAGCACCGTCATACCAGAAGAGTCATAGCCGCGATACTCCAAGCGCTTGAGGCCTTCCAGCAAAATTCCTTGCACATTACGCTGTGCAACCGCAGCAACGATGCCACACATAGCCATTTCTCCTTGGGCGTCTTAATGCGTTATTGAAACCTAACGATTCCGCGAATAGACCGCTTTATTTAACTTTTTTGACAGGGCGCGGCCAATCCAGTTTTTCAAGTTGTCTGCTGCGAGTAACTGCCAAGGCGTGCTCAGCAACGTCTTTAGCGATTGTTGAGCCTGCCCCAATCGTGGCACCTTTACCCACCGTCACCGGCGCTACTAAGGCGCTGTTAGAACCAATAAACGCATTATCACCAATCTGGGTAATATGCTTATTTACGCCATCATAATTACACGTAATAGTGCCCGCCCCGACATTCACATCACGCCCTAAACGCGCATCACCCACATAACTTAAGTGATTAATTTTACTACCTTCTCCAACATCAGCGTTTTTGGTTTCAACAAAGTTTCCTACCTTGGCTTTGACTGCTAGGCGTGTGCCAGGGCGTAGTCGTGCAAAGGGGCCAACTTGATTCAACCCTGCGGCCACCGTGTTATCAATCACGCTATGACTATCGATGACACTTTCAGCCCCAATCGTGCTGTTTTTAATCACGCAGTAAGGGCCAATCTTTACCCCTTCACCCAGCTCAACATCACCTTCAAATACACAGCCCACATCGATAAACACATCGTGGCCACAGGTAAGCTTACCGCGAATATCGATTCTTGCTGGGTCCGCCAATGCTACGCCCTGCTCCATTAACTTATCCGCTAGCTGCTGCTGATAAGCGCGCTCTAACCGGGCCATTTGTGAACGATTATTCACGCCTTCAACTTCTACTGCGCTGGCTGGCTGGGCAGTGCACACCTTCACACCTTCATCTGCTGCCATGGCAATGACATCGGTTAAGTAGTACTCGCCTTGAGCATTTTCTGCCGACAACTGGGGCAGCCACCGTTTCAGCTGGGCACTGGTCATCGCCATAATGCCGGTGTTGCATTCGTTAATGGAAAGCTGTTCAGCGTTAGCATCTTTTTGCTCAATGATAGCGACCGCTTCTCCCTCATCATTACGAACAATACGTCCATAGCCAGAGGGGTCATCTAACGTGACGGTCAGCAGCCCCATGTGCTGCTCATCCACGTGGTTAAGAAGCGCAGCCAAAGATTCGCGACGAATCATCGGCACATCGCCATAAAGCACCAACACCTTTCCGTTACCTAACTGAGACTGCGCTTGAGCCACCGCATGGCCGGTGCCTTTTTGCTCTGCTTGAATCGCAAAGGATACGTCACTCTCCGCTAGTGCTTCACGCAGTTGATCTGCACCGTGGCCAATCACAACATGGGTACGCGTGGGGTTGAGTCCACTGGCTGTGTCCAGTACGTGTTGTACCATCGGTTTACCCGCCAAGGTGTGCAGCACTTTTGGCGTTTGCGAACGCATGCGGGTGCCTTTGCCAGCGGCAAGGATAACAACATCAAGCTCTTGCATAATATTCACCTGTAACGGTTTAGCGATTGACAGCTGGTGCTTCCCAAGCGTCAATACCTAGCTCATCAATAAGTGCTTTATCGAAGTAATCCATAAAGGCGGGACTGGCTAGGCTTTGCCAATGATCACTGTCTTTCACTAGCATCAACACACTTAGATTGTTCTCAACGGCCATCTGCATCCCTTCTTCGCTACCCGCTACCGAGATTGCTGTAGACCACGCGTCTGCCCAGGCATTGGAAGGGTGAAAAACAGAAACAGAGGCAAGCTGGTGCTTAACCGGCCGACCGGTGCGAGGGTCGATAGTATGGGAAAAGCGCTCGCCATCTACTTCAAAATAATTACGATAATCCCCAGACGTTGCGACCGATAGATCTTCAAGAGGAAGAACGTGTTGCGCCTCAGGCAAACCGCTATGTGGCACCTCAATTCCGACACGCCATGGGCTTTGCTCTTCTAAATCCCGATAGCCGCGAGCAATTAATTCACCACCAATATTGACTAAATAGTTTTCAATTCCCTGCTGATCAAGGTATGCCCCAACGCGATCAGTACCATGCCCTTTAGCCACTCCCGATAGATCAGCAAACACATCGCGCGTGCGCCGCGCCTGCATAAGTTGAGTATCAACATCAACTGCCTCATAGCCAATCGTAGCCATACGCTCGTTTAGCTCAGCGTCTGAAGGCACCTCTTCAGGGCGTGCTTCGGGGCCAAAACTCCACAAGTTGACGACATCACCGACCGTAATATCAAACGCACCGTTGCTTGCTTCGGATACGGAACGACTGATCGCAAGCACTTCAATTAACGCGTTGGAAAGCGGCTGCCATTCATTCAAAGGAGCGTCATTAAAAACTATAAGCTCTGCATCATCACGGTAAGTAGACATTGCCTGATCAACGTCATTAAGTTCCGCTAGAACACCTTCTTCTAAAGCATTCGCCTCGCCTTGGGTTAACGGGTCCGCAATGGTGACTTGATAAAACGTTCCGAAAATACCGCCTTCAAAGCGAACCGGGGAATCCAGTGGTCGATCATTTTCTGAACACCCCGCTAATACGCCAGCAGCAATGAGTAGGAGCCCTGAGTATTTTAATAAACGAGAAGTAACCTTCATTTTGTTTTTCCTTGGAGATAAGGCACGGGGTCAAGATGAAAAGACCTAGCTATGAAAAACTAGCAATGAACCACCAGCTAAAAATGGAAAAACCATAGCAACCAAGCCCCAAACAACACCCGATAAATGACAAATGGCTGCATGCCCAGTTTTTTGATCACTACCAGGAAATAGTGAATACACACATAGGCGCTAATACCTGAGAGTAAGGTGCCTACTAACATTGCCGGTATATCGATGAGCTGGGGATCTTTCAATAAGCTAATTGCCTCAAGCCCCCCTGCCAGAACAATAACGGGGATTGACAGTAAAAACGAAAACCGTGCCGCACCTTCTCGGCTCATACCCACCATTAACGCCGCTGTTATGGTGATACCTGAACGGGATGTGCCTGGAATAAGCGCCAACACTTGGGCACCTCCAATAATGAGCACATCCTTTAACGTCATCTGGTATTCGCTACGAGTGCCACGTTTTTTCCAGTCTGCATAACCAAGTAACAGGCCAAAAACAATCAAACTGGCACCAATAATCAACGTAGAGCGCATGTAACCCGAGATCAGGTCATGAAGCAAAAAGCCGACAATACATACGGGCAGCGTGGCAATCACGACCCAAAACGCCAATACAGCATCGTCGTTAACCTCTTGGCCGCGAAGTGCGGTCAAGCTACTAACGATCATTCTGCCTATTTCGTGTCGGAAATAGATAACCACCGCGCTTAAACTACCAAGATGCAATGCCACATCAAAGGCAAGGCCCTGGTCTTCCCAGGTAGTCAGCACCGGTACCAATATAAGATGAGCCGAACTCGATATGGGTAAAAATTCTGTAAGCCCCTGAACTACCGCTAACACAACTACCTGGAACCAATCCATGGGTTATCCTGTGTTTAACTATTCTTGATGGCATTCATGTGTTTGATGACACTCATGCGCTTGCAATGGCGCTAAGGATACACATCCCTTAATTCATTGTCCGCATTCAGCATACGAGCAAATTCACAAGAAGGTATAGAGCCAAGGACGCGGTACGCTACAATAGGTACTCATTAGTAATGCGCGATCCTGTAAGGTCACCCATGACTCAGACCGTAGAATCACCAGTGGTTCCCAAGCATGAGCTAGATAGCCGAGAGGCCAAACGTGTCACTTATATAGGCGCCTGGCTAGATGGCTTGTTGAGTGTTGTTAAAGTCGTGGTTGGCTTTTGGGTAGGCTCCGCGGCGCTCATTGCCGATGGTATCCATTCACTTTCAGACCTTGTGACTGATGGTTTTGTGTTGGCCGCTATTCACTACGGTCGTCAGGAACCAGATGACGACCATCATTACGGGCACGGCCGTATCGAAACCCTTACAACACTGCTATTGGGTAGTGTATTGATTTTTGTGGCTGGCGGTATTGCTTGGTCTAGCCTGGATCGATTATTTAATGGTACGGAAGTCAATGCTCCAGGTGCAGTCGCTATTGTTATCACAATTATCGCTCTGTTCAGTAAAGAGTGGATTTTTCGCTATACCATGCGCGTTGCTAAACGCGTTAAATCCAAGCTGTTAGAGGCGAACGCCTGGCATTCACGTAGCGATGCACTTTCCACTGCGGTAGTGCTGGTCGCGTTAATTGGCGCGCAGCTTGGTTTTGGCTGGCTAGACGCCGTCGCGGCCATTATCGTTGGCTTACTGGTGGGTAAAGTAGGCTGGGATTTACTGTGGGAGTCCGCGAGAGAACTCGTGGATACCGCACTCCCTGAAAGCGTTCAACAGCAAATGCACGATGTTGCCTGTAGCGTGCCAGGGGTTGATAGCGTGCATGATCTACGCACCCGTCAGTCCGCAGGCTGGGTAATGGTGGACTTGCATGTGGTGGTCGGACCAAAAATTACCGTGTCAGAAGCCCATGAAATCGGCAACGAAGTGAGCCGTCGCCTACGCCATGAATTCCCACTACTCACCGATGTTATTTTTCACGTAGACCCTGAAGACGACGCCGGAGAAGGCGATCCTAGCCGACTTCCCGGCCTACCTCTGCGGCCCGAAGTAGAAGCCGCGCTGAACGAGCGTTGGTATATGCATCCTGTTTGGCGCACGTTAAACGAGCTTCAACTCCACTATCTAGACGATAAGGTATCGGTATCGCTGATTATAGGCGATTCAGTACACCAGCCACCTCAGTGTCTTGCCAGCCAGTTAAAAGCGCTAGCCAGCGATATTGAGTGGCTGGGCCATGTGGAAGTACTGTTTATTACCCGCGCGGCCAGCAGTGCGATGCGTTAACCTGCGTTACACGCTTGCCAATACGACCGTCGCAATACTGAAGTAAATTAATACCCCGGTGGCATCAATTAGCGTGGTTACCAATGGCGCTGACGCAGTGGCAGGGTCGACCTTAAAGCGCTCTAATACAAACGGTAGGCACATACCAATCATGCTGCCAAACAAAACGATGGTCACCATGCTTAACGCCACGATAATGGCAACTGCTTCGCCGCCACGAAAAATCCCTATTGGCGTTACCGCAATTGCCATGGTGATACCCAAAGAGCCAGCCACCAACAGCTCACGGCCGAGCATTTTGCTCCAGTCTTTCACCCCCACATCGCCAGTTGCCATACCGCGTACCATCAGCGTGGCTGCCTGAGCGCCTGCATTACCGCCACTGCCAATCAGCAGCGGTAGAAAAAATACCAGTGCCACTTGGGCGGCAATCGTATCCTCAAAATAGGCGATCCCCGCGCCAGAAAATAAGTTAGCGAATACTAGTAGTACCAGCCAAAACACCCGCTTACGGTAAAGGCTCCACAGCGGAACGCGGCTAACACCATCCTCTAACTGGCCGATAGACATCCCCTTGTGGATATCTTCAGTTGCTTCAGACTCGGCAACATCCATCGCATCATCGTGGGTAACAATACCGACCATGCGTCCATCCGCATCCAAAACAGGCAGTGCCAGCAGGTCATAGCGAGCCACAATCCGCGCCACCTCTTCTTGCTCTTCATCTACCGGGGTGCTGATAACATCTTTGATCATGATGTCATCAACCAACGCCCCTGGGCGAGCCACCATCAGCTGGCGTAAAGACATCGTTCCTATTAACTGGCCGTCGCTATCAAGTACATAGAGCTGATACACCGTTTCCGCATCTGGAGCGGTTTGGCGTACCCGCATCATGGCTTGCGACACCGTCATGCCACTGGCTATAGCGACATAGTCAGAGGTCATGATGGCGCCTGCGGTACCTTCTTCGTAGCTTGCAAGGCGCTTTAGGTCTTCCCGTTCCTGGTGCGCCATACGCCGCAACAGCGCTTCGCGTCGGTCTTCACCAAGCAGATTAAATAAATCCGCCCGTTCATCGGAGCCCATTTCTTCGAGAAGCTTTAGCACTTGGGTATCCGACAGTTTCCCAACTACCTCAAGCTGACTCTCTCTTGGTAAGTAGCCCAGAACATTAGCGGCACGCTCAGTAGAAAGAGTATCAAGTATGGCAAGCGCTGCCGGAAGTTCTTCATCGTCTTCGATGAGTTCTTCTAGCACCTCACCAATATCTGCCGAACGGATTTCGGATAAACGTGCTGCCAACAGCGTTTTATCTGCTTTTTCTTTATTTAGCTCGTCAAGCAGCTCGGATTTTAATTCCTGTAAGGCTTCATCATTCAATGACATCGCTATCTCCCTTTGTGCAGACGCATAGTGTGCAGATGGGGTGTTACAGCCGAGCATCCCTACTCTGTGGATCTACGCTGAGTGCGTTTTCCTATGGTACCAGACAAAAAAAACGCTCCTTAAACCCTAACGGGCTCCAGGAGCGTTTTATTCACGCGAGTGCGTGTTTTACTAGCCTTTACCCGCCTTCTTACGCAGCTGTTGAATCGTTCGTAGCTGTGCAACGGCTTCGGCAAGTTCAGCGGCAGCACGCGTATAATCCAGCTCTGCTGACTTCTCGTTAAAAGCTTTCAGCGCTTGCTGACGTGCTTCTTCGGCAGCGGCCTCATCGAGGTCGCTAGCACGCGCCGCAGCGTCTGCCAGGATCGTCACAACATCCGGCTGGACTTCCATGAAGCCACCCGAGACAAAGAAGTTCTCTTCCTTGCCATCATCGTGGATCACGCGGATTGGGCCCGGCTGAAGCTCGGTCAGCAGCGGGGCGTGACCCGGCAAAATGCCGAGGTCACCCATAATCCCGGAAGCGACTACCTGCTCAACACTGCCTGAGAAGATAGATGCTTCAGCGCTGACGATATTGCAAGTGAAGCTATTCGCCATAGCGAATCCCCCTAGTGGACGGGATTACTTCTTCATCTGGTTGGCTTTTTCGACAGCTTCGTCGATGGAGCCGACCATGTAGAAGGCCTGTTCCGGCAACTCGTCATACTCACCCGCGAGGATGCCCTGGAAGCCACGAATCGTATCTTTCAAAGAAACATACTTACCGGGCGAACCAGTGAATACCTCAGCAACGAAGAATGGCTGCGACAGGAAACGCTGGATTTTACGCGCACGAGATACGGCCAGCTTATCTTCATCAGACAGCTCGTCCATACCCAAAATCGCGATGATATCCTTCAGTTCCTTGTAACGCTGCAGAACGTTCTGTACGCCACGAGCTACGTTGTAGTGCTCTTCACCCACTACCAACGGATCTAGCTGACGCGACGTAGAATCCAGCGGGTCGATAGCCGGATAAATACCTAGCTCAGCAATCGAACGCGCAAGTACGACGGTGGCGTCAAGGTGCGAGAAGGTGGTCGCCGGCGACGGGTCAGTCAAGTCATCGGCAGGGACGTAAACGGCCTGCACAGACGTGATAGAGCCGGTTTTAGTCGAGGTGATACGTTCCTGCAGAACGCCCATCTCTTCAGCCAGCGTCGGCTGATAACCTACCGCAGACGGCATACGACCCAGCAGGGCAGACACTTCGGTACCAGCCAGGGTGTAGCGGTAAATGTTATCGACGAACAACAGTACGTCACGGCCTTCATCACGGAATTTCTCAGCGATGGTCAGACCAGTCAGTGCTACACGTAGACGGTTACCGGGGGGCTCGTTCATCTGACCGTAAACCAGCGATACCTTGTCGATAACGTTGGATTCAGTCATTTCGTGATAGAAGTCGTTACCCTCACGCGTACGCTCACCGACACCGGCGAATACAGAGTAGCCGCTGTGTTCGGTGGCGATGTTGCGGATAAGCTCCATCATGTTAACGGTTTTACCAACACCCGCACCGCCGAATAGACCAACTTTACCGCCCTTAGCGAACGGGCAAACGAGGTCGATAACCTTGATGCCGGTTTCCAACAGCTCATTGGAAGCTGCTTGGTCAGCGTAGCTTGGTGCTTTACGGTGGATTGGCATGCGCTCTTGCTCGCCAATCGGGCCAGCTTCATCAATCGGCTCACCGAGCACGTTCATGATGCGACCTAGCGTTTCCTTACCGACGGGTACGGAAATCGCGGTACCTGTGTTGGTCACGTCCAAGCCACGTTTCAAGCCCTCAGTAGAGCCCATGGCAATGGTGCGCACCACGCCGTCGCCCAGCTGCTGCTGGACTTCGAGGATGGTCTCAGCATTAGAGACCTTCAGCGCGTCGTAGACCTTGGGCACAGAGTCCCGCGGAAACTCTACGTCAATCACCGCGCCGATGATTTGTACGATACGTCCGCTCATCTTGGTTCCTCTCAAAAACCTGCAAATGAAACCTGTCTGCCGGGAGCTATCTTTGCGATAGCTAGCTCCCTAGGCGTTATACGGCAGAAGCGCCGCCGACGATCTCGGAAATTTCCTGGGTGATGGCGGCCTGACGGGCCTTGTTGTATACCATCTCCAGATCGTCGATCAGGTTGCCCGCGTTATCAGTGGCACTCTTCATAGCGATCATTCGGGCGGCCTGTTCGCACGCACCGTTTTCGACTACCGCCTGATACACCTGTGATTCGATGAAACGAACCAACAGGCTGTCTAGCAACGCCTTGGCATCCGGTTCATACAGGTAGTCCCAGCTTCCGGGACGGGCGTTTTCTTCGTCATGCTTCGCGTCTGCGCCCATATCGGACGACAACGGAAGAAGCTGACGTACGACTGGCCGTTGCGTCATGGTGTTAACAAATTCGTTATACACCACAAACAAACGGTCAAGGCGTCCTTCGTCGTACGCTTCTAACATGACCTTGACACTACCGATCAGTCCTTCGACAGACGGCGATTCTCCCAATCCGCTCTTGGCAGCAACTAGGTTGCCTCCATAGTTGCGGAAAAAGGCGCCGGCTTTAGAGCCGAGGGCACAGAAGTCTAGCTCGGCGTCTTGCTGTTTCCAGACAACGGCATCTTTCACCACTGCCTTAAACAGGTTGACGTTTAAGCCGCCACACAGACCGCGGTCAGTAGATACCACAATGTAACCAACGCGCTTCACCTCATTACGCTCGACCATGTAGTCGTGCTTATATTCGGGGTTTGCGTCAGCAATGTGGCCTACCACATTACGAATCTGCTTGGCATACGGCTGGCCAGCCTTCATCAGATCTTGTGCTTTACGCATCTTAGATGCAGCCACCATTTCCATGGCGCTGGTAATCTTCTGCGTATTTTTAATGCTCCCGATCTGGGTGCGTATCTCTTTTGCAGCTGCCATAGCGATCTACCCTTCGTTCGTGGCTCTCAGAAAGCATGCAAGCCCGCCCGCAGGCGGGCCGGACATTACCAGCTCTGAGTCGCCTTGAACTTCTCGAGACCTGACTTCAAGCCGTCCTGAATCTCGCCGTTGTAGTCGCCGGTCTGGTTGATCTTATCGAGCAGGTCGTTGTGCTCAGACTTCATGTAGTCGTGCAAAGCACGTTCGAAGTCCAACACTTTATCGACGCTCACATCATCCAGGTGACCTTCGTTAGCGGCGTACAGAGACAGCGCCATTTCCGCCACTGACATCGGCGAATACTGCTTTTGCTTCATCAGTTCGGTAACGCGTTGGCCATGCTCAAGCTGCTTACGGGTCGCTTCATCAAGGTCAGAAGCAAACTGTGAGAATGCCGCCAGCTCACGGTACTGAGCCAAGGCCAAACGAACACCGCCACCCAGCTTTTTGATAATCTTGGTCTGCGCTGCACCACCAACACGAGAAACCGATAGACCTGCGTTAATTGCCGGACGAATACCGGAGTTAAACAGGTTGGTTTCCAAGAAGATCTGACCATCAGTGATCGAGATTACGTTAGTCGGAACGAACGCAGAAACGTCACCGCCTTGGGTTTCGATAATCGGCAGTGCGGTCAAAGAACCGGTTTTGCCTTTCACTTCGCCGTCAGTAAACTTCTCAACGTAGTCAGCATTAACGCGCGCAGCGCGCTCAAGCAGACGCGAGTGGAGATAGAAAACGTCACCAGGATAGGCTTCACGACCCGGCGGACGACGCAACAGCAGAGATACCTGACGGTATGCCACAGCCTGTTTGGAAAGATCGTCATAAACGATCAGTGCGTCTTCACCACGGTCACGGAAGTACTCACCCATGGTGCAGCCAGAATAAGCAGCCAAGAACTGCATCGGTGCCGGATCGGCAGCGCCAGCAGCGACAACGATGGTGTGTTCCATCGCGCCATGCTCTTCTAGTTTGCGTACCACGTTAGCAATAGTCGACTGCTTCTGACCAATTGCCACGTAGACACAGGTAACGCCTTTGCCTTTCTGGTTGATAATCGCATCGATAGCAATGGCAGATTTACCAATCTGACGGTCGCCGATGATCAGCTCACGCTGACCGCGACCGATTGGCACCATAGCGTCGATAGACTTCAAACCAGTTTGGATCGGCTCGTCAACAGACTGACGGGTAATAACGCCAGGCGCTACTTTTTCTACCGCGTCGGTCATTTTGGCGTTGATATCGCCTTTGCCGTCGATAGCATTACCCAGCGCATCGACTACGCGACCTACCAGCTCTGGGCCTACCGGCACTTCAAGGATACGCCCGGTACACTGGGCAGTCATACCTTCTTGAAGTTGCAAATAGTCACCCAAGACAACGGCACCAACGGAGTCACGCTCCAGGTTCAGTACCATGCCAAAAATGCTGTTAGGGAATTCGATCATTTCACCGAACATCGCGTCTTCGAGGCCGTGAATTTTCACGATACCGTCGGAAACGCTGACGATGGTGCCCTGATTACGGGCTTCGGATGCGACGTCAAGCTTCTCAATTCGCTGCTTGATGATGTCGCTGATCTCGGAAGGATTCAGTTGCTGCATGCCATGTCCCTCAGACTCAAGCGGTCAGCGCTTCGGAAAGGCGGTTCAATCGACCACGTACCGACCCGTCAATGACGGTATCGCCGGCACGTAGGATGACACCACCAATAAGCGTCTTGTCCACCTGAGTAGTAATGGAGATTTCGCGATTCAGACGTTTCTTGAGTGCGTTCGCTAGCTTGGTCTGCTGTGCGGCAGTCAGCTTGTACGCTGACGTTACTGTCACTTCAACACGCTGTTCATGTTCGGCACGCAAGTACTCAAACTGTTCAGCAATGAAAGGCAGTGCCAACAAGCGCCCTTGGTCAGCTAGGGTATCCAAAAACCGCGACAGGCCTTCTTGCTTTTCCGATAACATATCGGAAAGCAGAGCTACCTTTTTGTCGTTCTCAAGTTTTGGACTACCCAGCAGACGACGAACGTCGCTGTTGGCAACCGCAGCACTTAAAAAACCAAGCGCCTGGGACCAGCTATCAAACGCCTCATGATCACGCGCGTATTCAAACGCCGCCTTAGCGTAAGGACGAGCGACGGTAAGTAATTCCGCCATGGGTCACCTCCTTACAGTTCAGCAGCAAGCTCATCAAGTAACTTGCGATGTGCTTTCTCGTCGACCGAAGCTTCTAGTACACGCTCAGCACCAATGATGGCGAGGTGAGAAACCTGGGCACGAAGCTCGTCTTTTGCACGATTCACTTCTTGCTCGATTTCTGAACGTGCACTTGCCATTAGGCGTTCGCCTTCAGCGCGGGCCTGTTCACGTGCTTCTTCGATCATCTGAGCTGAGCGCTTGTTGGCTTGCTCGAGAATTTGAGAAGCCTGCTCCTTGCTTTCACGCAGCGTTTGTTCTGCACGCTCTTGAGCTAGCTCAAGGTCACGAGTAGCACGGCTGGCTGCGTCTAAGCCATCAGCAATTTTTTTCTGACGCTCGTGAAGAGCGTTGCTGATCGGAGGCCACACATACTTTATGCAAAACCAGACAAAGATCGCGAAGGCGATCGTCTGCCCGATAAGCGTCATGTTGATATTCACAGGGATGTACCTCTGACAAGTTCGTGGCGACCGGAGTGAAACAAAACCGAGCGGGTAGACCGCTCGGCTAAGCTGTCATTAACCGGCGACAACGAAGATCAGGTACATCGCGATACCAACACCGATCATCGGAACGGCGTCAAGCAGACCGGCCATGATGAAGGTTTTGGTTTGCAGCTGGTCGCCCAGTTCAGGTTGACGCGCAGTAGATTCAAGCAACTTGCCGCCCAACAGGGCAAAGCCAATGCCAGTAGCCAGTGCGCCCAGACCGATGATGATGGCAGCTGAGAGATAAACCATTTCCATGATGTTGCTCCTGAGTTTAAGTTTTGGTTAAGGGTTGAGGGTTAATGAAAACGTTGTTGCTTGGTTTAGTGGTGTTCGTGCGCCGCGCTCAGGTATACAACCGAAAGCGTGGTGAAAATAAAGGCCTGCAGCGTTACCACAAGAATGTGGAAGATGGCCCATGGCACGTCCAACAGCCAGATAGCCCAGAACGGCAGTAGGGCGATCAGGATAAAAATAACCTCACCGGCAAACATGTTGCCGAACAGACGCAGGCCAAGACCTAGCGGCTT
Source organism: Halomonas qinghailakensis (assembly GCF_025820815.1). NCBI lineage: Bacteria > Pseudomonadati > Pseudomonadota > Gammaproteobacteria > Oceanospirillales > Halomonadaceae > Halomonas > Halomonas qinghailakensis. The sequence goes on along the minus strand of NZ_CP096973.1, from coordinate 1,661,100 downwards.
CACAAGCAAACCAATCACTTCAAGCACCAAATTGAAGGGAATAAGTGCCCAGTGATTAAATGGTGTCAGTGAAAGCTCTTTCGCAAAGCCACCCGCTCCTTTTACTTTGATGCTGTAATAAATAATTAAGCAGAACACACCTAACGCCATACCTAAGGTGGCATTAGGATCAGTCGTCGGTACGATTTTCATGTACTCAACGCCGAGCTTATTGAACAGCACAGGGAAGTAATCAACGGGGATAATCTTCAACGTGTTCATGAGCAGAATCCACACGAACAGCGTCAACGCTAGAGGCGCAATAATAGGGTTGCGTCCATGGAAAGTAGCGCGAGTCAGGTTTTCAATGAACTCAACCACCATCTCTACAGCATTTTGCAAGCCGCCGGGCACACCCGTCGTGGCTAACTTGCCAGCTTTGCGGAAGAGCCAAATGAACAGCAAGCCCATGGCAATGGACCAACCCATGGTATCTAGATGGATAGCCCAAAAGCCCATTTCACGCGCTTCTTCGGCGGAATGTGCCAGCGACCAACCGTTCTCCGGGTGATTACCAAAGGTTAGGTTCTGCAAGTGGTGCTGGATATAGTAAGTCGACGAGACTTCGTTTCCTGCGGCCATAGACATGTCACCTCAATAAGTTGTGCGATTTCCTGGGCATTAGCCAAGGCGCTAGCCAATGCGTCAGAACAATCGCGACATAAGCACTAAAAAAGAAAGCGGGGTTTGAGGGGGGCGCTACAACAAACACCAGTGAAAAAAGTGCCACCGTCAAACCAAACTTGCCTGCTTCGGCGCGAAATAAATCCATCGCGCCAGATGTGCGACGCTTTACACGAAATACACCCATTCGATAGATAAAAAAAGCGTGTGGTAGTAATGCTACCAGCGCTCCTTTTAACACCGACAGCACATCAGCCGGAGGTGCTATCAAAAGGGCGAATAACATGCCCAAGAACGTAACGATAAGTTGCGCGAGTATCAGTCGAACAAAATATGTTTTTTGTCGCTGGGTTTCCAAACGTCGCATAATTCCCCAGCACGTTAGGTTGAAAAGTTTTACAACCTGTCACTTATCATCATTACGAGCGACCTGCACAAATCTTGCGCGATTATAGGGAAGCGCTATCACACCTTCAACCGATGTTGCACGGATTTCGCGCCTTTCAGCACTTACTTGCGACCAAAGGGCTAAAAATATGCGGTAACTTAGTAAGCCTGCTATTTAATGTGTGCCAAAATTCCGTCTAGCTCTTCAAGGCTGGTGTAGCGAATCGTTACTTTACCTTTTCCTTTTTGCCCATGGTCTATAGAGACGGGCGCACCTAGCAATTCCCCCAGATGTGTTTCAAGCCGTGAAACATCCGGTGTTTTAGTGGTACGTGGTGAAACTTGGGCAGGCGTGTTGTTAGATTGGACTTTTTTAACCAGCGATTCGGTGTCACGGACGGTCAAATCGTTGTTGACCACTTCATGGGCAATTTGACGTTGCTGGGTAGTGTTAAGCGAAAGCAGGGCTCGCGCATGCCCCATATCTAAATCACCGCGTTCAAGCAACGTTTGTACTTCAGGGTCTAACGCTAACAAGCGCAGTAAATTAGCGACCTGGGTGCGTGATTTACCAACTGCATCGGCAATTTGCTGCTGGGTAAGCTCAAACTCTTCCCCTAAGCGTTTTAGAGCAAGCGCTTCTTCGATTGCGTTTAAATTTTCGCGCTGAATGTTCTCAATCAGCGCGAGGGCTAAAGCTACTTCATCGCTAACATCGCGAATAACCGCTGGTATAACGTCTAATTCAGCCAACTGTGCAGCGCGCCAGCGCCGTTCACCTGCGATAATTTCATAGCGGTTTTCACCTACTGGGCGAACCACAATAGGCTGCATTACCCCTTGCGCACGGATGGAGTCGGCAAGCTCTTCCAGGGCTTCTGGCTGAATATCTCGGCGTGGCTGATATTTACCGCGAGTAAGCTGGCCAAGAGGTAAACGTTCTAGCCGTTCAGCCGCCGCTTCCGTTGTTGGCGCGGGCATCAGTGATGTGTCTGCACCATCAAGCGTTACACCACCAGTAAGATCTAAACTGTCACGACGACGGGCGCCCGCACCAATCAGGGCATCCAGGCCACGTCCTAGCGCGCGTTTACGCGTCATTCGCTTCCCCTCGTACTTTTTACGTTACAGCGATAGCCGCCGGATCATCTCTTTTGCAAGCACACGATAAGCCTGACTACCCCGCGAAAAACGTGCGTACTGGGTAACGGGCAAGCCATGGCTTGGTGCTTCAGCAACCTTCACATTGCGCGGAATGGTTGTTTTTAATAGGGCATCGCCAAAAAAGTCTCTCAGCTGTTTGTCGACTTCACGCGTCAAACTGGTGCGCTTATCGTACATAGTCCGCAGAATGCCAGAAACGGCTAAGTCAGGATTAATGCTTTGTTTGATCTGCTCAACGGTATCCAGCAATGCTGATAAACCTTCCAATGCATAAAATTCGCACTGCAATGGAATCAGCACACCATTAGCGGCCGTTAGCGCGTTGACGGTAAGCATATTCAGTGACGGTGGGCAGTCAATGAGGACAACATCATAGTCATCTGCGACGCTCTGTAGCGCTAACGACAAACGGCTTTGTCGCTGTTCACTATCAAGCAGTTCTACCTCTGCAGCCGTTAAGTCGCCATTGCTTGGTAGGACGTCATATTTCACTGGAAGTCCACGAACAATCGCATCGCTTGCGGTTGTTTCTCCCAGCAATACATCAAGTACACTTTTATCAAGAGCGTACTTGTCGATACCACTACCCATGCTGGCATGCCCTTGCGGATCTAAATCTACCAGCAGGATCCGACGATCCAATGCCGCTAAACTAGCGGCAAGGTTAACGGCTGAAGTGGACTTGCCCACACCGCCTTTTTGGTTGGTCAGGGCAATGATCTGGCTCACTACTCAACTCCTTTTGGGGTCAGAATCAACAGCTGCCGCTCGGCCGTCTCAAAGGGTACGCGCAGAAGGTGACGTGCCTGAAGCTCAACATAGGCGGGCAACTCACGCAGCTCATCATCAGCGCCAGGGCCTTTCATGGCAAGCCATTGACCGTTAGTTGCCGGTAACCCTTGGGTCAGTGTGACAAAGTCTACCAAGCTGGCAAACGCTCGGGAAATCACCTGATCAAAGACCTGCTCACTAAACTGTTCAACACGTGCTTGGGTTGGCGTTACGTTGTTCAGCGATAGCTCCATGACGGCTTGGCGCTGAAAACGTACTTTTTTACCATTACTATCAAGCAACGTTACCTGGAGGTCAGGCTTTAAAATAGCCAGCACAAGTCCAGGCAAGCCTGGCCCGGCTCCGACATCTAACAACGTTGTGCCATGGATATACGGTGCAATTGCTGCGCTATCCAGTACATGGCGAGACACCATGTCTTCAACATTGCGCACTGCCGTGAGGTTATAAGCCCGGTTCCACTTGTGCAACAGTGCTAACAGTCCTAGTAGCTGTTCGCGTTGAACAGCGCTGATAGCAATTCCAAATGCTGCCATCCCTTCATCTAAACGAGGTGCAACAGTATTTGGTAAGCTGTTGATTAACGGCGTTAATTGAGTCATCCGTTAACAACCTCGGTACTGCTTACAAGCCGACGTTTTTTTAGATGTATCAGCAAAATAGACACTGCTGCAGGGGTCACCCCTGAGATTCTAGCTGCTTGAGCTAACGTTTCAGGCCGCGTTTCGCTAAGTTTTTGACGGATCTCATTGGATAGTCCCTCAACCCGTTGATAATCCAGCTCAGCAGGCAGCGGGGTTGCTTCATGGCGTTTGAGCTTATCGATCTCGTCCTGCTGGCGATCAATATAGCCTTGGTATTTCGCTTGAATTTGTACCTGCTCGGCGACGGCGTCGTCATTAACGTCATGGTTTTCCATGCCGGGCAGTGATGTGATATCAGCGTAAGTCAGCTCGGGACGCTTTAACAAATCGCTTAAGCAATATTCTCGTGGAAGTGGCCTGCCGGTTTTCTCGGCAATCTTCGCGGCAGCAGGTGTATTGGGCTGTACCCAAACGGTTGCTAAACGTGCGGTTTCACGCTCAATGGCATCGCGTTTTTGGCTAAACGCCGACCAGCGTTTGTCATCCACCAAACCCAGCTCACGACCTTTTTCAGTCAAACGCAAGTCAGCATTGTCTTCGCGTAGCAGGAGACGGTATTCCGCACGCGAGGTAAACATCCGATAGGGTTCTTTGGTACCCATGGTAATCAGATCATCCACCAATACGCCGAGATAAGCTTCATCGCGACGTGGGTACCATGCTTCTAACTGTTTGGCACGACGAGCGGCATTTAGCCCTGCTAGAAGCCCCTGAGCACCGGCTTCTTCATAGCCGGTGGTCCCATTTATTTGTCCGGCAAAAAACAGGTTGTGGATAAATTTAGTTTCTAGCGAATGTTTTAAATCCCGCGGATCAAAAAAGTCGTACTCAATCGCGTAGCCAGGGCGAGTGATGTGCGCATTCTCAAGCCCTTTAATCGAGCGAACTACCTGTAGCTGAACGTCAAAAGGCAGTGACGTCGAAATTCCGTTGGGGTACAGCTCATGAGTATCGAGCCCTTCAGGTTCGATAAACACTTGGTGGCTCGATTTATCCGCAAAGCGGTGAACTTTGTCTTCAATCGATGGGCAGTAGCGCGGGCCAACGCCTTCGATGACACCAGAATACATAGGCGAACGATCTAAATTCGCCATGATGATTTCATGGGTTCGCTCATTGGTGTGTGCTATGTGGCAACTCACCTGATGAGGGTGCATCTCCCGTGAACCGAGGTATGACATAACTGGCGTTGGGGTATCACCTGGCTGTTCTTCCAACGATGTGAAGTCAACGGTTTTGGCATCAATACGCGGGGGCGTGCCGGTTTTTAACCGGTCAACGCGAAATGGCAGTGCACGTAGGCGTTCAGCTAAGGCATTGGAAGGGGGATCACCAGCGCGGCCACCGCGGCTTTGATCTAACCCAATGTGGATAACACCACCTAAAAACGTGCCTGTTGATAACACGACAGACTCTGCGTGGAAACGAATACCAGTTTCCGTAACGACACCACGTACGGTGTCGTTATCCACAATCAGATCGCCAGCAGCTTGCTGAAAAATCGTTAAATTCGGCTGATTTTCCAACATGCCACGAATAGCCGCTTTGTAGCGTATGCGGTCAGCTTGAGCACGCGTGGCACGAACCGCCGGACCTTTGCGTGCGTTGAGCACACGAAATTGGATGCCGCCTAAGTCCGTGGCTAGCCCCATTGCACCACCAAGTGCATCAATTTCTTTTACTAAGTGGCTTTTGCCAATCCCACCAATTGCCGGGTTGCACGACATCTGGCCGAGCGTTTCGAAATTGTGGGTTAGCAACAGGGTTTGACAACCCATACGAGCAGAGGCCAATGCGGCTTCGGTTCCCGCATGGCCACCGCCGATGACAATCACGTCAAAGCGGTCGGGATAGTTCAAGAGGCACCTCGTCTTGTGCCGTTTGGCACGGATGATGTTGGTCAGTGTGTGTTCACTGTTTGAGTAAGCCGGCCAGTATAAACCTCCTGTGGGTAACCGTCAGGTTTTTCCACATTCCAAATTAGGTCTTTGTCTATTATTAATAACAATATAAAAATATATAAGAGAAGTTCTATTGATGTTGTAACTACTAGTGTGGACAAAATCTGTTGATAACCATAATAAATCAATATTTTTCATGTAGTTAAACTGTTAGTTTTTACATGATTAAACGGCGAAGTACCTGAGTAGAAGCGGTGCTACTCCTGTGGATGAAAGCGTGACTTATGCACAAGCATGGCAAACAACGGGTTATCCACCGACTCATACCGAGTTTGTTACCGCACCTGTGAACAAGTGGAGTCAGTATCGTGAAAAGTGGCTATAACCGCTCATGGTAGGTGATGCAGCGTGATGTGGCGCAGCATGTAAAAAATAGTATCCACAGGCAAAAAAAATGGCCTGTCGTTGCGACAGGCCATTTAACGAAGTAAAAATTGGCTAAAAAATCAGTTTAACTCTGCTATTTAATGCTTCAACACACGAGCCAGGAAGGATTGTGTGCGCTCATGTTGAGGAGCATCGAACAGCTGTTCAGGTGATCCCTGTTCAGCAATTTCACCTTTATGGATAAAGATAACGCGGTCTGCTACTTCACGGGCAAACCCCATTTCATGGGTCACAATCACCATGGTCATGCCTTCTTTGGCAAGCTCGCGCATGGCATCCAATACTTCACCAATCATTTCAGGGTCAAGTGCTGAGGTAGGCTCGTCAAACAGCATAAGGCGGGGTTCCATGGCCAATGCACGCGCCAGCGCGACACGCTGCTGCTGCCCGCCAGAGAGCTGACTTGGGTATTTATCTGCTTGGTCGGCAATGCCCACACGTTCTAGCAGTCGTTCAGCGCTCTCTTCAGCATCTTGGCGGCTCCATCCCCGAACTTTCATAGGCGCGAGGGTAACGTTGTCGCGCACGCTCAAGTGGGGAAAAAGATTGAACTGCTGAAACACCATGCCGACTTCAGTACGGATGGTTTGCAGCGCTTTACTGCTTTTACCATTGGGTAGTAATTGGTTGCCATCAACATCAAGCGAACCGGATTGAAACTCCTCTAAACCATTGATACAGCGGATGAGCGTTGATTTACCAGAGCCGCTGGCACCGATGATAACGACGACTTCACCAGGGACAATTTCAAGGTCAATATTATTGAGTACGTGCAGGCTGCCAAAATGCTTATTGAGCTGCTGCATACGCACAATGGGTGATTGGGTAGAGGTCATTGCACGTTCCTTATTGTCCTGCGAGGCCTCTGCGCTCAACTTGGCGCAGAATCAAAGAGAGGGTCCAAGTGATGGCAAGATACAGCAATGCCACCATGAAATAGACCTCTAGTGCGGTAAAGGTAGTCGCAATATAAATTTGTCCTTGGCGGACTAACTCACCGACCCCGATAACGGAAAATAGCGAGGTATCTTTGATACTGATAATGCCCTGATTACCTAGTGGCGGAATCATGCGGCGCAGAGCTTGGGGCCAAATCACATAGCGAAAAGCTTGGGTTCGAGATAGGCCTAATGAGAGCGATGCTTCTCGCTGGCCACGTTCAATAGACTGCACGCCACCTCGCACAATTTCAGAGATATAGGCTCCTGAATTTATGGCGATAGCGGCAATGCCGGCGACTAAGGCGTTGATTGGACTGCCCAGAAGCTGGGGTAGACCGTAAAAAATAAACAAAACCTGCACTAAAATAGGCGTGCCGCGAAAAACTTCGACATAAAAAATAGCTGGCCAACGCAGCCAACGTACTGGGCTAATACGCAATAAGCCAAAGAAAATGCCAATAAAGAAGCCAATGGCTAGGCCGCCAAACGATATCAGCAGTGTCCAAGGAATACCTGGTAATAGGTAAGGGATCGACCCAAACGCGGCCGACCAATCAAACTGAAAGTTAACGTCCACGCGTTATCTCCAGAAAAATAAACAACGGCACAGGGCCGGGAGGTTAGCCACCCGGCCCTGAAATGAAATTACTCATTGGCGGTAGTAATAGCGACCAGCGATGTTATTCAGCGCTGGGGGCTTCACCAAACCATTTTGTGTAGATTTCATCGTAGGTACCATCTTCACGCATGGCAGCAAGCGCTTCGTTGGTTGGCTCTACCCACTCGCTACCTTTATGGAACACGATACCGTACTGCTGACCTTCATATAGCGGGCCAACCACCTTGGTGCGGCCTTCGCCACGAGTTTGTGAGAAGTAGGCAACGTTAGGGGCGTCGTACAGTACCGCATCAACGTTACGCCCTAAGAGCGCCATGTACATATCGGCGGTGCCTGGATAGGGAGTAATATCAGCATCTTCGCCAAGTTCTTGTTGAAGGAAGTCGTAGCTAGTAGAGCCAATTTTGGTGGCAACGGTGAGACCCGCTAGGTCCTCAATCGAAGAGACATCTTCGTTGTCGGCACGCACGATAATTTGCAGACCTGAGTCATAGTAGGGGTCGGAGAAGTCGACCACTTGCGCACGCTCTTCCGTAATGGTGGTGCCAGCAATAGCGATTTCTTGACTGCCGGTTTGGACGGCAGGAATGATGCCAGAGAATTCCATGGTGGTAAGGTTAACGTCAAAGCCAGCACGCTCGGCGACGGCGTTGATGATATCCATATCGAAACCAATCATTTCGCCGGTTTCTGGATCCATCATTTCGAACGGCACAAAGCTTGGGTCGGTCGCCACATTGACAGAGGGTGTTTGTGCAAACGCGACAGTGGTAGTACCTAAGCCAAGCGCAAGGGCGGTAGCAATGACAGATTTTTTCAGTAGGTAGTTCATTCGTTTCCCCGTGTTTTATTTGGTTAGCAACGCGATTTAAAGAAGATTTTTTCTTATAAATTGCATCTGTAACCGTTATTGACCTTTTAACCTTGGCGAGAAACCACCAAGGCGTCAAGTCACGGGGTGGGGGTTGTTACCAACGTTGGTTAGACCATAAAGGAAGCCCCGCAGCCGCAGGTGGTTGTGGCGTTAGGGTTTTGGACACGAAAACGGGCACCTGCTAACCCTTCTTCATAGTCGATGGTAGAACCCACCAAATATTGGTAGGAGAGAGGATCGACCACAAGAATCGCCTCACCAAATTCAATTAACGTGTCGTCTTCGGCCACGTTTTCAGCAAAATCAAACCCATACTGGAATCCTGAGCAGCCACCACCGGTGACATAAACGCGTAATTTCAGCGCAGGGTTTGCCTCTTCTGCTATTAGTGCTTGGATCCGTTTCCGGGCACTATCAGACAGTAGTAAAGGCGTTGGAACAAAAGCTTCTGCACCGCTCATGGGTACCTCCCGCGAGCTTTAAGAACGAAAAATCGGCATTGGAGTGTGATTATGGGTAATTCCCAGCAAAATGGTCAACTATTGTGTTGGAGTATCAAGTAAAGGACAGCTCACCGAGGAGGCTCTGGCAAATGCCCTCCTCTTTGAACTGTCTTCTACATGCTAGTGTTTTGTGTGGCTCAAGGCATCAACGCTGGGGCGTTGAGGCCCATATTTTCTTCAAAGCCAAACATGAGATTCAAGTTTTGAATCGCTTGCCCAGATGCTCCCTTAACTAGGTTATCAATTACTGAAAGTACGACCACGGTATTGCCATTGTCAGGACGGTGAACAGCGATACGGCAGGTATTGTTGCCTTTGACACTACGGGTTTCCGGGTGGCTGCCTGCAGGCATGACGTCAACAAACGGCTCGTTAGCATAGCGCTGTTCAAAAAGCGCCTGTAAATCGCCGGGCTCTTTCGTCAGCGTGCTATACAGCGTGGCATGAATACCACGAATCATTGGCGTTAAGTGGGGTACAAAGGTTAGACCGACAGCGTTAGGCTGCATATCACCTAATCCTTGGCGAATTTCAGGCAAGTGGCGATGGCCTGACGCGCCGTAAGCTTTCATCGATTCGCTGGCTTCGGCTAGCAGCGAGGCCACCTTGGCACCACGGCCTGCGCCGGTAACGCCTGATTTACAGTCAGCAATTAACTGGCCTGGGTCGATCAAACCAGCTTCTAAAAGCGGTAGATAGCCCAGTTGAACCGCTGTTGGGTAGCAGCCAGGCACAGCAATTAAACGGGCATTTTTGATCTGTTCCCGGTGCATTTCTGGCAGGCCATACACGGCTTCTTTCAGCAGTTCCGGCGCGCCGTGGGGTTGGTCGTACCAACGGCTCCACTCGTCGGCGTCGCGCAGCCTAAAATCAGCAGATAAGTCGATTACGCGAGTACCATTGTCGAGCAGTTCGCCTGCTAGTGCGTGGGCCACACCATGGGGGGTCGCAAAGAACACGGCGTCCATTGCACCCAATGCCTTGGCGTCTGGCTCACTAAACGTGAGTGCATCATAGTGGCCGCGCAAGTTAGGGTACATATCACATACCTTTACGCCTGCTTCTGAGCGAGAGGTAATCGCTTCAACACTTACTTGGGGATGCTGGGCGAGTAACCGTAACAGCTCAACGCCGGTATAGCCGGTTCCACCCACAATGCCAACCTTGATCACAAACGACTCCTTGCGCGCGTTGCGTGTTAAGACATAACAATAATTAACAGCCTAAAGAGATGGCAACAGGCTGTCGAACGGTATCTGGCTATGATACACAAGAGAGCAGATGCTTAAGAGCACTGCGCAGAAGAAGCTCGTTTAGGGTGATCCGTTCAGTGGTAAAGCAAAACACCGCTCAAAAAAACGAATAATCAGTGCAAGGATGAACGTTGTGGCACGTTTTTCGCGATCAGATTTTACGTTGGAGAGTTTTCGCCGCCAGCTGGCCAATGTGGATGCGTTGCCCCAGCTTTGTGTGCTGGGGTTAGTGTCTGGGGTGATCACGGGCGCGGTGATGGTAGCTTTTCGTTTGCTGCTAGAAGCGGGTGCTGCGCTTTACATGCCGGAAGGCAATCCCGAAGCGTTCGAAGGGCTTTCACCTTGGATACGCGCACTGCTGCCGGTCATCGCGGTGACTATCATTGGCACGTTCCTCTATCGCCAAAAAGCCGCGGCACGAAAATTAGGGGTTGGCCATGTGATCGAACGCCTCACTTATCACCAGGGGCGCTTTCCTTTGCGCAACTGGTTAAACCAATGGTGGGTGGGTGTTGTTTCTGTGCTGGGTGGTCTTTCTGCCGGTCGTGAAGGGCCTGCTATTCATTTGGGCGCGGCTGCATCCAGTGGATTGGGGCTTAAGCTTCGTTTACCCAATAACAGTTTGCGGGTGTTGGTCGCTTGCGGTACAGCAGCGGGTATATCAGCGTCGTTTAACACACCCATTGCAGGGGTTATCTTCGCTATGGAAGTAGTGATGATGGAGTACACCCTGATGAGCTTTATGCCGGTCATTCTCGCCTCTACCATGGGGGCATTAGTGGCTCAATTGGTCTATGGCAACGAACCAGCGTTTCGCATTCCTGAGGTTGCTCTAGGCTCTTTGATGAATGTGCCTTGGGTGGTGGTAATTGGTTTAGCGATTGGCCTATTAGCAGGTTTGTTTATTCATATCTCCCGCAATCAGTACTTGCAGCAATGGCCCCTGTGGCTAAGGTTAGCGGTCGTAGGCGTATCGACAGGCGCTGTAGCGTGGTGGTTTCCTGACGTACAAGGTATCGGTTACGACAGTGTAGCGGCCATGTTGAATAACCAGCTGACGATCAGTGTGTTGCTCGCACTGGTAATTGCTAAATTACTGATTACCGCTCTTACCGTAGCAGGTGGTGTGCCGATCGGCATTATTGGGCCTGTGTTAGTGATCGGTGCTGCCACTGGTACGTTAGGGGGAATGCTAGGCGGCTGGGTATGGCCAGATAAAGCGGCAGACCCGAGCATTTATGCCATGCTAGGTATGGCAGCAATGATGGGCGCTGTATTGCAAGCGCCCCTTGCTGCATTAATGGCATTGCTTGAACTAACTCACTCACCTCATATTATGCTGCCAGGTATGCTAGCCGTTGTGGTGGCCTGTTTAACATCAAGGCAACTTACCGGTTGTGAAGGCTTTTTTATCAGCTCGGTGCGTTATGGGCTGCACCCATTACAACAGCCTTTAATGCAGGCACTTTCGCGGGTATCGGTGCCAGCGGTCATGGAGCGCCATCTAGTTCGTACCGAGCGAATGATAACGCCCGATCAGGCTCGGCGTCTGTTGGAAACCAATCCTGTGTGGCTAGTGATTGAGCGTTCTAATGCAGAAAAACCGGTGCTGGCGCTAAAAGCCGCTGAGCTTGCGCGTTGGCTGCTAGAGCATGATGAAGCGCTGCAGGACGAAGCCCCTTCAGACGATGAACTCATCGATTTACTAGAAATTCCTGGGCAGCGACTTGAGATGGCACCTATCGGGCTACAGGCAACGCTATCTGAAGCGTTTCTAAAGCTTCAGAACAATGCGTTAGGCGCGCTTTATGTGGTGCACGGTTATCGGCCAAAGCAGCAGCGAATTTCAGGTATCATTACTCGAGACGCTATCGAGCGTTATTATCACTACGCTGACCCACGCGGTGCTGATCCCCGTGATGCTGATGCTCAGCAATAAGCCAAATGCCTAAGGAGAGACCATGTATTTATGGGTAAAAGCCATTCATCTAATGGCGGTTGTTACTTGGTTTGCTGCGCTGTTTTATTTACCACGGCTGTATGTTTATCACGCTATGGCGCGAGACAAAGGTGATGAACAAGCGATCACTTACTTTAAAACCATGGAACGTAAGCTGTACCGTGGGATTATGACGCCGTCGATGATCGTTGTGCTGATCTTTGGCGGTTGGATGCTTTATCTTGTACCGGCTTGGTTTAGCCAAGGCTGGATGCACGCTAAGCTGCTGCTTGTTGCTCTTTTGATTGCTTATCACCACGTATGCTTAATATATTTGAAGCAGTTTGATCACGCCCGCTGCACCAAAAGCCATGTGTTTTTCCGCTGGTTTAACGAAGCACCCGTGATTGCGTTAATCGCGATTATTATCCTGGCGGTGGTGAAGCCCTTTTGATGCGCCAACCTCTTCCTCCCGTTGTTTTAGTGTTAGCCGGTCACGACCCCACCGGCGGTGCTGGACTGGTCGCCGATAGTGAAGCAATCGCCGCCTGCGGTGGTTGGGCGGTGACAATTCCAACTGCACTAACCGTTCAAAATTGTCATAACGTAATACGCATTTTGCCTGCAGATCCAGCAGCCATGAGGCAAATGGCGGAAGCATTAAGCGATATGCACATTGCGGCTATTAAGCTGGGGCTGTTGGCAGATGAAGCGACGCTGCGTGCAGCGGAACAAATTATCCGCCGTTTTCCTGGTATTCCGGTGGTTGCAGATCCGGTATTAAAAGCGGGGGGCGGTACTATGTTATCCACACCCGCCTTACAGCAGCTTTATCGTGATCGTTTGTTACCACTTGTGGATATAGTAACGCCCAACCGGTTTGAACTTGCGGCGCTGACGCCTGATATAACCGATCCTTTTGATGATACGGCCCGAGCCGTTGAGCTGCTGGCGCAGGGTTGCCAAGGTGTATTAGTCACGGCCACCGACGACCCGCTGCCAGGTAATACGCAACAGGTGGTGCATACGCTGCACTCCCCTGACACTACGCGCCAATGGCAGTGGCCACGTTTGCCCGATGTTTTTCACGGGTCTGGCTGTACCTTAGCCTCAGCGCTTGCAGCCCGCTTGGCTGTTGGTGAGCGCTTACCAACCGCTTGTGAGCAAGCCCAGCACTTTACTTGGGAGAGTTTGTCTCACGGTTATCAGCCGCCTAGCGGCCAGTGTTTACCGAAACGCTTGCCACGCCCCGTACGCTTTTGATCTCATGGGCAGTAAGCCATTACTATTGAGGATGCCATGACCACATCTGCAGAACTGTTTGACCTCGCCAGTCGTCATATTCCGGGTGGCGTTAATTCCCCGGTGCGTGCTTTTAAAGGCCTCCATCGTCCGCCAGTTTTCATGGAGCGTGCCCAGGGTGCCTATTTGTTCGATGTGGAAGGCAACCGCTACGTTGACTATATCGGCTCCTGGGGGCCGATGATCACCGGCCACGCTGATCAAGATGTATTGGCCGCCGTGCGTGCACGGTTAGATAACGGCCTCTCCTTTGGTACGCCGACGGCGGTTGAAACCACCATGGCCGACCTGATCTGCAGCATGATTCCTTCCATGGAAATGGTACGCATGACCAGCTCGGGCACCGAAGCGACAATGTCGGCGATTCGCTTGGCGCGTGGAACAACAGGGCGCGACAAGATTGTTAAGTTTGAAGGTAACTACCATGGCCATTCGGACTCACTGCTTGTTAAAGCGGGTTCGGGGGCGCTCACCCATGGGGAGCCTAGCTCACCAGGCGTGCCTGCTTCACTTGCTGAGCACACCATTACGCTTTCCTATAACGACCCTGACGGGGTAGAAGCCTGCTTCGCTGAGATTGGTGAGCAGATTGCCTGCATTATCGTGGAGCCGGTCGCGGGTAATATGAACTGTATTCCACCCCAGCCTGGTTTCTTAGAAATATTGCGCCGGGTGTGCAATGAATCTGGCAGCATTTTAATTTTTGATGAGGTGATGACCGGCTTCCGTGTTGCGTTAGGTGGAGCACAGGCACATTACGGCGTTACGCCCGACCTTACCTGCTTAGGTAAAATTGTCGGTGGCGGCATGCCGGTTGGGGCGTTCGGCGGTAAACGAGAGATTATGCAGAATATCTCGCCGTTGGGGCCGGTTTACCAAGCAGGTACGCTGTCTGGTAACCCCTTGGCCATGGCGGCTGGCGTTGCCCTGCTAACCAAACTGCAGGTACCGGGCTTCCACGATGCCCTGACCCAACGGGTGCAAACCTTGTGTACTGGCTTGCAAGAGCGAGCTAATGCAGCGCGCGTACCGATGATGACCCAGTCCGCCGGCGGAATGTTTGGAATTTTCTTCACCTCGCAATCCCGTGTGGATAACTTTGCTCAGGCGACCGCCTGTAATCCTGATGCTTTCCGTCGCTTCTTTGGTGCCATGTTAGACCACGGTGTTTATCTTGCACCTTCTGCCTATGAAGCGGGCTTTATGTCGAGTGCTCACACCCCAGAAGATATTCAGCTCACCTTAGACGCAGCCGAAAAAGCCTTTGCTGTTATGTAACGCTAGGTAACAAGCACGCCTACTGCCTGCTACACTTCAAGAGCCGCTCTAATTGAGCGGCTCTTGTGGTTAGTGAGGTAAACAACCCATGAAACGGCAGTCGGCTTGGCACTCTTCACGTGTTAACGGCGTATTGTTAACCGCCATTCTCACCTTTGGCCTACCATTAACAGGAATGGCCGCACAGGAGCAGGATATGACCCAGATCCACATCACCATGGGCGGCACACCCGGCGCAGAATTTTCAGCCCAGTGGCGTATCACCCACAACGATGAAACCATCGAGCACCCTGAAACCCGAGGCACAGTACCCGCTGAGTTCACTTTCGAAGGCACCACGCTAGAAGGTACGGTAAAGCTACTTAGCGATGACGAGCGTTTAGAAGTAGATATCGTGAAAGGCAGTAACCGCTCACGCTCTTCGACCCAAGGCAAAGGCGGTACGCTAACAGTTGTGGTGCGTTAATATTTACATAGAAACATAAAAAACCGCCCCTTCCAGGGCGGTTTGAGAGCATTGGCTAACCAAGGTTTAGTACTGGATGGTAGAGGCCCAGTTACCAGTACCGCTTTGGGTCACACTTGCAGAACTTCCTACTGTGCCTACTTGGGTTACTGTCGAGATGTTAGCACCTCCAAAAAGACCAAAACCACGTGCTTGTGTAACAGTTGCTTCATGGTCATTGTTTGACTGAAGAATATACGATTCATTTGAACCAAACAGTCCTGTCTGAGTGACATTTGCGATGTTATCATCGCCAAATTGGCTTATATAAGAGTTTGAACCTCCACTAACCTGTAATAACGTAGCAGAGTTGTCATTACCCTCTTGCTGGATGTCTGAATCACTGAAAGCACCAACTTGTGTTACAACTGCATCATTGCCACTGCCATCTTGACCTAATTCAGAGAAGTTATCGAAACCTCCTTGAAATACGTCAGCAGTATTGCCATCTGGGCCAATACGACGTTGGCGCATATAGGATGTGTTATTGAAACCTAGATCAAGATATGTTGCTTGGTTTAGCCCTCTGTTTTGCGCGATAGCACTTTCACCATTTCCACCTAACTGTGTAGCAGAGGCGTTGTTAGCATCCCCGGTTTGGCGAATAACACTATCTTGTGAAAAGCCTGCTTGAACGGATGATGCAACGTTATCTGAAGAGCCGTGCTGAATTACTGAGCGATTGTTGATACCAGTTTGGTCAATAAAGGCACTATTATTTTGGTTTCCACCTTGTTCAACTCTGCCTTGGTTATTTGTACCGTTTTGCAATACTTCTGCAAGGCCAGAATCTAAATCTTGGGAAACATATGAAACGTTATTTGTACCGAATTGATCAACATATGCTTCATTAGGGCCGCCTGAACCGGAAGCTTTTACTTGAATAACGTCTGACTGGTTACCAACCCCACCGCCTTGCTGAACACTTGCTTCGTTAGCATTGCTACCTGATCCTGTCTGATCAATATCAGATACATTTTGGCTAGTATCAGAGGTTGGACCAAGAAGGTTTAAAGCATTAAGAATATTGCTGCCACTGGGCACCGCAGGTTGAACATTATCCCAAGCATCATTGTCTCTGCTGGTATTAGGGTTATCAACCCCCCAAGAAACACTGTTATCAAGAGGTAGTTGCTGTGCAAAAGCCATACCGCTCATTGTGATGGTTACAGCAGCGGCTAGAGCAGTCATTTGAGTCTTCATTTTGTTTCCCCTTTTTTCGATCATTTTGCTTTTTGGTTGTCTATTGAGCTGCAGATGGCGGCTCAATAGGTATCGATAGTGACTGGACGTGCACTGCCCGAATTATTTTGTTGCTGGACACTAATGCCGCGTAAGCCACTGCCCGATTGTGAAATCGTAATATCGCCGCTAAAACCTGTTTGATATATATCTGCTCTTAGTGAAAATGTATTGCCTTGCTGACTAATATTGGCAGAATGATTATTACCGACTTGCCATATAACGCCGATATTATTGCCATTACTTTGTACTATCTCAGCATGATTGTTATTACCACGCTGATGAATATGAGAAAAATTAGCGAATTGATAACTAGCTGAACGTGATTGAGTAACACTGGCTTTATTACTGTTACCCTGTTGCTCAATCACACTAATATTGCCTTGTAAAAATGAGGTGTCTATCTCACTTACATACTGAGCAACTCTTGAGTTATCTGCTTGAGCAATCATATTCATTGCCAGCAAGCCAATCGTTAAAAGCAAAGCTATGCAGCTTTTATGATTTGCATTGCTCTTAGTCAGGCTTGAAGGTTTCATTTCTTACCCCTTTTGAAACTTTTTGTATCTTTATGTTTCGTATATTTAGTTTGGACTATTTGAAGAAAGTCGCCATAAGAAGTTTTATTGTTGCTGCGACTAAATTTTTGGTTTTTCTATTAAATTACTAGCTAATAAATTCACACCCCATTGATTAGATAAATCATTACGATAAAATTACATGGGTAAACGACGAAAATTAAAAAAATGGCCACTCTATGAGTGGCCATTAAAACGTTTATATTTTATGTGGTGTTCCCTTGATTTAATTATGCCATGCCTACAGCATGGGTATGGGGGCGTTAAGGTATTCGTCTAAGATAGATTCTTGTAGGCTGGCCCCTGGCGCTAGATTCCATAGCCGGTTTTCTATACCTCTAGCAATAAGATGGATGACCGCAGACTCAATCGCCGACATAACCGCTAGCTGCACAGGCTCATTGGTAGTGATACCTGCCTCGGCTTCTAATAATCGGCTAAAGTCGATAAAGCGATAAACCCCAGCTCTTAGCTCTTTGGAGTAGATCGTTTTGGTGGTCGTGACGTTGGCCAATATTTCGCCGGTTGATATTTCGACGGCACGTAAATTAACCGTCACCTGATCCACTTGGTACTGGCCTGATGCACCTATGCCGAAATATTCCGCACCGGCGCCTCCGGTTCGTATGTTGGATTCGTAGGCAATAATGCCCCCTTCAAGCATTACCGAGGCTGCCCTTAACGATGGTAACGTATCAGGCTGACCAAACCGCTCGAATTCTGCGCGAATAATACGACGTTCGGTTAATAAGTTCTGTAACCCAATCCGCTCTAGGGGAATAAACCAGCCAGAGTCTGAGAGGGCGCCGGTAAGCATTGCCGCTGCCCCTTGGGTCACCGCTGTAGAGAAGGTACTTGCAGGGGCTGGCCGGTATTGACCTGTTTGGTCGCGGAAGTCATATACGGAAACAAAAATCTTACCCGCTGGCGGCGGTAGCGCAACAAGATCCTGATAGGTTGAGCCTCGTGGTGTTAAGGTTGCTTCAGCACCTTCTAAATTTTCTGATGTGGCTACCACCCCTGCGCAGCCGCTCAGCAAGCTGACAATGATAAGTGAGGCAATGATTTTCATAGTGATCCCCTGATGAAGCAGTTAGCGTTAAGCTTTATTCTCAGTTGTTGGCTATTTATTCTGCTTTTTTGTTAAGGATTAAATAAACCACCAACGCTTATTTCAGTGACATCACCCGTTACCTTATCAACTACTCTAACCACTAGTTGGCCACTGTTATCGCTCACCACAACGCCAAACTCATCACTATCGAAACTACCTTCGCTAACTTCACCGCGGCTAACATCAGAGATAAGCTGTGATATCAAGCGGCTTTCTAAACTTTGTAGCAGTCGATCTGTGGAAGATAGTGATTGCACGCTGCGCGTATTTGGGTCTTTATTAGTATCTTGTGCTTGAGCTTTGCCCAATAAATAACTACCGGCAAATGGATCACCACCGAAAGAGGGATTAATCGGTTGGTAAATTAATTCTCCCGAGTATGCATTTGTTCCTATGCCCATTACTGCTATTAACGTAGCGCAGCGAATTTTTACGCGAATGTTCATTAGAATAACTCCTCTTTTCCCAGGTCTTTATCTGATATAAGGGCAGATGCCAGCTGCTGCTGGAGAAGTGCCTCTTCCACAACTTGTACAGCTTCTCCGGCTATGCGGTCAGCTTCGCTAATCCTGGGAGAGAGCTGTGTCCTAAAGTACATGCGGTTGCCTTCCATAATGGCAACCTGACTACCCCAACGTGCATCGGGGCGCTCCTGAATGGTAATGGTGGCGTTGCCTATTAGTAGGCTATCCATGGCTCGTTGGCTGAAAGCACGATAGAAGGTCTTGCCAGCCATGGTTACCGTACGGTCCACCATGACGCCAGTGAGTTCACTACTGCCGCTTTGTCGGGATTGGATTTCTGGGCCATCGGGGCTTGATAGCTGATTAATTGCATCTACTTCTTCTTGTTCGCTGGCGGGTAAAGAACTAGGCTCGTTAGCTAAGACGCTTGTTAGCAGCGCGAAATAGACGACAAACGTAAGTAATACAGAGCGAGGTAATTGATAAAGTAGATACATGGCGATAGGGTCCTTTTGAAAGCTACCGATGGCGTTGTAAACTACGTGCGGTTTCTATGTTAGGTAGAATGGGGCCAAGGTTTTGATGAATCCAATTAAGTGCTTGAATGCGGTTGTGTACATTAATTTTACGGAAAATGTTATATAGATGAGATTTGACGGTGTGTTCGCTTAAAAACAGTTTTTCGGCAATTTGTTGATTAGATGAGCCGGCGCTTAATAAAGAGATAATTTCCATTTCTCGGTTCGTTAAGCCACAGGCAGGTCTGAAAGCATTACTTTGGTACTTACGGTAGAAAAGTATTAACCTTGCCATCAGTTCACGAGACATCCACAGCTCATTATCTAATAAGGCGTGAATGCCTTTGCAAAATACCTCTAAGCTTTCGTTACGGTAAAAAATCCCTTTTAGTTGAGCGCAAGAAAGTGACTCTAACGCGTGATCCATATCGCGAATATTGAAGGCCGCTAGCGGTGCTTTTGCCAGTGCGTCAGGAAGCTTTTCCTGCCAGTTTGGTAATGTATCGGCATCAATGTGGTCGCTGTCTATAAGAATAAGTAACTTGCCAGCGATTGTTGGTGGAAGTACGGCATCAGGTGTGTAGGTATTAATTTTGCAGCCCGTCTGCGTTTGTAAATAGTCTACAAATAGCTGCAATTGCGGACTATTTTCAGTAATGATATACACCAGACCTGTGGTTTTTTCCTGCGGCATTGGTTAGTCCTCATGGAAAGAAAGCGTGAATAAGTCTGCCTTTGATTGTTGCCTATGAGATACATTTCGTAAAGTTATGTTACTATGAAACTAGTAAAATAAATTTGTATATCGTTATTTCTTTTTTATATAAACATTTAATCAGCTGATTAATAAGAATTTTATTTACTAAATTAGTATTTTAAGATTAATTCGCTAGATTACGTTTTGTAACATTTTCTGGAGTTTATACCCTCCACTTTTCCTGCGTAAACTGATGCTTTTTTATTTGGAGACATACGGATGTCATCTATTAAGACGCTGGTTTTAGCCAGCAATAATGTTGGGAAGTTAAATGAATTCAATCAGTTGCTTACTCCCTTGGGGTTAGATGTCCGCCCACAATCTGAATTTGGTGTGCAAGAGGTTGATGAAACAGGGCTTACATTTGTAGAAAACGCATTACTGAAAGCTCGTGAAGCAAGTAATGTGAGTGGATTGCCTGCATTAGCAGATGACTCTGGCCTTGAAGTAGACGCACTCAATGGTGCACCAGGTATCTACTCAGCACGCTATGCTGGAGAACCTAAAAGTGATGAGCGAAATAATGAAAAGTTATTAACGTCGCTTAGCCCCTATGCTGAAGGTCAACGTAGCGGGCGTTATTGGTGTGTATTAGTCTATTTACGCCACCCAGAAGATCCTGTGCCTGTTATTGTGCAACGCAGTTGGGAAGGTGAAATTCTGGCACATCCTCGCGGTAACGGTGGTTTTGGTTATGACCCCCTTTTTTGGCTACCGGATCAAGGAATGAGTGTTGCCGAGTTGCCCAGTGAAACTAAAAACCGGCTTAGTCATCGCGGACGGGCATTACAAGGTTTGGTAGAACTGTTGAAGGTGGCACATGGCTGAGCTATTGCCACCCTTATCTCTTTACATACATACGCCATGGTGTGTGCGTAAGTGCCCTTACTGTGATTTTAACTCCCATGAGCCAAGCACTGAGGAGCTGCCTGAAGCCGCTTATCTCACCGCCCTGCTCAATGATCTAGATGGTGATTTATCGTTAGCGGATGAAAGAGAGATTCAAACCATATTTATTGGTGGGGGTACACCAAGTCTCTTATCACCAGCTTTTTATGATCAATTATTCAAAGAGATACGCCTTCGGCTGCCTTTCTCTTCTACTATAGAAATTACCCTAGAAGCCAATCCTGGCACGACCGAGCAGCAGCGGTTTATTGGTTATCGAGAAGCTGGCATTAATCGTCTGTCTTTAGGAGTTCAGAGTTTTCGCCCTGAACAGCTTAGCGCGTTGGGGCGTATTCATAGTGGCCAAGAAGCTGTGAATGCTGTTCGCCAGGCCCGTGAAGCTGGGTTTGATAATCTCAATATTGATTTGATGCATGGGTTACCCAAGCAAACCCCGGCTCAAGCGATGGAGGATATTAATCAAGCATTGGATCTGGGACCAGAGCACCTTTCCTGGTATCAGTTAACGCTTGAACCTAATACGGCATTTTTCTCTCAGCCGCCTGTGTTACCAGAAGAAGAGGCACTCTGGGACATTCAAGAAGCTGGGCATCAACGCCTTGAGCAAGCTGGCTTACGACGCTATGAAATTTCCGCCTACGCGCGAGTAGAGCAACAAAGTCGGCACAATATTAATTATTGGCAGTTTGGCGATTACTTGGGTATTGGGGCGGGGGCTCATGGAAAGCTGACGACGGTTGACAGTCAGGGGCAGCGGCATATTGAAAGGCGCTGGAAAACACGTCAGCCAGAGGCTTATTTACGCCGTTCAAATGATCTGCGTGGCTTTGTGGCCGGCAAGCAGCCGATAGCAACACAAGAGCTGCCCCTTGAATTTTCGATGAATGCGTTACGTTTAATCGATGGCGTCTCCATGGATGTCTGGACGGCTTACACAGGGCAGCCCCCAGCCGTGTTACTTGCACGGTTACACAGCGCCTATGAAAAAGGACTTTTAATGGAAATGCCCGAAAAGCTGCGTGCATCGCCTCAAGGTCTATTATTCTTGAATGAATTGCTGACATTAATAAGCGATGAGTGATCAGCGATATATAAAGTAATTACCCTGAAGACTATCAAGGAGTGAGTGATGCGTATTTCTCGACTACTGACCCCGCTAGCGGCAGCCATTTTGTTAGCTGGCTGTGCTACCTCAGACCCTTATGGCGGTCAGACGCAGCGCTCTAGCACGGCGATGGGATCTGGCATTGGTGCTGCCATTGGCGCTGCTGCTGGTGCGCTGTCTGGTGATGGCAGTACTAGCCGTCGCGATCGTGCCTTAATTGGTGCGGCGGTGGGTGCGGCAGCGGGTGCCGGTGTGGGCGTTTACATGGATCGTCAGGAACAACAGCTGCGTGAAAATCTCCAGGGCTCACGCATTGAGATCGACCGTCGTGGTGACGATATTGTGCTTAATATGCCTAGTGGCGTTACCTTTGGTTTCGACTCAGCCGACCTTACCAGCGAAGCACGTAACTCACTTAACCAAGTAGCGAATGTACTGACCCAGTATCAGGATACTCGCGTCAACATTGCTGGCCACACCGATAGCACAGGTGATGCAAGTTATAACCAGCGTCTATCTGAGCGTCGTGCCCAGTCTGTTGGTAATTATCTTAGCCAAAATGGCGTTTCATCTGCCCGATTAAACACTAGGGGATACGGTGCGAATCAGCCGGTGGCTAGTAATGACTCTGAACAGGGGCGTGCACAAAACCGCCGCGTTGAAATCACCTTGACTCCGACGGGAGATGGACAAGGCCAACGCTAACGATTTGTAACCTCGGCATTGCCGATAAACGCCCGCTATGCTCACATAGCGGGCTTTTTTCGATTCTCTGTTAGCGAGCGACTATGCTGTCTTACCAACACGCTTACCATGCCGGTAACTTTGCCGATGTGCAGAAACATTTGACGCTTTACGCAGTGGCTGAGTATTTATTACGTAAAAAAACTGCCATTACATATGTAGATACTCATGCGGGACGGGGTCTTTATCCCCTTAACACCAAAGAGACTCAGCGGCTTCAAGAGTACCGCGAGGGCATTTGGCCTCTATGGCAAGCACGTGGACAGCTAACGGACCCTTTACTAAACAGTTGGCTAACCACGTTGGGCACTGCCCAGCCCAATGCTTCCGAGCTAACCCATTATCCTGGTTCACCGTGGTGGCTTTCTCAGCCGCTGCGTGAGCAAGATCGCCTGACGCTATTTGAGCTTCACCCAGGTGAGCATGAGCACTTAAGCGCACAGTCGCTGTCTCCTCAGGCGCAACGAATCTATGGAGATGGCCTGGCAGGCTTGAGTGGGCTAGTGCCTGTTGCAACACCGCGTTTATGCGTGTTGATTGACCCTAGCTACGAACGTAAAGCGGAATATCTAGAGGTGGTTGATGCGGTGGCTTATAGCTTGGCAAAAGTGCGACATGCGGTGTTACTGGTGTGGTACCCATTGCTACCAGCAGGCAAACACCACTCGCTGCTAAATGGCTTGAGGGAAAGTGGCATCCGTAAAATTTGGCGCAGTGAGCTTCAACGTTATACGCCCAACGAGCAGAGCCATGGCATGTACGGTAGTGGAATGCTGGTGATTAACCCGCCCTGGGGATTAGATGAGCGTCTAGCGGCGGCAATGGGCCACCTTACGCCGCTGCTAGGCACTGACAGTGACTATCGATCAGAGTGGCTGGTAGGCGAATAGCTTGTTAGTCACTGCCTGTTATTGACCGAAGCAGATGATTATTTCCCGATACAAAAACTGCCAAAGATTTCGCCGAGCAGGTCGTCAGCGCTAAATTCACCGGTAATTTCGCCTAACGCCTGCTGAGCATCGCGCAAGTCTTCGGCTAACAATTCCCCTGCACCGTAGCCATCTAGCTGGGCGCGTCCAGTTTCCAGCGCAATCATGGCGCGGTCTAAGGCGTCTAAATGACGACGACGGGCTGAGAATCGTCCTTCAGTAGTCGCAGAAAATCCCATGATGTCTTTTAAATGAGATTTTAAGTTATCCACACCCACACCTGTTTTCGCGGATAGCCTTATCGTTGGTGTGGTTGTGGATAAATCAATGCCAGCTTGTTCGGCACTTGTATCAATTTTATTTCGCACTAGCGTTAGACGCGTTTGATCGGGGAGTCTGGCGACAAATTCCGGCCAAATAGTCATAGGATCGGTCGCATCAGTCGTGGAGGCATCTACCAATAGCAGCACGCGGTCGGCTTTTTCTATCTCTTCCCAAGCGCGGGCAACGCCTATTTTCTCTACGGCATCGGGAGTATCGCGTAACCCTGCGGTGTCGATAATATGCAGTGGCATGCCATCAATATGAATATATTCCCTCAGCACGTCACGCGTGGTGCCAGCAATATCCGTCACAATGGCAGTATCTTGTTCGGTCAGTGCATTGAGCAAGCTAGACTTACCGGCATTAGGTCGTCCAGCAATCACCACACTCATTCCTTCGCGTAATAGTGCCCCTTGGCCTGCGGCTTTGCGTACCGCTGTCAGCGCTTGCTGAACGCTATCTAAACGGTTGGCGACGTGGCCATCGGCTAAAAAGTCGATTTCCTCCTCTGGGAAATCAATCGCCGCTTCGACGTAAACCCGCAGCTCAATGAGGCGTTCCACTAATGCCGAGATGCGCTGGGAAAACTCGCCCTGCAACGAGCGTACCGCATTTTCGGCAGCGGAACGGGAAGTGGCATCTATCAGATCGGCAATGGCTTCGGCCTGGGCCAGATCCAACTTGTCGTTTAGAAAGGCTCGTTCTGAAAATTCACCCGGGCGTGCTAGACGTGCACCAAGCTGTAGGCAGCGTTCAAGCAGCATATCCATAATGATTGGCCCGCCATGTCCTTGCAGTTCAAGCACGTCCTCGCCGGTAAATGAGTGGGGCCCGTTGAACAGTAGGGCTATGCCTTCATCAATAATGCTCTCAGCGGCGTGAAACGGGCCATAGTGAGCGTAACGAGGGGAAGGGCAGTGGCCAAGTATGGCGGTGGCAATATCGTGGCAGGCAGGACCTGACACGCGAATAATGCCAACACCGCCGCGGCCAGGAGGCGTTGCTAGAGCGGTAATGGTGTCTTGGGTGTAAAGTCGGTCGGCCATGGCGCTTCTCGTTGGTGTATGGCGAAGATTGTCGCGTTGTTCATCCTAAAACGCCAGACCCCCGCTAAGGCGGGGGTCTGGGAGTAGGAGAAGGGTGCGTGTTACTTGGTTCGCAACCCTTTGCCGACGTTCGGATCATTCTCAATATTACGCGTAATGAGGTACTGCTGCGCCACCGAGATGATGTTGTTGACGACCCAGTAGATAACTAGACCTGCTGGGAACCACAAGAAGAAGAAGGTGAAGATAATCGGCAACATCTTCATAATCTTCGCCTGCATGGGATCGGGCGGTGTTGGGTTCAGCATCTGCTGAACGAACATCGAGATCCCCATCAGAATTGGCAAGATAAAGTACGGATCTTTCACTGACAAATCTTGAATCCAGAATATGAACGGTGCATGGCGCAGTTCAACAGATTCAAGCAGCATCCAATAAAGGGCAATGAACACTGGCATCTGGACAAGGATCGGTAAACAGCCACCCAAAGGATTAATCTTTTCCTTCTGGTAGAACTTCATCATCTCTTGAGACATTTTCTGGCGATCATCGCCATACATCTCTTTGAGACGCTGCATTTCCGGACCAAGCTTACGCATGCGCGCCATTGACTTGTAGGCTTTAGCAGATAGCGGGAACAGCACCAATTTCACTAGTACGGTCAGTAAGACAATCGACCAACCCCAGTTGCCAACGATGTCGTGGATCTTGTCCAGCAACCAGAACAGCGGGTTGGCGATAAACCACAGCCAACCATAATCGACGGTTAAGCGTAAGTTGGGAGCAACTTGCTCAAGGTAATCTTGAACTTTGGGCCCCATGTACAGCGTTGCGCTTAGCGTTGCCTCGCCATTAGCGGCCACACTGCTCGTGGGGCCAGCAAATGCTACGACATTACGATCACGTGAATCGGTAGTGACATAGTAAAGGTTTTGCTGATCCTGAGCAGGCGCCCAGGCAGACACAAAGTAGTGTTGGATAATGGCAATCCAACCACCTTGAGCTTCACGGTTTTCAAAGTTACGGCTCTGAATAGCATCAAAGTCGATCTTTTCATACCGTGCGTCTGGAGTAGAGTAAGCAGCCCCAAGATAGGAATTCATGCCCATGGCAACGCCACTAGAGGGATCGGGGCTGTTATCGCGGGCAAGTTGACCTATAAAGCGTGCGCTAACCGGTGATTCGGTGTTATTAGCTAAATAGTAGCTAACGTTGACCGCGTAGTTGCCGCGTTCAAACGTCAGGCGCTTAATAACTTCGACGCCGTTAACTTCCGCTGTTAAATCAACACTTAGCTGCTCTTCATTGTTACCTAAGCGGTACTCGGTACGCTCGGGCGTGAAGGCAATGCGGCTAGCCTGACCGTCCAGTTGAAGACCTGAACGGGCGACGTAGCTGCGTGATGAGTTATCAGAAAGCAATACGTAGTTACGATCTGAGTCCAGCGTTAACTTATGCTGCGGTAGGGCGGCGTACACGATATCGCCACCGTGCGGGTCAATACGCACGTCGAGAACATCGGTTGTAACAGCAATAAAGTCTCGGCTTGATGCGTTGCTTTCCATTTCCCCAGGCATACCTTCACTAATGGCATTCTGAGGAGCTGACGAGCTTGGCACCGATAAATCATCACTATCATTACTATTGATAGGTGAGCCGTTGCTGCTTTGGGTAATCTCAGGCGTCGAATCGACGCTTGTTTGCCCATAATCCTGATTCCACTGTACAACCAATAGATAGGCAAGTACTGCCAGTGGAATCAGTAATAAAAGTCGTTTTACGTCCATGAGGGTTCTGCCCGATGGGTGGTGAACATGCTAATGGCGCAGTGTCATCTACTCGACCTCATTTACTCGACCCATGACACACGAAAGCCTGCCAGGCGGCAGGCCGAGGTCGAGCGGCGAGGTGTGTCGTCAAGCGTCACGTGTTACGCCATTAGGCGGGGAAGATACAGACACCGCCTGTGCGTCTCTCTGAAGCCGTTTCCACATGCCATTTAACTGGCGTGTAAGCGTTTCGTTGTCGATATCTTGAACGCCGCGTTTTGCCAATATCACAATATCCACAGAGGGCAAGTGATCTTGGCGGAGACGAACAGACTCTCTAACAAGTCGCTTAAAGCGGTTGCGATCAACAGCGAGCTTCACATTTTTTTTGCTGACCACCAGTCCAACGCGGGGGTGACCCCGGGTACTCAAACGCGCTAACGCCATCATACCTTTGCCATGAACCTTTAGGTCTGCTTGTTCAAACACGTGACTAAAATCCCCAGCGTTTAGCAAACGTAAGCACCGGGGAAAGCCTTGATGCGGCACACGCAATCCGAGATCAGGCGCTCAGACGCTTGCGGCCTTTGGCGCGACGGCGTGCAATAACAGCACGGCCATTTTTGGTTGCCATACGAGCACGGAAGCCATGCGCGCGCTTGCGCTTGAGAACGCTGGGTTGAAAAGTGCGTTTCATAACTCGTTATTCCCACGTGGTTTAGGACGGAAAGTGAATTCCAAAATACCCGGTCCAGTGAGGAACTAGCCGGGGAGTTTTAATTCAAGACCGGAAATTGTAGAGACTTCCCGCGTCAGGTGCAATTTTTCCTTGCATAAAAAGCATGAAAAAGGCAATGGCGGTTGTTTGTATACGTTTAGCATTGCTTCCTACTATGAATCTATTATTACTAAGGGAGTTATTTAAAACCTACTGTTATTAATAGTGGGGATACTAATTGTGGATAAGCTATTTTAGCTTATTTTTATCAATAGCTTAAAATCATAAAAAATCTGTGCATAACCTTCGGATAAGCCTTAAATAAACTGTTAATTAGGTGTGCTCAACAGGTTATAAAATACATCAAAACAGGTTTGTGCTTGATCGATTACCAGCTTTTCCCTATATCTCATGAGTAGTTGTCCACAGGGCAAAAAGAGGCTTGAGTGCGTGTGGATAACCGCTCCGTTGGGCGCTACAATGGTCGGCCGTTTTCAACCGATGGTGAGATGAGTGTCACTCGCGCTTTGGCAACAGTGCCTGGACTACCTGCAGGACGAACTGAATTCACAGCAGTTCAATACCTGGATACGTCCGCTGCAGGCAGAAGAAGGAGAGACCAATGAGCTTCGCTTGTTGGCGCCGAATCGCTTTGTGCGCGACTGGGTGAGTGATAAGTATTCAAAGCGTATCAGTGAACTGATGCGCGAACTTGCGCCATCCAAGCCTCCCAAAGTCAGTTTGACAGTAGGCAGCCGCCGTGTCGCAGCACCTGCTCCGCAGCCGAGAGATTTAGGTAATCCGGTCTCAGCATCTCCTTCAAGGCAAGCATCGCCTGCGGTTCATACACTGCCAAGGGGAGACCTTGCTGATGAGCGAGAAATCGATAAGTTACGGGAAGAGTCATCGGGTCGGCGCGGTAATGAACGCCAGGTACAGGTTGAGGGCAGCCTTAAACATGGTAGCGGCCTTAATCCTAATTTTACTTTTGACACATTTGTTGAAGGTAAATCGAACCAACTTGCTCGTGCGGCTTCTCGTCAAGTTTCCGAAAACCCTGGCGGCGCGTATAACCCGCTGTTTTTATACGGGGGCGTTGGTTTAGGTAAAACACACTTGATGCATGCCGTAGGTAATGCTTTAGCTGGCCGCCGTGAAAATGCTCGTGTGGTTTATCTACACTCCGAGCGTTTTGTCGCTGATATGGTGAAAGCATTACAGTTAAATGCGATCAACGACTTCAAGCGTTTTTATCGCAGTGTTGATGCGCTATTAATTGATGATATTCAGTTTTTTGCTGGCAAAGAGCGTTCCCAGGAAGAGTTTTTCCATACTTTTAACGCACTGTTAGAGGGCGGGCAGCAGATGATCCTAACCTCTGACCGCTATCCAAAAGAGATTAGCGGCGTTGAAGAACGATTAAAGTCTCGCTTTGGCTGGGGGCTGACCGTTGCGATTGAGCCACCGGAGCTTGAAACCCGTGTAGCGATTTTGATGAAAAAAGCAGATCAAGCAAAAGTCGATCTCCCGCACGACGCTGCTTTTTTTATTGCGCAGAAAATTCGCTCGAACGTTCGCGAGCTTGAGGGGGCGCTGAAAAAAGTCATTGCAGACTCACATTTTATGGGTAAAACCATTACCCAGGACTTTATTCGCGAATCGCTTAAAGACCTATTAGCGTTACAAGATAAGCAGGTAGGCGTTGATAATATTCAGAGAACGGTCGCTGAATATTACAAAATTAAAGTCGCTGATTTGCTGTCTAAGCGTCGCTCACGTTCCGTTGCGCGGCCGCGGCAAGTTGCTATGGCGTTAGCGAAAGAGTTGACGAATCATAGTCTGCCGGAAATAGGCGATGCCTTTGGTGGCCGTGATCATACGACTGTGTTGCATGCTTGTCGTAAGGTAAAAGCGCTGCAAGAAGAGAATGCGGATATTCGTGAAGATTATAAGAACCTTCTTCGCCTGCTAACTAGTTAACCGTTATCGTTTGGGCCTGCACTGGCGGGCCTTTCAGGATAGAAACCGGAGTACCGATGAAATTTACTATTTCCCGAGAGGCACTGCTTCGCCCGCTGACTCTGGTGGCGGGCGTAGTCGAACGGCGCCAAACGCTGCCAGTACTTTCTAATGTACTGATCCAAGTAGAAGGGGATCATGTAGCATTAACCGGTACCGATTTAGAAGTAGAACTAATAGGCCGTACTGTGGCTAGCCAAGTAGATCAAGAAGGTGCTGCCACGGTGCCTGCGCGTAAGCTGATGGATATCTGTAAATCGCTGCCTGATCAGGCGGAGATCCAGCTAGCGGTAGAAGAGGGACGAGCTGTGCTGCGCAGTGGTCGTTCGCGTTTTACCCTATCGACGCTACCTGTTGCCGAATTTCCGAATATTGAAGATGCGGATGGTAGTCAAGAGCTTAGTGTGCCTCGTGGCACATTGAAGCACTTGATTGAGTCAACGTCTTTTGCAATGGCTCAGCAAGATGTACGGTATTATCTAAACGGTATGTTGCTTGAAATTCAAAGCAATTTATTACGCACCGTAGCAACTGATGGGCACCGCTTAGCTATGTGCTCACGTCCAATTGATGTTGCTGTAGATCAAGCACAAAAGCTAATTGTGCCGCGTAAAGGCATTTTAGAGCTTTCCCGCCTATTGGATGACAGTGATGAACCTGTCAGCCTCACCTTGGGTTCAACCCATGTACGGGCTCATACAGGTGACTTTACGTTTACCTCTAAGCTGATTGACGGCAAGTTCCCTGACTATGAGCGTGTTGTGCCTCGTAATGGCGATAAAGTACTGATTGCTGAACGTGCTGAATTGCGTCAGGTGCTTTCACGTACAGCTATTCTTTCTAATGAAAAATATCGCGGTGTACGCCTGTATCTTGAGGAAAACAATCTTAAGGTAATGGCTAATAACCCTGAGCAGGAAGAAGCCGAAGAGAACGTGTCCGTTGAGTACAACGGTGGCGCCATGGAAGTTGGCTTTAATGTTGGTTACTTAGTGGATGTACTGTCGGTCCTAGATGAAGATCGTGTACAGATTACCCTTGCAGACCCCAACAGCAGTGCATTGCTAGAGGAGCCTGGTGGCGGCGATGCGCTCTATGTTGTTATGCCGATGCGCTTATAATTACTTTCAATAACTAATAAGGGCGGCGCTTCTGATAGCAGAAGCGCCGTTTTCGCGTTTAATACGGATGACAAGTGATATGGTCTTATTGGATGGTAACTGCTAATGAGTGTGAAGCAGCTCAACTTTCAGGGCGTGCGTAATCTCGCGCCATTAGAAATGCGTCCTTCTTCACGTATTAATGTGATCTATGGCAATAATGGCAGCGGTAAAACCAGTCTGTTAGAAGGTATTCACATTTTAGGGATGGGACGCTCTTTCCGCACTCGCCAACTAAAGCATGCGATACAGAATGAAGTGCCCTATATGACGCTGTACGGACGTTTAACAGGCGATCCTGAGGTAACGCTAGGGGTAAGGAGAATGCGTGCTCAGCGCGAGCTGGAGCTGCGTCTTAGAGGAGAGAAAGGCGTTCGCTTAGCGGAGCTGGTTGAAGCGATGCCTCTTCAGGTAATAAATCCAGATGCCTTCCGCTTACTTGAAGGAGCTCCTGCGGGTCGAAGAGAGTTTCTCGATTGGGGGGTGTTTCACGTGAAACACTGCTTTCTTGACGCGTGGAAGCGAACGCGCAGAGCGGTGAAACATCGGAATGCGCTTCTTAGGCGTGGTAGAATAGAGCCAAGTGAAATAGCAGTATGGGAGCAAGAGTTAGCGATCTGGGGCGAGCGAATGGATATGCTCAGGCAGGCGTGGTTCAGTGAGTTCTTGCCAGTATTTGATAAAACCCTTAATGAGTTGATTTCTTTGCCAGGTTTAACGCTGCGTTATGCTCGAGGCTGGGATAAGCAGCGTGGACTTGCTGACGTGCTATATGATAGTCGCCAAGCGGATCAGCAGATGGGCTTTACACAGCAGGGCCCACAGCGTGCTGATTTACGAATTAGATTAAACAAACAGCCTGCAGTTGAGATCCTTTCCAGAGGCCAGCAAAAATTGGTGGTTAGTGCATTAAAGCTTGCCCAGGGGCGGCTTCTGGAAAGTACCACACAGCGGCACTGCATTTATTTAATCGATGATCTGCCAGCAGAGCTCGATAGCACGTACCGAGATAGATTTTGTAATTTACTTGAAAAGATGCAGTGTCAGGCATTTATTACTAGCGTCGAACCCTCCGCGCTTCGTGGTATATGGGAACCCTCAACAGAGGTTGGAATGTTTCACGTGAAACACGCCGATCAAGGGTTAAGCCAATTACTACCGGACGGGTAGACGACATGGAACGAGACAGACTTCACGACGGAGTGGTCAATGAGCGAGCAGGCTTACGATTCATCAAGCATTAAGGTGCTCAAAGGGCTAGACGCAGTGCGCAAGCGCCCAGGCATGTATATCGGCGATACCGACGATGGCACCGGGCTGCACCACATGGTTTTCGAGCTGGTGGATAACTCCATCGATGAAGCTCTGGCAGGTCACTGTAGTGAAATTCGTGTGGTTATCCACCCGGATGAATCAATAACGGTGAGTGATAATGGCCGTGGGGTTCCTACCGAGCTACATGAAGGCGAAGGCGTTTCGGCAGCAGAAGTTATTATGACAGTGCTGCACGCAGGCGGTAAGTTCGACGATAATTCATATAAAGTATCAGGCGGCTTACATGGTGTAGGCGTGTCGGTCGTTAACGCGCTTTCAGAAGAGCTGCGTTTGACCATCTGGCGTCAAGGTGAAGTGTTTGAGCAGGTCTATCACCATGGCGTGCCTCAGGCACCGTTAGGCGTAGTAGGTAAAACCGAAAAGAGTGGCACCCGTGTGCACTTTCGTCCTTCACCTAACACGTTTGCA
The DNA here is from genome assembly GCF_025820815.1 of Halomonas qinghailakensis. Classification (NCBI taxonomy): domain Bacteria; kingdom Pseudomonadati; phylum Pseudomonadota; class Gammaproteobacteria; order Oceanospirillales; family Halomonadaceae; genus Halomonas; species Halomonas qinghailakensis. The sequence goes on along the minus strand of NZ_CP096973.1, from coordinate 1,628,749 downwards.
AATATCGAGTTTCACTACGATATTCTCGCCAAACGCTTACGTGAACTCTCATTTTTAAACTCCGGCGTTGCTATTCGTTTAATGGACGAACGCAGTGGCAAAGAGGAGTTGTTCCACTATGAAGGCGGTTTGAAAGCATTTGTTGATCACTTGAATAAGAACAAAACCGTTCTAAATCCTGTGTTTCATTTTAATGCGGTGCGTGAAGATGGTGTCGAAGTGGAAGTCGCGATGCAGTGGAGCGATGCCTTCACGGAAAACATTTTCTGCTACACCAATAATATTCCCCAGCGGGATGGCGGTACTCACTTAGCTGGTTTCCGTGCAGCGCTAACACGTACGTTAAATCATTACATCGAAGCACAGGGGCTGTTAAAAAAATCTAAGGTCAACACGTCGGGCGACGATGCTCGTGAAGGCTTGACCGCAATTATTTCTGTTAAAGTTCCTGATCCGAAATTTTCGTCTCAAACCAAAGATAAATTAGTTTCCAGTGAAGTGAAGACTGCGGTTGAGCAGGAAATGGGTCGCCTATTTGCTGACTATTTGATTGAGAAGCCTAACGAAGCTAAATCGATCGTTAATAAAATGCTAGACGCTGCACGGGCACGAGAAGCTGCTCGTAAAGCGCGTGATATGACGCGTCGTAAAGGCGCGCTCGATATCGCTGGGTTACCGGGCAAACTTGCCGATTGCCAAGAGAAAGACCCAAGCCAATCTGAGCTTTATCTGGTAGAGGGCGACTCGGCTGGCGGTAGTGCTAAGCAGGGGCGTGATCGTCGCACCCAGGCAATTTTGCCGCTCAAAGGTAAAATACTCAACGTTGAGAAAGCGCGCTTCGATAAGATGCTGTCATCAGCAGAAGTTGGCACTCTGATTACAGCGTTAGGCTGCGGTATCGGTCGCGAAGAGTTTAATCCTGACAAGTTACGTTACCATTCTGTCATTATTATGACGGATGCCGATGTTGATGGTTCGCACATTCGCACATTGTTGTTAACGTTCTTTTTCCGTCAGATGCCTGAACTGATTGAGCGCGGACATATCTTTATTGCTCAACCTCCGCTTTATAAAATTAAGCGGGGCAAGCAAGAGCTCTACCTGAAAGATGAACAAGCAATGACTGACTATCTGACCACCACGGCGTTGGATGGAGCAGGGTTATATGTCAACGCGGATGCGCCAGGTATTACCGGTTCACAGCTAGAGGCACTGGTTACTCAATACCGAAATGTGATGAAACGAATTGATCGACTGGCTCGTGTTTATCCCATCGAGGTGCTCAGACAGGTTGTGCATGCAACAGCACTCCAGGGTGAAGTAAGTCTCAAAGACCGCATTACCATGGAAAACTGGATTGCTGAGTTGCAGAAAGCAATGGATGACATGGTGGCGTATGAAGGCGGTCCGCGTTACCAGTTCTATCTGCAGGAAGATAGCGAGCGTGGTTTGCACTTGCCAGCAGTGTCATTGATTGCCCACGGTGTTACTACTGAATATGTGTGGGGATTGGATTTCTTTGAAAGCACTGACTACCGGTCCATTACAGGCCTTGGCGAGACCTTAAACGGGTTGCTTGAAGAGGGTGCCTACATTGCCCGTGGGGAGCGTCAAAAACCGGTTTCACACTTCTCTGAAGTGCTAGCTTGGTTGATGCAAGAGGGCCAGCGTGGACTGTCCTTCCAGCGCTACAAAGGGCTAGGGGAAATGAACCCTGATCAGCTGTGGGAAACCACTATGGATCCTGACAGCCGTCGTATGCTGCGAGTGACCATCGAAGATGCGGTTGCTGCTGATATGATGTTCAACACGTTGATGGGTGATGAAGTGGAACCTCGTCGTGAATTTATTGAGACGAATGCGCTAGTCGCTAATCTTGATGTCTAATGTGTTTGCCCATAAACGTTTCACGTGAAACATGAACGTTGCTGGATAGGCATTTATAACGTCAGTAGATGAAAAACGAAACGCCGCTCCTATTAAAAAGGAGCGGCGTTTTTTCGTTGCTATCGAGAAAATAAGATAGGATAAATTGGAAGAAAAATAAATTGCTACTGTTTGCATAGCCAATCTGCAAACGCAGCTAGGTCTGAATAAACCAGCGTGTTCTCAAGTCCTTTATGATTTGCTAGCGTTTTCTCTCCTTTGCCTGTTCTGACCAACACTGGCTGGCACCCGACTGCTTCACCGGCTTGTAGATCTCGTAGGCTGTCGCCGACCATCCAACTGCCAATGATACTCTCCATTCCTAATCGCTGCTGAATTTGCAACAGCAATCCTGGTAATGGTTTTCGACAAGCGCACTGTTCATCGGGGCCGTGAGGGCAGTAAGCAATATGTGCAATATGCCCACCTTTCGCTTCAACTAGCGTTGTTAGACGCTCATGCATTAAGTGAAGCGTTGCCTCATCATAATAGCCTCGTGCAATACCCGACTGATTGGTAGCTATTGCCACGGTATACCCTGCCTGGGCCAGTTGGGCAATTGCATCGATTGCAGAAGGGTAGGGTATCCACTCCTCTAGTGATTTAATATAAGCATCGGAGTCGTGATTGATGACACCGTCACGATCGAGTATCACCAGTTGGTTAGCTGAGATCATAGAACTCCTTAATAGCACACCACGGTCATCTATAAGAGTAATAAGCGCTTAGCAATTGGGCGAGTGTTTCACGTGAAACAAGCAGCCAGCAGAACGCTGAGTTTAGTCTGGAGAAAAGCGACAATATAGTGGTAACAAGCCAAAAAAGCCCGGCTTGCGAGAAGCCGGGCTGCTGTGTCTACACCAGGATTAGCCGATTGTGATGCGCGTATTTACTGTGGCAGCTGTGAAATATCCGCCACTTCCAGAAAAAGCGCCTGCAGGCTGGCAAGTAGCGCTAAGCGATTATGGCGAACAGCGTTGTCGTCGGCCATGACCATAACCTGATCGAAGAAAGCATCGACAGGCTTGCGAAGCATCGCCAGCGCATCTAGCGCCTGCTGGTAGTCACCTGCTGCAAATAACGGAGCCACTTGTTGCTGGCTGGCTGTTACTGCATTGAATAGCGTCTTCTCAGCATCTTCTTGAAGCAGGCTCTGATCAACCTGGGTACTACCGTTATGTTCTTGCTTGCTCAGGATATTTGAAACACGCTTGTTGGCAGCGGCTAACGCAGCGGCTTCCTCACGTTGAGCAAAGGCTTTAACGGCACGTAAGCGGCGAGCAAAATCCAGTGGTTTAGTGACCGGGCGAGCGCGAACCGCTAAGTACATTTCTGCACTAATGCCTTCTTCCTGTCCCCAGGCGCGGAAGCGATCCAACATATACGTCAGCACGTCTTCCACTAAACCATCCGCCTTGGGTAGCCCCTGGTGCTGTTCTGCGGCCACGTCAAGTAGCTCGCGGAGATCCAGGTTTAGCTCACCTTTGATCAGGATGTTCAACACACCAATGGAGGCACGGCGAAGAGCGAAGGGGTCTTTCGCACCGGTTGGACGCTGGCCAATGCCGAAAATACCGATAAGCGTATCGAGCCGGTCAGCCAACGCTAGCGCTTGGCCGGTGAGACTCTGCGGAATGTCGTCGCTGGCAAAGCGGGGCAGGTACTGCTCCTCCAATGCCTGGGCAACGTCGGCAGGCTCGCCATCTTGCTCGGCATAATAGCGGCCCATAATGCCCTGGAGCTCTGGGAATTCGAGCACCATTTCGGTGACCAAGTCGCACTTGGCCAATGCCACCGCGCGTTGGGCATGCTCCACATCGCCCTTGATGCGCTCAGCGATAAAGGTAGCAATCGCCGTGCTGCGGCGGGCTTTATCTGCCAGCGTGCCTAACTGTTGCTGGAATACGACGCTTTCTAGCTGAGGAATACGCGAGGCAAGCGTTTGCTTGCGATCCGTGTCATAGAAGAAGGCAGCATCCGCTAAGCGTGGCCGAATAACCTTTTCGTTACCGGAAATGACCTGATCAGGATCCTGGCTTTCGATGTTTGAAATAGTGATAAACAGCGGTTTTAGATTGCCCTGATCATCCAGCAGGTGGAAATATTTTTGGTTGGCCTTCATAGAAGAGATCAAGCATTCGGCAGGCACTTCCAGAAAACGCTCATCGAAACTACCCGTCAACGCGACCGGCCATTCAACTAACCCGCTAACTTCAACTAGCAGGTCCTCATCAATCACGGCGTTGGCTTCTTGTACCTCGGCTTCGGCTAATACTTGCTCTCGGATACGCTCGCGACGGCGTTGGCGATCAGCCAGCACATAGGCATTTTCAAGTGCAGCTAGGTAGTCATCAGCGTGCTCAAGCTGTATAGCATCTGGTGCGTGGAAACGGTGGCCGTAGGTGGTGCGGCTGGCTTGAAGGCCAAGCGCCTCGGCGGCAATAACGTCGCTGCCATAAAGCGCAACCAGCCAGTGAACCGGGCGGGAGAACTCAACGCGAGAGGAGCCCCAGCGCATGTTTTTAGGTACCGGTAGCGACTGCAGCGTTTTGCGAACCATCTCTGGCAGTAGCGCCTGTACAGTCTCGCCTTGCTGCTGTTCGCGGAAACCAAGCCAAGTACCTTTATCGGTTTCCAGGTGAATCAGCTCATCAACGCTGACGCCGCAAGAGCGCGCGAAGCCTTCGGCTGCTTTGGTGGGCACGCCATCCTTGTATGCAGCGGCTAGGGCAGGGCCACGGCGCTCAACCTCACGATCAGGCTGTTTGTCTTCAAGGCCAATAACTTGTACCGCTAAACGGCGTGGGGTCGCGTAAGCAATGACGCTTTGGAACGGAATCTCGGCTTCTTGCAGGCCTTTTTCAATGCCGGCTGCAAAGGCGTCAGAAAGCGCATCCAGCGCTGTGGGGGGAAGCTCTTCTGCACCTAGTTCTAATAAAAGCGTATCAACAGCCATTATGCGTCTCCCTGATCGGCTAGTAGTTCGCGGCGCAGGGCCTCGGGGGCCATGGGGAAGCCTGCTGCTTTACGAGACTCAAAATAAGCGGTAGCAACGTCGCGTGCCATGGTGCGAACGCGCAGAATAAAACGCTGGCGTTCGGTCACTGAAATCGCATGGCGAGCATCCAACAGGTTAAACGTGTGAGACGCTTTGAGCACCTGCTCGTAGGCTGGCAGTGGCAGGCTGGCGGCTAGGAGTTTGCTGCACTCTTTTTCCTGATGGTCAAAGGAGGCGAACAGCTGATCAACATCCGCGTGCTCAAAGTTATAGGCTGACTGCTCACGTTCATTCTGAAGGTAGACGTCGCCGTAGCTGACCTTGCTGCCGTCAGGCGCGATGGCCCACACCAGGTCATAAACGCTATCGACGTTTTGCAGGTACATGGCGATACGCTCAAGCCCATAGGTGAGCTCACCTGTAACGGGGTAGCACTCAATGCCGCCTGCTTGCTGGAAGTAGGTGAACTGGGTGACTTCCATGCCGTTGAGCCACACCTCCCAACCAAGACCCCAGGCGCCCAGGGTGGGGGATTCCCAGTTATCTTCCACGAAGCGCACATCATGGATAAGCGGGTCGAGCCCTAGGCGTTTTAGTGAGCCTAGGTATAAATCTTGTAGATTGCTGGGCGACGGCTTCATTACCACCTGGAATTGGTAGTAGTGCTGCAAACGATTGGGGTTTTCCCCATAGCGGCCATCTGTCGGGCGGCGGGAAGGCTGCACATAGGCAGCATTCCAGTTTTCTGGGCCAATTGCCCGTAGGAAGGTGGCAGGGTGGAAGGTGCCCGCGCCGACTTCCATATCGAGAGGTTGGAGAATGACACAGCCTTGTTCTGCCCAGTACTGTTGCAGAGCAAGGATCAAGCCTTGAAAGGTCGACACATCAGGTGTCGATTGGTTTGTCGAGACACTCATCGCGGAAAGCACCGTTGGCCATGAATTCATAAGCCGTCAAGTATACAATCACATAGAGATGGGTTATAGGCACGTTAGCCAACAGAGCCGCTTTTGGTAAGGAGAACGCGATGATCGTGGTAACAGGCGGGGCCGGTTTTATCGGTGCCAATATTGTCAAAGCGCTGAACGCTCGCGGACGCGATGATGTAATGGTGGTCGACGATCTGCGTGATGGTACCAAGTTTATTAATTTGGCTGACTGCACGCTGGCCGATTACTTAGACAAAGATGACTTTTTAACGCGAGTAAAGGCTGCATTGCGAGGTGAATCGGTGGATCTACCAACCATCGATGCGATTTTCCACGAAGGTGCGTGCTCCGACACGACAGAGTGGGACGGGCACTACATGATGGAGAATAACTACGAGTACTCTAAGGTGTTGTTGAACTACTGTGAAAAGTTTGGCATCCCGTTTTTGTATGCATCGTCAGCGGCAACTTACGGTGGCAGTGAGGTGTTCAAAGAAGCGCCTGAGCATGAAAAACCGCTCAACGTATACGGCTACTCTAAACTGCTGTTTGATCAGCACGTACGTTCTCGCTGGGATGAGTTGACGACACAAGTAGTGGGTTTTCGTTATTTCAATGTTTATGGTCCCCGTGAACAGCATAAGGGCAAGATGGCGAGTGTGGCTTACCATAACCATTTGCAAATTTGTAATGGTGAAACCTTAAAGCTATTTGGCGCTTACGGCGGTTACGAAGCTGGTATGCAAAGTCGCGACTTTGTTTATGTTGGTGATGTGGTTGACGTCAATCTTTGGTTTTTAGACAACCCCCATGCCTCGGGTATTTTCAATTTGGGCACCGGACGTGCAGAGCCATTCAAAGCGATTGGCGAGACGGTGATTGAGTTTTATGGCCAAGGGCAAATTGACTACATCCCTTTCCCTGAAGAGCTTAAAGGACGCTATCAAAGCTACACTCGGGCAGATATTAGCAATCTGCGTGCCTCAGGGTGTGATGTCGAATTCAAGACCGTCGCCCAAGGTGTGAAAGCCTATTTGGAGTGGCTAAATGGCTAATTCTGCCAAGCGCATATTGGTGGTCGGCCCATCCTGGGTCGGCGATATGGTGATGGCGCAAAGCCTGTTCATCACCCTTAAAGCACGCTATCCAGGATCAACCCTAGGCGTAGTGGCGCCTGCTTGGTCAAAGCCTATCCTTGAGCGCATGCCTGAAGTCGATGAAGTGCTTTCATTGGCTGTAGGGCATGGCGAGTTTGGTCTTGCCAACCGCCGTGAGCTGGCGGTGCGTTTACGGGGGCGCTTTGATCGTGCCATTGTTCTTCCGCGCTCCTGGAAAGCAGCGCTAGTTCCTTTTATGGCACGTATTCCTGAGCGTATCGGCTTTTTGGGTGAACACCGTTACGGTTTGTTGAAGGAGAGGCGTAAGCTAGATAAACAAGTGTTGAACCAAACGGTGAAGCGGTTTGTTTCTTTGGGGCTACCTCTGGAAGAGGCAATGCGTGGTGAATTTGCGATCCCCACACCGCGATTAACGATTGATCGAGATAACCTAGTCAACTTACGTCTTACCCATGCGCTGTCGTCACGACCTGCGATTGGCATGATGCCTGGTGCTGAGTACGGACCTGCTAAGCAGTGGCCATTAGGTTATTTTCATGAGTTAGCAGCGCGGCTGATCAAAGACGGATTTGAAGTGCGTGTGTTTGGTGGGCCTAAAGACCATACTGCAGGTGAGAACATTGTAAAAGAACTGCCCCATGCGCATAACTTGTGCGGTAAAACCCAATTGGCGGATGCCGTTGATCTGTTAGCAGACTGTCGTCAAGTAGTTACCAACGACTCAGGCTTAATGCACGTGGCCGCCGCGGTGGGGGTGCGTATTCACGCTCTTTACGGTTCTTCATCACCTGCTTACACACCGCCCCTAACCGATAATGCCGTCATTCACTATTTAGCACTTTCCTGCTCACCTTGCTTTAAGCGTACCTGCCCGCTGGGGCATACCAACTGTTTGAATGAGCTAGAAGTAGAGCAAGTATACCGAGCGATGCGTGTCGATAGTCAGCGCGCTAACGGCGTTAATGTTAACGCATAATCTCGACTTCATCGGCCTGATCAGCAGGCGCTTCTATAACCTGTTGGTCGGCACTCTCATTATCTTGCGGTTTACGTCGTTGAGGAGTCAGTCCTTCCCAAAGACGGTGCTGTAACGCGGTCTCTTCTCTGAGCCGCTCGTTAAGCACCTCAAGCCCATGTGTTTCTACCAATGTTGGTTGATTGCTAAGTAATGACGCGCCAAGCCCTGCACGGTTGTTAGTAAGTGGTAGTCCCATGGCATCCAAAATAGTGGGGAATACGTCTAACATTGTCGCTCCCCGCCGCACTGTCAGTGGTGTGATGTCATCCCCTAGCATGATTAGCGTATTGTCTCGCTCAAGTGTTGTCAGTTGATCCCAAACTGACACGCGCATCGTGAGGTGATCGCTAAGGACGACAACTAAGGTGTTTTCGAGTAGACCTTCTTGTTCAAGGCGCTCAATAAGATCGCGCGCTTGGCTAGCCGAACATTTCACCGAATATAAGATATCCTGACCATCGAACTCACCCTGGCGGTCTAGGCACGTTTGGGAGGGGAAGCCGCCAGGAGCATGACCAGCAATGCTTAGATTAACCACTGCCCAGGGGCCGTCATCCTCTTCACTCAAACGACGAATCTCATCCACAGTAAAATCGTAAAGTGTATCGTCGTAGAGTCCCCAGCTATTAACGTACTCTGGGTCATCGAGTTCCGCCGATAGCTCCTCCTTTCCTTTTACTGTATTAAACTGATGGCCTCGGTAGAAAAGGCCTTTACCAGCAAACTGGGTGCTGGCCCCACCCAAATAGCTAAGACGATAGCCTTGAGCGGCTAACACATCGCCTAGGCAATCAACCCCGGGAACGACTTTAGATAGTGGATCGAACTGACTATCGTGTAACAGCCCTGCAGGCATCAGTGGCACACCACACTGGCTAGCAATCATACCCGCCATGGTCCAGCCAGTGTTTTCCATTTGCTGGATACCCTCAAAGACCAGCCCGCGTTCGCCTAGTGCGGTTAAATCAGCGTAAGCATCACCAAATAGCTCATTGCTATACGTGCGTTCAATACTTTCCAAGTACATGACCAATAGGTTAGGCGCATTGACTTGGTCTTCCGTGGGCGGTGGCACGTAACGTCGATCTAACCAAGCACCATCATCCGTTACAATAGCTGCGCTGCGCTGCCCTAAACCGTATAGCATCGGATTTGCGGCTAGCAAGAGAAGTGCAACAAAACGTTCAGCTAGTCGCCAACGCTGATCATGCCGAGTAATCCAGGTAACCGATGCCAGCACGGCGAGCACACTCGCCGTGTAAATAACCGCAGTGATCATTTTTCCAGCACCGCCATGCTCGGCCATGCCGGCTTGAAGGTGGAAAAACACGGCGCCTAAATCGACATTGCCAAAACTATCAGCTAAATAGATATAGACGCCTAGCAAGCTGAGTGGTATCAGCGACCAAGGCCACATCCGGCGATAGCGAGCGTTTAGCGGCGCGCCCCAGCGCAGCTTAAGACCAATGCTGATCCATAGAGCGGCTGTGAAAAATAGCGTCCACCAAGGCAGCCGAGTTAGGACGGTGATGGCATAGCCAAGACAGATACCGATAACGAGCAGTGGCAGCCATGGAGTAAGTTTGAGTGACCTTGGTGCTGGCATGCGTCTCCAGAAACGAGTGTTGATAGAGTAAAGAAATACGGGGCCTCTTGATCACAAGATCAGGTGGAGACTGCCCAGTAGTAGAGATATCTTTAGTGATATCAACACGTCGTGATAGAAAAATTTACAATGTATTATAGGCGGCTATTAACATTATTTTTGGCATATTTCCAAAAAACACCATTTGCATTAGCAACAGATATGGTAAGTCCACGCCAGCCATCTAGTATGCCGAGGCGAAAAAAATAAGTGCGTATAAATGCAAACAGAGCCTTGAGAAATATGAGTGAAAAAGGATGATGTTTGAGTTTTTTTGATGATGCACGAAGGTCTGAATAGCGATTTATCTTATCAAGGAACTGGGCGAGGTCGTTAATGGCAAGATGTTCAATTTTTCCATTAAGCCGAGAAACTTCTGTATTTTTTTCTAAGTTTACTGACTCATGAACAGCAGCATCATTAAAGTTGCATGTGTTACGATTAAACAGCCGAACTAACCAGTCATTTCCCCAGCCGGAGTGGCGAACGGGTTTACCCAGCATCCAGTTTTCACGCAATATTTTACCAGCCTGTTGAGGTGTGGCAGTGGCTACCCAGTCATTAATCGCAGCGTTGAGCTCTTTTGTCGGCGCTTCGTCAGCATCTATTGATAAGATCCAATCATATTTTGCTAACGATACGGCAGTACGTTTGGTAAGGCCAAAGCCTAAAAATGCACCATGGTGTAATGTTGTATTGGAGTAGGCTTGTACAATACTGCATGTTTCGTCTGTGGAGCCGTTGTCATATACCACGACATCGTCATAGCACGTCAAGGCGTCTAATGTTCGGCTAAGTGTCGCAGCCGCATTGCGAGTAATGATAACGACACTCACATCCATAGGCATTTATTTAAATCCTGCACTGGTGGTTGGTAGATACAGTACTATACCAGGGTGATGGCAACGATTTGTATGAGGAAAATTTGCATATTATTCACGTTAATCTTGCTAAAGGTTTCCGCGGTGGAGAACGCCAGACAGCGCTGTTAATTCAAGCCTTGCAACGTCATGTAGATCAGCAAACGTTGGTATGCAGGAAAGATTCTCCATTGCGTAATGAACTTCTATGCATTGAGAACTTAAGATTTGTGGATGCTAACCAGCAGATTGCTGGGCATAGGCAAGCCGGCCACGCATCGGTAGTGCATGCTCATGAAGCTAAAGCGGTGCACTGGGCGTGGTTGCATAAGCGTATATACGGTACGCCCTATGTGTTGACTCGCCGAGTAGATACACCGATTAAAGATAAATTGGTGAATCGACTGTTCTATAGTGATGCAGATTGCTGTGTGGCTATTTCATCGATTATTCGACAACAGTTATCATGCTGGAGTAAGCATGATGTGTTGACTATTCCTAGTGCGATGACGGGGTTTACAGCGGATCCCGAAGTAGCTGCTCACTTTCGCGCTAGCTATCCAGGTCGCTTTATTGTGGGCCATATTGGTGCATTAGTTGATCGTCATAAAGGACAGCGGATACTACTTGAGGCTGCAGCACGATTACAGCATAGCCATCCCGAAGTGCTGTTCGTTTTTTTTGGTCGAGGTGAGGATGAGGAAGCGCTTCACTCTGAAAGCAGTCACTTAAAAAATGTTGTATGGGCAGGCTTTAAGTCTAACATTGGCGATTTCATTCCAGCGCTGGATCTTTTTGTTTTCCCATCTCGCAACGAAGGACTAGGGTCAGTTCTTTTAGATGTTATGGATGCAAATGTACCTATTATTGCTAGTAATGTTGGTGGTATTCCTGATTTAATTAAGAATGGTGAAACAGGCATTTTAGTAACGCCAGGGAGTACTGAGGAAATCGAGAGCTGGATAGTGAAATTAGTAAAAAATAAATCTATGAGAGAGTCTTTTGTTGAAAATGCACGTCATCTTTTAGAGTTTTATAGTAAAGAAAAAATGGCTGAAAGTTATCTCGATGCCTATGAAGGAGCTGTTTTAAATGAACGATTTTTTAAAAGTTAAATGCATCGCTATTTTTTTACATAACAGGCCTTTTTTTGGTGCATATGTAGTTCATATTCCTTTTTTAGTCGCAGTTAAGGAAAGATATCCCAATGCTACATTGGTGGGTGTCTCTAAAAACTCAGGGGCAGATTTTCTAGTTGAAGCAGGTTTTATAAATGCACTTGAAGTAATTGATGGCTTTGGCACAGATAGCTTAAGTAGGAAATACAAGTTTGATATTGGCTTTAATCTGCGTCCTTCTAGTGTTGGGACTTCTCTGCAAATGTTAAAGCTGAGAATTCCTTATAGAATAGGGTTTAAAAAATTCGGAGCGCTTTATACGTATTCAGTACCTCTTGATGTAACTAACTACAGAGCTGACCTTTTTTTGTCACTTCTAGGAGTGACATCGACGTTGGATATCACTCCATATTTGAAAAATGATATTGAATCCGCTGGAGTATTAAAAAATAGAATTGTACTTGCTCCTGGTGCGGGGGGAGGCGAAAAAAAATGGCCACTTACTAATTATATTCAGCTAGCCAGAAAAATTTCAGAGTTAAGGTCAGAAGAAATTGCTTTTCTAACCGGGCCTAAAGAAGAAAAGGAAAAGGAGATTCTTGAAAAAGAAGGTTTTTTTGTTATTCATAGCCCTGATGTAAATGCTCTTTTTAGCTTGATAAATAGTTGTAAAATATTTATCAGTAATGATTGTGGCCCATCCCATGTTGCTCATATATTAGGGGCGAACCAAGTTGTTATTTTTAAGAAATATCTGTCTGAATGGTTTCTTGAAAGAGATAACAGCGATTACGTTGAATCACTAACAGATCTTTCATTAGTTACTCCTGACGAAATAATAAAGTGTATATCTAAAATTCTAAAATATGATGTTGCATTTTAAATTTAAAGGTTAACTATTATAACCTTTTAATATTGTGGGCAACACATGATGGCAATGAAATTTTGTTAGCGACCTTACTAGACGTTTTATATTGTGTTCCTGCCAATTTCCTTGTGGCCGCAAGCGACAGCGGTCCAGGTCAATCAGCCAGGGTTCACCGTTAGAGTCGATTAAAATATTGCGGGCGTTAAGGTCCACATGATCAAGGCCCACTTGATGGAAGCGTTTGATCATTACACCTACGCGCTGAAGTAAAGCCTCATCCGTCTCGTGAGTAGAAAGTAACGATGCTAGAGCCCTAGCACCTGGAACCCTGACGGTAATGAGCGCGGCTTCATACGTCAGACCATAACGCATAACACAACAGGCAACGGGGCGTGGCACGGGCAGCCCTTGGTCATACAAGGTGGCCGTTAAGCGAAGCTCACGAAAAGCCCGAGTGCGCTCTTCACCTAGCCATAGGTAACGTTTTTTACTTAGCTTGGCAATCAACCCGCCCCGGCGGTAAGGGCGTAGCACCCACTGCTCTGCATCGCCTGCTTTTAGAAATAAACTGCTCCCACGCCCTGGTGCTTCGCCAATGACTAAATTGCGTTCACGCCAATAGGCTTCACAAAAGAGAGCAGGATGAAGAGGGGGTGCCCCTGTTGGTAACAGTGGTTGTGACAGTTGGTGTGACGCGGCGGCGTCACTTACACTGTCTGAATCATGTAAAATCAGCCAATTTTTCTGCCGGAGTGCCGCTAAGCGCATGAAGCCCTCTCTGCCTGCTCAACCTAACCATATTGCCATTTTGCGCCTCTCCGCGTTGGGAGACGTGTGCAATCTCGTGCCCACGGTGCGAGCGTTGCAGCGCCAGTGGCCGCACGCTCATATTACCTGGATAATCGGCAAGGGGGAGCACAGTTTACTGGCGGGGCTTTCCGGGGTCGAGTTTATTGTCTATGACAAGTCCACTGGTCTTGCGGGTATGCGCGCGCTCTGGAAAGAGCTTTCTGGCACCCGCTTCGATGTACTGCTACACATGCAGCAGGCGATACGCGCTAGCGTGCTTTCGCTTGGACTCAAAGCCAATGCGCGGGTGGGATTCGATAAGGCGCGCGCCAAAGATAAGCAACATTGGTTTACCCAGTACCAGCTTGCCCCACGTGCGAATGCCCATGTGCTAGAGTCATTTATGGATTTTGCTCGCTTGCTCGGCGTAGAAGATGATCGATTGGAATGGAATCTGGCCGTACCACCGCTGGCCTATGAGGAAGCTCGTGGGGTCAGTGGCGATACGCCATATCTGGTCATTAATCCTTGCAGCAACGCGCGGTTACGCAACTTTCGTAATTGGTCAGTGGAAGGCTATGCCAGCGTGATTGAACATGCTTGGGTACACCATGGTTTGAAGAGCGTGCTGACCGGTGGTGGTAGTTCTTTAGAGCGAGAAATCGGCGATCAAATTGAGGCGCTGTGTCAGCCAGATAGCGTTATTAATGCTATCGGCGGTACGTCGCTCAAAGGCGTACTAGCGCTGATTGACAATGCCCGTGCGGTCATTGCCCCAGATACCGGGCCGGCGCACATGGGCAACGCCATGGGTACACCCACGCTTGGCCTCTACGCGACCACCAATCCTCAGCGTGCAGCGCCTTATTGTTGGCGGGATTTTGCGGTCAATGCTTACCCTGAAGCGGTTCGTACATATCTAAATAAATCCGTCGATGAGGTGAGCTGGGGGCAGCGAGTGCGTCATGCGGACGCTATGGATTTAATCAAGGCCGACGACGTAATTGCTAAGCTAGACGCGCTGCTGGCATCTACAGCAGTACAGCCAACAACAGGACCTTCGGATGAGAGTTGATTTAACCGCCCTGGAACATGCCCGCGTACTGGTGGTAGGGGATGTGATGCTCGACCGCTATTGGCATGGTGGCACGTCGCGTATTTCACCCGAAGCGCCGGTGCCAGTGGTACGTGTAGAGGATGCTGATGATCGTCCCGGTGGCGCGGCGAATGTGGCACTGAATGTAGCCTCTCTCGGTGGTCATGCAGCCCTGGCTGGAGTGGTGGGAGAGGACGACAATGCCGCACTGCTGACATCGCGTTTGGCGGCTTCAAATGTAAGTACTTACTTTCAAAGAAGCCCAGAGATACCAACGATTACCAAGCTGCGTGTGATGAGTCGTAATCAGCAGCTTCTGCGGCTGGATTTTGAGCAGCGCCTCGATAGCGTCGATACCACAGCACTGCTGGAACAGGTCGAAAAAGCGCTGCCCGATTGCGATGTGATGATTCTCTCTGACTACGGTAAAGGAACGCTTAACCAGGTCGAGTCATTAGTTCAGATGGCTCGTGCTTTCGGCAAGCGAGTTCTAGTTGATCCGAAAGGCCTAGATTTTAGTAAGTACCGTGGGGCGAGTTTGATTACGCCTAACTTAACCGAGTTTGAAGCGGTAGTTGGCCACTGCGCCAATGACGATGTTCTGGCTCAGCGCGGAGAAGCGTTGCGCGCCGAGCTTGAGTTAGAAGCGCTACTGATCACTCGCAGCGAAAAAGGTATGACCCTCATTCGTGAAGGTCACGCACCGCTCCATTTGCCCACTCGAGCCCAGGAAGTGTTCGATGTCACCGGCGCAGGTGATACCGTGATTGGTTTGATGGGCCTCGCGCTAGCGTCGGGGCACGCGCTGCCGGAAGCGATGATGCTGGCCAATTTGGGGGCAGGCTTGGTGGTTGCCAAGCCGGGAACAGCGACGCTTTCGATAGCCGAGCTATACACCGCGTTACATGGCGACAAACTAGCTGAGTTTGGGGTGATTGACCAAGTTCCGCTGGTCGACGCTGTGCGTGCAGCTCAGCTGCGCGGCGAGCGTGTAGTGATGACCAATGGTTGCTTTGATATTCTCCATGCAGGGCACGTGGCCTACTTAGAACAAGCCAAACGCCTGGGAGATCGCCTTATCGTTGCGGTAAATGACGATGCCTCGATTGGCCGCTTAAAAGGCCCTAAGCGGCCAATAAACCCGCTTAATCGTCGTATGCAAGTGCTGGCAGGGCTGGGCGCTGTCGATTGGGTCGTGCCATTTAGTGACGATACGCCCCAAGCGTTAATTGAAGCCGTTTTGCCGGATATTTTAGTAAAAGGCGGCGATTACCGCCCTGAAGATATTGCCGGTGGCGAAGCCGTTATCGCCAACGGCGGTGACGTGAAAGTACTTGGCTTTGAAGATGGCGTATCGACCACCGCAATGATTAGCTCCATCCTGGATCGCGAAGGGTAATGGCGTCACCGATGTGGCCGAGGCTGCTCTATTCAGCGGCGCTCTATGTTTTGTCTCCGTTGATTGGCTGGCGCATCTGGCGTGAGCAAGTGCTTACTTACTCGCGCTTACAGCGACTTGGGATGCGTTTGGGTACGCTTCCCCCAGCGCCGCGAATTTGGTTGCACTGTGCTTCGGTGGGGGAAGTACGTTCTGCCCGACCCCTAATAGAGGGTTTGCTGGCGCGTTACCCTCAGCACAGCCTGCTGCTGACCACAATGACTGCGACGGGTGCCCAGCAGGTTCAGGCGATCGCCAGTGAACAAACCGCAACGGACCAAGTACGGCTTGCTCACTGCTTCCTCCCTTTAGATTTTCCGGGAGCGGCCAAGCGCTTTATTACCCGCGTGCAACCCACTCTTGCCATTCTGTTTGAAACCGAGCTGTGGCCCAACTTGCTGCATGCTTGCCACCAACAAGCAGTACCTGTCGCGGTAGTGAACGGGCGGCTATCGCCGCGAGCCTTTGCACGCTATCAGCGGCTGCGTCCGCTAATGGCTGGCGCTTTGGCTAACGTTACGTGGTTAGCTGCTAAATCGGCGCAAGATGCTGAGCGTTTTCAAGCACTGGGTTGTCGCGCAGAAGTAACCTGTGTCGTTGGTTCGTTAAAATTTGAGATACCTTCTCAAGAAAAAACTCTAAAGAAGAGTGAGCACTTACTTCAAAACTGGAGCGCACGCCCTGTATGGGTGGCGGGCTCCACCCGTGACGGGGAAGAAGCACTGCTCTTGAAGGCCCACCGCCAGCTGTTGAAGCGCTTTCCAACTGCGTTATTGGTATTGGTGCCGCGTCATCCGCAACGTTTTGACGACGTAGCCAAGCTGTGTGCCCAGAGCGGCTGGGTACTAAGCCGTCGCAGCCAGCAAGAGGCCGTGACGCCGCAAACGCAGGTCTACCTGGGGGATACGCTAGGAGAGTTGGCAATGCTCTATGCAGCGGGCAGTGTGGCTTATGTCGGTGGCAGTTTAGTACCCGTTGGTGGCCACAATGTGTTGGAGCCGGCGGCGTTGGGTAAGCCGGTACTCTGCGGCTCCTCGCTTGAGAATTTTAGCGATGTAGCTGAGCCGCTGATAGCAGCAGGCGCATTAAGCGTGGTGGAAACACCGGATGCCTTGGCTGATGCGCTAGCCGAGTTATTGGCAAACCCACAACATGCCCAGCACATTGGGCATGTTGGGCGAGATGTCGTTGAAACCCACCGAGGCGCGCTGGCGCGCACGTTAGATGGGCTCAGTCAGTGGCTAACGTAAGGCTGTGCGCTCGACGCCGCTCTCTGTACCCAGTAGCAGCACATCAGCACTGCGTTGAGCAAATAACCCGTTCGTTACCACACCCACAATGGCATTAATACGCGCTTCCATAGACGCTGGGTCGTCAATCATAAAGTCGAAACAATCAATAATTTGATTGCCATTATCAGTGACGACACCTTGGCGGTAGACGGGGTCTGCGCCTAGTTTGACTAACTCCCGAGCGACATAGGAGCGCGCCATCGGAATAACTTCGACAGGTAGCGGAAAGTTGCCTAACTGAGCCACATATTTAGAGCCATCGGCAATACAAATAAAGCGTTTAGCGCAGGCAGCAACGATTTTTTCTCGGGTAAGCGCTGCGCCTCCGCCTTTAATCATTTGTAAGTTAGCATTTACTTCGTCTGCTCCATCGATGTAAAAAGGTACATCGCCCACATGATTTAACTCAAACACCTCAATGCCTAGCGCCTGTAAGCGTTTAGCACTGGCTTCTGAGCTGGCAACGGCACCTTTGAAACGATCTCTTAGCGGTCCTAAACGATCAATAAACAGGTTCGCGGTCGAGCCTGTGCCAATGCCTAGCACGGTGTCTTTTTCGAGATGAGGCTCAATCTCTTTAATCGCAGCATCCGCTACGGCCGCTTTCAATTCATCTTGGGTCATCATATTTTCCTGCGTCAGGGTTAGGCAGTGCTCCCTAGTATAACGGCCTTCGCGCCAACTGCCGATGGAAACGCCGCTAGACGACGCTAGGCGTAATCTGCTACCAATAAAGGCTTTGCTCTCACCCGTCAGGGTCACGATATTTTTCTGGGATTCCCGCATGCTCGAAGCAACCGTCAAAAAGATCCTCCAAGCCCGCGTCTATGAAGCCGCTTGTGAGACCCCTATTTCTCCCGCTCCCTTTTTGTCGCGTCGTTTCAATAACCAAATTTTGATTAAGCGCGAAGACCTTCAGCCAGTATTTTCATTCAAAATTCGTGGTGCCTACAACAAAATGGCCCAGTTGACTGAAGAGCAGAAGGCCAAGGGTGTTATCGCGGCATCGGCGGGCAACCATGCCCAGGGCCTAGCGATGGCGGCTAAGCTTATGGGCGTTAAAGCGGTCATTGTTATGCCTCGCATCACGCCCGATATCAAAGTTCAGGCAGTGCGTGCCCGCGGGGCAAAAGTCATTTTGAAAGGCGATGCGTTTGCCGCTGCCGCTGAGCATGCCCAAGAACTGATTAAAGAGCATGGCTATACCTATATTCCACCGTTTGACGATATTGATGTGGTCGCAGGCCAGGGCACTATCGGAGTAGAAATTCTGCGTCAGCATAGCGGCCGTTTAGACGCTATTTTTATTCCTGTCGGCGGTGGCGGCTTAATAGCCGGTGTCGCAGCGTATGTGAAATATCTGCGCCCAGATATCAAAATCATCGCCGTAGAAGCGGAAGATAGCGCGTGCCTCAAAGCTGCGTTAGAAGCTGGTGAGCGAGTCATACTTGATCAGGTAGGCGTATTTGCCGAAGGCGTGGCTGTGGCGCAAATCGGCGAGGTGCCGTTTTCATTAGTGCGTGACTTAATCGACGACGTTATCACGGTGAATACCGATGAAATGTGCGCCGCGGTGAAAGATATTTTTGAGGACACTCGTGCTGTGGCGGAAACATCAGGCGCGCTTTCACTAGCAGGCCTGAAGAAATATGTGCAGCAAACCGGCGCTGAAGGTGAGACGCTGATATGTATTAACTCTGGTGCGAATACTAACTTTGATCGTTTGCAGCATATTGCGGAACGAACCGAGCTGGGTGAGCAGCGAGAAGCGATCTTAGCGGTGACTATTGCAGAAAAGCCAGGCAGTTTTAAAAAATTCTGCCGCACACTAGGGAAGCGAATGGTCACCGAGTTTAGCTATCGCTATGCGGATAATAGCGAAGCGCATATTTTTGTGGGTGTTCAGGTCAAACCAGGTGGGGAAGATCGTCAGGCCGTGATTGATAAGCTGCGTGAAGGTGGCTATCAGGTGGAAGACTTAACTGATAATGAGCTGGCGAAACTGCATATTCGCCATCTTAGTGGGGGCCGGCCTAGCGAGCGTTTTGAAGAAGAACTCTACCGCTTCGAATTCCCAGAGCGCCCTGGTGCGCTCATGAACTTCTTAACCCAGTTGCCCCATGACTGGAATATTTCACTGTTTCATTACCGTAATCACGGCGCTGCCTATGGTCGTGTGCTGGTGGGGATGCAAGTGCCCAGTAGCGATCGAACGCATGTAGCTGAGTACTTGGATGCGATTGGTTACCGCTATTGGCAGGAGAGTGATAATCCAGCGTATCGGCTTTTTATGGCGTAAATATTTGTAAGTGTTCGCTAACCCCAGGATACAGGGCTGCTAAGAAATATGAACTTTTAGAAACGTTTAATAGAGCGTTAAAAATAGCGCTGAAAGCAGTTGTCAGTTGTCCCCTATGGCCCTATAGTCGTGGGCGAAATTAATGAGGTGTGTCATCTTTTCATACGTACTGCCTAGATGACGCACTTAGGGCATTCGGCAACTGTGAAAGACGTTGGAGATGAGGCATGCGGCGGAAAAAGCCTGATATGGTGATGGCGCTAACGGTGGTGTTTTTACTTGGGGTACTCGCCACTGGCTATGCGCAAGCGCTGTCGGGGAGTTAACTTCTCAAGTTAGTCACAGCGCTTTCAGCCTAAACGCTGCACCTAGCGAGTGGACGCTGATAGTAAAACGGGCTGATCTTAACGATCAGCCCGTTTTTATTGGCCGAATGACCATCGTGTCACTAACCACCACGTCCAGCGGAATATCCCAAGGCTCTACGGGCAGCGTAGCCACCTGTTGGCAGGCGTGTGCAACGCCAATCAACGTTGGAGCGGGTCCTTGATAGCGCATAAAAGCAAGGCTCCGATCATAAAAGCCACCTCCCATGCCCATACGGTTTGCTTGCTTATCAAACCCTACCAGCGGAACAATCAGCGTATCTAGCGCCCAAGCCGGCATGCGATTGCGCCGCTCGGCGGCAAATCGTGAGCATGGTTCTGCGATGCCAAAGCGATTTTTAACCATAGGGGTGGACTCGTGGTAGGCAACAAACCAAAGACGATTAGTCGAGAATGGGCGTAATACAGGTAAGTAAATACTTACTTTTCGCTGACGAAGCCACGGTATTAAGTGCGTCGGGTCTATCTCGCCATTAACCGGTAAATAAAGGCTAATGCGTTTCGCTCGACGAATTTCAGGCAGCTGTTTAAGGCGCTGGCAAAGGGCGGCAGCGGCTTGTTTTTGCTGATCTAGGGAAAGGATACGGCGTCTGCGTCTAAGCTCGCGGCGAAGCGCAACTTTATCGCCGGATATACTGAAGACAGCAGTGTCGTTCATAACGAGCTACTCATAACGAGCTAACTAAGTTATTCCGCAGAATAGACTAAGAGTTCCCCAGAATGCCGCTGTCGTTCTGGCCCTGAACCTACTGGTTCAGGTGGGTGGCCGCAGCCAAACCGTCAGGCTTTCCGACGCACGGACATGCACACGGGTTTGGCTAGCATTTGGCCCCCTGGGTACTTCGCATAGGCTCGAGGGACTATAACGACTGGCGTACACCCCAGAGAACATCTTCATCTTAACAGAGCCAGTGATAATGCCAAAGGGGCGTGGCAGGTTCTTAGGGTTCTTTTTGTTGGCGAGTGCTGGCAAGTGCCCGTTCAAGGCGGTCGTTTAGACGGCTAAGATTCGCTTCGCTCGCACGGTGTTCATCTAGCACCTCGAGCAATTCATGGGTGATGTTTAGGGCTGCCATGACGGCCACCCGTTCGCTGCCAAGGGTATTACTTTGAGCATGAATGCCGTGCATTGCGCGATCTAAATAGCGAGCAGCGCGTTCAAGCTGGGTTTCTTCGCCAGTGTCGCAAGCAATCATATAGCTGCGACCCAGTAGGGTGATTTCTTTGGTTGGCCGCTTCGCGTTACTCATCAAAAACTCCGGCACAGGTCATTTTAGTGACCAATGCGTTAACATCACTGCATAGGAAGGGTAGCTAGCATTCACTATAAGAGAGCGGCTTGTGTGGGGTCAACGCACAGCCACGAGTGCTGTTAGCATCCTTCCACCGTTTGGCAGTCTTTTTGATACGTTGTTATGACGGTTTCACCCCCATTTTTGTATAGCGAGCAATGCCCATGTCCTTAATCAATGAGCGCCAGGATTTTTCTGACGTTGCGGATGTTTTTCTTCTTCATGGAAGTATGCAGTCTCCCGCTTTTTTGGATGGCCGCTTAAGTGGTCTATTAGCACTACGTGATGTGACGGCTGAAGCATGGCTAGAAGAGGTTTGCCTAAGCTTAGGTGTCGAGCAGCCTCGGGATCCTGCTAGCGCTGAACGCCTGCTAGGTTGGCGACGACAAACGCTTGAAGCACTGAGCGCCAGCGATTTGAATTACGCGCCGCTGTTGCCTGATGAGCTTTTTTCACTCGCCGAGCAAGCCCAGGGCCTAAAAGAGTGGACGCAGGGTTTTATGGAAGTCGTCGAGGATGTGGCTGATGAGACGCTTCGCGAGCGCTGGTCCAAAACGCTACAAGAGGCCATCGATGACCTAGCGGGACTTGTACAGATCGAAACGGATATCGACGATAGCCCTGAAAATGAAAATGACTTATTTGCCTTGACGGAGCACGCGCGTATGGCGGCCATGCTGCTTTATACCGAGCAGCACCCGGGGATGCCTCAGGTCGAGCAGTCCGACGCCCCCGTTCATTAATACAGGAGTTATCTATGTTGCCTGAGACACTGCCTAGGCCTGCTGCTATTACACCTGCTGAGTACCGCCAGCGCCGAGAAGCGCTCATCGCCCAACTGCCTGTCAATGCAGCGCTTGTGGTGCCAAGCGCTGCATTGGTAACTCGCTCTCACGATAGCGAATACACGTTTCGACAGCAGAGTGACTTTTACTACTTGACCGGCATTCAAGAGCCCGATGCGTTGCTTGTTGTGCTGCCTGGCCGTGAGGCAGGCCAAAGCGTGGTGTTTTGCCAAGACCGCGACGCCACTATGGAAGCCTGGACAGGTCGGCGTTTAGGTGCCCAGGGCGTAGAGGCACAACATGGTATTGATCAAGCGTTTGAAAATGCTCAGCGGGAAGAGCAGTTGCCGGGGCTATTAGCTGGTCGCGAACTGCTCTATCTGCCGCTAGATAATCCCGAGGCGCTAAGTATTGCAGAAGAGGCGCTAGCCCATGCCCAGGCGGGTCTGCGCCACGGTAAGCCAGCGCTAAAAGGATGGCTGGATAGTCGTCCGCTTGTTCATGAAATGCGGCTTATTAAAAGCCCAGCTGAAATTGCCTTACTGCGCCATGCGGCGGCTATTTCTGCCCAGGCGCATATCCGCGCGATGCGTAGCTGCCGTGCTGGTTTAAGCGAGTATCAGCTGCAAGCGGAGTTGGAACATGAGTTCGCTTGGCAAGGCGCCAGCGGGCCAGCGTATAGCACCATTGTGGGAGGTGGGGAAAACGCTTGCGTACTGCATTACATTGAAAATAGCGACATGTTGAAAGCCGATACACTCGTGTTGATTGATGCTGGCGCGGAGTTTGATCTCTATGCTGGGGACATCACCCGCACGTTTCCCGTTAGCGGTAAGTTTAATGACGCTCAGCGAGCGCTTTACCAAGTGGTACTAGCTGCCCAGGAGCGTGCGGTGCATGCTATCAAGCCAGGGACTACGCTGGCAGATATTCATCAAGGCGTGGTGCGCGATTTGACCGCAGGCTTAATTGCTCTTGGGTTGTTAGAGGGCGATGAGCAGGCGCGTATTGACGACGAGAGCTACCGACGCTTCTACCTACACTCTACATCACACTGGCTAGGGCTGGACGTGCATGATGTGGGAACCTACCGCCTCAATGAAGAGACCCCGCGCCCGCTTGAAAGTGGCATGGTCGTTACCGTTGAGCCTGGCCTGTATATCCCTTGTGACGACGATATTCCTGTGGCTTACCGCGGTATTGGCATTCGTATCGAAGATGATGTTGTGGTGACCCAGGATGGGCATGAGGTGCTTACATCAGCCGTACCAAAGCAGATTGCTGATATAGAGCAGTTAATGGCTAATAAATAACCAGTAAATTAGCACTGATAATAAATTATGTAATTTACATTACGAAATTACGGTTTGTATAGTTCGTGCTTAACCTGTAGGAGATGCCAATGCACGGTGTACAGCAGGCAAATCAAGGCCAACAGAAACAAGCGCTTACTCACGATATCGTTATTGTGGGTGGTGGTTTGGTAGGTGCCAGCTTGGGCTGTGCGTTGGCTCCTCTTATTGAGCGCTATGGGTGGCGGGTGGCCATTATTGAGTCCAATGCCTTACCTGAAAGCGCGCAGGAGGTGTCGTGGCAACCTAGCTTCGATGCACGCGCTAGCGCTATTGCTGAAGGCTCTGCTCAGCGCTTTCGCCAATTGGGGGTGTGGGAGGCGATGCGTAGTGAAGCAACGCCGATCAAGCGTATTCATATTAGCGAGCGCGGGCGTTTAGGTGCTACGAGATTGAGCGCCCAGGAACTAGGGGTACCGGCATTAGGGCATGTCATACCTAATGCCTGGATGGGGCGCGTGTTGCACCATCATCTTCAGCAGTTGCCGATTGAGTGGCACTGCCCTGCGACCGTGGCACAACTGACGCCACAAGCAGAGGGCCATCACCTGATTCTTTCTGATGGTAATGAGCTGACTGCAGCGTTGACTATTCTTGCCGATGGCGGCCGGTCTGGCCTGAAGGAGCAATTGGGGATTAGTAGTCGCCGCCGCTCTTATGAGCAAACCGCGCTGATTGCGCACGTGGGTATTAGTCAGTCTCATCAGGGGGTAGCGTATGAACGGTTTACAGAAGAAGGGCCGATCGCCTTGTTGCCACTACCAGGTCAAGCCATGGAGTTAGTCTGGACGCATACCAGTGGCACTGAACAGGCGCGGCTAGCGCTCTCTGATCAGGCATTTCTACGCCAGCTACAGTCCGCCTTTGGTGATCGAGTAGGGCGTTTTACTCGGGTGGGACAGCGTTTCAGCTACCCGCTTTCGCTGATCACCGCAGAAGAACCGGTTCGACCAGGGCTGGCGGTACTGGGTAATGCTGCCCACGCGCTACACCCAGTAGCGGGTCAGGGCTTCAACCTGGCGCTACGCTCCGTGATGGACTTGGCCGAGGAGCTGGCGCAGGGCGCCGAAAATCAGCGTGCCCTTGGTGATATGCAAACGCTGCAGTCATTTGAGCGACGTCGAGCTCAAGACCGTTCCAATGTGATTCGGTTTAGTGATGGGTTAGTACGGTTATTTGGCTATTCGCTGCCTTTACTTCCCCATGCCCGAG
Source organism: Halomonas qinghailakensis (assembly GCF_025820815.1). NCBI lineage: Bacteria > Pseudomonadati > Pseudomonadota > Gammaproteobacteria > Oceanospirillales > Halomonadaceae > Halomonas > Halomonas qinghailakensis. The sequence goes on along the minus strand of NZ_CP096973.1, from coordinate 1,604,328 downwards.
CAGCTGGGCTGGTGGGGTTAAATTTAGTGGGGCCGCTTCGCCGCAGCTTGGCACGCCGAGCGATGGGGCTAGAGCGCTAACCTGACAATCACTTCTGACTCAGAGCGTGACAGCTGTCTCAGAAAGGTAACGAAGGAAACGGTATGAAAACGCAAGCAGCGGGGTTAGATGCGTCGGTTGAACATTTTGACGCGATAATTGTGGGTGCTGGCATGGTAGGCACGGCGCTAGTAGGGCTATTAACGAATGCTGGCATGCAGGTGGCGTTAGTAGAAACCAAAGCAGAGCCACTTCGTTTAGCTGCTTTCGGCGATCATCCACCGGCCCCTAGGGTGAGTGCATTGACACCGGTTTCTCAGCGCCTGCTCTCGCACTTGAAGGCGTGGCCTGCAATGGCTGATACGCGGATAACGCCTTACCGTTATATGCAGGTGTGGGATGCAGAAGGGAGCGGTAGCATTCAGTTTTCCGCTGATGAAGCAGGTGCACCCGTACTTGGACATATTGTTGAAAACGAGGTGACATTAGCCGCGTTAAATGAGCAGGTATTAGCGTTGCCAAAGGTTAGTACTTTCTTTGGAGTTGGCGTGGAGGCTTTACAAACATCGGATAACGGTCGTTGGCTAGTACTTAAGGATGGGCGTCAGTTGTATACACCGTTACTCATTGCGGCCGATGGTGCTCACTCCACCATGCGTGAGCTGGCAGGAATATCGGTAGCTGAAGAGCCGATGCAGCAAGAGGCTGTCGTTACCACGGTAAGGTGTGAAAAACCCCATGGGGACACGGCTCGTCAGGCTTTTATCGCTGGCCGTCCACTGGCTTTTTTGCCGCTAACGGTGAATGGTGACGATCGCTACTGCTCGATTGTTTGGTCGACCACACCTGAGCATGCAAAACAACTCACGGAGTTTTCTTCTGATGCGCTGGGGCAGGCCCTAAGTGATGCCTTTGATTATCGCTTAGGCCAGGTGAGTGCCGTCGATGCTGCCTATCGCTTTCCACTTATCCAGCGTCATGCTGCTCAGTATGTGCAGCCCAACTTAGCACTGGTGGGCGATGCTGCCCATAGCATTCACCCGCTAGCAGGGCAGGGGGTTAACCTTGGCTTTATGGATGCAGCGGTGCTGGCTGAAGAGGTGGTTAATGCATGGCAGCGAGGCGCGCCCTGGGGAGCGCTGTCCACGTTGAGTCGCTATGAACGACGCAGACGCTTAGATAATAGTGCTATGTTAGGACTGATGAAAGGGTTCAAAGTACTCTTCGGTAGCGAAGTGCCTGCCCTGACGCTGGCGCGTAATATTGGCATGAGTGGTATGAATCAGTTAGTTCCGTTGAAACGGTTGGTGATGCGGCAGGCGATCGGAGAGCGTGGGCGCCTGCCGCAATCATGCCGTTAACGGCGGCGGCGATCTACCACGTTTAGCGCTTTGAGCAGGTTCAGTGCTTCACTGAGTTGGTAGTCATCGCGTAGGCGCTGAGACATTTCTGCACGCTCCCGTGGTATAGCGTTTTGGCCGCTTAGGTGGCCATCAAGGTCAGCTTCACGGATTCGGCGCTGACCTTCAGCCACTTCCAGGCGGCCACGCACTACTTCTACATCAGGTTCGATACCTTGCGCTTGGATTGAACGTCCATTAGGTGTGTAGTAAAGCGCGGTCGTAAGCTTTAGGCCTTCACCATTGCCAAGTGGCATGATTTGCTGCACGGAGCCTTTGCCAAAGCTCTCGGTACCCATGATCACCCCACGACGTTGGTCTTGAAGCGCCCCAGCGACAATCTCAGCTGCCGAGGCGCTACCGCTGTTTATCAGCACTACCAGTGGTACGTCTCTGGCGGGAGTTTCTGATGATGCTGAAAACGACATTTCAGTATCAGAAAGCCGTCCTTCAGTGTATACAATTAGCCCTTCATCCAGGAAAAGGTCTGCGACGCCAACGGCGGCTTGTAATACGCCGCCTGGATTGTTGCGCAAGTCGAGGATTAACCCTTCAAGCGGCTGTTCTCTAGCCATGCGCTCTAATGATCTGCGTGCCTGTTCAGGGGTTCGCGACTGAAACTGGCTGATGCGCAAGTAGCCGAAGCCTGGTTCAAGTTCTTCGTGCTTAACGCTTTCGCTACGAATCACCTCGCGCGTGAGTGTGAACTCTCTCGGCGACTCTTCACCCGACCGCAAAATGGAAATACGTAGTTGGCTACCTGGCTCACCACGCATTAGATTAACGGCTTCTTGTAGCGATAAACTGTCGGTTGGTGTTCCATCGATAGCCACAATCACATCGCGGGATAACAACCCTGCTCGGGAAGCCGGCGTGTCATCGATGGGAGTGATGACCATTAGCTGTCCATTTTCAGTGCCTACTTCTATGCCAATCCCGCCAAACTCACCTTGAGTCGATTCGCGCAGACTTTGGTACTCTTCTTCGTCTAAATAGGCTGAATGAGGGTCAAGTTCGCTAAGCATACCGCGCATGGCATTGCGTAATAGCGTGCGATCGTCAACCTCTTCGACATAACCACGTTTAATGCGCTCAAATACTTCGGCAAAGGTTTGAATCTCTTCAAGGGGCAGGTCATCAGCAACGCTATTTGCAGGCTGGGCCACTAAGGGAAGCGGTACCGACAGCAGTACAAGCGGAAGTAAGGTAGCCAAAAAGCGCTTGGCAGGGGCCGATACCTCGGTAACAGATAGCGTCATGCGGACTCCGCTAGGCGAAAGGCAGCATCAAAAGGTGCTGCTCAGGTTGAGATATGATTGTTAATGCATATAAGTCAGCTTATCCCGTCAGCGGCGTGCAATCCAACGTTGTGGATTAATTGGTTCACCGCTACGTCGCACTTCAAAGTAAAGCGCGGAGCGGGTCTGCCCGCCACTATTGCCGACGCGTCCAATTTCAGTGCCGCGACTCACCTGTTGCCCAGGCCGAGCGCTAAAATGTTGCAAGTGAGCATAGAGCGTCATGATCTGATCTCCATGATCAATAATCAGTAGGTTGCCAAAGCCACGCATCCAGTCGGCGAATACCACGCGGCCCGTATGCACCGCAGCTACTGCGCTGCCTGGGTCTGCTTGAATCACGATACCGTTGTAGTGCACGCCATCTCTACGCTGGAAGGTTGCTGTAATCGCTCCTTGAACGGGCCAGGGTAAATCGCCCTGAGTGCGAGTAATGTGGGTGGTAGGTGTTGGTTCGGCTAAGCGGGCCAGCTCGGCTTGAATCGCTCTTAGTTGCTGCTCGGCCTGCTCACGGCTTTGGTTAAGATCGGCTAAGCGGTCTTCTTCGCTGCCATAACGATCATCCAAGGTCGCTACGACCCCCCGCCGCTCCTCGGTTCGCTGGGCGAGCAGGGCGCTTTGCTCTTCTAGCTCGTCGGCTAATGTAGCAAGGCGTGCTTGGCGCTCACCCAGCGCCAGCTCAGTATCTGCCAGCGCGTTATCAAGGCGGCTGATATCGGTAAGGCGTTGCTGGCGCGCTTGAGTGAATCGATTTAGGTAGGCCTGCATTCGGTCTAGCTCGGCAGGGTCGCTTTGGTTAAGAAGCAGTTTCAACTGGGGCGTTGGCCCCAGTCGATAAAGGGCCGCTAGCTGCTGGCTTAGCGCAGCGTATTGGGTTTCACGCTCACCTTCCAAGCGCTCTCGGTGCTGGCGAAGCTGAGTGGTTTCGTCGGCCAGTTGGCGGCGCTCGGCCTGGAGTTGGTCTAAACGCTGGTGGGTCTCGGCAAGTTCTGTTTCGACCTCTCGCAACTCGCGCTCGGCGCTGTCCCGTGCTTGCCCAGTCGCACTGAGACGCTGGGCTAGGTTCTCAATCTCTTGGCCAATCGCATCCAACTGCTTGCGTGCTGCTGTTTCATCTGGCTGAGCAACACTTGCTGGCGCATAACCTAACGCCAGCATGAGCGTGATAACTAATGTCCAGCCCATAAGCATCAATCAAAATGAATCAGTGGTTTACCTGTCATTGCGTCGGGCTGTGTCTGGTTCATCATGGTTAACAGCGTCGGCGCTAAATCGCATAAGCGTCCGTCTTCCAAGCTGCCAGCCCGCTCGCCTACGTAAATCAGCGGCACCATAAACGTGGTATGAGCTGTTTGTGGTGCACCAGTTTCTGGATGCACCATCTGCTCAGCATTGCCATGATCAGCGGTAATCAGGCAAGCACCACCAGCTCGCTCAATGGCCTCCACTACCCGGCCAACGCAGGTGTCGACGGTTTCAATCGCTTTTACGGCTGCATTGAAGTCACCCGTGTGGCCAACCATGTCGCCATTGGCATAATTGCACACCATTAGGTCAAAGCGACCACTGTCGATAGCTTCCACCAGCTTATCGGTGATCTCAAAGGCGCTCATCTCAGGTTTTTCGTCGTAGGTTTTAACATCCCGGGGTGAGGGGACCAAGATGCGCTCTTCGCCTTCGTATTCGGCCTCGTTACCGCCAGAGAAGAAAAAGGTGACGTGGGGATATTTTTCTGTTTCTGCAATGCGAAGCTGAGTTAGGCCTCGTTTAGCAACCACTTCACCCAAGGTGTCGGTGAGATCCGAAGGGGGGAAGGCCGCTGGTGCTGAAATATTGGCGGCGTACTGGGTCATCGTGACTAAACCGTCGCCAGCCAGTGTAGGGCATACGTGCCGTTCAAAGCCGTTGAAGTTAGGTTCAGTAAAGGCACGAGTTAATTCACGAGCGCGGTCAGAGCGGAAATTGAGGAAAATAGCCGCATCACCGTCTTGTAGCGTAATGGCGGTATCACTTAGCGGAATACTGCTAGAGGCAACAAATTCATCGGTTTCTCCGCGCTGGTAAGCGTCACGCAGGGCGGTTTCAGCGCTAGAAGCAATAAAATCAGCGTGGCCCTCGGTCAGCAGGCGATAGGCTTGCTCAACACGCTCCCAGCGGTTATCACGGTCCATTGCGTAAAAGCGGCCAATGACTGAGGCAATAAAGCCGTTATCAGCGCCCACCAGCTCCGATAAACGGGCATTAGCGCGCTCAAGCGAGCGAAGCGCGCTTTGCGGCGGCATATCGCGTCCGTCTAAAAATGCATGGATAAAAATGCGCTGCGCGCCGCGTCGGGCAGCAAGCTCAGCCATGGCAATAAAGTGATCTTCGTGGCTGTGTACGCCGCCGGGAGAAAGTAGCCCAAGCAAGTGGACAGCACGGCCATTAGCAACGGCTTCGTCGATGGGCTTGGTCAGCACCTCGTTGGTGTCTAGGTCGCCATCTTCAATTGCTTTGGTGATGCGGGTGAAGTCCTGGTACACAACGCGTCCGGCACCAATGTTCATATGGCCTACTTCAGAATTACCCATCTGCCCGTCAGGCAGGCCCACGTGGCGACCATCAGTGTGCACAAAGGCATGCGGACGATTGGCCCACAGCTTGTCCATGTTGGGCGTATTAGCAGCGGCCACTGCGTTGTGGGCGCTATCGGGATTGTGGCCGTAGCCATCTAAAATGATAAGCGCCACGGGGCGCGGTGCAGTTGTAGCCATGAAAACCTCGTTATGTTGATCAGCCAAGCGACATGAGGTGTTGTTTGAAACGTTGGTGAAGATTGCTCAAACAGTTTTCAGACAACACCTTATAATCAGGGTCGCGACAGGCGCGCGCATGGGGCATCATAACGCAGGCAGCCGTTGGGCGTCATGGCCTGCGCGGTATGCCGTGTGACGTGTATACTTGTTGCGTTTCTGGAGGCGGCTAAGCCGCTTTTTTCTGCATAGACCAAGAGATTGTGTTCACGATGATCGATCAGCTGTTCGAATTCGTAATGAACCACCCCCTACTTGTCGGGGCGTTTTTGCTGGTATTAATAGCATGGGTGGCGTACGAGGCGCGCAGTGCCGCTACCCACGCTGTGACCTCTACACAGGCGACTCAGCTTATTAACCGTGAAGACGCGGTGGTGCTGGATATCCGTGAAAGCAAAGACTTTAAAGCGGGACATATTGCCGGTGCACGCAATATTCCCCAAAGCAGCCTCGACAGCCGCATGAATGAACTGGAGAAAGTGAAAAGCCAGCCGATCATCGTGGTATGTAAGCACGGCCAGAGCTCTGGTGCTGCACAGGCAAAACTTGCTAAGGCAGGTTTCGAGCGTGTCAATAAGTTGAGAGGTGGCATGGTGCAGTGGCAGGCGGATGGTCTTCCGGTGGTGAAAAAGTAAAGTAGAAATCAATTAAACATACAGTAAGTAAGCTATGCGCTGTCGCGCATCTTTTTATCAGATGAACAATTAGGAGTATTTCCATGGCGGAAGATAACAACACCCCGCAGGCAGGCGCCACAGAAGGTGAAAAGCCTCAGCTTAAGTTCTCTTTGCAGCGTATCTACGTAAAAGACATTTCGTTTGAAGCGCCGAACTCTCCTTCTGTATTCAAGCAGGCGTTTAAGCCCAAGGTGAACCTGGACCTGAACACCACTAGCCAGAAAATAGCCGACGACCAGTATGAAGTGGTTGTAAAGGTGACAGCTCAGGTCAACGACAGTGAAACCGGCACTACATCGTTCCTGGCAGAAGTAGAGCAAGCTGGCCTGTTCCGTATTTCTGGCATTGAAGGGGCGCAGTTGGAACAAACCCTGGGTGCGTTCTGCCCTAATCTGCTGTTCCCTTATGCTCGCGAATGCGTTGATAACCTTGTCAATCGTGGTGGTTTCCCGCCGCTAATGCTGGCGCCGGTGAATTTTGAAGCCATGTACGCTCAGCGCAAGCAGCGTGAAGCGCAGCAGGCTCAGCAAGCAGCCGAGAATACTCACTAAGTATGCATGCTGCTGACTGGGTTGCCTTACACGGCAAAATGCCCCGCCTTTATGTGCCCGCTGAGTTTGCAGTGGGCACAACCATTACCCTACCTGACGGCCCGGCGAGGCATGTGACGCGAGTGCTACGGTTGGGCGAAAGCGCGCCACTGATGTTGTTTGATGGCAACGGCCAAGAGGCTGGCGTGCGCTTAGCCGATGTTGGACGTAAGCAAACGACAGTGACCATCGAGGCTGTTTGGCTGGGTAGTGGCGAATCGCCGTTGGCGGTACACCTGGGTCAAGCGATCTCAAAAGGCGACCGGATGGACTATGCCATCCAAAAAGCCGTTGAGCTGGGCGTTGCAGCGATTACCCCGCTCTACACCGAGCGGGGCGATGTGCGTCTCAAGGGCGACCGTGAAGAGAAAAAACTGGCTCATTGGCAGGCAGTTGCAGCTAGCGCTTGTGAACAGAGTGGGCGAGCGGTTGTCCCGCCCGTTTATCCTCCACAAGCACTGAATGAGTGGCTTTCCGAGCGGCAAGAGCCACTACGTTTGATGCTTCACTTAGCAACAGGCAACGTATTTTCGCAACAGCCATGTCCCACTTCCGTAGCGCTCTTAATCGGCCCAGAGGGTGGTTTAAGTGACTCAGACATTAATGCTGCCACCGCCGGTGGCTTTACGCCGCTGACACTCGGCCCAAGGGTATTGCGTACTGAAACAGCGCCTGTTGTTGCGCTAACACTGCTGCAGCACCACTTTGGTGATGTGTAAGTACTCACTTTTTAGCGCTCGCTTTCCAGTATTCGATTTTAAAAGCTGATTTTTAAGAAGCTATATTTTAAGAACTTCTATTTTAAGAAGTTCTATTTTAAGAGCTTATAGTTTAAAGACTTGCTCTTAAGAACCTATTTTTAGGGGCTGTTTCTTAAAGATTTTTGTGAGTAAGTGCTTACTGATCGGCTGCTGCCATGTTAAGCGGTAGTAGTCGCTATTTTGTGCTGCTGAATTGATTGATAACGGCCGCGCTTTGCCTTGCGTTCGCAAGGCACCATACTGAAGGTCTACTTTTTGTAAGGACGGTACCCATGGTCCGTGAGTCACACTCTTCTCCCCGTTCCGCAAGCGACGCTGCTGCCCAATTGGGTGACGTAGCCTATTTAACCGTGACTGCGGTTAATAGCACTGGGGCGTTTCTGCAATGGGGGCAGCCCAAAGATGTACTGCTGCCTTATAGCGAGCAGCGCTTTCGCCCCGATCCCGGTAAGCGGGTACTGGTAATGCTGTATAGCGATGACCAAGGGCGTCCTGTGGCTACCATGCGCTTGGATCGCTTTTTGACAGATGACGCCTGGGCGCTAGAAAAAGGTGATGAGGTGGCTGTGGTGGTGGCTGACCGTACTGACCTTGGGATGAAAGTAGTGGTTAATCACCGCTATTGGGGGCTGATTTATCAAGATGATATTACTCAGCCGCTGCGCCGCGGGCAGTCGCTGAAAGGCTATGTAAAGCAGCGCCGCGAAGATGGCCGGGTTGATATCTGTTTGCTCCCTCCAGGTGTGGCGCGTCTAGATGTAGTGGGCGATAAGGTGCTGCAGGCGCTGCGTCAAAGCGGTGGTTATCTAGCATTAGGTGATAAAAGCTCAGCACATGACATTAAAACGCGTCTAGGGGTTAGCAAGAGTGCTTACAAGCAGGCCATAGGGCGACTGTATAAACAGCAGTTAATCACGCTGGAGCCTGGCGCTATCCGGCTTGTGCCTGGCGCGCTAACCGACGAGCAAGCCGAGTAACTGCTAGCGGCGGTTGGAGCTGTGCAAGCAGTGCGGCATACTGCTTACCTATTGTTTATGTATGGATGTTACCCCGATGAGCCAATCAACGTTGCATCTCGGTGTGGTGATGGATCCCATCAGCGACATCGCTTACAAGAAAGATACCACCATGGCGATGCTGTGGGCGGCGCAGGAGCGCGGCTACACCCTGCACTACATGGAGCAAGAAGATCTTTTCTTGAACGCGGGACAGGCGTATGCGCGCATGCGCCCGCTAACGGTGCATCGCGACCCAAATCATTGGTATGACCTTGGTGAAGCGGCCCAGCGCCCGCTGGTGGAGCTAGATGTTGTGTTAATGCGCAAAGACCCGCCTGTCGATGCCGACTTTACCAATGCGGTCCATCTATTGGGGTTTGCTGAGCGGGAGGGTGTCTTGGTCGTGAATCCAACCGCTGCCTTATTACAGTGTAATGAAAAATTGTTTGCTCAGCAGTTTCCCCAGTGCTGCGCGCCCACCGTTGTTGCCAGCCGAGATGACGTGCTACGTGCCTTTCATGCGGAACACGGTGATGTGATTTTTAAACCGCTTGATGGCATGGGCGGAACTGGTATTTTTCATATTGGCCCCGATGGCCGCAATATAGGTGCGGTGATTGAGCAATTGACGCTGCGTGGCCAGCGACAAATTATGGCGCAACGTTACCTATCCGAGATCAAGGATGGCGATACGCGCATCTTATTGGTTGACGGCGAACCCGTGCCCTATGGGCTGGCGCGGATTCCCTCGGCGGGTGAAACCCGGGGTAACCTCGCCGCGGGCGGTCGTGGCGTTAGTCGCGAGCTCACCGAGCGCGACCACTGGTTGATTCAGCAGGTGCAGCCCATGATTCGTGAAAAAGGGCTGATGTTCGTTGGTTTAGACGTGATTGGTGACTACATCACTGAAATTAACGTTACCAGTCCCACCTGTGTACGTGAAATCGACGATCAGCGTGGCACGAACATTGCCGGAATGCTGCTGGACGCCATTGAACGTCGTCTTCACTAATCGATGCCGTTGAACGTTCTATTCGCCTAATAACGCGAGGCTCGCTGAGTGTTCAGCGAGCCGTAGGAGACGCATGCAAAGTTTTAAGCATCATTTTTTGATGGCTATGCCCCACTTGGAAGACCCCAATTTCGCTGGCAGCCTGATCTACCTGTGTGACCATGACCACAATGGTTGCATGGGGGTCATCGCCAACCGCCCACTTGAAATCACCCTGGATGCCCTATTTGAGCAGCTCTCATTAGGGGGAGATGACAGCCCACACCGTAATGCACCGGTCTATTATGGTGGCCCTATGCATAAGGATCGTGGCTTTATTTTGCATGTCGGTGATAGCCAGGAGTGGGACTCCAGTGTTCAGGTGGAAGACGGTATTGCGCTTACCACCTCGATGGATATTCTTCAGGCACTTGCCGATGGCACAGGCCCCGACGATTTTTTGGTTTGCCTAGGCTGTGCTGGCTGGGATGTCGGACAGTTAGAAGACGAGCTAAAAGAGAACACGTGGTTAACGGTGGAAAGTCAAAGCAGCGTACTGTTTGATACTCCCCCCACGGAGCGTTTAACTGCTGCGGCTGGCATTCTTGGTGTTGATTTAAACCTGATGACCCGCAACGCTGGACATGCATGACAATTAACATGACGGTTGAGTTTCATGGCTGAACGTGGGCAACGGCTAATACTCGCATTTGATTTTGGTACTCGGCGTATTGGCGTCGCGGTAGGCAACGAGTTGTTGAATAGTGCACGCGAGCTAACGCCGCTAACCGCTCGAGATGGCATTCCTGACTGGAACGTTGTCACACGGTTAGTAGAAGAGTGGCAGCCTGATCTATTTGTCGTTGGCTTGCCGCTGAATATGGACGGCACTGAATCAGCGATGAGTACGCGGGCACGTAAGTTCGGCAACCGCCTGCATGGGCGCTATGGTAAGCCCTGTGAAATGGTCGACGAACGTGGCTCCACTCGCGAAGCGAAGCAGATTGCCCATGCTGCAGGGCATCGTGGTAATTACCGAGAAGAGAGCGTTGATGGCATTGCTGCCGTGCTTATTCTAGAAGGCTGGTTTGCCCACCAGGAAGGACTGCCCGGTGGGCGAAGCACCCATTAAATCTGATGCCGTGTCTTAACGGTCTAGCGTGCCGACCTGTGATGGCACAAACCAGCGTACTGGCCGCAGGTCTTTCTCAATCAGTTCATCTACCTTTAAGAGTGTGGCAAAAATGGCCATACGCATCGGTATCCCGTTATCGGTTTGGCGGAAAATCGCCAAACGTGGGTCTCCGTTAAGGTTCACGTTTAGGTCATTAGCGCCTGGGCGGCTATCACGGGGTAGTGGGTGCATGACAATGGTGCTCTGGCTGCAGCGCTGATCAAGAAAGTCACGGTTCACCATAAAGTCGTCAGAAAGCCCCTGAAAGCTCTCGTTCATTTCATCAGTAAAGCGCTCTTTCTGGATACGCGTGGTGTACACCACGTCTAGGTCTGAGAAGTCGCTAGCCAGTGAATCGCGCTGCTCAACGCGATGCCCGCGAGATGTCACTAGGTCAATCAGGGCGGTCGGCATTTCTAAACCCGGTGGAGATACCAGGGTAATGCGCAGCGGATCATAAAGAGATAGTAACTTGATCAGCGAATGCACGGTGCGGCCATATTTCAAATCACCGGTCAGTAGAATATGCGCTCCGCTAAGCGATTTACCCAGCCGCTGAAACTCTTTATCAATTGTATAGAGGTCCAGCAATGCTTGGCTTGGGTGTTCACCAGGGCCATCGCCACCATTTATTACCGGCACATTAGTGGCCGCCGCGAACTCCGCTACCGACCCTTGATCGGGGTGGCGCATAACAATCGCATCGCAGTAACCACTCATCACACGGCTGGTATCGTACAGCGACTCACCCTTGGCCATAGAAGAGAAGGTAAAGCCAGTGGTGTCACACACACTTCCCCCCAAACGGCAAAATGCGGCATGAAAGCTCACGCGCGTGCGTGTACTCGCCTCAAAGAACAAATTACCAAGCACAGCACCTTCCAGCACCCGAGTAATTTGGCGGCGACTGGCAATAGGTTCCATACGCGCTGCTACGCGTAGCAGGTGGTCAACGCTTTCGCGCTGTAATGAATCGACAGTTAATAGGTGCTGGCTCATCACGGACCTCAAAATGGAGTGGGCGTTACGTGCTATAAAGCTAGGGTAAGTGTAACCGTCTAGAGAGTGCCGTCGAAGCGCTTTCAAACGCACAACGGCCCATCTTAAAACTTTTTTGCACTTATTTATAAATAGGCCTTGCCAAGACGGCAGCGAATCCGTAAAGTACGCATCCGCTGCCGGGGACGCACAGCGTTACCAGCGGTGATAGAAGGTGAAAACCTTCGGTTTGTCAGGAAGTTAGCGCAATAAAAGAGAAGGCATCGTTATCTCGCTTTCTTAACCCGCCCGCTTCACTCACTGAAAACAGTGATTGACAAACACCAGGAAATGCGTAGAATACGCCTTCCTCGCTGAGGCAAACCAGTTCATCGGTTAGCCGGCTGATAAGACAGCCTCACAGCGAAATAGCTCTTTAACAATTTGATCAGGTAATTCATGTGGGCGCTTGCCGATGAGGGTGATAAATCACCAAATATCAAGGCAAGCGGTCATGACAATGTAAATTGAAATGAATTCGTTTGAACCTTGAGCCAAGTTTGATGCGCTTTTGTTGTTCGTCAACATTATGTTGTCGGGTGACGAGTAAGCATCACAATGATTTTAAACTGAAGAGTTTGATCATGGCTCAGATTGAACGCTGGCGGCAGGCCTAACACATGCAAGTCGAGCGGTAACAGATCTAGCTTGCTAGATGCTGACGAGCGGCGGACGGGTGTAATGCATAGGAATCTACCCGGTAGTGGGGGATAACCTGGGGAAACCCAGGCTAATACCGCATACGTCCTACGGGAGAAAGGGGGCTCCGGCTCCCGCTATCGGATGAGCCTATGTCGGATTAGCTAGTTGGTGAGGTAATGGCTCACCAAGGCAACGATCCGTAGCTGGTCTGAGAGGATGATCAGCCACATCGGGACTGAGACACGGCCCGAACTCCTACGGGAGGCAGCAGTGGGGAATATTGGACAATGGGGGGAACCCTGATCCAGCCATGCCGCGTGTGTGAAGAAGGCCTTCGGGTTGTAAAGCACTTTCAGCGAGGAAGAACGCCTAGTGGTTAATACCCATTAGGAAAGACATCACTCGCAGAAGAAGCACCGGCTAACTCCGTGCCAGCAGCCGCGGTAATACGGAGGGTGCAAGCGTTAATCGGAATTACTGGGCGTAAAGCGCGCGTAGGTGGCTTGATAAGCCGGTTGTGAAAGCCCCGGGCTCAACCTGGGAACGGCATCCGGAACTGTCAAGCTAGAGTGCAGGAGAGGAAGGTAGAATTCCCGGTGTAGCGGTGAAATGCGTAGAGATCGGGAGGAATACCAGTGGCGAAGGCGGCCTTCTGGACTGACACTGACACTGAGGTGCGAAAGCGTGGGTAGCAAACAGGATTAGATACCCTGGTAGTCCACGCCGTAAACGATGTCGACCAGCCGTTGGGTGCCTAGCGCACTTTGTGGCGAAGTTAACGCGATAAGTCGACCGCCTGGGGAGTACGGCCGCAAGGTTAAAACTCAAATGAATTGACGGGGGCCCGCACAAGCGGTGGAGCATGTGGTTTAATTCGATGCAACGCGAAGAACCTTACCTACTCTTGACATCCTGCGAACTTGTGAGAGATCACTTGGTGCCTTCGGGAACGCAGAGACAGGTGCTGCATGGCTGTCGTCAGCTCGTGTTGTGAAATGTTGGGTTAAGTCCCGTAACGAGCGCAACCCTTGTCCTTATTTGCCAGCGGGTAATGCCGGGAACTCTAAGGAGACTGCCGGTGACAAACCGGAGGAAGGTGGGGACGACGTCAAGTCATCATGGCCCTTACGAGTAGGGCTACACACGTGCTACAATGGCCGGTACAAAGGGTTGCGAGCTCGCGAGAGTCAGCTAATCCCGAAAAGCCGGTCTCAGTCCGGATCGGAGTCTGCAACTCGACTCCGTGAAGTCGGAATCGCTAGTAATCGTGAATCAGAATGTCACGGTGAATACGTTCCCGGGCCTTGTACACACCGCCCGTCACACCATGGGAGTGGACTGCACCAGAAGTGGTTAGCCTAACGCAAGAGGGCGATCACCACGGTGTGGTTCATGACTGGGGTGAAGTCGTAACAAGGTAGCCGTAGGGGAACCTGCGGCTGGATCACCTCCTTAAACGATGCATCATCCCTCGCGGTAAGCGCTCACAATGAATTACCTGATCAAAATGCTGTTGATACGCAGTGATAAGCGTTTTCTTCATATTGAAAAAAGAGAAAAGATCTTTTTTTAAAGAGTTCTTTTAAAGAGCTTTGTTTTAAAGCCCCTTCTTTTTTTAACGTGAAAAAAGCAACCGCTTATCACTGCGCATAGCAGTCGCTCTTTAACAATGTATATTATGCTGACATAAACGTTTTTTAAAACGTTTATACGTAATTGTTTTGTGATACGTCTCAAGCGTATCCGGCAATCGTTATCATTGCGAATCCCAGACTCCTTCGGGTTATAGGGTCAAGCAATGAAGCGCACACGGTGGATGCCTAGGCAGCCAGAGGCGATGAAAGACGTGGTAGCCTGCGATAAGGCTCGGCGAGGTGGCAAACAACCTGTGACCCGGGCATCTCTGAATGGGGAAACCCACTCATCATAAGATGAGTATCTTACGCTGAATATATAGGCGTAAGAGGCGAACCAGGGGAACTGAAACATCTAAGTACCCTGAGGAAAAGAAAATCAACCGAGATTCCCCTAGTAGCGGCGAGCGAACGGGGACCAGCCCTTAAGCATGTGACTGATTAGACGAACGAGCTGGGAAGCTCGGCCGCAGCGGGTGATAGCCCCGTAGTCGAAAATCTGATCATGTGAAATCGAGTAGGTCGGGGCACGAGAAACCTTGACTGAAGACGGGGGGACCATCCTCCAAGGCTAAATACTCCTGGCTGACCGATAGTGAACCAGTACCGTGAGGGAAAGGCGAAAAGAACCCCGGAGAGGGGAGTGAAATAGATCCTGAAACCGTGTGCGTACAAGCAGTAGGAGCAGACTTGTTCTGTGACTGCGTACCTTTTGTATAATGGGTCAGCGACTTATATTCAGTGGCGAGGTTAACCGTTTAGGGGAGCCGTAGGGAAACCGAGTCTTAACTGGGCGACACAGTCGCTGGATATAGACCCGAAACCGAGCGATCTATCCATGAGCAGGGTGAAGGTTGAGTAACATCAACTGGAGGCCCGAACCAGGATCTGTTGAAAAAGATTTGGATGACTTGTGGATCGGAGTGAAAGGCTAATCAAGCTCGGAGATAGCTGGTTCTCCTCGAAAGCTATTTAGGTAGCGCCTCACGTATCACCACCGGGGGTAGAGCACTGTTTCGGCTAGGGGGTCATCCCGACTTACCAACCCGAGGCAAACTCCGAATACCGGTGAGTGCGAGCGTGGGAGACACACGGCGGGTGCTAACGTCCGTCGTGAAAAGGGAAACAACCCAGACCGTCAGCTAAGGTCCCGAAATCCTGGTTAAGTGGGAAACGATGTGGGAAGGCTCAGACAGCTAGGAGGTTGGCTTAGAAGCAGCCATCCTTTAAAGAAAGCGTAATAGCTCACTAGTCGAGTCGGCCTGCGCGGAAGATGTAACGGGGCTAAACCAGGTACCGAAGCTACGGGTTCATCCTCTGGATGAGCGGTAGAGGAGCGTCGTGTAAGCCAATGAAGGTGAATTGAGAAGTTCGCTGGAGGTATCACGAGTGCGAATGCTGACATGAGTAACGATAAAGGGAGTGAAAAACTCCCTCGCCGGAAGACCAAGGGTTTCTGTTCGACGCTAATCGGAGCAGAGTGAGTCGGCCCCTAAGGCGAGGCCGAAAGGCGTAGTCGATGGGAAACGGGTCAATATTCCCGTACCGGACATGATTGCGATGGGGGGACGGAGAAGGCTAGGTGAGCCAGGCGTTGGTTGTCCTGGTGAAAGTGAGTAGGCTGGTGTCCTAGGTAAATCCGGGATGCTCTAAGGCCGAGACACGAAACGAACTGACCACGGTCAGGAAGTCATTGATGCCACGCTTCCAGGAAAAGCCTCTAAGCTTCAGATCATGTGCGACCGTACCCCAAACCGACACAGGTGGTCAGGGTGAGAATCCCAAGGCGCTTGAGAGAACTCGGGTGAAGGAACTAGGCAAAATGGTGCCGTAACTTCGGGAGAAGGCACGCCGGCGTAGGGTGACGAGACTTGCTCTCCAAGCCCGAACCGGTCGAAGATACCAGGTGGCTGCAACTGTTTAGTAAAAACACAGCACTCTGCTAACGCGCAAGCGGACGTATAGGGTGTGACGCCTGCCCGGTGCCGGAAGGTTAAATGATGGTGTTAGCCGTAAGGCGAAGCTCTTGATTGAAGCCCCGGTAAACGGCGGCCGTAACTATAACGGTCCTAAGGTAGCGAAATTCCTTGTCGGGTAAGTTCCGACCTGCACGAATGGCGTAATGATGGCCACGCTGTCTCCACCCGAGACTCAGTGAAATTGAAATCGCCGTGAAGATGCGGTGTACCCGCGGCTAGACGGAAAGACCCCGTGAACCTTTACTATAGCTTCACACTGGACGCTGATGTTGCCTGTGTAGGATAGCTGGGAGGCTTTGAACCTCGGACGCCAGTTCGAGCGGAGCCAACCTTGAAATACCAGCCTGGCATCATTGGCGTTCTCACTCAGGTCCGTTATCCGGATCGAGGACAGTGTGTGTGTGGTGGGTAGTTTGACTGGGGCGGTCTCCTCCCAAAGAGTAACGGAGGAGCACGAAGGTACCCTCAGCACGGTCGGACATCGTGCAGTGAGTGCAAGAGCATAAGGGTGCTTGACTGCGAGACAGACACGTCGAGCAGGTGCGAAAGCAGGTTCTAGTGATCCGGTGGTTCTGTATGGAAGGGCCATCGCTCAACGGATAAAAGGTACTCCGGGGATAACAGGCTGATACCGCCCAAGAGTTCACATCGACGGCGGTGTTTGGCACCTCGATGTCGGCTCATCACATCCTGGGGCTGAAGTCGGTCCCAAGGGTATGGCTGTTCGCCATTTAAAGTGGTACGCGAGCTGGGTTTAGAACGTCGTGAGACAGTTCGGTCCCTATCTGCCGTGGGCGTTGGATGTTTGAGAAGGGCTGCTCCTAGTACGAGAGGACCGGAGTGGACGCACCTCTGGTGTTCCGGTTGTCACGCCAGTGGCATTGCCGGGTAGCTATGTGCGGACGGGATAACCGCTGAAAGCATCTAAGCGGGAAGCCCCCTTCAAGATGAGACATCCCTGAGGCCTAGAGCCTCCTGAAGGGCCCAGCGAGACCAGCTGGTTGATAGGCACGGTGTGGAAGCGCTGCAAGGCGTTGAGCTAACGTGTACTAATGGCCCGTGAGGCTTGACCCTATAACACCCAAGGGGTCTGGTCGCAGTGATAACGAAACGAGTGTGACAACACTCAGAAAACCGGATACGCGGATTAAGCCCACCGTGACACACGACAGGCTTAAGACAAAAGAGACGACACAAAACACTGTCAGCATGATATGCATTACCTGTTACGCCTGACGACCATAGCGAGCGTGAACCACCTGATCCCATGCCGAACTCAGCAGTGAAACCGCTTAGCGCCGATGGTAGTGTGGGGTCTCCCCATGCGAGAGTAGGTCATCGTCAGGCACTTATTAAACAAAAAACCCAGCCAATCGGCTGGGTTTTTTGCGTTCAGAAAGAAAAAACACCCCTAGCCCTCTCTAACAACGTGGCCCCCTCCCGACGCGTGCACCGTACGTCATTGCCGAGTCACTGCACCGTCATTCCCGAGTGAGGTTATCGGGAATCCACCTTGACCTTGGCTTGCAGCAGCCCAAAACCCCAACTCAACATGGGTTCCCGCTAAGGGCCTGCGGGAATGACAAGAGCGGCTCGGAGGGCTGGGGCGAGTTATCGTCAGGCACTTATTAAGAAAAAAACCAGCTTCAGTTGAAGCTGGGGCTTTTTGTTGGTGCCTACCGCACCGTCATTCCCGAGTCTCCACACCGTCATTCCCGAGTGAGGTTATCGGGAATCCACCTTGACCTTGACCTGCAGCAGCCTAAAACCCCAGGTCAGCATGGATTCCCGCTGAGGGCCTGCGGGAATGACAAGAGCGGCTCGGAGGGCTGGGAGGAGTCATCGTTAGTTACTGATTCGAAAAAATCCCCTAGGGCTGGGGTTTTTCATACTTGAAAGTAAGTCATTCAATAGGGGACGTAGGAGAATAAATAGCAAAAAATACTTGCGAAGTTATTTACACACATAATCGCTTAACAATCCTTAAAACTTCACGCTATCTCTTCAGTAGACCCATGGAATTAAATACTTCACTATCAAGTATCTAGCAATAGCGTTTGTATCAGGGTGTGGGTCATTGTCAGAGTTTGTGGCAGTGGTAAGGGCGCCATAATAATGTTTCCTGACTGTTTCTAAAATCCTGATGGTAAACGACTTCGTTTAAAGACTCAGTTTAAAAATTTGAACTATACGCCATCGCTTGGGAGCAGGTGTTATGTCGGATTGGACATCGGGATACGTAGCAGATATTAATTATACCTATGGATATTACGCTGAGCTTAATCCTTTGCGCATTGCTTTAGGGTTTATCAATGCTGGCATTCGGCCGCCTAAAACTATTAATGCCTGTGAACTTGGGTTTGGCCAGGGTATTAGCACCAATATTCATGCGGCCGCCTCACAAATAAATTGGTACGGGACCGATTTTAATCCCCATCAAGCGGCGTTTGCTCAGGAGTTGTCTTCTATTAGCGGTGCAGACGCTAAGCTGTACGATGATGCCTTTAGTGATTTTTGTCAGCGTGACAATTTGCCTGAGTTCGACTACATCGGTCTTCACGGTATATGGAGTTGGATTTCGGATGAAAACCGTGCGGTGATCGTTGATTTTATCCGACGAAAACTAAGAGTAGGAGGCGTGCTATATATCAGCTATAACACTCAGCCAGGTTGGGCGGCAATGGTACCAATGCGTGACTTGCTAGCGGAGTATGCTGATACTATGAGCGCCCAGGGAGCAGGCACCATTTCACGTATTGATGATGCCATTGCGTTTGCTGATAAGCTGGTCGCTGTGAACCCTGAGTATTGCAATGCTAACCCCCAGATAAAAAATCGTCTGGCTAAAATTAAGCAAGATAATAAAAACTATGTGGCCCACGAATACTTTAACCGTGATTGGGAGCCAATGGCATTTGCCAAAATGGCGCGTTGGTTAGAGCCAGCTAAAATGGACTGGGCTTGTAGTGCGAGATATGCAGATGCCATTGAGAGTATTCAGTTAACCAATGAGCAACAGGCCTTAATTAATAACATTCCTAACCCGCTATTTCGCCAGTCGGTGCGTGATTTTTGTGAGAATCGTCAATTTCGTACCGATTACTGGGTAAAAGGGGCACGCCGTTTAAGTGAGCTTGATAAAGATGAAATGTTAGGTGGTCTTCGTGTGATTATGGGAGTGCCACGTAAGGACGTACAGCTAAAAATCGCTGGGCGACTGGGTAACTTTGACTTGCCTAGCAATATTTATACGCCACTACTAGAGATGCTTTCATCCTATCAACCTGTATTTGTATCAGAGCTTTGGCAGGTTGCAGCAGAGCACGGGGTGGGGCGCTCTGCATTTAACAGTGCAATCGCCATACTTGCATCAAAAGGTATTATTTTGCCTGCCCAATCTGACGATGATATTGCTAAAGTAGCGTCCAAGACTGGTCAACTCAATCGTTTTTTAATGAGTCGGTCAAGAAGCACAACAGAGTTGAGTTATCTAGCAAGTCCTGTGACAGGAGGTGGTATTGCTGTCCCGCTTTTTCATCAGTTTTTCCTGCTTGCCTCGTTAGAGGGCGGCGATGATGCTAAAACGTTAGCTGCTTTTACGTGGCGTATTTTAGCGTCTCAAAACAAATGTCTGCTTAAAGAGGGTAAGCCAATTTCGGATGAGAATGAAAATTTGGTCGAGCTTGAGCGTCAGGCCAGAGATTTTCTAGATGAGCGGTTACCCATCTATCGAGCGTTAAAAATTATCTGATCAATGGCGCGTGTCACTATCATATGACATGTGTGTAGCGGTGGTTGTCGCTGCACACATGTCTTGAGGTTGAAGGCGGTTATCTTGCTTAGTTTTATGTCAAAATGTTGCTCTCACGGAGGAACGCTATGACACAGATGCAATGGGACCAGTTATTATCCCCTCAACGTCTTCACGATAAACGCCCTGGTAGTGTGCGTGAAGCGACTCATGAAATCGGTCGAAGCCCTTTTCATAAAGATCATGATCGTATTGTTTTCTCGGGTTCTTTTAGGCGTTTGGGGCGAAAAACGCAGGTTCATCCGCTGACAGAAAATGATCATATTCACACACGCTTAACTCACTCACTTGAAGTTGGTTGTGTTGGTCGTTCGCTAGGTATGATTGTCGGCGAGTTATTAAAGGATCGACTGCCTAGTTGGATTACACCCGCTGATTTAGGGGTGATCGTCCAAACGGCGTGTTTAGGACATGATATTGGTAATCCCCCTTTTGGCCATGCTGGTGAATATGCGATTCGTGATTGGTTTCAGCGTGCTCAAAAAAGTGGCTTGCTAGATGGTCTGTCTGACGCAGAGCGTGAAGACTTACTGACGTATGAAGGTAATGCCCAAGGCTTCCGTGTTATTACACAAATTGAATACAACCAGTTTAATGGTGGTATGCGGTTATCTGCCGCTACGTTAGGTACTCTACTTAAATATCCCTGGACGGTACGCTACAGCGGGCGTGCGGGTAAGTTTGGTTGCTACCAGTCTGAACAGGCGCTGTTAAAAGAAGTGGCTGGGGCTGTCGGGCTTCTTCCCCAGGGAGATCAACGCTGGTGTCGTCATCCGCTTGCCTGGCTTGTCGAAGCGGCAGATGATATCTGCTACGCCCTGCTTGATTTAGAAGATGGCTTAGAGATGGGGATTCTTCGCTATGAGGAAGTGGTTGAAATATTGCGCCAGATAGCCGGTGAATTTCCTCCAGAATACGCTGAGATGGAGAGGCGGAAAGTATCTCAGCGGCGTCGAATTGCGTTACTGCGCGGTGCTGCCATGGAGCGTGCAGTAAATGATGTGGGAGCTGTCTTTGTGCAGCATGAGCAAGCATTACTCAGCGGCACGTTAGGCCAGGATTTGTTAGAGCTGTGTCATCCTGATTTGGGATGGGGGGTTCAAGCTGCAAAGCAGTTGGCTCGTGAACGCATTTTTCAAAATGAGCGCAAAGCCAAGTTGGAAATTGGCGCCTACACAACGCTAGGAATTTTACTAGAAGCATTTATAGGTGCTGCTAATGAATTACATCACACAGGCCATAGCTCATTTAAACATCAACGTGTTTTGGCATTGATTGGTGAAAATACGCCACTGCAATCCTGGACGCTCTATGATAGCTATCGGCGTATGCTAGATTTTATTGGCGGTATGACCGATCACTATGCTGTCGATCTTGCACAAGAAATGGGCGGTCGCTTACGCGGTGATTAGTCTTTCAGACAGAGGGTTGGCGTAAGTGTTTGAGTTCCATAATACGTGCACGCTCAATTAATAAATGAATCACCTTATCGTGAATGGCATCGCTCATCTGGCCAGGGGTGAGTTCGGTTAGCTGACGGGCTAGCTGCTCACCGCTTACGACTAATATGTCGGGGGCGGCTTCGCTAGTGTCCACCTCCCAGCCTGGTAACACCAATACGCCTCGTACAGGCACGGGTATACCACAGCGACACTCTAACCACTGAGTCAACCAATTGACGCCCTGGCGCGTTTTATGAAGTGGACGGCGTTCTTGCCAATGAGGAAAACGCAGCCGCTCACGTTCAACGGCTACGCTATTAAGCTCTTTCCCATCGCTACCAATCGCTAATGCTCGGGCTCGCGTTTCTACCACGAAGACGCCGTGTGGTGTGACAACGACGTGGTCAATAGTAAAGCTATCAGTGGGAACATCGTGGAAGACATAGTAGGGGTGGGCTTCCGGCCTCACCATGCGCTCTAATTCCTGACCGACAGCTAGCTCGCAAGCTAAGCCAAGTTTAAGACGGCGGATACGCTGATAATCGCGGACAAGTAGCAGTGAAAACGCTAGCACTAATAGCGTGCTAAGTAAGCCATATAATGCCCACTCTACCCAGTCCTGTTTTTCTACAAATAGCATACGCCCCATGCCGTACACGAGAGGGGCCAGGCTAATGATGGGGCCGAGCGCGCCGTTTAAAAAAAGGCTAGAAAAAGCTTGGTCGAGGCGATGACGCAGGGCCTGGCCTGGTTCACGTAAAGGAGCGTTAAAGGGAGACTGAACGCGCGCATCGTGGAGGCTACGCAATGCTAAAACAATGCCACCCATAGCCGCCATGGGAAATAGAAAAATGAGTGGAAGCAGGTATTCTAGCCAATTCATTGCAGTGCCTTGCCCTTAGCGCGCGGTCTCAAGACAGAGCGCCATCACAGAGGTGTATCAGCCACCTGCTAATTTAACGTGGTAGCCTAATGAGGTTAGTGCATGTTGCAGTGTTTCTCGGTGATCGCCTTGAATCTCGATAATGCCATCTTTTACTGCACCCCCAGTACCGCAGCGTTTCTTCAATGTTTTAGCAAGCGCCTTCAACTCCGTGGTGGGGAGCGGTATACCGCTAATAGTAGTCACGCCTTTTCCCTTGCGACCACTGGTTTCACGCCGGATCCGCACAATGCCGTCTAAATCAGCAATGCGTGCTTGCTCACTGGTATCTTCACAGCGGCAGTGATCGATAGACTCACGGCAGCTAGGGCAAGTTTTGCCTTGTTCTGTTGAGTACACAAGGCCGCCGAGCTGGTCACGTAATGAAGCCATACTTATTTCTCTATTGAATGTTGAGGCATTGGCATTTGCCACTTTTCATGAGTAAGGCGCTCAACAACTGCAGGCAATTGGTACATGTTGCTGATCATAATAGCGCCTTCAGGCGTAGTTTCAGCATCTGGATAGCGGTTTAAGTGAATAACCGTCATGCCAGCTTGAAGGGCTGCTCTAATACCCACAAGGGCATCATCAATGGCAATGCAGTCTTTTGCTGCAAAACCCATGATACTAGCTGCATGGAGGTGAAGACAGGGTTCGGGTTTCCAACAGTTAGCGGTATAGCCGCTAAACAAGCGTTTACCAAAGTAGTCGGCTAGGCCGGTGGCCTTTAAAGCCGTATGAATTTTACTTTCTGGACCATTGGATACCACGGCACTTGGATAATGACGCAATACCTCAAGGGATTCACGTGCGCCAGGAATTGCCTCTAGTTCACTTGTTAGCCGATTAGCTAGGCTAGTGCGCATCGTCTGTTCCATGCTAGCTAATTGATCTTCATCGACATTACCATAGCGTTGCTGTAACTCTGCCACAATTCGTCGAAAGCGAGCACCTCGAAATTCCCCCAGATAATCGGTGGATTTGAAAGGTAAGCCTACCGAATTGAGCCCAATAGCCATTTCTTCAGCTAAAAGTGGTTCACTATTGACGAGGGTGCCATCACAGTCAAACAGCAAAAGTGGAAGCGGCATTGTCATTCCTTGCAGCGTCTTACGCGCTACCCGTGTTAGTTTAAGCCGACATCTGCTATTGAACGAGATTCCTCGCTCTTTGTGAACACTGTTTGATAATTTTTTATAGGTTTATGCCAAATTGCTTTGGTTAATGACTGACTAATGCATCTATTGCTTAGGATAAGAATGGCTTTTTAAAGCGACAACACTGGTAGCAGGACGTGTTTAGACTAAGCTGAGATAACCACAAAAAAAGGAGAGCCTTGATGCGATTTACACCTTGGGTGTTTTCAATTGCTTTTTGCACATCCCTACTGATGTCAGTGCAAGCACAAGCCGAAACGTCAGATTCAGATGATACGCAGCATGAGGCGTTAGATGACGCGGCATTAGAGGAAAAGTACGGTATTGAGGCAGGCGCACTTCAGCGCGATGAACCCGCTACCAACGACGCCGCGAACAACCGCGACGCTGAAAGTAACGATAGTGATGAAGAAGACACTGAGGGAGGCACTGGAGGCACCGGTAGTGCTGAAGATGCCATCGAAAACGGTGAGAGTGAGCAGAAGAGTAACAACGATAACGGCTAATACGATTAGCGTGATAAGCGTCGTGAATTAGCGCTGCTACGGCGGTGGTAGGGCTTCATGGCTTTTTGGCTAGTCACCCACCAAGGTGCATACTGACCGCTCATTGCATTTATTAATGTTTTTTGCATAACAAGGCCTGCTTCTGCGCTGGCCTCCATTTTTTCGCTCACCATACGTTGGTTTTCACGCATCATGGAGGGGCTAAAAAATGGCTGTGTTTGCCACATTTGTTGGCGCATAGCGATCGTAGTGAGCGAGGAACTCCATAGCTCAAATGCCATTAACCCCGCTTTCCATATATCAAACATGGCCAGTGGAGCCGCCGATGTCGTTATAGAAGAGTGCTTCATAGTGGGGTACCTGTTAGGAAATAGTTAGCTACGCTCCTCTAGTAATAGCACATATATGCTGCGTTGCAACAAAATAAGGCGGCCGATTAGGCCGCCTTATGGGTGCTACAAAAACGAAAGTTACTTCACTTTGGGGTCTAGCTCACCACGCTCGTAACGCTGGAACATAACTTCCAGGTTAATAGGTTTGATTTTACTCGCATTACCGGCGGTACCGAAGGCTTCATAGCGTGCAATGCATAGGTCACGCATGGCCGTCACGGTTTCTTTAAGGAATTTACGTGGGTCGAACTCTGAAGGGTTCTGAGCCATAAAGCGGCGTACTGCACCCGTAGAAGCAAGGCGTAAATCGGTGTCGATATTGACCTTGCGAACGCCGTGCTTAATGCCCTCAATGATCTCTTCGACCGGTACGCCGTAAGTTTCTGGAATTTGACCGCCATACTGGTTAATCACTTCCAGCCATTCCTGGGGCACAGATGAAGAGCCATGCATTACCAGGTGGGTATCGGGAATACGCGCATGAATTTCTTTAATGCGCTGAATTGAAAGCGTATCACCGGTGGGTGGCTTAGTGAATTTATAGGCACCGTGGCTGGTGCCAATGGCGATCGCTAGCGCATCGACGTGGGTCGCTTTGACAAATTCTGCGGCTTCTTCAGGATCGGTGAGCATCTGCTCCATATCCAGTTTGCCTTCGGCACCGATGCCGTCTTCCTCACCGGCCATGCCCGTTTCTAAGCTGCCCAGGCAGCCCAGCTCACCTTCTACAGAAACACCACAAGCATGTGCCATTTCCACGGCACGGCGGGTGACATCAACGTTGTAGTCGTAGTCCATTGGTGTTTTGCCATCTTCACCCAGTGAACCATCCATCATCACTGAGGAGAAGCCAAGCTGAATAGAGCGCTGACAAACGGCAGGACTAGTACCGTGGTCTTGATGCATCACGACAGGGATATGCGGGAATTCCTCTACGGCTGCCAAGATGAGATGGCGCAGAAAGGGTGCACCGGCATATTTGCGCGCGCCAGCAGAGGCTTGCACGATAACTGGCGAGTCGGTGGCGTCCGCTGCTTCCATAATGGCGCGCATCTGCTCAAGGTTATTAACGTTAAATGCTGGAATGCCGTAGCCATATTCGGCAGCGTGGTCGAGCATTTGGCGCATGCTAATCAAAGCCATGAGGTCACCTTATCTATATTGTCAAAATTGGGTTGTCTGTGTGAACGAGTGCAGTGAGCGTACTGGTTCACCTCGCTGGGTATTAACCGCGCTGCGCGGCCGCTTCTAAAGCAGCAACCGCAGGCAGCTGTTTGCCTTCAACGTATTCAAGAAATGCGCCACCGCCGGTCGAGATATAGGAAACGCGGTCAGCAATAGCGTATTTATCAATCGCCGCTAACGTATCACCGCCCCCAGCGATTGAGAAAGCGTTGCTGTCGGCAATGGCGAGGGAAAGTACTTCCGTTCCTTTGCCAAATTGATCAATCTCAAAGACGCCAACGGGGCCATTCCACAAAATAGTTCCTGCGTTTTTCAGCAGGCTAGCGAGATGGTTAGCGGTTTCGGGACCGATATCCAGGATCATTTCATCATCAGCGACTTGGTCAACTGGCTTGACGATGGCGTCAGCCGATTCAGAAAATTCGGTGGCGACGACGACGTCAGTGGGCAACGGAATGGCCACTTTGTCCATCAATGCTTTTGCCTGGCCGATTAAATCTGCTTCGTAGAGCGATTTGCCGACATTATAGCCTGCTGCCGCGATAAACGTATTGGCGATACCGCCACCGACAATGAGCTGATCGCATTTGTCAGAAAGGGCTGTGAGTACATCTAGCTTGGTAGATACTTTAGAGCCGCCGACAATTGCTGTCATAGGACGAGCAGGGGTCGCCAATGCTTTTTTAAGCGCCTCGAGCTCTTGGGCAAGCAGCGGGCCTGCACACGCCTGCGGGGCAAAGCGTGCAACGCCATGCGTAGAGGCCTGTGCACGGTGAGCGGTGCCAAAGGCATCCATTACAAAAACATCGCATAGTGCTGCATACTGCTTGGAAAGCTGTTCGTCGTCTTTTTTCTCACCACTGTTAAAACGCACGTTTTCTAACAGCACAATATCGCCGTTAGCTAACGTTGGTGCTGTATCGAGATAATCTTTGATTAAGGCAACGGGGTGGCCTAGTAATTCGGTTAAGCGCTCTGCGACAGGAGCTAGTGAAAATTCGTCAGCAGGCTCACCTTCAGTGGGGCGGCCTAAGTGGCTCATGAGCATCACTTTCGCACCTGCTTGAGCTGCTGCCTGAATGGTGGGCAGCGCCGCGCGAAGACGGGCGTCACTGGAAACACGGCCATGTTTGATTGGCACGTTAAGGTCTTCACGAATCAGTACACGCTGCCCTTCCAGGGGCAGGTCGGTCATTTTTTGCACGTTCATGTGAGCGGTTTCCTCGTGTTCAAGCAGATAAAAAGTCGTGGTACAGGCCCAGGCCTAGCGAGCATCGTTTGTGGAAAGCGATGCCAGCCGTTGGGTGATATCCAGCATACGATTGGCAAAGCCCCATTCATTGTCAAACCAGCACAGCAGCTTAATTAAGCGTGCTCCTGCGACCCGTGTTTGCGTGGCGTCTAGGATGCCAGAGCGGGGGTCATGATTAAAATCTATCGATGCCATGGGGGCTTCGGTATAGCCCAATACGCCAGCTAAGCGTTGCTGGCTGGCACTGCGTAGTAATTCGTTAACGTGCTCGGCGTGGGTATCGGTGCGAACCGTCAATGCTACATCCATCGCTGATACATTAATGGTAGGTACGCGCACGTGTAGGCATTCAAAGCGCCCTGCTAAGCTAGGCATCAAACGGCTTATACCAACAGCCAATCCTGTATCTACAGGGACAATTGATTGCATCGCCGAGCGTGTTAGACGCAGGTCTGTTTGATGGTAGGCATCAATGACCGGCTGATCGTTCATCGCTGAGTGGATGGTGGTGGTAACACCATGCTCAAGCCCTAAGGCTTCGTCTAGTACTGTCAGTAACGGCACCAGGCAGTTAGTGGTGCAGGAGGCTGCGGAAAGAATACGCTGGGAGAGCGCTAATTCATGCTCGTTGATGCCCCAGACAATGGTTGCATCCACATCGCTTTCTGCAGGTTGGGAAAACAGCAGCCGCTTAGCCCCTGCTGTTAAGTGCTGCTCAGCCGTTGCTCGGTCTTTAAAACTGCCAGAGCACTCCAACACTAGGTCAACGCCCAACGCTGCCCAGGGCAGCGCTTGCGGGTCGCGCTCACAAAGCACCTGGATTCGATGGCCATTAATCAGCAGCACTTCGCCATCATGATCCACCTCGCCCGGAAAACGACCATGGGTAGTGTCGTAGCGGGTAAGATAGGTGATGGTCGCAAGGTCAGAAAGCTCGTTGATAGCGACCACTTCAAGCTCAGGGAGGTTGCGTTCAACCAGGGCTCTTAGCACGCACTGACCAATGCGCCCGTAACCATTAATGGCAATACGATACTTTGAGGTTGCGTTAGCCATGTCGCGAAGCGGCTCTTAAGAAAATATGCGCGATGATAGCGTATTTCAGCTGGCGATGCTTATCAGCTGCCAGGCGAGTGGCAGTAGTAGCGCGGTAAAAATGCCCGTTAAGCTCATGCCCAGCGAGGCAAAAGCGCCCGCCGTCGGGCTTAGTTCAAAGGCACGCACAGTGCCAATAGCATGGCCATTAAGCCCCAGTGCGAAACCGATAATGCGCTCATCGTCTATTTTTAATAGCCGAGCCGAAATGCTAACGAAGGGGATGGTGATCACGCCAGTCACCAGCAAGGCGCCCATTAGCAGCGCCACGCTGCCACCTAGCTGTTCGGTAATGCCGATAGCGATGGGCGCGGTGACTGACTTAGCGGCAAGTGACGCCAAAATGGAAGGGCTGGCACCGAGCAACCACGCTATCGCCAAGGCATAGCAAGCGGCAAGCGACGCCGCTATCGGTAGGCAAAGCGTCAGCGGTCGCCATAGTTCGCGGATGCGCGGCAACTGTTGGTAAAGTGGCATACCTAAGGCAACCGTGGCCGGTCCCAATAAGATGGTTAGCCAAGCAGCGCCCTGTTGGTAAGTGTCGTAGGGTAAACCCAGCGCGGCTAGCGCGCCTGCCAGCAGCAGTGCGGCAATTAATATTGCCGGTAACCAGGAGGGATTGCGCAGACGTTTAAACAGCGCGCTGCCGAGCAAGTATGCCGCCAGTGTTAAGGCAACGGCAAAGAGCGGCGTTATGGTTAAAGTAGACAGCAAATTAGTGAGCATGGGAGCGTCCAATTAACCGCTTTAACACCCACAGCGTGGTGATAACACTTAGCAGTGTGCCCAATAGTAAGGCAAACAAAATAGCGAACCACTGGCCTGCCAACTCATCCAGAATAAAAAACACACCGACAACGCCGGGCATAATCAGCATGGCGAGAAGCGCAATAAGCGGTTGGGCAGCAGCGGCTAAACTTGAAGGCACACGTCCAAGAACGGTAAGGGTGGCGCATAGCAACAGCATACCAACCACCCCTGAAGAAAAAGGTAGGCCGGAGAAGTGGACCACCACTTCTCCGATTAACCAGTAGCTAATTAGCCATAGCAGACCATTTAGCGCGGGCATGGCAAAGCCCGCACTAGATCAGTCTGCGTGGCGTTAGCCCAACAGCTCATTAGCCTGTTTAACAATATTTTCAACCGTAAAGCCGAAATGTTTAAACAGCTCGCCAGCCGGTGCCGATTCGCCATAGGTGGTCATGCCGATAACACGACCATCTAAACCAACGTACTTATACCAGTAGTCGGCGTGACCCGCTTCGATTGCAATCCGTTTGGTGACTGCCTTAGGCAGTACACTTTCACGGTATTCCGCATCCTGGCCGTTAAAGCGGTAGGTTGACGGCATGGAAACCACGCGCACCGCTTTACCCTGCTGTTCCAGTTCTGCTGCTGCGTCCATGGCAAGTGATACTTCAGAGCCAGTGGCAATCAAGATCAGCTCGGGCGTGCCGTCGCTGTCTTTCAAAACGTAACCGCCGCACTGAATAGCAGCTAACTGCGCCTTGGTGCGTTGCTGGTGAGGCAGGTTCTGGCGCGAGAGCACCAACGCGGTGGGGCCAGAGTGGCGTTTCACTGCGGCATCCCAGGAAGCCGCAGTTTCAACGGCGTCACAGGGGCGCCATGTGTTCAGGTTAGGCGTTGTCCGCAGGCTGGTCAGCTGCTCAATCGGCTGGTGGGTGGGACCATCTTCGCCCAGGCCAATAGAGTCATGGGTAAATACGTAAATGGCTTGCTGGCCCATCAGTGCTGCCATACGCACGGCGTTACGCATGTATTCCATGAAAATCAGGAAAGTCGCGCCATAAGGAACGAAACCACCGTGAAGGGCGATACCATTCATCACCGCGCCCATGCCAAACTCACGTACCCCGTAGTGCAGGTAGTTGCCGCTAGCGTCTTCCGGAGTAATTGCTTTGGCGCCCTTCCAGAAGGTCAAGTTAGACGGCGCAAGATCAGCGCTACCGCCGAGCAGCTCGGGCATTTGCGGGCCGATAACATTTAACGCTTCAAAAGAGGCCTTGCGCGAGGCAATGCTTTCACCTTTCTCTTGAGCCTGCTCAATAAGAGCGGCGGTAGAAAGTTCTGCCGGTAGCTGCGCCTTCATGCGGCGTTCAAACTCTTTAGCTTCGCCTGGGTATGCTTCGGCATAACGGGCGAAGCGGGTATCCCACTCTTGCTGGCGGGTTTTGCCAGCGTTACGGGCATCCCAAGCAGAATAAATGGGCTCAGGGATATGGAACGGTGCGTGTTCCCAGCCGAGTTGCTTACGGGCGAGGGCAACTTCGTCGTCACCTAATGGTGCGCCGTGAGCCTCTTCTTTACCTTGTTTATTTGGTGCGCCAAAGCCAATGATAGTTTTGCAGATAATTAGGCTAGGTTTATCGCTGTGGCTCTTAGCTAATTCAATGGCCGCTTTGATCTCTTCCGGTTTATGGCCGTCGACGTTCGGCACCACGTGCCAGCCGTACGCTTCAAAGCGCTTGGCGGTGTCGTCGGTGAACCAGCCTTCAACCTCACCATCAATAGAGATGCCGTTGTCGTCATACAGGGCAATCAGCTTGCCAAGCTGCTGTGTACCCGCCAGCGACGCGGCTTCATGGGAAATGCCTTCCATCAAGCAGCCGTCACCCAGGAAGCACCAAGTGTGATGATCAACAATGGTGTGGCCAGGGCGGTTAAACTGCGCAGCTAGCGTTTTTTCAGCAATCGCAAAACCAACGGCGTTAGCAAAACCTTGGCCCAGTGGACCGGTAGTCGTTTCAATGCCAGGGGCGTAGCCAAATTCCGGATGACCAGCGGTGGGCGAGTGCAGCTGACGGAAGTTTTGCAGCTGTTCCAGGCTTAATTCATAGCCGCTTAGGTGCAGCAGAGAATAAAGCAGCATTGAACCGTGGCCATTAGACAACACGAACCGGTCGCGATCGGCCCACTTAGGGTCTTCGGGGTTGTGCTTGAGGTAGTCATTCCACAGCACCTCGGCAATATCAGCCATGCCCATGGGCGCGCCAGGGTGGCCAGATTTGGCCTTCTGAACAGCATCCATGGAAAGGGCGCGAATGGCATTGGCCAGCTCAAAACGGGACGGCATGGGGGTGCTCCTCGCCTGAAAACGGAAATAATAAAGGTGCTATTGTCGCTGACTTCCCCGGCGGCGGCAAATTCTGGGGTCACGTTCTGGGAAGAATCCCCAACAGCGTGTAGACTCTGCCTCCCGAAGTGGTCGCCAAAACAAGTAGCACCGCTTCTTTATATGGGCAGGGAACCTCCTGCCGTGATTTCCTGCTGATGCTGCGGTCACTATGCAGCCGTCATACAGAGGGTCGAGTGCGCGATGAGCGAATATTCCCTGTTTACCTCCGAGTCTGTCTCGGAAGGCCATCCCGATAAGATTGCCGACCAGATTTCTGACGCGGTTCTAGATGCCATTATCGCCCGAGATAAACAGGCCCGCGTTGCCTGTGAAACCATGGTGAAAACGGGCGTTGCCATTATTGCCGGTGAGATCACCACCTCTGCGTGGGTTGATCTGGAAGCGCTGGTGCGTGATGTGATCACCGATATTGGTTACACCTCGTCTCACGTCGGCTTTGATGGCGCAACCTGTGGGGTAATCAACCTGATCGGCAAGCAGAGCGTTGATATCGCTCAGGGCGTTGACCGTACCAAGCCCGAAGACCAGGGCGCTGGCGACCAGGGGTTGATGTTTGGCTACGCAACCAACGAAACCGACTCGTTCATGCCCGCGCCGATTCACTACTCGCACCGTTTGGTTGAGCGTCAGGCCGAGCTGCGCAAAAACGGTCTGTTGCCGTGGCTGCGCCCGGACGCTAAGAGCCAGGTTACCTTCCGGTATAATGCCGAAGGTCAGCCATGTGGCGTAGATGCCGTCGTGCTGTCTACCCAGCATGACCCAGAAATCGCTCAAGATGATCTGCGTAAAATGGTCAAGCGGGAGATCGTCGAGCAGGTGATTCCCGCTGAATGGCTTGATGAAAATACCCAGTACCACATTAACCCAACCGGTAAATTTGTTATTGGTGGCCCGGTGGGCGATTGTGGCCTAACAGGGCGTAAAATTATCGTCGATACCTACGGCGGTATGGCGCGTCATGGTGGCGGTGCTTTCTCGGGCAAAGACCCCTCTAAGGTTGACCGCAGCGCCGCTTACGCTGGCCGGTACGTGGCTAAAAACGTGGTGGCTTCAGGGCTTGCCGACAAGTGTGAAATTCAGGTTTCTTACGCCATCGGTGTTGCCGAGCCGACGTCGGTATCCATCGATACCTTTGGCACCGGTAAAATCGACGATACGAAAATCGTTGATTTAGTGCGCCAGCATTTTGATCTGCGTCCTTACGCGATTACCAAAATGCTCGACTTGTTACATCCTATGTACCGCCTTACGGCTGCCTATGGTCACTTCGGTCGTGCGCCATTTGAGCACAGCTACCACTGGACAGACGACAAAGGTCAAGTGCATACCGAAACCTTTACCGCCTTCCCATGGGAAAAAACCGACAAAGCCGACGCCCTGCGCCAGGCTGCTGGCCTATAAAAAGATATCTGACTGCCTTATATGCAGTTAAGACCGTGCCCTTTGGCCAATGCCAAGGGGCTTTTTTTTACGTTGAATGTTTATTTTCAGTCATGCGCTAAGGTCACTCTTCTCATCTGGCGTCTTGTTTAGTCGCCGCTAGTTAAAAGGAAAGCGCTATCACAAGGTGCTGAGAGGGCGTATGGATACCAACAGAAAAGCATGCAGACGATGGTTATTGATCACTGCTTTATTGAGACTCGTATTGGGAAGAGCAACGTTATTAAGCGTAGTGTTATTAAGTGCGGGCTTACTGAGTGTCACCTTATCCGCACAGGCCAGTGCGTGTCCTGATTGGCCCCGTGCACAGCTGGTGCAAGAGAGCCAAGCGTTAAGCGAGCGCATTGCACGTTGGGACAGTGCCTATCACGATCAGGGCGAATCGCTAATTGACGATGAGTTATACGATCAAGCAGTCGCTCGGTTAGCCAACTGGCAAGTCTGCCTGGGTGAAATGGCCCGGCAGCGACCACTAACCAGAGTAACCCGTAGCGATGGCACCTTAGATCACCCTGTCGCGCAAACGGGCTTAAATAAAGCCGATGATGACGGCGTGCGACGCTTTATCAGCCGCCGAGACGATCTTTGGATTCAGCCCAAGGTTGATGGTGTCGCGATAACGCTGCGCTACGAAGAAGGCGTGTTGGTCGAAGCGGTTAGCCGCGGTGATGGCGAGCGCGGGCAGAACTGGACGGCTCGTGTACAGCAGCTTCCTGCTGTGCCGAATAGGCTACCAACGCCGCTCTCAGCCGTATTCCAAGGTGAGCTTTACTGGACATTGGATAGCCATATTCAGTCACAGACTCCTTCCTCTGGCGCGCGGGGCGCTGTTGCTGGTGCTATGGCGCAGGCGTCGCCTACGCGCCAAACCCTTGTGCAAGTTGGGCTGTTTGTGTGGGATTGGCCTGATGGCCCCGCTGAGATGAGTGAAAGACTGAGTCACTTGACCGCATTAGGCTTTGATACCGCTGATTACACCCATCCGATTAATGACCGGCATGATGCTGCCGACTGGCGCGATAGATGGTTTAACGGGCCTCTGCCATTCGCCACCGACGGGGTGGTATTGAAACAGGCCAGACGCCCTGGCGTGCAGCGCTGGACTTCATCGCCACCGGAGTGGGCCGTGGCGTGGAAGTACCCTGCTCAGCAGGCGTTAGTTCAGGTGCGCGGCGTCGAGTTTCGCGTTGGCCGAACAGGGCGGGTGACCCCATTACTGTGGCTTTACCCAGTGACAATAGAAGGGCGACGCATCAGCCGTGTGTCGCTTGGGTCTTTGGAACGTTGGGAAGCGTGGGACGTGCGCCCGGGAGATCACGTCGCCATAACATTGGCAGGACTTACTATCCCCCAAGTAACAGAAGTGGTGTGGCAAACCCGTGAGCGGGCGCCGCTTGGTGTGCCCTCCCCAGAGCGCTATCACCTATTAAGTTGCTTTACGCTCACCACAGACTGCGACGCGCAGCTGCTGGCGCGGCTTAGTTTTTTAAGTGACCAGTTAACTATGCAGGGCGTTGGGGAAGGTACCTGGCAAGCGCTTATGGAGGCAGGTGTTGTGACTGAACTTCTGGGCTGGCTGGCAGCCACGCCGGAACAGCTTCAGCGGGCACACGGCGTGGGCGACGTTCGTGCAGTAGCGCTTGCTGCCCAGTTTGAGGCTGCAAAGACGGCCTCCTATGCTCAATGGTTAACGGCGCTGGGAGTGCCGCCTGGTGGCAGCGCTCAGCTAGGGGAGTGGGATACTTTGGCAGGCTATACACACACCGATTGGCAGGCTGAACCCGGCGTTGGTCCTCTACGTGCTGACGCGCTGGTGGCATTTTTCAGCCATCCAGACGTGCAGCGGTTGGCTGCTCAGCTTAAACAGGCGGGTGTCGAGGGCTTTTAACTTAATTAGAAGCTTCCAAGCCCGGTAAGGCGCAGCATGACGTGCAGATAGAAAGGAATTAGCAGAGGCGCTAGTAGCGTGGTGGTAAGCACCGCCAGTGCTCCTTTCTGGGGCTGAATGCCCAGCTCCATCGCCACGACCACCACGTTAGAGGCCATAGGCACCACGCCTAGCAGTAGCAATGCCATACCGAGTTCTGGCGTAAGCGTCCCTAGGGATTGAAGTAATAGAACGGCGATTAGCATCACTAACGGCCAAAGTAGATACCGTAAGCCCACGCAGGTGGCAACAAAGCGGGAGTCCCAGGCAGCTAGCGTTACTTGGCTAAGCGTCATGCCAATAATCATCATGCCTAGCAGGGTGTAAGTGGCGGGGAAAACCTCAAGCGAGTTCATCAGGGCGCTGGGAAGGGTCACGTCGAGTGCGCTCAGTAGCAGTGCAGACAAAAACGCATAAATCAGTGGCAGTCGAGAAATTTTGATTAGACTTTGGCGCACGGAAAAGTGGCCGCGGGCACTCAAGTAAAATCCCACCGTAAACTCGTAGAGATTAATTCCCAGCATGCAGAACAGATACAGCGTGACACCCTCTGGTGGCAGTAAAATCAGCGCCACGGGCAGACCAAAGTAACCGGTGTTGCCTGTTCCAGAGGAGAACGCTAACAGCGCCCCTTCCTGAGGCCCAAAGCGGTGTTGTGTAAACCAGCGGACAGCCAGCGCCATAGCACTCACTAGGATGAACAGCGCCAGCGTTAACAGCAGATAACCCGCCGTGGGGCCACCGTTCATCAATGCGCGGAAAATGGTCAGCGGTGCAATCAAGTACACTAGTAGCGTGGCGATGGGACGCGGGTCGATCGTTAAACGTCGTGCAGCGATCCACCCCAACCCTACAAACCCTAATAACATTACTAGTGGCCCCATTAAGGCGCTTGGTGCTAAATCCATTTCTGAATCCTAATCGTTAGATGATGACGCTGTTATTTAAATAGCCCAGTAGTTGCCTAAGTAACCCAGTAGTTTTGTAAATAGCTAACATGAGCCGAATTAAAGGCCGATCGTGAAATCTTTCATTAGCTCCAACGCGGTAGAAAGAGGAGAATAACTTAAATTATCACGATGTTAACGCTTTGCGAGGAAGTCCCATGAGCAGTCAAGAGCACCCGTTAGGTATTAGCTTTGAATTTTTCCCGCCCAATACCGATGCAGGAAAAGAGAAGTTAATACACGTACGCGATGAACTGGCCGCTCGAAAGCCGCGCTTTTTCTCGGTCACTTATGGTGCCGGTGGTTCTACCCAAGCGCGTACACGCGATATCGTGCGCACCGTTAGCCAGAGCGGAATCACTACCGCGCCACACCTTTCCTGCATTGGCAGTGAAAAAGCCCAGCTGCGCGACCTGCTGGCGCAGTACCGTGAAGAGGGCGTAGACAGCTTAGTGGCGCTACGTGGGGACATGCCATCAGGCATGGCAAGCATCGGCGAACTGCGTTACGCCAATGAGCTCGTTGAGTTTATCCGTACAGAGACAGGCGACCATTTTGAAATCGCGGTAGCTGCCTACCCAGAGTCTCATCCACAGGCACCGAGCCTTGATAAGGATATGGAAAACTTTGCTCGTAAGATGAAGGCTGGCGCCAATATGGCAATTACTCAGTACTTCTTCACTGCAGATGCTTACTTTCACTTTGTTGAAAAAGCACGGGCGCTCGGTGTGGAGCAGCCGATTATTCCAGGCATTATGCCGATTACTAACTACACCAAATTGGCGCGTTTTTCAGACGCTTGCGGCGCAGAAATTCCCCGTTGGATTCGTAAGCAGCTAGAAGCCTATGGTGATGACAGCGAAGCTATTGCCGCCTTTGGTACGGAGGTTGTTAGTCGTTTGTGTGAGCGGTTACTTGATGGTGGTGCGCCGGGCTTACACTTTTACACACTCAACCAGGCAGCACCGGTGCTAAAAATTGTTGATAACCTGAGAGGCTAGTGTTCTCTTAAAGAAATTGGCCTGGTGAA
This sequence comes from Halomonas qinghailakensis, assembly GCF_025820815.1. Classification (NCBI taxonomy): domain Bacteria; kingdom Pseudomonadati; phylum Pseudomonadota; class Gammaproteobacteria; order Oceanospirillales; family Halomonadaceae; genus Halomonas; species Halomonas qinghailakensis. The sequence continues at coordinate 1,568,049 of NZ_CP096973.1, read as the reverse complement.
CAAGAAGAACGCCCACTCGATAGCACTCGAGCGGGCGTTTTTGTTGGGCTTAACTGCTAATGGTTAAGTGAAAAGCGGGCGCCGTTACGTGGCACTGGGTGTCGCCTTATTGCCATACTGCTTACGCTGCATAATGAACAGCGCTCCGCCAATGGCCAGGCCAGCAATATCACTGTAGATGCCGCCGTAAATCATGAACATAGCGCCAACCAGCATAACCACACGCTGCAAGGTGTTTACCGGCCCAAAGAACCATGCTTGCACCATGCCTGAAAGCAAGATGATCCCTAGTGTTGCGGTCACACCGACACGAAGTATCTGCATTGCAGAACCTTCCATCAGCATGGCTGGGCTGTAGAAGAACATAAACGGCACGATAAACGCAGCAAGACCAATTTTGAACGAAGCGACCGATGTACCCATGGGGTTATCCCCAGAAATACCGGCGGCGGCGTAAGAGGCTAACGCCACTGGCGGCGTAATAGCGGATACAACCGCAAAATAGAACACGAAGAAGTGTGCTACGAGAGGCTCGATGCCAATATTGATAAGGCCGGGAGCCACTACTGATGCGGCTACCGCGTACGCTGCCGTCGTAGGCATACCCATGCCAAGCAGAATACTGATCAACATCGCAAAGACCAATGCCAATAATTGGCTAACTCCGGCAAGGCCTAACAGCAGTGAAGAGAAACGCGCGCCAACACCAGTCAGTGAAATGACACCAACAATGAGGCCCGCACAAGCACATACGGCGATGATCTGAATCGACATAGTGCCCGCTAGTTGGAGTGCGCGCAAAATAGCCCGGATGCCCATTTTATTGGGCGAGATCCAGCTGACAACTGCCGCTGAGGCTGTCGCTAGTGTACCGGCACGAATGACGGAGTAGCCCATAAAGAGAGCGACAATAAGAATGATAATAGGCGCAAATAGGTAGACTTGTTTAACCAATTTAGAGAATAGCGGAATTTCATCTTTACGCATGCCGCGCATGCCTTTACGTGCCGCTTCAAAATCCACCATAAAGTAGATAGAAGCAAAGTAAAGTATAGCCGGAATGACGGCTGCAATCGCAATTTCTGTATAAGGAATGCCCGTCACTTCCGCCATAATAAAGGCGCCCGCACCCATAATCGGCGGCATAATCTGCCCACCGGTAGATGCTGCTGCTTCAATAGCGCCAGCGCTACGCGCGGGGTAGCCTACTTTCTTCATTAGGGGGATGGTTAGCGAGCCAGTCGATACCACGTTACCCGCTGAGGTGCCGTTGATCATTCCCATCAAGCCAGAAGCAAAAATAGATACTTTCGCCGGGCCGCCACGGGCACGGCCAGCGGCTGCAAACGCAAAGTTGACGAAGTAATCACCTACTTTAGAAGCCTGTAAAAACGCCGCAAAAATAATAAACAAAATGATATAGGTGGATGACACCGCTGTTGTTGGGCCAAGAATGCCCGCATCGGTATAGACCTGACTAAAGAAGCGTTGAACAGACAGGCCTGGGTAGCCTAAAAATCCAGGTAAATACTGACCAGCAAAGACATAAACCAAGAAAACCGCTGAAATAACCACCAATGCTAAACCCGCTACGCGACGAGTAAGCTCTAGAATCAGCAGTGACCCCGCAATGGCCGCCCAGGAAATGCCGGGAGGAGCAAACGAAGTGCCTGTCGACATACGCATATTGGTATTAAAGGCCATTAATAAGTAAGCAGCGCTGGCGATAGCGCAGACCATTAGCACGAGGTCCGCAGGATTAAAGCGGTGGCGCGCCTGTCGATAGAACCAAGAAAGGACAATGGCAATTGCCGTGGTGGCAATGAGGGGATAGCCGTAATGCAGTGTCTCAATACTTGGATCGATGCGCATGGCACCGCCATTGAGGGTCTGCTGCATTAAAAATACGTGAACAAGTGAGTAAAGGGCAGGAGCGAGAAGTGCATAGCTGACCCATTTTAGCCAGGCAGGGGAAGCTTGCTGATCATCTTCAGCAAAGCGGGCACCGGCAAACAATCCGTAACCTAAAATTAGCGCACCCGCAATATGCACGATACGAAAAGACCAGGTTTCCATCGGGTACACATTGAGCGAAATCAGGTGGAAGCCTGAATAACCAATCGCCAGTGCGGCAAATAAAAAGAACTGCCAACCAACAAACAAGCGGCGATTGGATTCGAAAACTTCTTCATCGACACCCTCGGCGATTGACTCAGGTATCGATGAAGCAGTTTGGGCATCATCCTTGAGGCCGTTGGGGTCTTGATCGGTATTGTGACTCATTAGAGGTCACCCTCACAGCAAAAGCAGAAAAGAGGCGGTAGCGAACGCTGCCCCGTCCGGCCAGCGGAAAACGGGGCAGCGTAAGAAGGTGCTTGGCTTAGTTGATCATGTCATCAGCGATGTCGTAGCCATTCTCTTCGTACCAGCGTGCAGCGCCCGGATGGAAGGGCAGCACGTTGTTGTGGACGATATTTTCCGGAATGGTAGTTTCAGCACTACGGTGAACAGAGCGCATACGCTCATTGTTTTCCATTGTGGCTTTGGTGACTTCGTAGATAAAGTCTTCCGGCAGATCACAGCCTGCAATGGCGAAGTTCCACATAGACACAGCGCGTGCATCTTCTTCAAGCGTTGTGTAGGTGCTAGCCGGGATGGTGAACTCTGCAACCGGGAAGCTTTCTAGCACAGTGGCCATTTCTTCTTCGGTAAACTCGATGATATTCACATCGGTCTGTACTTCGAGTTGGCTAACGGCTGGGATCGGGATGCCCGCTGCGAAGGCGATAACATCCAGAAGACCGTCCTGTAGCTGGCCACCTAGGTCAGACCAACCGCCGTTACGGCGATCAAATTCTACGCCCAATGTTTCGAGAATAGCGGGGAAATAGGTGTCTGATGTGGAAGCTGCTGGGCCGAAACCGATACGTGCACCTGCAGGAATATCAGAGATGGATTCAATACCGGAGCTTGACAGTGCCGCAATGGAGAACGGTGTTTCATACATGGGGAACAGTGCACAAACATTGTCCATTTTCAGGCCAGGTGCCAGCGGGCTTTCCCCTTTAACAGCGTCGGAAGCGGGACCCATCGTCGTTAGGCCAAAGGCCATATCACCACTGTGTACGAGCGCTAAGTTTTGAGTCGGGCCACCGGTGACTTCGCCACCGCCTGACACATCCAGCTCATCAGCAATAAAGTTAGCCCAGCCTGAGCCATAAACGAAGTAGGTGCCGCCTTGGCTTGCGGTACCTACCGTGAAATTATTAGGCCAGTCGGAGCGGTCTGCATGGGCAGTTCCTGCGGCAAGCAAAGCACTACCGGCAACAAGAAGTGCGATAGTTTTAGGCATCGTATTGCGCATGGCGAGATTTCCTAAGCTGTTATTGGGATTATCGTCTGGCATGTATCAGTTCTGCCAGTGGCTTTATCGTTAAGCAGCTTATATAGAGCGATAGTCATGCCAGTTGAAAGCCTGGTTTTTAAAATCAGTAGCTTAAAATTTTCTTATTCAACTTTGGTTGAAATAGGAATAGCACGAAGTGTCTGGGGTTTCGCACACTGCTTGCTATTTGATGTGTGGTTTTTCGCACACTTTGAGGAGTGAGGAGTGAGGAGTGAGGAGTGAGGAGTGAGGAGTGAGGAGTGAGGAGTTGAAGGCCTCCAACGTGGTGGAGGCTTAAATTAAAAGCGATGGCATAATGCTTAGGATAGGGGGTTAACGTTTAGGTTTGCCGGGGTCGAGAATGCGTACTGGTTGCACATCTTGCGTTTTTTGCTCTTCGCGTACTTGATTAACGCGGGTAGTCAACTCTGATGCCGACTCATCTTCAATCGGCAACTGCTCGAAAAAGTCGCAGTTAACGCATTCCCGGTAACGAATGCTGTTTTGCTCCCAGGCGCGAATTCGATCCATGGCTGCGCAGCGTGGGCAGGTTACTCCAGCAATAAAGCGTTTCACACTCGACATGAGAGGCTCCAACGGTGCGGCAGCCGATAAAGATACCGCACTTAGTGATGGTGAAAATAAACGTCAGGCTGCGCGGATACCGCTATGGCGCAGCAATGGCTCTACGCTTGGTTCACGGCCTCGGAAAGCGCGAAATAGCTCCGCTGCATCCCTCACGCCACCTGGCTCCAGGATCTCTTCGCGGAAGCGTTGACCAGTGATGGGGTCAAAAATACCAGCTTCTTCAAACGCGCTCCATGCATCAGCAGAGAGCACTTCCGCCCATTTGTAGCTGTAATAGCCCGCCGCATAGCCACCCGCAAAAATATGGCTAAAGCTATTCTGGAAGCGGTTAAAGTCAACCGTCGGCACGACAGAGGTATGGCTACGTACGTCATCTAGTAGCGTTTGAACATCACTGGCGCTGGGCGCTTCCAGCTCATGGTGCAGGCGCAAATCGAATAATGAAAACTCTATTTGGCGCACCATTCCCATGGCTGATTGGAAGTTTTTGGCAGCCTGTAAACGCTCTAGCAGATCAGCGGGCAGAGGCTCGTCAGTATCGACATGCTTGGCGAGCAGGTCTAGTCCTTCGCGTTCCCAGCAGTAGTTCTCCATGAATTGGCTGGGCAGTTCAACGGCGTCCCAAGCAACGCCGTTAATACCAGAGATATCGGCGATATCCTGTTTGGTTAGCATGTGATGCAAACCGTGACCGAACTCATGAAACAGCGTGGTGACTTCATCATGTGTCAGTAGGGCGGGTTTATCGCCAACTGGGGCGGTGAAATTACAGGTTAGAAATGCTACTGGCAGCTGAAGGCCATTCTCAGTTTGGCGGCGTACGCGGCAATCAGCCATCCACGCACCACCACGTTTGCTTTCGCGAGCGTAAAGGTCCAAGTAGAAACCAGCGATCGGCTTTCCCTGTTCAGTAATACGGAAGTACTGAACATCGTTGTGATAGCTAGGCGCCTTAAGGTCTGCCTCGATTCGAACGCAATACAGGCGCTCTACGACTTGAAACAGTCCATCCACCACCCGTGGCGCAGAGAAGTAAGGGCGAAGCTGCTCTTGTGAGATGGAGTGACGCGCCTCGCGCAGTTTTTCGCTGGCATAGGCCACATCCCACGGCTCAAGCGTTTCAATCCCTAATTCTTCGCGGGCATAGCCGCTGAGCTCTGCGACTTCTTCCTTGGCCTGCGGGACGGCGCGGCGAGCGAGGTCATTCAGAAACTCAAGCACCTGTTCGGGAGAGTCGGCCATCTTCGTCGTGAGCGAATAATCAGCGTAGGTAGGAAAGCCGAGTAAATGAGCAAGCTCTTGGCGAAGTGCCAGTATCTCTTCAAGAACGGGAGCATTGTCGAACTTCCCCGTATCTGGGCCTTGATCGGAAGCACGGGTGACAAACGCGGTATATACCTCACGCCGCAATTCTCGGTTATCAGCGTAACTAATAATCGGGAAAAAACTTGGGAAATCGAGAGTAATGCGGTAGCCATCGACACCTTTAGCTTGGGCGTTTGCTTTCAGCGTATCGAGCGCACTTTCCGGCACACCGGCAAGTTCATCAAGATGACCAATATCCTTATGCCATGCTTGTGTAGCATCGAGCACGTTGTTAGAAAACTGGTTGGATAAGGTTGATAGGCGTGCTTGGATCTCACCGTAGCGGGTCTTTTTGTCAGCGGGCAAATCGACGCCGGCCAGACGAAAATCGCGCAAAGCGTTATCTACTGTGCGCTGCTGAGCAGGGGTTAGCTGCGTCCATCTATCTTTCTGCTTAAGTGCCTGCCAGCCATTAAAAAGGCCTTCGTGCTGTCCCATCCAAGTGCTAAACGCTGAGAGCTTTTCTAAACATGCCTGATAGGCTTCCCGCAGTTCGGGGGTGTTCATCGTGCCGTTAAGATGTGAGATAGGCGACCACGCCTGAGAAAGACGATCATTAACAGCCTCTAGCGGCGCAGCAAAGTTATCCCAACGTGGTGGCGCTGTAGCGGCCTGTTGAGCGAGTCGGTCGATGACTTCCCGGCTTTCATTTAGCAGCGCTTCCACCGCAGGCACGACGTGTTCGGCGCGAATGTCAGTGAAAGGGGGAAGCTCATGCGGCTCTAGCAACGGATTGCGGGACATAGGCACCTCGTAGGCATTAATTTTTAACTCGTAACGTTTTTAAATACGTTAGTGGCGCATAAAAACGCAATAATAATGACACAGTGCGGGCGGTGGGGCTGCGTTTCAATGTCTAAGCTTAATAGTGTGTCTTATAGCAAGGTTTGGCCTAAGCGTAAGTGCCTGCTAGTCTTGCCGACTTTTAGTGTCGCCAACTAGTGCCACCAATGGCAGGAGCAAGTGATGAGTGAAACGCTGGAGCGCTGGGGGTCAAAGCGAGCCTTCATCTTAGCGGTAACGGGAGCTGCAGTTGGGTTGGGTAATATTTGGCGCTTCCCGTACGTTGCAGGCGAGAACGGTGGTGCGGCATTTTTATTGATCTATGTGGCGTTCGTACTTCTGTTAGGTATCCCTGTAATGATGGCCGAGATTTTAATTGGGCGGGCGGGGCGCCGGGGGCCTATGCAAGCACTGAGTAGGCTAGCTGTTGAAGCAGGCGCTTCTCGACACTGGCGTTGGTTAGGGTTGTTTGGAGCATTCACCGTCTTCTGTATTTTATCGTTTTACTCGGTGGTGTCAGGTTGGTCGATTGAGTTTTTAGTCGCTTCAATAAACGGAAATTTCGATGGCGCAAGTGCCGCAGAAATAGGTGCGGGTTTCGAGGCGTTTCTGGCAAACCCAGGCCTGTTGATTTTTAATCACTCGTTGTTCCTATTTATGACCATGACAGTCGTGGCCGCTGGCGTTGCCAAAGGCCTAGAGCGGTTGAACAACCTATTAATGCCGCTGCTGTACGGTTTATTGTTGCTACTGGCTGGTTATGCCACGACCACCGACGGATTTGGTACAGCCCTTTCATGGTTGTTTTTACCGTCTTTTGGCGATGTAACGACTTCAGTGGTGTTGCATGCTATGGGGCATGCGTTTTTTACCCTTGCCGTAGGGGCCTGCGCGCTAATGGCTTATGGGGCTTATATGCCTGATGAGCAGAGCTTACCGAAAGCCGCTTTTGCAGTTGCAATGCTCGATATCAGCGTCGCCTTGTTAGCAGGGATTGCGATCTTTTCGGTGGTATTTGCCCAAGGTATGGACCCCGCTGATGGTCCTGGGTTGATGTTTGTGACGCTGCCTATTGCTTTTTCTGAGCTGCCTTGGGGAGCGTTTTGGTTAAGTGTGTTCTTTTTGCTGCTCTTATTGGCTACCTGGACGTCAGCGATTAACCTCGCTGAACCCATGGTGGCAACGTTGCAAGGGCTTGGCTGGCGTCGCAGTGTATCAACGGCCGTCGTGGCGCTTAGCGTATGGCTGTTAGGGCTGCTTTCGGCATTTTCGTTTTCTACCCTCGCCGATTTTAGACCGTTGTTTGGTCGTAATGTGTTTGAGTTAGTTAGTAGTATTCCGCCTGATATTTTTCTGCCTATGGGGGGGCTATTAATTGCTATCTTTGCGGCATGGGTGATGCCCCGTACGCAGGTTGTACAGGCATTGGGTGTTGGCGAGAGAGGCTATGTACTCTGGCGTAATATTGTACGCTGGGTGTCGATTCCGCTGACGTTTATTGTATTGCTCGGCGGGTTGCTATAGTCCTTGAATATTTGAATCCAGTAGCGTTAAACAGGAGTGTGCAATGAGCAATGCCCTACGACCATTTCAAGGTATGTCGCCTCGCCTGGGTGAACGGGTTTATATCGACCCCGCCAGTGTGGTGATTGGTGATGTAGAGCTGGGCGATGACTGTTCGGTGTGGCCGATGACCGTGATTAGGGGGGATATGCATCGGATTCGCATTGGCGCTCGCACTAGCGTGCAGGATGGCAGCGTGCTGCATATTACCCATGCCAGCGATTTCAATCCTGATGGTTTCCCACTGACGATTGGTGATGATGTCACCATTGGCCATAAAGCGATTTTACATGGCTGTACGCTGGGTAGCCGTATTTTGGTGGGTATGGGGGCGATTGTGATGGATGGAGCAGTTGTCGAGGATGAGGTGATTATTGCGGCTGGCGCAGTTGTTACACCAGGCAAACGTTTGGAAAGCGGTTATGTCTATGCTGGAAACCCGGCGAAAGCGTTGCGTCCACTCAAAGATAAAGAGCGCGCTTTCTTTCCTTACACGGCAGGCAACTACGTTAAGTTAAAAGATCAGTTCCTTGCTCAGTAAATTTTCTAATGTAGGCGCTAAGCAGTTGGCCTAACACTCTTTTTTCTTAAATAGTCATGTTGCGGCAGCCAAAAATCTGGTAATTTATCCAGTTTTCCAGGATGCCGCGCTATGGCGAATTTTCGCACGCACATTACGGTAGCAGCAGCAGGCGGCGTGCTAATGGCTTATGTCGGCTGGCAGGCACAGTGGTGGCCAGCGACTCAGGCGCTATTAATTATTGCCTTGGTAGCCTTTGGCGGTATTTTGCCTGACATAGATGCAGATCGTTCTCGCTCTATTCGTTTGATTTTTAACCTTCTATCAGTACCTTCACTAGTGCTGGGTGTACTGTTGCTGCAACCGTGGTTAACGCCTGGATTATTGCTAGTGGCCTGTGGAAGCATCTACTTTAGCGTACGTTACCTTGCGGCGGTGGTGTTCTCACGGCTAACGGTTCATCGAGGTATTTGGCATTCACTAATGGCTGCTATGTTGTGTGCGTTAGCGACGGCTGCGCTTAGTTTTCATTTACTGGCACAGCCGGCTTGGCTGGCCTGGTGTCACGGGGCAGCAGTACTGTTAGGGTTTATTATCCATTTAAGTCTTGATGAACTCTTTAGTGTGGATCTAGAAGGCGCGCGGCTAAAGCGTTCATTTGGAACCGCGCTGAAGCTGGGTGATGGCCGACGTCCGCTATCAAATGTCTTTATGCTGATTGCGCTATTAACGCTAGTGCCATGGGTACCGCCCTGGGATGTACTGGTTGAATTGCTTCATCAAGGGTCGCTGCTATGGCGATAATCGTCAGCGCTTAAGCTGTGTTTTTTGAGTTTGTCGTAGAAGGTTTTGCGGGGAATTCCCAGATGGCGGCACACGTCAGTGACTCTACCATGGTGGCGGGCCAGGGATTGGCTAATTAGGCTCTTTTCAAATAGCTCAACCTGCCGAGGTAGCGTGGGTTCCTCTGTGTCGGCACTGACCCCTTCTAGTAGCGCATCTAAGCGGTAGTCAAAGGCGGCTCCCAATAGCACATATCGCTCGGCAAGGTTACGCAGTTCACGAACATTACCAGGCCAGTCGTGAGCCAGCAGGGCAGCAATCGAAGGGCTATCCAGGGTGGGGGCTTCTAAGCCACTACGGTTGGCAGCGATCACCGCGAAATGTTGGAATAACAGCGGGATGTCTTCGCGTCGTTCGCGCAGTGCGGGCAGCGGTAGGGTGACCACGTTGAGTCGATAGTAGAGATCTCCGCGAAAGTATCCCTCTTCGGCAGCCGCTTTAAGGTCCACTTTGGTGGCAGCAATTACACGAATATTGAGTGGCACCGTCTCGTTGGCCCCAAGGCGCTCGACACTACGCTCTTGCAAGACGCGTAACAGTTTAACCTGGAGCGCCAATGGCATTGACTCGATTTCATCCAGGAATACGGTGCCGCCATTGGCATGCTCGAATTTACCAATTCGCCGTTCTACTGCGCCGGTAAAGGCACCTTTTTCATGGCCAAACAGCTCTGACTCTATGGTGTTTTCTGGCACCGCGCCGCAGTTGATCGCCATGAACGGGCTATTACGCCGGGCGCTGCGTTCATGAATGGCGCGGGCAACAAGGTCTTTTCCGGTGCCGGTTTCGCCAAACAGGAGTACATCAGCTTCTACTTGGCTGATGCGTTGAATCATTGCCGCTAGGCGAGAAATCACCGCCGTACGGCCAACTAAACGAGGCCCAAGAGCGGCTTGTTGTACCTCAAGTTCAGCTTTTAAACGCAGATTTTCCAAGCTTAGCTGGCGCTTTTCGATGCCTCGCCTCACAACATCAAGTAGCTGGTCGCCCGCGAAAGGTTTTTCCAGAAAATCCCAAGCGCCTGCACGCATTGCTTCTACCGCCGTCGATATATCACCGTGACCAGTGATTAAAATAATTGGCAGTGTGGCATCGCGACTATGTAACTCATTCAACAGCGTCATGCCGTCCATTCCTGGCATCCTGATATCGCTAACAATGACACCGGGGAAATTCGCTGGCAGAGCTTCCAGCGCTTGCTCAGCAGATTCAAAGCAGTGAGGTGTGTAGCCGGCAAGTTCAAGTGTTTGGCTAGCGGTGATACGCAGGTGCGGTTCATCGTCGATCACCATGACCGGCAGTGTCGACGGCTCATGCATGGTTGTTATGCTCCTTGACTGAAGGCGGCGGCAGTACGTTAGGTGTTGCTGAGCAGGGCAGCGTAACGGTGAATCTTGCCCCGCCGGTGGGCTGATTTGCTGCCTGCAACTTGCCGCCCAGATCTTCCATAATACGTGAGGAAATCGAAAGTCCTAGTCCTAATCCGCTACCGGGTGCTTTCGTGGTGAAGAAGGGTTCGAAAATTTGGCCCAAGTGATGTTCCGGGACCCCCGGGCCATTATCGGCAACGCTGATCAGCACTTGCTGTTGCGCGATTTCTACCCGTAGCGTCAGTACGGGTGACGCTACCTCTTTCATTGCCTGTAGCGCGTTGCTAATCAGGTTTACCAGCACTTGCTCCAGGCGTACTAAGTCACCTTCCACCCAAAGTGTGTCTTCAGGCCACTGCTGAACCACGGTGATGCCATCATCTCGTAAGCGGCTTTGAAATAAACGCAGTGCGTACTCAATACAGGCTTGGACAGAGATTGTTTCCTGGCGCTCGCTGCTCTTACGAGAAAACTGGCGCAGCTGGGCGCTAATGTCGGCCATGCGCTGTGTAAGCTCAACAATCTGCGCTAGGTTGGCATCCGCTTTATCTACCCGCGCTAGTTCAATAAACCGTCGACCATTTTCAGCGTAAGCGCGAATAGCGGCTAACGGTTGATTTAACTCGTGATTGATACCCGCAGCCAATTGGCCTAAGACCGCTAATTTTGCTGCTTGGATCAGTTCATCTTGGGTTTGGCGCAAATTAGCTTCTGCTCTTCGCCGTTCTTCAATTTCATCGGAAAGCCGCTGATTACTGGCAACTAAGTCACGTGTTCTTCGTTCTACGCTAACCTCTAGCTCATCTCGCACTCTTGCTAACGTTTGCCGTTCGCGCTCTGCAAATGCTTCGCGCTCTCGACGTAAACGCAAGCGTTGCCAACCAATACCACCGCCCAAGGTCACCACACCATATAAGCCTCCCGCCATGAGTGCTGCAAGCCATTGGGCGTTCACTACCGGGGTTAGTGGTTTTAAAATATGCATTTGCCAGCCAAACTCTGGGATGGGGCGCGTCAAGCTTAAATAGCGCCCGCCATCTAATGGCCCGCTAGCAAAGCTAACAAGGTAGCTATCAGCCCCGTAAGGAGCTTCAAGTTGAATACCTGAAGGCGTTAAAGGCTCCATTGCATAGCGTCGGGTTGCTCGTAGAGTGTCGCGCTGGCTGTCAGTAAGAGGGTAAAGAGCGTTCATGCGCAGCTCAGGGTGGCTGGCCATGAAAATAATATTATCGCTATCGGTAACAAACAGCTCAGCATCCTGTTCCGCCCAGCTCTCTTCAACATCGTCGAGCAGCACTTTGACGACGATAACTCCGTCGGGTTTTGCATCGGGGGAGGTATCATCAAGCCACACCGGCGCAGAAAAGTAGTAACCACGCTCAAGCGACTGTACGCCTAAACCATAGAAACGCCCTTGCCCCCCAGTAATGGCATCGGTGTAATAGCTGCGGAACGCGTAGTTTTGACCAATAAATGTATTGGGGCGGTGCCAGTTGCTGGCGGCGATGGTATCGGCGTCACGGTTTAGTAAATAAACATCGGATACCCCAGAGGTAAAACGAAAACGATCAAGCAGCAAGTTGAGTGGCATAGAGTCTTGGCTGTCTGGGGAATCTAAAAAACGTTGTACGCCTTCCCTGGTCGCCAGCATTTGCGGCAAATAATCATAGCGCAGTAGGTAACCGTTGAGGTTGGCGGCAGAAAGCCGCAGCTCGTTTTCAGCATCGTCTTGTAAGTTTGATAATGCCTGCTCGCGGGCCAATTGAGCGGCTTGCCACATGCAAAATATAAGCCCAAGCGAAATCACTATCAGCCAGAGCAGTCGCCAGCGTAGGTCTGAAAGGCGAAGTAAGTGTTTCATGCAGGTGTGCTGCTGGTGCCCTGCGCACGACGCAGTGCACGCTGAGCGCGGGTTTCGGCTCTGGCCATTTCGAGAAGACCTTCCTCAACATATACTAGGTGTTCGTGTGCTCGGGAGCGGGCGTCTTCAGCACGACCCTCTAAAATTGCATCCAGTAGTGCGCGGTGCTGCTTCATTAACTGCGCGCGTGAGTTTGGCTTTGCAAAAAGATGAGCGAGGTTATCAACGATGCTTTGCTCTAATAAATGAAAAATGCCTCGAATAGTGTGAAGTAGCAATACGTTGTGAGCTGCTTCTGCAATAGCGAGGTGGAAGGCGGCGTCTAGCTTTGCTTCTTGGGCTGGGTTGGCGCCTACAAACCCGCCGTCGAGTTCTTCAAAACGTTGGATAAGAACGGCTTTATCGGCTGGTGTTGAGCGTAATGCTGCGTAATAAGCCGAAATTCCCTCCATTGCATCGCGAAACTCAAGTAAATCCAGGTGAAACTCATTGTGTCGTGAAAGCATTTCTAACAGCGGGTCGGTGTAGCCGCTGTTTAGCGTTTCATTAACAAATGTACCGCCCCCTTGGCGGCTATTCAGCAGGCCTCGTGCGGCAAGCTTTTGGATAGCTTCGCGTAGAGAAGGGCGAGAAACGCCAAAACGTTCGGCAAGCTCTCTTTCTGGGGGCAGGCGCTGGCCAGGCTTGAGGCTACCTTCAAGAATCATTGCCTCAAGGCGCTCAGTAATTACATCAGCCAAACGTTGTTGGCGAAGGGGCGGATACGACATGAAATTCATGCTCCTATAATTGGTAATACCAATTCTAAAAGTTTCATATGTTTTGCTCAAGCATCAATTATAAACCTCAGCTTATCCATAGAGATTAGGTAGAAAGTAACTTCTTGCTTATGTAACTAAAGTATAAGCGTGGTAAAAGCCTTTGTTGGGGTTGTCAATTGACATGATGAAAGGGGCTGTTTAGTGTGGCATCTAATCAATCTGTAAATTGGTAATACCAATTTTACTTGCGGCGTTTAACATTAACGCTTCGATGACCGTGTATAGATAGTACTTATAAATAGTGCATCTATTTATTGCATAGGGCCTGCCATGATCATTTCATCACCTACGGACTACCGCCAAGCTGCCAAGCGTCGTATTCCCCCGTTTCTGTTTCACTATGCTGACGGCGGGTCATACGCAGAGCATACGTTGCGGAGCAATGTTGAAGACCTGGCGGGTGTCGCGTTGCGGCAGCGGGTGTTAAAGGATATGTCGTCGCTATCGCTGGAAACCGAGCTGTTTGGCGAAAAGATGGCAATGCCTCTTGCCTTGGCGCCGGTGGGGCTAACCGGCATGTACGCTAGGCGTGGTGAAGTCCAGGCAGCGCGGGCAGCGACCAAGAAAGGCATACCATTTACGTTATCGACGGTATCCGTATGCCCTATTGCTGAAGTGGCGTCGGCAGTTGAGCGGCCCATTTGGTTTCAGCTTTATGTACTGAAGGATCGGGGCTTTATGAAGCACGTGCTTGAGCGTGCTAAGGCGGCAGGGGTTAAAACATTAATCTTCACCGTTGATATGCCTGTACCTGGGGCGCGTTATCGCGATGCCCACTCAGGTATGAGCGGCAAAAGCGGGCCTATGAAACGTATGCTTCAGGCTGCATTGCATCCTCTTTGGGCTTGGGATGTAGGTGTTCGTGGTCGCCCGCATGATCTAGGCAACGTGTCTGATTATCGTGGTCAGCCGACAGAGCTTGAGGATTATATTGCTTGGCTTGGCGATAACTTTGATCCCTCTATTTCCTGGAAAGATCTGGATTGGATTCGTGAGCAATGGGATGGCCCAATGGTTATTAAGGGCATATTGGATGCTGAAGATGCCCGTGATGCAGTCCGCTTTGGGGCTGATGGTATTGTGGTTTCAAATCACGGTGGCCGTCAGTTAGATGGCGTGCCTTCTACCGCGCGTGCTCTGCCTGCTATTGCAGATGCAGTTAAGGGTGACTTAGCCATCCTGGCAGATTCTGGTGTGCGTAATGGGTTGGATGTAGTAAGGATGGTTGCCATGGGCGCAGATACAGTATTGATCGGTCGCGCCTTTATCTATGCGCTGGCAGCAGCAGGTGAGGCGGGGGTTGCTAACCTGCTTGAGCTTTTCGAAAAAGAGATGAGGGTGGCAATGACGCTCACCGGCGCGCGAACGATTGCTGATCTCAACACCGAGTCATTAGTGCCTGACGCGATTCCTGTACTTAAATAGAAAGGGTAATGTAGAGAAAGGGGAATATAGAAGGGTGACGTTGCTGACATTAGGGTAATAGACGAATGTTGGAGTTTTTTTATAAAAGCCCTTGCCAAGACGGCAGCGAATCCGTAAAGTACGCATCCGCTGCCGGGGACGCACAGCGTTACCAGCGGTGATAGAAGGTGAAAACCTTCGGTTTGTCAGGAAGTTAGCGCAATAAAAGAGAAGGCATCGTTATCTCGCTTTCTTAACCCGCCCGCTTCACTCACTGAAAACAGTGATTGACAAACACCAGGAAATGCGTAGAATACGCCTTCCTCGCTGAGGCAAACCAGTTCATCGGTTAGCCGGCTGATAAGACAGCCTCACAGCGAAATAGCTCTTTAACAATTTGATCAGGTAATTCATGTGGGCGCTTGCCGATGAGGGTGATAAATCACCAAATATCAAGGCAAGCGGTCATGACAATGTAAATTGAAATGAATTCGTTTGAACCTTGAGCCAAGTTTGATGCGCTTTTGTTGTTCGTCAACATTATGTTGTCGGGTGACGAGTAAGCATCACAATGATTTTAAACTGAAGAGTTTGATCATGGCTCAGATTGAACGCTGGCGGCAGGCCTAACACATGCAAGTCGAGCGGTAACAGATCTAGCTTGCTAGATGCTGACGAGCGGCGGACGGGTGAGTAATGCATAGGAATCTACCCGGTAGTGGGGGATAACCTGGGGAAACCCAGGCTAATACCGCATACGTCCTACGGGAGAAAGGGGGCTCCGGCTCCCGCTATCGGATGAGCCTATGTCGGATTAGCTAGTTGGTGAGGTAATGGCTCACCAAGGCAACGATCCGTAGCTGGTCTGAGAGGATGATCAGCCACATCGGGACTGAGACACGGCCCGAACTCCTACGGGAGGCAGCAGTGGGGAATATTGGACAATGGGGGGAACCCTGATCCAGCCATGCCGCGTGTGTGAAGAAGGCCTTCGGGTTGTAAAGCACTTTCAGCGAGGAAGAACGCCTAGTGGTTAATACCCATTAGGAAAGACATCACTCGCAGAAGAAGCACCGGCTAACTCCGTGCCAGCAGCGCGGTAATACGGAGGGTGCAAGCGTTAATCGGAATTACTGGGCGTAAAGCGCGCGTAGGTGGCTTGATAAGCCGGTTGTGAAAGCCCCGGGCTCAACCTGGGAACGGCATCCGGAACTGTCAAGCTAGAGTGCAGGAGAGGAAGGTAGAATTCCCGGTGTAGCGGTGAAATGCGTAGAGATCGGGAGGAATACCAGTGGCGAAGGCGGCCTTCTGGACTGACACTGACACTGAGGTGCGAAAGCGTGGGTAGCAAACAGGATTAGATACCCTGGTAGTCCACGCCGTAAACGATGTCGACCAGCCGTTGGGTGCCTAGCGCACTTTGTGGCGAAGTTAACGCGATAAGTCGACCGCCTGGGGAGTACGGCCGCAAGGTTAAAACTCAAATGAATTGACGGGGGCCCGCACAAGCGGTGGAGCATGTGGTTTAATTCGATGCAACGCGAAGAACCTTACCTACTCTTGACATCCTGCGAACTTGTGAGAGATCACTTGGTGCCTTCGGGAACGCAGAGACAGGTGCTGCATGGCTGTCGTCAGCTCGTGTTGTGAAATGTTGGGTTAAGTCCCGTAACGAGCGCAACCCTTGTCCTTATTTGCCAGCGGGTAATGCCGGGAACTCTAAGGAGACTGCCGGTGACAAACCGGAGGAAGGTGGGGACGACGTCAAGTCATCATGGCCCTTACGAGTAGGGCTACACACGTGCTACAATGGCCGGTACAAAGGGTTGCGAGCTCGCGAGAGTCAGCTAATCCCGAAAAGCCGGTCTCAGTCCGGATCGGTCTGCAACTCGACTCCGTGAAGTCGGAATCGCTAGTAATCGTGAATCAGAATGTCACGGTGAATACGTTCCCGGGCCTTGTACACACCGCCCGTCACACCATGGGAGTGGACTGCACCAGAAGTGGTTAGCCTAACGCAAGAGGGCGATCACCACGGTGTGGTTCATGACTGGGGTGAAGTCGTAACAAGGTAGCCGTAGGGGAACCTGCGGCGGATCACCTCCTTAAACGATGCATCATCCCTCGCGGTAAGCGCTCACAATGAATTACCTGATCAGATAATAGAGCAAACGGTTTAAGCACGATCCCCTCTTGGGTCTGTAGCTCAGTTGGTTAGAGCGCACCCCTGATAAGGGTGAGGTCGGCAGTTCAAGTCTGCCCAGACCCACCAAATTCCTGTGATACGGCGTTAAAATGCTCCTCGTATAGCAGGCTATACGTCGTCGCATCTTGCCTTGTCTCACAGAAATTAATGGCAAGAGGTAAGATCAGCAAAAACAATGGGGCCATAGCTCAGCTGGGAGAGCGCCTGCCTTGCACGCAGGAGGTCAGCGGTTCGATCCCGCTTGGCTCCACCATTGTCTTAACGTTAAGTGTAAGACCCGTTTGTGATTGTTTCGTGACCATTGATAAGCACGACATTAAACGTCTTCTTATCACTGTTCATTGAACAGCTGCTCTTTAACAATGTATATCATGCTGACATAAACGCTTCTTTGAAGTGTTTATACGTAATTGTTTTGTGATACGTCTCAAGCGTATCCGGCAATCGTTATCATTGCGAACCCCAGACTCCTTCGGGTTATAGGGTCAAGCAATGAAGCGCACACGGTGGATGCCTAGGCAGCCAGAGGCGATGAAAGACGTGGTAGCCTGCGATAAGGCTCGGCGAGGTGGCAAACAACCTGTGACCCGGGCATCTCTGAATGGGGAAACCCACTCATCATAAGATGAGTATCTTACGCTGAATATATAGGCGTAAGAGGCGAACCAGGGGAACTGAAACATCTAAGTACCCTGAGGAAAAGAAATCAACCGAGATTCCCCTAGTAGCGGCGAGCGAACGGGGACCAGCCCTTAAGCATGTGACTGATTAGACGAACGAGCTGGGAAGCTCGGCCGCAGCGGGTGATAGCCCCGTAGTCGAAAATCTGATCATGTGAAATCGAGTAGGTCGGGGCACGAGAAACCTTGACTGAAGACGGGGGGACCATCCTCCAAGGCTAAATACTCCTGGCTGACCGATAGTGAACCAGTACCGTGAGGGAAAGGCGAAAAGAACCCCGGAGAGGGGAGTGAAATAGATCCTGAAACCGTGTGCGTACAAGCAGTAGGAGCAGACTTGTTCTGTGACTGCGTACCTTTTGTATAATGGGTCAGCGACTTATATTCAGTGGCGAGGTTAACCGTTTAGGGGAGCCGTAGGGAAACCGAGTCTTAACTGGGCGACACAGTCGCTGGATATAGACCCGAAACCGAGCGATCTATCCATGAGCAGGGTGAAGGTTGAGTAACATCAACTGGAGGCCCGAACCAGGATCTGTTGAAAAAGATTTGGATGACTTGTGGATCGGAGTGAAAGGCTAATCAAGCTCGGAGATAGCTGGTTCTCCTCGAAAGCTATTTAGGTAGCGCCTCACGTATCACCACCGGGGGTAGAGCACTGTTTCGGCTAGGGGGTCATCCCGACTTACCAACCCGAGGCAAACTCCGAATACCGGCGAGTGCAAGCGTGGGAGACACACGGCGGGTGCTAACGTCCGTCGTGAAAAGGGAAACAACCCAGACCGTCAGCTAAGGTCCCGAAATCCTGGTTAAGTGGGAAACGATGTGGGAAGGCTCAGACAGCTAGGAGGTTGGCTTAGAAGCAGCCATCCTTTAAAGAAAGCGTAATAGCTCACTAGTCGAGTCGGCCTGCGCGGAAGATGTAACGGGGCTAAACCAGGTACCGAAGCTACGGGTTCATCCTCTGGATGAGCGGTAGAGGAGCGTCGTGTAAGCCAATGAAGGTGAATTGAGAAGTTCGCTGGAGGTATCACGAGTGCGAATGCTGACATGAGTAACGATAAAGGGAGTGAAAAACTCCCTCGCCGGAAGACCAAGGGTTTCTGTTCGACGCTAATCGGAGCAGAGTGAGTCGGCCCCTAAGGCGAGGCCGAAAGGCGTAGTCGATGGGAAACGGGTCAATATTCCCGTACCGGACATGATTGCGATGGGGGGACGGAGAAGGCTAGGTGAGCCAGGCGTTGGTTGTCCTGGTGAAAGTGAGTAGGCTGGTGTCCTAGGTAAATCCGGGATGCTCTAAGGCCGAGACACGAAACGAACTGACCACGGTCAGGAAGTCATTGATGCCACGCTTCCAGGAAAAGCCTCTAAGCTTCAGATCATGTGCGACCGTACCCCAAACCGACACAGGTGGTCAGGGTGAGAATCCCAAGGCGCTTGAGAGAACTCGGGTGAAGGAACTAGGCAAAATGGTGCCGTAACTTCGGGAGAAGGCACGCCGGCGTAGGGTGACGAGACTTGCTCTCCAAGCCCGAACCGGTCGAAGATACCAGGTGGCTGCAACTGTTTAGTAAAAACACAGCACTCTGCTAACGCGCAAGCGGACGTATAGGGTGTGACGCCTGCCCGGTGCCGGAAGGTTAAATGATGGTGTTAGCCGTAAGGCGAAGCTCTTGATTGAAGCCCCGGTAAACGGCGGCCGTAACTATAACGGTCCTAAGGTAGCGAAATTCCTTGTCGGGTAAGTTCCGACCTGCACGAATGGCGTAATGATGGCCACGCTGTCTCCACCCGAGACTCAGTGAAATTGAAATCGCCGTGAAGATGCGGTGTACCCGCGGCTAGACGGAAAGACCCCGTGAACCTTTACTATAGCTTCACACTGGACGCTGATGTTGCCTGTGTAGGATAGCTGGGAGGCTTTGAACCTCGGACGCCAGTTCGAGCGGAGCCAACCTTGAAATACCAGCCTGGCATCATTGGCGTTCTCACTCAGGTCCGTTATCCGGATCGAGGACAGTGTGTGGTGGGTAGTTTGACTGGGGCGGTCTCCTCCCAAAGAGTAACGGAGGAGCACGAAGGTACCCTCAGCACGGTCGGACATCGTGCAGTGAGTGCAAGAGCATAAGGGTGCTTGACTGCGAGACAGACACGTCGAGCAGGTGCGAAAGCAGGTTCTAGTGATCCGGTGGTTCTGTATGAAGGGCCATCGCTCAACGGATAAAAGGTACTCCGGGGATAACAGGCTGATACCGCCCAAGAGTTCACATCGACGGCGGTGTTTGGCACCTCGATGTCGGCTCATCACATCCTGGGGCTGAAGTCGGTCCCAAGGGTATGGCTGTTCGCCATTTAAAGTGGTACGCGAGCTGGGTTTAGAACGTCGTGAGACAGTTCGGTCCCTATCTGCCGTGGGCGTTGGATGTTTGAGAAGGGCTGCTCCTAGTACGAGAGGACCGGAGTGGACGCACCTCTGGTGTTCCGGTTGTCACGCCAGTGGCATTGCCGGGTAGCTATGTGCGGACGGGATAACCGCTGAAAGCATCTAAGCGGGAAGCCCCCTTCAAGATGAGACATCCCTGAGGCCTAGAGCCTCCTGAAGGGCCCAGCGAGACCAGCTGGTTGATAGGCACGGTGTGGAAGCGCTGCAAGGCGTTGAGCTAACGTGTACTAATGGCCCGTGAGGCTTGACCCTATAACACCCAAGGGGTCTGGTCGCAGTGATAACGAAACGAGTGTGACAACACTCAGAAAACCGGATACGCGGATTAAGCCCACCGTGATACACGACAGGCTTAAGACAAAAGAGACGACACAAAAAACACTGTCAGCATGATATGCATTACCTGTTACGCCTGACGACCATAGCGAGCGTGAACCACCTGATCCCATGCCGAACTCAGCAGTGAAACCGCTTAGCGCCGATGGTAGTGTGGGGTCTCCCCATGCGAGAGTAGGTCATCGTCAGGCACTTATTAAACAAAAAACCCAGCCAATCGGCTGGGTTTTTTGCGTTCAGAAAGAAAAAACACCCCTAGCCCTCTCTAACAACGTGGCCCCCTCCCGACGCGTGCACCGTACGTCATTGCCGAGTCACTGCACCGTCATTCCCGAGTGAGGTTATCGGGAATCCACCTTGACCTTGGCTTGCAGCAGCCCAAAACCCCAACTCAACATGGGTTCCCGCTAAGGGCCTGCGGGAATGACAAGAGCGGCTCGGAGGGCTGGGGCGAGTTATCGTCAGGCGCTTGTACGAAAATCCCCGTAAGGCTTGCGCCTTTGGGGAATTTTTTGCCTGAGATTTACCATTCGATGGGTTCGCCAGCCCAATCCCAAAAACTGCCAGTATCCTCTGGTGTGCGTTTGGAAATAACGGACAGAAGCTGCTGGGCAACGAAGTCTGGCGTAAATAACTTCTCGCTGGGTACCCGAGCTTGGAAAGGCTTCGAGAGCGATGTGTCCGTGGTGCCTGGGTGCAGACATAACACAATAGATTGCTTATTTGATCGTGTCAGCTCGATTGAGATGGTCTTCATTAACATGTTATGCGCTGCTTTACTGGCACGGTAACTGTACCAGCCGCCGTGACCGTTATCGCCAATGGATCCAACGCGTGCCGACAAGCTGGCAATGATAGATGGGTGTTTGCCTTGTAGTGATGATTTAAGTGCAGCAATTAGTAGGGCGGGAGTGGCTGCATTAACATGCATAACGTGAGCAAATGATGACTCATCTAGCTGCTCTAAACGCTTTTCAGGTTGCACATTACGCGTATCATCATGCAGTGTGCCAATAGCATTGAAGAGCAAGTGTACGGGGCGTTTGTTTAACTGTTCGCAAAGCGCTTTGCGTCCTGTTTCTGTAGTGATATCGGCATGAACTGTTTCTATGGAGTGTGGAATCGGCGAATCCTGAAAAGAAAGAGGCGAACGGCTTACCGCTACGACCTTTCCCACATGTGTATCAGTAAGTAATGTCCGAATAACAGCGTTGCCTATACCGCCATTAGCACCGATAACAACCGCAGTGAAGTTTTCTGGAAGGTGGGCTAGCATCAGTTCGGCTCCAAATGTGAATACTAATGTCCACATTGAAGCTTTTTGTATAAGTTTTGTCTATGAATGTTTGTAAATACTAAGAATAGATCTAACTATTAAGCGGATGCGTTGATGCGGCCTGGTTGGGCATTATTGCGCCCGTTTGGCTTATAAAGGGTTTTTTCAGCGATTTGTCGAATGTAGTTCAGCATCTCTTGGTTGTGCTTCATTCTTAGCGATAGCATTTGACCCGTAAGCGCATTCATTCGTGAGACACGTTCGCTTTTTTCGAGCAGGCTTTCCCATGTGCTTAAACAGCCTGCATCGTTAGCCGCTTGTCTGGCACCCTGGGTACCATCTGCATAGCCAAGCTTCGTTTGCACGCTGCGGCGCAGTGTTTCGATGCGCTCTAGCTCAACTAGCAGCGCCTGTTTTTTCAGAGCAATAGTATTGAGAGCATCACCGTCAATGCTGCCTTTAGTAAGCTCTGCTTGTTCATCAGAGAGCAATAGTACTAAGTCATCAAGACGTTGTAGCTGGTCTGAAAGCAGTCGTGTAAGGCCCATAATAGTCCGCTTATAACTCTTTTAAATTGGCAATTAAGCCATCAGCGATCCGGTCCGCACGAATGTCGAGTTTTCCTTCACGAATAGCTTCGCGAATTTCTTCGACCTTCGCTGTATCAATATCCTGCGAGCTATCAATATGCGCTTGGCTAAGATGCGTTGCTGAACGTGTAGCACTGTCCGCTTCAGTTGGCTTGCTGCCACTTATCTTTGGGGCTTCCTCACGTTGCTGCGCCTGATTAGAACGTAGCAACGGATTAATATTATCAATTTTCACGTTGTTTGCCTCATCGTCAACGTTGGTGCGGCATGCGCTATATAACTTATTATCGGCCCGAGTAGTAAGGACTTTAGTGTTTGAATCAAAAATCTATCACCAATGTACCTTGGCCAATGACGCGCGCAGTGACTAATTCCCGCGTATCAAAGCGCACGCGTATACGTTCGCCTTGTGCACCATCAGACAAGGCCTCTCCTTCGCGTGACACTCGAAAACCTGCGCCTTCTGCTATGACAGTGACACGCTGCCCTCGTTTCACCACTTGAGGCGCTTGAAGGTAATGGGACTGGAAAGTACTGCCGCTACGAATAGGACGCTGCGCGACCATGCCAACAATGTCGTTTTGGTCAGTAAGTGCTTGGGAAGCAAGATCTCCAAGATTGCCTTCTCGCAATGTCAGCATATCACCCGTAATAAGTGTGCCTCTATCAATATCCTGCCCAGCCACGGCGTAGCTACCGATAATATCAATCTGTGCCTGTATATACCGCACTTGACGCCGATTTTCGCCGCAGCGTACGCCAACTGACACGCGCCCGAGAGGGGGGTGATTGGCATTTGGAAAGAAGGGTTCGGGCGAAACACAAGTAGGTAAATGAGGAGAAGGAGGCGTGATGTCGATCATCACCTCTTGCCCAAGTGCTTGGGATTCTTGGTAAAGAAATTGTTGAACGGTATCCATTAGCAGGTCATTGCTGGCATGTGCCTGCAATGAAAGGCAAAGACTGAACAGCAATAATAAAAGTAGTTGCTTAAGTATCGCCAAGCAGTATTGCAGCGGATGGGGCATGGGTGAGTCGCTCAATCGAAAGGAGGCGGATGATAAGCATCAGCCGTGAAGTGTAGTGCAAAAGTAGTCTGTGCATCATATGAAATGCTGGTGTAAACGGCAGCTGTTCCATGCTTTAGGCTGACGAGTCGAAGCCTATTATTCATCATCAATAATATCCACTGTATGTTGCCTCTCAGCGAACGAGGACCGGCATGATTGATCAACTTGAATCTGCCTTTAATTATCACCAGCAGGCGCTGGGGCTGCGTCAAGCTCGTCACGATGTGCTGGCAGCCAATATTGCTAACGCTGATACGCCTAACTATAAAGCGCGCGATCTTGATTTTGCCAGTGAGCTAAAGAAGGCCGTAGCGGGTAGCCAGCCACAGCAGCAACAAAATGGCGCGCTAACGCTCGCACGAACCTCAGATCGTCATCTGCAAGGGGAAGGGCCTGCTTGGCGTGGCGCAGGCAGTGCAGAGTTGCTTTATCGTGTCCCTGATCAACCTAGCCTTGATGGTAATACGGTTGATATGGATCGTGAGCGGACACAGTTTGCAGACAATGCCGTTCGTTACCAAGCTGCGCTAACTATTATGAACCGCCGAATTCAGGGCCTGAAAAACGCGATGCAGCCGGAATAATTTAGCGGTAGGAGAAAAGTAATTTATGTCGATGTTTTCAGCCTTTGATATTGCTAGTTCGGCGATGAGCGCTCAAGCGCAGCGTATGAATGTTACTGCTAGCAATATGGCCAATGCCGACAGCGTTGCGGGACCTGATGGCGAGACCTATCGGGCCAAACACGTGATGTTTGAAACCCAGGCACATAATAATCGATATGGCGTCGGGGGCGTACGTGTCAATGAAGTGGTTGAAGATGACTCTCCGCTACGCTTGGAATATATGCCTAACCACCCTGCTGCCGACGAAGAAGGGTACGTCGCCAAGCCCAATGTTGAACCCGTGCATGAAATGGTCAATATGATCTCGGCATCACGCTCCTATCAAGCCAACGTAGAAGTGTTCAACACAACGAAGCAGATGATGGTGCAGACGCTATCGCTGGGAGAGGGATAGTCATGAGTACAATCGACCCGACAACACTTTCGACAATTAATGGCGGCGGCGGTGCCCAGTTAAAGCAAAGTGCATCAGATGAGCTGCGTAGTAGTTTTCTGACGCTACTGATTACCCAGTTGCAGAACCAAGATCCGCTGAATCCAATGGAAAATGCGGAAATGACTTCCCAGATCGCACAAATTAATACGGTGAGTGGGATTGAGCAGTTAAATACCACGTTGGAAAGCATTACTAGCCAAATGGATGCTAACCAAGCTCTGCAAGCAAGTGGCTTGATTGGCCAAGGCGTGATGGTGCCTGGTGACAAGGTCATGCTAGAGCAAGATAGTGAAGGAAAGCCCTATACGACGCCGTTTGGTATCGAGCTTGCTAAGCCAGCAGACCAGCTTACCGCGGTGATTGTTGGTCAAGGTGGTGAGGTGATCAGACGCTATAACTTGGGTGCGGTAGAGGCCGGCGTGCAGTCTTTCCAGTGGGACGGTAAAAACGAGCAGGGTGAAGCCGCTGCCAGTGGTCGTTATACAGTTCAGCTTGAGGCTCAAGATGCCGAAGGTGAAACGCTAGATTCAACGGCATTGAACTATGCGGTTGTTAATAGCGTGACGCCTAACGATGGTAACGGAAATGTTCGGCTGGATTTAGGCGCTATTTACGGACAGGTTCAGCTTGATCAGGTCAAACAGATTCTTTGAGCAACCTTCAAGTAGAACGACGTTTTTACAGTAAGAACGTCTCAATGAAAAAGACGTTTTGATGAGGAAAGTATTATGTCATTTACAACAGCTGTCGCTGGTCTTAACGCACAATCAGAGAAGCTAAACTCGGCGGGTAACAATATTGCCAACTCGCAAACGGTGGGCTACAAACGTTCTGACGTTTTGTTTGCCGATGTGTTTGCGGCCTCACGCGGCATTGGTGTTCAAGTATCAGATGTGCGCCAGAACTTTACCCAGGGCAGCATCGAAAGTACCGGCCGTAATTTGGACTTAGCGATTTCCGGTGAAGGTTTCTATCGTCTTGAGCGTTCTACTGGCGAAGTCGGTTATTCACGTAACGGTGAGTTCGGCATCACCGCTGCTGGCGATATCGTTAACGCCCAGGGCGATCGTTTGATGGGCTACGGTATGGATCGAGGCGTTACCGAAGATACTGACGATCAGCAGGCGTTCCCGTTCTCAAACGTATTGGTAGGTGGAGCCCCACAAGCATTAAATGTGCCCGTTGATGACATTCCGGCTAAAGCCACCACCGAAGTTGATGCACTACTAAACTTGGATGCTAGGGCAGTCAGTGGCCAAGATTTAAATACGCTTGAATTGGCAAATGGGGATGAATTGGATTACCACTTTTCCAATAACTTTACTGCCTATGACTCCTTGGGTAATACCGTTAATGTCTCTACCTATTTTGAAAGGGTAGGAAACAGTAACCAGTGGGATGTCACTGCCGTTACTAATGGGGTGGCTAGAGGCACCTTCACATTGGACTTTACGCAAAGCGGCAGATTGCAAACCGATGCGGATGGTGTTGTGACAGGCGTTAATGGCGGTAATGCTAGTGCCGTTATTGCTGGCATTCCCGGCGGTGTCGATGCAGAGCCCCTTAATCTTGAACTTAAATTCGATGGTACCACTCAGTTTGCCGCTGACTCGTTGCAAAAAGAGTTGAGCCAAGATGGGTATACCTCTGGTGCACTGGCTGGCATTACTGTTACTGACACTGGCGTTATTCAGCGTAATTTCACCAACGGTGAAACCCGTGCAGCCGGTCAGATTGCGCTAGCTAGCTTCCGCAATGAAGAAGGACTTCAACCACTGGGTAACAACCTGTGGGCGGCGACAAATACCTCCGGTCTAGAAAACCTAGGGGCACCCGGTACTGGTCGTCTGGGTCAGATCCAAGCAGAAGCGGTAGAAGCATCTAACGTTGACTTGGCTAGTGAGCTGGTAGATACCATTGTCGCTCAGCGCTCATACCAGGCTAACTCCAACACTATCAGCACCCAGGACGAGCTCCTGCAGACCATTATTAACCTGTAGTCATTCGTGATAATGGCGTAATGCTGCGCTAAGGAGTCAGTTGTGGATCGTATGCTATATACCGCCATGAGCGGTGCTAAACACACGATGGATCAGCAGGCAGTGATAAGTAACAATCTGTCGAACGTATCCACTGCGGGTTTTCGCGCTCAGCTACAAGCGGCACGCTCGGTGCCAGTGGAAGGCGCAGGGCTGCTTGATACGCGGGTATCGGCAGTGACCACTACCCCAGGCACTGACTTCTCGCAGGGCCCTATTGAACGCACAGGACGAATGCTTGATATCGCTATGCAGGATGATGCCTGGATGGCGGTACTCGCAGACGATGGCACCGAAGCATACACGCGGCGCGGCGACCTACAGCTGGACAGTGACGGCGTACTGCTCAGTGTTGGGCGCCCTGTGATGGGCGAAGGTGGGCCTATTGCATTACCACAAGGCGCAGAAGTATTCATTGGCGCGGATGGCACCATTAGCGCTATTCCACAGGGAGAGGGACCAGAGGCATTAGTAGATGTCGGCCGGATCAAGCTGGTAACACCTGAAGCGCAGGCATTAACGCGAGGTGAAGATGGCCTATTTCGTGGGCCACTGAATGAAGAAGGTTTTGCTGCGGTGCTGCCAGGTGATGAAGGCGCCCGAATTGTCAGTGGCGCACTAGAGGGCAGTAACGTCAGTGCCGTTGATGCCATGGTGTCTATGATTGACGCTTCACGGCGTTATGACATGCAAATGAAAATGCTTAGCACAGCGGACGAAAACGCTCAGCGAGCTAACAGTATTCTATCTATTCAGGGCTGATGGCAGTCTGTCAGTTGAGGGAACACGATAATGATTAAATCCTTGTGGACCGCTAAGACGGGGCTAGAGGCTCAGCAAACAAAGTTAGATGTACTCTCGAATAACCTAGCAAACGTAAGCACGAACGGCTTTAAACGCTCACGTCCGGTGTTTGAAGATCTGCTCTATCAAAATATGCGCCAGCCTGGCGCGCAAAATAATATTCAGGATCGTTTGCCTTCTGGTATGCAAATAGGCACCGGTGTGCGTGCGGTGGCTACGGAGCGCCTGCATACCCAAGGCGGCCTTGAGGAAACCGGGAATTCTCGCGATCTGGCGATTAATGGCGACGGCTTTTTTCAAGTGCTGCTACCTGATGGCACCGTGGGCTACACGCGGGATGGTAGTTTTCAGCTGAATGAAAACGGCCAAATGGTCACTGCTAATGGTTACCCACTTGAGCCTGCCATTTTTGTTCCCGCAAACGCGCTGTCGGTCTCCATTGGTGAAGACGGCACTGTTAGTGTGCGCCAACCAGGTATTGCGCAAGATGCCGATATTGGTCAGATCAACGTGGCGTCGTTTATCAATCCAGCAGGCCTAGAGAGTGTTGGCGGTAACTTGTACTTAGAAACCGGTGCATCGGGCGCGCCTAACCAAAATGCCCCCGGCAATAACGGTGCTGGCAGGTTATTCCAAGGTTATGTTGAAACCTCCAACGTGAACGTAGTTGAGGAGATGGTCAATATGATCCAAACCCAACGCGCCTACGAAATTAATAGTAAAGCGGTATCAACCAGCGACGAGATGTTAGCGCGTTTGAGCCAGCTCTAATGTTATTGATGAGCTATTGATGAATAGGGCTTACTAACAGGTCCCAATATGTTGGATTTACACGCTGCTTTACGTCTTTTTACGTTAGTTAGTCTTACTCTTTTTATCTTAGTAGCGGCCGGTTGTGCACAAATTCCGCGTGCCTCGGTAGTGGGTGAGCAAGAGCAGATTAGTATTGTCGATCGGCCGCCGCCGATTGCTAATGGCTCCATTTATCAAGCACGCCGGGGTTACCAGCCGCTATTTGAAGATCGCCGCCCGCGATCTATTGGCGATATTTTGACTATCGTACTTGATGAAGAGGTAAGCGCTAGCAAAAATGCTCAGTCCAACGCTAATCGTGCAGGCAATGCCAGCTTAGAGCTTGCGCAGTTGCCTGATGTGCTGGATACGTTGGCCGAGTATGGTTTCGATGTGTCGGGGGCAAGTGACTTTGCTGGTGGCGGCGGTTCCCAGGCCAATAATACCTTTACGGGCACCATCACCGTATCGGTATTAGAAGTGATGAATAACGGTAACTTACGGGTACGCGGTGAAAAACAGATAGCGATTAACCAGGGAACAGAATTCATTCGTTTCTCTGGGGTGGTTAATCCACGCACAATTACCGCGCAAAACACCGTGCCTTCGACCCAAGTGGCAGATGCAAGAATTGAGTATGTCGGCGATGGCTATATAAACGAAGCGCAGCACATGGGCTGGTTGCAACGCTTTTTCTTAAATGTATCGCCGTTTTAAGTGAGTTATTCGGCCCGCGAAAAGAGACCTAGCATGGTAAACCGTTATCGTGATGTTAAACGCTGGCTACGCTATGTGGCTGTAGTGACAACGAGTTGTTTACTGGCCATGCCAGCAGCGGCGGAACGAGTACGAGAATTATCAAGCTTTGCCGGGGTGCGCGACAACCAGCTGGTTGGATACGGTTTGGTCGTGGGGCTAGATAGCACTGGTGACCAAACTACCCAGGCACCGTTTACTAGCCAAAGTTTAACGAACATGCTCTCGCAGTTAGGCGTTACGGTGCCGGCTGGCACGAACTTGCAGCTTCGCAACGTTGCTGCTGTCATGGTCACTGCTGACTTACCGCCGTTTTCACGCCCAGGCCAGCGCTTGGATATCGTTGTATCTTCGATTGCCAATGCCCGTAGCTTACGTGGTGGAACGCTGTTGATGACCCCTCTAAAAGGTGCTGATGGCGATACCTATGCCATTGCCCAAGGCAATATGCTGGTGGGCGGTGCGGGTGCTCAAGCAGGCGGCAGTAGTGTGCAGATCAATCAGCAAGCATCCGGCCGTATTCCTAACGGCGCGTTGGTTGAGCGGGAAGTGCCTTTAAATCTCGGCGGTAACGGTGGACGGTTAGAATTACAGCTTAACGAGTCAGATTTTGGCACGGTCCAGCGTATGGTCACGGCGATTAATAATGAATTTGGTCAATCGGTAGCCTATGCGCGCAATGGACGGGTGATCGCACTTGATGGTCCTATGGATGACAATGCCCGCGTTAACTTTATGGCGCGGGTAGAAAATGTCCAGGTAACGCCGATGGATGCCCCCGCGCGCGTGGTGCTCAATGCCCGTACCGGCTCCGTAGTGATGAATAGCGCGGTGACCCTACGCCAAGCAGCGGTCGCCCACGGTAATCTATCTATTATGATTGACACCCAGTTCGGGGTTAGCCAGCCAGCTCCTTTTGGTGAAGGCGAAACAGTAGTGGTACCTGATACAGATATTGAAATTGAGCAGCAGGAAGCCTTTCTACAAATTGTAGAAGGCGCCCAGTTGAACGAAGTGGTTAATGCGCTCAATGCCTTAGGAGCCACCCCCCAAGATTTAATGTCGATTCTTGAAGCGTTGAAGGCCTCCGGATCGCTTCGCGCAGAGCTTGAGGTTATTTAATGAGCATTGGCGATATGACCAGCCAATTTGCGCTGGATATGAATGGCTTCCAGCGCTTGCAGCATAACGCTCGGATGAACCCTGATGCCGGTGTTCATGGTGCTGCGCAGCAGTTTGAAGCGCTCTTTGTGCAGATGATGATGAAAAGCATGCGCGATGCCACTCCCTCTTCTGGTTTGTTGAGTAGTTCAACCACCGATACCTATCAGCAGATGCTGGATCAACAGTGGTCGCAAGTCATCTCATCGAAAGGCATGGGGTTGGCGGATATGCTAGTAGAGCAGCTGCAGCGCCAGGGCGTCGTCAATAATAAGGTAGAGGGTGGCGATCAAGAACTACAGGCGTTAATTGCTGGGATACCCCGTGGTACTCCTAAAGTGTTGGATGATCCGCTGCAGCCGACTAATCATGGTTATGCCCCCGAGCCGGGTAATGGACGCTTCTTAGCTGAGCTAGACGCGATAAGCCAACGGTCAGCCGCTGAGGTGAGCAATACCAGGACGTCCTCTACAGCGCTCTCCTCTGCTACGTCTACGTCCGCCGCGACACCTGCTAGTTTCAGCCATGCGCCTGATCACGTTCAGCGCTTCTTAACGACATTAGCGGCTCCAGCTCAGGCGGCAAGTCATGCCACCGGCGTTCCGGCTGAG
The DNA here is from genome assembly GCF_025820815.1 of Halomonas qinghailakensis. NCBI lineage: Bacteria > Pseudomonadati > Pseudomonadota > Gammaproteobacteria > Oceanospirillales > Halomonadaceae > Halomonas > Halomonas qinghailakensis. The sequence continues at coordinate 1,537,720 of NZ_CP096973.1, read as the reverse complement.
CTTATTTTGGCACAAGCAGCGCTGGAAACAGGCTGGGGACGCCATGAAATTGCCACCCAACACGGTGGTAATAGCCACAATTTGTTTGGTATTAAAGCGGGCAGCCACTGGCAAGGCAAGACGACCGATATCGTGACTCATGAATACATTAACGGCCGTCGAACTCAAATTGTGGACTCTTTCCGCGTGTATGATTCGTTTGAACATGCGTTTACCGACTATGCCAATTTGATTGGCAATAATCCTCGTTACGCGGGCGTAGTCCAGGCCGCTGATGCGCATCAAGCCGCTCACGAGTTACAACGAGGCGGTTATGCGACGGACCCCCAATACGCTGACAAACTGGTCGCCGTTATGAATACCATGGGGCCGATTGCACCAGGACGCGATTTTCTTGCAGATTCCCGCTAACGCACGATTCAAGTTTTTCTGCGCACTGCCGATAGACTTATTATCGGCCTAAGGAATTGACCATGAGCATGTTTTCAATCGGCTTAAGCGGCCTCAATGCGGCGCAGAATGCCCTCAGTACTACCAGCAACAATATCAGTAACGTTTATACGCCTGGGTATAACCGTGAGCTGGCTCAGCTTGGCCAAGGGCCGGTTGGGGGCGGCGTTAAAGTTGACAGTATCGAACGCCAATTCAATACCTATGTCTCGAACCAGCTTAACAACGCCAAAACGCAATCAAGTGCGTTGAACACTTACAATAACCAAGTGACCCAAATTGATAACTTGCTCGCGGATCGTGAAGCGGGTTTGTCGCCATTGATGCAGTCGTTTTTCTCATCGCTAGAAGATTTAGCCGGCGCACCATCGGACCCAGCGGCCCGCCAAGGGGTCGTAGGTAATGCCAATACACTTAGCGCTCAGTTCCGTTCCTTTGATGGTTACCTGCAAGACATGCAGAGCAACGTTAATAGTCAGATTAGGGACGAAATTACCCAGGTCAATAACACCGTAGAGCAAATTGCTGGACTAAATCGTGAGATTGCTCTGGCTCGTGCTCGCAGTGGAGAAGCCCCAAATAGCCTTTTAAACCAGCGCGATCATTTTATTTCTGAACTTAATGAGCGCATGGATATACGTTTAAATATCCAAGATGGAAAAAGCTACAATCTCAGCCTACCAAACGGTCAGCCGCTGGTGACAGGTACCAATGCGTTTAGGCTGGAAGCCATACCTTCTGAGGCTGATCCACAGCGAACGGTGGTGGGCTATCGCGATGGCCAAGGAAAAGTGACTCAGCTGGAAGAGTCAACGATTAAAGGCGGTGCGTTGGGTGGTTTAATGACGTTTCGCTCAGAAACTCTGGATAAAACGCAGAATCAAATTGGCCAACTGGCAGTGTCACTTTCTGTGGCGTTTAATGAGCAGCACAAGCAGGGTGTCGACCTGAATGGTGAGCAAGGGGGAGACTTCTTCACTGTACGATCACCTCAGACGATCAGCCATGATGATAACAGCGGTGTTGCCATCGTTGAGTCTGCTGAGTTTGATATCGACACGCTAGATCAGCTTCGCGCAACAGATTATACCGTTCGTTTTGAAGGCAATACGCCAACGGTAACGCGCAACGATAACGGCGAGACGGTAGACGATGTTGACTGGAATGCGGGAACCGGCGCGCTGACGTTTGGTGGAGTCGCTCTCACGTTTAGCAACACACCTGCCAATGGCGACCGGTTTGAAGTGCAACCAGTACGCCGTGGTGCTAGCGATATGAATGTGGCGGTCAATGACCTAGACCGTATCGCAGCGGGTAAGCCATCAAACCCTGAAGACAATCCTGAGGATTGGGTAACGGCGGGCGCTGGTGATAACCGCAATGCCTTGGCGTTACAGGACCTACAGCAAAAACCCATTGTGGGAGGTAGCGCATCGGTGAGTGGCGCGTATGGCGTGATTGTCAGCGATGTGGGTAACCGTACTAATATTACGCAGGTGAACTTAGATGCACGCCAAGGGTTAACCGATCAATTGAAAGCCGTTCAGCAATCTGAGTCGGGCGTTAACCTTGATGAAGAAGCAGCTAACCTGATTCGCTACCAACAGTATTACCAAGCGAATGCGCGTGTGATTGATACCGCAGGCGCGATGATGGACACCATTTTGAACCTGCGGAATTAATAAGGAGCTTAGGCGATGCGTATCAGCACGGTCACCATGTTTGAGCAGAGCACGGCTTCTATTAACCGTCAGCAAAGTGATTTCTTAAAAGTTAGTCAACAGATTGCCAGCGGTCGTCGCGTGGTTAATCCTTCTGATGACCCCCAAGCTGCGTCGCGTGCCGTGGGCGTTGATCAATCCAAAGCGATGACCCAACAGTTTGCCGATGCTCGGGTGACGGCACGCAATTCGCTATCGCAGACAGAGAGCATTCTGAACAGCGTCAGTGATGCGGTTACTAGTGCAAAAACACTATTAATCCAAGCCTCGAGCGATACGCTTAGTGATGTGGACCGTGAGTCCATTGCCAGTGAGCTAAAAGGTATCTACGAAACCATGTTGGGGCAGGCGAATGCCACCGATGGTAATGGTCGCTACCTGTTCGGTGGTTACAAAGATAATGCGCCGCCATTTGTAAAATCCGCGGAAGGCGGCGTGGAGTATAACGGTGACAGTAGTGTGCGCCAGCAGCGTGTTGATGCCTCCCGCTTGATGCCAGTTGCTGAAAATGGTGTCACCGTTTTTCAGGGCGTACCCAGTGGCGCCGGCTATATCGCTGAAGCCAATGCAGAGAACCAAGGAAGCGTTACTTTCAGCGGCCCCCAGCTGACGGACGTTAACGCTTCCGGCTATGGCGATAGCTACCGTGTCGTGTTCAAAGAAGATACGTCGCTGGACAGCGGCATCAGCTATCACGTACAGCGCTTTAGTGGAGGTGCGTGGCAAGAGGATGCGGCGAGCGCAGTGGCCAGTGGCGAATATGTCGGCGACGGTCAGCAGCTTAGCTTTGGTGGTATTAATGTCACGCTAACCGGCAACGCTGAGCCTGATGATGAAATTCTGATCGCCCAAGCGGGCAGTGAACAGCGCGGTGCTGACCTGTTTCGCACCATGGAAGCGGCTATTAGCGTACTAGAAACGCCAGCTCAAAGTGCGACGGATAAAGCCGCCTTGCGTAATACACTAAACACGTCAATGCGCGACCTTGATAACGCCCTTGATAACGTACTGACCGTTCGTGCATCGGCGGGTGCCCGGCTGAATGAACTAGATGTGGTTGATGCGGTAGGCGGCAACCGAATGCTTAACTATGAGCAAACGCTGTCTGACTTAGTCGATTTGGATTATGCCGACGCGATTTCTGAATATAGCCTGCGGCAAGTAGGACTACAGGCCGCTCAGAAAGCGTTCGTCGATATTCGCGGCATGTCGCTATTCGATTATATGTAGTGGTTTATGACTTAGCCCAAGGGAGCCATCGTTTCGATCAAGCTCTGCATAAAGGCGAGCCCTTGGCTAAAAAGGTGCTGTAAAAAACGGCCAATATCGGTCATTAGCACCATCAACAGAATTAGTCCCACGGTTAATGAGGCAGGGAAGCCGATATTGAATACCGTCAACTGTGGTGCTGAACGGTTGAGGATGCCGAGCGCTAAGTTAATGATTAACAGTGAGCCGACCAGCGGTAGCGCGAGTAACATACCGGAAGCAAAAATAGTTCCCGCATAGCGTGCCAGCAGCTCAAACGCATTCGGGTTTAAGGCACCAATGCCGATAGGTAGTGTTTCAAAGCTCATTATTAATGTTTCTAACACCATCAGGTGGCCATTCAAGGCAAGAAACATCAACAGCGTAATCATATAAAGAATACGTGACAGCACCATAATGTTGGTGCCACTCGACATATCGAAAAAGCTGGCAAACGCCAACCCCATCTGTAAGCCGATAAACTCGCCGGCAGCTTGAACCACGGCGAAAATAATATGCATGACTAAGCCAATAGCAACGCCTATCAACAGCTGCTCAATCATGATGCCCAGGCTCGCCCACGACATGATGGGAACGTCAGGCATGGCAGGCAATATCGGGGCAATTACAATGGCAATAATAGCCGCTAGTGCCACCTTAGCCTGATTCGGAACGCTGGAGTGGCCCCATAAGGGCGAGGCTGCCATAAAGGCAGTAATGCGAGTAAACGGCCAAAGAAACGCCACTAACCACGCCTGTAACTGGGCGAATGTCACCTCCACCATGGCGTTACATCACCATGCTGGGGATATTAGTGAAGAGGCGATGCGTGAAGTCGGTGATCAAACCAATTAGCCAGGGCCCAGCAAGTACCAGAACGGCGAAGACGGCTAATATTTTAGGAATAAAGGTCAGCGTCATTTCATTTATTTGGGTGGCCGCCTGGAACAAGCTGATGATTAGGCCAGTGAAAAGGGCGGCCAGCAGCATGGGGCCTGCAAGCAAAAGCGTTACCCGCATACCTTGGTAAGCAATGCTCATCACCATTTCCGGGGTCATAGATACTCCTGGCCGCTGAACGCGACGCTCAAATCATGTAAAAGCTTTCTGCAAGTGAGCCTATAATTAACTGCCAGCCATCTACCAACACAAACAGCATGAGCTTAAAAGGTAGTGAAATTGTGATTGGTGGCACCATCATCATACCGAGTGCCATTAGCGTACTCGCCACGACTAAATCAATAATCAGAAAAGGAATAAAAATCGTAAAACCAATCTGAAACGCAGTCTTAAGCTCACTGGTAACGAAGGCGGGTAGTAAGACCCGCATAGGTAACTCTTCGGGGCCTTGCATCGGGCCAACATCGGCAAGGCGAACAAATAGCGCTAAGTCAGGCTCGCGGGTTTGGGCGAGCATGAATTCTCGAAACGGTTGCTGAGCCCGCAGTAAGAACTCTTCAAAATTGATTGTTTCATTCGTGAGCGGCAGCCAAGCGGCGTCATACACTTGGTTTAAAACAGGCGACATAATAAAAAACGTCAAAAACAACGCGATACCCAATAAAACTTGGTTCGGTGGCGTTGCCTGGGTGCCCATGGCGGTCCGCAGCAAGCTAAGTACAATAATGATGCGCGTAAAACTGGTCATCATTAGTAGCATGGCTGGCAAAAAGGCCAAAGAGCTTAAGAATAGGAGCGTTTGTAACGACAGCGACCACTGTTGGCCGCCATTATCCAACGGTTGAGACACCAGCCCAGGCAGCTGTTGAGCGTGAGCAGGTAGAATAAATAAGCAGCAGGCGATAGCGGCAAGTATTAGCCACCAACGCCGCCCAACAGGCCAAGCGACATGCATCTTGTATCTCATGATGTGTGGTTTGAATCGGAGGCGGTAGAAGGCGGGCTATCCTGTTTGCCCCGGTGGCTGGCAAGTGCCTGGGCTAAACGCTGAGAAAAACGCGAAGGCGCCTCGGGGGGGGGCGAGTTAGGGCGGTCAGTCGGCGCAGGTCTTTCATGCAGTTTGGTTATCCGCCCACTGCTCACGCCGACCACCAGCCAGGTATCCTCTATTTCAACCACGACAATACGTTCGCGATTGCCTACCGCAGTGTTACCCACAATTTTTAAGTGGGCTCCGTGTTGATGACGCGCGGTTTGCCAGCGTTTCAGTACCGCTGTGCACAGCAAAATAATGGCAATGACCAGCGCGAGTGACGCTGCTGTTTTGCCGAGTGCTGCCATGCCTATTAAGGCATCACCACTGCCGCTTATGGCATCAAGTGAAGAGCTTGATGAAGAAGAGGGTACGGCGCTCATCGGTTGAGTTTATGAATGCGCTCAGAGGGAGTGATAATCTCGGTGATTCGGATGCCATATTTATCATCCACCACGACGACTTCCCCTTGGGCGATTAAATAGCCGTTGATCAAAATATCCATAGGCTCGCCAGCGAGACCTTCCAACTCAATCACCGAACCCTGGGCAAGTTCAAGGAGTTGCTTGATGGTCAGCTTTGTACGACCTAACTCCACCGTCAACTTGACCGGGATGTCCATGATCATTTCCAAGTCGCGAGACTCAGAATGGCCACTCTCAGCAGTTAATGGGCGAAATACTTCATCACTTGCCGGTTTAGCGACAGGCGCTTCTTGCTCTGGCTCGTTGCTTGAGGAATCGATCTCTTCCGCAGCTTCTTGCTCGGCCATCGCCGCTGCCCAAGGATCCTCCTCACCTGTGGCATCGGCACTTGTGGGTTCTTCTTGCTCAGACATGGCGTCCGCCCAATCGTCATCAGAGACTTTTTGATCAGGGTTGCTTGGATCAGTCATGCTTTGGGTTCCTTGGCTTTCTGTCGCGTTGAACCTTTAATAAAGTCCTTGGACGATAGGTTGTTCATAGCGGCATGGTCGATCATACGTAGCACGCGTAATGCGCGTTGCTGCTGTTGGCTCCCGTACTCGCACTCCATCACCGGAACACCGTCGACACGAGCGGTGATTGTGTTGGGGATATCCATGGGCAATACATCGCCCTTTTTTAGCCCCATTACATGGGCAATGCGGCTGGGTATTTGTGCAAACTCAGCGACTAGCTCAACTTCTGATTGACGAAGCTCGCTCGCCATACGCCGTGACCATGTGCCGTCATGATCATGGTTACTGTCGTTAATGGGGTTGGCGAGTAGATCCCTAAGTGGCTCAATCATGGCGTAGGGCATGCAAATCTGAAAGTTGCTCGATAGGTTGCCCACTTCGATATTAAATTTGGTATTCACCACAATCTCGTTGGGCGAGTTGGTGATGTTGGCAAACTTAGACTGAACTTCGGAGCGTAAAAAGAACGCTTCCAGGGGATAAACTACCTTCCAGGCTTCTTGGTAGGCATCAATAGCCAAGTTGAGCAGACGCTGGATAATACGCTGTTCGGTGTTGGTAAACTCGCGACCATCTGACTTTGTCACAAAACGACCGTCGCCACCAAACAGGTTATCTACCACCATAAATACCAAGTTTGGTGGAAAAACAACGAGTGCTGATCCGCGTAACGGCTTCATTGATACAAGGTTTAAGTTAGTGGGTACCGGAACGTTACGCGAAAAATCGCTAAAGCTTTGGTACCGCATCGACTCAACGGTGATGTCCGCACTACGACGAATCAAATTAAACAAGCCATTACGGAAGTAGCGAGCGAAACGTTCATTGATAAAATCTAATGCATGTAAGCGTTCACGGATGACCCTATGCTGTGTTGCTGGGTCGTAGGGACGAACGCGGTTTTCATCCTGCGCAGATGATGACGAAGTGGCAGGCTCATCATCTCCACTAACGCCCTTTAGCAAGGCATCAATTTCTTCCTGGGACAGTAGATCGTCCTGCGACATGAACGGCTCCAGTTCCCGGGGTTATTGCACAATAAATTCGGTAAACAGCACTTCCCGTAAATCTAAGGGAGGCTGATTTTCGGTAAGAGGAACGTTCAAGCGGCTGATAATAGCTTGAGCTAGCTCTTCTTTACCCTCAGTAGACGTTAATTCATCGGCTTGCTTGCCTGATAATAAGATAAGCAAGCGGCTACGTACCTGAGGCATGTGCTCTTCAATAATCGTCTTGCTTTGTTCGTTGCCAACCCGAAGCGTAATGCCGGTATAAAGTAAGCGGGAGCCATAACGGTCATCGGCTAGATTGACAGTAAACGGGTCAATGCGTGTGAAAACAGGCGGTACATGTTCAACGCTTTGCTGTGTTTCATCGTTTTCAGCACTTCCGCTACGTTGATCAAGCACTAAATAGATTGCTGCCGCGGCACCCGCCGACGATAGCAGTACTAGTACAATCATTATCCAAAGCAGTTTTTTAGACCCGCTGCTTGCTTCTGCCATTTGCTGTTCCCATCAATGTCACCCGTAACGCTCGCTAAGCATTATGCCTAACGCTGTTACAAATGATGAAATGAACAGGCTCATTGGATGAGCCTATCTTTTGGTTTAGTTACGTGATGCCGTAATAGTCAGTGTTGTCATACTGAATGCCAACACTTTATTTCGGGCATAGCGATTCTCAGACATAGCGCTTTTTAGGCATAGAGATCGACACGACCATCCTGCAACGGGAGAGTGCTTGTCTCTTTAAGTGGCACGCTTTCGCCGCCTGACTCAGTGAGGCGATCACCAGCGGTTTGGTTAGGCATTTGCTGAGCAAAGGCCTGCTCGTTGGGAGTTTGCTGCTCACCTACCGAGGTTTCACCTAGTGAAATACCCTGCTCAGCAAGTGCTTCACGCAATTGAGGAATAGCTTGCTCAATCGCCTGACGAACGGGGGCATGTGACGATAAAAAGTGCGCTTGGGTGCCCTGTTCAGTCACCTTAAGAGTGATCGACAAAGGCCCTAACTCGGTAGGGTGCAGCTGCATTTTAACCTGATGCTCTCCACCGCGCTGAGCAAATTGAATCAGCTGTTGCCCTAGCTGAGAAGGCCATGCGGGACTGGCAAGCGGCGTATTTAAAGTTGCTGTCGCTGGGCTATTAGGCATTGGTTGAGGTTGAGAAGTTAGCGATGTAGGCAACGACTGCTCGCTGCCTTTGCTAGTGCTGTTGATTGCATTCGCTGATTCTGCATCAGCAGGCAAACCGACCATCGCGTCAGCGCTCATGGCAGGTGCTGATGCGAGTGCAGTATTGAGTGGAGAAAGCGCGTGCATGCCTGGTGGCATGGTAGTAAACGGCTGGGTTGGAATAGTTTCCAGCGATGCCATTAAGGTCGGGGCATTGGCTGGGGAGCTGACTGTTTCCGCAGACCGCGCGTTAGCAGTTGGTGTGGTTGGGCGTAGAGAGGTATTGCTAACCGTTTGCTGTGTTGCAGCTGCCAAGGCACTGGCCAGCGATGAGGAGCCTAAATGAGCCGCTGCCTGTGTTGTGGCCTGTGTTGTGGCCTGTGTTAGCGCTTGTGCCGCTTGCGGTGCGTTTGCCACGGCGCTTTCGCCAGAGAGTGCTATCTGCACCTCACGTGGGATAGCGCTGGTGGGAGTGTCTTGCAGCGCGGTGGCCGTACTAGCGTTGGTCATCGTAACGGTGGGCCTAGGAACGGTAGGCATAGTAGCGCTAGTCGTGCCGCCATTAGCAGTCAACGGCAGCGCGGCTGGTGAAGCGTTGGCACTGGGCGCAGCTGCTGGCAGTGCCTGAGGCGAGGCAAAATTCGTCGTGGAAGACGCCACCGGTGGCGAACCAGTATTAGCTGCTGCCTGTGTTGTGGCCTGTGTTAGCGCTTGTGCTGCTTGCGGTGCGTTTGCCACGGCGCTTTCGCCAGTGAGTGCTATCTGCACCTCACGTGGGATAGCGCTGGTAGGAGTGTCCTGCAACGCGGTGGCCGTACTAGCGTTGGTCATCGTAACGGTGGGCATAGTAACGATAGGCATAGTAGCGCTAGTCGTGCCGTCATTAGCACTCAACGGCGGCGCGGCTGGTGCGGCGTTGGCACTGGGCGCAGCTGCTGACAGTGCCTGAGGCGAGGCAAGATTCGTTGTGGAAGACGCCACCTGTGGCGAACCAGTATTAGCTGCTGCCTGTGTTGTGGCCTGTGTTAGCGCTTGTGCCGCTTGCGGTGCGTTTGCCACGGCGCTTTCGCCAGTGAGTGCTATCTGCACCTCACGTGGGATAGCGCTAGTGGGAGTGTCTTGCAGCGTGGTGGCCGTACTAGCGTTGGTCATCGTAACGGTGGGCATAGTAACGGTGGGCATAGTAACGGTAGGCATAGTAGCGCTAGTCGTGCCGCCATTAGCAGTCAACGGCGGCGCGGCTGGTGCGGCGTTGGCACTGGGCGCAGCTGCTGACAGGGCCTGAGGCGAGGCAAGATTCGTTGTGGAAGACGCCACCGGTGGCGAACCAGTATTAGCTGCTGCCTGTGTTGTGGCCTGTGTTAGCGCTTGTGCCGCTTGCGGTGCGTTTGCCACGGCGCTTTCGCCGGTGAGTGCTATCTGCACCTCACGTGGGATAGCGCTGGTAGGAGTGTCCTGCAACGCGGTGGCCGTACTAGCGTTGGTCATCGTAACGGTGGGCCTAGGAACGGTAGGCATAGTAGCGCTAGTCGTACCGCCACTAGCAGTCAACGGCGGCGCGGCTGGTGCGGCGTTGGCACTGGGCGCAGCTGCTGACAGTGCCTCAGGCGTGGCAAGATTCGTCGTGGAAGACGCCACCGGTGGCGAGCTAGTATTAGCCGCTGCCTGTGCTGCTGGGTGTGGCGCTACAGAGGAAGCGCCACTATTTGCCGCCGTAAAAGATGTTTGCACAGACGGCAGCTGGTTAGGGCTCAGTGTTTGAGTCTGATTCTGACCTTGTGTCCGTGCCAGTGGAGTAGGCTCCGTGGCTAACGCGCGATCAGCTAACGCCGTGTGCATTGGTAGTGCTGTGTGTTCAAGAAAAGAAGCTGCGAAAGGTGAAGCGTTAGCAGGCTTCACGCTATCTGAATGGCTATCTGAAGGGTTATCCGACGACGCTTGAGTAGTCGCCGTTTCTAGGCTTGAGGCTGCTTTTGGCGCTGCACTGTTAGTGCTGGCACTGGAAACCGCTTCGTTGCGCACCGGTGACGGCGCAGAATACGAAGCGATAAGGGCTAAGCGCGCAGCGACCTCTTCAATAGTTATCGGTGTCGAGGTCTCAGCGCTGTCGTTGGCCAGTAACGCGGAGTCGTGTTCAGAGGTCAGCGCTTGCTCTGGCGCTGCTGGTGCTCTGTCTAGCGATTGGCTAGATGCCTGGGTATCGATACTAGTGGCGCGGTTATCAGCAGGCTGTTTGTGTGCGTTTACATTCGCCACGACATTTGCTGCTACGTTTGCCAACGCTTCCCCATCCAGCTCACTATCGAGAGATGCTATCTGGTCAACGATATCGCTCAATGGAACGGTTGACGTGTTTTCTGCCTGAGCGTTAGTGGGCGTGCGTGCCTGATGTTGGCTTGTTGCAGCCTGGGTCAACGCCTGAAGGAACATGCCATGTGTCGCACGCGGGGAGCTAGAGGCGGCAGGGTGGCTTGATGACGCGCTCGCCCCCTGACCCTGCATGGTTAGCAATAGCTCAATAGTCATAGATACAGCTCCTCGGCGCGGCGCTAATGCGACTGATCATTCGGCTGGCGGGCTAAACGGTTAGTTACAAAGTCATCGTTAGTTTTCTGCTCGTAACGCTCTTGACGGCGATGCTCTTCTGATACGCGTCTCGAGGTCAGCGTGTCGTAGGAGGAGAGCTTACGCTGTTCCTGCTGCCAATGCTGTTGGCTTTGCTGCACACGTTTTTGCTGGGCCACAAGTGCTTGCCGTGCTCGGCTGAGAGCGGCATCTAATGACCCTAGGAATTGCTGGTAGTTGTACATGGTGGCGGGGTCGATGCCGTCGCTCATCGCCTTTTGTAAACGCTCGGCATATTCAGCGCGATAGCGGTTAAGTGATTGAAGCTGTGCTTCTGTTTGCTGCTGTGTTTGGCGTTCTTCAGCCAGTAATTTCCCGGCTTTATCCCGGGCATCACGGGCTAAGCCTGTCAGCATGTCGAGCTGTGAATGACTCATCGCTAACCTCCCACTACCGCGTGCAGTGCTTGGCGTGATGCTTCAAGCGTTGCACACTCATCAATGTTTTGCTGAAGAAATCGCTCCAATGATGGAAAGCGGTTTACCGCTTCGTCCAGTCTTGGATCGTGTCCTGGGCTATAAGCCCCTACGCTGATCAAGTCACGATTGCGCTGATAGCGTGAAAAAAGCTGTTTAAAAGTGCGCGCCTCTTGTAGCTGTTCAGGCGAGCTAATAGCGGTCATCGCACGACTGATCGAGGCCTCAATATCAATTGCCGGGTAGTGCCCTGCCTCGGCTAGTGTTCGAGAAAGTACGATGTGGCCATCCAAAATCGCCCTGGCTGAATCGGCAATGGGGTCTTGCTGGTCATCGCCTTCGGTTAGCACGGTATAAAACGCGGTGATGGAACCGCCACCACGCTCAGCATTTCCGGCACGCTCAACAAGGCCGGGTAACTTAGCGAATACCGAAGGTGGGTACCCCTTGGTAGCCGGTGGCTCCCCAATGGCGAGGGCAATTTCACGCTGGGCCATGGCGTAGCGTGTCAGCGAATCCATAATCAGCAGCACGTTTCGCCCTGCATCGCGGAACCCTTCAGCAAGCCGCGTCGCGTAAGCGGCCCCTTGTAAGCGTTGCAGTGGTGAGGTGTCAGCAGGTGCCGCCACTACCACCGCACGCCGGCGGCCTTCAGGCCCCAGAATGTTGTCGATGAAGTCTTGTACCTCACGGCCACGCTCGCCGATGAGTCCGACCACAATGACATCCGCTTGGGTGTAGCGAGCCATCATGCCCAGTAAAACTGATTTACCCACCCCAGAGCCGGCAAATAGCCCCATGCGCTGACCTCGGCCGACGCTTAGTAGTGCATTAATCGCCCGAATGCCTACATCGATTTGCTCCTCAATAGGCGCGCGGGAAAGCGGGTTAAGCAGCGTTGCTTTAAGGGTTGCTCGCGGCGTATCTTCAACGCTTTCACGGTCGTCCAACGGGTTGCCGTTGCCATCGAGCACTCGCCCTAGCAAGTCATCGCCAATTGGAAAACGGCGAGCGCTGTGACCACTGCCATCGCTAAGCGGAGAGACTCTGGCACCTGGCATAAGGCCAGAAATTTCTTCTAATGGCATCAGAAACAGCTTGTCGCCAGAAAACCCGACAACTTCTGCTTCTGCATGTTTGTCGCTATCGTTCAACCGCCCATCCGCGCCAGGTAATTCGATGCGACAAGCACTTCCTACTGCCACGCGTAACCCCACTACCTCAATGACCATGCCCGTAGCACGTATCACACGGCCACTGGTACGGTAGTGAGGCAACTGACTAACGCGCTGCGTTGTTCGGTGCAGGGCTTTGCGCCAGCGGTATAGATGAGGGCACGTCGCGTCGCTCATGGCATTACCTGTGACTAAGAGGATGGAGGTTCATGGCTATGATGGCGCTTGCGTAACTGTGCAACGATCGACTGCCAGCGGCTTTCAAACGTAGCATCTAGCTCCCCTTGGGCACTGGTGATCCGGCACCCGCCCCGCGCAAGTTGGTCATCGGGCTGTAAGGTCCAGCTGGCCGCCAGTAGCTCGCTGCCAAGATGCTCTTTGACTAGCGTGTGATCTTGCGGGTTAAGCCAAAGGCGTTGCTGACCCACAAGCGGAGGCTCGGTGTGGAGCAGCTCACGGACAATCTCTAATACTTGCTCAGGGCGTTCTCGCAGTGCATCTGCGGCTAACTGTTTGCCAGTAGCCAGTGCGAGTTCAGCAAGATCGTGTGCCACTGTCTCATCAATACGCTCTAGTGCATCAGAAAATTGCTTGGCAAGTGAACGCAGCGGAGCCACGGTTTTACGCACCTGTTGCTCAAGCTCTTTCTCTGCTTGGGCGCGCCCTTCGCTAAGACCCTGTTCAAGCCCTTCTTGATGGCCGCGTGCTAAGCCAGCCTGATAGCCGGTTTCCTCTGCTTCCTGACGAATGCGTTCGTAGAACGCTTGACGCTCTTTTTCCTCACGCTGACGAGCCTGTTCAGCGGCTTTCTTCGCTGCTTCTACTTTGCGCTGCTGAGCGGAAGGTGTTGGCGCATCACTCGGTTGGGAGTTTTTCGGTTGCTGCGCCAATTCATCCATCTGCCAACGCCGCCAGCTGCCGTGCCGGTCAAACTCCGGCGTTTTGGCGTTAGACATACTCATCGTCTCCGCCCGCTAAGACGATCTCGCCGGAATCAGCCAGTCGACGGACTACCTGCAAAATAGCTTTCTGTTCGGTTTCTACCTGTGACACGCGAATAGGGCCGCGGGCTTCCATATCTTCGCGAACCAGGTCTGCTGCCCGCTGTGACATGTTGCGCAGGAACTTGTCGACCAACGCGTCCTGGGCTCCCTTGAGGGCCACCACCAGGGAATTGGTTTCGACTTCTTGAAGCACCATCTGAATAGCACGGTTGTCCAGGTCGAGTAGGTTCTCGAAGAGGAACATTTCGTCGATAATTTTTTGAGCCAAGTCTTCGCTGTGAGAGCGAACGGTTTCGATGGCTACTTCTTCCTGAGACGAGTTCATCAAGTTGAGAATTTCGGCCGCCGTTCTTACGCCACCCATCTTGCTGCGTTTGAGGTTTTGACCATCTAGCATGCTGGTTAGTACTTCCGTCAGTTCTTGCAGCGCGGCGGGCTGAACGCCGCTGAACGTCGCAATCCGTAGTACCACATCGTTACGCAGTTTCTCTTCAAACAGCTCAAGAATATCAGCGGCTTGGTGCCGATCCAGATGAACCAAAATAGTGGCGATGATCTGCGGATGTTCATCACGAATCAGCTCAGACACCATGTTGGCTTCCATAAGGTTCAGCGCATCAATGCCTGAGTTGCCACCGGTGGTCTCGAGAATATCCTCAATAAGGCTCGTTGCACGTTCGCTACCTAGTGCTTTTGTAAGCACAGAGCGAATATGCTCACTGGAGTTGAGGTTAAGCGCCACAAACTCTTCTGTTTCGTTATGGAAGGCTTCTAGTACGGCTTTCATATCCTCGTGTGAGACTTGATGTAAGCGAGCCATTTCCATACTGATGTCTTGTACTTCGCTGGCGCTAAGGTACTTGAACACCTCAGCGGCGCTATCCTCATCCAACGCAAGCAAGAGAATGGCGCTTTTACGTGCGCCGGTCATCTCGGCAATCGGGCTACTCATGGGTGTTCATCCAGCTGCGGATAATCATTGCGACCATGCGGGGGTCTTCCTGGGCCATTTCGCGTAGGTCGTTGAGGTTGTGTTCGTACAACGAGGTTTTACGACGACGCTTAGGTTTATTGCTATAGGTGTCTTCAGCCTCTGCAGACTGTCCACTCTCTTGCTCATCTTCTTCACCCCCGACACTAGCGCTAAAGGTACTGCCAGGCATTGCGGCAGCCATCACCGGCGGCTGGGTGTAACGCTTGATCAGAGGCCGTAAAATCAGCAGGTAAAGCAACAAGGCCGCAAGGGCAACTAGCAAATAGCGACCCAAGGTAGCAGCAATGGCGAGTGTTTCTGGCTGCTGCCACCAAACAACGTCAGACGCACTGTCATCAGTAGTAGCGAACGGTGTATTGACGACCTCTACCTGATCACCACGCGCTTGCGAAAAGCCCATTGCCTGTTGGACTAAGCGTTCAAGCTGAGCAACTTCTTCAGGGCTTAGGGCAACTTGTTCTGCTTCGCCTTCTTCATTGATAACACGGCGAAAGTTTACGACGACCGCTGCCGATAGACGCTCTACCTGGCCTAGCCGATGCTGAATGTGTTCAATACTGCGGTCAACTTCATAGTTAACGACATCTTCTTGGCGCAGGTTCTGGAGGGCGTTTTCAGGGACATCCTCTTCCTCTTCATCAGCGTCGGGCTGATTGATCAGCGCGGGTGCTACGCCAGGAGGGGTGTTGGTTAAGGCTCCTGGGATACCGGTTGCCAGCGGGTCTTCACCATCGAAAGATAGGCTAAGCTGGCGGCTACGAACCGCAGATTCATTGGGCGCCTGGTTGGGTGCATAGCGCTCAGAGGTTTGTTCACGGCGCGAAAAGTCGATCTGTGCGGCCACCTGCGCGCGGACGTTATCACTACCCAGTATGGGTGAAAGGATGTTTTCGATACGCCGTTGATAGGAGCGTTCAACTTCCGCTATATACTCAAGTTGAGAGCCGTCTAGGTCATTACCTTGTGATGTGTTAGCGGAAAGCAGTCGTCCATTTTGATCGACAATGGTGACGTCTTCCGCCGCTAGTTCAGGAACACTGCTGGAGACCATATGAACGATGGCGCTGACTTGCCCTTCACCTAGTACGCGTCCAGGTAGCAGTGTCAGAACAACGGATGCTTTGGCAGGCTCTCGGTCACGAATAAAAACGGAAGGCTTGGCCATTGAAAGGTGTACGCGGACCTTATCAACGGGACCCAGTGATTCAATGGAGCGGGACAGCTCACCTTCAAGACCGCGCTGGAAGTTAACTTGCTCAGCAAATTGACTGATACCGAACGCTTGATTCTCCATCAGCTCAAAGCCCAAGTTACCGCCACGGGGGAGCCCTTGCTCAGCAAGTTGTAATCTTAGCGTATGCACTTGTTCGCTAGGGATTAGCAGCGCCTGACCACCTTCGCTAAATTGGTAGGGCACGCCGCGACTATCCAGCTCCGCAATAATACGGCCGCCATCGGCTTCATTCAGGTTGCTGTACAGAACCCGATACTCTGGGCTGTTAGCCCACATGAAAAGCGCAGCAATGATCGCAATAGAAGCCGCCGCAGCGACCAATAGCACAACCAATGGGTTACCGCGCAGTTGCTTTAACGTGCGCTCAACCGTTGAGGGACTTTTAGTGTCATTTTCTGGCGTTCCACTGCGGGGTGTCTGTTGTGTCGTGCTGTTCTGACGGCCTGCCGTAGCATCAGTTTCGCTCATGCGTGCCTCCATAAAGGCAGGCAAAACTGATGACGGCTCAGGCGCATCACCAAAGAAAGCATAGGCTGATATCCGTCAATCGCGGTTATCCGCTAAAAAATGAAGCGGAATTGTGATGAACGCCATTATCCTGGGGCAAGTCGAGCATAAATGAACGAACAGGTCGGCTTTTAATGCGTATTTGTACGTATGAGTGTTCTACTACCAATGGTAGGCTTTTGGTATTACTCCACCTTCCTTTGGATGAGGCGTGTTTATGAGTTCACCTGCCATACAGTCAGCGCTACAGCAAATGCAAGGCTTAGCTACCCAAGCAGCCCAACCTATTAAGGGAGAGCATGTTGCCACAGCGGTGGGGCAAGGCGGTTTTGGTAGTGAGCTACAAGCATCTATTCAGCGCATCAACCGTTTGCAGCAGGCTGCGAATACCAAGGCGATGGCGTTTCAGGCAGGTGAGCCGAATATTGAGCTGAGTGATGTGATGGTCGATATGCAAAAAGCGAGCGTCGCTTTTCAGATGGGGTTGCAAGTGCGTAATCGCCTGGTAACCGCCTACCGCGACGTAATGAATATGCAGGTATAAATAACACTTATTCGCTGGCGTTAATACGGAATTGATAAAAACGCTTACGAAAGAAACAAAGAAGTAAACGAAGTGGGGGAGTAAGAGAGGGTGCCAAGCCAGCGGTAGCGACGTCTCCTCTCCCATCACTCGATTAGGCTTCTAGAGAAATAAGTCGGCCTTGTAATTCCTCCAGTCGCTCTGCAACGAGCAGTACTTCTTCTGCTGGTATTTGGCGAATAACATCCCCCGTTTCACGGTCGATGACTTTCGTGATAATCCGCTCAGACTGCTCGCTTAGGGCAAATTCCAGCCCACGTGGCCGTAGTGTTTCATTGATGCGCTGTATAGGGGCTAAGAGCGCTTCTTTAGTCAGCAGGCTAGGTTCATTTGGTTGGCTGCTCGGCGTACCTGGTAAGGTGCTTGTCAACGTGCTAAGCGGTGGCTGCAGAGACTGAACTTTTAGGGTGTGCGCGGGTTGGACGGGCATTGGTTGGTAAGGTATTGATGCCGTAGAGGCAAGGTCGTCAATGAAGAGTGGGCCCATAATAGTTAATCCTTTAAAAAAAGCCGCGCAAGAGGCAGCAAAGAAAAGGTGACGAGGCCATTCATCATGCCGCTATGAGCCTCTTTCATTTTTATCGGCAAACGTATAATCAATGTCATTGTTTATAAAGCGCAGGGCTGCTTATCGGTGCAGGCTATCACACTAGCGGTCGCTTCCCGCCGTTGTTGCTCCTTTACTATAGATGAAATGGGAGGGGGAGTTAGTTTTTTCATGAGCGTACGGTAGCCAGAGGCCTTCTGGTATGCTTTGCCGCGTTGTGATGGGTATATAGACGTAGCGTAATAACTTGGCGTAATAACGTGCTGTAATAACAACGTGGTAGGGAAGCGAAACGAGAATGTCAGTCCGACCAGATGAATACGAAAGTGTTACCAGTCCTGCAGCAGTCAGCTCTCTTTTAACTACCTTGATTGAAGGGGGGGGCGTATCGCTTTGTTTAGCTACCGAGGACGCTCGCCCAGAGCCTATCGTGTTGATGGAGCAACACGCTGGGAAGACATTGGTGATGGACTTATCTTCAGTTGATCATCTGTTAAGCCGCTTACAGCAAGGTGAGTCGTTTTTTCTACGTGGCCAATCCCAGGGTAAGGTGGTGCGCACGCCGCTTTTATCGCTGACAGAGACTCGTCATGCGGGTGGACGCTTTTTATGCTGCAGCGATTACCCCGCCACTCTAGACGTGCTGCAACGCCGCGAATCGTTTCGCGCCGAGCTGCGGTTTGGTATGGCCGTACCAGCCTCGTTGAGCGGTGAAAGTGGCGAACATATTGTGGGGGAACTGCGAGACCTTTCCCAGGATGGCTGCCAAATAGAGCTACCGCTAACCGCCAGCGGTGTGCTTTCTGAAGCTGATAGGCCCCTTGCACTTGCTTTTACGTTTCCAGATGGCACCTATTTTGAAGTACAAGGGGTGCCGCGCCATCAAAAAACCGATCCTGAGCGACACTTATTGCGGGTAGGTTTCCATTTCGCCAATTGCTCGTCCGAGCAAGAGCGGCAAATTTGGTATTTTGTTTGTGAAATTGAGCGCGAAGCTGCCCGTTACAGCAAAGAAGCGCAAGAGGATCGTCAGCCATCGCCGCTGTTTGAACAACCAAGCAAGCGCGCGCCAGGAAACGAGCACGTGGGGCGGCGAGATATCCGTCGCTATGCCACGCCTATGGCACGGCGGTTGGTGAAAATAGCGGCTTATTTAGATGCTCAGTTGCTGCTTTTACAGCAAGGGAGTGACATTGACTCTCGCCAGCTGTCACGCAACGCAGATCGTCTTTTGCAGCTGCATGAAGAGGATCGCGAGGCATTGCTGTTTGCGACACGATGTCTATCGCCAGAGCCGCTATTAGTTCGCCATGGAATCGCGGTAGCGGTGCATTTGCTTGATTTGGTTGGTGCAAATATGCCTCGTGACGTACGTAAGGCGATCGTCGCGAGTGGTTTGGTGCATGACCTTGGTAAGGCACTTATTCCGCAAATACTGTTTAAGGCCCCGCATTTTGAAGCTACTCATCGCCAAGCTATGAGTGAGCATGTGTCGTTGTTACTAGGCCGCTTACAGCATTGCCAGTGGCTTTCCGCTGCCGTTGCCCAAGCGGTCATAGGTGGCATTAATGAACGCCTGGACGGCAGTGGCTATCCTGATGGCTTAACCGGTAGTGACATTAACGAACTTGCCAAAGCGAGCGCAGTGGTAGATGTGGTAGAGGCAATGCGGCGCGATCGGGCAGATCGTCCTGCCAAAACAGCGCAACAAATCTATCGGCATTTACTGAGCCATCCGCATCAATTTGACCCCCGTTGGACCAAGCGCTATATCGAGCACTTCAAACCACTGCCGGTGGGGTCGCTTGCGCACTTTTCCAGTGAGCAGATGGCGTGGATTATCCGCCTTGATGCGCAGGGTGCTCCTGCTGAAGTGACGCTGACAAGTCAGGCAGAGTCGCCCATGCGCGAGACATTGGGCAACACTCTGCGAGGCGATGTACTTGAACGATTAGGTAAGCCAAAACGTGAAGTGGCGGTGTCCACATAGTCGGCTAGCCTGCTCAGAAAAGACGTAAAATTTTCTGAGTGAAATATAGGTTAAATATTAAAGTCTATTAGCGAGACGCCGATATATGTTGTAACTGAGCTAATAAGCTTGTTTCTGAATGATAATAGAACAGCGCGTGTCGGCGGTTGTGGTCGCTGTTATTCGCATCAATGCTGTTATTCGCATCAATATAGGAGAGACCCGCTTATGACATACTCTCGCGGCGGCACTGTTTATGGCCGAGGTGCCAACGCCTACGCTCGCGTTGGCGTGGAAAGCGGCGTTATGTCAGCTGATCCTCATCAGCTCATCGTTATGTTGTTTGATGGTGCCCAGGCAGCCATCCGCGCGGCGCGTATTCATATGCAAGCGGGCAATACGGCTGAAAAAGGAAAGTCGATTTCCAAGGCGCTGGATATCATCAATAACGGCCTGGCAGCTGCATTAGATCAAGAAAAAGGGGGGGATATCGCAGAGCGTCTAGCGTCGCTCTATGACTATATTGCCCGCTTACTATTAGCGGCTAACCTTCGAAACGATGAAGACAGTCTCAATCAGGCAGAGCGCTTGCTTGAAGATATCGCCTCTGCATGGCGTGAAATCGGTCAACAGCAAAGTGCGTGAGGCAAAGCATGTCGGCTTCTGAAACTGCTCGTGAAAATGCCCAGCAAACGCTCATCGATGCGTACGCCAAGCTACTCACGTGTGTTAGACAAATGCACGAACTCGCCAATGCGGAGCAGTGGGCAGAGCTGATTGAGCAACGCACCCACTATGTGATGTCCGTTGAGGCGTTGCGCTCGCGTGATGCCGAAACGGTGCTTGATGAGGCGGCAAGGAAGCGCAAGGCAGAGCTGTTAGAGGGTATTCTTGAGCATGATGTGGAAATTCGCCGTCGTTTGGTGGCCAGGCGGGATGAGCTGGGAAAATTAATCAGCGTCTCTCAGCGCCAACGTAATTTACATCGTGCTTATGCGCCTCAACAAGGCGAAGTGGCGGGCTTCGACGTGCCTAGCGATCAGGAGAAGGGGTTAACGTGAGTGGCATTACGCCGCTTATTGATACGCTCATGCATCAAGTGCTTGGGCGTCAGGGCGAGCTATCCCAGCGACCGCTTAATGCTCCCGTGCAACCGGTTCCGTCAGGTGACGGCCCGCGTGCACTGCAAGGAGACTCAAGCCTTGATGGGCGACCTTTATCATCGCCCTTAGGCGATCTTAGGCGGCTACCACCATCGCTTGATGGCCAGCAGCGGCAGCCTCTTTCGGGAGATGCCTCCAATGCGCCTCCAGGTTCTACCCAAACCCATTTTAGCCCAGCTGCCCGGACCATTGCGGATGTCTTGTTACGTTTTCCCGCGCCTCCCGCCGTGATACGCCCACAAACGCCATTGATGGGGCAGCAAGAAGCGCCTTCTGCACCAGCGTTGGCAAATCGCTTAGAAGGCAGCATTCGTGATAGCGGTCTTTTTTACGAAGCTCATCTAAAACGTTGGTTTCAAGGCGACGCTTCTCGTCAGCAACTGCTGCGAGAGCCGCAAATGCAGCCAGGGCCACGCCCTATGATGTTGCCAGCCAGTGTTGCAACGTTTGCAATGCCACCTTTCGCGTCTAATGCCGCGCTGAATGCCAGCAATGCAAACGTTGCCATACTGCCGAATTCGCTGTTGCTACCTGTGGCCAGTCATCAAAATGGCGTAACGGGATCTGGCACCCCAATGCTTGCGAATACCACTCTGCCGGTAGGGGCTGCGCGTGACCTAGCGTCGGCCAGCGTTGATATGACCAGTGCACGAGCACTGGACGAGAGTGCGGTTCTGCGCGGTGGCCGCGATATTGTCCATGAAAGCTTACAGGGGCTAGTGCGCCAGCAGCTTGAGCTACTGGTGATGCCTACCATTCGTTGGGAGGGCGACGTTTGGGCGGGGATTTTTATGGCGTTAGTGGTTAACCTGCCCTCACGCGAAGGTGAACAAGAAAATGCTCAAAAGGATGCTGATGCGGAAGAGGGCTGGCGTTCGGATATGCAGCTTGATGTGCCTAATTTAGGCGCCTTCAGCGCGTCGCTAAGGCTTTATCAGTCAACACTGAGTATTGACTTAACTACGGATGATGCTTCAACCCATGCCCGCCTAGAACAAGGAATTGGGCGTTTAGAAAGCCGTCTGGCGGCGTTAGATTTTCGTAGTGTTCAGGTAAACGCCCGTCATATCACCGTGGAGAGTCATCATGGCGACGTCGGCTGATCACCGTCGCCAAGCTGTCGCGCTTGCCTACCAGAATAAGGAGCAAGCACCGCGTGTCGTGGCAAAAGGTTACGGAGAATTGGCGGAAAGAATCATGGCTGAGGCTCAACGCCAAGGAATTTATGTACACGATGCCCCTGAACTTGTGGCACTGCTGATGCAGTTAGATCTCGATGCCGAGATCCCTACCAGTTTATATCAGGTGGTGGCAGAACTGCTGGTATGGGTATTTGAGTTATCCGAAGAGGGGTTAACTCCTCGACAGGGGCGTCGGTAGCCAATACCAACGTTGTATGCAACCATGTGCTGAGAAATGTAAACAACTTTTAAGGCGTCAGTATAAAGTCATAATGAAACGCCCATGTCGTTCGATGGAACACTATGAGTCAAACAAGCTTTCTCGATGAAATTCAGGAAATTAATTTAGCGTATTTACTTCTTGCGCAGCGATTATTGGTCGAAGACCGTGAGGCGGCAATGTTTCGCCTAAAAGTAGATAGCGAGCTTGCAGATTTGCTCGTGTCTCTTAACGCTCGACAGCTGACAAAGTTGGCACGTAACAATCAGCTAATATGTCGTCTGAGCCAAACCAGTGCCCATCAGCTGCGAAAAATCACCGAAAACCCTCGGGATCAAGGGCTTTCAGGCTTACATGCGTCATTGTTGTCAGCTGGTGAGGCGTTTGAAACACTGCCTGTAGGAGAGTCAGAGTGAGCCAGAAAAGCTTGGTTGATGAAATGCACCAAGTACAGCTGGCCATAGAGCTGATTGAATTAGGTGCACGGTTACAAGTATTGGAGACAGAAACAGAGCTAAGTCGCACGCGCCTGATCAAGCTGTACAAGGAAGTACGCGGTATGTCGCCACCCAAAGGGATGCTGCCCTTCTCTGCTGACTGGTTCGTGACATGGTTGCCTAACGTACATTCGTCGCTGTTTTATAACATTTATCACAGCGTACAAAACAACACCCGTTGTGAACGTATTGATGCCTTTGTCAAAGCCTATCGCTTGTATGAAGAGCAGATAAATTTAGAAGGCGTTGAGCCGGTGTTGGGCCTAACCCGCGCATGGACGCTAGTACGATTTTTTGAAAGCGATTTACTGCAGCTTAATACGTGTACCCGCTGTGGTGGGCACTTTGTTGCCCATGCTCATAGTCCAACCCACGAGTATGTCTGTGGCATTTGTCAGCCGCCTTCGCGGGCTGGGAAGACGCGTAAAGCGCGGTGTTGAACTACAAAAATTATCTTGCCCGGTGCGGTCAGGTATATAGCCAATAAAATGCGTCTTTAACGTATAGATAGCACCAAAAGGGGTTGGTACTTTTTCATTAACACCGCCAGCGCCTGAGTAAGCTATGGCTAAGAAACGCGTGGAACCAACGCTCTGTGTTCTCTTTTTGAAACACAGGAATAGCGCTCCACTGATACAAAAACTGATATCGCAAGGATACTGCTTGTGCTGATTCCTCTGGGTTATTTGGTCGTACTGCTATCTGTCTTCGGCGGTTATGTGTTGGCAGGCGGTAGCTTAGGCCCTCTCTATCAGCCAACAGAGCTGCTTATGATTGGGGGCGCTGGCATAGGCGCATTTATTGCCGCGAACAATGGCAAAGCCATTAAGGCAACATTCAAAATCTTTCCCAGACTCAAACGCGCCAAAAAGTATAACAAAGCGTTGTATATGGAGCTGATGGCACTGCAGTACAAGCTGCTCTCTAAAATTCGCCGCGAAGGAATGTTGGGGATAGAGCGCGATATTGATAACCCCCAAGAAAGCCCGCTTTTTCAAGAGCACCCGACCGTACTTGCTGATCCGCATATTATGGACTTTTTAACTGACTATCTGCGTTTGATGGTGAGTGGCGGTATGGAGCCGATGGAAATTGACGAGCTGATGCTCCATGAAATTGAAGCCTTCGAGCAAGAGGCACATATCCCTATCGATGCCATTGCCAAAGTGGGCGATGCAATGCCTGCCTTTGGCATCGTTGCTGCCGTCATGGGGGTTATTAAAGCACTGACTTACGCTGATGCTAGTCCTGCCCAAATGGGGGAGATGATTGCCCTCGCGTTGGTCGGTACCTTCCTTGGTATTTTAATGGGATATGGTTTTATTAGCCCCGTGGCTAGCTACGCCGAGCGGCAAGCTAAAGAAGCAGAGAAGATGCTGCAGTGCATACGTGTCACCTTACTGGCTAGCTTACACGGCTATGCGCCGCAACTAGCGGTTGAATTTGGTCGCAAAGCGCTACATACCGCTGAACGGCCAAGTTTTGCAGAGTTAGAAGAGTACGTTCGTGATGCCAAAAAGAGCGGTAATGCATGAGTAAGGGGGGCGATAAACGTCCGATTATTATTCGGCGCAAAAAAGTGGTGCATGCTCACCATGGCGGTGCGTGGAAAATTGCCCTTGCTGATTTTATGACCGCTTTAATGGCACTGTTTCTAGTGATGTGGATTTTAAGTGTTTCCGACGATGAAACACGTCGTGGAGTTGCTGAGTACTTCAGCACGCCGCTCATAACGGCAATGACCAGTGGCGATCGGTCGGGCAGCACTCAAGTGATTCCGGGGGGCGGCCCAGACCCCACCCACAGCGATGGCGAACGCGCCCGCGTGGATGTGCTGCAGTATAGTCGCCCCAGCGCTCAGGAACGGCGCTTCTTTAACGATGTGCAGGCGCGCATTGAGCGTGCCATTGAGCTAGACCCAGAGCTGCGCCAGTTACGTAATCAAATGCGCTTTGATTTAACCCGCGAAGGGTTGCGTATCCAGCTATTAGATACAGAGCAGCGGCCAATGTTCGAACTTGGTAGCGATCAAGTCGCACCTTACATGCGTAATTTATTACGCACCATGGCACCGTTATTGAACGAGTTACCCAACGATCTAAGTATCAGCGGCCATACCGACAGCGTGCCTTATGCTGGTGGCTACCGCGGCTATAGCAACTGGGAACTTTCCAACGATCGGGCTAATGCTTCTCGGCGTGAATTAGTTACCGGCGGGCTTGACCCAGATCAACTGCTACGCGTATCGGGCTTTGCTGATCGTGCTAAGTTGCCTGACACTTCGCCGACTGATCCTATCAATCGGCGTATTGAGCTTGTTGTCTTGCTGCCAGAAATTGCCGAGACGATACGCAACCCAGGCATTATGAATCTTGAGAACCCATTGCCCGATGACGATGCGCCTCTAGAGGCGTTGCCACTAAGCACGCCACAGAGCGGTGAAGACGAATGAGCAGGGCTTATCACAACACTAAGACGTTTATGTGGAGCGGTGCATGGATATAGCGGACTTTTTTGACACCTTTTTTGAAGAGGCTGACGAACTGTTGGCCGATATGGAACAGCACCTGTTGGAGCTGGATGTCGATGATCCGGATAGCGAGCAACTCAATGCTATTTTCCGCGCTGCTCATTCTATTAAGGGCGGCGCGGGAACCTTTGGCTTTAGTGTGCTGCAAAAAACCACGCATATCTTTGAAAACCTGCTAGATCATGCTCGCAAAGGTGAATTGACGTTGCGAGCTGACCTCGTTGATACCTTTTTAGAGGCAAAAGACATCATGCACGAGCAACTCGATGCCTATCGCAACGAGGAAGAACCCAACCAAGAAGCCTATGAGCGTATTTGTCATACTCTGCAGCAAATTGCGCTAGAAGAAATTGGCCAGACGTTGGATGCACCTCCCGCACCGTCACCTGTGGTTGAAAAACAAGCGCCATCTGACGCTGCCACGACGGCGCCTTCCTCTGATAGTGAGCGCCACCTTAATGTTGCGCTTTTAAATGTCAGCGAAAAAGACCGGCTTTTACTGGTTGAAGAGCTTGGACAGCTGGGCGATGTACAGTCCCACTCGGGTGATGATAAGCGCTACGATGTCATGCTGGCCGGAGAGGTCAGTGCTGATGATATCGAAGCAGTGATGTGCTTCATTATTGAGCCTGGACAAATCGAGATTAGTGTGGTGGATGCTGTTAATGACGAAAGCGCTAGTCTCAAGGCAGAGGCACCAGCGCCGTCGGCAGACACATCCAATGGCGTCGCGGAGACCCCAGCGGCGCCTGTTAAGCCTGCCAATAGCACCCCAGCCACCGCCAAGCCGGCTAAACCCGCTGCTAAAAAAGCCGTTGCAGAATCCTCCTCTATTCGCGTATCAGTCGATAAAGTTGACCAGATTATTAACTTAGTCGGTGAGCTCATTATTACACAGTCGATGCTCGACCAAACCGTTAGCGATCTTGACGACTCGTCTGTGGGTAACAGCTCGCTACAAAATGGTATGAGCCTGCTACAGCGTAACGCACGGGATCTTCAAGAAGCGGTGATGTCAATCCGCATGATCCCCATGGAGTTTGTCTTCAGCCGTTTTCCCCGGGTTGTGCGTGACACTGCCAGTAAACTGAATAAAGAAATTGAGCTGATTACTGAAGGTAAATCTACCGAGCTGGATAAAAGCTTGGTTGAGCGCATTACTGACCCCCTCACGCACTTGGTGCGTAACAGCTTGGATCATGGCATTGAGATGCCCGACGAGCGTGAGGCGTTAGGCAAGCCACGGGTTGGCAAACTGGTGCTCTCGGCGCGTCACCAGGGTGGCAATATTCTGATAGAAGTCCGTGATGACGGCGCTGGTATGGACCGTGACAGGCTATTGGCGAAAGCGCGTGAAAACGGTCTGAATGTGCCTGACACCGTCTCTGACGAAGAAGTTTTCCAGCTGATTTTTGCGCCTGGTTTTTCTACCGCAAAAGAAGTCACCGATGTCTCTGGCCGTGGCGTTGGCATGGATGTCGTGAAGCGTAATATCCAGGGCATGGGTGGCCGGGTTGAAATTCAGTCTAAGAAAGGTGAGGGCACTAATACACGTATTGTGTTGCCGCTGACGCTAGCCATTCTTGACGGCATGTCCATCAAAGTGGGGGGTGAGACCTTTATTTTGCCACTTTCCACCGTGCTTGAGTCGTTACAGCCTGCCGAGGGCGATATGTATGCCATGGCAGGAGACGATGTGGTGCTCAAGGTGCGCGATGAGTATCTACCGGTAATCGCTATTCATGAAGTGTTTGACGTCAAAAATGCGATCACTGATCCAACTAAAAGCATTGCCGTGATTGTTCAGGGCGAGGGGCGTCGTTACGCCATGCTGGTTGATGAGCTTGTCGGTCAGCAGCAAGTCGTCGTAAAAAACTTGGAAGACAACTATCGCAAAGTGCCAGGCGTTTCGGCGGCTACTATTTTAGGCGATGGAAGCGTGGCACTCATTTTAGACATCACAGGCTTACACCGGTTAAGCCGTGCTAAGAAAGAAGCGGGAAAAAAGGTGAATCATCCACATCTCTCTTATTACCAGGAGGCTGAGCCGTCATGAGTCAAGCAAACAATGGAGCGGTTTTAGCCGCCGCAGAGGCGGATAATCGCGAATTTTTGGTGTTCTCTTTAGGAGAAGAAGAGTACGCCATTGATATTTTAAAGGTTCAGGAAATACGTGGTTACGAAAATGTCACTCGGATTGCCAATGCGCCTGACTTTATTAAAGGAGTGACCAATCTGCGCGGTGTTATTGTGCCGATTGTTGATTTGCGTATTAAATTTAATTTGGAAAACGTTGAGTACGGTGGTCAAACGGTTGTTATTGTTGTCAATGTGGCTGACCGTGTCGTCGGTATCGTTGTCGATGGTGTTTCTGATGTGATGACGTTAACACCCGATCAGATCAAACCCGCGCCTGAGTTTGGCGTTACGCTCTCTTCTGACTTCCTGAGCGGACTAGGTAGCCTTGAAGACCGCATGTTAGTGCTAGTGGATATTGATAAATTGCTGACCAGCGAAGAGATGGCATTAGTCGACAGCACCAGTAACCGCTAACCGTTTGTCTACCCGGCACAGGGAGTGTGCCTTTTCAGCCAAAACAACAGCCATCTCTGGTGTCATGGACAACACCGGCCAACACAGCTGTATTTGGAGTAACGCGTGTGACATCGCTAATGCGTCAAATAATGAGCAATATGACCGTGCGCCTGAGCTGGGGGCTAGTATTGGCCACCTTCTCACTATTGGTGGTCGTCGCCTGTGGAATCGGGCTATATGCACTTAATCAAGGCGTTGCCATTGTACAGGCATCCAACGATCTGCAGGCGCAGCAAGTGGTATTTAGCGAGTTCGCCACCCGTGTTCGCTGGGTGTTAATTGGCGTTGTCATCATGACGGGGTTGACGGTTGCCGTGGTGATTTGGGGGGTGACGGTTAATGTTTTGCGTCCGCTGGATCGCTTAGTCGGTTATTTTGAAAAGATGGCCAAAGGCGACTTAAGTCAACACATTGTATCGCCAGGTAACAATGAAATTGGCCGGCTGTACAGCGCAATGGCACACATGCAGTCCTCATTGTCTGAGACTGTTGGAGTGGTGCGCCAAAGCGGAGCGTCAATTTTTGAGCGCTCCCAGCATATTGCCAGTGGCAATAACGATCTCTCTTCACGCACCGAACAGCAAGCTTCTTCCCTGGAAGAAACAGCGTCTAGCATGGAGCAGCTTGCCTCGACCGTAGGCCATAATGCTGATAATGCGTTGCAAGCCAGTCAGCTCGCAAATGAAGTAACGCTCACCGCAAGACGCAGTGGCGAAGAAGTGGCCAACATCATTGAAACCATGCAAGACATCAGCGCTAGCTCCCATCAGGTCGCTGACATTATTACGGTGATTGATAACATCGCTTTTCAAACTAATATTTTGGCACTTAACGCCTCAGTAGAAGCAGCCCGTGCCGGTGAGCATGGTAAAGGATTTGCCGTCGTCGCCCAGGAAGTCCGCAGTCTTGCTAGCCGAAGCGCCAATGCGGCTAAAGAGATTCGCACGCTGATTGATGCGTCGTTAGGTAAAGTAGATGCAGGTACGCAGCGGGTGAACCATGCGGGCCAAACCATGCAGGATCTTGTCGCTGCAGTGCAGCGAGTCAATGACATTATGGATGAAATCGCAGCTGCTTCTGAAGAACAAAGTAACGGTATCGGCCAAGTTAACCAAGCAGTTGCTCAGATGGACCAAGTGGTGCAGCAAAATGCTCAGCTGGTTCAGCAGGCGGCACGCAGTGCCAATGAATTAGAAAGTGAGGCAGCGCGTCTGAGAGAGGCGGTAGAGCGCTTCCAGATTGCGTCCAGCACATCACAAGACTCTAATCCACCACGAGACTCTCATCCCCCTCGTGCTCTTCAACAAACAGCGGTTGTCCCAGCCATGACAACAAAGAAAATACCCGCTCGCCATGCAGCAGCAGATGAGTGGGAAGCGTTTTAAGCCTTGCGGTTTGAGCATCACCATTTCCTTGGCTTTACTACTAACAATAAGGCATGCGAATGCGTAATAACCAGCCAGTCACTCAACGCGAAGTTGAGCTTCGCAGTGACGACTTCCTTGTTTCTCGGACGGATCTTAAGGGGCGTATTACGTATGCGAACCCCGCCTTTATCCAGATCAGTGGTTTTGATTATGAAGAGCTGATGGGGGCGCCGCATAATCTGATTCGTCACCCGGATATGCCACCAGCAGCGTTCGAGAACTTATGGCAAACCGTAGAGAGCGGTGAAACATGGCGAGGGCTGGTTAAAAACCGCTGCAAAAATGGTGATCACTACTGGGTGAATGCCAGTGTGACGCCGATCATCGAAGAGGATGACGTGGTTGGCTACGCCTCCGTCAGAGTGCAGGCTTCGCGGGAGGCTATTGCACAGGCAGAACAGGTCTACGCTGACATACGTGAGGGCCGTAACAAGCTGTATTACTTAGAGAAGGGCCAACTGCGCAAAAAAGGCCTAGTACAGCGCTTAAAACGGATACGGTTTGATACCCTGCGAGCTAAGTTAACGGGCATGATTGTCGTGGCTGGTGCGCTACTGTTGCTGAGCGGTGGCCTGGGATTATATAGCCTCAATCTGGCCGGAGAGCGTCTCGCTGTGCTTAATAATGATGGCCTGCAAGACGTTATCCGCCTGCAGCAAATTGACCAAACCATCGCTCAAACCCGCCAAGCCATGATTGAGCCAGAGCGAATGGAGCTGATCAAACAGCGCTTTGAAATGGGCGAAATGGTTGCCGATAACGCAGCAGCGGTTGAGCAAGCCTGGCAGCAGTATTACTCCCGTGATGTTAACACTGACGCGCTGGCGACGTCGTTCAACGAGCGGCTGCAGTCGTTTTTAGACAATGGCATGCTGCAGGCGGCCAATGTATTGCAAGCGGAAGAAACGTATCTAGCGTTTACTGGCTTAGACGCTGTGATTAACGTGATGAATAACGAAGGGCGTGAACTCTCTTCCCTGGTGAACCAGCTCATCGCCCAAAAGCAGGCCGCCGCTGAAGCGATGGCCGCCGATGCCGAGCAAGGTCAAGCCCGAATGCTCAATGCTCAAGCCACTGTTCTGGGCGTTGGTTTGTTAGCACTTATCTTCCTCGGGGTGATGATGCTACGTTCCATTGTCCGGCCGCTAAAAAGTGCGTCTCGCTTCACGTTGCAGATAGCAGGAGGGAACTTAGCGGCGAAAGTTCCACCGCATCAACGTGATGAGGTGGGGCTACTCATGGAATCGCTGAATACGATGCGCAAAAGCTTGAGCAGTCTCATCAGCGAGGTTAAAGACGGTATCAATGTGGTCACTCCTGCGGCTAAAGAGATTGCCAGCGGCAATGAGGCTCTATCGTCGCGCACCGAACAGCAGGCCGCATCATTACAGCAAACTGCCTCCAGCATGGAAGAAATGACCACCACGGTGCGTCAAAATAGCGATAACGCTCAAGAAGCACGTCGTCTTGCCGATAACAATACTACGCAAGTGACGCAGACTGGGGAGCTCATGGCGCAGTTAGTTGAGAATATGCAACGGATTACGCAAAGCTCACAACAAATGACGGATATCATTAACGTCATTGACTCGATTGCTTTCCAAACCAATATTCTGGCACTTAATGCCTCAGTAGAAGCTGCCAGAGCGGGCGAGCATGGCCGTGGCTTCGCAGTAGTGGCTGATGAAGTGCGTAAGTTGGCGGGCCGCAGTGCTAATGCGTCGCAAGAGATTCGAGGGCTGATTGATGGCTCTAACAAAGAAGTCAATGCCGGTGCTGGACTAGTTAAAAAAGCCGAAAAAGCCATTGGTGAAGTTGCCGAAGCGGCGCGCAGCGTTACACAGATTATGCACGATATTTCGTCAGCATCTGAGGAGCAGAGTCATGGTATTGCGGAAGTAAACCAAGCCGTTACCGAAATGGATCAAGCAACACAACAAAACGCCTTACGTGTTCAGGAAACGGCACGCGCCGCCGTGGCATTAGAACAACAGGCCGGTTTACTGGCTCTCTCTGTCGAAGCCTTCCGCTTAAATAACCGGTGTGAGCAGGGCGAGTTGAAATCAATATCTGCTGCTGTTCGCAGTATTAATGCGGTTCAACCTATTGAACGCCCGAACAAAGCATCTTCGTTGTCAACCACGCGGCAGCTGGCCTCAGCAGAGGAGTGGGAAGAATTTTGACAGACCATCGCGAGCGAGGAGTTGACGCCGGTCAGTGGACATCGGGAGGTATTGAGCGCGACCTAGTGCTAACGGATGCCGACTTTGCGCGGATAAGAGAGCTTATTTATCTGCGCGCTGGCATCGTGCTGGCTGAGCATAAGCGTGAAATGGTCTATAGCCGTTTAGCAAAGCGGTTGCGCCATTACGGCATCACTCGGTTTACCGACTATTTGACGCGCTTAGAGCGTCAGCCTGACGCTAAAGAGTGGGAAGCATTTACTAACGCGCTAACCACTAACCTCACCGCTTTTTTTCGTGAGGCGCACCACTTCCCCCTATTAGCTGAGCATATTAAGCAGCAGCAAACACCTGTCACCATATGGTGTTCGGCAGCATCTACCGGGGAGGAGCCGTACTCAATTGCGATGACGCTCTTAGAGACGCTAGGGCCAAAAGCTGCACAGGCGAAGGTGATTGCCACCGATATTGATACCGACGCGCTTAGCAAAGCGCGCGCGGGCATTTATCCGCTTGAGCAAGTGCGCAAGTTAGACGAAGTGCGGGTAAAACGATTTTTTCAGAAAGGCACCGGCGGCCATGCGGGCTTGGCGCGCATCCGGCCGGAAGTGTCGTCGTTGGTAGAGTTTCTACCGCTTAACCTGCTGGCGCCGCAGTGGCCGGTAAAAGGTCCCTTTGATGCCGTTTTTTGCCGCAACATCATGATCTATTTCGATAAAGATACCCAGGCAAAGATCTTAAAACGGTTTGCTCCGTTGATGAAGCCGGACGCGTTACTGTTTGCCGGCCATTCGGAAAACTTTTCGTATATCAGTGATGCATTCAAGCTGCGTGGGCAGACGGTTTACACCCTCGCTAAAAGATAAATCGGTTACGTGCGTTTACTCCTTTTTGGCAATCGCCTTATCGGAGTGGGTTGGCACACAGGTGGCTACCGTATAAAGGAGGCGTGCTTTGAACGCAGCCAAAATCAAAGTGTTGTGCGTCGATGACTCGGCGCTGATTCGAGACTTGTTGACTGAGATAATCAACTCACAGCCAGACATGGAAGTCGTCGCTGTGGCGCCTGACCCCATTGCAGCTAGAGATTTAATCAAGCAGCACAATCCTGATGTACTGACACTTGACGTGGAAATGCCGCGGATGGATGGGCTTGATTTCCTTGAGCGACTAATGCGACTCCGCCCTATGCCAGTGCTCATGGTGTCATCGCTAACCCAAAGTGGCTCAGAAATTACGCTGCGTGCCTTAGAGCTAGGAGCGTTGGATTTTGTCGCCAAGCCAAGCTTGGGTATTCGTAATGGCATGATGGAATATGCGGCTGAAATTACCGATAAACTGCGTGCGGCTGCCCGCTCGCGTCCACGCCAAGCCCGTCACAAAAATGCGCCACCGCCCACGCAGCTGAAAGCTCCTATGGTCTCCAGTGAGAAGCTCATTATTATCGGTGCTTCTACCGGCGGTACCGAGGCGATTCGTTCGGTTCTTGAGCCGCTTCCTGCGAATGCGCCTGCCATTTTGATTACTCAGCACATGCCCGGAGGCTTTACGCGCTCCTTTGCTGAGCGGCTGGATAGGCTGTGCCGGATTAGCGTAAAAGAAGCCACCGATGGCGAGCGGGTCTTACCAGGCCATGCCTATATTGCACCGGGTGACCAACATCTTGAGCTTGTACGTAGCGGTGCTAACTACGTGGCGCGCCTTAATGATGGCCCACCGGTGAATCGTCATCGCCCCTCTGTGGATGTGTTATTCCGTTCTGCCGCAAAACATGCAGGGAAAAATGCCATTGGGGTGATTTTGACCGGGATGGGGAAAGACGGCGCCACAGGACTGTTAGAAATGCGTCAAGCGGGAGCTGCCACCATTGCCCAAAACGAAGAAAGCTGTGTGGTATTTGGCATGCCAAGAGAAGCCATCGCAGTAGGGGGGGCGGTAGATGTGGTTGCTTTAGAGGATATTCCATCACGCTTGATGGCCTTAATTGCCGCTTCAGGGCGTGCTCAGCGGGTATAACCACCCCATTACGATTATTATAAGGGGCACAAAAAATGACACGCTCACTGCGTCAGATCAATATTCATTCTGCGGTTATCGTCGCGCTTGCTTGCTTTGCCATCCTAATCCTGGTGTTAGCCAGTATTAGCTTCCTGTCAGATCGCAATGCTCAGGCTAATTTGTCAACCTATAGCCTCATCAGTAATGGTCAGCTCAACGAGATTAATCGCGCAGACTCGTTGCTCAACCAGGCGATGCTGGCCATGGAAACAGCATCTAACTTTTTAATGGTCGGTCAAACACGTCAATCCAATGCCCAGGTCGATATTGCTCTGGATCGAATTGAGCGCGCCGAAGAGCGTTTTGAGAGCTTTGTTGCAACTCCTCGGACTGACCAGGGTGAAGCCCTAGGCAATACCTTAGAGACAGACTTCCGTGAGGTTATTGGCTTAGTTAAACAGCAGCATGCAACGTTCGAAACAATGGACATTAATACTTTCAACCGGCTTAGAGGAGAGCTGGTTGAACCACTCAGCAAGTTGTCCAATAGTGTTACCGCCTTCGTGCAGTATGGGTTTCAACGTGTAGAAAGCATTCGTAGCGAAGCCGAGATCCAAGGCAATAGGTTTATGCTAATCAACGTGTTTGCCGTCACCATCGCGCTTTTGGTGACGCTGATAATTTACGTTGCTTTACGCCGCACGGTCATCGCACCACTAAACGACGCGGTAAGACGTCTAGACAAAATTTCCCAGGCCGATTTAACGGAGCCTGTCCCCGCCTCAGGCAATAATGAAGTCGGTCGGTTGTTTGCAGCAATGGGCACGATGCAGCAAAACCTGACGGCGATTGTGACCCGGGTGCGTGAAGGTAGCAGTGAAATTCATCACGGTACTCAGGAGATCGCGAGAGGCAACGCAGACTTGTCTGCGCGCACAGAACAGCAGGCCGCGTCGATTGAAGAAACGGCTGCCAGCATGGAGCAGATGACGGCAACGGTTAAGCAGAATGCCGATAATGCCCGCCAGGCAAGCACCTTGGCAGCAGATGCTTCCACCACTGCTGAGCAAGGCGGGCAAGTGGTAGAGCAAGTAGTGAACACCATGCACGGTATTTCTACCAGTTCCCAGAAGGTCGCCGATATTACCAGTGTCATTGACTCTATTGCTTTTCAAACCAATATCTTAGCACTTAATGCCTCTGTAGAAGCGGCGCGTGCCGGAGAGCAAGGGCGTGGTTTTGCCGTCGTAGCCGGCGAGGTACGCAACCTTGCTAGCCGCAGTGCGGATGCTGCTAAAGAGATTAAAACGCTGATTGAGGCCTCTGTTTCCCAAATCAAGCAAGGCTCTACGCTGGTAGAACAAGCGGGTACCACGATGGTTGATGTGGTGACTGCCGTTCGTCGAGTGACCGATATTATGGATGAAATTTCCGCTGCATCTCAGGAACAAAGCGACGGCATCACGCAGGTAAGCCAAGCCGTGGGGCAGATGGATGAAACAACTCAGCAGAATGCCTCATTAGTGCAAGAAGCCACTGCCGCAGCGATGTCGCTTGAGGAGCAGGCAAACAAGCTAGAAGAGGCGGTGGCTGTCTTTGCTTTGTTGACTGACCATGGTGAACCACAGCGCCAAGCGCTGCCACCCAGCCCTCAACAATCACGTGAGCCGACAGCTAAGCACGTGGCTACGCCGCGCCGCACGCCTGAACCTGCCGATCACGACGCTTGGGAAGCGTTTTAATGGGACAACACCGATAGTAGCTTAAATCGATAGTTTAATTAGTTAATTAGCAGGCGGTTTTTGGTTTGGTTTTAAAGCTGTTTTATGAATGTTGTGGATGTTGTTTATAAACGTTGCTTTGACGACTGGCTTAAAACAGCCTGTTTTAAGAATGATTGTGACGACATACTTTGAACGAGAGGATGACCGATGGCCGACAAGAATATGAGTTTTTTAGTAGTTGACGACTTTCCCACCATGCGTCGGATTGTTCGTAGCTTGCTAAAAGAGCTAGGTTTTACCAATGTCGATGAAGCGGAAGATGGCCAAGATGCCTTAAATAAGCTGCGCGCTGGAAACTTCGAGTTCGTCGTATCTGATTGGAATATGCCCAATCTAGACGGCTTAGAAATGCTTAAAGAAATTCGTCAAGATGAGGCGTTAAAAGGCTTGCCAGTATTAATGGTGACCGCAGAAGCCAAGAAAGAGAACATCATCGCGGCTGCCCAAGCGGGTGCTAACGGCTACGTCGTAAAACCATTTACTGCTGCCACACTCGAAGAGAAGCTAAACAAAATTTTCGAGAAAATGGGTAAATGACGCGGCAGCGCCTGAGTACTCGGTTAACGAGGAGATAACACGATGAGTCAGCATGAGCAGGCTAGCGATACCCAGCTGTCCGAAGATGCTGCGGAAGATTTGATCTTTCGCATCGGTAAGCTTACTCGCATGTTGCGCGATAATATGCGCGAGTTGGGCCTAGATAAAGAGATCGAAAAAGCAGCGGAAGCTATTCCTGACGCGCGTGATCGATTGCATTATGTGGCGACCATGACCGAGCAGGCGGCTGATCGTGCGTTAAATGCTATTGACCGAGCGCAGCCCTTGCAAGACCAGCTTTCAGATCGTGCTGAAGCGTTGGATAAGCGCTGGTCTGAGTGGTTTGAAGCGCCAAAAGAGCTTGATGATGCCAAGGCGTTGGTAAAAGAGACACGAACGTATCTGAGTGACGTACCCACTATCGCTGCCGCCACGAACAAAGAGCTGCTCGATATTATGATGGCGCAGGATTTCCAGGATCTTACCGGCCAAGTTATCAAGAAGATGATGGATGTCATTCGCGAGATTGAGCATCAGCTTGTGCAGGTATTAATCGATAATGTGCCTGGTGCTCAGGCAAGAGAGTCGATGCAGCGCAAAGCAGAAGATCAGTGGAAAAATGATAATGCGCGTCGCAATGAAGAGCTGTTGAACGGTCCTCAGGTGAAGGAAAATTCTCCTGATATTGTTACCGGTCAGGACCAAGTAGACGACTTATTGGACGAATTGGGCTTTTAATGGGTGGTTATTAAGACATTGTAACGCCCTACCTATGGCAGTATAGGCTTCCATTCAGCCGTCCTTCGGGGCGGCTGAATTTATGATAAGCCACGCAAGATACCGCCGGATGGCCGCATGGCAGATGACGATAGCGATCAGGAAAAAACAGAAGAGGCCACGCCCCGACGCTTAGACAAAGCGCGTGAGGAAGGTCAAGTCCCCCGGTCTCGGGAACTGGCGACCTTTTTGCTGCTATTAGGCGGCGTCATTGGACTATGGAGCATGGGACAAATGCTCTATGACCAGTTAGGCATGGTGATGGAGCAGGCTTTCTTATTCGAGCGTCGTCACGCCATGGAGAGCATGCCGATGCTGGTTAATGCGTTGGATCTAGGCCAGCGCACACTGATTGCAATGCTGCCGCTGTTCTTACTGTTGACAGTGATTGCGCTGGTCGCCCCCGCCCTATTGGGAGGATGGTTAGTTTCCGCAAAGTCGATGCAGCCTAAACTGTCAAAGTTAAATCCAGTTAAAGGGTTAAAGCGTATTTTTTCGACGCAGGCATTGATTGAGTTAGCCAAGGCGATTGCCAAATCAATTCTGGTCGGCGGCATTGCGTCAGCATTTCTGTATGCCAACCTCGGCAAATTTATGGGGCTAATGAATCAGCCCATTCAACAAGCGTTGGCCACGGCATTGAATATGTCGGCCCTTGCTGCGGGTCTGATCGTTTTGTCGTTAATTGTGGTTATTCTGATTGACGTGCCATTTCAGCTTTGGAGCAATGCGAAAAAGCTGCGTATGAGCAAGGAAGAGGTTAAGCGAGAGCACAAAGAGTCGGAAGGCGATCCCCACGTTAAAGGCCGTATTCGCCAGCAGCAGCAAGCCATGGCGAGGGGACGAATGATGAGCAAAGTGCCTGACGCCGACGTTATCATCACCAACCCTACCCACTATGCGGTGGCCCTGAAGTATCAGGAAGGTAGTATGGGTGCGCCGCGGATGGTGGCCAAAGGGGCCGATGCAGTGGCCGCGCGTATCCGTGAAATAGGGCGAGAGGCTGGTGTGCCGCTATTGGAAGCAGCGCCCTTAGCGCGTGCCCTGTATCATCACGTGGACTTAGACGCTGAAGTGCCTGCAGAGCTATATACTGCGGTTGCTGAAGTGATGGCTTGGGCCTACCGCCTGAAACAGGTTGCACAACAAGGAGGCGAGGTGCCCCCAACCCCAGACAACTTACCGGTTCCCCCCGACATGGAACGTT
Source organism: Halomonas qinghailakensis (assembly GCF_025820815.1). NCBI lineage: Bacteria > Pseudomonadati > Pseudomonadota > Gammaproteobacteria > Oceanospirillales > Halomonadaceae > Halomonas > Halomonas qinghailakensis. The sequence goes on along the minus strand of NZ_CP096973.1, from coordinate 1,500,099 downwards.
CCAAGCGGGACACCGGTGGCAGTGAGGCGCAATCATGAAAGGCTTAACCCAATTGATCAATCAGCGCGATTGGATGGGCGATGTGCGCATGAAGTTGCTCGCAGGGCCGCTGCTGATTTTGATGATTTTGGGCATGATGATTCTGCCCTTGCCGCCCTTTGCGCTCGATTTGCTGTTCACGTTTAATATCGCGCTGGCCATTATGGTGTTACTGGTCAGCATGTTTGCGCAAAAACCGCTCGATTTTGCGGCATTTCCTGCTGTTCTCTTGTTCACAACACTTTTACGTCTATCGCTTAATGTAGCGTCGACTCGTGTCGTACTTATGGAAGGCCACGAAGGGGGCGATGCGGCCGGTAAGGTGATTGAGGCGTTTGGTACCTTCCTGGTCGGCGGGAATTTCGCCGTTGGCCTGGTGGTCTTTTTGATCCTTGTGATCATCAACTTCATGGTTATTACCAAGGGCGCTGGGCGTATTGCCGAAGTGGGGGCGCGCTTTATGCTGGATGCGATGCCCGGTAAGCAGATGGCCATTGATGCGGACCTCAACGCCGGTTTAATCGGCGAAGAAGATGCTAAAAAGCGCCGCGCTGAGGTCGCTCAAGAGGCCGATTTCTACGGCTCTATGGACGGTGCCAGTAAGTTTGTGCGTGGTGATGCCATGGCCGGTTTGGTCATTATGGTGGTCAATATTATCGGCGGGTTATTGATCGGCATGATGCAGCACGATATGGGCTTTGCGGATGCAGCGCGTACCTATACGTTATTAACTATTGGTGATGGCCTGGTGGCCCAGATACCTGCGCTAGTTATCTCTACCGCCGCGGGTGTCACTGTCTCGCGCGTCAATACTGATCAAGATGTTGGCCAGCAAATGATCAGCCAGTTGTTCGTAAACCCACAGGTCATGATCTTGTCTGCTATGGTGATGGGGCTGTTAGGTTTGGTACCCGGTATGCCGAACCTAGTATTTCTTATTTTCACAGCGCTGCTGGGGGGATTAGCGTGGTTCCTCATTCGCCAAAAAGAGCAGGCACTAGTAAAAGAAGAAATAACGGCCACACCGCTTCCCCAACAGGAAACCCCAGAAGCCAGCTGGGAGGATGTGCAACTGGTTGACACGCTAGGCCTTGAAGTAGGGCACCGTCTTATTCCCTTGGTGGATTCCCGCCAGAAAGGAGAGCTACTCGGGCGTATAAAAAGTGTGCGTAAGAAATTTGCTCAAGAAGTTGGTTTCTTGCCGCCAGTAGTGCATATACGCGATAACTTGGAGCTACCGCCTAATACCTATGTCCTTTCTATGAAGGGGGCCGAAATCGGGCGAGCAGAAGCGCAGCCAGGCAAGTGGTTAGCAATCGATCCAGGCCAAGTCTCTGGGGAACTGCAGGGCACGCCTACTCAAGATCCAGCCTTTGGTTTGCCTGCTGTTTGGATTGATGCCAATCAGCGTGAACATGCCCAGGTGTACGGCTACACCGTCGTAGATGCTAGCACGGTGATTGCCACTCACTTAAACCACCTGCTCCATCGTCATTCGCCTGAAATGCTGGGGCGTCAAGAAGTACAAAAACTGCTCGACAAGCTGGGGGAAGATCAAAAATCGCTCGTCGAAGAGGTCGTACCCAAAGCTATTTCGCTCACCGTGCTGCAACGCATTTTGCAAAACTTGCTGGATGAAGATGTCTCGATTCGTGATATGCGTTCCGTGCTAGATACCCTGGCAGAGCATGCAGGACAGCAGAAAGACGCCAATGAGCTGACCGCCTTAGTGCGCATTGCCTTGGGTCGAGCAATTACCCAACAGTGGTTTGCTGGCCAGGAAATGCTCAACGTGATGGGACTAGATGCTCAGTTAGAGCAAGTGCTGATGCAGGCAATGAACGGTAATGGTGCGATGGAGCCAGGACTTGCTGATACGCTAATGACCCAGGCGCAGCAAGCACTAGAGCGTCATGAAGGTAGCGGTGAAGCGCCGGTGCTGGTGGTGCAGCACTCGCTGCGTGCTGTTTTATCGCGTTTCTTACGTCGTCGTATGCGTCATTTGGTAGTAATGTCCCAGGCGGAAGTGCCAGATGACCGCACGTTGCGAGTCACCACGGTAGTCGGAGGGCGGACATGAGAGTGATACATAGCATTGGTTTTAAGCCATCAAATAGAGGCACAGATAAAGCATGAGCGTAAGACGGTTTGTTGGAGCAAACAGTCGTGATGTGATGCGCCAAGTGCGTGAAGCATTGGGCGAGGACGCTTTAATTGTGGCCAATCGTCGTACCGAGGGCGGTGTTGAAATTTTGGCGATGGCAGATGAAGCCGTCGATCATTTCGAGCCTTCTCCCTCAGCGCTCCCACCGTCTACTTCTGTTTCTCAGGTGGCATTCCCACCACGCGATTCTGATCCGCTTCAAGTGATGAGTGAGCGCTTACTGCGTGAGATGCAGGAGATGCGTGAGCTGCTTTCTCAGCGGCAGTCAGCTGCCGAGCTGCCTGCTACAGAGGGTTACATCGCCCCTCAAGCTCGATTACGCCAGCAGCTGTTGAGCATTGGTTTTAGCGAAGAGCTAAGTGACGAAGTGCTCGCTGAACTGCCAGCGGCACTGGCTCAGCCAGAGGCTGATAGCACGCTTGTTATGGCATGGCTTCGTGACCAGCTAATGGCGCGACTGCCTGTATTAAAAGAGGAAAACGGCTTTTTTGATCAGGCGGGTATTGTGGCGCTGGTGGGGCCAACGGGGGTGGGTAAAACGACTACCACGGCTAAGTTAGCAGCACGTTTTGTGATGCGCCATGGGACGCGTCCCGTGGCGCTTGTCACCACCGACAGCTTCCGCATTGGTGCCCACGAGCAGCTGCGAATCTATGCCCGGTTGCTTGATACCCCCATGTACGCCTTAGATACCGAACAACCGATAGATGAGCTAGTAGGTCGTTTGCAAGGTAAGCAATGGGTGATTATCGACACCGTTGGTATGAGCCAGCGGGACCAGCGTGTGATTGAGCAAATTGCTCAGTTGCAAGGCGGGAAAGCGTCCGTGCGATTAGTGCTGTTGCTGAATGCCGCCAGCCAGCCTGAAACGCTGGAAGAGGTCGTATTGCGCTATCGCCAAGCGGCGCGGGCAGCAGGCGCTGAGTTAGATGATTGTATTATTACCAAGCAGGACGAAGCCGGGCGTTTAGCGCCCGTGCTTGATATTGTCATGCGCCATGGCATGCGCGTGCTATTCGGTTCTTACGGACAGCAGGTTCCTGAGGATATGGCGGTTGCTGACCCTGCTGCATTAATTGACCAAGCGCTTACTGCTCATCCAAACCAAGGGAAAGAGTCACACAGCTTCCCTGCTGCAGGGAATTCAATGGGTGCTCAGTCGGTAACTTTGCCACGCTGGTCCCGCGACGTGCTTGGCCAAGGCCGACGCCTTAGCTCTGTACTGACGCGGCTACGTGACAGGGTGGTCGGCTTCTCAGCGTTAGAGTCTGTCTGGGATATCGCCTCTTTGCCTGGCGTGCTGCAAGATAAACGTCTCGATGCGCTATTAGTAAGCGTGCCTTGTGCGGGAAAGGGGCTAGGCATGGCATGGTTTCCCCGCCGAAACGAACGCGGCTGTGACTGGACGATGCCTGATGTCGGAATAGATGCAGACGGTGGTTGGCTTGCGTTAACCAGCTTGCAGCATCGTCAACCAGCGGGTTGGCACACACGGCTGTTACACCAGGGTGAAGCGATGGGAGCGGCAGTACATTTGCTACCTGTATTCCCTGACCCTACCACGTTAGCGTGGCTAGAAGACCAACACCTGACTTGGATCACACTAGTAACGGCTGCCCAGCGGGTATACTGTCAGGGCGAACGTTATACCCAGCGCCAGCTATTCACAGATAGCCCGCTTTCACATCACACTGATCTGCGCTTTCGTGGCCAAACGATGCAGCTATGGAGTACTTATATCAAGGTGGAAGATGCCGCTGGCACTCCGCTATTGGCATGGGTTGGTGATGTTCGTGATCCGGAAAATGGCAAACGTATCGCGCGTCGTTACTGGCTAACGCCTGCCCGATTAGGCGCAGACGTACTTTCGCTGCTGGTTATCCAGCTTCAAAGCGAAGGGTTATCGAGCCTAACCAAACGTGCTTGGCAGCAGTTGAAAGAGGCGGATAACGGTGAGGTAAGTACCGAAGTGCGCTTGTTGATGGCCAGTGGTATCGCTGCAACAGTGGGGCACCTAGATGCTGCTAGCGATGAGGCGTCGGTAGCGCTGCGTTCCGATCTATTAAGACTACTGGGCACCGCGCGCAAACGGCGCGATACAGCGATGTTAGATGCGCTTGTCCACGCGTTTATGGCGCGTGATGCTATTCGCCAACTTAGCAGCGTTAGCCGAGAGGGGCTGGTATGAGCGCCGACGATCAGGCGGCGGGCCTTCGCAAGTGGGCAGATTTACAGCGCCAGCAGCGCCAAGTGCCATCAGTAGAGGGCGAACCTGCTGGGGGCGAGCCTGTGGAAGAGAAGTTGGCGGTTGAGCCACGGGAGAATACGACAGATCATATAATGTCGCCGTTAATCGCTGCGCCAACGCCAACGCCAACGCCAACGCCAACGCCAACGCCAACACCAACGCCAACGCCAACGCCAGTTCCGCAAAAACCGCTTATTGTGGTTGGTCTGCTTAACGGTGGAGAGCAGCAGGTGGCAAAAGTAAAAGGTCGCTTGGCGCAGTGGTCGGTATTAGGCCGTCGCTGGGCTGGTGATCCGGATGATTGGGACATTCGCATCGTTAATGCTGAAGCCGACGACCTTAGCCAACTGAAAGCTCGCTACTCGCGCTGGGCCTTGTGGATTAATAGCGATGCTGATGCCTTCGCACAGATGTATCGTGTTCTTCGACACGTGCATGAAAACGGTGGTCCAAGGCAGTTGTTAGCATTGCATGAGCCTCATTTGTCGCGCAGAGGCCTGCTCGATAACTTACGAGAAGCAGCCCGTTACTATCTGGATATAGAGCTTTTACTGCTTGCGCGATAACGCTAGCCTGACGCAATGTGGCCGCGTCTTAACTGCGGTATCCAGTGCTTTTATAAGGAATAACAATGCACCTGCCTACCAGTTTCAAGAAGCACCGCCGCAACACACATGTGACGCAAGAAGTTTTCACCTAATGATTTGTTTCAAAAATGCTAGCCCAAAAAATGTTAGCTTTAAAATCGGCTGGTTAGCCGTTGGCCCAACGCCCGCTCGACTGCTCAAAAGCATAGCGATGGTGGCACTAAGCGTTGTCAGCGGAAGTGTCTATGCCGCGACTGGAAGTTGGAGTACAGAGGTACCCAGCGTGTTTGTCACGATGAGTGACCGCGCAATCAGTAGCCAGCCTATTGAACCACCAACGGAGGCACAGGTAGAAGGTGCTGTGATAGGGCGTATTCATTGGCGCTTTCAAATGCCAGCCAATACGCCAGTGAATGCGTGGCTATGTCATCCTGAACAGTGCGTTCCCTTAACGGCAATGCGGGGGATGACTTCAGCATTAGCCGGTAAACAGGTGGATGGGCCGCTGCACTTTCGTTTCTCATTAGCACCGGGCCAGCGACCAGTGCGAGTGCAGAAATTGCAAGTGATCGTGAACTACCAGTGAACAGTGTTTAGCCGTGAGGCATCAGGATGTATACAGCACAAGGCAGGATTAAACAGAGCGAGCTGTTAACTCAATACATGCCACTGGTAAGGCGTCAGGCCTTAACGCTGCAGGTAAGATTACCCGCGAGTATTGAGTTAGATGATCTTATTCAGGCGGGCATGGTGGGTTTATTAGAAGCGTTGGGGCGTTTTGATGCTTCCCAGGGGGCAACATTTGCCACGTTTGCAAGCCAGCGTATTCGCGGCGCTATGATGGATGAGTTGCGCACGCGTGACTGGTTGCCTCGTAGCGTCCGTCGCTCTGCTAGGGCCGTCGATAATACAGTGAGACGCCTTGAACAGCAGTTAGGACGCCCGCCAGAAGAGAGCGAAATTGCGCGGGATTTAGCAATGCCTCTGAATGAGTATCAACAATTACTCAATGATACTAATAGTGGTCAATTACTGCCCTTTGAAGAGCTAGTGGCCGAAGGGAGTGAGCCAGCAAAAGAAGATGCAAACAATTTGCCCTTCGATCAGCTGTTAGACCACCAGCAGCGCCAGTCGTTAATTGATGCTATTGAGGCGTTGCCCGAGCGCGAAAAGCTGTTAATGGCGTTGTATTACCAAGAAGAGCTGAACCTTAAAGAAGTGGGAGCAGTACTGGGCGTGACTGAGTCTCGCGTCTCCCAGCTCCACAGCCAAGCAATTAGCAGGCTTCGTGCTCGTTTGTATGATGCCGCCTAAGACCTATTTAAATCGCTAATAACCGGCGAGGAGCCGTTGATGAATCCATCTACGTTGATCGGCATTTTTGCCAGCATGGTATTGCTAGTAAGCGTGCTGTTTTTTACCGCAGAGTCACCCGAGAGTTTTCTTAATTTACCGGGGTTAGCCATTGTAGTGACGGGTACCTTGGCAGCGACCTTTATCAGTTATCCACTGAAGGAAGTGCTCCGTGTAGTGCGCTTAGTAGGCCTAGTCTTTCGGCGTGAAAATACCTATGTGCGCGATGACATTAACGAGCTGGTTTCCATGGCGCGGCTATGGTTTAAAGGAGATGTCAGGGCGGTTGAAAAGGAGCTAGAGCATACTCGAAACCCCTTTTTGCGCACCGGCATTCAATTAGTAATTGCGAATACAAAAGAAGACGAAATTTTCGATATGTTGCGCTGGCGCATCGCACGATTAAAAGCGCGAGAGCATGCTGAGGCGCAGATATTTCGTACCATGGCCACCTACGCGCCCGCCTTCGGTATGATTGGCACATTGGTGGGGTTGGTCAATATGCTGGAAGTAATGGATGCGGGAGATCTTGATGTTATTGGCCCGCGTATGGCAGTAGCCCTGCTGACAACGTTCTATGGTATTTTGCTGGCTAACCTAGTGTTCAAGCCTATTGCCGTCAAGCTAGAGCGGCGAACGGAAGAGCGACTCATCACCATGAACATGGTGTTGGAAGGCATTTCCCTGATTACCAAACGACGCCTACCCTCATTTATTGAAGAAACGCTTAACTCCTTTATCGTCAATTATCATGACGAAATTCGCGATGCCACGGTAAAGCCGCGACCAACGGCTAGCCCTGCGGCAAAAGGATAGCGCGATGCTTGATCGGGATTCACGGCATGCATTAGAGCTACCCCCTGTTTCCGGTGAAGGAGATGAAAGCTGGCTTACCAGCTACCTAGACGTGTTGACGCTGTTAATCACGCTGTTTGTGTTGCTGCTTGCCTTAACGCCACCGGGCGGTGGCGAAGCCTCTGATAATGACCGGATGCGCTCAGCCACTGCTATTACCTCGCTTCCATTGGCCAGCTTGGCAACGGGTATCCATCCTCGCTACAGCGGACTAAAGCCACAGATGGCAGATGTTAATATCCCAGGGGTAAGTGTCTCTCAGGGACAAGAAGGTGTTACGCTGCGCATTGACGATAGTTTGCTTTTTCCTAGTGGAGACGCTGTATTAACGCCACAAGGGCAAGATGTGTTAGAAAGCCTTCTGACTGTATTAGATTCCTTTGATGGTCAAATTTCGGTAGAAGGCCATACGGATAACATTCCTATTGCCACATCGCGTTTCCCCTCAAACTGGGAACTGTCGGTTGGGCGTGCGATTGCCGTTGTCCGTCACCTTGAGCGTCAGGGAGTGGCTGTTTCACGCATGCGGGCAGTCGGCTATGCCGATACCCAACCCATGGAAAGTAACGCAACGCTGGAAGGCAGGTCTGCCAACCGGCGCGTTGAGTTGTTGCTACGGCAGCAGGCTGAGGGGTAAATAGATTTCTTGAGGCTATTTTTGTGTCGAAGCATCATCCGCTACTGCAGGCGTTCGGCGCCTTACTGGTTCTCGACGCTGATAGTCGACGCATCCAGGCCGTTAGTAGCAATTTGTCATCGCTGTTAAATATACCTATCCCTGACGTGCGTACCCAAACGTTAACGAGCGTGCTGGGCAAGCGCTTAAGCCAGCGCGTACGCTATGAACTACAGGGAAAGCAGCGCTTGTCCGGGCCGCTGACGTTTAAATGCCCCACCCGCTCTCAGCGTTTTCAACTCCATGCTTACCGTTCAGGGATGCATGTGGTGATTGAGATAGAACCTCTTCACACGTTAGGCAAACAGCGTTTACTCGGCACGGTGAATGAACGCTTGATGCGCCTAGCGGAAGCCACCCATCAAGAAGAGTTGCTCGACTATCTAGTGATGGCTGTGCAGGAGCTAACGGGGCATGACCGGGTGTCAGTGTGCCATTTCGATAGTGATTGGCATGGCTTAATTGTCGCGGAATCGTTGGCGACAGGCAGTGTTAAACCGGGTAGCGTTAGTCCAGGTAGAGAAGTGCCACTAGGCCGCTTACCTGCCTTGCTGGGTCAGCGTTTTCCCGCCAAGGACTTTCCGGTTGCGCTGCGGGGTGCCTACGAGCGACATCCGGTACGGCTTATTCAAGACGTTGCAGCACCCTGTGAGCACTTGCTGCCAAGGGGAGCCGTCGTAGACCTGAGTGATTGCTTCTTACGTGCTCCTGCTCCTGAACGGCAGCAGTATTTGCAGCGCCTAGGGGTACGCGGTGCGCTAAGCGTTGCTATGCAGGGCGATACTGGCCTATGGGGCCTGCTATTCTGCCATTCGGCATCTGCCTATCCGGTAACACCCCCGGTACGCGATGCAGTGCGCACCTTAGTACAAATGGCTACACAACGGTTGTTGTTACTGAGAGCCCGCCAGGAAGCACGCTATTTGCAGCGGGTACAAGATAGCTTGGTGCTTTCATCTAATAATCGGTTAAAGCCACAGAGTCCTTATCAGCTGTTTACGGAACACGCGGAGACATGGCAATCGCTCTTTCGTGCCCATGGCGTTGCACTGTGGGTAAAAGGCAGTGTCTATCAAGCAGGCAATACGCCTAAGCCTGAAGCCATTAGCCAGCTAGTGACGCGGATTGAAAAAGCACATGTCCATAGTGGTCCGTGGTGCACCCAAGAGACCGCAAAAGAGCCATTAACGTCCTCATTAGGCATGTCAGAGCAAAGTGGTGTGTTGGCAGTGCCGTTGCCTACTGACCCTTCTCAGCGTGGCTGGCTGATATTTTTTCGTCCTGAGCAAGTAGAAACCCTTTACTGGGCAATGCAGCCCCCTTCAGCGCCACTGACACCGATGATGATGCTGCCTTCTGCTGCATGGTGCGAAGAAGTCACGGGTAAAAGCGAAGCGTGGCAGCGGGTGGAACGTTTGGCTGCAATGGATCTAGGCGAAGATTTAACGCTGGCTATTTCCGCTTACGAAATTAGTACGCTTAACATGCACTTAGAGCGTGAGCGTAAGGCGCTGGCAGACGCAAATCAACGCTTAGAACAGCTGGCGCACTTTGACCCACTCACTCAAGTGTGGAACCGCTACCGCATTGAGCAAGCCATTGATGCGGAGCTGGTGGCGGCAAAGCGTTATGGAGCGGCGTTCGCCCTGCTATTATTCGATGTTGATCATTTTAAGCAGATTAATGACACTCTTGGCCACAGTGTGGGTGATGATGTGTTGATATCGTTGGCGCGCATGGTGGAAAGCTCCCTACGCGGCTGTGACCACTTAGGGCGCTGGGGCGGTGAAGAGTTTGTGGTGTTGGCAACCCACTCCAGTATGGACGCTGCTGAGGGGCTTGCAGAACGTTTACGTAGCCTAGTAGCCACACTTCAGGTAACAGGTTTGAACCAACCGATGACGGTCAGCATTGGTGTTGCCGTATGGCAACCCGATGATAGTTGTAAAACAATCATCGCCCGGGCCGATGCTGCGATGTACCGTGCTAAACGTAATGGTCGTAATCGTGTTGAAATTGCTGAAAAAAATGTGCAATAACAAGCAGCTTTGTTGATTGTCTGCACATGTGTTAATTATCAGCAGAGCTGCATAAGTGCTGCATTCTGTCGATGGCCTCATCTGCACCATCAAGGTTAAAGGTCATATACCACGGATCTCTATCTTGTTGGTCAAAGCCGAGAAACAGCTGCTCGCCTTGGCTCATTTGCGCCATCAGCGTGGGTAAGTCGTTCAGGTAGAAGTGTGCATAAAACCCATCATCCCCACGCTCGGTAATAAATTCCGCCATGGTGTCTATGATCGGCGTGTCATCTACCCGGATTCTGGTGGGCACTAAGTTTACCGCGCGGCTTTCGCCCTGCTGCTTATCCAAGGTAACGCGCATTTCCAACCACGGTAAGTCGCATACCCCCTGGGTTGCGTTAAGGCTTAGCGTGGCATCCGAATAACTATGGGTTTCCACGGCGCGAAAATGCCGTTCATCTCCTAATGAGAGCATCATTGATTGCCAGTGACCATGGGGCTGTATCGCGTCACTATTAAACGTGGCCGCAACACCAGACACGGCGGTACTGAGCAAGGTGGCGCTAAAGGCCGCTAACGCAAAAGGCTTTAAAGTAGGCATAAGGGTGGCATCGCACAAGAAAAATATTAGCCTATCGTTTGTTGAAGATAAGCAAAAGGTAACGCGCTGATTTTCCTATATGTAGTAGTCGTTAACAATAAGAGTGCCGCATATAGTGTGAAGTCATGTCTATACTTCATAGCCACAGGCCGTATAATCGCACCGTTTTGAGCGCTATATTCACCCCGTCGTGAAGGAGTTTCGCAAGATGAGCACCGCAACAAAGGCTATGAAAACCTCGAATGACGTCCCGCTACAGGTTCCCTCAAAAGATATCTGGGACGCTAAATATCGATTAAAAGATCGCCATAGCCAGCCTGTTGACCAGGATGTGGATGCCACCTTTGAACGGGTCGCGCGAGCGCTTGCGGCGGTTGAAGGAGACAAGGCCAATGAATGGCTGCCAAAATTTCGTTGGGCATTAGAAAATGGTGCCATTCCCGCTGGGCGTATTCTTTCCAACGCTGGTGCTGAAGCCTACAAACCTGCTGTTAGTCTAATTAACTGTACAGTCTCACGCACTATTCGTGATTCTATGCGCGATATCCTCGACTCGGTCGTTGATGCAGGCATGACGCTAAAGTCGGGTGCTGGTATTGGCTACGACTTTTCGACCCTGCGCCATAAAGGGGCGTTTGTGTTTGGCGCGGGTGCCGGTACTAACGGGCCGCTAGCGTTTATGGATATCTACGACAAGATGTGCTTCACCGTGGCATCGGCCGGAGGCCGGCGGGGTGCTCAGATGGGCACTTTTGACGTTGGTCATCCTGATGTTCGTGAGTTTATTCAAGCGAAGCGGGAAGCTGGTCGTTTGCGTCAGTTCAACCTAAGTCTATTGATTACCGACGAATTTATGGAAGCGGTGAAGCATAATGCCGACTGGCCGCTAGCGTTTCCATTACACCCGGGCGAAAAAGACGATGTAAAAGCCGGTGATTTGATTTACCGCGATTGGCCCGTTATAGAAGAAGGCTATAAGGTAGATGATGAAGGTCGCGTGGCTTGCCGTGTGGTTGAGGTCATTAAGGCCCGTGAGCTGTGGGACACCATTATGTCCTCGACATATGACTACGCCGAACCTGGGTTTATTTTGATTGATCAGGTCAATCGCATGAACAATAACTGGTTCTGCGAAGATATTCGCGCGACCAACCCGTGTGGCGAGCAACCGCTGCCGCCAGAAGGGGCTTGTCTGCTGGGTTCGGTTAACCTGACCAAATTTGTGATTGAGCCGTTTAGCGACAAGCCCCGCTTTGACTGGGAACGCTACCGTGAAGTGGTCGCTATTTTTACCCGCATGCTCGATAACGTGGTAGAAATCGCTGGCCTGCCACTGCCGCAGCAGCAGCGCGAAATTGAAGCCAAACGCCGCCACGGTATGGGCTTTTTGGGACTGGGTTCGACGATGACCATGCTCAAAATTCCCTATGGCTCTCAAGCATCACTGGCCTTTACCGAAGAAGTAAGCCGTCATCTTGCGCTGGAAGGCTGGAAGCAAGCGCTTGAACTCTCTAAAGAAAAAGGCATGGCTCCGGTGCTTGAGCAAGAGCACACGATTACACCGAAGATGATGCGTGAGCGCCCTCAGCTAGCGGCTGATGGCTATGAAGTGGGCGATAAAGTCCCAGGACGTATCCTGCATGCTCGCTATAGCCAGTACATGGCTAAAGTTGCCGAGCTAGCGCCTGAGTTAGTTGCGCAGCTGGCGGAACATGGCGCGCGCTTTACTCACCACAGCTCTATTGCGCCCACTGGAACCATTTCGCTGTCGATGGGGAATAATGCCTCTAACGGCATTGAACCCTCGTTCTCACACCGTTATTTCCGCAATATCATTCAATCGGGAAAGAAAACCAAAGAGCAGGTCGAGGTTGTTTCGTTCGAACTAGCTGCTTATCGCCACTTTATTGCCGCCGATGCAGTGGAAAGCGACTTGCCCGACTACTTTATTACCGCTGATTCAGTGACCCCTGAGCAGCACGTGGCTGTCCAGGCGGCGGCACAGCAGTGGATTGATTCTGCCATCTCCAAAACAGTCAACGTGCCGACGGAGTTCCCGTTCGAGAAATTCCAGGATCTTTACCTACAGGCTTATGAGAGTCGCCTGAAAGGCTGCACCACCTTCCGCTTTAATCCAGAAGCGTTCCAGGGCGTGCTGGTGCGTGAAGATGACTTGAAAAACACTACCTATGTGTTTGAGCTGGAAAGTGGCGAAACTATAGAGCTAGCCGGCGATGAAACAGTGGTCTACGACGGTGAAGAGCATAACGCCGCGAACCTGTTTGATGCCTTAAAAGAGGGCACCTACGGCAAATGGTAACGATGGGATGCGCTTTGTTAAGAACATTGCCCAATACCTTTTGCTAAGTGGAGAACATCATGGCTGTAGAAATTACTTCAAAAATAGTTGGTTACCGTATTAAGCAGCAGGAGCAGGCAGCCCCTGCCCCTGAACTTCCGGAAGAAGATCCGCTGACGGTAAGGATACCCTCGCGCCCAGAAGGAACGCTCGAAGCAGTATCTGAAAAGATCTCTTATGTAGGTGCAGAAGGGCGTAAAAAAGTTTATCTGCTAGTCTCGTTTATGCCGGTAGAAGGCGTGGTGGGTGGCCGACGTGTGGTGATTGAGCGCCCGGTTGAGTTCTTTTTCCCGTCAGGGCAGCTTTCCAGCGAGCATCAATGGATTACGGCGACGATGCGTAGCCTCTCCTTGGCTGCACGCGGGGGGTACGTCACCCAGGCGGTGGCTGACCTGCGCAAAGTTGCGTGGGATAAAGGGTTGGTGCGCTGTGGAATGAACCGCTGGAACAAGCCCATGTTCCACGATTCAGAAGTAGCGGCAATTGCCTGGTCGATCCAGCAAATTCTCTATCGGCGCGGTTTCTTGGACCAAGATGGCAATCAAGTGCCGGTAGAGACACTGGTAGCGCGCTATGCGCACCGTTTGCAACATGGCCATGCTTGGCAACCGCCGGTAGATGAACCAGAAAGCCACGTTGGTGCGGTTGAACCGATTGGCGGTGCCACTGAAACAGAGAACACTGCAAAAAAGCCTGAAGGCAGTGGCCCAGCTACCGTGGGTACCTGCCCTGAGTGTCGTGGTGACCTCATTATGATGGATGGCTGTCCAACCTGTTATGCCGGTTGTGGCTGGTCTAAATGCGGCTAAGCTAGGCTCACTAAGTCGAACATTAACAAAACCGCCGCGTGGCTTTTCAGGTCATGCGGCGGAGTTCGTTTAGATGAGGGAGCACGGCGTTTGATTTAGGCGCTAAGTAGCGGTCTGACATTATCCGTCAGGTAGCAGTCATCGAATTCACCTTCGGCAGCTAACGCTTTTAAGTCGGGAATCGTGACGTGATGGCGGTCACGGTATACCAAGCCATCTTCACTTAATGCACTGAACGTTCGGCTCACATGAACAGGGCTTAAGCCTAAAATGTCGGCTAACTGTTCTTGGGAGAGTGGTAGGCGGAACTGACCGCCAATGTCCTTATTGGTTTGGCGTAAGCGTAGGTACATTTCATGAAGGAAGTGGGCCATTTTCTGTCTAGCGCTACGTCTTGCTAAGTTAACCAATCGCTCGGTTAGCAGGGCCTGCTGGCGACTGCCAATGGCAAACATCACCGACGTGAGTGTCAGTGACTGCCTAAACAGGTCTAGCATGCGCTTATGGGGAAAGTGGCAGACTACGCCATCGGTAATCATGCGGACGTTTTCCAGTCGCTTAGAAAACGCAAACTCTCGCAATCCGATGATATCGCCAGGTAGAAATACTTCCAGAATTTGACGGTCGCCGTTTTCCAGGTGGCGATAAGAATAAGCCCAGCCACTGCGCAGGGTGCAGAACTCATTCGCGGGTGAGTCCACTTCCCACAGCAGCGCCCCCGCTTTTATATCGGTAGGGCTCTCTTCCAATTCGTTCAACAGCGCTTTTTCTTCTTCGGTTAGCGAGCAATAGTGACTGAAGTGCTTAATAATGCAGCTTTTATCCTGATCCACAGCTTCCTTCTCCTAAAAGGTTAGCAACGAAGGCTGCTTTGCTAGTAAATATAAACAGAGACAGCCAATGTTGCTTGCTCTTTTCGTAACGCTGGTTTTCTCTGTTGTTAGGGTTCGCTTGTTAGGGTTCGCTTGTTAGGGTTCGCTAGTTTTTATGTTCCCAGGTAAGGCGTGCTTGCCCTGGGAGCGGTGTTAGGATGTCTTTTTGGCACGATTGCCGCGTTTGAGCAGTGGGGCAAGGAAGCGACCTGTGTGCGATACGTCCTGTTTGGCAATCTGTTCTGGCGTTCCTTCGGCAATAATTTGCCCACCGCCAGAGCCACCTTCTGGGCCTAGATCAATAATCCAGTCAGCTGTTTTGATCACATCCAGGTTGTGCTCAATGACCACAATGGTGTTCCCGTGGTCACGCAGGCGGTGGAGTACCGTGAGAAGCTGGCGGATATCCTCAAAATGCAGCCCGGTGGTGGGCTCATCTAGAATATAAAGCGTTTTACCCGTATCACGTTTGGCTAACTCACGGGCTAGTTTGACACGCTGCGCTTCACCACCAGAAAGGGTGGTGGCACTTTGCCCTAGGCGGATATAGGAGAGGCCCACATCCAACAACGTCTGCAACCGACGAGCAATAGCAGGCACTGGGCTGAAGAATTCCAGGGCGTCCTCTACCGTCATGGCCAGCACTTCGTGAATCGTTTTGCCTTTGTAGTGGATATCCAGCGTTTCGCGGTTATAGCGCTTGCCTTTACACACATCGCAGGGCACATAAATATCCGGTAGGAAGTGCATCTCTACCTTGATCATGCCTTCGCCCTGGCATGCTTCGCAGCGGCCGCCTTTAACGTTAAAGCTGAACCGGCCTGGCTTATAGCCCCGCGAACGCGCTTCCTGGGTGCCAGCAAATAATTCTCGAATCGGCGTGAAGATACCAGTGTAAGTGGCTGGGTTTGAACGCGGCGTGCGGCCGATAGGGCTTTGATCGATATCGATCACTTTATCAAGCTGGTCCAGCCCTTCGATTTTTTGATAAGGCGCGGGGGTGAGCGTGGTCGCACGGTTTAGCTCACGGGCGGCGATGGGCATTAGGGTGCCGTTAATTAACGTTGATTTACCCGAGCCTGACACGCCGGTGATGGCGATAAATAGTCCGAGCGGAAGGCTAAGGGTGACGTCTTGCAAGTTATTGCCAGTCGCGCCGCGCACCACTAACTGTTTTTCAGGGTTACCAGGAATGCGATAGGGGGGAATGGCAATTTCCCGTGTTCCCGATAAGTACTGGCCCGTCAGTGAGTTGGGATTGTCCATCACATCTTGAGGCGTACCCTGGGCAACGATTTCACCACCATGGACACCGGCTCCTGGGCCAATATCCAGGACATGGTCAGCCGCGCGGATCGCGTCTTCATCATGCTCGACGACAATCACCGTATTGCCTAAATCCCGCAGGCGCTCCAAGGTTTTCAATAAGCGATCGTTATCCCGCTGGTGAAGACCAATAGAGGGCTCGTCAAGAATGTACATGACGCCTACTAGCCCCGCGCCAATTTGACTGGCGAGACGGATACGCTGGGCTTCGCCCCCCGAAAGCGTGTCAGCACTGCGCTCCAGGTTCAGGTAGTCGAGCCCTACATTAACTAAAAACTCTAGACGGGCATGGATTTCGTTAACGATTTTATCGGCAATTTCGCCTTTGCGGCCCGGTAGGGAAAGCTCGGCAAAGTAGCGCCACGCTTCGCCAATCGGTAAATGCACTATATCGGCAATGTTATGATCATCGACAAATACATGGCGTGACTCTTTGCGCAGCCGCGAGCCACCACAGGTGGCGCAGGGCTGCACGGCGATGTACTTAGCCAGATCGTCACGCACCATGTTGGATTCGGTTTCCCGGTAGCGACGTTGCATGTTGGGAAGCACACCCTCAAAAGCGTGCTCGCGCGTCACTTTTCGACCCCGGTCACCCACATACACAAAGGGAATCTGTTCGCTGCCACTGCCGTTTAAAATAATTTCACGCTCATGACTGGCAAGCTCGAGCCACGGCGTTTCAAGCTCAAACTGGTAATGTTTGGCGAGCGCTTGCAGTTGGGTAAAGTAATAAATGTTGCGCCGATCCCAGCCTTTAATCACACCTTCTGCTAGCGATAGTTCGGGATGGCTGATCAACTTATCAGGATCAAAATATTGCTGAACACCTAAGCCGTCACAGGTAGGGCAGGCTCCAGCGGGGTTGTTGAACGAAAACATCCGCGGTTCAAGCTCAGAAAGCGAATAGCCGCACACTGGGCAGGCAAAACGTGCTGAGAAGGCGAGGTCTTCCTGCTCGCCATCCATAAAGTGGATCATTGCCGTGCCGTCAGCGAGGTTGATGGCAGTTTCAAACGATTCTGCTAGGCGCTGGGCAATATCATCGCGCACTTTAAAGCGGTCAACCACGACGCTGATATCATGTTTTTTGCGCTTATCGAGCGGGGCAATATCGTCAAGTTCTAGCACCTGTCCATCAATCTGAACCCTGACGAAGCCTTGAGCCCGCAGTTCTGCCAGTAGCTGTAGATGCTCACCTTTACGACCTCTCACCACCGGCGCCAAAAGCATTAATTTGGTGCCTTCGGCCAGGTTCATGACCTGGTCGACCATCTGGGAAATGGTTTGCGCTTCCAGTTCTTCGCCGTGCTCTGGGCAACGAGGTGTTCCTGCTCTGGCAAACAGTAGGCGCAGGTAGTCGTAAATCTCGGTAATTGTGCCGACGGTAGAGCGGGGGTTGTGGGAAGTGGATTTCTGCTCAATAGAGATCGCAGGCGAAAGCCCTTCGATGTGATCCACATCGGGCTTCTCCATCATCGAAAGGAACTGACGCGCATAGGTGGAAAGCGACTCCACATAGCGTCGTTGCCCCTCAGCGTAGAGCGTATCGAACGCCAACGACGACTTACCCGAGCCGGAAAGGCCAGTTATCACGATAAGTTTGTCGCGGGGCAGCTCCACATCGATCTGCTTGAGGTTGTGGGTGCGTGCACCCCTGACCAGAATGCTGTCCATCAACACCTCGAATCGCGTGGCAAAAGTACAATTATACGTTTGCAGTACCCTTCCCGGCAAAACTCCATATCGATAGGCGGCTGCGCTTAGCGTTTCCAGCGTTGATACAAAGCGTTAGAATGGACGGTTATCTCGGGCTGTTCGGCCTCTTTATTGAGCACAAGGGTATTATGCGCAAGGTTTCCGCACTGCTGCTGGCCACTGAACGCCGTGCAATCAGCGGCTTAGCCGGGCTCTATGCGTCTCGTATGCTGGGGTTGTTTATGGTGTTGCCGGTGTTGGCGCTTTACGCCGACACCTTAAGTGGCACGACCCCTCTGTTAATAGGGGTCGCACTGGGTATCTATGGGTTAACCCAGGCAATGTTACAGATACCCTTTGGTCTGCTTTCAGATCGTATTGGTCGTAAGCGCGTCATTGCCATGGGCTTACTGATTTTCGCCGCAGGCAGCGTGGTCGCTGCCATGGCAGACTCCATAGGCGGGGTTATTGTGGGTCGTGCGCTACAGGGCTGTGGCGCCGTTGCCGCAGCAATTATGGCACTACTGGCAGACCAAACTCGCGAGCAGGTGCGTACGGCGGCGATGGCCACGATTGGGCTCTCCATTGGCGTGTCATTTGCTGTTGCTATGGTTCTTGGGCCGTGGCTGGCGGCGTGGGCGGGCCTGGCGGGGGTTTTTTGGTTTACGGCTCTGTTAACGCTCGTCGGCTTAGTGGTGCTGTGGCGGTGGGTGCCTCCTGCACCACGCCGTTTGCGCCACCGCGATGTGGGGATGGATCGCCAGCAGTTTAAAAGCGTTATTACACGCCCAGATTTATGGCGGCTAGATCTGTCGATTTTTTCGCTGCATCTGGTGTTAATGGCGATTTTTGTGGCGGTGCCGTTTCGGCTGTTAAATGCAGGGGTCGCCATCGAGTATCACGGACTGGCTTACCTGGCGATTATGGCGCTGTCGTTTATTGCTATGGTGCCGCTGGTGATCGTGGCAGAGAAACGCCAACGCATGAAAGTAATGTGCTTGCTGGCCATCAGCGCTATCGTGATTAGTTTGGGCAGCCTTGGCCTGCCATTCTCCCAAGAGAGCTGGCTGTTTGCATGGCTATTTGTTTTTTTTACAGGATTTAACTTGCTCGAAGCCACGCTGCCATCAATGCTCAGTAAGCTGGCACCCGCGGGAGCCAAAGGCACGGCGATGGGGGTTTACTCTACCAGCCAGTTTTTGGGCGCCTTTTTAGGAGGCACGCTGGGGGGCTTGTTGTCGAATCTTTGGGGACTCGATGCAGTGTTTTTCGGCTGTGCAGGGCTAGCGCTGCTGTGGTGGCTGGCAATGTTACGTATGCCGTCGCCACCGCCTCTCTCTAGCGAAGTCGTTGCATTGCATGATACTCAGCCTGATGCATTAAATCTGTTGATGGAACATCTGGCGGATGTCGTTGGTGTAGAAGACGTGATGGTGGTGCCGGAAGAGCGCTTGATGTACCTAAAAGTGAATCGCCAAGAACTTGATCAGGCAGCGCTGACGAGGTTGTTATCACCACCTAAAACGTAACCCGTGTAGGGTGTTTTTATTCTTCGCTACCGCAAACGTTTAAGCACCTAGGCTTTGGGTAGCTACCGACGCTTTTATACACATTTGCTGTATGGCATCGAGGCCTAGCAGCCGTATCAGTGATACCCTTGACAGCACTGATAGTGATAGATGACCGATTATTGAAAGGAGCGAGCTATGGCGCGCGGTATTAACAAAGTGATTTTGATTGGTAACTTGGGCCAAGACCCTGAGGTACGGTTTACACCTTCGGGAACGGCGGTGGCAAACTTGAATTTGGCAACCTCTGATACTTGGATGGATCGCCAGAGTGGCCAGCGTCAAGAGCGTACCGAATGGCACCGCATTGTGTTGTTCAATAAAACTGCTGAGATTGCCCAGCAGTACTTGAAAAAGGGTTCTAAGGTGTACATTGAAGGTCGCCTGCAAACCCGAAAATGGCAAGACCAAAATGGCCAGGATCGCTACAGTACGGAAATCGTAGCTAACGATATGCAAATGCTCGATAGCCGTGGCGGTGATTTCCAGGGTGGCGGCGCTCCTCAGGGGGGGTACGCGCAAAATAACCCTGGGCAAGGTGCTCCTGCTCAGCAGCACCCGGCTCCTCAGAACCAGCAAGGTGGCGGTATGCCTCAGCAGGGTGGTTATCCTCCCCAAGGCGGTGCACCCCAAGGTAACTATGGTGGAGCTGCTCAGCAGCCTGCACGCGGGCCGCAGCAAAATCAGCCAGCCCCTGCTAACCAAAACAGCAATTATGGTGCCCCTGATCCTGGCAACTTTGATGATTTTGACGATGAAATTCCCTTCTGATCGCCTAGTCTGACTAGTTTTTCATAACCCTGGGTACGCCTCGTCCTAGGGTTCGATGAGGGGGGAGGGCTGTCTTGAAGCTGCTGATACTAGATGCAGGGCACTGTTTGAGTTTGGCATTAGCCCGAGAAGCCAGTCGTCGAACAGACACTGAGCTTGTTATTGAGCAAGGCAACACAATTACATCCACTCAACTCCAGGCGATAGCACCTGACGCGGTCGTTATTCCGCCGTTGGCACATCCGCTTAGTATGGCACCTGCCGATGTGACAGCTCACGCTGATGCTGTAGATGCCTGTATGGATGCTTGTCAGGCTCAAGGAATTGCCTTGGTATGGTGTGTTTCCGACCAGCTTTATGAAGACGGGTTTGAAATACCTATCGATGAGCATGTCGTGCCTGCTCCTCGGGATGAAAGTCTGCGCCGCTTAGTGCAAGCAGGCGACCGGATACGTGCTGAGTATCATCGACATTTAATTGTTCGTTTAGGCCCCTTGTTTGCATTGGAAGGCAGCCATGCGTGGCTAAATGAAATAATCGATAGCTTGATGATAGGACAACCCGCTCGTGCAGCGGAGGACGTCATTTTTTGCCCAACGTCCGCTGACGCCGTTGCCATGGCATTAATCGGTATGTTGCAGCAGCAAGTTTGCGGAGCAGATGCCTGGGGGGCTTACCACTTGGCGGGCACCGAGCCGGTGAGTGCATTTACGTTTACCTCAATGGTGCGTACTCAACTAGCAACCCATTTGGAAGGGCGTGGCGAGAGTGTGACGCTTGGCGATGTACAGGCACTCAACCATCACCATGATGCCAAGCTGCGCCGGGTATTAAATTGTCGACGTGTACTTGATGTGTTTGGCGTACATCAAAAACCGTGGCGGCTTGAGGTAGGACGCATGCTAGACGCTTGGTGCTTAACGCGTGATCAACAGCAAGGTGACGAAACAGGAGAGCTGGCTTGATCAATTTGGTACGCAGCTTGGTTTTTTACGCGGGATATTTTTCTGCCATGCTGTTGATTGGCATTCTTTTTTTGCCAATTGCGCCGTTTTTGCCGTTGGCTGCCCGTTATCGCTTATTGAACCTCTATAACCATTTTTTGATGATGTGGTTTAAAGTGGCTTGCGGTGTTCGTTATGACATTCAGGGGCGCGAGAATATTCCTTCTGGCCCTTGTGTGATTCAAGCGAATCATCAGTGTGAGTGGGAAACGGTGTTTCTGCAGGTTATGAAACCACCCGTTTGTACGGTGTTAAAGCAAGAGCTCCTGCGTCTACCCATTTTTGGCTGGGGGTTACGCCTATTGCGGCCGATTAGTCTAGATCGCTCGAAACCTGCCCGCGCGATGAAACAGGTACTAACGCAAGGTGTCGCGCGACTGGGGACAGGGCTATCGGTGCTTATTTTTCCAGAGGGAACGCGGGTCGATCCAGGGGTCCGAAAGCGCTACAACAAGAGTGGTAGCGTAGTGGCCTGCCGAGCAGGCGTGCCGGTGCTGCCAGTGGCACATAATGCTGGTGAGCGCTGGCCTGGCCGTCATTGGGTAAAGCGTCCTGGCGTTCTGAGAGTGCGTATCGGAGCACCTATAGAGACCGCAGGCCGTACGCCAGACGAAGTGTTAGTCGATGTTGAAGCCTGGATTGAAGGCCAGCTGCAAGAGATTTCAGAAGTGCCTCGGCCGATCTCTCGTTAAGCCATTTTTGCGCTAAATAACCTCATGCTTAACATAAAAACGGCGCCGAAAAGGCGCCGTTTTTATGTTTGCATCGCAAGGGCATCGCATTACTGGCAATCAGGCGTTAAAGCGCTGAAAGACCAAGCAAGCATTCGTACCGCCGAAGCCAAAGCTGTTAGAGAGTACGCGATCGATAGTAACGCCATCACGTCGCTCCTTAACAATATCGAAGCCATCCGCCTGTTCATCAAGGTGCTCGATGTTAGCTGAGGCAGCGACGAAGTCATTTTGCATCATTAGCAGCGAATAAATCGCTTCTTGAACACCGGTTGCGCCTAATGAGTGGCCAGTGAGCGACTTGGTTGAACTCATAGCGGGTGTGGTATTGCCAAACACCTCACGGATTGCCTTTAGCTCTGCAACATCGCCCACTGGTGTGGATGTACCGTGGGTGTTGATGTAATCAATATCGCCCTGAACCGTTGCCATCGCCTGACGCATGCAGCGTGTTGCACCTTCACCAGAAGGAGCAACCATGTCGTGGCCATCGGAAGTAGCGCCGTAACCAACCAGTTCGCCATATATTTTGGCACCACGGGCTTTTGCATGTTCGAGCTCTTCAAGTACTAACATGCCGCCACCACCAGCGATGACAAATCCATCACGCGCTTGATCATAAGGGCGAGAGGCTTTTTCCGGCGTATCGTTGTAATGGGTCGATAGGGCGCCCATGGCATCGAACAAGCAAGAAAGGGTCCAATGCTCTTCTTCACCACCACCAGCAAACACGACATCCTGTTTGCCCAGCTGAATCTGCTCCATCGCGCTGCCAATACAGTGGGCTGATGTCGCACAGGCCGAGGAGATAGAGTAATTGACGCCTTTGATTTTGAAAGGCGTAGCCAAGCATGCCGATACGGTGCTGCCCATGGTGCGGGTAACCCGGTAAGGCCCCACACGGCGCAGGCCTTTCTCGCGCATGACATCCGCTGCTTCTACCTGATTGGCGCTAGATGCCCCGCCAGAGCCGGCAATAAGCCCAGTACGTTCGTTGGATACCTGCTCCTCAGAAAGCCCTGCGTCTTCAATTGCTTGTGCCATCGACACATACGCATAGGCAGCTGCGTCACCCATAAAGCGGCGCAGCTTACGGTCAATGAGTGTATCAAGGTCGATATCGACGCTACCCGCGACATGGCTACGAAAGCCGCGTTCAGCATACTCTTCCTTAAAACGAATACCGCTGCGCCCGTTTTTAAGCGCGTCCAAGACCTGTTGCTGGTCGTTGCCTAAGCACGACACGATGCCAAGGCCGGTGACTACCACTCGTCGCATGGAAGCCTCCTGTTAGAAATTCGCAGTGGAGGTGAATAGGCCAACGCGCAGGTCATTAGCCTGGTATATATCGCGTCCGTCGACGGACACGGTGCCGTCGGCGATGCCTAGGATAAGCCGACGGGTAATAATGCGTTTCACATTAATGTGATACGTCACTTTTTTCGCGTCGGGCAAAATTTGGCCGCTGAATTTAACGTCACCACAGCCAAGTGCACGCCCACGGCCTGGATGGCCAAGCCAGCCAAGGTAGAAGCCTACCAGCTGCCACATGGCATCTAGCCCTAAACAGCCGGGCATGACTGGATCACCTGGGAAGTGGCAATCAAAAAACCACAGTTCCGGGGTGATGTCCAGTTCAGCGATTAACTCGCCTTTACCATGCTCACCACCTTCTTCGTGAATGTGCATGATGCGGTCAAGCATCAGCATGTTGGGAGCTGGAAGCTGGGCGTTGCCAGGGCCAAATAGCTCGCCGCGCGAGCAGGCCAGCAGTTCTTCGCGATCAAAGGAATGTTGCTTGGTCACTGAATCGTTCCGAGTATCAAAATGGTTGTTGGCCGCGTGCGGCACCAAGAGCCGAGGCATAGCATCGGAGCATAGCACAGGAGTCGAGCGCCGAGGCACGGTCCACAAGGCCAACCCTAGTCTACTTCCCGAAACCACTGAATGCACGTTGTCGGTTATTTATCGTGTTATCTACAGCTTTTTTATGATGTGCCGATAACCTTCTATGGCCGCTGTTATTCCATAAGTTACGAATTCGTACAACAAACGCCTTATAAACGTAATATTATGTGTCCAAGTTTTTTGCTAAGCGGCATGATGGCATGCCAGTAACGTTTCATGCCTCGTTAAACTTATTTACAGGACATCGTTAATCGCCATGTGGCTGTCTGTTTCTCTTAACCGTCCATTGGTTTGGATGGCATTAATGGCATTACCCGCCTGTGTGTGGATACCTGATACGGCACTCCGTATGGTGTCAGCCAGTATGGTTGCCTGTGGTTTGTGGGATGTTTGGAGGCAGCTGCGACAGCAGCAGTTGCGACTGCGTCTTTCGCAAGATGCGATAGGCTTGGCAGGTGATGCCATTGTGATCAGCGATGTACATAACCGTGTATTAACGGTCAATCCTGCTTTTACCCAAATTACCGGTTATGAAAGCCAGGAAATGATTGGCCGTAAGCTCGAAACGTTGGCCGCTGCGCGTCATGATAAAGCGTTTTATCAAACATTTTGGAGCACGTTAAAGGCGACAGGCCGTTGGGAAGGCGAGATGTGGAATCGTCGCAAACATGGCGATGAATACCCTGAGTGGCTAAAAGTCCGTGCGGTTACCGACAAGCGTGGCAACATCACTCATTTTATTAGTTTATTTACCGATATCTCTGCCCAGAAAACCCGTGAGCGTGATTTGCGCCGTATCGGTTATGAAGATCCTTTGACGGGCCTGCCAAACCGTCGGCGGTTGCACGACCTGATGGCTTCTCGGCTGCGCCATTTGCGTGCAGGTGAAAGTTTAGATACGGCGCTGATTGATATTGATGGACTCAAGTCTGTTAACGATAGCTTAGGTGTAGAGCAGGGGGATCGTCTGCTCGCGCGCTTTGCTCAGCGGTTAACCAGCTATATGGCAGGCAGCGTCGTAGGTAGGCTCGGTGGCGATGAGTTTATGGTGATTCGTACGACTACCTTCGATGATCACGATAAGTGGGTAGCCATGCTTCGCGAGCATATGAGTCGCCCGTTTGAAATCAATGAACAATCTTTGCGCTTAGGATTAACTATTGGCAGCTGCCGTGCTCCAGAAGATGGGCGGGACTCAGGCGTGCTGTTTCAGCGGCTAGAGTCTGCCTTATATAGTGCTAAGCGCCTGGGGCGTAACCATAGCCAGCGGTTTCGCCCCGCGTTAGATAAACAAGATAATCCCCAGCTCGCGCTGGTGAGCGATTTGCGGGCAGCGCTGATATCAGGCGATCAACTAGAGCTGCACTATCAGACACAGCATCATCCAGGAACTGGCGATTTAGTAGGCATGGAAGCATTACTGCGCTGGCGCCACCCTCAGGATGGGATGATTTCACCAGGAGATTTTATTCCACTAGCAGAGCGGCATGGGCTTATGCCTGAGCTGGGTAGCTGGGTGATTGAAAAAGCGTGTGCTCAGCAAGCGCATTGGCAGCACAGCGGAATGCCAAACGTGACGGTGTGGATTAATATTTCCGCGCTGCAACTTTTTCAGGGAGATCTCGAAACCCAGCTATCTAGCTGTTTAGAGCGATACCAGTTAAAGCCATCCCAAATTGGCTTAGAGTTAACTGAATCTGTTTTATTAGATGAGCGTGCAGGCGATATGGGGCCTCGTTTGCAGGCGCTACGTGATCAAGGCTATGCCATTGCTATTGATGATTTTGGAACAGGTTACTCATCGCTTGGTTACTTGAAGCGACTGCCGGTGGATAAGATTAAGCTGGATCGCGCCTTTATCCGTGAGTTGCCTAACGATCAAGCCGACGCTGCTATTGTCACGGCTGTCTTGGCGATGGCAGAGGGCATGGGGCTAGAGGTGGTAGCAGAAGGTGTCGAAACCCAAGCGCAGTGTCAGTTTCTTATTAACGCTGGTTGCACTTTGGTACAAGGTTTCTATTTTGCGAGGCCGCTACCTGCTGCCGAGCTTGAACAGCGTTGGGTGCCGCAGACGTTGACTGAAGAAGCCTCTTAGCGAGTGTTAAAAACAGTGGTTTTTTGATTGGCATAACGGCTAATGCCAAAACAGAGCACTGCCCAAATAAGGGCTTGTGCTGGCAATAGCCAGGGGGCCAAGCTAACGCCGGTGAGTGCAGCGCCACCAACATACGATAATGGCCCGCTGACCGCCCCACAAAGCGCCGCAATGCGTGGGTATTGCCACAGCCAGGCAAGTGAGTGAAATACCAGCGTTGCAAACAGAGGCCACAGCATCCAAAGCCATAGTGGCAACAATCCTGCCACCAGGGGTTGTTCACCGAAGTCGAATCCTCCCGCGACATGTAGGCCGCCGTCTAGCGCCAACCCAAGTAGTGCAAATACACCAATGAAGCGCCATTCGCCGGGTTTGGCACAGCGCCAAAAATGCCAGCCGAGCAGTATGCTCCCGGTAATGGCCGCTATCCATGACCCTCCTAATACGCACAGTAGCCAGCCCGCTTCAAAGCGCAGTGCGTTGAACAGCAAACCTTGCCAGCGTGGGCTAGCCATTTATAGCGCGCCTGTTAGCGGTTCAGGTTTGGCGGCTGGTTTCGCCAGCAACAAGTGGCACGTGCCAATAGAGCGCTCAATAAAACCTCCCTCGCAATAACACAGGTAGTAGCGCCACATGCGGATGAAACGCTCGTCGTAGCCTTGCTGGCGGACTTGCTCCAAGCTTGCTTCAAAGCGGTGCCGCCATTCACGTAATGTACGGGCATAGTGCTGGCCGATTTCATCGAGCGCTACCACGTTCAGTGAGGTTTTGCGCATCACGCTGGTTAGCATAGCGTGATGGGAGGGCAAAAAACCGCCGGGAAAAATATAGCGCTTAATAAAGTCCATATCCCGTTTAGCTTCTTCAAACCGCTGGTCTCGGATAGTGATGGCTTGCAGCATAGCTTGACCATCATCCGTCAGTAGGCTGTCGACTTTTGCAAGGTAGGTGTTTAAATACTGATGGCCGACGGCTTCAATCATCTCAACAGAAATCAGTCGATCGTAGCGTCCCGTCAACTCACGATAATCTTGCTTTAGCAGGGTGATTTTATCGTCGAGTCCCTCTTCTTGGATACGGCGGGCGGTATGGGCGTACTGCTCTTCAGAAATGGTGGTGGTAGTAACATGGCAGCCACGGGTTTTAGCGGCGTGTATTGCAAGACCACCCCAGCCTGTACCAATTTCTAGCAAACGGTGTTCTGGGCGTACATCTAGCTTTTCGAGCATGATGTCGAGTTTGTAGGTCGACGCTTCTTCTAGGCTGGCTTCTGGGTAGGGGAAAACAGCGCTTGAGTACATCCAGTGACGTTGATCAAGAAACGTGGCAAATAAGTCATTTCCAATATCGTAATGTGCAGAGATATTACGCTTTGACCCGGAAAGACTATTACGTTGGAAACGATAGGCAGCGCCAAGCAGCCAGCGGGTAAAGCGAGCACTCCCATTTTCCATGTTACCGTTTACATGATCCAGGTTGGCCGCAAACAAACGCACCAAGGCCACTAAGTCATCAGCATCCCAGTCGCCATCCATATAGGATTCAGCTGCACCAACCGTGCCGCCAAACGCGAGCCTTTTCCATGCGCGGGAGTGGCGTATCACGACGGTCACTTGAAGCGGCCCTTCTTGACCAAGATGATGACACTGATTGCCTTCAATTAAGGTGATACGACCACCCTGGAAGGCATCTAACTGAGCCAGCAGGCGGGGTTTTAACCAGCGGGTGAAACGATCCTGGTTAACCGGTTGTATTTCGGGGGGCGTAGAACGCAGGGTCGTCATTTTGAAGTCTCCTTGCGCTTAGGGTGGTTATAAACGGGGACGCGCTTAAGCCAAAGGCGAAACGCTTCAAAATGAATTCCCGCGACTGTTTTAAGGCTCATCCAGGGTTGCCGTGCGAGTGTTGCTAATAAAACGCGACGTGTGGCGGGCGCTGCTTCAAGGGTAAGCGTGGCATCGAAATGACGTTGCCCGCTTTGCCAGTTTTCCATGTGAAGATAGAGCTGGTCGCTGGGTGAGTTGAACTTCCAGCGATAGGTCATTTCCATGGGATTAAACGGCGAAACATGCATGGCTTTATCAAAGCTTGCATGGTGGCTATGCCGAGCCGTGTCGACCTGGCAGGCATAGCAAATACGTTCCTTCCAGGGCATATTGGTAACTTCACCAACGACAGCCGCTAGTCTGCCTACATGGTCGTAGGCGTAGTACATCGAAACGGGATTGAAGACAGTGCCAAAAGTACGTAACTGGGTGAGTACGTAAATCTTGCCATCAGGTGCACTACCTAGCTGACGAATCAGCTCCTCACGAACTGCGGTACGTAATGGCTTGTCGGTAGGGCCGAGATAATCCTCGCGCCTAAAACGCGCTAGGGCGGGCCTTCGAGCGCTAAAGCAAGGCACATTATCAAACAGTGTTGGCAACTCATCGAGGTCAAGCCATACCATCCACATGCGGTAGCTAAACGCGTGCGCTTTCGGTGTAAAGCGACGATGACGTAGCGTGCCGCGATAAATACGCGAGCGAGGTGCAGCAATCATCCTAGCCCCTCCCCTACGCCGTTGGCAGGCATAAGGTCATGGGCTGGTAGCGACGTGGGCGTTGAGGGTGGCGCCGCTGCTTCATCACACCCTAATGCTTGAGCAACCCGCAGTGCGCTCCATACCCCATCTTCGTGAAAGCCATTGCGCCAGTAAGCGCCGCAGAAGTGAGTACGACGCGCGGCCGACGAAATCTCGCTATGACGCGCTTGTGCCACTTGACCTGCTAGGGTGAACTGGGGATGGGCATAGGTATAGCGGCCTAACACCTTGGCAGGATCAATGCTGTCGGAATCATTGAGGGTGACGCAAAATGTGGTATCGGATGTCAAACGCTGCAGGATGTTCATGTCGTAAGTGACAGAGACACGCTCTTCTGAGCCGCGCCCATCGAGCCGGTAGTTCCAGCTTGCCCAGGCGCGCTTGCGCCGTGGCAGCAGCGTTGTGTCGGTATGCAGTACGACCTCGTTATCCTGATAAGGCATGGCGGCGAGGATGTCTTGCTCGGCGGGTGTCGGGTCGCCGAGCATCGCCAGTGCTTGGTCGGCATGGCATGCTAGTACCACCTGATCAAAGTGTTGAGTGCCTTGCGCTGTGGTAATCATCACGCCCGTGTCGCTGCGTGTAATCTGAGTGACAGGCGTGTTGAGATGAATACGCGCTGCATAAGGCGCCGTCATACTAGGAATGTAGCGTTTCGAACCGCCAATTAGGGTGTACCACTGTGGGCGGTGATTCACCGATAGCAGCCCATGGTTACGGAAAAAACGCACAAAAAACGTCAGTGGGAAGGCGCGTAAATCACCGATACTAGCTGACCAAATCGCCGCCCCCATGGGCAATAGATAGCGCCGTTGAAAGGCATCACCGTAACCATTTTGGTCAAGATACTCGCCTAGCGTCATATCATTTGCTAACCGCTGGCTCTCTAAATCAGCGGTTGCCTGTTTATTGAAACGTAAAATATCCCGCAATAGACGATAAAATGCGGGACTAAGTAAATTACGCCGCTGAGCAAATAGTGACCCTAATGTATGACCGTTGTATTCAAAGTCGACATCGGTTTCGTGCACTGAAAAACTCATTTCAGTGGCCTGACTCGGCACACCAAGGGTTTCTAGTAAGCGCTGGAAGTGGGGGTAGGTCCAATCATTGAAAACAATAAAACCGGTATCGATGGCGTAAGTGTTGCCGCCAACCTCAACATCCATGGTGGCTGTGTGGCCGCCAAGACGCTCGTCTGCTTCAAACAGAGTGACTTCATGCTGTGACGATAGGTACCACCCGGCAGCCATACCGCTAATGCCACTACCAATAATTGCGATGCGTTGTGACGCCATGCCGCTCATTGTTGCTCCTCTTGACGCCTTGTCATGCGTAGACCTATGTGACGACGCAGCGCAGGCGGTAAAATTCCTAAACATTTCACGAGATAGGTAAAACGGCGTGGAAAGTGTATATCTAGTCGCCCTTTAACGAGGCCTGCAATGATCGCATCAGCTGCTTGATCGGCGGTGACCTGCATGGGCATAGGGAAATCATTACGATCAGTTAAGGGTGTTTTCACAAAGCCGGGGTGAATCAAGCTAACGTCAATGCCTTCTTGATCAAGGTCAAGGCGTAATGATTCCAAGAAGTAGCTGATAGCTGCTTTTGAAGCGCCATAAGCCTCTGCACGAGGCAGTGGCAAATAGGCAGAGGCACTGGAGGTGGCGGCAAGGCGAGCTGGTTTACCTTCTTTACGGGCAGCTCTCAATAGCGGCAGTGCCGCTTCGACGCCATAGAGGGTGCCAAACAAATTAGGCGTAAAGACTCGCTCAATCAGTTCCATGTCAAAATGCTGAGCATCGAGGTATTCGCAGGTGCCTGCATTGAACAGCGCAACATCCAGTGCGCCGAGCCAAGTGTTGATCTGCTCACCCGCTGCAATCACTGCTTGGCGATCGCTTACGTCAAGGGGTAGCGAATAAGCATTGGAGTGGCCTGCACACAGGCTGTCTAACGCTGCTTGGTTACGAGCGCTAAGCACGACGTGGTGACCTTGGGCGATGAGCTTTTTGGCAAGCGCTTCGCCAATGCCTGACGTAGCCCCTGTTAGCCAAATGCGTTGGGGCGTTTTCCATGTGCTCATCGTGTTCTCCTGTGGCGGCCTGTTAGCACGCAACCTGCGTGCTGATGACGGGTCAAGGGTTAGCCAAGGCGCCGTTTCAGCCAGCGTATGGCGCGTCCCATCAATGGTAAGTGTTCGTATAACATCGCCCCTGCATCAAAGTAGTCACGATGCCGCGATACTCTTCCATCGTCTGCAAATGTTAGCGCGCTGCACCCGGCAACACGGATAGGGTTACCGTGGGCCAGGCGTGGATGAACAAACTCCATTGTCCACGTTACAAACGCTTGGTTAGCCTGTTGTTGCTGCATGTGATAGGTGAATTGGCAGCGTTCGACGTTTTCATACATCGTTGCGAAATAGCGCTCGAGTGCCGCTCGCCCTTCAATGTGGTGCAGTGGATCGTTGAAAACAATTTCTTCAGTATATACCTCGTATAGTTTTTCTGTACAGGTGTTGTCTAGTTTATTGAAGAAGGCGCAAAAATTCGCCAAAGCTTGGTCGTTAGGCATTACGCGATCCTTTGGTGGTTAAGCAACTTGAAAAATAAAGAGGAGGTAAAAAGAACGTTTAAAGAGTGAGAGGGATGACAGTCAATTTGCATCGCTGCTGCGCAGACGATGCAAAAAGTAGAGTAGCTATTTAGTTAGCGCTTTAAAGGCATCCAAAGCACGCTGGCGCGCAGCTTTATGATCAACGATAGGCGGTGGGTAGTCCGTTGGATTTAGCATATCCTGAGGCGGCGCATGGCGCGCTTTAGCAGGCAATGCGCTAAGAGTTGGCAACCAGTGGGCAATAAATTCGCCATCCGGATCAAAGCGCGTTGACTGGGTAGTAGGGTTAAAAATCCGGAAGTAAGGCGCTGCATCCGTGCCCGTTGATGCCGCCCACTGCCAGCCACCGTTATTCGCGCAAAACTCACCATCGACCAAGTGGCGCATAAAAAATGCTTCACCACGTCGCCAGTCGATCAGTAGGTGCTTACTTAAAAACATTGCGGTGATCATGCGCAGGCGGTTGTGCATCCAGCCTGTGGTCACTAGTTGGCGCATGGCCGCATCCACAATTGGATAGCCGGTGCGGCCTTCACACCATGCATTAAAGCCTTTGTTGTCGTCACGCCAACGAAGCTGCTTGGTGTGCTCCTGAAATGGCTGATAGCGGCAAACTTGGGGGAAACCTACTGCAACATGTTGATAAAACTCACGCCAAATAAGTTCATTGACCCATGTTGTCAGTCCGGCATCACCGTCAGCTAAATGTCCCCCATTTTCGCTCATCACTGCCTGGAGACATTGGCGGTGAGAGATCATGCCTAGTGCCAGATAGGGTGAAAGTTCACTGGTGCCGCGTACCTTAGGGAAGTCCCGCTGCTGCTGATAGTGCCGACCGCGAAAGCGTAAAAAGCGTTCAAGATTGTCGCTAGCCGCATTTTCGCCAGCCGGCCATAAGCGGCCATCCACGGCAGTATCGTCAAGATTAGGCAGTGCGGGAAGTGAGTCGCTGTCAATCTCTAGTGGCGATTGCACCTTCGGCGTGTCGCGAAGCGCTAGTTGTTCCGCAGTCACCTGCTTATGCCACGCTTTTGAGAACGGAGTAAATACGCCGTAATAGTCGCCTTTTCCCGTTAGCAAGCTGCCAGGTGCAAAAGCAACGGCATCGTGGTGGCCTTGGGCGGTTATCCCTTCTTTTTCAAACGCCTCAAGCACAGCATGATCGCGGCGCTGCTCATTCAATGCATATTCGTAATTAAAATGAAGCTGGGTTATCTGATACGTGCGGGCGATATCCACTAGTGTGCTAGCCGCTTCATCGTAATGGTCGATGTCGCGGTGTAGGAGTGGAATGTTCAGCCCATTCAGCGATGCTTTAACCGCAGCCACGCCGCGAGACCAGAAGTCGAGTTTGTTAGCACCATGTCCATGTTCTTGCCACTGAGCTACGCTGCGCAGGAATACGGCTACCACGGGGCCTTTGGCAGCAGCAGCGGCAAGCGCGGAGTTATCGTGAATGCGTAAGTCACTACGCAGCCAAACAAGCTGCAAATTCATGCTATATCCTTACCCGCGGTGATATTCAATAGCGCTCAATCTTCGGTGTTCAAAAGGGCAATGCCTCAAAGGATCCCCGACTCGCGAAGCAGGGGGCGAAGCCGTGCGATGGCTTGCGGTAAATCATCGCCCAGCATATGTACAGGGCCGTCACGTAAGTCGTTCTCTCTGAGCTTTGCTACTTCACCGCAAACGCCAATCGGCACATTTAACGTTTCTGCTGCCTTGGGAAGTGTTTGGCGAATGTAGTCATCGCTTTCACGCTGGCCGCTGGAAAGTAATACCATTGATGAGTGCAGTCGAGACACCGCGTTAGGTAGTTCCTTCAGCGCCAACGAACGATCAAACATTTGTACGCGATAGCCTTGTTCGCTAGCCATTAATGCACACATCAACACCCACAATAGGCCGGGGTCTTCGGGCATGGCGCTTAACAAAATGAGCGGCCCGCGCGTTGCCTGATTAGCATAATGCAAGCGGATGCCTACCTGGCTCCGCAAAAAAGCCTCAAAGGTGCGGCGCACAAGCTCATCAGGCTGGTCTGCCCATTTGGCCTCCAGCGATAGAATCACCGGCTGCCAAAGTTCGTTAATAGCAACACTTAATGGATATAACGCTAAGCTTTGATGATAAAGCGTCTCCAATTTTGGGAGATCAACCGCTTCAATGGTTAGTTGAAGCTGTTGACGTTGGCTGGCCCAGTCGCCTGCATCCTGGGTGGGCGTTTCCACGGTTTCTGGTTGATCAAGTAAATCGGCTACCTGGCTAACCGGTACACCGCGGTTCAGCCATTGTAAAATTCGCTCAATACGGGTGATATCATCTTGCGCATATAACCGATGTCCCTTTGGGGTGCGCTGTGGGCGGATTAAACCGTAGCGACGCTCCCAGGCACGTAGTGTGACCGAGTTAACACCCGTTAAACGGGAAACTTCCCTGATAGGATAAAGTGGGGTGTCGGGTGGGTGGGTCGCCTTATTACTCATGGGCGCCATTGCCTCTTGGTTGCCTGCAGCAATTGCTGCAGGGGTCTGTCAATAATTACCGTGGCGTTGTATCAGCGCCTAACCGGCGATCTGCAACATAGTTGGGAAGCTACTAAGCATGTAGTATTAATCATGTAGATAGCGTCACGCTATTATAGCCACCTTTGTACAACTTGTGGCTTCTGGGTACAACCTTTCCCACGTGCTCATAAATGTTAAGCTTTCTTTCTAATTTTAGACCGACTGGCCTAATAGGGCTCTTCCTAATTCGTCGCCAGATAACCAAGCATCTTCTACACGACTGCCCCTGAAGCTATCCCCGCAAAGTGCTAATCCACGTGTGCTGTACAAGTATGATTGTTGGCCTGCCTGGGCTGGTTGGGCATAACGCCAGCGATGCGCGCCTATCTCAACGATCTTAGGCAGTGCGGTTTGTTCTGGCAGCAGCGACATGAAAGCTTCCAGCAGCTGTTGGGCAACGGTGTCGTTGTCACTCTCGATATGGTTATCGCTCCAGTCTAACTGGGCAAGTAGGCTGATACTTTCTGGCTGTTGCTCACGACCTGGCTTAGTGTGATTGCGCGACACTAGCCGCAGTGCAGGGTGATGAGTGTGAACGGTATGCCAATCCGAGGCCACTTTTTCTATTGTCGGTAGTGGTTCTTCAAAAATAGCCCAACCTGCCCAGCATCCTCGTTGTGGCTTTGCTTCGCAGGCAGCGGCTAATGTTGGTTCCCACGCGGCTAATAATGTGTTGGCTTGTGGCGGCGGAGCGCTAATAACCACCAGGTCAAAAGGCCCATGTATTGACCCGTGGCTATCGTGTAACTTCCAGCCAGCAGCCGTTTTATCTAACCCAGTAATGTGGGTTTCAAGCGTAATAGCTGCATTAGGAAGAGCACTAAGCGTATCGGCTAGGTAACGGGTTAAGGCACTCATGCGTGGTGCGCCGGTGTAACGCAGCTGATCGTCATTGTGTGTTTGCCAGCCGGATGCGCTAGCCTGATAACGTAACGTTGGCCAAATAGCAACGCAGCCGACGGCTTGCCACTCGGCGACTTTTTCGGCAAACCGTTTATCGCGAGTGGTAAAAGCTTGTGCGCCCAGGTCTAGTGTCGCTCCAGGACGTTGTTTACTTGACATACGGCCGCCTGGTCCGCGTGCTTTATCAAATAGCGTCACATTGATTCCCTGACTGGCAAGTTGGTGACCACAGGCCAGGCCAGATAAACCTGCACCAATAATCGCTACTGTATGGGCATCAGAGAGCATTGAAGGCACAGGTAATCGTTCAGACATAGGAACTCGCAGCGGCTAATTAAATGTGTAATGATCAAGGTGTAGTGCTTGTGTATAGATATCGTACAATAAAACGCTATGCAATGATCATTTAAACTGCGGTTATCCCCAAGAGGGCAGTTTAACGTCGGCACAGGCACGCGCTACCCCTCTCAGTCAGGCCATAGGAGTGACACCATGCGGGTATTAATCACCGGAGGTAGCGGCTTTGTTGGCCAGCGACTCTGCCAACAACTTCTCGCTCAAGGGCACGAGGTACAAGTCGTTTCCCGAACGCCCCACCAAGTGCGTGATCGGTTGCCTAAGGCCTGCGACATACGTGATAGTGCCCAGGCATTTATGGACACGCCACCGGAGGTGTTGATTAACCTTGCCGGTGAGTCAATTGCGGCAAAGCGCTGGAGTGATAGCCAAAAAGAGACACTGATCCGTTCTCGGGTCGACAGCACTCAGCAGCTAATTACGCTCTGTGAGCAGCTGGAAGCTAACGGACAAGCGTTACCCAGCGTGATGATTAGCGGCTCTGCGATGGGGTATTACGGAGATCAAGGCGACAAGGTGGTGGATGAAACAACGTCGCCAAACGATGAGTTCGCTCATCGTCTTTGTGCGCAGTGGGAAGCGGCGGCAAAACCGATCGAGGCGATGGGCGTTCGCTTAGCGATACTGCGTATTGGGTTAGTGCTTGAAGCAGGGGGCGGTACGCTGCAGAAAATGCTGCCACCATTCAAGCTCGGACTCGGTGGGCGTTTTGGAAGCGGCAAACAGTTTATGCCCTGGATTCATCGTGACGATCTGGTGGCAGCGATTATGTTTTTGATGAACGAATCAACGCTTTCAGGCGCGTTTAATGGCAGTGCGCCGCATCCGGTAACAAATGCTGAGTTCACGAAAACGTTGGCTAAGCAGCTTCACCGGCCGGCAGTTTTCCCCGTACCCGCTTTCGTACTAAAAGCGGGCTTTGGAGAGATGTCACAGCTGTTGCTGACTGGGGCTGATATGCGACCTGCACGTCTGATCGAGGCCGGGTTTACCTTTCAATACCCGACACTCGATAAGGCGTTAGAGGCCATTCTTTAGTTTTTTAGGGTCAGGCATTGGGGTCGACAGTGATAATCACCCGCACGGAATCGAGCCGCAGGCGGGTGTTTTCTATTGCGTCGCTAAGTGCTTTACGTTCTTGCTTCAATGCCTCCAGTTCTTCACTACGAACCGCTGGATTGTGCTCTGCCAGGGCGGTTAAGCGAGCAAGTTCTGCATCAAGTTGGGCACGCATGCGTGTTTCAGCGTTTTCTACGATGCTGGGTAACTCACGTTCAGCTTCACCTTCACCCTGAATAAGCAAGCCGCGCAGTTGGTCATGGCGGCTTTTGATCAAGTCCCTTGCCAGCGACTTGTTCACTTTCTGCAGGTTTTTGCCAAGTCCGGTGAAGGAGATCTTGCTAGTTAGGTTTGCGCCTGATTCATCAAGCAGGACACGCACAGCAGTAGGCGGCAAGAAGCGGTTGAGGTGGAGTGATTTGGGGGCAGGGCAGTGGGTGCGGAAGACCAATTCAGCCATTAAGCGGCCACTGGGAATCGCTGGATGGCGCAGTAGCGCAAGCGCCGTATTACCCATAGTGCCATCTAATATACGCTCCATCATTTCGCGCAGCAGCGGGTGCTCCCAAGAGAGCCGCTGAATATCGTCTCGTGCAAGTGCCAGTGCGCGGCTATAAGTGGCTGAAAAGCCCTCTTCCCCCTTCACCAGCCCTGGTAAGCCGTCCAGCATGTGTTGACTAGGCTGCAAATAAAGTAGGCCATTGCCAATGTCTTGGCTATCTACCCCAAAAATATCCAGGGCGCGCTCTACAAAACGTGGCAACGCTGGATCTTCGTCCAACTCACGCACCGCCTCAATGACCTGCTGAGCACGGGCAGGGCGACAGGCGTTTAGCTCTAACAGCCGGTTACGGCCAGCATCCCGCTCAGCCAGTTTCGCGGTGAACATTTGGCGGGTTTCGTCGATGATTTCATCAAGCATTTCATCGTCGAGTAGGGCATCAGCCAAAGCATCACCAAAGGCATCATACAGATCGCTGCCAATGCCGTGAGGAGCACTGAACGCGTCCATGCCCTCATGATACCAGCGCAGTAGCCGTTCGCCTGGGCTGCCAGTGAAGGTGGGGACATGAAGTTCAATGGCGTGGCGCTGCCCTATCCGGTCGAGGCGGCCAATGCGCTGCTCCAGCTGGTCGGGGTGCTGGGGCATATCAAACATCACCAAGTGGCGGCAGAACTGAAAGTTGCGGCCTTCTGAGCCGATTTCAGAGCATACCAGCACTTGGCAGCCGTCTTCTTCATCAGCAAATGCCGCTGCGGCACGGTCACGCTCCACCAGCGATAATCCTTCGTGGAACACCGGTGCGTGATAGCCGCCTAGGACGCGCAATCCTTCGGCAAGTCCTTCAGCGGTTTCTCTATGGTGAGCAATAATCAGTACTTTATCGTTGGCGAAGCCACTTTCGCTATCGTCACTCAGCTTTTCCAGTAGCCAGTTTACCCGTGGGTCGATATGCCACCAGGATTCGGTGTTAAGCGGATCATTGCTGAGCTCGCGATACATACTGTCTGGATAAATCAACACGTCGGGATGATCCATGCCCGTTTCAATCAGCAGTTCATCCAGGTAATCATCATCGCGTTCTAAGCGGCGCAGCACGCGCCGGTAGGCTGATGGCAGTTCCAGCTGGGCAAGGTGCAAACGACGTTCCGGGAACCCTCCCACATGCCGACGGCTGTTGCGGAACATGACTCGTCCAGTACCGTGACGATCAAGCAGCGCATCGCGCAACTGAGCGCGGGCAGCATCTTGCTGTTCAGCACTTGCCTCAGGGTTGCACAACGTTGCTAGCAACGCCTGGCTGTCACGGTCGTCCGCTACATTATCTACCCGTTTACGCGCCTCGCCGTTATCGGGTAGCTCATCCAAGGCATCAATGGCTTGAGCGACAGCGATGTAATGATGTTCTTCGTCTTTAAAGCGTTCGATATCGTGGTAACGCTCGGCATCTAGCAAGCGCAAGCGAGCGAAATGACTCTCAACACCCATCTGCTCTGGCGTAGCCGTCAGCAGCAATAAGCCAGGAATATCAGCAGCAAGCTGCTCAACACACTGATAGCCTGGGCCGCTGCCATCAGGGCTCCAGTCAAGATGATGGGCTTCATCAACGATCAATAAATCAAACTGGCTCGCCTGGGCCTGCTCTTGGCGGTGAATATTGGCGAACAGCCAACCTTGGCTAGCCAATACAATTTGGGCGCTTTCAAATGGATTGGCACTGCCGTGGGCGAGACTTTGGTGCTCATCCAGCAGGCTAACATTGAGTGAGAAACGGCGTAACAGCTCGACCAGCCATTGGTGGGTAAGGCTGTCTGGCACCAATATCAACGCGCGTTCTACTCGGCCAGCCAGAAGCAGACGGTGCAGAATCAGGCCCGCCTCAATCGTTTTACCCAGCCCAACTTCGTCTGCAAGCAGTACGCGCGGGGCATGGCGACCTGCCACTTCGTCAGCGATATACAGCTGGTGAGGAATCAGGTCGATGCGCGGCCCCGCAAAGCCCAGAGCGCTGTGCTGCTCGATGCGCTGATAGTGGTGCAGCGTGCGAAAGCGCAGATCAAACCAGTCATTGCGGTCAACTTGGCCGGTCAACAGTCGATCGCGCGCCTGATCAAACTGCATGGTGTCGGCAAGCTTTGCTTCAGAGAGCTCACGAGGAAGGCCGCTGCTATCTTCACCAATGTAGGTGATTAAGCCATTGGTCTCTTTGCTATCGTCTACGATCATCTGCCAGCCATCAGCAGAAATTACGCGGTCGCCGCTGCCAAACATGACGCGGGTCAAGGGCGCTTGGCGGGTGTTGTAGGTACGGGTTTCCTGGCTGGCACTGAACAAAATGGTAACGCTACGGGCGTCGCAGTTAAGCACGGTGCCGAGTCCAAGCTCAGCCTCGCCGTCGCTAATCCAGCGCTGGCCGGGAGAAAAATCGCTCATGATGCCTCGAGGAAGTCTACAGAAACAGGTTGTACGCCACCGGGGCAGGTCGCCGGTGGCAACAGGGCGAGGGATTCTAACGCAAAGGAGCGGGGGGATTAAGGTCTATCGTGGTCAATCTTCCAACCATTGTTCCAGCTGTGCGCGGGTTAATTCTCCTACGTGTACATCCAACGTGTTGCCTTGTCGGTCAAAAAGCACTGTAGTGGGCAGGCCTGGAGCTTGAAATTGTGCCATTAGCGTTTGGCTCGGATCACGCAGTGCGTAGCGAAAATCCAGCCTCTGCTCGTCTAGATAGCGCACTATCGGCAGTAAGTCTTCGCCTTGGTTAGCGACTACCACGCTCACGCCCTCACGCTTTGCTGCTTCTTCGAGCAACGGCATTTCGCGCAGGCAAGGAGGACACCAGGTAGCCCATAAGTTAACGATAATCAGGTCGCCGCTTTCAGTCAGCGAAGAGAGATTCACCGCATTGCCGTCCATATCTTCCAGGGTGATCTCTGGTAGTGCGTCAATGGCGAAGTCATTGCCTAAGGGGGCAAGCGTTACCAAGACCAGCCACAGACTTGTCGTGCCGACCAACATGGCAAGGCCGCCGATGAGCGCCAATAGTCGCTTACGTAGCGCCCAGGCTGTCCAAATTAACCCTGCAATTAAGCCACCCAGCGCATTGTAGCCGGGTTGCCATACTTTCAGTGCTTCCAGCGGTGCTGCGCTGTAGCTTTCCCAATTGAGCGCTACAAAAACAATCCGCGCTCCCAGCAGCCATATCACCATTAGCCCGTTGAACCAGCGCCCATGCTGTGAAGGCGTTAACCCCAGCAGGTAGCGGCTAACCAGTAATAACAGTAGCGCGCAGCCTAAGGCATATAGCCGAGGGGTGGAGATCAGCAGTGGGCCAATGGCAATCGCATTCATGATTTTTCCGTTAAACAGGTACACTGGTAAACCATACCACGCACGTTAAAAATTACGGAGATGTCTATGCCTCAACCCGCTTTCGACATGCTGCGGGCGCTGGCCATTGGGTCGCAGGCGCTGGGTTTAATGCTGATTATTACTTTGGAAACTGTAATGGGCGATGCAGCTCGTCTCTGGCAAGGGGGTGTGCTGGCTGTCATGGTTGCTGCCGCACTGACGATCGCGTTAATAAGGCTGTACCGCAATAAGCGTTACCAAAAACAGCTGGCTGAGCGTCGCCAAAATGCTGATGAGACGGAAGAACGTTAGAAAGCGTTGCTTGTGTTTTTAGCGTTCCGGTTCCAGATTAAGAGAAGTCCCGCGCTGGACCGTCGGGGCACTCAACATACTGGGAGCGACAAATAATATGATTAATAAGCGCGCATTAGCCACCGCCGTTGCGGCCTCATCTCTTGCTTTAGCGGGCATGGCCCAGGCGGAGGTCAAAGTTGGCTTCTTGGGCGGTTTTACCGGGGGAATTGAAAGCCTGACACCACCTATTTTTGCGGGTGCTCAGCTTGCCGTCGAGCAGATCAATGAGCAGGGCGGTATCTTAGGCGGGCAAACATTGGAGATGCCTTCTGGGGATACCACCTGTTCGGATGCATCAGCTGCCTCTAACGCTGCAGATCGTATGGTGAACTCTGAGCAAGTCACCGCGATTGTCGGCGCTTTATGTACTGGGGCAACGATTGCTGCTGCTAATAACGCAGCAATTCCAGGCGGTGTGTTGATGGTCTCACCTGCGTCAACGGCGCCCGCCGTTTCTGAGCTGGATGACAACGACTTAGTTTTCCGTACCGTGCCATCGGATGCTTTCCAGGGCGAAATGCTTGCTAAGCTACTGCTTGATAAAGGTATCGACTTTGTCGCGGTGACCTATGTTAATAACGACTATGGTCGTGGCTTGTCGGATGCCTTCAGTGACGCCTTTGAAGCGGGCGGTGGCGAAATAGCAGAAAACCTCGCACATGAAGATAACCGTGCCGACTACCGTTCTGAGCTTGGCTCGCTCTCTTCGAGTGGCGCAGACACGCTGGTCGTGCTGGCCTATGCCGATACCTCCGGTCAGACGGTACTTCGCCAAGCCTACGAAAGCGGCATGTTCACCCAGTATGTGGGTGCCGATGGTATGGTTGGTGATAGCTTAGTAGAAGCGATTGGCGCAGATGTGCTGGATGGAATGATCGCCACACGTCCTGGCAGCCCTGATCTCCCCGGGACAAACATTTTCAATGAAGCGGCTGAAGCGGCGGGCATTGATCCTAGCGCCGTATTCGCTGCCCAGGCTTATGATGCGGCCTTCCTAGTGGCGTTGGCTATTGAGCAAAATGGCAGTGCCGAGCGTGAGGGGCTTTCTGAAGCGCTACGCAGTGTTTCCAGCGCGCCAGGTGAAGTAATACTGCCGGGCGAGTGGGAAAAAGCGGTTGAGTTGATCGCAGCAGGTACTGAGATAAATTACGAAGGTGCCTCTGGCTCTCATGAATTTGACGAAAACGGCGACGTGCCCGGCGTTGTTGTGGAAATGGTGGTAGAAGAGGGCTCGTTCACTAGCAAAGGTTTGGTTGAACTCTAGTCAACATAGCGGTAATTGAGAAGTAACCAAAACGCCCCAGGCAACGAGCTTGGGGCGTTTTTTTAGCACTGTGTTTTTAGCACTGTGTTTTTAGCACTGCGAGGGCGTTAACCGTGGGTTTTTATTTTCTCTGGCAGCAAACCTTTCGGAGCAAAGCGTAGTACCAGGGTAATCAACATGCCGATTACCAGAACCCGTGCTTGCAGTGCCCGGCTATCCATATTGCTAGGCGCTTCCCAGCCGAAGGCGTTCTCTCCCAGCGTGACCGCTAGTTGCATTAAAAATAGAGCCAGTGGTTCTGACATAATCCAAATAATATAAACCGCGACTGCCCCAAAAATGGTGCCAAGGTTATTACCTGGGCCACCTAAAATAACCATGACCAGCACCAGGAAGGTGTGATTGAGAGGCAAGTAGCCTTGAGGATCAAACAGGCTGTTAAAGGTGCCCAGCATGCCGCCGCCAAGGCCCATCAAAATACAGCCTAATACGAAAATTTCCAGGCGCCGCTTGTTGATATCTTTACCCATGGCCGCTGACGAGACTTCGTTATCGCGAATTGCACGAATCATTCTTCCCCAGGGGGCGTGGTACGCCCGATGGAGTAAAAAGAAAATCACTGCGATCACGACAGCCGTCACAGAAAGATAAATCGCTCGGGAAAGCGTAAAGCCGAGTTCCGCCGGGCCAGGGGTAGGCCAAGGAAGAGGCGATACTGTGGCAGTGCCGCGTGTCAGCCAGTCGGAATTTTTCAAAAAAGCTTTGATGATTTCCGCGATACCCAGTGTGGCAATGGCGAGGTAGTCACTGCGTAGGCCAAGACAAACGTGGCCAATAAAGTAACCAACGCCGCCAGCAAGGGCGCCACCGACAATCCAGCCTACCCAGGCAGGTAAGCCAAAACCGCCAATAAAGCCCGCCTGAGACTGTATTTGACTGGTCACCTCGCGAAGCAGGCTGATGACAATCAAATAGAGTACGATCCCGATCACGACGGCGAGCACGGTACGCAGCTTTTTCGGCACGCCGAACCTATCAAGCTTTGTAACTCCGACGACGATCAAGGTTGCCGCAATGCCATACAGCAGAACTTGGCCGAGTTCTCCCGGTAGTTCAGTACCCCAGAATGCGTCATTCACTGGGACGCTAAACAGCATGGCGCAGAAACCGCCGAGTGCGACGAAGCCCATGACACCAGCATTAAACTGTCCGGCGTAGCCCCATTGAATCGTTAGGCCCAGAGCAAGAATGGCGTAACAAGCAGCTTCTACCAGCATGCGCGTACTGTAGGCTGCGCCCATTGCCGCGTAGACTGCTAGCACGGCAGCTAATAGAGCGCCAAATAGCACCAGCTCGCGCAGCGGAAAGCGCCGCTCAGGAGTGGCA
Source organism: Halomonas qinghailakensis (assembly GCF_025820815.1). NCBI lineage: Bacteria > Pseudomonadati > Pseudomonadota > Gammaproteobacteria > Oceanospirillales > Halomonadaceae > Halomonas > Halomonas qinghailakensis. The sequence continues at coordinate 1,457,462 of NZ_CP096973.1, read as the reverse complement.
TCTTTGGGCGTGTAGGCAGGGTTGTGGTTTTTTGTGGAATGGCTCATTAGATCACCTTGCCTTTAAACAGGCCGGTAGGACGCCACACTAAGATGGCCACCAAAATAAAGAACGGCACCACGATTTTGTACTCAGTGCCTACAAAGGCGAGGTTAGAGGGGAGCTCCAGCCAAGTAGGTAGGCTGTCGCGGAAGGGACGTAGGAGAACATTCCAGTTAAATACCGCCAGGGTTTCTGCAAAGCCGACGACAAATCCCCCTGCAATGGCCCCGTACGGGTGGCCTACGCCTCCGACAATGGCCGCCGCGAAAATAGGCAGTAGCAGGAAGAAACTTAGGTCGGGTTTAAACGTGACATCTAGTGACAACAGGGTGCCCGCAATTGCCGCCAGCCCGCCTGCAATCACCCATGTGACGGCCACAATGGTGTTGGTATTAATACCAGATGCCTGAGCAAGTTCAGGGTTGTCTGACATGGCGCGCATGGCTTTGCCAAGTCGCGAGCGATTGAGGAATAGGTGTAGGGCGACCACTGCCACTAACGTAATCACAAACAAGTAAATCTGAGGCTCGGTAATCACGATGGGGGCTCGAACTCCCTCGAAAGGTAGCGCGATGCGGAAAATTTCCTTGCGGTCATCGACGTACAAGCTTTGACCACCGGTGCCGGAAAATAACCGGATAAGCCCTTGAAGCATGAGCGTTACGCCCAGCGAGCCAATCACCATCACGATAGGTTTGACGCCATGGGCGCGTAGCGGTTTATAGAACGCTTTATCAATGCCCACCGCCAGCGCTGCCGTCAGTAACATGGCTAACGGCAGCATGATAAGCGCCGTTGGTACGCCGATACTGGCGCCTGCCGCTGGGAAGGCAGTTGTCAGTAGTAGCACCATAAAGGCACCAAAGGTCATTATGTCGGCATGGGCAAAGTGGGCAAAGCGCATAATGCTAAAGATTAGCGTGACGCCAATGGCACCAATGGCATAAATAGAGCCAGTGACGCTACCTGCAATCACTACGTTATTGATAAAAAAGACCAGTTCGTTCACGCGTTTCTCCCCCGGGCTAGCCGCCCAAAAAGCTTTTGGCGACGTCAGGGTCAGCCAGTAACGCAGCCCCCGTGTCTGTAAAGCGGTTCTGTCCCGCCGCCAGCACAAAGCCTTTATCGGCAATGGCTAAGGCCTGTTTAGCATTCTGTTCCACCATCAAAATGCCCACGCCAGCGGCGTTAATTTTTTTAACCCGATCAAAAATTTCATTCATGTAAAGGGGCGACAAGCCAGCTGTTGGCTCATCCAGTAGCAGCAGACTAGGTTCAGCCATTAACGCACGGCCCATGGCGACCATTTGGCGCTGACCACCGGAAAGCTCTCCCGCGGGCTGGTGACGCTTCTCAACGAGAGGGGGGAAGAAGTCGTAAACTTGCTCCAGCATGCGCTTTACGTTTTGAGGTTTAAGATAGGCACCCATTTCCAGGTTCTCTTTAACCGTCAGGCTGGGGAAAACGTTTTTCTCCTGGGGGACAAAGCCCATGCCACGCTCAACCAATTGATTCGGCGGCAGGTTATGGATCGGCTGTCCGTTAAGCAAAATCTCGCCCTGATTAACGTTCAACAGCCCAAAAACTGCTTTTAGCATCGTGGATTTGCCTGCGCCGTTAGGGCCAACAATGACACCAACTTCATCGGCATACAGGGTCATATTGACCCCATTAAGGATATTCATACTGCCATAACCGCCGTGCACATCGCGTGCCTCAAGCAGTGGCTGTGGGGATGACGGTGTGGATGACATAGGCGCGTCTCAGCTGGGCCGCACTGTGGTGAACAATGGCGACCATGTTGTTGTGGCTGTTATTTAGGTGACAAACTCAGCGTTATCAAGCGGCATCAGTGCCGAAATATGCTTCTATAACGGCCGGATTGTTTTGTATTTCTTCAATTGAACCCTCAACCATGACGCTGCCTTGGGCCAGTACAATCACTGGATCGCAGAGCCGCGAAATCATATCCATATCGTGCTCAATCACCAGAAAGGTATAGCCCATTTCGCGATTTAAACGTTCGATATTGCCCATTAAATCGCCAAGTAGCGTGCGGTTTACACCAGCGGCGATTTCGTCTAACAGCACGACTTTGGCATCGGTCATCATCGTGCGGCCTAGCTCTAGCAGTTTTTTCTGACCACCCGACAAGTTGCCCGCAAGCTCGTTACGTACATGATGCAAGCCAACAAACTCAATGACTTCCAGTGCGCGGCGGCGCACCTCTGCCTCCTGGCTGCGTACCAGTGCGGGCTTGAACCAGGTATTAAATAGATGTTCCCCTGCTTGATTGGGTGGCACCATCATCAAGTTTTCCAGTGCGCTCATTTGGCTAAACTCATGGGCGATTTGGAAGGTGCGTAGCAAGCCTTTGTGGAAGCGTTGATCAGCGCTTAGCGAGGTAATGTCTTCACCATCCAACAGAATGCGGCCACTATCTGGCGTAAGTGCGCCCGCAATTAAATTGAAGAGCGTGGACTTACCTGCTCCGTTGGGGCCGATCATGCCGGTAATTGAACCTTTTTCAACCCGGATTGAGCAGTCGTTGATAACGTGCAGCCCGCCGAAGGCTTTGTTGACGTGTTGTACCTCGATAAGGGGAGTCATCATGTCCTCGCGCCGCAGGCGACCTTTGGCCGCCTGGGTTATTAGCATTATATTAAGCAGGCTTACGCAGCCGCTGACTCAAGGCAAACGCACCGACAATGAGCAGTGCGCCGAGGGTTGGGATAACGTAGCCTTCCACTTGTGGGAGAGTGCGTAAAAATACAAATGATACGGCAGCAGGACCCACAAAGCGCACCAAGAAACGCCAGGTTTTAAACCATGTAAGGTTGGTACCAAGCTCTTTCATCACTTCGCTTTGGGTCAGTGCCCAGCCTGCAAATAGAGCGATCATTAGCCCGCCCAGCGGCATAAAGATATTGGTCAACAGCTCAATAAATTCAAAAGCGCTGCGGCCAAAGAGAGCGTGGAAAATCGTCCCTTCGGCCCATATGTTGAAGCTCACTACGGTGAGTAAGCCCATTGCCCAAGCCGCGACGACCATAATGGTGACCGCCTGGGGGCGGGTCATATCAAAACGCTCGACCAGAAAGGCCGCAACAGGTTCTATTAACGAAATAGACGAGCTAACCGCAGCCCCCAGCACCAAAATAAAGAAGACCCCGCCCACCAGAGCACCAAATGGCATGTCAGCAAATGCTAGCGGCAAAGTGACAAACATCAGGCCAGGACCCTGACCGGTTTCTAGGCCTGCCCCAAATACCAGCGAGAAAATTGCTAGCCCTGCCACCATGGCAACCGCAGTATCTACAAACGCCACGGCGATAGCTGTTCGGGTCAAGGAGGCTTCGCTGGACATATAAGCGCCGTAGGCCATGATGGCACCCATCCCAAGGCTCAGGGTGAAGAAAGATTGCCCCATTGCCTGTAACCAACCCTCTAAGCTGAGATCGGCAATATTGAACGTAAACAAGAAGCTTGCTGCCGCTCTCACGTCGCCATTAATGACGCCGTAGATAAGTACCACGATGAGAATCACAAACAGCGCTGGCATCATGATGCGCAGCCCTGACTCGATCCCTTTATGAATCCCCATGCCGACAATTAACGCCGAGAAGGCGATAAACAGCGTGTGATAAAGCGTCATCAGGCCCGGAGACGCTAGCAACGCATCAAAGCCAGCGCTAATCGTTGCAGCATCGGCACCGACTAATGAGCCAGTTAGCATCAGCCACGTGTAGTGCAGTGCCCAGCCAGCAATGACAGAATAAAAACTCAAAATTAAAAAGGCGGAAGCAGCGCCCAGCCAGCCAATGGATTCCCAGGCACGGGAGGTCTTATGTGTTTTGGTTAAATGGCGCATCCCCATAATGGGGCTTTGGCGACTGGTTCGCCCAAGCATTGTTTCCGCAATCAAAATGGGGATGCCAACCGCAAAAATGGTCAGTGCGTAAATTAAAATAAATGCACCACCACCATTTTCCCCTGTGAGATAGGGAAAGCGCCAGAGGTTGCCTAGGCCGACGGCAGAGCCAACCGCTGCTAGCAAAAACGTGCCTTTGTGAGTCCAGACGTTATGACCGCTCATGTGGAGGAGTGTCCATGTCGTGGTGAAAGGATGGGGGTAAATATCCAAACACCTGTATGAATTATAGGTTGCCAGTGCTCCAGGGCCGCACTGAGATAAGTACTACTTTGCGATAGAACGCCTACGCTTACCAGCCTGCTAGCGTTAAGGCTGCGTTTATGACGCCGCTTGGCGTAGGGCACGGGGCATGGGGGGAGGCGAAAGCGAGAAAAGTGTGAGGGAAGAGCGTTATCAACCCCATAAAAAAAGAAGCCCGCACATGGCGGGCTTCAGGGACTTGCTGTCGATCATTTACTATCGAGCGTTGACTGGCAAAGAGTTATTTCTTGCTAGCACGCTTACGCTCGTTTTCGGTTAAGTGCTTTTTACGCAGACGAATATGGCTGGGAGTAACTTCTACCAATTCATCAGAATCCAAGAATTCGATGGCCTGCTCAAGAGTGAACTTGATCGGCGGCGTCAACACGATGTTTTCATCATTACCCGTTGAGCGCATGTTATCGAGTTTTTTGCCTTTGGTTGGGTTAACTACCATGTCGTTGGCACGGTTGTTAATACCAATCAGCATACCTTCGTATACTTCGGTCGCATGATCAATAATCAGCTTGCCGCGTTCTTGCAAGGCGTAGAGCGCGTATGCAAGGGCTTTACCGCCGACCATAGAAACTAGTACGCCATTGCGACGCTCGATAGACGCATCGGGCTTAAGTGGTCCATAGTGGTCAAAGCGGCTAGTCAGGATGCCGGTACCTGAGGTCAAGGTTAAGAACTGACCACGGAAACCGATCAAACCGCGCGCCGGAATAATAAAGTCCAAACGAACACGACCTTTGCCATCAGGGTTCATGTTAGTTAGCTCGCCCTTACGGTAGCCAAGCTCTTCCATGATAGAGCCTTGGTGCTGCTCTTCACAGTCGATGATGACCTCTTCGTAAGGCTCTTGCTTAACGCCATCGATCTCTTTAATGATAACTTCTGGGCGGCCAACCGCCAGCTCGAAGCCTTCACGGCGCATGGTTTCGATCAATACCGACAAGTGCAATTCACCACGGCCAGATACCTTGAACTTCTCAGGCGTTTCGCCCTGCTCAACGCGTAGTGCTACGTTGTGAATCAGCTCTTGTTCCAGGCGATCTTTAATATTACGGCTGGTGACGAACTTGCCTTCTTTGCCAGCAAACGGGGAGTCATTGACCTGGAACGTCATTGAAACGGTCGGTTCGTCAACAGACAGTGGCGGCAATGCTTCAATGGCACTTGGATCGCACAGCGTGTCAGAGATCGATAGATCTTCAATGCCAGTAACGCAAACGATATCGCCTGCGGTAGCTTCTGTCGTTTGGACGCGCTCAAGACCCATATGGGTCATAACCTGGCCGATCTTACCCTTGCGGGTAGAGCCATCAACGCTGATAACCGAGATTTGCTGGTTAGGCTTCACCGAGCCACGCTTGATACGGCCAAGGCCGATAACGCCCACGTAACTATTGTAATCCAGCGCCGAGATTTGCATCTGGAACGGACCATCAATCTCAACGGCGGGTGGCTCGACGATATCGACAATCGCCTGGAACATGGGGTCCATGTTGTCAGCCAACTCTTCCGGATCCATGCCAGCAATGCCGTTCAGCGCCGAGCAGTAGATGATTGGGAAATCAAGCTGGTCGTCGGAAGCACCGAGGTTGTCAAACAGATCAAAAATCTGATCAATAACCCAGTCAGGGCGAGCGCCGGGACGGTCAATTTTATTGACGACGACGATCGGCTTTAGGCCCTGGGCAAATGCTTTCTGAGTAACGAAGCGCGTTTGCGGCATAGGGCCGTCAACGGCATCTACCAGAAGCAGTACCGAGTCCACCATGGACATGACCCGCTCAACCTCGCCACCAAAATCGGCGTGTCCAGGGGTGTCCACAATGTTGATGTGGTAATCCTTACCATTGCCATCTTGCCACTGAATAGCAGTATTTTTGGCCAGGATGGTGATGCCACGCTCTTTTTCCTGGTCATTGGAGTCCATGATGCGCTCTTGGCCTTCGGCCTTGCGGTCGAGCGTTCCGGACTGGCTTAACAGCTTGTCTACCAAGGTAGTTTTACCATGGTCAACGTGGGCGATGATGGCAATGTTGCGAAGATTCTCGATCACGACGCGATCCTGCTAGAAAAATAGGGCGGCATTATAGGGTCTGGGTGCGGTTCACTACCAGTGCTGTCTTAAATAAAGGTGCAAGTCAATAACCTAAACATGGCAGTTTTCGCTCTAGCGGTGCTTCCGTTAAGATAGGTGTTTTCCCAGTTGGGGCAAGCACATGACCATCGGTAACCTGATGCGTTTGTTAAGCGATGGCGAGGTTCATTCCGGTGAACAATTAGGTGAAGCGCTGGGCGTTTCCCGAGCCGCCGTATGGAAACAGCTAAAAAAATTAGACGCATTGGGCGTTGAGCTGGTGGCTGTGAAAGGTCGCGGTTATCGACTTGCCTATCCGTTAGAGCCGCTGGATGGGGCAAAAATTGTAGAGCGTTTGCCCGCGAATGCTCGCCATCTCTTATCCAGGCTATTCATTGAAGACCAGCTGCCATCGAGTAATGAATATATACGCCAGCGATTTGCGCAGGGAGCAGGGCACGGTGAAGTATGCTTTGCTGAGCTACAAACCGCCGGTCGTGGCCGTCGCGGGCGCGTATGGTCTACGCCTTGGGGGCAGAGCTTAATGCTTTCGCTTGGCTGGCGTTTTGAGTCAGGGGTTAACGCCCTGGAGGGGTTGAGTCTTGCGGTTGGCGTGGTGGTTGCTCAAGTGCTGGAGCAGTATGGGGTTTCACCCAAATTAAAATGGCCTAACGACATATTGCTGGCAGAGAAAGGTAGTGAGCTTGGCAAGCTGGCCGGTATTTTGATTGAAGTCACTGGGGATGCAGCAGGTCCGTGTGAAGTAGTCATTGGGATTGGCATGAATCTGTCGCTACCCGATAGTCTGCGTGCCACTATTGATCAGCCTGTGGCGGCGCTGTTTGATGCAAAGGCGGGTATTTCGCGCAATCAGTTAGCTGCGGATATGGTATCTGAATTATTGGATATGCTGGCAGGCTTCGAAAGCGAAGGGTTTACCCCTTGGCGAGACGAATGGAATAGTCGCCATGCCTATGCAGGGTTGCCGATCCGTATTATTCAGGGTGAGCGCTCAAGTGATGCAGTGGCTAGAGAGGTAGATGAGAGTGGTAATCTTTGGGTTACCGAAAATGATCACTCGCGACGCCTGTCGGGCGGTGAGATCAGTGTACGCAGGCGCCTATGATTTTGGATTTGGATATCGGCAATACGCTATCAAAGTGGCGGTTAAAAGATGCCGAAAGTAGTGAGATACGTTCACGAGGTGCGGTGTGGACGCGAGAAGAGTGGCGGCCAGGGGCAGATATTCCGAATCTTGACGTAGTAGAGGCAGTACGTATTTCCAGTGTTGCCAGAGCTACCGTGCTGGAAGAGACCGTTGCTTTGCTGCGTCGCCAAGTACGCCAGGTCTATGTGGCGCGCTCTACGCCTGAAGCGTTGGGCGTTATTAATGGCTACGAAGAGCCTGGGCGCTTAGGGGTGGATCGTTGGATGGGCGCATTGGCTGGCTATCAATTGGCTGGTGGCTGCTGTGCTGTCGACTGCGGTAGTGCGATAACGATTGATTTTGTACTGCCTGGCGGTGTTCATCTTGGTGGGTTTATTGTGCCTGGTTTGCGGCTGATGAAAGAGAGCCTTAAGTTAGGCACCCGTAACGTGGCGATTGATCCAGAAAGTGAAGCTGACGCGCTACTCGAGCCGGGGCGGCGCACGGTCGATGCGGTGAATCACGGCATCTACATGGCGGCAGTTAGCGCAATTAATCGAATTTATAGCGAGGTGTGTGATCAGCAAGGTGTCGCGTTGCCCATGATGCTAACGGGTGGAGACGCCAGAGTGGTTTCTCGTGGTGTGCAAGTACCCCACGCTGTATGGCCAGACATGGTATATGGCGGATTAGAGGCTAGTTTTCCGCTTACCTTTGCAGAGCGTGCTGGCAAAATGTCAGGCGCGCCAAGCGTGCCTGAGCCTGTTTCGTTAGAAAAAATTCGCGCGGGTCTTGCATTCTCAATGCTGCTTTGACAGAATGCAGCGCGTTCCAAGGCATAAGCCACGCTAAGTATTAGTGTGCAAGTGTTGATAAGTTCACAAGCTTTGAAAAAATAAAGAGTTTGTAAGCTTGACACCGTTTTGGAGGCTGGCATAATGTGCCGCCACAGCTGGAGAGGTTCCCGAGTGGCCAAAGGGAGCAGACTGTAAATCTGCCGCGAAAGCTTCGAAGGTTCGAATCCTTCCCTCTCCACCAGTTTTATCAAGCAGTGACTAAGTCATTGCTTGGGAATGAAAGGCCGGTAAGCGGGCTTAGCTACTGTATCTCGTGCAACGGATTGTCATTCCATAGGCAAGTTCGGCGGGCGTAGTTCAATGGTAGAACCTCAGCCTTCCAAGCTGATGGTGCGGGTTCGATTCCCGCCGCCCGCTCCAGTTTGATGTGTTTGGCTCATGTAGCTCAGGGGTAGAGCACACCCTTGGTAAGGGTGAGGTCGACGGTTCAATTCCGTCCATGAGCTCCATATTGCATAAAAGCGAGCTAAGCTCGCTTTTTTTGTTTTCACTCGTCAGTTTTGATGGGTGTTGAATGGGGTTGTCAAGTGGAGAGTTATCCGCTATTATGACGCCCGCTGTTGCGCAGGCATTTGTTTGTGCACATGACGATACAGGCCAGTAGCTCAATTGGCAGAGCAGCGGTCTCCAAAACCGCAGGTTGGGGGTTCGATTCCCTCCTGGCCTGCCAACCTTCCCCAGGTTGGTATGTCTTTTTCTAGAATTCCTTTGTCGCTCGCTGCACCCTTGGGAGTCTCGTTTTTATGAAGCCTAGTTCCGTAAAACATGGCGAAGAGGTGCAACAGTCGCGCCATGACGGGCTCAAGTGGGCGGCGGTTGTGGCGCTGCTTGTTGTTGCAGTTGTTGGTAATACCTATTTCGCTGATATTGGCCTGCTCTACCGCGTATTGGGTGTGGTGGTGTTTTGTGCGATTGCGGGTTTGATCGCGCTGACCACTGCTAAAGGTCGCGATTTAGTAGAGCTTGCCGTAAGCGCCAAGAAAGAGATACAGCGCGTTGTATGGCCGACTCGCCCTGAAACCATTCAGACGACAGCTATTGTGTTGGCGGCTGTTGTGGTGGTGGGTTTGATGCTGTGGTTGATTGATACTCTTCTTGGCTGGGCGATGTCCGGCGTCATTGGTTAGGAGCTTTCATGTCCAAACGTTGGTATGTCGTCCACGCTTATTCCGGCTTTGAAAAGCATGTCATGCGTTCGCTTATCGAGCGTGTGAAAATGTATGGCATGGAAGATCGCTTTGGCGAAATTCTAGTGCCAACGGAAGAAGTCGTCGAAGTGCGTGACGGAAAGCGCCGTAAGAGTGAGCGCAAATTCTATCCAGGTTACGTGCTGGTCGAGATGGAAATGGCCGACGAAACTTGGCACCTCGTCAATGAAACTCCGCGTGTAATGGGGTTTATTGGTGGCACGAAAGAGAAGCCTGCTCCAATTACTTCGCGTGAAGCAGACGCTATTCTGCGTCGGGTGAAAGACGGTACTGATAAGCCGCGGCCTAAAACGATGTTTGAGCCGGGTCAATCGGTTCGCGTTGTTGATGGCCCGTTCGCCGACTTCAATGGCGTGGTTGAAGAAGTTAATTACGATAAGAGCCGTTTGCAGGTCAGTGTGTTGATCTTCGGGCGTGCAACACCTGTGGAACTTGAGTTCTCTCAAGTGGAAAAAGAGTAAGTTTAATTAAGTGGCGGGATGGCGTGCATTGCATGTCATCCCTGCATTATGTGAAGCAGCTAAGCGCTGCTTTATGTGTACCGGGGAGCCGTAAGGCGCTATCACCCAACTGGAGTCTTTAACATGGCCAAGAAAGTACAGGCTTATATCAAACTGCAGGTTGCTGCAGGTAAAGCCAATCCAAGTCCGCCCGTTGGCCCTGCGCTGGGTCAGCACGGCGTGAATATTATGGAATTCTGTAAGGCGTTTAACGCAGCGACTCAAGAAATTGAGCCTGGTCTGCCGACGCCTGTCGTGATCACCGTCTACTCTGACCGTAGCTTCACGTTCGTCACTAAGACGCCACCTGCTGCCGTGCTGCTGAAAAAAGCAGCGGGCATCAAGTCCGGTTCTGGTGAGCCGAACAAGAAGAAGGTTGGTACCGTGACGCGTGAGCAGCTTGAAGAGATCGCTAAAACGAAAGAGCCAGATATGACGGCTTCTGATCTCGATGCCGCGGTGCGCACCATCGCTGGCAGCGCTCGTAGCATGGGCCTAAATGTGGAGGGTCTCTGATCATGGCTAAACTAACTAAGCGCGCGAAAGTTATTCGCGAGAAAGTAGACCCGAACAAAGCTTACTCTCTTGAAGAAGCGGTTGCGCTGCTCGCTGAGCTGTCTACCGTTAAATTCAAAGAGTCCTTGGATGTAGCGATCAATCTTGGTGTTGATCCGCGTAAATCTGACCAGGTTGTACGTGGTGCTACTGTAATGCCTAACGGTACTGGCAAAGACGTGCGTGTAGCGGTCTTCACTCAGGGTGCTAACGCCGATGCTGCTAAAGAAGCAGGCGCTGACATCGTAGGTATGGAAGATTTGGCTGAGCAAGTCAAAAAAGGCGTAATGGATTTTGACGTCGTGATTGCTTCTCCAGATGCTATGCGTGTTGTTGGTCAGTTGGGTCAAATTCTTGGTCCGCGCGGCCTGATGCCTAACCCGAAAGTTGGCACCGTTACACCTGACGTTGCTACTGCGGTTAAAAATGCTAAGGCGGGTCAGGTGCGTTTTCGTACCGACAAAAACGGCATTATCCACACAACGTTGGGTAAGGCTGATTTTGAAGCATCCGCTGTTCTGGGTAACCTGGAAGCGCTGGTTGCTGACCTTAAGAGACTCAAGCCGAGCTCTTCTAAAGGTATCTACTTTAAGAAAGTCACCCTGTCCACTACCATGGGCCCAGGTCTGACTATCGACCACTCTGCGTTGGTATAAGCAAGTAGTCGTACGTTTCGTAAGAGCTGATTAAGTAAGAACCGAGCAAGAACTTTGCGGTCCCCTGTGAATGCGTAAGCCAAGCAGGGCATCGTCAAAGACCGCAGGTGCCGCATCTTTTAAGGGTGCGGCTTAATCGCCCTAAAAGCGCCTGCGCAGATGGTGTGGCCGCCAGTTGGTTGAGGTTTTTAGCCAAACCGCTTTCTGGTGAGCACCATCCCCCAAGGCTTCCAGCGTTGTTTTTCGTCTGGAAGAGATGGTAACCACCGGAGCCTGTTGTGGGTTCCGGCACGAAGGAGTGATCACTGTGCCACTAGCACTTGAAGGCAAGAAAGCGATTGTTGCCGAGGTCAGTGAAGCGGCCAAGGGCGCACTCTCCGTCGTAGTTGCCGATTCTCGCGGCGTTACAGTCGGTAAAATGACCGACCTGCGTAAGCAAGCGCGTGAGAATGGCGTCCAGCTGCGTGTTGTTCGCAACACTCTGGCACGCCGCGCCCTCGAAGGTACTCAGTGGGAGTGCCTGAACGAGAGCTTTGTTGGTCCTACTCTGCTGGCTTTCTCTACTGACCACCCGGGCGCTGCTGCTCGTTTGTTCAAAGAGTTTGCAAAGCAAGATCAGAACTTCGAAGTGAAGGCGCTGGCCTACGAAGGTGAGCTGATTCCGGCTGCTGACATCGATCGTCTGGCAACCCTACCGACTTACGACGAAGCAATTGCCAAGTTGATGTCGGTAATGAAAGAAGCCTCCGCTGGCAAGCTGGTTCGTACTCTGGCCGCCCTGCGCGATCAGAAGCAAGAAGAAGCTGCATAAGCAGGCCTTTTTGCAAGCAGTCTGTGCTGCATAAGCAGGGCGCTGCTTGAACCATGCAATGAATCCTGAGCACTCGGCAAACCGAGGCTCCCGCAAAGTTAGGAACGAGACAATGGCACTGACCAAAGACGATATCATCAATGCTGTAGCCGACATGTCCGTAATGGAAGTTGTCGAGCTAATCGAAGCAATGGAAGAGAAATTCGGTGTTTCTGCAGCAGCAGCCGTAATGGCTGGCCCGGCTGCAGGCGGCGAAGCAGCTGCTGAAGAGCAGACTGAATTTGATCTGGTACTGACCTCTGCTGGTGACAAGAAAGTTAACGTCATCAAAGCAGTTCGTGAAATCACTGGTCTTGGCCTGAAAGAAGCCAAGGGCGCAGTTGATGGCGCGCCAGCTACTATCAAAGAAGCAATGTCTAAAGAAGACGCTGAAGCAGCTAAAACCAAGCTGGAAGAAGCGGGCGCAAGCGTCGAGCTCAAGTAATTCTTGTGCTGACGGCTTTACGCGCTGCGTAAGCTTCCACGGCTGGCGGCGGGCTTATCCCGCTGCCGGCCTTTTTCTGTTGTATCATGTTGCTTGGCAGCATTGCAGCAGAAAAGCTGCCGTATAAAGCAGCAAAACAGTAAGACCGTTGTTGTGAAGCGTAAGTTGTGAAGCGTAAGTTGTGAGCGCGAGTGATAGCAAAGCGCTAACAGCACTACTGTAACACTGTTATCTATCAAGATTTTTGACGGCGAGCTACCGATTTAGGAGCTTGCTGTCTGCGTCTGAAACGCCCGCGGGGCAGATGACCACGCATCGGTCACCCATGGTGAACAAGCTGGGGAATACAGATGGCTTACTCATATACTGAGAAAAAACGCATCCGCAAGGATTTCGGCAAACTGCCCCAAGTGATGGATGTGCCTTACTTGCTGGCCATCCAGCTTGATTCCTACTACGACTTTCTCCAGCAGGATCGTTCGCCCGACGAGCGCCACGAGATTGGTCTGCACGCGGCGTTTAAGTCCGTGTTTCCGATCGAGAGTTTCTCTGGGAATGCGGCGCTGGAGTATGTCAGCTACCGTTTCGGCACGCCGGCGTTCGATGTAAAAGAGTGTCAGCTGCGTGGCGTGACCTATTCCGCCCCGCTGCGTGTCAAGGTTCGCTTGATCATCTATGATCGCGACTCCTCGAACAAGGCAATCAAGGATATTAAAGAGCAGGAAGTCTACATGGGGGAAATCCCCCTGATGACCGAGAACGGTACCTTTGTTATCAATGGTACTGAGCGGGTTATCGTTTCTCAGCTCCACCGTTCGCCGGGTGTGTTCTTTGATCACGACAAAGGTAAGAGCCACTCCTCAGGCAAGCTGCTCTACTCTGCCCGAGTGATTCCTTATCGTGGTTCCTGGTTGGACTTCGAATTTGACCCTAAAGATAACGTCTTTGTGCGTATTGACCGTCGCCGGAAACTTCCTGCGTCAGTGTTAATGCGTGCCTTGGGTATGAATACCGAAGAGATCCTTGCGGAGTTTTTCGAAACTAGCAAGTTTAGCATTGAGAAAACCGGCTTCTTTGTAGAGCTGGTGCCGTCACGTCTGCGCGGTGAAACCGCTACCTTCGACATTAAAGATGGCGAAGGTAATGTCATTGTTGAAGAAGGGCGTCGTATTACCCAGAAGCACATCCGTCAGCTGGAAAACGCTGGTCTGGATCGTCTGGAAATACCGATGGAGTATCTGTTTGGTAAAACGTTGGCCAAAGATCAGATCGATACTAAAACTGGCGAGCTGATTTGTCCGTGTAATACCGAAATTACGCCTGAAGTACTCGAGCGTATGGCGCAGGGTGGCATCACCCACATCGAAACGCTCTACACCAACGACCTCGACTGTGGTTCGTTTATTTCCGATACGCTGAAGCTAGATTCTACAGGCTCTGCGCTTGAAGCGTTGGTTGAAATTTACCGCATGATGCGCCCTGGTGAGCCGCCTACTAAAGAGGCTGCTGAGACGCTGTTTAACAACCTGTTCTTCAGCGAAGATCGCTACGACCTGTCAGGCGTAGGTCGTATGAAGTTCAACCGCCGACTGCGTCGCGATACCGACACAGGCTCTGGCGTACTGGATCGTAAAGACATTCTTGATGTTCTACGCGAGCTGATCAATATCCGTAACGGCTTCGGTGACGTTGATGATATCGATCACTTGGGCAACCGCCGTATTCGCTGCGTTGGCGAAATGGCAGAAAACCAGTTCCGCGTTGGCTTGGTTCGTGTAGAGCGTGCGGTGAAAGAACGTCTTTCCATGGCGGAAAGCGAAGGCCTGATGCCGCAAGATCTGATCAACGCTAAGCCGGTCGCGGCAGCGGTGAAAGAGTTCTTCGGTTCTAGCCAGCTTTCCCAGTTTATGGATCAGAACAACCCGCTTTCTGAGGTTACCCACAAGCGCCGTGTGTCTGCACTCGGCCCAGGTGGTTTGACCCGTGAGCGTGCTGGCTTCGAAGTGCGCGACGTACACGCCACGCACTATGGTCGCCTTTGCCCGATTGAAACGCCGGAAGGCCCGAACATCGGTTTGATTAACTCGTTGGCGACGTACAGTCACACCAACAGCTATGGCTTCCTCGAAACGCCATACCGTAAGGTCAACGCTGGGCAAGTGACAGACGATATTGTTCACCTGTCGGCGATTGAAGAGGGCGACTTTGTTATTGCCCAGGCATCTGCTGGTGTGGATGAGTCCAACAGGCTGAGTGATGACTTGGTTCAGGTGCGTCACCGTGGTGAAACCACCTTTATGCGTCCTGAGCAAGTCACGCTAATGGATGTGTCGCCGCGTCAGGTAGTTTCGGTAGCAGCTGCATTGATTCCGTTCCTGGAACACGATGATGCTAACCGTGCCTTGATGGGTGCGAACATGCAGCGTCAGGCGGTACCGACCCTGCGCGCTGACAAGCCGTTAGTGGGCACCGGTATGGAGCGCTTTGTTGCGCGTGACTCTGGCGTTTGCGCCGTGGCACGTCGTGGTGGTGTGATCGACTCGGTTGACGCGCGTCGTGTGGTGGTGCGAGTGCATGAAGATGAAATCATCGGCGGCGAAGCTGGTGTTGATATCTACAACCTGACCAAGTACACCCGTTCTAACCAGAACACCTGTATGAACCAGCGCCCCATTGTGCGCCCTGGTGACAGCGTAGCCCGTGGCGATATTCTTGCTGACGGCCCGTCTGTTGACATGGGTGATTTGGCGCTAGGTCAGAACATGCGCATCGCGTTCATGCCCTGGAACGGTTACAACTTTGAGGACTCCATCCTGCTATCTGAGCGGGTGGTTCAAGAAGACCGCTTTACTACAATTCATATTCAGGAGCTGACCTGTGTATCACGCGATACCAAGTTAGGGCCGGAAGAGATCACCGCCGATATTCCCAATGTTGGGGAGTCTGCGCTGGGTAAGTTGGACGAAGCTGGTGTTGTTTATATCGGTGCTGAAGTTGGCCCCGGCGATATTCTGGTCGGTAAGGTAACACCGAAAGGTGAGACCCAGCTGACGCCGGAAGAAAAGCTGCTGCGTGCCATCTTCGGTGAGAAAGCATCTGACGTTAAAGACACGTCGCTGCGCGCGCCGACTGGTATGAAAGGTACCGTCATCGACGTTCAGGTATTTACCCGCGACGGCGTTGAAAAAGACTCTCGTGCGCTTGCTATCGAACAGATGCAGCTGGATGAAGTGCGTAAAGATCTTCAGGAAACCTATCGTATTGCTGAAGACGCTACCTTTGAGCGCCTGAAGCGTACGCTGGAAGGTCAGGCTGTTAATGGCGGCCCGAACCTGAAGAAAGGCGATGTACTTGACGAGGCTTACCTCGACGAACTGCCGCGCCAGCAGTGGTTCAAACTGCGTATGCAGGATGAGGCTTATAACGAGCTGTTGGCTCAAGCCGATGAGCAGCTCGAAAACCGCCGTAAAGAGATGGACGAGCGCTTTGAAGATAAGAAGCGCAAGCTGACCCAGGGCGATGATCTCGCACCGGGCGTGCTGAAAATCGTCAAGGTTTACATGGCGGTTAAGCGTCGCATTCAGCCAGGCGACAAGATGGCAGGCCGTCACGGTAACAAAGGTGTTATCTCAGCGATTATGCCCATCGAAGATATGCCGTTCGATGAGAAGGGCGAGCCGGTTGATGTGGTATTGAACCCGCTGGGTGTTCCGTCGCGGATGAACGTTGGTCAGATTCTTGAAACTCACCTGGGCATGGCTGCCCGCGGTTTGGGTGTCAAGATCGACGCGATGCTACGCGATGCACGTGGTCAGCAAGTTGCTGAAATTCGTGACTTCCTAGGCCAGATATATAACACGCCAGGAACCCGTGTTGAGGATATTGATTCGTTAAGTGATGAAGAAATCATTGCGCTAGCGAAAAACCTCAAAGGCGGTGTACCTATGGCAACGCCGGTATTTGACGGTGCTAAAGAGCACGAGATCAAACACCTGCTGAAGCTTGCTGACATTCCTGAGTCTGGACAGATGACGCTGTACGATGGCCGTACTGGCGATGCGTTTGACCGCTCGGTGACCGTTGGCTACATGTACATGCTCAAGCTGAACCACTTGGTAGACGACAAAATGCACGCGCGCTCTACCGGTTCTTACTCGCTAGTGACTCAGCAGCCGCTGGGTGGTAAGGCGCAGTTCGGTGGTCAGCGCTTTGGTGAGATGGAAGTGTGGGCGCTGGAAGCTTACGGTGCCGCGTATACGCTGCAAGAGATGCTCACCGTCAAGTCGGACGACGTCGAAGGCCGCACCAAGATGTATAAAAACATCGTGGATGGCGACCACACCATGCAGGCAGGCATGCCGGAATCCTTCAACGTACTCGTGAAGGAAATCCGCTCGCTGGGCATCGATATCGAGTTAGAGAGCTAGGAGCCGTCCCATGAAAGATTTGGTGAAAGTACTCAAATCGCAATCTCAGTCCGAAGAGTTTGACGCGATCAAGATTACCCTGGCGTCGCCGGACATGATTCGCTCCTGGTCGTTTGGCGAGGTGAAGAAGCCTGAGACCATCAACTACCGTACCTTTAAGCCGGAGCGGGATGGTCTGTTCTGCGCCAAAATTTTCGGCCCAGTAAAAGACTATGAGTGTTTGTGCGGTAAGTATAAGCGCATGAAGCACCGCGGCATCATTTGTGAGAAGTGTGGCGTTGAAGTCACCAAAGCTGCCGTGCGCCGTGAGCGCATGGGCCACATTGAGCTGGCATCGCCGGTTGCTCACATTTGGTTTTTGAAGTCACTGCCGTCTCGTATCGGCATGTTCCTCGATATGACTCTGCGTGATATCGAGCGCGTGCTGTACTTCGAAAGCTTTGTCGTCATCGATCCTGGTATGACCACGCTGGAGCGTGGTCAGTTACTCAACGATGAGCAGTACTTTGAGGCGCTAGAAGAGTTTGGCGATGACTTTGACGCCCGTATGGGTGCCGAAGCTGTCCAAGAGCTGCTGAAAGATATCGATCTGGAAGAAGAGATTAATCACCTGCGTGAAGAGATTCCGCAGACTAATTCTGAAACCAAGATTAAGAAGCTTTCAAAGCGTTTGAAGCTGCTTGAAGCGTTCTACCACTCCGGCAACGCGCCAGCGTGGATGGTCATGGAAGTGCTGCCTGTGCTGCCGCCGGATCTTCGTCCGTTGGTACCGCTGGACGGCGGCCGCTTTGCGACCTCAGATCTGAACGACCTTTATCGTCGCGTTATCAACCGTAACAACCGCCTGAAGCGTCTGCTTGATCTTAATGCGCCGGATATTATCGTGCGCAACGAGAAGCGCATGCTGCAAGAAGCGGTTGATGCGTTGTTGGATAACGGCCGTCGTGGCCGTGCCATTACAGGTTCTAACAAGCGTCCGCTGAAATCCCTTGCCGACATGATCAAAGGTAAGCAGGGTCGTTTCCGCCAGAACTTGCTAGGTAAGCGTGTCGACTACTCCGGCCGTTCGGTTATCACTGTGGGGCCGACCTTGCGTCTGCACCAGTGTGGTCTGCCCAAGAAAATGGCGCTTGAGCTGTTCAAGCCGTTTATCTACTCCAAGCTGCAGTCGTTGGGCTACGCCTCAACGATTAAAGCTGCCAAGAAGATGGTTGAGCGCGAATTGCCTGAGGTGTGGGACATCCTTGCCGATGTTATCCGTGAGCACCCGGTGCTGCTTAACCGCGCACCGACGCTCCACCGTCTTGGTATCCAGGCGTTTGAGCCGCTGTTGATCGAAGGTAAAGCGATCCAGCTGCACCCGCTGGTATGTGCCGCCTACAACGCCGACTTTGACGGTGACCAGATGGCGGTACACGTACCGCTGACCCTGGAAGCCCAGCTTGAAGCGCGTGCGCTGATGATGGCTACCAACAACGTGCTGTCACCCGCCAACGGCGAGCCGATCATCGTTCCATCGCAAGACGTTGTTCTGGGTCTGTATTACATGACCCGCGAAAAGATCAACGCTAAAGGCGAGGGCATGGTGTTCTCTGACCTCAATGAGGTAGAGCGCGCCTTTGGTACTCAGTCGGTATCGCTGCATGCTCGCGTGAAAGTGCGTCTGGACGAAGTCGATGTCGAAGAAGAGACCGGCGAGCGTAGTTTCCATCGTCGCATCTATGACACGACGGTTGGCCGCGCACTACTGTTCCGTATTTTGCCGGAAGGCGTGCCGTTCTCGCTAATCGATCAGCCGATGAAGAAGAAGGCGATCTCTAGCTTGATCAATGAGGTCTACCGTCGTGCTGGCTTGAAGCCTACGGTTATCTTCGCTGACCAACTGATGTACACCGGTTTCCGTTTGGCAACGTGGTCGGGCGCCTCTATCGGTGTTAACGACTTCGTTATTCCTGATGCGAAAACCGAGATTGTTGATGCTGCAGAAGCAGAAGTTAAAGAGATCGAAGACCAGTTCTCTTCTGGCCTAGTAACTGCTGGTGAGAAGTACAACAAGGTTATCGATATCTGGTCGAAGGCCAACGATAAAGTTGCCAAAGCGATGATGGTGGGTATCTCAAAAGAGACCGTCATTGATCGTGAAGGCAACGAAGTCGAGCAGGATTCGTTCAACAGCGTCTTCATCATGGCTGACTCCGGTGCGCGTGGTTCTGCCGCCCAGATCCGTCAGTTGGCGGGTATGCGTGGTTTGATGGCTAAGCCGGATGGCTCAATCATCGAAACGCCGATCGTCGCTAACTTCCGTGAAGGTCTAAACGTACTGCAGTACTTCATCTCGACCCACGGTGCACGTAAAGGTCTTGCGGATACGGCCCTGAAAACGGCCAACTCTGGTTACCTGACTCGTCGTCTGGTGGATGTTGCTCAGGACTTGGTTATTACTGAGACCGACTGTGGCACTGAAAACGGCTTGACCTTGCACCCGATCATCGAGGGCGGCGACATTATTGTACCGCTGTCTCAGCGCGTACTTGGTCGTGTTGTTGCGATTGATGTGATCGATCCTAGCAATGATGAAGTGCTTATTCCGCGCGGCACGTTGCTGGACGAAAAGTGGTGTGCGTCGCTAGACACCATGGGTGTCGACGAAATTATCGTTCGTTCTACCATTACCTGTGACACTGCCCACGGTGTCTGTGCTTCCTGTTACGGACGTGACTTGGCACGTGGCCATCAGGTCAACATTGGTGAGTCTGTCGGTGTTATCGCTGCACAGTCCATCGGTGAGCCGGGTACACAGCTGACCATGCGTACGTTCCACATTGGTGGTGCGGCATCGCGTTCATCAGCAGTGGACAGCGTTCAGGTCAAGCATGGCGGTAAAGTACGCCTGCACAACATCAAGCATGTAGAGCGCGCTGACGGTAAGCTGGTGGTTGTTTCTCGCTCAAGTGCACTGGCGGTTGCTGATGACCATGGTCGTGAGCGTGAGTACTATAAACTGCCCTACGGTGCCGAGCTGTCTGTTCGTGACGGTGACGTGGTTGATGGTGGTGCGATTGTCGCGAAGTGGGATCCGCACACCCATCCGATTATTGCTGAAGTAGAAGGTAAGGCGCAGTTTATCGACCTTGATGAAGGTGTCACCATGCACCGCAGCGTCGATGAAATGACTGGCCTTTCATCTATCGAGGTGATTGAGTCAGCAGCCCGCCCGATGGCCGGCCGCGATAAGCGCCCGATGGTCATGCTGCAAGACGCGGCGGGTGAGTACGTGTCGGTATCTGGCTCGAATACGCCAGTGCAGTACTTGCTGCCAGGCAACTCGATTATCTCTGTCGACGATGGATCTACCATTGGCGTGGGCGAGGTGGTCGCACGTATCCCGGTAGAAGCATCAGGTAACAAAGATATTACTGGTGGTCTGCCACGCGTTGCTGATCTCTTTGAGGCGCGTAAGCCGAAAGAGTCGGCGATTCTGGCTGAAATCAGCGGTGTTATCAGCTTCGGTAAAGAGACAAAGGGTAAGCGTCGTTTGACGATTACACCGGAATCTGGCGATCCGTTTGAAGCACTGATCCCGAAGTGGCGTCAAATTGCTGTTTTCGAAGGTGAAGCCGTCGAGAAGGGTGAAGTGATTTCGGATGGACCGAGCAATCCCCACGACATCCTGCGATTACTGGGTGTGGCGGAACTGGCCAAATACATCACTGCTGAAGTACAAGATGTCTACCGTCTGCAGGGTGTTGGCATCAACGATAAGCATATCGAAGTCATTGTTCGTCAGATGCTGCGTAAGGTAGAGATCTCTGATTCAGGTGACTCTGACTTTATTACTGGCGATCAAGCCGAACTTGTACGCGTACTAGAGCAGAATGCGCGTCTTGAGAAAGAAGGTAAATTCCCAGCCAAGTATCAGCGCTTGCTGCTGGGTATCACTAAGGCCAGCTTGGCCACTGAGTCGTTCATTTCAGCGGCATCGTTCCAGGAAACGACCCGTGTATTGACCGAAGCAGCGGTGACAGGCAAACGCGACTATCTGCGCGGCCTGAAAGAAAACGTGGTGGTTGGGCGTCTGATTCCGGCAGGTACCGGCCTGACTCACCACGCAGAGCGTCGTCGCAAACGTGAAGACGTTGAGCGCTTGTTCAACCCCTCGGCTACCGAAGTTGAGCAGGAGCTTGGTGCTCAGTTAACTGCCCTTGATTCAGACGACGAGCTGTAATTAGCGGTAAGGCAAACGAGTAACAACGAGTCGCTGGTCCTTATGGCGCAGTCTTGCTGGTTAAACCGCCAGCAAGACTTGACGCCACCTAGGGTCAGCCTTTAGAATGCGCAGCCTTTAACAGTGGGGCGGGTGCGCCCGCATCCGCTGCTCGTATTTGTTGAAAGGCCAGGCAACCATTGGAGTCAGCTAAACACCATGGCAACGATTAATCAGCTAGTGCGCAAGCCGCGCAAGCGCCCCGTCACTAAGAGTGACGTACCTGCGCTTCAGGCATGCCCGCAAAAGCGCGGCGTATGTACGCGCGTTTATACTACTACCCCTAAGAAGCCGAACTCGGCCCTGCGTAAGGTTTGCCGTGTGCGCCTTACCAACGGTTTCGAAGTGTCTTCTTACATTGGTGGTGAAGGTCACAACCTGCAAGAGCACTCTGTTGTTCTGATCCGTGGCGGTCGTGTAAAGGATTTGCCAGGTGTGCGTTATCACACCGTTCGTGGCGCACTCGACACCTCCGGCGTACAGAACCGTAAGCAGGGTCGTTCTAAGTACGGTACCAAGCGTCCGAAGTCCTAAGGCGTCTTGTTGCAGCGTTTTACGATGCTGTGTTGTTACCTTAATACGAATATGACGGTCTGATAAGAGTAAGGTCGGGCGGTGCAATTAGCACACATTAGTTCCGGGTTTACCTGAAGGATCCTTAATTGAGGGCTTATCATGCCTAGAAGAAGAGTTGTAGCTAAACGCGAAATCCTGCCGGATCCTAAGTTCGGAAGTGAGCGTCTGGCGAAGTTCATGAACCATCTGATGGTCAGCGGCAAGAAGTCCATAGCTGAGCGCATCGTCTACGGTGCGTTGGACAAGGTTGCCGAGCGTAGTAATGAAGAGCCGCTGGAAATCTTCGACAAAGCGCTGGAAACCATCCAGCCGATGGTCGAAGTTAAGTCGCGCCGCGTTGGTGGTGCGACCTATCAGGTGCCGGTCGAAGTTCGTCCTTCGCGTCGCCAAGCCCTAGCAATGCGCTGGTTGGTGGACGCTGCGCGTCGCCGCGGTGAAAAAACGATGGTTCAGCGCCTGGCAGGTGAAATGCTGGATGCCGCTGAAGGCAAAGGCTCGGCTGTTAAGAAGCGTGAAGATGTGCATCGTATGGCAGAAGCCAACAAGGCCTTCTCTCACTATCGTTTCTAAACTCGGCGTTTCTAAGTATGTATTCATTTTTGCTGGTTGCGCTGCGTTAAAGAATTTTTTCGCCATGTTGCAACACGTCGCCGCTATCGTTGTCGATGGCGGCAGTAGCATACGCAAAATGAATACTGCTGAATTAACGAGCATCGCCAACTAACGGGAGCTTCACCGTGGCACGCAAGACTCCACTTAATCGTTATCGCAATATCGGTATCGTCGCTCACGTTGACGCGGGTAAAACCACGACAACGGAACGCGTACTGTTTTATACCGGTCTTTCCCACAAAGTGGGTGAAGTACACGACGGTGCTGCGACGACAGACTGGATGGAGCAGGAGCAAGAGCGTGGTATTACAATCACCTCTGCTGCTGTTACCACCTTCTGGCAAGGTATGAGCAAGCAGTTTGACGAGCATCGCATCAATATCATTGATACGCCTGGACACGTTGACTTCACAATCGAAGTTGAGCGTTCTTTGCGTGTTCTTGATGGTGCTGTCGTTGTACTGTGTGGCTCTTCCGGCGTTCAGCCGCAGACCGAAACTGTTTGGCGTCAGGCCAATAAGTATGAAGTTCCGCGCATGGTATTCGTCAACAAGATGGACCGTACCGGCGCTGATTTCTTTATGGTCGTTGACCAGCTTAAAGAGCGCTTGGGGGCTAACGCTGTGCCAATCCAGATCAACTGGGGCACAGAAGAAGACTTCAAAGGCGTCATCGACTTGATCCAGATGAAGGCCATCCTGTGGGATGAGGCGAGTCTGGGTATGAACTTTGATCTCGTTGATATTCCGGCTGAGCTACAAGAAACAGCCGAAACATATCGCGAGCAAATGATTGAAGCCGCTGCCGAAGGCTCTGAAGAGCTGATGGACAAGTATTTAGAAGGCGGTGAGCTGACAGTTGAAGAGATCAAGGCTGGTCTTCGTGCGCGTACGTTAGCAAACGACATTGTTCTGGTTACCTGTGGTTCTGCATTTAAGAACAAAGGTGTTCAGGCAGTGCTCGACGGTATTATCGAATACATGCCTTCGCCGACAGAAGTTAAAGCGATCGAAGGTGAGCTTGACGATAAAGACGGTACCATCGCTACTCGTGTAGCCGATGATAGCGCACCGTTCGCAGCGTTGGCGTTTAAGATCGCTACCGACCCCTTCGTTGGTACCTTGACCTTTATCCGCGTCTACTCGGGCGTTCTTAAATCTGGTGACGGCGTTTACAACTCCGTTAAGCAGAAGAAAGAGCGTGTTGGCCGTATTGTTCAGATGCACGCCAACTCGCGCGAAGAGATTAAAGAGATTCTGGCGGGTGATATCGCAGCGTGTATCGGTCTGAAAGACGTGACCACGGGCGACACTCTATGTGATATCGATAACAAAATTGTTCTCGAACGCATGGAATTCCCGGATCCGGTTATCTCGGTAGCGGTTGAGCCGAAGTCGAAAGCTGACCAGGAAAAAATGGGTATCGCTCTGGGTAAACTGGCCCAGGAAGACCCTTCCTTCCAGGTTAAGACTGACGAAGAAACCGGCCAGACCATTATTTCTGGTATGGGCGAGCTACACCTGGACATTATCGTTGACCGTATGCGTCGCGAGTTCAAGGTTGAAGCCAATATCGGCAAGCCTCAGGTTGCCTATCGTGAAACCATTCGCGGTAGTGTTGAGCAGGAAGGTAAGTTTGTACGTCAGTCAGGTGGCCGCGGTCAGTACGGTCATGTCTGGTTGCGTATCGAGCCGCTGGTAGCAGCAGAAAAGGGTGAAGGCGAAGGCGAAATTTTCTTCAAATTCAACTCTGAAATCGTAGGTGGTGCGGTTCCCAAAGAATACGTGCCTGCGGTTGAGAAGGGTGCCTACGAACAGCTCAAAAACGGTGTCATCGCGGGCTACCCGATGATCGACGTCAAGGTAACGCTGTTTGATGGTTCCTTCCACGACGTGGACTCTAATGAGACTGCGTTCAAGATTGCTTCTTCTATGGCAGTGAAAGAAGGTGCCAGGAAGGCCAAGGCCGTGCTGCTGGAGCCGGTGATGAAGGTCGAAATCGTGACCCCCGAAGAATTTATGGGTGACGTCATGGGCGACCTGAGCCGTCGTCGCGGTCTGGTGCAGGGCATGGATGACTCCTCTTCTGGTAAAGTCATTCGTGCAACGGTGCCACTGGGTGAGATGTTCGGTTATGCAACCGACCTACGCTCGCAAACCCAGGGCCGCGCGAGCTACTCTATGGAGTTCGCGAAGTACGAGGAGGCGCCCTCCAGCGTCGTTGAAGCCGTCATCAATCAAAACGGTTAACCGTTAGCTAACGTAAAGAGGTTATAGCAGTGGCTAAGGAAAAATTTGAACGTTCCAAACCGCACGTCAACGTCGGCACCATCGGTCACGTCGACCACGGTAAAACGACCCTGACAGCGGCCCTAACCCGCGTGTCTGCTGAGGTTTTCGGCGGTGACTGGCGTGAGTTTGATACCATCGATAACGCTCCTGAAGAGCGCGAGCGCGGTATCACCATCGCTACGTCTCACGTTGAGTACCAGTCTGAAGAGCGTCACTACGCACACGTTGACTGCCCGGGGCACGCTGACTACGTCAAGAACATGATCACCGGTGCTGCGCAGATGGACGGCGCAATCCTGGTATGTTCTGCTGCTGACGGCCCGATGCCGCAGACGCGTGAGCACATCCTACTGTCTCGTCAGGTTGGCGTTCCGTACATCGTTGTGTTCCTGAATAAAGCGGACATGGTCGATGACGAAGAGCTGCTTGAACTGGTTGAGATGGAAGTTCGCGAACTCCTCGACGAGTACGACTTCCCGGGTGACGACACGCCGATCATCACTGGTTCTGCGCTGATGGCGCTGAACGGTGAAGACGAAAACGGCATGGGTACTACTGCTGTTGCGAATCTGATCAAAGCTCTGGATGAGTACATTCCTGAGCCGGAGCGTGCTATCGACCAGCCGTTCCTGATGCCGATCGAAGACGTGTTCTCTATCTCTGGCCGCGGTACTGTTGTTACCGGTCGTGTAGAGCGCGGTATCGTTAAAGCAGGCGAAGAAGTAGAAATCGTCGGTATTCGCGACACCACTAAAACCATCGTTACCGGTGTTGAAATGTTCCGTAAGCTGCTCGACGAAGGTCGTGCAGGTGAGAACGTTGGCGCCCTGCTGCGTGGTACTAAGCGTGATGACGTCGAGCGTGGCCAGGTTCTGGCTAAGCCAGGCACCATCAACCCGCACACTACCTTCGAAGCAGAAGTGTACGTGCTGTCCAAAGAAGAGGGTGGTCGTCACACGCCTTTCTTCAAGGGCTACCGTCCTCAGTTCTATTTCCGTACCACTGACGTAACGGGAACTTGTGAACTGCCGGAAGGTGTTGAAATGGTAATGCCGGGCGACAACGTTAAGATGGTTGTTACCCTGATCGCTCCGATCGCTATGGACGACGGTCTGCGCTTCGCAATTCGCGAAGGTGGTCGTACCGTTGGTGCTGGCGTTGTTGCAAAAATCATCAAGTAAGCTTGCTTGATTGATTGATCAAGGGGGCTCGTTAGAGCCCCCTTTTCTGCGCACCAATAGCAAATGTTTGACATGGGCTTTTGGCGTGCCTATAATGCGCATCCTTTGAATGCGTGGGTAGACGGCTCGCGCCGTCGACATCCATTGGAGTTTAGGGCAAATGCAGAACCAAAAGATTCGCATTCGGTTGAAAGCGTTCGACCATCGCCTGATTGATCAGTCCACAGCGGAAATCGTTGAAACCGCTAAGCGTACTGGTGCTCAGGTTCGTGGTCCGATCCCGCTGCCGACCAACCGCGAGCGTTACACCATTCTGATTTCACCGCACGTCAACAAAGATGCGCGTGACCAGTATGAGATTCGTACGCACAAGCGTGTGCTCGATATTGTTGAGCCAACCGAGAAAACTGTTGATGCATTGATGAAGCTCGATCTCGCCGCTGGCGTAGACGTGCAAATCAAGCTCGACTAATTACACTAGACACTCGCGGCCCAGCGCTCATTAATTTTTAGAATGAGCAGCAGCCGCCGCGCCGTGAGGCGCCACACAATGTGCTAGTGGAATGCTCTGGAAAGGGCAGCCATAGCGGGTGATAGCCCCGTACACTATAGGAGACTGAGTATGACTATCGGTTTAGTCGGTAAAAAGGCCGGGATGACCCGTGTCTTTACCGAAGATGGCGCTTCTGTGCCCGTGACCGTTATTGAAGTTGATCCTAACCGTGTAACGCGCGTTAAGACCCTTGAGTCTGACGGTTATGCAGCGGTTCAGGTCACCACAGGTTCTCGCAAAGCCAAGCACCTCACCAAAGCGCAAGCGGGTCAGTTTGCCAAGGCGGGTGTTGAGGCTGGTCGTTCACTGATGGAATTTCGTCTTGCAGAAGGCGAAGAATCTCCAGAAGTGGGTGGCGAACTCACCGTATCCCTCTTCGAAGCTGGTCAAATGATTGATGTGACCGGCACCTCTAAGGGTAAAGGCTTCCAGGGTGCTGTTAAGCGCTGGAATTTCCGTACCCAAGACAACACGCATGGTAACTCCCTGTCGCACCGCGCGCCGGGTTCTATCGGCATGTGTCAGACCCCGGGTCGCGTATTTAAAGGCAAAAAAATGGCCGGTCAAATGGGTAATGCCCGTTGCACCGTACAGAGCCTTGAGATCGTCCGTGTCGACGCCGAGCGTAACCTGCTGCTGATCAAAGGTGCTGTTCCGGGCGCGACCGGTAGCGATGTTATCGTTCGCAGCGCCGTGAAAGCTCGCTGAAGGGGATAATTACCAATGAATCTGAATCTTGCTGCAGGCACGGGTACCGTTGAAGTAGCCGACGCCACTTTTGGCAAAGAATTCAACGAAGCGCTGGTTCACCAGGTGGTAACTGCCTATTTGGCTGGTGGCCGTCAAGGTACTCGCGCTCAAAAGAACCGTTCCGACGTGCGTGGTGGTGGTAAAAAGCCGTGGCGTCAGAAGGGTACCGGTCGTGCACGTGCCGGTACTATCCGCTCTCCGCTATGGCGCAGCGGCGGCGTAACTTTCGCGGCGCGTCCTCAGGACCATAGCCAGAAAGTAAACCGCAAAATGTACCGTGCGGCGATGCGTTCCATCCTGTCTGAACTCGTACGTCAAGAGCGTCTGATCGCTATTGAAGAGTTTAGCGTTGAAGCGCCGAAGACCAAGCAGGTAGCTGCCAAGCTGAAAGAGCTCAACCTTGAGAAAGTGTTGATCGTTACTGAAGAAATTGACGAGAAGCTCTATCTGGCCGCACGCAACCTTCCCCACGTTGACGTGGTGGATGTCGCTGCAGCTGATCCGGTGAGCCTAGTTGCCTTTGATAAGGTTCTGGTCACCGTCTCCGCCCTGCGTAAATTCGAGGAGAAGCTGGCATGAACCAGGAGCGCGTATTTAAGGTTCTGCTTGGACCGCACGTGACCGAAAAGGCCGCGATGGCAGCCGAGCGCAACCAGTACGTTTTCAAAGTGGCATCTGATGCTACCAAGCCCGAGATCAAGAAAGCCGTTGAAGCACTATTCGGCAAGAAGGTCGGCAGCGTTCAAGTATTGAACGTGAAGGGTAAAACTAAGCGTACTGCTCACGGCGTTGGCCTGCGTAAGGGTTACCGCAAAGCGTATGTGACCCTGGCTGCGGGTGAAACGCTCGAAGACTTCTCTGGCGCCGAATAAGGGCAGGAGTACGGATAATGGCAATCGTCAAGACCAAACCCACATCCGCCGGTCGTCGCCACGTCGTTAAGATCGTTGGTGAAGAACTGTACAAAGGCCGTGCTTATGCACCGCTTTTGGAAAAACAGTCCAAGTCCGGTGGCCGTAACAACTACGGTCGCATCACCACTCGCCACGTGGGCGGTGGTCATCGTCACCACTATCGGTTGATCGACTTCAAGCGCACAAAAGATGGCATTCCTGCCACTGTTGAGCGTCTGGAGCACGACCCGAACCGCAGTGCGCACATTGCACTGCTAAAGTACGCTGATGGCGAGCGTCGTTACATCATTGCACCGAAAGGTGTCAGCGCGGGTGACGTGCTGGAATCTGGTGTAAACGCGCCCATCAAGAAAGGTAATGCTTTGCCGCTGCGCAACATCCCACTTGGTTCTACCGTTCACGGTATCGAACTGAAGCCGGGTAAAGGCGCGCAGATTGCTCGCAGTGCCGGTACTAGCGCCCAGTTGGTCGCTCGTGAAGGTAATTACGCCACCTTGCGTCTTCGCTCTGGCGAAATGCGTAAAGTACTGGCTGAATGCCGCGCGACCTTGGGTGAAGTGAGCAACTCTGAGCACAGCCTGCGTCAACTTGGCAAGGCCGGTGCGAAGCGCTGGAGAGGCGTGCGTCCGACTGTTCGCGGTGTCGCGATGAACCCAGTCGATCACCCGCACGGTGGTGGCGAAGGCCGCACCAGTGGTGGTCGTCACCCGGTATCCCCATGGGGCGTGCCGACTAAGGGTCACAAGACGCGTAAGAACAAGCGCACCGACAAGCTGATCATTCGTCGTCGTAATAAGACGCGTTGATCTAAATTGCCAAGACATTAAGAGGTAACGGCTGTGCCACGTTCACTAAAGAAAGGTCCCTTCATTGACCTTCATCTTTTGAAGAAGGTAGAGGCTGCAGTGGAGAAGAACGATCGCAAACCGATCAAGACTTGGTCGCGTCGTTCGATGATCCTGCCAAACATGGTAGGCCTCACAATCGCTGTCCATAACGGTCGCCAACACGTCCCGGTGCATGTCTCCGAGGAAATGGTTGGTCACAAGCTGGGCGAATTCGCTGCTACTCGCACTTATCGCGGGCATGCGGCGGACAAGAAAGCCAAACGGTAAGCCAGAGAGGATTGAGAGATGGAAGTCACAGCTAAGCTGCGTGGCGCTCGTTTATCCGCCCAGAAGGCCCGTTTGGTGGCTGACCAGGTGCGCGGTAAACCGGTCGCCGAAGCACTCGACCTGCTGACCTTCTCACCGAAGAAGGCTGCCAAGCTGGTTAAGAAAGTGCTGCAGTCCGCCATTGCAAACGCGGAAGAAAATAACGGCATGGATATAGACGAGCTGCGTGTCTCGACCATCTGCGTCGATGAGGGCATGACGCTCAAGCGTATCAAGCCGCGTGCCAAAGGGCGTGCGGATCGTATCTTGAAGCGCACCTGTCACATCACCGTCAAGGTAGCCGAGAAGTAGGAGTCGACCAGATGGGTCAGAAAGTCAATCCAACAGGCATTCGACTGGGCATCGTCAAAGACCATGCTTCTGTCTGGTATGCCGAGCGCGGCGCCTATGCCGATAAGCTCAATAATGATCTCGAAGTGCGCAGCTTCCTGGAACAGCGTTTGAAAAACGCTTCCGTAAGCCGCATTCACATCGAGCGTCCGGCTAATAATGCCCGCATCACCATTCACACTGCCCGTCCGGGTATCGTGATTGGCAAAAAAGGTGAAGATGTCGACCGTTTGCGTCGTGATCTCACCGAGATGATGGGCGTTCCAGTTCATGTGAACATTGAAGAAGTTCGCAAGCCGGAGCTGGATGCCAAGCTAGTCGCTGCTAACGTAGCGGGTCAGCTTGAGCGTCGCGTCATGTTCCGTCGTGCTATGAAGCGCGCGGTACAGAACGCAATGCGTCTTGGCGCTGGCGGCATTAAGATTCAGCTGTCAGGTCGTCTGGGTGGTGCCGAAATCGCACGTACCGAATGGTACCGCGAAGGTCGCGTTCCGTTGCACACGTTGCGTGCGGATATCGACTACGCCACTTACGAAGCTCACACCACCTACGGCGTCATCGGCGTCAAAGTGTGGATCTTCAAGGGCGAAATCCTCGGTGGTATCGAGGAAGTACGTGCCAAGGCTAAGCAACAGCCTGCCGGCAACGCGCCCAAGAAGAAAGGTTCCAGGTAAGGGGAGAGCGAGTCGATGTTACAGCCCAAGCGTATGAAATTCCGTAAGATGATGAAAGGCCGCAACCGTGGCCTGGCGCATCGCGGAAGCAAGATCAGCTTCGGGGAGTACGGTCTCAAAGCAACCGGTCGTGGCCGCATCACTGCGCGCCAGATCGAAGCCGGCCGTCGTGCGATCACACGTCACGTTAAGCGTGGCGGTAAAATTTGGATCCGCGTCTTCCCTGATAAGCCGATCTCCAAGAAGCCGCTCGAAGTTCGTATGGGTAAAGGTAAAGGTTCCGTTGAGTACTGGGTAGCCCAGATCCAACCGGGTCGGGTCCTGTACGAAATTGAAGGTGTATCTGAAGAGCTGGCCCGTGAAGCATTTGAGTTGGCCGCACAGAAGATGCCCTTGTCCACCACCTTTGCTAAACGGACGGTGATGTGATGAAAGCCCAGGAAATTCGTGAAAAGTCCGTAGGAGAGCTTCAAGAGCAACTCCTCGAGCTACTCCGCGAGCAGTTTAACCTGCGCATGCAGAAGGCCACTGGCCAACTGAGCCAGACTCATCTGCTCAAGCAGGTCCGCCGGGATATCGCCCGCGTGAAGACTATGCTCAACGAGAAGGCAGGTGAATAAGATGGCCGAAGAGAAAAAAACACGTACGCTCACCGGCAAGGTGGTGAGCGATAAGATGGATAAATCCATCGTCGTAATGATCGAGCGTCGTGAGCGTCACCCGATCTACGGAAAATACGTCAAGCGCTCCACCAAGCTGCACGCCCATGATGAGGCGAACCAGGCTAAGGCAGGCGATACGGTTTCCATTCAGGAGTGCCGTCCGCTTTCCAAGAAGAAAGCTTGGACGCTGGTCGAGGTGGTCGAACAAGCCAAGGGTTAATCCCCTTGTCTGTTCAACCAGTGCAGTCAGATTAGGTTTGGAGAAAACCGATGATTCAGACTCAGACAATGCTGGATGTCGCCGACAACAGCGGAGCGCGCCGGGTGCAATGCATCAAGGTGTTAGGCGGTTCACACCGTCGCTACGCTCGCGTTGGTGACGTCATTAAGGTAACGGTGAAGGAAGCGATTCCGCGCGGTAAGGTCAAAAAAGGCCAAGTGCTGAAAGCGGTAGTCGTTCGCACCCGTAGTGGCGTCCGTCGTAGTGACGGTTCGCTGATCCGTTTCGATGGAAATGCGGCAGTTTTGTTGAATAACACCAACGAACAGCCGATCGGCACGCGTATCTTCGGGCCGGTAACTCGTGAACTTCGTAATGAGAAGTTCATGAAGATCATTTCCCTAGCGCCTGAAGTGCTGTAAGGAGCGAGGCGGATATGCAAAAGATCAAACGTGACGATGAAGTCATCGTCATCGCCGGGAAGGATAAAGGCAAGCGTGGCACTGTTAAGCGGGTATTAGAAAACCGTTTCGTGGTGTCCGGTGTGAATATGATTAAACGTCACACCAAGCCTAATCCCATGGCGGGAAATCAGGGCGGTATCGTCGAGCGTGAGGCTCCGATTCACGCGTCCAACGTAGCCATCTTCAATTCGGAGACCGGTAAGGCGGATCGCGTCGGCTTCCAAGTTAAGGAAGACGGTACCAAGGTACGTATCTACAAGTCGACGCAGACGCAGATCGACGCCTAACGCGAGTCGGGTAGCAAAATGGCGAACTTGAAAGAACGTTATCAAAACGAGGTCGTGGCTCAGCTCAAAGAGCAGTTCAGCTACGCCAACGTAATGCAGGTACCCCGGATCACGAAAGTGACTCTGAACATGGGTATCGGCGAAGCGGTCAGCGATAAAAAGCTGATCGACAATGCCATCGGCGACCTGGAGAAACTCTCCGGTCAAAAACCGTTGGTGACCAAGGCACGCAAGTCCATCGCGGGCTTCAAGGTGCGCGAAGGTTGGCCGATTGGTGTCAAAGTTACACTACGCTCAGCGCGTATGTGGGACTTCCTGGACCGTTTGGTGAACATTGCGATTCCCCGCGTGCGTGACTTCCGTGGTCTCAATCCGAAGTCTTTTGACGGTCGCGGCAATTACTCAATGGGTGTGCGTGAGCAGATCATCTTCCCAGAGATCGAGTATGATAAGATCGATCGTATCCGGGGGCTGGACGTCACTATCACTACTACCGCCAACACCGACGAGGAAGGTCGTGCGCTATTAGCGGCACTGAACTTCCCGTTTAAGAAATAAGGGTTGGATCATGGCTAAGAAAAGTATGATAGAGCGCGAGCTCAAGCGTACTCAGCTAGTCGAGAAGTATGCGGCTAAGCGCGCAGAGCTCAAGAAAATCATCTCGGACGTGAACGCTTCTGAAGAAGAACGTTTCGAGGCGACGCTGAAGCTGCAGCAACTGCCGCGTGACTCAAGCCCGGTGCGTCAGCGTAACCGCTGCCGCGTCACTGGCCGTCCGCACGGTTTTTACAACAAGTTCGGCCTTGGCCGTAACAAGCTGCGTGAAGCCGCCATGCGTGGCGACGTCCCTGGTCTGAAAAAGTCCAGTTGGTAACGTCACGTCGAATCATCAGGAGCGCACATTAAATGAGCATGCAAGACACTCTAGCGGATATGTTTACCCGTATCCGCAATGCGCAGATGGCCACCAAGGAGACGGCTACCATGCCGTCCTCCAAGCTGAAAGTTGAAGTGGCCCGCGTGTTAAAAGAAGAAGGCTACATTACCGACTTTACGGTGGCTGAAGGCGTTAAACCCGAGCTGACCGTTACTCTCAAGTACTTCGAGGGTAAGCCGGTTATTGAGCACATTCAGCGGGTTTCCAAGCCGTCTTTGCGCCAATACAAGGGCAAGGACAACCTGCCTAAGGTCGCCGATGGTCTGGGTATCGCGATTGTCACCACCTCTAATGGTGTCATGACCGATCGTGCCGCGCGCCAAGCAGGCGTCGGTGGCGAAGTCATCTGCACCGTATTCTAGGAGGCTGGAATGTCCCGCATAGCGAAATATCCGGTTAAAGTGCCTGCTGGTGTCGAGATTAAAATCGATGCTGGCCAGCTGACCGCCAAAGGCGGCCAGGGCACACTATCTATGACCATTCACCAAGATGTGGTGATTGGTCAAGAAGATGGTCAGCTGACCTTCGCCCCGAGTGAGTCTGCCAAGAGCTGGGCAATGGCCGGTACTACCCGCGCCTTGGTTCAGAACCTGGTAACGGGCGTATCCGAGGGTTTCACAAAAACTCTCGAAATTGTAGGCGTCGGTTATCGTGCCCAAGCTAAGGGCCAGACGCTCAATCTTTCACTGGGCTTCTCGCACCCGGTCGACTATGAACTGCCTAAGGGTGTCTCAGCGGAAACGCCGAAGAACACCGTGATCGTGCTGAAAAGCGCGGACAAGCAGATGCTCGGCCAGTGCGCCGCGGAAATCCGCGCCTTCCGTCCCCCTGAGCCGTATAAAGGCAAGGGTGTTCGGTACGCCGACGAGCAGGTGCGTCGCAAAGAAGCCAAGAAGAAGTAAGGCAGGGTTATGAACGCGAAGAAAGAATCTCGTCTCCGTCGTGCCCGCCGCGCTCGCGCAAAGATCCGCGAGCTGGGCGTGTATCGCCTGTGCGTCAACCGTACTCCGCGTCACATCTATGCGCAGATTATCTCGCCGGATGGTGGCAAAGTGCTAGCCAGTGCTTCTACGCTGGACAAAGCACTGCGCGAGGGTGCGACTGGCAACGCAGAAGCCGCCTCTAAGGTTGGCGCTCTGATTGCTGAACGCGCTAAAGAAGCAGGCATCACCCAGGTGGCCTTCGATCGTGCTGGCTTTAAGTATCACGGTCGCGTTAAGGCTCTGGCCGACGCCGCTCGTGAAGGCGGCCTGGAATTCTAAAGGGTTTTACGATGGCGAAGAACGAACAGCAAAGCGGTGATCTGCAAGAGAAGTTAGTGCAGGTTAACCGCGTCGCCAAGGTGGTCAAAGGTGGTCGTATTTTCGGCTTCACCGCGCTGACCGTCGTTGGTGATGGTAAAGGTCGTGTCGGTTTTGGTCGTGGCAAGGCGCGTGAAGTGCCGGTCGCGATTCAGAAAGCGATGGATCAAGCTCGTCGCAACATGGTCAAGGTCAACCTTGCAGGCCATACGCTTCAGTACCCGGTAAAAGCCCGTCATGGTGCTTCCAAGGTGTACATGCAGCCGGCTTCTGAAGGTACCGGTATCATCGCTGGCGGCGCTATGCGCTCTGTACTAGAGCTTGCTGGCGTCCATGATGTACTGGCCAAGTGCTACGGTTCCACCAACCCGGTTAACGTGGTACGGGCGACTGTTAAAGGTCTCTCCTCCATGCAAGCACCGGAAGACGTGGCCGCTAAGCGCGGTCTGTCTGTCGAAGCGATCACGGGGTAAGGCACCATGGCAGCAACGATCAAGGTTACCCAGATCCGCAGCACCATCGGCGTTTTGCCCAAGCACAAGGCTACTATGAAAGGCCTGGGTCTGCGTCGCATCGGTCACACGGTTGAGCTGGAAGACACCCCTGCCGTACGCGGCATGATCCACAAGGTTAACTACCTTGTGCGCGTTGAGGGAGAGTAATCCATGAAACTCAATACCCTGAGCCCTGCACCGGGCTCCAAACACGCTGAAAAGCGCGTTGGTCGTGGTATCGGTTCCGGTCTTGGTAAGACCGGCGGCCGTGGCCACAAAGGTCAGAAATCTCGCAGTGGCGGCAGCGTCAAGCCTGGTTTCGAAGGCGGTCAGATGCCACTACAGCGTCGTTTGCCGAAGTTTGGCTTTACGTCTGCTAAGTCGCTGGTATCTGAAGAAGTACGTCTGGCTGAACTTGCTAAGGTTGCTGGTGACGAAGTCACTATGGAAACTCTGAAGCAAGCCAACGTGCTGAAGGATGCGACGCTTCACGCGAAGATCATCCTTTCTGGCGAACTGAACAAGGCGGTTACCGT
This sequence comes from Halomonas qinghailakensis, assembly GCF_025820815.1. NCBI lineage: Bacteria > Pseudomonadati > Pseudomonadota > Gammaproteobacteria > Oceanospirillales > Halomonadaceae > Halomonas > Halomonas qinghailakensis. Next base: position 1,422,291 of record NZ_CP096973.1, on the reverse strand, counting down.
TCGTGGTATCAAGGTCACCAAAGGTGCCCGTGAAGCGATCGAAGCCGCCGGCGGCAAGGTAGAGGACTAAATGGCCAAGTCAGGAAATATGCCGGCGATGGGCAGCGGTCTGAGTGAACTGTGGGCGCGTTTGCGCTTCGTACTCCTCGCCATCGTGGTGTACCGTATTGGTGCCCACATTCCCGTTCCCGGTATCAATCCTGACCAGCTTGCTGCCTTGTTTAGGGAGCAACAGGGCACCATCCTAGGCATGTTCAACATGTTCTCAGGTGGCGCCCTGGAGCGTATGAGCGTCCTCGCCTTGGGCATAATGCCCTACATTTCGGCGTCGATTATCATGCAGCTCATGACTGCAGTCTCTCCTCATCTTGAGCAGCTCAAGAAAGAGGGTGAGGCTGGCCGCCGCAAGATTAGCCAGTACACCCGCTACGGCACGGTGATACTGGCTCTTGTCCAGGCGACCGGCATGTCGGTCGGTCTGGCTAGCCAAGGCATCGCATACAGCGCTGACTTTAGCTTCTATTTCACCGCCGTGATTACGTTTGTGTCAGGTGCGGTGTTTATGATGTGGCTAGGTGAGCAGATCACCGAGAAGGGTATTGGCAACGGTATTTCGCTGCTAATCTTCGCGGGGATCGTTGCTGGGCTGCCCAGTGCCGTCGGGCAAGCATTCGAGCTTGCTCGTAATGAAGGGGCCTGGAATGTTCTTCCGCTGTTAGCGCTGTCAGTGCTAGGTATTGCTACCGTTGCATTTGTGGTATTCATCGAACGCGGTCAACGCCGTTTGAAAGTGAATTACCCTAGGCGACAGGTTGGCAATAAGATGTATGCAGGTCAAAGCAGCTATTTGCCTTTGAAAGTGAATATGGCTGGTGTTATTCCAGCAATTTTCGCCTCCAGTATTTTGCTCTTCCCGGCCTCAATTGGTCAGTGGGTTGGTGCTGGCGAAGGAATGGAGTGGTTGCAGCGTGCATCACAAGCGTTAGGCCCTGGCCAACCGCTTTACATCTTGCTTTTCGCGGCGGCAGTGGTATTCTTCTGCTTCTTTTACACAGCGCTGGTCTTCAACCCCAAGGATGTGGCTGACAATCTCAAAAAGTCAGGCGCTTTCCTGCCGGGCATTCGCCCCGGCGAGCAGACCGCTCGCTATATCGATAAAGTAATGACTCGTCTTACTTTGTTCGGTGCCTTGTATATCACTGCGGTTTCCTTGATGCCCCAGTTCCTGATAGTCGCTTGGAACGTGCCGTTTTTCTTCGGTGGTACCTCGCTTCTAATCGTGGTTGTGGTCATCATGGACTTCATGGCCCAGGTGCAGTCGCATCTCATGTCGCATCAATATGACTCGGTGATGAAGAAGTCCAACCTGAAAGGCTACGGTAGCGGCGGCATCACGCGCTGAGGCGCGCCGTTGCGATTTGGAGAGAACGATGAAAGTTCGAGCTTCCGTAAAGAAGATGTGCCGTAACTGTAAGATCATTCGTCGCAATGGCGCTGTCCGCGTCATTTGCATCGAACCGCGGCACAAGCAGCGCCAGGGTTAATTCCTGGGTTGTTTTTAAGCGGGTGCCGGCATACCCCTTGCCATAAGGCTTATAAAGGGGTATGCTGTTGCGCCTTTTGTAGATGAATAAACGAGCAAGCCGCTCAAATTTCGGAGTAAGCTGATGGCCCGTATTGCAGGCGTCAATATCCCGGACAACAAGCATGCGGCGATCTCGCTGACCTATATCTTCGGGATTGGCCGTACCCGCGCACAGCACGTTTGTGCTGCTGCCGGTATCGCGCCTACTGCCAAGATCCAGGATCTATCTAGCGATGAGCTTGATACCCTGCGTTCTGAAGTTGGCAAGTACACCGTAGAAGGCGACCTTCGTCGTGATGTTACGCTTAATATTAAGCGTCTCATGGACTTAGGCTGCTACCGTGGTCTGCGTCATCGTCGTAGTCTTCCGCTGCGTGGTCAGCGGACTAAGACTAACGCGCGTACCCGTAAGGGCCCGCGTAAGCCGATCCGCAAATAATACGCAGGCTCTTTAATAGAGAGTTGACGTAAAGACAGGAATAGACATCAACATGGCTAACCCGCGTAGTAACCGTAAAAAGGTTAAAAAGCAGGTAGTGGACGCCGTAGCGCACATCCACGCTTCTTTTAACAACACGATCGTGACGATCACAGACCGCCAGGGCAATGCTCTTTCATGGGCAACTGCCGGTGGTTCGGGTTTTCGTGGTTCTCGTAAGAGCACCCCGTTCGCTGCTCAAGTGGCAAGTGAACGTGCAGCAACTGCTGCAGCCGAGTATGGTGTGAAAAACGTAGACGTGCTGGTCAAAGGCCCCGGTCCTGGCCGTGAATCCGCTGTGCGCGCTCTCAATGCCGCCGGCTTCCGCGTGCAAAGCATCATTGACGCGACGCCCATTCCCCACAATGGCTGCCGTCCGCCTAAGAAACGCCGCGTTTAAGGAGACAGATTCATGGCTCGTTATATTGGACCGAAGTGCAAACTGTCTCGTCGTGAAGGCACCGATCTCTTTTTAAAGAGTGGCGTGACTCCCTTCGAGAAAAAGTGTAAATCCGAGCAAATCCCGGGTGTACACGGCCAGCGTCGTCAGCGTCTTTCCGACTACGGCTTGCAGCTTCGCGAGAAGCAAAAAGTACGCCGTATGTATGGCGTACTCGAAAAGCAGTTCCGCAACTATTACAAAGAAGCCGCTCGCCTGAAAGGTGCGACTGGTGAAGTATTGTTGCAGTTGCTTGAATCCCGACTGGATAACGTCGTCTACCGCATGGGCTTTGGCTCGACTCGCTCTGAAGCGCGTCAGCTGGTCAGCCACAAGGCGATTTCTGTGAACGGCCGTACTGTTAACGTTGCTTCTTATCAAGTGAAGCCCGGTGACGTTGTAGCTGTTCGCGAAAAGGCGAAGAACCAAGCACGTATTCAACACTCGTTGACCATTGCGGCCAACCGTGGCGACATCGCTTGGATCGAAATCGACGCCAAGAAGATGGAAGGCACTTTCAAGGCTCTGCCTGAACGCGGTGACCTGACTGCCGACATCAACGAAAACCTGATCGTCGAGCTGTACTCCAAGTAAGCAGTTTGATTTACATTTCTGCTTCTTGAGACCTGGGCGGGGTAGCAAAGCTAACCGCCCAGATGCTCTTGAGTAGTGTGCTCTAGAGTACTCAGTATCCGTTTGGCAGCCTGAAAGGTGTTCATATGCAGCGTTCAGTGACAGAGTTTCTTCGCCCTCGCGACATCAAGGTCGAAGAAATCAGCGCACATCATGCCAAAATCGTTCTCGAACCGTTCGAGCGCGGCTTTGGTCACACCCTGGGGAATGCACTTCGTCGCATTCTGCTTTCGTCTATGCCCGGCGCTGCCGTGGTAGAGGCTGAAATTGCCGGTGTAGAGCACGAATACAGTGCACTCGAAGGGGTGCAGGAAGATGTCATCGAAATCCTCCTGAACTTGAAAGATGTTGCGATCAAGATGCACAGCCGCGACGAGGCGGTGCTCTCGCTGAACAAGCAGGGCCCAGCTGTCGTCACCGCTGGCGACATTGCGCTTGATCATAGCGTCGAAATCGTCAACCCGGATCACGTCATTGCTCATGTCAATGAAGGTGCCGAGCTGAAAATTCAGCTTAAGGTAGCGCTGGGTCGTGGTTACGAACCGGCTGACGCTCGTGGCTCTGATGAGGAGACACGTGCAATTGGCCGCCTGCAGCTGGATGCCACCTTCAGCCCTGTTCGGCGTGTTTCCTATTCGGTTGAAGCCGCTCGTGTTGAGCAGCGTACCGACCTCGATAAGCTAATTATCGATCTGGAAACCGACGGTACACTGGATCCGGAAGAGGCTATCCGTCGCAGTGCGACCATTCTGCAAGAGCAGCTGGCCGCCTTCGTCGACCTGGAAGCTGACAAAGAACAGGAAGTCGAAGAGGAAGAGGATCTTGTTGATCCTATCCTATTGCGCCCCGTAGACGATCTTGAGTTGACAGTTCGCAGCGCTAACTGCCTAAAAGCCGAGAATATTTATTATATTGGTGATCTGATCCAGCGCACTGAAGTTGAGCTGCTGAAGACACCTAATCTTGGTAAAAAGTCTTTGAATGAAATCAAAGATGTACTGGCAGCGCGTGGCTTGTCCCTCGGTATGCGGCTGGAAAATTGGCCACCCGCTAGCCTGAAGGACGACAAGGCCTCCGCGTGAGTGTCGACTCGAGTCCCAGTTTGGTAAGGAATTACAACCATGCGTCATCGTAAGAGTGGTCGTCATCTGAATCGTACCAGCTCGCATCGTCAGGCCATGTTTAAGAACATGTCTGTCTCGCTGGTCGAACATGAAGTCATTAAGACAACCCTGCCTAAGGCCAAGGAACTGCGTCGCGTTATCGAGCCGCTGATTACCTTAGCTAAGCAGGATAGCGTTGCAAACCGTCGTTTGGCATTTTCCCGTACGCGCTCTAAAGAAGCCGTCGGCAAATTGTTCAACGAGTTAGGTCCGCGTTATGCCGAGCGTCCGGGTGGCTACATCCGTATTCTCAAGTGCGGTTTCCGCACAGGCGACAACGCACCTATGGCGTTCGTTGAGCTAGTAGATCGCCCGGTTGTTGAAGAAGCAGCGGCAGAAGAGTAAGTTTCTCTGCGTTGTCACTCAGCAAGAATGAAAACCGACCCCCTTAGGGTCGGTTTTTTTTGGTCTATTCATTGTGTTTCCAAGCGATATACTGCTTAGTTAATTCACTTGCCGAGTTACCGTGCTAGTCTTAGATCGTTAAAGTGTGCTAATCAGGACATTCGCAGGCAAGGCGACATCACGCCAAATAAGAAAGGGGCATGTATGGCAACAAGGGGAATGTACTCAACAAAAGTCGCGTGTTGGTGGCTTCCATTGTCTCTGATGGTATTGCTGTTGGGGATTGCGACAGCTGCCCAGGCAAATCCGCGCTATGCGGGTATCGTGGTAGATCTGGAAAACGGGGAAGTTTTGTACGCCGAGAATGCCGATGAGCGTCGCTATCCTGCATCGTTAACCAAGATGATGACGCTGTACCTTACGTTTGAAGCATTGGAAAGCGGCGAACTTCGTTTAGATCAGCCGCTGCCGGTGTCTGCTCAAGCTGCAGCAATGCCAGCCACTAAATTGTGGTTATCGGCAGGTAGTACTATTCCTGTAGATACTGCTATACGTGCGTTAGCAGTGCGGTCAGCGAATGATGTCGCTGTCGTAGTAGCCGAAGCGTTAGGAGGAAGCGAACAACGCTTTGGGGCAATAATGACAGATAAAGCTCGTGAATTGGGAATGAATGCCACTACCTTTCGTAATGCCTCTGGTCTGCCTGATGATCAACAGGTAACGACTGCTCGAGATATGCTGACCCTCTCCGTTCGAGTGATGAAAGACTTTCCTCAGTACTATCACTATTTTGGGCTGCAAGAATTTACTTATCGCGGTACCCGCCATACCAGCCATAACCGTTTAGTGAAAAACTACCCAGGGGCAGATGGCCTTAAAACCGGCTTTATCCGTGCATCGGGTTTTAACGTGGCGACAACGGCTGTTCACGACGGTCGTCGTTTGGTGGGAATTGTAATGGGGGGCTTTAGTGGGGCGTCTCGAGATACTCATATGGCTAACCTATTAGACCGTAGCTTTGCACGTGCAGCCCTACGAGACCAGCAGACATGGCTGGCGAATACCAATTTTTCTAGCGAATATATGGCTTTTTCTGGTCCTGTTGCTCGCCCCCTTTCTCGGCCTGTAACAACGCCACCTGCAGCTAGTCGTCCCGTACTGGCGAGTGACGGCACTACTAGGAATGATTTAACCGCGACCAGGTTGTCCCCTTTACCAGCTTCTTCTACGCCGTCTGTCGAAGTTGAAGAGCGCCTTTCACGCTCAATGGAAGAAGCGGCGGAAGCATCTACAACCAATGCCCCAGACCCACTTGCTGCTTTTCTTGAACGTGAGCGAGAGCTTGCCGGAGTGCCCCAGGGAGCAATCTCCTCAGATAGCTGGGGCATTCAGGTAGGGGCTTTTAGCCAAGCGGCACGCGCTGAGCAACTGGCACGTCAAGCAGCTCAACGACTACCCCATGAAGTGGGTGGACGTGTTGCTATCGATGCGCTAGAGGGCCAAACAACAGTATTCCGCGCTAGGGTCGTGGCACTGGATGAACCGCGTGCAAGGCGTGCCTGTAGGTCGTTAAAGGCGCAGGGTATGGAGTGCATGGTGGTCAACGCAAGCTTATAAAGCCACACGACAATCGCGACCCCGCCAGTGTCCCATTGGCGGGGTTTTTTATTAGTGTTGAATTCCGCTAGATAGTGTCTGGAAAGTAAGGAGAGCATCGTGACTACGTCGTTAAAAGGCATTCTCTGTATGTGCTTGGGGGTGCTGTTCTTAGCGTTGGGTGATGCGGTGTCGAAATGGCTAGGTGAAGTGCATTCGCCGTTACAGATTATTTTCTTTCGTACCTTAGTGTCATTACCGTTAATTGCACTCTTGGCTTATTTCTCAGGTGGATTACGCAAGCTGCGTACCGCGCGGCCTCGTGTGCATTTGTTAAGAGGGCTAATTTACACTGCCACCATGGTCTGCTTTGTTTGGGGGCTAACGCTGATGCCGCTTGCCGAAGCCACAGCGATTGCATTTGTAGCGCCGTTGTTTGTCACGCTGCTGTCGGTGCCACTGCTTGGTGAGCGTATTGATCCACCGGTACTGATAGCATCGTTAGTTGGTTTTGTTGGTGTATTAATCGTGGTTCGCCCAGGTGGTGGCGCGTTTCAGGTGGGCGCGCTGACCCTTCTGGGGGCGGCAGTTTTCTATGCATTGCTGATGATTACTGCGCGTCGCTATGGTGCTCGGGAGCACCTATGGGCAATGGTATTTTATATGACGTTAGTACCTTTTTTACTGACAACTATTAGCTTGCCCTGGGTGTGGCAGACCCCGCAGCCCTGGCACTGGTTGGGTTTTTTAGCCGCCGGTGTATTAGGTATCGGAGCCACCGCATTTATTACCTTAGCCTTTCGCTTTGCCCCAGCGGCTATTGCAGCACCGTTTGATTACACGGCCATGCTGTGGGCGGTACTGTTGGGTTGGTGGTTCTGGGGAGAACTGCCTGACCTATGGGTATGGGTGGGCAGTGCGCTGATTATGGGCAGCGGGCTAGCGATTGCCTACCATGACCGCCGTACGACGCTGAAGCGTCGCCCAACTGCGTAAACGTGTTGGCCGCTGGGTGAGCAACAGCGTTGTTACCTCTAAGGGTTATCAAACAACTGATTACGGCTACTTTTTGATCTGGATCATCAAAGTTGGTAGCTGGGCAAGACAGAGGGCTTGAGCTGGTTATAATCCGCCACTCTCATCATAAGCGCTCCTGCGCCATCGTCCTGACAACGGTGACTATCTATGCAAGCTCCTGAATTACTCTCGCCTGCCGGTACTTTTAAAAATATGCGTTACGCGTTTGCCTATGGGGCTGATGCGGTGTACGCAGGTCAACCTCGCTATTCACTTCGGGTGCGCAACAACGATTTTAAAGTCGATAATTTGCATCGTGGTATTGACTACGCCCACGCGCGAGGCAAGAAGTTCTACGTTGCTTCTAACATTGCCCCACATAACAGCAAATTGAAAACGTACCTGCGGGATATGGAGCCAGTCATTGAGGCGGGGCCGGATGCGCTGATCATGTCAGACCCGGGACTGATTATGATGATTCGCGATCGCTGGCCGGATCAAGAGATTCATCTTTCGGTGCAATCTAACGTGGTGAACTGGGCCGCTGCGCAATTCTGGCAGCGCCAAGGTATCAGCCGCATTATTTTATCTCGGGAGTTATCCCTTGAAGAAATAGGTGAAATTCGTGCCGAGTGCCCTGGCCTAGAGATCGAAACCTTTGTTCACGGTGCGCTATGTATCGCTTATTCTGGGCGCTGCCTGCTATCGGGCTATTTTAACCACCGTGACCCCAATCAAGGTACCTGCACCAATGCATGCCGTTGGAAGTACAACACGATAGCGGCTACCCAAGATGAGACAGGCGACCTGATACCTGCCGGTGTTAGCACGTCTGCCGCCGACCAAGACGAGCTCTCGGCGCTAATTGAAGACGTTACTCGCCCCGGTAAATTAATGCCGGTGTACGAAGATGAACACGGCACCTACATTATGAACTCGAAGGATCTGCGTGCGGTACAGCACGTAGCGCGCCTGACAGAAATGGGTGTGGCATCGCTAAAGATCGAAGGGCGGACAAAGTCCCACTACTATGTTGCACGCACCGCACAGGTTTACCGCCGAGCAATTGACGATGCCGTGGCTGGCCGTCCCTTTAATATGGGGCTAATGGATGAGCTTGAAAACCTAGCCAACAGGGGGTACACCGAAGGCTTCTATCGGCGCCATGTACACGATGAATTTCAGAGCTATGAGCAGGGCAGCTCTATCGGTGTCCACCAACAGTTTGTCGGTGAAGTATTGGGCTACGATCCCGTGCGTGGCTGGCTAGACATTGAGGTGAAAAACCGCTTTGAAATAGGCGATGGCATGGAGCTGATGCTGCCAAGTGGAAACCACCGTTTTGTGCTTGACCATATTGAGAATACCCGCGGCGAAGCCCAAAAGGCCGCTCCTGGCTCTGGGCACCGGGTACGTATCCCAATGCCAGGCGTCAGCATCCCTCCTGAACAGCTAGAGTTTGCGCTTTTAATGCGCGACCTCAAGCCAGCAGGATCTATTGCCGCGGTTCAACTCGGCGTACCTGCTGCTTAAATTATCCTTAAGATCACGCACAGTTGTTGCGTGGTCTTAAGAGACCCGTTAAGAGCGTCGTTAGGAAGATGGTTACAAGCGGTCGTGGAAAAAGGCCTGCGCGGCTAAGCGTGGGTCTGGCTGACCACAAATAGCAGAAATAACCGCAATACCGTTTGCCCCAGCGGCTTTCACTTGAGCCATGTGTTCAGCTTTTAGTCCACCAATCGCGACACTGGGGAGTTGGCAAGCATTAGCAAGCCATGCCAGCCCATCAAAGCCAATTGGCTGGGCGTGATCTTGTTTGCTGCCAGTTGCAAAGACGGGCCCTAAACCGACGTAATTGAGCAGTTCGACGGGAGCTTCCTGAAGTTGGGCAGGGGTGTTAATCGAAAGCCCAATAATGGCGTGCTGGCCGAGAGTGTTTCGCGCTTCTTGAACAGCCGTGTCGCTTTGCCCGACATGTAAGCCATCAGCTTGGCTGGCTAACGCCACGTTCAGACGATCGTTAATAATCAGTGGAACGCCACTACCTGATAACATCGCTTTGAGGCGTTTGGCCTGGGCGATCATTTGCTCGTCACTCGCGTATTTATCGCGTAGCTGCACCATGGTAATGCCGCCTTGTATAGCCGCTTCGACCGTCTTTTCAAGGCCAAATTCGGCGCATAGCTCAGCATCAGTAATGAGATAGAGCGAAAGATCAAACGGCATGCACTGCCTCCAATTGAGCAAAAGTTGAGAGATCGTCGGGCGTTAACTGATAGAGCGTATCCAACAGCGCCACCTGGAAACTACCAGGGCCTTGAGCCTGCTTACCTGCGCGACTGCCCGCTATGCTAAAACATGCTAAGGCGGCCAAACTGGCCTCCAACGGCTGCTCGTGATTGGCGGCCACAAAGCTTGCCACTAGCGCACTCAGTCCACAGCCTAAGGTAGTCACGCGGGGCATTAACGGGTGACCACCTTTAAGCCGATAATGATGGGTGCCGTCAGTGATGACATCTGTCTCACCGGTAACCGCGACGACGCAACGATGTTGTTGTGCTAGCGCAATGGCTGCGGTCGTGGCTTCTTGAGAACTGGTGGTGGCATCAACGCCTCGCCCCAGGCTAGCCAAACCGTTAAGCGCTTGGATTTCCGAGGCGTTGCCGCGAATAACGCTGGGTTGATAAGTCAGCAGCGTCTTGCACAAACGCTGGCGAAAGGTGGTGGCACCAACCGCAACAGGATCGAGCACCCATGGAATATTGTTTTGCTGGGCGGTGCGCGCAGCGATAACCATGGCGTCAGCCCAAGGGGAAGAGAGGGTGCCAATATTGATCGATAGCGCGCCAGAAATAGCGGTGAATTCAGCCACCTCTTCTTGCGCATGTAGCATGGCAGGGGATGCGCCTGTCGCTAATAGCAAATTAGCGGTGCTGTTCATCGCCACGTAGTTGGTAATGCAATGTACCAGTGGTGTCGCAGCGCGCAGAGCGATGAGGTAATCGCCGAGTGGGCGTGAAAGCATAATATCCTCCCGGCAGGGGGAGGTGGTGCAGCCGCACCACGACTCCCTACGCCGGCGTTATCCGGTTCAGGTTCAAAGGGTGCTTCTCAGCCCATTAGTCATGGGCGCCCCTGTCGTGGTAGTACTATCCTTGGCTTAGATCAATCTGTAAAGCCTGAGGGCTTTCGCGCTACTAACTGTCTTAGCTATTAACAGACTACCAGTTAGCTATTAGCTAACAGTTAGCTATTAGCGAAGCGCGATTAGCGAAATGCGATACGTGTACCGTAAGTTAACATTTCATCGGGAGTTATCGCTTTTCCTTCGACACCAATCATTTCATCGCCACACTGGTCTGCAAAGGTAAGCACGCCATGAGTAAGGCCTAATTGGCCTAGAGTATCGCGAATTTCACCAGTGCCCAAAAAGGTACTGACATGGCCTTGGGCATTGGTTAAATCAGAGACACCGTTAGCGTGATGGAAGCGAACTTTATAGATGCCATCCATGGATTCGACTTCCACAATAGGCGAAAAGCCATTCTGTATGGCGCGGGCCAACTGCTTGAGTGTTAGATGGTCGCCGAGGGTCATATCAATCGCAGTCATGACAAACTCCAAGTGGATACCGTTAGTAAGGCATCACAGTGTTCTCTAGAGGAATGCTACAAGCGAAGTTAGTAAAGGTAATTAAGTTTTGTAAAAATACACACTAGAGTGTAGAAGGTTTGCATAGAAATTCCAGGATTCGAAGCGAAAGCACTTAATGAACAGCATCCAGTGCATGCTGCTGCAGCTTGATGAATGGAATAATCTCTAATGTTTTCTCATGAGTGCCAGACAATAACACTGGTGGAGCCAAGCCAACTTGTGCAGCTTCCTGCCAACGGTTGGCACAGACACACCAGCGGTCGCCGGGCTGCAGGCCTGGAAACCCATATTCTGGGCGTGGAGTCACTAGGTCGTTGCCTTGAGCTCTTGAAAACGTTAAAAATTCTTCGGTTACCATCGCGCATACTGAGTGCGTACCGACATCATCGGGCCCTGTACGACAAAAGCCATCGCGGTAAAAACCGGTTTTAGGGTCATGGCAGCAGGGCGTTAATGGTTCACCTAGCACATTGCGATCACGAGACATAGTGGCTCCTCTGGCATAGGGCGGGCTAAGCTAAGGGCTAGCTAAACGATGCCCACCTTTTAAATAGTGAAACAGCATGATGAGGTAAGGTAGTGCATCAGGTGCTGATAGACTACGTACGTAAAAGCTTACGTACTTAAAAACGTCTGTACTTAAAAGCTTACGAATTATTGAAAGTGGTCAAAGTTTTGTACAGGTTGTAGGGTTCGTCAACGTATTTTATGAATATGAAATAGGAGAGGTTATGTCGTTTCAAGGCGAACAACATCCCGGTGTCGCATCCGCTGCGCCGCAAACCCAAGGGTTTCGCTTAAATCATACGATGCTGCGGGTAAAAGATCCCGAACGCGCGCTAGCGTTTTACTCCACGGTCTTTGGCATGCAGGTGCTACGTCGATTGGATTTTGAAGAGATGCAGTTTTCGCTCTACTTTCTAGCCAATATGGAAGACAGCGATAATGTACCGGAAGACCTTCAAGCCCGTACTGCTTGGACCTTCAGTCAGAAAGGCTTGTTAGAGTTAACGCATAACTGGGGCACCGAGGATCAGCAAGATTTTGCCTATCACGACGGTAACGCAGAACCCCAAGGGTTTGGTCATATTTGCTTTAGCGTGCCTGACCTAGAAGCCGCTCAAGCATGGTTCGACGAGCATCAGGTGACGTTCGTTAAGCGCGCGGATCAGGGCAAGATGAAAGACGTTATTTTTGTCAAAGATGCAGACGGCTACTGGATCGAGGTGATTCAGGCAGACCGTATGGCTGATAAGGGCGACTAACATGGCCCACTTGCTGTTTCGGTTGCGCCACGTGACAGATGAAGAAGCGATGGAAGTACGCCAGCTGCTAGATGAGCAGGGCTTTGATGTGTATGAAACCCAGGCGGGGTTTTTTCGCCTGGGTGTCGATGCCATTTGGCTGCGTAACACCGCACAACGCGAGGCTGCCGAAGCAGCGTTGGCAGCGTATCAGGAAAACCGCCAAGCCAACGCACGGCGCGCCCATGAAGAAGCCGTTGCTAGTGGCAATGCCCCTACGTTATGGCGGCGCTTTCTCGCCCACCCCGTGCAAGTCTTATTGGTGATGGTTGCCGTGATACTGATTGCGTTATTGACGCTGCTACCGTTTATTGGCTTAGTAAATTAGCGGCGGCTAAATGGCCGCGCTTTAAATAAAGCTGCACGCCTTCGCTACCTGCTTGCAACTGAGGTGCCGCACCCACCGGGAAGCGACACCAACTGCCAGTCGCGTACTCCTGCCCATCACTAAGAACAGCACCTTCCAACACAAATAGCTCTAAACCGCCGCTAAGCGTTGGATAAGACACCGTTGTATCGGCCTCCCAGCGTTCTAGGCTGACTCGTTCAGGACCGTACTGTTCTGAGCTATAGGTGTGTAGCATTTTATAAGTAATGCCAGGCCGCCGGTCGGGTTGCCAGGGAAGGCGATGGGCAGGCACGGCCAGCTGAAGAAGATCATCTTCATCAAACTGGTGTAGCTTAACCAGAATAAGTGCGCCTTCTTCGCCTATTTGCGGGGTATGACCAGTGCCAATCGGGTTGCGTAAGTAGCTGCCTGCCGGATAGCGGCCATGCTCATCGGCAAAGACACCTTCCAGCACCAAAATTTCTTCACCACCGCCGTGAGTATGACGGCTGAACTGGCTGTTCGGCGCGTAGCGCACTAGGCTAGTAGCTCTGGCGACTTCGTCGCCAATGCGGTCCAGCATCATGCGCTCTACACCAGCACTGGGGGAGTCCACCCAACGATACTGATCCGGTGTGACACAGGCAAAGTGGCTAAAATCGGCGTTCAGTCGCATGGTGTTGGCTCTTTACAGGGGTGAAAATTTGCAGAGGTGAAAATTCGCAGCAGTAGTGCAAGTCTCCCCATCCCCAGGGCAAAATGCAACGCAAAAAAATACCGTCTGCTTGACGGTATTCAAATGTTTACATTTTATCTTAATGAGCATGACCATGATGGTCGTGGTCGTGGTCGTGGTCGTGGTCGTGGTCGTGGTCGTCATTAGCTTGACCCGCCTCGGCCAGAGCCGCGTGCAACACCTTGGCGTTATGACGCATCATGCCCAGGTAAGTGCTGGCGTCGCCTTCACTGGCCAGCGCATCAGCATATAGCGTGCCAACAATCGGCAGGCCAGTTTCTTCGGCAAGCTGATTAATGATCGCTTGGTTGGTCATGTTCTCATGAAATAGTGCCTGCACGTTTTCCTGTTCGATGACATCCACCAGCGCAGCCATGCTAGCGCCGCTGGGGTCAGCTTCAGTAGACAGTCCGACAGGAGAAAGAAAGCTCACCCCATAAGCATTTGAAAAATAGCCAAACGAATCGTGGCCGGTAATCACGCTGGCAGATGCCGGAATGCCGCTTAACAAATCGCGAATCTCGCTATCCGCCTGCTCTATCTCTGCTAAATAACGCTCAGCATTCGCTTGATAACTATCGGCATTAGCGCTGTCAGCTTCGATCAAGCCATCGCGAATATTGGTAACGTAGACCTTTGCTTGACGTAGGTCCTGCCATGCATGTGGATCATCATCGCCGTGGTTATGTTCACTGTGATCGTGCTCGTCGTGCCCATGGTCGTCATGCCCGTGCTCGTCGTGCCCGTGCCCATGGTCATCATGACCCTCTTCTTCATGACCATGCTCGGCAAAAGCTCGGGGTTCAAGGCCTGTCGTTGCCATAACCAGTGCGCCCGAATAGTCGCTCGATTCAATCAAGCGCTCCATCCAGCCCTCAAATAACAGCCCGTTAAACACCACCATATCAGCGCCAGCCAGCGCGCGGGCATCGCCTGGGCTGGGCGAATAAACATGAGCATCGCCGTCAGGGCCGACAAGCGATGTAACTTCGACATGTTCGCCGCCCACGTTTTCGACCATATCGGCCAAAATAGAGAAGCTGGTCACCACCTGAACACGATCGTTAGCCATTGCCGCAGGCAGTGCCAGCATGGCTGAAACGCCTACCAACCAGCGCGATGAAGAGAAAAGCGACATACAACGCTCCTTCAAAAAGATAAAAAGTTATGACGACTGTTCAAGCGCTAGCGGCGTTGTCTTACGCCGCAGCTTCGCGGCTAAGCTGTGATAGCGGCCGAACAGTGCCGACAGTAGATAGCCCAACCCCGCCAGCAAAATAATGCTTGGCCCAGAGGGGGTATCAAGGTGGAACGAAATCAATAAGCCACCGGTACTAGCGATCATGGCTAAGACCACGGCAATGCCGATTAAGCCTTCCAGCCGTTTACTCCAAAACCGTGCTGCTGTAGCAGGCAGCATCATTAAGCCCACCGCCATTAACGTGCCCAATGTTTGGAACCCCGCAGTTAAATTCAGCACCAATAGTCCTAAAAAAACACTATGTACCCAGCCACTGCGGCGGCTTTGCCCGCGTAAAAACAGGGGGTCTAAACACTCCACGACCAACGCCCGGAAAATAATCGCCAGAATAATCACAATCAACGTGCTGATAGAGGCAATGAGCAGTAGCGCTGTGGAGTTAATCGCCAAAATTGAGCCGAACAGCACATGGGTTAAATCCACACTGCTGCCACCCATAGAAATAAGTAATACACCGGCCGCTAGCGAAATAATAAAAAAGCTCGCCATCGCCGCATCTTCCCGCTGGCCGCCCATTTTCGACACAGCTCCAGCAAGTAAGGCCACCATCACGCCGAACAGAACACCGCCGACGCTCATCACCGGCAGAGAGAACCCTGCGAGCAAAAACCCCAGTGCCACACCAGGCAAAATAGCGTGCGCCATGGCATCGCCAATCAAGCTCATGCCCCGTAGCACTAAAAATACGCCCAACGGAGGGGCAGCAAGCGACAGGGCTAAGCCACCAACGACAGCACGACGCATAAAGCCATAATCGAAAGGTGCCACAAACCATGCATCAAGCAGTGCCAGCATGACGACCTCCCAAAGAAAACGGCACCACCTGTGCTGGTGCATGTTGGTGGTTAAGCGCGCTAGGCGCGACCCAGCGCCCATGCCCACCACTTAACATCAACACTTCATCGGCTAGGCGGCTTAGGTGATCCATATCGTGCAGGACCACAATGATGGTTACGCCTTCATCGGCCATTTGACGCAAGCTGCGAATTAAAATATCCACCGTATCGCTATCCACATTGGCAAACGGCTCATCCAGCAGTAATAGCTCGGCTTCCTGCATCAACGTACGGCCAATCAGTGCCCGCTGGCGCTGACCACCAGAAAGCTCACCCAAAGGGCGGTGAGCCAAATGCGAAATACCCAAGCGCGCCATGATGTCGCGGCCCTTGCGATAATGCGCTGCGCAGTAGCCTTTTAACGCCCCATGGCTTGGCCAGCTGCCGGTCATTACCAACTCTTCAACGCTCATCGGAAAAGTCAGGTCTAACGCCAACTGCTGGGGCAACCACGCACGGCGTGCTTTATCGATCGTGCAGACTACTTCACCACTAATAGGACGTAGCTCACCCATAATCGCCTGGATCAACGTACTTTTACCCGCCCCATTCGCGCCAATCAGCGCCGTAATAGCACCGGGCTTTATATCGCCATCAACATGCTCAAGAACCGTGCGTCCGCCCTGGGCAAGGTGCAAATCATGCAACTGCAAGCGTGAAAGTGAACGTTCACTCATAGTGGCCACCCGCTGGCCCACACCACTAAACCCCACAACCCCAGCAGCGGGAGTGCCACTAAACCCAACCGCTTCGCGGCAGATAACGACATCAACGAAAAATGACAAGGACCTTCCTTGTTATGGCGATGCATATGCTCACTCATTGAGTGTCCTCGCTAACCAATAAATAAGTTATAACATAACAATTGGTGAAACCAAAAAAGAGGCCAATATTTTACGCGCTCCTGGTGTGCTGACAATCCTGCTGCACTGACAATGTTAAATCGACTGGCAGTACCCCGTGCGTGAATCAACGTGTCTCTTACTATCACCATGGCATACGGCGATCACGTCGCGGCTAATAGCGCCACGTAGCACCAATTTGCTGTGGGGAGATCAATAATGCGTATTCGCCATCCAGCGTGACAGGGCCAACCGAGAGGCGAGCAGGCTGAAAGCGGTTAATTGCACTGGAGGCCTGGTTGGGCTGCGTCCAAATCTGCAGCTCATTGATCAGCATACCGGTGGCAAAGTTCACCGCGCCATCGCGTTCACGGCCATCGGCGGCAATGACCGCGCCCGCCACGCTATTCACCAACAGCGAACTAAGGCGCGCCTCAAACCCACGGCGTTCACGCTCCGCCTGGGCAAGCTGTAACCCCAGCGCCTGCACGCCGCTCAGCTCGCCACGCGCTTTCAAACGCTCGTACTCAATCAATGCCGCCTGATGTGGCTGCCGATCCGTGAGCATTCCACCCAAGGCTAAAGCCGACTTCACCACCCCAACCCGCGCATCAAAGCGGTCATTGCGGCTACTCGCCTCGCTCGACTGGTAAGCATCAAAGGCAAGGCTCGTCGCATAAATCCCCGTCCACCCCGCATCCCACCACGCCGCATGGTGTGCCCCGTTTTCAAACACATCGTCATACATTGTCCAGTCAGTAGACGACTGCGCCTGAGCTTGCGTAGACAGCGTAAATAGCACCAGCGCAGAAGCCGCCCACACACGAAACATCGGCATAGCAAATTACCTAAATAAGAAAAAGTAACGTAAAGCGTAGCACGTCACGTGCAACGAGATGGCGTGGTGTTGAGGAGCGCTAAGTATGACTAAGGTCAATAGCGAGGGTGAGTAAAGAATGGTTAGATGGAGGGATAGACAAAGGCGCAAGGAGGCAGCAGTGACTTACTACCGCTACTGGGGTAAAGCGCAGGCCAAAGGGCAGGCTGTTGAGTGCCACCTATTGCCTTATCACAACCTCGATGTTGCTGCTGTGGGTTGGCTATTGCTTTCGCCTGATAGGCCGCTGACGCAACGCTTGGCAGCACAACTAAGTCTTAAACCTGAAGCGCTGCGCCAGCTATTGGTTTTTTGGCTTGGCCTGCACGATATCGGTAAGTTCTCACGAGCTTTTCAAGGGCTTTTTACATCTTCAGCAAATCAAGATTTGGTACCGCCAATAGCACAATGTGCCTATACGCAGCGCCATGACCGCTTAGGCGCAGTGATTTGGGAGGCTAAATGGCATGAATGGTTTGAAGACGGCACGCTACGATGGCCTGCTGGATTTAGCCGTATGGAGCGCAAGGCGCTACGCGCAGCTTTGCCTGTCCTCACACCGCCTTTCTTCGGCCATCACGGCCAGCCTGTTGAGGCAGGAAAAGTTGATGTAGAGGCATTCTTTTGCCGTGATCAACACGCAGATGACGTGGAGGCAACGCGTCAGTTTATTGCTGATTGGGCCGACATTGTCCCGCCAGATTGGCCCACCGAGCAGCTGTTTTCTGAAGAGTGGGTTTATGCGCTGCAAACCTTAAGCTGGTCAATTGCAGGCTGGGCAACATTAAGTGATTGGTTAGGTTCTAATCAGGATCACTTTGCTTACCACCAAATGAAGATGCCACTTACTGATTACTGGCAAATTGCGTTGGCTAACGCAGAGCGGGCACTGCAAGAAACAGGATTTAAACGCCTCCCTGAGCCACTTCCTTACGCGGGTATGGCAAGCTGGTTTGGCCAGCAAACTGTCACGCCTACCCCTTTGCAGCACGCAGCGGAAACGGTGGCAATTACCGATGGGCCACAGCTGTTTATATTGGAAGATGAGACAGGTTCAGGGAAAACAGAAGCTGCCTGCATTCTTACCCAGCGCCTGTTGGCAGCAGGTCATGGCGATGGGCTTTATTTTGCACTGCCTACAATGGCCACTTCTAACGCCATGTATGCACGGCTAGGCAATTTACATCGTCGATTTTACACCGCTGAATCAATGCCTTCTTTTGTTCTTGCCCATGGGGCGCGGGATTTAAACGATGATTTTATGGCAGCGGTTGCGGCGCCTCATCCTGGCGATCTTGATTACACCAGCAGTGAGCTCTCAGCGACCAGCCGCTGTAATCAATGGCTAGCGGACTCGCGTAAAAAAGCCCTGTTGGCTGAAGTCGGTGTCGGCACTATCGATCAGGCGCTGATGGCTATTTTGCCATTTCGTCATCAGTCACTGCGATTGTATGGGCTGGCGCGCAAGGTGTTAGTGATTGATGAAGTGCATGCCTACGACAATTACATGCAGACGCTGCTAAGCCAGCTACTAAGCTACCATGCTCGGCAGGGCGGTAGCGCTATTCTGTTAACCGCGACGCTTCCCCGCGCTATGCGCAGTGACTTGATGGCTGCTTGGCAAGCAGGACTTGGCCAGTCAGAAACAACGCCACAAAAAGATGATTTTCCGCTTCTGACTCATGTGAGTGAAGGGCAGCCGCTAGAATTGCCGCTTGGCTCACGCAAGGAAGTTGCTAGAAGCGTAGAGGTTGATTGGCTAACCGAAGAAGAGCAGGCCATTGATGCTGTGCTGGCGGCAATAGAGGCCGGTGAGTGTATTGCCTGGGTGCGCAATACCGTTGATGACGCTATTCGCGCGTTTGAAGCGATTGCTGCCCGCCATCCTGACCCAGAGCACTGCCTGCTATTCCACAGTCGTTTTGCCATGGTGGATAGGCAGCGCATTGAATCTCAGGTCATTGAGCGTTTAGGCAAGGATTCGACACCCGACATGCGCAAGGGCCAGGTGTTAATCAGCACGCAGGTATTCCAGGAGTCCCTGGACTGTGATGTGGATGTGATGGTCAGCGATATCGCACCCATTGATTTACTTATCCAGCGGGCTGGGCGTTTGCAGCGCCATCAGCGTGGGTTGCGCTGCCCACCACGGCTTTTAGTTCTGGCACCGCCATGGTCAGATGACCCCGATGAAAAATGGCTGCAGCGAACACTGCCAGGTACTCAGGCCGTTTACCGCGACACCTCGCTGAGCTGGCTAACCCAGCGAGTATTGCGCCACCTGGAAGCGATACGTCTACCCGAAGAGGCGAGAGAGCTTATTGAAGGCGTTTACGGCCGCGTCGCTGACGTTATTCCTGATGGTCTTCAGACTGCTCGCTATGAGCAAAAAGGCATGCAGAGAACGGCTGGTTCGATGGCGACATTCAATGCACTTGATCTTGAAGAGGGCTACGTCAAAAGCGATCAATGGCAGGAAGAACAAGAGATAGGCACACGCTTGATGGATGAGCCAACCATTAATGTCGTGCTGTTGTCATTCTCTGACGGTGACGAGCTGGCGCTATGGGCGGGAGAGGGCCGCCATGCTGATATGCTCAGCCAGGTGAAGCTACGCCAAAGCCAGGCTACCAAGTTGGCAGCGTTGCCAAGCCGCTATGAAAGCCAGTGGCTTACCCTTCAAGAGCGCTATAAAGTGCTGAAATATACTCAGCCCTGGCTGCCTAATGATGACCCGGATTGTGGCTATGATACCCAATGGGGCGTTCGGCTCGGCGCTAAAGAGCAAACGTCATGAGTCGTTCAGTGTTCGCTGGGCTGAAAGTTGATGGCTTCTTCAAAACTGTACAGGCACGGCTCGGGAAAGTCTTGCGGCTCGCGGTCTGTTTCGATGGCCGCCGCTCGACGTGCATCTTCATAGGCTTCATTCATCAGATCAGGCAGCGATGCTTTCAAGCTAGGGTTGTCTTTCAACAAACGGTTTACCTTGCTTTGCGCATCCTGAATTGTCAGCCGCCAGCTGCGCGAGCGCCTGTCCGGCTGGTGATCCCATTTCAGCAGGTGCATCAGCAAGCGGGCCAGCTGACTGATCAAGGCGCGTCGCTCGCTTTTTCCCATGCTTTCAATCTCCTCAGCGAGATGCTCAAGATCCAGCTTATCCACTTTTCCAGCCCGCAGCAGCCCCGCCTGTTCAAGCGCCCAGGCGTAGGCATCCTGTTCATAATGAATCGCCATTGTCCTGATCCTCCCCGTCTGCTGACTGATTCCCACATGTTTCAGTGTAAACCAAGCAATAACACCAGACGACACTATCGAGGTGTACATGAACCTACTTAACGATCCCTGGCTACCTTTTCTGCTGAAAAGCGGTGAGGTGGACTATCGCGCGCCCTCAGCGCTGGCTGATCCTGACGTCATCAATCTTGCTCTACCGCGTGCGGATTTTCAGGGGGCTGCTTACCAGTTTCTGATTGGGTTGCTGCAAACGGCACTGTCGCCGAAAACTCATGACGATTGGCTTGATCGATTGCTTGAACCACCCAGTGTTGCAGCTTTGGATAAAGTATTTGAGCCTTTCAATAGTGCTTTTGAGCTGGATGGCGACGGCCCTCGCTTTATGCAGGATCTTGACCCGCTGGAAGATGTTAAGAATGCCACTGTCAGCGGCCTCTTGATTGATGCACCCGGTGCGAACGGCATTAAGAACAATACCGACTTCTTTGTTAAACGCGGCCGCGTTGACGCGATGTGCGATTCTTGCGCAGCCATAGCGCTTTACACTATGCAGATTAACGCCCCCGCAGGCGGCGCCGGTATTCGCGTGGGCCTACGGGGCGGAGGCCCGCTGACAACATTGGTCATGCCTGAGTTGTCCACAGCCCGCTTGTGGGAGCGGCTGTGGCTAAACGTCATTACGCAGAAAGAAGCCATTCAGAAAGGACAGCAGTGGTCGACACCGCATCCAGAAGAGCCTTCGCTATTTTTCTGGATGGCCAATACGCGGGTAAGCGATAAAAAAGGCACTGAAGTGCTACCTGAAGACACCCACCCACTACACGCTTACTGGTCAATGCCGCGCCGTTTTCGGCTCCTGTTTGATGAAGCTGATGAATGTACATGCGATATCTGCGGGCGTAAAACGCAGCGGTTGGTACGTGAATTACGCGCCAAAAAACAGGGGGCCAATTACGATGGCCCCTGGCTACATCCGCTGACGCCTTACCGACGCGACCCTAAGAAACCCAATGAGTTGCCGCTATCCAGCAAAGGCCAACCCGGCGGGCTGGGTTATCGGCATTGGTCTGGCTTCGTGCTCAATGATGAAGATAACAGTGGCGCGATAGCGGCGGCGGTGCTGAAAAGCTACATCGACAGCAAGCAGCCGCTAGTAACGCAAGAGCGTCGTTTCGACGATAACATCCAGGCACTGCTGAGAGAGGCCCGCCTATGGGTCTTTGGCTACGACATGGACAACATGAAGCCGCGGGGTTGGTACAGCATCGAAATGCCGCTGGTGGAAATTCCACAAGGCCAGCAGGGAAAATTGCGTGCATGGATACAACAACTGACCGAGCTTGCCCGCAATATCGCCTGGATGGTACGCACTCAGGTGAAAAATGCCTGGTTTTCGCGCCCGTCAGATGCCAAGGGCGACATGAGCGCTATTGATAGCCAGTTTTACGATGCGACTCAAGCAGTGTTTTTCAAAGCCTTGATAGGGCTTCAACAGTCATTACAAGATGCCCCTTCTGCGCCGCATATCCCTTCCAGTGTTGCTGAGAACTGGTACTTCGCCTTGAAGTATGAGGCCATGCGTGTGTTTGAAGATCTGGCGCTCAGCGGTGCCCATGAAAGCATGGATCTTGAACGTGCCACCGCCGCTCACCGGCAGTTGCAACACTTTCTGAGTGGCAAGAGTAAAGGCAGCAAAGTGGTCAGTGATTTTATCAAGCAGGGAAGTTTTGACCCATCCGCGAAGGCCAAGCGTAACGCGACCTCTGCTGCAACAACGACAGGAGACGCCTGATGAGTGATGTAGTAACGCCGGAAACATCCGAAAAAGAAGAGTTATTGACCGAGGCGGAGAAAAAATCGCTGGTGGCTTTGACGTATGCCGAAGCTGCCGCTTTACGCCGTTGGTGGCAGCGGTTAACGCTACCCCCGCACGAGCTGTCAAAACTGACCAAGCAGCGGTCGTTGCCACGTGGAGTCGGCGCAGTACTGCGCCGCTGTGATAGCGCCGATGCGGCAATGCTAACCCAAGGCTTTCGTGAACTATGGGCAGCGCTGCCGGAGGCTACGAAGCAAACGGATTACCGCGCTGAAAAGCTACAAGTATGGTCTTGCATCGCGTTGATCGTCGCAGAGCTCCGCGGCGAAAAGGACGGTATCTCATTAGCTACGCGCCTTGGCCAGCAAAAAGACTCGACCGATAAAGCCTTGATGAGTGAACTGCGCTTTCAGCAGCTGCTTTCCTGTCAAACTCCTGAAGAGTTTATTCAGCGCTTACGCCGTGCGCTGGCGTTGGCTGATAAGAAAGACGTCAGCGTCGTCCTGCTAGCAAGCGTTATATCACTCTGGTGGCGCGAGCATCGTGGGCGTTTGTCTGCCAAGCCGACGCAACGGCTCGGTTTTGTATTAGCGAACGACTATTTTGCCGCAACGTCTCGCTACAGCCATCGCGGCGACTGATTTAAAGCCTGATTTTTACATCTTTAGCGCATCTTTAACTGACTGTCGGAGCTATCCATGAGCCACTTTATTCAGCTGCACCTGCTAACCTCTTACCCACCTGCCAACCTGAACCGTGATGACCTGGGACGCCCTAAAACAGCATTGATGGGTGGTGCAAAACGCCTGCGTGTTTCTTCTCAAAGCCTGAAACGTACCTGGCGTACCTCTGCGCTATTTGAAGAAGCTCTGGCCGGGCATGTCGGTACCCGCACCAAGCGTTTAGGCAAAGAAGCATATGATCAATTAATCGAGAAGGGCGTTGATCAGAAAACGGCAGGTGCTTGCGCAGAAAAGATTGCCGGTGTGTTTGGCAAGCTTCGCAAAGTAGAAAAAGGTGAAGCCAAAGAGTTTGAGATTGAGCAGTTAGTCCACGTTGGCCTGGAAGAGCGCCTAGCGATCAGCGAGCTGGTAGAAAAACTGGCGGAAGAAAAACGCGAGCCCAACGATGATGAACTAAAGCTCTTACGCCACAAACCTGCCGCTGCTGATGTGGCACTGTTTGGCCGCATGCTGGCCGCTGTTCCCGAGTATAACGTCGATGCCGCCTGCCAGGTCTCTCACGCCATCACTGTGCATGCTGCCGAAGTGGAAGATGATTACTTCACGGCAGTCGATGACTTGAACACGGGTGATAAAGACCGTGGTGCTGCCCATATCGGAGAATCCGGCTTTGGTGCGGGGCTGTTCTATCTGTATATCTGCATCGACCGCCAACAACTGGTAGATAACCTGCAGGGCAACAGCGCACTAGCCGATCAAGCGATTGCGGCCCTGGTGGAAGCGGCTGTCAAAACTTCCCCCAAAGGTAAGCAAAACAGCTTCGGCTCCCGCGCCCATGCGAGCTATGTGCTAGCTGAAAAAGGCAATCAACAGCCACGTTCGCTTTCTACTGCCTACCTGCGGCCTGTGGTGGGTCAAAATCAGGCGCTTGACGCTATTAAGCGCATAGAAGCGCAAGCCAATGCGTTTGATAACGCCTACGAAGCAGGCGCTGACAGTCGATTTGTCATCAGTGCCGAACCTGACTATGAACAACCTCAACTAAAAGGTGATGTTAAGAAAGGCACTCTGACGGAGCTACTTGGCTTCCTGAAAACTGACCAATAAGGGGGCGGCATGACCGACTATCTTATTTTTCGGCTTTATGCGCCGCTGGCCAGTTGGGGCGAAGCGGCCGTTGGTGAAACGCGCCCAACGGCGACTTATCCTGGTAAAGGCGCCGTCCTTGGGTTGCTTGGGGCAGCGTTGGGCGTACGTCGCGATGACGACCAGGGCCAGGCACAGTTACGCGAAAGCATTGCCATGGGCGTAAAACAGTACACCCCTGGCCTGCTGATGCGTGATTACCATACGGTGCAGGTGCCCGCCTCACAATCAAAGGTGAGTTACGCCACCCGCAAAGAAGAGCTTAGCGGGCCGCGTGATGCGCTGAAGACGATACTATCCAGCCGTGACTATCGCTGCGATGGTCTATGGACAATAGCTATATGGCTAACGCCAGCGGCCAGCCTGACGCTGGCCGAGCTTGAGCAAGCGCTGAAAACGCCCCACTACCCGCTTTATCTAGGGCGTAAATCCTGCCCACCCGCTGCGCCGTTGGCACCTCAGCGGCAGCAGTGCAGCACGCTCAAAGAAGCACTTGATGTGGCATTTCCTGCACTGGCGTTCAACGGTCAAGAAGACAGAATGGTGCTTCGCTTTCCTGAGGAAGCTTTATATGCCTGGGAGGGTGAAGCCAGTAGGTTAGATGGTGATGGCCAAGCGGCAGAGTACAACGATGTGTGGGATTTACCGCTTAATCGCCGCCGCTGGCAGTTTGGCCCACGGTTGGAGTTTCGCCGTACCCAGTCGAACGAGGAGGCGAGTTAATGTATCTCTCACGCGTGCGTATCGACCTGAATGGACTGCCTCGAGAAAAGCTGTTTGATGTGATGAACGCTGAAGCTTACACGGCACACCAGCTCTTATGGCAGCTCTTCCCAGATTATGAAGGGGCTCGACCATTTATTTTCCGACAAGAAATGGAAGATGCCGAGGAGGGTAGAAGTACCAAAGGGTTACCGCTGTTTTACGTTCTTTCAGACCGTGAGCCTACCTCGGTGACGGGTCTGCTTAACGCCGAGAGCAAACCCTTCACACCAGAGCTCAACGTTGGTGATACGCTAGCATTTCGCCTGCGTGCGAACCCCACTGTAGCAGTTCCCATTCCTGGAAAACGTGGCCAGCGCGCCGATGTGCTGATGGCAGCCAAAAAGCCATTTCCACCGGGGCAGCGCACCAGCCAAGCCTGTGTCGATGCGATGAATGGTAAAGCCCGTGAATGGCTCGAAAGCCGCGCTGAAACATGGGGCTTTCGATTGCCAGTTACGCCAGAGCTCGGTGCTTATCGCCAACATGTGCTGAATAAAGGTAGCGGAAAGCCGGTTCAGTTCTCTACGGTGGATTACGAAGGTCTGCTGGAAGTTACTGACCCAGAAAAGCTGATTGACACCATGGCTCAGGGTATTGGGCGGGCCAAAGCGTTTGGCGGTGGTTTGTTACTACTGCGCCGTCCTTAGGAGACCAATATGGGCTTTATTCCGCTAAAGCCCATCCCCGAAAAAGACCGTATGTCGATGATCTTTATCGGGATGGGGCAGATAGATGTTCGTGACGGCGCCTTTGTTGTGGTCGACGACGTGAACGGCGAGCGCATGCATATCCCGGTCGGGTCAGTGGCGTGCCTGCTACTGGAGCCGGGCACACGGGTTTCACATGCCGCCATAAAGCTAGCCGCTGCGGTGGGCACGCTACTGATTTGGGTGGGTGATGCTGGCGTAAGGCTCTATAGCGCAGGTCAGCCGGGCGGTGCGCGATCAGACAAATTGTTGTACCAAGCGCAGCTGGCGCTGGATGAAAAGTTGCGTCTGAAAGTGGTACGTAAAATGTTTGAACTGCGTTTTGGCGAAGAGCCACCTTCTCGTCGCAGCATCGAGCAACTACGCGGTATGGAAGGCGCCAGAGTTCGGAAAACCTATCAACTATTAGCCAAACAATATGGCGTTAAATGGAACGGGCGCCGCTACGATCCTAAACAGTGGGACGCCTCCGATGTCGCTAACCAATGCCTATCAGCAGCAACTGCCTGCTTATACGGGATTACCGAAGCGGCTATTTTGGCAGCAGGCTACGCTCCAGCGATTGGGTATCTTCATACCGGCAAGCCGTTGAGTTTTGTTTACGATATTGCCGATATCGTCAAGTTTGAAACGGTGGTGCCCGCGGCTTTTCGGGTTGCGGCACGTAATCCGCCTATGCCAGAAAGGGAAGTTCGTATCGCTTGCCGAGATGCATTCAAGCAATCCCGCATACTCCAGCGCTTAATCCCCATGATCGAAGATGTGCTTGCCGCTGGCGATATTCAGCCACCTCCGCCAGCACCTGATTCAGTGCCACCTGCTATTCCAGAGCCACCTTCAGTTGGTGATGCTGGGCATAGGAGCGGATAAATGGCGATGCTCGTAGTGATTACAGAAGCTGTGCCGCCACGTCTACGTGGCAGGTTAGCGGTATGGCTCTTGGAGATTAGAGCCGGTGTTTACGTTGGGGACGTTAGCAGGCGAATTCGTGAAATGATCTGGGAGCAGATTGAAGCCTTGGCAGAAGACGGCAATGTTGCCATGGCCTGGGCCAGCAACCATGAGTCAGGCTTTGAGTTTCAGACTTATGGCGAAAACCGCCGAGAACCAGTCGACCATGACGGGTTACGTTTGGTGCGCTTTTTACCGCCACAAGTTAACTAACTGATTTTATTTGATCTTTAATAATTTGATCTGGTTAAAAAGTAAGCAAAATAGCCGGTAAATTTTTTATCTGCTATTTTCTTTTTGTAGATCAATTATCTACAACTAGTCCGATCCCCGCACCCGCGGGGATGAACCGATTAACGCTGCGATTAGCGAGGCGAACAAGGTCCGATCCCCGCACCCGCGGGGATGAACCGCGACTTTAGACATGGCAGCTAAACCAACAGCGCCGATCCCCGCACCCGCGGGGATGAACCGACAGCTTGAGCGATGGGGCGGCGTGGTTTGATCCGATCCCCGCACCCGCGGGGATGAACCGCTCGCCAACGCCCGTATTCAACCGTTAGACGCCCGATCCCCGCACCCGCGGGGATGAACCGCCGGATAAGCTCAAGCAGCTCTTGCTTCTCTTCCGATCCCCGCACCCGCGGGGATGAACCGGCGGCAATAGTAAGCTCAGACGCAAGCAACAACCGATCCCCGCACCCGCGGGGATGAACCGGCGCGTGATGCGGCTGTCGTGCGTATCATCGACCGATCCCCGCACCCGCGGGGATGAACCGATGCGTATGCGTTTGTGATTGAAACGCAAAGCCCGATCCCCGCACCCGCGGGGATGAACCGTCGCCCATACAGCTCCGCCCCCGTTTGTGATTCCGATCCCCGCACCCGCGGGGATGAACCGTTTAGCGATTACACTGGCGCAGAGCTATCACACCGATCCCCGCACCCGCGGGGATGAACCGACGCGGCTAGCCAAGTGGGTGTTAGTGTGGCACCGATCCCCGCACCCGCGGG
The DNA here is from genome assembly GCF_025820815.1 of Halomonas qinghailakensis. Taxonomy (NCBI): domain Bacteria; kingdom Pseudomonadati; phylum Pseudomonadota; class Gammaproteobacteria; order Oceanospirillales; family Halomonadaceae; genus Halomonas; species Halomonas qinghailakensis. The sequence goes on along the minus strand of NZ_CP096973.1, from coordinate 1,394,881 downwards.
GATGAACCGGCGACTGCCCATTGAACAGGGTCAGGGCATTCCCGATCCCCGCACCCGCGGGGATGAACCGCTGATTAGTAACGGCATGGATGAAACCCAGGCCCGATCCCCGCACCCGCGGGGATGAACCGGTGGGGATGGTGTGGGTGGTCATAAATAGTTCCCGATCCCCGCACCCGCGGGGATGAACCGTCTTGGTGAATATCTAGTGCCATGCCTTCGATCCGATCCCCGCACCCGCGGGGATGAACCGCAGCACCACCAGGATTAAAAAAAGCAGAAAAACCGATCCCCGCACCCGCGGGGATGAACCGACCGATAACAATGGTAAAGAGGTTCAGCGTGACCGATCCCCGCACCCGCGGGGATGAACCGATCGATGGCGCGGTAGCGCTAATCATAGCCATCCGATCCCCGCACCCGCGGGGATGAACCGAAATGCCCTGCGGCGGCTGCTACGGGCTGGGCCCGATCCCCGCACCCGCGGGGATGAACCGGCCAAGGCCTACCCATTCAGATTTGACCGTGACCGATCCCCGCACCCGCGGGGATGAACCGATCAACTCTCATATCTCTTCGGCCTTCTGGCCCCGATCCCCGCACCCGCGGGGATGAACCGGCCTGGATGGCATCGCGACCGACAAAGAGCTGCCGATCCCCGCACCCGCGGGGATGAACCGGTCGTTTAGTTTTTTGCGGTGTACTCCGGCACCCGATCCCCGCACCCGCGGGGATGAACCGCCAGAACTACGAAGCGAGGGCTTATCTTGACTCCGATCCCCGCACCCGCGGGGATGAACCGCCATCCAGTCTGTATCTGAGGTCGTTCTGGAACCGATCCCCGCACCCGCGGGGATGAACCGAATTATTTGATGATGCAATTAGAAACTGCGAACCGATCCCCGCACCCGCGGGGATGAACCGTTGGCATATCCCAAACTTCAAACTCCGAATCCCCGATCCCCGCACCCGCGGGGATGAACCGCACGTACAAATGCGACGGCGCTTGGTTGAATACCGATCCCCGCACCCGCGGGGATGAACCGTCAACAAGGCGGGCGGCGGCGGCGTTAGCGTTCCGATCCCCGCACCCGCGGGGATGAACCGAGGCATTAACCGCCGCCGCTGATGCGGGCATGCCGATCCCCGCACCCGCGGGGATGAACCGTCAACGGAGATGATGTTTTCATAGAACGCCTACCCGATCCCCGCACCCGCGGGGATGAACCGAATATCGCGCGGCGGGCAGCCGATACGGACTGCCGATCCCCGCACCCGCGGGGATGAACCGCATGTGCAAATGCGCCGCCGTTTGGTTGAGTACCCGATCCCCGCACCCGCGGGGATGAACCGGAACCCCATGGGGGGCGAGTCTTGGAAGTGGTCCGATCCCCGCACCTGCGGGGATGAACCGATGGCGCGGCCTATTTTGCTCTAGCAGGCGAGCCGATCCCCGCACCCGCGGGGATGAACCGTCGTTTGCGATTGTATCAGCAGCGCTTTGCAACCGATCCCCGCACCCGCGGGGATGAACCGGTAGTGCCGCTAGTCCTGTAATATCCTGAAAGCCGATCCCCGCACCCGCGGGGATGAACCGCTACAGCTTGGCGACACGTTCCATTTAACCAACCGATCCCCGCACCCGCGGGGATGAACCGAGTTAAGCCGATGAAGCAAAAAAGCAATATTTCCGATCCCCGCACCCGCGGGGATGAACCGCTGACCGATGCAGACAGCGACCGTCTATACGACCGATCCCCGCACCCGCGGGGATGAACCGACGCCGTGCGATTAGCCGTTGCGGGCGATTGCCCGATCCCCGCACCCGCGGGGATGAACCGCGGACAGTGGGGTATCGCGGGCGAGTACGGGCCCGATCCCCGCACCCGCGGGGATGAACCGGTTTCCGGAAATTCCGGATAACTCAATTGATTCCGATCCCCGCACCCGCGGGGATGAACCGGGTAAGCGCAAGTCCCGCAAGACACGAGCCGACCGATCCCCGCACCCGCGGGGATGAACCGAGTTGTTGTCGGGCGATATGAATGCGGGTTATCCGATCCCCGCACCCGCGGGGATGAACCGTTACCATCACGGTTGTCGTAATAGGCGCTGATCCGATCCCCGCACCCGCGGGGATGAACCGCCGCGCGTAACAGCCTGCGTGATGTGCTGTGGCCGATCCCCGCACCCGCGGGGATGAACCGTGCTGAGCAAATAAAAGCCCGCTCCTGGGCAACCGATCCCCGCACCCGCGGGGATGAACCGACCGGCCTGCTAGCCAGCGAGGAAGGCTTGATCCGATCCCCGCACCCGCGGGGATGAACCGCAGCGCAGGCAGAACGGGAAGCGGTGGCGTTGGTGTTGCTTAGCGCCGGCGTGTTCGCTGCCGCCCAGGCAGCAGATCCCCGCACTGCGGAGATGCTTCTGGTGCTGTTGATGCTGTCGGGGGCTTGTGTGTTCCTTCCCTACGCGTGTAGGAGGAGTGACCTTTTCTGCAGTAGCAAGAATACCAAGGTCAAAATGGATTCCCGCTAAAAGCATGCGGGAATGACGGGGTCGGGTGGCGTACGGGAATGACGGGGTTGGGAGGCGTACGGGAATGACGGGGTCGGATGGCACGCAGGAAATGTTAGCCGCACAGGCAGTTCAGAAAATCACGCATTGCGGGCAGCCCGCCCATTGGCCGTGCGCTGTCGCCCTGGCAGCGTTGTAGTGTATGCCCATCGCACCGCTGCGCCGTGCTTTCGCGTCGGGCTTTTGTTGCGGGTGCGTTGGGGCTTACCACGCGCGACTCGAAATCTGCATTACTCTCATTAAAAGCATGTGCGCGGCGGCGGGGCCGCGCACGGTAGGCATTTTCTTGGGGTGGCTTGTTACGCTTTGTCGTCCTCGTCGTCTTCCCAGCGTTCCATGGCACGTTTGTCATCAGGCAGGCGGACAATATCACCTACTTTGAGCTTGTGGTGGGTGTCATGGTGATGCCCTTGGCGGTCGAGTATGGCGGCAACGTGGCCGATGCTGACGGCATCTTCTTCACGGTAAACCTCTACTTTTACGCGCACAATGCGGCCTTGATAGCGGGCAGAGAGCATGGCCCCTGGGTAAGGTGGTTTGTGGTCGGGGTCATCTTTAAAAAATTCTGCGACGCTTGCGCTGCCTGGTTCATCCCATTCGATATGCTGATGCATTGTCAGAGTCCTTTTGCTGAGCGTTATCACGTAGCGTGAGGTTTAAGTGTAGTGTGCGTTGATGCAATAGGGCCACTGTGCATAGACAGAGATGTTGCGGACACTTAACGTGGCCTTTTAAGGGGTTGTGGAGGGGCTTTGATGACGAATCATCATGCGCTATTTGAACAGTCGGTGACGCCGTTGTTTGTCGTTGAGCGTTCAATGCATTGCTCGTCCAATGTGCAGGGCAATGCGGCCTTTCGGCGTGTTGCTGGTTGGGTGTCAGAAGAGAGTGAGTCGGCGCTGTGGCGCTGCTTTCCATTTGAGTATGAGAAGGTCATGGCTGCCATTAATGCGTGCGATACGCAGCAAGTGCCACAGTATGTCAACGTTAGTTGGGGGGAGTCGTCTTGTGGTTGGCAACTGCAGCTGTCACCGGTCATGTCGGGCGATTACCGTGCGGTGCACGGGGCGTTGCTTCAGGCGTCGTTGCCGTTTGGTGAGTCGTTGGATGCGTTTCTTAAGCAACTTCCTGGGTTTGTCTATCAGCTTCATTATTCGTTGGAAGGAGCCTGGCACTATAGCTATGTCAGTGAAAGTGTAGAGGAGTTTTTTGGGGTAAGCGTGATGGAGGTGCTGGCGGATGCACAAACGTTGCTGGACAGTATTCATCCAAATGATAAAGAGTCGGTGATAGCGAGTTCGTTAGAGAGCGCGCGTACGTTAAGGCCATGGCAGCACGAATTCAGGATGTTTCACCGTAACGGCCAGATCATTTGGGTCGAGGCGAATGATAGGCCGCACCGTCAACAAGACGGCAGTGTGGTATGGACGGGCTACGCTAATGATATTACCCAACGAAAATCCCTAGAAACAGCACTGACCTCTAGCGAACAGCGTTTTCGTCAGTTGGTGGAGCAGGCTAACGATATTATTTATACCTTAAATGCAGCGGGAGAGCTGACGTACGTCTCGCCTAACTGGCCGCGTATTTTGGGGCATCGCGTGGAAGAGGTGCTGGGGCGCAATATTAACTTTGTGCTGCATCCTGAGGATTTGGAGGCGTGCCGTCACTATATCTCGAAGGTTTTTCAGACAGCTAAGCCGCAAGGCATCATTGAGTATCGAGTACAGCATATCAGTGGTGAGTGGCGCTGGCATTTCACTAACGGCGCGCCAGTGCTGGACGAGCAGGGGCATGTCACTAGTTTCTTAGGTATTTCGCACGATATTACCCCGCGTCGTGAAATGGAGGAGCAGGTGCGGCGTTTGGCGCAGCAGGATTCTTTAACGCAATTACCTAATCGGGCGCAGTTTTTTGCACACTTGGCCGAGTCGCTTCAGTTGTGTGAACAGAAAGGTCGCCAGTTGGCACTGCTGTTTATTGATTTGGATAACTTTAAGCCGGTAAATGATCGGCTGGGGCATGCGATTGGCGATCAGTTATTAGTGCAGGTTGCCCAGCGTATGAAGCATCGCCTGCGTGAAGGTGATGTGGTTGGGCGGATTGGGGGTGATGAGTTTGTTGCGATGCTAAGTGGGCCGCTAATGGCTAGCGAAGCGATAGGCGTTGCTAACCAGCTGTGCAATTCACTTGCCGAACCATTTTTATTAGCAGGCCATCGGGTGAGTATTTCAGCAAGCATTGGGGTGGCCATGTACCCTCTGCACGCAAGTGAAGAAGCCGCCTTGGTTCATCGTGCTGATGAGGCTATGTACATGGCCAAAGCCAAGGGGCGTAATCAAGCAGTACTTTATTCAGCGGCGTTAGCGCTTGGTTGACCAATATGTTGAAACATAAAGTTTAAAGCGGCAGGTAAACTAGCTCGCCATACGCGCCATGTGTGGCCACCCGGGTAAAGATCAAGTCGCACGTCATCCGGCTGAATGCGTTCCATCGTTTGGCGTAATAGGCGGGCGTGGAACTCTGCATCGTAAACATCGCTGCGCCCTGCACTGATATAAAGAGGCACTGGCGATATATCGCGCTCTCCTGTGGTTCGCGGTGTGACCTGAAGACGGTAATTTTCTAAGTGAGCCGTGTAATTCAGCGCTTCCCAGCGTTCGTGGTCAAATTGTCCTTGTTCATCTAGAAACGCGGGATGGCGACGTGCCGATGAATTAGCCGGCGGCGCTGGTGCATAGCTGGCGGGGCTTAATGCGGCAACGGCTGCGAATAGTTCGGGCCGCTCTAGGGCAAAATTAAGCGCGCCGTAACCACCAGCAGATAACCCTGCAACGCCCCGTAAGTGGCGTTCACCACCAACATGATAAGTGCTTTCAATATGTGGCAGTAAGTCGTTGAAGAAAGCGCTGCGCGCTGCCTCGTTGTATCCATCCACCCACCAACTACGGCTTCCAGGCATGACAAACACGGTCGGTGGCAAGTGTCCTGCTGCGATTAATCGGTCTGCTGTTTGGGGTGAGTTGCCTCGTGTTACCCAGTCGCGTTCGTTTCCAAATGAGCCATGAAGCAAATACACGACTGGGTAAGGCGTAGTCGCATCCGTGTCATAGTCATCAGGTAAATACACGGTATAGGGATAGTTATGGTCTAACGTGGGCGAGAAAAAGTGCTGATGGGAAACATCGCCTGCTAGGGCATGGCTGCTGAGTATAAGCCAGCTGAGTAAGCCAATAATAGGTGTTGTTAACGAGGAAAGGTATCTTACTAGTAATGTCCCGAACACAAAGCCTCCAGGAATTTTATAACGTTACCGTAGTCCGACAGCGCAGAGTGTGTCGCTGTTCAGTTCATTTAAAGGTAGCAGCCAATAGGGTGGTGCTGAATGTCTAGTGCTAAATGTCTAGTGCTGAGAACCCTGGGGGATGGGCTGGTGTTGAGGAATTAGCGAGGAAGCTAATGCAAAAAATCGAGGAGATTTATTGGCTGCGTGCTTACGGGTGTGTTGCGGTATTTCTATTTCATTGGTTGGATCACCTGAACCAGCGAGTCGATAATATAGTCACCGACTTGATGCGACTTCCCCTTGTGCTGGGCACGCCCATCTTTTTGTTTATTTCGGTATTTGTGTTTGCTGTTCGTTACGATAAGCAAGTCCCACCTGGTTTTCTTCTTCAGCGCGTTAAATATGTCATGTTGCCTTATTTGGTATACGGCTTTATTTATTCGACAGCGGAGTGGATACGATTAGCGGATAGCAATAACGCTGTTGGTTTTTTGAACAATGCCAAAGAGTATTTTATTTATGCGGGATGGCATGGCTATTTTTTGATTATTGCCATGCAGTTTTACGCGGCGTATTGGTGCTATACCCAGTTTCGATTATGGCGCTTTAATCCTGTGCCGTGGCTGTGGGGCGGGTGCTTAGCCAGCATGGGATATTGGGGGCTAGCGTATTGGCTGGATATTGAGCCGCCTGGGTATCTCCTATGGATCGCACCGTTGGGTTGGGTCTATCTATTTTTTCTGGCATTGGTGTTAGTCCGCTATTATCCGTTGGCTCCTCAAGCAGATCAGTGTGTGCGCCCTAAATGGATGAAATCGTTATCAAAGCCCTATTGGTTACTTGGATTTGTAGCGTTGATCGTGGCCCTCACGTTTAATGGAGGGTTAGCCTTTTCTTCAAAAGAGGTGTGGGTAATCCCTTTCTTTGTACTGTTTACCCTTTGGTTAATGGCTTTCTTAAAAGGTCGTAAAGCACCAGCTTGGGTGCGCTATATCAATGTATATTCGTTTGGTATTTACCTGGCCCACCCGATGTTTTTTGCATTAACCGATGCCGTCGTGGGGCCTTTCACCTTACCGCTTATGGCCTATGCCGCACTGTTGATAGTAGTCGGTGTGCTTGGCTCTATTGTGTTGAACACTATTGCTAATACCACCACTACAGGCGCTATGTTATTTGGCAAACGTTTGAATGTTTAATGCAACCGCTTATGCATTAAGGTGGTTATGTGTCTGTTGGCGAAGTGGGTGGTAATCGGTAAGGATTAGCGGCCATTAACGATGGATCGTGATCGAGTCGTGAAGCCTCTAAGCTGAACGTTTGTAAACGTGTGGGGCAGGCGTAAAGGCGTTGCAGTAAATCGGCCAGCGCCGGTTCTTCTAATTCAGGGTCTAGTCCTCCTAGACGTTCCAACCAAGCACGCCTGATGGCTAGGTAAGGCGGAGTAGCGATACCTGCTCCTAAGAAGCGTTGTAGTAACCGTTCGGAGATACTCGGTGGTTGGTAATCGATCAAAACAGCATCCAGCAGGCAGGTATCCAGTTGCGGATAAAGTAAGCACCACAGATTGGCCTCTAGTGCTTGTTGGTGCATGGCAATTAGCAACCAGTCAGCTTGGCTGAGAGAGGCAGCTTGATTGATTCTGGCGCCTAATGACTGGGATGGCGAAATAAGGAAGTGGACGCGGTAGCGCTGTTCAATACAGGATATGCGTGGATCATTGGTGGAACTTGTTACGATGATGGGTAGCAGGTGGTCTGCTAAGCCTGTTTGGCGAATAGCTCGCAAGTGACGCGGTAGAAGGGCACTTGTGACTAACGCATCTAGAATAAAACAGACCGTGCTCATGTCGATGGTTTCCTGCTTTACGCCGCTTTTTGTAACCAAATGGTTATTTTTGTAATTTATTGTAGGTGTTGGTTTGTTTTATTAGCAAGCCTAAGTTTTCTATACCCAGTTAGGAATTAACTAGTTGGTTGGCGCTCCATTTTGGTGCTTCTGGTTTTTTATTGGGCTTTATTGGTGCGTTTTTACAAGCTATGGCGTTATTTTGAGCTGGTGAGGATAAAAAGAAAGAAGGTATGCTACATTAAGAAGCATTAAATTTAATATTTTAGTACTTATTAAACAATGATTTGCCATTTTTTTATGCCATATTGGTGCAAGGTTGGCATGCTCTGTGCTTTATATTTGCTAGCGGCTAGCGGGTCGTAGGCAGATGCCTCGCGGCGTGCTACAACGATAGCCGGATTGTTGAATAACTCTTTTATCGGTAGCTTACTGTCACAAGCTTTAAGCCACGTTCATACCGGAGGACACTATGTCAGCCAAGACTCTCGCGCTAATCGAAGAACATGATGTTAAATGGGTAGACCTGCGTTTCACCGACACGCGCGGTAAAGAGCAGCACGTCACCGTTCCGGCACGGGACGTGAACGAAGAGTTTTTTGAAAACGGTCAAATGTTTGACGGTTCTTCTATTGAAGGCTGGAAAGGCATTAACGAATCCGACATGATTCTTCGTCCAGAAGATGGTACCGCTTTCCTTGACCCCTTCACTGAAGACGCTACCCTAATTTTGCGTTGCGATATTATCGAGCCTGCCACTATGCAGGGTTATGATCGCGACCCGCGTTCTATTGCCAAGCGCGCAGAAGCCTACCTGCAGTCCACCGGTCTGGGCGATACCGCCTTCTTTGGCCCAGAGCCTGAGTTCTTCATTTTTGACGAAGTACATTGGAAGTCTGACATTCAGGGTTCCATGTACAAAATTACGTCCGACGAAGGTGCCTGGGCGACCAGTAACCAAGTGGAAGGCGGCAACTTGGGTCACCGTCCGCGGGTTAAAGGCGGCTACTTCCCGGTTCCCCCGGTCGACAGTTTCCACGATATTCGTGGTGCGATGTGTAACACCCTGGAAGCGATTGGCCAGACCGTAGAAGTTCATCACCACGAAGTTGCTAACGCAGGTCAGAACGAAATCGGTGTTAAATTCAACACGTTGGTGAAGAAGGCTGACGAAGTTCAGGAAATGAAGTACGTGATCCACAACGTGGCCCACGCTTACGGTAAGACCGCTACGTTTATGCCGAAGCCACTTGTTGGCGATAACGGCTCTGGTATGCACGTACACCAGTCGTTCTGGAAAGATGGTCAAAACCAGTTCGCGGGTGACGAATACGCGGGTCTTTCTGAAATGGCGCTTTACTACATTGGTGGCGTTATCAAGCACGCCCGTGCACTAAACGCTTTCACCAACGCATCGACTAACTCGTACAAGCGTTTGGTACCAGGTTTCGAAGCACCGGTTATGCTGGCCTACAGTGCTCGTAACCGTTCCGCTTCTATTCGTATTCCTTACACTGCTAGCCCGAAAGGTAAGCGTGTAGAGACTCGTTTCCCTGATCCGACGGCTAACCCTTACCTAGCGTTCTCTGCCTTGTTGATGGCAGGTATCGACGGTATTAAAAACAAGATTCATCCTGGCGATGCCATGGATAAAAACTTGTATGACCTGCCGCCGGAAGAAGGCAAGTCTGTACCAACCGTTGCCAACAGCCTAGACCAAGCGCTGGAAGCACTCGATGCAGACCGCGCGTTCTTGACCGAAGGTGGCGTGTTCACCGACGAGATGATTGATGCTTACATTGAACTCAAAATGGAAGAAGTGGAGCGCATTCGCATGACCACTCACCCCATCGAGTTTGATATGTACTACAGCTGCTAATAACGGCTGCTAACATCACCTTTGCGGTGTGATTAGCCTGAAAACCCCGCCTCGGCGGGGTTTTTTTATGGTAGCAAACTGAGAAGGTGTGCCAGTAATGACGAGGAATTTACGTTTGCAACATAAAATGTGTTTATCCACAGGGGCTACGCTACTGCTGTGCTTGTGGGTAAGCGCTGCGCAGTCACAAACGGTGTACCGCGTGGTGGATGAACAAGGCAAAGTGACCTTTACCGATAACCCTGAACGCGGTGGCGAAGTGCTAACGCTGGCGCCTTTGCCTGGTGTTTCCACGTCCCTGCCTCCCGTTGCGACTTCATCCCGTCGACAGGGATATCCTGGTCAGCCGTTTATGCCCTATGACCGTTTTGCGATTGAGCTACCCCAGGCAGAGGCGTCGCTTCAGAACGACCATACCGCGGTAGTTGTGGATGTTGTTCCACCGCTTCGCGAAGATCATCGAATTCAACTGCTGGTGAACGGTGAGATAAGTCAGTCGGCACTGCACAGTGATGCTTTCTGGCTTGCTGGTTTAGCCGCTGGCCAACATCAGCTACAGGCAGAGTTGCTAGACAGTGATGGGCGCGTTCAGCACCGCACTGATCCGGTGAGTATTTTTATTGTTGATTAACTATGCGCACTATAATGGTGCGTTGAGTGGTGCGATTATCGTAGGGTTTGCGCTATAACGACTCGCTACGCCACTGCCCCTTGCTCATTAGCCGTGCAAATGGCCATTTGTGCTTAATTGGCGCGCTTTTTGCAGTTTCTCTTTCATACGCTCGATAACACTATTTTTTACAGCGACGCTTCAGGATACGCCATGTACCAGCGCTTACTTGAACATCTCACCACCGCAGTCTTGCTGCTAGACGGTGAACTCCGCGTTCGCTGGATGAACCCAGCTGCAGAAGCGTTGTTAGCGGTGAGTTTTAGCCGTGTCCAGGGCATTAGTTTAGATACGCTGCTAGGGGGCGATGAGAGTATTGACGATGTCCTCGCCAAGGCGCGGGATGCCTTTCATCCCTATACCCAGCGAGAAGCACGCATTACGCCGCTGAACAGCGAGCCTTTAACGGTGGACTACACGGTGACACCGCTTTCAGCCGATGAGCTGCTGTTAGAGGTAGAACCACGGGACCGGCTGATGCAGATCTCCCGCGAAGAAGCGCTGACCACTCGGCAAGAGACTATCAAAGTGCTGGCTCGAGGTTTGGCCCATGAAGTTAAAAATCCGCTAGGCGGGATTCGCGGTGCTGCTCAGTTGTTAGAACGTGACCTGGACGACCCGGCGCTGCGCGAATTTACCCATATTATTGTTGAAGAGGTCGACCGCCTGAGAGATTTGGTCGATTCCATGTTGGGTCCCAATCGCATCGTCAAACATGAGCCGGTCAATATTCATAAGGTGTTAGAGCGGGTGCGGGCACTGCTGATTGCCGAGCATCCGCATGTTGAGATTCGACGTGATTATGACCCGAGTTTGCCGGACCTTTCCGGCGATGAATCTCAAATGATCCAAGCCTTATTAAATGTGGCGCGCAATGCCGTGCAGGCCATGAGCGATGCAGGGACTCCCTCGCCGGAACTTACGCTTCGCACCCGCGCGCGCCGCCAATTTACGTTGGGTGCCGAACGTCATCGTTTAGTCAGTGAAGTAGGGGTGATTGATAACGGCCCTGGCATACCTGAAACGTTACGTGAAACGCTTTTCTATCCCATGGTTTCTGGGCGCGCTGAAGGTAGCGGCCTGGGGCTATCGATTGCTCAGTCGATTTTGCACCAACATCAAGGATTGATCGAATGCGACTCACGCCCTGGACATACCGAATTTCGTTTACTGATTCCATTGGTTATTAATTGCACCGGAGAAGCGTCATGACTGAGGCGACACAAACCGATGTTGCACGAGTGGTTATTGTCGATGATGACCGCGCCATCCGTTGGGTATTAGAGCGGGCTTTAGCGCAGCCAGACCTGGACGTTGAATGTATTGAACGTGCCGATACCGCGCTGGAGCGGTTGTTAGAAAATCCCCCCGATGTGCTCGTCACGGACATTCGCATGCCTGGCATTGATGGGCTTGATTTGATGTCTCGGGTACGTGATGCCCATCCAGATCTGCCTGTCATTGTGATGACTGCGCATTCAGATCTCGACAGCGCCGTGGCGTCTTATCAAGGGGGAGCATTTGAATACTTGCCTAAACCCTTTGATGTGGACGAAGCGCTGGCCCTGGTACGCCGTGCGGTAGCTCATGCCAGAGAGCGTCAGCGCCCAGTCAGCGTGCCGGAAGGGTTGAGTGCTGAGATTATTGGTGAAGCGCCGGCCATGCAGGAAGTGTTTCGCGCGATCGGAAGGCTTTCTCATTCCCACATCACGGTATTAATTAACGGCGAGTCTGGCACCGGTAAAGAGCGGGTGGCGCAGGCGTTGCACCAGCATAGCCCCCGGGCAGGTAAGCCGTTTATCGCGCTAAATATGGCAGCGATCCCCCGTGATCTGATTGAGTCTGAGCTGTTTGGCCATGAGAAGGGGGCGTTTACCGGGGCGGCGCAGCAGCGCCAAGGTCGCTTTGAACAGGCTAACGGTGGGACGCTGTTTCTGGATGAAATTGGTGACATGCCCGCTGAGACCCAAACGCGTTTGCTGCGCGTGTTAGCCGACGGTGAATTTTATCGCGTGGGCGGACACACCCCCGTTAAGGTCGATGTGCGTATTATTGCCGCGACTCACCAGAACCTGGAGTCGTTAGTTGACGACGGCCGGTTTCGGGAAGACTTGTTCCACCGTTTAAACGTGATTCGTGTGCATTTGCCACGCCTTGCCGAGCGCCGCGAAGATATCCCACGCTTAACACGTCATTTTTTGGCAGAAGCAGCCAAAGAGTTATCGACAGACATTAAGGTGCTCACCCCCGATGCTGAAACGCACCTTACCCGCCTTCCTTGGCCGGGCAATGTACGCCAGTTAGAAAATATTTGCCGCTGGTTGACGGTAATGGCGTCTGGTCGTGAGATTCTGGTGGAGGACCTGCCTCCCGAGTTGCGCTCTGTCACTGCCTCTGACAGCAGCGCGCATGGCGATTGGCGTTCCGCGTTTAGGGATTGGGCGGATCATGCGCTTGCGGAAGGTCACACCCACTTATTGGAAGAAGCCGTGCCGGATTTTGAACGTATTCTAATTGAAACGGCGCTGAAGCATACCGGTGGCCGCAAAGGGGAAGCCGCTGAATTGCTTGGTTGGGGGCGTAATACCCTTACCCGTAAGCTAAAAACGCTACTGCCTGCGCTGGCAGATGATGCCTAACCGACCATTTTTCTAGCAAACACCCTGTTAGCAACCAATCTGCCAGCGGTTACTCCGCCGTTGGCAGTACAAAAACCGCATCTGCTAATTCAGGGTTGGGTGGCTCACAGGCCTCTGTTGACCAGGGCAGTAAGCTAAACGTGTGGTCTACCCCTAACCCAGTGAGCTGGTGTGGCACACCATCGTGGTAAATGACATGGCCTAGGCCCATTAAGCCAACGGCAAGTGCGCCTTCTGTGGCGGCATTCGCTAGCCCCTCGGCCATGGCGACATCCCAGCTAAGCTGAGCCTGTACAAATCGATTTAGCATGGCGGGGTCGTCGCCCATGGCATGCTGATCAAATACCTCCTTTAAACGCTTTTCATAGCGATCGCTGGGGGGCAACGGTGCAGGAATATAGTGGCGCTGTTCGGCAGGCACATTAGTGAACCCCTCACTAGACAAGCGCTGGCGGAGCTCAGGGGTAATGTTTAGCGCAATCAGAGGGATGTTGTGAAGGCGGGCAAAATGAAATATAGGGAGATAAAGATTGGCATCAAACCTCCAGGTTTCTTCCCAGTGGGACTGTGCTAGCAGTTCTTCTTCGGTCAATAAACCGGCCACCCAATCATCAAGAACATCTTGCACTCCTCTGGGCAACATTTCTAACCCAATGACCATATCATCACGCAATCCATGAAGCCCCGCCAGGGTGTGCAGCTGCCAACGGTGGTGGTCAGCTGCGTCATGCTGCTCGCCTAGAAGCACCACCTGATGCTGTGATGCCTGGGTTAAAATAGCACTGTTGGCAACGCTGTTTTGCGATTGCCACCATTGGCCAGGCGATGGGCAGCTGGCGTGTGCAGACAAAGGCAACCAGCTAAAAGCGACGGCAGCAATGACACGATGGCGCATGGGCGATTTATCCTAGCGTTCTTCTGCTTTTAGGCGATTAATCTCAGCTAAAATTGCTTCTGCTTCTTCCGTTAGTGTGGCGTTAGCTCGCATGTCACCATTGCGTGAAGCTTCCATGGCTGCTTGTAGCTTGCGTTCGTAATCTTGCTGTAGCTTTTTCTTGGGGTCGCGCTTAAATAAACCAAACATGAGCACTCTCCTTATGTGTGTACATCATTTGTATAGTTTTATTTGGCTCATGTCGACTATTTGTTGTAACGCGTTGTTAGTGAGAGGGCAGAGGTGAAGCACACTGGGCTAGGAAATGCTCGAAATCGGTAAGTATCGTTTCCAGGCTGTTATGAAGGCGATGGTCATCATCAAGCAGGCGTAACGACAGGCGTTGACTTTGGGCATGTTCAATAACAGGGCCAGGTGGCACGACGTCATCTCTCCATCCATGAATAATATGCGTGTGGGCTGCCTGCAATGTGAGTGAGGTTTGTGGGTAGTTTGGCAGGCCAAGTGCCGGGGCTAGCAAAAAGCAGCCCAGCACGGGTTCGTGAGCACTTACTGCTGCACTTAACCATCCGCCAAGACTGGAGCCTGCCATCACGCAGTTAGCTAACGAATCGTTTCGATCGGCGATCACATTGAGCAAATATTGTAAGCGCTCCTGAGGCGCTGCTATGCCGCGGTAGTCTATGACCACGGCTTCACAGTCATGGCGCTGTTCAGCGACTCTTTTTAAAGCTTGTACTTTCAGGGCGTTAGGCCCGCTTTCCAAACCATGTGATAGATAGACGGTCATCATTGTCATCAGTTGCAACCCTTAACTACTTGCAGAGCGCTGAATAGCCTCGCCGCCGCGCTCAATGTCTTCGCCTGCACCGCGAATGGTATTACAGCCACTGATGCTCACTAGAGTCACTATTATTAATAAAAGGGTAGCCAGTGTACGTTTCATCAAATGATTCCTCAGCAGGTGGGGCGTGCAATAAGCAGTGCTGTACGCTGTTATTTAAAATAATCGCTGAGCGCTATTGGTGCCACAGGTTTCCCTATGGATTGTGTCAACTGACAATGCGATTTTGTCGCATGTGTCAGTTTTAGCCATAAAATTGCGACATATCGAACCGTGACTGGCATGGCTTGTTTCCCTATAAACAATTGTTAATAAAGTAACTTTTTCATATTTATGATTTTTGGCCTATTATCTGCAAAGTTATGAGTAGACAACTTATAAGTAACCTTAAATTTAAAAACTAAGCTATCGTTATTGCTATTTGTTATTACTACTTAAGCTCAAGTCTAGTCGCAATCAGTAAACAGCGTGAGCAGGCTGATAGGTAACTAAG
This sequence comes from Halomonas qinghailakensis, assembly GCF_025820815.1. Taxonomy (NCBI): domain Bacteria; kingdom Pseudomonadati; phylum Pseudomonadota; class Gammaproteobacteria; order Oceanospirillales; family Halomonadaceae; genus Halomonas; species Halomonas qinghailakensis. The sequence continues at coordinate 1,379,750 of NZ_CP096973.1, read as the reverse complement.
GAAGGCATGGAGCCATATCAGTGAAAGGACATGAAAGGACAGTCAGCCTGCTCACCCTTATCAGTGTAAGGAAACGCTGATCATCACCGCCAGGGAGTGGTAATGATGCAAAACGACCATCTCGTGAAAGCGAGGTGGTTTTTTTGCGTTAATTAAAGGTTGTTAACATTTTGATTTTATTGAATATTAGGTGTTGTCTATTTTTTTGAGTAGCTTTTGTACCCAATAGGCAGGACATTTTGGTCTATCCTCATGTTTAAACCAAAATTCAGCGGTTAGAAAACGTCAACGCAGCAGCCGCAAACTTCCAGGGACAAGCGCTATGGCGATGGTATTGATGTTATGCATGTTTGTGCTGTTTCTAGGGTTTTCGGGGGTCGGCCTTTATATGATGTTTAAAACATCCTTTATGACCACATTAGAGGATCGTGACGATTTGCCTCCCGATATGTAAGTGAAGAAGAAACAACGATAATTAGACAATAATGTCAAAAACCACCTTCGCTCGCGTTGGTGGTTTTTTTATCCCATCCAATAAAGGCTGAGCAGCGCGAAGCCGTAGCCCATGGCAGCGCCAGCAATGACATCGCTGACATAGTGCAACCCAAGCCCTACCCGTGAAACAGCGATCAGTAAACTAAGCGGAATCACAATGGGAAGCAGCCAGGGGGTATGGGCGGCCACTAGCACGCTAAACATTACCGCATGCATAGTATGACCGCTGGGGAAACTGTATTTATCCCGAGCAGGCTCGCCACAGTGGACGCCGCCTAAGTAGGTGATGAACGGACGTTCACGACACATCCGCGTTTTTACCAATTTATAAATAGCGACTGCGAATAGTGCGATGGCGCTGTACTGCATGATGCGCCAAGCGCCGTTAGGTTGTAACCAGGGCTGTGCGGCGATTAATAGCACCCAGACAGGCCAGTCTCCTAGTTTACTGGCCGTTTGCAGCGTTAGCCGCCAGGGGCGATAAAGCGTTAAGTGTGTTACTCGCTGGCAAAGCTGCCATTCCAGTACATCAAGACGATCGAATACGACAAGCGGACGCGGACGCATGGTGGGTCTCCTGGGCGTTTTGTAAGTAGCGTAAAAACTGCTCTGCGATTCCCGACCAGCTTTGCTCTAACGCGCGTAGGCGGGCGATTCTTCCAAGGCGAGCGTAGTCTGCAGGGTGCTGGCATAACGCGACGGCAGCCTGCTGAAAGGCAAGCGGCTCGTCAGTTGGAACGGTGATGCCGTTATGCCCACTTTGAATTAGCTCAGCGCTGGCAGCATGGTGATAAGCCACGACTGCCAATCCGCTGGCCATGGCTTCGGTTACCACATTCCCCCAGGTTTCCGATTGAGAAGGGAAAATAAACATATCGGCACTGGCATAGTGACGTGCTAGTGCTTGTTTATTGATAAAGCCGGTGAAGTGGGCATCTGGCAACGCGTTTTGTAACTGAGCGCGGCCGGGGCCATCACCAACAATTACCTGAGCCATATCGGGGCGCACGTCGCTCATGGCCTGCAGCGTTTCTTGTAGCAATGCCAGGTTCTTTTCTGGTGCTAAGCGACCCACGTATAGGGCAACCGGTTGATGTTCGCTAACACCCCACTGCTTGCGTAGAGCATCGTCACGGTGGACGGGTGAAAATTTATCGCCATCGATACCTCGTGAGAGCACCTGTACATCGTGAATACCCTGACCGCGCAGTGCTTCGACCTGCTGTTGAGTAGGCACTAGGGTAAGGTCGCAACCGTTATGAAAGTAGCGTAAATAGCGCCGTGTGGCGGCAGCTAGCCAGGGGACTCCATAATCATGGCAGTAGTGGTCAAAGTTAGTATGCCAACCAGCCACCAGTGGAATATTTAATTGGTGTGCCGCCTGGCGAGCGACCCAGCCTAACGGGCCTTGGGTCGCCAAGTAAATTGAATCAGGCCGTTGCTGCTGCCAAAAGCGGCGTAATTTGGCGGGACTGGCAAGCCCAATCTGCACGTCGTTATAACCGGGTAACGCGAAGCGCCGTACCTGAAGTTCTTGAGACGGCTCTTGAGCTAACCCTTGAGTAACCTTGCTGGCGATACCAGGCACCTTAGGGATGGGACGAATAACATCCACGGTTACCCCCAACCGGGTGAGCTCACGACATAGCCTATTCAGGGTATGCGCGACACCGTTGATTTCTGGTGACCAGGTTTCGCTAACGATACAGAGCCGCATGAGCGATTCATCCCTTTATCTATCACGTTGTAGCCACTATGCGCAGCGACAGTGACACTGCCAAGACAGCCTAGTGAACAAGGGATGACAAGGGGGGATGACAAGGGGGATGCCAAGTGTTTTAGCAGGTCAGTATGTTGGTCTGGCTACTTATTCTTAGCTTTCAGAAAAATAACTAAAAAATAAAACTTTAAGAAGAATGACACATAGAGCCTTTAAAGTGATCGATGACAAGGTAAGCATATCCTAAACAGTGCCTTCGCAATGCGCAGTTAAAGGTTAAATAAAAATACATTGGTAATAAGATTCTTGTTTTTCTGAAGGGGTTATGATCAGAAAAAACGAATACATCTTGTCATTTAAAATCTACTGAAACTAGATCTACTGAAAATATAAGTGCTTATAAAAAGCGCTAACGACTTTATGGGATCAATCATGTTTAAAAAAACGGCACTTGCTCTGGCGGTCAGTGGTTTATTAGGTGCTTCTGCAGCCCAAGCGGCAGTAGTGTATGACCAAGATGGTACAAAGCTAGACATCTATGGCCGCATCGCCATGGGGTTTGAAGGCGGCGGTGAAAAAGATGGCGTTGATAACGGTGAAGAGTTCCGTAATTTCGGTTCTCGTTTGCGCTTTACGGCAGGCCATCAAATCAACGCGGATCTGCGTGCGTTTGCTCGAGTAGAATGGCGCTTTACCGGGGATGAGCGCAGTCGTCCAGGCTTTGATGAAGTACGTAATAGCTACCTTGGCCTCGAAAGTAAGCAGTACGGTACGTTTATGGCCGGTAACTATAATAGTTACTACGATAACTACGTCATGACACCGTTCGATGTTTACATCGAGCGCGGTTATGAATTCGCCGGTGGTGGCCTACAGGCACGTGGTGACTCGATTGGCTATAAAACACCTGAAATCAATGGTTTTCAGGCGGTTTTCTCAGCGAAACACTTTTCTGAGCGTGGGCTTACTGAAGCACAGCAGTCTAGCGAAGGCAGTGTGATCGCTACACAGGGTGGCATCGTTTACGCGACTGGCCCTGTTCGCTTAGCGCTTGGTTACGTAGAAGACACCGTTCGTGGCGGTGGCAACGGTGAAACGCGTTTTGGTACTACAGCCACGTACGATATAAATGACGCTTTTTCTGCGCGCTTAGGGTATGAAACCCGTGGTGATAGCGATACGCGAGGAGGTGGTTTTGACACCGTAGGTCTGGGCGGTACTTTTGCCACTGGCGCTTGGACCTTCTATCTCGATTATTACAATATTGACCCAGATAATACTGATGATGATCGTGACGCTTGGGCCGCTGCGGCGCATTATGATATTTCTAACAATCTTGATGTGTTTGTCGAATTGAATGACGCGAATAAAGATGCTGTTAATGACTTCGAAGACGACCTGTATTACGCAATCGGTGCACGTTATCATTTTTAAATGATTCGATAGATTCCTTAGCATGTAATTAATTTATAAAGATCGTTTTGCCGATGCACTAAAAGTGCATCGGCTTTTTGCGTTACAATATTTATTATATTTGAAAATAACCTTAGGATACTCCCATGACATCGACTGTAGTAATCACTGGCGCTAACCGAGGCGTAGGGCTTGCACTAGCCGAGCAGTATCATCAGGCTGGCTGGCGGGTAATCGGTGTTTGCCGTGAATCGTCAGATGCACTGCAGGCGGCGGCAGAGCGTGTTATTGAAGGCATTGATGTCACGCAGCCAGAAAGCGTCGCTGCGTTGGCCAACGCCTTGCAGGATGAAACGCTGGATGTGCTGATCAATAATGCGGGGCTTTTGCAGGATGAGGCCTTGGGAAGTCTTGATTTTGACAGCATTCGAACGCAGATGGAAATCAACGCCTATGCACCGCTAAGGGTCTGTGAAGCGCTGTTGCCGCGGCTGAAAAAGGGCAGCAAAATTGCCAATATCACCAGCCGCATGGGGTCCATTGCCGATAACGATTCTGGCGGGCGTTACGGCTACCGTGCGTCTAAAGCGGCGCTAAATGCGTTTGGAAAATCGTTGGCAATGGATCTTAAGCCGCAAGGTATTGCCGTGGCGCAGCTGCATCCAGGCTATGTCCAAACCCGTATGGTTAATTTTGGCGGCCATATTTCACCCCAAGAAGCCGCCGCTGGCATCATTGCACGCATCGAGGCGTTAACCCTCGAAAATAGCGGCAGCTTCTGGCACTCCAACGGTGAATTATTGCCCTGGTAACGCCGTGGTTACTCTACGGGTTTTTTCGCCGCTGTCGCTTGGCGTTTTTTCTCACGGCGACGCTGCTTGGCTAATGCGTTGCCATTCGCCAGCTCGACTAGGTAGGTGATTTCTTCATCGCTCAGCGGCTTGCGCGTTTGATTCGCCATTATGGTCACCGTTTTGTTGGGCCTTTATGGCACGCTAACGATGAACCATGACACCTGTATGAACGTTGTCATGCATAGCAGAAGGGTAGCGTTAAGGCACGCCTACGGCCAGGTGGGCGGCAAGCGCTACCCACTTGGCCGCCCGCTATTTTTTGCCAGGGCTTATGTTTTCCAGGGCTGATGTTTTCAGGACTGATGTTTTTCAGGACTGATGTTTCAGCGCAATGTCTGTCAGACACCGGTGCGCTTTCGAGTGGTGCTATTAAAAGGATGAAGCGCATCGCGGGTTACATAGAAGCGCAATATTTCCCCTTCACGAACGGCTGGCTGGCCCGTGGTGCGAATCACCGTGGGTTGTTCGCTGTCGGCGAGATTAACGTATAGATGGCTTTCCGCGCCTGCCGCTTCAAAGAGCATGAGTGTCGCGTCGATAGCTAGATGGGGAGCCTCGGGCGGGGTGAGGTGCATGTCGTCAGGGCGTATGCCAAGGGTGTCGGTGCCTTCAGGAAGGTGTTCCAGCACGCTGCTGCGTTGAGTACGCAGATAATCCAGCGGCAACATGTTCATGGCCGGGGAGCCAATAAATTCCGCAACGAACATCGTGGCCGGACGGGCGTAGATCTCCATCGGTGTGCCTACCTGCTCAATTTGCCCGGCATTTAGTACGACCAAGCGGTCGCCCAGGGTCATTGCTTCCAGTTGATCGTGGGTGACGTACAGGCTGGTGGTTTTTAGGCGACGTTGTAGCTGTTTAATTTCTACCCGCATTTGTACGCGTAGCTTGGCGTCTAGGTTGGAAAGCGGTTCATCGAACAAGAAGGCTGAAGGCTCGCGCACCAGTGCTCGGCCCATCGCTACCCGTTGGCGCTGGCCGCCGGAAAGCTTGCGGGGTTTGCGCTCCAGGAAGTCTTCAATTTCCAGCATCTTGGCCGCTAAACGCACGCGTTTATCAATGTCATCTTTTTTGAAACCTCGGTTCTTTAAGCCATAAGCGAGGTTGTTGTAGACGGTCATGTGTGGATAAAGCGCGTAGTTTTGGAACACCATGGCGATATCGCGCTCAGCGGGCTCTAGCTTATTCACTACCCGATCGCCAATTTTGAGCGTGCCTTCGGTAATGGTTTCAAGCCCAGCGACCATCCGTAGCAGAGTCGATTTTCCACAACCGGATGGCCCGACGAGTACCACAAATTCACCGTCTTCAATCTGTAAGTCGATCCCTTTGACCGCAGCCACGTTGCCCGCATAGGTTTTTTTTAGCCCTTCCAGGGTAATGCTGGCCATCGTTATTTCTCCGTCTCGGTCAGGCCTTTTACAAACAGGCGTTGCATAAACAGAATCACCAGTACGGGCGGCAGGGCGGCCATTACCACGGCAGCCATAATCAAGTGCCACTGGGGATTCTCTTCTGAGGTCATGCGCTGAATGCCCATCACAATGGTGTAGTAGTCAGGGTCGGTGGTAATCAGCAGTGGCCATAGGTATTGGTTCCAGCCATAAATGAACATGATCACAAACAGCGCCGCGATATTGGTAACTGATAGCGGCATAAGGATGTCTTTAAAGAACTTGAGTGGTCCTGCACCATCGACTCGGGCCGCTTCCAGCATCTCTTCCGGAATCGTCATAAAGAACTGGCGAAACAGAAACGTCGCGGTGGCCGATGCAATCAGTGGAATTGAAAGCCCCGCGAAGCTGTTCAGCATATTGAGATCTGCGACGACCTGAAACGTCGGAATAATGCGTACTTCGACGGGCAGCATCAGCGTGATGAAAATTAGCCAGAAGAAGAACATCCGAAAACGAAAGCGAAAGTAAACAATCGCAAACGCCGACAGTAACGAGATCGACAGTTTTCCTATGGTAATCGCCATGGCCATAACAAAGCTGTTCCATAGCATCATTCCTGCTGGTGGGGCACCTGCGTTGGAAACGCCGGACTGCCACATGCGGGTAAAATTCTCGATACCATGAGCGCCGGGCAGCATCGGCAGCGTGCCGCGTAGCAAGTCGCCCGGTGCCTGGGTAGACGCCACGAGTGCAACGTAAACAGGGAACACCACCACCGCGACGCCAATCATCAACGTCAGATGAGCAAAAAAATTCGCCCAGGGTCGGTTTTCAACCATTGAAAGTCTCCCAAACAATTAACCAGCGGTGTTAGTAGTTCACGCGGCGCTCAATAAAGCGGAACTGCACCACCGTAAGTGCGACCACAATGGCCATCAAAATCACCGACTGAGCGGCCGAAGAGCCTAAGTTCAAGCCTACGAAGCCATCGGCGTAGACCTTATAGACCAGCGTGTTGGTCGCTTGGGCAGGGCCGCCTTGGGTAGTCGCGTGAATAATGCCGAAGGTATCGAACATGGCGTACACCACGTTAACCACCATCAAGAAGAAGGTCGTTGGCGTCAGCAGTGGGAAAATAATGGTCCAGAAGCGCTTCATGGGGCTTGCGCCGTCAATGGCCGCTGCTTCAATCAGTGATTGAGGAATCGACTGTAAGCCAGCGAGAAAAAACAGGAAGTTATAAGAAATCTGCTTCCAGGCGGCGGCAAAAATCACCAGCATCATGGCGTCTGCGCCTGAGGTACGGTGGTTCCACTGGTAGCCAACCATGTCCAGTATGTAAGGCACAATGCCAATCGAAGGGTTGAAGATAAACCACCACAGCACACCGGCAATCGCCGGGGCAATCGCGTAGGGCCATACCAGCAGCGTGGTATAGGTACTGCGTGAGCGGATCATGCGGTTAACCGTGCTCGCTAACAGCAGCGCAACGGACATGGAAAGTAGTGTGGTACCTACCGCAAACACCACTGTCACTGAGAGCGAATTAAGATAGGCACCATCGCGAAAGAGTCGCGCAAAGTTTTCCAAGCCCACAAAGGTGGTGCGTAGACCAAAGGCGTCTTCCCGCAGCAGTGATTGGTAAAGCGCTTGACCGGCAGGCCAAATAAAGAAAATCAGCGTGACAATGACCTGAGGAGCCAGCAGGGCGTAGGGCAAAAAACGCCCTGGAAAAGTCATGCGTTTGGTTTGCATAGGCGACGTATCCTGCGTCTATAAACGGCACCAATAAGCGGGGCACTTAAAAATAGGCTCGCCGCCTGCCAAAGGCAGGCGGCGGAGCGGGTGCTTACTTACTGGTTGGCTGATTGGAAGTCGCGCAGCAATCGATTACCACGTTCAACCGCTGAATCGGCAGCTTCTTGGCCCGTTTTAGCGCCGGTCATCACGGCCTCCATCTCTTCGGAGATGATGTCGCGGATCTGTACAAAGTTACCAAACCGCAGGCCTTTCGAGTTTTCAGTTGGTTCGTTTAGCGTCATCTGCTTCAGCGAAATATCAGCGCCTGGATTCTCATCGTAGTAGCCCTGCTCTTTGCTTAAGTCCCATGCCGCTTGAGTGATTGGCAGGTAGCCGGTCTGCTGGTGCCACTCAGCTTGCACTTCAGGCTGTGAGAGGTACTCAAAGAAGGCAGCAACGGCTTCATACTCGTCATCGGTGTGGCCTTGAAGTGCCCACAGGGTGGCACCGCCAATGATGGAGTTCTGTGGCGCGCCATCTACGTCGTCATAGTAGGGCTGCATACCGAAACCAACTTCAAAGTCGGAATTAGCAGCGACATCCGCACGAGAGGCAGAAGAGCCAAAGAAAATCGCACACTCTTGTGAGTAAAACAGCGGTTCAGAGTCTGGGCCGGAACCAGGGCCGCCCCACTTAAAGGCATCCGCATCCTGCCACGTCTTCAAATTATCCCAGTGGCGGGCCACTAGTTCATTGTTGAAGTTGAACTCTGTTTCTATTCCGCCAAAGCCGTTTTCTAACGTGCCTAGCGGAGAGTTGTGCATGGCAGAGAAGTTTTCCAGCATCACCCAGCTTGGCCATGAGGTGGTGAAACCACAGTTTGCAGCACCTGACTCGGTAATTTGAGTTGCATACTCCGCGACTTCATCCCAAGTTTGTGGTGGCTGCTCAGGGTCTAAACCTGCTTCCTCAAACACGTCACGGTTGTAATACATAATCGGCGTTGAGGAGTTGAACGGGAACGACAGCATGTTGCCGTTCGTGTCGGTGTAGTAACCGACTACCGCAGGTAGGAAAGCGTCACGATCAAATGCGCGGCCATGATCCTCCATGAGCTGATACACCGGATAAATGGCGCCATCAGCATTCATCATGGTACCTGTGCCGACTTCGAAGACCTGCAAAATATGGGGCTGCTCGCCTGCACGGAACGCCGCAATGGCACCGGTCATCGTTTCGGTATAATTGCCACGATAGCTGGGGGTTACTCGGTAATCATCCTGGGAGGCGTTAAACTCCTCCGTCATTTCTTCAAGGATTTCACCAAGCTGGCCTCCCATGGCGTGCCACCAAGTCACTTCAGTCGCTGAATGGGCAGAAAGGCTAAACGTGGCGGTCGCCACCCCTAGGGTAAGCGCGTGCAATGTGAAACGAGACATAACGGCTCCTTGTGGGTCGTTCGCAGTACATTTATTAAGTTTTTGGGTGCACTGAACAGTAGAAAGTGTAGATGACGTTTTCATGAATGCACGATGAACTCGACGTGACAGTCAACGTTTAGTTGGCAGCAAGCCTGCTGAGTAGGAAAAGGCGAATGGCGGTGATAGGGTAATATCAAGAGATTAACTAGCGAGAGCAGAATGATTGACGTGACTACCTTACTGGCGAAGCTAGTATCATTCGATACCACCTCAAGTGGATCAAATTTAGCCTTAATTGAATTTGTTGAGCACTATCTAGCTGATTATGGTGTTGCTTCAGAGCGAGTGATGAGTCCGTGTGGAACCAAAGCCAATCTGATTGCCCGAGTAGGCCCTGATGCCCCTGGCGGCGTGGTGCTTTCTGGCCATACCGACGTAGTGCCTGTGGCCGGTCAGCCATGGTCGAGTGACCCGTTTACCCTGCGTGATGGCGGCGATGGCCGTCTTTACGGGCGTGGCACCTGTGACATGAAAGGCTTTATTGCCTGTGCGTTAGCCATGGTGCCTGTCTGGGTCAATGCGTCGCTGAAGCAGCCTATCTATTTCGGGTTTTCTTACGACGAAGAAATTGGCTGTGTGGGCGCACCTAGCCTTATTAAACGCTTTTACGAGCATTACTCCACCACCGCCCACGTCATTGTTGGTGAACCTACTAGCATGCAGCCTGTGGTCGCTCAAAAAGGCGCAACTAATCTGCGCACCACCGTGATTGGTCGGGAGGCCCACAGTAGCCAAGTGAATCAAGGCACGTCAGCTATTCATGTGGCGGCAAGGCTGGTCACGTTTATTGAAGACACGATGGCGGCATTGGTAGAAGAGGGGCGCGTCGACGAGGCCTTTAACGTGCCCCACACCAGCCTGCATGTAGGCAAAATAAAGGGTGGCACGGCAATCAATATTATGGCGCGGGAGTGCCAGTTCGAGTGGGAAATTCGTCACCTGCCAACGGACACCTTCGACGAAATATACGCGCGCTTTAAGGCCTATTGCGACCAGCAAAGCGCTGAGTTGCAGGCCAAAGGCAAGCACGTTGAAATTACCACCGAGCCGCTAAACGTGACCGTACCGGGCTTGGCCGACCGCGAAAACGATCGGGTGCTTCGCTTAGCCAAAGACCATTTGCCAGCAGGGTGCTGCGACCATGCGGTGGCTTACGCCACGGAAGCGGGACAGTTCCAAGGCCAGGGTTTACAGACAATCATTCTTGGCCCTGGCAGCATCGCTCAAGCGCATCAGCCCGATGAGTATATTGAGACGGCCCAGCTGCATGAATGCACGGCGTTTATGCAGCGATTAGGTCAGGCGTTAGAAACACCCTATTCGGGATGATGGCTGCTAATGAGCCTTGAATATAAATAGCACACAATAAAAAACACCCGCCAATGTTTAAACAGGCGGGTGTTTTTCTAAAACGTTGCTGCGTTGCTTATTACGACTAATGCTGATGTTGCTCTTCGTAAAGCTCTGCTTTCGCATGGCGCATCACATCTTCGCAGGCCTGTTGGCGGGCAAGTTGGGTCAGCAGCCGCTGAGTCACCTCAAACCCTTTCCCCAAACAGGTATCAACTTCGTCTCGGCTAACGTGCGGAGAGACGTTGTAGTCGATTTTTACCGTACGGCCACCGCCTTCTAGTCGATCGGCGATTTGTCTAAGCCGCCACGCGATTCGCTCTTTCCAGGTTGCTGATTCTACCGCGCCTTCGTTTACGCTAAACGTGCACTGCCATTCGGGTTTGTAAACCTTCATAGGAGAACCTCCACTGCGTTTGGAAAGAATGATCGATCGTGTGTCGTACTCCGTCTGTCTGATGATGTAGCTCTGGTACTATACCTAACTATTTGCCAATACCGAAACAAAACGTATACCAAGTCTATAAACCAAAGAATACAGAGTCTTCAATATGACGCTTTCAACGCCAGTCTCAACGTCAGCCAACTGCCCGTGCGGCAGTGGTGCTGCACTCTCGGCGTGTTGCCAACCTTATCATCAAGGTGTAACGGCACCGACGCCTGAAGCGCTAATGCGTTCACGTTACACGGCATTTGCGTTGAATAGCCACGATTACTTACTCGCCACTTGGCACCCATCAACGCGGCCAGCGCAGCTGCAGCTCGACCCAGATACCCAGTGGAAAGCGCTTACGATTGTGGCGGCACCGCCAGTAAAAGAGGAACAGGGCACGGTACATTTTTTAGCCTATTTTCGTGAACAAAACCGCTGGCAGGTGCTGGAAGAAAACTCCCGGTTTGTGTTTGAAGACGGGCGCTGGTGGTATGTTGATGGCGTGCCGACCATTAAGCGCCTTAAACCCCGGCGAAACGAGCGCTGCTTATGTGGTAGCGGCCGAAAAATAAAGAGTTGTTGCGGTGAGTAGTCAAATTACTAATTCCGCAACGACTGACTCTATAACCACTAATTCCCAATGGTACCTCTACTTACTTGAGTGCAAGCGTGGCACTTATGTGGGGATTACCAACAACCTAGCGAAACGTTACCAAGCGCACTGCGACGGTAAAGGCGCGCGCTATACCCGTGCTAACCCACCGATAGCAATGCTCGGCGCGCAGCCTTTCGCAGATCGCGCAGCGGCCAGCCGCGCTGAGTATGCGCTGAAACAGAAGACGCCAGCGCAAAAGCGCCAATGGGCAGTGGAGTGGCCAGCGACCGTGGGGTAACGGCCGTGGCGTTAGCGCTGGGGATTAAGGCTGGGGATTAGCGCTGGGTGTCCAGGTGCTTACTCAGGAAGTGTTGGGTGCGTTCCTGCTGTGGGGTGCTGAACAGCATGCTGGGAGGGCCTTCCTCGACCACCACGCCGCCATCCATAAACATCGCCCAGTCGGAAACATCGCGGGCAAAGGCCATTTCGTGGGTCACGATCAGCATGGTCATATGCTCTTCGGCCAGGCCGCGCATTACGCGGTTGACCTCTTCCACCAGCTCCGGGTCGAGCGCCGAGGTGGCCTCGTCGAACAGCATGACCTTAGGCTGCATGGCCAATGCGCGGGCAATCGCCACCCGCTGCTTCTGACCGCCAGAAAGCCGCGAAGGAAATACATCCGCTTTGTCTGCCAGGCCCACTCGGTCAAGCAGCTCCATACCCAGTTGGTTGGCCTGCTTGGATGCCATGCCCTTGAGCTTGCGCGGGGCCAGGGTGACATTGTCGAGGGTCGACAGATGAGGGAAAAGGTTAAAGTGCTGAAACACCATGCCCATATTCTGGCGAATATGATTGATATGGCGTTCAAAGGCCAGACCCTGGAGGTCGGGGCGATTGACCTGAGCGCCATCCAACAGAATGTCACCGTCATCAATCACTTCTAGGTGATTGACCGAGCGTAGCAAGGTGCTTTTCCCCGAACCGGATGGCCCTATGATCGAAATGATCTTGCCGCGTTCGACGGTCAGGTTGATGCCCTTGAGGACTTCAAGGTCGCCAAAGCGCTTGTGCACATTGCGCATTTCGACCATGGGGGTATCGGCAACAGGAGTATCAGTGGAAGGTAAGGTGCTCATAAAGTGTCCAGTCGGTAGTTAGTCCATTTGTTTTTTTTCAGGCCGCCATTTGAATCACGGTTTTAGCGACGGTAAGCGGTACGCCGCTCGAACCATGCCTGGCCCAGCTCCATGGCAATGTTGAGCAGGTAATAAATCACGGCAATGGCAATAAAGAACTCGAACGGTCGGAAGGTGACGCTGATCGCATACTGGGAGGCATACACCAGTTCGGCCACGCCGATGGCGGATAACACTGAGGTATCTTTAACCATCAGTATCATATTGTTGCCCAGTTGCGGCACCGAGCGGATAAACGCTTGAGGAACAATGATGTAGAAGATGGTTCGCCAATGGCCAAAGCCCAGCGAGCGAGATGCTTCATACTGGCCGTCGGATACCGATGAAATAGTGGCCGTGAAAATATCGGCGTTATAGGCCATATAGTGAAAGCCAAGGCCCAAGATGCCGACCACAATCGCCGGAATCAGGATCAAATCACCCAGGCCGAAATAGAGAAAATACAGCTGCAGTAGAAGCGGCGTGGTCATGAACAGCCAGATAAAGAAGCGCAGCGGCCAGCTGACGACCTTATTGGTATACAGGGTGATGACCGCGATCACCAAGCCACCCACAATGGAAAAAAACGCAACGGTCACGGCGATCATCAGCATGACGCCAATGCCGCTGAGCAAGGTCGGGAAATAGGTAATAACAGGCGTAAAATCAAACTGCATCGGGGCGCTCTCCTAACGGGTATGGTGTCGACCGGCCAGCGTTGAATCGGGGCGGGTTAGCGACTCTGGTAGCGCGTAGCGCGCCGATAGGCCAACTCCATCATGCCCATCACGGCGTAGACGATGACGATGTACATCAAGGCGCTGAGCGTGAAAATTTCCAGCGGCTTGTAGGTAGAACCGATCAAGCGCTGGGCCTGATAGGTGAGCTCAACCACAGAGATAATTGATACCAGCGATGAATTCTTGACCAGCACAATAGCGAGAACGCCCACCGAACGAATCATCAGCCCGGCTGCCTGGGGCAGTACAACAAACAGCAGGGTGCGTGCCTTGCCAAAACCGAGGGAACGCGCTGCTTCATTCTGACCGCTGTCGACGGACTCGATAGCTCCGCGAATCGCCTCGCTCATGTAGGCACCGATGTTGAAGGCCCCGACAACAACCCCGCAGGTAAAAGGGTCAAGCCGTAACCCAATGCTGGGGCCACCGTAAAACACCAGCAGGAGTTGAACGAAATAGGGCGTGCCGCGAACCACACTAATATAGCTGCGCGCCAGCCAGCGCAGCGGCCGTATACGAGCAGAGCGCAGAAACACCAGCCCGCAGGCGATGAAGAACCCGAAGAAGATGGCACGGGCCGAGATGTCGATTGTGACCCCGGCTGCTTTTATCAGCAGCGGCGTGATCTCGACCATCAGGTTGAAGTCCATGAAGTTACCTTGTTGTCGTTTTGTGTTGAGGTAATCAGGTAATGATGATGGGTACTCAGGTATCAACGCAGTAGAAACCACTGATCTGTCGATCAGACAGCCGGGCAACTCAGAACTGTAAACTGCCCGGCCACAGGGTTACTCGATGCTGGCGCCTTCGCCGATCCACTTATCAACAATCGCCTGATAAGTGCCGTCTTCCTTGATATCGGCCAGTGCCACGTTAAGTGCTTCAAGCAGTTCGGGGTTGTCCTGCTGAATAGCAATGGCGGCAGGCCAGCGCGGCAGCTCGCCTACATCTACCATTTTGATGTCCCGCTCATTTTCCTGCATGGCGACGAGGACCGGTACATCGTCTGCAATCATCACGTCAATGCGGCCTGAGTTAAGCGCACTCATGATGTCAGGCAGGCCCTGGAACGTCTGGTTACGCCATTTGCCGTCACCATTCTCCACTGCCCACTGGTTACCGGTTTCACCCAGCGTTGAACCAACTTGTTTACCCGCAAAGTCGTCAATGCTGTTGATGTCGTTGGTCTCTTCCTGCACCCAGATGGAAAGGCCTGAGCTGTAGTAGGGGTCGCTAAAGTCGAGCACTTCCTGGCGCTCTTCGGTGATACTCATGCTGCAGATACAGGCATCAAATCGCCCACCCACCATGGCAGCAATAATGCCATTCCAGGGAGACGACTGGACGTTGACTTCGACGCCCATTTTGTCGGCCAGTGCTTGTGCAATATCAACATCAAAACCCACCAGATTGCCTTGGGTATCGACAAAGCTGAAAGGCGGGTAGGCGCCTGAGTTAACTACTTGGAGAACATCGCCCCGAATCTCTTCTAGGTCTCGGGCGTGGCTGGGCATGGCCAGCACGGCAGTTGCTCCCATAACGGCGACAGCAGTGGTGAACGTCTTGGAAAAACGTTGAGTGAAGGTTGTCATTATCCGTTTCCTTTTTAGTATTGTTTTGCCTGTCAGCCTGCGATTGTGCTGTTACATCGCTCGGTTGGCTCAGCAGTAGTTGTGCGGATCATTTAGGCTACATGGGTGCCTATGCTTCATTGTTAATACTGTGGTTTCTCGCAATGCTGTGTTGCATGTTCTATTGCATCTTATAGGTGCATGTCTCCTTGGTAGAGTGGGTTAAAGGCATTGGTTGCATTGGATAAATCGCTCGGTATCTCAATTTATCCCGTATGGATCCCCAAAGCGCGTAGTTCACTATCAAACAAATTGTCTTAGTCAAACCAGCATAGACCAACGTAAAGCAATATATATGCCAAAGCCCTAATGCATGCTTTTTTAACGCCCTGGAGACAGCTGGCTTAAGCTATTGGATTTATAACCTGGGCTAGCGAACCACCGTGACAGTACACGTTGCCTGGCGCACAACATTTAAGGCGGTGGAACCCATAAAGTGGTCAGGAAAGCCGGGACGGTTCGATGAAATAATGATGCAGTCGACGCCATTGCGCTTGGCAAACTTGACCACTTGATGGGCGGCATTGCCTTCCACCACATGAATCTCGTAGTGCTCGTCGCCAATTTTCTTTTGAATACCGTCTTTAATGCGTTGCGCGGTGGTTTCGCGGTAATCACTGGGCAGTGATGGTGCAATATAAGGCGGAATACGCTCCATGACAGAAATGATCTGTATGGTGCTATCTTCGTCGGCCAACTTACGTGCTACGTCGATTTTCTGCACAACATTCGAGTTATTGTCTGCCGCCGTGGTAATCAGAATATTTTTATACATGACATGTATCCTCAGGCTGATAGGCGGTGGCATGAGGCGATAGCTTGGTCGCCTCTTGCCACGTGCCTGTTCTCGATCTACTTCGCTAGATCGGCTGACGGTTGGTGTTCAACGTTTGACTGGCTATAGGTGTTAACGTCGTTACGCTCGCCTTCCCGCCAGATGAAGATGTTGAACAGGCCATAGAGAATAGCGATGATCGGCGTGATGATGGCTAAAAACGTCCAGCCCATATAATCCCACGCGGAAACATCCAGCACCCCCATGTAGTAAGCGCCACCCAGCCCCCAGGGCACCAGAGGTGACGTGACGGTTGCCGAGTCTTCACAGGTGCGAGAGCATACCGAGGGCAGAATTTTCAGCTTACGGTAGGCGGGTACAAACATGCGCCCCGGAATGATGATGGCAATATACTGGCTGGCCGAGAACAGGTTAGTGGCCAGCGACGAGAAAACGTGTGTGACGATCAACCCGCGTGAATTGCTGACCAGTTTGCCCAACTTTTCCAGGATAACTTCCAGCATACGGGTTTTTTCCAGCAAACCGCCCAGGCTCAGGCCGATAAAGCCCAGTGAGATGGTCCACATCATGCTTTGCAGACCCCCGCGGCTGAGCAGGTCATCAACCGCTTCCACGCCCGTTTCCGAGACATAGCCGTAGTTCATGTAGTTCATCATGTTGCCTAGCGCAACGCCCTGAGTAGCCACGGCAAGGCCCGCACCCAGCAGGCTGCCAATCACCATCACCGCCAGCGCATTAACACGCCGGTAGGCAAGTACCACAACTACCAGTGGAGGGATAAAGGGCAGCAGACCGACCGAAAAGTTCTCGCGAATGCCGGCCAAAAGCTCAGCAGTGCGAGAGATATCCGCGCCTTCACCGTCAAACTGCATGCCGATGAAAAAGAACAGAATAATGGTAATTATCAAGGCAGGCCCGGTGGTGTAAAACATCGAGCGGATGTGATCAAACAGATTGGCCTCGGCCACCCCGGCGGCCAAATTGGTGGAGTCTGATACCGGTGAAATCTTGTCACCAAAGATTGCTCCGGAAATCACTGCCCCGGCAGTCATCGCCGGAGAAATACCCAGCCCACTGCCAATGCCGATAAAAGCCACGCCAAAGGTGGCGGCGGTTGTCCATGAACTGCCGGTGACCAGTGAGGCAACAGCGCAGACAATCACCGCGGTGAACAGGAAATACGAAGGGTTGATCAGCTGCAAGCCGTAATAGACCAGCGATGGAATCGTCCCTGAGGCGATCCAACTGGCCACCAGTATCCCGACCATCATCAAGATCAGCATCGGCAGCATGGCGATTTCACAGCCATACAAGATGCCTTTCTGGATATCCTGCCAGCTGAAGCCGGAATACAGTGCCACCAGGGCGCAGACCACGATGGCGAAAATCAGTGAAATATGCGTCACCCA
Organism: Halomonas qinghailakensis; assembly: GCF_025820815.1. Taxonomy (NCBI): domain Bacteria; kingdom Pseudomonadati; phylum Pseudomonadota; class Gammaproteobacteria; order Oceanospirillales; family Halomonadaceae; genus Halomonas; species Halomonas qinghailakensis. The sequence goes on along the minus strand of NZ_CP096973.1, from coordinate 1,362,521 downwards.
GTCTTCACCGAGGATAAAAATCTGTGCAAACATCATGAAGCACAGAAATCCGATCACGGTGATAGCGCCCAGAAATGAAGGGCGCTTATGGGTGTCTTGCGTGGTTGTTGACATTGTTATTCTCCCTGCTTAGGGGTCAAGCGTTGTTATCGTAACGTTGTTCTCGTAAATCCAGTGGCAGTCAGCAGCGTTCCAGAATGATGGCGATGCCCTGACCGCCACCGATGCAGGCCGCCGCACAGCCGTAACGCTGTTGGCGATGCTGCAGCAGGCGGCCAAGGGTGCCTGCCAGGCGAATGCCGGTTGCGCCTAACGGGTGCCCGAGCGCCATAGCGCCGCCCCAGATATTGACGTTTTCAGGGTCAAGGGAAAGCTTGCCCATGGCATCCAGCGGCACAGCCGCAAAGGCCTCGTTGATTTCCCATACGCTGATATCGTTAGGCGTTAGCTGCGCCTGCTTCAGGGCGCGTTGGATAGCGGCGGCGGCTCCGGCCCCCATTTCTTCCGGCTTGACGCCGCAGTCGGCAATTGCCACAACCCGCGCCAAGGGGCTAATGCCGTGCTGGTGCAGGGCAGGTTCTGACATCAAAAGCGTGGCGGCGGCGCCAGAGGTCAGCGGTGAGCTGTTGCCTGCGGTGACCATGCCGCCTTGCATGAAGACCGGGTCCAGCCCCGCTAAACGCTCGGCGCTGGTATCGGCGCGAATGTTACTATCCACACTGATTGGCTCACCGGCTGCGTTGTTCAGGGTCAAACGTTCGCCAGCGAAGTGGCCGGCTGCATCGGCGCTCGCCGCCCGCTGGTGGGAACTGAGGGCAAGGGCGTCCATGGCAGCACGGGAAATACCCGCTGACGTGGCGAGTCGCTCAGCGGTCAGGCCCATATTGAGCACCACGTCCAGCGCGAGCCAGTCAGCCTGTTGCAGCGCGTCAGGGCTGGTCAACACACCTTCCTTGAACAAGGCTGGGCCCATGGGCACACGGGTCATGTTTTCCACGCCACCGGCCATACCCACTTCAACGGCACCGGCCTGAATCTCCCGCGCGGTGTTGCGCAGGGCAGCAAGGCCGGAGCCACACTGCTGATCAATCTGCCGGGTGGCGCACGCCTGGCCTTTGGGGCCCAGGCGTTCGGCCAGCCACAGCGGGTAGCGGCCACCAAAGCTCCATTGTTCTTTTACTGGTAGGGCGCAGCCAATACTCAGGTCTTCCACCGCTGCGCCATCAACATCGCTGCGCGCCAGTAAGCCATCCAGAACGCTGGCCAGCAGGGCATCGCTGCGGGTGTCGGCCCAGGCATCCACCTCGGGCTTGCGGGGGTGAGCGCGGCTGAAGGCACTGCGTGCATAGTCAGCCAGGTAGACGTTTCTCATTGGTTGCTCTCCTGCTGTTCAGCCATCTTTGCCCAGCGATGGATAAACAAGGCATAGGTGGTCAGTACATGGCGGATTGAGTCGATCTCCACACACTCATCCACACCGTGAATGCGCTGGGCAACTGGGCCGTAGCAGGTGCCGTTGATATTGCCGGATACGTGAAAGGCGCGCAGGTCGGTGGTGCAGGTGGATATATAATGGCCGGGAGGCGCGCCAATCAGCGCTTCGTGACATTCCGAGAGTAGCCGAATGCCCGGGGTGTCGAGATCAACCACATGCCCTTCAGAGCGAAAACCGTGAAAGCTCACCTGGGGCGCCGGGGTGGCGTCATCAAGCTCGGCGTGGCAGGCCTGCAGGGTATCGCGAACCCGCTGCATAGCCTCTTCCGGCGACATGCCGGGCGGGAAGCCAACGCGGCCTTCCAGAATGGCGTGGGCCGGTACGCTGGAGGCCCAGTTGCCCGCATCCACCCGGCCAATGCTCAGATTGAAGGGGTGAGGGTGGTCGGCATAAAGTTCAGGCCGCGCCAGGCTGTTCATTTCCGCTTCCAGAATCTTCAGCGCGGGCAGATAGTCTTGCAGGGCTTCAATGGCATTGCGCCCGGCGGAAGGGTCAAGCACGTGGGCGGGTACGCCATCCAGGCGCATCCGGAACCACAGCACACCTACCTGGCCTGCATAGATCTGAGCGCCGAACGGCTCTGGTATCAGTACGAAATCACCGCTAAAACCTTGATGCAGGCAGGCCAGTGCGCCGTTGCCGGTACACTCTTCCTCAATCACGGTTTGCAGGGTGAGCGGGAAGTTGATCTCGACGCCTGCCTGGCGCACCGCTTCAACCGCCATCACCATGGCGGCAATACCGGCTTTCATGTCGCCCGCGCCACGGCCATATAGCCAGCCGTCCTTTTGCCATGGCTCCCAGGGCGGGCGGGTCCACATATCGGTAGGTTCGGCGGGCACTACATCGAGATGGCCGTTGAACACCAGGTGCGGCCCTGGCGCACCGGGGTTGAGGTCTGAAATCACATTGTAACGCCCAGTGCTGGGCCACTCGGCGGGCGCCCGATGGGGGTGCTCCTCAAAACCTGGGGCATCCAGCGGCACACGGGTGACCGGCAGGCCCAGGCGCTCAAGGTGGCGTTCCATGGTATCCAGCGCGCCTTTTTCCTGGCCGATCACACTGTAGCCGCGCACCAGATCACTGGTCAGCGCTACAGTGTCGTCCATCAGCGCGTTGCAGCAGGCGATAATGCGCTGTTCGGTAGCATCAAGCATCAGAACCTCCCCAGGCGTGATTCATCAATCAGCAGAGTAGCGTCGGTGGCTTCGCGCAGCGCCGCAACGCTCAGCCCTTCAGCGATTTCCACTACTTCAAGCCCTTTTGGGGTCACGTCCATCACGGCTTTTTCGGTGATAATGCGCGACACACAGCGGCTGGCCGTCAGGGGTAGTTGGCAGCGGGTCAGAATCTTGGGGTTGCCATGCTTATCATTATGCGAACACAGCACCACCAGCCGGGCGACTTTCTGGGCCAGCTCCATGGCGCCGCCAATCCCTGGTGAGAACTTGCCGGGAATTTTCCAGTTGGCCAGGTTGCCTTCCTGATCAACCTCGAAGGCGCCCATAAAGGTAACGTCCACGCGGCTGCGGCGGATCATCGCAAAGGAGGTGGCGCTATCGAACACGCTGGCCCCCGGGCGAGTGGTGATATACGCGCCGCCGGAGTCAATCATGTCGATATCCGGGGTTTCGCCCTCGTGGCGCGGGCGGCAGCCGAGTACGCCATTTTCAGAGTGCACCAGGACATTCATGCCATCGGGTAGATAGTGGAACAGGCGAGTTGGCAGCCCAATGCCCAGGTTGACGATCTGGCCATCGATGACTTCACGGGCAGCACGGGTCAACATGCGTTGCTGGTCAGAGGGCATGGGGGCGAACTCCTTGCTGGCTGGACGCGCGGTCGACCTGCACGACTTGGCTAATAAAGGCACAGGGCGTATGAATGGTGTCGATAGGCAGGTCGCCGGGTTCGTCGATGCGGTAGGTTTGGGCAATTACCCGATCAGCCGCCATGGCCATCAGGGGGTTGAAGTTGCTGGCGGTGGCGCGATAGATGAGGTTACCGTAGCGGTCGGCCCGCTCGGCATGTACCAGGGCGAAATCTGCCTGAAGCGCCGGTTCGATGGCCCAGGTTGCGCCTTCGATAGTGATCTCATGGCGCCCTTCGGCAACTTCCGTTCCCATCCCGATATCGGTGAGAAAGCCGCCGTGGCCAACGCCTGCACAGCGGATTTTTTCCGCCAATAGCCCCTGGGGGTGAAAGGTGACTTCCATCTGGCCACTATTCATCGCTTCGATGGCCGTCCGGTTCAAGCCGAGATGCGAGGTGATCAGGCGCTTGACCCGGCCCGCTTCAATAAGCTTGCCAATCCCGATGCCGGGCTCGTTAGCATCATTTTTGATCAGCGTCAGGTTGCCTTGGCCGGATGCCAGCAGGGCATCAAGCAGCGCAAAGGGCGTGCCCGGCGAGCCAAAGCCACCGACCATGATGGTGGCGCCATCAGGAATCTGGGCAATGGCCGCGTCAATTTCACAGACCTTGTGGTTAAGCAGCGTCATGGTGTTCAGCTCTCCCTGGTGGGTTGTGCGTTCAGGTCAGGCGACGGCGTAAGCGCTTGGTCAAAACGCGCCATGGCACGTGCCAGACGTTCCAGCAGGGTGTCCACTTCCTCGGCTTGAATGGTCAGCGGCGGGCAGACCAGGAAATGGTCACCGGCCAGGCCATCCAGGCTGCGGCGCGGGTAGATCAGCAGGCCTTCCTGCTTGGCCAAGGCGGTGATCTGGGCGAAGCGGTTCTGCTCAGCGGGGAAGGGCTTGCGTGATGCGCCATCGGCGACCAGTTCGACGCCCCATAACAGGCCAGCGCCGCGTACATGGCCGACCCAGTCGTAACGCTCTGCGAGCTGGCGCAGCCCGGCTTCCAACTGCGTGCCGCGCGCCTGGGTGTTTTCCAGTAAATTTTCGCGCTTGATGGCATCGATGACGGCCAGGCCAGTGGCACAAGACAGCGGGTTGCCCGCATAGGTATGGCCATGTTGGAAGCCACCGCTGGCCATCACCGTTTCGACGATGTCAGTGCGGGCCAGCATGGCACCAATTGGGTAGTAGCCCGCGCCCAGGCCTTTGGCGGTGACCAGAATATCCGGCACCACATCGTAATGTTGGCAGGCAAACCAGGCGCCGGTACGGCCCACCCCGGTGAGCACTTCATCGGCAATCAGCAGGCAACCAAACTCATCGCACAGGGCGCGAATGCCTTGCAGGTAGCGCTTGCCCAACAGCCGCGCGCCGGTGCTGGCACCGCCAATCGGTTCGAGGATAAAGCCAATCAGTGACTCCGGCCCGGCGGCTTGCATGGCGGCGCGTGCTTCTGCCAGCAGGCGATCCACGTGGGTGTCGTCATCGCTATCCTGATGGCGGAAGAAATCCGGCCCTGGCACCTTGATGGAGGCATGGGTCATGCTGGTAAAAGGGGCTTCCAGCGGTTGATAGCCGGTCATGCCCAGCGCCCCCATGGTGCTGCCATGATAGGAGGGGCGCAGCGAGACAAAGCGCTGACGCTGGGGCTGGCCGAGTGCGAAGAAGTATTGGCGCGCTAGCTTGAGGGCAGACTCCACCGCCTCGGAGCCACTGGAAACAAAGAACACCTTGCCCAGCTCGCCATGAAACAGCTCAACCAGCTGTTGGCCTAGGGCTTCGGCGGGCGCGCTTTCAAACTGGGTGCGGTAAGTGAAGGCGACCTTGTCCATTTGTGCGAGCATAGCGTCACGAATATCCTGACGGCCATGACCAAGGTTGCAGGAAATGGCCCCGGAACAGCCATCTAGATAATCCTTGCCCTGGGTGTCCCAGAGCATGACGCCATCAGCGTGGCTGACTTCCGGCAGGGCAGGGCCTGCCTGGTAGAACAGCGGAGAGTCGGTCATCACGTTTTCCGTTTTTATAGTCGGTTGAAAAATCTCCCTTGCAGTCTAGGTAGGCTTGTTACTATATTTCAATATATGATCGTTTTTCGAATATCAATGAGTAAAAGTCATGCCTGAAGTTACCATTAACTCGTTGAAAGCATTAGCAACGTTCAAAACACTATTTGAGGTGGGCAGCGCTTCAGGAACGGCACGCCTTCTTGGCATGACGCAGTCTGGCGTCAGTCGCTCGCTAGCACAGCTGGAAGAGAACCTGGGAATACAGCTTTTTTTACGTGAAAAAAACCGCTTATTAGCAACGCCTGAAGCACGAGAGCTGTACGATGAAATTCTCAGGCTGATGGGCAATATTGAAGAGCTTCGTCATAGCGTGCTGGCGCTAAAGGAGTTTGGTACATCACGCTTGAGAATCGCCGCGATTCCTGGGCTATGTTTTGGGTTTGTACCTCAGGTAGTGGCAGCGTTGCTGGCTGAAAACAGCCGGATAAGTATTAGTCTGGATATGATGTCGAGCCATGATGTACAAACGGCGGTGGAATCAAGCCATGCAGATATTGGCTTTATCACGCTACCGGCGACTTCCCCCCAGCTCTTGACCGAAACGCTGCTGACCACAGAAGCTGTGGCACTGGTGCCTGAAAAGCTTGCGCTAGCTAAGCAGAACGTTGTTGAAGTCAGCGACTTGCGTGGTCAACATTTAGTAATCAGCAATCAGCCAAGTGTGAGCACAAACCCGCTGTTGGAACTGGTAGCTGAACACGGCGTTAAGATTGCCGGTAAAACGGAAGCTAACATCGGTACGATTAGCGCGTTGGTAGCCAACGAGGTCGGGGTCACGGTGATTAACCCAATTACCGCAAAAGATCAGCTGTCTTATTATGATCGCGTCAAAGTGCTGCCTTTTATACCTGCGTTGACGTTTGGTTTTGGAATTGTTTATCGCCCTGAGTGGCATGCGTCCAAAGTGCTTGCGTCGCTTAAGCGAAAATCGAAAGAGACGCTAATGAACTACTAACGTTTAAAAATCATTTTAATCGTTTAACAGGTATAATGTTTGACTGAGAGTTCAATGCGTTGAGTCTGCCAGCAAGAAGATGACAGTGACTTCAAAATCGGGCAATCTAACGCTTTTGCTTTTTAGTAAATGCTAATGGGCATAGCTCATTAAACTTTAATCACCGTTCAGCATGGAGTGCAGAGTGGCAGTTTATGGCGGTATTCAGGCGCACGAATTGGAGCGTTGGTTGAATGCACTAACCAATGCGGCCTACGATCGACGCTGTCCACTTTCCAAAGTGCACGGCGGTAATGCTCGTGCCCGCACTGCCCGCCAAGATTTACTGCATCTCGCCCATGGTTTTCGTAGCGGTGAACGCATTCGTGACGACGTGGCCGATGGCCTAAGCCGCTGGTGTCAGCACTATCTGACAGAAGCGGAATGGTATGTATTGGTAGGCGGTCGCCAGCCTGCCGAAGTCCACGCAGGCGCGTCAACCCCTACCGTCGAGGCACCAGCCATTGACGAGCCGGTAGACAATGACGATGTATTACACGTGCTCTATCAGCATCGGGTGGGTTAACCTGCTCTAGCAAGCACTGTTATAATGGATAGATGAACAGTGCCCCTGTCGCACCAGCGACCGCCTCCCTAGATGACCCTTTCTATTACCTGACGAATTTCCGTTATGTAGTGTCATGGGTAAACGCCCGCCACCATGATCTGTTAAGTGCCACCGAGCGCGATGCTATCGGTCATTTTGAGACGCTACCTCAAGCCTCTCAGGCGCTATTGGTGCGCATGGTGATGCGCAAAGGTGAGCTGTTTCGGCTGGATAAGCTCTCTTATGCGGAAATCGGTGACACCGAGCAGGCGCTAGTACCGCTGGTTGCGCTGGGCTGGGTAGACCGCGCACCGCAGTTAACCAGCCGTGAGCTATTTCGCCTGCTGCGGCTGAGCGAATTGCGCCAAGCATTGGCAGATGAAATTGCTAACGCAGGTCTAGCGCGCAACAGCACGAAAGCTGCGCTTCAAGCAGCAGTTGAAGAAAAACCACTGCAAGCGCCAGCGCCTCTTCAACAGTGGTGGCCAGCAGCCACAACGCAGGTTGTGCGGCTAACGGTGATGGCGTTTTGCGACCGCTTACGGCTGATGTTTTTTGGCAACTTGCGCCAGGACTGGGCAGAGTTCGTGTTAACGGAGCTGGGCCTGCAGCGCTTTGAGCAGGTACCGCTTACTGCGGAATCCCGCGCGTTTCAAAGCCGTGAAGAAGTCACTACTTATTTAACGCTTCACCGCCTGCGCGAACGCTTGGATGACGGCGAGTTGCCCCAGACGCTTTCCACGCAGGTGCTACCAGCCTCCAGCAACCGCTGGCTAGCCTCGCGACGGGCACGGCTGCTGCTGACTATGGGTCGCGAAGCCGAACGCGGCGGCGACAGCGAACTCGCCTTAACGCTTTATGCCGATGCCAATAACAGCGATGCGCGTATTCGCAGGCTGCGCGTGTTAGAGCGGTTAGGCCGTTATTCAGACGCTTATAAGCTTACAATTAGCGCGCTTGACGCACAGCCACATGAAGGCGAGATCCAAGCCCTTATGCGCTTGTTACCGCGCTTGGCTCGCAAGTTAGGCCAAAAAGTTGAGCGTTCTGATAGGGCTGAGCAACAGGCTGCCCAGGCGCTTACCTATGTGCTTCATCTGCCCGGCCCTCAGCCAGTAGAGCGCGCTGTTGCTGAAGCGTTAGCAACGCCTACTGCACCGGTATATTACGTTGAAAATAGTTTGTTAACGGGTCTATTTGGCTTGCTGTTTTGGCCGGTTATTTTTAAACCGCTCCCTGGGGCGTTTTTTCACCCGTTTCACAGTGGGCCAGCGGATTTATATCGCGAGGATTTTGTCCCTCAGCGTCAAGCTGATATTAACGCCTGCCTGGCCCAGTTGGATGACGGTCGGTATAAGGAGACGATCCTTCGCACGTGGCACGCTAAACAAGGCATCGCATCGCCATTCGTTCACTGGGGAATCGTTAGTGAAGAACTTTTAGCGCTCGCGCTTAAATGTTTGCCGCCTGCCCACTTGCGTGCCTGTTTTATGCGGCTATTAGATGACCTTAAGCATAACCGTGCGGGACTGCCTGACCTGATTCAGTTGATGCCGGATGCGCCGCCCAGAGAGCCGCGCTACAAAATGATAGAAGTGAAAGGGCCGGGAGACCGCCTGCAAGATAACCAACGCCGTTGGATTGATTTCTTTTGCCGCCACAGCATGCCCGTTGAGGTATGCCATGTGCGTTGGCAGCCAGCACCCGAGCCAGAAGAAATTAAAAAAGAAGAATCTAAACAAAAAAAATCTAAACAAGAAGACGCCGAATGAGCCGTTATCGGATAGCGGTGCGTACGCTGTGCGATTTCACCGCGCGGGAGGGCGACCTTGATCATCGATTCACGCCAGCACCCAGCGCCCAAGAAGGCATCGAAGGGCATAGGCTAGTGGCTAGCCGCCGGGGCGAAGATTACCTGGCTGAACTGCCGCTTTCTGGTGAGTATCAGGGGCTTCGCGTGGCGGGCCGCGCTGACGGCTTTGATCCCAACGCGAACCGTTTGGAAGAGGTCAAAACCTATCGTGGCAATTTAGACCGTATGGCCGCCAACCAGCGCGCGTTGCACTGGGCACAGGTGAAGGTATACGGCGCGCTGCTGTGCGCTGAGCAACGCCTTGAACGGGTCACGCTGGCGTTAGTTTATCTGGAGATTACCAGCGGTCAGGAAACGCTGCTTACCCAAGAGGCTAGCTCAACTGAGTTGCAGGCGTTTTTTACCGATCAATGCCAGCGCTTTTTGGTTTGGGCGGAGCAGGAGTATACCCATCGCCTGCGCCGCGATGAGTGGCTGGCGACGCTGACGTTTCCCTATCCTGATTTTCGCCCTGGGCAGCGTCCGCTAGCGGAAGATGTCTATAAAGCAGCCAGTACTGGTCGGTGCCTATTGGCTCAAGCGCCAACCGGTATTGGCAAAACTCTTGGCACGCTATTTCCGATGCTCTCAGCAATGCCTCGTCAGCAGTTGGATAAGGTGGCCTTTCTAACCATGAAAACCCCAGGCCGCCGCTTAGCGCTGGATGCGCTGGCGCGTCTCTCTGCCCCCAGTTCATCACCGCCTACTTCATTACCCTCTACTTCAACACCCCCTATTTCATCTTCCCTCTCACCGTCTGCACTCGCATCGCCGCTACGTGTGTTGGAGCTGGTAGCGAGACAAAAAGCCTGCGAATACCTTGGCGCCGCTTGCCAAGGCGATGCTTGTCCGTTAGCGGCGGGTTTTTATGACCGCTTGCCTGCCGCTCGCCAAGCCGCGGTGGCACGTTGCTGGCTAGATCGTGACGGACTGCGTGAGGTGGCGCTTGCCCACAGTGTGTGCCCATATTATCTAGGCCAAGAGCTAGCTCGTTGGGCCGACGTAGTAGTTGGCGATGTGAATCACTGGTTTGATAGCCATGCGCTGCTGCATGGCTTGGCCCAAGCTAACGACTGGCGAGTTGGTTTGTTAGTAGATGAAGCACACAACATGGTTGAAAGAGCACGGGGGATGTACAGTGCCGAGCTTTCCCAGCAACGCTTGAGCCGCTTGCGTCGACGTTCACCTCCTGCACTGGCTAAACCGTTAGCAAGGGTCGGCAGGCAGTGGCAGGCGCTCACGAAGGAAGTGACCAGCTATGCAGCCGCGTCACAGCGCTACCATCTCCTTGATACGTTGCCCAGCAAGCTGGTGGGCTCGCTTCAAACATTGGCTGGCGCGATCACTGATTATTTGGTTGAGCACCCTGACGCCGCAAGTGTTGAGCTTCAAGAGCTACTGTTTGAAGCGTTAGGCTTCTGCCGGTTGGCGGAGCGGTTCGATGATCACTCACTGTGCGACCTTGCTATTTATGGCCGTGGCGATGCGGTGCTTGGGCTGCGCAATGTTATTCCGGCGGATTTTCTCGCGGCGCGCTTTAAGGCTGCCCACAGCGCTGTGCTGTTTTCAGCCACGCTTAGCCCGTTTCATTACTACCGCGATTTACTAGGGTTGCCACAAAGCAGCGTGTGGCGTGAAGTAGCCTCACCTTTTTCCGCCTGCCAGTTGGAAGTGCGTATTCGAGCCGATATTTCCACTCGCTATCATCACCGAGAGGTCTCTGTAACGCCTATTGTCGAAGCTTTGTCCGATCAATACCAGCGTCAACCCGGCCACTACCTGGCGTTTTTTAGTAGCTTTGCTTACCTAGAAAAGGTGATGGCGCAGTTTCAGCTCGCGCATCCCACCGTGTCGGTATTCGCTCAAACCCGTGGAATGCAGGAAGCCGAGCGTGATGCCTTTCTGGCGCGTTTTACTCCTGAAGGTAAGGGAATCGGCTTTGCTGTGCTAGGTGGGGCTTTTGCTGAAGGCATTGATCTTCCAGGCGAGCGCTTGATTGGGGCGTTTATTGCCACCTTAGGCCTACCGCCGTTTAACGACTTCAACGAAGCGCTGAAAGCGCGTCTGAATGCCCGCTTTGGCCAGGGTGATGATTACACCTACCGCATACCCGGTATGATCAAAGTGGTGCAAGCCGCCGGAAGGGTGATTCGCGGCCCTGAGGATGAAGGGACTGTGATATTAATGGACGACCGCTTCGCCCAGGCCAGGGTGCGCGCATTGCTGCCGCGCTGGTGGGGGCGTGTCAAGGTATTGGGTGAAAACTCCTGACAACAAAAAAGCGCCCGGAAGCGCTTTTTTGCTGGGTTGTTTTGAAAGATGCCCCCAATTATGCCCCCTTTTCTAGGGTGCTAGCTTACTAGCCCATGCTTTGAACCCAGGCACAGCACTGAGGAAAACGTTTCTCTATGCTTGGATGCTCTTTATCCCGCTATTGGCTCATGGCTATGGTGCGTCAGGTCGTGAAAGTGAATACCTGTCGCTTTAATAACGGCGGTCATCGTTCGTAACGTTGGGTTGCCTTTTGGGGATAGTGCCCGGTACAAGCTTTCGCGTGACACCTTGGCACGTTCTGCAATAGCAGCCACACCACCTTGTGCTTCAACTACATGGCGTAGCGCCATGAGAAAGGCAGACTCGCCGCCTTCTTCGTCCAGTTCATCGAAGGCGTTGCGCAAATAGTCCAGCGCCATATGGGGGCATCGCGCAGCATCTCGACAACAGCAGCATCGTGGCTTTTCATGTCTGTGCTCTCCTTCGGTGGTCATTTAAAAACGCTTTGGCTTGATCTATATCGGCTTGCTGGCGTTTCTTGGTACCACCGACTAATAACATCACCATACGGCGGCCTACCTTAGCGTAATAGACGCGGTAGCCCGGCCCGTAATCAATTCGCAGCTCCATTACGCCGTCACCCACTGTCTTGGCGTCGCCTGCATTACCTGTGGCTAGCCTGTTAAGACGTGTCAGCACCCGCATGGCAGCCATTCGGTCTTTAGCCTTCACGCCGTTCAACCAAGCCTGGAATCCTATTTATGCAGACCCGATGGAAGCGGTAGACGCTGCCCAAGCGGCTGACCCTTAACAGGAACAGTTAGACGCGCTGCTGTGCTCGCTGGCTGATGTGTTTGGTAGCGACTCGTTCAAAGCTAAGGAGGTGAAGAAGATCCACGACAACTACCACGACCCCCAGCTAAAAGACTTCGCCTTGCCGGTTGCTGAGCAAGCATTGGCGGAAACTATAAGCGAGTTCAAGACAGTAAGTCAGCTAACTCCCCGTGCCGTGGGTAACGTGCTCAAGTTCCGGGCTGACCGCGTGGCCAACGGTAAGCGCTTGCGCCGCCGTAATGGTCGGGGAGGCATTGCCGCGTGGGTAATTGAAAACGTCTAACATCTACTGCCTAAAATGGTTGCTTTGGTTGGTATTTTGGAGGGGGAAACAAAAAAAGCACCCGTAGGTGCTTGATTTGTAGGGGTGTCTGGTGGAGGCGGCGTCCCCCTGTGGGCGGTATCACGCCATGCTATGATGAAGCCATAACCCACTGAAAGCCTTGTGTTTACTAGCTTTGCTTATCTTATCCTGTATCGTCTAATATCACCCTATGCTATTCTTTATGGCTAATAGGTTGGCTAATGGGATGGCGCATAGGAGCAGAGGCGATGCCAAAGGTAGCGAAAGAGTTAAGCGCGGCCGAAGTGAGGCGGATAGACCGCCCCGGTTTCCACCCCGTTGGCGGTGTCCCCGGCCTGCTGTTACAAGTTAGCCCCGGTGGTGGGCGTTCGTGGGTATTGCGCGTGATGGTAGGCCAGCGCCGCCGTGGCTTTGGTCTGGGGAGCTTCCCCGCCGTTCCCCTTGGTGACGCCCGCAACAAGGCCCGAGAGTTACGCGACAAGCTGGCGCAAGGTATCGACCCGGTAGCAGAGCGCCAAGCCGCCCGCGCCGCCCACATTGCCGCCCAAGCCAAACGGTTGACCTTTCGTGAAGCGGCTGAGCAGTATCACGCCACCAAAGAAAAAGAGTTCCGAAACGCTAAGCACCGGAAAGACTGGATTGGCTCGCTAAAGCGTTACGCCTTTATCCATATTGGGGAAGTGCCGGTGGGTGATGTGGAGCTGCCCCACGTCCTGAAAGCGCTAGAACCGATATGGGAAACCAAAACGGAAACAGCGACCCGCGTTCGCCAGCGTATTGAGGGCGTATTGGCATGGGCTGCTGTGCGTGGCTACCGTAGCGGCGATAACCCCGCTCGCTGGCAAGGCAACCTTGATGCAGTGCTAGCTAAACCCGCCAAAGTAGGCAAGGGCAAGCGACACTTTCCAGCCTTGCCCTGGCAGCGCGTCCCCGAGTTTCTGCAAGACTTGCGCACCCGTGAAGGCATGGGTGCACGTGCGCTAGAGTTCGCCATTTTAACCGCCGCCCGGTCTGGTGAGATACGCGGCGCTACCTGGGGTGAAATCGACCTAAGCGCTAAAGTGTGGACTATACCGGCTGAGCGTATGAAAGCAGGTAAGCCCCACCGGATACCGCTATCACCCGCCGCCGTTACCCTGCTGGAAGCGCTGCCCCGTATGCAAGGCCAGCCGTTGGTATTCCCGGCGGTGCGTGGTGGCAAAATTAGCGATGTGACCATATTGGCCACCGTGAAGCGGATGAACGCCACCAAAGAGAAGGAAGGCGGCGAACAATACACGGATCCCATCGATGGCCGACCGGTGGTGCCCCATGGTTTCCGCAGTGCGTTCAAGGATTGGGCGCGCAACCGTTCAAGCTATCCCGATGAAGTCAGTGAATTGGCGCTTGCCCACGTCAACAGCGACGCCACCCGCGCCGCCTATGCCCGTGATGAATTGCTGCCCCAGCGTACCAAACTGATGACTGCATGGGCTGACTACTGTGCAGAACCGGCCAAGGCTGGCGCTAGCGTAACCGCTATTCGTAGGGAGGCGTAAAGATGGATGTAGGAAACCCTTGGTATGAATTTGCGCACCGTGTAAGGCGTGGCGAGTCGAGCAAAGATGAGCTAATAGACCTACTACGAAGCGGCTGGCCTATGCCGCATGAGGCGCAACCCTTTGTAGCGGATCTGTTGGAAGGAAAGCGAAAATTTGCTAGGTCTGGCCCTAGTCCGGAGATTAAAAGGCGCGACATATGTAAGATAATCAGAGCGCTTGATGCCGTCGAAGAGTATTTGTTAACGGGAAGTAGCGATGAGCTAATGACCAGTACATGCCTATTGCCACTTCCACCAAGTCATGAGGACTTCCAGTGGCTGATGGATGAGGCAAAAGTCATTAAAACAAAAAATAGTAGTCCTCGTGAGGTGGCAATAGAGTTTGTTGCAGAACGTTTCAACGTAACTAGCCGCACTTTACGAAAGGCCCTGAGCCCAGATAGAGAAAAAGAGTACTGGCGCTAGATGAAGGGTTATAGCGCTTAACCCTTCAGTGATGCTCCAGCTATTAACCGCAACAATTCACCTCGTACCCACACGATATGAGGTGAAGCATGACCCCCTACACTTACCTGACCGTTCGCCAAGCCGCTACCCGCCTAGCGGTATCAGTGCCCACCGTATGGCGTTGGGCGCGTGAACGCCCTGACTTCCCGAAACCCCATCGCCTTGGCCCTAACTGTACCCGCTGGCGCTTATCTGACCTTGAAGCATGGGAAGCCAAGCGCGGGGAGGTGGCATTATGAGCCGCCGCTTAATTCGACTAGCCGCCGCCTTGGCTAAAGGCCCCGTAACCCGTAAACAGGCTGACCGCATAGCGCCAGCCAGTAATGGCCCCCACTTTATTGGAGTGTTGCGCCGCAAGCTGGAAATTGACCTTGATTGTGACCGCGTACCGTTCACGACAAAAGACGGGGAACCGTCATGGTATGGCCGCTATATGCCCACCCGAGAGGAACGCGCCAAGTTGATGGCGTTTGTGATTGAACAGGGAGGCAGCCTTGATGACTAACACAGAAAATAGCCCCGCTGTGGCTGCAACCACTGGCGAGGCTCAAGGTAATACTTCACAAGAAAAGAATAGCACCGTTACCGCCGCCCTGACCATTATCACGTCAACGAAACCAGAGCGCTTAACCAAGCGTTACCGGCTGGCTGATGACGGTGAATTGCTGAAGGATTCCGGCGGAGATATGTCGCAAGGCAGCGCCGCCGTTGAAAGCGTGGATAGTCTGGCGACCTTTGCCCGTTTGCTGCAATCGCTCAAGACTAATCAAGCACTGGCCTATGGCCGCCCTGAGCGCATGAATACCGGGCTGGTATCTAAGCGCCGCTGGCTGGAAGCGGGCCGTCCTGATGACCCGATTCCCCGTAGTAAGGAGCACTTTTCATGGCCTGCTGGCGCTGGTGTCATGATGGCCGATTATGACCCCGGCGCTGGTGCGAACACGCTTTCCCGTGATGACCTGCTGGCTTGCCTTCATGAAGCCGTGCCCGCATTGGCTGACGTTGCCGCGCTGTGGTGGCCTTCATCGTCTAGCCATATTGTGAACACGGAAACCGGCGATGATTTAACCGGGCTGCGTGGTCAACGGCTGTACTGGGTGGCGCTGGATGCCCGTGATATTGAGCGGGCCGGTAAGGCGCTGCAAACCTACCTTTGGGCCGCTGGCCATGGCTGGGTAGAAGTTGGCGCTGCTGGCCAACGGTTGAAGCGTACCCTGCTGGATGCCAGCGTTTACCAAGCCAATCGGCTGGACTTTGCCGCCGGTGCTGAATGTGTCCCGCCGCTAGCACAACAGCGAGGCGAGCCGGTGCCCGTTGGTGGTGGTGTGTCTGTGCTGGATACCCAAGCGGTAATCCCCGACCCGGATCCCACTACCTTGGCCGCTGCCGAAAAGAACCGTGTGGCAGCCATGCTTGCCGCCAAGTCTGAAGCCGATATTGTACAAGCGGACTATATCGAAACCCGCGCCAGCGAAATGGCAGGCAGTGACGCCAGTGACGAAAGCCTAGAGCAGAGCCGGGAAACCGTGAAACGTGCCCTGAGCCATGGAGTATTGGCCGGGGACTTTCCCATCATGCTGGTGGCTGATAACGGCAGCCAGCAAGCGCTAACCGTTGGGGATGTGCTGGATAATCCCGACCGTTACCACAACTGCCTGACACTTGACCCCATCGAACCGGAATACCAAGGCGGTAAGACGGTGGGCAAGCTGTACCTGATGGGTACCCGCCCGCGTCTGTATTCGTTCGCTCATGGTGGCAAAACGTACAAGCTGAGCAGGCCGCCCGCGCGCGTGGAGTTGGTCAAAGGGCGTACTGTGGAAGCGGTGGAGCAGGTGCTTGGCATTATGCGCCGTGCCCCTGATGTGTTTGATTTTGGCGGGCCGCTGGTGACTGCAACGGATGGCCGCGTTTACCCGCTGGATGAACACGCCCTGAAGCATTGGCTTGGTGGTGCTACGCAATTCTGGCGCTGGCATAAGTTGAATAACGGTAATCATGTAGAGGTGCTAGAGGATCCCCCGGTAAGCGTAGCCAAGGCCCTGCTATCCCTGGGGGAACGCCGCGCATTGAAGTCGCTTAACGCCATTATCACCGCGCCTACTTTGCGCCTTGATGGCTCGCTGCTGAACCGTCCCGGCTATGATGAAGCTACCGGCTTGCTACTGGAAGCGGAAGGCGACGACATCCACCCGGTGCCCATGCACCCGACCAGGGAGCAGGTCGAAACAGCGCTAGAACGCCTGATGCTGCCGTTTGCCGACTTCCCGCTAGTAGGCCCCGTGGATAAGGGCGTTTTGCTTGCTGCGTTGCTGACAGCCGCTATACGCCCTGTTCTGCCCACCGCGCCCGCCGTTGGCTTTGATGCGCCCACCCAAGGCAGCGGTAAAACCCTGCTGGCCAAGTGCGTGGCTGTGCTGGCGCTGGGAGAGGTGCCTACGATATGGCCGCATACCCATGCCCGCGATGATGAAGAAATCCGCAAGCGTATTATGACCATACTGATGACCGGCACCCGTGCGGTGATATGGGATAACGTCATTGGTGTATTCGATAGCGCCGCGCTGGCTGGCGCTTTGACTTCCCAGCATTACAGCGACCGCATACTAGGCAGAACCGGCCATGCCAACGTGCCTAATAAGGCGCTGTGGCTGCTGACGGGTAACAACCTGACGTTGGCCGGGGATTTACCGCGCCGCGTTCTCAAGTGCCGGATAGACCCCGAAACGGATAGGCCCTTTGCCCGTCAATTTGAAATGGATCCTGAGGCTTATTGCCAACAACACCGCCAGCGCATGGTAGCCGATGCCCTAACCATGATTCGTGGCTGGCTGGCGTCTGGTGATGCGCCAGCACCGGGAAACATGGCGAGCTTTGAAGCATGGGACTTGATGGTAAGGCAGCCGGTGGCATGGGTAGCCCGTCATTTTGACCTGCTGGGAGAGTATGCCGACCCGATGGAAGCGGTAGACGCTGCCCAAGCGGCTGACCCTGAGCAGGAACAGTTAGACGCGCTGCTGTGCTCGCTGTCTGATGTGTTTGGCAGCGACCCCTTTACCGCCAAGGAGGTGAAGAAGATCCACGACAACTACCACGACCCCCAGCTAAAAGACTTCGCCTTGCCTGATGCTGAGCAGGCGCTAGCGGAAACCGTAACGGAGTTCAAAACCGCAAGGCATCTAACGACCCGCGCCGTGGGGAACGTGCTCAAGTTCCGGGCTGACCGTGTGGTAAACGGTAGGCGCTTGCGGCGTCGCAATGGCCGGGGAGGCATTGCCGCGTGGGTAATTGAGAGCGTCTAACATCCACTGACTAAAATGGTTGCTTTGGTTGGTCTGGTGAGTCTGTTTTCTACCGTCATGAAATAGGCATACCAGAATCTTTATAGATACCCATAGCGAAACAGGGGAAATCTAACCAACCAGAGCAACCAAACCCACCATAAGGCGGAATTTCCCGACTATAAAAAGGAGCCAACGTCATGAACTTCACACCCGAGCCGCTAGACCTAACCTTGCCGCCGTTGGACTTCACACCACCAACCATAGACCTAGACGACCCACCACCGTTTGACGTGGATCCACTGCCAGCAAAGGAGGCCGAAACATGAGCCATAACCCGCGCCGCTTCAACCGTCCCGTTCGCCTTATCGTTTCCGTGGAAGCTGAAACCGTGGCCAGTATCGACAGCCTGATGAAGCAGGGCCGCCAGCACACCCACCGCAACCGTGCCGAGTTCATGAGACGCGCGATTGAACGCGAGATAACCCGCTGTCTAAAACAGCCAGAGCACTAGATATGTATGCCGCATTGCCTTAGAGATTCTGTAAACGATTCATCTAAGAGGTATTCGCCCACGTTGGAGCCTTGTTGGTTAAAACCAACAGAACGATAGATTAACTTTTGGCCTGTAAGCATTTGGTTGAGAATTTCGTCAGCCTTTTGCCCTGTGGTGGCAGTATAGGGCGATAGCGATTTAGACGTATACGCCATTGTGGCGCTGTAAGTTTGCTCCAAAGCTTGCTGCTGTTCTGAGGTAAGGTGCTGAGACATGCTAGCAAGAGATCCCTGGGCAGAAGCATTTGGTACAAGATCCGCTGGTGTTTCATCTACTGAAATCGTCCAGGCCGGGTTTTGGTCAATACGTAGCTGAACTTCACCGACAGGTATTTTTAAACCGCCGCCACTCATAACGCCTACTCTTATTTCCCCTTCCTTTTTCTCGACAAACGGATATAAGGAGCCAGTATAGGTGTACACGCTTGAAGATGTATATTTTGATCCTACCGTCACGCGACACGTTGATTCGTCAGTAAATTCATCGGTTTGGAAATCCGCTACCCATCTGACGCTGGGTGCAGTGAGAGAAGAGGAAGAACACCCGTATAAAAAGAGGAAGGATAAAGCTGCTACTGATTTTGCTAATGTGCTTTTTTGCATATGCCACCCCACTCAAAGAAAAATGAGAGTAACAACTTAGCACTACGTGACTTGCTCAGCCATTCTGATGTTTTTCACACCCCATAAAAAGGGAGTGATGTTTTCCTGACGCATAACGCGCGCGATACCTGATAACCACGATAACAACAGGCGCTATGATGGTTTTCAGAGCAGTACGCGCGCAAGCCCGCCCATCTACAATAGAGCGAAATAGACTTCATACGATAACGCCCTGAGCGCGCCCAAGCCTTGCCCCTACCCTAAGGTTTTACTAAGGATTTACAGCGCCCATGATGGCGCTGCTTTCGTTTGTCTGGCTGGCGCTAGTAGGCGGCTGATGTGCGGAGGATAGGCTGCTGATGTGTTGCCTTTAGTTTCCCTGTTCAATTCCCAAGCCTGGATTTGAACCGGCGTCCCATACACCGAATTGAAAAGCGCCAGCATGGTGGGTAAATCGGTTTTGGTTTTGGATAGGCAAGCGCCAGCCGCCTTACCAGCGAAGGTAAAACATGGCTTTGGTATGGCTTTGGGGGATGGCTAATAGGATGGCTAATAAACAAAAAAAGCACCCGTAGGTGCTTGATTTGCTTGATAAGGTGGTGGAGGCGGCGGGAATTGAACCCGCGTCCGCCAGCACTCGCCTATTGGCTCTACATGCTTAGATTTCGTCATTTGCTTTAACGCGACTGACTCCGACGATCAGGATTCAGCCACGCGAGCCTTCTAAAGTTTAACGATTGATGAGAAGACACCATCAACCGCGGTCCTATCAGCTTTAGCTCATATCCCATCGGTGATGAATAGGCACATCACCTTTGGGCCAGACAAGAAGCTAACAGTGTTTAAGCTGCTAGCGCGCCTTGAGCGTAGTTTTCGTCATTTGCGACTATTTTTCGTGATGTGGGATTTACGAGATACATCACGCTCTCGGCATGCACCGCAAGGGTTGTCACCGGCGTCGAAACCATGTCGCCCCCTAATTACAGGTGAGCATTCTAACGTGCTCACAGCTAATTGACCAGTTATGCCTTGTTATGTTCCCGCATTATTCGACCTTTTTGACGGCTCCAGTCGCGATCTTTTTCGGTGGCGCGCTTGTCATGCAGCTGTTTGCCGGTCACCAACGCCAGCTCACATTTCACTTTATTGCGTTTCCAATAGAGCTTGAGCGGCACGCAGGTGTGTCCTTTGTCTTGAGTCACCGAGAAAATTTTGGCGATTTCCTTGCGGTGCAAAAGCAACTTACGTGTGCGTGTCGGGTCAGCAATCTCATGGGTGCTTGCTGTGTTTAGCGGCATGATATGGCTGCCTAGTAAAAAAGCCTCGCCGTTGCGTACCAAAATATAAGTGTCGGTAAGCTGTGCTTTACCAGCACGAAGGCTTTTAACTTCCCAGCCTGCGAGTACCAAACCTGCTTCTAAGGTTTCGTTGATATGGTACTCAAACCGAGCCTTCTTGTTTTGGGCAATAACGCTGCTGCTAGGGCCCTTACTGTTACCTTTCTTAGTGGCCATGGAACCTCATCGTTGATCTGTCAGTAGCACCCCCTTCGTTATGCGGGGAGGCGTGATACCATTTAAGGTCTACAAAAATGTTTCCCATGATACGCTTTGGGCACTGTGAAGTCAGCGGAGAGGTCAATGCCAACCGTTAATCGTACCGCCTTGGTGCGGCACACCCCCCAACAAATGTTCGATCTGGTTAATGACTTCGAACGCTATCCCGAGTTCCTGCCGGGGTGCCGCCGTGCGCGCCTGCTAGAGCATGACGAGACGCACCTAATCGGTGAAATGACCCTTGGTCGTGCGGGTGTGGAACAAACTATCACGACTCGAAATGATTTATATGCCCCTGAACGGATTGAGCTGTCATTAGTAAAAGGGCCGTTCAAGCAGCTTAAAGGGCGTTGGCTGTTTATCCCGATGGGAGAGGATGCCTGTAAAGTCAGCTTGGAAATGGAATTTGTGTTTGCCAACCGTTTGCTTAGCATGGCGTTTGGCAAGTTATTCCAACAAATAGCGGGGCAGCTTGTAGATGCCTTCACTAAGCGGGCTGACGAGCGCTATGGCCGTTGATACGTTCGCGGTAGAGGTAGCCTTTGCCTTGCCGCACAAACAGCGCCTGGTGGCCTTACAGGTGCGTCGAGGAACGACTGCGCGCCAAGCGGTAGTAATGGCAGACCTACCAAGCTTGTTCCCCGATATTCCCAGCGACACCTTTGAACAAGCACCGCTAGGAATTTTTGGCAAGGCGCTGCGTCAGCCTGAAAAACAGACGCTGCGTCCAGGCGACCGGGTTGAAGTATATCGCTCGTTAGAAATAGACCCCAAAGCTGCCCGCCTGGAGCGGGCAAAGCGTCAAGCCGGAGGCAAGTGATTTAGTCTGAAGACATCACCGGCTGAGGCTCTGGGGCACTTTCTGGCGTCGGTGCTCGCTGGCTAGGCGTGTTGATGCCTGAGATTGGGTCAGCTGTTTCTGTTGCGGGGCCTACACTGGTATCCGTGCTGATCGGTAGATCACCCGAGAAATCACCCTGTTGTTCAACGTTTACTAAACGCCCCATATCATCGAACGTGAGAGTCACACGTCTCTGCTCGACGCCTGCGTACGCTTTATCAAGGCGGTAAACGTAATCCCATTCGCGGGTATCAAACGGCGCTTCCAGCAGCGGACGCCCCATCACATAAGTGACTTGTTCTTGCGTCATCCCTGGTTGTAACTGGCCGACCATCTCTTGGGTCACCAAGTTGCCTTGGGGGATGTCACGCTTGTATACGCCAACGTAACTGCAGCCACTAACAACGGTTAGGGCAACGGAAAGAGTAATGATACGAGTCAATTTTTGCATTTGAGCCTGTTCTTCACTATCGTGGTTTCGGTCGATCATACCCGACCTAACCTGTTACTGCGAAGAGCAACCATGGCCGATCAGAACCATGAACTGCGCAAAGCCGGGCTGAAAGTGACCCTGCCGCGCGTCAAGATCCTGCAGATTCTCGAAAATGCTTCGGGTCAACACCACCTTAGCGCAGAAGAAGTGTATAAAACACTGATTGATGCGGGCGAGGATGTTGGCTTGGCTACCGTGTACCGCGTGCTGACTCAGTTTGAATCAGCGGGCTTGGTGATCCGTCATAATTTTGATGGTGGCCATGCGGTGTTCGAGATGACTCAAGAAGACCACCACGACCATATGGTGTGTTTAGAGAGCGGTGAAATCATTGAGTTTGTCGATGAAATCATCGAGCGTCGTCAGCAAGAGATTGCTGAAGAGCACGGCTACGAACTTGTGGACCATGCACTGGTGCTTTATGTACGCCCCCGTGGGTCGGACGTAACGCGACAGGACAGTGGCCCTACAAATAGGAAATAGTCGTGTTAAATAAAGCGCCCTCAGGGTGCGAGTGATATTTCATTCGCGCCCTGGGGGCGTTTTTATGCTTGGTCGCTTTATTTTTACGCCTAGCGTTTAAAACCTAGCGTTTAAAAAAAGCTTAATGCGGTGGTCGCTGGCTAGCGTGTAGCATTTCTCTAGCGTGAGCGAGTGTTTGGTCCGAGAGAGTTACGCCACCCAACATGCGGGCGAGTTCACTAACCCGTCCACGCTCGTCCAGTAGGGCCATCTGGGTCAGCGTACTATCCCGATTGGCGCGTTTTTCGATATGTAGGTGTTGATGCGCCTGTGCGGCTACCTGAGGCAGGTGTGTGACTGTCATTACTTGACCGTTTTCGCCGAGCTTGCGTAGCAGTTGCCCCACAATTTCGGCCGTTGCTCCTGAGATACCCACGTCTACTTCATCGAATACTAGACTGGGAATGGTGGAGTGCGAGGCGGCAACAACTTGTATGGCAAGGCTGATACGCGATAGCTCACCGCCCGAAGCAACTTTAGTGAGCGGTCTAGCAGGCTGGCCGGGGTTAGCGCTGATCAGGAACTGAACGTGATCGAGGCCTTCTGGCGTTGGTGTTTCACGCGGAGTGACTGCTACCTCAAAACGTGCTTTACCCATGGCCAGGAAAGCCAGCTGCTGCTGCACTTCTTTGCTTAAGCACGCAGCGGCTTTTTGACGCACTTCGCTCATCTGCTTAGCATCTTTACGGTAGCGCTCGCGGCACTCGGCGACGTGGTTACTTAGTGATTCTAAGTCGTCGTCACTGGCTTCCAACTGAGCAACTTCTTGGCTGAGCCTGGTGTGCAGTGCGCAAATCTCTTCTGGGGCCACGTGGTGCTTGCGCGCAATGCGATGAACGTCGCCCAGACGCTCTTCTACCCAAGCTAAGCGCTCTGGGTCTAGCTCGGTAGTGCTGGCAAGACGATTAAGTTCGCTGGAAGCTTCTTCTACTTGAATGCGCGCATCGCTAAGCATCGCCAAGGTGTTGGCCAGCGTGCCTTTATCACTGCCGGGTAGCGCGCTTAAATGGGCATAAGCTTGGTTTAACAGCGACAGAGCACCGCCTTCGTCGCTCGCGCAGCAGTCGGCGGCAAACTGGGTTTCACGTAGTGTCTCTTCCGCATGGGCAAGGGTATGCTGTTCTTCTTCGAGTGTTTGTAGCTCACCTTCTGCCAATCCAAGTTGATCGAGCTCTTCTACTTGGTAGCGTAACAACTGGCGTTTTGCTTCAACTTCGCTGCCTTCTTCGCTGAGTTTTTTTAATCGACGACGGGCGCTGCGCCATTCGCGGAACGTTTCAGCCAGCAGCTGGCTTTGCTCACGCAGCCCTGCATAATCATCTAGCAGAGCAAGGTGGGTTTCTTCACGCATAAGTGCCTGATGGGCATGCTGCCCGTGGATTTGGATCAGCTGCTCGCCCAGCGATTTTAGATCAGCGATGGTGGCGGGGTGGCCATTGATCCACGCTTTGGAGCGACCACTGGCCGTCACTACGCGGCGCAATAAGCACTCGTCAGCAGGCAGCTCACGAGCAGTCAACCACTCGGTGGCAGCGGGCAGGTGCTGAATATCAAAACGAGCGGAAAGGTCGGTGCGTTCACGTCCGTGGCGCACGCTGCCGGCGTCGGCACGCTCACCTAAACATAGGCCAAGGGCGCCGAGTAAAATTGATTTGCCTGCCCCGGTTTCCCCGGTGATCGCCGTCATGCCGCGGGTTAGGTCGAGTTCAAGGCGGTCGACAATAGCGTAATCTTGGATTGCTAGCTGCGTAAGCATAAGGCCTCCTGAGGCGTGCGGCACAGAAGCTGGATACTTATCCAATAATTGTTGTTTTATACAGTAGTCTATAACTCACTTCAATGCCCCTCTTGAGATGGCTTTTATGGCCCCCATATAGCGTTCATACGTGGTTAATACTCGTTACTTAACCGAGGTGGCCGTTAATGCCACCGCTGCATATTTTTCAGGAGCTAGGCATGGCAAAAGAACCGCAAACCCCATTAGAAGATGAGCTGGCCCGCCAAGAGCAAGAGGCAGAAGTCACCGAGCAAGCGGCTGAAGAGCGCCTGATTGAAGGTGAGCTGGAAGGGTTAATCGAGGAAGACGCGGCGCTAGAGGGCGACGTAGGAAACCCAGAAGCCGATATGCTAGCCGCTCAGGTGGAAGAGCTTGAGCAGAGCTTGGCGGAAGCTAAAGACCAAGCGCTACGTGCCGCTGCTGAAGCTCAAAACGTGCGTCGCCGGGCTGAGCAAGAAGCTGAAAAAGCGCGCAAATTTGCTTTAGAGAAATTTGTTAAAGAGCTATTGCCCGTTGTTGATAGTCTGGAAAAAGCCCTAGAGAGCATGGAAGACGGAGCCTCTGACGTTCATCGTGAGGGCGTTTCCATGACCCTTAAAATGCAGTTAGGCGTATTGAATAAATTTGGCGTGGAAAGCGTTGAGCCTCAGGGTGAGCCCTTTGACCCGCAGGTTCACGAAGCGATGGCGATGGTGCCGAATCCCGAGCTTGAACCCAATACCGTCATGGAAGTGATGCAGAAGGGTTATTTGCTTAACGGTCGCCTAGTTCGCCCAGCGATGGTGGTAGTCAGCCAAAAAGCCAATTAATCATTGGTTGACACAAAGCAAAAAAAAGCCCCTTGAAATGCTGCAAGCGGCCCCCAAATAAAGGGCAACCCGCGGGAAAACCCGCAGACGCTTTAAGTTTCAAAAAGCAGATTTTTTGACATCAGCTTTCAAACATCAGTTTTGTAACAACCGAATTCGAGGTTTTTGCTATGGGACGCATTATTGGTATCGATCTGGGCACCACCAACTCTTGTGTGGCAGTGCTCGATGGTGACAGCGCTAAAGTAATTGAAAATGCCGAAGGTGGCCGCACTACGCCTTCCATTATTGCCTACACCGACGATGGTGAGACGCTGGTAGGCCAGGCAGCAAAACGTCAGGCCGTCACCAATCCTGAAAACACTCTTTACGCGATTAAGCGCCTGATTGGCCGTCGCTTTAAAGATGATGTCGTACAAAAAGACATCAAAATGGTGCCTTACAAAATCACCGAAGCTGATAACGGTGATGCTTGGGTTGAAGTAAAAGGTAAAAAAATGGCACCGCCGCAGGTAAGCGCGGAAGTGCTGAAGAAAATGAAGAAAACCGCCGAAGACTATCTCGGTGAAGCAGTAACTGAAGCGGTTATTACCGTACCTGCGTACTTTAACGACAGCCAGCGTCAGGCAACTAAAGATGCGGGCCGTATTGCCGGTCTTGATGTTAAGCGCATCATTAACGAGCCGACTGCTGCCGCATTAGCCTACGGTATGGACAAATCCCGTGGTGATAAAACCATCGCGGTATACGACCTGGGTGGCGGTACTTTCGATATTTCTATTATCGAAGTGGCAGACGTTGACGGCGAAACCCAGTTTGAAGTGTTGGCCACCAACGGCGACACCTTCCTGGGCGGTGAAGATTTCGACTTGGCGCTGATCAACTATTTAGTTGACCAGTTCAAAGCGGATAGCGGTATGGACCTGTCTGGCGACAACTTGGCTATGCAGCGTCTGAAAGAAGCGGCCGAGAAAGCCAAAATTGAGCTTTCTAGTGCACAGCAGACAGATGTTAATCTGCCGTATATCACCGCTGACAATACTGGTCCGAAACACCTTAACGTGAAGGTGACACGTGCCAAGTTGGAGTCATTGGTTGAAGATCTGGTACAGCGCTCGCTCGACCCGTGCAAAATGGCGCTGAAAGATGCTGGTTTGTCTGCATCTGAAATCGACGAAGTGATTCTGGTCGGTGGCCAGACGCGCATGCCGATGGTGCAGAAGAAAGCCGCTGATTTCTTCGGCAAAGAAGCGCGTAAAGACGTTAACCCTGATGAAGCGGTTGCTGTTGGTGCGGCGATTCAGGGCGGTGTACTTGGCGGCGACGTAAAAGACGTACTGCTGCTAGATGTGACGCCGCTAACCCTAGGTATTGAAACCCTAGGCGGCGTAATGACACCGTTGATCGACAAAAACACCACCATCCCCACGAAGAAGACACAAACCTTCTCTACGGCGGATGATAACCAAACGGCAGTAACGATTCACGTCGTGCAGGGTGAGCGTAAGCAAGTTGCGCAGAATAAGTCGCTGGGTCGTTTTGACCTTGCAGACATTCCGCCAGCACCGCGTGGTGTGCCGCAGATTGAAGTGGCTTTTGATCTGGATGCCAACGGCATTCTGAACGTATCAGCCAAAGACAAGGCGACTAATAAAGAGCAGTCGATTGTCATTAAAGCGTCCAGCGGTCTCACGGATGAAGAGATCGAGCAAATGGTACGCGATGCGGAAGCACACGCGGACGAAGATAAGAAGTTCGAAGCGCTAGTGCAGCTGCGTAACCAAGCAGATGGCATGATTCACGCCACTCGCAAAACCGTGCAAGAAGCGGGCGATAAAGCGACTGATGACGAGAAACAAGCCATCGAGAGCGCAATTAGCGAGCTGGAAGAAGCAGTGAAGACTGACGATCAGGACAACATCCAGCAGAAACTGGATGCACTGACCGAAGTGTCTGGTAAGTTAGCGCAGAAAATGTACGCCGAGCAGGCTGAAGCTGCTCAACAGGCGGACGGCGAAAGTGCTGAAAATACTAGCACTAAGCCAGAGGATGACGTGGTTGACGCTGAGTATGAAGAAGTCAACGACGACAAGAAGAAGCAGTAAATCACCTCTATCTGCTAAGGAATGCGGTGACGCGGGAGACAACTCCCGCGTTGCTGTTTCCGCAGCAGACGCCTAATTAAGTGCGTAGCTAACCAGGAGGCGTAGGACCCATGTCCAAACGCGATTATTACGAAGTCCTGGGTGTCGAAAAAGGGGCCGATCAGAAAGAGATCAAAAAGGCCTACCGCCGCTTGGCGCAAAAATTCCACCCTGATCGAAACCCGGACGATAACACGTCAGCGGAAAAATTCCGCGAAGTGTCAGAAGCATACGAAGTCTTAAGCGATGGCGAAAAGCGCGCGGCATATGACCAGTTTGGTCACGCCGGTGTAGACGGCCAAGGCGGTGGCTTTGGCGGTGGCGGGTTCGGTGGTGGTGGCGCTGGCGATTTCAGCGACATCTTTGGCGATGTGTTTGGCGATATCTTTGGTGGCGGTGGTGGCCGTCGTCGTGGCCCTAACGCCCCCGCTCGTGGTAGCGACCTTCGCTACAACCTAGAGCTTGATCTGGAAAACGCAGTTTCTGGCACAACTGTTGATATCCGTGTGCCACGTCATATTGAGTGTGATCGCTGCGATGGTGAAGGTGCCGAGCCAGGTTCTAGCAAAGAAACTTGCCCCACGTGCCATGGCCATGGCCAAGTGCGTATGCAGCAAGGCTTTTTTGCGGTTCAGCAAACCTGCCCGACCTGTCACGGTAGTGGCCAGCACATTAAAGTGCCATGCCACAAATGTAACGGCGAAGGCCGTGTACGGGAAACGCGCACGCTATCGGTGAAGATTCCGCCGGGTGTCGATACCGGTGATCGCATTCGCCTGAACGGCGAAGGTGAGAGTGGCATTAACGGTGGCCCGCCTGGTGATCTGTACGTTCAGGTCGCTATTAAGCCGCACCACATCTTCCAGCGCGATGGCAAACACTTACAGTGTGACGTGCCGATCAACTTTGTTGATGCTGCATTAGGTGGTGAGCTTGAAGTACCTACGCTAGATGGCCGTGTGAAGCTGAAGATTCCGCCGGAAACCCAAACCGGTAAACTCTTCAGGTTACGTGGTAAAGGCGTGAAGCCGGTACGCGGCGGCGCAGCGGGTGACTTGCTGTGCAAGGTGGTATTGGAAACGCCGGTTAATCTCAACGACGAGCAGAAAGATTTGCTTCGTCAGCTGCAAGAGAGCTTTGATGGTAGCAATAGTCACAGCCATTCGCCGAAGAAGACCGGCTTCTTCGACAGCGTGAAGAAGTTTTTTGAAGATATGAAGCCGTAACGGCAATTCACTTCACGGCAGCTCAACGCCCCATCACCTTCGTGTGCTGGGGCGTTTTTATTGCCGGTTGGTTGGGGAAGGGTAGCGCAAATAATTCTTTTTCTGTGCTTTGCGGTTTCTATTGAGAGGATTACGCTAGTGAGAACTTATTCGTAAACTTTATGGAGAGCATACGATGCCGTTATCCCGTGCCGAAATCATCACCTCTTCTGGCGAGCGCTTGATTAACCGTTTGTGCAAACATTGGGCGCATAAGCTTGAGGTTGAGCATGGAGAACAGGAAGCCAAAATCACCTTTGCCAATGGTACTTGCTTAATGCATGCCGAGCCGGATCGCCTGATTGTTTCTCTTGAGACGCTGGAAGAGAACCACTTAGACCAGTTAGAGGGCGTGGTGGAGAGTCATCTTGTTCGTATGGCCAATGATGAACCGCTGGAAATCGTTTGGGAGAACTAATTCGTTCAAAGTAGCGGTGCGTTCCCTTAAGCGCCGCATCATTAAGAGGGGTCTGTTATAATCTTGACCCCTTTTAACCCGTGGCTTTCTTATATCAAGCTGGGTGCTGAACGACGCACGCGCAGGAGTTTCCATGACCCGAATTGCCATTGTAGGCGTAGCAGGCCGTATGGGCCGTACCTTAGTAAATGCGGTAGAACAGCAGGCGGATACCTCGCTAGCAGGTGGCATCGTTGAGCCAGGTAGTTCCTTGGCAGGTGCGGACATCGGTGAGCTGGCGGGCGTTGGCAAACGCGGCGTAGTGGCGGTAGATTCTCTCGCCGCAATCGTAGATGACTTCGACGTGCTGATCGATTTCACTGCGCCGCAGGTCACCTTGGCAAATTTGGCGTTCTGCGCTGAACACGGCAAGCGCATTGTGATTGGCACTACCGGGATGAGCGATGACGAGCTAGCCGAGCTGGATAGCTACCGTGATAAAGTTGCCATGGTATTTGCACCCAACATGAGCGTAGGCGTTAATCTAACCCTTAAGCTGCTCGAAACAGCGGCTAAAGCTCTTGGTGATGAAGGCTACGATATTGAAGTGATCGAAGCTCACCACCGTCATAAAGTGGATGCGCCTTCCGGCACCGCGATTAAGATGGGTGAAGTGGTCGCAGAGAGCATTGGCCGCACGCTAAAAGAGCATGGTGTTTTTGAACGGGTAGGGCAGTGTGGCCCGCGCACCGACAAAGAGATTGGCTTTGCCACTGTACGTGCTGGCGACATCGTTGGTGAGCATACGGTGATGTTTGCGACAGAAGGTGAGCGTATCGAGATTACCCATAAAGCCTCTAGTCGTATGACCTTTGCCAAAGGCGCGGTACGTGCCGCCCGTTGGGTCGCCGACAAAGCGCATGGCCGTTACGATATGCAGGATGTATTGGAGCTAAGCTAAGGTATTGTCAGAGCGACCCCAGGTGCTAGCGTGACAATAAAGGGCTAGCCTAAAGTCGGTAAATCCTGTAACATTCCAAAAATTTTGGCCCAGTGGCTGCAAAAAGCAGCAACAAATCTGCATTGAACACACGCCAATAGGCGTTGAAGATGTACATGTAGAGAAAGCACCGCGCTTGTTGCACTGGCCTTCGGTTAGAAAAAATAGTCAGCTAAATGCTGCGCCATGGCTAAACGCCACGGAAGAGAACAACAAGCGGGATGAAACCGATTTTTTACTATCGGCTTCGTCCCGCTTTTTTACGACCCGACGTTTGCACGCAAACGCCGACAAACCGGATCGCCGAGCCTGCGCCCACAGGCTCCCACCAGCATGGGAGAACTTGTCTTGAATAACCCCGCATTGAGCAAACCCGCGATATTGGCCCTGGAAGATGGCAGTGTGTTTCATGGCATAGCCATTGGCGCGGAGGGCGTCACAAGCGGTGAGGTGGTGTTCAATACAGCCATGACCGGCTACCAGGAAATCCTCACTGACCCCTCTTATACCCGCCAAATCGTCACGTTGACCTATCCCCATATCGGCAATACCGGCATTAATTCTGAAGATGTGGAATCGGCATCGATTGCCGCAGCGGGCCTGGTGATTCGTGATTTACCTCTGCTAGCCAGCAGCTTCCGTTCAGAGCAAAGCCTTTCCGATTATCTGAAAAGCCAAAATGTGCTGGGCATTGCGGATATCGATACCCGCCGCTTAACGCGTATTCTGCGCGATAAAGGCGCGCAAAACGGCGCGATTCTGGCGGGTGCAGAAGCAGAGGGCGATGATGCGGTAGAGCGGGCGCTAGCGGCAGCGAAGGCATTTCCTGGGTTGAAGGGCATGGATCTGGCCAAAGAAGTCTCGTGCAAAGAGGCTTACGAATGGACACAAGGCGAGTGGACCCTGGGCGAGGGTTACGCAGATACGACGCAAGGCGAGCGCCCTTATCACGTGGTGGCGTTTGATTACGGCGTGAAATTTAACATTCTACGCATGCTGGCCGCGCGTGGCTGCCGGTTGACGGTTGTGCCAGCACAAACGCCTGCTGCTGACGTACTGGCAATGAATCCGGATGGTGTCTTTCTGGCTAACGGCCCGGGTGACCCCGAGCCTTGTGACTACGCTATCAAAGCGATTCAGGAAGTATTGGAAACCAACACGCCGGTATTTGGTATCTGCCTTGGTCACCAGTTGCTGGCGCTGGCCTCGGGTGCCAAAACCGTGAAGATGGGCCACGGCCACCACGGCGCCAACCATCCGGTGCAAGACCTAGACACCGGCACGGTTATGATTACCAGCCAAAACCACGGCTTTGCCGCCGATGAAGCGACTCTGCCAGCCAACGTGCGCGCTACGCACCGTTCGCTGTTTGATGGCACGCTGCAAGGGATTGAGCGCACTGACCGCCCGGCGTTTAGCTTCCAGGGTCACCCGGAAGCCAGCCCCGGCCCGCGCGATGTGGCGCCGCTATTTGATCGCTTTATTGCCATGATGCAGGCGCGCCGCTAACGCTGCCTTTGATAGCAGCCATGTAACGCCGTTTTTTTGTCGCTCATCGTCACCTATTTTGCGGGAACCGTTATGCCTAAGCGTACCGATATCAACAGCATTCTTATCATTGGCGCTGGCCCGATTGTCATCGGCCAGGCCTGCGAGTTTGACTACTCCGGCGCCCAAGCGTGTAAAGCGCTGCGTGAAGAGGGGTTCCGAGTTATTTTGGTTAACTCCAACCCAGCCACCATCATGACCGACCCGGCTATGGCCGATGCAACCTACATCGAGCCAATTACCTGGCAAGCGGTGGAAAAGATCATTGAGGTCGAGCGCCCTGATGCGATTTTACCCACCATGGGTGGCCAAACAGCGCTCAACTGTGCGCTTGACCTGGAAAAGCATGGCGTACTGGAAAAGTACAGCGTCGAGATGATCGGTGCCAACGCCGATGCGATTAACATGGCTGAAGACCGCGATCTGTTCGATCAAGCCATGAAGCGTATTGGTTTGGAGTGTCCGAAAGCGAAAGTGGCGCACACCATGGACGAGGCCTGGGAAATTCAGGCGGAGCTCGGCTTCCCGACCATTATTCGTCCTTCTTACACCATGGGCGGCTCCGGCGGCGGTGTGGCGTATAACAAAGAAGAGTTCGAAGAGATCTGTACTCGCGGTTTCGAGCTTTCCAACAACCACGAGCTATTGATTGATGAGTCGCTGCTGGGTTGGAAAGAGTACGAGATGGAAGTGGTGCGGGATAAGAATGACAACTGCATCATTGTCTGTGCGATTGAAAACTTCGACCCGATGGGCGTTCACACCGGTGACTCGATTACCGTCGCGCCAGCGCAAACGCTGACTGACAAAGAGTACCAAATCATGCGTGACGCCAGCCTTGCGGTACTGCGCGAGATTGGTGTGGAAACCGGTGGCTCCAACGTACAGTTTGGTATGGATCCGAAAACCGGCCGTCTGGTGGTTATCGAGATGAACCCGCGGGTATCGCGCTCGTCGGCGCTGGCCTCTAAGGCCACGGGTTTCCCGATTGCCAAAATTGCCGCGAAACTGGCGGTGGGTTACACCTTGGACGAGCTGCAAAACGATATTACCGGTGGTCGCACGCCTGCATCGTTTGAACCATCAATCGATTATGTCGTCACTAAGATTCCGCGCTTTACTTTCGAGAAATTCCCCCAGGCAAACGACCGTCTGACCACCCAGATGAAGTCAGTGGGTGAAGTGATGGCAATTGGTCGTACCTTCCAAGAGTCGCTGCAGAAAGCGCTGCGCGGGCTTGAGACCGGTAACGATGGCCTTGATCCGATCATCACAGATTTCACGCCAGACAACATGGCGATCATTCAGGGCGAGCTGCAGGCCGCCGGTGCTGAGCGTATTTTCTACATCGCTGACGCTATGCGCTCGGGAATGAGTGTCGATGAGGTATTTGCGCTAACCAATATCGACCCTTGGTTCCTGGTGCAGTTGGAAGACCTGGTGTTGACTGAAAATGCCGTCGCCAAGCGCGCCCTGGCCGATTTCTCTACCCGCGAGCTGTACCAACTAAAGCGTAAAGGCTTTGGTGATGCGCGTTTGGCCAAGCTGCTTGGTGTAGCTGAAAAGGAGTTCCGCAAAACGCGTCAGGCAGCGGGCATTCGTCCAGTTTATAAACGTGTCGACACTTGTGCGGCGGAATTTGCCTCCGACACTGCTTACATGTACTCCACCTATGAAGAGGAGTGCGAAGCGGATGTGTCGGATCGCCAGAAAATTATGGTCCTGGGTGGTGGTCCG
The DNA here is from genome assembly GCF_025820815.1 of Halomonas qinghailakensis. Classification (NCBI taxonomy): domain Bacteria; kingdom Pseudomonadati; phylum Pseudomonadota; class Gammaproteobacteria; order Oceanospirillales; family Halomonadaceae; genus Halomonas; species Halomonas qinghailakensis. The sequence continues at coordinate 1,329,718 of NZ_CP096973.1, read as the reverse complement.
AACCGTATCGGTCAAGGCATCGAGTTTGATTACTGCTGTGTGCATGCCGCTTTCGCCATGCGCGATGATGGCTATGAAACCATCATGGTCAATTGCAACCCGGAAACCGTTTCTACCGACTACGACACCTCTGATCGTCTCTACTTTGAGCCGGTGACGCTGGAAGATGTGTTGGAAATTGCCGACAAGGAGAAGCCGGTAGGTGTGATTGTGCAGTTCGGCGGTCAAACCCCGCTGAAGCTGGCCCGCGAGCTTGAGGCGGCGGGCGTGCCGATTATCGGTACCACACCGGATGCCATCGACCGCGCAGAAGATCGCGAGCGCTTCCAGGTGATGATCGACAAGCTAGGTTTGAAACAGCCGCCCAATGCGACCGCCCGTAGCTTTGAAGAGGCGTTTTCCAAGGCAGAGGCGATTGGCTATCCGTTGGTGGTTCGTCCTAGCTACGTGCTGGGTGGACGGGCGATGGAGATCGTTTATGATGCCTCTGAACTTGAAAACTACATGACCAATGCGGTGAAGGTGTCTAACGACTCCCCCGTCCTGCTTGATCACTTCTTGAGTGCAGCGATTGAGATTGATATCGACGCTGTATCTGACGGTCAGCAGGTGGTGATTGGCGGCATTATGCAACACGTTGAGCAAGCGGGTGTTCACTCTGGTGACTCCGCCTGTGCGCTGCCGCCTTACTCGCTGCCTGCCGAAGTGCAGGATGAAATGCGCGAGCAGGTCAAGAAAATGGCCGTTGAGCTGGGCGTGAAAGGCCTGATGAACGTCCAGCTGGCGTGGCAGGATGGCGAGATTTATGTCATTGAGGTCAACCCCCGAGCTTCGCGTACCGTGCCGTTTGTGTCTAAGTGCATTGGCACGTCGCTTGCGCAAATTGCGGCGCGCTGCATGGCGGGTAAAACACTTGCCGAGCAGGGCTTTGAGCGCGAAATCATCCCACATTTCTACAGCGTGAAAGAGGCAGTCTTCCCGTTTAATAAGTTCCAAGGTGTTGATCCGATTCTGTCGCCCGAGATGAAGTCGACGGGTGAAGTAATGGGCTCTGGCGATACCTTTGCAGAAGCCTTCTTCAAGGCGCAATTGGGTGCTGGCGAAGCTATTCCGGCTTTGGATGGTGACCGCAAAGCGTTCCTTTCGGTACGCGAGCCCGACAAGCAAGGGATTATCGAAGTGGCGCGTTCTCTGCTAACATTGGGCTTCACACTATGTGCAACGCGCGGTACAGCGGCAGCACTTGAAGCTGCTGGACTGGAAGTTGAGCACGTCAATAAAGTCTACGAAGGCCGTCCCCATATCGTCGATCTGCTGAAGAACGACGAAATCGCCTACATCGTGAACACGACTGAAGGTCGTCAGGCTATTAACGACTCTTCAATTATTCGCCGTACTGCTCTCGCGCGCAAGGTGCCCTATGCGACCACCTTGGCGGGCGCTAATGCTGTTTGCATGGCGCTTGAGTACGGTAGGGAGATTACGGTGCGGCGCCTTCAGGATCTGCATGCAGGAGCAAGTCAATGAACAAGGTCCCGATGACGGTAGCGGGAGAAAAAAGTCTTCGCGAAGAGCTTAATCACTTGAAGAGCGAAGCACGCCCCCAAGTGATAGCTGCTATTGCTGAAGCGCGTGAACACGGTGATCTCAAAGAGAATGCCGAATACCACGCCGCTCGTGAGCAGCAAGGGTTTATTGAAGGCCGTATTCAGGAAATTGAGAGCAAGCTTTCAGGTGCTCAGGTAATTGACGTTACCAAGCTGCCGAAAACCGGCAAGGTGATCTTTGGCGTTACCGTCTCTTTGCTGAACCTGGATAGCGACGCTAGTGTTACCTACCGCATTGTTGGTGAAGATGAGGCCAATATAAAAGAGGGGCGCATTTCTGTGACCTCGCCTATCGCCCGAGCGATGATTGGCAAAGAAGAAGGCGATGTGGTGGTGGTGAAAACCCCAGGTGGCGATGTTGAGTACGAAATTGAGAGTGTTGAACACCTCTGATTTACCGCTGTGACGCAGGGGCAGGCGTCTTTATGGCGCCTGCGATCCAGACACACTAAAAGGCCCGTGACGATGATGTCACGGGCCTTTTAGTGTCATGCATTCTTTAACGAGTCACGTGCAGGTTAATGCCGTCCGTGGTGGTTTTCAAAACGCGTGATGTTGGAAAGCTTGGGGTTTACCTTTGGGTTACGGCGATAAAGCAGCGCCATTTTGCCAATGGTTTGTACTAGCTCAGCGTGACTGTCGGCGACGAGCTCGTTGAGCATTGCGACGCGGTCATCCCGCTCTGCAATAGCGAGCTTCACTTTAATGAGCTCGTGATCATTGAGTGCGCGGCTGAGTTCTGCGAGCAGATTTTCGGAGACGCCGTTTTCAGAAACGGTGACCACCGGATTAAGGTGGTGGCCAATGCTACGAAATGCTTTCTTTTGTGCCTGTGACAAGCTCATGGTATCTTGCGGTATCCCGGTTAGCGCTTAACGCTCCATCTTACGGTGAAAAGCCGTTAAGTGAAAGCAATCGCTTTAATGTGCCCATCTCTTATTCCAGTGTTAGATTCCCACATGCAGCAAAAGCCCCCAAGCCGTAAACATTCAGTGAGCAAAACCAGCAATAACTGGAAGAAAGAACACTTTGACGACCAGTACGTTAAGCAACGCTGGCAAGATGGCTATCGCTCTCGGGCAAGCTATAAGCTGCTTGAACTTGATGAAAAAGATAAGTTGTTTCGCCCAGGTATGACCGTCATTGACCTAGGCGCTGCCCCTGGTGGGTGGAGTCAAATTGCCGCAGAAAAGGTGGGGCCTGATGGTATCGTGATAGCGTCAGATATCCTGGAGATGGATGCGCTGGCCGGTGTTGACTTTGTTCAGGGTGATTTTACTGAGGAAAGCGTGCTTAATGCGATTCTAGAGCGTTTAGGAAATCGCCAAGTAGACCTTGTGATGTCTGACATGGCCCCCAATATGAGTGGTATGGCAGCAATTGATCAGCCTCAGGCGATGTATCTTGTTGAACTGGCTTTAGAGCTTGCGCGAGAAACGTTGCCAACGGGTGGGCGCTTCTTGGCAAAAGTTTTTCAAGGTGAAGGGTTTGATACCTATTTGAAAGAGCTTCGAAATAGCTTTGATCGAGTGGTTACTCGCAAGCCGGATGCCTCAAGGGCGCGTTCGCGGGAGGTTTATTTCTTAGCGGAAGGATTTCGCGGTTAACGTAACGTAAATATGCGCTGGCGGTCAGGCAAGCTGGCGAGTAATAGCAAAGATTTATCAGAGCGATTGCCAGACAGGCAGACGCAAATTGTGTCACATTATGCAGGTTGGACGTGCGTGACACAGATGGCCCAAAGCAAAATGTGCTTTGGCAATGGTTGAACGTTAAGCTCTAGTGTAAGGTCTGAGTATTGACGGTTAACTGACGGATTCTTGTAATGAGGGTAGCCCCTTGAACGATATGGCGAAGAACCTGATTCTGTGGTTGGTCATTGCGGCCGTTCTACTGACAGTGTTCAACAATTTCAGTACAGAAAGTGCACCGCAAACCACTAACTATTCTCAGTTTGTGCAGCAGGTGCAAAATCAGCAGGTGCGTAGTGTCACGATTGATGGCTATACCATCATTGGTGAGCGAACGGACGGCTCCCAGTTCCAGACCATTCGTCCAGCGGCGGAAGACCCCAAGCTGATGGATGATTTGTTAAGTAATAACGTGACAGTGGTTGGTAAAGAGCCTGAGCAGCAAAGCATCTGGACACGTTTGCTGATTGCTAGCTTCCCGATCCTGCTCATCTTGGCCATCTTTATGTTCTTTATGCGCCAAATGCAGGGTGGTGCTGGTGGCGGTAAAGGCGGCCCGATGAGCTTCGGCAAATCTAAAGCTAAACTGCTGTCGCAGGATCAGATTAAAACGACGTTTGCTGATGTTGCAGGTTGTGACGAAGCAAAAGAAGAAGTTGAAGAGCTGGTAGATTTCTTGCGCGATCCTACCAAGTTTCAGCGCCTGGGTGGAACAATCCCTCGTGGTGTATTGATGGTAGGTCCCCCAGGAACGGGTAAAACGCTGCTGGCCAAGTCGATTGCCGGTGAAGCCAAAGTGCCGTTTTTCTCGATCTCCGGTTCAGATTTTGTTGAGATGTTTGTGGGCGTCGGTGCTTCACGCGTTCGTGATATGTTCGAGCAGGCCAAGAAACAAGCACCTTGTATTATCTTTATTGACGAAATTGATGCGGTTGGTCGTTCGCGCGGTGCAGGGATGGGCGGCGGTAATGATGAGCGTGAGCAAACGCTTAACCAGCTGCTAGTTGAGATGGACGGTTTTGAGGCTAACGAAGGCGTTATCGTGATTGCCGCAACTAACCGCCCTGATGTACTTGATCCTGCACTGTTGCGCCCAGGTCGTTTTGACCGTCAGGTGACCGTTGGTTTGCCGGATATTCGTGGTCGTGAGCACATTTTGGGTGTTCATCTACGCAAAGTGCCGCTGGCTGATGATGTTAAGCCGCAGCTGATTGCACGCGGTACTCCGGGCTTCTCTGGCGCGGACCTTGCAAACTTGGTGAATGAGGCAGCACTGTTTGCGGCCCGTCGTAATAAGCGCTTGGTTGCCATGGAAGAGCTGGAGCTTGCTAAAGATAAGATCATGATGGGCGCTGAGCGCAAATCGATGGTCATGACCGATAAAGAGAAGCTCAACACCGCGTATCACGAATCAGGTCATGCCATTATTGGCTTGGTTGCCCCTGAGCATGATCCTGTTTACAAAGTGACGATCATCCCACGTGGCCGGGCGTTGGGTGTCACGATGTTCTTGCCGGAAGAGGATCGCTATAGTCTGTCGCGTCAGCAAATTCTTAGCCAAATTTGCTCGCTGTTCGGTGGTCGTATTGCTGAAGAGATGACGTTGGGCGCTAACGGTGTGACTACCGGTGCCTCTAATGACATCAAGCGCGCTACAGAGCTTGCTCATAACATGGTTGCTAAGTGGGGCCTGTCGAGTGAAATGGGTCCGATCATGTACGACGAAGATGAATCTCATCAATTCCTTGGTGGCCCTGGTCAAGGTGGCGGTAAGCTGAAGTCTGGCGAAACGACTTCTCGTCTCGATAAAGAAGTGCGCAAAATTATCGACGAGTGTTACGAGCAGGCACGTCAGATTTTGGAAGATAATCGCGACAAGCTGGACGCGATGGCCGAAGCGTTAATGAAATACGAGACTATCGACGCCGATCAGCTGAAAGATATTATGGAAGGCCGTGATCCGCGTTCGCCTGAAGGTTGGAACGACGGTGATTCATCTGGCGGTGGCACACGTGTTAGCGATGATAAGCCAGAAGTGAAGGCTGGAGAGTCGGTCGATGACACCCCGCCAGGCGCTTCTGGTGAGGATGGCGAAGAAGATGATGACGAGCCTCGTCGTCGGCCCTCGGATCCGTTAGGTGGCTCTGCTGGATCGTAATTAACGAGGGCTGTAGTAATGTTAGACAAGGCGTCCCATAGCGGGGCGCCTTTTTGTTATGCTGTGAAATAGTTACCGTAACGTTTTTCTCTTATCAGGCCGCAGCATGAAACCGATAGTTGACTCTTCATCGCCTTTACAGGCAGCGGATAGCGCATATCATTTGCGTTGTGGACGCCACTTGTTAGATCTCTCATTTCCAAGAGTAATGGGTATTTTAAATGTTACCCCCGACTCTTTCTCGGATGGAGGGCAGCATGTTGGCTTAGATAGCGCCCTGCGTCATGCTGAGCAAATGCTGGCGGAAGGCGCGGCGATAATCGATGTGGGAGGGGAGTCAACCCGCCCTGGAGCCAGCTTCGTTTCAGAACAAGAGGAGTTAGATCGTGTACTCCCTGTGGTTGAAGCGTTGGTGCGCGAGCTAGATGCACTAGTTTCCGTTGATACGAGCAGCCCCGCTGTTATGCGTGAAGTAAGTGCGCTTGGCGCAGGTATGATTAACGATGTGCGTGCATTAGAGCGAGAAGGTGCGTTAAGTGCTGCGGCAAGCAGTAGCCTGCCAATTTGTGTAATGCATCGCCAAGGTGAGCCTCAGGACATGCAGCAATCGCCGCATTACGATCAGCCTATTGAGCGAGTGGTGGTTGACTATCTGGCTGAGCGCATAGCGTTGTGCGAGCAGGCCGGAATTCGCCGTAGCCGTTTGCTGGTGGATCCTGGCTTTGGTTTTGGCAAAACCATTGAGCATAACTTGCGGCTCTTGAAATACATGAATGAGCTTCAGGCACTCGGGTTGCCAATGTTAGTAGGTATGTCGCGGAAAAGCATGATTGGCAAAGTGTTAGGTCGCCCGGTGGAAGAGCGTCTGGCCGGAGGTCTCGCGCTAGCCGCCATGGCAGTTGAACGTGGTGCTAACATTTTACGTGTGCATGACGTTGGCTCGACAGTAGATGCTGTGAATATGGCCTGGGCGGTGCTTCAAGAAGGCTGTGAGCCGCTCCTAAATAGAGAGGTTACGTCATGACGCGACGTTATTTTGGTACCGATGGTATTCGCGGTACGGTGGGGCAAGCGCCCATTACTGCCGATTTTATGCTAAAGCTAGGCTGGGCAGCGGGTCAGGTGCTGCGTCGTGAAAAAGGCCGTACCCGCGTATTGATTGGTAAAGATACACGCATTTCCGGCTATATGTTTGAGTCGGCGCTCGAAGCTGGGCTATCCGCTGCGGGTGTAGATGTTTCACTGTTAGGGCCAATGCCTACGCCAGGTATCGCTTATTTAACACGCACCTTTCGTGCCGATGCTGGAATTGTGATTTCCGCTTCCCATAATGCGTTTGACGATAACGGCATTAAGTTCTTCTCAGCGGAAGGTAAAAAGCTACCCGATGCAATCGAGGATCGCATCGAGGAAATGCTTGAGGCGCCACTAACAACCGCTGGGGCAGCTCAACTGGGTAAAGCAACGCGTATTGATGATGCTGCTGGGCGCTATATCGAGTTCTGCAAATCGACGTTACCTGATCGCCTTAGCCTGCATGGTCTAAAAGTTGTATTGGATTGTGCGCATGGTGCTACCTATCACATTGCGCCAAACGTATTTCGTGAGCTAGGTGCCGATGTTAGCGTGATTGGCGCTGCCCCTGATGGGTTGAATATTAACCATCAGGTGGGCTCTACCCATCCTGCTGCACTGCGAGCAGCAGTCATACAGCAAGGTGCTGATTTAGGCGTTGCCTTTGATGGGGATGGTGATCGGGTGCTGCTGGTAGATGCTGATGGCCGTGAGGTAGACGGTGACGATATTCTTTATCTGATTGCCCGAGACCGTCACGAGCGGGGGCTGCTTGAAGGTGGCGTAGTGGGCACCCTGATGAGTAATTTCGGGCTTGCTATGGCGCTGGAGCGGCTGGGAATTCCTTTTCAGCGCGCGAAAGTAGGCGATCGTTTTGTCATGGAAATGATGGCGGCTAATGGCTGGGAGCTAGGCGGCGAATCATCGGGCCATATTGTATGTGGACATGTTCAAACGACCGGTGATGGGGTTGTGTCGGCGTTGCAGGTGTTGGCGTTGATGGTGCGAGAGCAAAAGCCACTGCTATCACTGCTTAAGGGGTTAGAAAAGGTTCCGCAGTCCTTGGTCAACGTTAGGCTGCCTGCGGGCACCAATGCAAAAGATGTCATGACAGCACAGCCGTTACTGGAAGCAGTTACTGCGCTTGAAAGTGAACTAGGCGACCAGGGCCGTGTTTTACTTCGACCATCGGGCACTGAACCGCTTATTCGTGTCATGGTAGAAGGCCGGGCTCACCTAGATGTTGACCGTTTGGCACATAAACTTGCTGATCAGGTTCAGGCGTTGCTCAGTTAGCTTGCTAAGCTAGCTTAATAGGCAGTCATGCTCAATTAGCGTTCTCAACTAATTAAGCTGTATAACAGCGGTTGTCTTGACAAGGCCGCTCCTATACCATTTCGCTCCACCTTGAGTGAGGATAATCGATGCGTACGCCATTAATTGCCGGTAACTGGAAAATGAACGGTTCTACGGCGTTGATTCAAGCGTTTGGAGACGCTTTCACCGCGGCTAAGCTGCCTAATAGCATTGATGTTGTGGTTATTCCGCCGTTTCCCTATTTGGAAGCAGCCCGCATTGCGTTCCAAAATACGCCGCTGCAGTTAGGGGCCCAAACGCTTAATCCTCAGCACTCAGGCGCGCATACGGGTGAAATCAGTGGGCGTATGCTTAAAGAGTTTGACGTAGCTTATGTGCTGGTCGGCCACTCTGAACGTCGGCAGCTTTATAAAGAAGGCGACGAGCAAGTGTTTGACCGCTTAGTAGCCGCACTCGATGTTGGCCTAACGCCAATTCTTTGTGTTGGTGAAACCCTGGAAGAGCGCGATGCAGGAAGCACAATGGATGTTGTGTTGCGGCAAGTTGGCTATGCAATGGCGCGTTTAGAGCCAGCACAGCGGCTTAAGATTGTCATTGCCTATGAACCGGTATGGGCAATTGGCACAGGGCGTACAGCAACGCCTGAACAGGCCCAAGAAGTAATGGCGGGTATTCGTGCCTACCAAGCAGGGTTTGATAAAACGCTCGCCGAGCAGCTTAAGTTGCTTTACGGCGGCAGTATGAATGCAAGTAATGCGGCTGAGTTACTTGCTCAGCCGGATATCGACGGCGGTTTAGTGGGCGGCGCTTCGCTCAAAACCGATGATTTCTACGCTATTTGTCAGTCAGCAGGATAATCCCATGCAAGTTGCAATTCTTATGGTTCATGTGGTGATTGCGATCGCCTTGGTTGTGCTCATCCTGCTTCAGCAGGGAAAAGGTGCCGACGCAGGTGCCTCTTTTGGTGGAGGTGCATCGCAAACGGTCTTTGGTTCGCGGGGGAGTGGTAACTTTCTGTCTCGTGCAACAGGCCTTTTAGCCGCTGGCTTTTTTGTTACCTCCATGGCGCTGGCTTATTTTGCAACGCAGGCCGGACAGGCTCCTGAAGCGGGTATTCCCGACTCTCGCCTGATTGAACAACAGCGCAATATTCCAACGCTTGACGATGGCCCTGCAAGTATGGATAATACCGCGCCAGTGCTAGAGGAAAGCAGTGAGTAACATATTGATACTGCTTCTTTAGCCTCCCCTGTTGCCGAAGTGGTGGAATTGGTAGACACGCTATCTTGAGGGGGTAGTGACCGTATGGTCGTGCGGGTTCAAGTCCCGCCTTCGGCACCATCTGTTTTGCTGGCTAGCCAGCTTCCCAGAGTTTTTCAGAAAAAAGCGTTCTGCCATATAGAGTAAATCAGGGTTGGCACCTGAGGCGAAAAAGAGTTCTTGACGAAAGCGGATCAAGTGTCTATTATCGCTCTTCTAGATTGATGCGGGGTGGAGCAGTCTGGTAGCTCGTCGGGCTCATAACCCGAAGGTCATCGGTTCAAATCCGGTCCCCGCTACCATCTTCTAGTAACATGAAAGATTTATGAATAAAGCGTCTATTTAAGCACCTGGTGCATGAAAGCCGCTGATCATGTTGCTAAAGTGGTACTACAGGTTTCTTTCGAAAAGCCCCTTCCTGTGAAGGGGCTTTTTGTTAGTAGCTTTTTTGTTAGTAGCTTTTCGAGAGCCAAGAGTGTCTCCAGAGCGGATGTCTTCCGAATTGCCAGAGACACATTTCCGGGTAACGCCAATCAGCCACCTAGCTTTTCATTCAACTCCTGGCCAGGTGCCTGATGCAACGGCTATAGGAGCTTTGTCTGTGGCCACAAAACACGCTGCGCTTCATGCGCTGATCGAACCTGTCGTAGCCGCTATGGGTTTTGAGCTATGGGGTATCGACCATCTTTCCCAGGGCAAGCATTCGCGGCTGGTAATTTATATCGAACGCGAAAGCGGCGTCAGCGTGGAAGACTGCGCTGATATTAGTCGCCAAGTTAGTGCCGTTATGGATGTGGAAGACCCTATTCCCGGCGAATACCGTTTGGAAGTCTCGTCGCCCGGTATGGCACGTCCCTTATATACCCTGGATCAATTTATTCGCTATCAAGGCCATCACGTTGCACTCAAGCTACGCGTTGCTTTTGATGGGCGGCGTAAATATCAAGGTCTTCTCGCCGGTGTCGAAGGCGATGAGGTACTGCTACAGCTGGATGGCGAAGAGTACTGTTTTCCAATCGAAAGCATTGATTCTGCGCATGTCGTCCCGCAATTCGACGAATAAACGGGTGGCGGCTTCCGGCAGGCTGCCGGGATGATGCACAAAAGGACAGGTTTTCTGGCGAGGCAAACGCATGAGTAAAGAAATTTTAATGGTCGTGGACGCGATCTCTAACGAAAAAGGCGTCCCCCGCGATGTTATTTTTGAAGCGGTTGAAGCCGCGCTAGCCAGCGCGTCACGCAAGCGTTTTGATCAAGAAGAAGCCAATGTGCGCGTCCATATCGACCGTCGCACGGGCGACTACGACACGTTCCGTTACTGGACCGTGGTCGAAGATGACGAATTTGAAACACCGGATTATGAAATTAAAGAAACCATTGCCGAGCAGCGTGATCCGCCGCTTAAACTAGGCGATGTGGTCGAGAAGAAAATTGAAAATGCCGTGTTTGGACGTATTGCTGCGCAAACAGCTAAGCAAGTTATCGTCCAGAAGGTACGAGAAGCTGAACGTGCAGAAGTTGTTCGTCAGTACGCTGACCGTGAAGGCGAGTTGGTGGCGGGTATTGTTAAGAAAACCACCCGCGATGGCTTGATTATTGACCTGGGTGAAAATGCCGAGGCGTTCTTACCGCGTAACGAAATGATTCACGGTGAGCGCTACCGCATGAATGAGCGGGTTCGTGCATTGTTAGTGAAGGTTGATCCAGATGCACGTGGTGCGCAGCTACAGCTGTCACGTACCTGTCCTGAGTTCATCATTGAACTATTCAAAATTGAAGTGCCTGAAATTGCTGAACAGCTAATTGAAATTAAAGGCGCCGCGCGTGACCCAGGCTCACGAGCCAAAATCGCCGTTAAAACTAATGATCGGCGTATCGATCCTGTTGGGGCGTGCGTTGGTATGCGTGGTTCGCGCGTACAGGCAGTGTCGTCAGAGCTGCAAAACGAACGTGTCGATATTGTGCTGTGGGACGATAATCCGGCCCAGCTGGTGATCAACGCAATGGCACCTGCCGATGTGGCGTCTATCCTGGTTGACGAAGATGCCCATGCGATGGACGTGGCTGTTGCGCAAGACAACCTAGCTCAGGCTATTGGCCGCAGCGGTCAGAACGTACGTTTGGCCTCTGAGCTAACTGGCTGGCGTATTAACGTGATGACTGAAGATGAAGCTGAGTCAAAGCGTGAGCAGGAAATTGATAGCCTGGTGGACTCCTTCGTTCAGCACCTCGAAGTGGACGAAGATGTTGCCCGCCTATTAGTAGAAGAAGGGTTTACCACCCTGGAAGAAGTTGCCTACGTGCCGCTTGAAGAGATGCTCGAAATCGAAGAGTTCGATGAAGATTTGGTGGAAGAGCTGCGGGCACGAGCGAAAGACGAGCTGCTGACGATGGCGATTGCCTCGGAGGAAGCGCTAGACGGTGCCCAGCCAGCAGACGATCTGCTGGACATGGACGGCATGGAGCGCCATCTGGCCTTCATTCTGGCTAGCCGTGGCATTGTCACCATGGAAGATCTCGCCGAGCAGTCTGTCGACGATCTGGTCGATATCGAGGAGTTGGACGAAGCGCGCGCAGCGGCACTGATCATGACTGCCCGTGCGCCCTGGTTTGAAGACGATGGCGTATCGGATTCAAACACACAGTAAAAGGTCACGGGCTGAGGAGGGTCACTATGTCAGATATGACAGTTAAAGATTTTGCAGTGAAGGTGGGCCGTGATGTGCCCCGCCTATTGGAACAGATGAAAGAAGCAGGTTTAAAGCATGCGTCAGAAAGCGACGCGGTATCTGAAGACGATAAGCAAACGCTGCTAAGCTTTTTGAAAAAAAGCCATGGCGGCGGCGACAGCGATCCTAGTAAAAACCGCATTACGCTGACGCGTAAAACCCGTAGCCGGATTAAAACCGGTGAGCGTGGAAAAACGATTGAAGTGCAAGTACGTAAGAAAAAAACGTACGTTAAAAGCGCCGAAGAAGATAAGCCGAAAGCTGCTGAGCCTAAGCACTCTGGCCCGCGCCAGTTAGTGGGTGATATGGCAGAAGCGGAAGCCGAGCGAAAAGCACGTGATGTTCGCGAAGCAGAAGAGAAAGTAGTCGCGGCGAAAGCGAAAGCGGCAGAAGACGCTGCACGCAAAGCCGAGGAAGAAAAAGCCAAGGCGAAAGCGGCTGAAGTGCCCAGTATCCCTGTGCCTGAGCTGCAAATCGACGACACGCCGACGCCTGATGATCTTCCGCCCGCACCGCCGAAAGAAGGCCGTACGGATCGCCGTACTGCGCCGCCTAAAAAGGCAGCAGCGAAGAAGAAAGGTCGTGATGACGAGGATGATCGTGGTGATCGCGAAGAGCGTAAGCGCGGTGGCGGCGGTAAGAAAGTAAAACGCGCCGAGCGCCGTGGCGGCCGCCGTGGTGGTGCTAACCAAAGCGGTAACGGCAAGCATGCGTTTCAAAAGCCAACCCAGCCGATCGTGCGTGAAGTTTCGATCCCTGAGTCGATCAGCGTTGCTGATCTAGCCGACAAAATGTCGATCAAGGCCAATGAAGTCATCAAAGCCATGTTCAACATGGGCGCGGCAGTGACCATCAACCAAACGATTGACCAGGATACAGCGGCCATCGTAGCGGAAGAGATGGGCCACAAGGTCAAGCTAGTGAAGGACGACGCGCTGGAAACGGAAATGCTCGAAGGCATCTCCTATGAAGGCGAAGAGATCACGCGTTCTCCTGTGGTTACCGTCATGGGACACGTTGACCATGGTAAAACCTCGCTGTTGGATTATATCCGTCGCGCTAAAGTCGCCACTGGCGAAGCGGGTGGTATTACCCAGCATATCGGTGCTTACCACGTGGAAGACAACCACGGCGGCGTTACCTTCCTGGATACCCCTGGCCACGCAGCGTTTACCGCGATGCGTGCTCGTGGTGCCAAGGCAACGGACGTGGTTATTCTGGTTGTTGCTGCTGACGACGGCGTGATGCCACAGACAATCGAGGCGATCGAGCACTCCAAAGCTGCCGAAGTACCGATGGTTGTGGCGGTGAATAAGATCGATAAGCCGGGTGCTGATTTCGACCGTATTCGTAATGAACTCTCCCAGCATGGCGTGATTTCAGAAGAGTGGGGCGGCGACACTCAGTTCGTACATGTGTCCGCCAAAACTGGCGACGGTATTGAAGAACTGCTGGAAGCCATTCAGCTCGTTTCTGAAGTACTTGAACTCACCGCTGTGCCGTCAGCTCCTGGTAAAGGCGTTGTTGTTGAATCGCGTCTTGATAAAGGCCGCGGCCCGGTTGCCACGGTGCTGGTGCAAAACGGTACGCTGAAGAAAGGCGATATCGTTCTTGCGGGTCTGCACTATGGTCGCGTTCGTGCGCTGACCAACGAGCTGGGCAAGCAAGTTGATACTGCAGGCCCTGCGATGCCGGTCGAAATTCAGGGTCTGGATGGTACTCCGGATGCGGGTGATGACTTCATGGTCGTTGCCGACGAGAAGAAAGCCCGTGAAGTGGCTAACTTCCGCCAAGGCAAATACCGTGAAGTGCGCCTGGCGCGTCAGCAGAAAGCCAAGCTGGAGAACATGTTCAGCCAGATGGGCCAAGACGAAGTGGCCAAGGTCAACATCGTTCTGAAAGCTGACGTTCAAGGTTCGTTGGAAGCGATCAAAGGCGCCTTGGAAGAACTCTCCACGGGTGAAGTTGAAGTTGCTGTTGTGTCGTCGGGTGTTGGTGGTATCACCGGTACCGATGCCAACCTTGCGCTTGCTTCTGAAGCGATTGTGGTCGGCTTTAACGTCCGTGCTGACGCTGCTGCTCGTGAAATCATCGAACGTGAAGGTCTGGATCTACGCTACTACAGCGTTATCTACCAGCTAATCGATGAAGTTAAGCAGGCAATGAGCGGTATGCTTGCTCCCGAGTGGAAAGAAGAGATCGTCGGTGTGGCTGAAGTGCGCGACGTGTTCCGTGCGCCGAAAATTGGTGCAGTGGCTGGCTGTATGGTTGTCGAAGGCACCGTATCGCGCAGCAAGCGTATCCGTGTACTGCGTGACAACGTCGTCATTTACGAAGGTGAACTCGAATCGCTGCGCCGCTTCAAAGACGACGTTCAAGAAGTGCGTAACGGTATGGAGTGTGGCATCGGCGTGAAGAACTACAACGATGTTCAGGTCAACGACAAGATCGAAGTCTTTGACCAAGTGAAGGTCGAGCGTAGCCTGTAAGGCCGCGAGGAGCAATCATGCGCGAATTTAAGCGTACCGACCGAGTCGCCGACCAGCTCCAAAAGGAGCTGGCGGTACTGATCCAACGCGAAGTAAAAGATCCGCGTTTAGGGATGATTACGGTAAGCGGTGCCACCGTTAGTCGTGATCTTGGCTATGCCGATATCTATGTCACCCTATTGGGTGAGCAAGATCCCGCGCGTATTAAGGAAAACCTACAAGTGCTGAAACGCGCTGCGGGTTTTCTGAGAAGCCAAATTGCTAAACGTATCAAGCTGCGTCATGTACCTGAACTGCGCTTTCATTACGATGAAAGCGTGGTGCGTGGCCAGCACCTCTCCTCATTGATTGACGAAGCGGTGTCAACTGACCGTGCTCGCCAGCATGATGATGAGGACGGTAGCGATAACGTCAGTGGTGAGGAGACGCGCTAATGGCACGTCGCCGTCGTGGATTGCCGGTTAACGGCGTACTGCTGCTGGATAAGCCTAAGGGCATTTCTAGTAATCATGCGCTGCAGCGTGTGCGTCGTCTGTTTGAGGCGCAAAAAGCCGGTCATACTGGCACGCTGGACCCCATGGCAACAGGTTTATTGCCTATTTGTCTTGGGGAAGCCACTAAGTTTTCCGCGCACCTGCTAGAAGCCGACAAGATGTACCGCACCCGCGTAGAACTGGGGGTGATCACCGACACCGGCGATGCCGAAGGCACGGTCATTGAGCAGCGAGAGATTCCCAGCTTAACGGCTGAGGATGTCGAGTCAGTCTTAGCTCGCTTTCACGGCGAGATTGACCAAGTGCCGCCGATGTATTCGGCATTGAAGCATCAAGGCAAAAAGCTTTATGAGCTTGCCCGTGAGGGTAAGCACGTTGAGCGTGCAGCGCGGCGAGTAAGCGTGTATGATGCGCGGCTGCTTGCTTTCGAGGGCACTGCCTTTGAACTGGAAGTTAGCTGTAGCAAAGGCACTTATATTCGCACCTTGGCTGAAGATATTGGCTATGCCTTGGGCTGTGGTGCCCACATTAGTCAGTTGAGAAGGCTCAAAACAGGGCCTTTTACCGGCGATGCGATGTGGACGCTGGAAGGCCTTGAGGCCTTGGCAGACCAGGCCACCCGCGAGGCTGAACTAATGCCTGCGGATGTGCTGGTTGATCATTTGCCGTCGCTGACGGTAGATGAAACGGCTTTTGGGCGTCTTGCACACGGTCAGTCGGCTAGTTTAGCGATTGATACGCTTGAGCCTGATGCGCTAGCAAGACTTTATTACGCTGAGACGTTTATCGGCCTTGGCGTTGTAAAAGGAGCTCAGGAAGTAGCTCCCAAGCGGCTGTTAAGTACCGTCGCTATCTCGTAAAGCGTTGCAAGGATGTAGCAATTTGCGCGAAAATTGTACGTGAAGATAGTCGCCTGAGACTGCAAATATGCGTGGTCTCAACCATTCATTTTTTAGGCATATTGCTTACTGGAGAGACAGATGGCATTAACCGCTGAGAAGAAGGCCGAGATCGTCAACGAATACGGCCGCGGCGATAACGATACCGGTTCCCCTGAAGTTCAGGTTGCACTGCTGAGCGCCAACATTAATGGCCTGCAGGACCACTTCAAAACCAACAAACAGGATCACCACTCTCGTCGTGGTCTGATCCGCATGGTAAACCAGCGTCGTAAGCTGTTGGATTACCTAAAGCGTAAAGATTTTGAACGCTATCAGTCTCTGATTCAGCGTTTAGGTCTACGTCGTTAATCATTAACGACAGCGATCAAAACGGGCAGCCCCTTGTGGGCTGCCCGTTTTTTTGTTTCTGGTAGCCGTATGGCGCTACAGCGCCTAGAATGGTGACGAGTCAAAACGACCCAAGCGAAAAGACAAGTAGATATTAATGTTAAAGGAAGTCGCCGTGAATCCGGTAAAAAAAACGTTTCAATACGGTCGTAGCACCGTCACCCTAGAAACTGGGCGTATCGCTCGCCAAGCCACTGGCGCCGTTATGGTGACCATGGATGAAACTGTCGTACTGTGTACGGTTGTGGCCAAGAAAGAAGCGAATCCTAATCAGCCCTTCTT
Source organism: Halomonas qinghailakensis (assembly GCF_025820815.1). Taxonomy (NCBI): domain Bacteria; kingdom Pseudomonadati; phylum Pseudomonadota; class Gammaproteobacteria; order Oceanospirillales; family Halomonadaceae; genus Halomonas; species Halomonas qinghailakensis. The sequence goes on along the minus strand of NZ_CP096973.1, from coordinate 1,313,328 downwards.
CCCGCTCTCGGTACACTACCAAGAGAAAACCTATGCAGTGGGTAAAATTCCCGGCGGCTTCTTTAAGCGTGAAGGGCGTCCTACTGAGAAAGAGACCCTTACCTCGCGTCTGATTGATCGCCCGATTCGTCCGCTGTTTCCTAAAGGGTTTATGAATGAAGTACAGATAATCTGTACTGTGCTATCGACGGATCGTAATCATGACCCAGATATTGCGGCACTACTGGGCACCTCGGCAGCGTTGGGGATTGCAGGTGTGCCGTTTAACGGCCCAATTGGCGCAGCGCGCGTTGGCTTTAATGAAGAGCAGGGTTACTTCCTCAATCCTACTGTTGAAGAGCTGACCACCTCTGAGCTGGATATGGTGGTTGCCGGTACCGAAAACGCCGTATTGATGGTGGAATCGGAAGCCCAAGAACTGCTTGAAGACGAAATGCTCGGTGCCGTGCTGTTTGGTCACCAGGAAATGCAGGTTGCCGTTAGCGCGATTAAAGAGCTGGTCGCGGAAGCGGGCAAGCCGCGCTGGGACTGGCAGCCAGCTGCAGAAAATGTCGCGCTGAAAACGGCTATTGCCGACGCTTTTGAAGCCAAAGTGGGTGATGCTTACCGCATTACTGACAAAATGGCGCGTCAAGATGCGCTGTCAGCGCTGAAAGATGATGCTGTTGCGCAGCTAGTAGCTGCTGAAGGTGAAGAAGAGACAGAAGGCAAGTTCAGTAAAGATGACGTGAAAGGTGCGTTTTCTGCCCTTGAGAAGCGCGTTGTGCGTTCTCGCGTCGTAAAAGGCGAGCCACGTATAGATGGCCGCGACAACACCACAGTACGCCCGCTGGCAATCGAAGTCGGCGTACTACCTAAGACCCATGGTTCAGCAGTATTTACCCGTGGCGAGACCCAGGCAATCGCGATTGCTACCTTGGGCACCCTGCGTGACTCACAGCTAATCGAGTCTCTGGAAGGCGAGCGTAAAGACCGCTTTATGCTGCACTACAACTTCCCTCCCTACTGCGTTGGTGAAGCTGGCTTCTTTGGCGGGCCAAAGCGTCGTGAAATTGGCCATGGTCGCTTAGCACGCCGCGGCGTTCAGGCGATGCTGCCATCAGAAGACGTCTTCCCCTATACCATCCGTGTGGTATCGGAAATCACTGAATCTAACGGTTCTAGCTCCATGGCGTCAGTGTGCGGTTCCTCACTCGCGCTGATGGATGCTGGTGTGCCGTTAAAAGCACCGGTGGCAGGTATTGCCATGGGCTTAGTGAAAGATGAAGACGGCTATGCGGTATTGACCGACATCTTGGGTGACGAAGATCACCTGGGCGATATGGACTTCAAAGTTGCTGGTTCTGAAGAGGGCGTTACTGCTCTGCAGATGGACATTAAGATTGAAGGCATCAATGAAGAGATCATGGAAAAGGCGCTACAGCAGGCCTATGACGCCCGCATTAGTATCCTTGCTCAGATGAATGACGTTATTAGCCAAAGCCGTACCGATGTGTCAGAAAACGCGCCGTCCATGGCGACGATCAAAATCGCTCCGGACAAGATTCGTGACGTGATCGGTAAAGGCGGCGCAACAATCCGCAAAATTTGCGAAGATACCGGTGCCTCTATTGATCTGGATGATGACGGCACTGTACGCATCTACGCAGAAGACAAAGCGGCAGCCAAAAAAGCCATTGATACTGTGCTGGCAATTACCGCAGAAGCGGAAATTGGCAAGCTTTACAATGGCAAAGTAGTTCGTATTGCGGACTTTGGCGCTTTCGTCAACATCATGCCGGGCACTGACGGCCTGGTTCACATCTCGCAAATTGTTGCTGAGCGCGTTAACAACGTGCGCGATTTCTTAAATGAAGGCGATGATGTGATTGTGAAAGTGTTGGATATCGACAACCGCAACCGAGTGAAGCTCTCAATTAAAGAGATCACTGAGGAAGAGAAAGCAGCGTTCGCCGCTGCCGAGGCGGACGTCGCTAACTAAAGCGATATAGACGTAACGACCGCCCCCGCAGCTTCCAGTTGCGGGGGCGGTGTCGTTTTATAGGCAGTATAGGAAAAGAGAAGAGAGCCATGGAGCAGGAGCAAGCGCCGCGCTGGTGGGCGGTGGTGGCCGTAATGATCGGCATTTTTTTATTGGTGACGGCTGAGCAATTGCCTATCGGGCTATTGTCACAGGTAGCTTCCTCGATGGGCGTCACGCCAGGTATGGCGGGCCTGATGGTGACCGTTCCTGGTGTGGTGGCTGCTTTCTCAGCACCGCTGTTGCCGGTAGCGGTGGGCCGGTTAGATAGACGCATCATGCTCACCTTGATGATGATTGTGATGGTGATTGGCAGCGCACTTTCAGCTGTGGCCAGCAATTTTGGGTTACTACTGGCAGCTCGTGTGTTGGTGGGTATTAGTATCGGTGGTTTTTGGGCCATAGCGGGAAGCATTGCCCCAAGGCTAGTGCCCAGCGATCAGGTTGCCAAGGCCATGACGATTATTTTCGGTGGTGTAGCCGCCGCGTCAGTATTGGGGGTGCCGTTAGGCACATTGCTAGGGGACCTGAGCAACTGGCGAGTAGCCTTTGGGGCGTTGGGTGGGCTAAGCCTGTTAACCGCCATTGCACTATGGTGTTGGCTACCACCACTGCCGCCAAGAGAGCCAGTACGATTGCGTATGTTAGCGCAGCAGTTTAGCAACCGAGGTGTGCGAGTCGCGGTGTTAACCACGGGGTTTGTGGTGGTGGGGCACTTTGCTGCTTATACCTTTATCAGCCCCATTCTTCAGGAGATTAGCGGCGTAGCTCAGCGTCATGTTGGCAGTTTACTGTTGCTATACGGGGCGGCCGGCATCCTGGGTAATGTCGCGGCAGGTATCTTTGCTGGGCGTCACCCTTATCGGGCGGTATTGGCCATTCCTAGCCTTTTATTGTTAGTTGTGGCTATTTTCCCGCTACTGGGTGTTCAACCTACCAGCGGCGTACTGCTGCTAATGATATGGGGGGCTGTTTTTGGCAGCGTGTCAGTCAGTATTCAAACCTGGATTATACGTACGGCACCTAATACCGAGGCTGCTACCGCGCTGATGGCATTTACCTTTAATATGTCGATTGGTTTAGGGGCAATGTTTGGTGGGCGTATCGTCGATGGCACCAGCTTGCCAATTGCTATGTGGGCGGCATCGGTACTGTTTTTGCTTGGGGCTATACTGGTATGGCGAACGCCTTCGAGCATTGTAGGAGAGAAACGTCGCTAGCCCTTAAAAAAAGCCGTAAAAAATAAGCTATTAAAAATGCCCCCGCTAAGTAGCGGGGGCATGACGTTTAAGCGCACTAAACGTGGGGCTTAGGGACGTTCAATCGCTAGTGCAACACCTTGGCCACCGCCAATACACAGGGTGGCAAGACCTTTTTTGGCATCACGCGCAATCATTTCATGCAGCAGGCTGACCAAGATGCGGCAGCCAGAGGCCCCAATCGGGTGACCGAGGGCAATCGCACCGCCGTTAACATTCACCTTGCTGACATCCCAGCCTAGCTCTTTATTAACGGAAAGTGCCTGGGCGGCAAAAGCTTCGTTAGCTTCTACTAGGTCTAGGTCATCTAAGCTCCAGCCCGCTTTTTCGAGGCAGCGGCGAGTGGCCGGTGCCGGGCCAATGCCCATGATCGCGGGATCAACTCCAGCGTTAGAGTAAGCAGCAATACGCGCCAGTGGCTCTAAGCCAAGTTCTTTGGCCTTTTCTGCTGAGCAGAGCATAACGACAGCGGCGCCATCGTTTAAAGATGAGGCGTTACCGGCGGTAACGGTACCGTCTTTCTTGAACGCGGGGCGCATACCGCCGAGTTTTTCTGCGGTTACTTCCCGTGGGTTTTCGTCAGTATCAAACACCACTGGATCGCCTTTGCGCTGCGGAATTTCCACAGGAACGATCTGGCCTTTGAATTTACCGTCGCGAATAGCTTGAGCGGCTTTTTGCTGAGAGGCCGCTGCGAACTCGTCCATCGCTTCGCGAGTGATGCTGTATTTTTCCGCTAGGTTTTCCGCGGTAATCCCCATGTGATAGTTGTTGAACGCATCCCACAGGCCATCGTGAACCATGGAATCAATCGCTTTCCAGTCGCCCATACGTTGGCCGTTACGCGAGTTGGGCAGGATGTGGGGGGACGCAGACATGTTTTCCTGTCCACCTGCGAGAATAACGCTGGCGTCACCGCAACGGATTGCCTGGGTAGCCAAGTGTAGGGCCTTGAGGCCTGAACCACATACTTTGTTGATCGTCATGGCTGGAACGGCATCAGGCAGGCCAGCTTTGATAGCTGCTTGGCGGGCCGGGTTTTGGCCGACGCCAGCGGTTAGCACTTGGCCTAGCAGTACTTCATCAATTTGCTCTGGGGCAACACCGGTAGAGGCGAGAATGTCTTTAATAACCAGTGCACCTAAATCGCTTGCTGGAATACCGGCGAGTGATCCACCAAAGCTTCCTACGGCGGTGCGGCGAGCGGCGACAATAACCACGTCTTGCATATGATGACTCCTTGGGTAAGTAACGCAACGTTCTGAGTGAGGATAGAAAGGCCAATGAGGCGCTGCCTACCCATTGTTATTAGCATGTTGTGTCAAACTTATCTATCAGCATAGGGGAAGGTTGTGCGTTGCGGCAATACGCTTTTTAGGCAAAAAAAACGGGCCGATCAACGGCCCGTTAAATAGGTGCTTATAAATAGGTGCTTACTCAACTGTTTAAGTTACGCTAACTGAACAGGAATCGCGTTGCTGGTGTGGCTAACGTGGTTGCCTTCTTGCAGATAAACAAGCGCCGGCTGATGGTTTTCAAGCTCTGCTTCGGAGTAGTGGGCGTAACTGCAAATAATGATTCGATGTCCTGGCGCAGCTAAATGTGCGGCTGCGCCATTAATAGAAATTAGTCGAGAGCCTTCCTCGCCACGAATCGCGTAGGTGGTGAAGCGTTCGCCGTTTTCTACATTATAGATTTGGATCTGCTCGTTTTCGCGAATACCGGCCATATCCAATAGGTCGCCGTCGATGGCACAGGAACCTTCGTAATTGAGTACCGCGTGGGTAACGCGAGCCATATGCAGCTTGGCTTTAAGCATAATCGTGTGCATAGAAACTCCTAAATAACGTAACTAGCCTACTGGCTAGCATCAGTGGCAGCGCTTGGCAGCTGCACGCTGAGATTGTCAATAAGTCGGGCAGAGCCGAGTTTCGCTGCCGCTAGCAGCATGGCACTGCGAGTTGAACTGCTGACTGCAGCAAGTGTTGCATCACGCAGCTCAAGGTAATCAGGCGTAAAGCCAGCATCATACAGGGCTGTTCTACCCTGTTGTAGTACTTGTTCGACAGGGGTTCCATGCTCTAATGCATCGCGTAGCTCGCATAAGGTGCGATATAGCAGGGGGGCCTTCACACGCTCATACTCGCTTAAATAACCATTACGAGAGGAGAGTGCTAGACCGTCATTGGCGCGCACAATCGGTACACCGATAATGTCGATCGGCATGTGTAGGTCACTCACTAACTTTCGAATGACCGCTAGTTGCTGATAATCTTTTTCGCCGAAACAGGCGACATCTGGCTGCACCAAGTTAAACAGCATGCTGACTACGGTAGAAACGCCATCAAAGTGTCCTGGGCGTGAGCCACCGCAGAGTCCTTCACCTACCTCAGGCACATGTACACGGGTCTGAGCGGCTAAGCCATTAGGGTAAAGCGCACTGACCGTAGGAGCGAAAAGAATATCGCAGCCTGTTTCTGTTAACTGTGCCTGATCTGCTTCAAACGTACGTGGGTAGGCATCTAAGTCTTCACCTGGGCCAAATTGCATCGGGTTCACGAACAGGCTTGAAACAACGATATCCGCGTGTTGGCGGGCCGTGGTCACAAGTGCCAGATGGCCTTGGTGGAGATTGCCCATCGTGGGCACTAAAGCAATACGTCGCCCCTGCTGACGATGCTCGCGGAGCGTGCTGCGTAATTCATTGATATCTCTTAACGTGCGCATAAAGGGATCGCTGTTGTTCCGGGTGGCACTTAAAAACAGTGCTCAGCTGCTGGAAAAGCACGTGTTTTAACCGCTTCATGGTAGTGTTTGAACGCCTCTTGAATGCTGTCGGCGTCGACCATAAAGTTTTTGACGAAGCGCGGTGTACGGCCATGAGTGACGCCTAATACGTCGTGCATCACTAGAATCTGACCATTGGTATCCGGGCCGGCACCAATGCCGATAACGGGTACGTCCAGCGCGTCTGTTACCGCTTTACCGAGGCTGGCTGGTACACACTCCAGTAGAATCACGGAAGCGCCTGCCTCAACAAGTACTTTGGCATCGTTGATGATCTGTTCCGCATGGGCCGCTTCGCGGCCTTGCACTTTATAACCGCCTAACTGGTAGACCGTTTGTGGGGTTAGCCCCAAGTGGGCGCATACTGGAACACCGCGGCGGGTCATTTCACGGATACCGTCGGCCATCCATGCTTCGCCTTCAACTTTTACCAGTTCAGCGCCTGCACGCATTAATGCAGCAGAATCTTCTAACATGCGTTCCGTGGTAGCGTTGCTCATAAACGGCAAATCCACCATTAGCAGGCTATGGCCTTTACCACGCGCTGCACAGCGCGTGTGGTAGCAGATATCCTCAATGGTCACGGGAAGCGTACTGCTGTGCCCTTGTAAGACCATGCCCAAGGAATCGCCGACTAGCAGAACATCGATTCCTGCAGCGCTGGCGGCATGAGCAAAAGAAGCATCGTAAGCGGTCAGGCAACTGAACGTTTCGCCGGCGCGCTTAAACGCCTGCAGAGTGCTCAGGGTGACGGTTTTCATGGCGTGCTCTCGTAGTGTCTAAGTGGGCCGATGCGACGTGGGCAGCCGACCATTATTAACGTTGCATCCTTGCAAGCGTGAAGTGGCGTAGCTGGCAATTGTTACCTGAATGGGGGCTTGGTGTCGAGATTTGTGTCAGACGGTAGCAGTAGCGGTGACATCTGCCTCGCTCAACCGTTGTATATCGCATTGCTCAAGATGTTTTAGCCACTCGGTAAGCGGCTGTTGGTAAAGCAGTATTGGCTCAGAGTGCGTAGCTGACACCAGTTCTTCAAGAGGCGCTAGTACAAAGGCGCGTTCATGCATATGAGGATGAGGAACTTGGAGCCTAGGGTGCAAGATCGTACTTTGACCGTAAAGCAGCAGGTCCAAATCCAGCGTGCGCGGCCCCCAGTGACGCAGCCGCCGACGGCGGTGTCGCTGTTCTAGTCCTTGCAGCTGGTCAAGCAGTGCTAGTGGCGAAAGCGAGGTTTCAAGGGCTGCCACGGCATTAATAAAGTCGGGCTGATCTTGTGGCCCTATTGGCCGCGTTGCGTACAAGGACGATTGAGTCACAAGCTGGCAAAGCGGCAGTTCGTTAAGCTCTCGCAAGGCTTGGCAAACATGAGCAACAGGATTATCCAGATTGCTGCCTAGACCAATATAAGCAAGCGACATTGCGTTCTCACTGCTCTGTTTTACGCGGTTTACGGCGTTTTTTACGGCGACGGTCGCCTTGGCTTGCCGGATCACTACCCACTTTTTGTAGAAGCCGAAGCTGTTCGTGTTCATCGCCTTGTTGGAAGGCGTTCCACCAATCACCTAAACCACGCGGTATTTCGCCCGCTTGTTCACGTAATAGCAGCAGGTCATAGGCAGCTCGGAAGCGTGGATGTTCGCGAGTTTGAAATGCCCGCTTGCCACGTCGAAGAGGAAGGCGTGCTTGTAACTCCCAAATATCGCGCATAGGCATGCCAAAGCGCTTGGGTATCGAAATATGCTGTAACTGACGTGTAACTACCTGCTGCGCAGCGGTTTGCAACGCTGGAATCGAGGGCATGCCTTCTCGCTCAAGCTCTGCTTGACGGTGCGCCACTGGTGCCCACAAAAAAGCGGCTAGCAGGAAGGCGGGCGTGACTGGCCGTCCTTCTGCAATCCGCTTGTCGGTGTTGGTGAGCGCTTGTTCTATCAGATCTTCAGCCCAGGCCGCATCCGCCATGGCTTCTTCCGCTTCGGGAAACAGCATGCCAAACAAGTTGTAATGGCTTAATAAGCGGAAGGTAATTAGGCCATGTCCCGACATGAATAACTTAAGCACTTCATCAAACAAACGGGCGGGCGGAATTTGCAGTAACAAAGGTGCCAAATCATACATCGGCTCTTCGGTAGAAGGCTCAATGGTGAAATCAAGCTTGGCTGCAAAGCGCACTGCGCGCAGCATGCGCACTGGGTCTTCTCGGTAACGGGTAACGGGGTCGCCAATCAGACGCAGGGTACGCGACTCAATATCACGCGCGCCGTTAGCAAAGTCATGAATCGTGAAATCAGCGATATTGTAGTACAGCGCATTTACGGTGAAGTCGCGGCGTAGAGCGTCTTCTTCGATGCTGCCCCATACATTGTCTCGCAACAGCAGACCGTCATCAGACTGCTGGGCGATATGATCGCCGTGCTCGTCCTGTGGTTTACCCCGAAAGGTCGTGACTTCAATGACTTCGCGGCCAAAGCGCACATGCACAATGCGAAAGCGCCGACCAATCAGCCGCGAATTGCGGAACAGATCGCGCACCTGTTCCGGCGTTGCATTTGTGGCAACATCGAAATCTTTCGGCATTTTGCCCAGCAATGCGTCACGAATACAGCCACCGACCAGATAGGCATCAAAACCAGCACCATTGAGGCGGTAGAGTACCTTTAACGCGGCCTCACTGATTTGCTGACGAGAAACTGGGTGCTCGGAGCGCGGAATAATACGGGGACTGAGCGCATCAGCGGCGCTCTCTGGGGAATCGAGCAGGGATTTCAAGTGCTCTCCCGGGCTATGTAGTAAACGGGTAAATCCTTTAAACATGCGGCGATATCGACTCGCAAGGTATCGAAAACAGTATCGATAAACGGTATCGAGAAACGTAGCGAAAAAATGACCGCATGGTTCGCGGTAAGTTGCTGAGTGTAGCCGACCCCTTGAGGCTTGCAAAGCACTCGAATAGGGTTTGTAAAAGACGACTGCTTTAAACGCGGAAAGGGGAGGCTACAAGAGCCTCCCCTATAAAGCAGACAATCAGCGTCCATGCTGCTGTTTTTCTTCATGATGGCACATCGCCCTGAATACGCACCGCAGTCGGTAGGCGTAAGAACCAGTCTGATTCCGACCGCCTCGTATTCAAAACAATAATCCAACCGCGAACTTTTTCTCCCGGCGAATTGTTATTGGTTCCGGGGTGTACACACATGCTGCTATTATTTTTGTTTGAAAGCAGATTCTTTGTGTACGTCGCGTCCTTTTTGGGCACTTGCTGGCTGTTATTATTGTTCGCTGCGCTTATTCTTCTTAGCGCTAGCAAGGTATGAGACTCAAGCCTATTGTTTTTGTTTGTGCTGTTATCTCTACCTGGCCCTGTTGTTTTTGTTTTGGCTCAGGTTGGGGCGGTGTCGTATTGTTTTTGTTAGTGACGTCCGCGCTGCCCATTTTGTTCTTCTTACCCAGTAATAGTGCACTTGCTGTGCCACTCATTGTTTATTCTTTTATTTTCATAGACTTGAAATTTATTGCCCATGACAAGGAACTAATCACAGCCGATAGTGTTACCCATTTTTAACCGATTCTGAGTGCGTGTTGTGTGGGAAGGTAACAGTGTCTAACGTGAGAATTCTGGATATTTCTTATGCAAATCAATCTATTGGACGTTAGTCGTAGAGAGAGTTGGTAGAGTGGTTTATCAGCAAGCTGTGCCGCCGCCTAAGTGGGGCGGCGCGCGGTTTTTTTACGTGGAATGCCTAGGCGCTGGCGCCTCTCCCATAAATTTTTACGACTGATCCCTAATTTTTGGGCTAATTCGGTTTCACTCATTTGATCCTGATGCTCTAGCACAAAATGCTGAAAATAGTCCTCAAGGGAGAGGTCGTCGTCGTCACCGTTTGGCGCTGACGATTCATTGGCTAATGTGGAGCCGTTACCTGTAGAGGAGTGAGGTCGGTTGGTAACAGGACCAAGGCCTAGGTCATCTGGGTGAATTAAATGGCCTTCAGCGAGAATCACGCCTCTTTCTAACGCATTTTCAAGCTCGCGAACGTTACCTGGCCAAGGGTAATCGCGTAGATCTTGTCGGGAGGCTCGTGACAAGCGAAGACCTTGGCGGTCATGACGCTTGCAGGCTTTATCTAGTAGGATATCGGCTATCTTCAACACGTCTTCTTCACGGTCACGCAGTGGTGGCAGTTCTATCTGCATAACATTGAGACGGTAGTAGAGATCAAGCCGAAATTCTCCGCTTTTTGACAGTGCGCGCAAATCCCTGTGAGTGGCGGCAATCAATCGCACATCTACATGGCGTGTTTCTACGGAGCCAATTTTACGGATTTCGCCCTCTTGCAGCACTCGCAGTAGCCGCGCCTGGGCATCTAGCGGTAATTCACCAATTTCATCTAAAAACAGCGTGCCACCGTCGGCAGCTTCGACTAGCCCCGTTCGGGCAGCGCTAGCGCCAGTAAACGCTCCCTTCTCATGCCCAAACAGTTCTGACTCAATTAGCGTTTCAGGTATTGCCGCGCAGTTGACACAAATTAGCGGTGCTTTTGCGCGCTTGCTTTGCTGATGGATGGCACGAGCAACAAGTTCTTTACCTGTACCAGACTCTCCTTGAATTAGTACGGTAACGTCTGCGGGGGCGGTCTTACGAATGCGGGTATAAACCTGCTGCATAGCGGTGCAATCGCCAATCATGGTTTGGCGACCACCCCCTTCATCGGTGATGTCTGGCGGCGTGCCTTGTTGCATCGACTGTTTGTGTAGAATGCGTTCGACGGTTTCTAACAGCTCGGTGTGATCAAACGGCTTAGCAACATAGTCCACAGCCCCTTGCTTAAGAGCATCGACTGCTGAGCGCATGCTGGCATAGCTTGTCATAATGAGTACTGGCGCGGGTGCAGCGGCCTCAATTAGTGCGGTGCCAGGATCACCGGGCAGTCGCAAATCGCTAATCACTAGATCAAATTCGCTAGGAGCCAGCTCACGTGCCTCTTCTGCGCTGGCCGCTTCGCTGACGATATAGCGGTGACGTTCGAGTAGACGCTTTAACGCGCTGCGAATAATCGCTTCATCTTCAACAATCAGTATCCTGGGCATGAGGTAGGTGATCATCCTGTTGGTAAAGCGGTAGCCAAAGCGTAATGGCAGTGCCGCGAGGCTTTCCTGGAGGCGGTGACGCCACCTCTATTTTGCCTTGGTGCTCATTGATAATTTGATAGGCCAACGAGAGCCCAAGCCCAGTTCCTTGGCCCGCAGGCTTGGTCGTGGTGAACGGCTCAAAAAGGCGATGTTTCACGCTAGGGTCAATCCCGTGGCCACTATCGGTAACCCGCCACCACGCATGGCTTGCCTGTTTGCCTGCTTCAATATGAACCGTGCCCTGAGCGTCGCAAGCGTCTTTGGCGTTGCTCAGTAAGTTAACCATGACCTGGGTTAAACGCTGGGCATCGCCACGTACCACGATGTCATCCGGGCAAGCGTTGGTAAAGCTTACATCCTCTCCCGAGCGCGCTAAATGGATCAAGTGCAGCGCATCTGCACTAATGGTGGAAAGCGAGGCAGGAGAGGTTGGCAGCGGCAAGGTCTGTCGGCCACCATGGGCAAATCCAACCAGCGAGTTCACGATTTTGGTAACCCGCTGGGTTAACTGTTGAATTTGGTCGGCCGTTTCCAGCAGCGCAGGATTATCCGTGTCATAACGTAGATTTTGCGCCAGCGATGAAATTCCGGTAATGGGGTTGCCGATTTCATGCGCCACGCCCGCTGCAAGTTGTCCTATAGATGCCAAGCGCGCTGCGTGTACAAGCTCCTCTTCTAGCCACTTCATTTCCGTATGGTCTTCCACCAGAATCACGCTGCCGCCACGGCTGTCGTGGCCGCTTAACACCGCTTTATGCAGGGTGAGGAAGTAATCCTTGCCATGCAGCGATACCGCTTGTTTATACAGCGGTGTTTGACTGGCATTAAGCACGCTTCCCAGCAAATTAGGCCAGGGTGAAGGCAGGCTGTCGCGGCGTGAGCCAATCACGCTATCGCCGCTAATACCGGAAAGTAGCGATAGCGCCTGATTCCACATTAATAGTTCATCATCGTCGCCTAGCACGCACAAACCTACGGGCAGATAGGCAAGCGTTTGCCGGTGATGACGGCGCAAGCCATCCAACTCCCGAGCCAGTCCAGTGAGCCGCGAACGATAGGCTTCAAGGCGGCTTTCAACAAAATGAATATCGTCAGTGACGGGCGCATCGTCATGGCGATAGGGCAAGTAGCGATCAACAATATCCCTTGCGACAGAAGGCCCCATTAAACCAGATAAGTTCGCCTGAATCCGATCGCGCAGGCGGCGTAGGGCATAGGGGCGGCGCTCTTGGGGTGTTAGGTTTAGCGCTGTGAGTGCGCGGTCAACTTCGCGGCTGGCAGCCTCATCACCCAGCGCTTGGGCAAGATACGTGGAAAAATCTCCCGCTGTTGCTGCTTCCAGTGGTAGGCGTTTTGAACGAATGACGGCATCGACGGAGCACGCTTCCGCCGCAGAGCGCTCGCCTTCTGAAATGCGGGTAAATAGCGACACAATGATCAGCAGTAAAATATTAACTGCCAGAGAAACCAGCGTAACGTTGTACCAAAGTGGCGCGTTCACGGACATCAGCGGGGTTAGAGATAGTGAGAACGTGGGGATATCAAACAGTAGCGGCAGCCATAGACCCCACAGCCAAATGATGATGCCTCCCATTAGCCCAGCAACCATGCCCTTACGGTTCGCGCCGGGCCAGTACAGCAATGCCAGCATGCCGGGTAGGCATTGTGCCATGCCGACAAACGCAGCAAGCCCCAGGTTTGTCAGCGAGTGGTACCGGCCGACGCTTTCTGCAAATAGCCATCCGCCTGCAATCACAGCAACGACTAATCCGCGACGTAGCCATAATAGCCAGCCATATAAGTCGCTGCGTGCTTCCGGTGGGCGCGCCACAAGTACCACATGGTTGAGCACCATGCCCGAAAGAGCCAGTGCAATCATCATCATGGTGCCGCTGGCGGCGGCTAGGCCACCGATAAAGGCTAAGGCGCCCACCCACCAGTGTTCTGACATCAAAAAGGCAGCGTAGGCCGCGACGGGAATTGTCTCGTTTACCGATTGGGCGGCCCACCAGATTAAGGGTACTGGAAGCGCCATCAGCATGAGAAACAGCGGTAGTGTCCAGCTGGCTTGAAGTAGGGTGTGGCGAGACAGACTTTCTGCAAAGGTAATCTGAAACAAGTGCGGCATCATGAACGCGGCGGCAAAGAATAGTAGTAACAGCGTGCGCCACTGCGGGGCTTCGAGTTGGGGCGTTGCGGCTTGAACAGCGGCTCCTGGTCCTTCTAACCACTGCTGTAAACCGCTTGGCCCGTCAAACACCCACCAGAGAGCAATGGCACCTAGCCCTAGCATCGCCAGTAGTTTGATGATTGATTCAAACGCAATCACGCTGAGGAGTGTGTCGTGACGATGACGGTGGCTATGTCGCGCTCCAAATAGCACCGCGCAACCTGCAATCACGCCGCAGAATAACAGAGTGACCGCCGCGCTGTAGCGGCTACCGGTGAGTAAGAAGACGGCATCGCTTAAGGTCTGCACCTGTATTCCCAGCAGCGGCATCACCGCTAACAGGCTGATCAAGGTTACCAGGGTGCCCGCCCAGCGGGACCGGTAGCGAAATGCAAATAGATCCGCAAGCGAAGAGAGTTGGTAGGTGCGGGTGATGCGTTGTATGGGTACCAGTAGAACAGGGGCTAGCAAAAAAGCTCCGGCTGCGCCTAGGTAATACGCTAAATAACCAAACCCTGCTTTTGCCGCAAGTTCCACACTGCCATAAATTGCCCACGCGCTGGCGTATACGCCTAGTGCTAGGGTATACACAATAGGGTGGCGGGTAATGCGTACGGGCACCCAGCCACGCTCAACGGCCATGCCGCAGGCAAATAGTAAGGACAGATACCCTAAGCCCAGTAGCACAACCCCCAACAGCTCAACGCTCATCTAACTTCCTTTTTTGCTCAAGCCATAGCGTTAGCGCAATCAGACCGCCCCAAATAGCAAACGGGCGATACCAGGCAACGCTTGGATCTCCCCAGCCGTCCATCAACAACGGCGAAAGCAAATATCCGCCAAAAACTAAAAACAGCATAATCCGATAAACGTACATATTAAGACTCTAATTAATAACGGCGATGGGCGTTGGCAACGAGCCGTTCAACAGACCAATGTGCCATTGCCCAGCGTAGCTGCGTTTCTGGCGACTCTTGAGCCAGTGTGTCAGGTGGCGCTTGATCGAGTAGTTGCAGTGCTTTAAACAGCTGTTGGCGAATACCGGCAGGATCTTCGGCTAATGCAGGAGCCAGATTTTGTTTAGAGAGCTTTTGGCCATCGTGCGTAACCACGAGCGGTAAATGCAGGTAGCGAGGTATTGGTAAGCCAAGCGCTTCTTGTAGCTGGCCTTGCCATGGTGTGTTATCAAGCAGGTCATAGCCGCGCACTATGTCGGTAATGCCTTGATCTGCGTCATCCACGACGACAGCAAGCTGATAAGCCCACAGCTGATCTTTTCGTTTGAGTACAACATCACCCAAAGCGTTAGGGTCTAACTGTTGGAAACCAAAAAGCCGATCCTGCCAAGTAATTGGGCGCTTTGCCAGATCGCTGCGCAGTCGCCAAGCAACCGGCTTGGTAGGATCGCTTACCCCCTCATGGCACCACCCAGGATAAACGGAAAATGCCTGCCACTGTTTGCGCGAACAGCTGCATGGGTAAGCTAAGCCTTTGGCCACCAGTTCATCAAGCGCCTGCTGGTAAGCCTCATAACGGTTATGTTGCCAGCGAATTTCTTCATCCCAATGAAGCCCAAAGGCATTAAGCTGACGTAGAATTGTATCGCTAGCGCCAGGGGGGCAGCGTGGAGGATCACTATCCTCGATACGAACCAGCCACTGGCCGCCTGCAGCGCGGGCATCTAAGTAGCTGCCTAGAGCGGCAACGAGCGAGCCAAGATGAAGCGGCCCTGACGGTGTGGGAGCAAAGCGGCCCCGGTAGTGCGAGGTATGGGTCATGACAGCCCGAATTGGTTGTTCAATTAGCGCTAGCAGTTAACAATGATGATAGGTATAGAGATAAAGGCAAGATGACAAACAAAAACGGACACCTCAAGGGTGCCCGTTGGACGCTTTAGCTTGCAACAAACTAGCTTGTAATAAACTAGCAGCTTGTAGCGTATTAGCGTCGATGGTTAGCCACCGAGCTGTTTTTCTTTTAGCTCTGCCAACGTTTTGCAGTCAACGCATAGCGTTGCTGTGGGCCGGGCTTCAAGACGGCGAATACCGATTTCAACGCCACAGGCTTCACAGAAACCGTAGTCGTCTTCATCGATTTTTTCGATGGTTTCGTTGATCTTTTTTAACAACTTGCGTTCGCGATCCCGAGTACGCAGCTCCAGGCTGAAGCCCTCTTCTTGAGTCGCGCGGTCAGCGGGGTCGGCGTAGTTGTTAGCGTCTTCTTGCAGGTGGCGTACGGTACGATCCACCTCTTCCATGAGATCCTGTTTCCAGTCTAGAAGGAGCTGGCGGAAGTGCGCGAGCTGCTTCTCGTTCATATACTCTTCGCCCGGTGCTGGCTCATACGGGGTGAAGGACTTGGACGCTTCCGGTTTCTTTTCCGCTACTGGCATGGGAGTGCCCCTTACGTATGTGACTGCTGATCGACCATGAGCGTGTGCCACGATCGCACGCCAAAGGGATGCTTGTTTAGCTGAAAACTGCGCGCGATGCAAGCATAATAGTGCATTTTCGACCATGGTCTCGCCTCTTGTGCGGCCTGCGTCATGTTTTTTCTACTGTTAAGTGAAGGAACCGTTATGGGTTGGAATTCACGTGTGAATCACGTTGCGCCTTTTCGTGTGATGCATTTATTAGAAATGGCCCAGGCCCGAGAGGCTGAAGGCCACGATGTAATTCACCTGGAGGTTGGTGAGCCTGATTTTTCGACGCCAGCACCGATTGTCGAGGCGGGCCAACAAGCGTTGGCCTCTGGGAAAACCCGTTATACACCAGCGGCAGGGCTAGCGTCGCTGCGGGAAGCCATTGCAGGCCATTACGCCGAGCATTTTAATGCCCATGTTGATCCCGCACGTATTCTGGTAACTCCAGGGGCCTCTGGTGCGCTGCTGCTGGCTAGTCAATTACTGGTCGAAACAGGTGACCGCGTGTTGATGGCTGACCCTAACTATCCGTGCAATCGTCACTTTATGGCCCTAGCCGGCGCAGATATTGATGCTATTCCCGTGGGACGCCAAAGTGGTTGGCAGTTAACGGCGCCGCTGATTGAACAGCACTGGCAAGCTAAAACGTGCTTAGCCATGCTGGCCTCTCCGTCTAATCCGACGGGACACACGTTAGGCGCTGAGGCCTTAACCGCAGTATTTAACACCGTTGCTGCGAAAGGCGGTGAGGTGATTGTTGATGAGATTTATCAAGGCCTAAATTATGATGATGCGCCGCTATCGGCGACATCACTGTCTGACCAAGCCTTTGTGGTTAACAGCTTCTCAAAATATTTCGGTATGACGGGCTGGCGCTTGGGGTGGTTGGTGGCACCTGAACATGCTGTCGAGCCGCTTACCAGACTGGCGCAAAACGTCTTTCTTGCCGCGCCTACGCCTTCCCAGCATGCGGCGTTAGCTGCCTTTACTCCCCTGTGTCGAGACATTCTTGAAGCGCGCAGAGCAACGCTCAAGCAGCGACGCCAAGTGTTGTTGGATGGGCTAGCGCGGCTGGGGCTTGCGCCAGATATGCCGCCCCAAGGGGCATTTTATCTGTGGTTGGATATTTCCCATTATAGCCGTGACAGCCAAGCGTTCTGTGAACGACTGCTGGTAGAGGAGAACGTGGCGATTACCCCAGGCATTGATTTTGCGGTAGAGGGTGGTGAGCACCATGTACGCATCGCCTTTACTAACAGCGTTGAACGCTTGCAAGAAGCCGTAGAACGCATAGGTCGTTTCGTGAGCCGACTATGACGACTTATCCTGAGTTGGTGCCAGGAGTGCTGTTGCGTCGTTACAAGCGCTTTCTAGCCGATGTGCAGCTGGAGAGTAGAGAGGAAGTGGTTGCCCACTGCCCCAATACCGGATCGATGAAGGCGGTGAATGTGCCTGGTTGTCGAGTGTGGCTGTCGCCGAGTGATAACCCCAAACGCAAGCTGGTTTGGACCTGGGAATGGATTGAGTTGCCGCAGCCAGATGGCTCCCTAGCCCTGGCTTCTGTTCACACCGGTCGCGCCAACCGCATCGTGGAAGAAGCAATTTTAGTCGGTGACATTACCCCCTTGGCAGGCTATCAAACGCTTAAACGGGAAGTGAAGGTTAGTGATGCACGGCTTGATTTCCGGCTGAGCGATCCTGATAAGGGCGAGGCTTTTATTGAAGTTAAGCAGGTCACCCTTAAAGAAGCCGATGGTCATGGTTATTTCCCTGACTCGGTCAGCGTGAGGGGCACTAAGCATTTGCATACATTAACTGCGCTTGCCGAGCAGGGTAAAAGGGCCGTTCTGCTATTTTGTGTTGCCCATGAAGGCATTCACGATGTAGCTCCAGCGGCCCACATTGATCCCATCTATGCGGTAGCGCTAGCTGAAGCGGTAGACGCTGGGGTGGAGGTGCTAGCTTACGGTGTTACGCTGGATTGGAAAGCAGGAGTGCCGGTAGCGGTGCGCCTAGCGCGGCCGCTACCGATGCGAATTTAACGCTCAATATAAAAACGCTGAATAAAGCTGACCCGTTCAGGGCTGGCATTGCGGTCGTAGCGAACGTCCAAGTTAAATCGCATGGGTTCATCGTGACGAAGAGCAAAAGTGGCTAAATGATACGTGGCATCGCCGTCGTGTACCGTGCGAAAGCTTAGCGATTCTTGGGCATCGGCAAGACCTGTCACATGCCCTTGCACGCTGGCATTAACGGCGCGGGTGCCACCATCCTCTTGGCGCTCGCGTACGCTCACATTAACCAGCCCGTGTCCTGCGCTGCGCTGAATGCCGTGCGCTTGGGCAACTTCTGGGGTAAGAAAACTAGTGGCCACGGCGCTGTAATGGATTTCGTAGTCACCTATCCGTGTTAGCTGCTCGGCTGCCGTATGGGCGGCGAGGAGCAGCGAGAAAAGCATTGTGACAAGTAAGGTAGTGCTGCGTAACACTTGATAAACCATGGCAGGCTTCCTCTGTTAGATAGCGTTAGCGGGACGACGTAGGCTAAATTAGCGGCGGCGCACCCTAAAAATGGCAATCTCACCGAACAGGTTAGGCCACCACTTTGATGTCCAGTGTCCTTTGTGATCACCAACCCCTACCGCGCGGTCAACAATCACTAATCCTTTTTCACGGCACAGATGCTCGAAATCGTTAAAGGTGGAGAGGTGGATGTTGGGCGTGTCATACCAAGCATGAGGCAGAGATTTAGAGACCGGCATATAGCCACGTAGGCCAAGATGAATGCGGTGGCGCCAATAAGCAAAATTAGGAAAAGTGATAATGCCTTCTTCTGCAACGCGCAGCATTTCATCGAGCATTTTATCCGGACGACGTAGCGCCTGAAGCGCTTGCGTCATAATGACTTGATCATAGCTGTTGTCGCAGAAACTACCCAGGCCATCATCGAGGTTATGCTCAATAACGTTCACGCCCCTGGCGACACACTGTGTAATGCCGTCGGGGTCGATCTCTAAACCGTAGCCAGTAACACTTTTTTCCTGAGCTAAACGTTCAAGTAGGGCACCATCGCCGCAGGCTAGATCCAGCACGTGTGCGCCCTGTGGCACCCAGTCGTAAATCAGTTCAAGATCTGCGCGCATTACACTCTCTCCTCCCCAGCTGTTTCGACGATATTCAGCTCTCGGGCTACGCGACTCATAAAAGCGCTGAACAGGGCGTGGTAGCGCGGTTCGGGTAGTAAGAACGCATCATGTCCGTGAGGTGAGTCAATATTGGCATAGCTAACGGGCTTGCCTGCGCGGGTAAGTGCATCGACGAGTTCTCGAGAGCGAGAAGGCGGGAAACGCCAGTCAGTGGTGAAGCTAACCACCAGAAAGGGACACTGCGCCGGTGCTAGCGCGTTGGCTAAGTCGCCTGCCTGAGTAGCTGCGGGGTCAAAGTAGTCAAGGGCTTTCGTCATCAACAGATAGGTGTTTGCGTCAAAGGCGGTAGAGAACGTATCGCCCTGATAGCGTAAGTACGACTCCACCTGAAACTCGACATCAAACCCAAAGTTTAGATCGTTGCTGCGTAAGTCTCGGCCAAATTTACTGCCCATGGCATCTTCAGAGAGATAGGTAATGTGGCCCACCATACGGGCTAGTTTCAAGCCGCGTTTGGGAACCGTGTCGTGCTCTGCATACCAACCGTCGAAGAACTCTGGGTCAGAACGAATTGCCTGACGAGCCACTTCATTAAAGGCAATATTTTGCGCGGAAAGCCGGGGGGTGGCGGCAATCACTACTGCATTGGCCACACGCTCAGGATAAGTCATTGTCCACTGAAGCACCTGCATGCCCCCCAGGCTACCGCCCACTGCTGCAGCCCAGCGCTCAATACCCAAACGGTCGGCTAAGCGAGCTTGGCTGGCTACCCAGTCACTGACGGTGACCATAGGGAAATCTGGTCCCCACTGGCGCCCTGTTTCAGGGTTGTGGCTAACGGGACCTGTGCTGCCATGGCAGCCCCCCAGGTTGTTTAACGACACAACAAAGAAACGATTGGTATCGATCGATTTTCCGGGGCCGATATGGGCATCCCACCAGCCTGGCTTGCGGTCTTCGGCTCCATGGTAACCCGCTGCATGGTGGTGCCCTGATAACGCATGGCAAATCAATACAGCGTTACTGCGCGCTGCGTTAAGTGTGCCGTAGGTTTCGTAGATAAGTTCGTACTCAGGCAGCACTTTGCCACAGGCAAGCGGAAGCGGCGTATCAAATTTCGCTACATGGGGTGTGACGAGACCGACGGAGTCCGTCGGCCGGTCTGCAAAAGCGAGAGTGTCTGAATCAGGCATCGAAAGCGCTAGTCCTGCAAAAAATAAATCCTGCTAAAAGGAACCCAAGGGGGAGGGTGCGCGGTTAAAGTCCAACCAACGCGCCAGAGATGCCGGCAGCGCGTATCAATGCCCCCACCACTAAGCCATCCACTAAGTTAATCGCAATAAACACCACGATGGGTGATAAGTCGATCATGCCCAATGGCGGAATAACTTTCCGAACAGGTGCCATAATGGGTTCGACTAACTGCATCACCAACAGTGCACCTGGGTGACTAGCATTCGGCGCTACCCAGCTCAAAATGATCATCACAATCATGGCAAAGAAATAGATCTTTAATATGGCATTGGCTAGCGCAGCAATGCCCGCGATCAGCAAGCCAGGAATAGGCGGCATACCAACGCCAATCACCATAAAAATGGCCACCATACTAACCACTTTCAGCACAAAGCCAGCGGCTAGCGTGGCAAGGTCAAAGCGACCAGCCACAGGACCCAAGAAGCCTTGAAACAGCCCCACGACAGGCTGGGTGATTTTAACCACTGATTGGCTAAGCGGGTTGTAATAATCGGCCCGCGATGCCTGCAGCAAAAAGCGCAGCATCAGTAAGAATAAGTAAATATTAATTAACGAGTTAACGAGCATTAACCCGGCACTGCCCACTTGACTACCCATTGCTGCCTCTCCGTTGCAAAGTTGCGTATTTAGTTGGCGCTCAGTTCCTTGGACATGGCGTCTGCGCGTTGGGCACAGGCTTGCATAGCGTCGGCGATGGTAGCGCGTAGCTGTGCATCTTCCATATGCTGAATTGCTCGTTCTGTTGTGCCACCGGGCGACATAACATTTTGTTTAAGTGTGGCTGGGTCTTTATCGCTGCGCTGGGCCATGGTAGCGGCGCCTAGCGCCGTTTGAATAGCTAGACGTCGCGCCGTGGCAGCAGGCAGGCCAAGTTTGACAGCGGCTTCTTCCATCGCCTCAAACATTAAAAAGAAATAAGCCGGCGCGCTGCCTGAAACGGCCGTAACGGCGTCAAGCAGGCGCTCTTCTTCGACCCACTCAACAATGCCAACGGCTTCCATAAGCTGTGTTGCTAGCGCGCGCTGTTCCTCACTCACCGCGCTATTAGCATATAAGCCGCTAGCACCGATGCCGACTAATGAGGGGGTGTTGGGCATGCAGCGAACCAGCGCGTTCTGGCCGCCTAGCCACTGATCAATGGTGGCTGCATCTAAACCTGCGGCAATGGAAATAATCAGTGGCGCTTGTTGTTGCACACTATCGCGCATTGCTTCACATACACCGCGCATAATCTGTGGTTTTACCGCAAGTACTACCACGTCAGCGTTTGCAATGGCTGCGTTGTTATCGGTATTAGTGTTAATTCCTAAACGCGCTTTAAGGGGCGCTAACTCACTTTCGCTAGGGGCGGTGGCCGTGATGTCGCTAGGAGACACACCACTATCGATGAGGCCGCCGATAATGGCGCTGGCCATGTTGCCTGCGCCAATGAAGGTAATCTTGCTCGCCATGTGGGTATCCTTTTTTCGCAAAAAAGCTGCATTGGGCAGCATGGGGTGTCAGTCGTGGTAACGCTCTTTCAAGCACGCTACTGAGCAATACGCTGTGTGCTACGTGCGCCAAAGATCGCGGTTCCCAAACGTACCAGCGTTGCGCCTTCTAAAACAGCGGCTTCTAGGTCGTCGCTCATCCCCATTGATAGCGTATCCAAGGGGGCGTTAGGTAGTGCTGCCTGAAGGTCTTTCAAAAGTTGGCGCAATGCTGCAAGTGGTACCCGCTGCTCTTCAAGGCTTTTGGCTGGAGCAGGTATTGCCATGAGCCCACGCAGTTTAATATGTGGCAGGGTGGCTACTTCGCTTGCAAGAGACATGACTTCATCAGGCATTACACCCGATTTCGAGTCCTCGCGGCTAATATTGACTTGCAAGCAAATATTGAGCGGAGGTAAATGCTTCGGGCGTTGTTCACTAAGCCGTTTGGCGATTTTTAAGCGGTCAACGCTATGCACCCAGGCGAAGTTCTCTGCCACTGCGCGTGTTTTGTTGGACTGTAGTGGACCAATAAAATGCCACACAATAGCCTCTAAATCAGCCAGCTCAGCTTGTTTTTCAAGTGCTTCTTGTAAATAGTTTTCGCCGAATTCACGTTGCCCATGCTGCCAGGCTTGGCGAATCATGGCGGCGGGCTTTGTTTTACTAACGGCTAGCAGCGTTGCACTATTGAGGGGGCGTTCAGCCATTTTTAATGCGTTATTCAGGCGTTCGCGTGCCTGGTCGAGTGACGTGGGAAGCGCATTGTCTGTCATACTCAAGCACCTTACCGCTGCTGGGAAAAGAGAGATGGATATTACCGAACTGCTAGCATTCTCGGCAAAGCAGAATGCATCTGACCTGCACCTTTCTGCCGGTCTTCCTCCTATGATACGTGTTGATGGCGATATTCGTCGGCTTAATGTACCCGCGATGGACAATAGTGACGTTTGCCGCCTGATTTTTGACATTATGAATGAGCAGCAGCGTCGAGACTATGAAGAGCATTTAGAAGCCGATTTTTCATTTGAAGTATCCGGGGTTGCTCGGTTCCGTGTTAATGCATTTCATCAAGCTAGGGGGGCTGGCGCGGTGTTTCGTACTATTCCTAATGACGTGCTTTCAATGCGCAATTTGGGAATGGGAGACGTGTTCGAGCGACTGGCCATGCTGCCAAGGGGGTTAGTGTTGGTGACTGGGCCGACGGGCTCAGGCAAAAGCACCACACTGGCGGCCATGATTGATTATATTAACGACCACCGGTTTGAGCATATTTTAACCATCGAAGACCCTGTCGAGTTTGTGCATACCAGCAAGCGCTGTTTAATCAATCAGCGTGAAGTGCATCGGGATACGCGCAGCTTCACTGCTGCATTGCGCGGTGCGTTGCGTGAAGATCCGGATGTTATTTTGGTTGGCGAACTAAGGGATCTAGAAACTATTCGTCTGGCGCTGACGGCTGCTGAAACCGGCCACTTGGTGTTTGGTACGCTGCATACAACATCTGCGGCGAAAACGATTGACCGCATTGTCGATGTGTTTCCCGGCGAAGAGAAATCGATGGTGCGCTCAATGTTGTCTGAGTCGCTGCAGGCGGTAATCTCCCAGACATTATTAAAACGCCAGGGTGGCGGGCGTATCGCTGCGCATGAAATATTAATTGCCACTGCTGCAGTACGAAACTTAATCCGTGAAGATAAAGTGGCTCAAATTTACTCTGCTATTCAGACCGGAGGCAATCTTGGCATGCAAACGTTAAATGCATCGCTTGCGAAGCTTGTTAAAGAGGGTGTGGTGAGTATGGAAGATGCGCAAGCGCAGGCCAAAGGCACACTCGCGTTAAGCGATGACTAACATGCGTGTGCCATGTTGGGTAATGCTGACCCAGGTTAAGAGGCGTAAATGCCACCCAAAACCCGCGGACCGTTGGCGCCGGTGACGGAAGGTAAATTGCCGGGCAGGCCGTGTAAACGTTGATGGGCTAGCCAGGCAAAAGCACCTGCCTCGATCCAGTCTTCGGGCCATCCAAAGTCGGCAGAAGACTTAAACACCGCGTTAGGCAGCTGAGTTGCAAGTCTTGCCATTAAATACGTGTTGTGAGCACCGCCGCCGCAAGCCATTAATGTGATGTCATTGTGGCTTAACGGCAGTTGCTGGATTCCCTGGGTAACGCTTATCGCGGTTAGCTCTGCCAACGTTGCTTGTACGTCGTTAGCCATTTCATGGCCCGTTAACTGTTTTTCTAGCCACGCCAAGTGGAAAAGCTCCCTCCCGGTACTGCGCGGTGGCAATTGTTGAAAAAATGGCTCGCTAAGCAGGCGATTTAATAGCGCTTGGTCAACCTGTCCGCTAGCCGCCCATGCGCCATCGTGATCAAAACGTCCGTTGTGATGCTTTGCAAACCAGGTATCCAGCAGCACATTGGCAGGCCCTGTATCAAAACCAATCACAGAAATGTGGATGTCGCTGGGTAGCCACGTCAGATTGGCAAAGCCCCCTAGGTTTAAAACAAGCTGCTCACCTTCTTGGCGACCAAACAGAGCTTGATGGAAGGCTGGTGCTAACGGTGCGGCTTGTCC
Source organism: Halomonas qinghailakensis (assembly GCF_025820815.1). Lineage (NCBI taxonomy): Bacteria > Pseudomonadati > Pseudomonadota > Gammaproteobacteria > Oceanospirillales > Halomonadaceae > Halomonas > Halomonas qinghailakensis. The sequence goes on along the minus strand of NZ_CP096973.1, from coordinate 1,289,096 downwards.
GCCTGCGGCTAAGTCTCGTCGGCGAAAGTCAGCCACCACGGTGCAGCCGGTTAACTCGGCCAGCAGGCTAGGGTTATCAAGCTGCAGCGTATAGGCGGGGCCACCATGATGGCCACTTGGAGCATGTTCGATAGTCTGACCGTGGCTACCGATGGCGTGAATGTGTTCAGCGGTGATGCCCTCTCGGTCCAACAGTGCTTTTACGGCGTCAGCTTGTAGCCTGCAAAATGCGCTTTCAGCTTGTGCAAGCTCTGCAAAGCTCACCCGCTCAGCATGGCACAGGGTTAATAATAGGTGATGGAGCGGCGGTGGCATTGGTGCCGCATGTGTAGCAATAAGCACAGGAGGTGAATCAGGCCCTATCGCAACCAGTGCGGCATCGACACCATCCAGGCTAGTGCCCGACATTAAGCCAATATAGTACGACGGCAGTGCAGTGGGGGGCATTTTCATAAAGCGGTTCATCCAAAACGTAGTGAAGGCTCAACCAGCGCGATAGGTCATGGTAACATCGCCTATTACTCAATAACTGACGCCTATAACGGCTATATATTACATGGAGAGAGGCAATGAGTGAGGTGGATCAGGCGTTAGCGCTACTGTCGCGAGGTACGCATGAAATCCTGGTAGAGGATGAGCTAAAGAAAAAGCTGGCGTCTGGCCGTAAGCTACGTATTAAAGCAGGGTTTGATCCGACAGCCCCTGATTTGCACCTGGGCCACAGTGTACTACTGACAAAAATGCGTCAGTTCCAGGATCTCGGCCACACGGTTATTTTTCTGATCGGCGATTTCACCGGACGTATAGGTGACCCCACGGGAAAGAACGTCACGCGCAAACCGCTCACCGAAGCTGATGTAAAGGCTAATGCCGAGACCTATAAAGAGCAGGTATTTAAAATCCTTGATCCCGAAAAGACTGAGGTGCGCTTTAACGCTGAATGGTTTGGTGAGCTAAGCGCCGCCAAAATGATTGAGCTAGCGGCGCAAAGCACGGTGGCACGGATGTTGGAACGTGATGACTTTGAAAAACGCTATAAGGCGAATCAATCAATCGCGATTCACGAGTTTCTCTACCCGCTCGTCCAAGGCTACGACTCTGTCGCGCTTGAAGCAGATGTTGAGCTTGGCGGCACCGATCAGAAATTTAACCTGCTGATGGGCCGGGAAATTCAAAAGCACTTCGGGCAAGAGCCTCAGGTTGTGATTACCATGCCGTTGCTCGAAGGGTTGGACGGCGTACAGAAGATGTCCAAGTCGTTGGGTAACTATGTAGGTGTCGATGAAGCGCCTGGCTCTATGTTCAATAAATTAGTATCGATGCCCGATAGTTTAATGTGGCGCTACTTTGAGCTGCTTTCTTTGAAATCCAACGAAGAGATTGAGGCACTCAAGCAAGGCGTAGAACAAGGGGCTAACCCGCGTGACGTGAAAATGGAGCTAGCCCGTGAGCTTATCGCTCGTTATCACGGAGAGGAAGCGGCCGCTAATGCGCACAAGTCAGCGGGTAATCAGTTAGCGGAAGGCGAGTTGCCGGAAGACCTGCCTGAAGTAGAGGTGGATTTTGAAGGCAATGAGCAGGCGCCTATCGCGGCAGTACTCAACCGCTCTGGCCTTACCAAGAACAGTGCCCAAGCCAAAGATATGTTGAAAAACGGTAGTGTGAAAGTAGATGGGGATGTTGTTGCCCAAGACACGATGCTGGCGACGGGTAGCGCCTACGTTATCCAGGCAGGTAAGAAACGTTATGCTCGTGTGACGCTTACCTAACGTTTTCGATAACTTTCTCAAAAAACCACTTGCCAAGACGGCAGCGAATCCGTAAAGTACGCATCCGCTGCCGGGGACGCACAGCGTTACCAGCGGTGATAGAAGGTGAAAACCTTCGGTTTGTCAGGAAGTTAGCGCAATAAAAGAGAAGGCATCGTTATCTCGCTTTCTTAACCCGCCCGCTTCACTCACTGAAAACAGTGATTGACAAACACCAGGAAATGCGTAGAATACGTCTTCCTCGCTGAGGCAAACCAGTTCATCGGTTAGCCGGCTGATAAGACAGCCTCACAGCGAAATAGCTCTTTAACAATTTGATCAGGTAATTCATGTGGGCGCTTGCCGATGAGGGTGATAAATCACCAAATATCAAGGCAAGCGGTCATGACAATGTAAATTGAAATGAATTCGTTTGAACCTTGAGCCAAGTTTGATGCGCTTTTGTTGTTCGTCAACATTATGTTGTCGGGTGACGAGTAAGCATCACAATGATTTTAAACTGAAGAGTTTGATCATGGCTCAGATTGAACGCTGGCGGCAGGCCTAACACATGCAAGTCGAGCGGTAACAGATCTAGCTTGCTAGATGCTGACGAGCGGCGGACGGGTGAGTAATGCATAGGAATCTACCCGGTAGTGGGGGATAACCTGGGGAAACCCAGGCTAATACCGCATACGTCCTACGGGAGAAAGGGGGCTCCGGCTCCCGCTATCGGATGAGCCTATGTCGGATTAGCTAGTTGGTGAGGTAATGGCTCACCAAGGCAACGATCCGTAGCTGGTCTGAGAGGATGATCAGCCACATCGGGACTGAGACACGGCCCGAACTCCTACGGGAGGCAGCAGTGGGGAATATTGGACAATGGGGGGAACCCTGATCCAGCCATGCCGCGTGTGTGAAGAAGGCCTTCGGGTTGTAAAGCACTTTCAGCGAGGAAGAACGCCTAGTGGTTAATACCCATTAGGAAAGACATCACTCGCAGAAGAAGCACCGGCTAACTCCGTGCCAGCAGCCGCGGTAATACGGAGGGTGCAAGCGTTAATCGGAATTACTGGGCGTAAAGCGCGCGTAGGTGGCTTGATAAGCCGGTTGTGAAAGCCCCGGGCTCAACCTGGGAACGGCATCCGGAACTGTCAAGCTAGAGTGCAGGAGAGGAAGGTAGAATTCCCGGTGTAGCGGTGAAATGCGTAGAGATCGGGAGGAATACCAGTGGCGAAGGCGGCCTTCTGGACTGACACTGACACTGAGGTGCGAAAGCGTGGGTAGCAAACAGGATTAGATACCCTGGTAGTCCACGCCGTAAACGATGTCGACCAGCCGTTGGGTGCCTAGCGCACTTTGTGGCGAAGTTAACGCGATAAGTCGACCGCCTGGGGAGTACGGCCGCAAGGTTAAAACTCAAATGAATTGACGGGGGCCCGCACAAGCGGTGGAGCATGTGGTTTAATTCGATGCAACGCGAAGAACCTTACCTACTCTTGACATCCTGCGAACTTGTGAGAGATCACTTGGTGCCTTCGGGAACGCAGAGACAGGTGCTGCATGGCTGTCGTCAGCTCGTGTTGTGAAATGTTGGGTTAAGTCCCGTAACGAGCGCAACCCTTGTCCTTATTTGCCAGCGGGTAATGCCGGGAACTCTAAGGAGACTGCCGGTGACAAACCGGAGGAAGGTGGGGACGACGTCAAGTCATCATGGCCCTTACGAGTAGGGCTACACACGTGCTACAATGGCCGGTACAAAGGGTTGCGAGCTCGCGAGAGTCAGCTAATCCCGAAAAGCCGGTCTCAGTCCGGATCGGAGTCTGCAACTCGACTCCGTGAAGTCGGAATCGCTAGTAATCGTGAATCAGAATGTCACGGTGAATACGTTCCCGGGCCTTGTACACACCGCCCGTCACACCATGGGAGTGGACTGCACCAGAAGTGGTTAGCCTAACGCAAGAGGGCGATCACCACGGTGTGGTTCATGACTGGGGTGAAGTCGTAACAAGGTAGCCGTAGGGGAACCTGCGGCTGGATCACCTCCTTAAACGATGCATCATCCCTCGCGGTAAGCGCTCACAATGAATTACCTGATCAGAATGCTGTGTGATACGCAGTGATAAGCGTTTTCTTCATATTGAAAAAAGAGAAAAGATCTTTTTTTAAAGAGTTCTTTTAAAGAGTTCTTTTAAAGAGCTTTGTTTTAAAGACCCTTCTTTTTTTAACGTGAAAAAAGCAACCGCTTATCACTGCGCATAGCAGTCGCTCTTTAACAATGTATATCATGCTGACATAAACGTTTTAAAACGTTTATACGTAATTGTTTTGTGATACGTCTCAAGCGTATCCGGCAATCGTTATCATTGCGAACCCCAGACTCCTTCGGGTTATAGGGTCAAGCAATGAAGCGCACACGGTGGATGCCTAGGCAGCCAGAGGCGATGAAAGACGTGGTAGCCTGCGATAAGGCTCGGCGAGGTGGCAAACAACCTGTGACCCGGGCATCTCTGAATGGGGAAACCCACTCATCATAAGATGAGTATCTTACGCTGAATATATAGGCGTAAGAGGCGAACCAGGGGAACTGAAACATCTAAGTACCCTGAGGAAAAGAAATCAACCGAGATTCCCCTAGTAGCGGCGAGCGAACGGGGACCAGCCCTTAAGCATGTGACTGATTAGACGAACGAGCTGGGAAGCTCGGCCGTAGCGGGTGATAGCCCCGTAGTCGAAAATCTGATCATGTGAAATCGAGTAGGTCGGGGCACGAGAAACCTTGACTGAAGACGGGGGGACCATCCTCCAAGGCTAAATACTCCTGGCTGACCGATAGTGAACCAGTACCGTGAGGGAAAGGCGAAAAGAACCCCGGAGAGGGGAGTGAAATAGATCCTGAAACCGTGTGCGTACAAGCAGTAGGAGCAGACTTGTTCTGTGACTGCGTACCTTTTGTATAATGGGTCAGCGACTTATATTCAGTGGCGAGGTTAACCGTTTAGGGGAGCCGTAGGGAAACCGAGTCTTAACTGGGCGACACAGTCGCTGGATATAGACCCGAAACCGAGCGATCTATCCATGAGCAGGGTGAAGGTTGAGTAACATCAACTGGAGGCCCGAACCAGGATCTGTTGAAAAAGATTTGGATGACTTGTGGATCGGAGTGAAAGGCTAATCAAGCTCGGAGATAGCTGGTTCTCCTCGAAAGCTATTTAGGTAGCGCCTCACGTATCACCGCCGGGGGTAGAGCACTGTTTCGGCTAGGGGGTCATCCCGACTTACCAACCCGAGGCAAACTCCGAATACCGGTGAGTGCGAGCGTGGGAGACACACGGCGGGTGCTAACGTCCGTCGTGAAAAGGGAAACAACCCAGACCGTCAGCTAAGGTCCCGAAATCCTGGTTAAGTGGGAAACGATGTGGGAAGGCTCAGACAGCTAGGAGGTTGGCTTAGAAGCAGCCATCCTTTAAAGAAAGCGTAATAGCTCACTAGTCGAGTCGGCCTGCGCGGAAGATGTAACGGGGCTAAACCAGGTACCGAAGCTACGGGTTCATCCTCTGGATGAGCGGTAGAGGAGCGTCGTGTAAGCCAATGAAGGTGAATTGAGAAGTTCGCTGGAGGTATCACGAGTGCGAATGCTGACATGAGTAACGATAAAGGGAGTGAAAAACTCCCTCGCCGGAAGACCAAGGGTTTCTGTTCGACGCTAATCGGAGCAGAGTGAGTCGGCCCCTAAGGCGAGGCCGAAAGGCGTAGTCGATGGGAAACGGGTCAATATTCCCGTACCGGACATGATTGCGATGGGGGGACGGAGAAGGCTAGGTGAGCCAGGCGTTGGTTGTCCTGGTGAAAGTGAGTAGGCTGGTGTCCTAGGTAAATCCGGGATGCTCTAAGGCCGAGACACGAAACGAACTGACCACGGTCAGGAAGTCATTGATGCCACGCTTCCAGGAAAAGCCTCTAAGCTTCAGATCATGTGCGACCGTACCCCAAACCGACACAGGTGGTCAGGGTGAGAATCCCAAGGCGCTTGAGAGAACTCGGGTGAAGGAACTAGGCAAAATGGTGCCGTAACTTCGGGAGAAGGCACGCCGGCGTAGGGTGACGAGACTTGCTCTCCAAGCCCGAACCGGTCGAAGATACCAGGTGGCTGCAACTGTTTAGTAAAAACACAGCACTCTGCTAACGCGCAAGCGGACGTATAGGGTGTGACGCCTGCCCGGTGCCGGAAGGTTAAATGATGGTGTTAGCCGTAAGGCGAAGCTCTTGATTGAAGCCCCGGTAAACGGCGGCCGTAACTATAACGGTCCTAAGGTAGCGAAATTCCTTGTCGGGTAAGTTCCGACCTGCACGAATGGCGTAATGATGGCCACGCTGTCTCCACCCGAGACTCAGTGAAATTGAAATCGCCGTGAAGATGCGGTGTACCCGCGGCTAGACGGAAAGACCCCGTGAACCTTTACTATAGCTTCACACTGGACGCTGATGTTGCCTGTGTAGGATAGCTGGGAGGCTTTGAACCTCGGACGCCAGTTCGAGCGGAGCCAACCTTGAAATACCAGCCTGGCATCATTGGCGTTCTCACTCAGGTCCGTTATCCGGATCGAGGACAGTGTGTGGTGGGTAGTTTGACTGGGGCGGTCTCCTCCCAAAGAGTAACGGAGGAGCACGAAGGTACCCTCAGCACGGTCGGACATCGTGCAGTGAGTGCAAGAGCATAAGGGTGCTTGACTGCGAGACAGACACGTCGAGCAGGTGCGAAAGCAGGTTCTAGTGATCCGGTGGTTCTGTATGGAAGGGCCATCGCTCAACGGATAAAAGGTACTCCGGGGATAACAGGCTGATACCGCCCAAGAGTTCACATCGACGGCGGTGTTTGGCACCTCGATGTCGGCTCATCACATCCTGGGGCTGAAGTCGGTCCCAAGGGTATGGCTGTTCGCCATTTAAAGTGGTACGCGAGCTGGGTTTAGAACGTCGTGAGACAGTTCGGTCCCTATCTGCCGTGGGCGTTGGATGTTTGAGAAGGGCTGCTCCTAGTACGAGAGGACCGGAGTGGACGCACCTCTGGTGTTCCGGTTGTCACGCCAGTGGCATTGCCGGGTAGCTATGTGCGGACGGGATAACCGCTGAAAGCATCTAAGCGGGAAGCCCCCTTCAAGATGAGACATCCCTGAGGCCTAGAGCCTCCTGAAGGGCCCAGCGAGACCAGCTGGTTGATAGGCACGGTGTGGAAGCGCTGCAAGGCGTTGAGCTAACGTGTACTAATGGCCCGTGAGGCTTGACCCTATAACACCCAAGGGGTCTGGTCGCAGTGATAACGAAACGAGTGTGACAACACTCAGAAAACCGGATACGCGGATTAAGCCCACCGTGACACACGACAGGCTTAAGACAAAAGAGACGACACAAAACACTGTCAGCATGATATGCATTACCTGTTACGCCTGACGACCATAGCGAGCGTGAACCACCTGATCCCATGCCGAACTCAGCAGTGAAACCGCTTAGCGCCGATGGTAGTGTGGGGTCTCCCCATGCGAGAGTAGGTCATCGTCAGGCACTTATTAAACAAAAAACCCAGCCACCCGGCTGGGTTTTTTGTTGGTGCCTACCACACCGTCATTCCCGAGTCACCACACCGTCGTTCCCGAGTGAGGTTATCGGGAATCCATCTTGACCTTGGCTTGCTGAAGCCCAAAACCCCAACTCAACATGGATTCCCGCTGAGGGCCTGCGGGAATGACAAGGGCAGTTCACTCACGCCTTGGGGGGCTTTTTTGCGTAATAATTTCCTGCTTCTTTCTTATTTATTCCTTTAAACAGCTGTTTTAAAAAATTAAATAACAAGAGGTTACTGTGCTGAGCTGGCATGACTGGCGCCTAGCACCTACTATATTGTGACATGTATAGTGAAGCACCATCTCAGGAGGAGAAGCGATATGAGTACCCCGTTAATGAAGAAGCTTGCAGTAGCATTACTAATGGCCTTAATGATGGGCGGTCTGGCTGCTTGTGACAATCAAGGCCCTGCAGAAGAAGCAGGTGAAAATATCGATGAGAGTATGGAAGATGCAGGCGAAAGCCTCGAAGATATGGGCGAGAATATCGAAGAATCTGCAGAAAACTAAGCAAGCTATTGGCTTACCCTAAAGCAGTGTGTCGATCTTTGCTGATAAAAAAACAGCCGCTATTTAAAAGCGGCTGTTTTGCATTTTGAAGTAATTAAGCAATGCGCTAGATTTAGGGGATTAGGCTTCAGGATTTTGCTCAATGCCTTGAAGGTACCATGGTGCCTGATCACGCATAGTGCGCGTGAGATGCCATGTTTCATTAAACTCAGTCTGTTCGCCGTTCTCTTCTAAAATACCGTGGAAAATAACAGTCGCTTCTGCATGACTGTCGTATTCGCTAATGTCGCCTAGTTCTGCAAACAGCTTAATAACCTCAGTGCGGTTATTAGCAGGCTGCTCGGCGCGTTCTTGACGTAGCAGGTTGTATAACTCTGGCGTTACATATTCTTGGATTTGGTTCAGATCATTATTGTCCCAGGCACGCTGTAGTGTCATAAAGTGCTCTTTTGCGCCGCCTAGGAACCGTTCTTTATCAAACCAAGCAGGCGTGCTTTGCAGGCCACTGGCTAGGCTGCCAGGCGTAGCTGAGAAGTTAGATGGAGCTGCTGCTGTTTGTTGTTCCCGCTGATAGCCTGCTGCTGTTGCCGGGGCTGGCCGACGCTGCCTCATAAAAGCGCGTAAAGCAAAGACCACCAAAGCAATAATGCCAGCCATTAGCAGCAAATCCATAAGGCGTAGCTCGTCAAAGGCGCCGCCGAAGAAGAGCGCAGCCAATAAGCCACCTGCTAACAGGCCACCTATCATACCTCCCATTCCACCACGTCGTGCGGCGGCAGCTGCTTGGCCTTGCTGTTGAGTGCCCTGCGCTTGTTGTTGCGTAGGAGTGCTAGCGGGCTGATCTGCAGAGCGTGATACGCTACCCATATTACTACCGCCGCCCAAGCGACGCGCTTCAGCGTACTCGACGGCTGCGCTAAAGCCCATAACGCTAACCAGTAGCATGACAAAAAATTGCCGTAACATGTTGATTCTCCATTAATGGTGCAAAGGCAAGGTTATGCGCCCAACCAGCGGCGCGTAGAAAAAAAGAAGTGGTTAGTTTACCGTGTAAGTAGGTAAGTAAGTTATTCTGATAACACATATAAAGACAAAAATAGGAATAAAAAGTGCGCCTACATCATGATCGAAGTCTGCTGTTAATCGTCGACTTTCAAGCTGGTCTGTTACCTGTCATTGAGGGCGGCACAGCCGCAATAGAAGAGGCGTCGTGGTTGGCGGGTATTGCCAATGCGTTGCATATCCCTGTTTGGCTAACCGAGCAGTACCCTGAAAAACTTGGCGGTACATCAGCCAGGCTATTAGACGAGCTGGGGGAGCACAAAATATGGCAAAAGCATCACTTTAGTGTGATGGAGGAGCCACCCTTTGCTCAGGCGTTAGAAGCACTCTCACCGAAGCAGGTGGTCATTTGTGGGACAGAGGCACATATCTGCGTGCTGCAGAGTGCGCTTGGTTTACTAGAAGCGGGCTATCAGGTGTTTTGGCTAAGTGAGGCGACGGCGAGCCGTCGTAAGGAGGAGGCACGCCTTGCCCGAGAGCGTGCCTGTGCCAATGGTGCAGTGGCTGTCAGTGCTGATATGGTGGCTTATGAGTGGCTTTATCAGTGCGATACGCCACTATTTAAAGAGGTTCATCAACGCTTTCTCAAGCCGCGATCAGCGCGCCCTGTGACATTCTTCTAACAGCCGCTATATTCGACGCTTACCATGTTCAGCGGTCGCTTTCTCGCCGAGTGAAAACTAGCGTGTCGCCTTGAGAGGCCGCTGGATCAAACCGATACCCAGCTACATCAAAGGCAGTGAGCTGGTCAGGATCGTTTATGCGCTGCTGAATAATCCATGCACTCATCAAGCCGCGCGCCTTTTTGGCGTAAAAGCTGATGATTTTGAAGGAGCCGTTTTTCTCGTCTTTGAAGACGGGTGTAATGACGCGTGCGCTTAATTTCTTCGTATCGATCGCCTTAAAGTACTCGTTGGACGCCAGATTCACCAATACGTTTGAGCCACTTTCCTCAATGGCGTTATTAAGCGCGTGCGTTAACGTTGGTTTCCAGTGCGCATAAAGGTCGTTACCAGCGTCGTTGGGTAGTTTGGTGCCCATCTCCAGCCTATAGGCTTGGATTAAGTCTAGTGGGCGTAATAAGCCGTATAGCCCTGATAGAATGCGCAGGTGCTTCTGGGCAAATCGATTATCGTCATCACTAAAGGTGTTGGCTTTTAGTCCTGTGTACACATCCCCTTGAAACGCCTGAACCGCTGGTTTGGCGTTATCCAACGTGAATGGTGGCTGCCAGTCGGCAAAGCGTGCAGCATTTAAGCCTGCCAGTTTATCGCTTATGCCCATTAAGTCGCTAAGCTGTTGAGGAGAGTAGCCGCGCAGAATATCAATCAACGGCTTACTGTGCTCAAGGAAGTCAGGTTGGGTGACTTTTTCTGTGGTTGAGGGGGTTTCAAAGTCCAGCGTTTTGGCGGGGGAAATAACGCTCAGCATGGCGTGCTCCTTATGCCGTGACAGAAAATAGAAAAGCATTATACCAAGCCTCGGCGATGGCCGAGGCTATCGGCTTGATAGCGGAACACGTGATTAGGGGCAGGGGTTAGGCATCCGACGGTGAATGTCGTCGATAGCGGCGAGCACTTCTTCATCCAGCTTAAGGCTCTCGCTGTCGAGGTTGCTTTCAAGCTGATCCATTGTAGTGGCGCCAATGATGTTGCTAGTTAGAAAACGGCGGGAGTTGACAAAGGCCAATGCCATTTGGGCAGGGTCTAGGTCATGCTTCTTAGCAAGTTGAACGTAAGCCTGCGTTGCCGCTTCTGCTTCTGGCGAGGTATAGCGTTGAAACCGCTCATAAAGCGTCAAACGCCCTTTGGGCGGCTTAGCACCGTCAAGGTACTTGCCTGACAGCACGCCAAAGCCTAGCGGCGAGTAGGCGAGTAAACCCACGTCTTCACGGTGAGCGATCTCAGCGAGCCCGACTTCAAACGTACGGTTAAGCAGGTTATAGGGGTTTTGAATAGACGCTACCCGAGGCAACCCTAACTGCTCTGATAGCTGCAGCATGCGCATGACACCCCACGGCGTTTCATTGGAAAGGCCAATGGCGCGTATTTTACCGGCATCTACCAGTTCCTTCAGCGCTGACAGCGTTTCTTCAAGCGGCGTCGCATCTTCTTGTTCAGCGTGGGTATAGCCCAGTTTGCCAAAGAAGTTGGTTTTACGGTCTGGCCAGTGCAACTGATAAAGGTCGATATAATCCGTGTTGAGTCGTGCAAGGCTGGTATTAACGGCCTGATGCAGATGGTCGCGGCTCATTTTAGGGCCGCCACGAATATGATCTAACCCAGGGCCTGCGGCTTTGGTGGCAATAATGACATCGTCTCTAGCGCTACGTGCTTTCAACCAGCTGCCAATGTAAGTCTCTGTTAGCCCTTGCGTTTCAGCCTTTGGTGGTACCGGATACATTTCAGCGGTGTCGATAAAATTGATGCCAAAAGCGACCGCGCGATCAAGCTGCTCATGGGCCTCAGCTTCACTATTTTGTTCGCCGAAGGTCATGGTGCCTAAACAGAGCCGGCTGACTTCAATCCCGGTTCTACCCAGTGGTCGGGTTTGCATTATCGTCTCCTCAATGAAGCGAAATTGCCTCAGGATATTCACTGATGAACGCCGTGAATAATGGCGCGTGAGAGGCATGTTAGCGAGGCGCTACAAAAGCAGCAAATCAATAGGGTTGAGTCGGCGCAAAGGCAGGCGTATGCTTGCCAGCCCATCGACCAGCCTAGTGCTGGTTAATCGTATGGTTAGCGGTCAAAAAGCGGGAACGATAGCTAGCCGAAGATCTCAACAGATAGGCAGGGTGGTTTGCCATGCCGCAGGCATCAACTTTGTTTACCCGGTTAGAGTTTCGCCTAGCCGAGCAGCTGTTTCACACGCGTTGGTTATTGCCGCGTTCGCCGCGCACACAGCGTTTGACGATGCGCTTGCTTAAACGCTGCGCAGAAGCGGGACACCCCGATGCTCAGTCGATCTATGGGCATATGCTGTTTCATCGCAGCCTGTCGCCGCAGGATAAGGCGCGTGGCGCGCGTTATGTGTTAGAAGCGGCTCAAGCTGGCGATATAAAATCACAGTACCAGGCAGCGCAGATTCACGAGCACGGCTGTGTTCAGTACCCACGGCGTGAGGATTACGCGGTGACATGGTATGCCCGTGCCGCCCAATCGGGCCATTATCTGGCCGCAGAACGGTTGGCGCGCGCCTATCGGTTAGGTGAGCTAGGCTTGGCAATAGACGACGAGCAGGCGGCCTATTGGCAACGCTTGGCGGATCGTCAGGCAACAACGGGAATGGCGGCAGCCTAGTAGAGACGTCAGTGGTCTGGCCGCTGAGATCAGTGAATGAGGAAATCAGTGTCCGAGACGCTACCTACAGTGCTAGATATTGAAGCGTCCGGATTCGGTCGCGGCAGCTACCCTATTGAAGTTGGCATTGCTCGTGCCGACGGTAGCTGCTGTGCGTTTCTTATTCAGCCACTGGATGAGTGGGTACATTGGGATCCTAAAGCTGAGCTTTTGCACGGCATTTCCCGTGAGCGTTTACAGCGAGAGGGCTATCCTGTACGTCAAGTGGCACATTGGTTAAATGACGAACTCCGTGAACTTGGAAAGGCCTACAGCGACAGCTGGGGCTATGACAATACGTGGTTGTCGCTGCTGTTTCATCATGCGGGGATGCTGCCGCGCTTTCGTTTAGAGGCATTACGTATTTTGCTCAGCGAAGAGCAGCAAGCGCTATGGAGCAGCACAAAAGAAGCCGTCATCGCTGAGCGTGGTATCCATCGTCATCGCGCTGGTGAAGATGCACGTCTGTTACAACTCACCTATCAACGTACGCTTGTGCTGACGGAAGACGCTAAGCGCTAATCGGCTGCTTTTTAATGCCGCTGTCAGAGAAGCACATTATAGTGCCTATCTTTTTAGGCCAAACTAAGTTGGGCTTCTAATGCAGCCAATAGTTGGCTAGGTGTGGATGCATCCATCAACATATCGCGGGTCGTTTGAGCTAAGAAGCCGTGGCTGACGGTGCTGTCCAAAAAGGTAAGAAGTGGGGCATAAAAACCATCGGTATCAAGTAGACCCATGGGTTTGTCGTGAAGCCCTAAATAGCCCCAGGTCCAAATTTCAAACAGTTCCTCAAACGTACCTATCCCGCCAGGTAAGGCAATAAAAGCATCAGCGTTGGCCGCCATAGTGGCTTTGCGTTCGTGCATATTTGGCACGCGTATGAGTTCCGTTAAACCAAAGTGTGCCTGCTCGCGCTCGACAAGGTGGTCTGGCATTACACCAATTACCTTGCCGCCTGCTTCCAGCGTCGCGTTAGCAAGCTCACCCATTAAACCGATGCGCGCACCACCATAAACAAGGGTATGGCCGCGGTCTGCAATGGCAGTGCCAAGCGTATTGGCGGCCTGGCGAAAAGCGGTTGTATTTCCTTCTCGCGAGCCGAGATATACACAAATTCGTGCCATAGTAAGCATCCTTATTACTGATCAGCTGCTGATGAGTAAGCGGTTAATGTTAAGCCGTTAGTGAGAGGAGTGTTAACTTAGGCAGCGCTGAACATCGTAGTGTTCGTCCATCCATTGTCCGATGACGTTATTGCCGCATAAATGGTGAGCATATTGAGTATGCAGGCAGCGAACCTGTTGCCAGTTGCTAATGCCGCCGACGCCGCGTTCGGTCAGCACGTCGGTATAATCTAACTGAGTGACCTCATCCCGCTGTGCATCGCTCATATATGCCCAGCGTGCTTTAACGTAATCACGATGGCTTTGCTGGTAAGCGTCTAGAAATTCGGGCTCCTCCTGAAGGCGTTGTTCTAGTGACTTAATGACACCAACGGCTTCAATGCGGGAAATTTCGATTTTCAGCAGATCAGAGCATAGCCAGTAAAGAGTTGGAAACGGTTTGCCATCGACAATGGGGGCCATGCGCAGCACTAGCGGAGTGCCTTTAGTGTCGGTCGCAGCAACGGCTTCAATACCGCGCGGGGCACGTCCAAGTTGTTGAGTGATAATAGCTAGCTGGCGCTCATTGGGCGCCTGGTCGGTACGAATTACCATTGCGGTGATGTCTCACTTTCGGTCATCTTGGACAAACTTATTTGAGCGGCCAACGGCGCGGAAAAAACAACGGTTTAACTGCTCGGGGGTGGCAACATAACGCCACTTCTCTTCGCAGTATTCTGCAGCTCGCGCCATTAATACATCATAAAGTCGGTTGAACGGGGCATCATAATCGTAGGGGTCTGCGCCGAACAAGCGGATATGCGGGTAGTCAGCAAAGCGATCTATAAAGTAGCGCTCAAGGTCGGCTTCAACGGCGCGATGCTGCGCCGTATTGTCAGGGTCGATCCAAAGGTTATAACGGATTGCCATGAAAATCTCCCAGCGCCCCGCCAAGCAGAGGGTGTCTTAAGCAGGCGTTGGCGCGCTGTGTAAGTGGGCGGATAGCGCATCGCGCAACTCGCCTTCAATAGGGACCGCGCGTTTTTCATGATGGTCGTATTGTACCAGTACGGTATGCCCTAGATTAGTAAGCGTACCATGCTGCCGGGCTTCTTGAGTCACCGTAAACGAGCTGGTACCTAAACGCGTCAAGTAGGTACGTAGTTCGATGTCGTGGCCGTAGAACAGTTCAGCGCGATAGTCGACTTCCATCCGGGCCATAATCAAGCGCCACTGTTTGGGGTTGAGGTCTGGCGTAAACAACCTGAATAAGTCGTTACGTGCTAGCTCAAACCAAGCGGGCAGACGGGTATTGTTAATATGGCCTAGGGCATCGGTGTCGTAAAAAGCCGGCTCAATCATACGGGTGAACATCAGGGTATCCTTATTGTTTGTTAGCTTGTTTATTCGCCATTTAGGCTAACCAGAATTACCCCTAGCGAGCGCTTGGTCAAGTAGCACGACGCTGATACCAAGCGGTTAATTGCATCCATCCCAGCAACCATAGGGTCGCGGCAGCAAAGCCTGCCAATGTGCCCCACAAAAGCCCTAGTGTGTTGTACGTATAGGAAACACATAGCGTATAACTCAGCAGCGAACCCAGCCCTATTGGGTAGTGTTTGATAACCGTTGCTACGGGAGCCACCCCATGATTGAGGTGCAGGATAAGCAAAAATGGCAGCATCGTGACAGGAAAGGCCGCCAATGTCCCTGCCCAAGCGGGTGGTAGCCAGTGTGCAAGTCGTGTAATCACGAAAATAATGACGGTGGCCAAACAGGCGCGCGCCGCTAAGGCGGATAGTGAAAAAGCACGACTGGCAGGGCTCTTTACATCAGGAATAGTGCGGAATAACACACTAAACACGGCGATGGCACATAGGGTCACAAGAGTGCCACTTAAACGCGTAAAACTGAATTGAGCAAGCACCGTGCTGACCGCGAACCATGCGATAAAGCCGCCGAATAAACCGCCCACAACGCCTTTAAATCCTGGTTGTCGGCCTGCCACCAAATAGCCAGCCCCAAGTGCCATTGTTGCAGTAAACCCAGCGAGTGTATGCACTGCGCTTTGGGTCGCAAAAAGAGGGGAAATTTCTAAACCAATAAAAAACAGGGCTAACGCCGTTCCAAGCGGATAGCCCGCTAACAGACCCGCTATACGTGGGCTGGCGCGCACTGCAATAGCGCCTAGCCCTAGTACCATGCTAATTGATAGGCCTAGTTTCGCCAGCTGCCAAGTGAGAGGAACCTCTATCATGGAGTGTTTTCCTTGCGGCTATTAAACCGTTACTATTGTTGTACAGTTGTTTGATCGACCTGCTTTGGCGCTACCGCTATTTAACTAATACCAGTTTACTATTAACAGACTAACTATTGCCTGTATGAGAGGCTGTTTCTCCCGTGACGCGATCAATCGATTCACGCACACACGCGCTTTCCCCACCTCCCAAGCCTGCCGGCTGTGAGCTGTGCCAGCGGGCGTCGCCACTGAGCAAACACCACTTAATACCGCGCACCCTGCATAACAAGCCGCGTTATCAAAAACGTTACAGCCGTGAAGAGCGTCTAACCGCGATAGTGTGGCTTTGCCACCCGTGTCATAAGCATATACATCGTCTGTATAGCGAGCGCGAGTTAGCAGATCGTTTTGCCAGTCTAGAAGCGCTAATGAGTGATGATGACATACGCGCGTTTGTCGATTGGCTAGCCACCAAGCCCGCAGGCTTTAAGCCAAAGTCGTCGGTGCGCAAGCGCCATTAACTGCCCCAGCGCCAACTACACTAAGCGGAGCCCTTGTTGATCACGCCAGGCAGCTTCCAAGGCATTTTCTAGCGGCGCTTTTAGATGGGTTGGCAGTGCATCATGCGCAGCTTGAAGTGTCTCAAATGACCGATTACGTAGCCAACAGTAGGCCCAAGCACAGGCTTCGGCGTCGCTTTGCGGGGTGGGACGAGCTGGCATTTGGTTGAGCAAAAACACCGCAGTGCGTGGTGCCCAAAGTGGCATTTCGCCTTGCTCGTCGAGACTCCACTGCTCAAGTGTGGCACCGCTTGGCGTTGCATCTGGAGTACCTAACTTTGCGACCCGTGCCGTTTCAGCCAAAATAAGCGCTAGTTGATCAGTGTCGGCTTGGCCGAGCGAACGCCACTGCCGCAACAACGCAGAAAGCCCGGCGCGCATCTTGGTATAAAAGTCATCTTGCGGCATGCTCAGTCGTTACTCCCGAGAAGATAAGTGAGATCAGTTATGGCGTTTGATTTTGTCACGCCCATTGAAAGGCGCTCTCCCAAAGGGCGCGCTTCCAAAGGGCATTATGCCTCGCAAAAGTGGCACCGCTACGATGCAAATGTACTGCCGTTGTGGGTAGCGGATATGGACTTTCGCTCACCGCAGGCGGTGATTGATGCGCTACATGACCGCGTTGAGCACGGTGTCTATGGCTATGGTGAAGTGCCTGCTACATTAACAGATACTCTTTGCCAATGGAGCGCTCGCCACTATGGATGGTCTATTCAACCCGAATGGCAGCAGTGGCTGCCAGGGGTTGTGCCTGCGTTGCACTTTGCAGCCATGGCGCTAACCAAACCTGGTGATGGAATCCTCACGATTGCCCCGATTTACCCACCATTCCTGGCCGTTGCCGAGCGCACAGGACGGCAGGCCCAGCAAGCGATGTTAGCTGAGCCGACCACCCCTGGCGAGCCTTGGCAGTTGGATATTGACGCGTTAGAAGCCGCAATAACACCGCAAACCCGCCTGTTGCTGTGGTGTCATCCGCATAACCCAACAGGGCGCGTATGGAGTGATCATGAGCTGACCAAGTTGGCCTCGGTCATTGAGCGGCATGACTTATGGGTCGTCTCTGATGAGTTGCACTGCGATCTGCTGTTAAACGAGGGAGCTTCTCATCGCCCCTTGGCTGTCATGTTCCCTGAACTGGCCAAACGAATCATTACGCTGTGGGCGCCGTCAAAAACGTTCAATCTTGCGGGGCTGACCAGTGCCTGTGCGGTAATCCCGGATGCTGCGCTGCGTAAGCGCTTTGCGGCGGCCACAAAAGGCTTTTTGCCGGACGGAAATGTGTTGGGGCTAGTGGCGGCTGAAACGGCTTACCGCGAAGGTGAGCCATGGCGTCAGGCGCTGTTAGCAGTGCTGCGAGAGCATCGCGCTACGCTGCAAGCGCGAGTAGCGCTATGGCCTGGGGTGACCATGAGCGCGCCGGAATCCACCTACCTTGCGTGGCTGGATATGCGCGCAGCAGGGCTAGGCGATTCGCCCGCCAAGGCGTTATTGGAGCGGGCGGGCGTAGCGCTTTCTGATGGGGCGGCGTTTGGCTGCCCTGGTTTCGTGCGGCTTAATTTTGGAACCACTGCTTCTCAGTTAGAAGCGGCATTGGCGCGCATGGATGCGTTGTTAAAAGTCTGATCAGTACGAATCAGTACGAATTCATCAGTACGAATTCATCAGTACAGCAGAGCAAATAGCTTGCGCCGATAGGTAACGGTTAGCGGATGATCGGCACCCAGAGCGTCGAAGACTTGCAGTAAGGTTTTACGGGCCGCGTCGTCGTTATAGGCGCGGTCATCCTTCATCAAGCCCAGTAGCCCCTCAAGGCCGGCTTCGTAATGGCTATCGGCAACTTGACGCAGAGCACGCTGATACCGCGCCTCACTGTCGTTGCGATCACCTAACGCGGCGATGTCTTCGACAGAGAGTGCCTGCTCGCTAAATTCGATGCTGGCTCGTACGCCGCGGGCGGGTGCCGCATCGCGCTCTTCAGGGGGTAAATTGTCGAGCACGCTGCGGGCATCATCGCCGCGTTTCTCAGCCACCAGTGCACGTGCAAGGCCAATCTGATAGGCGTAGTGCTCAGGATACTGGCTAATTAAGGTTTGATAGATTTCGCGCGCGCCTGCTGCATCGCCCGCTGCTAATGCCTCTTCGGCTTGATCTTCTGGACTAGGCGGTGCTTCACCTGGGGCAGGGAAGTAACGGTTTAACCACTCGCGCACTTCCTTTTCAGGTAATACGCCTTGGAAACTATCGACCAAACCACCTTGGCTAACGAGCTTAACATCGGGTGCTGAGCGTACGCCTAACTGACTAGCGATTTCCGGATTAACGTCAATATCCAGTTTGCCAAGCAGGAAGGCACCCGCGTACTCAACGGCTAACTTTTCCAACACCAATAGCAGGGCATTGCCACTGGCGTTTGAAGGCGAATAACAGCCCAGTAGCACGGGCACTTGCATTGATGCTTCAAGCACTTGCTGAATATTGCCAGCGTTAAGCTCAATAATCACTTCTTCGGGTGTCACGGAAGGGCGAGCTGTGCCCGCTTCTTCGTTGCCGGTATTAGCGGGTTCCGTAGTTAACGGATTGCCGGTACGGGGGTCAATAATGGACATGGCTAAGCTCTGCATCGCTTGAAAAGGATTACTACATGATATGCAGGCAATAGAAGAAGGATTCAAGGAAACGAAGGCAAATAAAGTAAGGCAGGTCGATGATCATTGGTACAGAAGCATCATGATGAAACGTAAATGCTCGCCAACTTGGCTACCCCTTTTGGCTAGTGGCAAAACGTCGCAGGTGTTTTTATATCTTTTCAGCTACTCTAATCGCATGAGGTTATTTGCTTAGAGGTTTTTGTTATGAAAAATAGTATGAATTATAGGTCTGGGTTTTCCTTTCGTGGGGCAGCTCTGGTCACGCTAGCAGGCTTAGCCATGAGTATGGCCACTATCGCTCAAGGGGAAGAAGCAGAAGCCTATCGAGAAACACAGCTTGGTTTGTATGTAACAGCCAAAGAAGCTTATGACTTATTACAGCAAGACGAGAATGCACTGTTAATTGATGTGCGTGATCCTGTCGAAATCAAATTCACAGGGTTTGCCGCTCCTACTGATATTCATGTGCCTTGGGTGCTAGCAGACCGCTCTGAATTCGACGCAGATAAAAAGACATGGCCTATGGTGCGCAACCCTGATTTTGCTGAACAAATTAAAGCTGCACTTGAAGCGCATCAAGCAAACGACGATACCCCCATCATTGTGATGTGCCGTTCAGGAGCAACACGCAGTGCACCAGCCGCTGATCTCATTGCAGAAATGGGGTTTTCAGACGTGTACTCCGTCAGCGATGGCTTTGAGGGTGGCACGCTGGCTGAAGGCGATTCAAAAGGCGTGAGAGCACGTGATGGTTGGCGTAATTCGGGGCTGCCCTGGAGCTATGAAATTGACCCAGATGTGGCATGGCACGAATGAAAAGCGGGTAAAGACAGGCACTTTAGTCAAGATCACACCCTATAACGAAAGACAAACAACGAGCAATCTACCTTCAAGGAGATAACGATGCGTAAAACATTACTCATGTCAGGTGCATTCGCGTTAGCGCTACCCCTGGTTGCTGTTGCAGATAACCATGGTGATGAGGGCGAAAAAGCTCTAATGATTCTCACCAGTGATGCACTGCAAACCCAAACGATGGCGATGATTTTAGGCAATGCTATGCGACAGCAGGGCACAGATCTCCACATTTTATTGTGTGATGCTGCTGGTGACCTGGCCGTAGATGGCTATGAAAGCGAAGAAGCAGTAAATACCCCGCCGAGCAACCCAGCAGGGCAAGTTAAGCCAGAAGGTATGCTGAAAATGCTGATGGGCGAGGGTGTTGGTGTGGATGTCTGCGCCATTTACCTGCCTAACACCGATCACAGCGAAGAAGACCTGTTAGAAGGTGTTGGTGTGGCTGCTCCTGGCCCGATAGCTGAAATGATGCGCGACCCTGCTATTCCGGTTTACAGTTTCTAACTATTAGCGCTATCGCTCGCAATAAAAGCCGCTGTTATCGAAAGATAACGGCGGCTTTTTTATTAGTGTGGCAGCTATAAGCATGCCGCCCGACCCTTCGATGTCAATGCAACTCCCCGAAACCACCGTACTGACGGCTTGGTCTCCTTTTGCAATACAATAAGACTTAACACAGTAAAATTGTCACCATCTATGACATTCACGGCAAATGGCTTGCCCTATGCTGGCATGGATAGCGTTATTAGCATAAGAAGAGTAAAAGCTAATATAAGTAGTGCGTTTTAAATAGCGTGTTAATAGTTCTGGATCGTTTGTTAAGCTTGCTAATAAGATATGTATAACAGACGTATGTCTGTTAGCCATACGTCAATGTTATTTACGTCTTCCTCAAATTACCGTTTTCTCTGTTTCATGTTTCAACTCGATTTCTACCACGCATTTTCGCTCGATAGAGGGCTTCATCAACTCGCTGGGCGATTAATTGGGAATTTTCTTGGGGGGCTCGTTCTGCGACACCAAAACTGGCGGTGACAGTTCCAATTTTTTCAAAATGGTAGGCAGCGACTGCCTGCCTTAGCTTTTCAGCAATATTTTTAGCGGCCTCCAATTGGGTTTGCGGCAGTATTATCATGAACTCTTCTCCTCCCCACCGACCATGAAGATCAATGCCGCGAATAGTGTCATTGACTAGCTTTGTAACCGTTTTCAAAACCTCATCACCCGCGTTATGACCAAATTGATCATTGACCTGCTTGAAATGGTCGAGATCGTACATAATCAGTGAAAACGGCGTGTCGTAGCGGGCTGTGCGTTCTACCTCATACGCTAATAAACGGCTGATCTCTTGCCGGTTGGTAATGCCGGTAAGGCCGTCAGTAATCGCCATCGTACGGACACGCTCTTCAGCTAGCTTGCGCTGAGTGATATCTAACAGTATCCCTGTCCATAAAATGGAGCCATCGACTTCCTTTTTGGCTGCCGAGCGGCTCTCTATCCAGCGAATAGAGCCATCTCCGTGGAGAATGCGGAACTCTGACTGAGCGTGCGCTAACTGCTTGGCGGTTTTTTGAATATTGGCTTCTACCATCGCGGCATCTTCGGGAAGTATGCGCGACATAATGGGGGCTGCTCCTGAACGATAAAGCTCCTCTAATGAAAGGCCTCCCAGCTCGACAGCCCCTTCACTAAAGTAAGGGAAGCTGCGTGTACCCTCTGGGGTCATGCGGTATTGATAAAGTGCGCCAGGAACCTGAGAGGCGATGCTTTGAAGCAGCTCTTCTTTATGCCGCAATCGTTCTTCCGTTAGTTTGCGTTTTGTAATATCACGAGCAATGCAGAAAATCAGGTTTTCTCCCTGATAAAGAACGCTATTGTTGCTGAGTTCTACATCGATAATAGCGCCGTCTTTGCGACGTTGCTGCGTATTAAAATGTTCGCCTGAATTATCGACAGTTAGCAACATCTGCTGTAGTTCACACTGGGAAAATTGTGTATCCCAGTCCCATACATAAAGTTCTTTCATCGCTTCGACGGTATAACCGAGCATATCGGCATAACACTGGTTCACACGGTACACGCTACCATTTTGTCTGAGTACCACCATGCCATCCCCAGACTGTTCAAACAGCGCGGACCAAAGTACAGCTTCTTCTGTTGGTTTTTTCATACTTAGATTCTGAATAATAAAGACTTTAATATTTGAATAATAAAAAAAAGTTTAATCTTAAATGGACGTCATATCAGCATATTATTGACGAAGCGTGTCATTTATTACGCTTGTCAGTGTAGGCACTTTTAATTAATCATGTGAAAAAAATTGCTTATAAACTATTCAGCAACAATCATCGACAGTATTGCCTAAAGTGATTTACCACTCTCCATTATCGATACGCATCTTATCTTTGACACCATAGTTGTAGAGGTAGCACCAAGCGCTGCCATGCCGAGTCTGGAAGATCTCACGGCAATAGGTGCCTGTTAACGGGGCGTGATGGCAATACTCTTCTAGCTGGTCAAGCAATGCCAACTGGTCGCTGTTAATTGCATAGACTTCTACTAATGCACCTTGGGAGGCTTTCTGCTTCGCTCCTGGGTAGGGGCCAAGGTCATACAGTGTCAGAGCGGTCAGGTAGTCATGACCTAACAGCGCTGCGCCGCCCAACCAGTGGTGGTTGCGTTGCCCACGTTTCAAGGTGCCATATACCGCGACGCGGGGGCACCGGGCTATGTCGCGCTTTAAGTTATCCATAAGAGTGCTCTTCAATGTAACGCGACCTGAAAAGAAAGATATAGCTGCTATTCATTCATGAGTTCCTTGCTTGTCATGCTGGCGTAGAGGATAAGATGCTAAGAATAAATTATGTGGTGCCGCCTGCTTTATGGAAATTAAATGATGAAAAAATTGATTAATCGTTTGCCCATGTACGTGAAATTTGCCCTAGTACTGACGTTACCACTGCTTGCCTTGGCGTGGTTTACAGTAAACGGGGTGCTTGACCGGCAAGCGGCGGTAAAGGAACTGCAACGGCTGCAAACGATGACAGCGTTGGCACAACATGCCGGTGATTGGATACATGAAATGCAGCGTGAACGGGGTATGTCATCCGGCTATTTAGCAAGCGAAGGTGAGGCGTTTGGGGAGCGCTTGAGCCAGCAACGTGCCGCAACCGATGTGGCTGCTGAGGCGTTTATTCAACAGCGTGAGGAACTAGACGGCAAAACGTTAAGTACAGCCGCCAGTGGCCAGCTTGATCAACTTATTCAACAGTGGCAGCGAACGGCTGAATTACGCCGTGAGGTCGATCAGTTATCCGTAGGGATGACATTAGCACTTAATCATTACACGGGTATTAACCACCAGCTGATGAGCTTAGTGGGATCACTTGCTCAGCAAACCAGTGAGGGGGAGATCAGTCGTCAACTTGCTGCGTATTTTAACCTTCTTCAAGCGAAAGATTTAGCGGGCATTGAACGTGCCATGCTATCGGCAGCGTTTAGCGCGGATGGTATGAGCTTTGAAATGCTGAACCGTTATCTCTCCTTATTGGGTGAAGAGGTTGCCTTTCTAACTGGGTTTCGCGCATTTGCTGCAGCAGAAACTCAAAAGCAGCTTGATGATGCCTTGAGCGGCCCGGAGATTGAGCGCTTGATTGAACGACGTGAGCTGGCTATTCAGCAGTACAACGTGGGCGGTTATAACGTTGATCCTAACGAATGGTTTGAGTGGCAAACTGTTAAAATAGGTCGCCTGAAAGCGCTTGAGAACAGCGTAGCCGAGGGAATAATTACAACTACAGCGGACATGCAACGTGCCGCTCAAAATGCCCTGTGGCGTTATATTATCATCTCGCTCTTAGCCACCATACTGGCTGTTGTGATGGCGATATTAATAGTGCGTACCCTGACTCGCCCTTTAACTGCCGCCCTGGCTAATATCTCTTCGCGCGGCAATGATTTAACGCAGCGGCTAGCGGTGCCGGGTTCAGACGAGCTTTCTCGACTTTACCGAGCCTTTAATGATGCTTCGGGAGATACGGAAGCGCTCATTGGAGAAATTAAGCGCAACGCGCAGTCGGTGGAGCTGGCCAGTGGTGAAATCGCCCAAGGTAACCAAGATTTAGCTCAGCGCACGGAAGAGCAATCGGCCTCGTTGGTGCAAACGGCTTCTAGCCTTGAAGAAATTACCGCCACCGTTCGTCAAACCGCTGAGAATGCCCATGAAGCGCAACGCATGACGAAGGAGGTTGCATCAGAAGCTGAAGACGCCTCTTCCATTGCGCAAAGAGCCCAGGAAGCCATGCGGCATATCCATGAATCCAGTGACCAAGTAACCACGATCATCGCGGCGATTGACAATATTGCCTTTCAAACTAATTTGTTGGCGCTGAACGCGTCTGTGGAAGCTGCCCGTGCCGGTGAGCATGGCCGTGGGTTTGCGGTTGTTGCCAGTGAAGTGCGCAAGCTAGCCAGCCGTAGTGCAGAAGAAGCGAACCAAATACGCCACTTAATTGATAACAACATCGCTAAAATTAACGAGGGCGAAAGCTTAGTAACGTCTACTAGCAGTACCTTGACGACCATTTCTGAGCGTGTTCAAAAGGTTGCACGGCTGATGGAAGAGATGGCTTCCGCTACGAATGAACAGTCCGCCGGTGTTGAGCAAATTAATAGTGCCATGGGTCAGTTAGAAGAGGTTACCCAGCAAAACGCAGCGCTTGTGGAAGAAGTCGCCGCTGCTAGCCGCTCGCTAGATGAACAAGCAGAAGAAATGTCCGGGAGAATCAGTAAGTACCACGTCGGGTCAGCCCCTTCGGAAAGCACCCCGCTTCTCAAGGCTGACTATCGTACCCAGCAGGCTTTTTAGTATCTCCTATACTCTGGGTTCATTTATTGTTTTTTAAGGTAATTTGCTATGAAAAAAAATGATTTACCCTCGGCAGCGGGCGATGTAGCGGAGCAGTATCCTGACATTTGGGAGGCTTATGCAGCGCTAGGTAAGGCCTGTGCTGAAGTTGGCCCGCTAGATGCGCGCAGCCGCCGCTTGATTAAGCTATCGCTGGCGATAGGTGCCCGTTCCGAAGGGGCGGTCCACTCCCATGTTCGCCGTGCCCTGGAGGAGGGTTTAAGCTCTGAAGAGCTTAAACAAGTTGCCATGTTGGCGATTCCTACGGCTGGGTTTCCGGCCGCTGTGGCAGCCTTGACCTGGATTGAGGACATTACCGATCCTCAGTAGCGGTTCCCCGCAATACTCGCCATGTGCGTATGTACATAAACACACAACCCGGGCCTAGGCCCGGGTTGTGTGCGTTTGTGACAGGATTGATGAACGTTGAGATTTTCCTGTTCTATAGATCTTACTGTTCTTTAGGTCTTACTGTTCTTGAGAGATTGCGTTTCGATATCTCTGTCGACAGAAGAAACATAGTACTCGTCGTCGAAGGCCCCTTCAGGTTCCTTGAGCCACACTAGGCAAATCACCCAGCTAATGAACGCGCCAGCAGCGATGATGTAGAAGAACTGCGAGGGGGTGACAAATGTAAAGATAGTCAGGTACACCACAGCACCCACGTTGCCGTAGGCACCTGCCATGCCTGAAATTTGCCCTGTGATGCGGCGTTTGATGGAGGGAATAATACCGAACGTCGCTCCTTCAGCTCCCTGCACGAAAATCGACGTGCCGATGGTCACTGCAATGGCCAGAATCAACGGCCAGCTTGAATTGAGCAATGCCATCATTAAGAAACCTACGCTAATGCCGAACATGTAGCACAGCATCACAAAACGCCGGTTACCCATGCGGTCAGACACCATACCGCCCATGGGCCTAGCCACAAGATTGACGAACGCAAACGATGCTGCGATCAGGCCAGCCGTGGCGGCATTGAGTCCCCAAGTCTCCTCAAAGAACATAGGCAGCATGGATACGACTGCCAGCTCCGCGCCGAAGTTTGCAAAGTAAGTGCTGTTAAGCGCAGCCACACTATTGAAGGAGTACTTATCATCTTCAGGTACTCCCTTGCGCAAAATTGGCAGGTTAACCCGCAGAATTTGTACAATTTGGTAGATCACAATCACGACGATAACGAGGTAGGCGATGGTGGCGCCAGTGACCGATAAGTAGCCCATGTACTGGATACGCCACACCAAAATGGCGAGTACGCCAACGAGTGGAATGGTCCAGATGATCAGCTTGATCATATCGGCCCAAGAGCTCACTTCCATGGCTGCCGTTTTACGTGGTTTGCGATGGGAGCTGGCATCAGGACCATCAGTGATCGCGAACCAGTAATAGACGCCGTAAGCCGCCATCACGATGGCACTTTGAGCAATTGCCCAACGCCAGCCGTCGGGCCCGCCGTACATGCTTAGAGCAATGGTCGGGAGCGACATGGCCGCTACTGCGGAACCAAAATTGCCCCAGCCAGCGTAAAAGCCCTCGGCAAAGCCGATGTCCTTGGGCTTGAACCACAGCGCGGTCATATGGATACCTACCACGAAGCTGGCACCGATCGAACTCAGCACTAAGCGGGCGACCAGTAGCTGGGTCATGCTATCCCCGAAGGCGAATGCCAGTGCCGGTATCGACATTGTCACCATTAGCACTGAAAACACGCGACGCGGACCGAAGCGGTCCAATGCCATGCCAACAATAATACGCGCAGGGATGGTCAACGCGACGTTGCAAATGGCGAATAGCTTGAGGTCGTCCGGGGTCAGCCAGTCGACGCTCTTGAGCATACTCGACGCCAGCGGCGCCATGTTGAACCACACGTAAAAGGTAATAAAAAAGGCGATCCAGGTCAGGTGCAAAGCCCGGATTTCAGGGCTGCGAAACTTGAATACAGAGGAAACTTTCATGGGCGTCTCATCCTGTGTCCCAAGGGTGGTTTAGGGCTGCTCAAGGACTGGGCAGGATCAATAAAGGACATTCGGCGCGTCGAGCCAGGAAAGAGCTGACACTGCCGAACGTCATGTAGTCGAGTTCATCGACAAAATACGTCAACGACTTGGCGATGATGCCACCGTCTGGTTGATGGCTATGACGGGCAATCACCAGCAGGTCTGGCGAGAGTTTCTGAGTTGCTTGCAGCAGCATCTTGCGGGCATCTCCCTCGGCTAGCAGCAGCTCTGCTTCGAAACCCTCGCCGGTAGCGAATGTCACGCCTTCTTGAAGGTGCTGTTTAAGCTCGTCACGCTCTTGTTGAAAGAGCGTTTCGTTGTTGTCGGTAGCGTCGAGAGGGTTTTCAACGACACCGACGAGTACCAGCAGGGGTTGGTTACAGCGGAACATATTGACGACTTGAGCAAGCGCCAGCTTAGCGTTTCGCGAACCGTCGTAGGCGATCATGATTTTCATGGTGTCCTCCCGCAGTGGGGTAGGGGATCAAGACCCGGCGCTTAGCGCCGGGCGTAAAGATTAGGGGTTCTGAACATAGGTCAGGGGTTTTTAACGTAGGCACCCTTGCGCAGGTAGAACCACCAGTTAATAACAAGGCAAATCGCGTAGAAGGCCGCGAAACCATACATAGCCAGTTCCGGTGTGCCGGCTTGAATTTGTTCGCCCATGACCCGAGGGGCGATGAAAGCGCCATAGGCGGCAACGGCAGAGGTCCACCCCAGTACCGGGCCTTTCTGTTGCTGATCGAAAATCACGCCTATGCTGCGGAAGGTTGAACCATTGCCAATGCCGCTGGCGGCGAATAGCACAATGAACAGCAGAAGGAATATCCAGAAGAATTGGTTGGGGTCAGTGGCGTTATAGGCCAGCATCATCACATAGCCGGTGGCCATAGAGGCGACCACCATAACCGCAGAGATAAGTTGGGTGACGATTGAGCCGCCCACCTTGTCGGAAATCCAACCGCCCAACGGGCGTATCAGTGCACCTACAAAGGGGCCTATCCAAGCCCATGTTAAGGCGCTGGGGGCCTCTGGATTGGCTACGCGGGTGAGTGAGCCATCGGCGGCCACTTCCATCATATTGCCGAAGATAACGTTAATAGAGAGGGGCAGTGCCGCAGAGAAGCCAATAAAAGAGCCGAAGGTCAGGATGTAGAGAACCGTCATTGACCAGGTGTGCTTATTGGAAAATATCGCGAACTGCTTCTGAATATTGGGCTTAATGTCGCCTGGAATCAGGCGCAGCAACACCAGAGTTAGCACAATGGTTAGCGGCAGAGCAATCCACATATTAAGCCAACCGAGAGCCAGCATGCCGATGATCGCAGTCACTAAACCTACGCCATAGAGCCCTAATATTTTACTGAAAGCCGCCAGCGGAGAGCCGGGGTTGGGGGTAATGGTGCGCAGGTTATTCATTCCAAACCAGCCGGCGAACGCTAAAGGAATCAGGAATACGAGCCAGATAAAGCCAGCATTCTGAATCCATGTGTCGGTACCTGCTTCGATGCGGCCAATTAAGGTGCCACTGGCGCTTTGCAGCTCTAGCGGAGCACCAGCAAGAGCGCCGAAAATACCAACGGTCATTACCAGCGGGATGACGATCTGCATGGTGGTAACGCCAAAATTGCCTAGCCCCGCATTCATACCCAGGGCATAGCCTTGCTGCTTACTGGGGTAGAAGGTAGAAATATTGCTCATTGAGCAAGCAAAGTTACCGCCCCCGATGCCAGAGAGTAGTGCCAAGGCTTGGAATACCCAGAACGGCGTGCCTGGGTTCATAAGTGCAAGCCCAGTACCCGCGGCAGGGATCATCAATAGGGCGGTCGTTAAGAAAATGGTGTTACGCCCGCCAGCAATACGGATCATAAACGACGCTGGAATACGCAGTGTGGCACCAGCAAGTCCGGCAAGCGCCGTTAGGGAAAAAAGTTGATTAATCGTAAATGTAAAACCGAGGTTTTGCATTTGAGTGGTGATCATTCCCCACATCATCCAGACAGCAAAGCCCATCAGCAGGCTAGGGATGGATATCCACAGGTTGCGGTTAGCGACCCGTTTGCCTGTTTGTTCCCAGAAGTGGGCGTCCTCGACATCCCACTTCTCAATGTCGGCGTTTCTTTTGCTCATGGCGGTTTCCCCTTGGCATTAAACCTTTCTGCAAACAGCTATTAACCGGCAAGATACGCCTGAGAGGAGAGTAGGGAAACCAGGGGAAAAGGCTCGAAAATCAGCGACATACCACTTGAGAGGTAGTCGCTGAGAGAGATAAGCTAATTGATTTTAAAGAGAAAAAATCAGAGGGGGTAAAATTAAAACAGTGTAAAAGTACCCAAGAAGTCTTTGGAGGTAACCACTCAGAGTCGGCTAGTGATCCAGTCCTTCTTGCACTGCCCAAACAGCGGCTTCGACACGAGAGCGTAGGTTAAGCTTTTTGAGTAGATGCTTAACGTGGACCTTGACGGTTCCTTCGGTAATATCCAATTTGCGTGCGATGAGCTTATTAGATAACCCGCCCGCCAGTTGCTGGAGAATTTCTCGTTCGCGCTGCGTCAGGCTGTGAACGTCGGGGGTAGTGGGCGCATTGCGTTGATTACGCAGCGCTTCGGCCAGCAATGCGGTTAGGCTTTCACTAATCACCATACGTCCTAGGGCTGCTTGGCGCAGTTGGCGAACCATGTCTTCTGGTTCCATATCTTTTAGTAGATAGCCGTCTGCCCCGGTGCGTAGCGCAGAGACAACATCGTCTTCGTGATCAGAAACAGTAAACATTACCACTCGGCCGCTGTAGTTAGCTTCTCGTAGGCGGCGTAAAGCCTCTAACCCGTTCACGCCCGGCATGTTTAAATCCAGTAATACCAGGTCGGGTTCCATGGAAAGCGCCAGCGCAATGCCCTCTTCAGGGTTGCCTGTTTCGCCAACTAACTCAAGGTCATCTTCAAGCTCTAGCAGCTGAGCTACGCCACGGCGTAGCAGTGGATGGTCATCGATGATCAGCAGACTGGCAGGTGAATCGTTAGCGGTTGTCAGCGTCATTATGAAGCCCCAGTACCAAAATGAGAGTCGGAGTCAGCCGCAGTGGGCTGCTGTTGGATCAAGCGAGCAGTTAATGGGGTAAAGACAAGCTCTATGCGGGTCCCCCCGGTGGGGCGGTTAGCAATGCTTAGTTCTCCATTCAGGGTGGTCGCTCGGTCACGTATAATCACCAACCCATAGTGCATCGGTGGCGAGCTATCGTCTTCCAGCCCGATACCGTCATCTTCAACACGTACAAGCAGCTGAGCATCGGCAAAGCGCACGGTAACCGCCGCCCAATGAGCTTGGGCATGCTTATGAGTATTGGCCAGCGCTTCACGAATGATTTGCAGCACGTGAATATCTTCATTGGGGTTCAGTAAATAAGGCGGTACATCGTAGTTCAGTTCTACGGTCGCCCCCATTCGCTGGGTAAATTCATCAACGGTTTGACGCAAGGCAGATTGAAGGCCTGGCCCTTCAAGCTTAAGCCTGAAGGTAGTTAGCAGTTCACGCAGTTGGCGATAGGCGCTGTTTAAGCCGACACGTAGTTCATCAAACACGGCTGCTTGAGCCTCTTTTGTGGCATCTTTTTGCTGCATGCGTTCGAGTCGAG
Source organism: Halomonas qinghailakensis (assembly GCF_025820815.1). Classification (NCBI taxonomy): domain Bacteria; kingdom Pseudomonadati; phylum Pseudomonadota; class Gammaproteobacteria; order Oceanospirillales; family Halomonadaceae; genus Halomonas; species Halomonas qinghailakensis. The sequence goes on along the minus strand of NZ_CP096973.1, from coordinate 1,258,866 downwards.
CGACCTGCATCTTGAGGTACGATAACGACTGAGCCAATGAGTCGTGCAGCTCTCGGGCGATGATGGTTCGTTCGTTAATCAGCGTGACATGCTGCTCCTCTTCGATGCGTCGCTGAAGGTACACTGCCGTGGCGAGCTGGTCGGCTAAAATAGTGAGCAGCCGACGCGTACTATCGTTGAGGCGTTCGTTTGGATACCACACCTCCAGAGTGCCTAGCAGCGTGTCACCTACGCTGATAGGTAACAGCAAGCATTGTGCTTGGTCGCTGGCCATGATCTCTAGCGGGCGGGGGTCTATCAGACAAGCATGGCAATGTTGATCGCGACAATACTCTGGCCGAGTGCGTGAATGGGTTTCTAAAACGGGCATTTCCCGCTGATCAAAAGGGTCGTTCAGAGATAGTCGTATCGGCCCAAGCGTCAGCAGTTCTTCTAATTCACGTAGCATAGGCGCTGCGCTGGAACACAGGTCATTACCGCCACCATAAAGTGAACGACTGGCATCATGCATCACCCGCATCGCCTGGTTGCTGCGCTCAAGCTCCAGTTTCTTGCGCGATACCTTGTCTTCCAGCGCGGCATAGCTAGAGGCCAACTCAGCAGACATCGTGTTGAAGGTGTCGCCAAGTAAAGCCAGCTCGTCGCTGCCGCGAATCTGCGAGCGCGGTGTAAAGTTACGTTGTGCTGCCTCCCTGGCGAGCACCATCAGCTGACGCAATGGCAACACCAAATTGTGGCGAACGTCGTAAAGTGAAATCAACACCACAATGGCGATCAACACAAGAAAGAGCACTTGCATCAAGCCCAGCAGCCTTACCTTCGCTTCGGTGCTGTTCTCAAGCTGCGTTACGAGGATCTCAATGTCGCTGACTAGGGTGGCGATCATGCTATGGAAAGCATCCAACGCGATACCATCACCAGTAGGAGCATCTTCAAGAGCAGGGCTAAGCGTGCGTTGCCAGTAGGTCTGAATTTTTTCTAGCTGATGACGAGCCTCATGGTGCTCATCAAGGGGGATGCTTTGTTCCAACGCGGCGCTGTATAACCGCTGATCGAAACGGGCCACTAAAGTTTCGAGCTGTTCTACGCTGTTGAGCCGCTCTTCATTCGTCTCTTGTGGGCCATACTCAACGCGCTGCAATGCTCCCATAATCTGGTAGGCGTTCATGCGTAAAGACCCAGCAACGTTAATGGCAGCAGCATCGCCACGGGTACTGTTGGACATTGCCATGGTTAGGGTGATGCTAATTAGTGCCATCCCGCTAATTGCTAACAGAGACGCAATAATGCGAGCTACGAGGGAGCGTTGCAGTAATTTCATGACGGTTTCGAAAACGCACAAGTGCTAGAAAAGTGTGGCATTGACTGGCTCTCGATATGGGGGCTATTACTTTGGGGTTAGCCCGTCTACCTCCGATGCTTTTTGACCTAAACCCGGCATTTAACGACAATTCTGGCACGTCTTCTGATGTCTTCATACCCTCGCCGGGAAACACCATGCTTTCACCTACGCCACCTTCGTCACTGAAGACATCAAAAGAGCCAGTCAATGGCTACCAGATGCTGGTAGCCATGCTATTGATGCCGCTGGCCAGCGCGTTAGCGGTAGCCAGCTGGACACTGTATACCCTGCTCGCTATTCATCCTGTCTACGTGCTGTTACCGCTGGGTAGCGGTGCCCTATTGGCCTGGCCTGCATGGCGGTTGGCTCGCCGCAACAGCACGTGCCGCCTGATGCAATGGCTGCTGTTGGGGCTGGCGCTGGTGCTCATTGGGTTTGGGGTGGCCAATCAACCTGGTGAATTTCTGCTGGTAGGAGGGGGGTTAGGGGTGGGAGGTGCTGTTATTGCCACTGGCATCGCCCATGCCAACGGTTGGATGCCTGGCTGCCTGAAATGCTTATTAATAGGACTCTTCCTGGCCATCGCGGCAGGCGTGGGATTTTCTTTACGCATGGAACCCTTAGTGGTTCAAGCCTATGGTTGGCGGGCCGCACCTCTGAGCCTGCTCATTCCATTAATCATGATAATGCTGCTGTTATGGCTGTTTGTCGAGTCACCTGAATAATGCCATCAACTCATTTAACCAACTAACGATAAGGCGCTTTTTATGACCATAGCGACATTTTCCGATCTACTGCAAGAAGCGCGTCAGCAAGCGAAGCCCCAGCGGTTGCTATTTGTGTTCGTTCACGCTGAGCTGCCCGATTTTCCTGATGCTGAACAGCGTCGCCGTTTCGAACAGGGCGAGGGCGGTGTGCTGGTGCCTGTCGTCTGCGTGGACAAGTCGATAGATGAACTGAGCAGTATGGCGGCGTTGGTTGAGGAGTCTCGGCGTACTGGGTTTGAATGGGATTTGGTATTTGCGGCGGCCATGGACGACCCTGCCGATGATGCCGACGTTGAACGTCAGCTTCAGCGAATGACCGAGTCGTTACAAATGGGCAACATTACCTCGTTCATTGCTTTCGATCATCAGGGCGATGCCGTTAACGTTGGCTGAGGATGTTCCGTGGAGCACTATTTTGTCATCAAGCATCTGCATGTCACGGCTGCGGTGTTGAGTATTACGCTTTTTGTCGTGCGCGCATGGTGGTCAGTGCGAGAAAGCCCTCGGCTCAACGCGCGCTGGGTTAGGGTGCTGCCCCATCTCATCGATACTGCTCTGTTGGGGCTGGGGGTCACCTTACTCATGCTGCTCTCTATATGGCCCTGGCAGCTTCCTTGGCTTGGCGCCAAACTGCTGGCATTACTGGCGTATATCGGTATTGGTACCTTTGCGATTAAACGTGGGAAAACACCCCAAACGCGCGCGGTTGCCGCCCTGGTAGCTATCGTTTTATTTGCCTATATGGTGGGGGCCGCTATTCGCCACAGCCCACTTTCCTGGTTAGCGTGACGTTATCCGCGCCTCTCCTGATGCATATCAGGGTTAAGCGCCCTCACAGTGCTTAGCATCGAACTCGGTCGTTTACATAGACCCCTGTGGTGTTCGCCATTGATTCCTTTATGTAGGAGTGCGTTTAGTGTCATTGCTACCGTTTGCTGTTCCAAGGCCATCTGCAGTGCTGCCGCTACCGATAAACCTTGAACATTTGATTCGTCTTCTTGATCCGAAGGTGCCTTTTATTATCAAGCAGCGTGTGGTCGAGTCTTTACTTAACCATACGTTTGCTGAGCCTCTTCAAGAAGGGGAGTTCGATGTTTTAGAAGGGCGGCGTATTACGCTAGCCATTGCCGATTTAGGGATAGCGCTCAGCTTGACGTTGGAAGCCCAGCGTTTGGTCGTGTGCCGTGAACTTGGCGAGGCAACTATTCGTGGTGGCTGGCGCGAATTTTTGTGTCTGGCGACGCGTCGCGAAGACCCCGATAGCCTGTTTTTTCAGCGCCGCTTAGTCATTGAAGGCGATACGGAGCTGGGACTGACGCTGAAGAACCTACTTGATGGACGTGAAGAGAGTTTCGCCCAAGGGCGCTTGGGGGAGGTGTTAATAGGGCTAGAGAGGTTTGCGCGCAGGGCATAATGTCATCGTCTCCAGCCTCGCTGGATGTTTAATAGGTGGCCTCGGTCCTTCGCCAAGGCCACTTGTTATCAAGCCGCGTCGAGGGGACGTGAGGGGCCGAAGTGCTCAAAGTGGCGGCGGTCTGCGCTAATGCCCAGCTCAGACAGCGCACTATTAATGGCGGTCATGAAACCCTGGGGGCCAACAAAATAGCAGCGTGCCATAGGCCCAGGCAGGTAGTCGGCTAATAAGGAGCGGTCAATACGTCCGTTATGATCGGCACGGTTTCCGCGTTCATGAATAGTGACCGCCTGAAGACGTTGGGGGTAGGCCGCTTTTAAAGCGTCAAGCTCGCCATTGAAAGCGTGGTGATCGGCGTCTAGGGCAGCGTGTAAATAGACAACCTGACGCCCTAGCGCCAGCGCATGGCGTGCTATGGGTAGCAGGGGTGTTTGACCGACGCCTCCGCTGGCAAGCAGCAGCGGTTCGTCACCTTCTACCAGCGTCAAATCACCTGCGGGGGGAAGCAGCTCTAGGCTATCGCCTAGTTGCAGGACATCGTGGAAATGACGGCTGGCTTGCCCCTCTGCTTCGCGTTTAATCGAGATGCGATAGCTCCGACCATTGGGAATATCCGATAGGCTGTAATGGCGATAGACCTGTTCACCGTTGATGGTCAGGCGCACACCGATATATTGGCCAGGCTCATGGTCAGCCACGCTGCCACCATCTTCGGGTTCCAGAATAAACGAGCGGATTAAGATGCTCTCCTGCTGGGTGCTGGCAATCTTAAACCGGCGTGTGCCCCGCCAGCCGCCGGGTCGTTGCTCGAATTCACGGTAACGCTGGTCTTCAAGATCGATTAAAAGAGCAGCGAGTTCGTTATAAAGTGCTCCCCATGCATCGGCAATGGCGGGGGTAACGGCATCGCCAAGGACATCACCAATGGCTGCTAATAAGCATTCACCCACAATGGGGTACTGCTCTGGAAGAATACCCAAAGAAACATGTTTACTGACCACAACGGCCAACGTGGCGCGTGCTTGAGCAGGGTTATTGCGTAGTTTTACATAGGCCAATACCGCGTTAGCTAAGGCGCGTGGCTGGCCTCCGCTTTGCTGATGAGTCTCATTAAAGAGCGGTTTGACCTCAGGGTAGCGGGTAAACATTAACGGATAAAAATGCTGAGTAATGGCGTCCAGATGTTCTGCAACCACGGGCGCCGTCGCATTAATCAGCTTTTCCTGTTCAAGTGTTAGCACGGGTAATACCTCTTTTCTTTAAGATGCTTTATAAATGCATCTTAAGGTCTAGAAGGAATAAATGCCACCTGTGTCGCCAAAAGATGCATTTTTGATACCTGTCATGGTTTTTGAAGATTGCAAAGCGCACAATGCTATTTCCAAGTAATTCAGTCGGGATTCTGCCATGCCAACGATTACCTCATCCCAGCCAGCCTCCACGTGTAAGCAGCTCCCCTTGGTGCGACTGGCGTTTCGTCCTTTCTTCCTACTGGCCGCGCTGTTTAGCGTGCTATCTCTGCTGGTGTGGTTAGCTTTTTGGCACGGCAATATGTTGTTACGCCCCTACGGCGGGCTGATTTTTTGGCATCAACATGAAATGCTATTCGGCTTTGCGGCAGCAGTGGTTGCAGGTTTTCTCTTGACCGCTGTGCGCAACTGGACCGGGATACCGAGCTTAAATGGCGGCCCGTTGATCGCGTTAGTGGTGTTATGGCTGTTAGGTAGGCTGCTAATGGCCTTTCCGATAGTCTTTTCTGTAGCGTTACCGAGGTGGCTGATAGTGATCGTCGACCTCGCCTTTCTTCCCGTCGTTGCTATCGTTATGGCGACGCTAGTAGTGACCGCAAAACGTTGGCGTAATTTAATTTTTGTCCCCGTGCTTATGCTATTTGCGATGGCGAATCTGGCGATGCACGTGGGGGTGGTCAACGGCGATCCCGAGATGATTCGCCAGGCTGCCTACTTAGCGGTGCTGTTGATCACATTGATGATGACCTTAGTGGGCGGGCGGGTCATTGCCATGTTTACTGCTAATCGTCTCAAGCGCCCCAAACCAGCGCCTATTCCACTACTTGAAGTGGCTACACTGGGCAGTACCGGCGGTGTTGTACTCTTGCAACTGGCCATCTTGCTAGGTGTTGCCGTTCCTGTTGCATTCATGGGTGGAACAATGCTCTTCGCGGCCTTGGCTAACACGCTACGGATGGCACGCTGGGGTGGGCTGCATAGCTGGCGCGAACCGTTGCTATGGGGATTGCATGGCAGCTATGCCTTCATCCCGTTGGGGCTTGTCATGTGGGTGTTAGCACTGATGGGGCTAATACGCACTGAACTTGCGATTCATGCCCTGAGCATTGGGGGAATGGGTGTCATGATGCTAGCCATGATGGCTCGGGTGTCACTCGGCCATACCGGTCGGCCAATACGCACCTTGCCGGGCATCGGCGTAGCGCTAGGGTTAATGCTAATAGCGGCCGTTATGCGCTCCCCTGTGTTGGCGCTGTTTCCCCAGATCACCCACTGGACTTATACGCTAAGCATCACCTTCTGGTGTGTGGCCTACGTTATCTTTCTGGCGCACTACACGTTGCCGTTAATGCGGGCGCGCGTCGATGGGCAGGAGGGCTAGGTTTTCAAAGGCTGGTTTTCAAGGACTGGTTTGTAAGGACTAGTTTTGAAGGACTGGTTTTGAAGGACTAAGCGCTGAGGGTAGGAATACGCATAAGACGCGCCAGTTCAGGTTGCTGGTTGCCCAGCAGGTCAGCCAGCGTATAGCGGTCGAGGACGTCTAGAAACGCGGATAATGCCTCTTTAAGAATCGGTTGAAGACGACAGGCGGGAGTAATGATGCAGGCATTATCGCTATGAAAGCACTCGACTAATGCCATGCCATGCTCCATCTCGCGCACCAGCTCTCCCAGACCAATAGTGGCGGGGTCACGCGTTAACAGTAAACCGCCATTTTTGCCACGAATAGCCGTGACGTAGTGTTTCTGGCTAAGCTCCTGAACGATTTTCATCAAATGATTGCGCGAAATTTGAAAGGTGTCGGCAATTTCATGAATGGTGGAGCGCTCTTCTCCCTTAGCGGCAAGAAAGATCAATACGCGTATTGAATAATCAGTAAATCGAGTGAGCTGCATGGAGGTTACGTGGCTCCGAGAGTAGTCAAGCTGATAAAGAGTATGTTGTATGAATGTTCAGTAGGTTGCAATCTTGTTGAGGTGAAATGTCGGGTGGCCCTGCCATACGGCAAGGCCATTTAAACGGAAAAGCGACCTTGGCGTGATGGCGCTTTTCCGTTGCGTTAGCTAGCGACGGTGCGGGTATTGTCCATGCCTGGTCGGCCATACCAGTAGCCGTCGCAGATCTCTGCATCCACCACGCTTAATGGGTCAGGGGGAGGCAGCCTATTTTGGCGGGCTTGGTCGAAGGCCTTAACTATCTCTGCCATACCTTCCGCCCGTGGGCTAAGGCGTGCTACTGACACGCCCATGGCGGCCATGTCCGGTAGTTCGTAACGAAGATCCTGACAGGCGCTTGAGAGGGTTTGTATGCCGTTGAGGGTGAAAACATCGCGAGACTCTTGGGAACGTAGTACTAAGCCTTCAGGATACTTTTGGCAAACAAATTTGCAGCGATCTTTGGGCGTTTGATGGCGTCGCGCGGTAAAACAGCGTGATGACCAGGCGAGTGGCAAGTGGCCGTAGGCAAACACCTCGCAGGGCTGGCTGACACCTGCCTGATGGCAGTCGGCGATCAGCTGGGCCAAGTCCTTTTTAGACATTTCTACCGGTGCTTGCCAGCGCTGCATCCCAGTGCGCTTCATAACGCCCAGCGTTGCGGGGTTATAAAGATTCAGCGCAGCCCCAGCGATAAACGGTAGCCCAGCACACGAAAGGCGTTGTAAGGCGCTTTGGTCGTTGGCTTCTACGATGAAGTCGCCGTTGTCGCAGAGCTTGCGCAAGTCGCGCAAATCGGCCTCAGATTCAATCAATGTTTGGCTGGCGAGCACCACTTGCTTGCCCGCTTGGGTAAGCTCGCGCCCAATGCCAAGCCAGTCGTCCAGTTTCATATCGCGACGCCTGGAGCAGACGGTCTCGCCTAGGGTAACGATCTCCACCGGCCAGTCGGCTGCTTCGCGGTAGAAATTGGCGTAGCGCTCTCGTGTCCAGTAGAACAGTACCGGGCCCAGGGACAGTTGCAGAGTCGGGGTAGACATGGAGAGCTCCTATTTCCAGCGTCGCTCGTAGGCGCCTAAGGTAGTGGTAGCACCTTCGGAAAGCTCGGCAAGGCCAGCCATCCAGGCATGTTCTGGTTGAAAGCGTCCAGGCGCATCTTCAAGACGGTCCAGTGCTTGACGCCAAATGCCGGCTACTTTAGACACATACGCGGGACTGCGCTGGCGGCCTTCAATTTTAACTGCGCTAATACCCAGTTCACGCAATTCGGGCAACAGTTCCAGGGTGTTGAGGCTAGTGGGTTCTTCAATGGCGTGATAGGTCTCACCGCCCACCTCAAAGCGGCCTTTGCACAGGGTGGGGTAGCCTGCGCGTTCACCTTCCGCGTAGCGGTCAATAAGCACATTGTTAAGCCGCGATTCTAGACCTTGGGGCGTCTCTTCCCAGCGAACATGCGCCGCAGGTGAGCAGACGCCTCGCGTGTTGGGTGAATCGCCGGTGAGGTAGGAAGAGAGGTAGCAGCGGCCTTCCGCCATAATGCATAAGCTACCAAAGGCAAACACTTCGAGTTCCACTGGCGTTTGCTTGGCTAAGTCACGTACCTGGGTGATAGATAACACTCGGGGCAATACGGCACGCGTGATGCCAAAGTGGTCATGGTAGAAACGTAGTGCTTCATGGCTGGTTGCCGACCCTTGTACCGACAGGTGTCGAGCCACGTTAGGGTGGCGCTGGGCAGCGTAATCAAGTAGCCCCATATCGGCTAGAATTAAAGCATCGACGCCTAGGTCGGCCGCCTGATCCACGGCGCGGGTCCACTGTTGCCAGCCATCGGGTTGGGGGTAGGTGTTAATCGCGCAAAGTATTCGTTTGCCGCGTTGATGGGCGTAGTCGATCCCTTCGCGGGCGCGCTTGTCGGTGAAATTTAGCCCAGCAAACTGGCGCGCATTCGTCGCATTTTGAAAACCGAAGTAAACGGCATCGGCTCCTTCATCCACCGCACGCTTCAAGGCGGGCAAGTTGCCAGCAGGGCATACAAGCTCCATTGCGAAGACTCCTTAAGATGAAAACCTGAGCATAGTAGTCGCCTATTGTTTGCCTCCCTTTGACTCAGGTCATTATGAGAAGGCTTTCAAAGGGGACGGAACGCCGCAGGGCCATGCGATGGATGCAGGTTTTTTTAAAAACGTATACTGTATGAATATTAACCAGCGCTTGCTGCGCCTACCGCTAGAGACCCCGTTAATTATGCAAGACGAGCCGTTGTTCAACCGCCCCCTGGTAGAAAAGTATGACCGGCCAGGACCCCGCTACACCTCCTACCCGACGGCGCCACAGTTTCATGCGGCGTTTGCCGAGGATGACTATCGCAGCGCCGCCGAGCGCAGTAATCAGGCTGAAGAACCAAAGCCACTGTCGGTTTATGTACATATCCCGTTCTGCAAAAGCCTGTGCTACTACTGCGCCTGCAATAAAATCATTACTCATAACACCGAGCGGGCAGCGGAGTATCTTCAGTGGCTAAGGCAGGAGATTAGCGTTCAAGGAGCGCTGTTCGATAGCACGCGACGAATGACGCAGCTTCACCTAGGGGGCGGCACGCCCACTTATCTGAGTAACGCTCAGTTGGGCGAGTTGATGGCGACATTGGATGATGCCTTTCATTTTGCCGCGCCTGAAGAGCGCGAGTTTTCGCTAGAAGTAGACCCGCGCACAGTAACCCCCGAGCAGGTGTATGAACTGTTCGCACTAGGGTTCAATCGGTTGAGCTTCGGTGTGCAGGATTTCGATCACGAGGTGCAGCAAGCGGTCAACCGCGTGCAGAGCGAAGAGCAGGTGGTCTCGCTGGTTAAGGCCGCCCGTGACGCTGGCTTTGAATCAGTCAGTGTGGATTTGATCTATGGCCTACCGCTACAGACGGTGGCCAGTTTTGATACCACGCTGAGCAAGATTATTGACCTACAGCCAGATCGCATAGCCGCTTATAGCTACGCTCATTTACCGGAATTGTTCAAGGCTCAGCGATTGATCCGCCCTGAGGATATGCCGCCGCCAGAGCGCAAGCTGGAGCTGTTGGAGCTAACGATTAATCGCCTGACCGCTGCTGGTTACGTCTACATCGGTATGGACCACTTCGCTTTGCCGGATGACGAGCTGAGCGTGGCCCGTGAAAATGGCACGTTGCAGCGTAACTTTCAGGGCTATTCGACCCACGCCGACTGCGACATGATTGGGTTAGGCATCACCTCCATCGGCAAGGTGGGGGATACCTACAGTCAAAACGTGAAAGAGACGGCCCAGTACCAGCACCGACTGGACGAGGGGCGTTTACCGGTCTTCCGTGGCTATCGCCTCAGCGATGACGACATCCTACGTCGTGATGTCATCAATACCCTGATGTGTCACGGCCATCTTGAGTTCGCTGCTATCGAGGCTCGCCACGGCATTGAGTTTGGCAGTTACTTCGCCAAGGCATTGAAGGAGCTGGAAGAGATGGCCGACGATGGCTTGATTGCCTTGCGCAACGATGAAGTCGAGGTGTTGCCGGCGGGCCGGTTAATGATCCGCAATCTCGCCATGGCGTTTGATGCTTACCTGACGCCGAAGGAAAATCGCTACTCGCGGACCGTATAATGACATGGGTAGCCAGTGTCTATTCCTTAACGTTTTCTGCTCTATCACCTTGGGGGTAGATGGGGTGTATATGGAGGTAATCACGCAGTAATTCTAGTGTCGATCGCGCAGACTCCTCTCTATGGAACCCGCCTGACGGGTAATGCAAATTTCCGAGGAGCCTGGAGATCGACCATGAGTCACTTCATAGATCGGCTGAATTTCTTCCGCAAGGCCCGCGAGCCCTTCGCCAACGAACACGGTGAACTGCGCAGCGAATCCCGCCAATGGGAAGATAGTTATCGTGCCCGCTGGCAGCACGACAAAGTGGTCCGCAGCACCCACGGTGTTAACTGCACCGGTTCGTGTAGCTGGAAAATTTACGTTAAAAACGGTCTGGTAACCTGGGAGACCCAGCAGACCGATTACCCCCGTACCCGCCCCGACCTGCCCAACCATGAGCCGCGTGGCTGCCCGCGCGGTGCCAGCTACTCCTGGTACATGTATAGCGCTAACCGTCTTAAGTACCCATTGGTTCGTAAGCCACTGCTGGCGCTATGGCGCGAAGCGCTTAAGGCACATCCCGACCCGGTCGATGCGTGGGCGTCGATTGTTGAAGACCCCGCCAAGACCAAGCAGTACAAGCGTGCTCGCGGCATGGGTGGCTTTGTGCGTGGTGACTGGGACGAGCTAAACGAGCTGGTGGCGGCTTCGAACGTTTACACCGCCAAACAGTATGGCCCTGACCGGATCATCGGCTTCTCGCCAATTCCCGCCATGTCGATGGTCAGCTATGCGGCTGGCAGCCGCTACCTGTCGTTGATCGGTGGCGTCTGCATGAGCTTCTATGACTGGTACTGCGACTTGCCGCCCGCGTCGCCCATGACCTGGGGCGAGCAGACCGACGTACCTGAATCTGCCGATTGGTATAACTCCGGCTACATCATCGCTTGGGGTTCCAACGTCCCTCAGACGCGTACCCCGGATGCCCACTTCTTTACCGAAGTGCGCTACAAAGGCACCAAAACCGTCTCGATTACGCCGGACTACGCTGAGGTCTCCAAGCTCACCGACGAGTGGCTCTCTGCCAAGCAGGGCACCGACGCCGCGCTAGCTATGGCCATGGGGCATGTCATTCTCAAAGAGTTCCACCTCGACAACCCCAGTGCCTACTTCACTGACTACGTGCGTCGCTATACCGATATGCCGTTCCTGGTGGAACTAGAAGCGCGTGCGGATGGCAGCTTCGCGCCGGGCCGCCAATTGCGGGCCAGTGATTTTGATGCCGCCCTGGGTCAGGAAAACAACCCTGAATGGAAAACCGTTGCCTGGGACGAAACCCGCGATCAGCTGGTAGTGCCGCGTGGCTCTATTGGTTTCCGCTGGGGTGAAACCGGTGATGAAATCGGTAAATGGAACCTGGAATCGCTGGATGCTGCGGGCACTGAGATCAAGCCGCTCCTCAGCTTAGCAGCTCACCACGATAGCGTTGCACGCGTGGCGTTCCCTTACTTCGGTGGCATTGAGCACGAGCACTTTGAGCACGTCAAAGGGTCTGGTGTTGGCGCTGCCGATGACCTGCTGTTCCACAATTTGCCCGCCAAACGTTTGAAGAAGGCGGATGGCAGCGAGATGCTGGCGGTCACCGTCTTTGACCTGATGTGTGCTAACTACGGCATCGACCGTGGCTTTGCCGGTGATGGCGAAGATGATGGCGCGACCTCGTTTGACCAGGTTCGTCCCTATACCCCCGCATGGCAGGAAAAAATCACCGGTGTTTCGGCAGAGCAGTGCACCCGTATTGCCCGTGAATTTGCTGACAACGCTAACAAAACCAACGGTCGTAGCATGATCATCGTCGGTGCCGGTATGAACCACTGGTACCACATGGACATGAACTACCGTGGTCTGATCAACATGCTGGTGATGTGTGGCTGTATTGGTCAGAGCGGTGGTGGTTGGGCCCACTACGTGGGTCAGGAAAAACTGCGCCCGCAGACTGGCTGGACGCCACTGGCCTTCGGCCTAGACTGGCAGCGCCCGCCGCGCCACATGAACTCTACCTCATTCTTCTATAACCACTCTTCCCAGTGGCGCTATGAAAAGCTTGAGATCAAAGAGATTCTTTCACCGTTAGCCAAGGCTGAGGATTACCCAGGCAGTTTGATCGACTTTAACGTGCGCGCTGAGCGTATGGGTTGGCTGCCGTCAGCACCTCAGTTGGACACTAACCCGCTACGCCTCGCCAAAAAAGCCGAAGCTGCGGGTATGTCTACCGCCGACTATGCGGTGCAGCAGCTCAAGAGCGGTGAACTACGCTTTGCAGCGGAAGATCCGGATGCGCCAGAGAACTTCCCGCGCAATATGTTCATTTGGCGCTCGAACCTACTGGGCAGCTCCGGTAAAGGCCACGAGTACATGCTCAAGTACCTGCTGGGTACTCGCCATGGCATTCAAGGCAAAGACTTGGGCGACTTCGGTGGTCAGAAGCCTGAAGAAGTCGTGTGGCGTGACGAAGCGCCAGAAGGCAAGCTCGACCTGCTGGTGACGCTGGACTTCCGCATGTCCACTACCTGCCTGTACTCGGATATCGTATTGCCCACGGCGACCTGGTACGAGAAGGACGACCTCAATACCTCTGATATGCACCCGTTTATCCACCCGCTGACCGCCGCCACTGATCCGGCGTGGGAATCGCGCAGCGACTGGGATATTTACAAGGGTATTGCTAAAGCGTTCTCTAAAGTGTGTGTCGGCCACCTGGGCGAGGAAACCGATCTGGTTACCCTGCCGATGCAGCACGACTCGCCAGGAGAGTTGGCTCAGCCAGCGGTGATGGACTGGAAAAAGGGCGAATGCGCGCCGATTCCTGGTAAAACCATGCCCTCGCTGATCGAAGTTAAGCGCAACTACCCCGAAACCTATGAGCGCTTTACCTCTGTAGGGCCGCTGCTGGAAAGTATTGGCAATGGCGGCAAGGGCATTGCCTGGAATACCGACGATGAAGTCGAGCTATTAGGAAAACTTAACCATCGCAAGCTGGATGGCCCGCATAAAGGGCGGCCGCTGATCGACAGTGCGATCGATGCCGCTGAAATGATTCTGACCCTCGCGCCGGAAACCAATGGTCAGGTGGCGGTAAAAGCCTGGGATGCGCTCTCCAAAATTACCGGGCGCGATCATACCCACCTGGCAACGCCGAAGCATGACGAGAAAATCCGTTTCCGCGACATCGTTGCTCAGCCACGCAAGATCATTTCCAGCCCCACCTGGTCGGGTCTTGAGGATGAACACGTCTCCTATAACGCGGGCTATACCAACGTCCATGAGCTCATTCCATGGCGCACCGTGAGCGGCCGTCAGCAGTTCTATCAAGATCATGCCTGGATGCGTGCTTTCGGCGAAAGCCTGCTGGTCTATCGTCCGCCTATCGATACCAAGGCGGCCAAAGGCTTCACGCTGCCTGCTGATAACGGCTTTAAGAGCAAGGCGCTGAATTTTATTACGCCGCACCAGAAGTGGGGCATCCACTCCACGTATTCCGACAACTTGATGATGTTGACACTTAACCGTGGTGGCCCGGTGGTGTGGCTGTCCGAGGCAGACGCTGCCTCGATTGATATTGAGGACAACGACTGGATCGAGGTTTATAACGCCAATGGCTCTATTGCGGCGCGGGCGGTAGTCAGCCAGCGCGTCAAAGACGGCATGGTGATGATGTATCACGCTCAGGAGCGCCAGGTAAACGTGCCCGGCTCTGAGATTACCGGCACCCGTGGCGGCATCCATAACTCGGTTACCCGGGTGTGCCCCAAGCCCACCCATATGATCGGTGGCTACGCGCAACTCTCTTACAGCTTTAATTACTACGGCACTGTCGGCTCTAACCGCGACGAGTTCGTGTTGGTACGCAAGATGAAACACGTTGACTGGCTGGATGGCGAAGGCAATGACAGCGTTCAGGAGGCCGTGAAATGAAGATTCGTTCCCAGGTAGGCATGGTCCTCAACTTAGATAAGTGTATCGGCTGCCACACGTGTTCGGTGACCTGTAAAAATGTCTGGACCAGCCGCGAAGGTATGGAGTACGCCTGGTTCAATAACGTTGAAACCAAACCCGGCATTGGCTACCCCAAAGAGTGGGAGAACCAAGCTAAATGGAAGGGCGGCTGGATGCGCCGTACCGATGGTCGGATTGAGCCACGCATCGGCGGCAAGTGGCGTGTATTGGCGAATATTTTCGCCAATCCTGATCTGCCCGATATGGACGACTACTACGAGCCGTTCACGTTCGATTACCAGCACCTGCATACCGCCAAAATCGGTGAGCATCAGCCGGTGGCACGCCCTCGTTCGCTGATTTCTGGCGAGCGTATGAAGAAGATCGAATGGGGTCCCAACTGGGAGGAGATCCTCGGTACTGAGTTCGCCAAACGACGTAAAGATGCCAACTTCGACAAGGTGCAGGCGGATATTTACGGCCAGTTTGAAAACACCTTCATGATGTATCTGCCGCGCTTATGCGAGCACTGTTTAAACCCCACCTGTGTAGCTTCGTGCCCAAGCGGTGCGATCTACAAGCGGGAAGAGGATGGCATTGTTCTGATCGACCAGGACAAGTGCCGCGGCTGGCGGATGTGTATTTCTGGCTGCCCCTATAAAAAGATCTACTACAACTGGAAAACCGGTAAGTCCGAGAAGTGCATCTTCTGCTATCCGCGTATTGAGGCGGGTCAGCCGACCATCTGCTCTGAGACCTGTGTCGGCCGCATTCGTTACCTGGGCGTGCTGCTGTATGACGCTGACCGTATTGAAGAAGTCGCCAGCTCGCCGGACGAGCGCGACCTTTACCATCGTCAGTGCGACATCTTCCTTGATCCCCATGATCCGGAAGTCATTGCCCAAGCGAAAAAAGATGGCATTCAGGACAACGTCATCAAAGCGGCTCAGGCATCGCCCGTCTACAAGATGGCTATTGACTGGGGGTTAGCGCTGCCGCTGCATCCTGAATACCGCACGCTGCCGATGGTGTGGTACGTGCCGCCGCTATCGCCGATTCAGTCTGCCGCTGAAGCCGGTCACGTAGAGTTCGACGGCATCCTGCCCAAGATTGAATCGCTACGTATTCCAGTGAAGTACCTGGCGAATTTATTGACCGCCGGTGAGGAAGAGCCGGTAGTGCTGGCGCTCAAGCGCTTAATGGCGATGCGCGTTTACATGCGCGGTAAGCATGTGGATGGCGCGCCGAATGCCGAGGTATTAGATGCGGTGGGGCTCAGCGTTGCTCAAGTGGAAGAGATGTATCGCTACTTGGCGATTGCCAACTACGAAGATCGTTTCGTTATTCCCACCAGCCACCGCGAAATGGCCACCGAAGCCTTCCCCGAACGGGGTGGTTGTGGCTTCACCTTTGGTGATGGTTGCCACGGCGAGAGCCAGCCGAACCTGTTTAATGGCCGTAAGCAGACCAGCGTTTTGGTGAAACCGGCAGAGGTCTTCGACCCGCAGCCCCAATTTGAGGAGACTCGTCATGACTGATGCTGCCATTCCAACGCCAGTCTCATCGGCCCCGCTAGAGGCAATGTTAGACGCACCGAGCGAGCCTTTGCAGGGCATGCGTAGCCTACGGGTACTTGCCCGCCTGCTCGACTATCCGACTCAAGCGCTGCAGGACGCCTGCGGCGAACTCATCGAAATTCTCAATGCTGAGCGCCGCCTGGGAGCGGCCCTCAAGTCCTCATTGATGGAGTGGTGCCAGCGCCTTCATGAAGGCGATCTGCTGGAGCTGCAGGCCGAGTACGTGGCGATGTTCGACAAAGGCCGCGCCACGTCTTTGCTGTTGTTCGAGCATGTGCACGGTGAATCCCGCGACCGTGGTCAAGCCATGGTGGATCTCATGGCTGAGTACAGCGCCGCTGGTTTTGAATTGGACGCACGGGAGCTACCCGATCATTTGCCGGTGTTTCTTGAATACCTTTCGATGTGTGACGACGCGGAGATTGGCCGCTGGCTGGGCGAAATACGTCATATCCTGGCGTTGCTTACCGCTCGGTTGGAAGAGCGGGGGTCTGATCACGCCCTGGTGCCGCTATCGCTCTTGGCGTTAGTGGGCGCTGAAGGCGATGTAGAAGAGCACCGTCTCCAGGTCAAAAAAGAAGCACCCGACAACACTCCCGAAGCGCTAGATGCAGTATGGGAAGAAGAAGCGGTGCGCTTCTCTGCTAGCTCAGACGAGGATTGTGCACTGCAGTCTGCCGAAGGCCGTCGTCTGGCCGAGCGCAAACATACGGTTCAGAGCCAGCCGGTACGCATCATGCCTGCTACCAACGCACACCATGCCAATCGTTAAAGGAGAATCATCATGTTAGACGCGATTGCGCTTTATCTAAATCACCTAATCTACGGTTACTACCCTTATCTGGTGGGTACGGTGTTTTTGATCGGCAGCCTAATGCGCTACGACCATGGTCAGTTCACGTGGAAGACCGGTTCTAGCCAAATGCTGTCATCAAAAAACATGCGTCTGGCTAGCAACCTGTTCCATATCGGCATCATCGTCATCTTCTTCGGCCATTTGGTCGGCATGCTGACGCCGCATTGGGTCTACGAGCCTTTCCTTCATGCTGGCACTAAGCAACTGCTGGCCATTGTGATCGGTGGTATTGCCGGCGCCATGTGTGTAGTGGGAGGCGCTATGTTGCTGTATCGCCGTATCGCTAATGCTCGGGTGCGCGCCTCTTCCAGTGTGATGGATACCGCCATCCTGGGGCTGATTGTTTTCCAGGCGTCATTAGGCATGGTCACCATTTTCTTCTCGTTGGGCCATATGGACGGTGAAATGATGGTCACGCTAGCCAGCTGGGCCCAGGCAATCGTCTTCTTCGGCGGCGGCGCTGCCAGCTATATGGAAGAGGTCTCTTGGATCTACAAGCTGCATATCTTCGTGGGCCTGACCATCATCCTGCTCTTCCCCTTCACCCGTCTGGTTCACGTCTGGAGCGTGCCGTTCGGTTATATCACCCGTCGGTACCAGCTGGTTCGCCGTCGCGGCTGAAAACTGGCCTGTGTTTGCCCAGGCGTAGAGGAGAAACAATATGCAGATGATTGATATTGAACAGCTACCGGGGGGCGTTACCCCACCGCCGGTGCGTGTCGGCAACGTCGCTATCGATGAAGAAACGATAGCGTTAGAAATGCAGTACCACCCCGCCGATACGGCGGGGGAGGCCCAGGTTCAGGCTGCCCGTGCCCTGGTGGTTAAAGAATTGCTGCGCCAACGCGCTATTGAACGAGGTTTGCTGTCAGCTGAAGACCACGCAGAAGCTCAAGAAGACGCTGCGATGGCTGCCTTGCTTGAACAGGAGCTACCGGTTCCTGAACCGGAAGAGGCCGATTGCCGACGCTTCTTTGATACCCATCGTGAGCGCTTTAGCGAACCATCCCAGCTGCGCGTTAGGCATATTCTGCTGGCAGCGGCGCCCGATGATTCACAAGGGCGCGACGATGCCTGCCAGCTGGGTGAGAAGCTGATTAAACAACTCACGGAGATCCCAGAACGTTTTGCTGAGTTTGCCCAACACCACTCCGCGTGCCCCTCGAAAGAGATGGATGGCGACTTGGGCTGGCTGGTGACGGGGCAGACCGTCCCAGAACTGGACCGAGCTTTACAACACTTACCCGAAGGGCTTCACGAGCGCCCCTTAGCTTCCCGTTATGGCTGGCACGTTGTCAGTATCGACGAGCGGCGTGAAGGGCGAGCGTTACCGTTTGAGCAGGTGGCTGACCGGGTACGTCATAGTTTGCGTGAGCAGGCGACCCGACGGGCGTTACGCCACTATTTGCTGGCGTTGGAAAGCGAGATCGGCGTCGAAGGCATTGTTCTGGATGACGATGCCGGCGGCAGTTTGATGCAATAGAAAAGCAAGAGGAGAGTGTGATGTCCCATGTGCCTGTCGATGCCCTTTTTAGCCCGCTTAACATCTCGGTGCTAACAATTTCTGATACCCGCGGGTTTGACGAGGATGGCAGCGGCGATTTGCTGGCTGCGCACCTGAGTGAATGTGGCCACAACTTAATGGAACGGCGCATCGTACCTGACGATATTTATCAGGTTCGCGCGGTAGTGTCGGAGTGGATCGCAAGGGCTGACACCCAGGTAATCCTGGTTAACGGCGGCACTGGCTTCACCCCCAGGGATACCACCCCAGAAGCGCTGACGCCGCTGTTTGATAAAGCCATTGACGGATATGGCGAGCTGTTTCGGCATTTCTCTTTGCAGACGATAGGAACGGCCACCATCCAATCGCGGGCGGTCGCAGGCGTTGCCAATCAAACGCTGATATTTGCGATGCCTGGCTCACCTAAAGCGTGCGCTATGGCGTGGGATAAAATTATCTCATTGCAATTGGATTCCCGTACTCGGCCCTGCAACTTTGCCGCGATGGTCCTACCTTTAGCGACGCCATGTAGCAGCCGTCATGCTACGCATAATGAGGCGGAGCGCGTATGAACTGTCAGTGTGGCGACATCGTAACGCCAGGATTGTTAGCGCTCTTTGAAGCACGCCAGCGGCTTATTGACGCTGCTACGCCACTTAACGGCGTAGAAACGGTTTCTCTTGAACAGGCGCCAGGGCGCGTGCTTGCTGAGGCAGTCGTTGCGCCTCTTGATATGCCTGGGGTCGACAATAGCGCGATGGATGGTTATGCGCTGCGCTTGGCTGACTACCCATCGGCTCGCCAGGGGGAAGGGTTGCCCATTGTTCAGCGCGTACCGGCCGGGGCAGGCGTGATGTTGCTTTCCCAAGGCGGCTGCGCGCGTATCTTTACCGGTGCACCGGTACCCGTTGGTGCCGATGTTGTGGTGCCGCAGGAGCGCGTCACGCTTGATCATCACGGGCATATTCATATCGAAGGCACGTTGGCTATGGGCGCTAATATTCGCCGCCAGGGCGAAGAAACCCGTGAGGGTGACCTGCTACTGGCAGTAGGCGAGTACCTCACCCCGGCATCGATTGCGCTGTTGGCAAGTCACGGAATAAGTGACGTTACTGTTAAACGACGTTTGCGTGTGGCACTACTCTCCACCGGCGATGAGCTGATCGCCCCTGGTGCCCGACGATCGCCTGGGCAGGTCTTCGACAGCAACCGGGCAATGCTCAAGGCACTGCTAGCGCAGGCGCAGTGTGAGGTAATTGATCTTGGCGTCATTGCGGATTCGCCCGCGCCGCTACATCAGGCGTTTGATGATGCACAGCACGCTGCAGACGTGCTGATGTGTACGGGGGGAGTGTCGGTAGGCGAAGAAGACCACGTTCGGCCCGTTATCGAACAGCGTGGTGGGCTGCATTTTCATGGTGTCGCGATGAAGCCAGGCAAGCCCTTTGCGTTTGGCTATTTAGGTGCCGATCCTTTAGCAGCTACCCCACTAATCGCGTTACCTGGCAATCCCGTCGCTTCGTTGGTTGGTTGGCAACTATTGGCATTACCGTTTGTTCACGCCATGCAGGGCAGAAAAGTAGCGGCGTTGCAGTGTTACCCAATAAAAGCCGGTTTTGCCCAGCGCGGCCCCCGGGGGCGGTGCGAGTTATTGCGCGTGGTGGTGGACGGTAGTAGCGGGGAACCTGTCGCGACATTAGCGGGTGGGCAGGGGTCGCATATGCTCACTGCCGCCAGCCAAGCCGACGGCTATCTGATGATTAACCCCGACACAGAGGTAACGGAAGGGAGTACCTACCACTATTACCCCATTAATCAGTTCGCCGCGTGAGCTTTGCTACCGTCTGCGGCGGCTGAGGTTGTTTGCTTGCTTATTCAAGGAGAGGGCATGTCGTTACGTCAAAAACCGCGCACCTTGGTCTATGCCTGCTCTGGCTGCTCTGATGTTGCGCAACTGGCCAATAGTGTTGCACTGCGCCTTGATCATGCGGGGGAAGCGGAAATGTCCTGCATTGCAGGCGTTGGCGGCGGGGTGCCCGGTCTTGTACGAACTGCCCAAAGTGGACGACCGATCATAGCGATTGATGGCTGTCAGATGCACTGCGCTAGCCATTGTCTGGCGAATGCAGGGGTGTCGCCCACCAAACATGTGAAGCTTTACGAGAGTGGCCTTCGCAAGCGACGCGGCCAGTTTTATGACGAGCAAATAATCGACGACGTCACCGCAGAGGTGCAAGCACTGATTGCTCGGTTCCCCGTTAATGCCAACGCCCACGTAGAGGAGCCTAAAAAATGAGTACGTTAGTCGATGGGTTTGGCCGCACGGTAAGCTATCTTCGCCTATCGGTGACTGATCGCTGTGACTTTCGCTGCGTTTATTGTATGGCGGAGGAGATGACCTTTCTACCCCGTGCCAAACTGCTCACCCTGGAGGAGTTAGCGACCCTTTCTCAAGCGTTTGTCGAGCTGGGGGTAGAGAAAATCCGCCTAACCGGGGGGGAGCCACTGGTACGTAAGGGCATACTCACACTAGTCGAAAAGCTGGGCGAGCTTGAAGGCTTGCATGAGCTAGCCATGACCACCAACGGTTCAGGGCTGGTAAAACATGCTGGAGCGTTGCGCCAAGGTGGGCTCGATCGGGTCAACATCAGCCTCGACTCACTCAAACCCGAGCGCTTTAAGGCGTTAACCCGGACGGGAAATCTGAACCACGTCATCGACGGTATCCGAGCAGCCCGCGAGGCAGGGTTCAGATCCATCAAGCTCAATGCCGTATTGCTGAAGGGGCGCAATGACGATGAAATTCTAGATCTCGTCAATTTCGCACGTGATGAAGAAGTGGATATTAGCTTTATTGAGGAGATGTCGCTGGGCGCAATTAGCGAGCATCATCGCGGCGAAACCTATCTTTCCAGCGATGTAGTACGCGAGACGATCGAACAGCACTACCCGCTCCTGCCGACCACTGAAACGACCCTGGGGCCCTCCCGTTACTATCGCATGCCGGGTAGTTCGTCGCGCATTGGGTTTATTTCTCCCCATAGCCATAATTTTTGTGGCACCTGTAATCGGGTGCGGGTGACAGCGGAAGGGCGTCTGCTGCTTTGCTTAGGTAATGAGCACTCGGTAGACTTGCGCGCCATCATGCGCCGCTATCCGGGCGACACCCAGCGCCTAAAAGCGACCATTGTGGCGGCGATGACGAAGAAGCCTGAGCGTCATCACTTTACGACTGATGGTGACGTTCAAATAGTGAGATTTATGAATGCCACCGGTGGCTAGGGTCGCCTGGCCCGCCTTCCATCTTCCTTGTGTGCTAACCCGCTTTCCTGTGTGCTAACCCGCTTTCCTGTGTGCTAACCCGCTACTCACCGCAACGTCTCCGCCCTTCCTTGTCAGCCCTTCATGACGCTTGATTCGACTGCTCCTGTTTAGAGTGCTAACAATATTATACTTTAGAGTGGTTTTTCATAAAAATTTTGCTATTTCAATTCGTTAAGTTGTTAAGGTGCCCTGTTACTGGGCAAGATCAGTTAATAGGCGTTTTAGTTGCGTATACATGGTAGTGTCATTTATATCTACGGCAGCTTAGGTGGGACGAAAGCGGCTTGCTTGTACAGCGATCGACGTTAATGCTGTTTATTACGCATCACCAGAATTAATAACGTTGATATTAATTATTACTATAAAAATAAACGGGCAGTCAGCTTATTCATGCTATTCAATGTTTTGTCTGATCCCCAAGCGCTCAATGCCATTCAGGGCAAGCACGATATTCTGCTTGTTTTTATTTCATGGTTAGTCGCATTGGCGGCATCTTATGCAGGTTTGGATACCATCAAACTGGTACGCAAGGTGACTCATTCACTTTGGCGTAGCGTATGGCTGTTTGCAGGTGCCAGTGCCATGGGGTTAGGCGTCTGGAGCATGCACTTTATTGGTATGCACGCCTATCAGCTTGATTTTCCAGTGACTCATGCGCCAGTAGCTACTCTACTTTCGATACTACCCGCTATTTTAGGTAGCCTGAGTGCTATGGTGGTGCTTTCTCGTCCTGCACCTTCCCATCATTCTTTATGGTTGGCGGGGGTGGGGTTAGGGATGGGTATTGGGGCGATGCATTATAGCGGCATGGCTGCGATGCGCATGCCGGCCGAGCTGTATTACTCTTTGAATCTCTTCTTAATATCACTACTTGTTGCGGTTGTGTTGGGTATGGCAAGCGTCTATGTATACAGGCTTTGCCAGCAGGAGTGGGGCATACAGCGTTCAAGGCGCTGCGCTTTCATTGCAGCGCTTTGTGTCTCTATTGCAGTGAGCGGAATGCACTACGTAGCCATGCAAGCTGCTTGGTACGTACCGGATGGCCGTGTCTTAGTGTTGCCCATGCACTCGCACTCTCGGTGGCTTATTTATCTTATCGGTGTCGTGGCGGTATTAACCGCACTACTCACCCTGGTAGCAACCGGGGTTCAGCGCCGTCTGCATGCTAGTCAGCGCCATGAATATATGACGCAAACGCGGCTGCTAGAGGTAATATCTGCCCTTCAAGATAGCGTCGTTTTGCTTGATAACCGGGCACGCGTACGCTTGTGTAATGCAGCCTTCGAGCGGTTGGTAGGTAGTACTACTAATCAGTTGGTAGGAGCATCAATTGCGCATCTTAACTACGCTCAAGATAGTCAAACACTGAACGTGGAGATTCGCCAAGCGCTTGAGAAGCATGGCGAATGGAGTGGGATGATTAAGGCGATACGGGCTAATGGTCTAGGGTTTCCCGCTTGGCTGAGCGTTACGTGTGTGAACTATGCTGATAGCAATGAGCGTGATTATGTGGCGCTTCTTAGCGACCGCTCAGAAGAGCAACAGGCAGAGCAGCGTATACGCTATCTTGCCTACCATGACATGCTGACAGAACTGCCCAACAGGCGAGCTTTGCAGGCGCGGATTGAAGAGCTTGGTGCTGCTGAAAAAGCCGTTCATCAACAAGCATTTTTAGCGCTGCTGGATATTGACCGCTTTAAACTGCTGAATGACAGTTTAGGCCAAGATATTGGTGATGAGTTGCTGCGTCAATTGAGCAAGCGACTTCAGCAGTGGGCAGAGAAGGGGCTATACGCCGCGCGGTTAGATGGTAACGAGTTTGCTTTATTGGGGGCATGTTCAACCAACGATGGCGCTATCGCCCAGAGTGAAGTCTGCTCTCTAATAGATAAGGTGCTGGCCTCGTTGACCGCCGACTATGACCTACAGGGGCATACCTACCCTTGTAAGCTTAATGTAGGTGTACTGATTTTTAACCCCGTTAAGCGTGAGGGCAGCGCCCCCCTGTTTAAGCGAGCAGATCTTGCTCTCCTGGTAGCGAAACGTCTTCGTGACAGTCAGCCGCAGTTCTTTCGTGCGGAGCAGGAGCGAGAACTTGAAGAGCGTCTGATGATGGAGCGTGAGTTACGTTTTGCAATCGAGAATGATGAGTTATGTCTGCATCTACAGCCGCAAGTGAACGGTCAGCATGACGTCATTGGGGCCGAGGCCTTGCTGCGGTGGCAACACCCTCAGCGGGGGTTGGTGTCACCCGGTCATTTTATCGCGTTGGCCGAGGAGACCGGACTGATCTTGCCCCTAGGAGAGTGGGTGCTGAAAGAGGGCTGCCGCTTGCTAGGCAAATGGCATCAAGACGCGCAATTACAGCACTTGAAGCTTTCATTGAATGTTAGCGCGCGCCAATTCCAGCAGCCTGACTTTACTGACCAGGTGTTATCTATCATCGAGCAATATGATGCGCCACCAGCGCGGTTAACGCTGGAGTTGACCGAGTCGCTCCTGCTGATTGACCCAGAGGGGACGATCAATAAAATGCAGCAGCTACAGCGCATGGGTGTCAGCTTTGCATTAGATGACTTTGGCACGGGATACTCATCACTCTCTTATCTAAAACTTCTACCGCTGGATACGCTGAAAATCGATATCGCTTTTGTCAGGGATTTAACCCTTAATAGGCAGGCGAGACCAATTGCTGGGACGATAATTACATTGGCAGAAAGCCTAGGGTTGGGAGTAATTGCAGAAGGTGTAGAAACAGAAGATCAGCGCTTAGTGCTAGCCAACTTGGGGTGTCATGTTTATCAGGGTTTTCTATTCGGCCGTCCCACTCCTGTGGATGTATTTACAAATACATTAACGCGCCCGCTAACCCGCTTTTTAGATTAGTGTTCTTGAAGCTTGTTTACTAATGTTTTTTCTGTGTAGCGCTTTACTCTTAGATTTGAAACATGACCACTTTGTTTCTGCCATCTCGCTTGCCGACGTAAAGCATTTGATCTGCCTGTTTGATCAGCGACTCAAGTGTGGTCTTTTCGTTATGCGCCACTGCAATACCAATGGTGATGCTCAAGCACAGTTCACTCATACCTTCCTTTAGCGGTAGCTCGGCAACCTGCTTTTTTAATTGCTCCGCCACCATTTGAGCATCCTCAGGTCCTGTGTTGGGTAAGGCCATCACAAATTCTTCACCCCCGAAGCGCCCGATCACATCCATAGGGCGAAGAGACTGCGAGCACACTTCTGCAATTTTAGTCAGTACCCAGTCGCCATGGCTGTGGCCCCAGGTATCGTTGATCTTTTTGAAATGATCGACGTCGATCATGAAGAGACTGAACGGCATGTTTTCATGTTGCGAGCGGTGTAACAACGCGGTAGCTAGCTTAATAAAATGGCCTCTATTATTGAGTCCCGTTAAAGCATCGCGCTCAGCGAGTGTGCGCAACTGGGTTTCCAGGGATTTTCGGTGGGCTATTTCCTTGAGCAACTTGCAGTTTTGATGGCGCTCTTCGTGAAGTAGCGAAAACTGCTTGCGCTGGAGGCTCTCTAAGCGCAGTAGAGCAAAGAAGCCCACCGCATTGGCCATAATCAGCAAAAGTGCGATACGAAGCGTGGTCATGGGTGTGATGTCTGCAAATAACACCGCAGAGACGATAAAGCCTGCACTTAAATAGAGGCTTGCAAGTGTTACTACTTTCAGCAAATTGGGAATTAAGAGATAGAAAGCCATGGTAGCTACTACCACCGCTGTTGTCTGAGTAGACAGGCTATCGGGACGTAAGGGAACGATTAAAATAATGCCTGTTGCCAATACCCATAGTGGTAAAGCGTGTAACCAAGCGCTGTCTGCATAACCTCCCCAACGATAAATGATTAAAGCCAGCGACAGGCATAAAACCACCACCACACACCGCATGGCGACCAACAGATAATATTCTTTGGTTAAGCCAAGCAGGCTGTAGTCAGAGATAGAAAACATACCAAAGATACAGGCTGCAACAATTAATGAAAGGCAGGCTTCAAACTGTACCCTTGAGGTGATGGATCTTTGGTAAGTTACTTCTTTGCTATCTTCGCAAAACTGGCCAGTCAGCCAATGTACTTGATCTGGCGTCGGTCTTGATGCCAAGGCTCGGACTCCCTTTATAGAAAGCGATTTCTTCAGAATTCGCCCCGCGTTTTGCTGATAAGGGGTCGTCTGAAACCGTCTATGGTAATTTGCTGCTTCGTCTAAATTAACCTGCTTCCATCGGGAAATAACAGTATTTCAGTGGTTGGTTTCATGGTTTCCCCAAAATAGTGACAGCCCCTGACCCCAGTGTAGCTCCTGGCAATCATTTGGTGGTGAAACTCGGCTCTATGCCTATGAGATAAAGCGATGAAAAAGTGTGATTGGTTTGTATAAAGTTATTGGTAACCACTAGAACGATCTTTATGCCCTCACATTGTTAGGTGTGGCATAGAAAAAGTACGTTTAATGAATTACTTAAGATTTGAAGAAGAGGCCTAGGTAAGTCTGGCTTGTTAGGGGCGCATCAAATTTTCCAGTTCATCCGCTCGTTGGGTAGTTTCGTTGAGCAAGCATGAATTGGCGCTGATGCGTGCCATTGTTCCTCCTTCTGGGTCGGCATAGAAACCACAATTAGCTTCTTTGTATGTAATCCATGCCCGTTGGGCGGTGAGCAACTGGTCGCGCCGTTCACTGCTCAACTGGCGACGAAGCTGCTGGTAGTTGTCATTGAGCCTCTGATCTTGATGCTCATATTCGTTCGATATGCAGGTGACCATATCGAGCGTGCTAATGGCTTGCTGCATACACACCTCATACGAGTGCGATTTTTCGTTACTGACTGCGACAGTGCTCACTAGTAGTAGTGTCGCGATGAGTAGGGGGCGACGGATGTCTAGACATTGCATAGCACTATTTATCTCTTTTGATGATGGAGTGTGTTTATGGCTAGAAGAGAGCGTTATCTTTAACAGCCACAAGACGCTTGAGGAATGAAAGGCTCAGCGCTTTGCTGCGGACGACGGTTCAGTGAAAGACGTCGGCTGGATTAATCCCACAGCTTCTATTATTAAAATAGCCAATTATTCTGAGGCTGGTACATAGTTATTTTGAGGCTGGTGCATAGTTTAGTGATC
Organism: Halomonas qinghailakensis; assembly: GCF_025820815.1. Lineage (NCBI taxonomy): Bacteria > Pseudomonadati > Pseudomonadota > Gammaproteobacteria > Oceanospirillales > Halomonadaceae > Halomonas > Halomonas qinghailakensis. The sequence continues at coordinate 1,232,145 of NZ_CP096973.1, read as the reverse complement.
AACAGGCACGCCATCGGCGCAGCTTTAGGGCAAAAAAGAAAAATGAATGGGGTGGGGAATAAAATGGGGTGGGGAATAAATCGCCTGACGGTCGTTAGAAGAAATTGTTCATAAAATAGAGAAAGCTAATGTATTGCATGCTCGTCACAAATGTGTCGCGGGGAATTAGCAGGCAAACAAACACGAAAAAGGCAGATCAGTAAGTAACTGATCTGCCTTTCAAAATATTGGTAGCGGGGACCGGATTTGAACCGATGACCTTCGGGTTATGAGCCCGACGAGCTACCAGACTGCTCCACCCCGCATCAACGTGCTGCGTATTCTACGCATATTTGGCGCGAAGTCAACCCCATGCATAAAACGCTTCTATGCTTGCTTGCGACTTTCATCGTGCTGCAACATTGTCATAGTAAAGCTATGCTTCCAATAGGGATAAAAAAAAGCTTACTGTCAGTGTGTCGTCATATTAACAATACGATGCGCTGTGAATACTAAAGCGCTACGGCGCTTATTTAGAAGGGTTTGTGACACCACGCTAGTGCTCAGTGTCCAAGCTTTTCGTCATGTCAGGGAGGTAGTCAATGGCTAATCAAGTCCCCGTCGCCTGGGTAACCGGTGGAACTGGTGGAATCGGAACGTCAATTTGTCATTCGTTGGCGGATGCGGGTTATTTGGTGGTGGCGGGATATCATAATCCCGAAAAAGCCAAAACCTGGCTGGAAGCTCAGAAAGCCGCCGGTTATGACAACATTGCGTTATCGGGTGTTGATCTTTCCGACCATAATGCCTGCTTGGAAGGCGCCCGCGAGATTCATGAAAAGCATGGGCCGATCAGTGTGTTGGTCAACTGTGCTGGTATTACTCGTGATGGAACTATGAAGAAGATGTCCTATGAGCAGTGGCATCAAGTAATTGATACCAACCTTAATAGCGTCTTCAATACATGCCGCAGTGTGATTGAGATGATGCTGGAGCAAGGTTATGGGCGCATCATCAATATTTCTTCTATAAATGGGCGTAAAGGTCAGTTTGGGCAGGTGAACTATGCAGCTGCTAAAGCGGGCATGCATGGGTTAACCATGTCGTTGGCGCAAGAAACTGCAACCAAAGGCATTACCGTCAATACGGTATCGCCTGGTTATATTGCGACCGATATGATTATGAAAATTCCTGAGCAGGTGCGTGAAGCCATTCGTGAAACCATTCCAGTGAAGCGTTATGGCACGCCAGAGGAAATCGGTCGGCTGGTAACGTTCCTGGCAGATAAAGAGTCTGGCTTTATTACCGGCGCTAATATTGACATTAACGGTGGTCAATTCATGGGCTAAACCGCCCTGGGCTATGACGCTGTTTTCTTCACAAGAGTTGTATTTAAAGGGGAGGCTGATCGCCTCCCGTTAACGTCTTTGGGTGATAAGAAGCTATGGGTGAGGCACCCTTGCGAGGTGATTAAACAGGTGATTAAACTCCTCTGCTTCTTTACGCCACAGTGGGTCAGGCATCGGGCCTAGTGCCATTAGTGACGCTAATATATCTATAATCTCATCCGAGCGGTTGCGTTCGTTATTGATTCCCTCATTTAACCGCTCTACTTGAATAGCCAACCTGAGTGGTTCATCACGCTGTTTGACACTGCCAAGTGCCAGCAGTGACAAGTGCACTCTTAAACGCGCCAGGCTATCTTCCAATTCGGCATGTTTTTCGGCCGATAGGGGGATTGAGGTGGTTAGCCGTGCATGATTGCGCTGTTGATGTGCCTCCGTAAAGATAGTGGGCAGCCCCTCGCTCAATACTTCTTTGGCATCAATTGCGTGTGGCTGTTCGCCAGCCAGCGCTTGTTGATCAGCAGCAAGATGGGCATTTATCAGCGGTAACGCGGTTTGCCATTGTTGCACGGTATGGGCAATTTCCAGACGGCTTAAACGTTCACGCTTGGCTCTTATAATACCGCTGAGACGGCGCTGCATGCCGTCACTGCGCCGGTTACGCGGCAACGGTTCAAGCTGGCTAATGCTGTTGAGGTAGGTGTCAAGGATCGCAGACTCTTTAGCTTGGGTCGGCTGCCAGCTATCCATTTCGTCAATCAGTATTTGCAGTTGATCAAGTGTTTGCTGCTGTCGCGCTGCCTGCTCATGCTTGTGGGCGTCACGCTGAGCAAATAACTGGTCGCAGGTATGGCGGAAGGCTTTCCATAGAGCTTGTTCTTCGCCTTTAGGGGCGCGGCCTAGTGCACGCCACTGCTGCTGTAGCTGTTTTGTATGCGTAATGCGGGCAGCCAAGGGCTGCTCGGTGTCGTCTAGTAAGCGTTTCGCTTGTTCGATAAGCAGGCGCTTTTGGCTAGCGATCTGTTCCGCTCGCTGGTCAATCAGCGCTTGAAGACGATGACGAATGGCGCCAAAGCGACGGCCAACGGTTTCTGACTGATCTCGCGGCACCGGGGAGTAGTGGCGCCACTGATGGCGGGCTTTGTCTCGGATTTCGCGCAATATGTCAGGGTCGGCATCTTCTGCGGGCTGATCAAGCAGTGTTTCAAGCTGTTCGCACAGCGCTTCACGGCCTTTAAGGTTGGCGTCACGCTCTTGATTCAGCTGTTCTCGCCAGGAAGCCAGTCGTTCATGAATGCGATCAGAGGCTGCGCGAAAGCGTGCCGACTGTTCGCGGTTAGCAGCGGCGTCGCCGAGGGATTTCCACTCTTTTACCAACTGGCGATGATGGCGATCTAAAGCAGCTTCCGCCATGTGGTGATCGTCAGCCAGTGCTTCAATACTCGCGCAGAGCTGCTCGCGTTTAGGGCCGGCCACAAAGCCGCGCCAATCACGCAGTTCTGCTAACCGTGCGCTTAGCTGTTTCACGCGTGCTTTTAGCGGCTTGGCTTCTTCACCCGTTAGTTCCTCAACCGATGGCTTGAGACGTTGATAGAGGCGGCTGGCGCTCTTGAAGGCGCCGCGTTCTAGCAAGTGCTCAAAATTGTCCACGTCGGCGCTGAGCGCATTAAGTGTCGCGGCTGGACTGGGCTTGCTAGCGTCGTCAGCAACTTTTAATGCTTTTGCATGTGTCAGTAGTGCCGGCGGCGTTAAGTGCTTAGGCCAAGCGCACTGCTTGACGTACTTGGCAACGGCTGCATTATCCTGATTGGCAATGGCTGTTTCTATGTCTGAGCTAACGGCCTGCCAGCGCTGCCATGCTTCCATGCACGCTTCGTAGCGTTTCAGTGCGTTACTATAGCGTTGCTGGGTGGTGTCGCCTGGTGGGTGTTGGTCTGATAGGGATTGCCAGCGTTGGCTTAATAGTTGGCGCTGCGCCCGCAAACTATCGATATCTTGAACCGTGAGTTGTTCTGCGTGGGTTAGTCCTTCTAACGTTTCTTCAATGCCTTCTAGCAATTGGTCACGGGTACGCTCGATCTCTTCACGATGAGCAATACTCTGTAGGCGCGCTTGTTCTTGTGTCTCATGATGGTGCAGTGTTTTTCGACAGCTGAGTAATGCTTGATGGAAGCGCTGCTCCTGATCCACGCTAGGCGGATGAGAAAGACGCTGCCATTCCCGCTCTAAATGACGGAAACGGCCGCCATACAAGGGTTCCCAAGGTGCTCTGGCGTGCTGCTCAAGCTGGGCGAGCAGATGTTCTCGCTGTGCCTGCTGTTCCGCTAGCCACTCCGCATCATTGCGCAACTGGGTGAGCTTTTCTCGTGCGTGACGAATGACTTGACGGTCACGCCGTGCTTCCTTTAGCAGTTTTTTGAGGTTCTCCTCACTTTCTATACGTTGGGCCGCTTGATGGCGCACTGCGGCCACGCCATTATGGCAGGCTTGATGAACAAGGTCGTTCTCATCGGTTAATTGTTCTAATGCGGTGAGCCGCAGATTGAGATTATCTCCCTGAAGCGCTATTGCGTTAAGCAGGCGTGGCTCCGATAGTTCTGCCACGATGGCCTGCCGTTTTTGCAGATCGGTGTGTCCCTGAGTGCCGCATAGGCGCTGGCAAATAGCATTAAACCAAGCCTCATCTTGATGATGCTTCGGCAGCGCGTTGACGAGCTCCGTTAAGTCATCAAGGGCCAGTAGGGCAGCAAGTTGGATAGTGCTGTCGTTATCCTGCGCTAGTTGTTTTAGCGCGAGTTGCTGTTCTGGTTGTTGCGGGTCAAGCTGGTCGAGTGCCTTGAGACGCACCTCGGGATCTGGGTGTTGCCACCGAGGAGCGAACAGGCGTCTTAACAGTCCGTGCATGGATCATCCTGCAGAGAGGCGCGTAACGTGAAAAAAATGAACTGCCGATGACAGATAGTTGCAGTCATCGGCGCTGTCGCTTAGCTTTGCTGTAGGCACTGTGATGGTTAATACTTCTTCACAGCGCCTAGCGCGAGATTGCGCTACCTTTATCTTACCTGAACATGACATGGAGTTCGGCCATGAGCCTCAACGCCAATAGTGCCGACATTGCCTTCACCTTTAAAGGTGGCATGCTGCCAATGACCGTCATGGAATTGAGCAGCGCTGACCCAGAGCATATACGGTGTCAGCTAGCTGGCAAGTTGTCACAATCTCCCGCCTTCTTTCAGCATACACCGGTTGTGCTAAGCGTGGAAAAACTCGATGAACCTCACTTAGCGCTTGAGCGCATTTGTGCGGTGTGTCGCGACCACAAATTGCTTCCCGTTGCGGTACGGGGCGGTGCGGAGCCAGTACGTCAATCTGCTTGGGCATTAGGGCTTGGTTGGTTTGCCCCCGTTGAAGAGGGGCGAAATAGGGTGTTGGAGAGCGTTGGTTCTTCAGCAGACCCCAGTGCCTCAGTAGGAAAAAAAGCGCCGTCTGTTGAGCAAGATGCCAGCGGGGCGATAGCAACACGCTTATTTCGTGGAACAGTTCGCTCTGGCCAGCAAGTAAGTGCGTCAGAGGGGGACCTGGTGGTGATCGGCGCAGTCAATGCGGGAGCTGAAGTATTGGCGGCCGGTAGTATTCACGTTTATGGTGCGCTCCGTGGCCGTGCTTTAGCGGGTATCCACGGCAATACCCACGCGGGCATCTATTGCCGAGAGCTAGAAGCAGAGCTTCTTTCAGTGGCAGGTAACTATAAACGCTTAGAAGACATCGACTCTCAGTTACTTGGTCGTGCGGTTGAAGTGCATTTTGCTAAAGAGCAGTTGGAAATCAAGCCGCTGGGATAGCCCGAACGCATGAGTATGGATTGATGCTTCATGCCTAGCGACGTCGCAAGCGCTATACGTTACAGTGTTGTGTTGTTGACATTGATGTTTCCGTTGTGCGTGAAGCGACCCTTGAAACGCGCTCGCGATGAACGACTTCAAGAAGGAAGTGACTCTTGGCCAAAATTATTGTAGTGACCTCCGGCAAAGGGGGGGTTGGTAAAACCACCAGTGCTGCTGCCATTTCAACAGGACTTGCCCTGCGTGGTAAAAAAACCGTGGTTATTGATTTCGATGTCGGTTTGCGAAATCTTGATCTGATCATGGGGTGCGAGCGCCGCGTTGTTTATGACTTAGTGAATGTCATTCAGGGCGAAGCCGGTCTTAATCAGGCACTGATACGCGATAAACGCGTTGAAAACCTATTTATTCTGCCCGCCTCGCAGACCCGTGATAAAGACGCACTAACACAAGACGGTGTTGAGCGAATACTGGAACAGCTCAAGCAAGATTTTGACTTTATCTTGTGCGACTCCCCGGCGGGTATTGAGCGAGGCGCGCAGCTCGCCATGTATTTTGCCGATGAGGCGATTGTGGTGACCAATCCTGAGGTTTCCTCAGTACGTGACTCTGACCGTATTTTAGGATTGCTTGGTTCCAAGACGCGGCGCGCTGAACAAAGTTTGGACCCTGTTAAAGAACATCTGCTTATTACCCGTTATAACCCTTCCCGTGTTACCTCGGGGGATATGTTAACGCTTGATGATATTCGTGAAATTCTTGCCATTGACTTGCTCGGACTGATTCCTGAATCCGAAGCGGTACTGCGTGCATCGAATCAGGGGGTGCCCGTGACCCATGATGATTCGAGCGATGCTGGGCAAGCATATCTCGATACTGTCTCGCGATTGTTAGGGGAGGAAATGCCATTACGTTTCCATGAAATGCAGCGTAAAGGCTTGCTAAGCCGCATGTTTGGGGGTAGTCGTCGATGAAACTGCTGGAGTTCTTGAAGCGTGAGCGCAAGAAATCCGCCTCGGTGGCCAAAGAACGATTACAAATCATCGTGGCGCATCAGCGTAGTCAGCGTGGTCAGCCTGACTATATGCCGCTGCTTGAGCGCGAACTGCTAGAAGTTATTCGTCGTTATGTCCATGTTGATGACGACGCAATTCAAATTTCGCTTGATAGTGAAGATAATTGCTCAGTGTTGGAGCTAAACGTAACGCTGCCGAAAAGCTGATCGCAATCCCGTCAGACGCGACAGCATAGGCGATACTCTAAGAGGAGCGGCGAGAGGCACTGTGGGTATGCTAGGCTTGGGTTTTTGTACCCCCATCTGGCAAGTGGTTGGTCGCTTGTCGGTAGGAAATCACGCTCAAGGGAGTATCCATCCATGGCGCCACCTAATGCCGCCCCTGTCAGTTTTCTCTGGCATGACTATGAGACATTTGGTGCCGATCCGCGTCGCGATCGGCCCGCTCAATTTGCCGCATTACGCACTGACGCCGAGCTAAATGAAATCGGTGAGCCTATAGAGCTCTACTGCAAACCTGCCGATGACTACCTGCCGCATCCTGCTGCTTGCTTGATTACGGGTATAACACCGCAAAAAGCGCAGCGGAAAGGCTTGCCTGAGGGGGAGTTTGCCCGCCAAGTTCAAGGCTTTATGAGTGAGCCAGGCACCTGTGTGGTGGGCTATAACAGCCTTCGCTTTGACGATGAAGTTTCCCGCCATCTATTTTATCGCAATCTTCTTGATCCTTATTCCCGTGAGTGGCAGAACGGCAATTCCCGTTGGGACTTGATTGATGTTGTGCGCGCGTTTTATGCCCTGCGGCCGGATGGTATTGAGTGGCCGCAGCGGGAAGATGGTGCGCCTAGCTTTAAACTTGAACACTTAACAGCGGCCAATAATATTGCCCATGAAGGCGCTCATGATGCGGTGGCAGATGTACGTGCTACGATTGCCCTGGCGCGCTTGTTGAAAGCTCGAAATCCACGGCTTTTTGACTATCTGCTGGGGTTGCGCGGCAAACGTGCAGTAGCTAAACACCTGGATTTGCCCAGCGCTAAACCGCTTTTACATATTTCTCGTCGCTACCCAGCTAGCCGTGGTTGCAGCGCGTTGGTGATGCCGTTGGCCGAGCATCCCACCAACCCTAATGGGGTTATTGTTTACGATTTAAGCGTTGATCCTAGTGATCTGCTAGCCATGAGTGCTGAACAAATCCGGGAGCGTGTCTTTGTCAGTCAGCAGGATCTTTCCGAGGGAGAGGTGCGTATACCGCTGAAAGTCATCCACATTAATCGCTGCCCGGTAATCTTTCCGGCGACAGCATTAAAAGATGCGGATGGCCCACACAAAGGCGGCTACGGCACGATTGTTGAGCGGTTAGCGATTGATATTGATGCCTGCCGCGCGCATTGGAAAATACTGCGTGAGGCCAGCGGCGTGGCTCAAAAAGTCGCTGAGGTGTTTAACGCGGGATACGAAGAGGAGCCTCAAGACCCTGACTTAATGCTTTATTCCGGTAGCTTTTTCTCTGCCGCTGACCGCCAGCAGATGGAGCGAGCTCTGGCGATGAATCCTTGGGATTTAGTCGGTCAACGCTTTGCTTTTCAAGACCCGCGCCTAGAAGAAATGCTATTTCGCTACCGTGCGCGCAGCTACCCTGAAACGCTTGAGGGGGAAGAGCGTGAGCAGTGGGAGGCGTTTCGCTGGATGCGTATTAATGATCCGGCCTTGTCAGGCTTTACGCTGAAAGCATTTGCGCGTGAAATAGAGCGTTATAACCAGCAGCCCTTGTCAGATCATGAGCGCCAGGTGTTGGAAGAGGTGGTGATGTACGTTGAGGCAATGATGCCAGCTCAGGCATTTGATGCCTGAGCTGGTGGGTTTGGTTTAGCTAAATCAGTACTTAGCGTGGGTCGGTAAACGGCACGCGTGCTTCTCGGTAGGGAGTGATATCACTGGGCGAATCGCCAGGGTTATAGCGAATATCTAACTGGTGTGATTGAAGAGTAGGCCACAGTGCTTGCAGTTCTCGCACGCTAACATCCAACGCTAGTGTGGCAAGTTGTTCACGGCGATCAAAGCGCACGTCCTCCAGTGCTGTGGCTTGCCAGTAGCGGTTTGCCATGCCCTGTAAGCTCGTGTCTCGTTGGGTCAAGCGAGAATGAACGGCTTGACGATGTGGTGCTAACGCTTCCTCGGTTAGTGTGTTCAGGCGCTCGCCTGCTGCTGCCATAAAGGCGTCCATGCGCTCGGCGATCACACCGCTTTCAACATCCGGCGACTGCACTACCAAGGCAATACCCGGCGCTTCTAGCAGGGGGGAATAGCCCGCATTAACAATATAGCCAAGCTGCTCCTCGGTACGCAGTTGCTGATAAAAGGGTGTGTCCAACCACTGAGCCAACACGCTAAGGCGTGCCTGCTCTTCAGCGGTCTTGTCGCGGCCCTGCAAATAACGCAGCACAAGTGACTCCTCACGGGTGCTGTGCGGGTGGAGCACGGCAGACTCATTGCTTACCTGGAGCGGTTCAAGCGTTGGAATGTCTTCACGAGTGAGGCGCGGCGTTAACGCTCCGCGTATTACATTAGCTTGCTTACGCGCTAGATCTTGGTCCAGATTACCAACGGCCATTGCGTCAATGTATAGCGCATCTAAAAACCGTTTTCGGAAGTTTTCCAAATGGTGACGCTCTAACCGCTGGCTGGCGTCAAGTAATTCAGCCGTTGACCACTGAGGGGTCAATAATGCTTCGCCCAGTGCACGGCTTGCTTGGCCATAAAGCGATGCTTGGGGAGCATTGCGCCACTCGCGCTGAAATTGATAACGCACACGTTCAAAAGCGCTGGGGGAAATATCGGCGTGCTTAAGCTGCTCAATCGCCTGCTCTATCAGTGGCGTTTGGCCATCCCGCCAGCCTGAAAACGACAGCGTCATACCACGTCCGTGAGCATAGGCACTGAACGATTGGCCAGCCAACCAGGCTGGATATAACGACTCGTTTAGACTGTCATTTAACCAACCCGCTAAGAGACGGGTAAGGACCGCTTCTTCTGGTGAGTAGCTGGCGCTGGGGTGTTGAAGGCTTACTCGCCACTCAACGCTTGGGGTGTTAAAGCGGCTATCTTGCATGTGCCATGCGGTAAACGAAGGCACATCAATCAACGTCTCAGGGCGCTCGTCTTGCCCCGCCTTGAGGGTGAGGTCGCTGGCGATAAAAGGGTTGGGTTCAGGTAGCGCTAAACCACCAAGTGTTTGGCCTGGCTGGGTGGGGGGGAGTTCTTTCCACTGGGTGTTGAACCAGGGGGAGATGGTGTCACTTTCTACATCCGGCGCCGAGTAGAAGCGCAGAATGTTGTCTGGTGTCAGCGCATCGAGATACACCTGCTGGCGCTCACTATCCATGCCATCCATCCGATAAGGCGCATACTGCACATCATCCACTGGATAGCGAGAAAGACTCATGGCTAAGCGAGTGGCTTCCTGCTGCGGTGCGCCATGCTGCTGAAAACGAAATGCTTGTTCATTTAGGTTTTGTTGTTCTTCGTAACGCCATTCAGCCAATCCTTCCTTACGTATTTGCTCAATGGCAGCAAACAGCGTGGCCTCGATATCGTCCAGCCGCTGCGCACCAGCAGGCGTTAAGCTAATGGAAACAGTAAACAGAGCTTCATTGCCGTCTCCTCGGCCCACTCCCGCCGAAAGTGCATCTGCAAGACCTTCTTTGCGTAGCGCTGCCAATAAACTGCCGTCACCTTCATCGCCAAGCAGATGAGAAATTAGCTGAGTTGGTTTGGTACGGTAGTCGTCGGTAGGATCAGGAATCGGGAAATAGAAGCGTAGCTGACGGCGATCCTGTAATGACTGACGTTCAATGTAGCGAGGCAGCGTGTCTGGATCGACCAGCGGTGCGTCAATGGTTGGAACGCTTAGGTCGTTATCAGGAAGGCTGGCAAAGCGTTCCACTACCAGTGCTTCAAGGGTATCAAGCGGCTGAGGGGCAACAATAGCCAACTTCATTACGTTGGCATCATAGTAGCGATGATAAAAATCAATCACTCGCTCGCGCAGGGTGGCCTCACCTTCCGGTGGGCTTGCCAGCGTGTCACGGCTGCCAACTGCAAAGCCCGTGGTGGCATTATCTGGGTTGAGTAACTGGTTCAGTACATCGTTTTCACGGCGGGATTCATCGCGAATGCGAGCCATGTACTCAGAGTGAACAATATTCCGTTCGCTTTCCAACTGGTCGGCGTTAAACAGCGGTGAAAGGAAAAATTCGCTAAAACGATCCAATGCGCCCGGCAGCGCTGAAGGCTCAATATCAAAAAAATAGTTGGTATCTTGCTGGGCGGTAAACGCGTTGTGGGAGCCTGCATTATCCGAAATATAGCGCTGATAGGCATCAGACTGAGGGTACGGTTCAGTGCCCAAAAACAGCATATGCTCTAAGAAGTGGGCTAGCCCTTGCAGGTCGTCAGGGTCTTGAGCGCTGCCAACGCGAACGTTCATCGAGGCAGCAGCTTTATCGGCGTCTGGGTCGCTCACAAGTAACGCTTGAAGGCCATTTTCTAGCGTCAGCACGCGGTAGTCGCGTTCATCAAAAGGGCTGACGATAGGGGTAATGGCGTCTTTTACAGGGGTGTCTGGAGTAAGTGCCGTATTTTCAGCAAAGGCGAAAGAGGGCACGTACCAAGCAACGCCTATGACAACGCCGATAAGGGCCTGCCGTGCAGCGTAGTGGTTGGGCAGAGGTTCATTAGATCGCAACATTACGGCTCCTATGACACAGCCCAGCGCAGCATTGGACCCACCGGATGGGCGCAAGACAATGACTGATAGGCAGGGTTATTAACATGTTTTGATACCGGAAAAGCGCCTAACAGTTCCAATGGCGCGGGCATTAATAATGAATTGAGTGATTCAGCAGGGGTTGTTGGATCCAGCCAGCGCGTTAGGGCGTCTGGGGGGATGACAACGGGTAAGCGGTCTGTAAGTGAAGAAAGGCAAGCGTTGGCTGGCACGCTGATTAGCGCCGTCGAGTCAGTAAAGGCGGTGAGCGTTGTGTGGTAGCGGCACCATAACGCGCCCAATAAGAGTGGCCCCCGATTAACGTGGGTGACTAAATAGGGTTGTTTGCTGTGTGCTTGTATTTTCCAGATATAAAATCCGCTAACGGGAATGACGCAGCGTCGAGCGCTAAACGCTTCGCTAAACATGGCACGTTGGTTAAGGGTTTCTGCTCTGGCGCAATGGGGGGCGTGGTCGAGTACTTTTAGCCAAGGAGGGGTAAGCCCCCAGAATAATGGCTGAAGCTGGTGGCGGCCCTGTTCAAGGCGTATTGCCGAGACAGGCTGGCGGGGCGCTAGGTTAGGCGATTCGATCAGTGGTTCAGCATTAGTAAGCGAGGGTACAAGGCGTGATAGCGCGAGGCGCTGTACGTGAAGGCGTCCCGTCATGCCTGTCTCCTTATGCGAAATAGGGGGAGTGATGGTGCAAAATGGCGGGGTGGCACAACATTAGGTTAAATGTCGTGTTTTAGTGTCGAAAACAGTGTTCGATGTAAGGTATCCTAGCGTATCCCTTGCTCACGCTAAAGCGCGATGAGGCCTCCTCCTGTTTGCCGCTGACCTTAAGAGATCGCCATGGCCCGTCCTAGACAGCATGCGCCCGATGCCCTTCACGCGCAGGTCATGCACGCTTGTGATGAGTGGTTGGCTAAGCAGCCAGTCCATGGTTTATCACTGCGTGCCCTGGCCAGAGAAGTGGGTTGCGCGCCAAGTACGCTGCTGAAATTATATGGCAGCTTTAATAACTTATTGCAGTACGTCAACGTTGAAACGCTGGCACGCTTACAGCATACCATTACTAGCCTGGCAGAAGATGATCCGGAGCCATGGCTGCGCTCGTTAGCACTTGCTTATTGGCGTTTCGCTGAACAGGGTTGCTATCGCTGGCAACTGTTATTTGATTATCCTCTCGCCCAAGAAGGTGAATTGGACCAGCGCCAGAGCGACCTGATTGAAGCGCTGTTCACTCAAGTAGAAACATCGCTAAAACAGTATCAGCCAGCATTAGACGACCTGGAGGCACGACGCCTTGGTCGTACTCTTTGGGGAAGTGTGCATGGCTTGGTACAACTTGGGCTAAATGAGCGCCTAGGTTATTGGCAAGGGCAGCAGCTAAAGGTGGATGAACTACTGGATCAGCTAATGAGCACAGTGCTGGCTGGCCTTCGCCACCGGGAGGCAGGGACGTGACGTGGTGGTTGAAAATGATTCGCTGCTTACTGCGTCGCGTTATCTATGTGGTTATGCGGATATGCTACCGCTTCTCTGTTCATGGGCAAGACTATCTGCCTAAAAACGGCGCGGCGTTAGTGGTGTGTAATCATGTCAGTTTTATGGACGCGCTGGTGCTTGGCGGCGGTAGCCCCAGGCCGCTGCGGTTTGTGATGGATCAGCCTATTTTTGAGTCTCGCTGGCTAAAGTGGTGGTTTCAGCTAGTGGGCGCGATTCCGATTGAGTCAGAGCGGCACAGCCCTGGGGCGTTGCGTCGGACGCTGGATGAAGTAAGCCAAGCGTTGCGGGCAGGTGACGTTGTGATGGTCTTCCCTGAAGGGCGGATAACCCCTGACGGCGAAATTCATAACTTTCGGCGCGGACTCGAAACTATTCTTGCCCGCGATAATGTGCCGGTAATTCCCGCTGGTTTAGCGGGGTTGTGGGGGTCTTGGACGTCACACTACGGTGGCAAAGCGCTCAAAAAATGGCCATCGCGTTTTCGTGCCCCGGTCAGTCTTCACTTTGGCCCACCTGTCTCAATTCATGAGGTAGAAGGTGTTTCGTTGCGTCGCTATTTAGAAACCCGGGTGAGGGCGCTGAAGGCGGCAGGCGATAGCGAAATCGCCCACCGTTAAACGATATCTGCTATATCACCTCTGTCTCAGCCACAAAGTCGCACCGTCTGGCGCAATAGTAGATTAGCGACGTGTAAGGCGCAGCTTTTGCCAGCAGCGTGCCGAGGTGATTAGGTTGTCGCGGATTTCTAAAATCTCCATCCGCGTATTGCCGATCTGTAAACAGGCAGGCCCTTCCGGAAATGCTTCCAGGTGCTCAAGAATTAAGCCATTCAGGGTCTTAGGGCCATCGGTAGGCAGTTGCCAGCCCAGCATTTTATTGATTTCTCGGATGTTGGCCGTGCCTTCAATCACATGGCTGCCATCATCTTGCTGATGGATCTCTTCATCCTCTGAGACGTCGGTAGTAAATTCCCCGACAATTTCCTCAAGAATATCTTCGAGCGTTACCAAGCCTTCTACGTCGCCGTATTCATCTACCACGATGCCAATGCGGCGCTTCTGTTTTTGGAAGTTCAACAGTTGGGTATGCAGCGGCGTGGATTCTGGAATGAAATACGGTTCCCGCGCTTCTTGGACAATTGCCGCTTTGGTGACTTCGCTGCGCGATAAAAAACGCGCTGCGTTGCGTAGGTGCAACATGCCAATAATATTGTTGATATCGCCTTTGTATACGGGTAATCGAGTGTGCTGACTGGTGCGGATCTGGGTCAGGATATCTTCCAGCGTGTCGTCGAGGTCGATGCCCAGCACTTCGTGCCTTGGCACCATGATGTCGTTAACCGTGACATTCTCAAGGTCAAGAATCGACAGCAGCATAGCACGGTGACGATAGGGAATAAGTGTGCCTGCTTCATGGACGACGGTGCGTAGTTCATCGCGGGTTAGGCTGTCACCACCGTTCTCAACGCTTTTAACGCCCATCAGGCGCAACAGGCCATTAGAGATAACGTTGACTAGCCACACCAAGGGATAAAGTAGTTTGAGCAGTGGCTCCAGACCCAGCGAGGTGGGGTAAGCGATTCGCTCAGGTTTGATGGCCGCGTAGGTTTTAGGCGTGACTTCGGCAAAAATAAGAATCGTAATCGTCAGCAGTGCAGTAGAAATAGCGGGGCCTGAAACATCACCAAAGAAGTGAATAGCGATGATGGTAGCAATCGAGGCGGCTAAATTATTGACGAAGTTATTGCCAATTAGGATAACGCCAATCAATCGGTCGGGGCGTGTTAACAAGCGCATAACACGTTTGGCGCGGCGATCACCGCTGTTCGCTTGGTGGCTAAGTCGATAGCGGTTTATCGACATCATGCCTGTTTCAGAACTGGAGAAAAAGGCAGACAGCAGTATCAGTATGGCTAGCAGGCCGAACAGTAACCCCAGGGGGAAGTCGTCGCTCAAGTCGAAAGTTCCTTTGTGGCGTATTAGGCTCGATTTGTAGAAGTATGGAAGTGGCCTGTCAAGACCACTGTTATCAACGCCAAGCTAAGTCAGTGCTGATAATGCGATAAGCATGTGTTTAGCGATTGAGCAATATTTCCAGTACAAACTTACTGCCAAAGTAAGCAAGCAGTAACAGTACGCACCCACCTAGCGTCCAGCGCACAGCACGCATGCCGCGCCAGCCAAAACGATATCGACCCACTAAAAGCGTGGTAAAAATAATCCAGGCGCCCAGCGAAAGTACCGTTTTATGTACCAAATGCTGAGCAAACATATTGTCGAGGAAAATGAGCCCGCTGATGATCGAGAGTGTTAGCAACAGAATGCCCGACCATACCAGTTCAAACAGTACTCTTTCCATGGTCGTCAGCGGTGGTAACGATTGCACAATGCCGCGAATATGGTGATGGCGCAGTGCTTGGTTCTGCAAGCCGACTAATACCGCTTGAATCGCTGCAATCGCCAAAACGGCAAAGGCCAGAGCAGAGCTGACGGCGTGTAGTAAAATGCCGGGTGTTAAGCCGCTGTGACTGCCCTGGCTAGGAAGCCAAGTGGCAACAATAAGCGCGATACCCGCGAGAGGGAATAGCACAATGCCAGCGTTAAGCACAGGCTTAAACAAGCTGGCGACCAACACCACATTAACAGCCACAGCCATCAAAAGCGTAGCGCTGGTAGTGAAGCCGGGAAGTAGCCCCGGGGCTGCACTAACAAGCTCTACAACCACTGGGATATGCAGCAAAAGTCCCAGTGCACCGAGTAAGCGCACCATACCCTGGCGGGGTGGTACGCGGCGAAATAAAGTCATGCCCTGCCAAATAGCAGCGGCAACATAAAGAATAAAAGCGATCGTGGCGAAAGGGAGCGCCTGCATGATGCTATCCGTGCGCCTTGCAGCGCGTTGTTGAGATCAATGTTGTAAAGACAAGGCTATAAAAACCGGCATTGTGAAAATCAGCAATGCGAAACCGTTCAATCTAGAACAGTCTGCCTACTATAACCAATCATAGCGGCGTCGCACAGCCATCGATAACCAACGTTGACGACCATGGAGACTCGCGCGGCGAGCGCGTATAATCGCTTACACATTCGTCCGGTGAGACCGCCCGGCGACAACGACGGAGGCAGAGGCCCCATGTTTCAGAATCTGAGTGAGCGTCTTTCCCAGACGTTGAAGTCGATCAAAGGCCAAGCGCGGCTAACTGACGACAACATTAAAGACACCCTGCGCGAGGTGCGTAAAGCCCTGTTAGAGGCCGATGTTGCCTTGCCGGTGGTGAAAGCATTTATTGAGCGGGTACGCGAACGTGCTGTTGGTCAGGAAGTCTCGAAGAGCCTTTCGCCAGGCCAACAATTTGTCAAAATCGTCCAGCAAGAGCTGGAAGCGATTATGGGCGAAGCCAATGAAGGCTTATCCCTGAAAAGTTCGCCTGCGGTTGTGTTGATGGCCGGCCTGCAGGGGGCGGGTAAAACCACCTCTGTTGCCAAGCTGGCGCGTTACCTGCGCGAGCGCGAAAAGAAAAAAGTGCTGGTAGTCTCTGCCGATGTCTACCGCCCAGCGGCCATCGATCAGCTTGAGACGCTGGCAAAAGAAGTTCAGGTGGATTTCTTCCCCTCTCGTTCCGATCAAAAACCGGTGGATATTGCCACGGCGGCGATCAAGCACGCCAAAATTCAGTTTCATGATGTTGTCCTAGTCGATACCGCGGGGCGGCTAGCCATCGATGAAGCGATGATGGCCGAAATTCAGGCCCTGCATAAGGCCATTTCACCGGACGAAACGCTGTTTGTGGTTGATGCCATGACCGGCCAGGATGCGGTGAATACAGCGAAAGCATTTCACGATGCTCTGCCGCTGACCGGGGTGATTCTTACCAAGGCTGACGGTGACGCCCGTGGTGGTGCGGCGCTTTCGGTTCGCCATATTACTGGCAAGCCGATCAAGTTCATGGGGGTTGGTGAGAAGGTAGACGCCCTTGAGCCTTTCCACCCGGATCGCGTGGCATCACGGATTCTGGGTATGGGCGACATGCTGTCGCTGATCGAAGAAGCCGAACGCACGGTAGATAAAGATAAAGCCGCTAAACTGGCCAGTAAGGTCAAAAAGGGCGATGGCTTTGATCTGGAAGATTTTCGTGATCAGTTACAGCAGCTCAAGAAAATGGGTGGCATGGGCGGCCTGCTTGGTAAGTTACCCGGCATGGGGCAAATGGCAGAAATGGCCCAAGGCCCCGGCCCGGAAAAAGAGCTTGGCAAGCTAGAAGCGTTGATTAACTCTATGACGCCAAAAGAGCGCCGCAAACCAGATATTATCAATGGTTCGCGCAAACGTCGTATTGCTGCGGGTGCTGGCCTGCAAGTGCCGGATCTAAATCGTCTGCTAAAACAGCATAAGCAGATGCAGAAAATGATGAAAAAAGCGGGCAAAAAAGGCGGCATGCAGAAAATGATGCGCGGTATGTCCGGCATGATGGGCGGCGGCGGGCCGGGTGGATCAGGTGGTCCCGGTGGCATGGGCGGTATGGGTGGCCCTGGCGGCCTTCCTTGGCGTTAAGCCACTGTTGGCAATGTCGCAACGTGCTTGGCAAGGTTGACGGCTTATGAGTTTTCTGGCTGTCAGGCTTTCCAAGCCGAGCGCATTTGCGTAGAATGCGGCCTCTTCATGCGTGGGTGTTGGCAAAAAATGCGCAAGCATCGGCTTACTATCTGCCAGTGAAGATCCTGATGGTACGCAGCAAATCACTGATTTTGATCTGCGGTACCGAGAAAATAGTATGACGAGTGTTCTGTTAGCGATCTGCGCTATTTCACACTCTCGTAACCTCAACCGAAGGATAGTTATCGTATGGTTACCATTCGTTTGGCACGTGGTGGCGCCAAAAAGCGTCCCTTTTATCACCTGACTGTTACTGATTCACGCAACGCCCGTGACGGTCGTTTCATCGAGCGTATCGGTTTCTTCAACCCGGTTGCCCGTGGTCAAGAAGAGCGTCTGCGCGTTGATCTTGAGCGTGTTACTCACTGGCAGAGCCAAGGCGCACAGCTGTCTGGTCGCGTTGCTGAGCTGGTTAAAGAAGCGCGTAAACAGGCTTAAGCCTTTTAGTGCGTGGCTGTCAGTAAGTGATAGTAGGTGATGTTGTCGTTGTAATTTGTTGGAGCGGTCGTCGATGACGCGTTTTGAAACTAGCCATACAGACGACGCACATGTGGTGCTTGGTAAGCTAACTAGCCCTCACGGGATTAAAGGTTGGCTTAAGGTCTACTCCTATACCAATCCCATAGACAGCATCATGGAATACCCCGAGTGGTGGGTGCGCCAAGGTGAAACCCTTACGCGCATGACCGTTATTCAGGGTCGTCGGCAAGGCAAAGGTCTTGTGGTGCAGCTAAAAGGTATTGATGACCGAACGGCAGCCGAAGCGCTGGCGCAAACGGACATCGTGATGCCGAAAGAAGCATTGCCTACGCTTTCCGATGATGAGTATTACTGGCATGAGCTTGAAGGCTTAACCGTCTTTACTCAGTCAGGCGATCGGCTAGGGCAGGTTAGTTACCTGTTTGAAACCGGCGCAAACGATGTCATGGTGGTGCGCGGTGATAACGACGCAATCGACAAGCGTGAGCGACTGTTACCTTTCTTACCCGACGATGTGATTGTTGAAATCAGCCTCGACGATGGCCGTATGGTCGTTAATTGGGACCCTGAGTTTTGAAAACAGGCCTGAGTAAGCAGTTGTTGAGCGAGCTCACAGTAACTGATTCAACCGTTACTGCAGCAGACGGCGAAGAAAGCAGCCAGACGGATGCTCCCGCGATGTGGATTGGCGTGGTGTCGCTGTTTCCAGAAATGTTTGATGCGATTACTCAGCAAGGTGTGGTCGGTCGAGCGGTAGAGAAACAGCGTATTGCCCTGGAGTTTTGGAATCCGCGCGACTACGCCACTGATCGCCACCGCAGCGTGGACGATCGCCCTTACGGCGGCGGCCCCGGTATGCTGATGAAGGTAGACACGCTACGTGCGGCTATCTTTGATGCTCGGCAACGAGCAGAGCAAGCGACGGGACAATCGCCCACCGTGATCTATCTCTCGCCCCAAGGGCGTAAGCTGGATCAGCAGGGTGTTCAAGCGCTCGCCTCAGCAGGCCCCTTAGTTGTGGTCGCTGGTCGTTATGAAGGCATTGATGAGCGCGTGGTAGAGAGTGACATTGATGAAGAATGGTCAATTGGTGACTATGTGCTGAGCGGCGGTGAGTTGCCTGCAATGGTGCTAATTGACGCGGCGGCACGGCTGGTACCCGGTGTATTGGGCCACCAGGATTCCGCTATCGAAGACTCGTTCAATGACGGTTTGTTAGACTGTCCGCACTATACCCGTCCTGAAACGATCGACGGGCGACAAGTGCCTGATGTGCTGTTAAGCGGTAATCATGCGGCTATCAAGCGCTGGCGGTTAAAACAGTCATTAGGCCGTACATGGCAACGCCGTCCTGATCTGTTAGCAGGACGCACGCTTGATGCCGAGCAGCAGCGGCTTCTAGACGAGTTTATCGAGGAACACGCTTTGTCAGCGAAGTAGCTGTTTGTCAGCTAATCAAGACAGAGCGGCGGTGCAGGGCGAATAAGGCAGATCATCTACTAGATAGAGACAGTCAGCCTACGTACCTGCGTCACCCATAACGACTCCCGCGTGGCTCGTTTCGAGCGCCGGGATCACGGTTTGCCCCTCCCACAACTGCGTGGCAAGCCATTACGTTATTCAGGAGTATGAAAATGAGCAGCAAGAACAAGGTGATCCAGGCGATCGAATCCGAGCAAATGGGTAAAGAGATTCCGGCCTTTGCACCGGGCGACACCATTGTCGTTCAGGTTAAAGTAAAGGAAGGTACCCGTGAGCGTCTGCAGGCGTTTGAAGGTGTGGTCATCGGTAAGCGTAACCGTGGCCTGAACTCCGCGTTCACCGTACGTAAAATTTCACACGGTGTTGGTGTTGAGCGTACCTTCCAGACCTACAGCCCGCTGGTTGACTCTATTGAAGTCAAGCGTCGCGGCGACGTTCGTCAAGCCAAGCTGTACTACCTGCGCGAGCGCAGCGGCAAGTCGGCGCGTATCAAGGAAAAGCTGGCTTAACGGCCACTTTTTCACGGGCGCACGCTGTTTTTGACAGGCGTTGTGCTCGGATACTAAAACCCCGTCACCGCTTTGCGGGGCGGGGTTTCTGTTTGTGTGGTGCCACCGTCAAGAGGCCATTAGCCTATGAGCGTGATTGATGCCTATCTGGATGCCTTATGGTTAGAACAGGGGGCAAGCGACCATACGTTAGCGGCTTATCGTCATGATTTAACCGCTTGGCAGCAACAGCTCGAAAGCGCTGGGGAAACACTGTTAACCCCTTCGCCTGAGCGTTTCAGTGAATGGTTGGAAGCGCGCCGAGAGCAAGGTTATCAACTACGCAGCAATGCACGGCTGCTTTCGTCGCTGCGCAGCTTTTATCGTTGGGCGCGGCTTTATGGGCATATTGCCAACGACCCATTAGCTAATGTAGCGCTACCGCCAGTGCGACCCAGCCTGCCGAATACCTTGGAAGAGGAGGAAGTGGAACGTCTCTTGCTTGCTCCTGATACCAATACTTTGCTTGGGATACGTGATCGCACCATGCTTGAACTGCTGTATGCCTGTGGGCTGCGTGTGTCGGAATTGGTGGGATTGACGGGCGATGCGATCAACCTTCGCCAAGGGGTTGTCCGCGTAAGAGGCAAGGGCGATAAAGACCGGCTGGTCCCGATGGGAGAAGAAGCAGCCGAGTGGATCGAGCGTTATTTGAAGACGGCGCGCCCTGCATTGATGCAAGATCCTACGCGGCCGGCGCTATTCCCTGGCCGAGCAGATGAAGCCATGACCCGGCAAACGTTTTGGCACCGTATTAAAGTTCATGCGATAACTGCAGGAATTACCCGTCCTCTGTCGCCGCATACGTTGCGCCATGCGTTTGCGACCCATTTATTGAATCATGGGGCTAATTTGCGGGTCGTACAGCTGTTGTTAGGTCATAGCGATCTATCGACAACGCAAATTTATACGCATGTTGCCCAGGCGCGCTTGGAGCAGCTGCATGCCGAACACCATCCGCGAGGTTGAAGATACAATGCATCAACGTAGGTCTTTAGTTGCTAAATCCTGTGTTCCCTGGCTGGCGTTGACGGGCTTGTTACTGCCCGTTGTGGCCAGTGCCGACGCCGTTGCAGAACGTTTGGCGGAAACTTTACAAGTTAATGGCCAATCAATGCCGGTGGAGCAAGTAAACGCAACGCCGATGGATGGGGTGTACCACGTTATTCTTGATAGTGGGGAGTCTTTCTACTCCAATGCCGATGGCAGCCACTTTTTGGTAGGGGACCTCTACCAAAATGCGGATAATAGGTTGATTAACTTAACCGAGCAGGCGCAAAACCAGGAAAGAGCGGAGGTGCTTGCTTCTATTCCAGCGAGCGAGCGAGTCGTTTTCCAAGGCGTAAATGAGCCTAAAGCCACGGTTATTGTATTTACTGATCCAACCTGTCCTTACTGCGTGCGTCTGCATGAGGCGATTCCAGAGCTTAACGAACGTGGTATCGCTGTACACTATATGGCGTTCCCGCGTGCAGGTATGGGCAGTGGTGCCGCGACGACGCTTGAGCAAGTATGGTGTTCAGAAAATCGCAGCGAGGCTATGACGCAAGCCAAACAAGACCAAACGTTAGCAGCTTCGGCTAACTGCGATAACCCCGTTGCCGAACAGTACGAATTAGGTAAAGTGCTGGGGGTGCAGGGTACGCCCGCCATTGTGTTGCCTAACGGGCAAATGGTACCTGGGTTTGTACCCCCCGACCGGCTCGTTAGCATGTTAGGCTTGAACGACGAATAACGTCACTTAAGTGACGAACGATAGCGCTGAGACACTGATTTAAGAGGCGGCACCTGGAGTGCCCATCACGAAAGGGGAAGTATTTTGAAACCGGTAAGAGTAGGCATTTGTGGGTTAGGTACGGTCGGTGGCGGTACATTCAACGTATTAACACGTAACGCTGATGACATTAGCCGTCGTGCAGGCCGCCCGATTGTGATTGAGCAGGTTGCCCACCGCAGTATTCATCCTGACTGCGATATTACCGGCATTAATGCGACCTCTGACGTGTTTGAGGTGGCTAACAACCCCAATGTGGATGTGCTGGTAGAGTTAATCGGCGGTTATGACATCGCCCGTGAATTGGTGCTGACCGCTATTGAGAACGGCAAACACGTCGTGACTGCCAACAAGGCCTTGATTGCGGTTCACGGTAACGAAATTTTCCGTGCCGCTCATGAGAAAGGCGTTATTGTTGCCTTTGAAGCAGCCGTTGCGGGCGGTATTCCGGTCATCAAATCGTTACGCGAAGGCCTGGGTGCTAACCGCATCGAGTGGGTAGCGGGCATCATTAATGGCACCGGCAACTACATCCTCACGCACATGCGTGATGAAGGCCGCGCGTTTGAAGATGTGTTGGCTGAAGCGCAGGCGTTAGGTTATGCCGAATCTGATCCCACCTTTGATGTGGAGGGTATCGACGCTGCCCATAAGTTGACCATTCTGGCATCCATTGCCTATGGCGTGCCGCTGCAGTTTGAAAAAGCCTTTACCGAGGGGATTTCCCGCATTACCGCCGAAGACGTTGAGCAGGCCGATAACCTGGGCTACGTGATTAAACACCTGGGCATTTCTAAACGAACTGATCAAGGGCTGGAACTGCGGGTTCACCCGACGCTGATTCCTAAAGAGCGCTTGCTGGCCAATGTGCACGGCGTTAAAAATGCGATTGCTGTGATGGGCGATGCAGTTGGCCCAACGCTTTATTATGGCGCTGGGGCTGGCGCTGAGCCAACGGCTTCTGCGGTGGTCGCTGACCTGCTAGACGTGGCGCGTGACATCACTACCGATCACCACTACCGGGTGCCATATCTGGCCTTTAGCGGCATTGATGAAGATGTGAGCCAACTGCCTATTATGCCGATGGAAGACATCACCACGGCGTATTATCTGCGTCTGCTGGCGGTGGATCGTCCCGGTGTATTGGCACGTGTCGCCACCATCCTGGCTGAGCAGGGCATCTCTATTGAGGCGCTGATCCAGAAAGAAGCGACCGAAGGTGAACTGGTGCCGATCATTCTGCTGACGCACCGCACCAAAGAAAAGCAGATGAACGAAGCGATTCGTGAGATCGAGTCCATGGCGGATATTGCTGGCCCGGTGACCCGTATCCGCGTTGAAAGTCTGGACGAAGGAGAGTAACCCATGCGTTATATCAGTACGCGCGGCCAAGCGCCCGCGCTCTCCTTTGAAGAAGTAGTATTGACGGGTATGGCCAGCGACGGCGGGCTTTACGTGCCGGAAACACTGCCCGAGTTTTCCAAGGAAGAGCTGGCCAGCATGGCCGGTCTTTCCTACGCCGAGATTGCGTTTCGGGTGATGAAGCCGTTTGTAAATGGCGAAATTGACGATGAGACGTTCCGTCGCTTAGTGACAGAAGCCTATGCCACGTTCAACCATGACGCCGTCGTGCCGCTTAAGCAGCTAGATGCTGGTCACTTTCTGCTAGAGCAGTTCCACGGCCCGACGCTTGCGTTTAAGGACGTTGCGTTGCAGCTGCTTGGGCGGCTGCTAGACCACTTTTTGAAAAAGCGTGACGAGCGTGCCGTAATTATGGGCGCGACCTCTGGAGACACGGGTTCAGCGGCCATTGAAGGCTGTCGCCACTGCGATAACCTCGACATTTTTATTCTTCATCCACATAACCGTGTATCAGAAGTTCAGCGCCGCCAGATGACCTCGGTGCTGGCTGATAACGTGTTTAATATCGCCATTGAAGGTAACTTCGATGACGCCCAGGCAATGGTCAAGGCCAGCTTTGCCAACCAGGACTTCCTGAATGGCACGCGCTTAGTGGCTGTGAACTCGATCAACTGGGCGCGCATTATGGCGCAGATCGTTTACTACATTGCTGCTGGCGTTGCATTGGGTGCACCCCAGAGGGAAGTTAGCTTCTGCGTTCCGTCGGCTAATTTCGGTAACGTGTTTGCCGGTTATATGGCCTATAAAATGGGCTTGCCGGTTAAGCAGTTCATTATCGCCACTAACTCCAACGACATTCTGCATCGTACGCTGACGGCCAACGACTTTTCCAAAAAAGAGTTGGCAGCGACGCTTGCGCCTTCGATGGATATTGTTGTCTCGTCAAATTTTGAGCGTTTACTGTTCGATGCTTACGACCGTGACGGTGCCGCTGTGGCAGCGCTGCTAGAGCGTTTCCAGCAAGAGCCTACGGCGCTTGCCGATGCACCGCTGGCCAAGCTGCGTGAAAAGTTTGCCAGCCACAGTGTGGATGATGCGACCATTCTTGAAGTCATTCGTGAAGCTCACCACCGTACTGGGGAAATTCTTGACCCCCATACGGCGACTGGCTACCGCGCTGCAGAGCGCGCACGAGTAGATAACACGACGCCGGTGATTACACTGGCGACCGCGCATCCAGCGAAGTTTGCTGAAGCCGTGGTCAAAGCAGGCTTCCAGGGCGTGCCGTTGCCCACTCATATGGACGACCTGCTGGAGCGCGAAGAGCGTTACACAGTGTTGCCCGCTGAGCTAAGCGCCGTGCAGCAGTTTGTCGCTGATAATCGGCGCTGAGGAGTCATGGCCGACGAACCAGCACTCGCGCAGCAGAACGCCAATCAGCCACGCTTAGAGCCTCGTCCACTGGACGAGGCCGTGTATGTACGTGCCCAGGCGGAAGGCTTAAGCGAGCTACAGGCACGGCTATTGGCCTCACGCCTACCGGGTTACACGGGAGAGCTTGCACCGTTGGTGGCGCCAAGCCTGCGTTACTTAGCGCACCCCGAAAAGTTAGCCGATGGCCGCCGCGCCGCTGAACGGATCGCCCAAGCAGTGGCAGAAGGGGAGTCTATCGGCATTCTCACCGATTACGACGTGGATGGTATCACCTCCCACGTGGTGATTCGGCGCACGTTAGTGGAGCTGTTTGGCGTACCCGAACACAAACTACATAGTTTGATTGGGCACCGTATCCACGATGGTTATGGCATTAGCTTGCCGCTGGTGGAACGCACGCTTGGTTTAAAGCCGCTGCCCACGCTGGTGATTACCGCCGACTGCGGTAGCTCAGATGAGCCGCGGATTGCACGACTCAAAGCCGCCGGTATTGATGTGGTGGTCAGCGACCATCACGCGCTGCCGTTGGAAGGCCCGCCGCCTTCCGCCTACGCCTGTGTTAACCCAACACGCAGTGATTGTGACTATCCCGATAAAACCATTGCGGGGTGCATGGTGGCGTGGCTTTTGATGTCGCTTGCCCGCGGGGTATTGATTGAATGGGGAGCGCTGCCTGACGCGACGCCCAAGCTATCGCCGTGGCTCTCTTATGTCGCACTAGGCACCGTAGCGGACTGTGTTTCACTGGGCGGTAGCCCCGCTAACCGTGCCGTGGTGAGCCACGGGTTAACACTGATCAACCGCATGGATGCTGCCTGTTGGCGTGCCATGGCAGCGCGGCTCGGGGCGGATAGCGTGCCGTTTAATGCCGAAACGCTGGCGTTTCAAATGGGGCCCAGAATCAACGCCCGTTCGCGGCTAGATGACCCCTACGCGGCGCTGCACTTTATGCTGGCGGAAAGCGACAGTGTCGCCAATCGCCAGCTAGAGGTGCTCGACCAGGACAATCAGTCCCGTAAGGCGATCGAGGCGGACATGGCAGAAGAGGCACGTACGCTTGCTGCTCCTGCGCTGGAAGCCAATGAGCCTGTGGTGGTGGTGCTGCTAGAAGACGGCCACCCAGGCGTACAGGGAATTGTCGCTTCACGGCTGGTGCAGGCCTATGGCCGCCCTGCATTGGTGCTGACTCGCGCGGCGGCGCCCAATATGTTGACCGGCTCTGGCCGCTCGATTGATGGCCTGCATCTGCGCGATGCGTTGCAACGCACCTTTGAGCTAGCCCCCGAGGCGTTACCACGCTTTGGCGGCCACAGTGGGGCGGCCGGTGTCGGCGTGCCAAGAGAGCAGCTAGCGGCCTTTAAAGCCGCCTTTTTACAGGCAGTTGGCGAGCAGCTGGGCGATACGCCGCTTTACCCGCGGCTGTGGACAGATGGCGAGCTTTCTACCGCTCAGCTGTCTCTGGTAACGCTTACCCAGGTCGAAGCCCTTGGCCCTTACGGGCGTGAATTTGACCCGCCCCTGTTTGAAGGGCGATTTATTGTTGAGGCGCTACGCCCGGTCGGCGCTGAAGGTTCGCATCTGATGATGGAGCTTTCCATGGGCGCGGTGACCAGTAAAGCGATCTGGTTTCGCGCGTTAACGCCAGGAGAGCTGCCCTCGTTTGGCGTGGGCGATACGTTGCACTGCGCCTATAAGCTTAATCGCAATCGCTGGCGAGGGCGTGAAACTCTCCAATTGATGGTCGAGCACGCTAGCCCAGTTTAATCTTCTTTGCTATTCGCGGGTTTTAGTCAGTGGGCAACATCATTTGATGGTTGAATAAGACAGGAAACTTGGTATGTCAGGCTTACTTAGTGGTAGCAATGTGGCTGCCAAACCGTCACGTATCCTGTTTTTTCCCTTGGGTTGGGTGCTTGCGCATACTGTGCGTTGTATCGAGATAGCCAACGTGCTGCGTCAGCGCGGGCACGAGGTGTTTTTCGCCGGTGATGACCCTAACCATCCCAGTTCTCGCTTGGGCCTTGTTCAAGACGCGGGGTTCCCTCTTCTCTATGCTCGGGAGCCGAATCTTCCCGACATATGGTCACGCTTTCAGCGTCTTGGTTGGAAAGCCTCCTTTTGGGATATGGTGCACCTACGCTATTGGGCGCCTCTGAGCAAGATTGTTGAGTCCCAGCTGCAGGCTATCGAAAAGGTCAAACCTGATCTAGTGGTGGGTGATGCCACGGTAAGTGCCAGTACCGCTGCGTACATTGCCGGCGTACCGTGTGCTGGTGTCATGAATGGCTATGCCGCGAGACTGCTAACGCCGCCAACGCCGACCTACTATGCTGCTAAAGGCTTAGATCGCTACTTATTATCTGGTATCCGACGGCGACTTTATCAGAAGTATCAGCGGCCAGACCAAAATGCCTTTGACATGCTCTATAACATGCCAATGATTTCGCCTGATTTACCAGGGCTCTACAGCTTGCCTAAACGGTTTCGCGACTATCATATGGTGGGGCCGATCTCACCTGATCTAGCGGCGCCGTTACCTGACTGGTTTGATGAACTCCAAGATGGTACGCCCAATGTTTATATCACCATGGGTTCAACAGGATTGTTGGAGCACTTTTTGTGTAGCACTTACCCCACGTTGGGAGCGCTGCCCTATCGTTTTATGGTGACCACTGGTGGTCAGGTGAGCGAAGAGGTGATGAACGCTGCCCCGAGTAATTTCCGTTTTACGCGCTATGCGCCTGGCTCGCAGCTTTTGGCTCATGCCCGAGCAATGCTATATCACGGTGGGAATGGCAGTATGTATCATCAGTCATTAGCGGCTGGTGTGCCAATGCTGGCGCTGCCCGCCCACTATGAGCAGCGTCTCAATGCTCAAATTGGCGTGCGCCAAAAATTCGGCTTGCAGATGTCAGTGCGTAGAATTAATCCCAATAAATTGGTGCGACAACTAGAGCGATTAATGCATGAACCAGTATTTCGTCAATCTGCTCAACGCTTTTCAAGCGCCGTACAGAACGCAAATGGGGCAGCCAATGCCGCCAATGTACTAGAGAGTGTTATGGGAGGTTGATGAGATAAGAGCCATTGAGCGTCGGAAATACGTTCTCCCTTACCGGTGATGCCTTTTAAGGCCACTGACGTTGCAGAGTCTCTTGGAATCAGTGCTCGAACAATTCTACAAAAGGACACCCTCATGCGGGACGATCTTCCTAAAGATCCGCATAAATACTATGAAGATATGATGGCCATGCTACTTGGCACGCTGTTTGTTGCTTTAGGAGTGGCATTTTACACCCATTCAGTATTGATTACTGGCAGCACCGCGGGGCTGGCATTACTGCTGAATTACGTGACTGGTTGGGGATTTGGCTTCTGGTTTTTTGCCATTAATTTGCCGTTTTACTATTTGGCGATTAAGCGTATGGGGTGGAGTTTTACGCTGCGCACGTTTGCGGCGATTGGCTTGGTGTCGCTGTTTTCTGAACTCACCCAAGGCTGGGTACAGTTTGCCAATGTTCCATCGCTGTACGCTGCGTTGATGGGGGGCGCTTTAATGGGCATAGGCATGTTGATGCTGTTCCGGCATCGAACCAGCCTAGGGGGAATTAATATTCTCGCGCTCTACCTGCAAGAAAAGCACGGCCTGCGAGCAGGCTATGTGCAGTTGGGCATCGACGGACTAATTCTGCTGGTGGCACTAACCCAACTTCCGTTAGACCGCGTGGGTTACTCTGTGTTGGGGGCTCTGACGCTGAATTTGATTATTGCCTTGAACCACAAACCAGGGCGGTACATCGGAGTTAGTTAAACAGAACCAATGATAGTAAGCCGCTGAAGAGTTTTTGCAAAACAGGGTAGATAGCCTCCGATGCCTCAAACCGCCTATTCCTGTTAAAGTAGGCGTCGTTAAATTTAGTTAAAAAGTATGTCCCGCGAATAAGAGTCGATTTCCAAACATATAAATAGTAGGGCAGGGGACAATGCACCACGATAGTGTTTTATCCAAAGCGATAACAACAAACAACTCGAATGGCCACCAGGGGCTTTCTGAGGCATTGAACAGTGCTAAGTGTTTGGAACCTCCGGTCAAGGTAACGCCTGTTTCAGCCAGCAAAGGCATCGTGCATCGGCTGCGTTTGGCGCAGCACAATTTACTTTCTGTCTGGCGGGAAGAAGATTACTCAATACGTACCTCGCGCATGTCGTTGATGAAGCAAGACTATGTCTTGTGTAATAGCCCCGATACGGTTCGTCGTGTTTTCCTTGAACAACATGACAACTATGATCGTAAAAGTCCGCAAATGCGTCGTGCTCTGGAACCGCTACTTGATGATGGGTTGTTTGTCAGCGATGGCGATTTGTGGCGCCAGCGTCGACGCCAGTGTGCGCCATCGCTAACGAATGGCCTGTTGCCCGGTTTCTGTACCACCATGACCGCCTCGGCGGAGGAGACTGCCAAGCGCTGGGCCCAACATCCATCGGACGCGCCCATTGATATGCTGACTGAGATGGCTCATTTGACCGCGCGTATCATTGGCCGAACGATTTTTGGGGATGACACCACAGACGAAGAAGCTGAGCAGGTGGTGGCTGGTTTTACCGAATACCAGCGTCATTCTGAGCACTTAGATATGGCCAATATGCTGGGATTGCCATTTTTAAGTTTGCTAGGTAATCCACTACGAAGAGCACGTACGCGTTATTCGGCAAAACAAGTGCATGAAATTATTGACCGCATCATTGATCGTCATACGTATAGATCAGGGCAAGGACAGCATAGCCTGATTGAGAGCTTTATGACGTCTATGAAGGATGGTGGAGATAATAGCTGCCCGATGGGCCGAAAAGCAGTGCGTAATGAAGCGATTGTCATGTTTATGGCAGGACATGAAACAACCGCCAATGCACTAGCATGGTGTTGGTATTTACTCGATTATGACCCTCATGCTATGGCGCGCCTGCAGCATGAACTTGATGAAGTGCTCGATGGTAGAACACCGTGCTACGAAGATGTCGCTAATCTGCCCTACACCATGGCGGTATTTGAAGAAGCCATGCGGCTATATCCGCCTGTACCTATGCTAAGCCGACAAGCGCGGGGAGACGATAAGGTGCGCAATCGAGATGTGCGTCAAGGCACCGTTTTGTTGGTGTCTCCTTGGTTGTTGCACCGGCATCGTAAATTATGGGAAGCACCCGATCATTTTGTGCCAGAGCGTTTTCTTCCAGAGTCTCCACGTCCAGACAAATTCGCCTATCTACCCTTTAGCGTAGGCCCTCGGGTTTGTCTCGGAAAACGCTTCGGACTTTATGAGGGGGTTCTCTGCTTAGCGACATTGGCACAGCACTTCACGCCAAAACTAGTTTCAGGCCACCAAGTGAGCATTGAATGTCGGCTGACATTACGCCCACAAGGCGGCCTACCCATGATGCTACAACCACGGTGATATTGCTTATCAAGCGTTAAGCCAGAACCACCAGACGATGGCAGCGATCAGGCCAAAACCAGCCAAGTTAACCAGAATACTCATACGCTTTGCTCCTGTGTTGCAGTGGTGTCTGAGTGGCTGGCAGCGCTTTTGCGCTGGGTTTTCCACAGCCGAAGGCGGTTGGCGTTGCTGACCACGGTAATCGAGGACAGCGACATGGCCGCCCCGGCAATCATCGGCGAGAGCAGCATGCCGGTCAGCGGGTAGAACACCCCGGCGGCAATCGGGATGCACAGCACGTTGTAGCCAAAGGCGCCGACCAGGTTCTGCTTGATGTTGCGCAGAGTGGCCTGACTGATCTCGATGGCATCTGCCACCCCATGCAGCGAACCGCGCATCAGCGTCATACCGGCACTTTCAATCGCCACATCGGTTCCCTGGCCAATGGCAAAGCCAACGTTGGCACGTGCCAGGGCAGGGGCGTCGTTAATGCCGTCGCCGACCATGCCGACCACTTCACCGGCCTGCTGCAAACGCTCGATTTCAGCGTGTTTATCTTCTGGCAATAGTCCGGCGCGGTAGTCATCAATGCCCACCTCGCGGGCAATCGCAGCAGCCGTGTGCTGATTATCACCGGTCAGCATCACGACTTTGAGGCCATCGTTTTGCAGCCGTTTGATGGCCGCCTTGGTGTCGTCGCGCAGCGGGTCGCTGATGCCGAACAGCGCCGTTAGCTGGCCGTCAACCGCCAAATAGACCAGAGTGCGTGCCTTATCTTCGAGTTCGCGAGCAGTGTCCTTTCCACCGGTCAGGTCGATGCCCGCATTCTCCAGCAGGCGTGCATTGCCTAGCAGTAAGGCCTTGCCGTCGGATGTTTCGGCCTTGACGCCACCGCCGGTGACGCTGTCGAAGTTGCGGATCTCAGCTGCTTTTGCGTTGGCGTCTTCGCCATGGGCGGTGAGCGCCGCTGCCAGCGGGTGCTCCGAGCCACGCTCCAGTGCCATCACATAGCCAAGCGCGGTCTCTTCATCGCCCTGAAGGGTATGCGCCTCGGTGACGCTGGGCTTGCCTTCAGTCAGCGTGCCGGTCTTGTCGACCACCAGCGTGGTCAGCTTGCTGGCGGTTTGCAGGGCTTCGCCATTGCGCACCAGCACGCCGTGCTCAGCGGCCTTGCCGACCCCTATCATGGTTGAGATAGGTGTGGCCAGACCCAGCGCACAGGGGCAGGCGATAATCAGTACTGTGGTGGCGGTGACCAGCATATGAATTACCCGTGGCTCGGCACCAAAGTTAAACCATACCAACGCCGTCAGCACGGCGATAATCATCACCGAGGGAACGAAAATACTCGATACCTTGTCGGCCAGTTCACCAATCGGTGGGCGTGAGTTCTGAGCGTTGGCCACCTGCTCGGTGATCTGCCCAAGCCGAGTGTCAGCACCCACTCGGGTAGCCTGATAAACAAGCCCGCCCTTGCCGTTGACAGTGCCTGCACTGACTTCATCTCCGGCTGCTTTTTTCACTGGTACCGGCTCGCCGGTCAACATGGATTCATCAATATGGCTGGTGCCTTCGAGCACCTCGCCATCCACCGGCAGGCGCTCGCCAGGGCGCACACGGATATGGTCACCGCTGCGTACGGCGTCAATCTCGATTTCCTGCTCCTCACCGTCGCGGATCACCCGGGCGGTACGGCTTTGTAGATCCAGAAGGCGCTTCAACGCATCGCTGGTGCGGCCACGGGCTTTCAGCTCCATGGCGTTGCCCAGCAGAATCAGGCCAATCACCATGGCTGAAGCTTCAAAGTAGATGCCGTGAGCGACCTCTGGCAGCCAGGGTGCAAAGGCAACCACGGCCATAGAATACAGCCAAGCGGTGCCGGTACCCATGGCGACCAAAGTGTCCATATTGGCCTGGTGATGCTTGAAATTTTTCCAGGCGTTAACAAAAAAGTGACGACCAGGAAAGGCCATGACCGCGAGGGTAAGAAGCCCGATCACCAGCCAGAAAAGCCGCCCACCACCCACAGGGTGAGGGTGGTAGACAAACATGCTGAGCATCAGGGGCAGAGCCAGTGCCAGGGCATAAGCGCTGCCTTTCAGGCGTTGCTTATACTGCTTGGCTTCCTGTTCGGCGCGGGTTTTTTCCGCTTCGCGCATATCGACAATCGGCTCAGCGCTATACCCGACGGAATCCACCGCATCAACCAACGCCTGTGAATCTGCATGGCCAAATACCTGCGCAGTATGAGTGCCGAAGTTGACGCTGGCGGTTTCAACCCCTGGGGTGTTTTCCAGTGCTTTCTGCACGCTTTTGACACAGCTGGCGCAGGACATGCCGCTGATGGCTAGACGAATCTGCTGGTTACCTGAGCCACTGCGTGATGTCTCTGTCGCTCCCTGGCGACTATCAGCATCAACGCGAGTGTCGCTGTCAACAGCGGTGTCAGCTTCGCTAGGTGAGACGCTGTTTTCATCTGCCGCTTTTTCCAATGACACGTCGCCAGGCGGGTAACCTGCGTCGTGTAGCGCGCTGTTAAGCGTTTCATCCGTTAGCGTGCTGACGACTTCCAAGCGCTTGTCAGCGGGGATGCCGACTACCTCTGCATTAGGGTCCTTGGCCTGGATCGCTTCGCGCATGCGTTTTACACAACCCTGGCAGTTCATGCCTGGCACGGTACGAATCAGCGTTTGTGGTTGCAAGTCGTGTGACTGCATGGTGCCTCCTCGGGAAAGCTTTCGATTAATCGGCACAGGCTATGTCCGTCTGGGGTACCGTCTGGCATGTCCTGCCAACTTTCGAGTGCCTGTTCCATTCGCTGGGCTAGCGCCTCTAGCTCAGCAATGCGCTCACGAATTTGCGGTAGCCGGTGAGAGAGTAAATCGCGCACCAGTGGGCAAGGTGAGTCACCCTGATCAGCGTGAGCCAGAATGTCGCGAATCTCTGCCACGCTAAAGCCAAGCTTACGCGCCCGTTGGATAAAGTTCAGACGCTCTAAGTCAGTCGCTGAAAATAGCTGGTAGCCGTTATCAGGGTGCCGGGTTGGCGCCAGCAACCCCTCGCGGGTGTAATGACGAACCGTTTCAGCGGTAACGCTGCCGCGTTTGGCAAGCTCGCCGACCTTCATCGCTCCAGACTGCATAACGTCCTCTGCGTGGAAGTAGGAATGTTTTTTAGTGTAAAACCTATGGGTAACACATAGGTCAAGCGGTATCGGGACCATCAGTCGGAATGACTAAAACACTGATTTAAAACACTCGTTCGACTAATGTATAAGACAAAACCGAAATAAAACGCTCGTTTGCCCTTGATCCCAAGCGGTCATTGGGCGAAAACTGACGTGGTAAAACAAAGAAGGTGGATGGATGTATCCATCGGATCATTGGGAAGAGAGGCCCACTATGCATAATAAATTTAAAAAGCTTACCTTGGCGGCCGCAGTCGCATCCGTCGCTTTTGCCAGTCAGGCGCAGGCCGGTGGATATCAAATCAACGAACAGAGCGTTAGTGGCCAAGGCTATGGCCATGCTGGGCGTAGCTCAAATGTGCATGATGCAACCATTGTGTACGGTAACCCGGCGGGTATGTCGTTTTTAGACCGGGCCCAAATCACGGCGGGTGGCACGTTCCTCAACGTAAATAGTGACATCTCTAATGTACGTGCTTCACAGAGTAGCCCTGCTTTCCTGCAAGCAACAGGAGGCGCAACAGATACGTTGCCAGTGGCAGGTTCTAACGACGGCGATATGGTGCCAGGTACGCTAATCCCCTTTGCCTTTTATGCCCATCCTGTTAACGAACAGCTAGCGTTTGGTTTTGGGGTATATGCACCCTTCGGCTCGAAAACTGACTATGAAGATGGTTTCCAAGGCCGTAACCAGGGTAATTACACCGAAGTGAAAGTGATGACGGCTCAGCCAACGGTGTCTTATCGCTTCAACGAGCAGTGGTCTGTGGGGGCTGGCCTTACCTATAACCGAGTAGAGGGTGAACTTCGCCGTCAGGTGCCCGTGGCAACACCGCTGGGCCTTTCTGAAGTGGATTCACGTGTGGAAGGCGATGATGAGGCCTGGGGTTATAACTTGGGTGTTATCTACCAACCTGCACCTGAAACAACATTTGGTTTAACGTACCGCTCTAAAGTAGATTTCAATCTTGAGGGCAGCTTTACGGCGAACTCACCCGTGCTGGATCAATTAGGCATAGGCACAGTGACGGATACCGCGGCGCTGGATTTAACAACGCCGGAAACTATCAACTTCTCGCTTACCCAGCAAATGAGCGACAACCTCAAACTGATGTTTGGGGCCTCTTGGGCACGTTGGAGCCGCTTTGACCAGATTCTGGTTACTGGCACTGAGCGTGGTGAGATTACTAACGAGCAGCAGAACTACTCCAATGCGTGGGCATTTTCCACCGGTGGTGAGTACCAGTTAACGCCGACGCTGGCACTACGCGCTGGGGTGGCGCTAGACTTTACGCCCACCCAGGATGAAACTCGCAGTGTGCGTATTCCCTCTGACGACCGTCGGATTTTCTCGATTGGTGCAGGCTGGAGCCCCACGCCTGATCTAACCTTGGACGTTGCCTACTCGTACCTTACCGAGCGCAGCACCCAGATTGATCAAAGCAAAACTGACAGCTTCACCGTGGCCGGTCAGCAAACGCCACCGATTACCTCCAACTACTCAGCAGACTATAAAAACGAAGCCCATGGTTTCGGTGCTCAGCTTACTTATCGCTTCTGATAGACGGTGCGTTAGCGCTATTTTGTAGATCGTTAAGAGTGACTAGCCCGGCGTAAGCCGGGTTTTTTGCGTGGCGAGCTTTTTCGGGATGGGTGCGGTAAGCGTTGGCTTTCGTTACAATGCGTCTCAGAATTCCGCCGCTGGGGCGGCTGGCGTTGGCATTTTTTAAGCCTGGGCGTCTAGCTGTCCCAGCGGCGCCTGTCTCTTTTGAACCGTGCGATACTGACCAAGGCTAGGCGATCCATGTTGGAAACAAATCCGATTCATAACCAGATCAAGGACCTGTCTGAGCGGACAGACGTTCTTAGGGGGTATCTTTGACTATGCCGAACGTAAAGATCGGTTAGAAGAAGTCTCCCGCGAGCTTGAAGATCCCAACGTTTGGAACGACCCAGACTACGCTCAAAAGCTGGGTAAAGAGCGTGCATCATTAGAAGCCATTGTGGCCACCATCGATGAGCTTGACCAGGGCTTGGCTGACAGCCGCGACCTGCTCGAACTTGCTGAGATGGAAGATGACGAAGGCACCGTTGATGAGGTGCGCAAAGAGCTTGATGGCCTGCAAGCAGCACTGGAAAAGCTCGAATTTCGCCGCATGTTTTCTGGTGAAATGGATGCTAACAACGCTTACCTCGATATTCAGTCCGGGTCGGGCGGCACCGAAGCTCAAGATTGGGCGAATATCCTATTGCGTATGTACTTACGCTGGGCTGAGAGCCACGGTTTCAAAGCAGAGATTGTCGAAATTTCCGCAGGTGAAGTGGCGGGTATCAAATCAGCGTCGCTGCATATACAAGGCGACTACGCCTTCGGCTGGCTGCGCACCGAAACTGGTGTTCACCGTTTAGTGCGTAAGAGTCCGTTTGATTCGGGCGGCCGTCGTCACACCTCATTTGCATCGGTATTTCTGTCGCCGGAAATCGACGATAGCTTTGAGGTTGATATTAATCCCTCTGACCTTCGGGTAGATACCTACCGCTCCAGTGGTGCGGGTGGTCAGCACGTTAACACCACCGACTCAGCGGTGAGGATTACCCACGAGCCTAGCGGCATTGTGGTGGCGTGTCAGAATCAGCGCAGCCAGCACGCCAACCGCGACTTCGCTATGAAGCAGTTAAAAGCGAAGCTGTGGGAACATGAAATGCAAAAGCGCAATGCGGCTAAGCAGGAAGCGGAAGACTCTAAAGCTGATATCGGTTGGGGTAGCCAAATTCGCTCATATGTACTGGACGATCAACGCATCAAAGACCTGCGCACCGGCGTTCAGTCCAGCAACTGCGACAAAGTGCTCGACGGCGATTTAGATCAGTTTATCGTCGCCAGCCTAAAGCAGGGTTTGTAAGAAGCCTCTGATTAATGTGATGAGCGCAGACCAGACAAGGCAAAAATCAACGAAAAAGCGCAGTTTACGGGTTGTAAATGAGCATTTTGAGGCGATTTTTAACGCAGTATGGTCAAGCGCAATAGTTAATCAGGGGGTTCGTCATCTTTTTAGCGTTTGAACATGAACAGGGTGCCCAATGGCTAACCAAGACGCGTCTTCTCTCGATAACGAAAACCACCTAATCGCTGAGCGCCGTGCCAAGCTCGCGGCTCGCCGTGAGCGCGCCGCTGAGCAGGGTAAGAGCGCTTTCCCGAACGATTTTCGCCGTGACAGTCTCACGGTTGAGCTACACAACCTGCTAGGCGAAAAGGATAAAGCGGAGCTTGAAGCGCTTGATCATCAAGCGTCGGTGGCTGGGCGCGTCATGCGTCAGCGTGGCCCATTTATCGTGATTCAAGACGTGGCCGGCCAGATCCAGCTGTATGTGGACAAAAAAGGGCTGCCTGCCGACCTGCTTGAGGACATCAAGGGATGGGATATCGGTGACATCGTCGCCGCACGTGGCCCTGTGCATAAGTCGGGTAAGGGCGATTTGTACGTGATGATGAGAGAGGCGCAGCTGCTGACCAAGAGCCTACGCCCGCTGCCGGATAAGTTTCACGGCCTGACTGACCAGGAAGCGCGCTATCGTCAGCGCTACGTTGACCTGATCATGAACCCGCAGTCACGTAAGGTGTTTGAGACCCGCGCGGCGGTGATTAGCTCCATGCGTCGTTTCTTTGAAGCCCGCGGCTTTATGGAGGTTGAAACGCCGATGCTGCAGCCAATCCCAGGCGGCGCGGCGGCACGGCCGTTTATTACCCACCATAATGCGCTGGATATTGATATGTATCTGCGCATTGCGCCTGAGCTTTACCTCAAGCGCCTAGTGGTGGGTGGTTTCGAGAAAGTGTTTGAAATAAACCGTAATTTCCGTAACGAAGGGCTATCTACGCGGCATAACCCTGAGTTCACCATGGTCGAATTCTATTGGGCCTACGCGGATTATCGCGATCTGCTCGATATGACTGAAGCCATGCTGCGCACTGCGGCCCAAGAAGTGCTGGGCACCACCACTATTGTGTATCAAGGCGCTAGCTACGACTTCGGCCAGCCTTTCCATCGCCTGACGCTACGCCAAGCGATTTTGGATCATGGCGACGGCATCACCGATGCAGATCTGGAGTCGCTGGAAGCCGCACAAGCCGTTGCAGCAACGCTGGGTATTAAAGTAAAGCCGAGCTGGGGGCTGGGTAAAATTCAGACCGAGATCTTCGAAGAGGTGGCTGAGCACAAGCTGGACCAGCCGACGTTCATCACCGAATACCCAGCAGAAGTAAGCCCGCTGGCGCGCCGTAATGACGCCAACCCATTTGTTACCGATCGGTTTGAGTTCTTTGTTGGTGGCCGAGAAATTGCTAATGGCTTCTCGGAGCTTAATGACGCCGAAGATCAGGCTGAGCGCTTCCGTGAGCAGGCAGCCGAGAAAGATGCCGGTGATCTGGAAGCAATGTATTTTGACGCTGACTACGTGCGCGCGTTGGAGTATGGCTTACCGCCAACGGCGGGAGAGGGAATTGGTATTGATCGCTTGGTGATGCTGTTTACCGATAGCCCCTCTATTCGGGACGTACTGCTGTTCCCAGCGATGCGTCCCGAAGTCAGCGAGTAACGGCTTCGCAGTCTACCGAAAGACGCCTTTAGACAATGGCGTGCGGCACAAAGCAGCTCGAGTCCTTGGTAATTCTGCCAACGTCTTCACGAATACCAATGCCGCACGCCCTGTCACCCACTACCCAACTGCCGATCAGGGCATGCCGTTCGCCAAAGCGCGGTAGTGGGTGGTAGGCCTGCAGAATACGCGGGTTGTCGGTATAGGGGCCATCAACGGCTTCGTGCTGGCCACTCGTGGTTATCAGCTCAATATTGCTCCCTTCCCGAGAGAAAAATGGTTTGCGCACCCAGCCGGGGGCCAGCGACGTGCCATCACTGGTGTCAAAATACGCCGGTAGCAGATTAGGGTGGCCCTCATTCCATTGCCAGAGCAACGGCAGAATACCCTTATTGCTGAGGATCGCTTTCCACGGTGGTTCGAACCAGTGGGTTTTCATTTTGGGTAGCAGCTCACCAAAAGCGTCATCACTCATTTCTTCCC
This sequence comes from Halomonas qinghailakensis, assembly GCF_025820815.1. NCBI lineage: Bacteria > Pseudomonadati > Pseudomonadota > Gammaproteobacteria > Oceanospirillales > Halomonadaceae > Halomonas > Halomonas qinghailakensis. The sequence goes on along the minus strand of NZ_CP096973.1, from coordinate 1,194,253 downwards.
AAGGGTAGAGCTTAAACAGCGCACGGATGGGCCGATTTTCCAAGTCTACAAAACAGCGGTGATCTGTGTCGGGTTGATAGCCGATATCTTCGATATGAACAAAAGGAGCGTTAAGACCTGCCTGTAAAGCACAGTCTTGCAAATAGGCAACTGTAGCGCGATCTTCTTCATGGGCTTTGATAGAGGCGAAGTGTAGTGACGGAGGTGCCGATGTGTCCCGCTCAAGGCGCTGCCCAATGTGGGCGAAGGCTGCAATCAGACGCTCTTGAATCGAGTTGAATTGATCGGCATGAGCAGGCAGCAGGCGTTGTTCGATCACCTGCTCAAGCCACAGCCACTGAAAGAAGCCAGCCTCGTAAATGCTGGTGGGCGTATCGTAGTTAAGCTCTAGCAGTTTGGCAGGCCCATTACCGCTGTAGGCAAAGTCCATACGCCCATACAAGTGAGGTTGTCCACTGCGCCAGGAGTCACGAATAACACCCCACATCCTTTCAGGAATGTTCAGCTGATGGAGAAGAGCATCGGACTGACAAACCCTGTCCACGGCATCCATACACATCTCGTGTAGCGCTTCGGTGGGGTCTTCGATGTCTTGTTCAATCTGTTCCAGCGTGAACTGGTAATAGGCATCCTCGGTCCAGTAGGGCTCCCCTTCAATCGTATGGAAGTGAAACCCTAGCTGGTGCGCCAGCTCGCGCCATTGAGGGCGTTCAGGGATGGCAACGCGCAACATAAAGCGGCTCCTTGCTAGCACAGGTGAGGGCGACGGAAGAGGTTAAGCGAACTAAGGTTAGCTTAGGAGCCAAATCCACCCCGTGCGCTGGAGCGCGAACCGAACCCAGAGCGTTGAGTCGCTCGCTGATTGGACTGCATTGTCGATGATCGGAAAGCCTGATTACGTTGTTCCACCCGTGACGAAGCGGAAGACGATGCAGCGTTCCAGTCGCCGCGATTCTGGCGGGTGCGGTAGACCGGCTCTTGATACAGGCTTTGTACCCTTGCGCCATTGCGGTTAGCCATCATGTTGCCAACCATATAGCCCATCAGCGCGGGGCCAAACCAACTGCCACCTTGGCCCTGCTGAGCCGATTGAGGTGGTGGCTCACAGGCCCCTTCGCCATGTACCTGTTCGCAAGCTTCTAAGGAATCAAAGCGCGGAACCGCTTCAACGGCTGCGGTAAACGCCGCCTCACAAGCGGTACGCGTGTAAAGCTCGTCTGCTACGCACTCATCTACGTTCTGGTAGGCCTTAGGTTCGGAGAAGTTGACGTCCGACAGCGTGTCTTGCGGCGCGGATGACTGCCCGCAGCCGGCTAACGCGGCTGTGCCGGCCGCGCCCATTAAAGCCAGGGTCAGCCGAGAACTGCGTTTGCGGCGAGGTGGCTGGTTAGATGATTGCATTGAAACCTCCCGTTACCAGATCATGGACGCTGCGTTGAGCAGGCCAACCGCGATAGCGACGGTAGCCGCGAAAATGCCGTATGCCATATGGCCATCGGTAATATGTCCGGAAAGGCTCTGACCTTTGCTTTTCAGTACCAGCTTGATAGCAAAGAAGGTAACGATTTGTACGATAAAGGCGATGATGCCCCAGGCGATAAAATCAATGAAGCTCACGCTGTTCGCCATAGCGCTGTAGAGCGGTATGGTAAAGCCTAGTGTGGCGCCACCAAAGGCGGTTGCTGCAGCGGCGTTGCCTTCTTGAATCAACTTCCATTCGTGATGAGGGGTAATCTTGCTGTATGCGACCATGAACGCTACCAGCAGGATGGCCGCGGTGATCAGGTAGGCGAAAAACGCTGGTAGGCCTGCCAAGTACATACCGATATTGCCCATTATCGTTTCCTTTTTTAGTCGTCAATCGTAGGTGGTAAATCGTACGCCGTGGTTCGCAATCAGTGTGCTTCGATAATCAGCGCACTGATATCAATGCCCAGGCTAGTGACTAACTGATAGCTGCCTTCCAACTCATCGGCTTCAGCGCTTAGTAGGATATATTCAAAGCGCTCTGAGGCTTGATCATGGCGCTCATAAAGCATGCAGTGGTGCATGACGTGGGATATACCGCTGCCATCGGCGCGGGTCACCGTTTCTTCAAGCACTACCGGTGCTGACCATTCGCTATTTTCAGCGCCCCAGACGCGTTGATAGCGTTTCAGGTCGTCTTGAGTCTCACTGTCGGTTTCCAGCGTAAAGCGCTGTTGGCCGAGTGGATGAGACGGCCTCTGGCTATCCGGTTGATTGATCAAACCATCAAACTCAAGGTTAGAAACGTGTTGCGACGACAAGAAGTCGAACAGTTTGTATTCAAACACCTTGCCATTGGCAATAGAGGCCTGAATCCAGGTGTCATTTTCCAGGTAAAAGCGCGCGAGCTGTTCACCTTGGCCGAGTTCGACGACGCCGACCGCGGCTATTTCTTGGGTCTCACCGCTCCAGCTGGCATCAAAATTCAGGCTATCAAACGCTTTCAGCGACAGCATATTGAGCGACACCATGCCACCAAGCCGCAGGCCGTTAAAGTCGTCTGGGGTCATGCCTGCTGGCAGGCCGCTAGAACGCTGGGCAGTTTCGCTGGTGTGTTTTTGTTGCACGCTTTTACTGTTGGCACGAAATAACGATTTAAGTGAACCAAGCATGGTAATAAATCTCCATAAAGCGGCTGGGTGTCATGACAGCAAAGATGAAAAGTGGGCCGACGTCAGACGCTCATAGGCCATGTAATACAGCACATCGCCGTCACTCAGCTCACGGGAAGACGGTGGGTTGAGCATATTCGCTTCGTCACTAATGGAGGTGACGCCAAGCAAGGTGGCATTATGCGCTTCCTTGGCTAAGGCGAATAATTGGCCAAACGTGCTGCCTTTGGGAATGTCTTGCAGCTGCGTTTGGTACTGAGTGGCCCCATGGTTCACGGCGAGCAGCTCATTAACGACGCGGCTAATGCCAGCATCGGTGGCTGATCGCACCAGCATTTCTAGCGCCATGGCTTCAGTGCATTCGATGCCAGGTAGCGTGCGCCGCAACATCGCTGCGGTATTAGGGTTTTCGCAGTGGGCAACGATGTGGCAACCAGGAGATTTCAGGCTATAAGCGGAAAGCGCTACGGTGGCCACGCGTTCATCGCTGCCATCATAGATAATAATACGGCTAGCATTTTCAACACCGGCGCGTTTGAGCAGCGCCATATTGGCGAAGCTATCACCCTTGACGAATTTTAGATCGCCCGGGCGTGGGTTGTTGATGTCTTTGGTGACACACAGCACGATTTCATCGGGTAGCTGCCGATCAGCTTTGAGAATATCAATGATCTTTTCAGTGGTTTCTCCATGCCAGCCGAGCACTACCGTGTGACCAGTAAGATCGCTGTAATCGCCTTTTCCTTGCATTTGCTGCCTCCAAAAGTTGCCCACCGTAACGGTTGCCTTACCGATCAGGGCAGCAAATAGTGAAATGCCGCCCGGAATTAGGTAAAACACAGCGATCAGCTGTCCAGCAGTTGAGCTTGGTGAGAAATCCCCATAGCCCACGGTAGACGCTGTAACGACGTAAAAATACAGCCACAACGACAGTGAACCCGTGACCTCTTCGCCGGTGAGCCCCATGAGCAGCCACGAGGTTGTCATATGAGCCAGCGCCAACAGCAGCAGAAACGTCCAACTGACGTTAATAGTAGAGGCTTTTAAAACTTTCAGTAGCCGTTGTAGCACTGGCATGGCGTCACTCTTCCTTGTGTTCAGGCGGTAGTGTTAACGCTGGCACTCAGTTGCCAGCATTTTGCTTGGCTTTTAGGCGAGCAAGTACATCGCTTCCTGAGGTTTGCTGTTTGCCGATACCCGCTTGAGAAAGACGCGCTTCCAAGTCGGCCCCAGACTCCTGGGCTTGCAGTGATTCGCCAATTTTGAGCTTTTCAGCCTGCAGTGCCTGGCGCTCTTTAATGCGTTCCAGAGAGGCAACAGCGCTGCTCATGCTGGCATTTTGACCAGCGTGTTGAGATGCCACGGCAGCCTGCGCCTTTTGTGCAGCTTCAGTCGCCTTAACGTGAGACATCTGCTGCTCAACGCGGCGGATTTCACCTTTCGATTTAGCAATAGTCGACTTTAATGCTTCGATGGTGCCATCGTACTGGGTGACATTGGCCTGAGCGATTTCGCGCTCACTTTCCAAGCGGGCAATTTCGCCGGCAACTTCCTCAGCTAGGCTCTGTTCACCTTTCTCAAGTGCAGCCATAGCGCTTTTTTCATACTCAGCCATCTTATCGGACAGTGCATCGACTTCTTTTGCAGCAAGATTGCGTCTGGCCATGATGGTAGTAAGCTCTTCATTAGCTCGATTCATTGCCGTTTTAGCGTCACGTAGTTCTTGTTCCATGATACGAATCCCCTGACTATCGACAATCGCTTCGCCGGTTTCAGTGGCTTTGCCGCGTAGGGCGGTAAACATTTTGCGTAGTAACATTGGGTAACTCCTTAAGACGAACCAATCCGACGCTTGCACGCAGGACGAACAACCGGTTGATACTGAATCACATGAGCAATCAGTCGATTAAATCGGCAATTTCCAGTGCGGCCTGAGCACAGGCTTCAACTTCCGCACTGATCGCTTCGAGCTTGCAATCTGCAAATAGTTGGCCATAAACCACGTAGTAATCTTCGTCACCAAGGGTGTGAATGCCAACACTGACCAGAGGTAAGGCCATGCCCAAACGTAGCAAAGCATCATTGAAGGTGTTGATATCTTCAACAGCGCTGGTAGGGGCCACTTCGCTCATTACCAGCCACTCTTCGTCGGAATACGTTAGGGTAACAGGTAAGTCACCGTAGTCCTTGAGCGTAAACACCAGTGAGTCATTATCTTGGTCGAGTGCGATATCAGCGTTAGGCCAATTCAGCTCATTCTGTTCCACGCTGAGTTTAATCGCTTCGAGTCGTGTTTGAGTGTTCATTGAGCGTATCCTAATTTGCTTTCCAACACAGGCTTGTAACGGCCTGTGTTGCTAAGTAACAGTATGTCGTTAAACCTAAATACTGCCTCATTTTACGCATTGAAACGATATTGCGTCTGCACCGATGGCAAACTAATCCGTTAGCACCCATAATGATCAACGTTTCGACGGCGAGGAGAATCCCATGAAACTGCTAAATCGCTCTGCCCTGAGCGTCAGGCCGACCCAGACCTTCGTGGACTGGATCAATGCGCTCGAACCCACCATGGGAGACGACGACCTGACCCTGGACGACGTCGAACGTGAAAGCACGGTGTACCTTATCCCCGAGATGGATACCCCAGAAGCGCTTGAGACGTTCGTGCGTGAGCGCTACGCAGAAATCCTGGAGACCGAGCTGCGTGCTTGGGAAGAGGATGAGCGCCAATGGCCGGAAAAGCTCGACTGGTCACTGTTTCAAGCATTTGTTCGCATTGAGCATAGCTATCTTGCGATTGATCTTGACGATGAAACCGCACTTGAGATTTCTGACGTTGATGACGCACTGCTGCTCGATAACGAGCAAGACTAGCGTATTGGCGTCTTGATATATGCGCATTGTAGAACCGGCTCCGGCCGGTTTTGCTGTTTTTAATGGTGCTGTTTAGGAACTGTCCACCATGAGATTGTTTGAAACTCGTGCCGGTGACGATGGTTTGCCAGGGTCTGCGCGTGCGCTAGCCGTGCTGGCGCTAGTCACAGGCACGTTGATGGCGGTGGTTGATACCACCATGATCAACCTAGCTCTCCCGACGATAGCCGCTGATCTTAATGTGCCTGCCTCCAGAGCGGTATGGATCACTAATTTATTCCAAGTGGTCTGCGCGGCGTTCTTATTAGTGTTTGCAGGCATAAGTGAGCTGATTACCCGCAGGCGGCTCTATTTGTTCGGTTTGGCTACCTTTGTTTTCGCGGCGTTAGGGGCGGCGCTGTCGCGTAATTTAGAAACGCTACTGGTATTTCGAGCTTTACAGGGGTTAGGGGCGGCGGCCACCCTGTCCATTGGCCCGTCGCTGTATCGGGCAATTTTTCCGTCACGCTTGTTGGGCAGCGCGCTGGGGCTCAGCGCGTTAGTGGTGGCCGGTGGCTACGCGGCAGGGCCAACATTAAGCGGCGTTATCCTCTCGTTTGCCGACTGGCCTTGGTTGTTCGCACTTAATGTTCCCCTTGGCGTGTGCTCCTTATGGCTTGCCTATCGCGCATTGCCCCGCGATAAACCGCGCCAGGGCAGCTTTGATGTGCTGGGTGCGTTGCTCTCTATGCTGATGCTAGCGAGCTTCTTTCTCGCCATGGATGCGGTGGGCCACGCTGCACCGCTATGGCAAAGCGGTGGCTGGGCAGTGGTAGCTGTGCTGGCTTGTGCGCTGTTTATTCAACGCCAGCGCTACGCATCTTATCCGCTGCTGCCGCTGAGCATCTTTGCTGAAAGGCGCTTTACATTAGCCGTTTCAGCCTCGGGCTTAGCGTTTATCGGCCAAGGGTTAACGTTTGTTGCGCTGTCATTTTTTTACCAGGAGCAGATGGGGTTCTCGCCGCTGGAAACGGCGTGGTTGTTCACCCCTTGGCCGCTAGCGATTATGGTGGTCGGCCCCCTGGCAGGCCGCTTAGCTGACCGAGTCAATCCCAGTGTGCTTTCAAGCGCAGGCTTAATGCTGCTGATGATGGGATTAGTGGCGCTCGCGCTGGTGGATGAATCCACTGGAGTAGCAGGCAGTCTGTGGCGCACCGCTTTATGTGGTATTGGGTTTGGTCTATTTCAGCCACCGAATAACCGCGAAATGATGGGTAGCTTGCCGCCTGAGCGTAGCGCTAATGTCTCTGGCGTGATGAGCACCACTCGTACCGTTGGCCAATCGTTTGGCGTGGCATTGGTGGGGGCAGCACTGGCGTTGGGTTCTCCAATGCAAGTTACCCTATGGTTAGGGGCGGGCACCACGCTGCTAGCGCTGGTAGCCAGCCTTTCTCGAGTGGCGTTAGCTCAGCGTGCTCTCAATGAGCGGCGGGCATCGTCTGTTAGCAAGTAACGGCGTACAATAAGGCAATGGCTGACTGAAGGAGAGAGTACTCATGGCGATGCAGACACAGATTGAGCAGAAGTTAGCGGCGTTAACGCCCGACGTGCTGCACGTAGAAAACGAAAGCCACATGCATAACGTGCCGGCTAATTCTGAGACGCACTTTAAAGTGACGCTAGTCAGCGACAACTTTGATGGCATGATGCCGGTAAAGCGGCATCAGCAAATTTATGCACTGCTCGCCGATGAGCTGTCTGGCCCAGTACATGCGTTGGCGCTACATCTGTACACCCCAAAAGAGTGGCAGGCACGTGGTGGCGAACGCCCTAACTCGCCTAACTGCCGTGGCGGTGGGCAGTGACACCAGAGGCTGTTCGCAGACAATATTTGGAGGCGATGGGCATCACTGTCTGGGCATCCAAATATCAGCTACCCCATGCGTGCCCCACAGAGGCGTGCGAGTGGGAGGATGCGCCGGTTGCCACTCCACCACGAGAGCGGCTTCACGCGCTATTGGACGATGCACCTGCACCGCGCCCGCGTAGCCAGTCACCGGTTATCAATAGCGCTTCCAGAGCGGCTAGTACTGGCTCCTCTTCGGCCCCTGCGGCAGTGCGCGCGCTGCTTGGTCAACCGCCTGTACCTGACAGCAAGCCAGCCGTAGCCACGGTTACTTCGACACAGGAAAATTTTACGGCTGAAAGTTCTGTGCAGGAAAGTTCTGGGCAGGAAGGTTCTGTGCAGGAAGGTTCTACACAGGAAAGTTCTTTACAGATAAGTTCTGTGCAGGGGAGTTCTACGCAGCAAGAACAGGCTGTTAGCAAAGCTAAACCGTTAACATTCAGTCTTTCTTGTGTTTGTGTGGGCGGGCGCTGGTTAAGTCTCCATGAGGGTGAAATAACGCCTGTTGAGCAGCAGCTACTGGCCAATATGCTACGAGCGGCGGGAGTGTTGAGCGGCGAGATGCCTGTGGTGACATACTTTAAATGGCCACCGATGGCGAATGCCTTTACACCAGAAGAGCCATTGGAAGAAGCACAGGACGGGATGGCTGCCTTTATTGCAGGTGCTGCAGGCAGGCAAGGGTGGCAGTTGGAGCGCCTGCTATGGTGGGGCGCTGACGAATTACCCGACGATTCACCCCTGGTGCGGGTTATGGCGGTTAGCCAGCAGCATAGCCAAACGTTGTCGCTGCCCGTGTGGCAAGGTCCTGCTCTGAATACAATTGCCCAGCATGGGAGTACCAAACGTGAGCTTTGGCCTGAGCTTGCCTCGCTTGGCAAACAGTGGCGTAGTGAGGCCAACTGCTAGTGATACGCCAATTAAGTATTGCTGACAGCGCTGAGCTACAGGCATTAGAAGCACAAGCTAACAGTGGTATAGGCTTGCCGCATCTTCGCAATGCGTTAGCAGACGCGAATTCACAGGTAATTGGTTACTGGCAGCAAGAACCATTGATTGGCTATGCCATGGTGGCTCGTTTGCCGTTTGAAGCAGAGCTTCAAGCGATTGGGGTGCTTCCCCAGGAGCAAGGCCAGAGAGTCGGCTATAAACTGCTTAGCGAAGTGGTTGCCTGCGCAAGGCAGTGGCAAAGCGAGCGCTTATTGCTGGAAGTGCGGGTAAGTAATCAGCGCGCAATAAAGCTCTATCGACATTATGGGTTTCATGAAGATGGACGTCGACGAAACTACTACCCGGCTGCACAGGGCGGGGCCGGGCGAGAAGATGCGTTATTGATGTCGCTGTTGCTTTAAGAAATGCTATCGCTGTCCATGTTTTCAAACTTGCTGAGCACGCCCTGTAGCCGACGCTCCCACTCCTCACGCTCCTGTTTAAGCTGGGCGTTTTCGCTACGCAGCTCTTCATTTTCAAGCTTCATCAATTCCAACGCCTCTACGGTGTCGGTGACTTTCTGTTCCAACTGGTTAAATAACTCAAGGCTCATGCCTACCTCCAGCAATGTCGACAGGCACATTGCCTGTCATAACGGGGATGAAATCGTAATTCAGTTGGGCGAGCGTAACGCCGCTGCAAGATGGCGGCAAGCGCAGTTTACACGGGTTTACGAACGTAGAGCCGGGCAGCGCTTTCCCCAGCTTGAGTTTCTCGGTACAGCTGCCAATTAGCAGGCACCTCCGGAGAGAGCGAATTTTCAGTTTCTAGGTAGATCATGGCTTCGTCGGTCAGCCAGTTATTTGCTTCTAACATAGCGCAGCAGGACGCTGCCAAGCCTTGATAGAAGGGCGGATCAAGAAAAATCACGTCACTAGGTTGACTAGGTTGATCAAGAAATATCAGAGCATCGGAATTGACCACCCGGCCATTGCTAGCTCCAAGAGTGATAATATTTTCACCAATTAGCGCGGCTACCCGAGCATCACGCTCGATAAACGTAACGTGATTAGCGCCTCGGGAGAGGGCTTCAAAGCCGAGTGCTCCCGTGCCTGCAAAGAGATCTAACACACGTTTGTTAAACAAGTGTTGGCCAAGCCAGTTAAACAGCGTTTCACGCACGCGATCAGGGGTTGGGCGTAGCCCCGGGTGGTCAAGCACTGGCAGTTGGCGACGACGAAAATCACCGCCGATAATGCGTAGCTTACCTGGCGGCTTGGCAGGCCCACGCCGCGCTGCTGAAGAGCGAGAAGTAGCGGAACGAGAAGAAGTAGAGGAGCGAGAAGAGCGTTGTCGTTTCATAACATGGATTGTAGCGGGCTACTTATCCAAAGTCTTGGTCTGCGATGGTAGGATAATCGCAATGTTCACCTATTAAGTCGGATGACACCTATGTTCGGTTTTTTCAAACGTAAGAAAAAGCACGACTCCCAGCAGGAGCAGCAAGATCAGCAAGCGCTTTCACAAGAGGCGCATGGTGACGCAGAGCCTACTAAAGAGTCTAAGCTAGAGCATAAAACAGAGCAGGGCACGCCAACGGAGGAAGCCGTTGCTTCAGCAACATCAGCCGCTGAGCTCGCGACGACTGTCGAAGAAGAGGCTGAAAAAGCATCTGCTAGAGAGCAGGTGCAAGAGCCTGAGCCTGAGCCTGCAGTAGAGGCTGTTTCAGAACCAGAACCAGAACCAGAACCAGAACCAGAACCAGAACCAGAACCAGAACCAGAACCAGAACCAGGACCAGAACCAGAACCAGAACCAGAACCCGCCGCAATGCCTGCACCTAAACCGGCTCTTCAAGAGAAGCCAGTGGCAGAAAAAGGGGAAAAGAAAGGCTGGTTCGCTCGTATTAAATCAGGGCTAGGCAAAACCCGCGCCAATCTAACGGATGGCATTGCAGATCTGTTTTTAGGCAAAAAGCAGATTGATGATGAGCTGTTGGAAGACCTTGAGACCCAACTGCTTATGGCGGATGTCGGCATTGAAGCCACTAGCGAGATTATTGAGCGCCTTGAGGCGCGCGTTTCGCGTAAAGAACTGAATAATCCTGAAGCGCTATATCGTGGTTTGCAGGAGGAGCTGGCAACAATGCTAGCGCCGGTAGCGACACCGCTAAATTTTGAAAAACAGAGCGATGGGCCTTTTGTCATCCTCGTGGTAGGTGTTAACGGCGTAGGTAAAACGACGACAATCGGCAAGCTGACCCAACGTTTTCAACGTGAAGGTAAAAGCGTCATGCTCGCTGCCGGTGACACTTTCCGGGCAGCGGCGGTTGAACAGCTTAAGGTGTGGGGTGAGCGTAACAACGCGCCGGTAATTGCGCAGCATACTGGTGCTGATAGCGCGTCAGTGATCTACGATGCGGTGGCAGCTGCCAAAGCACGTGGCGTGGATGTGCTGATTGCCGATACAGCAGGGCGGCTGCACAACAAGAGCCATCTGATGGAAGAACTAAAAAAAGTGCATCGGGTCATGCAGAAACTGGATAGCACCGCTCCCCATGAGGTGATGTTAGTGCTGGATGCGGGCACTGGGCAAAATGCCATTTCTCAGGCCAGTACATTTAACGACGCCGTGCCGATCAGTGGTATTACTCTGACCAAGCTGGACGGTACCGCTAAAGGTGGGATTATTTTTGCATTGGCGAAGCAGCTAAAAACACCGATTCGCTTTATTGGCGTGGGCGAAGGGCTTGATGATCTTCGCCCCTTTGAGGCAGATGACTTTGTTAACGCGCTGTTTGACCGGCAAGGGGATGATGGCCGCGCATGATCGCTTTTGAACATGTGGGTAAGCGCTATGGAGGGCGCTTTGAGGCGCTGGCACACCTAAACTTTCGCGTTGCAAGAGGCGAAATGGTGTTCCTGACGGGGCATTCTGGTGCTGGTAAAAGCTCGCTGTTGCGACTAATAATGCGTCTCGAAAAGCCTAGCCGTGGTCGTGTAGTGGTGGCTGGGCATGATATTGCCGAGCTTCATGCCAGCCAAGTGCCGTTTTACCGTCGGCAGATTGGTGTAGTGTTTCAAGATCATCAACTGCTGTTTGATCGCAGCGTGTTTCGCAATGTATCTCTGCCGCTGGAAATCCAAGGAGTAGAGCCACGTGAAGCAGCGCGGCGCGTTCGTGCAGCTTTGGATAAAGTCGGGCTTTTACACCGTGAAAAAGCGTTACCGGTAGAGCTTTCCGGCGGTGAGCAGCAGCGAGTGGGAATTGCGCGCGCAGTGGTTAATAAGCCAGCTCTGCTTCTTGCTGATGAACCTACCGGTAACCTTGACCCACAGCTTTCTGCCGACATTATGGCGCTGTTTGAAGACTTCAATCGTATTGGAACTACTGTGATGATTGCCAGTCACGACCTGGCGTTAATCGCACGGCTGCGCCACCGTATTTTACGCCTGCGCGATGGACGTTTGGTGGCAGATGAGGGCGCCGTATGAAACGTGCTGCGACACCCCGTTCTACAGGTGTAGCTCCCAAGGGTAAGCGACAAGCGGCCAGAACCTCCAGTGAGCCATCCGCCGAGCGGCGTGGGGCGCGTTCACATCAAACACGCTTTAGCAGCCGCTTACGCGCCTGGGGGCGCCATCATCGTGCCATGGCGATGGATAGCCTTTATCGCCTGATACGTTACCCTGTGGGCAATCTGCTCACCATGCTGGCCATTGCTATTGCGTTAGTCTTACCCGCGGCACTTTGGTTAACCTTAGATAGCGCCAAACTGCTAGACGCAGAGCTGGATGAGAGTGCAACCCTCACGGTTTATCTGGAAACGACCGTAGACGCTGCGCAATCTGCGCGTATTGACGAAGCCGTTAGGGCAGATGAGGGCGTCGCAACGACGCGCCTTATTAGTGCAGCACAAGGGATGGCTGAGTTTCAGCAGTCGCTAGGGATTGAAGATACCTTAGCGGGCCTTGACGATAATCCCTTGCCTGCCAGTATTGTCATCTACCCGCAGAGTGTTGAGCCTGCGGCTATGGCGCAATTGGCACAGCGGTTGGAAGCTTTCTCTGGGGTAGACGAGGTGCGTGTAGACCTCGCATGGGTAGAGCGTTTACGTCATTTAGCAGACCTTGGGCGACGGGTAGCGCTCGCGCTTGGTGTGCTGTTTGGCTGTGGAGTGCTGCTAGTAGTGGGCAACACGATTCGCCTAGCAGTTGAGAGTCGGCGGCGGGAAATTGAAGTGGTGATGCTGATAGGCGCAACTCATGCGTTTGTGCGCAGACCCTTTCTTTACAGCGGGGCCTGGTACGGTGTGGGTGGCGGTCTTTTGGCGTTGGGATTGTTGGGGCTTGGTAACCACTGGCTGTCGTTGCCTGTGGCGGCCTTGGCTGCAAGCTACGGCGCGAGCTTCGTATTGCCGCAGTTAGACGTGACAGGCTCTACAATTCTGCTATCTTGCAGTACACTACTGGGCTGGCTGGGAGCGTGGCTGGCAGTTACACGCCATCTCTCTAGCATACGCCCGCGTTAGTTATGTTTGTTATGCGGTCATTAACGGGAATTTCTACCCCGTTTTGTGTCTTATGCAGTGAATGCATCGGTCATATGAACCTTATGCTTAGGCTAAGGTCTTAGAGTTAACAGTACACCAACCACGATAGGTTTTAAGGGAGACCACCTGCACATGAGCACTAGTCTTCTACCGGTGGGTCAGCTCTCTCCAGGTCACGATCTGGGCGGCTACATCAAGGCGGTTAACGGAATTCCCGTACTAAGCATTGATGAAGAGCGTGAGCTTGCATTCCGCCTCCACGATGAAGGTGATCTGGAAGCTGCGCGTCGTCTGGTGCTTTCGCACCTGCGTTTTGTTGTGCATATTGCTCGTAGTTATTCAGGTTACGGTTTGCCACAGGCTGACTTGATTCAAGAAGGTAACGTTGGTCTGATGAAAGCCGTTAAGCGCTTTGACCCCAATCAAGGGGTTCGCTTGGTGTCTTTTGCCGTGCATTGGATCAAAGCGGAAATTCACGAGTTTGTGCTTCGCAACTGGCGAATCGTCAAAATTGCCACTACCAAAGCGCAGCGCAAGTTGTTTTTTAATCTGCGTAGCGCCAAAAAACGTTTAGCCTGGCTGAATAATGATGAGGTCAATGCGATTGCAAAAGATCTCGATGTGAAGCCAGAAATAGTGCGCGATATGGAAGGACGTTTGTCGGCTTACGATGCGGGCTTTGATGCCTCTCCTAGTGACGACGAAGAGAGCACCTATCAAGCACCGGCGTACTTTTTAGATGATGCTTCAGCCGATCCGGCAACGCTGTTAGAAGACAGCAACTTTGAAGAGGATTCAACGCGTCGCTTGCAGCTAGCTTTGAAGGGGCTTGATGAGCGTTCGCGGGATATTTTGCAGCGTCGCTGGCTGACCGATAATAAAGCGACACTGCACGACTTAGCTGATGTGTATGGCGTTAGCGCTGAACGCATTCGTCAGCTCGAAAAGAACGCTATGAAAAAGTTGCGTCAGAAAATGGGCGACGCTATCGCCGCTTAATTTAAGTATATATATTGGGTAAGTAGGCTAGATAAACGCCCCGAAGGCAGAGCGCTTTCGGGGCGTTTTTATTGGTTGGCTGGCTGGCTTGATATGTCAACGCTTGCTAAGCCGGTTGCACGGTTTCTCGTAACAGTTGGCTAGATAGAAGTGCCCACTGATCTTCCCAATACTCTGTTGGTAAGCGTTTGAAGTCACTACGCACATATTGAGAAATACGTCCTTCTGCCTGGGCGATCAGCAGGTTAGCTGCGGCGGATGCAGGAATGCTTGTGCGCAAGCCTTCACGCAGTTCAGCCTCCCGTAGCACCTGTTTTAGTTGAGTTTCCAGGCGCTCGAAAAGCTGGTGTACCCGCTGGCGTAGCCGCGCCGTTTCGCCGGTAAGAACATCGCCACCCAATACCCTGGCAAGCCCAGGGTTTTTCTCGGCAAAGCCCAGTAGTAAGGTCAAAATCGTGCTGCAGCGCGATGTAGCATCGGGGATATCTTCCAGGATGCGGGTAATGCGCGCAAAAATGCTTTCTTCAATAAAGTCGATTAGACCCTCAAACATACGCGCTTTACTGGGGAAGTGGCGATACAGCGCTGCTTCGGAGACGCCTACCTGGCGGGCAAGTGCAGCGGTTGTGATGCGTTTACCGCTATCCTCTTCCAACATAACGGCTAAGGCTTGCAGGATTTGCTCGCGGCGGCGAGGTTTTTGTTCGTCACTCATGACGTTATCCCTCCGTCGCGGTTAACCTGCGTCAGTAATCAGGGTGCCTACCCCAGCATTGGTAAAGATTTCCAGGAGTACGGCATGGGGAACGCGACCATCAATGATATGGGCGCTGTTGACGCCGCCTTTCACCGCGTCCAGCGCGCAGCGAATTTTCGGCAGCATGCCGCCGTAAATAGTGCCGTCAGCGATTAGGCTATCGACTTGAGTGGTTGAAAGACCAGTCAAGACTCCCCCCTCGCTATTCATTAAGCCTGCGACGTTGGTTAGCAGCATTAGCTTTTCAGCGTTCAGCGCTTCGGCCAGCTTGCCTGCTACTAAATCGGCGTTAATGTTGTAGCTATTACCTTCACCGTCAACGCCGATAGGCGCGATTACCGGAATAAAGTCTCGGGCAGCGAGCATCTCGATAAGGTCGGTGGAGATAGACTCCACTTCACCCACGTGACCAATATCGATGATTTCCGGTGCGGTCATCTCAGGGCTTTGGTGCTCTACTTTTAACTGGCGGGCGCGAATTTGTGCGCCATCTTTTCCGGTTAAGCCAATTGCTTTGCCGCCGCTTTGGTTGATCAGGTTAACAATGCTTTTATTGACCAAGCCTCCCAGCACCATCTCCACAACGTCCATGGTTTGGGAGTCGGTCACACGCATGCCGTTCACAAAGCGTGATTCAATATTCAATTTTTCCAGTAGGCTGCCAATTTGTGGCCCACCGCCATGTACCACGACTGGGTTAATGCCGACTTCTTTCATAAGCACGATGTTACGCGCGAATGAATCGATCAAGGTGTCTTCGGTCATGGCGTTGCCGCCATATTTAACGACGACCGTTTTGCCCGAAAACTGTTGGATGTAGGGGAGGGCTTCTGACAAAACCTCCACAACGACCTGGGGGTCGCGGCTAGTTGAACTCATGACGTTGTCCCTTTTGCTTTTTTCCGTCGCTACGTTTATCGCGACCGTTATTACAGCGCGAGCATTGGCTTTTCCATGCGGCGTGTTGTTTTGCGTTTTATCTCGTTTTACTTATGTCGTGTTCATCTTGCTGTTTATCCACCCTGTTATGTGTACTTACCCTGCTGGGATTTCAGGGATCGTCAGTGCTGGTGAAATCTCCGCCAGCGCATTGGCAAACCGCGCTTTTATTCGGCTAAGTGCCGCGGCATCGCTACCCTCAAAGCGCAGTACTAGTGCAGGTGTGGTGTTGGAGGCTCGACACAGTCCCCAGCCATCGGCATAGTCCACGCGAATGCCATCAATCGTGGTTTTGATACCTTCGCCGAAGTCGCCCTCTCTAGCAAGCTTCTTGATAAGCGCAAATTTTTCTTCATCAGCGACCGCGATATTAATTTCAGGTGTACTGATATCTTGTGGAAACTGCTCAAATAATTCATCAGCACTGCCGGGGTAGCGGGCGAGAATTTCAAGCAGGCGAGCCGCCGCGTAGAGGCCGTCGTCAAACCCGTACCAGCGCTCTTTGAAAAAAATATGCCCACTCATTTCACCGCCCAGCGCAGCACCGGTTTCGCGCATACGCGCTTTGATGAGTGAATGGCCAGTTCGCCACATCTCTGGTTCGCCGCCAGCGTGGCTAATGGCACGCGCTAAGTTACCGGTGCACTTAATGTCGAAGATCACCTTAGCGCCTGGGTTGCGTGACAACATATCTGCTGCGAACACCATCAGTAGGTGATCAGGGTAGATCATGCGGCCACTTGGCGTGACAACCCCTAAGCGGTCGCCGTCTCCGTCAAAAGCCAAGCCAATATCGGCACCTGTTTCATTAACGCTGTGGATCAAGTCGCGTAGGTTTTCAGGTTTGCCTGGGTCGGGGTGGTGGTTCGGGAAGTGGCCATCAATCTCGGCAAATAACGGGGTAGTTTTTACCCCCAGGCGCTCGATAAGCTGTGGGCCAAGCTCTCCGGCAACCCCATTGCCACAATCCACCACGGCACTCAGTGGGCGCTCAATGTGAATATCGCTAATAATTCTTTCAAGATACGCTGCGCGTAGGTCGTGCTGGCGAACACTGCCTTGGCCGCTGGTTAGGTCGCTTGCTTGAATTCGCTCATAGAGGGCGGTGATAGCATCGCCGGAGAGCGTTTCACCCGCTAAGACGATTTTAAAGCCGTTGTAGTCAGGTGGGTTGTGACTGCCGGTTAGCATTACCCCGGAGGAGCTTTCAGGCAGTGTGTGGGTGGCGAAATAAAGCACAGGTGTTGGCACCATGCCGATATCAATAACATCCCGCCCAGAGGCTGTTAAGCCGCGAATCAGCGCTGCTTGCAAATGTGGCCCGGAGAGTCGTCCATCACGCGCAACAATGACCGTTTGCTCACCACGAGCGGCGGCTTCAGAGCCAATAGCCCGGCCAATGAGTTCAGTGGTGGTCTCACTCAGCGTATCGTCCACAATACCGCGAATGTCGTAAGCACGAAATATCGACGCAGGTACGTTCATTGTTGCTCCTAGATTGACGGTAAAACAGCCTTGGTTTACTGGCGACCTGTGCTACCAAAACCTCCGCTGCCGCGGGTGGAGTCGTCAAAGGCATCGACAATGGCAAGCTCCGCCTGCACGACCGGGACAAGCACATATTGAGCAAGGCGCTCAAAGGGCGATAGCGTAAAGCTGCTTTGCCCACGGTTCCAAACCGATACCATTAGTTCGCCCTGGTAATCAGAGTCGATCAGTCCAACAAGATTACCCAGTACGATGCCGTGCTTATGGCCTAGCCCGGAGCGAGGCAAGATCATGCCTGCTAAGCCAGGATCTTCTATGTAAATGGCAAGGCCTGTCCGCACGAGCTGACAGTCGCCGGGAGCAAGTACCAGTGGTTCATCTAGCAGTGCTCGCAAATCCATCCCCGCTGAGCCTGTTGTTGCGTAAGAGGGGAGGTAGTCGTGCAGGCGTTCATCCAAAACTTTGCACTGCAAGCGTGGGCGAGAACCGCTCATGATAATTCTCCGGAGGATTGAGAAGGTGGTTGAGAAGGTGGTTGAGATAGTCGTTGAGATTGAAGCTGGGATAGTCGTTGAGAAGGCAGCAGTGATAGGGCGTGACGAATAATTAGCGCGGCTAGCTGCGTTTTAGGCTGCGGTGGGGCGTCCAGTTGGTTGGTGCCCGTCGCTGTGCGCCACAGCAGTAACGCCGCATTGTTATCGCTACCAAAGCCAAGACCCTGCCGGGAAACATCGTTGGCTACGATCATATCCAGCCCTTTGCGGGTTAGCTTATCTTCTGCGTAGTGCGCGACCTCCTGGGTTTCAGCAGCAAACCCCACTACCAAGGGGCGTTGGTCAGTAGGCAGCGCGGCCACATCGGCAATAATGTCCGGGTTTTTGACCAGCGTCAGCGTTAGCGTATCGCTGTCGTCAGTTTTTTTGATTTTGTGCTCGGCCGCGCTGGCGGCGCGGTAGTCGGCGACCGCAGCACAGCCAATAAATAGGGCTGCATGAGGCGCTAGTGTTAACGCTTCATGGTGCATTTGCACGGCGGTTTCCACATCAATCCGCTCAACGCCATTGGGGGTGGGTAGAGTAACCGGACCGCTTATCAGCGTCACCCGTGCCCCCTGGTTTGCTGCTTGCGCGGCTAGCGCATACCCCATCTTCCCCGAGCTGTGATTGGAGAGATAGCGCACAGGATCTAGCGCTTCGCGGGTAGGACCTGCGGTGATGACGACGTGTGGCGCAGAAGTTGGCGCTGGTGATTTTGCAGCAGAAGCAAAGTGCTGAGCTAAGAAATCAACAATAGCGTCTGGTTCGCTCATTCGTCCGGGGCCTACGTCGCCACAGGCTTGGTCGCCTGCAGCGGGACCAATGAGTTGCCAGCCGTCGGTGGCTAACTGATTCACGTTGCGCTGGGTTGCAGGGTGACGCCACATGGCCTGATTCATGGCTGGGGCGATCAGCTTGGGGGCTTCCGAGGCCAGACACAGAGTGGTCAGCAGATCGTCTGCCATGCCATGCACCAAGCGTGCGATTAAGTCGGCTGTGGCTGGGGCGATCAGAATCGCATCTGCCCAGCGGGCTAGCTCGATATGGCCCATGCCTGCTTCCGCCTCAGGATCAAGTAGCGAGGTGCGTACGGGCTCCCCTGACAGTGCTTGAAGCGTTAACGGCGTGATAAACGCTTGGGCACCCTCGGTCATCACCACGCGAACCTCACAGCCCGCCTGCTTTAGTAACCGAACAATCAGCGCGCTTTTGTAGGCCGCAATACCGGCGCTAACACCGAGCAGCAGGCGTTTGCCAATCAGCGATGTTGATGGACTTGGCGATAATAAGGCCATGATGGGCAGTCCCATGTAGCGTTTGTTAAAGGTGTGTACCATACCATTTGGCCAGTTATTTTGGCATGCTCAGCCAGACGTTGGAAAAGCCAATAAGGGTGCGCAGTGGCAAGCGCGGGCGGTGCTGTCAGCATGGGCAGGGAGGCGGCGATGGGGATCAATCACTGGCCAGAGGGTGAGCGGCCACGAGAGAAGCTGTTGAACATGGGTGTGCAGGCGCTCTCAGACGCTGAGCTTCTGGCCATTTTTTTACGCGTCGGCGTTCAAGGGCGCTCGGCAGTCGATTTGGCCCGGGACCTGCTGGCCAGCTTTGGTGGGTTAAGGCAGCTTTTGGAAGCAGATCAGGATCAATTTTGTGCAGCCAGGGGGCTTGGAAGTGCCAAATTCGCTCAGCTTCAGGCGACCCTTGAGCTTTCCAGGCGGCACATGGCGAGCCAGCTTGCCCGCGGCAATGCGCTCACCTCTCCGGCGTTGGTGCGTCATTACCTAAGCTCTCAGCTGCGTCATTTGGGTCATGAAGAGTTTGCGGTGCTTTTTTTGGATACACAGCATCGAATTATTCGCTATGAATCCCTATTTCGCGGTACCCTAGACAGCGCATCCGTTTACCCCCGCGAAGTTGCCAAGCGTGCGCTCGAACTACACGCTGGTGCTGTCATCCTGGCACACAATCACCCGTCGGGTGTTGCTGAGCCAAGCGATGCTGATCGACGTATCACTGAACGCCTAAAAGATGCCCTCGCGCTTTTTGATGTGCGGGTACTTGATCATTTTGTGGTGGGGGACGGTGACGTGGTTTCGTTTGCCGAGCGCGGCTGGCTATAGCAATTAATGAAAATAGTGCGACGTCAAATTCTCGCTGTTTATCTAAGTAAATTGTCCGAAAAGTGCCTTTTTTGGCATTTTTAGGCGTTTTTGCTTGCTGGTAGCCGGGTGCTCTGGTATAAAGTGCCACCTTTAAACTTGGGTTGAATAACGGATTTGGGTACAGCTAGGCGGTTAACTGCGTCGACTCCCTCCCTGCTCCGGTCTGCCCGACAGTTTTGAACAACTCGCCAAGCGGTTGGAGGCTCTCATGTCCAAAGTATGTCAGGTTACCGGCAAGCGTCCGGTAACTGGTAATAACGTTTCTCACTCCCAGCGTAAGACACGTCGTCGTTTCTTGCCGAACCTGCACACCCATCGTTTTTGGGTTGAAGCTGAAAACCGCTTCGTCAAGCTGCGCGTTTCCTCTAAAGGAATGCGTATTATTGACAAGAAAGGTATCGAAACGGTTCTGGCTGATATCCGCAAGCGCGGCGACGCCATCTAAGCTAGCATTTTGGGAGAGTTAAACCATGCGCGATAAGATCAAGCTGGTGTCTAGTGCCGGTACAGGCCACTTCTACACCACTGATAAGAACAAGCGGAACACACCGGATAAGTTCGAATTTAAGAAATACGACCCGGTCGTCCGTAAGCACGTTATCTACAAGGAAGCCAAGATCAAGTAATCGCGATTACAATGATCGGCTTTCACCGCAGGCGAGTGCCTGTTGAAAAACCCGGCCCTCAGCCGGGTTTTTGCATGTCTGATAGTTAGCCACTTATTGTGTATGATTGGTTACACATGCCCCTATACCCCAGCACTGCACTGGCGACAGTGTGGTTGTCACTGTGCTGTCATCATAGGCTTTCATCATGCCCGAATTGCCTGAAGTTGAAACAACGCGGCGTGGCGTTGCCCCTTATATCGAAGGGCAAGAAATTACCGAGGTGTTGGTAAGGCACTCTCGTTTGCGCGTACCAGTGCCCGAGGATCTAGCCGATCGACTAATAGGCGCGCGGATTGGCGTATTAAAGCGCCGTGCTAAGTACCTGCAAATTCCCGTGATGCGGTCTGAGCGTGAGGCCACGTTGCTGTGGCACTTAGGCATGTCGGGTAGCCTGCGGATTGCCAAGGTTGGTGATTTGCCCAAAAAACATGACCATGTTGATGTGGTGACGGCCAATGGCCATGTGCTGAGGTATCACGACCCGCGGCGATTTGGTTTTGTTGACTGGCAGCAGGGCGATGGTAGTTTGGATACGCGCCTAGCGCACCTTGGTCCTGAGCCGTTAGATGATGCGTTTAACGGGCGTTGGCTCTATAACGCCTCCCGTAATAAACGCGTTGCGGTAAAGCCTTTTTTAATGGATAACCGCGTGGTGGTGGGTGCGGGTAATATTTACGCTGCTGAAGCGCTGTTTATGGCAGGTATCGACCCGCGTCGCGCCGCCGGGAAAATTTCCCTAGCCCGTTATCAGCAGCTGGCCATTGCGGTAAAAGAGGTGCTGTCGGCGGCGATTACTCAGGGCGGTACCACGCTGCGAGATTTTGTCAGTGGCCAGGGCGAGCCAGGCTACTTTGCCCAGCAACTGAACGTTTATGGACGCCATGGGCAACCCTGCCTGCGCTGTGGCGTTGAGCTGCGACGTATCACGCTTGGTCAGCGGGCCAGTGTATTTTGCCCTGGATGCCAGCGGTAGTAGCTACTCTTTGATGTTAACTGTTTTGCCTATGTTTTCAGAGTCTATGGGCTTTCAGAGTCTATGGGCTTTGTAAGATTGCTCTTTTGGAGATTGTTGTGACTCAACGCCTGCGCCTGAATAAAAATGCCGATCGCCGTCTGAAAGCGGGCCATCTGTGGATCTACTCCAATGAAGTAGATATTAAAGAAACGCCGTTGAAAAACTTTGTTGCGGGTGAGTCTGCGCTGGTCGAAGCCTCAAACGGCAAAGTCCTTGGGGTAGCCTACATTAACCCGCATTCACTGATTTGTGGTCGAGTAATGTCGCGTGACCCAGAAATGCGCCTGGATCGATCGCTGTTCGTGCACCGTTTCAATCAGGCGTTGGCGCTGCGTCAGCGTCTGTTTGATAAGCCGTTCTACCGTTTGATCCACGGTGAGGGCGACTTGCTACCAGGGCTGGTTATTGACCGTTTTGGCGATGTGCTGGTGGTGCAGCTGAATACCGCAGGTATGCAGGCGTTAGCGGAAGAGATTGTCGATGCGTTGGAGAAAGTTGTAAAGCCCAGCGCCATTGTATTCCGCAATGATACTGGCGGTCGTCGCCAAGAAGGCCTGGAAGCTCACGTTGAAGTAGTAAAGGGCATCCTTCCTGATGAGGTTCTGTTGGAAGAAAACGGGGTCACTTTTGCGGTACCTGTGTTGAATGGTCAGAAGACAGGTTGGTTCTTTGATCATCGCGTTAATCGCGCGTGGCTGAATAGCCAAGTGGCTGGTAAGCGTGTGCTAGATGTATTCAGCTACGTGGGCGGCTGGGGGGTGCAGGCGGCTGCTAGCGGTGCCTCGGAAGTACTATGTGTCGATGCTTCTGCCCCCGCACTGGATCAGGTAGCTCGCAATGCCGAGCTAAATGGTGTGCAAGAACAAGTTGCGGTAGCAGAAGGTGATGCTTTTGAAGCGCTAGCGGCACTGAAAGCCGATGGCGAACAGTTTGACGTTGTCATTCTTGATCCACCGGCGTTTATCAAAAAGCGTAAGGATATTCCCAATGGGGAACGCGCTTACTCACGCCTGAATCGTGAAGCGATGCGTCTGCTGGGCCGTGATGGCTTGCTGTTATCGGCCTCGTGCTCCATGCACCTTGCACCTGAGCGTTTGATTGATGTGGTTCGTGGCGCCGTTCGCCACCAAGACCGCCACGGCCAGGTGATTTTTCAGGGCCACCAGGGGCCCGATCATCCCGTCCATCCAGCGATCCCGGAAACATCGTATTTGAAGGCGTTGGGTGTGCGGGTATTCCGCGATTAAGTCGAAGACACTTCTTAGCGAGCGTGTGAAAAATAATCGATAACATCAAGGAGTAACCACAAGGAGCAGCACTATGGAGTGGGCATTGCCGAATCCCTTTGTGATTGAGCTTAAGGTGACGCCGGAGGCCATTGATGCCTACCAGCACGTCAACAACAGCGAGTATTTGCGCTGGGTAGAGCAGGTCAGTTGGGCTCACTCTGAAGCTCTGGGGCTATCCCTTGATGATTATCAGTTGCTAGATCGTGCCATGGTGGTTCATCGCCATGAGTTGGACTATCTGGCTCCCGCGTTTGTCGATGACAAACTGCAGTTGGCGACGTGGATTGTGGCTTGCGATGGGCGTTTTAGCCTCACTCGTCGGTTTCAGCTTAAACGTGTGGAGAGCGGTAAAACGCTGCTAAACGCACGCACCCGGTTTGCGTGTGTGGCTCTCTCAAATGGGCGGCCTACACGGTTACCCGATGAGTACCAGCGTATTTACGGGGCAGCGGTGGTGGCAGAGTAGGCTGTACCATCACGCTTGTGACGCGGCATTCGTTGATTACCACTCTCTGGGCATTGTAGGCAGTAGCGACTACCCAAGGCTATCTGTGTCGTGTATGTGTCTAAATCCGACGTGGTGACTTCTTTTCGACGTGATTTATCATGTTTAAGCCTAACTCCCTTCCCGAGCGCCATGGTTCGCATAAAGTTCAACCCACCCGACGGCGACAGCAGTCAGCGGCTGACCGGCATCGAGCTGATTCAACATCGCAGCGCCTAGGAAGTCTAGCAATGGCAGCACACGCTCACCGCCACACCGAGTGCCAGACAGTTCGGCGAGCCACCGGCCCTTAACGGGTACACCTATGGCATCGCATGGCCAAAGCATCCCAGCCTCAACCTGGAAATCGCCCTGGGTCGAATTATCTTCTAGCGACTAGGTAGCTAAGATCATTGCATATTGGCAAGCTACTCATGGCGAGAAAAATATCCGAATGCAGAACAATATTCTTAAAAAGCATATGCACTGCTGAATAAAGAATTTCCAGCGGTCTACCGCCAGCGTTAGGCTTAACACCATTATTCATATTGGCCAAGCAAGCGCCTGTTTCTAACAGGCGCTTTTGGCGTTGCTAGAAGGTGAGCTATGTCCACGATTTCTGCAGTAGCACCGGCAAACTACCGCGTGCCATTGTTTTCAACAGCAGCCATCGTGCTGGGCGCGGTGATCATCGGTGTGGTATTTGGTGCCAATGTCGGCCTGTTGATGATTGTTGGAGGGTTGTTGGGGCTGGTGCTGTATCACGCGGCATTTGGCTTTACGGCTGCTTGGCGGGTGTTTATTACTGAGCGGCGAGGCCGTGGTTTGCGCGCCCAAATGGTGATGTTAGCGATCGCTGTCGTGCTGTTTTTTCCTGCATTAGGGGCGGGCACGCTGTTTGGTACTGAGGTGCGAGGCTTTGTATCACCGATTGGTATCTCGGTGATTTTTGGGGCCTTTATATTCGGTGTTGGCATGCAGCTGGGTGGCGGTTGTGCATCGGGCACGCTGTTTACTGCGGGGGGCGGTAATGCACGGATGTTGATCACGCTACTGTTCTTTATCGTTGGGTCGGTGATTGGTTCGGCGCATTTTACATGGTGGCAGAGCTTGCCAGCGTTTCAGCCTGTTTCGTTGGTAAAGGTGGCAGGTGCTGGCGGTGGAATCGCGATTAGCTTGGTGCTATTTGCAGCGATTGCGGCGTTTACCGTGGTCATGGAAAAGCGTCGTCATGGTCACCTAGAGCAAGCGCCATTAGTCGATAAGCCTGGTAGTCAGCGCTGGTTAACTGGCCCATGGCCGTTGATCGCTGGTGCAGTGGCGCTAGCGCTACTCAATTTCGCGACATTAGCTTTGGCTGGTCGCCCCTGGGGCATTACCTCTGCGTTCGCGTTGTGGGGTGCGAAAGGGTTTGAACTCGTTGGTGGTGATGTTAGCCAATGGGGCTACTGGCAAGCACCCGGTAATGCAGCAGCGTTAGAGGCCAGCGTGTGGAGCGATATTACGACGGTGATGAACGTTGGCATTATGTTAGGAGCACTGGCCGCTGCGAGTTTAGCGGGTCGTTTTGCGCCTAATTTCCGTATTCCGCTTAAATCTGTTCTGGCGGCGGTGATTGGTGGTCTGATGCTGGGCTACGGTGCGCGCTTGGCGTTTGGTTGCAACATTGGCGCTTACTTCAGTGGTATTGCCTCTGGCAGCTTGCATGGCTGGGTTTGGATGGTGGCGGCGTTTGCCGGCAACATGGTGGGCGTAAAACTGCGCCCGTTCTTTTTTGATGGTGTTGAAGGGCGGAGACCGGTTGCCAAAACCTGTTAGAGGTTGATCAGATACGATGCTTTTTGTAGGCGCCTTGGTAGTCACCAAGGCGCTTTTTTGTTGTCTTTAGTTATGTCCCTCCCACCTTTGTCGTACTAGCATGTTACATTACGCACAAACGCCGCCAACGCCCTGCGTTGCTGCATTGCAATAGCAATCGACATAAAAAGAGAGTGCCTATGTCCACGATGAGTAAACGCCCCTTATACATTCCTTATGCCGGTCCTTCTTTGCTTGAAATGCCGCTATTGAACAAAGGCAGCGCGTTTACTCAAGAGGAGCGACTAGCCTTTAACTTGATCGGTTTATTGCCACAAAAAGTTGAGTCTATTGATGAACAGCTGTCGAGGGCATATCGCCAGTATCAGCAGTGTCATAGTGATCTTGAAAAGCATATCCATCTGCGTGCTATTCAAGACGATAATGAAACGCTTTACTTCCGTTTAGTTTCCCAGCATCTGGAAGAGATGCTACCGATTATTTACACCCCTACGGTCGGGCAGGCGTGTCAGGAGTTCTCTAATATTTATCGCAATCACCGGGGGCTGTTTATCAGCTATCCAGATCGCGAGCACATGGACGATATCCTGCGCAGTGCCACCAAAGATAACGTGAAAGTCATTGTTGTCACTGATGGGGAGCGGATTCTAGGCTTGGGTGACCAAGGCATCGGTGGAATGGGTATTCCTATTGGTAAATTAGCGCTTTACACCGCTTGTGGAGGTATTAGCCCCGCCTATACGCTGCCGATTATGATTGATGTGGGTACTAACAATCAGGCATTGCTGGACGACCCTATGTACATGGGTTGGCGTCATGAACGGGTTAGTCAAGAAGAGTATGATGCGTTTATGGCGGAATTTATTACTGCTGTAAAACGTCGTTGGCCGAACGTATTGCTTCAGTTTGAAGACTTTGCCCAAGCGAACGCAGTGCCGCTATTAGAACGCTACCGAGATGACTTGTGCTGCTTTAATGACGATGTGCAAGGTACTGCCTCGGTGGTGGTCGGCACCTTGATGGCGGCATGTCAGGCTCGTCAAGAAACCATCGCTCAGCAGCGTGTGGTGTTTGTAGGTGGCGGTTCGGCGGGTTGTGGCATTGCTGAGCAGGTAGTTGTGTCTATGCAGGCAGAGGGGCTGACTGAAAGCGAAGCTCGAGCGCGGATATTCGTTGTCGATCGAGATGGGTTGATGACTACTGATCAGCCCTGGCAACGAGACTTTCAACGCCGCTTGGCACACTCGCCTGAGCTGGTCGCTAGCTGGAATAGCCAGGGGCTTGAAGACACGATTGCCCAGATCAAACCGACAATTCTCATTGGTGTATGCGGTAAGCGCGGTATTTTTACCGAACAAGTGGTGCGTACGATGCACGCTGGGTGCGAGCATCCAGTGATTATGCCTCTTTCCAACCCTACCTCTCAGGCAGAAGCGGTTCCTGAAGATGTGATTCGTTGGACCGATGGCCAAGCGCTGGTCGCCACGGGCAGTCCTTTCGCCCCTGTGGTATATAACGGACGCACTTACCCGATTGCTCAGTGCAATAACGCCTATATCTTCCCTGGTATTGGCTTGGGTGTGATTGCGGCGGGTGCTAATCGTGTCACTGATGAAATGCTGATGAGTGCTTCTCGGGCTTTAGCCCGCGAAGCGCCTTTGGTCAAAGAGGGCAAAGGTGCACTGTTACCGCCGCTGTCGCGAATTCGTGATATCAGCAAATCAATTGCCTTTGAAGTGGCTGCTCAGGCCCAGCAAAATGGTGTGGCGCTTAAAACTAGTGGCACTGAACTGCGTGAGCGTATCGAGAAAGCATGTTGGTCGCCAGAATACCGCACCTATCGTCGTAGAGCTTTCTAATTAAATAAAATCTAAAGTAGCATGCAAAAAAAGCCCCCACCGAAGTGGGGGCGATGCAAGCATTGGTAGGTGTTACTTTCTACGCTGCGCCGATCATCTTGCGCAGCACGTAGTGAAGGATACCACCGTGGCGGTAGTAAGCCAGCTCATTGACGGTATCAATTCGGCACTTGGCATCAACGGTGCGCTCCCCATCTTCATTTTTGATGACAATTTTCACAGTGCCACCTGGGCTTAAATCGCTCAAGCCAGCAATTGAGATTTCTTCATCACCTGTCAATCCAAGCGTTTCACGGCTTTCACCTTCAGGGAACTGCAGCGGTACCACGCCCATGCCAATTAGGTTTGAACGGTGAATACGTTCATAGGACTCGGCAATCACCGCGCGTACACCCAATAAGCGGGTGCCTTTGGCTGCCCAATCCCGTGAAGAGCCTGTGCCATACTCTTTACCAGCAATCACCACTAGAGGAGTTCCTTCCTCTTTATATTTCATGGCGGCATCGTAAATCGCCATTTGCTCGCCGCTGGGTACATGGCGGGTTTCACCACCGACAACCCCGTCCAGCATTTCGTTTTTAATGCGCACGTTAGCAAAGGTGCCGCGCATCATCACTTCATGATTGCCCCGACGAGAGCCATAGGAGTTGAAATCAACAGGCTTGACGCCGTGCTCCTGAAGATAGCGCCCAGCAGGGCTGTCAGGCTTGATAGAGCCCGCTGGGGAGATATGGTCGGTGGTCACCGAATCGCCCAGCATGGCTAACACGCGTGCGTTTTTAACATCTTCGATAGCGTCTGGCTCGCGCTCCATGCCTTCAAAAAATGGCGGATGCTGGATGTAAGTTGATTCAGGCCACTGGTATACCTTACTTTCAGGGACGTTGATTGCTTTCCAGGTATCGTCGCCCTCAAATACCGCGCCATACTCTTTACGGAACATCTCGGTGTTGACTTGCTCAACGGCATTGGCGATATCTGCCTGAGAAGGCCAGATATCTTTGAGGTAAACCGGGTTGCCTTCGCTATCCTGGCCGAGTGGCTCGGTGGTTAAGTCGCACTGCACATTACCGGCTAACGCATAGGCGACCACCAGGGGCGGTGAGGCGAGCCAGTTTGTTTTTACCAGCGGGTGTACACGGCCTTCAAAGTTGCGGTTGCCTGAAAGTACCGATGCTACGGCAAGGTCGCCGCTATTGATTGCTTCTTCGATTTCGTCGGGAAGTGGACCGGAGTTGCCGATACAGGTCGTGCAGCCATAACCCACTAGGTTAAAGCCTAGCGCGTTCAAGTCATCGCTTAAGTTAGCAGCTGCCAAATACTCGGTTACTACCTTCGAACCGGGGGCAAGGGAGGTTTTTACCCAGGGCTTCGTGGTGAGCCCCTTTTGGCGAGCATTACGGGCCAGCAGGCCGGCTGCCATCATGACGCTGGGATTAGACGTATTGGTACACGAGGTAATGGCCGCGATTACCACCGCGCCTGGGTCGAGGCTGAAGTCTTGGTCGTTGAGCTTAACGTCTTGGCTGGTGTCATGTTTAAAACTGCGCTCAACCCCGACTGCCGTTTGTCCGCCTTCTGAAGAGAGTTTCCCTTTTGCGGTTGAGTCGGCGGCGGTGTCCTCTTTCATAAACTTGTCGAATGCAGCGGCCATGTCTTTGAGCGCCACACGGTCTTGAGGACGTTTTGGGCCGGCAAGGCTTGCTTCAACCTCACTCATATCGAGACTGAGAGAGTCTGTAAAGATCGGTTCATCGCCTGGCTCGCGCCATAGGCCCTGGGCTTTACTATATGCTTCTACTAAAGCTAGTTGTTCATCTTCACGGCCGGTCAGGCGCATGTAGTTGATTGTTTCGTCGTCTACCGGGAAAAAGCCGCAGGTCGCGCCATATTCCGGTGCCATATTGGCGATAGTGGCACGGTCAGCTAAGGGTAAGTCGTTAAGGCCATCCCCATAGAATTCAACAAACTTACCCACCACGCCTTTTTTGCGCAGCATTTCAGTGACCGTGAGCACAAGGTCGGTGGCGGTAATGCCTTCACGCAACTTGCCGTTTAGCTTGAAGCCAATGACCTCAGGAATCAGCATCGAGACCGGCTGACCAAGCATCGCCGCTTCCGCTTCGATACCGCCCACGCCCCAGCCAAGTACGCCCAGGCCGTTGATCATGGTGGTGTGGGAGTCGGTGCCAACTAAGGTGTCGGGATAGGCAAACGTCTGCCCATCTTCCTCTTTCGTCCATACAGTTCGGCCCAGGTACTCTAGGTTAACCTGGTGACAAATGCCGGTGCCGGGAGGTACAACGCTAAAGTTGTCGAACGCTTGCTGGCCCCAGCGTAGAAACTCGTAGCGCTCGCCGTTACGCTGCATTTCGATATCGACGTTTTCTTGAAATGCCGCGGCGTTGCCGAATTTATCGACCATCACCGAGTGGTCGATCACAAGATCAACCGGAGAAAGCGGATTAATACGCGCGGGATCTTCGCCCAACTTTTCAACCGCAGCGCGCATAGAGGCAAGATCAACCACCCCAGGCACGCCGGTGAAATCTTGCATGAGTACGCGAGCAGGGCGGTAGCCGATCTCACGGCTTGATTTGCCCTCTTTTTGCCAGTCCACTAACGCCTGAATATCTTCTTGGTCAACACTTTCGTCGTCACCAAAGCGCAGCTGGTTTTCGAGTAGAATTTTGAGCGTTTTGGGTAGCCGATCGATATTACCGAGCGCATCGGCGGCTTTTGGTAGGCTGTAGTAATGATACGTGTGGTTGCCCACGTCTAGGGTAGTGAGCGTATCGGGTATCTTGCCCATTGTTTTCTCCTCTAATTGCTTGGCCTTGAGCGAATTGCTGTTGACAGCGTGTTCATGGCGACTCACTTGGCGCGATGGTCACGGCTTTTTTTCAATGTGGCGTATCCTTAGTATGGCTGATCTTCTTAATAGCACATGGGTGTTTCACCCTTGGCTTTCAAGTCGTCTTCACCTAATAGCGAAGGTTAACCCTTGTAATTGCTTGTACTTGACGCCATTTCAGGCAGACTCTCTTGCAAACGATATCTGCTCAATTATGACAAAGGTGGTGTCATGGAAACGCGTCATGAACGTTTAATTATTCTTGGTTCCGGCCCTGCAGGATATACGGCAGCGGTGTATGCAGCCCGTGCTAATTTAAAGCCGCTGCTCATTACCGGCCTGCAGGCAGGTGGCCAACTGACCACCACAACCGATGTCGATAACTGGCCGGGCGACGCTCAAGGTGTTCAGGGGCCGGAGTTGATGGAGCGCATGAAGCAGCACGCTGAGCGCTTTAATACAGAAGTACTGTTTGACCATATCAATGAGGTCAGCTTAGGTGAAAAACCGTACACCTTGAAAGGGGATAGCGGAATTTACACCTGTGATGCGCTGATTATTGCCACCGGTGCCAGCGCACGCTACCTGGGCTTGCCAACCGAGCAGCAATTTATGGGGCAAGGGGTGTCTGCTTGTGCCACCTGCGATGGCTTCTTTTATCGCAATCAAGAAGTGATCGTGGTGGGGGGCGGTAATACGGCTGTTGAGGAGGCACTTTATCTCTCAAATATCGCCTCAAAGGTTACCTTGGTGCATCGTCGCGATACCTTACGCGCCGAGAAAATCCTGCAGGATAAGCTGCTCGAAAAAGTTGAAGCAGGCAAAATTGTTCTTGAGTGGTTCTATGAAGTGGACGAGGTGTTAGGCGATAACACCGGGGTCACTGGCGTACGCGTTAAGTCGACTAAAGACGGTTCCAGTAAAGAGATTCACGCGCCAGGGTTGTTCATCGCTATCGGCCACAGCCCTAATACGGGGATTTTTGAAGGCCAGCTGGAAATGAACGGTGGCTATATCAAGGTGAAATCAGGCCTTGAGGGCAATGCAACAGCTACTAGCGTGCCGGGTGTGTTTGCCTGCGGTGATGTGATGGATCATATCTATCGCCAAGCAATTACTTCTGCTGGCAGTGGCTGCATGGCAGCGCTAGATGCTGAGCGCTATTTAGATGGCATTGCCTGATTGACTGCCATTGTTAGTAGTTGGCATTAACAATTATCACTATTCACTACCGCCCATCGAGTTTTGTCTAACTAGATCACGCTATTAGATCAACAATCGATGGGCGTTTCATCAATACGCAGCCGACCTAGTCTGCTCAGCACAAGCTTTCTCCCTCGGGTGTTTTCCGCGCAAAGATTAAAACTGCCGTTAAAACCGTTTGTGTGACCAAGGGTGCTGTAGCTTACTCGGCGTGTGCCGCGGCTATACGATATGGCTGTCGTTGCCTGTGCTGGAAATACCCGCACAATGTCATTGCTGCGGATGTGATTAATGGAATCTCCTTTAACGACCAATAGAGCATTGCTCCAATCGCGTGTGCAAGCGCTTTTAGCAGCGTTTGCTGGGCAAATGGTGGTGGTTATACGCTGCGTAATTGCTGTGTTGCGTGCGAGAGAAAAGGCTGTCTGCAATCTGTTAATATCAGCTGTTACCGCTGTATTGCGGCCAAGTGCCTGAAAATTTGGAATTCCCCAAGCGGCTAATGCTGAAATAAGCAGTAGTGTAATGACCAGTTCGAGAAGGGTGAAACCTTGGGTGCGCGTAAGAGGTACGCCATGAAGAGAAGGTGGCATGGTGGCTCCCAGTTTGTTTTTTTTACAGCCTACCTCGCATTGTTCTTTTTTTATGTAAGCCAAAGCGGACAAACGTTGTGAGCAATTTCTTAATTATTGGTGGTGGCGTGATCGGAATGATGACGGCACTGCAATTAGCAGATGCTGGACAGCACGTCACGATCGTAGAGCGCGGTATTTGTGGACAAGAGTCTTCCTGGGCTGGCGGAGGGATTGTCTCACCACTTTATCCATGGCGGTACGCGCCGCCGATCTCACAGCTGTCGCGCTGGTCTGAAGGCGTATACCCCACGTTGTCGCTGCGCTTGCTAGAAGAAACTGGCATTGATCCTGAATATCGACAAAAGGGACTGCTCTATCTCAATGTTGACGATGCGGAAACAGCACTTGGGTGGGCGCGTCAGCTTGGCAAGCCACTGGAGCGTGTCAGCGCTGACTTTGTTCATCAAAAGGAGCCTAAGGTGGTTTCGGCGCAGGATGGCGCACTGTGGATGCCAACGCTAGGCAGTGTGCGTAATCCTCGCCTAGGGCAAGCGCTGCGCGCTCGGCTTTTGGCTATGCCTAACGTGGTGCTTAATGAAGGCTGCGAGGTAAGTGGTTTTATAACACGTGACCGACAGGTGCTGGGCGCTAAGACGGCGCAAGGGGAGCAACGTGCAGAAAAAGTAATTGTGTGTGGTGGAGCCTGGACAGCCAAGCTGTTAGAAAACTTAACGATTCGCCTACCGGTACGCCCAGTAAAAGGCCAAATGATTGCTTATCAAGCGCCGCTAGGGTTGGTGCAGCGCGTAGTGTTAAAAGATGGCCGTTACATTATCCCACGTGGCGATGGTTTGCTGCTGGTAGGTTCAACCTTAGAAGAGGCGGGCTTTGATAAAGCGACCGACAGTGAAGCGCTAGCGTCACTTAAACAGACCGCAGAAAGCATAGTGCCTACGCTGTCAGATTACCCAGTCGCTTATCATTGGGCAGGATTGCGTCCAGGTTCGCCAGACGGTATTCCATTTATTGGTGCGCTACCGGAGTGGTTCAATATTTACGTGAACGCAGGCCACTACCGCAATGGGTTAGTGCTTGCACCAGCGTCTACCCACGTTTTGGTTGATCAGCTATTAGGGCGTGAGGCACTTATCGACCCAACACCCTTTCAGCCGACACCAGACCGGTTAATGACGTATTAGCATAGTGAATGATGGAGATCGTCTATGGTTAGCGTTGCTCATCACGTTTCTGCTTGTCTTGTTGCTCTTGCAAATACCGATCGCGATGAGCGCTTGAACAAAACCACTGTTCGCTTTCGCGCAGGGCTTCCTCTTCTGGAACATGTACGTCGCACCAACGGCAGCGCACCATCTGGCCGCCTTCATGGCGTTTTGGTTCGCTCTCTTGGTGGGTAAGTCTGCGCTCTCGGTAGAGGCCATAAAGCTTCAGGCCCACATAGAACAGCACGGCAAAAATAATCAGCCGAATGATCAAAAGGTTCATCCTCTATGACTCCCATGGTGGGATGTAATAATCGCTAGAATAGCATGAGTGCCGGCTAACCTTTGCCTGTTGGCAGTCCTTGCGGGACAATGTATTTAGGTAAACGGCAACGTATTCCAAAGATTCTCAAGAGATTTTAACGCCCATGCAAGACTTAACGCTGGTAATGGCCCAACTCGACCCTCTAGTGGGAGATATTCCCGGCAATGCTGCACGCGCCATTGAAGCGGTGCGCGAAGCGAGGATCGAACATGGGGCGGATATTGTTGTCTTCCCAGAGCTTTTCTTGTCAGGCTACCCGCCGGAGGATTTGCTGCTTCGTCCATCGATGGAAGCTCGCTTACGTGAAGCGCGGGCTAAAATGGCAGAAAAAATCTCCCGGGATGTGCTGGTGATTATTGGCTACCCCGGCGTACGTGAAGGGGAGCGCTACAACCTAGCAGGTGTACTGTACAACGGCCAATGGGAAGCAGAATACGCCAAGCAGGCGCTGCCTAATTATCAGGTGTTTGACGAGCAGCGCTACTTTACGCCGGGTACCCAGCCATTAGTGTATGAGCACAAAGGTGCCAAGCTAGGGCTGCTGATTTGTGAAGATCTCTGGGAAGGCGCGCCTGTCAATGCTGCCCGTGAAGCCGGTGCAGAAGTGCTGATCAGCTTAAACGCCTCTCCCTATCATCAGGATAAGCCCAACGAGCGTCTGCGCCTGTTAGCGCTGCGCGCCCAGGAGGTGAGTCGCCCGATTGTATACGTGAACACCATCGGTGGTCAGGATGAGCTGGTTTTCGA
The DNA here is from genome assembly GCF_025820815.1 of Halomonas qinghailakensis. NCBI lineage: Bacteria > Pseudomonadati > Pseudomonadota > Gammaproteobacteria > Oceanospirillales > Halomonadaceae > Halomonas > Halomonas qinghailakensis. The sequence goes on along the minus strand of NZ_CP096973.1, from coordinate 1,160,432 downwards.
TGGCGGCTCTAGCTGTGTGGATGCCCAAGGCGAACTCAAAGTGCTGGCTCCTTACTGGCAGGCAGGCTTAATGCCGGTTCAGTTACTGCAAAAAAATGCTGATACCTGGGAGCCTCAGGCGGGTGAAATTGAGCCGGATACTTCGCCGGAAGAGAGCCTGTATTGCGCCCTAGTCACAGGACTACGGGATTACGTCAACAAAAGCGGTTTCAAAGGCGTTGTGCTGGGGCTTTCTGGAGGCATTGATTCGGCACTTTCTCTGGCTATTGCCGTTGATGCACTCGGCCCGCAGCGGGTTCAGGCGGTGATGATGCCCTACCACTATACGGCAGATATCTCGAAACAGGACGCTGCCGAACAGGCTGACATATTGGGCGTTCATTATGACGTAATGCCCATCGAGCCGATGGTCGACGCGTTTATGGGCACGTTAGCGGAAAGCTTTGCTGGCACTGAGCGGGACACCACCGAAGAGAATCTGCAGTCGCGCTGTCGCGGTGTTCTGTTAATGGCGATTTCCAACAAGAAAGGTCTCATGGTGTTGACCACCGGTAATAAAAGCGAAATGGCGGTGGGTTACGCCACGCTCTATGGCGATATGGTGGGTGGTTATAATGCTATTAAAGACGTTTATAAAACCTGGGTGTACCGTTTGGCTCGCTGGCGCAACACCCAGTCTCTGGCTATTCCTGAACGGGTGATTGAGCGCCCACCCAGTGCAGAGCTGGCTCCCGACCAGCAAGATAGTGACTCCTTGCCTGATTACGACGTGCTAGACGCCATTCTAGTGAGCTACATTGAAGGTGATATGAGTGCTGAAGCGATTATCGCCGCTGGGTTTGATGAGGAAGATGTTTACAAAGTGGTGAAGCTGGTTGACCGCTGTGAATATAAGCGCCGCCAAGCCCCTGTTGGAGTGCGGGTCACGCCCCGAGGGTTTGGGCGTGACCGACGTTACCCGATTGTGAATGGTTGGCAGCCAGGCGATTAAGGCGCCAGTTTCTGCTCAAATTGCTTAAAAACTGTCCCAAGAAGACTCGGCGGTCTGGCGCTTCAAAACGGGTATATTAGGAGCGTTATGCGCCGTTGGGTCTTGCGTTCTACCGCGGCTTACCACTGCTTGCATATAAGTGTGCTGTTGACCTGCGGGCAGTTTGAAAACGCTCATGGCGTCTAGCAGTTGATGAGCGTTCTGGCGCAGATGATTCGCAGCATTAGCGCTCTCCTCTACTAGTGCAGCGTTCTGCTGGGTTACTTGATCCATCTCAGTGATCGCTTGGCCAACCTCTTGAACACCGGTGCTTTGTTCGGCGCTGGCATGGCTAATTTCCTGCATAATTCTGGTAACTCGCCCAATAGCAGCTACGATATTTTCAGTTGATCGACTGGCTTCCTCTGCCCGCGCGTTACCGTTATTAACACGCTCTAAGTTATTAGAAATCAGGTCGTTTATTTCACGGGCGGCATCAGCGCTGCGTTGAGCAAGATTCCGTACTTCTTCTGCCACTACTGCGAACCCTCGGCCATGCTCGCCAGCACGGGCAGCTTCTACAGACGCGTTTAACGCAAGAATGTTGGTTTGAAAAGCGATAGCATCGATGGTGGATATAATGCCGGCAATTTCTTGTGAGCTTTTATTGAGCTCGTTCATGGTCGTCACTACCTGACGTACAGCTTCGCCGCCTTCAGTAGCTGTTTTCGAAGCGCTGGCCGCTTCCTGGCTTGCTTGTTGTGAATTGTCTGCGTTGAGCTTGACCGTACTATTGAGCTGCTCCATCGCTGATGCTGTTTCTGCTAATGCACTGGCTTGCTGCTCGGTACGTGAAGAGAGATCGTTATTCCCTTCGGCAATTTGTTCGCTATTAGAAGCTACAGCGTCTGCTGAAGAGCGAACTTGCGCCACAATGGATTGTAACTGTTTTGACATGGCAACCTGCGATGCCATGATGCTACGAGTGTCGCCTGCTTTAAGAGTTGGCTGATTGGTCAGCTCACCGCGACCAATAGCTTCTGCAAAGGCCTTCACTTCGTAAGGTTCTGCACCGAGTTCGCGCAGCAGTTGGCGTGATAAAAACAGCGCAATGGCTCCCCCAATCACGACAGCAAATAGTGTTAACCCAAGCATTTGCATTTGAAAACCAGAGGCAGTGCTCCGGGCCGCCGCCGTTGAAGCGTTATTAATTTGCTCTTGTAAATTAATAAATTGATTAATCCGATTAAGCCACTCAGCGTAAGCAGGGCCAGCCTGCTCAAGTGTTATAGCTTGGGCACGGGTAAGAGTATCAGAGGTTCTGGCATCAAGTACTTGCTGAGTAAGGGCTTCTACTATATCGGCCTGGGTGCTAATAGAAGACAAGATACTTTGCTCTTGTGGCGTTGTATCTGTATCACTGATCACTCGTTGCATACCTTCAATGGCTGTATCGTAATTAACAGCCAGTTGCCGCATCTCTTCATTAAGTGTTGTTAAGCGGCTAGCATCCGTCGTCATAACGATGTCACGTAGCGCAATGGCGCGGTCATGAACGCTGCCTCGCATATCAACTGCAAAACGCTGCTTAGCGCCATTTACATCATTAATAGAGGTGAGCCCGCGGTTAATTTGGTTAACCTGATAAATACCTATTGCTGTTAAAATAACAAGTAATATCAATAAGGTAGAGAAGGCGAAGGCTAGGCGTGTGCTGATAGTCGTCTTTGATAATCGAGATTTGGAGGCGATCATTCCATTAGCTCCGAGCAGGCACTTTGTTATTAAGGTAGGAGTAATGTACCTTTTGCATAATTTTTGTACAACATTTATTAAGCTTTTGACGATGCGCCAGAGTGTGAATAACGTCTAAATAAAAGCATTTCCTAACAAGAAAAAACCACGCCGAAGCGTGGTTTTAAAGTAAAAGTCAAATAGCTTTATACGCATCAGCGCTGTATGAGATGTCTATTAATTATCAGCGTTGTCATGTTTAGGTACAAAACGATTGCCTCGTAGCTGCTCATGGTCTGGTGCATTTTCTCGCAGAACGACAAGCACTTCATCTGCGCGATCCTTCATACCAAGCCCTTGATAACCTTCTACCATGGTTGCCAACGCATCACGCGTTGCGTTGGACTCCGGATAGTTTTCAATCACCCAGCGGCCGCGTTCAATAGCGGCTAAGAAGGCGCCACGGCGCAGGTAGTAGTCTGCGACATGTAGTTCATGGCGGGCCAGCAATTCACGTAAATAGACAATACGCTGTTGGGCATCAGGGGCGTATTCGCTTTGTGGAAAGCGTTGGATTAATTCGCGGAAGTCGTTGTAAGCGTCCCGTGAGGCGCCCAAGTCGCGCTTGGAGATATCAATCAGGCGCAGTCTCTCAAGGCTAAATCGTCCCGCTTGCCAAGCAGAAAGGCCGCGTAAATAGTAGGCGTAATCCACCTGCGGGTGATCAGGGTGCAGGCGAATGAAGCGACTAGCAGCAGCGCGAGCCTCTTCCCAGTTGCTGTTTTCGTAGTAGGCGTAAATCAGCTCAAGCTGGGCTTGTTCGGCGTGGGGGCCAAACGGATAGCGGGTATCGAGCGCTTCAAGCCGCTCAATGGCAATAGGAAAACGGTTGCTATCCAGCGCTGTGCGCGCAAGTTCATAGAGTTCACGTTCTTGCACACCCTCGAATTCATCGTCTTCTTCAGGGGTGGCGTTATTACTGGCACAGCCTGCCAGAAGAGCAAGGCTTAAGGCTAGGGCGCCAAAGCGGTTGGCAGCGGAAAAAGCGCGCATCATCATCCTCGTTGCAAACAAGCCTCAATCACCGAAAAGCGACGATGGCCATAAGTAGAAATGGTAGAATAGGTCGCAGTTCACCCACTATAAATCACCTAGACGCAAAACGCAGGCTTAGCGACACGTCAGTGCCGTTTGAAAAGTTAAGCAGTGTCAAATAGCGACAACGCTGTTGGTGTCCTAAAAAGCCGTTTGTGTCTTAAAGAGGTTATTCATGTCTCGTATTGTTGAAGCCACGCAGCGGGTACCCGCGACATTAGCAGGCGCGCGTTTAGACCAAGCCGCAGCTGAGTTGTTCAGCGATTATTCCCGCGAACGGTTGAAAGCGTGGATCAACGCCGGTGAGCTCACTGTTGACGGCGCTAAAGTAAAGCCGAAGGCCAAGCTGCACGGCCATGAAACATTAGCACTAAAAGCGACCATCGAAGACGATACGCGTTTCGAAGCTCAGGATATTCCGCTTGATATCGTGTATGAAGATGACGCGGTGATGGTTATCAATAAGGCCGCTGGAATGGTGGTACATCCTGCTGCGGGCAACCCTGATGGCACGCTGTTAAATGCACTGCTTCATCATCATGCTGCGCTGGCGGAAGTGCCGCGCGCTGGGATCGTACATCGTCTGGATAAAGACACCACTGGCCTGATGATGGTGGCAAAAACGTTGCCCGCACAAACGGCGTTGGTTGAACAGTTGCAGGCACGTAGTGTCTCCCGCCAGTACGATGCGGTAGTGATTGGTAAACCAGTGTCGGGTAGCACCATTGATGCGCCGATTGGTCGACACCCAAAAGACCGTAAGCGCCAAGCAGTTACGGCATCTGGAAAACCGGCGGTAACGCACTTTCGCGTGGTAGAGCGTTTTCGTGCACATACGCATGTGCGTTGCACGCTTGAAACCGGGCGTACCCATCAAATTCGTGTTCATATGGCCCATGCCCGCTACCCGCTGATTGGTGATCCGCTTTATAGTGGTCGTGCAAAGTTGCCGCCGGGCGCTGCTGCGCCGTTAAAAGAGATTCTACGTGAATTTCCGCGTCAGGCGCTGCATGCTCGGAAGCTCAGTTTTGTGCATCCGGTGAGTGGAGAAACGCTTACTTTTCATGCTGATTTGCCCGATGATCTACTGATGTTGTTGGACTACCTGCGCGAAGATAGCGAGACCATGAGATGAGCGATGCGATTGATCTAAAGCCCACGTTATTGTTGCCTGACTGGCCGGCCCCCGCGAATGTGCGGGCGTTTGTGACTACTCGGGAAACAGGGCCGAGCCAGGATGATTTTGCAGCCTTCAATCCAGCGACCCATGTAGGCGATAATGCAGATCACGTCGCGCTATGTCGGCGTTTGCTGCACAAAGAAATCGGCGATGATCGACCGCTACTGTGGCTTAACCAAACCCATGGCGCACGGGTCCAGCAGGCGTATCAAAGCGATATACCGGAAGCAGACGCAGCGATTGCTAACAGCAACGACTATGCCTGTGTGGTGTTAACCGCAGACTGCCTACCGGTGCTGTTTTGTAATCGCCAGGGCACCCAAGTCGCGGTTGCGCACGCAGGCTGGCGAGGGCTGGCGGGTGGTGTATTGGAAGCGACCGTTGCTGCTATGAATTGCGACCCTGATGACGTGTTGGTATGGCTGGGCCCGGCTATTTCGAATGCTCAGTTTGAGGTTGGGCCAGAGGTGTATGGTGCCTTTGTTGCGGTACACCCTGAGACGGCTGATGCGTTTGACCACAGCCCCTATCGTCTTGGCCACTATATGGCGGATCTTTACCGCTTGGCGCGCTTTCGTTTAGAAGCATTAGGGCTCCATCACATCAGCGGTGGTCATTTCTGCACTGCCTGCGAGTCGCGTTTTTACTCCTACCGCCGAGACAATGGCAATACGGGACGCATGGCAAGTGTGATCTGGATCAATTAAGCAGCGCGATTCCTTCAAGCTTGTGTTGCGCGCCTCTTGAAATGCGTGGAACTGACGCCATTTAACTTGTCAAGCTAAACGTTTTTAGCATATTAAAGACAAGTTATTGGGAAACACCGTGGGTCCAAACGCACGGCACCCCCAGGAGGAATTCCATGCGATTCGATAAATTTACTGCCAAATTACAGGCCGCTATTTCTGAGGCGCAATCCCTTGCCGTTGGGCACGGCCATAATCAGCTTGATCCCGCGCACTTACTGCTTGCGTTACTCGATACCAAAGACACTGGCATCAAAGCCCTGGTTGAAAAAGCCGAGGGCAGTAGTTCACGCCTGCGCGACGGTTTGCAGCAGCAGCTTGATGACTTGCCGAAAGTCAGCCAGTTCGACGGAGATGTACAGCCATCCCGCGACTTTATCAAGCTATTCAACTTAACTGACCGAGAAGCGCAGAAGCGTGGCGACCAGTTTATCGCCAGCGAATTAGTGCTATTAGCAGCTCTGGAAATGAACAGTGCTGTCACCAAGTTAATGAAAGAGGCGGGGCTGAACCGGAAAGGCTTGGAAGCTGCAATCAACAGCTTGCGCGGTGGTGCAACGGTCGATGACCCCAATGCCGAAGACCAGCGCGAAGCGCTTAACAAATACACCATGGATCTTACCCAGCGTGCGTTAGATGGCAAGCTGGATCCGGTGATTGGCCGCGACGATGAAATTCGCCGCACCATTCAGGTGCTGCAGCGTCGTACCAAAAATAACCCGGTGCTGATCGGTGAGCCAGGGGTGGGGAAAACCGCCATTGTCGAAGGCTTAGCGCAGCGCATTGTGAATGGCGAAGTGCCCGAAGGCCTGAAAGACAAACGCGTACTTTCGTTGGATATGGGCTCGCTGCTGGCAGGCGCTAAATTCCGTGGTGAGTTTGAAGAGCGCCTAAAAGCGGTGCTTAAAGAGCTCTCCCAGGAAGAGGGGCGGGTCATCCTGTTTATTGATGAGCTGCACACCATGGTGGGCGCAGGTAAAGCCGAAGGTGCGATGGATGCAGGTAATATGCTTAAACCTGCGTTGGCGCGTGGTGAGTTGCACTGTGTGGGCGCAACAACGCTGGATGAGTATCGCAAATATATTGAAAAAGATGCCGCGCTGGAGCGCCGCTTCCAGAAGGTGCTGGTCGATGAGCCGTCTGAAGAGGATACGGTGGCTATTCTGCGCGGTTTAAAAGAGCGTTACGAAGTCCACCACGGCGTGGATATTACCGATTCAGCGATTATTGCGGCGGCGAAACTCTCTACCCGCTATATCACTGATCGGCAGTTGCCCGACAAAGCCATCGACCTGATTGACGAGGCGGCGTCTCGTATCCGCATGGAGCTGGACTCTAAGCCTGAAGAGATGGATCGTTTGGATCGTCGTCTAATCCAGCTGAAAATGGAGCGCGAAGCGCTTAAGAAAGAGACCGATGAGGCCACTAAGAAACGCCTCGAAGCGCTGAATAACCAGATTCACGAGCTAGAGCGTGAGTACGCTGACTTGGATGAAATCTGGAAAGCTGAAAAAGCCAGTATTCAGGGTGCAGCCCAATTCAAAGCAGAGCTTGAGCAGGCGCGTATTGACCTTGAACAAGCGCGTCGCCAGGGCGATTTAGGGCGTATGTCGGAAATTCAGTACGGCAAAATTCCGGCGCTGGAGAAGAAAATTAGCGAAGCGGGTGAAGGCGAGGCTGATACAGCCAGCCACCAGCTGCTGCGCTCAAACGTGACCGAAGAAGAGATTGCCGAGGTGGTTTCCCGCTGGACCGGTATTCCGGTCTCCAAAATGTTGGAAGGCGAACGGGACAAGCTGCTGCGCATGGAAGAAGCACTGCACGAGCGGGTGATTGGCCAGCATGAAGCGGTAGAAGCCGTGGCGAATGCGGTGCGTCGCTCACGTGCCGGGCTGTCTGATCCGAATCGGCCTAACGGCTCGTTCCTGTTCCTCGGCCCCACTGGGGTAGGTAAAACAGAGCTATGTAAGTCGCTAGCTAACTTCTTGTTTGATACAGAAGAAGCGATGGTGCGTATCGATATGTCAGAGTTTATGGAGAAGCACTCCGTGGCTCGGTTGATTGGTGCGCCCCCAGGCTATGTGGGCTATGAAGAGGGTGGTTACTTAACTGAAGCGGTACGTCGTAAGCCTTACTCAGTGCTGTTACTGGACGAAGTGGAAAAAGCGCATCCGGACGTGTTCAATATCCTGCTGCAAGTGCTGGAAGATGGTCGCTTAACCGATGGTCAAGGCCGTACGGTCGATTTCCGCAACACAGTGATCGTAATGACTTCTAACATGGGCTCGGACATTATTCAGCGCATGGGCGGAGATGATAACGACTACGAAGCAATGAAAAGTGCAGTGATGGAGGTGGTGGGTAACCATTTCCGGCCTGAATTGATTAACCGCATTGATGAAGTGGTGGTGTTCCACGCCCTTGGTCAAGAGCAAATTCAGGCGATTGCCGGTATTCAGTTAGCGCGTTTGAAAGTGCGCTTAGCTGAGCATGATTTGAGCTTGGATATCAGCGATGATGCGATGGCACAACTGGCAGTCGTCGGTTTCGACCCGGTGTATGGTGCAAGGCCACTGAAGCGGGCAATCCAGAGCCGTATCGAGAATCCGTTGGCACAAGACTTATTGGCGGGCAAGTATGCGCCAGGCGATACCATTCATATCAGCGCCAATGAAGGCAAGCTAGTGTTTGGGTAATTAACAAGCAAGTATCAATAAGCTTGTATCGTCCGTACGGTTGTGCAAACAACAAGCTTGCGCAATGAAATAGGGCAAAAGCCCCGTTAGCTCTGCTAGCGGGGCTTTTTTAATGGCTTCTTGCGACGTTTGTTGCGTTTGTCTTGATCGGAGGTTGACAGGTTGAGGGCGCTAATGGAATCTTGTGGGTTCCTGATTTGCGGGCGCGGAACCAACGGGCAACCCCTAATCCCCGCGCGAAGGGTAGGCGACAGCCTTTACCCGCCGAAGGACTTCCGGGCTTGGGCTAACCGCCCGACCTGGCCAACGCCCCGACACGGCAAACCGTCGTGTAAGGGAGTCGCTGGTGTATTGCATAATATGTCAGTGCTTCCGATGAGAGTGCAGGCCCTAACCGGGCCATATGCCAGGGTTTGGCATCAGGTGCCGGCATGGGCCGGCAGCGGCATACCGCCGCACTCGACACCGCAGGATGTCCTGCGGATCGCACTCGAGACCTCCAGGGGAGAAACACAGTGGAACTGCTTTCCGGCGCAGATATGATCGCCCGCTTCTTGCAAGATGAGGGCGTTGAATACATTTATGGTTATCCCGGTGGTGCAGCACTGCATATTTATGATGCGCTGTTCCGTCAGGACAAAGTGAAGCACATTCTAGTGCGTCATGAACAGGCGGCGACTCACGCTGCAGATGGCTATGCCCGTGCTTCAGGCAAACCAGGGTGTGTGCTTGTTACATCAGGTCCCGGTGCTACCAACGCGGTTACCGGCATTGCAACGGCCTATATGGATTCCATTCCTATGGTTGTGCTGTGTGGGCAGGTAATGAGCCACCTGATCGGTGACGACGCCTTCCAGGAAACCGATATTATCGGTGTGACTCGCCCTATCGTGAAGCACAGCTTCTCAATTCGGCATCCGTCTGAGATTCCAGAAGTGCTGAAAAAAGCCTTCTATCTTGCGGCAACTGGTCGCCCAGGCCCGGTTGTGGTCGATATCCCTAAAGATATGACCGCGCCGACCGAGCGTTATGAGTACATCTATCCGAAAAAGGTCAAGATGCGCTCTTATAACCCGGTAACTCGGGGGCATACCGGTCAAATTAAAAAAGCCGTTGAGATGATGCTGAAAGCCAAGCGCCCAGTGTTCTATACCGGCGGTGGCGTGGTAACTGGCAAGGCAAGCGAAGGTTTGACCGATTTGGTCAAACAGCTCGGCTTCCCCATTACCACAACGTTGATGGGCATTGGTTCTTATCCGCAAAGTGACCGGCAGTGTCTGGGCTGGTTGGGTATGCACGGCTCGTACGAGTCCAATATGGCCATGCATCATGCGGATTTGATCATCGCGATTGGCGCGCGTTTTGATGACCGAGTGACTAATAACACGTCGAAGTTTTGCCCTACGGCAAAAATTATTCACGTGGATGTGGATCCAAGCTCGGTGTCTAAAACCGTGCGTGCCGATGTGCCTATTGTGGGGCCTGCGGCTAGCGTCATTAATGAAATGATCAGCTTGGTTCAAGGCCAGACAATTTCGCAGCCTGAAGCGCTGACCGAATGGTGGCAGAAAATTGACGGCTGGCGTGCCGAGCGTGAAGGCAAGCTATACGAGCCCTCTAAACCAGGCGAAGTGCTGAAGCCTCAGGAAGTTGTTGAGGCGCTGTGTCGTGTTACGCGTGGTGAAGCCTATGTAACAACGGATGTTGGCCAGCACCAGATGTTTGCTGCTCAGTATTACAAGTTCGACAAGCCGAATCGGCTGATCACCTCGGGTGGTCTAGGCACAATGGGCTTTGGCTTCCCGGCCGCGATGGGCATCAAGCAAAACTTCCCGGACGACGACGTGGTATGCGTTACCGGAGAGGGCAGCTTCCAGATGATGATGCAGGAGCTTTCTACCTGTAAGCAGTACGGGGTGGGCGTCAAAATTGTAAACCTCAACAATGCATCGCTTGGCATGGTGCGCCAATGGCAGGATTTGAACTACAAATCCCGTCATGCGCACTCTTATATGGAGTCGCTGCCGGACTTCCATATGCTCATTGAGGCTTACGGATTTACCGCGATCACCGTGAACACCCTTGATGAATTGGAGCCGGCGCTAGAGCGCGCCTTTGCTAACAAGCATGAATTGGTGTTCCTGGATGTGAAGGTCGATCCTTTTGAGCACGTCTATCCGATGCAGGTGCCATTAGGTTCCATGCGTGACATGCTGCTGTCTAAAACGGAGCGTACCTGATGCGTCATATCATCTCGATTCTGATGGAAAACGAACCGGGTGCGCTGTCACGTGTAGTCGGGCTGTTCTCCCAGCGTAACTTCAACATTGAAACGCTGAACGTTGCGCCGACTGAGGATCCGTCGCTGTCACGTCTGACGGTGACTACCGTGGGTGATGACCGGGTCATTGAGCAAATCACCAAGCATCTTAATAAACTGATTGATGTGGTGAAGCTAGTCGATCTGACGGAAGGCAACCACATTGAGCGTGAATTGATGCTGGTGAAAGTAAAAGCGCTAGGCGCAGCCCGCGATGAAGTGAAGCGTACGGTAGATATTTTCCGGGCGCAGATTGTCGACGTAACGCCAAGCCTTTATACCGTTCAGATTACCGGTGACGCCTCTAAGCTGGATGCCTTTCTGCAGGCCATGGCGCCGGTAGGCATTCTCGAAGTGGCGCGTACCGGGGTATCTGGTATTGCTCGCGGCGATAAAGTGCTATCACTGTAAACGAAGCATGCTAGCTGAGTAAGTCGTTGAAAAAGCAACTGAGAAAGCCGTCCGTACCTAGGGCGGCTTTTTTTATGGTGTTATTTCACGCTTGTTAGCGTGGCGTCACGGTCGCCCAGAAGGCATCAATCATCGGGTTTTTGAGTCGTCGATTAAGCACGCAAACTCCAACATCGTAGTGGGGTAGCTCCGGTTTCACGTTGAGCACCTGCACGCGTTCGGCCAGCGGGCTGTTATCTAGCACGATTTTTGGTACCACGCCCACGCCAAACCCCAGCCCTACCATGCTAACAATGGCTTCGTGTCCGGCCACTTGGGCATAAATACGCGGCGTTATACCCATCGCTTTAAACCACGTATTGGCATATTCCCTTGAAAGCCCTGCCTCTGAAAGAATCATCGGTACGTCACGCCATTGCTCAGCTGTTGAGCTCTCTGGCTGGTTTGGCAGCCAGTCGTGGGCTTCTCTAGGTGCAATAAACAGTAGCGGCGAGCGAGTAAGTGATTTGAAGGCCAAGGCGCTGGGTGGAATCCGCGGGCGGGGGGTAATGGCCATGTCGTCGGCGCCTTCCAGTACCCGCGACATGGCGTCAGCGGGGTCACCGGTATGCAGCTTTAGCTCGATGCCTGGGTGGCGGGTGCGTACATCGCTTAATAGCTCATAGAGAAAGCTATAGCTCGCAGTTACCGAGCAGTAAATGCTTATTTCTCCGCGTAGTTGTGCCGCCGTGGCGGCCAGTGTCCGCTTCTGCATTTCCCACTGTTCTAAGGTCTCTTTTGCATAGTGCTGAAACGCTAGGCCTTGGGGGGTGAGTGTGACATGGCGATTATCGCGCTCAAACAGGCGTGTGCCTAGCTCGGCTTCAACCTGTTGAATTGAGCGGCTCAAGGTGGATGGGCTGATATGACAAAGCTCGCTAGCACGGCCAAAGTGCAGTGTCTCGGCTAGTGTTATCACATGCTTTAGTAAGCGAAAATCCATAGTAAGCCCACTGTTAAGATTTATGTTTCATAATTAGAAATAGTATGTTGCAAATATAGCGTTTTACGCAATGGTGTCAGTGGCGTACAGTGACTTCAACGCCAAAGCCCAGTGCTGCAAAAGACGGCACGGGTGGCCATCAACGCTGATACGACATCTATAAATTATCCCTATATAACGATCATGTTTTGATCAAATTCGATTTTGGAGTCTCGCTATGCACGTTTATTACGATAAAGATTGTGATCTGTCCCTCATTCAAGCCAAGAAAGTCACGATTGTTGGTTATGGCTCGCAAGGCCATGCCCATGCCAATAACTTGAAAGAGTCGGGCGTCGACGTCACTGTTGCGCTGCGCAAGGGTTCCTCTTCTGCAGCTAAAGCAGAAGCCGCAGGCCTGAAAGTGGCAAGCGTACCGGAAGCGTGTAAAACCGCAGACGTTGTCATGATTCTAGCGCCGGATGAAAACCAAAAAGCGATCTACGAGCAGGAAGTAGAGCCGAACTTGAAAGAAGGTGCGATCTTAGCCTTCGCCCACGGCTTTAATATCCACTACAACCAAATCGAGCCGCGTAAAGATCTTGATGTCATCATGATTGCGCCGAAAGCACCGGGCCACACGGTACGCTCTGAGTTCGTTAAAGGTGGCGGTATTCCTGATCTGATCGCTATCCACCAAGATGCGTCTGGTAATGCCAAAGAATTAGCGCTTTCCTACGCGGCAGGCGTCGGTGGTGGCCGTAGTGGCATTATCGAAACTACCTTTAAAGATGAGACCGAAACGGACCTGTTTGGCGAGCAAGCAGTTTTGTGTGGTGGCGCGGTTGAGCTGGTTAAAGCTGGCTTTGAAACGCTGACTGAAGCAGGCTACGCGCCGGAGATGGCTTACTTCGAGTGTCTGCATGAACTTAAGCTGATTGTTGACCTGATGTACGAAGGCGGCATCGCCAACATGAACTACTCCATCTCCAACAATGCGGAGTACGGTGAGTATGTGACTGGCCCTGAAGTGATTAACGATGAGTCTCGTGCAGCAATGCGCAACGCACTCAAGCGCATCCAAACGGGTGAGTATGCCAAAATGTTCATTCAGGAAGGCAATACTAACTACCCGTCTATGACAGCTCGTCGTCGCTTGAATGCTGAGCACGAAATTGAGCAAGTTGGCGCTAAGCTACGCGGCATGATGCCGTGGATCGCTGCCAACCAGTTGGTTGATAAGTCGAAAAACTAAGCAGTTAGCGTGTTAATACGCTAGTTAGAGCCTCGGGGCGCGCACTGTCGCGCCCCGAGGCGTTTAGCGTTGCATACTGTAATTGACTGGCTGAGTGAGCCTCACCGTGTAGAATGAAAAGAGATCACTGTTCTTGTGACTTCACTTCAAACGGATGATATTTATGACCCAGGATGCTCGCGATCAAGAGCGTAAACAGTCCCCGCAGTCAGTGCCTCAAGAAGGCCAGAAAACGGAAGGCAGTAGTGCTGGAGGTCAAGACGACGCTAGTCACGAAAAGGTAAATAATGGCTACACCAGTCATGACGACGTAAGTAATGAAGATCTAGCGAGCGTTTTTCTGCGTGAAACTGAAGTCGTTGAAGAAGCGGTCGAGGACGGTAAGAAAATTCGCCGAAAAGGCATTTACTTATTACCTAACTTGTTTACTACATCTGCGTTGTTTTCAGGGTTCTTTGCGGTAGTGGCTGGCATTAACGGAGAATTCACTTCGGCGGCAGTGGCAATTTTTATCGCCATGGTGCTTGACGGGCTTGATGGCCGTGTTGCCCGTATGACCAATACCCAAAGCGAGTTTGGCGCAGAGTACGATAGCCTTGCCGATATGATCTCGTTCGGTATGGCACCTGCATTGGTGGCCTTCACCTGGATTTTACAAGACATCGGTAAAACTGGTTGGGTCGTGGCGTTTCTTTACGTGGCTTGTGCCGCACTGCGATTGGCACGCTTTAATGTACAGATTGGTAGTGTTGATAAAAAGTGGTTTATCGGTTTGCCAAGTCCATCCGCTGCAGCTTTAGTGGCCGCTAGTGTGTGGACCTTCCATAGCTTTGATGCAGATGCGGTAGGCTTTAAACTGCTTATGTTGTTTGTAGTAGGGGCAGCGGGTGTGCTGATGGTTAGCAATATTCGTTATTACAGCTTCAAAGACCTCGATTTCAAAAAGCCTGTCCCGTTCGTTGTGCTTCTAGCGGTGGTACTAGGGTTCGTAATGATCTCTGTTGAGCCTTCTGTGATGCTGTTGCTGCTTTTTGGTGCTTACGTGTGCTCAGGCCCCGTATTGGCTGTTATGCGCAAAGCTAAACCTAAAAGTTAAAGTTTATTCACGTTTTCTCAAAAAACCACTTGCCAAGACGGCAGCGAATCCGTAAAGTACGCATCCGCTGCCGGGGACGCACAGCGTTACCAGCGGTGATAGAAGGTGAAAACCTTCGGTTTGTCAGGAAGTTAGCGCAATAAAAGAGAAGGCATCGTTATCTCGCTTTCTTAACCCGCCCGCTTCACTCACTGAAAACAGTGATTGACAAACACCAGGAAATGCGTAGAATACGCCTTCCTCGCTGAGGCAAACCAGTTCATCGGTTAGCCGGCTGATAAGACAGCCTCACAGCGAAATAGCTCTTTAACAATTTGATCAGGTAATTCATGTGGGCGCTTGCCGATGAGGGTGATAAATCACCAAATATCAAGGCAAGCGGTCATGACAATGTAAATTGAAATGAATTCGTTTGAACCTTGAGCCAAGTTTGATGCGCTTTTGTTGTTCGTCAACATTATGTTGTCGGGTGACGAGTAAGCATCACAATGATTTTAAACTGAAGAGTTTGATCATGGCTCAGATTGAACGCTGGCGGCAGGCCTAACACATGCAAGTCGAGCGGTAACAGATCTAGCTTGCTAGATGCTGACGAGCGGCGGACGGGTGAGTAATGCATAGGAATCTACCCGGTAGTGGGGGATAACCTGGGGAAACCCAGGCTAATACCGCATACGTCCTACGGGAGAAAGGGGGCTCCGGCTCCCGCTATCGGATGAGCCTATGTCGGATTAGCTAGTTGGTGAGGTAATGGCTCACCAAGGCAACGATCCGTAGCTGGTCTGAGAGGATGATCAGCCACATCGGGACTGAGACACGGCCCGAACTCCTACGGGAGGCAGCAGTGGGGAATATTGGACAATGGGGGGAACCCTGATCCAGCCATGCCGCGTGTGTGAAGAAGGCCTTCGGGTTGTAAAGCACTTTCAGCGAGGAAGAACGCCTAGTGGTTAATACCCATTAGGAAAGACATCACTCGCAGAAGAAGCACCGGCTAACTCCGTGCCAGCAGCCGCGGTAATACGGAGGGTGCAAGCGTTAATCGGAATTACTGGGCGTAAAGCGCGCGTAGGTGGCTTGATAAGCCGGTTGTGAAAGCCCCGGGCTCAACCTGGGAACGGCATCCGGAACTGTCAAGCTAGAGTGCAGGAGAGGAAGGTAGAATTCCCGGTGTAGCGGTGAAATGCGTAGAGATCGGGAGGAATACCAGTGGCGAAGGCGGCCTTCTGGACTGACACTGACACTGAGGTGCGAAAGCGTGGGTAGCAAACAGGATTAGATACCCTGGTAGTCCACGCCGTAAACGATGTCGACCAGCCGTTGGGTGCCTAGCGCACTTTGTGGCGAAGTTAACGCGATAAGTCGACCGCCTGGGGAGTACGGCCGCAAGGTTAAAACTCAAATGAATTGACGGGGGCCCGCACAAGCGGTGGAGCATGTGGTTTAATTCGATGCAACGCGAAGAACCTTACCTACTCTTGACATCCTGCGAACTTGTGAGAGATCACTTGGTGCCTTCGGGAACGCAGAGACAGGTGCTGCATGGCTGTCGTCAGCTCGTGTTGTGAAATGTTGGGTTAAGTCCCGTAACGAGCGCAACCCTTGTCCTTATTTGCCAGCGGGTAATGCCGGGAACTCTAAGGAGACTGCCGGTGACAAACCGGAGGAAGGTGGGGACGACGTCAAGTCATCATGGCCCTTACGAGTAGGGCTACACACGTGCTACAATGGCCGGTACAAAGGGTTGCGAGCTCGCGAGAGTCAGCTAATCCCGAAAAGCCGGTCTCAGTCCGGATCGGAGTCTGCAACTCGACTCCGTGAAGTCGGAATCGCTAGTAATCGTGAATCAGAATGTCACGGTGAATACGTTCCCGGGCCTTGTACACACCGCCCGTCACACCATGGGAGTGGACTGCACCAGAAGTGGTTAGCCTAACGCAAGAGGGCGATCACCACGGTGTGGTTCATGACTGGGGTGAAGTCGTAACAAGGTAGCCGTAGGGGAACCTGCGGCTGGATCACCTCCTTAAACGATGCATCATCCCTCGCGGTAAGCGCTCACAATGAATTACCTGATCAGAATGCTGTTGATACGCAGTGATAAGCGTTTTCTTCCTATTGGAAAAAGAGAAAAGATCTTTTTTTAAAGAGTTCTTTTAAAGAGTTCTTTTAAAGAGCTTTGTTTTAAAGACCCTTCTTTTTTTAACGTGAAAAAAGCAGCCGCTTATCACTGCGCATAGCAGTCGCTCTTTAACAATGTATATCATGCTGACATAAACGCTTCTTTGAAGTGTTTATACGTAATTGTTTTGTGATACGTCTCAAGCGTATCCGGCAATCGTTATCATTGCGAACCCCAGACTCCTTCGGGTTATAGGGTCAAGCAATGAAGCGCACACGGTGGATGCCTAGGCAGCCAGAGGCGATGAAAGACGTGGTAGCCTGCGATAAGGCTCGGCGAGGTGGCAAACAACCTGTGACCCGGGCATTTCTGAATGGGGAAACCCACTCATCATAAGATGAGTATCTTACGCTGAATATATAGGCGTAAGAGGCGAACCAGGGGAACTGAAACATCTAAGTACCCTGAGGAAAAGAAATCAACCGAGATTCCCCTAGTAGCGGCGAGCGAACGGGGACCAGCCCTTAAGCATGTGACTGATTAGACGAACGAGCTGGGAAGCTCGGCCGCAGCGGGTGATAGCCCCGTAGTCGAAAATCTGATCATGTGAAATCGAGTAGGTCGGGGCACGAGAAACCTTGACTGAAGACGGGGGGACCATCCTCCAAGGCTAAATACTCCTGGCTGACCGATAGTGAACCAGTACCGTGAGGGAAAGGCGAAAAGAACCCCGAGAGGGGAGTGAAATAGATCCTGAAACCGTGTGCGTACAAGCAGTAGGAGCAGACTTGTTCTGTGACTGCGTACCTTTTGTATAATGGGTCAGCGACTTATATTCAGTGGCGAGGTTAACCGTTTAGGGGAGCCGTAGGGAAACCGAGTCTTAACTGGGCGACACAGTCGCTGGATATAGACCCGAAACCGAGCGATCTATCCATGAGCAGGGTGAAGGTTGAGTAACATCAACTGGAGGCCCGAACCAGGATCTGTTGAAAAAGATTTGGATGACTTGTGGATCGGAGTGAAAGGCTAATCAAGCTCGGAGATAGCTGGTTCTCCTCGAAAGCTATTTAGGTAGCGCCTCACGTATCACCACCGGGGGTAGAGCACTGTTTCGGCTAGGGGGTCATCCCGACTTACCAACCCGAGGCAAACTCCGAATACCGGCGAGTGCAAGCGTGGGAGACACACGGCGGGTGCTAACGTCCGTCGTGAAAAGGGAAACAACCCAGACCGTCAGCTAAGGTCCCGAAATCCTGGTTAAGTGGGAAACGATGTGGGAAGGCTCAGACAGCTAGGAGGTTGGCTTAGAAGCAGCCATCCTTTAAAGAAAGCGTAATAGCTCACTAGTCGAGTCGGCCTGCGCGGAAGATGTAACGGGGCTAAACCAGGTACCGAAGCTACGGGTTCATCCTCTGGATGAGCGGTAGAGGAGCGTCGTGTAAGCCAATGAAGGTGAATTGAGAAGTTCGCTGGAGGTATCACGAGTGCGAATGCTGACATGAGTAACGATAAAGGGAGTGAAAAACTCCCTCGCCGGAAGACCAAGGGTTTCTGTTCGACGCTAATCGGAGCAGAGTGAGTCGGCCCCTAAGGCGAGGCCGAAAGGCGTAGTCGATGGGAAACGGGTCAATATTCCCGTACCGGACATGATTGCGATGGGGGGACGGAGAAGGCTAGGTGAGCCAGGCGTTGGTTGTCCTGGTGAAAGTGAGTAGGCTGGTGTCCTAGGTAAATCCGGGATGCTCTAAGGCCGAGACACGAAACGAACTGACCACGGTCAGGAAGTCATTGATGCCACGCTTCCAGGAAAAGCCTCTAAGCTTCAGATCATGTGCGACCGTACCCCAAACCGACACAGGTGGTCAGGGTGAGAATCCCAAGGCGCTTGAGAGAACTCGGGTGAAGGAACTAGGCAAAATGGTGCCGTAACTTCGGGAGAAGGCACGCCGGCGTAGGGTGACGAGACTTGCTCTCCAAGCCCGAACCGGTCGAAGATACCAGGTGGCTGCAACTGTTTAGTAAAAACACAGCACTCTGCTAACGCGCAAGCGGACGTATAGGGTGTGACGCCTGCCCGGTGCCGGAAGGTTAAATGATGGTGTTAGCCGTAAGGCGAAGCTCTTGATTGAAGCCCCGGTAAACGGCGGCCGTAACTATAACGGTCCTAAGGTAGCGAAATTCCTTGTCGGGTAAGTTCCGACCTGCACGAATGGCGTAATGATGGCCACGCTGTCTCCACCCGAGACTCAGTGAAATTGAAATCGCCGTGAAGATGCGGTGTACCCGCGGCTAGACGGAAAGACCCCGTGAACCTTTACTATAGCTTCACACTGGACGCTGATGTTGCCTGTGTAGGATAGCTGGGAGGCTTTGAACCTCGGACGCCAGTTCGAGCGGAGCCAACCTTGAAATACCAGCCTGGCATCATTGGCGTTCTCACTCAGGTCCGTTATCCGGATCGAGGACAGTGTGTGGTGGGTAGTTTGACTGGGGCGGTCTCCTCCCAAAGAGTAACGGAGGAGCACGAAGGTACCCTCAGCACGGTCGGACATCGTGCAGTGAGTGCAAGAGCATAAGGGTGCTTGACTGCGAGACAGACACGTCGAGCAGGTGCGAAAGCAGGTTCTAGTGATCCGGTGGTTCTGTATGGAAGGGCCATCGCTCAACGGATAAAAGGTACTCCGGGGATAACAGGCTGATACCGCCCAAGAGTTCACATCGACGGCGGTGTTTGGCACCTCGATGTCGGCTCATCACATCCTGGGGCTGAAGTCGGTCCCAAGGGTATGGCTGTTCGCCATTTAAAGTGGTACGCGAGCTGGGTTTAGAACGTCGTGAGACAGTTCGGTCCCTATCTGCCGTGGGCGTTGGATGTTTGAGAAGGGCTGCTCCTAGTACGAGAGGACCGGAGTGGACGCACCTCTGGTGTTCCGGTTGTCACGCCAGTGGCATTGCCGGGTAGCTATGTGCGGACGGGATAACCGCTGAAAGCATCTAAGCGGGAAGCCCCCTTCAAGATGAGACATCCCTGAGGCCTAGAGCCTCCTGAAGGGCCCAGCGAGACCAGCTGGTTGATAGGCACGGTGTGGAAGCGCTGCAAGGCGTTGAGCTAACGTGTACTAATGGCCCGTGAGGCTTGACCCTATAACACCCAAGGGGTCTGGTCGCAGTGATAACGAAACGAGTGTGACAACACTCAGAAAACCGGATACGCGGATTAAGCCCACCGTGATACACGACAGGCTTAAGACAAAAGAGACGACACAAAACACTGTCAGCATGATATGCATTACCTGTTACGCCTGACGACCATAGCGAGCGTGAACCACCTGATCCCATGCCGAACTCAGCAGTGAAACCGCTTAGCGCCGATGGTAGTGTGGGGTCTCCCCATGCGAGAGTAGGTCATCGTCAGGCACTTATTAAACAAAAAACCCAGCCACCCGGCTGGGTTTTTTGTTGGTGCCTACCGCACCGTCATTCCCGAGTCACCACACCGTCATTCCCGAGTCACCACACCGTCAT
This sequence comes from Halomonas qinghailakensis, assembly GCF_025820815.1. Taxonomy (NCBI): domain Bacteria; kingdom Pseudomonadati; phylum Pseudomonadota; class Gammaproteobacteria; order Oceanospirillales; family Halomonadaceae; genus Halomonas; species Halomonas qinghailakensis. The sequence goes on along the minus strand of NZ_CP096973.1, from coordinate 1,140,318 downwards.
TCCCGAGTGAGGTTATCGGGAATCCACCTTGACCTTGGCTTGCTGAAGCCCAAAACCCCAGGTCAACATGGATTCCCGCTAAGGGCCTGCGGGAATGACGAGGGCGGCTCGGAGGGCTGGGGGGAGTCATCGTCAGTGACTTATTCGAAAAAGTCCCCCAGGGCTTTGAACTGCACCCCGAGAGTTGGACACATAATCTAACCTTCGGGGTGTTTTTATGTTTAGAAAATGTAAGGATTAGCGGCAGATCGCTTCCAGCGCCTCTATTAAGCTATCCATTTCATCATCTGTGCCGATGGTGATGCGCAAGAAGTTGTTGAGCATGTCAGTATTAAAATGACGTACCAAAATTCCCCGCTCGCGAAGGCCTGCAAACAGCTGAGCGCCTTCAAAATCAGGATGTTGAGTAAGCACGAAGTTAGCTTTTGAAGGTAAAACCTCAAAGCCTAGTTGTTCAAGTCGCTGACGTGTGCGCTCGCGCGTTGCGATGACGTTATTCCGGCAGGCATCAAAGTGGTCTTTATCTTTTAGTGCTTCAATTCCTACCAAACTTGCCAAGCTATCGACGGGATAGGAATTAAATGAGTCTTTAACCCGCTGAAGACCATCAATAAGCTCCGGTGAACCAATCGCGTAGCCTAAGCGTAAACCAGCTAAGCTGCGCGATTTAGAAAACGTCCCAGTGACTAGCAAGTTAGGGTAACGCTTAATTAAGGAGACAGCGCTTTCTGCGCCGAAATCAACATAAGCCTCATCAATTAATACAACCCGGTTCGTCACGCGTTTAAGCAGCGACTCAATGGTATCGAGTGAGTGCGCATGGCCAGTTGGCGCATTTGGGTTAGCAAAAATAACACCACTGCGCTCTGAGGCATTCGCTAGAGCATCAACATCGACTTCCCACTGGTCATTCAGTGGATGCTTGCGAAGAGTGATGCCATAAAGGTTGGCATAAACAGGATAAAAGCTATAGGTAATTGAGGGAACATCAAGCGGTGCGTCGTGGCAGAAGAAAGCCTGAAACGCAAACGCGAGTACTTCATCAGACCCATTACCGACGAAGGTTTCTGCTACGCTAACATTATAGCTTTCTGCTAACGTTGTACGCAGTGCGTGTGAAGTTGGGTCAGGATAGAGGCGCAAATGATCGGTAGCATAGTTGCGTAGTGCCTCGCTTACCCCTGGCGCTGGGGGGTAAGGGTTTTCATTGGTGTTGAGTTTAGTAACCTGTTCACGGGGCTGTTCACCAGGCACATAGGGGGTAAGTCCCCTAACGGCTGGACTCCAGTATTGGCTCATGTGGGTAACCTAATTGTCCTGACAGAATACCTCCATGGTCGCCTGATGGCTGCCGGAGCGCAAGCATTCACCAAGCATTCAATTAGGGAGGGGTGGGCGTCGCACCTTGTAGCGGTTATGCTGTCATAAGCGCGCGAAAGAAATGTATGTCCAACACGATAAGGAGACACTCAATGCAATTTAGGAGTTTGCTAGCCGGCTCGGCTATGTTGGCACTGCTGGCGGGCTGTGCATCTGGCCCAACGGACCAGGGTGAAGACGCTGGGATGACTGCTTCTCAGACTAATTACCAAGGTACGCTGCCTTGCCGCAACTGTGATGGTATCGATCTGGATGTAACGATGATGGGCGAAGAAATGAGTGCTCCTGAAGAAAGGACGTTCACCTTAAACGCCACTTACCGTAATCATCCTCAAACACCGCCAGACGAAAACTATGAGGGAAACTGGGAAGTATTGTCAGGCACCCCCTCTGATCCAGATGCTACTGTCTATGAGTTAACCCCGAATGGCGATGGTCAGATCTACTACTTCCAGCGTATTAATGAGCGCACGCTAGAGCTGATCGACCCAGAGCGTCGTCGTTTCGAAAATGGTGAGATGCTGCAGTTACAGCGTCAATAAAGTATGAAGCGACGCTCAAAGGCGGCCATTGGCCGCCTTTTGCATTTCTAGCCATTTGGCGTATGACGTTCAGTGGCGATATAAAGGGCGATCACAACAGGAGCAATAAGGCGGTGGCGAAAGCAAAAAGTGCCTTTGTATGCACCGAATGTGGTGCAGAGTATCGAAAGTGGCAAGGCCAGTGCTCCAGCTGTCAGGAATGGAACACGCTGAGCGAGATTCGTTTGGCCAGTGCGCGTCCTGGCAATGGAGCTGCAACGGGAAGAACAGGGTATGCAGGGGATTTATCCCGTGAAGTGATAGATCTTGGTAATGTGGATCTAAGTGAGGTCCCCCGCCTGACGTCGACCTTTGCTGAGTTTGATCGTGTGTTAGGCGGCGGCCTAGTGCCAGGGTCTGCCGTATTGCTAGGGGGGAATCCAGGTGCTGGTAAGTCCACTTTACTGTTACAAACCGCCTGCAAGCTTGCCCAACAGCGGCGTATTCTCTATGTCACCGGGGAGGAGTCGCTTTCTCAAGTGGCAATGCGTGCCCACCGCTTACAGCTGCCTACTAATGGGTTAAAGATGTTAGCGGAAACCAGTGTTGAAACAATTCTAGCGGTGGCCGAACGAGAAAAACCCGAAATTCTAGTGATCGATTCTATACAGACCATGCATCTTGAAGATATTAGCTCAGCGCCGGGCGGCGTTGCCCAAGTGCGTGAGTCTGCAGCAGCGCTGACACGCTTTGCTAAGCAAACGAACACAGTATTGTTGCTAGTAGGCCACGTGACGAAAGATGGCACGCTGGCTGGCCCTAAAGTATTGGAGCATATGATTGATGCCTCATTGCTGTTAGAAGGTGGGGCTGACTCGCGCTTTAGAACATTACGTGGTCAAAAAAACCGCTTCGGTGCGGTGAATGAGTTGGGTGTGTTTGCAATGCTTGAGCAGGGTTTAAAAGAAGTTAAAAACCCCAGCGCGATTTTCCTATCACGCCAAGAAGAACAGGCGCCTGGCAGTTTGGTTATGGTGGTGTGGGAAGGAACCCGACCAATTTTGGTAGAAGTGCAGGCGTTAGTCGATGAATCTGCACTGGGTAACCCTCGCCGTGTAGCCGTTGGCGTTGATCAAAACCGACTGGCTATGCTGCTAGCCGTGTTAAATCGCCATGGTGGTCTGTTTACTGGTGATCAAGATGTTTTCCTAAACGTGGTTGGGGGTGTGAAAGTGCTTGAAACCAGTGCCGACCTGGCGGTACTGCTGGCGGTGGTTTCTAGCTTACAGAATCGCGCACTACCAAAAGAGTTAGTGGTATTTGGCGAGGTGGGGCTATCAGGAGAGATACGGCCAGTGCCAAGTGGACAAGAGCGCATTGCTGAAGCGGCTAAACACGGTTTTTTACGGGCAATTGTGCCGCGTGGAAATGCGCCTAAACAGGCGCCAAAAGGCATGGAGGTCATTCCCGTCGATAAACTGAGTGATGCCCTGGACGCGCTATAGCGTAAGCTACGCTAAGGAATAACACCATGGTTAAGGAGAAACGTTATGAGCTCGATTCGGTTAACTCAATATAGTCACGGAGCGGGTTGTGGCTGCAAAATTGCCCCAGACGTGCTGGATGGAATTCTTGCTAAAGCGGGCCCTGCGGCGGGCCACAAGCGGCTCATTGTTGGCAATCAAGGGCGCGAAGACGCAGCGGTATATGATTTGGGTGATGGTCGCGGCATGATTGCGACCACCGATTTCTTCATGCCGATTGTCGATGATCCCTTTGATTTTGGTCGTATTGCTGCCACTAACGCGATTAGCGATGTATATGCTATGGGTGGCACGCCGGTCATGGCATTAGGAATTTTAGGTTGGCCGCTAGATAAACTCAGTGCTGAAATAGCGGGTGATGTTGTTGCCGGTGCCCAGGCTGTCTGTCGTGAACTAGGTGTGGCGTTAGCGGGAGGACACTCAATCGACGCCCCTGAGCCGATGTTTGGTTTAGCGGTTAATGGTTTGGTCGATTTAGCGCATTTAAAGCTCAACAGCCAAGCAAAGCCTGATGACCTATTATTTCTAACCAAGCCACTTGGCGTGGGGCTATTAACTACGGCCGAAAAACGTGGTTTGTTGGAAGCTGGGCACCACGGCCTTGCCCGCGAAACGATGCTCAAGACCAACCATATTGGTGTTGAGTTAGCTAAGGTGAAAGGCGTTAACGCCATGACGGATGTCACAGGGTTTGGCCTTGCTGGACACTTAGCTGAAATGTGCAGCGCAAGCGGTGTGATGGCGCAGATCGATTTTCGCCGCTTACCCCGTTTAGCAGAAGCCGAAGCTTACCGTCGACAGGGGGCTGTTCCAGGAGGTTCTCAGCGTAACCGCGATGCGTTGGGTAAAGCGCTACCTGTGATGGACGATGCTCATTGGCAATGGCTGTGCGACCCTCAGACGTCAGGTGGTTTGTTGGTGAGTGTTGATCCTGCTTGGGAAGATGATGTTGAGCGCATTGGTCGAGAGCATGGCATTACGTTGGTACCGTTTGGCACTATGAAAATTTCTCAGGGCGACGTTTTGATAGAGGTTATTGGATGACCTTAGCCACTGTACCGGCCTCGTTAAACTTAATCGCGAAAGAAACGCCGCTAATCGATGTGCGTGCTCCAGTTGAGTTTATTCAAGGGGGGTTGCCTGGCGCGGTTAACTTACCGCTAATGGTGGATGATGAGCGTCATCACGTTGGCATTGCTTATAAACAACAGGGGCAGCAGGCGGCAATTGGCCTAGGTGAGCGTTTAGTTAGCGGTAAGACTAAGCAAGCACGTGTTGCTGCGTGGCAGGCGTACGTAGTGAGCCACCCAGAGGCTATTATCTACTGTTTTCGCGGAGGACTACGTTCGCAAATTGCACAGCAGTGGCTAGCCGAGTCAGGTATAAGCAGGCCACGTATTGACGGTGGTTGGAAAGCGTTGCGTCAACGGCTATGTCAGCGCATTGATGAAGCATCCAACCAACCGATGTTAGTGGTGGCGGGGCTGACCGGCTGCGCAAAAACTATGCTTATTAATCAATTGAGTAACGGCATTGATCTGGAAGCTTTTGCCAATCATAAAGGATCGGCTTTTGGCCGACAGCCAGAAGAGCCGACGACCCAAATTAATTTTGAGCATGCTTTGGCTAAGCGTTTAATTGGTCTGTCAGGAAAATTGGTGATAGAGGATGAGTCGCGACAAATCGGCAATGCCAATATCCCGCTTCCCTTCTGGCAAGCTATGCAACGTGCACCGCGCATACGTATTGAGATGCCCCTAGATTGGCGCTTAGAGCAGTTGCGTCGCGACTATATCGAAGCACTTGAACGGAATTATATCGCTCGTTACGGCCAGCAAGAGGGCTGGCGGCGTATGCAGCGCCAGCTGGCTAATGCCTTAGAGCGTTTGGCTAAGCGGCTAGGAAATGCTCGTTTGCAGCGTCTGCAGCGGTTGCAGGCCATGGCCTTTGGTGCCCATGCGCGAGGCAATATCCAAGCCCATGAGGCATGGCTTGCGCCACTACTAACAGAATATTACGACCCACTTTATCGCTATCATCTTGAAAAAAATCGAGATAGTCGCCCTATGCAGTTGCACGTTGGCGATTGGGAAAGTTGTTTAGAAGCCGCTAAGCAATGGAGCACCTAGCGGCGTTTTATTCACCAACGGCTTGGCTTATGCAGCGGCTTATGCAACTTTCAGCCATTGGGTCATCACGCGGTCTAGTAGGGGCGCTAACTGATGAAAGCGGGAAGCATCGTCCAAAATCTGCTCATTGGTTTGTATAAAACGCCCTGCCGCGGCCGTTTTGGGCTGTGGTCGCTCACTTGTATGAAGTAGTGGAATCACGCTGGTGAGGGTAGTCTCAAAGTGGCATAGCAAACCGATCACCCGCCCTGCGTCCCAGGAAAACCCTTGTAGCGGTGCAGCCGCACTACCTCCGAGCGGAAGTGCACTTTCCGGTAAGCTAAATACGAAGCGGTGCCACATAAATGCCTCGAAGTGTTCGGGCAGGTCAAAAGTGCTTTCTGGGGCCAATGTTATTGGGTGCCAGCCGATTTCAGGGTAGGTGCCCGGTGCAATAACCGCATCTAGCGCTTGTGCTATCCACAGTGCGCCTAAACCAATACCTAATACGGGTTTTTGACCATCGAGATAACGATGAATTAGCTTTCGCTCAGCTTTAAACCAATCGGGGGGATCATTCACGAAAGGCTCGGGGCCATCCAGTATAATTAATGCATCGCACTCACCGAGCCGCGGGGTTAATTCGCCTGCGTAAAGGTGAAACACGGTATAACTATGGCCCATACTTTCAAGCCAGTCAGTTAGACGAGCTGGGCCATGGTCAGGGCCGTGCTGTAGCAGATGGATATGCATGGTAATCTCCTCGCCGGCCGATGTTAATAGCGCGATAGGGATCTCCTGCCGCGTTTGTGCGACGATAACGTATCGCGTTCATTTCACCAATATTGTGACCCAGGAAATCAGCATGGTGGCTAAACCCCTAGGATTTTACCAGCGGCTTCAACAGTTGCCGTTGCCCGCTCAGCAAGCGTTTATGGCTGCCCTTTGTGAGCGCCTGCTACCTAACTACGCGCTTTATCAACAAACCACGGGCCTAGGTGATGAGCATACGCTGCGTACCGTGTTGAGTTTGGTATGGGAGCGATTAAGTGTTCCAAACGCGAGTATCGACTTTGCTCGGCAGGCGGAAAAGCTGGCGGAGTGCGAACCTCCGGAAGATGATGAAAGCTTTGGCGCGCGCCGAGCGTTAGATGCCGTTGTCTCTGTATCCGCGCTGTTAGATACGTTGCAAGGTGAGTCGCCTGAAGCTGTGCTGGATGTCAGTCGCACCTCGCGGGCGGGGGTGCGCGCGTTTATCGAGCTAACCGAAGGTGAGGAAGATGCCCAGGCGCTTGCGCTGATCATTCGCGACCATCCCTTGATGGCCGACGAAAACGATTTCCAGGACGCTGTTTTGGACGCCGTGAGTGAGCCAATTAATAAAGCTTCCCTCAAAGAAATTCGTCAGCTAGGACGTAATAACGGCATTAGTAATCTAGGTTTAACCTTAGACGAGGGCGAAGAGTAACTGGCAACGCTGGTTAAAACCGCAGGCCCGCCGTCACCATCATGCCGGCGGTGCCGAAGATAATCAGATCTGATTCTACGCGCCCCCATTGCACGCCAATACTGGGTAGAAGCGCAGGCGCTACCCCTAAATGATTGAAGGGAATTTTGTCGCGGTATTCACCTTTATAGCCACGCAATAGTCCGCCAGTCAGCTTGGCGCGCACGTTGAGCCCTTCAGCAACTTGCCAGAGAGGAAACTCACGACCCGTATAGAAGTACCAGGTCGGTTGATCAAAAGAGTTTTTAAACCATGCCGCCCCTGTTAACCAGCGGTTAGGATTATGCAGCTCAATACTGATCAAGCTCTGCTGATTGGTGTGCTCGGGGTCAGGGTCGAAGTGGCGTGTGAGTAAACTGGTTTGTACCAGCGTGTGATCGAGAGCCAACACTGGCGGCCAATCAGGCAAAGAAAAGGCTGAGACAGTGGTGCTCAGCCATATTCCTGCTATCCCACCCAACCATTGATAAGAACGAGGCATGTAGTGCTCCTGCGAAGGGGGGAGTTGCTAAGGTGCCTCATTAAAGGCGCATTTCAATGCCGCGCTCGGCCATATAGCGTTTTGCTTCAGGTATGGTGTACTCACCAAAGTGGAAGATACTTGCTGCCAGAACCGCATCGGCACCGCCTTTCAGTACACCATCGACTAGGTGGTCTAAGTTTCCCACACCGCCAGAAGCAATCACCGGCACGCTGACGGCTTCAGAAATAGCATGGGTAACCCCCAGGTCGAAACCCACTTTAGTACCATCTCGATCCATACTGGTTAGCAGTAACTCGCCAGCACCAAATTCCACCATCTTTTTGGCCCACTCGACGGCATCTAGGCCCGTCGGACGTCGTCCACCGTGGGTGAAAATTTCCCAGCGCGGCGTTTCGCCTTCTTTAGACACCTTCTTAGCGTCAATCGCCACCACAATACACTGGCTACCAAAGCGCTCAGCCGCTTCGCGGACAAATTCTGGGTTGGTCACTGCCGCTGTATTGATTGAGACTTTATCAGCACCAGCATTGAGCATGGTACGAATATCATCGCAGCTACGGATGCCGCCCCCAACCGTGAGGGGAATAAACACTTCACCAGCTATGCGCTCTACCATATCGACCGTTGTGTCACGGTTTTCGTGGCTGGCGGTAATATCGAGGAAGGTGATTTCATCGGCACCTTGTTGATTGTAGCGCTGAGCGATCTCAACCGGGTCGCCAGCATCACGGATTCCTACAAAGTTAACGCCTTTCACTACGCGCCCAGCATCGACATCTAAGCAAGGGATAATACGTTTCGCTAAGCTCATTTTTGGCCTCCGCTAAGCTGGTCGCTTAAGCGCTGGGCTTCTGCTACATCTAGGCTGCCTTCATAGATCGCGCGGCCGGTAATGGCGCCTAAAATGCCACTGTCCGCGACATCACACAGCGCACGAATGTCATCTAAATTGGTGACACCGCCGGAAGCAATCACCGGTAAGCCGCCTTCACGAGCTAGCGCAGCAGTGGCTTCCACATTGACGCCTTGCATCATGCCGTCGCGGGCAATGTCGGTATAGACAATGCTTGAGACGCCGTCATTGGCAAAGCGCTTGGCAAGTTCAGTCGCTTTTAACGTGGATACTTCCGCCCAGCCGTCGGTAGCTACATAGCCATCTTTAGCATCTAAGCCAACAATGATGTGGCCTGGAAATGCACGACACATTTCGCCGACGAAGTCGGGTTCTTTGACCGCTTTCGTACCAATAATAACGTAAGACACCCCGGCATTTAGATAATGCTCAATGGTTTCCGCGGAGCGGATACCGCCACCAATTTGAATGGGTAGGTTAGGGTAGGCACGGGCAATCGCAGTAACAGCATCACCATTTACTGGCTTGCCTTCAAAGGCGCCGTTTAGGTCAACTAAGTGCAGGCGGCGAGCGCCCGCTTCTACCCAGCGGGCAGCCATGGCAACGGGATCATCACCATAAGAGGTTGCATCTTCCATGCGGCCTTGCTTCAAGCGCACACACTGGCCGTCTTTGAGATCAATCGCGGGAATTACTAACATAGTGAAACCTCTCAGGGCGTCCAGGTGACAAAATTTTCTAGCAGGCGCAGGCCCGCGCGGGAGCTTTTTTCAGGATGGAACTGCACAGCGAAGGTGGCATCGCGACCAATCGCTACATGAGCGCAAACCTTGCCGTACTGGGTGGTGCCGAACACTTGGGCATCTTCAGCCGCATTGACGTAGTAGCTGTGCACAAAATAGAAGTGTTCGTGATCGTCAATGCCTGCCCATAGCGGGTGGTCGTGATGCTGTGCCACGAGATTCCAGCCCATGTGCGGTACTTTCAGGCGCTGCTCATAATCATCACGCATATTGGCCGGAAAACGGTCGACGCTGCCATGGAAAAAGCCCAGGCAATCTACGCCGCCGTTCTCTTCGCTACGTTCCATCAGCATCTGCTGGCCCACGCATATGCCCAATAGTGGTTTGGCTTGACGGGTAAGAATGTCGTCGACTAAACCGCGTAGTTCGGTACGTTCCAGCTCGCCCACACAGTCCCGAATAGCCCCTTGGCCGGGGAGCACTAGGCGTGTTGCACCTAAAATGCGCCGGGGGTCGCGAGTGATAATCACATTTTCGTGAGTAACGTGCTCAAGCGCTTTTGCCACAGAGTGCAGGTTGCCCATTCCATAATCAATTACTGCGATGGTCATAAAGCGCTCCTTGTTATCGTTAGCGAGCTATCGCTAGCCGTAATGCTCGGCATTATAGGCTCCCTTTAGTAGACGGCATTTGCCCCGCCATACGTGGGTCTTCTGCCACTGCCATGCGCAGCGCGCGACCAAACGCTTTAAAAATAGTTTCAGCCTGGTGATGCGCATTAAAGCCTTTTATATTATCGATATGCAGTGTTACACGCGCATGATTGACAAAGCCTTGGAAAAACTCCCAAAACAGTTGGGTATCCATACGGCCAATGGTATCGCGGGTGAAGTCGACATTCATATAAAGACCTGGGCGGCCAGAAAAATCGATGACGACTCGCGATAGTGCCTCATCAAGCGGCACGTAGGCATGCCCATAGCGATAAATGCCGCGCTTATCGCCTATCGCTTGATGAAACGCTTGGCCTAGCGTAATGCCTAGGTCTTCAACCGTATGGTGATCATCGATATGTAGGTCGCCCTTTGCGTCAATATCGAGATCCACCATCCCATGACGAGCCACCTGATCAAGCATATGATCAAGAAACGGAACGCCGGTGTCGCTGCGGAGGCGGCCTTCACCATCAAGGTTGACGCTGACCGTAATCTGCGTTTCGTTGGTGTCACGGCTTACCGTGGCAATACGCGCTGACATGTTACATCTCCTGCGCTGATGCGCACTCTGAAGGGGGATGGTGGATCGTTGGGTAATGTTATCACCGCTGGATCAATGCATAACTTATGACCAAAGCGGCCATTATAGTGAATCGGTGCCCCCATCCGCTACAATGCGCGAAAGGTAGCCGCCTTTGCTGGCGGTAGAATAGCAGCCTTGCTGCTTTGGCAAAGAGGATTTCACCATGCCGGTGACACTGCACTACGTCGACCAGGCTCGTTGGGAAGCAGAAGAGCAAGTGCGTATTGACCTAATACGCATTTATGAAGATGCACCCCAAGAGCGAATGCCCACACCAACGGTCACTCCTTTTATTGAGCAGCACTTGAAAGGGCAGCATTTTTTTGCCTGTGCACATTTTAACGATCGCTTGCTTGGTGCCGTTGCAATAAAAGAAACAGACGACCGCGCGTGGTGGCTCTCAGAACTGTGCGTGCGTAAACCCACCCGGCGGCGCGGTGTAGGCACGCGATTAATGGCACTTCTGGGCGAACAGGCAAAACAAGAAGGGCGTGTACTGCGCATCGAAACGTCGTCGCTACCGTTAGCTGATCGTGTACTGCTTTCCAAGCTTGGTTATCGCCCTATCGCTAACGAATCAGCCGCGCAGACGGATGCACCCATCACCAGTGATTTTGTTGAGTTAGACCCACAAGGAAAAGGGTAATGAAGCAGCTACTCCGTATTTTGCTGGCCGCGGTAGGTATTTTAGCGATCGTCGCCGTTGCCGCAGTGGTGTATGTCACCACCTTTCTTGACCCGGAAGACTTCAAGCCTCGGCTAACCGCTGTGGTAGAAGAACAAACTGGCCTAAACCTAGCGTTGGAAGGCCCTATTACATGGTCATTTTATCCGCGTATTGGGGTTAGTGTTGAGCAGGCAAGAGCATGGTTGCCTGAGCAATCTCAGGATGACAGTGCGTTTGCTGCCATTAATCGGGCTGAAGTTAGCGTGGCTTTCGCCCCCTTATTGCGCGGCGAAATCGCTGTCGATGGATTAACCCTAGACGGTATGCGTCTGAACCTTGAAAAGAATGAGCAAGGGGAAGGGAATTGGCAGCCGTTACTAGAGCGTCTTGCTGAACAGGGCAACGAAACAGCGGAAACCGTTCTGGCGCCCGCAAGTGCTGGCCCTAACGCAGATGCTGGTAATTTATCGGTTGTATTGAACATCGCCAGTGTTGAAGTGAAGAATGCTGACATTCGCTTTCGTGATGAGCAAAGCCAAGCGCTTTGGCGAGTGCAGCCGCTCAATATTTCAGGCACCAATGTTAATCCTGTGCGTTCTTTTCCGTTAAAAACCATGTTTACACTGACTAAGCATAATCGCTTAGATGCAGAAGTGCTGGAGCGCACACCCGACCTGGCCAGCGAAGTTAATCTCGAAACCCGTCTTCGTTTAGGCTTAAAAGATGAGCAGTTGGTTTTTGAAAACACTCAGTTGACGACCCGTACGCGACGCGCTGGAGAAAGTGATCCGCAGCAGCTCAGCTTGAAAGCAGCTGAAATCGTTGCCCGGATGGGGGAGCAACAACTGACGATTCGCGAGGGTGTCGTAGACGCGGGTTTACGTCATCCAGAAAACTGGCAGGGTAGCCTCGCGCTATCGTTGGCATTTGGTTTAGAAAGCGACTTTGCGGCTCAAACCGCCCAACTTAAAGATGCTCAATTAACCGGACCAGATGGGCTGAGAGTCAGTGGACACCTCAATATCGCGCAGCTACTTGATGCTCCTCGCTATAGCGGCCAACTAACCGCAGCTCCCTTTACACTGCGTCCGTGGCTATCACGGTTAGGGGTTACGCTGACAACAGCTAGCGAAGTTGCCTTAAGTGATGTGGCAATGACCAGTCCGATTGAAGGTGACACGGCGCAGGTTGCACTACCGCGGCTCTCTTTAGTGGTTGATGACAGTACCTTCACAGGCAACGTTTCCGCTGCGCTAGACGGAACTCAGCTTACCTTTAATCTAGAAGGCGACCAACTGAATATTGATCATTACCTGCCTGGTCCTGAAACGGCGCAGCAAGCTAGCCGAGGTTTACTGCGCAACGCCTTCGCTCAAACCGACGGGGCGCTATTACCTCAGGCATGGCTGAGTACGCTATCGCTAGAGGGGGACTTAAGCGTTGATCAGCTTATCCTGTCTGGATTAGTGTTCGATGAGACCTCGCTAAGCTTACGTGGAGAGAACGGTAACCACCAACTAACGGCCTTTGAGTCGCGTTTCTATGGGGGCGAGCTTAGCTCGACAGGTCGTCTTGATGCCACTGCTGACGTGCTCGAATGGCAGCTTTCTCCACGTGTCAGTGATGTTCAGGTGGCACCACTCATCGAAACGTTTAGCGAGGAAGCGTCACCATTGCGAGGCCGCTTTAACTTAGAAGGAGCGCTGACAACTCAAGGCAATCGCCGTGACGTGCTCACGAGTAATCTTAACGGAGAGCTAAGTGCACGGCTGAACGATGGCGCTATTCTGCAAACGAATATCTCCCAGCAATTGTGTGAGGTAGTGGCGCAGCTAGAGGGCGAAGGCACCCTACGAGAGTGGGAGCCTGACACACGCTTTGAGCGATTTGACGCAACCTTTCAAGTACGCAATGGTGTTGTGAACAGCGACGATCTGCTGATCACTCTTCCAGGCATTGATGTGCAGGGGGAGGGGGAGCTCAATCTCAATACGCTGAACTTCACCACGGAAGCGAATGCGAGGTTGGTCGATACCGCTGATGCTGCCTGTAATGTGAACCCGCGTTTAGAGCAGCTGCCGCTCCCGGTACGCTGTGAAGGCCATGTAGGCGACGATAAAACCCAATGGTGCCGCTTTGATCGCTCTGCTTTCCAAGCTGCGGTGGTAGACCTCCTGCGTAATGAAGCTGGCAGCCGAGTTGAGGAAGAGCTGGAAGAACGGCTAGGCGACTCGCTTGATCGTATTGATGAACGTTTAGGAGAAGGCGCTGGTCAGGAGTTGCGTGAAGGGATCCGTCGTCTATTTAATTAAGCATGTAGATAAGCTTTGTATTCAACCAATAAGTGTCGCGCCGGTCCCAACGCCGGCGCTTTTTTTGGTGCTAGTGACCGCTGTGAAAAGATTGCCTACCTGCTAATGGCTGTTAACAGTTTTACTGTTTTAAGGAGTTTTTATGGCCGACATGCCAACGCCGTGTCTTACGGCGGAAGAGTTTCAACGCCGCCTGCTTACTTGGTTCGATCAGTATGGTCGGCATGACCTGCCTTGGCAGTCGCCTCGCAGTGCCTACCGGGTTTGGGTATCTGAAATTATGCTCCAACAAACCCAGGTCACTACCGTCATTCCCTATTTCAAGCGTTTTATGACGCGTTTCCCTACGTTAGAAGCACTGGCAAATGCTCCCCAAGATGATGTGCTGCATCTTTGGACCGGGCTTGGTTACTATGCCCGTGCTCGTAACCTGCACAAAGCGGCTCAAGTGGCGTTCGCAGCTTATGGGGAAGAACTACCCACCGATAGCGTAGAAACGTTGATGGCGTTGCCAGGCATAGGGCGTTCCACTGCTGGCGCGATTATCGCGCAAAGTGCTGATAAACAGGCAGCGATTCTAGATGGCAATGTAAAGCGCTCTCTGACCCGCTTACATGCCATCGCTGGCTGGCCAGGTAAGCCAGCGATAGAACGCTCACTGTGGGCACTGGCCGAGTATTACACGCCTGATACCCGGCTTGCTGACTATACCCAGGCCATCATGGATTTCGGCGCCACGCTCTGTAAACGCAGCAAGCCGGATTGCCCAATTTGCCCGTTTAACGACGCATGTCGCGCCTATGCCGAAGGTGAGCCGCAACGCTATCCGGAATCCAAGCCCAAAAAGGCCCTGCCGACCCGTGACACTATCATGCTGATGTTGCAAGACAGTCAAGGACGGGTGTGGTTAGAGCAACGACCACCCAGCGGCCTGTGGGGAGGCCTATGGAGCCTGCCTCAATTTGAACGCCATGGTGAGCTTAACGACTGGCTTGCCGATCATGTCGTTTCCCCTAAACGCCATGCGCCCCTACCCAGCTTTACCCATACCTTTAGTCATTTTCGCCTATCGATTACGCCTCAGCCGGTTAGTTGCGATAGGCTGAGTGGTGTAAGAGAGGGCGGCGTATGGTATGACATCAACCACCCCCCGGCGCTGGGCTTGGCAGCTCCGGTTAAATCGCTGCTGAGCCAGTTAGTGCCATTTACCCTCGATCCAACGCCAGGTCCGTCACACTAACCTCTTCCGCGTTATTACTTATTTTCGCGTACTGTTATTCATAAAGGAGTACACCATGAGCAACACCGTTTTCTGCCGCAAGTACCAGCAAGAGTTAACGGCTCTGCCATTTCCGCCGTTGCCGGGTAAGCAGGGCCAAGAAATTCAAGCCACAGTGTCTAAGCAGGCCTGGGAAGAGTGGCAAGCACTACAAACGCGCCTGATTAATGAAAAGCATCTCAACATGTTAGAACCCGAGGCACGCGCCTACCTGATGGATCAAATGCAGCGTTTTCTAGATAATGAGACTACGGATCAAGCAGAAGGTTACGTACCGCCAACCCAGGCGTAAGCAATTAGTGAAGATTGTGAGAAGGGATGAATGCAGCGCAATCTTACAGCTGGCGCGGCTTCTGGCCGTTTTTGGTAGCGCCAATAAGTTCCCTAAGCACGTGACTCGCAAGAAAGTTTCACGAAAGTGTTGACGAAATGCTGAGTTTTTAGTTTAATACGCACCGTTGGCAGCGGCCAGATAGCTCAGTTGGTAGAGCAGGGGATTGAAAATCCCCGTGTCGGCGGTTCGATTCCGTCTCTGGCCACCAAACGTTGGGGTATCGCCAAGTGGTAAGGCACCGGTTTTTGGTATCGGCATTCCCAGGTTCGAATCCTGGTACCCCAGCCATTGCCAACAAGATTTCTTGTTGATTGTAGAGCTTAACAGCGAAGCAATCATGTTCTCAAGAAAGCGTGAAGCGCCGACATAGCTCAGTTGGTAGAGCAACTGACTTGTAATCAGTAGGTCCCGGGTTCGACTCCTGGTGTCGGCACCACTAAAAGTGGTTTAAAAGCAAAGCGTTAGAGAATTAGATAAAGCCGTCCGAAAGGGCGGCTTTTTCGTTTTTGTCCATAAAGTGTCCAACGGTTGGACACTTTGAACAAGTGGTTTCTAGCCCTGCGTGGCGATTGGATTAAACTTTGCTGCCTCCTCCAAGTGATCCGGTGCAAAGTGGGCATAGCGCATGGTCATTGTGATCGACTGATGCCCTAGTATTTGCTGTAACACCAGAATGTTTCCCCCGTTCATCATAAAGTGACTCGCGAAGGTGTGACGTAGCACGTGGGTTAACTGTCCTTCCGGTAGTTCTATCTTGAGTTCCTTAATAGCTCGGGCAAAGGCTTTGTAGCGATTGCCGAAAAGGCGTCCGAGTTTCCGCCGTTGGCGTAGCTGCTTGGCCAAGTCGTGGTCTATGGGTACGGTTCGGGTTTTGCCCGACTTAGTGCCAATGAAAACGATGCGATCCTTGCGGACGTTCTCCGCTCTGAGTGACTGGGCTTCGCCCCAACGTGCGCCTGTGGATAGGCATATCACGGTGATGTAGTAGCAGTCGTCGGTCTCCTGGGCGCGAAGGTGATCAAGCAGTAGGTTGATTTGATAACCGTCGAGATAGCCCTTCTCTGTTTCGTCAGTGCGTACCTTGCGGACTTTTTGAAGGGGGTTGCCGTATGACCATAGTGAGAGGCGCTCAAGCTCTGAGAAGACCGCTTTTAGATAAGTGTGCTCATGGTTAATGGTGTTGGCTTTGACTTCTTTTAGGCGTTTAGCGCGATACTCGACCCACTGTTGAGCCGTAAACTTTTTAGCGAGTGGGTTTCCAAGTGCATCGGCCAGCTTGCGAAGCGAGCGGACACGATCCCTAGAGCTTTTTAGCGTGTGGCCGTGATGCTCATACCACTGCTCGACGAGATCCTGTAAACGGCGTCTATCACCTGTTTGGGTGACATAGCTGTCAGGGCTTGCCAAGATGCGGCGTTCCAGGGCTAAGGCTTCTGCTTTGGAGGGCCGCACTTTACGTATGCGCTTGCCATGCGCACCAAAGGGGCGGACATCCACTTGCCAGCCGTTTTCTACTTTTTTAATAGCCATGTTTACGCAGCCTTACCTACCAATCTCCGCTCTATCAATTTCTGTTCTACGATCTGTCTGAATTGGCCGGAGTCGACGCCTCGTCGTCGGTAATATTCTGCGAGGTCTTCCCACATGCCCGAGCGTTGGAGAAAGCGAACAGCTTCATGGGTGCGGAAACCCTGGCGGGCGTAAATGCTAATGAGGTTGCCAAACGCCAGGGTTACGTTCTTTTCGTTGCCAAGCCCGGGCGCTTTGCGGGCGCGTTTGTACATGAAACCAGGCTCATGGCAGTAGAAGCGGGCGTCTTCCTGCATGACTTGCCACGCGGGATCAATAAGGTTGCGACGAACATCCAGTCGATAGGATTGCATGGCAGTACGCCAGAGGCCGGAGAGGTGCGGTACTACGTCTATGAAGCGGTTGAAGCCGTGGGAGGCATCTAACACTTCACCGGTATCGACATTGCAGGGAATGCCTTGAGCATATTCACGAAGGACGGATTGATGGAAGCGTAATTCGATACGCCAAACGGGGGCTTCTGGGTTATAGGTGGAATTTAGGTCGTCATCGACAGCGTGTTGCCAGATACCTTCCCAAAAGTGCATTTTGTCGCGGTGTTTGGCTTCAAGTGTCTTGTTATAGATACAGCATTGGAGCGCCCCAGCCGTACCAAACATGTAGGTTTCACCGCGGCCATAGGTGGTCGCAATATTGCCGTGGGCGAACTCTAAGGTATCAATGCCGTCTATGCGCATGATTTTCTTGGAACGAGTCACGAAGTGTTGCATAAAGTCGCTAGGTGGCTCCCAGCCTTGTACGTCTAACGCCAGGTGTATCGCACAGCCTATAGGTTCAACATGAGAGAGCATGTGAGCCGCAATGTTGTACATGAAGTCTTGGCACTGCTGAGGGCTGCGCTCCTGGATGAAGTGAGGGGAAAGCTCGATTTTTAGGTGGGTGCCAATGTTCTCGATTTTGACGTGACGTGCCTGGAAGAAGACGATTACGCCTAGTTCGTTATTCTGGAGTCGATAGCGGAAGCCAGAACCGGCTGCGCCGGCACCTACTGCCCAATCTACATCAAAGAGACGCATGGTTGCGCCTTTGCCCTCGTTGTAAACGTTAATGATCTCATCAAATTGGGTAAGGCACGGCTTGCCTTGGTAAAGCTGGCGAACGGTATCGACGCCAGCATTCAGAAGATGAATTTTGTGCATTTCACGCTGCCCAGCGGAGCTAATCAGCAGCTTGCCAAATTGATCTTCTTCTCCTCGCTGTAACGATGCCAACGAATAACGATTCCAACGTTCCATGGCCTATTCCCTGTAAATTTCTAAATGTCGCAATGTGCTGTAGTGAGCCAATAGCTCAAGTTGGATGATTACTCTGCGAGACGTGTTACAGGGAGGGTCTCGACCTCGTGACGCCAGCTTGTAGTCATCAGACCTGCCACGGTTTGAGCGGCGTTATGGTCGGTGACGAGCTGGTTAGCGTCATAGCGAGGCAGCACAGTTGCCTGTAACAGCACATGTAGATTGGTACGTTGGCGGGAGTTGGATTCGTTCTGGAATAGACGACCGGCAACGGGAACGCTCTGTAAGCCTGGAACGCCCGAGACCTGTTGTTGGTCGTTTTGGGACGAGAGGCCGCCTAGAAGAAGCGTTTGGCCGGAACGTATCTGAACGGTGGTATTGATCTGCCGTTGATTCGTAATAATGTCAGAGGCTAGCACAGAATCAGTCAGAGAGTCAGCCGAGGTAGTGATATCCATGATCACTAAACCAGAGGCAGTGACCACAGGGAGCACGTTTAAACGTATACCAATATCGCGGCGTTCAATCGTCTGGAAAGGGCTATTAACGTCGGCGGATTCACCAGTGACGCGACCAGTAACAAACGGCACATTCTGACCGATGGAGATCGTGCCACGCTTACCGGAGAGGGTAAGTATTTGCGGTGTGGATAACACGTTAGAGCTTGAATCGCGCTGTAACGCGTTGATGGCAAAAGCTAGAACGTTGCCGTCGAAGATCCCGAAAGTACCGCCCGACGATGCTAAAGAGGTGCCAAGATTGGCAGTGTTAAACCCACCTGCGACACGGGAACCGGTAGCACGACCGAGAGCAACACCAAGATCGAAGGTATCACCATCCGTGGTTTCAAAAATTACCGCTTGGATGAGTAACTGAGGATGGGCAACGTCCACTTGAGGGATGAAACCTTGAAGCTGTTCAAGCTGCTTTTCTGGTCCCTTAGCTAAGATAGCGTTGGAAGCGTGAAGCACCTGTACCCGAGGTGGGGTAATGCCGTCCTGAGCGTTCTGAGTGAGAAAACTGGTGATCAGTGGGGCAATGTCATCGGCGCGCACGTTGTCGAAAGAAAACAGGTGTGTTGCCTGCGGGACTGGTGGCGGGGTAAGCGTGGGTGCGTTGACGATCGCGTCAGCGGGATCAGCCGATGCTAAAGAAACACCTGGTGTTTTTTCAGTCGGTGATGCCGTTGCGCGTTGGCTAGCAGTTGCAACGGTGGGCGGGTTACCTGGCAGTATGGTGTAACCGTGTGAACTCAATACACCTTGAAAGAACTCATCAAGCTGGTGATCGGGCACATCCGGTGCATAAACGGTGAGCGTTCCGGTAGCGGTGGGATGAATGGCCAACGGGGAATCTGTTTGTTCTACGTACCAACGCACAAAGTCACGGATATCGGTGTCTTGCATCTGTATCGGTGTGGCGTTGGCGGTACTGGTGAGTGTGGCGAAGGCAAAAGCGGCAACGGTATTAACAGCGAACTTCAGCATGGGTAACTCCATTTTCTACGCGGACGAGGCAAGCATTCACAGGGACGATGGAGAAGCCTTGGCGGGCGAGATCGTCAGTGGTGGATGTGTTGCGGTCGCTATCAATGAGGCGGTAGTTAGTGTGGTCGCCAAACTGGCTAAAGCTGGCGATGCGGGTGGTGCTTAGGTTGGGAAGTTCTAGCGGTGCAGCGGGGGGCGGTTGATCCTGGGCGCGAGCATTAACGCGATCAGCCACCAAAACGGATACCGTGAGTAGGCAGCCGAGACCAAACGAGGCGAACGAAAGAAACGGACGGTTGAAGCGTTTCCAGTAGATACGGGTCATTTTCATATAGAACCTCGCGTCATGGGGTACGCGGTGCATGCCATGGGTGTACCAAGGCGGCAGCACGGAGTACGTGCCGTGGGGGTAGTGATCAGAGAAGGCTTGTTTGGTGTCGTAGGCGGGGTAAAGCGCACGGCCTGTGTATGTCCAGCGTTCAACGGTGAGGCTTTGTGGGGAGTCGCCATACTTAACAATGCCGAGGTGGACTTTCGGCAACGGTATTTTTGAGCCCATGAACAGCGAATAAATAGCGCCGATAAAGGGGATAGAGACCCGATCCAGGCGACGGCAGTAAACAACGTGTTCCGCCAGGGCAACACGGGCTTGCTTGTCCATGATCGACAAGTCTTGAATCAGAAAAATAATGTCCCAGCCCAATTTACGGGCATGGAGAAACCAGTTGATAACGTCTTGGCGGCTTTTATCGTTCCAGGATCGGGCATTAAACCAAGTGCCGCACTCATCCAGGACGAGTAAGCCGTTCTTGTTTTCGTCGTAAGCGTCGGTACCGGTGCCAATAGATTCCAGGTCAGCCAGAACGGGTTTATCAGGAATGCGATAGCAGCGGGTTTCTTTGGCTTTTTCACCAATGAGCTTATCTAGGTTTAAATCTAGGTTCGTAGCGACCTTACAACCGTGGGTAAGCTTGTCCTTGATCTTACCGACAGCGACCAGGGTTTTACCGGCACCCAATTTGCCGGTGACAACGTAAACGGCCATTAGATAACGGGCCTCCCTTGTTCCCAGTCGATCAACTGGCGTTTCTGCTGGAAGACCCAAACAGCTACCTTGCTGCTGTAAATAGCCGCGATGCAGGCTTCAAAGTTGTTGGGCTTAATAGCGCCGATGCCCTGGGCAAGGTCGCTGGGAAGGGTGGCACTAATGCCGCTGATAATGGCGGCAAACGTGACGGCCAAACCCACCAAAAGTGAGATATAGAGCGTTGTCCAGATCAAGATTCCCGCTAATCGATTGGTAAAGCGGGAGGCGATGCGGGTAACAATCCATTCAATAACACGGGTAGCAAACGCCATGATGGCACCCATGCCAAGCATTGCAGGTAAGGCCATTTATGCAGTCCTCATACCAGAGCGGAAGAAGGTGTCTATGACACTGACGACCGTCCAGAAATAGACGATCCAGGAAAGCCAAAGCTTGATGGTGTTGAACGCTTGGCAAGAAATTTCCATGGGGCCAAACGGGAGAGGTGAGCAGCTGCCAGAGGGGAGAGAGGGCAAACGGGACGTTATCTGGTTAGCGATATCGGAGCTTGAACCATCACCGATCTCATCCATTAATGTGTTTACGTCGTCGTTATAGAGCTGTTGTTCTTCGGCTAAGCCGTCGAGGGTTTGATCGACGCCAGAGGAGTTGAATAGATCGTTACCATCACCGAGGTCTTCTGTGAATTTTTCGGCAAGCTTGTTAACCATGCCGTTAG
Organism: Halomonas qinghailakensis; assembly: GCF_025820815.1. Lineage (NCBI taxonomy): Bacteria > Pseudomonadati > Pseudomonadota > Gammaproteobacteria > Oceanospirillales > Halomonadaceae > Halomonas > Halomonas qinghailakensis. Next base: position 1,119,209 of record NZ_CP096973.1, on the reverse strand, counting down.
AAATGCTTTGAATACAGCCGAGTAAGCCTTTGTCACTGGTGGCAGCGGTATGTCCTTCCTCGGTTTGTTGGCTGTCGGGGTAGCAGGTGCCCAAGCCAAGGGCGTTGGTGATCGTGTTGCCCAGGCCGTCGAACATACCTTTGGTTTCTTCGGTCTGTTCGCCAATGGCACCCGTCACATCATTTGAAACGGCGTCTAGCCCTGCCTGGTTGGATTCGCCCGCAGAACCAATTGCCTCAATAATGCCGGATTCATCAAACTCGAAATCGGGAACGGAAGAACCACCGCCAGTTGAGCCACCGGAATCACTGCCCCCAGTATCACCGCCAGTGGAACCACCGGAACTACCACCACCTGTTGAACCGCCGGACGAACCACCAGAGCTACCACCCGATGAACCACCGGAATCACTGCCCCCAGTATCACCACCGGAATCGCCGCCAGACGATCCACCAGAGTCACCACCACCGGTAGATCCGCCGCTATCGCTTCCACCAGAGTCACCACCAGAGCTATCACCCGATGAACCACCGGTATCATCGCCACCAGTATCATTACCACCGGCATTAGGGTGAGAAACGGTGTTGCCATTGCTGTCTATATAAGAAAACAAATCGGGAGCAGTATCCCAATTAACTAAATAGGACTTATCGCCAATAGTTACGCAATTAGAATTATCAGAACAAGAACCAGGTAAAAGATTAAGATATTCTGGAATAGATGGATCAGAAGTTTCAGATGATAAAGCAGAATGACTAAAAGGATTGCCAGTAGACACGGCAACCCAATCAGCTTGGCATTTAGTAGAACCGTCAGATGAATCTAAATAACAAAATTCTGTAGTATTAGGGGCAGCAGAAACAGAACAACGCCCACCTCCCACGGTATAAGAGCCATCCGAACTCATAGATGAAACACTTATAGTAGAAGACCCTGAATGCTGGGAGCCGCATTGTTCGTCAGTTAAAGGATATGTATTAAATTCACCGTTAAACAATTCGTCAACGGCATCATCAACATTTGCAGATCTGTCACACCACAAATAAACACCATCATAGTTATAAAACCATTTATCTTGGGAGCTATTATAAGTCCTGTGAGAAAATATATATTTATCAACCTGCGCTGTATATCGACTCCAACGAGACATGTTGTGGTATCTCTTACCACTAGGAGAACGATACCTAAAAGAACATCCAGCAAAATCCGAAGATTTTGAAAGACGAGAACTCCAACTACTAAAAGTATTTTCAGTAATAACAAATGGAGTATAAGAACCATGATCAATGGGAGGATCTTCAGAATAAGAATAATCAGAAAACACCATTAAAAAAGGCGCGGTAAGAGTTAATAGAGCAGCTTTTTTAATCATGTTTCCCTCCCGATATAAAAAGGGGCGTTTCCGCCCCTTGGTTGATCCCTGCTGAGCGGTATTAAGAAGCGCGGTTGGCAAACTTCTTGAAAAGCTTGATACCAATCAGCGCGGCGGTGATGGAAGCCACTACCGGCCATGCATAACCGGCCATATCTGCACCGGCGGATTGAACTTCACTAAAGGCAGCCGCAGCGCCGGTCGCATCTTGGGCGTGAGCAGCTGCCGAACCCATTAGCAGAGCAGCACCGCCAGCAATCTTGGTTTTTGTACCGTTGAAGGTGGCTGAAAGAGTTTTGATAAGGGTTTGCTTGGTCATGTGACTGACTCCATAAAGCGTTTTACCGTAAGAATGATGTGTCCGAAGGCCCAACCGAGGGCGTAGGACGTGAATAAGGAACCAACAACAAACGTAAGACTGGGATCGTTCATCGTTGGCCCCCATTTACCGCGCCGATCCCGAAGGCCAAGACGAGGCCGACGCAATAAACCAGGAGCCACAGACCAGCGAGTTCACTAGTGTCCATGGCTCAAAATCCTATTTTTTATCGCTGTTAGTAGCCGGCTGTTGCTGTGGGCTACCGGTGGCGTTGGGTTTGCGGGCGGCAATAACGTGAATGGTGGTTTTGCCACCCGCCGATGCGGCCGAGGTGCGCAGTTCAATATCAAGTTCCATGCTGCAAGGCATGTGGGGGGCTGAGGCGTGGAGCTGGTCGAAGATTTCATAAGGCGCGGTCATGACGCTGACCTGGTTGCCTAAGACGTTTTCGTTGTCAGCAGAAGCCGACTGCATAACGGTGATTTTTGCGCCTTTAACGCCGTTATCCATGCTGTAACGTGATGCGCCGATAACGTGGGCTTGAATAGTGTTGATCATGGTCATAATTCCTTTTCGTTAGCGTTGGGTTCTGGCGGCTTGCGTTAGGCAGTAGTCCGCGAGAATGGCTAGCTCAGTGGTTTCAGGTGTAATGCCATCGACGACTAATAGGCAGTATTCAGCCTGGGCGTAGTACGTCGCGGCGCGTGCATAGTCCCTACCGTGTAGGCACCGCTGGCCCCGCTCCCTCAAAGCTCTGGAATCGAGGCAGGGGGTTGTCCCCTTCGCCCTATCCGTGCCCTTCGGTCGTTCCGCACGGCAGCCCACCCCGGCACGGCTGTCAACCGCTCGTGCCTCGGGTATGACAGCCGCACCGGTGAGGGCTCTAGAAGCCGTGCGACCGAAGGGCGACGGATGACGGGCAGGGGACATATTTTTAAGCCTCGTTGCCGTGGGGAGCGGGGGAGGCGTCACCGGCAGGAGCTTTCAGCGGTGCCTTGTCGCCGCGTTCTAACTGGGTAATGCCGTACTCAATCAGCAGTTCCCCCAGTGCCGAAGGGGTCAGGCTGTTGGTGCCTGCCTGGATTAAATAACGGCTGTGAATCTCTTGGTCGAGAAACACGCGGATGGGCTGTTTTTTAGCCATGTGCATAACTCCGAAAGGGCTAAAGGCCGTTGTGGATAACGGGCGACGCGTTAGCCGTGGGGGTTTGGATAGATGCGCAGGAACAACAATGACCGATGAACAGGGGGAGGCATCGGTGGTTGAAAGGGCGCAGTGATCGGCCAGGGAAAGGCCGTAGTACTCGGCGAGGTAGGCCAGGGCGTGTTGCAGGTGCTTGAAAACGATGCTGTATCTCTGGTCTTCATCGTGGACGGAGACGCGGGTAATGGTGCTGTCATCCAGGTTTAAGGCGAGCATGTGCGCGGCAGGTACATTGATGAAGAAGAACCCTCCTGCTGAAACAATGTGGTGATGCAGTACCACGCCACCAGGGGCGCTTTCACCGTCAAACAGGAGCTTTTGAGTAGCGATGGTGAGGCCGTTAGATTCCAGCAGGGTGCAGGAGGCTGCCAGCGTGATGATAGGGGCTAGAGCGGTCATTAGTTCCAGTCCTCCGATTGCAGGCACTCAGCGGTAAAGAGCGCGACGTTCACGAGGCGACGACGACCCACCTTGATAATGGGGAGGTTCCCTTGGTTCATCTGGCCGCGAACGGTGTCGGGGGATAGGCCAGAAAGCTCTGAGAAACGCTCGATCGTCATAACGGGCACTTGAGGTGCTGAGACGTGGGGCGTGCTGCTCGTTTCCATGCTGTACCTGCTCGCTGTGGCATGTTGTGGTATCTTCAGAACAGAACTGCTTATTGCAGAACTTTACCTAGGCGGTGTACCAATTAATTGGTATCCGATGAAATTAGTATACGAAGAAGTTGGTATATGTCCAGTGACCTAGCCCAAAAAATGCGAGAAATTCGTGAGGTCGAAACTTCAGGCCGCGCAGAATTTGCACAACTTATTGGTTTTAATAAAAAAACTGTTGAGAGCATTGAGCAGGCTGGAAGAGCGCCCAAAGGAGAAATGTTGGAGGCTATTTGCAAGCAGTGGCCGAAATACACCCTTTGGCTAATGACAGGCATGACAGACGAAACGTGCGGACAAATAAGCCCCGATATAGAGAGGGCACGCAGCACGTTGAAGAAAACGGGAACGGATACCGACTAGCACAAAGGGTTGTGGATAGATGGTTCCAGGGAGGAAGGGGTTGTGGATAAAGGTCTAAAGTGGATTATAAGCTTGGCTTTGATAGCTAGTAGTAATGCAAGTGCTATATCGCTAGAAAATAATATTAAAAGTCATGAATTTAAAGGAAATGTTTTTGATTTTTTGCTTTCTTTAGAAGTTGGTCTTGTTGATAAGAACCTTATTGTCTTATCTGTTGATGATGAAACAATTCGAGAAGGATGCTCTAAAGATATGTTCATTATGCATAGAGAGCTTGATGACGGAGAGAGGCATTATGTGTGTGCAGATGAGGTGCTTATTAATATCGCCACGGTTACTTTGACTGGTAGTGATATTGAAGGTGTTAGATGGGGGCTAGAAGAAAGACAAAGAATCAGCAATGCCTTTAATAAGGAAGCAGCTGGTTTTTTATGTGATTCTCAAGCTATAGAAGACATGATCTTAAGAGATATTCAAAGTATAAGATATAAGTTTGAGTATAATGGTTTTTATTTTAGTGTTGGTAGTTGTAATAGTAATCTTTTTGAAAAATTAAATCTTTATTTTAATAGCTTAGAAAATCAGTTATAAAAGGCTTAAGAGATTTGTCAAAAAATATATATTTAATTTTATTTTTAAGCTCGGTCTGTGGTTTGATTTGGGGTTTTTTCTTCGATGAATATGTTTTTAGTTCGGGAGACTCGCTTTATAAGTTAAGTGCTGCTTCAATAGCAGGCTTGTTAAGTTTAATGGCTATAGAAAATAACCGAGAGCTAAAAAATAAGGATAAAGAAAGAAGTGACTTAGATGAGGTTGTTAGAGAGGTTTTTAATATTCTTATTTGTTTTGATAAGCTCAAGGTTTATTCTTGCAAAAAAATTATTAATATGAAGGAGTATTATTTAGAAGAGGCGAAGCAAGATAAGCTGTATTCGAAGTTAAAGACTTTGGATGGAAAGAAAGAAGGAAGAGAGCAAGAGGTTTTTGTAATCAAAAAAAGCTTATCACAATGTGAAAGTAATAAAAAAGAGTTTTTTCTTAAAATAAATAGAAATGGTGAAGATGAAACTGAAGCTCTTGTTAATATATATGAATCAAATAATAAAATGAATATAGCATTTAAAAAAATAATAAAGAATCATGGGGTCAATGAAGATAGTGTAGATAAATATATTAGCTATTTCAATGGGTTTACTATGAAGTGTGGCGAGGGAGTTGAATTTATAGAAAATGAATTTGCTTATCTGCTAGACCGAGAAGCCACGGTATTGGAAAAAAGTAGGATAATGGAATTAAATTTCAACGATAGCGGTTTTCCTGAAAAAGAAGATTATAGTTATAAGTTAATAGAGGAGATTTCAGTTTTAGAGAGGTTTAACCCCTTTTTAAAATCAGTGTCATATAGTCTTTTTCTTCATAAATGCTATTCAGAAATAACATTTTTCTTCTTTGTAGGTGTGATTGGCTTGATGTGAAAAAGTGTCCACAGAAACATGCTTTAGTGTGCTGGAATGAATTTTAGAGTGTGTATAAGCTATTGATTTATATTTTAATATGCCAGTGTGAGACACTCAGTAAGGTTCTTGTAATCAGTAGGTCCCGGGTTCGACTCCTGGTGTCGGCACCACTAAAAGTGATTTAAAAGCAAAGCGTTAGAGAATTAGATAAAGCCGTCCGAAAGGGCGGCTTTTTCGTTTTTGTCTATAAAGTGTCTACCCCGTAATAAAACGATGCTGTCGAAATACCACCTTTTAATAAAGATGCACTGCCTCAAACACTGCCACTGGTTTGCCATTGGCGTTTTTGAGTGACAGCACGCTACCATCTACTTGCCACGCGTTTACTTGCTGCAGGACATTGAGCATTACCTGCTCGTTACGCATCTGCGTCTCGGGGCAGGCCATCATTGTGGTAGCTACTTGTTCAAACACTAACCGTTTGCCGCTAAGACGGTAAGTGCCAAGCAAAGTGTTGCAGCCAGTTGATCCGGCTAGCCGAGATTTTTCTTCATGGAGTACAAGGTGAGGCTCGCGGAAGTTATCAGTGGTGGAGGCGGGTTGATCGCCAAGCGTGACCAATTTCCAATAGGTATTGGTTAGCGTTTCATTAGGCTTTGTTGTTTGGTGAGTTGCCGAGTGTGATTGGCATCCACTGGCTAGCAGAATTATCATCACAGAGGCGATGAGGGGCATTTTGTTCATAAGGCATTTCTCTAGATTTTTCATTACGTAAAGGATAAACAGGGCGCCAAGTTTTCGCTACTTTAAATTATATTAATTAATAGCTCATAAAATATTGATTAAGTCTGACTTTTGTTTTTATAAATATTAAAAATGACGCACTTTATGCATCACTGCTTGATTACCCCTTTTAGTTGACTAACCTAAAATTTCTTGAGCAATAAAAGCTTTCATATGATGCGAAGATAATATGATGGCAAGTAAAATGCTGAGTTCTATCTGCCGTTTCCTCAAGGAAAAAGACTCTTATTAATAAGTATGAGTTTTTGTCGAGTGGTAATAAGCCAAGGAGAGTAGCGCGATGTTTCATCACTCTGGAAAACTACAGTATCCCGTTAAAGTCGATAAGCCTAACCCTGAGTTTGCTATGTTGCTACAACAAGCAATTGGCGGTATTGAAGGCGAAATACGGGTCGCCATGCAGTATTTCTTTCAGGCAATGGGCGCGCGTGGAGATGATCGTATTCGTGACATGCTTATGTCCACGGCAACGGAAGAGCTCTCGCATATCGAAATGTTGGGACATGCGGTAGCGCTAAACTTAGAAGGGGCGCCCGTTTCTTATCAAGAGGCGACTGCCAAAGACTCCGTTATGAATGCCATCTTAGGCGGAGCTAATCCTCGTCATCTCTTGTCGTCCGGGCTTTCAGCGATGCCGGTAAATTCAAATGGCGTGCCCTTTGATATGAGCCATGTGTACGCCACCGGCAATATTGCTGCAGATATGCTGGCTAATGTCACAGCAGAGGCAGGTGGCCGAGTATTAGCATCACGGCTGTATAACTGGACTGATGATCATGGCATGAAAGATTTTTTATCTTTCTTAATCGCTCGTGATACCTATCATCAGCAACAGTGGTTGGCTGTTATTGAAGAGTTGGGTGGTATTGAGAAACAGCTACCAATTCCTAATTCGACGCCAGAAGACAATGAGGCGATGCAGCACTCTTATTATTACTTAAATACTTTGCTGGATAAGGAAGCCCCACAAGGGCGCTGGTCGCAAGGTCCTTCATTGGATGGACGCAGTGAATACAGCGTGCGTAACCAGCCTGCACCGGAAGGCCAAGAACCTAGCCTAGGCCAAGCAAAAGAGAAATCTGGCGCGCAAAAAGAGCAAATTGATCCCGCTAAATAAACGTTACCATGCTGCTTGTTAATAAGGAAGCTGCACGATGGAAACCAAGTATTTAGAAAATTGGTTACGCGATGCTCATGCTATGGAAAAGCAAGCAGAAGAAATGTTGAAATCACAGGCTAAACGCTTAGAGCATTACCCAGCGCTGCGGGCTAGGATTGATCAGCATCTGGAAGAAACCACCCATCAAGCTGACAAGCTTGAGCGTTTAATGACCGAACTGGGTATTGATACGTCAGCACTTAAAGACATGGGGGGTAAGCTTTCTGCCTTTGGTCAAGCGCTGGGTGGAATGATGGCTGGTGATGAAGTGGTAAAAGGGGGTATCGCCAGTTATGCCTTTGAATGCTTCGAAATTGCCAGCTATAAAGCGCTGATCGCAGCATCTTGATGAAACCACCCGCTCTTTTTTAGCCCGTGCCGATGATGACAATGTCCAAGCTAAGAAGTAAATCTGATTGAACCGGCCCCCGTTGTTTAACGGGGCCGGTGCTGTTTAAAGTGCCTTTATGTTTAAAGCGCCTTTACCTTGCTAAACTATCCCTTAGTTTTGAGCCTCTACCAACCCCGGTATTGTTTACTGGGGTTTTTAAACGTATGAGAAATTACCCACTCTTTAAGGAACGTGTAACGAGGTTATGAATTAAAGGAAAGTGCCTTATAGATGTTCTCGCTGTATTTTAGAAGATCAATTTTTAGAAAAAACGCGAAAATAGTTTTCATAATCATCAAGCTGTGCATGAACGTAAAAGTGTGTTTCATCACACGTGAAGGCAGTATGAGTATAAATTTCCGTATCTCAGTCATCACGCTTGAAATGGCTTTTCGTAAGGGTTTCAGCACGTGCCGATGTGAAGTCACCTGTCACTTACTATAGTACTCTCATGCACTGCGGTGAATGTCAGTCCCGTTTCATTAATTCGAAAACGCCCTTGGTCGTTGCTTTGTCCGTTGGCGCATACAGGTAAGCAGTTGTCCACTCTTCGCGTTGATCACCAGGTAAGTCAGGTGTTGCTGCATAGGAGCACTATTTACCTGCCGACATACCCACACTAATGGGCGACTGTAAACCCATCGTTGGGGAGGCGAGAGTCAGGTAGTGGTTTAAAAATGCAACTTTTTGCTTTTCTTTTAGTATGATTAAAAATATTTAATTTCTTTGTTTGATATTCTATGCCATATAAAATTAGTTAAATTAATTTGTAGACATTGTTGATGCTTTCACCGGTATCCTTAAGTTTTTAAGGTGTTTTAATTATTTTAAATTTATTGAACTTGCATACGAATATTTTGTTTTTTTAATTTTAATGGCTTATCAAGCTATTTTGATATTTATGAGATTTCGTATACTAAAGTATGGTGTTTGGTTTTAACAAAAGTTAAATTATATGTTTATAATTTATTTTGATAGCTTAAGTTAAGAGTTATTCTTGTTTAATATTTTATAGTTGACTATATTTTTTAAGCGCTGACGACGTGTTTTTTATACGGATTGTTGTGCAGTCTCGTTGGTTTGGATAGCTATTGTCTAACTAATTGTTTAGCTAAATTTATCTAACTAATTTTATCTAACTACAATGGAGTGTAGAGATGAACAAATTGGCTGTAAGTGATTGCTCCCCTTTAACGAGTAATGGTGACATTGGCGGAGTGATTAACGGACATCGTAACAGCATAAATGTGGGAGATATTTTAAATTTGTACGGGAAAGTTGGTAGTTCTTCATTTGAAGAGTTATCACAGCTGAAGCAGAAAACTGTCGAGCTAAAGAAAAATCAACAGTTTTTCTCGGTATGCGAGGGGCGTGCTGATATTTTTGTTTTAAGAGAGGGGTGGGCTAGTCTTTCCCATGCAGCAGGTGCTAGAGGGCAAGATATTTGTAATGTTTTTATGCCTGGCGATATTATTGGCCTGCGCGAAAGTTTTTTTGAAAATCATGATGTTGTTATCCATTCGGTGACTGATTGTGAGTTTCTAAAAGTTTCTGCTGAAGGGTTACATAAATTATTTAAAAATAATGATGAAATTAGGAACGCAATTATATCCTATGTCATGATTAATGATAATATTACGTTGGAGCGTTTAAGGAGCTGTACTCATCATCGTTCTGAAGGGCGCGTTGCGCACTTTTTGCTTGAAATATATTTTAGGTTTAAGTTTAAAGGACTTTTAGAAGGTGATGTTTTTGATTTTTCCATAACGCAAGAGGTGGTGGGTGAGCTGCTTGGTATCACAAGTGTTCATGTTAGCCGTTGTATGACAGCGCTTGAGCAAAAGAAGTATATTCGAAAAACGCGTAATAGTATTAAGCTTTTAGAGCCAGAAGAGATGGCTAGAAACACGGGATTTGATAGAGATTTTATTTATGGGTGTGTGTGTTTGAATTAACTATAATCAAAGTTTGTTGATTTTTTGTTTTAGGTGTTATGTGATTTTTAAGAGTGGTGGTTGGATTTCATAACACACGTTATAAATCGACTTGTATAGGTTGCAAGAAGTAAACTTTTAGCTATCCTACTGTTTGCGTTATATGAAGATGAAGACATAGAGTTTGTTTTCCAATGATCTGAAATTTAATCATACAAGGAGTGGATTAGATGACAGTCAGCAATTACCCCCTCACTACCATTACTGCCCATAAGCAGTACAGTGAAATGACGGATATGCCCTCAGCACAACGTTCAACAGTGCGAGATGCTTACCCAACTCGCTTAGCCTCAGCTCCAGCTTCACTAACCCAGCCGCGCCGTGATGCGGTGGTGAAAGGGCGTGAGCTGTCAGGGCCGTTGTCTCAAGAACAGCTTGATGAATTTGAGCGCAAAGGTTTTTTGTTTATTCCCAACCTTATTTCGGGTGAAGAGCTTGAAGCGCTTCGTAAAGAAATGAAGTCACTGATGAACAACGATGCTTATCGTGATAAGGAATTCAGTGTTACTGAGCCAGAAAGCCACGAAATTCGTTCGCTGTTTGCCGTGCATAAGCTTTCTGAACGATTAGGCCAGCTGGCGAGTGATGAGCGGTTAGCAGGTGCTGCCCGGCAAATTATTGGTGATGATCCTTACGTGCATCAGTCACGGATTAATTATAAGCCAGGCTTTGCGGGTAAAGGGTTCAATTGGCACTCTGACTTTGAGACGTGGCACGCAGAAGACGGTATGCCGAACATGCACGCCGTTAGCGCCTCGTTGATCTTAACTGACAATCATGAGTTTAACGGCCCACTGATGCTGATTCCCGGTTCTCATCTGGAATTTGTGCCCTGCTTGGGAGAAACGCCGGAAGATAACCATAAAAGCTCGCTTAAAGCACAAGAGGTTGGCGTTCCTAGCCCTGAAGCGTTAACTCAGTTGGTGTCTAAATACGGCATTGAAGCGCCAAAAGGCAAAGCAGGAGGCTTGTTGCTGTTTGACTGCAATACACTGCATGCGTCTAACGCTAATTTGTCGCCTGACCCACGTAGTAACGTATTCTTTGTGTTTAATCGTCCGGATAATCGCTGTGTTGCTCCGTTTGCTGCACCGAAGCAGCGCCCTAGCTTTCTGGCGCATGGGGCTGACGATCGTTGGGCGCCCGACGCATAATCTAACGTATCACTAGTGGTATGTATGAAAAGCTGTGGAAGAGATTGTGGAACATACGCATAGCTAGGGTAGACTGTTGCGCCTGTCGTTGCGAATGCGGCACGCATAATGAGAAGGAGAAGACCCGCCATGCGTTTTGTTCCACAGTTTACCGATGGCCAGGAGTTTCCCCACGCGTTGGGCAAAGTCGTCTGCGTCGGCCGCAATTATGCCGACCATGCCAAGGAATTGGATAACCCGGTTCCCAGTGAACCTCTGTTATTTATGAAACCCGCCACGAGCGTGGTGGATTTGAGCAAACCCCTTAATCCGCCGTTTTCCAGGGGGGATGTGCATTATGAAGTCGAACTCGCGCTGTTAGTGGGAGAGACCCTAACCCACGCTACCCAAGATGAAGCTGAGCGTGCTATTGCAGGCATCGGCTTGGCGATGGATTTAACACTTCGTGATGTACAAACCAAGCTAAAAGAGAAAGGCCACCCCTGGGAAATTGCAAAGGCGTTTGATGGTGCTTGCCCGCTATCATCATTTTTGCCGCTAACCCGTATACCCAATTGGAATGCGTTAGCCTTCACCCTTGAAATTGATGGTGAAGAGCGTCAACACGGGGAGGGGGCTGATATGATCTTTGCGATACCAACGCTGGTAGCAGAGATGAGTCGCCACTTCACACTAGAACCTGGCGACGTTATTTTGACAGGTACGCCTGCGGGTGTTGGTGAATTGCCGCGTGGTGCCTCGCTGCGCTTAACGCTGACCGGCGGGTTAGACATTACCACTAGCGTTGTAGAATAGGTGATGGCGCTAAGTAGTTAAGTGTCAGTAGTTAAACGCAAGCAATTAAGCAAAAGGCCACTGACATTGTCGGTGGCCTTTTCGTTGCCGTGGTTAACGTTCGGTGCCTTAGTGCTACTCTAAGTAGGTGTAGCCCTCTAGGCCTTCGCTCAGGCTAGCGGCAAATGTTGCCTGCTCTTGGGTAGAAAAACCGCTAGTGATCAGTTGCTCGGTGAGTTTTTGCTTTAGCACTCGTGCATCAAAATTCACATAGGCTAAAACATCGGCTACGGTATCGCCTGCCTGTAAGTTAGAAAGTACCCACTCGCCATCCTTTCCTAGTGCAGCATCGACTGAATCGGTATCGCCGAATAGGTTATGCAAGTCGCCGAGAATTTCCTGATAAGCACCGACCAAAAAGAAGCCTAACCAACGTTCGTCGTCGCTTGCCCATTCAGGCAGAGGGAGCGTGCTTTCCACGCCCTGGCCATCCACATAGCTATCAATACGGCCATCAGAGTCGCAGGTGATGTCCTGAATCACTGCGCGGCGGGTAGGGGGCTGGTCTAGGCCGCTTAGTGGCAGAACAGGAAAAATCTGCTCGATTCCCCAAACGTCTGGCACCGACTGGAAGAGTGAGAAGTTGACGAACAGCTTATCGGCCAACTTTTCAGCGAGCTCATCCATAATTTCCCGGTGGGCGCGGTTACGGGTGTCGAGCTGTCCGCGTAAGCGTGCACAGGCAGCCATATAGAGCCGCTCGCCTTCGGCGCGGGCATTGATATTACTTAATCCCAGTACGAAGCGGTCTTGCAACTCACTTACCGCTTGCAGAAGATCGTGCCAAGCTTCCACTAGAACGCGAGGCTCTTGGCTCTCGGCTAACTGCTCAAAAACTCGCCAGAGTGCTTCTACCTGGGGGTCTTCCTGGGAGGAGCGCTCTGGCGGCGAAGCATTTACGCGCTCTTCACCAATCACGTTAGTGATCAACACCGCATGGTGAGCTGTTAGGGCGCGGCCTGATTCGCTAATCAGGTGAGGCTGGGGAAGATCAGCTTCCTGACACAGCTGTGCAAAGGCACTAACTACGTTACGCGCATACTCCTGCATAGAGTAGTTGGCCGAGCAGTAGCTGCGTGAACGAGTGCCTTCATAGTCGATTCCTAAACCACCGCCAACATCGACGGTATCAATCGGCGCACCCAGGCTCATCAGGTTTTGGTAGAAACGGGCGCATTCCCGAAGGCCGCGCTGAATGTCGCGAATATTGGCAATTTGCGAGCCAAGGTGGAAGTGCACCAGCTGTAGACTTTCTAGCGCATTTTGATCGCGCAAGGTCGCGACTACATCAAGGATTTGGCTGGCTGTCAGGCCAAACTTTGATTTCTCGCCACCCGTGTTTTGCCATTTACCTTTACCCACTGAAGCTAGCCGTGCCCGCAAGCCAATGCGCGGTGTGACATCCAGCTCACGAGCCTCTTCTAAAATAAGCTCCAGCTCTGAAAGCTTCTCTACCACCAGGTAAACGCGGTGCCCTAGCTTTTCACCCAGCAGCGCTAGGCGCACGTATTCACGGTCTTTATACCCATTACAGACGATGAGCGAGGAGCCGCCATCAGACAGCGCCAATACTGCCAATAGTTCTGGCTTACTACCGGCTTCCAATCCTACACGGCCATTGCCACGTTCGGAGGTAGCGAGTATTTCTTCCACCACGCGGCGCTGCTGATTGACCTTAATTGGATAAACCGCCGTATAGCCGCCCTGGTAGTCGATATCCTGCATCGCGATATCAAATGCACCGCACAGTTGCTCTACTCGGTCGTGCAGAATATCGCTAAATCTGACTAACACTGGCAACCGCAGCCCTGCAGCTTGCAGCTGGCGCACAAGCCCACTAAGCGGTAGGGCTGGCCCTTCAGCGTCACTGCCTAGCGGACGAACCAACGCGTGTCCGTGGTCATCCACGTCAAAGTAGCCGCTACCCCATTGGTCGATATTCCATGTGCGTCGGGCGCGCAAGGCCGGGGTGCTGGTGGTCACCGATTCAATCATCAAGGAACCTCTGGGAGCGGAAGTGCGCCAAATGCGATGCGCGCTTTTAAAATGGTCCGGAAACGCTCAGGGTCATGAGGCGTTAGGTCATGGGCAGGTGGATCAACATAAACGACCAGCAGGCGCGATAGCCAATACCGCAGCGCGGTCATGCGCAGCATGATCGGCCATAGCGTACGTTCATCTGCTGTGAGAGGGCGACGCGCCTGGTAAGCGCTAAGAATGGCCTCATAACGATCAGCGTTTAAGGTGCCATCCTCATTAGTTGCCCAATCGTTAATGACAATAGCCAGATCAAACAGCAAATCACCTGTGCAACCATTGTAAAAATCGATAATGCCGCCTAGCTGGTCGCCTTCAAACAGCGTGTTATCACGGAACAAATCGCCGTGAAGAGCTCCTTGAGGTAGCTCGCCGTGCTGGCTAAACGCACTTTCGAAGTCATCAACCTCATCTTTCATCAGCGTCTGATCATCAGGGCTAATATACGTTAGCACCTTGTGATGCACTGCTCGCAGCCAGTGAAGATCGCGCGGATTGGGTCGATGGCCAGGAAAACGTTGGGAGACAACATGCAAATGCCCCAGCGTATTGCCCAGCGCTTGGCATTGGGCAAGGTTAGGCGCACTAGGGTGCTTGCCCGGCAAGCGCGGAAATAGCAGCGCAGGTTTGCCCGCCAGACTGTGTAGCGCGATACCTTCACGGTCATGAATGGTACCGGGCACCGGTAAACGGTGTTCGTCCAAATAATCCAACAAATCGACGAAAAACGGCAACTCCTCATGCTCGCCCTGCTCAAACAGGGTTAGCACCAGCTCACGACGATCGGTGGTTACAAAAAACGTTGAGTTTTCTGTACCGCCAGCTACGCCTTGTAGCGAAACGAAGCTGCCTACATCAAATTTTTCTAAAAACGCGGCGACCTGAACGTCGCTCAGCGGAGTAAATACAGCCATGAGAATCTCGCCCAGGTTGCTAAGCCCTTTATTGTAGCGGCTTGCAGGGTCAGTTGGCAGCGTTGTGTGAGGTTGAAATGCGTTATTCGTAGCGGTTGTTTCTGCAGCCAGTGACGTGAACGCGTATCATAGCCAATAGACTTTCTTACTGTGTTGCTAACAATGGAATTGGTTATGGCCCGTGCCCCTATCGTGCTTGTCGATGGCTCCTCGTACCTATATCGCGCCTTTCACGCGCTACCACCGTTAACGACCTCTAGCGGCCAGCCCACAGGAGCTGTGAAAGGCGTCTTGAATATGCTCAAGCGTCTGATCAAAGATTATCCCGAAAGCCCAATGGCTGTGGTGTTTGATGCGCCAGGAAAAACCTTTCGCGATGAGATGTATAGCGACTATAAAGCCCACCGGCCGCCCATGCCGGACGATTTGCGCAGCCAAATTAAACCGCTACATGCCTGTGTAAAAGCACTAGGCTTACCGCTTCTGTGTATTGAAGGGGTGGAAGCCGATGATGTGATTGGCACGCTGGCTCACCATGCCACCCAGGCTGGCCGTGATGCGGTGATCTCGACCGGCGATAAAGATATGGCGCAGTTGGTAAACGCCCATATTACGTTGGTTAATACCATGAAAGAGGAAACGCTCGACGAAGCGGGTGTTAAAGAAAAATTTGGTCTCCCTCCAGCGCTGATTATTGATTTCTTGGCCCTGATGGGTGACAAGGTTGATAACATTCCCGGCGTGCCGGGGGTGGGCGAAAAGACTGCCATTGGTCTATTACAAGGCATGGAAGGTGGTTTAGAGACAATTTATGGTGATCTGGAACGCGTCAAAACGCTTAGTTTCCGTGGCGCGAAAACGTTACCGAAGAAGCTTGAAGAGCACCGTGAGCAGGCCTTTCTCTCTTATCAGCTAGCAACCATTAAGACCGACTGTGACCTGCCCGTGGGGCTGGATGACTTGGATATTGCGCATCCAGACCGCGAAGCGCTGGTGGAACTCTATAAAGAGATGGAGTTTAAGCAGTGGTTGGCTGAGCTGCTGGCAGGCAACGACGAGGGTGTTGATGACGTTAAGGGTGGCGAGCCCGCGCCTAATAATGCCGATATTGATACGGCCGATAATACCGCGACCGCTAGCCAGCGCGATGACCATATCATTGTAGAGCAAGCTGAGTTTGAGGTGTGGTTAGCGCGTCTGAAGAAAGCCGAGCGTTTTTGCTTCGATTTAGAAACCACTAGCTTGAATTATATGGACGCCGATATTGTAGGCGTTGGTTTGGCACTTGAAGCCGGTGAAGCCGCCTATATCCCCCTGGCCCACGACTACCTGGATGCGCCCGCGCAGCTTGATCGCCAACAGGTACTACAGGCGTTGAAGCCGCTACTGGAAGATCCTAAAAAAACCAAGATCGGCCAGAACCTTAAGTACGATATTTCCGTGCTAGCAAACTATGATATTGGTGTGGTGGGCCCGCTGGCCGACACCATGCTCGCTTCTTACGTACTGAACTCCACCGCCACTCGCCACGACATGGATTCGCTGGCGCTGAAGTATCTGGGCGAAAAAACCATCTCCTTCGAAGAGATCGCAGGAAAAGGGGCGAAGCAGCTCACGTTTAACCAGATTGCCTTAGAGCAAGCGGTTCCTTATGCCTGTGAAGATGTGGATATCACGTTGCGGCTGCAAGACATACTGCGTCCCCAGGTTGAAAGGGAAGGGCGTTTAGCAGAGGTGCTGGATCACCTTGAATTACCACTGATTAACGTGCTGTCGCGGATTGAGCGCAATGGCGTGGCGTTGGATGCCGAGCGCCTCCACGAACAGAGCCAGCAACTAGAGCGACGTATTCGCGAGCTTGAGAGTGAAGCGTTTGAGCTAGCAGGTCGTGAGTTTAACCTTGGTTCACCCAAGCAGTTGGGGCAGATTCTGTTCGAAGAGCAGAAGATTCCGGTGATCAAGAAAACCCCCAAAGGCGCGCCCTCAACCGCCGAAGCAGTGCTAGAAGAGCTGGCGCTAGATTATCCGTTGCCCAAGGTGATTATGCAGCACCGTGGGTTGGCAAAGCTGAAATCTACCTATACCGATAAGCTACCGCGCCTGCTCAATAAAACGACGGGGCGGGTGCATACCAGCTATCACCAAGCGGTAACAGCGACAGGGCGTCTCTCGTCATCTGACCCTAACTTGCAAAACATACCGATTCGTACAGAAGAGGGGCGCAAAATCCGCCAAGCGTTTGTGGCGCGTCCAGGCTATCGCATTGTGGCGGCCGACTACTCGCAAATTGAGCTGCGCATTATGGCGCACCTGTCTGAAGATAAAGGCTTGTTAAGTGCTTTTGCAGAAGGGCGAGATATCCACACCGCAACTGCCGCTGAAGTGTTCGGTACCGCGCTTGAAAAGGTTTCTGCCGATCAGCGGCGCAGCGCCAAAGCCATCAACTTTGGCCTGATTTACGGCATGAGTGCCTGGGGCTTGTCACGCCAGCTGCATATTGACCGCAACCAGGCGCAAACTTATATCGACCGCTATTTTGACCGTTATCCTGGCGTTGCTAGCTATATGGATCGTATTCGCACCCAGGCCGCGGAAGATGGCTTTGTAGAAACCGTGCTAGGGCGGCGTTTGTACCTACCCGAGATCCACTCGCAAAACCGCAACCGCCGTCAGGGCGCTGAGCGCACTGCGATTAATGCGCCCATGCAGGGCACGGCAGCAGACATTATTAAGCAGGCGATGATTGATGTTGATGCTTGGCTTGCTGAAGGCGATTTCGATGCACTCATGGTCATGCAGGTACACGATGAGCTAGTGTTTGAAGTGGCCGACGCGCAAGTTGAGGCGTTTATCGAGCAGGTCCAAACACGAATGCAAGCCGCCGCGACCCTAAACGTGCCACTGATTGTTGAAGCGGAAAGCGGTGCTAACTGGGATGAAGCCCACTAGTATTAAGCCCGCTAGGCTAAGTAAGGCTTAAACGTTACGGGCTCGTAATCGATAATCCAACACAAAACACCTGCAGCTAAGCTGCAGGTGTTTTTTTAGTACAGGCTTGTGGCCCAAAGGGCCACAGCGCTTAACGCCAGCTCACGCGATCAAAAATACGGATCGCTTCTGGGTTATTCTCGCCCAAGATGCTGATGTTGATATCGTCTTTGGTGAAATCACCCCAAGATTCGAGCACCGGATTTTTCTTGATGCCTTCAACAACAGGGAACTCGTAGTTGCGATCAGCCAGTACTTCCTGAGCTTCGTCAGAGGCTAAGAACTCCAGGAAGCGAATGCCGTTTTCTGGGTTCTGTGCGTTAGCCACCAAGCCTGCACCGCCAACGTTAACGTGGGTGCCGCGATCATCCTGATTGGGGAAAATCATCCCTACTTTGCGTGCCGCTTCGCGGTCAGCGTCGTCATCAGAATGTAGCAGACGAACGTAGTAGTAGTGGTTCGCAACTGCCAAGTCACACTCGCCGCTTGCAACGCCAAGAATCTGGTCGGTATCACCGCCTTCTGGATCGCGTGCCATGTTGCTCACAACGCCTTCAGCCCACTCTTGCGCGCCTTCTTCGCCGTGATGCTCAATCATTGAGGCGAGCAGCGACTGGTTGTAAATGTTGTTGGAAGAACGGATACATACTTGGCCTTCAAACTGCGGGTCGGCCAGATCTTCGTAAGTAGCAATTTGGCTAGGGTCAAAGTTCTCGCGGTTGTAGAAAATAACCCGTGCACGCTGGCTAAAGCCAAACCACAAACCTTCAGGGTGACGCATTGATTCTGGCAGGCGCTCGTTAAGCACGTCCGAGTCTACGCTTTGAAAAAGGCCATCCTGCTCGGCGCGCCATAGGCGACCCGCGTCAACGGTGAGCATTACGTCAGCAGGACTCGCAATGCCTTCACGCTGCATGCGCTCCATCAACTGGTCGGAATCGCCCTCTAGTACGTTAACCTCGATCCCGGTCTCTTCTGTGAACGCTTTGTAGAGAATCTCGTCAGAATCGTAATGGCGAGCGGAGTAAATGTTGACTTCGTTGGCGAGCGCGCTACCTGCAAAAGCAGAACCTGCCATGATGGCAGCTACGGTAGCCGTGAGACGTGCTTTTTTCATAACAAACACCCTGAATGTTTATGATAATAAGTTGCATTAGCGACATCGCGTATTGAAACGCTTCTCCCGGTTGGCGTCAAGTTAAATGCTAATGAAACGCATCCTCTATTTAGTAAGAAGCGTGCATCTCTGCTCAATAGAAAATAGAATGCAAATAACTTTCAACCGTGTTCGCAGCGGCATGCGTTTATCATGTCGCGGGTGGACGAGACAATGGTGAAATAATGACGGCAACTGTGTCACTTTCCGATGTGTCGGCTCCTGCATCAGCATTGTCGCTTCGTGGTGTTCAGCACACGTTTGCGGCGAATAAAGTGGTAAAAGGCATTGATCTTGATATCGCTCCAGGCGAAGTAGTGTGCTTGCTTGGCCCTTCTGGCTGTGGCAAAACCACACTGCTTAGGATTGCTGCGGGGTTAGAGGTTGTGCAGGAAGGATCGGTGAGTCTTGATGGTCTTTCTATTGCGGCACCGGGTAAGCGTCATGTTCCGCCGGAAAAGCGTAATGTAGGCCTTGCCTTCCAAGACTCTGCCCTATTTCCACACCTTAGCGTGCTCGAAAACGTTACCTTCGGTCTGAAAAGTTTGCCTTCAAGTCAGCGTCAGGAGCGTGCACTTGAGCTGCTAGCTCAACTCGGCATGGCCGACTATGCAGAAAGTTATCCGCATATGTTGTCAGGTGGGCAGCAGCAGCGTGTGGCACTGGCGCGTGCCCTAGCTCCTACGCCTAAATTGATGTTGCTGGATGAGCCATTTTCTAGCCTGGATGCGCGGCTACGGGATCGTATCCGAGACGATACGCTGCACGTGTTGAAAAAGCTCGGCTCAGCAACCCTGCTAGTGACTCATGACCCTGAAGAAGCCATGTTTATGGCAGATCGCATTGCACTGATGCGGGATGGTAAAATCGTCCAGACAGGGACCCCCCGCGAGCTTTATTGCGCGCCAGTAGACCCCTTTGTCGTCACGTTTTTCGGCGAAGTGAATGAATTAAGCGGTGTCGTTAAGGGGGGCTTTGTGGCTACGCCCGTCGGTCCGGTGGATGCCAGCTGGCTGCCAGAAGGTAGCCATGCTCAGGTGATGATTCGTCCCGAAGCATTACGTATTAGAGAGCGTGATGTGCCTGCGGAACCGCATAATCATAGCCACGTGGTTATGGCTAAGCTGCTGGGGCGCTCAAGCCTCATTCACTTATGTGCCCATGGTAACGACGGACAAGAAGCCCACCTTCACGCCCGTGTGCCTGGGGTATTCTTACCCCAGGAGGGGCAGCCGATTGATATCGACTTAGACCACTCCCAGGTGTTTATCTTTCCGGCTTAATCTATCGTTTTTGGCGGCTGGCGGTTTCAACGGCTAGCCGTTTTCATTACTCGGCCTGGCTACCAGGACGTGCCCGGCGCATTGCCAAGCTGAGTAAAATCACTGGTAAAATGCCAACCACCACTATCGTCAGCGAAGCAGTGGATGCCTCTGCTAGGCGTTCATCTGAGGCTAAGCTGTGGGCACGCACTGCTAAGGTGTCAAAGTTGAAAGGCCGCAAGATGATCGTGGCGGGTAACTCTTTCATCACATCGACAAATACCAAAATCCCGGCTGCTAGCAGACTGCTCCGCATCAGCGGCGTATGAATCCGACGTAGCGTGCCGCCAGCGGTTTGGCCTAACGTGCGAGAGGCAGCGTCCATGCTAGGCGTTACCTTGCCAAGGCTCGCTTCTACCGCATTAAACGAGACAGCTAAAAAGCGCACCACATAGGCGTAAATCAAAATAAACGCTGAGCCGCTAAATACCAGACCAATGATTTTTCCATAGTGTTCGTGTAGCCACATGTTCAGCGAGTTATCTAGCCAGGCAAATGGAATGAGGATGCCAACAGCTACCACCGAACCGGGAATGGCATAACCCATCGCGGCGATACGCGTGAAAAATCGTGCGCTTGGTGAATTGTTGAGCCTTACCCCATAGCTCAATAACACGGCTAACCCTACTGCGATTAATGCGGCAATGGTCGCAAGGCTAAGGCTATTCACGGCAAAGCCAATAAACCGCGTGCCGAACAGGCTATCGCCTGTTTTAATCGCCATATTGAGCAAAATGCCGCTGGGTAGTAAAAAGCCAATAACAATGGGCAGCAAACACGCAAGAGTAGCCCCTAGTGCATGCCATCCATGCAGACGATATTCTGGTAGCTGCTGATACCGGTTGGTGGTATGGAAGTAGCGCCGCTTACCCCGCGAATAGCGCTCTAAAAGAACCAGCACTATGACAAAGGTTAGCAAGCAGGCCGCTAGCTGAGCGGCGGCCACAGGCTCACCTAAGCCAAACCACGTGCGATAGATGCCGGTGGTGAAGGTATCTACGCCAAAAAACTGTACTGCCCCAAATTCATTAAGCGTTTCCATTAGAACCAGTGAAACACCTCCCACTAACGCTGGCCGGGCAAGAGGCAGCGCTACGCTAGCAAATAAGCGCCAAGGGCCACGCCCTAATGTGCGACCTACATCTAACACGCAGACCGATTGCTCAAGAAAAGAAGCCCTAGCTAACAGGTACACATATGGGTAAAGCACAAATGTAATCAGGGTTGCTGCACCGCCCAATGAGCGCACATTAGGGAAATAGTAGTCGCCCACTTGCCAGCCAAGCCACTCGCGTAGCGCGCTTTGTAACGGCCCCGCTACCTGGAAAAAATCTGTATAAGCGTAGGCAATGACATACGTCGGTACCGCTAGTGGCAGCAACAGTGCCCATTCAAATAGACGCTTGCCTGGAAAACGGCACATAACGACCAGCCACGCGGTACCAGCCCCCAAAATTAGAGTGCCAATGCCAACCCATAGCACCAGCCAAAACGTATTAGAGAGATAGCGTGGCAATACAGTGCTTGCTAGGTGCTGCCAAACGCCTTCTGTCGGCACAAAAATATGGCTAAGAACCACAATAATGGGCAGTGCGACAACGAGGGCGATCAAAAATAGGGCGATTGACCAAGGGTTAAGCGACAGCGAAAAGCGTGAGGCAAAACCTGAAAACAGGGCCGATGGTGAGCGGCGAGCTGGCGTAGACACGTCGTTGTCTCCTTGGATGAGGGGCAGCTTGGCTCGTCAATGCGAAGAAATAGCAGCTGCAAATAGTATCACTTGCGTTAGGCGGCTGCAGCCAACATTACTGCTAACAAAAAAATCCCCCCGCTAGGCGGGGGGATGTTAGGCGTTTAGCGCTAATAGCATGTGGTTACGAATAACCCACCAACATGCTTGGCAGTCCCGTAATCAAGCTAGGGAAAAGCGCCATCAGTATGCAAGCGAAGAGAATTATGATTACAAAGGGTACGACTGCTTTGTAGAGATCAACAATTTCTACTCCTGGTGGTGCTACACCCTTTAAATAGAACAGTGCATAGCCAAAGGGTGGCGTTAGGAAGGAGGTTTGCAGCACTACCGCTACCATGACGACGAACCACAGCACATCCACATCCATTTGTGCAATGATGGGCAGCATAATGGGGAAGCTTAGCAGCACGATGCCGGTCCAATCGAGGAACATACCGAGGATAAATACCAGGAACAGCATCAACAGTAGGGCACCAACAGTTCCGCCTGGAACGGCTAGTACAAAGTCACTAATCACCGTCATGCCGCCGCCAATCGAGAACACCCCGGTAAACGCTGTGGCCCCGACGAGCACTAGCATTACCATGGTTGTCGTTTTACCAGCTTCGATCAGTGTGTTGTAACAGGTAGACACCTTGCGGTCGCCGAAGATTAAAAACAGCAGGAAGGCGATAAACACACCAATAGCAGATGCTTCAGTGGCCGTTGCTACACCGGTAAACAGAGCCCCCAGTACGCCGAGAATTAACGACATGGGTGGAACAACGTACTTACCCAGCATAATCAGCAGCTGTTTTGTGCTGACTTCTGCCCGTTCTGCCGCAGGCACTTTAGGGCCATAGCTGGGTTTTAGCCAGCAAATCACCAGCACGTATAGTGCATACATCACTCCCAGCATCAGGCCGGGAATCAACGCACCAGCAAAGAGTGCACCCACGGAGACAGGCGAATAGCTCGCCATCAAAATTAGCATAATGCTGGGGGGAATCAAAATGCCCAAGCAGCCGCTGGCCATGATAACGCCTGCGCTTAACTCTTTGTTATAGCCATATTTCAGCATTGGCACCAGGGCAATCATGCCCATAACGGCAATCGACGCGCCAACAATACCGGTGGTAGCTGCAAGTAATACAGATACAACGACCACGGTAAGGGCTAGTCCACCGCGAAGGTTCGCTAGCAGTAGTCGCATCGCATCAAACATTTTTTCGGTGACGCCCGAATCATTAAGAAAGCGCGCCATCAAAATAAACAGCGGGATAGCCACTAATACATAGTTGTCCATAGCGTTGCCATAGACGTTGTTAATGATGATCCCCAGGGTGTTGATGCCAGGCCCTAAATATGCGCCGATGACTGCCATGCCACCCAGTACAAAAGCAAGCGGATGACCCATAAACAGGCCAACTAAAAGCCCACCAAACATCACCAGCGTCAGTAGTTCTGCACTCATGCGGATTTCTCCTCACGCAGTTGCATAATGGCGCGCAGAACGATAGCAACCGCCTGCAACAAAATAAGCACAGCAGCGACCACGATAACGCCTTTCACTGGGTACACCGGGATTGAGACCATACCGTAGGTCGTTTCGCCACGGCTAAACGAACGCTCAAAAAACCGCCAGCCATAGGTCAGCAGCAGCCAGATGAACGGCACAAAGAAGATTAAATAGCCGAGCAGGTCTAGTACGGCCTGCTTTTTGCGTGATAGCAGACGCTTAATAACGTCGACTTCCACGTGGGCATGATGACGTAACCCATAAGCGGCCATTAGCATAAAGTGCGCGCCAAACAGCATCTTGGTGACATCAAACGCCCAGTCGCTAGGGCGGCCAAAGAAGAAGCGCGACACGATGTCGTAAAGCACTATCAGAGTAATGATGGCAATTAACGGTGCGATGATGCGGCCCAGCAGCTCGTTAATTGCATCGATCGCCTTGGCAATCGCATTCATGGAAGGTCTCCGCAGCTAAGCACCAACCGCCCCAGCCGTGCTGGGGCAGTACTTGAACGCCTTATAGGCAGGCTTCGATCTCTTCCAGTGAAGGCAGGTTATCCATGGTGCGGCTCATGTTGAATGGCGCGGTAACATCCCGCCATGCTGCGTAGTCTTCTAGGTAGCTAATCATGGAGTGGTAAACTTTTGCATGATCTGGGTGCTCACAAGCACCGCGAACGATCACTTCATTGGTAATTTCTTGAATGCGCGCCAGATCTTCTTCAGAGAACTGGTTAATGGTGACGCCCGCATCAATAAACTTCCGCGTAGCCTCAGTAGACTCACGCTCTGACCAGGAAAGTGACCATGCCATGGTGGCTTCAGCGGCAGTTCTTAGCTTCGCTTGGGTCTCTTCAGACAGGGCGTCCCAGGAATCTTTGTTGATCATAACGCCGAAAACGCTCGCCGACTGGTGCCAACCAGGTGTCGCCCAGTAGTCGGCAACTTCGGCAAAGCCTGCGTTAAAGTCAACGCCTGGAGTAGAGAACTCACCGGCGTCGATCACGCCGCGTTCAATCGCTTGGTACACTTCGCCACCGGCTAGCGTAACCTGCGAGCCACCTAGCTCTTCGAGAACTCGGCCCTGGTCACGTCCAGATAGGCGCAAGCGCTTACCCTCAAGGTCTGCGATACTTTCGATTGGCGTACGGCCCATGAAGCCAGATTCATTGTTGGTAATACCGTAAGGCAAATACACCATATTGTATTGACCGTAGATCTCTTGGTAGAGCTCAAAACCGCCCCACTGCTGAATCCAGTTCAAGTAATCAACGCCATTAAATAAGCTAGTAGTGGTGGCAAGTGGAGAAAATGCCGGGTTCAAACCTGCCCAGTAGCCCGGCCAATCACCAGCAGCTTGAATAGCACCGGTTTCGGTAGCATCGAAGACTTCAGTGCCGGGCATTAGCGTGCCCCCAGCGCGGAAATTAATCTGTACCTCGTCGCCTGCCAGCTGGTTTACAAGCTCTGCCCAGTGCTGATCAATCTTAATCAGGTCGAGGTTTTCTGGCCAGGTAGTGGTCATTGTCCACTGTTCTTGCGCTTGAGCAGTAGAGGTGAGTGCGGCGAATGCGACACCAGCGGCGAGGCTAGTTAAGGCAAATTTAGTCATCTTTTTCATTGCGAGTTTCCTGGTACTTTGGCGGTTGGCGTTATTAGTGTTCATTACCTGAAAGCAGGAAAGTGCAGCGGGTATGGCTTACGTTTACGTAAAGTAAATACCGCTAGACTGCATCGCTAAGCTAGCACACTCCACCTACTGCAGCGCAATATCAGTAATCCAAAGAGTTTAACGTCCTATACGAAGCTTCTTTGAAAAATTAAAATCATTAAAAACAGTTATTTGTATACTTTTTGATGCCTTTTTTGACCATATGGTTAGTTCTAAAAGCGTTGAAAATCACGCCAACCTACAACCAAAGTTGTAAGCAAAAGACATTCTAAGGAGATGCTATGCGCGTGGGCTGCCGCGTTGAAAAACCAATGACGGTCATGAAGCAAGTATCGGCCTTGGATCATCATGCCGTCCGTCTGCAGCGCCGGCGCTGGCGGACACTGGTATGGCTCTACGGGCCACCTGAAAAGGCTCGCCACCAGGCGCAACGGCTATGGGACGTGCGAATGTGGCAGGCGCCGTTATGGGTGGGGGCTGAGCAAGAGACGTCGGTGTCGCCCTGTTTACCAGCCAGTAAAGCGCGCACACGGCTCGGTGCGGAACATCAGCTAGTTGTCCTAGATGCTAGTGGTAGCCAGGGATTAGATCCAGATGCGCTTGGAGCCTTGGCAGGCACCGTGAGTGCTGGTGGGTTATTGGTGATCATTACGCCAAGCCGCTGGGGTGAACAGCCTGATCCTGACTATGCCCGCTTTGCCGATTACCCGTGGCGCTGGGCTTCATTGAGCGCTCATTACCTTAAGCGGTTAGCGCTTCAACTGACGGGTGAGAGCACTATTGTTCGCTGGGAAGTTGACGGTCACCTCACGCTGCCCAAACTAGCTATTCGTGAATCGCGTGCGGCTCCGTTTGATGACACAGACTGTTTAACTGCCGACCAGGCTCGTGCGGTAAATGCACTAGTAAAACTAAAGCGTCGCCGACCATTGGTTATTACTGCCGATCGAGGGCGGGGTAAAAGCGCTGCACTGGGGATTGCTTGTGCTCGCTTATTGAAGAAAAGCATTACGCAACTGGTAGTGACGGCACCTCGTCTTAGTTCAGTGGAAAGCCTATTTGCGCGAGTGGTAGCGTTATGCCCGGAAGGCCAGCGTCTCAGCCACGCGCGGTTTGAACTGCCGAATGGTAGCTCGCTGTGTTTTCTTCCTCCTGATGCGCTAAACGAACAAGTTCACCAAGCAGCGCTCGGCGGCAGTGGCAGCTATTTACTTGTCGATGAAGCGGCAGCTATTCCTGCGGCCTTGCTAGCCCAGTGGTTGGTTGCATTCCCCCGTATCGCGTTTGCCACCACCGTGCATGGTTATGAAGGTTCTGGGCGCGGCTTTGCACTACGTTTTCGCGAGGTGCTAAATAGCAAAGCACCCCAGTGGCGAGAGCTAGCTCTTGAAGCTCCTATTCGCTGGTCAGCGGGCGACCCTTTAGAAGCGACTATTCAAACGTTGCTGCTGCTCAATGCTCCGCTACCTGAGGCTCAGTTACCTGAGTCACACGCTGGTACGGAGTGTCAGACCGTCTCTATTGCACTTGCTCAGGCTCAGTTAGCCAAGCAGCCTGAGTGCTTAGCAAAACTGTTTGGCTTGCTAGTGCAGTCCCACTATCGCACCACGCCCAGTGACTTACGCCAACTGTTGGATGGCCCTGGCACCGCTATTCGCACAATCATCGCATCAAAAGAGCCTCAGGCCGTTTTGGTGACTCGGGAAGAAGGTGACTTTAATGCTGCACTTGCTGAGCAGGTGGCTCGTGGTGAGCGGCGTCCTCAAGGTCATCTACTGGCCCAGTCGTTAGCGGCTCACAGTGGCAGTCGTGAGGCGTTAACCTCTCGCTGGCGGCGGGTAGCGCGCATTGCTACTCATCCAGAGCGGCGCCGTGAAGGATTAGGGCGCTGGTTGTTAGAAGACGATATAGCCGATGCTAGCCAGCAAGGGGTCGCGCTTTACGGGGCTACCTTTGGTGCCGAAGCCTCGTTGCTTCGCTTTTGGTTGGCGCTCGGTTTCGTACCTGTTCGCTTAGGTATCACCCGAGAAGCGGCGACCGGCGAGTACGCCATTATGGTGGCGCGAGCGCTGACAAGCGAAGGGCAAGCAGTGCTGACGTCTCTGCATGACTCTTTTGCGGCCTCGTTGATAACGCTATTAGCCTTTGAGTTAGCGACACTGCCCGCACCGATCGTCGCGTTACTGTTGCCGTCCTTGCCTCGTTTACCGCTTAGCAGCACTGATACTCAGGCAGTAGAAGATGTGGCGTATGGGCACCGTGACCCTGCATTGGCAAGAACGTCGCTTCAGGCGCTGGCCAGAGAGGCTAGCCATTGGTTATTAGGACAAGAGGTGCAAATAGCCCACCAACAGCTGATTGCCTGGGCCTTTCAAAACCAGCCGTTAGCGAAAGCACACGGCGAGTCAGTGCGGCTAATTCGTCGTGCGACTCAACAAATTATTGAACAGCGCACGCTTTTCCCCAGTAGCTCAGGCGGGTAAAGTAAACTGGTTATCGATAATGAAGAGTTTCCATGAACGCACATCTAGAAGCCCTCGAGCCACGTTTAGTGTGGCAGCACTTTCGCACACTATGTAATACGCCACGCCCCTCTGGCCATGAAGCCGCGCTAGTGGCGACGCTAGAGGCCTGGGCTGATTCCCAGGGGCTATCCCACGACCGGGATGCTTTTGGCAACCTGCGCATTTGTAAGCCCGCCACGTCCGGCTGTGAAAGCGCGCCAGGCATCGTGTTGCAGGGCCATCTAGATATGGTGGCGCAAGCTAACGCTGGGCATGACCACGATTTTACCCGTGACCCTATTCAGACGTATGAAAAAGAGGGTTGGTTATTTGCTGATGGCACCACACTAGGGGCTGATAATGGCCTTGGGGTGGCAGCCATACTCGCTGTTTTAGAAGATCCAGAGCTTACTCATGGCCCTTTAGAAGCGCTGTTTACGCTAGAGGAAGAGACTTCTATGGGCGGCGCGCTCAATCTCGCCGAGAACTGGCTGGAAGGGTCGTTGCTACTCAATTTAGACAGCGAAGATCGCGGCCAAGTGTATATTGGTTGTGCGGGTGGTGCTGATGTAGTGGTGAATGCGCAACTTCCCACTACCGTCCTACAAGAAGATGAACAAGTGATCTCGCTGGCGCTGACCGGCTTGAAAGGCGGGCACTCAGGGATGGATATTGATAAGCCTCTGGGTAACGCGAACCGTTTGCTAGTCCGCGTGCTGTGGGCATTGGAAACCTTTGGTGCGCGGCTGATTAGTTACCAGGGGGGCACGCTGCGTAATGCCATCCCCCGTGAGGCGTTTGCACAAGTTGCTCTGCCTGCTGATGAAGTTAACGCGGCGTTGGGGATGGTGGAAGCGCTTGCCGATACACTGAAAACTGAATTGGGCAGTGGCGATAGCAATATGGCGCTCATTGCGGAGCGAGTGGAGCTGGCTGACGCTGAACCGTTAACGCGGGACGCCAGTGCGATGCTGCTGGCTGCGCTGCATGCAGCCCCTTGTGGGGTTGAGCGCATGAGTGCGGATGTGCCGGGGGTAGTGGAAACCTCGAACAATTTGGGTGTATTAAGCGTGGAAAACGGTCGTTTCCATCTTTGTGCACTGGTGCGTTCATTGCATGACAGTGCCACTGACGCGATGTCGAGTCGTTTTCAGGCGCTGTTTGGCCTGATGGGCGCTAGAGTAAAAGTGGAAAATGGCTACCCCGGCTGGGCACCCAATCCACAAAGCCCCTTGCTTGCTATTTTTAACACTCGGCATGCTGCATTAATGGGCCGCGAACCCGAGGTTAAGGTGATTCATGCAGGCCTTGAATGTGGCATTTTAGGAAGTAAATACCCACATTTAGACATGATTTCGTTTGGCCCTCTGATTCGCGGCGCGCATTCGCCAGACGAGCGAGTAGAAATTGAATCGGTAGCAGAGTTCTGGGAGATGTTGCGCGATTTTATTGAAACGTTGGCGAAGTCTCGTTAGACAAATCGCCATAAAAAAACGGCACCGCTATGGGTGCCGTTTTTGATAGTGCTTACCTGATGCTCACGTCAGCCGTCAGCAAGGTAAACATCGTAAACATCGCATTATTTGCTCAGGTAAGCGTTGAGCATCCATACGGTTTTTTCCTGCTCGCGAATGTAGTCACCGGCTTGCGCAGCGGTGCCTTCATCGTCAGCATCCGACGCAATTGCTAGCAATTCCCGCTGTAATTCAATCAGTGTTTGATAACCGGTGAGTACGCCTTTTACGCAGGTTTGGCCATCATGAACGTCTTTATCTTCTTCAATACGCGAAATTTTTACATAGTCGCTATACGCATGAATGGGCTTGTGGCCGAGCGTTAAAATTCGCTCCGCCACTTCGTCGACTTTAGTCAGCAGATCCGTATAAAACTCTTCGAACTTGGCATGTAGCTCAAAAAAATCGCTGCCTCGGACATTCCAGTGGTAGCCACGAACGTTCATATAGAAGATCTGATAATTGGCCAGCAGGTGATTAAGTTTCTCAGCTAGTTGGCTTGCGCTACCTTCGTGTAAGCCGATGCTATTTGTATCACTCATATCGTGCTCCTCCATGGTGGTAGCCGCGCTAAAAACAGTACGGTTATCAAATCGTTTGATTTAGCTTAAGACGCTTAGTGGGCGTTGCAAAACAAGTTTTCTGCATCGCGTCAATAGCGTCATAACATTACCTTGGCGGTGAGCTGGCGACGGCTGACTCATCGCTGACGCAA
The DNA here is from genome assembly GCF_025820815.1 of Halomonas qinghailakensis. NCBI lineage: Bacteria > Pseudomonadati > Pseudomonadota > Gammaproteobacteria > Oceanospirillales > Halomonadaceae > Halomonas > Halomonas qinghailakensis. Next base: position 1,089,430 of record NZ_CP096973.1, on the reverse strand, counting down.
CGTAGTACAGTACTGATATGCCGCTGAATGTGCGTCTAATAAAAGAGATATAGGCGCTAAGTTAGTTTTTCAAGGGGAGATGTATTTTCAAGGGGCGGCTGGCTTACCGAGCAAGCCAAAGTCTTGTAATACTCTCACAGCGGTCAGCAAGCAACTCTGCAGTACGTGGTAGGGCGTCTTCAAGCGCCATTGGACCATCGGCAAGGGCAAATGAGGCAGTAACACCCTCTTCTAAACACGCCTGCCAGCCATCACCTAGGCTACCGGCCAGCACAATGACGGGCTTGCCATGGCGCTTGGCAAGCCGCGCAACGCCAATGGGCGTTTTACCCGAAAGGCTTTGGCCATCGAGACGACCTTCTCCAGTAATGATTAGGTCAACGTTAGGAAGCAGGCTGGGAAGCTTGGCCTGCTGCATAATCATCTCAATGCCTGGCGTAAGGGTGGCGTTAAGAAAGCAGCGAGCAGCAAACCCCATACCACCCGCCGCTCCTGCACCTGCTAATTCTTTCTCATCGCGACCCAACACTTGGGCGCTTAGGTCAGCAAAATGGCCAATTGCGCGGTCAAGGGTGTCGACATCATCAGGTGATGCGCCTTTTTGCGGGCCAAAGACAGCGCTCGCCCCACGAGGCCCTAATAGGGGGTTATCGACATCCACGGCGGCTTCAACCTCTAGGTTGTTTAAACGCGGATCTAGCGTGGAAAGGTCGAGCGTTGCAAGCTGCTGGAGTGCTGCGCCACCGGGAGGAAGCGAATCGCCGTTCTTATCTACTAATTTGGCTCCCAGTGCTTGGAGCATGCCTGCTCCTGCGTCATTGGTAGCACTACCACCTAAAAAAAGCAGCGCCCTCGTGGCACCAGCGTCCAGCGCTGCGAGAAACAATTCTCCGACGCCGTAAGTGGTGGTATGCAGGGCATTACGTTGGTGAGTGGTTAGGTGCTGCAGCCCACTGGCTTCTGCCAGCTCGATAAACGCGGTACGCTGCTCGCTTAGCCAGCCCCAAGATGCTTGTCGCGGCCGCCCCAAGGCATCTTGTACGGTTAGCTGACGGCGTTCGGCGTTGGTGGCGGCAATAAGCGCTTCCAAGCTGCCTTCGCCGCCATCGGCCAGCGGGCAAAGGTTAATCGTGGCGGTTGGCGCAGCCCGCTGAATACCGCTTGCCATGGCGCTTGCCGCTTGTTCAGCGCTAAGCGCATCTTTAAAACTATCGGGGCAAAGCAGAACATTCATCGCACAGCCTCCTTAATGCGTTGTCATAACTATTTGTCGTAGTTTTTTATCATTTATCTTAATGGTTGCCAGCGAGCTTAGCGCGGCGTTCGATGACACACCAGCCGCCACTGGGGCGAGAGGATCACTCATGAAGGCAATACTACCGATTAGCATGACGTGCTTGTTACTAGTGACAGGCTGCCAAACAGTGCCTGAGCGCCTTCCTCAAGCGGAGCCAGCCCCTTCGGCAGCCTGCTATTTTCCAAGCGATCAGCCTAGTCAAAAGACTCCATCGTTGGAGGTGCTGACACAAAGTATTGGCGTATTGGAAACATGGGGTTTTGAGCTTGAAACTACTGACACCGATCTAGGGCTTGTGACCGCTAGTCGGCGGCGAGATTTAATTGGTTACTATGACCCTTATGATAACGACTTTGGGTATGGGCGAAACATGCGGGTATTTGGTGGCTTCGGTTTGGGGCGCGGTGGTTCAAGCATTGGGCTGGGGATTGGTGGTGGGTTTGGAGCTGGTTTCCGGCACCAACCAGTCGAAGTAGAGCGGGTGTCGCTACTGGCTCGCGATGGCTATATCCGGCTTTCACGAGATATTCGTCGCTTTGACCACTTAGGGGATCTGCGTGAATCTTACAGCGCGAGCAATGATGATTTTTGTCAGCGTTTCCAAACTGCGTTTAAGCAAGCAGCAGCTACCCCGGGGGCGTTATGAAACCACTACGTAAGCACTTCTTTTTAACGGCCACCGCGCTACTCATGACTATTACGCTGGCAGGCTGTGCAACGACACAGCCACTAGAGCCGCGAGAGCTACGTTACAACGCTTCCCCAGAGCAAACGTTCCGCGAAGCCATTGAGTTAATGATGGAGCAGGGCTATGTCGTGCGGCACGCTGATTTAGCGCTAGGGCGCGCAGAGGCAACGCTAGCCCGCTGGCCTGAGTATCGCCTGCAACTACAGGTAAGTGAGGTGGCGGGTGGTAGCTATGTCAGCTTATCGGCGTTGCGTGGCAATCAGCCACTGCCACCGCGTGTATTAGATCCTTGGTTGGTTGAGCTGCAACATAAATTAGGAGAATTGCCGTGATAGGCGTATTGCCCGCGCATGGAAATTTGCTGAATAAACTCCGCGGTTACTGGGTAGTGTTGGCAGTAGGTGTTAGCGGCGCGTTAAGCAGCAGTCCGGTGATGGCTCACCCCCATGGCTGGGTCGATCTCAGTGTGCGGGTGATAACAAACAATGAGGGGATTGCAACAGGGCTTCATCAAACGTGGCGAATGGACCCTTTTTACAGTTTGGTGGTGTTCGAAGAGTTACAGCAGGTTCAAGGCAGCAATCTGCAAGAAGGCCTTGACCAGCTAGGCAGCGACATCCGTGACAACTTGTCGCAGCAGCACTACTTTACGGAGATTCGTGTAGATGGCGAACCACAAGCGCTGGGTGAGGTGTCTGAATACACGGCGTTGGAGCGTGATGGCCGCTTAACCTTTATGTTTATTCTGCCGTTAGCAACGCCTCAGCCATTGGCCGGACGAATGCTGGAGTATCAGGTCTTTGATCCAACCTACTATATCGAAGTGGTGCACGAAGAAGAGGAAGGGGCACCCTCTGAGCAGGCACTGATTCTTAATGGTGAACCTGACTGCCGTTTAAGCGTGTTACCTGCTGACCCTGATCCGGAACTGGTTATGCAAGCCGCGCTGTTAGATGTGGACGAAGAAGGTGAGCCAGGATTGGGCCGCCATTTTGCAGAAACGGGGCGGGTTGAATGCGACTAGCGGAAAACCTGGAAGGTCGTGTATAAAGTGTTACTTGACAGTAGTGTTACTTTATAACTTTTCAGTGGAGGGGCAATGCCTTTAACGCGGCAACAACTGTTATGGGGAGCGCTGACCGTGTTTGGGGCGCTGCTGTTGGTCGTCATCGTACAGGCTAATTTGCAGGGGGTTAGTCTTCAACTGCTGGCTTGGCAGCGAGATTTACACCGTACTCTGACGCTTGCTATTACCGAGCTTTCCCGCACGCCTTCTGCCACTACGTGGCTGACGCTACTAGGGGTAAGTTTTGCTTATGGCGTTTTTCATGCTGCAGGGCCTGGGCATGGTAAAGCGGTATTAGCGACGTATTTAGCGTCTCACGGTGGTGCCACCCGGCGCGCCTTGGGGCTTTCCTTTGCGGCAGCCTTGCTACAAGGGATTACAGCGATTGCCATGGTGGCTGTACTCGTACATGGCCTTGGCTGGCTGACCCGTCAGGCAATGGGTAGCGTAGCGTGGGTGGAACAAGCCAGTTTTATGTTAGTAGCACTGTTAGGTGGCTGGTTATGCTGGCGCGCCATTAAACAATTGCGCCACGCTTATTCCGCACACGCTAGCCATGCTGCTGAACACAGTCATAGCCATGATCATTCCCACTGCTGCGGAGGCGCTCATCATATTGAACCTCAGCAAGCGCTCGACTGGCGCACCGCATTGATGACCGTCGGTGCGATCGGTATGAGACCCTGTACTGGGGCAGTGTTGATGTTGGGGGCTGCTAGCCTGCTGGGGCAGTTTTATGTGGGAGTCGCTTCGGTGTTAGCCATGTCTCTGGGTACCGGTATTACCGTTTCTGTGCTGGCGCTGGCAAGCATCTTAGCTCGCGGTTGGGCGGCTAAACGGTTACAGCAACAGAGCAGCCGACAGGTGGTTGAAAAAGCGGCTGGCTGGGCAGCGCTTACTGGCGGTGCGCTCATTGTTGCGCTAGGCATATCGCTTTCCATGGCTGGCGCTGCCCAGCCTGCTAGTGGCCCATTGCTCAGCGAGCCACCATCAAGGCAGGGACCATTGCTAGGGAATTAAGCAATGTTTTGTTTTAAGCAATGCTTTGTTTGTTAAAACTTCAACCCCTCAATCTGGGCAAGCAACTGTTCACGTCGGCTGCCTTGAAGGGCTAGCTCATAAGGCTCAGGGCTGCCGTTTCCCCATACCGGTGCAGGCCAGCTGGCATCATCTTTATAGCGCACTACCAAGTGAATATGCAGCTGGCTGACAACATTGCCTAAGGTGGCAATATTGAGCTTATCACCGTGAAAAGCCTCCTTCATCGCAGCTCCTAGCAGCGTGGCTTCCCGCCATAGCTGTGTCTGGTCCTCGTGGCTAAGTTCAAACACTTCGCTAATTGAATCGCGCTTAGGTACCAGAATTACCCAAGGGTAGCGTGCATCGTTCATTAACAGCGCACGACATAGAGGAAGGTCGGCAAGCGGCAATGTATCCGCTTCTAGTCGCGGATCAAGTTCAAACGTTTTCAATTAAGTACTCCTTTACATAATAAAAGCTAGCATAGCAGCTGCTCAGTTCCTCTGCCTCTTGCCAATAACGGCTAAGTCGGTACCGAAACAAGCAAAATTATTAAAATCTGTTACGCTAAAAGCACTCCCAGACGGTAAGGCTACCGTCGGAGCTTCCCGATTGTTGAATACTTTGTTAAGGAGAACACAGATGAAAAAACTCATGGGTATTAGCTTTATTCTTTTAATGACGGCGGGCGCTCTAGCGGGCTGCAACACTATTTCAGGTGCAGGACAGGATGTTGAAGAGGGCGGTCAAGCAGTACAAGATGCGGCAAGTTAAGGCTATTTATTATTGGCACGTCTTGGCGTGAATGAACGGGTTAGGCATAGTTGTCTAACCCGTTTTGCATTGTGGGTAGTTATTAGCCAAACAAGGAAGAATCATCATGAATCACCCATTACGCTACGCTAAGAAAAAATTGGGTAGCCTTACGGTATTACTCGCATCGGTATTACCAGTCTCGGTCTTGTTGGTGGCATGTGCTGGTTCTCCCGAGAATGTCCCTGCCCCAAAGCCACCTACTGTAGGCCAGCCTTCTGCTGAGATGAACACTAGGTGCGATGCTGAAGCAGTTCAGTACGCTATTGGCGCTCCTTTTGATGAAGCCAATGTACCCACTCTACAAAATGAGAGCGGCGCTCAGCAGGTACGAGTACTCAGGCCTAACAGTGCCGCTACCTTAGACTACCGAGAAGATCGCTTAAATATTCTGCTTGAAAGTAACGACATGATTGAAGCGTTGCGCTGCGGCTAGCGTAAGATCAGTACAACACAGGCGGCCGTTAATAACCCCATGGTGATATTAAACAGCCGCCAAGCTTTATCACTTTTTATCCACTGCCCAATAGCGCTGCCAAACGCTGCCCATAAAGCAATACACGGCAGCGCGACCAATTCTGCAAAACCAGCTAACACTAGCGCATTTACTACTGGCTGCCCGTTTTCGGGGAGAAATCCTGCCATCAACGCCAGCCCCATTACCCAAGCTTTAGGATTAGCGAATTGAAACATTGCGGCTTGCAAAAAAGTTAGCGGCACGCCGTGTTGAGTTCCTTTGAGATTCGGCGGCGGTGCAGTGGCTATCTTCCAAGCTAAATACAGCAGATAGGCGCTACCCACCCAGCGGAGTGTCATTTGCACCATAGGAAAGCGTTCAAACAAGACGCCAAGCCCCAGCGCGATACCGGAAAACAGCAGAAAACAGCCGCCTAAAATGCCCCACATATGAGGCATAGTTCTGCGAAAACCAAAATTCGCCCCATAGGCGGTCAGCATAATATTGTTTGGCCCAGGGGTAAGCGTCATCGACATCATATAAAGCGCAGCCGGGCCAAGCAGTAGCCATTCGTTGTTCATTTTGTATCCATACAATTTTGTGGTTTAGATTGTTTTTTGATCGCTTTTGTAAGCATAATGGCGGGTAAATCTACGTCAAAGGTTTTATTGTCACCATGACAATTTGGGTGCCTTCACTTGAGTGTTTTTCTGGGCCACGCTATCGCGCTATTGCCCAGTCCATTGGCGCAGCCATCTCGGCCGGCGAGCTTGCCCCAGGCGAACGCTTGCCACCTCAGCGGCGCTTAGCGGATGCATTGGGGGTGACCGTAGGCACCGTTACCCGGGGGTATGCTGAGGCAGAGCACCATGGCTGGGTAACCGCTCGAGTAGGCAGTGGAACCTTCGTCAAGCAACCTGCGCCAAAAACCGTTTTTGACATGGCATGGCGGACGGGTGATGACAGTGATGTCATCGATTTAAGCTTAAGTTTGCCGCCGCCTCACCCACTTCGTTTGCAGGCGTTCAGTGCTGCTTTAAAGGCAATGAGCGAATCGCCTTCTGCAGTAACGCGAGGAGTCTCCTATCTTGATGCGAGGGGAGCCGAAGGTCACCGCGAGAGGTTGGCAGAATGGCTAGCGCAGTTAGGTATGTCGCTGAACGCAGATGAGCTGCTGATTACTCAGGGAGGGCAGCATGGCATTAGTCTTGTGCTTAGCACGTTGCTGCGCCCTGGTGAACTGATAGCGATCGATGCCTTGACCTATCCAGGCGCAATTAGCGCTGCCCAGCAAGCACACCTAAAAATGGTGGGCATTGCCTTTGATGAATCGGGAATGTGTATGGAGGCGCTGGAGGCTCAGTGCGCCCGCCAGGCACCCAGGTTAATCTATGTGACACCTGATCAGAATAATCCTACCGGCGCTTGTCTTAGCGAGGCTCGGCGAGAGCAATTAGTGGCGCTTGCCAGACGTTATGACAGTTGGCTACTGGAAGATGGTGTGCAGTATTTGCCTGCTGAGCAGCGCGGCACACCGCTGTATCAGTTAGCGCCAGAGCGAACGCTGTTTGTCTTCAGTACCGCAAAGGTACTAGCGGGTGGGCTGCGTATTGGTGTCTTGCGGACGCCTAATAAACTGCTTGAACGCCTTGCCGCCGGATTAAGGGCACAAAGTTGGATGGTGCCGCCACTAATGGTTGATATTGCCTGTTATTGGATCGCTCAGCCCGAGGCGGCTTCACTGCTTACGTGGCAAACCGAGGAGCTAGCCGCGCGACAGCAAATAGTGACAGAGATATTTTTCGGTTACACGCTGGGCCGAAGTCATAACGGCAGCAATGTCTGGCTTACGTTGCCGGAGGGAAGTCGTGCCATTGAGCTGTGTGAACGCTTGCAGCTGCAAGGCGTTAAAGTTTCAAGTGCGGAGCCTTTTTGTGTGGGAAGTACGCCAGCGCCCCAGGCGATTAGGATTTGTATTGGGGCTGCTGCAGACAGGCAGACATTAACCCAGGCACTGAATGTTATTAAGCAGTGCTTGGCTCAGCCGCCGTTGGCAACTATTACCGTATAACAGGGCTATTAATAGCCCTGTTGTTGATAAACAAGCTACTCATAACAGGCTATTTATAACGGTCTTTCCATCCTTGGTGGCGTACCTGCTCTTTGAGCATTTCGAGAATGTCGTAAAGCACTTGTTCGGTGACATGCGCGCTTGTTTCATCTACGGTTAGCCAACTGTTGAAGCCCGTTTCAGCCGTACGCTCAACCAGTTGGCGAAACTCAGCTGAGTGAATGCCCTGGGCGAGTTCATCCACTAGCCGCTGAGCAACCCCACTAAGAGAGGCCTGCATAGCGTTTGAGGCTGTGTTTCCCATGGGGAGGCGGTGTAGTTTTTGAATTTCTGGGCTTTCCCGTAGTGTTCGGCTAACTAAGTCATCAATCGCCGCCATGATAGTGGTACGGTTTTGTTGATAGGCTTGCCCCACCGTTGTTTCTAATCGCTGAGCAATTTCATGAATTAGCTGGGCCTTGCGAGGGAGGATAACGCGATCAATGACCCGCTCTGTTAGTGAATCGCTAGCCACAATTTGCTCTTGTACATTACCTAGTAAGCGCAGTGCAATGCGGTCGGAAAGCTCTTCTAGCAGGATATCGTAATACTTGGCAAAAAAGCGGTAGCTGTCCCAACTTGTTACATCAATCAAGCGCAGTCGATGCAGCCGATTTAATAGCGATACCACGCGCAGCACGCGCAATAAGCGGAACCCGCTGAGTGGAATGCAGCCCAGTACGTCATACCAGTGGACAAACGGGTAGAAAAACCAGCGGTGATAACGGCGTTCGGCAATCGCTACCGCCCATCCCAGCAGTACATCCGCTATAAAGATAGCGACAAAAAACAAATCAATAGTAATAAAGCGGCTGTGAACTACTGAGTCGTAAAACGCGTGGAAACTGGGTGTAAGGCTGGCAATAGCATCGTTAATTGGCCCAATCAGAAACAGCGAGTCAAACAGTAGCAGGCTAAGGTTGATGATAACCGCAGCGAGAATAAAAAAATCCCAACCGATATGCGCATACTCAACGGTTTTAGGTAGGTGTGGGTAGCGCTCCCTGACGGGCATGAGGGCTCCTTGCTCTGCGGTGTGTTTTAGCGTTAAGAGTGGTGTTGATGGTGGTGTTGATGGGTAAGCAACTCTTCTTGCTCTGCTTGCTTACGTAGTTTTTTACGCAGTGCTGCTTTTTCAAATCGTAGTTTCTGTAGCGAGGTTTTAAGGGCGAGTGGTGGCACTAGCGCGGGCTTGCCATTTGAATCTACCGCCACCATGGTGAGATAGCAGCTATTGGTGTGACGAATCAGCTTTTCACGAATATCTTCGGCCACTACCTTAACCCCGATCTCCATAGAAGAGCGCCCTACGTGGTTAACGCTAGCTAAGAAAGTCACCAACTCGCCGACATGAATCGGCTGTTTAAACAACACCTGATCGACGGAAAGCGTGACAACATAGTGACCCGAATAGCGGCTTGCGCAAGCGTAGGCCACCTCATCGAGTTTTTTAAGAATAGCACCGCCGTGTACTTTGCCACTGAAATTGGCCATGTCGGGTGTCATTAACACGGTCATGGAGAGTTCATGCTGGCCGGGTAGGGCGCTATGTTCAACGTGGGCGTCTGACATACATAAAAACCTACATAGAGAAAAATGCCCGCCCCAAGGGGCGGGCGCTAAACAGACAGTTAGTGTTCTAAAACTATCGCGACGTTAATGGCTATCACTTCTTAAAACCATACTAGGCCAACAGAAATGATAATGCCGGTGATAAACAGCTGGATGAGGCAGAAGCCCATGATGTCTTTCGCTTTCAGACCTGCGATAGCCAATACTGGCAGTGCCCAGAAGGGCTGTAATAAGTTAGTCCAGGCATCGCCCCAGGCGACTGCCATAGCCACACGAGAAATGTCAGCACCCAGCGCTTCTGCGGCAGGTAGCATAACAGGCGCTTGAACGGCCCATTGGCCTCCGCCGGAAGGTACGAACAGGTTTACGATGCCCGCGCTTAGAAATGACCAGAAAGGCAGTGAAGTCGCGGTGGCGAAAGAGACTAACCACTCCGACATGCTTTGGGCCAATCCCGACTGCACCATGATGGCCATAATGCCTGCGTAGAAGGGGAATTGAATGACAATACCTGCGCCGCCTTTAATAGCTTCATTTAAGCTATTGAGCAGGTTGCGTGGGGTACGATGCAGCACAATAGCCAAGAATAAGAATAGGAAATTGACGACGTTGAGGTTTAAGCCACCGCTACGCAGTAGAAAGTGGTCAAGCAGGAACAGAAGCCCTGGTACGCCCACTAAAAGGGCTAGCGGCATGCTGTTCTCGAGCTTTTCCGCTGGGCGGGTAATACGGCCCTGAACTTCAGGTTCATCGTCTAGCAGCTTGGCATCTACATACACGCTGTCTTTTTCATCTGGCAGCATCAAGCGGTTAACCAGCGGTACGGCGATAAACAGACAAATCACAATTGCTAAGTTAAAGAAGGCAAAAATAGTCGAGCTGGTACCAATAACGCCTATTTGGTCAGCGGAGAAGTGGCCTTCCGTTGCAATGGTTAGCGGAATGGAACCCGCAAGGCCACCATGCCATACAACGAAACCAGAGTAAGCGCTGGCAACTAGAAGACGGTAGTCGACCCGTATCAAACGGGCGAGTTCCTTGGCAAATAGTGCCCCAACAACCAGCCCAAATCCCCAGTTAATCCAACTGGCAGCAAGCGAAACGAGCGTTACTAAAATAATCGCGCCACCAGGGCTTTTCGCGGTGCTAGCGATTTTCTGCAGAATGCGTTTTACCGGTGGCGAGCTTGCCAGCATAAAGCCAGTGACGAGCACCAGTAACATCTGCATGGAGAAGGTAAGTAGTCCCCAGAAACCATCACCCCACATACGCAGTACGGCCAACGGCGTTTGGCGCTCAACGGCGATGGCAGCAATGGAGGCAATTAACGTAAGGAGCAGAACAAAGATATAGGGATCTGGCAAGTAGCGCTCAACCAGCTTAACGGCTGGTTTTGATATGAGTTTTAGCATGAGTGCTCTCTTTATTCGTTATTAGGAAGTGCGTGGCTAATATACGGCGGTACAGCGATTTTTTCATCCATTGTCAGGTGCTTGCTCTGGTACTTATGCCGATGCTTATTTAGGCGCTTGCTTAGATACACCCTATTACGGTAGCCCAGTTGGCAACTACTAAGCGTGATGGGCTTCAACGGTGGAACGGAGCCATGCGATTAGCGTTGTAGGTTTCACGATAGGAAGCTTTAATTTTGAGGGCACCAATGGCGTTGGCGATAGTGGTAATAGTAGGCAATCAGTACCGCTGAGCGTGTGAGCATAAAGAGCGAAAAGGCTAGCCACAAACCATGGTTGCCAAGCCCTTGAAAAAGCCACCAAGCAGGTAAGTAAACTGCTAAACCGGTAAAAATGCTGTTGCGCATTTCGCGCACGGCGGTAGTGCCAATAAAGACGCCGTCGAGTAAATAGCTCCATACGGCAATCAATGGCATCACTATCATCCACGGCAGGTAGCTCGCGGCGGTAGCACGAACTTCTGCTAGCCCTGTCAGCAGGGCGACTAAGTAATTTCCGCCTAATGCGAAGGCAAGGGTGGCTGCCGTGGCTGTCCATAACGAGAAACGCGCAGCCGCTCGAACGGTTGCGGCAAATTCACCCCAGTCTCGGCGCCCATAGGCGCGCCCCACCAGCGATTCCGCTGCGTGGGCGAAGCCATCGAGTGCATAGCTAGTCAGCATAATAAATTGCAACAGCACGGCATTAGCGGCTAATACGGTGTCGCCCTGGCGCGCTCCTTGAGCGGTAAAAAAGGCCATGGCAAACAGCAGCCCTAAGGTGCGCACAAACAAATTGGCGTTAACACTAAATAGCGCTGAATAGGCTGATAGCACCAAAAGTCGCTGCCGTTGAAAGCAGCCTTCCAGATGACCAAGCTGGCGTAGGACTAAATAGCCACCAAAGATGAGCGCACTATAATCGGCAATTACGCTGGCCAGGGCAACGCCGCCGCTGGTCATTCCTAGCCCCACCACAAACCAAAGATCGAGCACGATATTGACGCTGTTGGTCAGCACTAAAATCATTAGCGTGACGCGGGCATTCTGTTGGCCCAAAAACCAACCGAGGATGGCGTAGTTCGCAAGCACTGCCGGGGCTGACCAAAGCCGTATTTCAGCATACTCACGTGCCAGTGGTGTCGCCGCTTCGCTGCCATCTAACAGCCATAGGCCGAGCGAAATCAGTGGCGAGCCAAAGATAATCAGCAGTGCGCCAATAACGAACGCCATAATGAGTGACTGACCTAGCAAGTTGCGCACATCGCTATGCGCTTCGCGCCCAATTGCCTGGGCCACTAGGCCGGTGGTGCCCATGCGTAGAAAACCAAATCCCCAGTAGAGGAAGCTAAATAGCGTTGCACCGAGAGTCACGGCAGCCAAATAGCGAGAGTCGGGCAGATGCCCGACGACCGCCGTATCAACCAGGCCCAATAAGGGAACGGTTATATTCGAAAGAATAATGGGCCAAGCAAGGGTCCAAATACGCACGTCTTAGGGCTCTAGGCCGCAGTAATAATGCGGTATTTCTCCATGAGCTTCTCGTGGCTTTCGGGACGCTCTGGGTCGAGGGGAATACAGTCCACTGGACACACTTGTTGGCACTGTGGCTCATCAAAGTGCCCTACACATTCTGTGCATAAATTGGGATCAATAACGTAAATCTCATCACCAGGAGAGATGGCGTCATTGGGGCATTCAGGTTCGCAGACGTCGCAGTTAATGCATTCGTCGGTGATCATTAGGGCCATGGGCATACCTCACGAATGGCTTAACGCCCAGGTAGTGATATACCTGAGCGTTTTACTCAACATTATCGATAGCTAGATAGTGTAGTGCTTACGCAGTGCCTCTGCGACCTGCGGATGAACAAGCGGTGAAATATCGCCGCCCAGCTTGGCGATTTCTCGCACAATAGTGGACGAAATATAGGAGTTTTCCACCGCTGGGGTGAGAAATACGCTCTCAAGTTCAGGATTTTGCGCACGATTCATATTGGCTAGCTGTAGTTCGTATTCGAAATCCGAGACAGCCCGTAGGCCACGTAGAATAATGGTGGCTCCCTGTTCATGCATCATGGTAGTCAACAGTGTTGAAAAGCCGATGACCTCTACGTTAGGTAGCGAAGCACACACTGTTTTGGCCAGCGCGATGCGAGTTTCTAGCTCGAGGCTAGGCCGCTTGCCGGGGCTGGCTGCGACCGCAATAACTACCTTATCGAACATCCGCGCACCGCGCTCAATAAGGTCAAAGTGGCCGTTGGTGATAGGGTCAAAAGTGCCAGGGTAAACAGCAATGTTTACACGTTGATCGCTCATTTTGGTGTCTCCTGTTCGTCAAGCTGACCGAAAGGGTTGTCCGCCGTGAGCGAAACGGCGTGTTCATAACCTGGAATATGAATACGGTCGGCATGAATCTCAAGCTCTGGGCCTTCGAGTACCGCTTCACCGAACTGATAGCGAGGCGCATAGTGCCCACGGTCAGCACTTTCTAAATAAGCCTCAGCATTTGCTCGAACAGCTTCCCGGCGTGTTTTCCAAGCGTTGATAGCTGCACTACCATGACGTTTGATGAGCAAGCGCTCGGTGACCTGGGGAGAGAGCACTACGCCGGTGGCATTATTGCCGCCAAACCCTTTGGCATTAATAAAAGCGGCATCGGCGTCAAACGCCACTGGGGTGGTAGAAAAGCGAAGCCGCTTAGCGAACACATCATCCGCGACTGCATCCAAGGTGGGAATGCCGGGCAGCAGCCCATGGGCAAAGCTACCCAGTGCACTTACCAGTTGGTCGCCTGCTGCAGACCCTTGGGAGTGGCCGATAAATGCTTTAATGGCGACCACTGGCCAGTTCTCGATACCATTTGCGCGGGCAATTTCATCGAAAACATGGGATTCGGTAGTACGGTTTTTAGGGGTGCTGGTGCCATGGGCATGCAGGAAGGTACGCTCTTTGAGCGCTTTTTCGCCCAGCATATCTTTTACTAAAGCGGCGGCTTTACCTAAGGTGATGTAGTTGCCAATGCCGGGGGCGGAAATAGAGCGCTTAAAACCGTCGGCGTTAACGAATACATCGGGCACCGCACCTAAAATATCCGCCCCTAATTCAAGCGCTAACGCATCGTCCATTAACAGCACGAACTGGCTCGCTTCCGCCATGGTGAAGCCACAGTTACGCGCGAACGGGCGACAGGCGCGCTGGTAGTCGGCGTTGGTAAGCAGCTCTAAAGAATCCAGTGCTTTCAGACTGGCATCATCGGCCAATGCGCCCATGGCACGAAAGCCTTCGATGATTTCGGGGGTGATTGGCGCATCGGCGGTGCCTACCATAACGACCCGGCATCGTCCGGCACGGATGTCATCAATACCCAGGCGCAGATTATATAAAAAGCTGGCGCAGGCACCTAGGGCTGCACCAGTACTACCCACGCTGCCTAATACATAGGCATTGAGGAAGTCGGCAGGCATTTGCCCATAGCCTAGCGGCATTTGCTTAGAGGTAGCGCGCTGACCGCTAACCAAGCTCTTGAGCAACCCCCCCCATCCTTGCTCATCCAACTGGCCGATGGAGTTGCCCGCGTATACCGCAATATGGTCAGGGTCTAGCCGTTGGCGAATCGATTCCCAAGCGAGCCCGCTGGCACCTAGGCAGTCACTAGCAGCAAATATTGCCATAGACAGCCCGCGTGGATGATGCACGCTGCGGTAAAGGCTGGCGGGGTCGAAGCCACTGGGCAGTTGGGCAGCCGCACGCACCTTTGGTTCTAAGGCGTCAGGCAGTAGGGCACTAAAGTTTCCCGCAGGCACGGTGACAGCGACTTCCTTCGCATCAAGGTCCTCTACCTGCCATCCTTCAGGTAACTGTTCGGGAAGCTGGCGGCGGCGCAAGGTAAAGCGCATCGGCTCGGTTAGCGTCATTTCTGCCCGTCGGTTGGCTGGCAAGCCGGGAGCGAGAAAGCGCGGGTCTTCGTTGCGCCGAATCAATGTGTGATTAAGCACATGATCGCGCAGGGTTTGAGCGGCAGGGGCAATGGCCTGGCCAGCGCTATCATGCCCGCCGTTATCGTAATGCTCGGCAAGGCGCATTAGCGCTGCCAAGCTTGCCAGTGTTTGGCGCTGTTGGTCAGCTGGAAGAGCATCAAGCACGGTGCGGCGGAAGGCCTGATGGCCCGAGGTTCTGCCGGCGGGATTGATGCCGCCCATGCCGACAATCACCGGTAAGTGTGACAAGCCGGGTTCCTCGTGGTGCGGTGGTTTTAGTAACAGTTATTGTCAGAGGCGTAGCAAAAAAGTGCTGCTCATCTGAGCTTAATAATACGCTTGGGCGTGATCATAGCACCGGGCATACAACGGCGTCATGCCGCGTGCGCGGTAGACTGGTAGAATCACGTTTTTTTTAAGCAGGGGATGGCATGCAGCATACATCACGACCCGTGGTTTCCAATCAGCCAGGCCCGCATCAAGATGTGGCACGCCGGGTGGCACGTGCCTTGGAAAACCCGCTGCGGAAGCCAATCGCTGCGCATACGCAACAAGCGTTTCAATATGCCCAAACGTGGTTAATAAATCAGCAAGCGCCATTGATTTTAGACGCCGGTTGCGGCGTGGGTCTTTCGACCCGCCGCTTAGCAGAGAGGTTTCCAGCGCATGCGGTGATCGGCATCGACCGCAGCGAAGATCGGCTACGTCGAGATCATGGTGAGCTGCCTACTAATGCGCTGTTGGTGCGGGCTGACCTTGTCGATTTCTGGCGTCTAGCTGAACAAGCAAACTGGGCGCCCGAGCGCCACTATCTGCTTTACCCCAACCCTTACCCAAAAGCAGCGCATTTAAAAATGCGCTGGCATGGACATCCTGTTTTCCCCACACTGCTAGCCCTTGGTGGGCATTTAGAAGTGCGAACCAACTGGCAGTTATATGTGGAAGAGTTTGCTCTGGCGACCGCTCTGGTAACGGGTAAGCAGGCATTGATTGCCTCGTTGGCTCCTAACGGCAGCTATCTAACGCCATTTGAAGCAAAGTATGATCAAAGCGGGCAAGCGCTTTGGCAGTTGCAGATTGAATTGGAGCGGACATGACGTTTGTATATCTAGTGCTGGCTATTGTTGCCGAAGTTATCGCTACTAGTGCTCTCAAGTCTTCAATGGGGTTCACGCGACCGCTTCCAAGCGTCATGGTTGTTGTTGGTTACGGCGTAGCGTTTTATTTGTTGAGCCTCGTGTTACGGACCTTGCCTGTGGGTATTGCCTACGCCATTTGGGCAGGTTTGGGCATCGTATTGGTCACGCTGGTTGGTATTGTGGTTTTCGGCGAAAAACCTGATCTACCCGCCGTTATTGGCATTAGTTTGATCGTGGCTGGAGTAGTCGTACTTCAAGTCTTTTCAAAAATGAACGTGCATTGAGGAAGGTAAGCGTGACGTGCTCAGATATTAAGTGCTCGGATATTAAGTGCTCGGATATGAAGTTTTCAGCGGTTAATCATTTGGTTAAATCATCCATATGCCGCTGGCGTCGGGCATTAGTCATTGGTGTAGCCAGCACTGTCTTGTGTGCAAGCCCAGCACTGTATGCCGACTTCAGCCGCCTTGGTCAGTTAGAAAGCAAAGGCTTCTCTATTAGCGCTGAAGCGCGCTTACTCGATGCGGATACCGGCAGTAATGCATTATTGGGTAGCCTAAACCCTGATCGTCAGCTGTCGCCAGCTTCGGTCACTAAAGCTTATCTGTCTGCTGCGGCACTCAATCGTTTTGGGCCCCAGCATCGCTTTACCAGCCAACTCGTCAGCACAGGCAACGTGGATAATGGCGTGTTGCGCGGCGACTTGGTATTCGAAGGTGGGGGGGATCCAGGACTGACTACTGAAGACCTTTGGCGGTTAGTTCAGCGCCTGCAGCTGGCCGGTGTGCGCGAAGTGGATGGCGCGTTGATTGTTAGTCAGTGGCGCTTTGGTCCTGTGGAATGTATTACCACAGACCGTTGTAATGCACGTACCCGTGTCACCAACGCTTACAGTGCGCCGCTCACCTCGGCAGGTGTCAACTTTGGTAGCTGGTGCGCCAATATAGCCCCTGCGGCAGCAGCGGGAGAGCCTGCACGCGTGGGATTATGCGATAGTCAGGCGCCGCTAGTTGCGATTGATAACCAAGTTATCACGCGCCCGGCAAATAGCGGCACTGACATCAGTGCAGAGCGCATTACCGACGAGCGTGGTGATGTCCTGCGCCTCACTGGGCAGATTTCAACCAATGCTTCCGCCCGTGATGTTTACCGTGGCGCCGGCGATGCAGCAGAGAAAACGGCACAAGTATTGTTGAGCATGCTAAATCAGGCAGGTGTCAGCGTGCGTGACCCATGGCGGGTTAGTTCAACACAACCACCTAGCAGTGCGCAGCGTTTAGCGGCAGTGGATAGTAAACCGCTCCAGGAGCTGCTGCTGCGTACCATGAACTACTCTAATAATTATATGGCTGATGTGCTGGCGCTGAATCTGGTGGAAACACCCCAGGCGCAACTGCGCCAGGCAGGACAGGCGATAGAAGCCTATGCGCAGAGCTTGTCCGGCCACGGGCCGCTGACGTTACATAGCGGTAGTGGGTTGACGACGGATAACCGTACCTCCGCTCATGGTGTCAATGTGATGTTGGAGGACATGTTTCACCAAAGTGCCTTGTTCCCTAGCTTTGTTGCTTCCTTTCAATCGCCCGCCAATGGGGTTATGCGCTTTATTCGCCGTGGATCACCGACCTTCCAGAATAACGTCATGTTGAAAACAGGTACGCTCAATCAGCCGTTTGCTGTTCGTGCTGTCGCTGGCTATTTCCGTACTTCTCAGGGGCGTTGGGGCGTGTTTAGTGTGCTAGTTAACGGTAGCGGCAGTACCCCTTATCTTAGTTGGCCCGAGGTGTTAGATCCGCTGTCGCTGGATTTAGATGCGATGATATTGGCTAATTAATCTTAATTTTACCGCCGAGGCAACGGGCATGAAGCCAGGACATACGGGATTAACCCATTTACTGCACTCAACGCGCTATTCATGGAAAGGGCTAAAAGCCGCTTTCAGAAATGAAGCTGCGTTTCGACAAGAAGTGGTTATTGCAGCGGTATTGCTGCCGCTGGCTTGGTGGATTGGAGAAGGGCCTATTAGCTGGCTGCTGCTGGTTGGCAGCCTGTTTCTTGTGCTAATTGTGGAGCTGCTTAATAGTGCCATCGAGAATGTTGTTGACCGCATTGGCACCGAGCATCACGTACTTTCAGGGCGTGCTAAAGATATTGGCTCGGCGGCGGTTATGCTGTCGTTGATCATGGCAGGCTTAACCTGGGGGCTGTTAGGCTGGCAAAAACTGATGGGCTAATTTGCTGCCACGCAACTCATACAGTGGTTAGCTCCATTAACAAACATAATAGATGCTTGGCGGAGAGGTGGTTATGCAGTTAAACGACGCGTTTTTACCCCAGGATGAGTTGCCAATAGCGCTTAGGCCTTCTGCACAGCGTGCATGGCAGCGGTTAAGTGAAGCGCTTAGCCAAGCTGATAATATTGCCTCAATGACCAAGCAACCGTTGCCTTCTAGCAGTTGGGAGGCACTTTCCAACACGCGCCGTGAAGCGTTAGCGAAAGTCGTTTCTATCTCAAGCTTTGCCCTAGATACCTTAGCGCGCTTTCCCCACTGGCTAATTGATTTGGATGTGGCTGGTGAGCTGGATGCGACGGCAAGTAAAGAAATGCAAGCAAGCTGGTTGGATGATGCGCTGGAGAATGCCGATGAAGAAGAGGCTATGCATCGTGCTATCCGCCGTTTTCGTCGTGCCCGCATGCTTGGCATTGTATGGCGTGACCTGAATCGCCCTGACGGTTACACCATGTGGGACACCGCTCAGGCGGTCTCGTGGCTGGCGGAAGTTTGTATTGAAGCTGCGCTAAGCTGGCTTGAGCGTTTTTATGCCCCTCGCTGGGGGGTGCCTGCGACGCGTGCGGACGGCTCGGATCAGCGGCTTGTCGTACTGGGCATGGGTAAGCTCGGCGCGGGAGAGCTCAATCTCTCATCTGATATCGACCTGATCTTCGCCTTTCCTGAAAAAGGCGAGACCGAAGGGGGGCGTAAGCCTCTTGAACACCAGGAGTATTTCACCAAGCTTGGCCAGAAGCTGATTGCTGCTTTAGATGCCATGACGGCCGACGGTTTTGTCTTTCGAGTCGATATGCGGCTACGCCCACTAGGAGACGGTGGCCCACTGGTGGGCAGTTTTTCGATGCTTTCCAGTTACTATCAAGACCAAGGCCGTGAGTGGGAACGCTATGCCATGCTCAAGGCTCGCCCCGTCGCAGGAGATATTGACGGGGGGCATGAGCTGCTCGCTAGTCTCAGACCGTTTGTTTACCGCCGCTACCTGGATTTTGGTGCAATTGAGTCGCTACGTGAACTCAAGGCGATGATCAATCGCGAGGTAAAGCGCAAGGGCATGCAAAGTAATATCAAGCTAGGCCCTGGTGGAATCCGAGAAGTTGAGTTTGTGGTACAGGCGTTTCAGTTGATTCGCGGTGGGCGCGATACCGAGCTTCAAGTGACGTCGCTTAAGACTGCCCTGAACCGGCTGCCCGAGCTGGGGCTATTACCCCAAACGGTCGTTGACGATCTGCTGCCGGATTATGCGTATCTTCGTGATGTGGAGCACGCTATTCAGGCGCTAGAAGACCGCCAAACCCAAACGCTCCCCGTTGATGATGAAGACCGTGAACGGGTCGCTTTTGCCTTGGGGCATGAAGACTGGCCTGGGCTCATCGCGCAGTTGGATGAAGTGCGCGAACGCGTCCGTCAGCACTTTGATGCAGTGATCGCGGATCCAGAAGAGGATAGCGATTCAGAAAGCAGCGACGACAACCTTGGCCTGTCGCAGTGGCGGTTACTGTGGCGCGGCGAGCTAGAGCAAGAAGAAGCGTTAGCATTGTTGACTGATGCCGGTTTTCTTGAACCTGCGAAAGCGCTTAAACGACTGCATGGTCTTTACCACTCCCGCCAGGTACAAAGTATGCAGCGTATTGGCTTTGAACGGCTGGATGCGCTTATGCCACTACTGCTGGTTGCGGTTGCGGAAAGTGACTTACCGGATAACGCGCTTAGCGGCGTTCAACCGCTGATCGAATCAGTGTTAAGGCGTACCGCCTACCTTGCACTGCTGCGTGAAAACCCCCAAGCGCTTGAGCACCTAATGAAACTGTGCTCGTCCAGTCACTGGATTGCTGAACAGCTGGCGCGCTACCCCATCCTGCTTGATGAGCTACTAACGCCGGACACGCTCTACACCCCCGCTGACAAGTCACGTTTGGCAGACGAGCTACGCCAAACGTTGAGCCGCTTGCCAGAAGATGATGATGAGGCGCAGCTGGAAGCACTTCGCGTGTTTAAGCATGCGCAGATGCTTCACGTTGCTGCCTCGGATATCGCCGGAACACGCCATTTGATGAAGGTGAGCGACTACTTAACGTATATCGCTGAAGTTATTTTGGATGCCGTGCTAGCGATGGCGTGGAAACATGTCACGCGTAAACATGGTGTGCCAGAAGGTCTCAATACACAGGAGCCAGCGTTTCTGATTGTAGGGTATGGCAAGCTGGGGGGCATTGAACTTGGTTATGGCTCTGATCTGGACTTAGTGTTTCTTCATGATAGTGATGGGAAGGGAGTCACCGATGGCGCTAGGCCTATTGATACGCCAGTCTTTTTTACGCGATTAGGCCAGCGCATTATTCATCTATTAACGGCCATAACTCCGGCGGGTAGTCTCTACGAAGTGGATATGCGCCTGCGCCCCTCGGGCAACGCAGGTTTGTTGGTTACCTCATTAGATGCCTTTGCAGAGTATCAGCGCCAAAACGCCTGGACCTGGGAACATCAGGCGTTAGTACGCGCTCGCGTCGTAGCAGGAAATACTAAGCTTGCGGAAAAATTTGATGCAATCCGTGGTGAAATGTTGTGTCGTGAGCGTGACCCACACGCTCTGAGAGACGATGTTGTTAACATGCGCCATAAAATGCGTGATCACCTTGGTTCAAAAGGTCAGGGTTCAAAAGGTCAGGGTTCAAAAGGACAGCCAGATAATGCAGAAGGGGAAGTGTTTAGCCTGAAGCATGATGCGGGAGGCATGGTCGATATTGAATTTCTCTGCCAGTACGCAGTGTTATCACTCGCTCACGACACACCTGCATTAATAACGTATAGCGATAATATCCGCATTTTAGAAACTCTCGCGCAGAGTGGGCATCTCACCGAGTCAGAAGCGGAGCAGCTTCGGGAAGCGTATCTCGCTTATCGTAGCCATACCCATCGTGCGGCGTTAACTGGGGAAAAAACCATCGTTGATGCACAGGCATTCAAAGCCCATCGTGATGTGGTTATCGCACTTTGGCAGCGTTTTCTTGAACCTTGATTGGCGAGGTGAGTGTTTTTCAGTAGCATCGATAGGGAAGATAGCCTGATAACAATAAGGATGTACTCCCTATGCCAGCTACAGTTCGTCTTTACACCCTCCGATCGGCGGAGGGCGCATGATCGGTCATATTCTTGCCACTTTGTTACCGGTGTTCTTAATTGCTGGCTGTGGTGCGGTCTATGGGCGTTACCGTAACCCTGATATTCGTAGTCTCAATACGCTCAATATGGAGCTATTTGTTCCACTGCTGGTATTTGCTGTGCTGGCAGATCGCCAAGCCCCTTTAGCAGATTATGCGTGGCTTGCCATTGCGGCGGTGGCCGTAGTGCTTGGGTCTGGTTTGGTGCTTTGGCCGGTAGCTAAATGGCTGTCGCTGGATACAAAAGTGTTTTTGCCGCCAATGATGTTTAATAACTCTGGCAATATGGGGGTGCCACTATTGGTGCTTGCTTTTGGGCCAGAGGTGCTGCCAGCCGCAGTGGTCGTGTTTATTGTCGAGATGCTACTGCACTTCTCAGTGGGTCTTTATATGTTGGACCCACGCACGTCACTTTGGCGACTGTTACGCATGCCCATTGTTGCTGCAAGCCTAGCAGGGTTGGTAGTTAATGTGGGAAGCGTGCCGCTGCCGAGCTGGTTGTTGGAAGCAATGCATATGCTTGGTGGTATCTGTATTCCACTGATGCTGTTCGCGCTGGGCGTTCGGCTACTAGAAATTGACTTTAGTGACTGGCGGACTGGCCTGTTAGGCGCGGTGCTGTGTCCGCTTTCTGGCATAGTGATCGCACTTCCACTCATGTGGTTACTGCCGTTAAATCCGCTACAAACGGCCGTGCTACTGGTGTTTGCTGCACTGCCACCTGCAGTTCTGAATTACTTAGTGGCAGAGCAGTATAAACTCGCCCCACAAAAAGTGGCTTCATTGGTGCTGATCGGCAATTTAGGTAGCTTAATCGTTATGCCGCTGACATTAGCAGCGGCATTTGCCTGGATACAAGCGCCGCCTTAACAGCGGCGATATTCAACGGTTGATTAAGAACGGCGGTGTTCGTCTTTAACTTCGTAACTACCTTCTAGTGCATCGTACTGGCCCTTAGATGCATCACTGTGAGCGTAACCACCACCGATATCCTGAGCATGGTCAGCGCGCATTTGCTCCATGCGTTTTTTCATTTTATGGCGGACAAAAGGCATCATTGCCCATCCGATAAGCAGGAAAAAAAGTCCGAGCACGACACCAACGATCATCAGCGCTCCAAACGCTAGCCATGTTAGTAGCAGTTTAAAGCTACCCATTAGACCAGTTGGCTGGGTTTGGGCTGCCCGTGCACGCCACTGGTTAGCAGCTTGCCACGCGGCATTGCGTTGATCGCGATTCATTTGCGGCATGAAAGCCTCCATCGTTCGTATGCATTTGTTGGAACACAGACGGGGTGTCAAGTTCCTGGCCTGGGTTAACATTTCTTTATTTTGGGGGCGGCAACCCGTTATATGCCTATGTTAGGTTAATGGCCTAACTTGGTACGTTTGATGTTAAGTAACTGGTATACATTCGGTATTTCATAATGCCAGCATTTATCTGTACCGTTTGCATTATGGTACACAACGCTCATCTAACAGGATGGTTATATGGCAAATCATGGCGGTAAGTCGGTTTTTGTCGCATCAGCGATCATTATATTCGGCTTAGTTATTATTGGCGCTGCATTTCCAGAAGGCTTTGGTAATGCAGCCCAAGCAGCGCTTACATCAATTACTGAGCTGTTTGGCTGGTTTTACTTATTTTCAGTATTTGGTTTTGTGGTTTTTTTGATCGGACTTGCACTGAGTAAGTACGGAAAAGTGCGTCTTGGCCCTCAAGATAGCACGCCTAGCTACAGTTTTTTCTCTTGGATTAGCATGTTGCTGGCTGCCGGTTTTGGCGTCGGGCTGGTGTTCTATGGGATGGCTGAGCCAATGACTCACTATATTAATCCCCCTTATGGCGATGTTCCTGCCGAAACGGATGCTGCCGCACGCTATGCCATCCAATACAGCTACTTTAACTGGGGCATCCACCAGTGGGCGGCGTTTTCTGTTGTGGGCTTGATTATTGCCTACTTTCAATTTCGGAAAGGGCAAGCCGGGCTGGTGTCTTCTGTACTCTCTTCGGTGACGGCTAAACATCCCCGCGTTCGCCCTTACGCATCATGGTTGGATATTTTTGCCGTGGTTGCCACCGTTATGGGGGTTGCCACTTCGCTTGGTTTAGGTGTGTTGCAAATGAATGGTGGCCTTAATGCGGTGTTCGGTTTGCCGGAAAATGGCTTTTGGCAGTTTGTTATTCTGTTTGTCATGTTCTGTGCTTATATGGCATCGACCTGGTCAGGCTTGGATAAAGGGATTAAGCGATTATCAAACCTAAACATGATTTTATGTATTGGCTTGATGCTATATGTGTTAATTACCGGCCCTACCGTTGCTATTTTAGAGACTATTACCTTAGGTATTGGTGATTACTTACAAAATTTTATCGGTATGAGTCTGCGGATTTCCCCTTATAGCGATAACGAGTGGGCGAGCAGCTGGACTATCTTCTATTGGGCATGGGTGATTGCCTGGTCTCCCTTTGTCGGTACCTTTGTGGCACGGGTTTCTCGAGGTCGTACGATTAAGGAGTATGTCTTTGGCGTACTGTTTGTGCCGCCGCTATTGGCCTGTTTATGGATTGGCGTATTTGGCGGTGCTGCGCTTAATTTGGAAATGTCGGGCAGTGATGTAGGGTTGGCGGCCGCTACTGAAGCCAATATTACCGTAGCGTTATTCGAGATGTTCGAGCTGATGCCTTTCACCGGGGTATTGTCGGTAGTAGCTATGATGCTTATCTTTATTTTCCTGGTAACGTCAGCTGACTCTGCGTCTTATATCGTGGCGCAAATGACCGATAACGGTTCTATCAATCCACCTCTATACAAGCGCATTATTTGGGGAGTTTTGATCGCGGCGATTTGCTTAACGTTAATAGTGGCGGGGGGGCTTTCTGGTCTCCAGTCGGCAGCAGTGCTTTCAGCATTACCGTTTACCTTTATTTTGTATATGATGATTGTAGTGTTAGTTCGCGAGCTAAGGGCTGACCGCAAAGCGATGCTGACGCAGTTATATCGTCGCCATGGGGAAACGCCAGTGGGTGCCGATGCGTTTGAAGCGGAGCAGTTGGGTGAAGAAGAGCGCCTACGCCGTGCTCCAAGCGTCGTCAATCGGCGTATTAATAGCTAAATCATTCGCTTATTTACAGGGAACGCACACATGGACAAGGCGTGCTAATGGCCCGGCAAGGACACCACGGTGCCACGAGGAAAAAGCCCAAAAGAGTGGTTTTTGATCGCTGGCTGGATCGCATTGTCACCGTTGCTGTGGTCACAGCGATGGTGGTGGGTACTGCGGCCGTGGCAGCCCACTGGTTGCTATGAATTGGATTGCCATGGATGGTTCAGCAACAACGATCAGCGCGTTACGCTCGGCTATGCCGAGCGTTTGTTTTTTTAAGGCCCCGACCGCGGTTAAGCCGCTTTTCTGAATAACCACATGCCATCTTATCGTCATGAACTAACTGCCGTTAATATGGTGATGACGCTACTACACACTTTTTGAGAGAGCCTGCATGCTGCCTGCTAACCCCGCCAAGGTTGCTCCCACCTACGCATCGCGACGTGAAATATTTGGCTGGGCAATGTTTGATTTTGCCAACCAAGCTTACACCTTGCTGATTATCACCGTTGTGTTTGGAGAGCTTTTCACAACGGTCATTGTAGGCGATCGAGGAGATGGCTTTCGCCTAGCGAATTTTTTGTGGAGTCTCGCGTTGGCATTGAGCTATCTCATGGTCGTATTAACTGCCCCGCTATGCGGCGCGGTGATGGATTATCGAGCAGAAAAAAAGCGCTTTTTATTAATTAGTTACCTCGCCACCGTGGCAACTACTGCCATGCTGTACTTTGTCGAGCCTGGCTATGTGGTGGTGGGGCTGCTGTTAATCATACTGTCAAACTACGCTTATTCGATGGGTGAGTCGTTTATTGCCGCTTTTTTGCCAGAGTTAGGGCCGCCTGATGCGCTAGGTAAAATTTCAGGATTTGGTTGGGCGCTTGGCTATATTGGAGGCCTTTTTGCTGCTGGTTTTACACTGATGGTGCTGGGGGAGGCCACCGCCGACAACTTTGAGCGCATACGTTGGGTGGGGCCCTTTGCTGCAGGTTTTTTCTTGGTGGCGGCTATACCCACTTTTCTGTGGATGAAAGAGCGTGGTGTTCCTCAGCCCCATGGTGTTTCCTATCGACGTATTGCGATGCAGCGTGTGCGTTCAACGTTTGCCGAGCTGCGCTATTTTAAAGACTTAACTATCTTCTTAGTCTCGCTGCTATTCTCGATGGCAGGTGTCTACATCATTATTGCGTTTGCCTTTATTTATGGCGCTCAAGTAATTGGTTGGGAAGAGGGTGTGCGCAATATTATGTTTATTATTGTGCAAGTAACGGCAGCGGCAGGCGCGTTGGGGTTCGGGTTTCTACAGGATAAGCTGGGTGCCAAACGCACATATCAAATGACCTTGGCACTTTGGGTCATCGCTATTATCGCAATATGGGCGACGCCAGAGCTAACCGACTGGGTGAATAGCCGTTATGCCGTAGAGTGGCAGGCACAGCACGTTTTCCTGGTAGTTGGCTGTTTGGCAGGTCTTAGCCTGGGGTCTAGCCAGTCAGCCAGCAGGGCGCTGGTAGGCTTGTTTTCGCCACTGGAGAAGTCCGCCGAGTTTTTCGGCTTTTGGGGGCTGGCTAATAAATTGGCAGGGGTATTTGGAATTGTCATGCTAGGCGTTTTGCAAACGTTAATTGGTCTGCAAGCGTCTATCCTACTATGTGTGGCACTGTTTGTTATCGCGATGCTGATATGCGCTGTGGTTAATGAACAACGGGGGCGCGATGCTGCACTCGCCTGGGAAAGGAGCGTTTAGCTCGGAGGTGGCATATGAAAATCCTCGCTATGCAGCGTGGTGGTATCGCCCTAATGCTACTCTTTTGGATGCTACTATTGGCCGGGGGTACATGGCTGCTGGATGGGGGTTTTGAAAAGGTAATGACCCCGAATGCCCATGTAATGTATGCCTCTCCCGAGGATGGGCCTGTTAGTTTAACGCGCAACCGTGCAGGCCATTTTGAAGCGCCAGGTAAAATTAATGGTAAACCGGTTACATTTTTGTTGGACACTGGAGCTACCTATGTTGCAGTACCCGGCAACTTAGCTAGCGAGCTGGGGTTGTCGCCAGGGCGCAGTGCATGGTTTAACACTGCAAATGGGCGTGCAGAGGGAACGTTGACACAGTTAAATGAAGTGGTTTTAGGCAACATACGTATGAATGATGTGCAAGGCTCTATAAGCCCCGGTATGGAGAACGACACTGTGCTGCTGGGCATGAGTTTTCTTAATTTATTAACGATTGAGATACGTAGTGGAGAAATGCTGCTAAGCCTGCCTAAAGAGTGAAACTTACTTGTCGGCATCGGCACGATGTGCTTAGCTGAAAATTCATGGAAGTAAACCCGCTAAGGAGTCGTTATGGGTATTGAAGTAGGTGGATTACTGGGTCTTATTTGGCTGATTATCGTTATATGGGCCATTGTTAAAGTCGCTAAGAGTTCAGCCAGTGGCCTTGCAAAGCTATTGTGGATCTTGGCGTTATTGTTTTTTCCACTGGTTGGGCTGATCGCGTGGTTTCTACTTGGTCCCAAAGGGTAGCGAGCAACACGCTATCTCTAAATAATAAAAGGCAGTCCACTATGGTGGGCTGCCTTTTTAGTAACCCAACTATTAGGTTACTTAATGAAGCGCAACGTGGATGAGCGCATCAATCGTTTTACCCGCGTGGAGGTGCCTTGTAATGCCCAGGAATCGTTAGCTTTTCCCCATTAGGCAAGTCGCGCACTTGGGTGGGTACATAAACACGTTTGATAATACTTTTGGCTTTGCTGTTTCCCATGAAATCCTCCTCCTGTCAGATTGCCGACAGTTAGCCAACTCACATTAGCGCTTGGTTGCTTCAGAATCAAGGTACCTAGCAGGCAAATCATTGAATATACGATTAGGAAATAGCCAAGGGGCAGGCGTTTGAGTGGTTTTGAGGTATCCTGGGAAATATTACAGCCTGCGGTTATGTAAGGGTGAGCGGGTGATAACACAAACTGCCTAAGCGGAGTGAACATACAGGATGGTAGACCACTTGGAACAGCAATTTCAGGCGCTTGGGGCTCAAGACGCCGTAACACCAGATTATCCCGATCAAGATCATGTGTTGATTATTGAAGATGACCAGCGTTTGGCAGAGCTTACTCGCGACTACCTAGAAGCGAATGGCTTTCAAGTGACGCTGGAGGCGGATGGGGCTAAAGGCGTTGATCGTATTTTAACGCTTCAGCCTGACTTGGTGATTCTTGACTTAATGCTACCGGGTGAAGATGGCTTGGCTATTTGTCGTCGTGTACGGCCTAATTTTGCCGGCCCTATTATGATGTTAACGGCCCGTACTGATGATCTTGATCAAGTGCTGGGCTTGGAGATGGGGGCTGATGACTATGTGCCTAAACCGGTTCAACCTCGTGTGCTTTTAGCGCGTATGCGGGCGTTACTTCGTCGCGCGGATGCGCCTGCCCCCGGTGGTGAAATGCGCTTGCGCTTCGAAAATCTAGAGATAGATAACGCCACCCGCGAAGCGTGGCTTTCTGGCGAGCGCATTGACCTTACCAGTGCCGAGTTTGATCTACTGTGGCTATTGGCAAGCAACGCGGGGCGAGTCTTGACGCGCGAAGAAATTTTCAATGAGCTGCGTGGTATCAAATACGATGGACAGGATCGTTCGATCGATGTTCGCGTATCGCGTATTCGTCCCAAAGTAGGCGATGATCCTAATCAGCCACACCGCATTAAAACGGTGCGCAGCAAAGGTTATCTTTTTGTTAAAGATAGTTAATTAATCGAGCGAGGTTAACCGTATGCGGCGAGTGTTGGGCCACGGTTCTTTTTTGAGATTTTATCTTCTGCTGGGCTTGGCACTTTGCGTCGTGTTTTTTATTGCGCTGGGTGGGCGCTCTTTTATTGAGCAGGTTCGTCGCGAAGATTATCGTGAACAACTCGCCGCGTTACCTATGTCGTTAATGACGCAGCAGCTAGCGTCAAGCCAAGTGGCTGAAAGAGAAGCCTCACTTGCGCGCTTTTCAGAACAGCTCGGCATGCAACTCTCACTTCAACGAATTGAAGATGCAGAGCTGAATTACTTTGAACGATCGCGTGTCGAGCGGGGGTCCGTTTTAGTGACCGGAGACCCTTGGAAGCTGCGGCAACGCATACCCAATGATGAGTGGATGCTAGAAGCGACGTTTGCCGCGTGGAGTGAGCAACAGTGGCAAGGCAGTATGGTATTGATTGGAGACTGGCTTGCCAGTATGCCTCCTGAAGCAAGAGCTGACGCTTTGGCTTCTCTGAACACTGGCAGCTGGCCGCTTTCACTGCTTGTTACTGCCCCTCACGGGCTCACCTCAGAGCAGCAGTTTCAGCTCGCGTTAGGAGGTGTGCTGACGCGTTTGGTTTCGGATAAGCTTTCCTTGTTGCTAATTTATCAACTGCCAGGCGAGAACCAATGGTTACAGGCTGGCCCAACCTCTCGCGGTGATACGCTGCCGGTCAACTTGCACCTTCCTTTACTGGTAGGGTTGATGGTGGTGCTCAGCCTGATTATTTACTTAATTATGCGCAGTATCGAAGCGCGCATGGCGCGTTTAGAGCTAGCGGCAACCAGAATCGCCAGTGGCCGTTTGGAAACCCGTGTAAAAGTAGAGAGCGGTGATTTTTTAGGTCGAGTAGGCATGGCCTTTAATGGCATGGCGAATCAGGTCCAAAGTTTGCTAAGAGGCCAACAAGAGATGATTCGTGCGGTGTCTCATGAATTACGCACGCCGGTCGCTCGCATACGCTTTGCAGTACAAATGGTCGAAGATATGACGGATCAGCCTGCGATTCGTCGTCAGCTTCAGGGAATTGATGCTGATATCGCCGAGCTAGACGAGTTGGTTGATGAAATTCTCACCTACGCGCGTTTAGGAGGGGAATCCATTAATGGCGTAGAGTTGGAAATGGCGCTGGTTGAGTGTCGGGCAATGGCCGAGCGCGTTATTGATACGCTGTCACCGCTTCACCAAAGTTTATCATTAACGTTAGAAAGCAACTCAGAGGTTGAACTTTACGCAGAGCCACGTTATTTACAGCGCGCACTGCAAAACCTAGTCAGCAATGCTTGCCGCCATGCCAAGTCCCACGTCGTGATTCGTTTGTGTGACGAACCTCACCTGGTGCGTATCGATATTGAAGATGATGGGCCCGGCATACCGCCTGAGGCCCGCGGTGATATTTTTAAGCCGTTTGCTCGACTCGATAATAGCCGCGCACGTAGTTCTGGTGGTTATGGATTGGGTCTGTCCATTGTGCAAAAAATTATGGCAGGCCACGGGGGTAGCGTCACTGTTGATACCAGCCCTACACTTGGTGGCGCGCGTTTTACGTTGCTGATTCCTCGTCGCGAGTCGCCGGCTTAATGCCTGATAGCACTGCAAATGAGGTCTCTTTAGCGGTGCGCAAAAAGTCCTGCATCCAAGGCGCTTCTAAATTCTCCTCTCGAATAGCGGCATAAAGCGTGCTCCAAATGCCGTTCTCGCCCAGTTTTACGGCGCTAACATAATCCCGCTCTAAATACTCGGTGAGTGCCCAGTTGGGCAGTGCACAGACGCCTCGACCGCTGGCAACGAGCTGCATCATCATGATGGTGAGCTCTGCAGTGCGGATTTCTTTTGGTCGAACATTGGCGGGAGCCAAAAATTGGGTAAACACATCCAGCCGAGCGTGTTCGACCGGATAGGTGATTAGTGTTTCCTCGGCTAATGCTTTTGGTTCGATAAACGGACGGCCTGCAAAAGAGTGCTGCCGAGCAACCGCTAGCAGACCTTCATAACGAAACAGCGGCGCGTAGTGTACTCCTTCCAATGGCTGAGGATCGGCGGTGATCACCAGGTCTAACTGCTCTCTAGCAAGGGCAGGCAGCGGGTCGAAGTGGTGGCCACTGGGGATATCAATTTCGACCTCTGGCCAGTGATCGCGAAAGTAATCCACGGTTGGCATCAGCCATTGGAAACAGCTGTGGCACTCGATGGCCATATGCAGCCGACCCTGCTCCGTACCTGCCAAGCGCGCTAAGTCACGCTCAGCCTTACGTACTTCAGGCAAAATCTCATCTGCCAGTGCCAACAGGCGAAGCCCCGCTCTAGTGAATTCCACTGGGCGTGTTTTACGTACAAACAGTGCGCTGTCAACGCGGCCTTCCAAATCTTTTAACTGATGGGAAAGCGCCGACTGGGTTAGGTGAACCCGCTCTGCAGCCTCCACTAAAGAACCGGTTTCCCGCAGGGCGAGCAGCGTGCGCAAATGGCGTAATTCAATCATTGTGAGTATTTTTCATGTTTTGTATTAAAAACTTTAGTTTGATTCATGATTTTAAGATAAGCAGACTGTGCGAAATCATTCATGTTTAAAGGTTCCATCATGACAGTTTCTCATATTCTCGGCTATCCCCGGATTGGCGCTCAGCGCGAACTTAAAAAAGCCACCGAAGCCTATTGGAAAGGAGACATCTCACGGAACGAGCTTGAAACAACAGGGCAGGCATTGAGGCTCTCTCACTGGCAGACCCAGCAAAACGCTGGCCTCGACTTTGTCAGCGTTGGCGATTTTGCGTTTTATGACCAAGTACTTAATGTTTCCGTCATGCTGGGAGCGGTCCCCGCACGTTTTAATGCGCAGCACGAAGTGAGTGAAGGCAACGTTGATTTAGATACCGCTTTTCGTATGGCCCGTGGCCGAGCCCCAAGCGGTGAGCCTGCCGCCGCCTGTGAAATGACTAAGTATTTTGACACTAATTACCATTACCTAGTCCCTGAATTGCATGATGGGCAGGCGTTTACTTTAGCATCTGACCGCTTATTCAACGAAGTTAATGAGGCCTTACAGGCAGGTTTTACGCCGAAAGTGACGCTGACTGGCCCGCTCACTTGGCTGTGGTTGGGTAAAGCCAAAGGTGGTGAGTTCGATCGGCTGAGCTTGTTGGATAGTGTACTGGATGTATACAGCGAAGTTCTTTCACGCTTAGCGACACAAGGCATTGAGTGGGTGCAGCTAGACGAGCCTGCTTTGGTGCAAGACCTGCCCTTAGCGTGGCAACAGGCTTACGAGCGTGCTTATCATCGCCTACAATCCGCCCCGCTAAAATTGCTTGTTGCCACTTACTTTGGTGGGTTAGGTGATAACCTTTCGCTTACGACACGCCTGCCAGTAGCGGGATTGCATATTGATGCTGTGCGTGCAGCCGAACAGGTAGAGAGCGTGGTTGATCGTTTAAGCCCTCATCAAGTGCTTTCGATTGGCTTGGTGGATGGGCGTAATATTTGGCGTGCTGATTTGGCGGCCCTAAGAGAGCGTCTGCTGCCCCTAAAAGTACGTTTAGGGCAGCGACTATGGCTGGCACCCAGCTGCTCATTGTTGCATGTGCCGGTAGACTTGGTTCAAGAAACTGAACTGGATAGTGAACTAACCAGCTGGTTGGCATTTGCGCGTCAAAAACTGGATGAAGTAGTGACTCTTACCCGGCTGATTGATAACCGAGCCACACCGGTTGATGAACAGCGGGTGAGTGAGGCAACGCGTGCCTTGGATACGCGCCGGGAATCGCGTCGCATTCATCAGCCTGCCGTGAGTGGCCGTTTGTCGGCGATAACGGCTCAAGATAGTCAGCGTCAGTCGCCTTATGCCCAGCGCAGCGTGTCTCAGCGTCGAGCGCTTGCACTGCCACTGTTTCCCACCACCACCATTGGCTCTTTTCCGCAAACAGGTGAAATACGCGCCGCCCGTCGGGCATTTAAAGCCGGTGAGCTGAGCCAGGCAGATTACGAAGCGCGTATGCGCGAAGAGGTCGCATATGTCGTTGAGCGCCAGGAAGCGCTTGGTCTAGATGTGCCCGTTCACGGTGAAGCCGAGCGCAACGACATGGTGGAGTACTTTGGTGAACAACTTGATGGCTTTGCTTTTACGCGCTTTGGCTGGGTGCAAAGCTATGGCTCCCGCTGCGTAAAACCGCCGATTATTTTCGGTGACGTTTCTCGCCCCAAACCAATGACCGTTTGCTGGAGTGAATACGCTCAATCGCTCACCGAAAAACCCATGAAAGGCATGCTGACAGGGCCTGTGACGATTTTACAATGGTCGTTTGTGCGTAATGATCAGCCCCGCGCAACCACCTGCCGTCAGATTGCGCTGGCACTGCGTGACGAAGTTGTCGATTTGGAAAAAGCGGGTATTCAGATCATTCAAATTGACGAGCCCGCGCTACGTGAAGGCTTACCGCTGCGGCAGAACGAGTGGCAATCCTATTTGGATTGGGCAGTAGAAAGCTTCCAGCTAAGCGCTGCAGGCGTTGCAGACAGCACCCAAATTCATACGCATATGTGCTACTCGGAGTTTAACGACATCATTGGGGCCATCGCCGCGCTAGACGCGGATGTGATCACCATTGAAACCTCACGTTCCGATATGGAACTGCTGGACGCTTTCCAGGATTTTGCTTACCCGAACGAAATTGGGCCAGGAGTTTATGATATCCATACGCCCAATATTCCAGATGTCGCATGGATGGTGGCGTTGATGGAAAAAGCGCTGGAAAAAATTCCTGCTGAGCGGCTATGGGTAAACCCTGATTGTGGTCTGAAAACCCGTGGCTGGGCAGAAGTGGAGCCTGCATTGGCTAATATGGTGGAAGCTGCAAATCAACTGCGTGAGCGTTATGCGTAAAGACGATAAGCGTAACGTGGTAGAACCAGCATTAACCGATCATCCGCTAGATAAGTAAGTATGGGTGCCAAAAGCTAATTCTGACTACATAGCTAATTGCCATTTAATTAAGCCCCGCTGCAACAGGCAACGGGGCTTATTGTGTATCTAGCGGTGATGGCTAGCTTTTTGAGGCATAGGCATAGAGCAGCGTTTCCTGGGCACTAATCGCGTCACCATTGCCAGGGTCTTGTAGCTGATAACTGCCATCGCTTTTAAGCAGCCAACTTTGGCAATTATCGACTAGATAGGTCTCCAAGTCTTTACGCACCCGCGTGGCCAGCTTTTTATCCAGCAGCGGAAAGCAGGTTTCTACGCGATGAAACATATTGCGTGACATAAAATCAGCGCTTGAGCACCAGGTCTCTGATTTGCCGTCGTTGTGAAAGTGGAAAACGCGGGTATGTTCTAAAAAACGACCAATAATCGACCTTACGCGAATATTATCTGATATACCCTCAACACCGGGTTTCAAACAACACATACCACGAATAATCAGGTCACACTCGACGCCTGCTTGAGATGCACGATATAGCGCCTTGATAAGCTTGGGTTCGGTGAGTGAATTGCACTTAATAATAATATGCCCACGCTTACCCCTAAGCGCCACCTGAGCTTCACGATCAATCATTTCGACTAAGCGCTCGTGAAGTGTAAAGGGCGCGTGCAACAGCGTATCAATCTTACGCGCGCGGCCCATGCCAGAAAGCTGCTGGAAGACTTTATGTACATCGGCGCATAGCGCTTTATTGGCGGTCAGTAGGCTGTAATCGGTATACAGTTTTGCGGTCTTAGAGTGGTAGTTGCCAGTGCCTAAATGTGCGTAGTGGCGCAGTTCGCCTTTCTCACGCCGCACAATATGCAGCATTTTAGCGTGGGTTTTATAGGCCATAATGCCGTAAATCACAATGGCGCCAGCTTCTTGCAAGCGCGATGCTAGCTGTAGATTATCCGCCTCATCAAACCGTGCCCGTAGCTCAATAACTACGGTAACTTCTTTACCTTGGCTAGCGGCATCGACTAGCGCGCTGACTATTGTTGAATCAGCACCAGTGCGATACAACGTCTGCTTGATGGCCAGTACGTCGGGGTCGCGGGCGGCTTCGCGCAGTAAATCTTCGATAGGCGAAAAGGACTGGAACGGGTGGTGGAGCAAAATATCGCTTTTGGCAATCGCACTAAACAGGCTGCCGCCTTTCAGTGCTTTTGGCACGCTAGGCGAATAAGGGCGGTAAAGTAGCTCTGGGCGGTCGACATCGCCCAATACAGCCATCATGCGAGTCAAATTCACCGGCCCTTGGACACGGTATAAATCGCTATTTTCTAATTCAAACTGACGTAATAAAAAGCTGGTTAAGTCATCTGGGCAATTGTCGGCAACCTCAAGCCTTACGCCACTACCATAGCGACGCGCCAATAGTTCGCCACGTAACGCAGATGCCAGATCTGAGACTTCTTCGGGGTCGACGGTCATATCGGCATTGCGGGTCAGCCGGAACTGATAACAACCGCGCACACGCATACCGGGGAATAGTTCCTCGGCATGGGCGTGAATCATCGACGATAAGAAAATATACTCAGAAAAACCTTCAGCGCACAGCTCCTTTGGTAACGCCATTAAGCGAGGCAGCGAGCGAGGCGCAGGAAGGATTGCCATGCCACCAGCGCGACCAAAGGCATCCTTTCCTTCTAGTTCAACAATGAAGTTGAGGCTTTTATTAACTAGCCGTGGGAATGGGTGCGAAGGATCTAGGCCGATAGGGCTGATCACCGGCATGATTTCATTATCAAAGAACGCATGTACCCAGGCTTTTTGTTCGTCGGTCCACTGATCGCGACGACGGAAACGTAGGCCTTGCGCTTCTAAGGCAGGCAGCAAAATATCATTTAATATCTGGTATTGACGTGCAATTTGCTGATGCGCGATTTCGGAAATTTCAGCTAGTAAAGCTTTAGGCAAGCGACCATCGGCGGCAGTGGTATCGTCACCTAGTGCCATTTGGTGTTTAAGCCCAGCAACCCTGATCTCAAAAAACTCATCCATGTTGGATGAAAATATCAGCAAAAACATCAGCCGATTGAGTAGCGGATGCGCATCATCAAGTGCTTGTTCAAGTACGCGAATATTGAACTGCAGATGGGACAGTTCACGATTGAAATAAAGCTGAGGGTCATCCAAGTCAGCTTCTGAGTGCGATTCTCTGGCGTGAACGCCAGTAGGCGTACGATTAATGCGCAATGGTAAAATATCACCTTCGCCACTGGTGGGCTCGTTTGAAACTGCTGGAGTGGAATCTATTGACTGATCGTCCATGGTTGCCCCCGGTGGTGGTTCATACCCATCATAGCCTGATAGCTCTTGTTAATAACTATCGTTGATAACTATTGTTAATGGGAGTATGCCGGGAAAAGATGACAAATAGGTGTCACCTGTTTGTCATCTTTAAAGCGTAAGACGTTATTTTATCGTTGTAACAAGCGTGCAGCTTCTAACGCAAAATACGTCAAGATGCCGTCGGCTCCTGCTCGTTTGAAGCACATTAGTGATTCAAGAATCACTGGTTCAGCCTCAAGCCAGCCATTATCGAAAGCGGCGCGATGCATTGCGTATTCGCCGCTCACTTGGTAAGCGAACGTAGGTACCTGAAGTTCGCTTTTTACACGACGTACAATATCTAAGTAAGGCATGCCGGGTTTCACCATCACCATATCGGCACCCTCGGCGATATCCATAGCGACTTCATGCAGCGCTTCATCGCTATTGGCAGGATCCATTTGGTAAGTGCGTTTATCCGCTTTGCCAAGGTTGGCGGCAGAGCCCACGGCGTCGCGGAAGGGGCCATAATATTTAGAGGCATACTTGGCGCTATACGCCATAATGCGCACATTATGCAGGTGTTCCTGCTCTAGCACTTGGCGAATGGCACCGATACGACCGTCCATCATATCGGAAGGCGCTACTACATCGGCACCTGCTTCGGCATGAGAGAGCGCCTGTTTGAGCAGCGTGTCTACCGTACGATCGTTTTGCACATAGCCATGCTCATCAAGAATGCCGTCCTGGCCGTGGCTGGTATACGGATCAAGAGCCACATCGGTAATAATGCCAAGCTCAGGGAGCGCTTCTTTTAGCGCCCGCACGCTGCGCTGTACAAGGCCGCTGGAGTTATAAGCCTCTTCTGCCAACTCGCTTTTTTGCTCTGCACCGATAACAGGGAATAGAGCTAAAGCGGGAATGCCGAGCGCATAAGCTTCCCGTGCTTGCTCAATCAACAGATCGATGGAAAGACGCTCAACACCAGGCATAGAGGCAACCGCTTCACGCTGATTTTCGCCTTCGAGTACGAAAACCGGCAAAATCAAATCATTGGGCGTTAATGTTGACTCTTGCATTAAGCGACGGGAGAAATCGTCACGTCGCATACGGCGTAGTCGTGTAGCAGGGAAGTGGCGGGGGGCAGAGGTGTTCAACGGCGTTCTCCAAACAGTCACAAAGTGGATGCCCTAAAAGGCTTAATGTGAGTATATCAGTCTTGTACTACAGCGAAAGCGAGCTTGTGATAGCTGGCTTGTAGTGGCTTTATAGACTGACTAAAGTGAGCTGCTCGGCGACGCAAAGCGGCGACGATTTAACCGCGATAATAAGCGCTACAATAAGGAGATAAGTATGACAAAACAGGTAGCAATCGTATTAGCAGGCTGCGGCGTTTTTGATGGCTCTGAAATCTACGAAACAACGTTAACGCTGCTGCGCCTTGATCAGTTGGGGATTGGCTATCGTTGCTTTGCGCCGGATGTCGCTCAGCACCATGTGATTAACCATATAACTCAAGAGCCTGTAGATGGTGAACAGCGAAATGTGCTGCAGGAGTCAGCGCGCCTTGCTCGTGGTGATATTAGTCCAATTACTGAGCTAGACGCTAACGACTTTGATGCGGTTATTGTGCCTGGTGGGTTTGGTGTCGCTAAAAACCTGTCTGATTTTGCCGATCAGGGTGACAACATGCAGGTACTTGAGAGCGTAAAAGAAGCACTGATAGGTTTTAAAGAAGAGGCAAAGCCCATTGGTCTGATGTGTATTGCACCGGTTCTGGTGCCACGCCTTTTGGGCGAGGGTGTGGCCGTTACTGTTGGCCATGATCCGGGTGTCTCAGGTGCTATTAGTGCGATGGGTGGCCTGCATCGTAGCTGCGGCGTTGAAGAGATCGTGGTGGATCATGAGCACCGGGTAGTCACAACGCCTGCTTATATGCTTGCCACCCGTATCAGCGAGGCCGCCACAGGTATTTTTAAGTTGGTAGACCGCATGGATGAAATGATGGGCTAGTGCTCTCTAGGTAACCGAACTATGCGTATGAAGGGCAAAAAGCCTCTCGTATGAAGAGCAAAAAGCCTCTGTCATTTTTCAATGGCAGAGGCTTTTTTTGAGCAGTGTATCTTTAATAGTGCTTTTAGGTCTCTTGTTCCTCAGCGTCATCTGCCTTTGCCTTACGGCGTACCAATCTGCCAAACAGTAGGCCCACTTCATAAAGTAGATACATCGGTATGGCTAACAGACTTTGAGAAATAATATCGGGAGGGGTAAGCAGCATGCCCACCACGAAACAACCTAAAATAATGTAGGGGCGCTTTTTGGAAAGGCTTTCGACCGTGGTCGCGCCAGACAGTATCAGCAGAAACGTTGCGATGGGGATTTCAAAGGCAACGCCAAAGGCGAAAAACAGCTTCAGTACAAAGTTAAGGTACTGGTTAATGTCGGTCATTACGGCAACGTCTTCCGGCCCGGTCTGGGTGAAAAACTCAAATAACAGCGGAAAGACCACATAATAAGCAAAGGCCGCACCTGCGTAAAACAGCGCTATGCTTGAAACTAAAATAGGAATCGCCAGTGCTTTCTCGTTATCGTACAGCCCTGGTGCCACAAAGGCCCATGCCTGATGTAGCACAAAGGGAATAGCGATAAAGACGGCCACTACCAAGGTGAGCTTAAAGGGTGCCAAGAAAGGCGAGGCTACCTCGGTAGCGATCATCTGTGAGCCTTCCGGCAAAAGTGCCATTAAGGGCTCAGCCACAAAGCTATAGATATCATTGGCAAAGGCGTAAAGACCAAGGAACACGACTAATATGACTACGACTGCTTTCATTAGCCGCGTACGTAGTTCGATTAAGTGCTCAATAAGAGGCGCTTGGGCTTGTTCATTACGCGGTTCATGTGAATCGCCAGACATGCTCATTGGTGATTACTATCCTTTTTAATATCTGCCTTTTTACAATCTGTGTTTTTACTATCTGTCTTGTTAACATCCGCCTGGAAATTAGCCTGGCTAGACGCTTCGTTACTCGCATTGACCGCACGTAGCTCATCGGAAGTAGCTTGGTGGGGCGTTGAGGTGGCGGGTGATGAAGATGTCGATGTAGACGCGGCTGGCGCTTCTTCACGTACCGTCTGCAAAGCATCGTCTAGACGTGCGCTGGCGTTAGCAACCCGCTGTTCGGTATCATTTTGGCTGTCAGACGACGTAGAGTGTGAAGAAGGTTTTGCAGCAGAAGCGGACGGTTCGACAATGCCCTCAACATCCTGTTTGGCTTTCTTCAGGCTGTCATCGAGCTTTTTTTGCTGCTCGTTGAGTTTTTGACGTAACTCTTCTGCTTCCAGCTGGGCGCTAATTTCGCGCTGCATGCCGGATACCGTTCGCTTGATTTTACCGATCCACATGCCTGCTGTGCGAGCGGCTCTTGGCAGGCGTTCCGGGCCAAGCACCAGAAGCCCGACGATTCCAATCAGCATTAGTTCAAGAAAGCCGATATCCAGCATGGGTTATTTGCGCTCTTCGTTACGTTCTGTGGGTCGCCCTTCGGCTGCACGTTTCTCTTCTGCTTGAACATCGTAGGTGTTACCAGCCTCTTCGTGGCTTACCTTTGCCTGAGGTTGGTCGGCATCTTTTTTGTCAGCATCTTTCTCTTCTTCGTTGATTGCTTTTTTAAAGCCTTTGACTGCACCACCTAAGTCGGTGCCCACATTACGCAGTTTCTTGGTGCCGAAAATCAGGATGATAATGCCCAGAACAATCAGCAACTGCCAAATACTGATACCACCTAACATATGCATTTCCTCATTGGGACAGGTTAACGTTGTGTACGGGACGCTTTTTCATCATGGCCAGAAATACCAAACCGCCGTGCTAGCTCATCTAAAACGCATTGATGATCAAGATCAAGGTGCGACAGCATCACCAAGCTATGAAACCACAGGTCGGCGGTTTCAGCGATCAACGCTTGACGCTGTTGATCATTACCGTGTTCGGCATCTTTAGCAGCCAGCACCGTTTCGGTTGCTTCTTCGCCAACCTTTTCGAGTATCTTGTTCAAACCCTTGTGATGCAAGGAGGCAACATAAGAATCTTCTGCATCAGCATGGCGGCGCTGCTTTAAGACCTCGGCGAGTGCATCTAGCACATATGTGCTTTGGGTAGGATCAGTCATAAACATCCTTTTATCAATTGGCACAGCATTTTCGGCGCTATGATGTTTATCATTATCGCTAAGCCTTTGTTATTGCCACAATAACAACAGTAAGCCTACGCCCGCCGCCGCTAATACGGGCCACTCTTGAGTCGCTGCCCATCCGATAAGCGGCTGCCAAGCCAGGGCAATGGCAATCAAAATCAAGCCGAGGCGTAAACGGTAATGACGTTTTTGTTGGCGCGTCAATTGCTGTTGAACCGCGCTAATAGAGCTTACCTGTTGATGGCGCTGACGGTGCTCGTGTTCCATACGGCTCAGAGCCTGATGGGCTAATACCGGCAGTTCAGGCAATTGGTGAGAAAGCTCTGGTGCTTGGCGTTTAAGCGACTCCCACAAGCCACCAATACCTGCGCGCTCTTTCATCCACTTTTCAAGATAGGGCTTAGCAGTACTCCACAAGTCTAGGTCGGGGTAAAGTTGGCGGCCCAGCCCTTCGATGTTAAGCAGCGTTTTTTGCAATAAAACTAGCTGTGGCTGTACTTCCATATTGAATCGCCGTGCGGTTTGAAACAGCCCTAACAGCACCTGCCCAAACGAAATATCTTTAAGCGGCTTTTCAAGTATTGGCTCGCACACAGTACGGATTGCGGCTGCAAACTCGTTGGCACGAGTGTTTTCACCGACCCAGCCAGACTCGATATGCAGCGCGGCTACTTCGTAATAATCCTGATGGAAGAACGCCAGCAAGTTACGCGCCAGGTAGTCCTGATCTTCGCGGGTAAGGCTGCCCACAATACCGCAATCAATCGCAATGTACTGTGGGTCTTCAGGGTCATCGCAGTTAACAAAGATGTTACCGGGGTGCATGTCGGCATGGAAAAAGTTGTCGCGGAAGACCTGAGTGAAGAAGATTTCAACGCCGCGTTCAGCTAGCTTTTTGAGGTTGGTGCCTCGGGCAATAAGCGTGTCTAGGTCGGCCACAGGCACGCCGCGAATGCGTTCTTGTACCATGACGTGGCGACGAGTGTAAGGCCAGTAAATCGTTGGTACGAACAGTAGTGGTGACTCTTTGAAATTACGCTTGAGCTGCGATGTATTGGCCGCTTCTTTATAGAGATCAAGTTCGTCAAACAAAGTGGCTTCGTAATCGCGGATGACCTCAACCGGGCGTAGGCGTTTGGCGTCCGGTACTTTACCCAGCAGCTTGGCAATTTGATACATCAGCGCCATATCCTGTCGCATAATGCGGTCAATGCCTGGGCGAATAATTTTGACGACCACGTCTTCACCGCTATGTAACGTGGCTGCATGCACCTGGGCAATCGATGCAGAGGCGAGGGGGGTGCGATCAAAGGCGGCAAATGCCTCGGCGAGTGACATTTCAAGTTCCTTTTCAACCCGTGCGGCGGCTAACTCGCCGGGGAAGGGCGGCACTTGATCTTGCAGGCGTTTTAATTCATCGGCGATGTCTTCAGGCAATAGGTCTCGACGGGTCGAGAGCATTTGGCCAAATTTAATAAAAATCGGCCCAAGCGCTTCTAAAGCTAGGCGCAATCGCTCGCCGCGACTACGCTGCCCCACCGGAAAAAGCTTAAAAGGTGAAAAGTTCATTAAGATACGCATCCAGAGCGGAAGCCGTTCAGCGGGGATCAGCGTATCTAAACGATGGCGAGCCACTATCCAAGAAATCTTCAATAACCGCAGGCTCATCAGTGCGGCTCCTCAGAGTGTAACTGCTTATTTAGTGACGGGTCGGCCGTCAACTGCGTCAAGCGCTTATGCAGACGGTTAAGTCTTGCTTCAAGACGGTCGGTCGCGATCTCAAGCTCCGTTAAATGGTCACGCAGCACATCGCGCTGCTGACGACCAGGGAGCAAACGCGCTTCTTCAAAGACATACTCAGAAACGTCTTGCAGCAGTTCGTCTTTTGCTCTTAGCCCCCAACGAGCGGCGCGGCGGATGCCTTCGGCCAGTGAATGGGCGGGCATATCGCCTAGCCAGCGCGCTAGCTCGCTTTCCCAGTCAATATCCAAGTCAAATAGCAGGTCTCGGGTGGCTTCCAGTAGATGGATGCGACCGCGTACGGAAAGCTTGCCATCAAACATCAGTCGCTCGACAGAAGCACCGCTGAGCCATTCAGAGAGTGTTTCTGGGGTAAGCTCAACGATGGCATCAACATCGGTTTCGTCTAGATCATCACCGCGTAGCAGATCAATGCCAGCGTGATGATAGTGGAGCACCAACTGGAGATGAGGCTTTTCTAGCCTGACCAATAGTCGACTACCCGCTAACGCCGCAAGTCGCCCAGGCGCAGCTGGGTCGCGGGCAAGCAGGGCATTCAACGTGCGTTCACATCCGGCCAGCAATAGGGTCGGGGTGACTAGCATGCTGACCTCTTAGTCATTGACGTCATAATTTAATGCCACGATGAAGGGCAACAATACCGCCGGTCAGGTTGGTGTACTCCACCCGGTCCAGGCCGGCACTCTCCATCATGGCCTTCAAGGTTTCCTGATCGGGGTGCATGCGAATCGACTCGGCAAGATAGCGGTAGCTCTCACCATCGCCAGCCACTAGCTCGCCCATTTTGGGTAGCAAGCGGAATGAGTACTCATCGTAAGCTTTCGATAGTAACGCATTGTTGGGCTTGGAAAATTCAAGTACCAGTAAGCGCCCGCCCGGTTTTAGTACCCGTGTCATTGAGCGCAGAGCAGCATCTTTATCGGTGACGTTACGCAGGCCGAAAGCAATGGTGATGCAATCAAAACTATTATCGGGAAATGGCAGGCATTCCGCGTTGGCTTGCACATACTCAACGTTGCCCCCAACGCCATTGTCCATCAGCTTGTCGCGGCCTACTCTGAGCATGGAGGCATTAATATCGGCCAACACGACTTTGCCCCGAGGGCCGACGAGGCGGGAGAACTTGAGCGTTAAATCGCCGGTGCCGCCAGCAATATCGAGGACATGGTGGCCAGGGCGAACGCCTGCGCGCTCAATAGCAAGGCGTTTCCAAACACGGTGAATACCCATCGACATCAAGTCGTTCATGATGTCGTAGCGGGCAGCTACCGAATGAAACACATCAGCGACGCGAGAGGCTTTTTCGTCAACTGACACTTCTTGATAGCCAAAATGGGTGGTGCGTTTTTCTGTGGGGCTCATGGGGCTTTAGCTCCCGAGTTCGAGGCGGTAATAATCGACCAAAAGGTCGTCGCAATAAATGGTTAGCGACATTGTAGCCTTCTCACCCCTGATTTGTCTGCGCTTCACCTGAGTCGCAGGGTCACAGCTGTTTGAATTGAATACTGGCGGGCTCGCGGGAAGCCCCTGCCTCTTCTAAACGTTGCAGGTAGTTTTGCCAGTAGTCTGATTGGTGCTGGGCTAAATCGTACAGATAGTTCCAGCTATACAGGCCGCTATCATGGCCATCGTCAAAATGCAGCTTCAGCGCATAATTACCGGCTTGGGTAATGTTTTGCAGGCCGACATCTTTTTTACCTACCTGCAATACGGCGGTGTCGCCACCATGGCCACGTACTTCCGCTGACGGTGAGTAAACTCGCAAAAACTCAACCGGCAGCCGAAAGCTTTCGCCGTTTGCGTAGCCAAGCTCTAGCTCGCGAGCCTGTTTATGGTAGTGAACCCGCGTTGGGGTGGGGGCATTCGTAGAAATAGGAGCGTTCATTGATGACGTCACCTTTTACGATATTGAGCTAAAACGGGTTGACCGACTATTTACGCTTTAGCGAATGCGTGAAGGCAAGCGCCACGGCTAACGTTTGATCGACAGGACGTCGATCAAGCACGAGCAACAGGGGTGTTGTTCTCGTGCGCAACGTTAGCCGCAGCGTAGCCTGAACAGCAGCATTTGCGTGTGTAAAAAGCGGGCAAGCTGCTGCGGACTATACCGATATAAGCGCGTTTACAAAATATAGCGCGATAGGTCTTCGTCTACTGCTAGCTCACCCAGTTGGGCATTGACGTAATCGGCATCAATGACCAGCGGGCTATCCATATCGCCACCTTTAAACGAGGCCTCTTCTAGCAACCGTTCCAGCACGGTGTGTAGACGGCGAGCACCAATATTCTCAGTGCCTTCGTTCACCTGCCAGGAAATTTCGGCAATGCGCTCGATACCGTCAGGGGTGAACTCAATATCTAGTCCTTCAGTGG
This sequence comes from Halomonas qinghailakensis, assembly GCF_025820815.1. NCBI lineage: Bacteria > Pseudomonadati > Pseudomonadota > Gammaproteobacteria > Oceanospirillales > Halomonadaceae > Halomonas > Halomonas qinghailakensis. The sequence continues at coordinate 1,045,933 of NZ_CP096973.1, read as the reverse complement.
CCAGCAGCGCTTGATACTGTTTTGTAAGTGACGCTGATGGCTCAGTGAGGATGCGCTTGAAGTCGCCAGGTGTCAGCGCGTCTAGCTCTACACGGATCGGCAAGCGTCCCTGTAGTTCAGGAATAAGGTCCGAGGGACGCGACAGGTGGAAGGCACCGGAAGCGATAAATAGAATATGGTCTGTTTTGACCATGCCGTATTTGGTCGAGACGGTAGAACCTTCGATCAGCGGCAGCAGGTCACGCTGCACGCCTTCACGAGAGACTTCACCGCCACTGGACTGACCGCTACCCTTGGCAACTTTATCGATCTCATCCAAGAACACAATGCCGTGCTGCTCGACGGCTTCGACAGCACGAGCTTTGATCTCTTCTTCATTGACCAGTTTGCTAGCTTCTTCGTCGCGTAGTAACACCAGCGCTTCTTTAACGGTCACGCGGCGCTGCTCACGCTTTTGTTGACCCATGTTAGAGAACAGACTCTGTAGTTGGCTGGTCATCTCTTCCATGCCAGGCGGCGTCATTATGTCGATGCCTTGCCCATGTGAAGAGACTTCAATGTCGATCTCTTTATCATCCAGCTGGCCTTCTCGCAGCTTCTTGCGGAAGGTTTGACGCGTACCACTATCTTCCCGAGGCTTATCTTCCTGGCCACGGGGCGGCGGCAGTAATGCATCTAGAACGCGGTCTTCAGCGGCATCCTCAGCGCGATGGCCAACTTCTTCCTTAGCGTGCTCGCGAACCATTTTGATCGCAGCTTCCATCAAATCGCGAATAATCGACTCAACATCGCGGCCCACATAGCCCACTTCAGTAAATTTAGTGGCTTCGACCTTGATGAAGGGTGCTCTGGCCAGTTTGGCAAGGCGACGAGCAATTTCCGTTTTACCCACGCCGGTAGGGCCAATCATCAGAATATTTTTTGGCGTCACTTCCGGGCGTAGCTCATCGTTTAACTGCATGCGGCGCCAACGGTTGCGCAGGGCAATAGCGACGGCGCGTTTGGCATCCTGCTGGCCAATAATGTATTGATCCAGGGCATGGACGATTTCGCGGGGGGTCATCTGGGTCATAAAAAGGGGCCTCAACGGTCGTTGATGTTCAGCTCTTCGAGCGTCACGTGGTGATTGGTAAACACGCAGATGTCGCCGGCGATTTCGAGTGACTTTTCAGTAATTTCACGCGCAGAAAGCTCAGTGTTTTCCAGCAACGCACGGGCGCTTGCCTGGGCAAAGTTGCCGCCAGAGCCAATCGCAATAATGCCGCGCTCAGGCTCAACCACATCACCGTTACCGGTAATAATCAGTGAGGCGCTGTGGTCAGCTACGGCCAGTAGTGCTTCCAGGCGGCGTAACGCTCGGTCGGTACGCCAGTCTTTTGCCAACTCAACGGCGGCTTTGGTTAAGTGCCCTTGGTATTTTTCGAGCTGCGCTTCAAATCGCTCAAATAGCGTGAAGGCGTCGGCGGTGCCGCCAGCAAAGCCTGCTAGCACCTTGCCACGGTAAAGACGACGTACTTTACTGGCATTTCCTTTCATTACGGTGTTGCCCAGCGATACTTGGCCGTCGCCTGCCAGAACAACGTGGTTACCACGGCGTACGGATACAATAGTGGTCATGGAGATAACTCCTTGGGGGAGGCATAAGCTCCCGATGACTGATCGGTCACGTCACGCGACCGCAAAAAAGGCGATTCACAACAAAATGCGGGCGGCTGATAAAAAATCAACCGCCCGCTAAGTAAAGCCTTCAGATAAAGTGTTTTTTAAACGGTGTTTATGAAAATAAAAGCCCGCCTAGCCGTTGTTTAGAGTTGCCTGTCGTTATTTGTTTAGCGTTACAGGTAGCTAACGCAGCTCTGTGGATAGGCTAGTTCTTTGGATTGGCTAGTTCTGTAATTGGATCAGTAGAGGCTCAATACCTTGTGTACTCATCAAATCCTGGGCGCGATTTAACTCACGGGTGTCTTCATAAGGGCCTACTTGAACGCGGTGCCAGGTATCGCCGTTGGCCTTCACTTCGCTAACCTGGGCAAGCAGACTTAAATTGCGTAGACGACTGCGCAGCTGCTCGGCATCGCTTAATTCCCGAAATGAGGCAGCCTGCAGCATATAGCGGTTAGGTGTGCTAGAGGGGCTAGCCGTTGCTTGCTGAGCCGCAGCCACTTGCTCTTCAGGGCGCATGTTAGCGGCAATAACCTGTGCGATAGGATCATCGTTTTGACGCGCACTGGCGTTGCTAGTCGTTGTTTCGCTGGTTGCCGTGTCGTCATTACTTGAGGCCGTTTGAGCCTGCTGTGCTGCCGCTTCAGGACGGTTTACAGTTGATGGTAGCGACACACCTGGAGCAATAACCTCCGTATCTGGCAGCAGCGTGTAAAACTCAAACGTGGGCATAGCCGGTTCGGTAACGCTCTCTGTTTGGCGCGCTGCACTACGTTCATCGCTATCGGCAGGCTTGGGTAACACCGTTGCTTGGGGTGTGTCTTCCTGCGCTTGCCAGGGGGCCGTGCCATGTTGATGCTGTGCCAGAAAAAAGCCTGCTGCTACGCCTGCTATCCCCCAAAGCCAGCCGGGAATTTTGAAACCGCCACCCCCTGAGCGTTTGCTGGCTTTACGCTGAGTGGTTGCACCTCGGCGGTTAGGCTTTTCTTTAGGGCTCGCCATCGCTTACATCTCCTCTGGGGCGCTAACCCCCATAAGGTCCAGCCCATTGCGTAGCACCTGCTTGGTTGCTAAACCAAGGGCTAAGCGTGTGTTGCGCAGAGTGTCATCTTCGACCATGACCTTAACGGCGTTGTAGCAGGTGTGGAAATCCCCTGAAAGATCCAATAAGTACTGAGCAACCTGCTGCGGTTCGCGATTTTTGGCAGCATTCTCAACCACTTCTGGGTAGCGTGCCAAGCGGTTAAGCACGGCCTTTTCCTGGTCGCTATCAAGCAACGCAAGATTAGCTAGAGCAACACCGTGGTTGAAGGGCTGGCCTGCATCTTCGGCTTTACGCAGCATGCTAGATACCCGTGCATGGGCGTATTGGATGTAATAAACCGGGTTATCGTTCGATTGCGAGCGAGCCAGGTCAATATCAAACGTGAGCTGTGAATCCGCTCGGCGGGCCGCCAGGAAGAAGCGGGTAGCATCACGGCCAACTTCATCAATCAGGTCGCGCACGGTGACATAGCTGCCAGCACGTTTGGACAGTTTTACCTCTACGCCTGAGCGGGTCACCATGACCATTTGGTGGAGGACATAGTCGGGCCAGCCTTTTGGAATGCCAACTTCCAGTGCCTGCAAGCCTGCACGAACACGAGTAACCGTGGAGTGGTGGTCAGCACCCTGCTCATTAATCACGGTTTTAAAGCCGCGCTGCCACTTATTCAGGTGGTAGGCCACATCCGGCAAGAAATAGGTATAGCCTCCTTCCCGTTTACGCATTACTCGGTCTTTGTCATCGCCAAAGGCAGTCGTGCGCAGCCACATAGCGCCATCTTCTTCGTAGGTATGGCCATTAGCAACGAGCTTTTCGACGGTCGCTTCAACTTTGCCATCTTGATACAACGATGACTCAAGGAAGTAGACATCAAATTCAACGCCAAATGCTTTCAGGTCTAAGTCTTGTTCACGGCGCAGCCAAGCCACAGCAAAGGCTTGAATGGCATCAAGGTCATTAGCATCTGCTTTCGCAGTGACTTCACGATCATCGGCTGTCACCATTTTGCCAGCCATATAATCATTAGCCACATCAACAATGTACTCACCACGATAGCCGTCTGCTGGCCAGCTTGGGTCATCGGGCCCAAGGCCCTTGGCGCGAGCCTGGACAGACAGCGCTAGGTTTTTGATCTGAGCGCCGGCATCGTTGTAATAAAATTCGCGAGTCACATCGTAGCCCGTGGCTTCCAATAGGCGGCAAATACAGTCGCCTATTGCTGCGCCTCGACCATGGCCAACGTGCAGTGGCCCTGTCGGGTTGGCAGAAACAAACTCCACCTGAACCTTCTCACCTTTGCCAATCAGGCTGCGTCCAAAGGCATCGCCGCTATCGAGCACTTGAGCAACAATTTGCGCGGCTGCATCAGTAGCGGCAAAAAAATTAATAAAACCAGGGCCTGCAATCTCGGTTTTTTGAATGGCATCGCTGGCGGGTAGGGCGGCAACCAATAGGTCGGCAAGCTCGCGAGGTTTCTTTGCTGCAGGCTTTGCCAGCATAAGGGCTAGGTTGGTGGCGTAGTCGCCGTGGGCTTTATCTTTGGTCGGATCAACTTTAATCGTCGGCTGTAGATCGTCGGGCAGCACGCCTTGGTGCTTAAGCGCGTCAATTGCGCCTTCTAGCAAAGTAATAATGGTGTCTTTCATTTAAATATCCGGATGTCGTCGGTGGCGGCGTGTGCGTGCGCTCATATCAAGTAGCGGCAAAGTGGTCATTATCGGCAATTGGCGCGCAGTTTCAAAGCCGTATTCCGTTACAGGGTGAGCCGGTTGCCTCTAATACGCCTATCTTTACGCAAGAGTTTGCGGGTCAATATCGATTGACCAACGTACTTTGCGAGCGTCTCGGTTTGCCTCTAACCACTGTACCAGCCAGTTAGCTGCCGTGTGACGCTGGCTACGTTTATCCGCTGCCAGCATGATGTGTATATGATAACGGTTTTGGCGGCGCTCCATGGGGGCAGGAACAGGGCCTAAACAGCGAACCGCTAGATTTACCATTGTTAACCATTCCCGTAGAGCCAGAGCAGCTTGCTGAGCCAAAGAGATAGCAGCTTCTTCGTTAGGGCTTTCAAAGCGTAGCAGGGCCATAAAGCAAAAAGGCGGCAGTTTTGCGATACGGCGCTCTTCTAATAAGCTGCGTGCGAGTGCGCCATAACCATGCTCAGCAAGCTGGCCCAGGTGCGGGTCATCGGGGTGTAGGGTTTGTACCAAAACCCGTCCTGGATGAGCTGCGCGCCCAGCGCGTCCGGCGACTTGTTCGAGCAACTGCGCGCTGTGTTCCATGGCGCGAAAGTCAGCAGCATAGAGGCCGCCATCGGCATTGACCACCACCACCAGCGTGACATGGGGCAGGTGGTGGCCTTTAGCGAGCATTTGGGTGCCAACAAGCAAGCAAGGCTCGCCCCGCTGAATCTCCTTGAGTATCTGCTCAAAACTCTCTTTTTTACGTGTACTGTCGCGGTCAATACGGTGCACAGTAACGTTTGGGAACAAGCCTTGAAGCGTTTCTTCGGTGCGTTCGGTGCCGCTGCCCAGAGCGCGCAGGTCACCGCTGCCACACTCGGGGCAAGCGTCTGGCAGCGCGCGCCGACTATCACAATGGTGGCAGGCTAGTAGTGGCGGCTGCCGGTGCAGCGTCATGCGTGAATCGCATTGCCCGCACTCGGCTATCCAGCCACAGCTATGGCAGGCAAGCGTTGGTGCAAACCCCCGCCGGTTGATAAACACCAGTGCCTGCTTGCCTGCCTTTAAGGTGTTTTTGATGGCGGTGATAGCGCCAGGCAGAAGCCCGCCTTGGCGCCGCTGGTGGCGTAGGTCAATCAATTCAAGCCTGGCAGGCGGGTGACGGCTAGGGCGCTGGGTAAGCCGCAGATGACGATACGTTCCTGAAAGCGCCTGCTGCAAGCTTTCGAAGGAGGGCGTGGCACTGCCTAATAGCAGGGGAATATTGTGGTAGTGAGCCCTGGCAACGGCTAAATCTCGAGCGTTGTAGCGAAGCCCATCGTGCTGTTTATAAGAACCATCATGCTCTTCGTCAACGATAATGGCGCCTGGGTTTTTGAGCGGAGTAAAAATAGCTGAGCGGGTGCCAATAATGACGAGTGCGCGGCCATTGGCAGCGGCTTCCCATACATCCAGTCGCTCCAAGTCGGTAAGCCCCGAGTGCAGCGCCATGACCGGTACCCTAAAGCGGCTCTTGAAACGCGCTAGGGTTTGCGGCGTGAGGCCTATTTCAGGCACCAGTACCAGTGACTGTTTGCCCTTAGCGGCGAGGGCTTCAATTAGCTGAAGGTAAATTTCAGTTTTACCGCTTCCAGTCACGCCTTCAAGTAAGCAAGGATGGTAGTTTTCGAGTTTTTCATGCAATACAGCAAGTGCCGAGGCTTGTTCTCTATTCAGCGGAAGCGATGGCGAGGCCAGCAAGTTGCCGCCAGCGGGCGGTGTTGCGGCTAATGTGGTTTCTTGGGGTTGGGCGAAGCCCTTTTTCTGCAAAGCTAGAAGTTGCTCCCGGGTAAAACCATGGGCAGTGACTGCCCGGCTAGCCAGCCCGTGTGGGTGCTGGCACAGCAGGGCATACAGCTCGGCTTGCTTGGGTGCTCGCTGAAGCGATAGTTCATCACCCCGTGACAGCGGGAGCCACAGCGTCTGCATTCTTCCCCCCATGGGATGGCCCTGGCGCAACCGGGCGGGCATGGCTAGCTGCATCGTGTCGCCTAAACTGTGCTGGTAATAGCGGGCGGCAAAATGGCATAGCCACTGCCAGTCGTTGGGCAGTGGGGCGTCGTCTAGCACCTCGCTGATAGCACGTAGCTTTGTGCGAGGCAATTCACTGCCGTTGGCAAGCTCTGCCACCACGCCGACTACTTCTCTGCGGCCAAAGGGTACGCGCACTCTAAGACCCACCACCCAGCCGCACGCGGGAGGCTGGCGTGTTGGCAAATAGTCAAATAATCGTCGCAGCGGCGATGGCAGTGCGACCTTTAATACTTGAAAAGGTGATGACGTCGCGTCTTGAGGGCGTGCCTGGGTAGAAACAGAGTCGGACAATTGGCCTCCGGCGTTTAGTTTGCTAGAATGCGCGGCCGCTCTGAATCTATAGGATGGAGCGGTTAACCGGTTAGCAGTTTTTTCAAACCCGTATGCGGTGCCTGGCAACGGATCAGGTGGCGGCATACAGCTCATGAGGCTCAAGATGAAACAAGGTATCCACCCGAATTACAACACGGTCACCGCTAGCTGTTCTTGCGGTGCAAGCTTCCAGGTTGGTTCTACCTCTGGTCAGGACTTCTCTCTGGACGTGTGCTCCAACTGCCACCCGTTCTACACTGGTAAGCAGAAGCAAGCGACCACTGGTGGCCGTGTAGAACGCTTTAACAAGCGTTTTGGCGCTGCTGTTAAGCGCGGCTAATCCTAACGGATTTGCGCTATTGCATACACACAATGTGTTTTGCAAAAAATCACGCCATGGCGTAATGCCGATCAGTTAAGAAAATTAATATGATCGGCTGACCGATTTTTTCGGAGCCTTCAAAACCCATAGTCAGGTTTACTGACTACGGGTTTTTTTATGTTCTTAAGCCAGGCACTGGAAGCTCTTCAGGATTTCACCTCGGATGACTTCAGTAAAAAGGAGACCGGGTCGGTATCCGATACGGTCTCCTTCTAAGCCCACTTATCGCAAGCTTAACTGACAAGCATTCCACCTCGAGGTGTCGCCTTTAATCTAGCTAATCAACCTAGCTAATCGTTCACTCTACAGCGCCGCGATCTTCACTTGTTGCTCTTCCAGCAGCTTTTTGGCAGCTTGGAATTCAGCGAGTTTGCCACGCTCTTTTTCAACCACGGCTTCTGGGGCTTTGGCGATAAAACCTTCGTTGCCGAGCTTCTTCTCAATGCCGCCGATCAACTTGTCCTGCTTGTCAATTTCTTTAGCCAGGCGTTTGAGTTCGGCGTCTTTGTCGATGAGATCCGCCATGGGCACCAGCACTTCCATATCGCCCACTAGCTGCGTTGCGCAGAGCGGTGCGTCGTCTGGGTTGGGCAGCCAGGTGGCGCTTTCCAGCTTGGCCAGCTTGGCGAGGAAGTGGCGGTTGCTTTCCAAGCGCTGGGCGTCTTCCGGCTTGCCTTTGGTGAGCAGTACGTCCAGCGGTTTGCCAGGGGCAATGTTCATCTCGGCGCGGATGTTACGCACTGCGATAATCACGCCTTTTAACCATTCGATATCCCGAGTGGCCTGTTCGTCGATTTTGCTTTCGTCGGCTTCCGGCCAGGCTTGGAGCATGATCGACGCGCCATCACCGACGAAGGTACCGGCCAGCGGTGCAACGCGCTGCCAGATCTCTTCTGAGATATAGGGCATCATCGGGTGAGCGAGGCGCAGAATAGTTTCCAGTACGCGCACGAGCGTACGGCGGGTACCGCGTTTGGCTTCTGCACTGGCGTTTTCGTCCCATAAAACAGGTTTGGAAAGCTCCAGGTACCAGTCGCAGTACTCGTTCCAGACAAACTCATACAGCGCTTGGGAGGCGTGGTCGAAGCGGTACTCGTCCATCGCTTTAGTGACCTGGGTTTCAGTTTTCTGCAGCTGGGAAATAATCCAGCGGTCGGCCAGTGAAAGCTCAACGTCGCCACCCTCTGTTCCACAGTCTTCACCTTCGGCATTCATTAGCACGTAGCGTGAAGCGTTCCACAGCTTGTTGCAGAAGTTGCGGTAGCCATCCAGGCGGTTCATATCAAACTTAATATCGCGCCCGGTGGTTGCCTGGGAAAGGAACGTAAAGCGCAGGGCATCGGTGCCGTGGGCTTCAATGCCGTCTTTAAATTCGTCCTTGGTTGCTTTGGCGATGGCCTTGGCCTGTTTCGGCTGCATCATATTGCCGGTGCGCTTTTCCAGCAGCGCATCTAGCGTGATGCCGTCAATCAGGTCGATTGGGTCCAGTACATTGCCCTTGGATTTGGACATTTTCTGACCCTGACCGTCGCGTACCAAACCGTGCACATAAACGGTTTTGAACGGGACTTCGCCAGTGAACTTGAGGGTCATCATGATCATCCGGGCGACCCAGAAGAAGATAATGTCAAAACCGGTCACCAGCACGCTGGAGGGGTGGAAGGTTTCCAGTTCTGGGGTTTTTTCTGGCCAGCCTAGGGTGCCAAACGTCCACAGGCCCGAACTGAACCAGGTGTCGAGGACGTCTTCGTCTTGGGTCAGGGTGACGTCTGCCGAAAGGCCGTGCTTCTCGCGGGCTTCCTCTTCGCTGCGGGCAACGTAGACATTGCCTTCCGCGTCGTACCAGGCAGGAATGCGGTGGCCCCACCACAGCTGGCGGGAGATACACCAGTCTTGCAGGTCGCGCATCCAAGCGAAGTACATGTTTTCGTAGTTCTTCGGTACGAACTGGATATCGCCGTTTTCTACCGCTTCAATGGCGGGCTTGGCCAGGGTTTCTACCGCAACAAACCATTGATCAGTGAGCAGCGGTTCGATCACATCGCCGGAACGGTCGCCATAGGGCAGGGTGTTGTTGACGGCTTCTACCTGTTCCAAAAGGCCCAGGGCGTCCATATCGGCAACAATTTGCTTACGCGCTTCAAAACGGTCCAACCCTGCGTATTTGGCGGGCAGGGTGGCGTCTTCGTCGGGCTGGGGAGTGCCTTTTAGGTCGAAGATTTCAGCGCGCTCAAGGATGGTGGCATCCTTGGTGAACACATTGATCAGCAGGTGGTTCTGGCGCTTGCCGACTTCGTAATCATTGAAATCGTGGGCCGGGGTGATCTTCACGCAGCCGGAGCCTTTTTCCATATCGGCGTGCTCGTCGGCAACGATAGGAATGCGGCGGCCGACCAGTGGCAATTCGATAAATTTGCCAACCAGCGAGGCATAGCGAGCATCATCGGGGTTAACCGCGACACCCGTATCGCCTAGCAAGGTTTCAGGGCGAGTGGTTGCCACGACCAGGTAATCGTTACCATCGGCGGTTTTGACGCCATCGGCCAGCGGGTAGCGGAAGTGCCAGAAGCTGCCCTGCTGCTCTTTGTTTTCCACTTCCAGGTCGGAAATCGCGGTGTGTAGGGTAGGGTCCCAGTTAACCAGGCGTTTGCCACGGTAGATCAACTTTTCTTCGTGCAAGCGCACGAACACTTCTTGCACGGCTTTATAGAAGCCGTCATCCATCGTGAAGCGCTCGCGGGACCAATCAACGCTGGCGCCCATGCGGCGCAGCTGGCGGGTGATGTGGCCGCCGGACTCCTCTTTCCACTCCCATACCTTGTCGATAAACGCATCGCGGCCCAGGTCGTGGCGGGTTTTGCCTTCTTCTGCGGCAATTTTACGCTCAACCAGCATTTGTGTGGCGATGCCTGCGTGGTCGGTGCCTACCTGCCACAGGGTGTTGTTGCCCTGCATCCGCTTCCAGCGCGTCAAGGTATCCATAATGGTGTCCTGGAACGCGTGGCCCATGTGCAGGCTGCCGGTCACGTTAGGCGGTGGAATCATGATCGAAAACGGCTTACCGCGGCCTGTTGGGGCGAAGCGGTTGTCGGCTTCCCAGCGTTCGTACCAGCGGGTTTCGATCTGTTCGGGTTGGTAGGTCTTTTCCATGGGGAGTCGGCTCACGGCTTGCAAAAAAATGGTGGCAAGTATACCGCGAACGACCCCCTGGCGTCAGGGGCGTTGATGAAACCGCACAGCGGTTAATCGCGTAGGGCGCGGTCGCGTACTTTCACCACGGGTTCCATGAGGTAGTCCAGTACGCTGCGCTTACCGCTGAGAATATCGATTTCCGCCACCATACCAGGAATAATGGTCAGCGGTTCATTGTCAGCGTCGAAGAGATAGCCGTCGGTGCGCACCTCAACGGGGTACATCAACTCACCGCTTTCGGGCATTTGAACGGCGTCGGCGGCAATAGTGACCAGCTCGCCATCCAGGCCGCCGTAACGGGCAAAGTCGTAGGCCGTTAGTTTTACCTTCACCGGCTGGCCGGGGTAGAGGAAGGCGATATCCGAGGGGCGAATATGCGCTTCTACGACCAAGGCGTCATCGGCTGGGACGACCTCCACGAGCGGCTCACCAGAGCCTGCTACGCCACCTACGGTGCTAATATGCACTTGATTCACGACCCCTGCGACTGGCGAGCGGATGGTGGTGCGTGCCACCTGGTCCGCTCGGCCGGGAAGCGTCTTTTGTAGCTCTGCGGCCTGTGAGGTCGCTTCGGCCAGTTGGGCGAGCGCATCGGCTTCAAAAGCATTGCGGGCGGCTGCTTTGCGGTCTTCAATTTCAGCGATGGAAGATTCTGCGCGGGCAACAGCACTTTGTTGGCGGGCTACCTCGCCGCGCAGTTCGTTGAGCGATTGACGTACTCGCAGCAGCGAAGTTTCTGGCTCAATGCCGCGCTGAGCCAGTGGCTGAATGATGGCCAGCTCTCGTTCGGCCAGCTGCACGCTGGAACGGGCGGTGCTTAACGCGGCTTCGAGCTCCGCTTTTTCCTGACGGCGCTGATAGCCCTGCTGTTCTAATACTTGAAGTTCGGCGCTTAGCTCCAACTGCCGCCCATGAAACAGGCGGGTTTCGCTCGCAGCCACACTAGGTGCGCTTTGGCTGAGTGCATCATCGAGTGCCAGCGGCGTTTGGTTGATTTCGGCTTCCAGGCGTTGCAAGCGTAGTTGCAGGGAACGTAGGCGCTGTAGGCTCTCTTCGTAGTCGCCTTCCAGCGTGCCGCCACTAAGCACCATCAGCGTGTCGCCTTGTTCGACCGTATCCCCACGGCGTACGTTAATCTCGGTTACCACGCCGCCTTCCAGGCTTTCTACTACTTGCAGGCTGCGCGAGGGCACGACTTTGCCTTGCCCTCGGGTCACTTCGTCCACCTCCGTGAGATAAGCCCACAAGAAGCCAATCAGTAAAAAGCCAATAATGGTGAGCAGGAGTAGGCTGCTAGCAATTGGCCGCTTGGTGCGGCCATGGCGTACAAAGTGTTCAAAATCAAGCTGGGACGTCGGGCGGCTCACAATGCTGTTCCTTCACGCGTGCGGTGGGGCGCTGCTTCAACGGGGCGCATCACCTGGGCCTTGGGGCCATCGGCAATAATCTGGCCTTGATCAACAATAATCACCCGATCAACCAGCGCTAACAGACTGGTGCGGTGCGTCACGACCACCAGGGTTTGCGACTGGCTAGCGGCTTTTAGCCGTGAGATCACCTCTTTTTCGGTTTGAATATCCATTGCACTGGTTGGCTCATCCATCAGCAACATCGGTGGGGCTCCCAGCAGCGCGCGGGCAAGGCAGATGAGTTGCCGCTGGCCACCGGAAAGCCCTTCGCCGCGCTCACCAATGGGCATGTCGTAGCCCTGGGGGTGGCGGGCGATAAAGTCGTGGGCACCGGCCAGTTTGGCGGCCTGGAGAATTTGTTCATCGGTAGGGTGGTGGGCACCAATCGCAATATTCTGGCGAACAGTGCCAGAAAACAGCCACGCTTCCTGCAACACGCTACCAATGTTGTGACGTAAATCCGCAGGGTCAATTTGGCGAATATCGGTGTCGTCTACTAGTACCGCGCCTTTTTCGGGCGGGTAAATGCCGAGCAGTAGCCGCGCCAGGGTACTTTTACCGGAACCCACGCGGCCCAGTAGCGCAACCTTTTCTCCAGGCTCGATCGTCAGATTGATATTGGCCAATGCTGCAGTGGTTTGCTCTGGGTAGCGGAAGCTCACATCTTGCAGGCTGATTTTGCCTTCCAGAGAAGGGCGGCTTAAGTAGTGACGGCCAGCGGGGCGCTCGGAAGGCATATTCATTAGCTGGTCAAGCGCGCGGTAAGAGGTGCGGGCTTGGTTAATGCGGGTCATGGTTTGAGCCAGCTGCGCCAGCGGCGCGAGTGCACGACCGGTGAGAATCACACAGGCAATCATTGCACCCATGGAAATCACCCCGTCACCGACTAAAAACACCCCATACACCACAATGCTCACCTGAGCGGCTTGCTGGGCGAACGCGGTGGCATTCAGAGCAAACTGTTGAATTGCGCGGCCTTTACGACCCACGTTAGATTGCTGCTGAACGCTCTCTTCCCAGCGTTGGCGAATCATTGGCGCAGCGCCACTGGCTTTAATGGTTTCCAGCCCTGCTACCGCTTCAATCAGCACGCCCTGCTTGGAACGGCTCTCTTCAAACGCTTGGCCGGACAGGCGTTTAAGAAAGGGCTGCACCGCCAGGCCAATCAGCAGTACCAACGGCACGGCAATCAGCGGCACCATAAAAAGCGGCCCCCCAATCAGATAAATCACGCCGATAAACAGGAAGATAAACGGCAAATCGACGAGGGCTACCAGCGATGCTGAGGCGAAGAAATCGCGCAGCGACTCAAATTCCCGCAGGGTGTTGGCAAACCCACCGGTAGAGCCCCGCTTGGCACTCATTTGTAGGTTGAGCACATGGTCAAAAATGCGCCTGCCCATGCGCAGGTCAGCTTCTTGTCCCGCCCGTTCAATAAACAGTTGGCGCAACGTTTTTACCGCAAAATCAAACAGCAATGCGATACTCACACCCACGGTTAGCGCGACGAGCGATTCAATGGCCTCGTTGGGCAATACGCGGTCGTAAACCACCATAATAAACAGTGAGGTGGCTAGCCCAAGGAAGTTGGTTAGCGCAGCGGCAATCACCACTTGGGTGTACACCCAACGATTAGACGAGAGGGCGCTCCAAAACCAGTGGCCGCCTTGTATGGCTGGCTCGCTATTCAGGGCTACCGGCCGGTAGCGGGCGCGCACTGCAATCAGGTGGCCAATGTACTCTGCTTGCAGGGCACTTAACGCGGTTTCGACCGGCTGTTTGCCTAATGCCGGGTCAAACAGTGCAAAACGCTCATCATCAATGCGCTCAATGATGACCACGGCGCGCCCGTTTTTTAGCAGCGCGACCGCTGGCAGCAGCGAGTTCCCCAGCGTTGCCAGGGCATGTTCGCCCAGCGCAGCGACCATGCCGTGACGCTCGGCAGCATCAATAAAGCCGTCGGGAGTGAGCGGGGTGTGTGCGCCTACCCGTTGGGCGCGCACAGCCGCTTCTGAGACCGGTAGTTCAAGCCGAGCCGCCACAAAGGTCAGGCATTGCTCAAGGGCGTCTGCGGGCGGATTAGCGGCGTTCAAGGTGAATCTCCATCACATCGAGTAGCTGCCCGGTTACCGCAAGTTGCTGAAAGCTAGCTTGCTCCCAGCGCACACGGCGATTGATTAGCTCTAGCGCGGTTTGGAACAGATCCCGCTGGGCGTCCAGCAAATCGTTAATATTGCTTCTCCCTACGGCGAACTGATCGCGGTAGGCCAGTAGCGCTTCTTCTTCAGCGGCAAGCGTGGCGGTTTGCGCTTCAAGCTCCGCTAGGCGGGTGCGTGTATCGGTATAGGCAGAGCGCACTTCCCGCTCCAGCTCGCGATGCAAGGCTTGGCGTTCAAATTGACTCTGCTGCTGACGTTCAACCGCCTGGGCAATGCGCGATGAGGTTGCGCCGCCGCTATAGGGCGTGTAATCAAGGTTAAACAGCAGTGCCACGTCATTATCCGATTCGTTGAACTCATTTACATCGAATTGGCGACCTTCCACGGCCACGCTCAGGCTAGGCAAGCGGGCGTTACGAGTAGCTTGCGCTTCGGCTTCGCTGGCCTCACTGGTAAGGGTTTGGCTACGCAGCGAGGCGTTACGGGCAAGGGCGTTATCCAGCAGTTGGTCGGCGCTGGTCTCGCTTAGCAACGCTCCGCCTTGAGGCAAGGCCAGCACGTCGGGCGGGGTAAAGAACGCTTCTTGATAGACGTTAATCGCCCGGGCTAACTCACCCTCTAAGGAGATTAGCCGTGAGTTGGCGTCGCTTAAGCGGCTCTGGGCACGCAGTACATCGGCTCGCGAACCGGCGCCTGCCTCGCGGCGAAGTTGAACGTCTTCAAAAATGCGCTGATGCTGCTGCAGATTGTGCTCAGCTAGCTGGCGCTGAGCGGTAACACGGGCAACATCCAGGTAAGCATTCAAGGCGTAGAGAACTTCTTCTTCGACACTTGCCTGGGACTGCCAGTACGCCGCTTCAGCGCTAAGATCGGCCGCGCGTATGCGCTCACCGCTGGCGCCAAAATCCACCAACAGCTGGCTGAGCGTAACGACCGCGTCAACGCGTGAGCCGCGGTCAGGCAGAGATTCAGTGCGCTGCAAGTCGTTACGGTACTCAAGCCCAGCGTTCACCTGAGGGCGACGCACGGCGCGCACTTCATCAATTTGCAGCACCGACTCACGCTCACGAGAGCGCTGGGCCAGAATGCGAGGCTGTTGCTCTAAGGCGCGTTGGATTTTTTGGCGTAGCGCCTCTAGCGCAGGAGAGGCTTCCATTGGTTGACCTGCTTGCCAGCGAAAGCGCGTTAGCAGTTGCGTCAGTTCCGGTGAAAATGCCGGGCCCTCCAGCGATGAAGCGGGTAAAGGCGTAGCCTCGGGAATCGGTTCATCAAACGCCGTTTGAGCCGCCAACAGTGGGTTTACCAGCAAAAGCGCAGCGGCTACGCTGCTCAGTAATAGCCGTTTGCGTGTCCGCGTATCAACATTAAAAGACATTCACGTTCCTGAATAACGTCGGTGCTTGGCACCCAATTAAGAGGGATCCGGCCATTGATAGCGCTCTTCGCTGCTGAACGCTTCTTGCCACTCGGAAAGGGGGCGGGAAGCGCTTGCTTCTGGCAGCGGTGTCGTTGGCCGTTGAAGGAGGCTGCGAAGAACGCCAAGCTGCTGTTGGGATATGAGCTGAGCGTACACTAAAGGGACGGCACCCAATTGCCAGAAAAGCCCCATTTGTTCAGCGGATAGTGCCTTCCAGGCGGGTTCATCAATTTGATATAACGGCGTGCTGCTTTGATAGCCTTCTGGCTGCCAAGGCGTGAGCAGCTTGGCATTGGCCAATGCATCAAGCTGCTGTGCAACTCGCTGGCAACCCGCTTCCCGCTGTTGGAGAAAAGCCAGTACGTGTTGGGGGAAGCTGGCTAGCTCGCCGTGTTGATTAAAGAAAGGTTCGGCATCCAGGTGCGCCACCACAAAGGGTGAGTGCTGGTCTATGCATAGCTTTTCAGGATATTCAGCATGCAGTCCGAAGGGGTGGCTGCGCAGGGCGGCGGGCACATACGCCGCGCGCCAGCGCCCTTGGCTATCGACGATGAGATTTTGTTCATCGCGCAGCCCCAGCAGTGCGACGGCCTGCCAGCCTAGTGCTGTCTGGGTGAACCCAATTGGAAAACTAGCGGCCGCATGGCGTAATTCGGCCTCTGCTAGGCTTGCCTGGGTAATGTGCTGAGCAAAATGGTAGGCAGTAAAACGTTGCCACATCAAACCGCTGTGGCGCTTAACGTCAAGCGGCACCCAGTGGGCAGCGTGGGCCATAGGAAAACCTTTGTGGTGGTGATAATAAGGCGGCTACCTTACCAAGAACACGCGCTAATCATTTACTTGAAGAGAGCCCACGCATGGCGATTAATCCAAGCACTGGGCCAGGTAGTAGCCACCATATCACCCAGGGGCCTTGGCTTACCCATAGGGCAGTGACTAGGGCGATAGACGGAATCGTTAGCCCAAAGCCAATGGCATTCATCATCGCCAGCGCTGCGCCGAGGCGCTCAGGTGGCGCGGTGGCTGCCGCCAGCGCGGAAAATTGCGCGGAATCGGCAATTACGCTAATGCCCCAAATCCCTAGCAGAGTTAGCAGTAGCCAGGGCGATGTGCCACCTAACAGTGGATAGAGCAAACAAAGCATGCCGGAGGTTGCTAGCGCCACAACGGCCACTCGCGCGCTGCCCACACGGCGGCTCCAGCGGCCAGCCCAAACGCAGCCAGGTAGGCCCAACGCAATCACCGCAAAACTTAGCCATGGCTGAAGGCCCGGCGCTGCGCTTAGACGTTCCAGCTCTCTAGTAACTAAAAAGGGCACCAGCGCCCACAGGGCGTATAGCTCCCAGCAGTGGCCAAAGTAGCCAAGTGCCGCGGCGCGGAAGTGCTTTTGCCTGAAGGCAGACAGCCCCGCCCAGGGGCGTCCGCCGCTGGCTTTGGCGGGCAGGTGTGGCCCCACGCCTAGTTTAAAAATCATTAGTGCGGCGAGCAGTGCCAGGGCAGAAGCCAGCAACAGCGGCCACTGCCATGGCAAGTGCAGCGTTAGCCCGCGCAGTAAGTGGGGCGAGGCAATGCCCAGAGTCAGCATGCCGACCAACCAGCCCAGTGCCGAGCCTGCGTTGCTGGGTGTCCAGCTCACTACCAATTTCATACCGAGTGGATAAATACCGGCAAGACACAGCCCGACCAAAAAGCGTGCTGCTACCGCTAAGCTGACGCTGTCGGCGACGCCAATAAACGCGGCATTAATCAGCGCGCCTGCTACTGCTGAGATAGCAAACAAGTGGCTGGCGCGTACGCGATCGGCAAGGCCGGTGGTAGCAATGAGCAGCGTACCGGTAATAAAACCTGCTTGCACCGCAATGGTGAGCAGCCCCAGGTCGCTTTCACTCAAACCAACGGCCTGTTGAAGCGCAAGCCCTACGCCGTTAACGCTGAACCACAGTGAAGTGCCAAACAGCTGGGCAATGACAATCGTGGCGAGCGGGGCGCGCGCTAAAAAAGCATGGGAAGGCAGGGTGGATGCAAGCCGAGTATAAAAGCGCATTGAGTGACTCTTCCTCTGAGTTATTGTTATGTATGGCGCTAGTGTAAGTGGTTATGCATCCGTGGCCAGATGGTAGAAAGGTTACCCCAACTTATGCGGCACCACTTCATGGCCCATTTCTTTATAGCGCTGCCAGCAGGCGCGTTTGGCGACCAGAACTTGCTGGTGCTGGTTGATAATTTCGGCAATGCGGACGTAGCGTTCCACGCCTTCGGGAATGTCGGGGTGTAAGTTCAGTAGAGCGGTTTCTTGCGTTGGCACCGGGAGTTGCTGCCAGCCTAGCGTTATCGGCACGCTGGCGGCCATGTCGCTGTCTTCCAGCGCGTGGGGGAGGTAGGCATCTTCACGGAACTGCCAAAGGGCCTCGTCAGCCTGTTCGGCCAGGGCTTTATCTTCGCAGTGCAGGTGCAATCGATAGCCTTTGCGGTGGATGGTTTCTGCTAGCTTGCAAGCAAACTGCAGGCGCGCTTCCAGGGTGGTGTCAGGAAGGATATAAAAATCGATACGTGCCATCGAAGGCTCCAGCGGTTTCCGCTTTTTCAAAACCTTTCCCTACCACCGCAGCTTGCGGCGGTAGGGTGTCGGTTTATACCCGTTGATTTATACCAACTGATTTATACCAATCGGGTGAGCCAACCGTATTTGTCTTCACTGCGGCCATATTGCAGGTCGAGCAGCGTTTTGCGGATACGCTTGGCGATCTCGTTGTTGCCATCGCCTTGTAAACGAATACGCTCGTTTTCGGTGACTAGTTCGCCGACCGGGGTAATGACCGCTGCCGTACCGCAGGCGAACACTTCCGTAATCTCACCAGACGCAGCGCCTTCACGCCATTCGTCAATGCTGATGGGACGCTCTTCTGGTGTGAGGCCCGCATCTTTTGCCAGGGTAAGCACGGAGTTGCGGGTGACGCCTTCCAGGATGGTGTCGGTGAGGCGAGGCGTCACTAAACGACCATCTTTATAAACGAAGAACAGGTTCATACCGCCCAGCTCTTCAATCCACTTGTTTTCAGCGGCGTCTAAGAACGCTACTTGGCTGCAGCCGTTCGCGGCGGCTTCTTTCTGGGCTGCCAGGGAGGCCGCATAGTTACCGCCGCACTTGGCAAAGCCGGTGCCGCCAGGGGCTGCGCGCTTGTAGTGGGAAGAGAGCCAGATAGACACCGGCTCAATGCCGCCCTTGAAGTAAGCCGCCGCTGGTGAGGCAATCACGTAGTAGTCGACTTCATGAGCCGGACGTACGCCTAGGAAGGCTTCGGAGGCGATCATAAACGGACGCAGGTAGAGGCTGCACTCGTCGGCATCGCTGGAAGGTGTAGGTACCCAGGTGTGGTCTTGGGCCAGCAGCGCTTTCAGTGAACCGATGAAATCTTCATCGGAAAGCTCCGGCAACGCTAAACGGCGGGCGCTGCGGCGAAAACGCTCGGCGTTTTTCTCTGGGCGGAATGTCCAGATAGAGCCATCGGCATGGCGATACGCTTTAATGCCTTCAAAAATTTCCTGACCGTAGTGCAGCACAGAGGCCGCTGGGTCGAGGGTTAGTGGGCCATAGGGGCGCACTTGATGGCCGTGCCAGTCGGCGTCGACTGTCCAGCGGACGTGGGCCATATGGTCAGTGAAGTGCTTGCCAAAACCTGGGTTTTGCAGAATGTTGTCACGAATCTCATCAGCCATCGGTTGATTAGACGGCAGCGTTTCAAAATGAGACTCAAGCTGGGTATCTGAAGCTGTGGGCACGGCGTATTCTCTCCGCTATAGCCTGGCCCCGAAGGGCAAGTGTTAGTGTTTATTTGGTGTAGCGTGCGCTCTGAGAACAGCACGCACGCTAATGCCCTTAGATGTAACGTTTACGTCAACCAATGGCAACCGTTGATCGCCTGATTGTGATGTTAGCTGTCGCTATTTTCTACTTGGGCATCGGTCTCACGATCAAGCAAATACTGGGTTAATAGCCCTACTGGGCGGCCAGTGGCGCCTTTTTGTTTGCCGGAGTGCCAAGCGGTGCCGGCGATATCCAGATGCGCCCATGGGAAGTGATCGGCAAAGCGCGATAGGAAACACGCTGCTGTAATGGTACCGGCCGGGCGGCCACCAATATTGGCTAAGTCGGCGAAATTGGACTCTAGTTGTTCCTGATACTCATCCCATAGCGGCAGATGCCAGGCGCGATCCCAGGCTGCTTCGCCAGCGTCGAGCAAATCGAGCGCCAGATCATCGTCGTTGGAAAGCAGGCCCGTTGCGTGGTGGCCAAGGCCAATAATGACAGCACCGGTCAGGGTGGCAATATCAACCACGCTGGCCGGGGTAAAACGCTCAGCGTAGGTCAGCGCATCGCAGAGCACCAAGCGGCCTTCGGCATCGGTGTTCAGCACTTCAACCGTCAACCCTTTCAGGGTTTTGATAATATCGCCGGGTTTAGTGGCCGCACCGTCAGGCATGTTTTCAGCGGCGGCAACAATAAACACCACGTTTAGCTTGGGCTTAATGGCGAGCACTGCTTTGACGGTGCCGAATACGCTAGCCGCACCGCCCATGTCGAACTTCATTTCATCCATGCCTTCGCCGGGCTTCAGCGAAATACCACCGGTGTCAAAGGTGATGCCTTTGCCCACGAGCACATGGGGCGCTTCTTCAGGATTTTCCGCACCCTGGTACTTCATCACGATAAGGCGTGTCGGTTCTTGACTGCCGCGTCCAACAGAAAGCAGTGAGCCTGCTCCCAACGCTTCCAGCGCCTCCTCATCTAAAATATCAACCTCAAGCGCGCCTTGGGAATCGCGCCCAAGCTGCTCGGCTTGCCCTGCAAGGTAGCGAGGCGTACAAACATTGCCGGGAAGGTTGCCCAGCGTGCGGGTAAGGTTAATGCCCTGGCCAATGGCGACACCCAATGCAGCGCCCTGCTTGGCCATGGGGGCCTCGTCGGCATCGCTGACAATAAGGTTCAGCTTGGTTAGGCTAGGGGCTTTTGCGGGAGATGATTTGAACTGGTCAAAGCGGTAAATAGCGCGTTCAGCTGCTTCGAGTGTTTTACGAGCTTTCCAAGCAGTGTCGCGGTCTTCGAGGGGAACGTCGGTAAACGTAGCGCTAGCTTCATCAATTGGCAGCTTGGTCAACGCTGCCATGGCAGCATCTAAGGCTTTAATAAATGCTGCTTCCTGACATTTGGCCCGTTCGCCTAGGCCAACGAGCAACAAACGTTCAGCGCCCAAGCCCGGCGCAAAGGGGACAATCTGTACATTGCCCAGCGCGGCATCAAAGTCGCCACGATCAAGTAACTGACCAATGAGCCGCTCGCTTGCGTCATCTAACTTGGCGACGGCGGGCAGTAAGTCGCTACCTTTAAAGACAGGCAAAACGAGGCAAGCCGTTTCGGCTTTGGCTGGGTTTGCGGTCTGAACGGAAAATTCCATGACGTCTCCAACAAGACAAGCATCGAGTGATTCGGGATAATGCCCCGTTACCTAGGTTTTTGATAACAGGTTTTTGATAACAGGTTTTTTAATAACAGTTTGATTAGTGTACCCAAGCCATGGGCGCATTGCATTGCAACCTGCGCTACTAGCCGGAGAGTGCGTTGATTTTATTTCGGTACTTAACTCGCGAAGTGTTACTGACGATGTCGGCGGTGGCTGGCATTTTATTACTGGTGATCATGGGCAGCCGCTTTATTCGCTATTTTTCTGATGCGGCAGAGGGCGACATTCCGGTCACTATCTTAGGCAGCCTCATGGTTTTTCACCTGCCTGGATTTATGGAGCTGATTTTACCGCTATCTTTTTTCCTGGGAATATTGCTGGCCTATGGTCAGCTATATATGAACAGCGAAATTACCGTGATGGTGGCTTGTGGTATGAGTCCTATGCGGTTGTTGCGAGTAACACTATTGCCTGCTTCGGTCGTGGCGGTGCTGGTAGGACTGTGTAGTTTGTGGCTAACACCTGCGGGTGCACTACAAACTGAGGCAGCGCTTGAAGAGCAGCGCAGCCGATTAGATGTGTCAGTACTGGCGCCAGGGCGTTTTCAGGATTTTGGTGGGGGGCGTACCGCTTACATCAGCGATTTCAGCAGTGATGGCACTGAAATGCAGGAGGTGCTGGTTCATGAGCAGCCTGTTTCTGGTGCGGAAAAGACCCATAGCTATGTGACCCGTGCAGGCTCTGGCTATCAGGAAACCAGCGTGGAAACTGGTAGCCGTTTTCTAGTGCTGGAGGATGGCGAGCGCTATGGCGTAACACCGGGAAAGCAGGCTGCCGAGCGGTTAACCTTTGAACGTTACACGCTGCGCCTGGGCTTAAGCCGAAATAGACAAGAGCTGGATTCATTAGAGTACGCGACCACGGCTGAGCTATGGAACGACCCCACTCCTCGTGCCCAAGCGCAGTTTCAGTGGCGTGTAGGTTTGCCGCTAATGGTGTTTATATTGGCATTGCTAGCTCAGCCGCTTTCCAGAGTAAACCCTCGCCAGGGTCGGTTTGCCAAACTGTTGCCTGCTGTTTTTCTTTATGTCGCTTATTTAAGCCTGCTATTGGCGGCGGTGGATGCCATTGGCAGCGGCGCGCTGGCAGTTGCGCTTGGGGTTTGGCCGGTACACGGGCTGTTTTTGGCGCTTGGCTGCCTGCTGCTATGGCACTCGCAACGTAAAGGAATGCGCTAATGAAGGGGCTAACTCATGCTTGCTGATCGTCTTGACCGCTATATTGCCCGCAACGTATTGGCGGCCATCATTGTTGTTCAGTTCGTTTTACTTGGCCTGGATATTACCATTGCCTATATCGGTGATTTAGGCGACACCCAGGGCAACTATACCGCGTTAGATGTGTTGATTTATCTGGGGATGCGACTGCCTTGGCGATTTTATCAATATGCCCCGGTGGCGGTATTGATTGGTGCGCTAATTGGCCTAGGGAGCATGGCGTCCAGCAATGAATTAACCGTCATGCGCGCTGCCGGCCGGTCCCTTGCACGGATTGTCTGGGGCGTCATGAAACCGGTGTTGTTAGTGGTGGTTGTGGTACTGCTGGTTGCTGAATTTGTATCTCCGCGCACTGAGCAGTTTGCCGAGGCATGGCGTTTAGAACAGCGTCAAGGAGAAGGGGCGCAGCTAACTAGCCGGAGTGGCTGGCAGTTCGAAGGAGAGAGTGTCTATCGCTTTGGTGCTATTCGTGCGGATAACGTGGTGCTGGATTTAACACGCTATCGTTTTGATGAGCGTCGGCTAATTGAGGCCACCCACGCTAACCGTGCGCGCTGGGAAGAGGGCGCGTGGCAGCTTGAGGGAGTGACCACGACGCGTATTTTTGATGACCATACTGAATCGGAGTATCAGCAACATGCAGCTTGGGAGACGGCGTTAACGCCCACCCAATTGGAACGTTTGCTGCGTGATATCGAGAGCCAGGCGCCTAGTGAACTGTGGGCGTACGCCAATTTTTTGAAAAGCCAAAACCTCCAAGCGGATCAGCCGCTGCTCTACTTCTGGCAAAAGGTATTGATGCCGCTAACAATGGGGTCGCTGGTATTAATCGCTGCTTCCTTTGTGTTTGGTCCATTGCGTACGGTGGCTGCAGGTACGCGCGTGTTTTATGGCGTGGTGACCGGCCTCATCTTTAAATATGTACAAGATCTGCTGGCACCTGCATCCACTATTTTTGGTTTTTCACCAGTGTGGGCGGTATTAGTGCCAACCTTGGCTTGTGCGGTGGTAGGTATTTATTTCTTGCGCCGCAACGGCTAGTTGGGGCTTTGGTACTTAAAAGAGGATTAGCCAGGTGACGAGCAATATGACCAAATCCCGACGCTTTACCCAATTAGATAGCGTATGGCCTGCGGGTTTAGGTCGCCGCTTGGGCGCAATGCTGTATGACGGATTTTTAGTGACAGCCATTTGGATCGCAGTGACGGTGGCGCATCTGGCTTTTTTTCGGTTTGTGTTAGGGCAGCAGGCTGAAGAGATTGGTACGACCCCTTTCGATATTTGGAGCCTGAGATTAATGCTGTTGTTCTTTGTCACGCTATTTTTTGTCTATTCCTGGCGGCGTGGGGGTATGACATTAGGTATGCAGGCTTGGCGACTGCGGGTGCAAACCATCGATGGACATGCGATTACACTCAAGCAAAGTTTGATTCGTTGTGTGACAGCTTGGCTTTCCTTGGCAGCACTTGGTATTGGGTACTGGTGGGTACTGTTTGATCCGCAGCGCAGAAGCTGGCCAGATATCGCCTCTAATACGCAAACCGTGGTGCTACCAAAAAAATAATATCATCGCCTGTTTTGGCGAAAATTGTGCTGTGACAAGGCGTTATCCTATAGCTCATTTTTATTAAGACGAATGGCTACCAAAAAGCATCCATTTCTACTTGAAAAGATGTATGCGAATCATTTACATTCATCTCATGACTTTTATGAGGTGTCGCCATGTACGTTTGCGTGTGCAAGGGAGTAACCGACCATCAGATTCGCCAGCACGTCAGCGACGGAGCGCGCAGCTGGCGAGAAGTACGTGAAGCTACAGGCTGTGGAACCCAGTGTGGTAAATGCGCCTGTTTTGCTAAATCGCTTACCCGCGAGGCGGTCCAAGAGGCGCGCTGCGAGGCGGATATGAGTCTCGCTTACGCTGTATGACGCGAATCACTATTGTTAGGGTTTTCGTTAGCAAGCATATGATTTTTTTGAGTTTTTAGTTACTTCCTATATACTCCCAACATCGTTGGGAGTAAGCCTGTTTATGGCCTATACTCTCTAGTTAGCGTAATTGCACACTAAGAAAGGTGACGTCATGAAAGGTGATCCCAAGGTCATTCAGCATCTCAATATCGCCCTCGGCAACGAACTGGTAGCGATCAACCAGTATTTTTTGCATGCCAAAATGTATAAGGATTGGGGCTTTAAAGAGCTTGCCAAGTGGGAATACGATGAATCCATCGAAGAGATGCAGCACGCCGACAAGCTGATTGAACGTATTCTGTTCCTTGAAGGTATTCCTAACCTTCAGGATCTAGGCAAGCTGCATATCGGCGAAAACGTTAAAGAAATGCTCGAAAGTGATCTAAAAATCGAGCACGACGGTCGTAAAGACTATATTGAAGCAATCACCTACTGTGAAAGCGTCAAAGATTACGTAACCCGTGATCTACTGCGTGATCTGCTTGCCGATGAAGAGGGTCATATTGACCACATTGAAACGCAGCTTGGCTTGATCGATAAGGTTGGTATCCAAAACTACCTGCAAAAACATATGCAGTTGGCGACTGACGAAGAGTAACTTCTGGTTATTTAATTAAAGCGATACTGTTTAATTAAAGCAGCACTGGGGTTTAATCAAAGCAGCACCGGGCAGCCCTATGGCTGCCCGTTTTTCGTTACCAATCATAATAAGATGTCGTTTTGCTTCAGCTTTTTTTAGCTTTACAGCATTACGATTCAACCACGCCACAGGCCATGCGTGCACCGCCACCGCCTAGGTGAGGTTCATCCGAGTACGTATCGCCGCCAGCATGAATCATCAGGCTGCGTCCCGGCATATCTTCCATGCTCAAGCGTGGTGCCAGCACCGGCAAGTTGGCCTCGCCGTCTTCATTCACCGTGAGAACTGGTAGGTCGCCTAGATGGCCATCGCCGTAGGGACCTTGGTGGGTGCCAGTTTCTTCAGGGTCGTAATGACCTCCTGCAGACAGCGCTGCTGTCATTTCGCCGCTATCGTTCTCGGCAGGCTCGCAGCTGGCATTTTGGTGGACATGAAAACCGTATACGCCAGGTTCTAGGTCAGTCAACGACGGCGTAAGCAACACGCCGTGCTCAGTGTGCTCAATAGCGATAGTCCCTATAGACTCTTCAGTTCCTTCAGCGCTGACCTTGTGCATGTCAACGTCGAGCGTTTCATTGGCCTGAACGGTGGATGCCAGCAACAAACCCACGGCCATGCCTGTTAACGGTAGTGAGTAACGCATAGTGCAATTCTCCTGTCCTTATCCATGGAAGCTCGTATAACGAGTTGCTACTTCAAGGTAGCTGCCCCTAGATAACTCCGCCAATGGATTGCGTAAAGGTGAGGTTTGCCTACTGGATAACGTTAGCAATGGATGACATCTCGCTGTCAAGCCGCGACAATAGCTCCCTGTTTCGTTGGTTAGTTTTTTACTGGGGAGCGTTATGACGCCACTCAACATCCTCTATCAGGATGAGTATCTCGTTGCAGTGCATAAGCCGTCAGGGCTTTTAGTGCATCGCTCGGCGTTGGCGCGTGGCGAAACAGAATTTTTGCTTCAACGCCTGCGTGACCAAATTGGCAAGCGGGTTTATCCAGTGCATCGCTTAGACAGGCCCACTTCCGGCGTGATGGTGTTTGGTTTGTCATCTGAGATGGCGGCTTTATTGAGTGAAGCCTTCAGCGAACGGCAGGTGGAAAAGCGTTACCTAGCGGTGGTGCGCGGTAAAGCGCCTGAGAGCGAACGTTTGGACTACCCGCTTCGGGAAGAGGATGGCACACGGCCCAAAGCGGAGATGCCTGCTATGCCCGCGATGACTGATATTCGTCGCCTGGACAGTGTTGAGCTGCCGATACAGGTAGACCGCTATCCGGTGGCACGCTATTCGTTGGTGGAAGCGCAGCCCCTCACTGGCCGGCGGCATCAGATTCGCCGCCACCTTTCACGGCGTGGTTACCCCATTATTGGCGATGCCAAGCATGGTAAAAGTATTCACAACCGCTTTTTTGCGGATCAGTTGGATGCTCCCCGTTTACTACTGGCGGCTACCTATTTAGCCTTTAATCACCCCTTCATCGAAAAGCGCATTCAATTAGGCTGCGCTCTCGATGAGACCATGAAACGCGTGTTCGAGCAGTTCGGATGGAGTGGCCACTTACCGCTCGATAGCGTGCGTACCCCGCCCACTGCCACGCCAGCCGCGCTTCAGGAAAGATAGCGCTTTATAGCGCCAATGTAGCACCGCTGGAAAGCGCATCATGTTTTTATTAGAGAGAGCCTGCCATGTCTTCGGATTATGACGTTCGCTTTGGCGGTATTAGCCGTTTGTATGGTCAGCGTGCCGCTGAGGCATTTCGCCATGCCCACGTGGTCGTTGTTGGCGTAGGCGGCGTTGGCAGTTGGACGGTAGAAGCTCTGGCGCGCTCGGGAATCGGCAAGCTTACGCTGATCGACCTGGATGATGTCTGCGTATCCAATGTGAACCGTCAGCTTCATGCGCTAGACGGTACAATTGGCGCTCCCAAGGTTGAGGTGCTGGCCGAGCGCTGCCGCCTAATTGCCCCTGAAATAGAGGTCGTGGCTGATAGTGCGTTTGTTACGCCAACCAACCTCGCTGAACGTATTCCTGATGATGCCGACCATGTAGTGGACGCTATTGATAGTGTGATCGCTAAGGCGGCGCTAATCGCTTGGTGCAAACGGCATAAACTGCCGATTACCGTGACGGGAGCCGCAGGCGGTCAGACAGACCCCACGCGTATTCAGGTGGCGGATTTAACGCGCACTGAACACGACCCTCTGCTTTCTAAAGTGCGTTCACGACTGCGCAGGGATTATGGTTTTTCGCGTAATCCAAAGCGGCGCTTTTCCGTTGAGTGCGTCTATTCTGATGAGCAATTAGTGTATCCCAGCGCTGACGGCGAAGTTTGCCTGCAAAAACCCGGCAACGGTGACGCTACCCGTCTAGACTGCGCTTCAGGCTTTGGCGCAGCCACTTTTGTCACCGGTGCATTTGGTTTTGTCGCTGCCTCAAAAGTGCTCGAACGACTGGCTAAAAAAGCCGCTAAGTCCATGCCATTAACGACTAAACAAGAGGAAAGTGAATGACCGCGCCTATTCCTGGTATTTATCGTCACTATAAAGGCAGTCTTTACGAAGTGCTGGGCACTGCTCAGCATAGTGAAAGTGAAGAAGCGCTAGTGGTTTATCGTGCGCTTTACGGCGACTACGGCCTGTGGGTGCGCCCGCTTGAGATGTTCACCGAAAGCGTTACCAAAGACGGCCAGCCACAGCCGCGCTTTGCTTTAGAGAAGGCGTTTAGTGAGCCAAGTCTGTCCTAGTGGCGACAGCGCTCAGTAGCATTACGTTTTCCTCTTCACCCCGCTTTTTTCCTTCACTCTTTATGCTCCATTCGGGCCTTTTCTTGCTCAGGGCTCGGGTGTTTTTTTAGTGCGCTATTGTTTATATTCCACAATAAGCTATTCTTATAACAATTAATGTTAACGAGCTTGGGCGAGGAGAAAATATGCAAACACAGCCGTTAGAAAAGGGCGTCGAGATCACCTCACAGCTTACAGTCGAGGAGCTTGAGCAAGTAAAAGCACAGGGCTTTAACACGGTGATCTGTAACTGCAAGCCCGGCGAAAGCACCGAGTTTCCAGGTGAAAGTGCGTACCGCCGTAAAGCAGAAGAAATTGGGCTTCATTGGGTACACATTCCAGTAACGCCTGGCGAGTATAGCCAAGCGGATGTGGCTGCTTTTGCTGAAGCGTTGCAGCAGTTACCTCGGCCAATATTGGCATTTTGCCGGTCGGGTAAGCGCGCTACCCACCTTTGGGCCTACGCCAAGCGTCACACTGAAAAGTGCGATTTGGCGGAACTGTTTTGCGCCGCGAAAGCAGCCGGTTTCGATTTGGAAGAGCACCGCCAGGGGCTCGAAAATCAAAGCGCATAACCGTCACTATTGCGTCGCTATTGATGGCCGCAGACGAAATGAGCTGTGACTGAACGTGTTTAGTTTCACTGTGATAGCGAGTAGTCCGAATGATGATTGAGCGTTGGGTGCCGCTAGTGGGGTGGCTAAAAAGCTATAACCGCGCGCTATTCTCACGGGATGCGCTGGCAGCAGTCATTGTGACGCTAATGCTGGTGCCCCAGGCGCTGGCCTATGCCTTACTGGCGGGGTTGCCGCCAGAGATGGGGCTTTATGCAAGCATGCTACCGCTGGTGCTTTATGCCATTTTTGGTACCAGTGCCAGCTTGGCAGTGGGGCCGGTAGCCGTAGCAGCGCTAATGACAGCCTCTGCGTTAAGCAGCTTTGCTACCCCCGGCAGCCCTGAATACATTGGCGCTGCTCTTGTGTTGGCGGCGCTTTCAGGGTTGATATTGATTGCCATGGGCGTTCTGCGGTTGGGTTTCTTGGTTAATTTTTTAAGCCATCCAGTGATTTCAGGATTTATCACTGCCTCGGGTATTTTGATCGCTATTAGCCAGCTCAAACATATTTTGGGCGTTGAGGCTGCTGGGCATAATGTTTTTGACCTGCTGAGTGCACTGTTCAGTCAGTGGCAGCAGGTTAACCTCATTACATTGATGATTGGCTTGGGGGTATGGGGTTATCTGCTAGTGTGTCGCAAACGCTTGAACACCTGGCTGACGGCCATGGGTATCTCGGCTAGCGTTGCTGGCTTAATGGTTAAAGCCGCACCGATTTCGGCAGTGGTTGTCACCACGCTACTGGCCTGGCAGCTTAATTTAGATCAGCGCGGTGTGGATTTGGTCGGCTTTGTGCCTAGTGGCTTGCCCGCCATTGCGCTGCCTAGCCTAGACCAGTCGTTGTGGCT
Source organism: Halomonas qinghailakensis (assembly GCF_025820815.1). Classification (NCBI taxonomy): domain Bacteria; kingdom Pseudomonadati; phylum Pseudomonadota; class Gammaproteobacteria; order Oceanospirillales; family Halomonadaceae; genus Halomonas; species Halomonas qinghailakensis. The sequence goes on along the minus strand of NZ_CP096973.1, from coordinate 1,017,005 downwards.
TGGCCTGCTGCCTGCGGCGTTACTAATAAGCTTAGTAGGCTTTGTGGAGTCAGTCTCCGTGGCACAAACGCTGGCCGCTAAGCGCCGTCAGCGTATCGACCCTAACCAAGAGCTAATTGCTTTAGGAATGGCCAATTTAGGGGCTGGGGTCAGTGGTGGGTCACCGGTTTCAGGTGGCTTTTCACGCTCGGTCGTCAATTTTGAAGCGGGCGCGGCAACGCCGTTGGCTGGCGCATTTACCGCTTTAGGTATCGTGCTTGCCACGTTGTTGCTCACTGATCTACTGGCATTTCTACCCACAGCAACGCTGGCCGCGACGATTATTGTGGCCGTAGGAACGCTGATTGACCTGCCTGCAGTAAAGCGTACTTGGCAATACTCCCGCAGCGACGGCGTGGCGATGGTGGTGACCTTGCTGCTGACCCTGCTACACAGCGTAGAAGTTGGCATTATCAGCGGCGTGGTGCTCTCGCTGGGGCTGCACCTTTATCGTACCAGCCAGCCTCACAGTGCGGTGGTGGGGCGTGTGCCGGGCACCGAACATTTCCGTAATGTGAAGCGCCATGAGGTTGAAACTGATGAGCACGTTGCCATGCTACGCATTGATGAAAGCCTTTACTTTGCTAACGCTCGCTACCTAGAAGATACCGTGATGGCGCTAGCTGCTCGTTCGCCTTCGTTAAAACATATTGTCCTCACCTGCCAAGCGGTGAATGTTATTGATGCATCTGCTCTTGAAAGCTTAGAAGCCATTAACGGGCGGCTAAAAGATGCGGGCGCAGTGCTGCATTTGGCTGAAGTGAAAGGGCCTGTGATGGACCGTTTAACGAACACCGCGCTTTACCGCGAGCTAACGGGGCAGGTGTTTTTTACCACCTTTGATGCCTGGCAGGCGCTGGCGCTTCCCAGCCAGAACGAAAAGCCGCAGCCCTGCACTTAATGGTGCCGTTAATTGAAAAAGTGACCAACGGGTGAAAATGACGCATTGGTGAAAACGATGTGAACGCGTTAGCTTAGCCCTTTCGTATTGATGACTTTCCAAGGAACGGCTATGACCTCGCTATCACCGCAGCAAACGCTGAAGGCAGTATTTGGATTCGATGAATTTCGCGGCGGCCAACAAGCGGTGGTGTCCAGAGTATTAGCCGGGCATTCTAGCGCGGCGATATTTGCTACCGGCGCGGGAAAGTCGCTCTGTTATCAGCTGCCTGCACTGCATCTTCCGCACCTAACGTTAGTGGTCTCGCCGCTACTGGCGCTGATGCAGGATCAACTTGCTTTTTTGGCGCGCCATGGTGTTCCAGCGGCCAGTATTGATTCGACCCAAGACCGTGATACGACCCGTGATGTGATGGAGCGGGCCAAAAGCGGTGAGCTAAAAATCCTCATGGTGTCGGTGGAGCGGCTTAAGAACGAGCGTTTTCGGCACTTTCTACGCCAAGTACAAATATCGCTGCTGGTAGTTGATGAAGCACACTGTCTCTCGGAATGGGGACATAACTTCCGCCCCGATTACCTCAAACTACCCGACTATCAGCGCGATTTCGCTATTCCCCAGGTGTTGCTACTGACAGCCACGGCCACGCCCGCCGTTATCGCTGATATGCGCGAGAAGTTTGCCATTGCGCCGGAAAATGTTGTTACCACCGGTTTTTACCGCCCCAATTTGGAACTGTTGGTAGCGCCCGCGATGGAAAATCGCCAGCAGCAGTTGATTGATTGGCTTAAACCACAAATGCCGCCTGGCAACGAAGCCCCGACGATTATTTATGTCACTTTGCAGCAAACTGCCGAGCAGGTGGCAAGTGCGTTGGCAGCCCAGGGAATTGCCGCCCAGGCGTACCACGCGGGTTTAGATTCAGCCCGCCGTGACAACATTCAGCGCCAATTCATGAGCGGCGAATCCCCCTGCATTGTGGCTACCATTGCCTTTGGCATGGGCATTGATAAAGGCAATATCCGTAACGTTGTGCACGTTGATCTGCCTAAATCGATTGAGAACTACAGCCAGGAAATTGGCCGAGCGGGGCGCGACGGGTTGCCTTCCACCTGTTTAACAATTGCCGGACGCGATGGGCTGCGGGTGCTGGAGAACTTCGTTTACGGCGACACACCTGAATACGCGGGGATTTTGCGCTTACTGGAAGAAATCTCATCAGCTGGTCAGGCGCCAGATCGCCAGTGGGAAGTGCTGCTTACTACGCTTTCCCGAGATACCAATATCCGCTTGCTGCCGCTCAAAACGCTGCTGGTGCGGTTAGAAATGCACGGCATTATTGCGCCGCGCTTTGCGTTCTTAGCCGAGTATCGTTTGCGCTACCACATTGAGCCTACTGCCTTGGTGGGGCGTTTTGAAGGAGAGCGGGCGGCCTTTGTACGTTTGTTGATCGACAATATTGCTATTGCTCGCACCTGGGGAACAGTAGATTTTGAGCGACTGCATTACGCTGGTCAGGCGCAGCAAATTGATGCGTCTCGTGCCCGCGTGATTACCGCGCTTGAGTACTTCCAGGATAAAGGCTGGCTGACCCTGGAAGGTAAACGCATGACCGACGTGTATGACGTTTGCCAGCCAGATTTTTTGATCGAGCAGCTTGCGAGCGAGTTGTTTAATGAGTGTCTGAAGCGGGAGCAAATCGAAATTGAGCGGCTGCATTCTATGCTGGCGCTGTTTGAGTCAAAAAGCTGCTTAACACGTCGGTTAGCCGAGTATTTTGGGGATACTACGTTCGATGGGCCAAACGATGCATTACCTCAAACCGAGCAGGGCCGCTGTGGGCACTGCTCGGTTTGTTATGGCAATCCGGTTCAGTTGCCGACAGCGCCGCCGCTACCCTCGCTGACTGAAAATGAGTTTACCCGCTATGCCACGCCACTGATTAAACGCCACACCGAAATATTTGGTCAGCCACCCAGTGCCCAGCGACTGGCGCATTTTCTGTGTGGCTTAACCATGCCGATCTTTATACCACTCAAAGCCCGGGGCCTTAACGGTTTTGCGGTCTTTGAGCAGCGTGCCTACCCTGACGTGAGGCAATGGGCAGAGCGGTGTTTAGCTAGCTCAGGCAGCTAATCGCTATTCCCAGACAGGGAAAGGATCGGGTAGCTGCTTCCAAGCTTCCATACCTTGTAATAGCTCAGCTTCGCTTAGCAGGCAGGCGTCTAGTGCGTCACGCATCTTGGCTTGGTCCAAGTTCTGGCCGATAAACACCAGCTCTTGGCGCATATCACCAAACGGTTCCTGCCACTTTTCCATGATGAACTGGCGAGTTTCAGGATCTTCCGGCCAGTTAGCTTCGGGGATCGCTTTCCAGAACACCCCCGCCGGGCCGTGGTGGGCAATGCCGCCTGCTTGGCTCCATTGGCCTGCATAGCGTGGCCGTGTGGCAAGCCAGAAAAAGCCTTTCGAGCGCAGCAGCCCCTCACCAAACCACTCCTGATTCAATAGGTCGTGGAATTTCTGCGGGTGGAAGGGGCGGCGGGCGTGGTAGGCAAAGCTGCCGATACCGTACTCTTCGGTTTCCGGCACATGCTCGCCACGCATCTCTTTTAGCCAGCCGGGTGCTTGCTGGGCGCGCTCAAAGTTGAACTTGCCGGTATTAAGCACTTTTTCTAGCGGCACGCTGCCTTGGGTGATGGGCACCAGCTCCGCATCAGGGTTCAGTGAGCGCAGTATCGCCTTTAGCGCATCAAGCTCTTTTTTATTGATCAGATCGGTTTTGCTGATCAACAGCACATCACAAAACTCGATTTGGTCGACCAGCAGGTCGGCGACATTACGTTCGTCGTCTTCACCCAAGCTTTCGCCCGCTTCCGCGAGGCTTTGCGCTTCGCGATACTGGGCTAGGAAGTTAGCCCCATCAACAACCGTGACCAGCGTATCCAGTCGCGCAACGTGGGAAAGGCTTTGGCCACTTTCATCTTCAAAGGTGAAGGTTTCCGCCACCGGTAGCGGCTCGGAAATACCCGTAGACTCAATCACCAGATAATCGAATTTACCTTCCCTGGCCAGTTGGCTAACTTCTTCCAGCAAGTCTTCACGCAGCGTGCAGCAAATGCAGCCGTTGCTCATTTCTACTAAGCGCTCTTCAGAGCGGTTCAGCGCCACCTCGCCATCCAGCGTGGACTCGCCTGGGCCGCCACGCACTAAGGCACCGTCAATATTGACCTCGCTCATGTCATTGACAATCACCGCAACGCGACGGCCCTCACGGTTAGCAAGAATATGGTTGAGTACGGTCGTTTTACCGGCACCAAGAAAGCCCGAGAGCACGGTCACGGGCAGGGGAGAGAACGCGGTCATTGCGAGCACCTCTAAACGGGTTTCATGTTATGTGATAATATAACATAAAGGCGGCGGCTAGAAAGATCCGTTTTGAAAATGGCGGTGTTCTATTATCGTTGGATAAGTGAATTAACGCTTATATTGGGTTGGGCAATAGCCGCGTAAAACATCCGGCGAACGCAAAGCAGTATGTTTCGTGGTACGGCCAGTAACTCGCTTGCGCCATAGCCGGAACGAGGCTGGCTTAAGCTGGTGGCGCATTACCTCGATGACGTCCGGCTCCCCTAGGCCAAACAGGGTATCGATCGCTTCAAACGGGGTGCGGTCTTCCCAGGCCATTTCAATGACACGGGACTGTTCCTCTTCAGGCAAGCGACGAAAGCGCTTTATGGCAGCTTTAGGCATTAGGCACCTTACAGTATGGATGAGGCGAGTAAGCATTAACGATACGGCTTTTAATTATACTGATATTAGACGGCAGTGTCGTTTCTGTAGATTTATTTTGCAATAATGTGTGAAAAAGGGAACAGGCCGAGTCAATTACTTTATCGCTAACAGTGCGCGAAAAAGGCCATTCATTAACACCGGCTCATCACGGCGAATAGTAAAGCCTGCCTGTTGCAACAGTGGTGTTGCTTGGCGGGTAATGTCGGTCGCAATCAATGAAGTGATGGCGTTCAACGCTCGCCGACTTGGCCCGGCGATGTGAGTATCGGGTTGGAATTTATCCATGACACATAGTTGACCATCGTTTTTCAGTACCCGGTAGGCTTCGGTTAGTCCCTGTTCTGGTTTGGGCATCACCGCCAAAATCAAATGCATGACAACCACATCAAAGTGCTCATCTGGGTAGTCTAGCGCTGCGGCATCCATCACACGACACTCCACATCACGCTGAGCGTGTTCGGCGCGTTCACGTGCGCGCGTTACCATAGCGGGGGTAAGGTCGGTTAAATGAATCTCCAACTCGCGAGGTAAGTATGGCAGGTCTAATCCGGTGCCTGCTCCCACCAATAGCACGCGCATGCCGGGTTCCCAATCCACTTGGCCAAGTGCGTTTCTACGTGGTTTGCAAAACGTTTTAGTCGCTACTAGGTCGTAGATTGGCGCGTAAAGGCTGTAACGCAAGCGGTTCCATGCGGTGGTGTTCACCATAGGGTTACTACCTCTTCATAGGATTGCCACCCCGAAAGGGCTGCCGCGCACTCAGTCAATCCTGTTCAACGTCTGCGAAGGGCTTTCACCAAATTGCTGCTTATAGTCATGAGAGAATTGTCCCAAATGCCAAAAGCCCCAGTGGGTGGCAATGTCAGTTACCGTTTGGTGAGGCGCTGCTTTACGCAGGGCGCGTCGCACTCTGTTAAGCCGCGTTAAACGTAAAAACTGCAGCGGGCTAATACCTAGGATAGACGTAAAACTGTATTGCAGCGTACGCCGGCTGACATGGGTTAGCTCGCATAGCGTATCCATGGTCACTGGGCCTTCCAAGTGTTCATCAACATAGTACTTGACCCGGTCAACTACGGCTTTTCTGTGGGCGTAGCTGGGTGGCAGTTCATGGCTTACTGGGTTGGCTTGCAGTACTTCTAGTAGCCCCGTTAGTAAAATATCTTGATGCACATTTTCAGCGATGGTGCCCTGCTGATGTGAGAGTAAGCGTTCAAGTAAAAACGACACCGCGTGCAGCGTGTCGGGTGCAACCCGGCGGCGTGGAGACCCTTGCCACTCATTATCGAGTATCACGCCTTGCCGATGGGCGGCAGCCTGTAAGATCGGCATGCGTATCACCAGTCCATAAATATCAAATGCTTCTGGCGTCACCAGTTCAAAATCGTGACCGCCGGGGTGGCACATCACCTCATGCTTTTCCAACATCTGCCCGTTAATTCGTGAACCTGTCGCCCGCGTGGGTATGCCTAGCCATAGGGAGTCAGCCCACACGCGGCAGTCTTGGCGTAGGGCTTGCCCTGTATGTTCTTTGAATACCTGCATGGCGGACAGCTCAATTTCATCCAGCCGACCATAAAAGCGACCAGGACTTAGTTGGTCGTATTGCTGCTGCCAGCGGGTCAAATTCTGGGCATGTTCGTCGGCATCAAACGCTTCTTGTATGCACTTTTTTGGTGCGACGCCTTGGCTTGTCAAGGTCACTTGCAACTCCTTTGAACGCAATAAAAGCGCTATCACGTCGCTAATTCATTGTATTTATTTTGTTTTCTTATCAGTAGGGCATGTTTGCCAAAACTCGATACTCCCCATTAAGTGATAGCGCTATTGTGGAAACAAGCAAATTCTGTTCCCAAACGCGTATACGGTGTCGTTGTCGTTTAACTATAAAAAAGGAAGGTCCTATGGCGCAGACCTATCACACCACTGTCGGAAGCCGCCGCTATCGCTTTAATGGCCTGGCGGAATTAATGGCCAAGGCTACGCCACCACGCTCCGGTGACCGCTTGGCAGGTGTTATTGCAGAATCAGCAGAAGAGCGGGTAGTGGCGCAAATGGTACTGGCAGAACTGCCGCTGACCACGTTTTTGAATGAGGTGCTGATCCCTTATGAGCACGATGAAATTACTCGATTAATCATCGACGAGCACGATGTCGCTGCGTTTGCGCCGCTGACGCATTTAACCGTGGGTGATTTTCGTAATTGGCTGCTGTCCGACCATGCCACCAGCGATGTGTTAGCCGCGGCTCGCCCTGGCATTACCCCTGAAATGGCCGCGGCTGTTAGCAAGTTGATGCGCAACCAAGACTTGATGCTGGTTGCCAAGAAGTGCCAAGTGACGACCGCGTTTCGCAATACGATTGGTTTGCCGGGACGGTTATCCACGCGTTTGCAGCCCAATCATCCTACCGATGACGTGACTGGGATTGCCGCCAGTATTCTGGATGGCCTGTTATATGGCAGTGGCGACGCGGTCATTGGTATCAATCCTGCTACTGATAACGTTGCCCAGAGCATCAAGCTAATGCGCCTGATGGATGACGTCATTCAGAAGTACGAAATCCCCACCCAATCCTGCGTGCTAACCCATGTGACCAACACGCTGGAAGCGATTGAGCAGGGTGCGCCGGTGGATCTTGTCTTTCAATCCATTGGCGGTACCGAAGCCACCAACCGCAGCTTTGGCTTTGATTTGAGTACGCTGGCGGAAGCTGAGGCGGCCGCTCAGACCCTGAACCGCGGTACGGTCGGGCGCAATGTGATGTATTTCGAAACTGGCCAAGGCAGTTCGCTTTCCGCAGACGCTCATCATGGTTTGGATCAGCAAACCTGTGAAGCCCGTGCCTATGCGGTGGCACGTAAGTTCAACCCGTTGCTGGTGAATACGGTGGTGGGGTTTATCGGCCCTGAATACCTGTACGACGGCAAAGAGATTATGCGTGCGGGGCTGGAAGATCACTTCTGTGGCAAGTTGTTAGGCGTGCCCATGGGCTGTGACGTGTGCTACACCAACCACGCTGAAGCTGATCAAAACGATATGGACAACCTGCTGACGCTGTTAGGCGTGGCGGGCTGTAATTTTGTGATGGGCATCCCCGGCTCTGACGACATCATGCTCAACTACCAAACCACTTCCTTTCACGATGCCCTTTACGCACGTCGAGTGCTTGGGTTGAAGGCAGCACCGGAGTTCGAGCAGTGGCTGGCGAAGATGCATATCTTCCAAGACGTGTCTTCCTACCGGCTCAACGATCAGCTACCGGCCGCGTTCGCCAATAGCCTACGCCACCTGCCAAAGGAGGCTGCCCGCGATGTCTGATCATCAACCGAAAGAAGCGCCACCAATTGTGATCGCGAACCCATGGGAGCGGTTAAGAGCATTTACCGATGCGCGCATTGGGCTTGGCCGTGCGGGTATCAGCCTGCCCACGCATCAACTATTGGCGTTTCAGCTGGCTCATGCCCAGGCCCAGGATGCTGTTCACTGCGCTCTTGAGTGCGACACGCTGGCCAGCGAGTTAACCGCAGCGCTGGGCCTGAGCCAGACGCCTATTCATGTGCATAGCCACGCCGTAGACCGTGCCATGTATCTGCAGCGTCCAGATTATGGCAGGCGTCTGAACGACGCGTCGCGAGAGACGCTGCAGCAAGCGGGGCAAGGGGGGCAGCGCTTCGATTTGGCGGTGGTAATTGTCGATGGACTTTCCGCACTGGCGGTGCAGCAGAACAGCGCGCCGTTTCTTACGGCGCTTTATCGCGCTTTTGAGAGTGATCAGCAAGCGTGGCAGCTCGCCCCCTTAACCCTTGTAGAGCAGGGCCGCGTGGCGATTGGCGATGAAGTCGGCGCGCTGCTTAATGCCGATGCCGTGCTAGTGATGATTGGCGAACGCCCAGGCTTAAGCTCCCCCGATAGCCTCGGGCTGTATATGACCTGGGCACCCGAAGTGGGCTTAAAAGATGACCGCCGAAACTGTATTTCAAACGTTCGCCCGGCAGGGCTGAAACCTGAAGAGGCTGCGCGGCGACTGCTGCTGCTATTGACCGAGGCCCGCCAGCGGAAGCTGTCTGGTGTTCAACTGAAAGATCGTAGCGAGGACAACGTATTAGAAGGCACAACAGGTGAGACAACTCAAAACTTCCTGGTGGCCGATTAACGAGGGCTTACGCGCTACGAGCAACCCATCAACAACAACCCATTAATAACAACCCTAATAGCAATACTCCTAACAACGCTCCTAACAACAATAGGGAACCAACACTCTGATTCAGCACGCCGCTGACAACGATTGCGTTCCACACCAAAAAGGGCAAGACCATGACACAACCTTCTGTTGATCAAGCGTATCTGGCCAAGCGCCAGCTTAGAAAAGGAACCGCTGGCTGGCTATTACTGGCAGGGCTTGGGGTTTCCTATGTTATTTCCGGTGATTTTGCTGGCTGGAACTTCGGTATTGCCGAGGCGGGCTGGGGCGGCTTTGCCATTGCTGCCTGCCTAATGGCGCTGATGTATCTTGCGCTGGTGCTGTCACTGGCGGAAATGTCGGCGGCGATTCCAGCCGCGGGTGGAGGCTATAGCTTTGCCCGCCAAGCAATGGGGCCAACGGGGGGCTACCTAACGGGACTCGCGGTGTTGATTGAGTATGCCCTTGCGCCAGCCGCGATTGTGATTTTTATCGGCTCAGCAGTTGAAGCGCTGTTGGGCATTAATGGACCGTTGGTTTACCTGCTGTTCTACGCGGTGTTTATCGGTATTCACTTAGCAGGCGTGGGTGAAGCGCTAAAAGTCATGATGGTGATTAGCGGCCTGGCGGTGTTTGCGATTTTGGCAACGGCAGTGGCGCTGATTGGCAATTTCGACTCAGCGAACCTATTTGATATTGCGCCCACTGATGCCGCCGGTGCGAGCACCTTTATGCCCTATGGCTGGTACGGTATTTGGGCCGCGCTGCCGTTTGGTATGTGGCTATTTTTAGCGGTTGAGGGTGTGCCGCTAGCCGCAGAAGAGGCCAAAGACCCCGCGCGAGATATGCCTAAAGGGATTATTGGTGCGATGCTATTTCTGCTGTTTACCGCCTTATTGGTTGTGGTGTTACTGGCAGGTGCGGCGGGCGCTGAAATGATTGGTCAAAGCGGTGTGCCGCTGGTGGATGCGTTGAATGCGACGGGCAACCCAACCTTGGCGACATTAGTTAATGTGTTGGGCTTGGCAGGACTCATTGCTTCTTTTTTCTCTATCATTTATGGCTATAGTCGGTTGGTCTTTGCGCTCTCGCGGGCGGGCTATCTGCCCAAGCAACTATCGCTGACCAGCGAGCGAAAAGTGCCTTATCTCGCGCTGATTGTACCGGGCGTTTTTGGCTTTCTGGCCTCATTAAGCGGTGAAGGTGATCTGATGTTAGCAATGGCGGTCGTCGGCGCAACGATCTCGTATGCACTGATGGCACTGAGCCATATTCTACTACGCGTACAGCAACCCGACTTGCCACGCCCTTATAAAACCCCAGGCGGCATTGTGACTTCATCAATTGCGCTGGTGTTGGCACTCGTGGCGCTGACGGGCGTTTATGCCTTCGACCCGCGTGCGTTTAATTACACTATTGTGCTGTTCATTGCCGGTGCGGCGTACTACTTCTTCTACAGCAAGAAAAGGCTGGTGGCGAAGACCGCAGAAGAGGAGTTTGCACTGGTGACGGCTGCACCAGAAGAGGTCGATACTAGCGAGCCGATACCGGTTGCTGCCAAGCTGTAATGTTTGCTGCCCATCGCCTAGGCTGACTAGGCAGATGAAGCCTCTGTGCCCAACGGCCCAGAGGCTTTTTTAGTATCTTTAGCGATAAGTAGCAAAACGTCACTACGACAGGAGCCAACATGACATTAACCTTTGTGCCCAGTGCGAACGCCCCCAATTTCGATCAACAGCGCGAAGCGCAGCGCTGGTTTGCAGTGAATGACGGTGTGATGGGTGGCGTGTCTCACAGCACATTTCGTATTGAAGCGGGGGTGGGCTGTTTTATTGGTGAGCTTTCACTCGATAATGGTGGTGGCTTTGCCTCGATACGCCGTGAGCCAGACCACTTTGAGAAATCGCTTGCTAAAAGTAACGGCGTTACGCTGTGCGTACGGGGCGACGGCCGTGCTTATCAATTGCGTTTGAAAAGTACAGCGTTAGACGATGCCAGCGCCTATCGAGTAACGTTCACACCGCCCCAAGGCCAATGGGAAACGATGACGTTTACTTGGGATAGGTTTGAAGCTGTGCGGCGTGGCACACTTCTTAACGATGCGCCGCCACTTACCGCTGATAGTATTTATCAACTTGGTTTTTTAATTGCTGACCGAACCGCTGGGCCATTTCGACTCGACATTGCATCCATTGCAGCGCTTTAGTGGCCTATTTTGCAAAGTAATTTTCCAATAAGAGCACACCGCCATGAAGCACTCTCCAGCGTATCGCTTAGCGGCCACTATACTGCATGGGTTTGATGGCTATCGTGCTCGCTTTAAGCAGATAACCTTTGATGCCAGCCGTCGTTTTCGAGAGGCAGCCTGGCGGGAGGCCCAGCAAGCTTCAGCCGCGCGGATCAATCTTTACGAAGAGAAAGTAAACGATACGCTGGCGCGTTTGCAGCGTACGTTTGCCCATGAAGCACTAACGTACTGTGAAACGTGGCGGGAAGCGCGTGAGCATTATGCACAGCTGATTAGCCAGCGGTTGGATTACGAGTTGGCCGAGACGTTTTTTAACTCACTGTTCTGCTCAGTTTTTCACCACCGTCATATCCGCAACGACTGGATGTTTGTATACAGCTCCCGGGAAGATGCTGCGCATCATTCGGGCATTGAGCTGTGTCGTCGGCATTGCGTTAATGGTAACTGGCCCCAAGCGCTTGCTTGGGCGCTTGAAGAAGCGCCTTTTGATAACGCCTTTGCTGACCTGGAGCGCGATATTAGGTTAGGCGCAGGCTTGCTGGAAACTCAACTGCCAGCGGCCATTTTGCAGGCAGATGACGCTCAATTAGAATTGTTGAAAAGCGTCTTTTATCGCAATAAAGGGGCCTACTTGGTGGGCCGTATTCTGGGCGGCGGTGAGCAGGTGCCGCTGGTGTTACCCATTTTGCATGGTGAAGGGTTTGGCGAGCAGCAGGGCGGCGACCCCTGCCTGCACTTAGATACGGTGCTAACAGAAACTGATGAAGTCTCAATTATTTTCTCGTTTACCCGTGCCTATTTCCAGGTAGATGTACCGGTGCCGGGCGAGTTTGTCCATTACTTAAAACAGCTGATGCCCCATAAGCCTGAAGGCGAGCTGTACGCTTCCATTGGCTTTTTTAAGCATGGCAAAACTGAATTTTTCCGTGCGCTAAACCAGCAGGTGGCCAAGCGTGAAGATCAGTTTGTCATTGCGCCTGGTGTCCGTGGCATGGTGATGGCGGTGTTTGTACTGCCCAGTTTTCGCACCGTGTTTAAGATCATTAAAGATAAATTCGATCCGGCCAAAGACGTTACCCACGCGGTGGTACGTGAAAAATACCGCCTGGTAAAACGCCACGACCGGGTTGGGCGCATGGCTGATACCCAGGAGTTTTCGAATTTTATCGCGCGTCAGGATCACTTTTCCCCAGAGTGCTTGGCGCACTTGCTAGAAGTGGCACCCTCTACGGTGTCGCTGAAAGATGACAAGGTGATTATCAAGCACTGCTATACCGAGCGCATGATGACACCGCTAAACATCTACCTTGAACAGTGCAGCGCAGATGAGTGCGTAATGGTGCTCAAAGACTACGGTAACGCCATTAAACAGATGGCAGCGGCGAATATTTTCCCTGGCGATATGCTGTTAAAAAACTTTGGTGTTACTCGCCATGGCCGGGTGATTTTTTACGATTACGACGAAGTATGCTATCTCACGGAGTGCCGCTTTAGGCACCTGCCCAAAGCCTATGGCAATGACTTTCAAGGGGGTGGGGGAGAGAGTTTTTACGTTGGCCCCAATGATATCTTCCCTGAAGAGTTCGGCCCTTTTATGTTTGCCAACCCAGGGCTTCGCGCTATTTTTATCCAGCAGCACCCAGAGTTATTTGACCCCGACTATTGGCTAGAACTGCAGCAGGCCATTGTCGATGGGCGGGTGATCGATGTTTATCCATATCGTAATAAGCAGCGTTTCGCGGGAACCATAGGGCAGCTGGTATATTAGCGAATATACGCAGTGATTTACGCGAGGAAAACATGGCAGCATCACCGCACTTAGTGGTTTTTACCGGTTCAGGGATTAGCGCCGAAAGCGGTATTAAAACGTTTCGTGCCAGCGATGGTCTCTGGGAAGATCATCCGGTCGAGGAGGTAGCCACGCCAGCGGGCTGGCGTCGAGATCCTCAGCGCGTGCTGGAGTTTTATAACCTGCGCCGCGAACAAATTCGTAAGGCCAAGCCCAACGCTGCCCATAAGGCTTTGGCTGCGCTTGAAAAAGATGGCTTTAACGTCAGTGTTGTCACGCAAAATATTGATGACCTGCATGAGCGGGCAGGGTCACGTCATGTGCTGCATTTGCACGGTGAGATTTTGAAGGCACGCTCTACGGTAGATACGCGGCTGCGCTATCCACTGCCGAAAGGCGGCATTGCGCTGGGCGATATTTGTGACAAAGGCAGCCAGCTGCGCCCGGATGTGGTGTGGTTTGGCGAGTCGGTGACGCTGTTTGAAGATGCCTGTGAACTTGTTAGCCAAGCGGATTTTTTGCTGGTAGTGGGCACGTCCCTGGCGGTAATGCCCGCGGCGTCGCTGCTGTCGTATATTAACTTGGATACCCCGTGTGCCCTGGTCGACCCCGACGCGGATGCCTTAACACCGCCGGGCGTTCTAGCGATTAACACCACTGCAGGTGAAGGCGTTCCTGCCTTGGTCAACCAATGGCGCAAACAGGGCAATTTGATGCTGCCTTGAACTGTCTATCGCTTCAAAAACCATGCTTTCATTACGTCGGTAATCTGAGTGATGTTGGCGTCGGTAGCGATATAAGCCGGCATGGTGTAAAGCCAGCGGCCGATTGGTCGCAGCCACACCCCACGCTCGCGGGCGAATTGCCCGACGCCTTTTAGCGCCTCGGCGGAGTGCGCTTCAATCACCGCGGTGGCACCCAGCACTCGCACATCGGCCACGGCTGGGTGGGCGTTCAGCGCGGAGTCGTCCATTAGCGCTCGGCTAAGCTGCTGGCTGAGTGCCGCAATCTTGTCCAGGTAGCGCTCCTCTTCAAACACGCGCAGGCTTTCCAGCGCGACGCGGCAGGCCAGCGGGTTGCCCATAAATGTAGGGCCGTGCATAAAGGCATGGTGGGCGCTGTCGCCCACAAACGCGTCGTGAACGCGGTCGCTGGCCAGGGTCGCTGCATGACCGAGGTAGCCGCCGGTTAATCCTTTTGAGAGCACCATAATATCCGGTGTCACGTTGGCGTGATTGGCGGCAAACAGCTTGCCGGTGCGGCCAAAACCGGTGGCTACTTCATCAAAAATCAGCAACACGCCAAACTCATCGCACAACGCCCGTGCACCGCGCAGGTAGTCCGGCGAGGTCATGTTTAGCCCGCCTGCCGCCTGGAGTAATGGTTCCATCAGCAGGGCAGCAATCTCATGATGGTGGCTCGCCAAAACGTCGCGAAGTGCCGCTAAATCGTAGGCTACCTGTTCCGGTGTGGCGTTAAACGGTGCGCTGGGCGCGGGGGCAAAGTGGTGCTGGGGCAGCAGGCTGGCGAACAATCTATGCATGCCTTCTTCAGGGTCACAGACCGCCATACAGCCGGTAGTGTCGCCATGGTAGGCCTTCATTAACGAAAGCATCTTGCATTTTTCGGGGTGGCCGATGAGCAACTGGTACTGCAGGGCCATTTTCATCGCCACTTCCATCCCGACGGAACCACTGTCGGAGTAGAACACGTGATTAAGTCCATCAGGGGTAATGCGCACTAGCTCCCGAGCAAGCTGGTCGGCGGGATCATGGGTGAGGCCACCGAGCATGACATGGCATAGCTCGCCTGCCTGTTCACGAATGGCCGCGACTAAACGCGGGTGGCCATAGCCATGAATCATGCACCACCAAGAGCAGGTAGCGTCGAGCAGTTGCTCGCCGCTTTCCAGGGTGAAATGGCTACCGCTGCCGCCGACTACTTTAGGGGCGGGTGCTTGTGTTTTGAGGTGGGCATAAGGGTGCCAGACGGGAGAACTCATAGAGCGGCTTCCTGGTTCAAAACGGGCGTGTTGAGCAGCGCGGTTAGTGAGAGCGCGTGGCGCGCATGGACGGCATCAGCGATAGCTAAATGGGGAATAACGCCTAGACATGGCGCGTTAAGGGTGTTTTTAAGCAGGGCGATATTGGCATCAAAGCGTGCTGTATCAGAGGCGAATGCAGGGTCCACCACGCTGCCGACCCAGCCTGCAAGGGTTAGGCCATCGGCTGCGATCACCTCTGCGGTAAGCCGCGCATGATTAAGACAGCCAAGTTTTAGTCCCACGACCAGAATGACAGGCAGCTGCATCAGCCGCGGTATATCGGAAAAGTCGTCTTGCTCATTGAGTGGCACGCGCCAGCCGCCAGCGCCTTCGATGAGCGTTAAATCGCGCGGCGTGTCGTTTAGCGTGGCAGTAAGCGATTCCACTACGCTGTTGACGTTAAGAGCGTGCCCCGCCTCGCTGGCGGCCAGATGCGGCGCGATAGCGGGCGCAAACGTCCAAGGGTTAACGGTGGTGTAATCGACGGCGGGAGCACTTTGTGCCTGTAGCGCCAACGCATCGCTATTGCGTAGCCCATCCGCCGTGGTGTGGCTACCAGAGGCAATCGGCTTAAGCCCCAGCGTGCTGAGCTGCTGATCTTTGGCAGCGCACAGCAGTGCGCTGGTGGCCAGGGTCTTACCCGCATCGGTATCGGTGCCGGTCACGAAATAGACGGTCATGATGATTTTTCCAGGTGCAGGGTGATGCAGTGGTAACTAACGGGTAGCCCTTGGGGGTCACGTAGCGTTTCAAACCGCTCACGGGCGACGGCCAGCTCTCGGCGAGTAAGGCGCGCCTTGGGTCGCGCCACTTGGGCGCCTACCCCCTTGATTGAGGCCATCACGGCCGTTAGGTCGGGGTAGTAAAACCGCCGCCATTCGGTGATGCGATCAACCAGCGTTAAACCGCTCAGTGCAACGGCGCGTTCAAGTGCTTGGGCATTCGGCGTTTGCAGTAACGCCTCCGGGCGCTGCCAAGCCGTGGCGACTTCTGCCAGCGTGCCAGGTAAGAGCGTTGTGAGGCGCACTTGGCCGCCAGGGGTCAGCACTCGTTGAAGCTCGCGCATAACCCTATCGATATCGCGGCACCACTGGATGGCGAGGTTGGAAAAGACCAGATCAAAGGTGCTGCGCTCAAACGGCAGCGCAGCGGCATCGCCTTGCTGCCAACGAATATGATGGCCATAGCGCGCCTGGGCATGGGCGAGCATGCCCGGGGCAATATCCAGCCCAGTGACGTGGGCTTGGGGAAACTGAGTGGCTAGTCGTTGTGTCCAGACACCGGTGCCGCAGCCAAGATCGAGTATGTTGTCGGCACTAGGCGGAAGCGATGACCAGAGCGTTTCCCCTATCTGACGCTGGGCGCTGGCCAGAGCATCGTAGCGTTGAGCCGCCCGAGAAAAAGCGTGGGCGACTTTTGCTTGCCAGTTTGGTGCGGGCATTGTCGTTAGGTGCATACGTGCTCCTTGGTGACAAGTGCGGCCTGGGAAGCGATGGTCGCGACCAACTGAGCAGGCTGGGAAAGCATGGGGCAGTGCCCCGCGTGGGCAAGGTTGATAGCCTGAGCACGGATGCCGGAAGCTACTAACGGGTCGTGCTCGCCAACTAATCGAATGACCGGACAGGGCGCCTCTTGCAAACGCTGGGTGTTATCCAATGTGGCAAGCCAGTGAAGCCCTTGGGACAGCGTGCTGAGCGTGGCGCTTGGGGTGTCACCCAGCATGGCGCGAAGCTGTTGGTGGGCGTGGCGAGCATTAGGTTCGCCCTGGGTTTGCCAGCGTAAGAAATGCCGCCAGGTGGCATCGGGGTCGTGGCTAAAGGCGCGCTGAAAGCTGGCAAGCTCGGCGTTGCTGACGCCATCATCGCTACAAAATTGCTCGCCCGTGCCAATCAGCACAAGGCCGCGTGGCGCAGGCAGCTTATCGAGCAGCGCGCTGGCTAACAGCCCGCCCAGCGACCAGCCGACCCACACAGCGTTACTGGGTAGTTGGTCGGCCATGGCGCTGGCAAGAGTATCAAGGGTTGCAGGTTCAGGCAGGGCAGGGGTATCTCCATAGCCTGGCCAGTCCACTGTGTGTACCTTGCTATGGGCGGGCCAGTGGTGTTCCAACGGCTGCCAAATGCGCTGGTCGACTCCCCAACCTGACAGCAGCACCAGATGTAGAGGGGCGGCGTCTAGGCAGGACATCGTGCCTCCTCGCGCTGACAGGCGCTCAGACCTTCGACAAGCCGATCAATATCGCTGGGGGTATGGCGGGCGCTCAGCGTAATACGCAGGCGAGCGGCACCCATGGGCACCGTGGGTGGGCGAATCGCCCCGACGTGAATGCCTCGCTGGGAGAGCTTAGCCGCCCAAGCCATGGTGCGTGACTCGTTGCCAAGTAACAGCGGTTGAATAGGTGTATGGGAGTCGGCAAGGGGCAGCTCTAGCGCCTGGACTTGCTGGCGAAAATAGTTGATGTGGTGCTGGAGCCGCTGGCGGTGTTCGGGTTCGCGCTGCACGATGGTCAGCGCTTCCAGGGTCGCAGCGGCAATGCTGGGAGGCTGGGCCGTGGTATAGACATAGCTGCGAGCAAACTGGGTGAGGTGGTCAATCAGCACAGCGTCACCGGCCACAAACGCGCCAGCGGTGCCCAATGCCTTGCCTAGTGTGCCGACCAAAATAGGCACCGCTTGGCTGTCGAAACCTTCCACACAGCCGCTGCCGTTATCGCCTAAAACGCCTAGGCCGTGCGCGTCATCAATCATTAGCCAGGCGTTGTGCTGCTGGCTGACGTGGGCAAGGGTGGCAATATCGGCAACGTCGCCATCCATGCTGAACACGCCGTCACTGACCACCAACTTATGGGTGGCTGAGCTGCGCGCTAACAGGCGTTCAAGATCAGCGCCATCGCGGTGATGAAAACGCCGTGAGCGAGCGCCGCTCAGCGTTGCACCATCGAGCAGTGAGGCATGATTCAAACGGTCTTGAAAGAGGGCGGTATGCGAGTCGGCGAGCGCCTGCAACACGCCAAGGTTAGCCATATAGCCGGTGGAAAACAGCAGTGCACGCTGCCGTCCGGTCCACTGGGCTAAGGCGTCTTCCAGTGCTTCGTGGATTTCCAAATGGCCGCTGACCAAGTGCGACGCGCCCGCGCCTGCGCCAAAGCGACGCGCACCCTCTGCCTGGGCAGCCTGCACACGTGGATCATGAGCCAGCCCAAGATAGTCATTGCCTGCGAAGTCCAGCGTGTTAGGGGGCATCACCCGCCGATGCCGCCAGCGCTGTTCTTCAACACGCTGCTGCCTGGCGCTGGCTAGCCGCTGATGCCACACGTCAGACACTAGCATCTACCGCCAGTGCTGCTGCCTGTTCTGCCTGGGCGCGCTGCTGAGCTTGTTGGGTGAGTCGCTCGGTGTGAGCAGCTTCATCTTCGCAGGTATCACGGCGCTCTGGGTGCAGGCCTAATTTTGCAAAGAGCGCGCGGTCGCGGTCTGACTGTGGGTTGCCGGTGGTGAGCAGTTTGTCGCCGTAGAAGATCGAGTTGGCTCCAGCCAAAAATGCCAGTGCTTGAGTCGACTCGCTCATCTGTTCGCGGCCAGCGGAAAGCCGCACATGGCTTTGCGGCATCATAATACGTGCCACCGCGATGGCGCGGATAAACTCAAGCGGGTCTAGATCTTCGACGTTCTCCAGCGGTGTGCCCGGTACTTTGACCAGCATATTGATGGGCACGGATTCTGGGTGCGGTGACAACTTGGCTAACTGCTGTAACAGCGCGCTGCGGTCTTGTGCGCCTTCACCCATGCCTAAAATGCCGCCGGAGCATACTTTCATGCCCGCTTCACGCACGGTGGAAAGGGTGTCTAGGCGGTCGCTGTAGGTGCGGGTGGTGATGATTTCACCGTAAAAATCGGGGGAGGTATCCAGGTTATGGTTGTAGTAATCCAGCCCGGCAGCCGCCAAACGGTTGGCTTGATCACCGTCGACCATGCCTAGTGTCATGCAGGTTTCCAGCCCTAGGGCTTTCACTTGGCGAACCATCTCTTCGACCAGCAGTAAATCTTTGTCCCGCGGGCTGCGCCATGCCGCGCCCATACAGAAACGGCTGGCGCCGGCTTCTTTGGCAGCCTTGGCCTGGGCAACGACTTTTTCGATTTCCAGCAGCTTCTCTTTTTCGAGCTGGGTGTTGTAGTGACCGGACTGCGGGCAATATTTGCAGTCTTCTGGGCAAGCACCGGTTTTAATCGACAGCAGGGTCGAGACCTGCACCGCGTTAGCATCAAAGTGGGCGCGATGTACTTGCTGAGCTTTAAATAGCAGGTCGTTGAAAGGCAGCGCGAACAGCGCATTAATTTCGTCCAGCGTCCAGTCGTGGCGCGGGGCGGCGGCATTGAAAGCGGTGGCGGTCACGGGTAAACCTTTTTTCTTTTGAAAGTTGACGAGACTCTAGCGGCGTTACGCTTTTGGTGTCAACTTTTAAGAGTGTTCTGGTTTACTACGAGTGGTTTTAGAGAGCAGGGGTTCGTCATGGTGGCCGGGCTGCTTTATACTCGGCGCCCTTTATTAATCGCCCTTTATAAATTGGAGCGCGGATGTCTGACGCTACGTCACAGCCCCCTGAGTCTTCTTCATTGACTGACTACGACCCTGCTACGGGGCATCCGCGTCCACCTCGGCGTGAATTTAAAGCACGGGGCAGTTTTGTCACACGTTGTGAAGGGTGCAATCTTCCTGAGCTCAACTGCCTGTGCCCTTACCAAGTTAAAGCGGATAGCACCGCCCAGGTGTGGCTATTGACCCACTCTATAGAACACTACAAGCCAACTAATACGGGACGGTTAATTGGGGATGTGCTGACGCAAACCAAAGTGTTTACCTGGTATCGCACCGCACCAGACGAAGAGTTAGCCGCGCTGCTTGAAGATCCTCGCTACGCGCCTTTTGTGATCTTTCCTGATGACCAGCCCGACTACGCAGATCGTGTAGTGGATATTAATGCGGTGCACGCGGTGAAGCAGCAAGCACGTATTCCGGTATTTGTGATTTTAGATGGCACGTGGCGGCAAGCGCGACGCATGTTCCGCAAGAGTCCTTATCTGGATGCGCTGCCGGTACTACCGCTGCGCACTGAGCGGGAAACACGCTATCGGCTTCGCAAACCTGCCTCAAAATCGCACCTTTGTACTGCGGAAGTTGCCATTGAACTGTTGCGCCAAAGTGGCGATGAAAATGCCGCTGATGTGCTAGACGATTACTTTGATGTATTTAACGATAGCTATGCCGAGAGCCGCTACTATCGCAAAATTGCTCAACCAACCGCTGCCATGCAGCGACTGTTAGATCGGAAGGGTTAGCGCTGAGCGCTAGGTAGCCAGCGCAGCATCACTTTGCGTACCCAGTACCAGCGGTTAATCAATAGGGCGGTAAAAATCAGGCTACAGCCAAGCAGCTGTAGCAGGGTCATGGTTTCGCCAAACCACCATGCGGCGAATAGGGCAGTCCACACGGCTTCAAGCATTAAGATAACCGCCGCGTGGCTAGGCGTGGTCATGCCTTGGGCTTTGATTTGCAGAAAGAAGCGCAGTGAACTGGCTAGCAGCACGCTGGCCATAAACCAGCCCACTATGGAGGGGCTGAGCGCTAAAGGCTGATGCTCGACGACCAACGATAGGCAGGTCAGTATGCTGCCGACTGAAATCAACTGAAGTGTTGTTAATGGCAGCGCAGGCACGTTGCGCACCACGCGGGTGTTGACGTTGATCAATAGCGCAAAGCAGAGTGCTGCACACACCATTAGCAGTTGACTGGCTTCTATTCGAAACCCTGCGTTCAGCGACAGCAGTGCAAAGCCAAATAGCGCCACCGGAAGAGCAACCCAGGTAGAGCGTGGCGGGCGGTCACCAAACAGCAAGCGCGCTACCACGGGTACTAGTAAAATCCCCAAGCTGTTGATAAACGCGCTTTCACCCAGGTGGTCGGAGTAACTTAACCCCAGAATCCAAAAGGCAATCGCGGCGCTAAACAAAAAACCTACTAGCACACCGCGCCTTACCCTACGTGGGGGCAAGCGCTGCAGAGCAGGCCAGGCGAAAGGTAGAAGTAGCAGCCCCGCCAGTAAAAAGCGCGTACCAATAAACAGTAGCGGGGGCATGCCCGCTAACGCTTCTTTAGAAAAAATCCACCCACTGGCAGCTACCACTGTCACCAGTAATAGCAATGCATCGGCTTGCCATGAGGCCTGTTTTAGCGCACTCATTTAGGCCGCGCCGCTACCGAACAGTGCGCCGGCAATCCTAAAGCCTGCGACCCAGGTGCCCACCGCTGAGCCCACGGTTGCCAGAATGAACACCAGGAGGGTGCGCGAAACACGGTTTTTCCACCACCCCTTCAGCTGGGTAACATCGTGGCGCAGGGTCGAAAAATCACGCACCTTTGGTTTGCGCATGTAAAGTTCTACCCCTGCAGCGACAAAGCCTGCGCCAATGGTAGGGTTTAGCGAAGTCAGCGGAGCAGCAAAGAAGGTGGCGATCACCGTTACTGGGTGTGCCAGGGCTAGAATGGTCGCACCACCGGATAAAATGCCGTTGATTAAAAACCACTCAATCACTAGCTGCCAGCCAAGCTCGGTATTGCGCGAAAATCCGATCACAAAGCCGGTAATAACCAGCGCGGTAATCAGCCAAGGGGCTGCTTTCCAGAGTTTAGACGGTGGCGGCGTTGCCTCCAGTGACTCACGCTCTGCAGTGGGGTTGTCGGGAAGCGGTGCTTCTAAATGCTCACCAGTGCCTTTTAAATGCCCGGCACCCAGTACCACCAACACGTTTTGGTAGCTCCCAGGCGGTGCTTCTTCAGCTAAACGCAGTGCCATATAGCGGTCGCGTTCGCGAATGAGCGGGGTATAAAGCGCTTCCGACTCTGCGGCAAACTCGCTGAAAGTGGCTTCCAACATGTCGCCTTCTTTGAGCTTTTCGATGTCTTCTTTAGAGACATCCTGGCGCGACATCACGCTGCCAATTAGCCCCGAAAATAGCGAAAAGCGTTGCCACCAGGGAACATTGCGGTAAATGCGTTTTAGCGTAATACCAACGTCACGATCGACCAACATTAAAGGCAGCTTGCGGGTACGGCACTCTTCTACTGCTGCACGCATTTCAGCGCCAGGCTGAATGCCTGACTGCTCGGCAATCCGTTGTTGAAACGCACCAAGCGCTAGGCTTGCTGCTACCATGCCCGCTTTGCCCTGTTTAAATACCTGGAAAAGATCCTGCTCCCCCATTGCATCGGGGTTATCCATGCTGTGATGACGTGCGTCGCATAGTTCAATGGCAACGGCATCGAAAGTGCCACTGTTGATTAATTGGCGAACGTCATCGGCACTTTCGGCTGAGACGTGAGCGGTGCCGAGAAGGGTGTAACGAGTGCCGCCAACGGTGACGGTTTTTAACGGGCCGCTGGTAGTTGGCAGCGCATTGGGGTCTTGCGCCAGCGGTGTCGCATTATCCTGGGTCATCAATGTTACTCAACTCATAAATGTAAAAACGTTAATTCTTCGACGCTAGATCAGCGACGCCAAAATGCCGGCGTAAATAGCACCAGCACCGTGAATATTTCTAAACGGCCAAGCAGCATAGCCAGTACCAGTATCCATTTGGCTAGACTGGGTAAGTCGCCATAATGACTGCTAGCTTCGCCTAGCGCTGGGCCTAAATTGTTCAGTGCAGAACCAACCGTGGACCAAGCAGTCACTTGGTCAACACCCGTAGCCATCACGCCCACCAGCATTAGGAAAAACAGCATAACGTAGGCAGAAAAGAAGCCCCATACCGCCTGGGCGATACTATCGGGCACGCTGACTTTGCCCACTTTAACGGCAATCACGGCGTTGGGGTGAATAAGGCGCATAACTTCACGCATACCCTGTTTCAAAATTAGAATAATACGGATTACTTTCATGCCGCCCGCTGTAGAGCCGGAACAGCCGCCTACAAACGCGGCAACAAATAGCAAAAAGGGTAGTGCGCCTGGCCAGCCTGAAAAGTCGGCAACCGCAAAGCCTGCTGTGGTGGCGACTGAAACCACTTCGAACAGACCGTGGCGCAGCCCTTCAACATCGTCATAGGTGCCAGTGAACCACAGGGTAATCACGGTGATTGTGGTTAACCCGCTAAGAAATATCATTAAAAAGCGGGCTTCAGGGTCTTGAAAATAGTGCAGTAGGCTTTTTTCACGCCAAGCAATAAAGTGCAGGCTAAAACTGACCGCTGAAATCAGCATAAAGCCGATACAGATAAGCTCAATAGCGGCACTATCAAAGTAGCCTATGCTGGCGTCATACGTAGAAAATCCGCCAATCGCAACAGTGGAAAAGCTATGGCTTAATGCATCGAACCAATCCATGCCTGCCAACATGTAGGCGACCATACAGGCCAGCGTGAGTGTTGCGTAGATGTACCATAGTGCTTTGGCGGTTTCGGTAATTCGCGGCGTTAGCTTTGAATCCTTGAGCGGTCCAGGAATTTCAGTGCGGTACAGGGCCATACCGCCAACACCTAGCGTGGGCAAAATGGCGACAGCTAATACCACAATCCCCATGCCACCTAACCACTGTAGCTGTTGGCGATAGTAAAGGATGGATTCTGGCAGAAAATCGATGCCGGTAATCACGGTTGCGCCTGTCGTGGTAAGACCAGAAAACGACTCAAATACTGCATCAGTGATACCGAGCGCGCTTTCACCAAACAACATCAGCGGTAGCGAGCCGAACAGTGCTAGTACGGTCCAAAACATGGCCGCAATAATGAAGCCGTCGCGAATCCGCAGTTCTTTGTGGGCGCGGCGATTGGGTAAGTAAAGCAGTAGCCCGGTGATAACCGTAATGGCGATGCCGCTCATGAAAGCATGCCAAACACCATCGCGAAACCAAAGTGATATCAGCATAGGTGGGAGCATCGTGAGGCTAAATAGCATCAACAAAAGCCCTAAAATGCGTAGTATGACCCGCAAACTCATAGCAGTGGTTGCCTCATAGCGATGGCTTGGTTTCTTGAAGAACGTTGCTTAGAAGGACGTTTCCTAAAAGAACGTTAAACCGACTTGGAATAGGCGTTCCACGTCACGGATGCGCCGCTTATCGATCACAAACAGAATTACGTGGTCGCCGCTCTCGACCATCACATCCCCATGGCCAATGATGACCTCTTTGCCTCGTACAATGGCACCTATGGTGGTGCCTTCAGGCAAATTGATCTCAGCAATGGTACGGCCCACGACCTTGGACGACTGCTTGTCACCGTGGGCGATAGCCTCGATGGCTTCCGCCGCGCCACGGCGAAGCGAATGGACGTTAACGATATCGCCACGGCGAACGTGGGTAAGCAGGCTGCCGATGGTCGCTTGCTGGGGCGAAATGGCGATATCGATTTCGCCCCCCTGAACCAAATCTACGTAGGCAGCGTTGTTAATCAGCGTGAGTACCTTTTTGGCACCCAAGCGTTTGGCCAGCAGCGACGACATAATATTAACCTCGTCGTCGTTGGTCAGAGCACAAAAGATATCGCACTCTTCGATGTTCTCTTCTTCCAGCAGCCGCTTGCTGGTAGCGCTGCCGTGAAGTACCACCGTACGGTCAAGCCGTTCGGAAAGCGCGGTACAGCGCTCTAAACTGTGCTCGAT
Organism: Halomonas qinghailakensis; assembly: GCF_025820815.1. Classification (NCBI taxonomy): domain Bacteria; kingdom Pseudomonadati; phylum Pseudomonadota; class Gammaproteobacteria; order Oceanospirillales; family Halomonadaceae; genus Halomonas; species Halomonas qinghailakensis. The sequence goes on along the minus strand of NZ_CP096973.1, from coordinate 992,356 downwards.
AATTTTGACCTGATGGCTATGCTCCAGGTGTTCGGCCAAGCGTTCACCGATATTGCCCCCACCGGCAATCACCACCCGCCGAAAATCCCGTTCAACGCGGCGTAGTTCGCTCATTACCGCGCGAATATCGCGCCGTGCGGCCAGGAAAAACACTTCGTCGTCGGCTTCAATCACCGTATCGCCACGGGGAATGATCGGCCGATTGCGGCGGTAAATCGCGGCGACGCGTGTTTCCACATTGGGCATGTGCTTGGCGAGAAAGGCTAAATCTTGCCCTACCAGTGGGCCACCGTAGAACGCCTTGACCGCCACCAATTGCACCAAACCACCGGCAAACTCCAACACCTGCAGCGCACCAGGGTGCTCAATCAGGCGGCGCACATGATCCGTGACCACTTGTTCAGGGCTGATCAGTACATCAATAGGAATCGCTTCGTGGGCGAATAACCCTTTACGGGTGAGGTAGGCGGTTGAACGTACGCGGGCAATTTTGGTGGGGGTACGAAATAGCGTGTGGGCGACTTGGCAGGCGATCATATTGACTTCGTCGGTGTTGGTCACCGCAATCAACATATCGGCATCTTCACAGCCTGCTTGGCGCAGCACCATAGGATAAGACCCCGCTCCGGTAACGGTGCGTATATCCAGCTTGGTGTGTAATTCGCGTAGCCTAGCTCCGTCAGTATCGACGACGGTAATATCGTTTTCCTCGCGAGCAAGATGCTCCGCTAAGGTGCCGCCGACCTGGCCGGCGCCGAGAATGATGATTTTCATTGCTGAGCATCGGTTCCGTTGTAAGCGCCAGCGCGTTCTCGGCAAGAGATATGTGCGCTGCAATAAAGACGGCGGCCAGTGTAAACCAGCCGCCGTTAAAAAGCAGGTCGGGATTATTCCAAAGTAAAGCCGATTTTGACCGTGACCTGCCAGTGAGCCACGCGGCCTTCTTCAATATGGCCCCGGGTGTCGGTTATCTCGAGCCAGCGCATGTGCTTGACAGTTTCAGAGGCTTTGGCGAGGGCATTTTGCACGGCTTCCTCAATACCTTTCTCGGAAGAACCGGTTAGCTCGATATGCTTATAAGTATGATGACTCATATTGCCTCCATCTTTTCGATAAATTCACTGCGTCGCTAGTCAACAAGGCTTAACGAGCAGTAAGTTACGCAACGTGCTTCTCTAGTCTGGCATAAAAAAAGCCATCATGGCCGCTTTGCGCGGGAAACAGTTGGCGGCCTTGGCCACTGGGTTCCCCCCAGGCGACATCGCTTGGGGTGGTAACTTTTGCATCCGGCGTGCGGGCAAGAAACGCATCAATCTGCTCTGCGTTTTCTTCAGGCAGTACCGAACAGGTAGCGTAAAGTAAGGTGCCGCCCGGGCGTAGTAACGTCCATAGGTTATCTAATAACTGCCGCTGTAGCTTGGCGAGTTGGCGAATATCCTCTTTACGGCGCAGCTTTTTAATATCGGGATGACGACGAATAACGCCTGTGCCAGAGCAGGGAGCATCGAGCAAGATGGCGTCAAAAGGAGTGCCGCTCCACCACTCCTGCTGAGTAGCATCGGCGTGCTGTAGTTCTGCGGTCAAACCTAAGCGGTTCAGTGTGTCGTCTACACGCCCTAGGCGCTGGTTGTCACTATCAATGGCCGTCAGCGCAATATCAAACTGCTCTAATAGGTGGGCAGTTTTACCGCCAGGTGCACAGCAAGCATCGAGAACGTGCGCACCTGGGCGTGGTGCTAAAGCAGGGCCAAGCAGCGCGGCAGAAAGCTGTGCTGCCTCGTCTTGAACGCTGACATGACCCTCTTCAAAGCCGGGAAGTATGGTGACATCACAGGGTGTATCCAGGGTGATGCCATCTGGCGCATGTAAGCATAGGTGTCCACTTAATCCCTGTTCAGTGAGCTGCTGTAAATAGCTTTCACGGTCATTGTGGCGCTGATTAACTCTCAGCGTCATGGGGCCTGGTTCGTTATTCGCTTCCGCAATCGCTCGCCACTGTTCAGGCCAGGCGCTGCGCAACGCGTTGAGAAGCCAGGGCGGGTGCTCCAGAGCAACGTTTTCATCGCGGTCGACGATGGCTTGAAGCTCCTCGGATTCACGCTGAAGGCGACGCAGGCAGCCATTAAGCACCCGGGTGGCCCACTCTTTGCCCAACAGACGAGCGGCACCTGCAGTTTCACCGACTGCGGCATGAGCCGGAATGCGCATATAAAGCAGCTGGTAGATGCCTACCAATAACAAGGCGTGAACATCACTATCACGCTTCTTAAAAGGCTGTTTGAGCAGAGAGTTGGCCAGTGCTTCTAAGCGTGGCAAGCGCCGACAGGTGCCGTAGCAAAGCTCTTTTAATAAGCTGCGGTCGCGGGCGATAACGCTATGCTCATCTAACCCAGCGAGTGAGCCTTGATCAGTTAATATCGGCACTAGCGCACGGGCGGCTGCAGCGCGTACTTCCTGGCCACTGCCGCCTTTGGGTGGGCGATTCTGGCTCATTCACTAACTCCTTGATGAGCGGCGGCGTGCCCAAGGCGAGCGCCGACGGTAAGCGGGGTTTGACGGGCGTTAAGCAGGTCGCGCACAGCCATTGCTTTACCACCAGGCAGTTGGGCGCGGCTAACGCACAGCACTTCTTGGCCTTGCTCGCCACAGGCGATGCGCAGGTGATCTTCGCCATGTTCCAGCAGCGTGCCTGGCGGCGAAGCGGGCTGTTCGCCGGGTTCAACGCTGGCCATCAACAAACGTAAGCGATCATTACCTAGCGTGCACCACGCCACAGGCCAGGGGTTAAAGGCGCGGATTTTGCGTGCCAGCCGTTCAGCGGGCTGGTAAAAATCCAGCTCGGCTTCAGCCTTACTGAGTTTGGCAGCGTAGGTAACTCCCTCGTCAGGCTGCGGCGTTGCTGCTAGGTCGTCGCTGTCTAACATGTCGAGCACGTTCACCAGCGCATTCGCCCCTTGAATGGCTAGCCGGTCATGCAAGTCACCGCCCGTGGTGCGGGGAGTGATCGGCGTGCGAACTTCATACAGCATAGCGCCGGTATCTAGGCCCGCATCCATCTGCATAATGGTAACGCCTGATGCGCTATCACCAGCTTCAATGGCCCGCTGGATGGGAGCAGCACCTCGCCAGCGTGGTAGCAGCGACGCGTGCACGTTGATGCAGCCTAAACGGGGAGTATCGAGTACCGCCTGAGGTAGCAGTAACCCATAAGCCACCACGACCATTACGTCGGCATTTAATGCTGCCAGCTCCGCTTGGGCATCAGTGTCTTTTAAACTGACGGGCTGATAGACCGGTAGCCCATGCTCAAGCGCAAGCTGCTTGACGGGGCTGGGGGTGAGTTTGCGCCCGCGGCCTGCGGGGCGGTCTGGTTGGGTATATACCGCTACTACCTGATGCTGACTGTCGAGTACGGCAGCAAGGCTTGAAGCGGCGAAATCAGGCGTGCCAGCAAAAACAACGCGCAACTGTGACATGGTGATGCCTACCTAGCATTGAGTGGAAAAGTGAGGGTGTGGCGCGTAAAAAAATAAAGGCCGACAGCGTCACTCCACACGGTAGTCATTTTCCGTGTGGTCGCAACGTGTCGGCTTGGCCAGCTATTGACACGGCGTAGGTCGGTTTATGCGTCGTGTAATAGTTTGTGGCGTTTCTGCATCTTTTTCATCACACGGTCACGTTTCAAAGGTGATAAATAGTCAACAAATAGCACGCCTTCCAGGTGGTCATACTCATGCTGGATGCAGTGAGCTAATAAACCGTCGGCTTCCAGTTCATAAGGTTCACCGTTACGATCTAGTGCGTTCAGCGTTACTTTTAAATAACGCGGTACTTCCGCGTAGTATTCCGGAATTGATAGGCAACCTTCAGAAAGGGGTTCTTTTTCATCACCAATGGGTTCGTAGCGCGGATTAATAAGCACCAGCGGCTGCGAGTTATCGTCGCTGACATCCATTACTACGACGCGACGATGTACATCGATCTGTGTCGCTGCAAGGCCGATGCCGCGCGCGTCGTACATGGTCTCCAACATATCGTCGACGAGCTGGCGGACCTCATCGTCAACGGTTTCCACCGGTGCGGCCTTGGTGCGCAGACGCTCGTCGGGGAATTCGAGAATAGGAAGTTTGGCCATGGCGTTACAATCACCGTTATGCTGAGTCTTTAATATGAGCAGGCTTTGCCATCTGTGTTGGCAAGCCTAAGTGCTTTACTATCGGCCACTATATCATGCTGTAAGCGTTCCTGGGCACGCACAACGCCATGCAGCTCCCCTCAACGGCTTCACCCATCACTGGCAAGGGAGAACAGGATAGTGGCGAAAAAAATCGTTGCGAAAAGGCTTCTTTATTATAGCGTGTCGTTGGCAAGTTTGACGCTCATGATAACCGCTGCGTTTGCCTGGGAAACACCGCAACGGGTGGTAAAGCTTTCACCTCAGATGCGTACCGTTCCCCAACAAGAGACGATGGCGCCGCTTCCTATGGAGGCAGTCCGGGCATTTTTGCGTGAACACCGAGTAATAGAGCCAGGTGAACCCCCGCAAGAACTGGCTTACGTTGTGGGAGGGGAAAATCAACGATTGATGAGTGGTGCCGGCGATACGTTATATGCGCGGGGAGAGCTGCCTGCCAGAGCACGTTTGGGGGTTTATCGGATGGGTGAGGCGTATGTTTCTGCTACTGGTGCGCCGTTGGGTACGGAGTTAATTAATATTGGTGAAGTGCGCCAGCTCAGCAGTGAAGGCGGAATTGCACGCTTAGAAGTACTCAGTGCTTACCAGGAAGTACGTAACAACGATATTTTGCTACCGCTAGACTCCCTGTGGCCTGACGCTCAGTCGTCAGAAGTTAGCTTTAAGCCTCGTTTACCGTTGAACAATATCGCTGGCCAGATTATTGCGGTACCTGGCGGAGTACGCTTTATTGGACGCTTACAAATAGTGGCACTGGATATCGGTACTCAGAATGGTTTGCAGCCCGGACATGTGCTGCACGTTGGGCAGCAGGGGGAGCTTGTTAATGACCCGCGTACTCAAGAGTTGCTGCAGCTACCCACGACTGATGCAGGCAAGGTAATGATCGTTAAACCCTATAGCCAGATGAGCTATGCCTTGGTGATGCAGGCTTCCAGGGTGCTAGCTGTTGGTGACAAGGTGGGCACGCCAACGCCATAAACGCCACATAATTAAACACCACTCAATTAACAGGAGATGCGAATGGATGCCAAGGAGTGGTTAGTGGTGAATGAGCTTCCTGGTATGGGGGCGCTTCGCACCGCAGCGCTGGTCGCCAAACAGCCGCAATGGCCCCATGGCTGGCTTGCTGGGCTGCCCAGCAACGCCGCTACTGCCCTGAGGCTTTGGTTAACGCAGCCAGATCGCAGCCCGCTGCAGCAGGCAGTCGACCACTCCTTCGCATGGTTAAACGCCGCGCCTAATCGGCATTTACTTCATCGTAATCATCCAGCATGGCCAGAGCTGCTCAACCAATTGCCAGACCCACCTGTAGTGCTGTGGGCACAAGGTGATCTTAGCGCACTAGAGGGCCCAAAGCTTGCCATGGTGGGAACACGACGCCCCACGTCTGAAGGTAGCGGTAATGCTCAGGCGTTTGCTCGAGAACTGGTTAATCGCGGCTGGTGTATTGTCAGTGGCATGGCGCTAGGGGTGGATGGCGTTGCACAGCGCGCCGCGTTAGCGGCCGGTGGGCAATCGATTGCAGTACTTGGCTGCGGCGTTGATGTGATTTACCCGCCAAGCCATCGTGAGTTACATGAACAGCTAAGCAATGTGCCGGGAGGCTTGCTGTTATCAGAACATCCGCCGGGGACTGGCGCTCGACCAGCTTTTTTCCCTCGTCGGAACCGAATTGTGACGGGCCTTGCATTAGGTACGTTAGTGGTCGAAGCGACGGAGAAGAGTGGCTCGTTGGTCAGTGCAAGACTAACGCTGGAGCAAGATCGGGAACTGTTTGCACTACCCGGCTCGTTGCATAATGTACAGGCTCGCGGTTGTCTGCAGTTATTGCGCAGTGGCGCGACGTTGGTACGTCATGTGGACGATATTGTAGACGAATTGCAGCATTGGTCTGAACGCTATATGCCTAGCAGTCCGCGTGCTATCGCTGAAAACACAAGTCTTGACTTGCCTATCGATAACGATGAGCTCAAAGACAATGTACTAAGCGCGCTGGGAGCAACGCCAACACCCATTGATCTATTGGTTCAGAGTGCGGGCATCACGGTCAGTGAATGTCAGCAGCGATTACTCATGCTGGAGCTTGATGGCAAAGTGGCGCAGCAAGCGGGCGGCTGGGTGCGTTTGACACGCTCATGGTAGGATATAAGTAACCGTTTTTTATATTTTATAGCACTATAAAAGCCAAAGTGATGAGGGGCCGCGTTTGTGACGAGGAGCATCTATGAAATCGGCTGTTGACGTTAAAGAAGCGGTACGTGCTTTGAAAGCGGGTGGCGTTATCGCCTGCCCCACCGAAGCAGTCTGGGGGCTGAGCTGTGACCCCGATAACGATGAAGCGCTAGCGCACCTGATGCGGATGAAGGAGCGTGACCCCGCCAAAGGCGTCATTATCGTTGCTGCAAGTATTCAGCAATTTCAGCCCTGGCTAAACCAACTGCCGCTAGCTTTGCATGCACCCTTAGCCGCCAGTTGGCCCGGCCCTAATACTTGGCTAGTGCCTGACAATGGTCGCAGCCATGGGTTAGTACGCGGAGCCCATCAGAGTGTGGCATTGCGGGTGACCGATCACCCGCTGATGAAGGCTCTCTGTGAGGCCTTTGGTGGCCCGCTCGTCTCTACCTCTGCTAATCGTGCGGGCGATCCTCCCGCCATGAGCGCCGAGGAAGTGTCGACTATTTTTGGTGAAGAGGTTGCCGCGATTGTCGCAGGTGAGCTTGGGGGCAACGCAAAGCCCAGCACCATTAGAGACTTGCTAACCGGCAAAATAATGCGTTCTTAGCGCAGCCTCTTACACTTATCTTTGACCTCTTTGGAGTTACTGTGGCCCACGAGCACCTAGACGACGTTAAACATTACCTTCTGGACCTGCAAGAAAGGTTGTGCGCAGGGCTTGCCGCTGCTGACGGAAAAGCGGCGTTTAAAGAAGATAGCTGGCAGCGTGAAGAAGGCGGCGGCGGGCGTTCGAGAGTCATCGAAGAAGGAGCTGTTTTCGAGAAAGGCGGTGTTAACTTCTCCCATGTTTACGGTGCCCAGCTGCCCCCCTCGGCGACAGCGGCACGGCCAGAGCTTGCCGGGCGCAGTTTTCATGCGGTTGGTGTTTCCTGGGTACTCCATCCTGAAAACCCTAATGTGCCGACAAGCCACGGAAATGTGCGTTTTTTTATCGCTGAAAAACAGGGTGAACCACCGGTATGGTGGTTCGGTGGCGGCTTTGATTTAACACCTTATTACCCGGTGTTTGAAGATGTTGTGCATTGGCATCGGGTTGCCCAGGCTGCTTGCCTGCCATTTGGCGAAGACGTTTATCCGCGTTACAAAGCGTGGTGCGACGAGTACTTCTATCTTAAGCATCGCGAAGAAACACGTGGTGTGGGCGGGCTGTTTTTCGATGACTTGAATGAGGGCGGCTTCGACAACTGTTTTGCGTTTCAGCGTGCGATAGGCGACAGCTTTCTAGATGCCTACGTGCCGATTGTGGAACGCCGTAAGGGTGATGCATGGAGCGAAAAAGAGCGTGATTTTCAGTTATATCGTCGTGGTCGGTATGTGGAATTTAACCTAGTGTGGGACAGAGGAACGCTGTTTGGCCTGCAAAGTGGCGGGCGCACTGAGTCTATCTTAATGTCGATGCCGCCGCTGGCCCGCTGGGAGTACGCATTTACACCCCTTGAAGGTAGTCGCGAGGCGCAATTGCATGACTACCTCGTGCCCCGTGACTGGCTTGCTGAGGCCGCTCAGCAAGGTACTGCATAAGGAGCCTGTATGACCGACCGTTACTGTGTGTTTGGTAATCCTATTAAGCACTCTAAGTCGCCGTTAATTCACGAAGAGTTTGCCAACCAAACTCACCAACCCATAACGTACACCGCTGAGCTTGCTCCAGTGGAGGGCTTTGCTAGCGCCTGGCGGGAATTTATGGCAACGGGTGGTCGCGGGGCAAATGTGACCGTACCGTTTAAAGGCGATGCCTTTGCGCTGTGCGACACCCTAAGCCACCGCGCAAAGCGTGCTCAAGCGGTGAATACGCTGATTGTCGGTGGCAACGGCCGCACTTACGGTGACACCACGGATGGCATTGGGCTGGTGCGTGACCTTGGATACCATCACGTACCTATTAAGGGTAAACGCGTGCTGGTGATCGGTGCAGGTGGTGCAGTGCGAGGCGTGCTTGAACCGCTGCTTGCTGAGCAGCCGCGTGAGGTCGTTATCGTCAACCGAACGGCGGAAAAAGCCGCTCAATTAGCAGAAGCGTTTACCGACTTAGGTACCCTTCATGGCGGTGGGCTTGACACGCTAGAAGGCCAGTTTGATTTGGTGATTAATGGCACCAGCGCCAGTCTTACTGGTGATTTGCCGCCGTTGCCGGATAGCTTATTTAACCAAGGCGCTTGGGCCTATGACATGATGTATGGCCCGGAGCCCACGGTGTTTTTGCAGTGGGCAGGCCCACGCGGTGCCAAGTTGCTCGATGGCCTGGGTATGCTGGTTGAGCAAGCTGCTGAATCTTTCTTCTTATGGCGTAACGTGCGGCCCGAAACAGCTCCGGTGCGCACACTGTTAAGGCAATCGTTGAACGTCGCCAGCGACTAGCTAGCGTTCGTTTTCATTTGTTCTGAACAGAAGTCAGCAAAAGGCAGCCCTTGCGGCTGCCTTTATTGGTTAATGCTGGTTGTTCTCTCGTGTTTAGCGAGATTTGGTGTAAAAGCCAATCATGCACATCACGAGACCGACTACTGAGAGCAGCATGCCGCCGTTGACCAGTAGCGGAGATCGCTCAAGCCACGACACAAAGGGCTGGGGCGATTCGCTGCATGCACTTGCTAGGTAGTCCCAATGTCCACCTTCAAGCTGACAAGCGCGTACATCACCCAGCTCCCAGAAATAGACGCCGAGTAATACCAGAATCGGCAGGACAAGCAGCAATAAACCAAATCGAATCATTTAAACCTCAATAGTAAGGTGCCTAGGGGCGTGGGCAATTGGGGGTGCGGCCACTGTTACGTGCCTGTTCGTAACTTGCTATGGCGTCATTCATATTGGCTTGTAGCCCTTCAATGCGCTGACCTTCGCTTGGGTGGGTTGACATCCACGCGGGCGGTGAGCCACCACTGGAAGCCCTCTGCATATTTTCCCAAACGGTCACACTTTCACGTGGATCAAAGCCTGCCTGGGCCATTAACTGAAGGCCGATAACGTCAGCCTCACTTTCATGGCGGCGTGAGAAGGGCAGCGCAATGCCATATTGAGCGCCCATGCCCAGCACGCCCATCAGCTGTTGGCCACCTGGGGTTTGCATTCCTGAGGTGCTGGAAAGCACTGATAGGCCAAGTGACGTAGCGCTTTGGGTTGAGGCGCGTTCATTAGCATGATTCGCAATGACGTGACCAATTTCATGGCCGACAACCGAAGCTAGCTGATTTTGATTAGTTGCGATATCAAGCATGCCCGTATTGACGCCCATGTAGCCACCGGGCAAGGCAAAGGCATTAGGTTGCTCAGATTCAAAGACGCGAATTTGCCAATCAAGGTTACGCTGTTCCGCTGGCAACACTTCTACAATGGCATCCGTAATGCACTGTACATAGCGATGACTTGCCTCACCTGCGGTGGGGATATCTTGTTGATACTGCGCAAAGGCTTGCTGACCCATTTGATTGAGCTGATCATCAGAGAGCAGGAGCAGCTGCGAGCGACCGGTAGGAGACGTGGAGCATGCTGCAATAGAAGCACACAGTGCAGTAACAGCCAGTGGGCGAAGCCAACGCATAGACGGTTTCCTTATAGACGAGTAGGGATCCTTGCACACAAGATAACCACTGTCAGTGGTAAATCAATACCTATCATAACGTACTCTGAGGACAATCATGGATGCTGAATTGAGCCAACGCTTAACGCGGTTGCTGGACCACGTAGAACATTGGTTACCCCCTGCGCCAATCCAGGTGGATTGGGAAAAGCATGTAGCCGCTATTTGGCAGCGTCATCCATTAGGCGGGCGCTTGGTTCCCGTACCACCGCGAGACATGATGACGCTGGATGACCTGCTAGGCATTGAGCGTCAAAAACTAGCGCTAGTCGATAACACACGTGCTTTTTTACAGGGGTTGCCTGCTAATCATGGCTTGCTATGGGGTTCTCGGGGCAGCGGAAAGTCATCGGTGATTCGCGCGCTGCTTAACTCTTTGGCCAACGATGGACTGCGCTTGATCCAAGTAGATCGCCACGATCTGAGCAGTCTGCCGATGTTAGTCGAACAGTTGCGCAATACACCGCATCGTTTTGTGGTGTATTGCGATGATCTTTCGTTTGAAGGCAATGATGATGCCTACAAGGCGCTAAAAAGCGTGTTAGATGGCGCATTAACAGGGCCACCAGAAAACGTCTTGCTCTACGCTACCTCTAACCGCCGCCATTTATTGCCCGAGTCCATGGACGACAATAGCGGTACGCGTCTTGTGGGTGAAGAGCTGCATCACGGTGACGCGGTTGAGGAGAAAATATCATTATCGGATCGCTTTGGCTTATGGTTAGGCTTTCATCCTTTTAGCCAAGCGACTTACTTAGAGGTCTGTGAGCACTGGGTCGCCCGTATTGGTGACAAGCAGGATTGGAGTGATGCCGCACGCGCAGAAGCGGTTCGTTTTGCCACGCTAAGAGGAGGCCGCAGTGGCCGAACGGCTTGGCAGTTTGCAGCCCAGTGGGTGGGCCGCAAACGGCTTCACGAAGGTGGAAGTCGTCAGGCTTAACGCACAGGTGTTAACTGGCCGTCGGCGCCTACGTTCAGGCGAATGGTCGGTGTTAAAAGCCCAGCGGGTAATGTCATGCCCAAGCCGCGCAGGTCTCCCGGTGTGATAGCAAGCTCACTGCCAGGCGGTAGTGAGCCTTGGGTGGCTAACTGACTAGCGAGTTCTAGCATGGGCATCATGCGCTGGGTATCGGTAGTTAGAATGTCAAACGATACCGGTAGACGTAAAGTTGAATCCTGCCCAGATGTGAGCGTTACTTCTTCTTGATATTGGCCCTGTACCGGTTCAATGCCCGGCATGTCTAACATCCAGCGAAAACCTGACATCTCAACCGCAGGCATGCCGGTGGGTAAGCCCAAGCCCATTGCAAGGGTTGCCTGAACGGGTAAGCTGCCAGCGCCTAGGCTAGACGCGAGCAAGCTTGTTAGGTCACTGGTATCAAGCCCTGCTTGAACGCTATAAGGGCCAATGCGCACCTCTTCAATACCCAGTGATGTTACCGCCAAGCGAAAGGCAAATAAGCCTGTTTGGGGTAGGGCAAGACAGCCTGCCAGTAAGCTGGCCAAGAGCAGTAAGAGCAAACCGCGCCCGCGTTTAATTGCGTAGTGCATTAATATCCCTCCTAAGAAGGGCAATAGGTAAGAGAGGCAATTGTCGAAAAGCGCGGCTATTTGAGGGCTCGTGCGGATAACTGTCAAGTTAATTTGTTAGTGGGGGGAGCTATCAACCAAAACGCCTGCTGAGGTTAATCAGCAGGCGTTGGGTATAGCATAGTAAGTTGGTATTAACGGCGGCTTTTACGCGCTTCTTTGGTACGGTTAAGTTCGCGTTTTTTGGCTTTCTCTTTATCGCTTGCCCCTGCCATGTGGTCAAACGGGTTACTACCAGAGCGGAATTCAAAGCGCATCGGCGTACCGCGAACCTTTAACACTTTACGGAACGTGTTGGTTAGGTAACGGCGGTAGGCTTCCGGCAGTGATTCAGTCTGGTTGCCGTGCACTACGATGATAGGGGGATTGCTGCCACCTTGGTGAGCCATACGTAGTTTGATACGTCGGCCGTTGACCATGGGCGGTGGGTGTTGGCTGACTGCATCTTGAAGTAGCGTGGTTAACCGGTTGGTCGACCAGTGAGCGTTCGCGGCATCGAAAGCTCGTTCGATCGAAGGATAAAGATCACCCACAGCGGTGCCATGCAGCGCGGAAATAAAATGCATCTCTGCATAGTCGGCAAAGCCCAGGCGGCGCTTAATCTCTGAACGCATTTTCTCCTTCGCGTCGCTTTCCAAGCCATCCCACTTATTGATAGCCAATACTAGTGCTCGGCCAGTGGTCAGGACGTAGTCAAGCAGGTGCATATCTTGCTCAACTAAACCGGTGCGAGCATCGAGCACCATAATCGCCACATGACACTCTTTAATCGCGTCAAGGGTTTTGATGATTGAGAACTTCTCAGCGATTTCGCTCACATTCTTACGTCGCCGAACCCCCGCCGTATCAATTAATACGTAGGGCTTACCACGACGCTCGAAAGGTATTTCAATCGCATCGCGAGTAGTGCCTGCCTCATCAAATACGACAACGCGCTCTTCGCCCAACAGCCGATTAACCAATGTGGACTTACCCACATTGGGACGGCCAATAACACCTATACGAATACCTTTGGTGCCGGTATCCCCAGGAATGCTGGGATCGCGTTCGGGAAATGGCTCCAACACTGTGTCAATGAGCAGTGAGACATTGCGGCCGTGGGCGGCAGCAATCGGCCATGGGTCGCCAAGCCCTAAGGTCCAGAAGTCAGCCATGGCCGAATGCTCTTCCAAACCATCGGTTTTGTTGACCACTAGCCAGGTTTTTTTCTGATTAACGCGCAGATGGTTAGCAATGGCTTCATCGGCCACGTTAAGCCCTGCGCGAGCGTCTACCAGAAACAGTACAATATCGGCTTCATCAATCGCGGCCAGGGACTGCTCGGCCATTGCCGCATCAATCCCTTCTTCGTCACCGCTGATGCCGCCGGTATCAATCACCGTATACGCTTTGCCGCCTAGCATTCCGTTCCCGTATTTACGGTCACGGGTAAGGCCAGGAAAGTCCGCTACGAGCGCATCGCGTGAGCGGGTAAGGCGGTTAAACAAGGTCGATTTGCCCACATTGGGCCGACCGACTAAAGCAATGACGGGTGTCATGGAGTTACTTCCAGGGTTTCCAGGCGACCATTATTGGCCTGAACATGAATGGTGCTGCCTTCAGTAGCGGGACGCACGCTGATGCCAGACTTATGTACGCGGGTACGACCGACTAGCGTGCCTTCGCGGGCGTCAAGCAAATGAACATAGCCCTCGAAGTCACCGACGACCACGCGGCCATCAGCAAATGCGGGTGCTGTTAACCAGCGATCTTCTAGATCATCGTTACGCCACACTTCCTGGCCGCTGTCGGCATCTAGGCCCACAACGTGGCTATCGTCGGTGACCACAAGCAGAATGTTACCCACCAAAATCGGGGTGTGACGGCTAGATAAATTGCTTTCCCATAGAACGCCACCGCGTGTTGCTTCCAAAGCTACGACGTTGCCGTTGTAACTGGTAACGAAGAGTCGGCCATCAGGGGTGACGACAGGCTGACCGGCAAGGTCAACTAACCTATCGACGTCGCTCCGCCCACGGGGAGTGGCAATCTGCAACTCCCACAGCGGCTGGCCATTGCGGTTATCTAACGTGGCGAGTTGCCCGTTAGCAAATCCAACAAAACTCACTGGATCAATGACCATTGGCGTGCCGGTACCGCGCAGGGTAAGCGAAGGCTGCGAGCTGGTATATACCCAGCGCTCTTCGCCACTGGCACGGTCGAGAGCGGTGATTTGTCCGTCAACGCTTTGAACGAGTAGTAACTGTTGATTCGCTTGTGGTGCTGCCAGCACTTCACTGGAAACGCGTGAGCGCCAATTGACACTGCCATCACGCTGATCCAAGGCGATTACTTCACCGTTGCGAGTACCTAAATAAAGCTGACCTGCAATGGCGTTCAGGGCGCTTGAGATAGGCGTATCCAGTTCGATTTCCCATTCGCGATTGCCGTTATCAGCGTTAAACGCGGCTACCACGCCATCAGCATCCGCGGCAAATATGGTCTCGCCTTCGCGAGCCGGGGCTATGGGGTAACGGGCACGACCAAGGCCATCGCCTACGTTTCTACTCCATACGCTTTCAAGCGAGGAGGTTTCTGCAAAACTACGCAGCTCTTTCGGCGTATACGCAGGTTCGCCTTTGCTGGCACAACCTACTAGCAAGGCCAGCGCCACGGCACCAACGGTAAGACGCACCGTTGGCTTAGAAAATAGCAGTTTAGAAAAGCGGGTTGTGATCATTGTGTCACCTCTTCGACGCCGAGATCGTCAAGCTTGAACTGTACGCCGTAGAGTGGCTGGTTCTGGGTTTGAGCCAGTTCTAGCGCAGTTTGCCAAGCGTCTCGCGCTTGCTCTGTTTGGCCTAACGCCGCATAGGCATCACCACGAACATTGGCCTGCTGAGCTGCTAGGGCATCGGTAATCGACTCATCTAATAAACTCAGGGCTGCTTCTGGATTGTCGTTTGCAATCTCAATACGCGCCAACCTCAGCCATGCGAGACTTTGCACATAGCGGCGGGAAGAGTCGCTAGCAACATTCTCAAGCGCACTTTTCGCTGCATCAAGATCGCCCTCTTGAACAGCTAAACGCGCTTCCAGCAGCTGTGCTAATTCTGCGTAGAGGGTGTTGCCATGGTCACTGGTGATTTCATCAATGAGCTCACGGGCATTGGCTAACTGGTCATCTGCCAAAGTGTTACCAGTGGTCATATTGACAAGTTGCTGATAGCGCACGGAGGCGGCTTCTGCTTGGCCTTCTTGATAGTTTTGCCATGCATTCCAGCCAAGTACACCCGCCGCCGCAAGAACAGCCCCTGCTATGAGAGAGGTTCCGTTCTCTTTCCACCAGCGTTTAATTACTTCTAGCTGTTCTTCTTCGCTTCTCAGCTCCGCCACGGGCGGCCTCCTATTCTTTAGCTCAGCCGCTAAGGCGGCTGGCGAGTGTTCGTCTGCCAACTATATCGACAGTAAGGTTAATGGGGCACTAGGTGTTGCAGTGTCGCGGCGAGCTCAGCCTGAGAGACGCGCAACTGCGCGCGATCATCACGCAGGAACTTAAGCGTTACGGCTTGCTCTGCTAGCTCATCTTCACCCAATAAGACTGCAATAGGTGCGTTGCTTTTATCGGCTTTTTTCATACGGCTTTTGAAACTGCCGCCACCACAGTGCAGCTGCAGCCTAAGGGTTGGCAGCTCACTACGCAGTTCTTCGGCCAGCGTAAGGGCTACAATAGTAGCGTTATCATCCATCGGAAGCAGATAAACATCACAGCCACCTAGCGCTTCTTCTGGCACCAGGTCTAGCGTTTCTAGCAACAATATTAAACGCTCAATACCCATGGCAAAACCAACGGCTGGCGTGGGTTTTCCGCCGAGTTGCTCGACTAGGCCATCGTAGCGACCGCCTGCACATACCGTGCCCTGGCTGCCTAGGGCGGTGGTGGTCCACTCAAATACCGTGCGGCAGTAGTAATCAAGACCCCGTACCAAGCGTGGGTTAACAACATAGCCAATGCCAGCTGCATCCAGCATGGCTTTGAGTTGCTCGAAATGCGTGCGCGACTCCTCGTCCAAATGATCCATTAACTGTGGAGCATTGTTAAGCATGTCCGCCATTGCTGGATTTTTGGAATCCAAAATGCGCAGCGGGTTGCTTGTCAGGCGACGCTTTGAGTCGTCATCAAGAACATCGTGATGTTGTTCAAAATACGCAACGAGTTTATCGCGATAGGCCGCGCGTGCCTCTGAAGAGCCTAGGGAGTTAAGCTCTAGCGTCACGTGTTCTAGCAGGCCAAGCTCTTGCCAAAGACGCGCAGAGAGCAGAATGACTTCGGCATCGATATCCGGTCCATCAAAGCCGTACGTTTCTACGCCTACCTGATGAAATTGGCGATAGCGGCCTTTCTGAGGGCGCTCATGGCGAAACATAGGGCCTTGATACCACAGTCGCTGGGTTTGGTTATGTAGCAAGCCATGTTCCATCGCCGCCCGTACGCAACTTGCGGTACCTTCAGGGCGCAGCGTTAGGCTGTCACCGTTGCGGTCGTCGAACGTGTACATCTCTTTTTCGACAATATCGGTGACTTCGCCAATTGAGCGAGCAAATAGCGCCGTTTGTTCAACAATGGGCGTACGAATTTCATCAAAGCTGTAACGGTGCATTAGCTGACGCACTTTGGCTTCAAAAAATTGCCAGCGTGGACTCTCGCTAGGCAATAAATCGTTCATACCACGGATAGCCTGGATCTTTTTTGCGACGGACTTGCTCAATGAAAACTCCTTGTATGGGAGACAACGCTGGGGCGGGAAAAGAAAAGTTATGCCCGCCTCCAGGTTGGGTATCGCTTGCTCGGCTTTTTTAAACGCTGCGGGCAATCATGTCGTCTTCTTGCTGCTGTTTTTGGCGCACTTTCTCGCGGATAAGCTTTTCCAGATCATCCACTAAGTGATCATTACGTAGTTTGCTAGCAGGCTTTCCATCGATATATACCAAGTTGGCCGGTGAGCCGCCGGTTAGGCCGATATCGGTTTCTTTCGCTTCACCTGGGCCATTGACGACGCAGCCAATGACTGAGACGTCCAGGGGCGTCATGACGTCTTCCAGCCGTTCTTCTAGCTGGTTCATGGTGCTGATGACATCGAAATTTTGCCGTGAGCAGCTGGGGCAGGCAATAAAGTTAATACCCTTTGCCCGCAGCCTTAGGCTTTTGAGCATGTCAAAGCCAACTTTAATTTCTTCTACCGGATCGGCCGCTAGCGATACGCGAATCGTGTCGCCAATGCCATCCATTAACAGCATGCCAAGACCAATCGACGACTTCACCGTACCAGAGCGTAGGCCGCCTGCTTCGGTAATGCCCAAATGAAGCGGCTGCTCGATACGCGTAGCCAGGTCGCGGTACGCTGCTACTGCCATAAATACATCTGAGGCTTTCACGCTGACTTTAAATTCTTGAAAATCGAGGCGATCCAGGTAATCGATATGGCGCATAGCCGATTCCACCAACGCGGCGGGGGTTGGCTCGCCATACTTTTTCTGTAGATCTTTTTCTAGGGACCCGGCATTGACACCAATACGAATCGGTATGCCATTATCGCGGGCAGCATTAACCACCGCGCGTACTCGATCTTCGCGGCCAATGTTACCTGGGTTAATACGCAAGCAGTCGACACCGAGTTCGGCTACACGCAGGGCAATTTTGTAGTCAAAATGGATGTCTGCCACTAGCGGAACATCGACACGTTGCTTGATTTTGCCGAAGCTTTCAGCGGCATCCATATCAGGTACAGAAACGCGAACGATGTCGGCACCGGCTTTTTCCAACTGCTGAATTTGTGCCACGGTGGCATCAACATCCAGCGTATTCGTGTTGGTCATGCTCTGTACAGCAATCGGCGCATCACCACCGACGGCGACATTGCCAACGTGGATCTGGCGCGAAAAACGGCGTTTAATCGGAGAAGGGGCGTGCATAAGACGGGTCACTCTCCCAGGGTAAAGCGGGCAACATTATTAGCACCGGCGTGTTGGACAAGGTTAACGTCCTCGCCTGCATAGCGCAGTTCTACACCGGTTGCGTTGCCGATAGTTAAACGAAAAGGCGGCTCGCCCTCAACACTTGCTGTGGTGCCAGGGGTTTGCAGTCCGACGAACACCCGCTGGTTATTTGCATCAAAAATTTCAGTCCACGATTGTTCGTTAAACGACAGTTCAAGTAAGTTGAGGTTCGTTGCTGGCGCTGCATCGGACGTATTGTTTTCACTGTCAGCGGCGGCATCCGTTGCTTCTGCTGTTTCGTCTGTAGCGGCAAACTCTGTATCTTCGCTAGGCACCGGAGTCGATGATTCAGTTTCTGCTGATGGCTCAACAGCTGCCGATACGGCGCTAGCCACTTCCTCATCAATGCCCTCGGAAGAGCTAGTCTGTTCTGCAGGCGTATTATTAGGAAGCTGTGGTGTGGCAACCAGGGGTTGTTCAGGTGTTGCCGTTGCATTGTTAGCTGGCGTGCTCGCGGTGTTACTCCCTTCCTCTAACCCGGGGTTGCTTCCCATGCTGGGTGGTTCACTGCCGCCACGGCTTTGCCACCACATAACGGTGACGGCAATTAAGGCCACAATGACTAATAAAGTAACAAGCTTGAAAAGCCACGCACCAAGACGAGACGGTGGCCGAGTGACAGAAACCGGCGTTACCCGGCGGTCTGGCTCTTTACTACCATGGTTGGCCTGATAGGCCTCAAGCACTAAACCGTCATCCATACCGAGATACTTCGCGTAAGCACGCAAGTAACCCCGGCGGTAAGCAGCGACAGGAATCTCTTCGTAGTTATCTTGCTCTAAACCGTCAACCACCGCTGGGCGCAAATTCAGTGCCCTTGCGGCATCCGTAAGCGGTACGCCAAGTGCTTCACGTTGGCGCGAGAGAAGCTCGCCAGGAGTAGCAGTTGGACTAGCGGTCGTAACATTCTCGTATGACTGTGTATCGCTCATAGCTGAGCATCCTTCAATAATTAGGTGAACAGGGCACCGTTAGTCAATATTCAATAAGCGCTGGTAGTTGGCAGCCGCAGCATGATCACCGCGGGCATGGGCGATATCAATCGCCATTTCCAGCGCTACTGGATCTTGCCCGGCCAGCTGTAAATAGCTCTGCAGCGGCTCCCAAGCTTGACCATAATTGCCCTGTGAAACTTCAAGTTCGGCTAATAATAAATATCCACGCGGGCTACGTGGATCAATGCTGACTGCACGCAGTAAGCGTTTGCGCGCTTCATTAATGTTCTCGGTTGCCAAATAGCACTGTCCTAAATTGGTAAACAGCTGAGCGCGATTGGCATACTGGGCATCCTGAGATGCGGTTTCTAACTGTTCGCAGGCGGCGGTGAACTGCCCCTGCTGATACAAAAACGCCGCATAGTTGTTACGCGCGCGAGTGAAAGAGGGGGCTGACTTAATTGCTTGCTGGAAATAGTGACTCGCAAGCTCATTCTCGTTCTGCTGTTGATAGACCAGTGCAAGCGCCTGAAGTGCCTCGGCATTACGTGGGTTAATTTCAAGTGCACGATCAAGCGCACCGAGCGCGCGGGTAAGATTGTCACGTTCTAGATAAGCTACCCCTAATTGGGTGTAAGCATCTGCCGCGCCATCGTCAGAGGTTGAGAGTGCGTTATCAGTCGTGGCACAGCCAACTAGCAACATACTGCTGGCTAGCACGCACAGCATACAAACCCTAGATGGGTAAAAGCGCCAGCAGTGACTGATCATGTACACCCTCTTGTAGCAACCATTTTGCAGTGAACATCAGACGCGTAGTTATGTGGCAACATTTTTGCGTGTGGCGGTTCGAAAACGTGTCCATCAAAGCGCCGCACTCGACGGAAGTCAAGATAACAACGGTTTAGTCTGCGTCAAGCTGTACGGACTGAATATAGCGTGCACTACGCTTAGTGCGGTCTTTCACACGCCCTACCAACTGGCCACAGGCAGCGTCGATGTCTTCGCCCCTTGTGACACGTACAGTGGCGTTATAACCCAGGTCATATAACCATTGCTGAAAGCGCATCACTTGGTTGCGTGAGGGCTTTTCGTAGCCTGAGTTAGGAAATGGGTTGAATGGTATCAGGTTAATTTTGCAGGGCAGTTCTTTTAACAATGCCGCCAGTTGCTCAGCATGTTCCTGCTGGTCATTTACATCTCTAATGAGCGTGTATTCAATGGTCACCTGGCGATTATCCGGGCATTTCGATAAGTAACGATGACAGGCGTCCAGGAGTGCACGGATATTATATTTACGGTTAATCGGTACCAGCTCGTTGCGTAGCTCGTCGGTGGATGCGTGCAACGAAATGGCTAAGCTAACGTCGATCTCATCGCCAAGCTTATCGATCATCGGCACCACGCCAGATGTGGATAGCGTAACGCGGCGTTTGGAAAGGCCATAGCCGTTGTCGTCTAGCATCAGCTTCATTGCTGGAACGACATTGTCAAAGTTGAGCAGCGGCTCACCCATGCCCATCATGACTACATTCGTCACCGGGCGATTAGCGGTATCGCGGCGCGGGCCAACACTGCGCTGGGCGACCCATACTTGGCCGATAATCTCGGCGGCGGTCAGGTTGCGCTGGAAGCCTTGCTTGCCGGTCGAGCAAAAGCTGCAGTCTAACGAACAGCCTACCTGGGAAGAGACGCATAGCGTCCGGCGCTTGCCATTTTCTGCAGGAATCAGCACCGTTTCTACGTAACTGCCATCTTCGACTTCCAAGACCCACTTGCGTGTGCCGTCGCTGGAAGTGCCTTCGTAAACAACTCCAGGACCACGAATCTCTGCCAACCGAGCTAGTTTTTCACGCAACGGTTTGGAAAGATTCGTCATGGCAGCAAAATCGTCGCTACCTTCCTGATGAATCCACTTCATTAGCTGGGCAGCACGAAACTTCTTTTCGCCGATTGACAAAAAGAAGGCCTCCATCTGCTCACGAGACATGCCCAGCAGATTCTGGCGTTCTGGCGCGTTAGTGGCGGCAGGTTCGCTTTCGGTCGAAGAGAGAGAGGTAGGCGTATGTTGAGCTACGGTAGTGGTCATGGCGGTCAGCGTTCAGAGAAAAGGCGGGGGCTTAGCCCCCGCGAAAATGGCCGGCAACGGATGTTGAATCGGCGGCACGCTTGGTTTAGCGCGGGCAAATTTCGTCGTTACCGAAGAAGTAGCTAATTTCGCGCGCAGCGCTTTCCGGCGAATCAGAACCATGGACAGCGTTTGCGTCGATTGTTTCCGCAAAGTCAGCACGAATAGTGCCCGGTGCTGCTTCTTTCGGGTTAGTCGCACCCATCAAATCGCGGTTTTTAGCAATAGCGCCTTCGCCTTCCAGTACCTGAACAACGACTGGGCCAGACGTCATGAAGCCAACCAGGTCTTTAAAGAAAGGACGCTCTTTATGTTCGGCGTAAAAACCGCCTGCTTTTTCTTCAGAAAGATGAACCATCTTCGCAGCAACAACTTTCAGGCCTGCTTTTTCAAAGCGAGCAATAATGTCGCCAATTGCATTTTTAGCAACGGCATCAGGCTTGATAATAGAAAGAGTACGTTCAATTGCCATGGTGGAATCTCCTTAAGAGGCATAAAGCAGAAGTGCCGCCCCGGAGAGCCGAGGCGGCGCAGGAAAAATGAGTCGGCAGGGCGTTTGCATCACCAATTGCCGAGTGGCCGCGATTATAGCGCCTCAAGGGGGGGATGAATACCGGTGATGCAGCGCTAAACGCTTAGACTGTGAAGCTTTCGCCACAGCCACACTCATCTTTAACGTTGGGATTGTTGAAGCGGAAAAAGCGATTCAGCCCTTCGCTTACATAGTCCACTTCACTGCCGTTGAGTATTTCTAGCGCGTCTGGCGCGATATATACGCAAGCGCCATGCTCTTCAAAGCGAATTTCGTCATCGCTGACGTCATCGGCAAAGTCGAGTACGTAACTATAGCCTGAACAACCGCTAGGTTTAACGGAAACGCGCAGCCCCAGTCCCTGGCCACGCTCATCGAGAACATGGCGAATTTGCTGAGCTGCAGCGGGCGTAATATTGAGAGTTGCCATAGGGGCGTTCTCCTTCAAGAAGTCGGTAGGTTGATTGCCAAGTGTGGCATCAGCCATTTAACGCGTGGATGAGCGAAGACCACTCAATGCATGGCGCAGTAATGTCAGTGCATGATCAATGTCGGCGTCGGTAGTGAAACGCCCGAAACTGAAGCGTAGCGAGGACAGCGCCAGGGCGCGCGGTATACCAATTCCCAATAAAACATAGGATGGGTCGACGCTAGCAGAGTTACAGGCTGACCCAGTTGATACGGCAACATCGCGCAGTGCCATCAGTAGCGATTCACCGTCTACCCCTTTAAATGCCAGATTTAAAATATTGGGAACGGCATTTTCCAGTGGAGAGTTAGCGAAGACACCATCAACGTCCTCTAGCCCTGTCAGGAAGCGCGCCCGTAGCTGGGCAATATGCGCTTGATCCTCCTGATGGTGGTGTTGCATCAGTGCAAACGCTTCACCCATCCCGGCAATTTGATGGGTAGGTAGAGTTCCAGAGCGCATGCCTCGCTCGTGACCGCCACCATGAATAAGGGCTTCTAGGCGTATATCTGGGTGGCGTTTGACATAAAGCGCACCAACCCCTTTAGGACCGTAAGCCTTGTGGGCAGACAGAGACATTAAATCAATCTGCTGCGCTACAACATCTAAAGGAATACGGCCAACAGCTTGGGCCGCATCGGTATGGAAAACAGCGCCAAACTCATGAGTAATCTCTGCCAGCGCAGCAATATCGTTAATGCTACCCAGTTCGTTGTTAACTGCCATTAACGATACCAGTGCCGTATCGTCTCGCATAGCGGCACGCAGCTGCTCAGGCGTTGTACGACCATCGCGCCCTGGCGTAATCCACGTCACCTCAAAACCTTCGATTTCTAAGGCCTTGGCGGTATCAACAACTGCTTTATGCTCAATGGTGGACGTTACCAAGTGCATGCCGCGCTCACGATTGGCACGCATATAGCCAATTAGCGCGAGATTGTTGGCCTCAGTGGCGCCGCTGGTCCAAACGATTTCGCGTGGGTCTGCGCCAACGGTATCCGCGACTTGACGGCGGGCCTGCTCTACTACCTGTTCCGCCTGCCAGCCTAGCATGTGGCTGCGCGAGGCAGGATTGGCGAACAGCTGGTCAACCGTTAAGTAGCGCTGCATGATGTTAGCGACGCGCGTATCGACCGGCGTGGTCGCGGCATAGTCCAAATAAATCGGCAGCGAAGGTGAAGAGGTCATCGTCATAAAGTCCAACGTGCGGTGAAAGCCGTTAAGGGGATGAGGCGAGAATGCCTGCTTCTACGCGCTGCTGTTGCCGAGAGGCAATACGCATAACATCGGGGCGCTGCATCAGCTGTGCAAGGCTTGTGTCATCAAGGAAATTACGAATCTGACTAGACAGCTCGCACCATAGGTGGTGAGTGAGGCAGGTGTCGCCTTGTTGGCAGTCTGAAAGCCCTTGGCAGCGTGTTGCATCCACGGTCTCATTAACCGCATCAATCACTTGAGAAACACTGATATCTTCAGGCGGTTTCGCTAGTAAATAGCCGCCACCCGGGCCACGCACGCTGCTGACTAGGCCAGCTCTTCGCAGGCGTGCAAACAGCTGCTCAAGGTAAGAGAGCGAAATTTCCTGACGCTGAGAAATGTCCCCCAAGCTGGTAGGCCCTTGGGGGGTATTTATCGCCAAATCAAGCATGGCGGTAACGGCGTAACGGCCTTTAGTGGTCAAGCGCATGACAGGCACCTCGACGCTGAACCTCAGCGCACTTACGGCAAATGTAGCGCCATTATGGAAATCCTGAGTGCTTTGGTCAACTATTGCGCGATGTCGTTGACTCAGATGTCGACTCTGATGCTGTGTCAGCCGCTAAAGTGGAGGGTGAGTCCGTAGGTGGATGCGCCGCAGTTTGCTGCGCATTGGCTGTGTCTGTCTCGGTCGTCCTGGTGTTGGTTTGTGGGCTATGGCTATGTTTGCCAACCCCTGGGCAGCCTGTATCGTTTTCATCCAGAATGTCGGCAAAATCTTCATCCCGCAGGGCAGGTAGCTGGCCGTCGCGATAGTTAGCATCGAGTTTGCGCAGTGTTGAACACATGCGCTCAATGCGTTCATCCACAGCGTGCATATGGTCGAGCATGGCCTGCATCGAACGTGCCACAGGGTCGGGCATATCCTGGCTAACACCATAGGCATCAAAGCCAAATTTTTGGCAAATCGCTTCACGGCGAGCAGGATCGATATCTAATACTTCTTCGCTATCGGGGTCGGCGCGTTTAACGATCTTGCCTGGAATACCAACCACCGTAGCGCCGGATGGAACTTCTTTAGTAACGACAGCATTAGAGCCAATTTTTGCGCCTGCACCAACGGTAAATGGTCCTAGAATCTTCGCACCAGCGCCGACAATCACACCATCTTCCAGCGTAGGGTGACGCTTGCCCTTATTCCAACTGGTGCCACCTAAGGTAACGCCCTGGTAAAGGGTCACGTTGTCGCCAACTAACGCCGTTTCACCAATCACTACGCCCATGCCGTGATCGATAAAGAAGCGGCGGCCAATGGTGGCACCTGGATGAATTTCGATGCCGGTCAGCCAGCGGGAAAATGTCGATAGCGTTCGTGCCAGCCATTTAAGGTTTTTCTTCCACAGCCAGTGGCTGCAGCGATGAAGCAGCAGGGCATGTAGGCCTGGATAGTTGGTCAGCACCTCAAGAAAGTTACGTGCCGCTGGGTCGCGGTCGAATACGCTATTAATGTCTTCACGCAGGCGTTGAAACATGGGTGATCCTTGGGCGTTAAAGGGCGGCAGTCATAAGTTCTTGGAATATGGTTCTTAGAATATGGTTCTTAGAATATGGTTAGCGCAATGCCACGTTTAAAAAACAATGTTGGGGCGCGCTGGGGCGACTTCAAGTTTCGGCAACTCAGGCTGCAGCAGTAGTCAGCGTTATGGCCGATGTTTGTCTGCTGTTTTTTCAGTTGCCGAAAGAATCCCACGTAGAATGTTCATTTCCATTTTTTCTGGACGAGCACGCAGGTAGAGACGACGCAGTCTAGCCATCAGTTGGCGCGGCTGTGCGGGGTCATGAAACTCAATGGCAATTAGCGTGCGTTCTAGGTGTTCAAAGTAGCGTTCTAGTTCGGCATGGGTGACCAACGCATCATCCGGTTCTTCAGTGGTGCTGGCGGTATCCTGTTGGCTTAGCCATGCCATACGGCACTCATAGGCAATCACCTGAACAGCGGCGGCTAGGTTTAGCGAGCTGAAGTCTGCGTTGGTGGGAATATGCACATGGGCGTGGCAACGCTGCAGCTCGGCATTTGTTAAGCCGCTGTCCTCGCGGCCAAACACCAGGGCTACGCGAGCGCTATCAGGCTGACATTCATCGGGCAAACGTTCGGCCAACTCACGAGGAGAGATCATTGGCCAGGGCAGCGTGCGCGAGCGGGCGCTAGCACCCACGGCAAGCGTGCAGTCAGCAACGGCGTCTTCTAGGGTAGAGTGAACCGTTGCCTGATGGAGCAGGTGGTCAGCTCCCGAGGCGCGGGAAATGCTGTCTTGGGTAATTACTTCGCAGCGCGGCGCGACCAGGGCTAAATCGGCTAAGCCCATGTTGTGCATGGCGCGGGCGACGCCGCCAATATTACCAGGATGGCTAGTGCCAATAAGAACAATACGAATGCGCTCAAGCATAATGGGCTCGGTAATCAAGTGCGGAAAACGCGCAGTTTAGCATGAGTCGATAGCATGCCCGAGGGGGCTCTGTTAGAATTACGCGCCAAAGCAGTCCTGCCACTGCCTCCGTTCTTTAACATCACTGTGACAAGGCCCGATCATGAATCCTATGGTCCAATTTACGCTGCGCGCTGCGCGTGGCGCTGTTGAACACTTTTTACGTGTTCGTGAACGCATTGAAAATGCTCACGATGAATTTAACCTCGACCGCTTGCTAGAAGATACTGCTCGCAAAGCAGAGGCTACCATTGTTCAGCAGCTGCAGCGCGGGTATCCCCTGCATGGCGTCAGTGGCCGCTATACGCCCCATAAAGCGGGCGAAGGCGAAGGCGCTGATATCGTCTGGAAGATTGAACCAATGCACGGCTATTCCAATTTAGCGGTGGCAGGTAAGGGCTTTGCTCTCTCAGTGGTGTGTCTCGTAAAAGGTCGTCCTGAGCATGCGGTCATTATTTGCCCGTTCGCCGACGATGAATATATTGCTAGCCGCGGTCGCGGTGCGCAGCATAACGATAAGCGCATGCGTGTTAGCAAGCCTACCGCTATTAGCGGTACGCGAATCGCCATGAGCCTGCCGGAAACCTGGTTACGCCCTAGCCATTTGCCAGCTTACCTGACCATTACTCAGCAATTAGCGCCTCAAGTAGAAGCCATATTGGCATCTGGTAGTGGCCTGCTGGATATTTGCGAACTCGCCTGTGGCCGAGTGGACAGTGTGTTTGTGTTGGGCCTTGAAGAGCAGGATATGCAGGTAGGAACGCTATTGCTGAAAGAAGCCGGAGCGCTGATAGGGTCGCCTGATGGCAAACCGACAGTGAATGCTGAAGGTCAGCTGATGGCCGCTGGCCCGCGCCTGTACAAAGCCTTGATTAAACAATTGGCACCGCATTTTTAAGCGTTAAAAAGCGATGTAGTTAATAAATGATGTAGTTAATAAATGATGTAGTTAAAAAGCCCCGCTGGTTTTTCGCCAGCGGGGCTTTTTTGCTTGCCACTTAACGTATTGGCGCGATCAAGCTGCCGTTTAGGGCAGCTCTTCTTCCTCTTCATCCAGCTCTTTCTTAGTGGGTATAAGGTCTTCCCGAGAAAGCTTAAGCGGAATCAGTAGTGCGCCTGAGATATAAATTGATGAGAACGTGCCTACTACGATGCCAATCAGCAGCGCAATGGCGAAGTTCTTAATCATATCGCCGCCCAATAACAGCAGCGCCAGTAGCACCAGCACAGTCGTGCCAGAAGTAGCCAGCGTACGGGACAGCGTGGCATTGATCGCTTCGTTGAAGATTTGCGGCATATCATCAATACGTGATGTGCGAATAGCCTCGCGGATACGGTCATAAACAACAATCGTGTCGTTTAGCGAGTAGCCGATTACCGCCAAAATCGCTGCCAGTACTGTTAAGTCGAAGTCCAGCTGAAACAGCGCAAAGATGCCAACAACGATGATGACATCGTGCAGCAGGGCTAGCAGGGCGCCAATGGCAAACTTGTATTGGAAGCGAAAGGCAACGTAGAGCATCACCACGCCCAGGGCTACCAGCAGGCCTAAGCCGCTCTGGTCACGTAACTGGTCACCCACCTGTGCGCCAACAAACTCGGCCCTTACTAGATTAACGCTATCGCCATTGGCACGAAGCAAGCTGACAACCTCATTGCCGACATCAGCATCGAATGCCTGCTGGAGTCGGATAAGCACTTCGGTTGATGCACCAAACGTTTGTACTGACACATCCTGGAAGCCGCTGTCTTCAAGCAGTTGGCGAATCGCATCTAATGACGGTGCGGCACCATAACGTACTTCCACCAGCGTACCGCCCGTGAAGTCCAGCCCGAGGTTTAATTGCTGAAAAATAATGGCGCCAATTGAGATAATTAGCAGCACGGCAGAGACGACAAACGCAAAGTTGCGCCGCCCCATAAAGTCGATTTGCAGTTGTGATAGGGGTTTCATTACCACCTCTTAAATTCTGGGCTAAGCACGTGGTTCAGATCCATGCTTTTCAAATCTATGCCATTTAGATCCATGTTAAATCCACAGCTTTTTGACGGGCTTGCTGCCATAGGTCAGGTTGACCATGGCGCGCGTTACCAGTAAAGCAGTGAACATGGATGTCAAGATGCCAATAGAGAGCGTAACGGCAAAGCCTTTTACCGGACCGGTACCAATCGAGAACAGAATTACCGCCACCAGTAGTGTGGTGATATTGGCATCCACGATAGAGGTGAAAGCGCGCTCGTAGCCCGCATGGATTGCCTGCTGTATCGACATGCCATTGCGTAATTCTTCGCGTATGCGCTCGAAGATTAGAACATTGGCATCCACCGCCATCCCCAAGGTAAGCACAATCCCGGCGATACCTGGCAGTGTAAGTGTGGCACCGAGCATCGACATCACCGCAATTAGCAGCGTCAGGTTAAGCGCCAGGGCGATATTGGCGAATATGCCAAACACTTTGTAACGTGCCAGCATAAACAGAACGACCAGCAACAGGCCGATTTGAACCGAGAGCAGACCGCGCTCAATATTTTCAGCACCCAAGCTTGGGCCGATAGTGCGTTCTTGTACAAAGTAGATAGGGGCGGCTAGTGAACCAGAGCGCAGCAGAAGAGCAAGCTCAGCAGCTTCAGTCGGCGAGTCTAAACCGGTGATGCGGAAGCTATTGCCCAACGCACTTTGGATGGTTGCAAGGCTGATCAAGCCGCGTTCGGTATAAGGCTCGCGGACAGTGGTTTCTTCGCCCGTTTCGGGGTCGATTTCTACCCGATCTTCGCTTTTATGTTCAATGAATAACACCGCCATATTACGGCCGATATTCGTACGCGTAGCGCGGTTCATAAGCGTACCGCCGGTGCCGTCTAGGTTGATGTTGACCTGGGGGCGGCCATTTTCATCAAAGCTGTTGCTGGCACTGGATACGCTGTCGCCGGTAATAATGACGTCGCGCATCAGCTCCGCTGAGCGTGCTGGGTCGTTACGGAATTCGAAACGCTCGGTTTCTGTATCTGGTGTGTCGTTACGTGCTTCCAGGCGAAACTCTAGATTTGCCGTTGCGCCGACAATGCGCTTGGCAGCGACGGTATCTTGAACGCCGGGCAGCTCAACCACAATTTGGCTAGGGCCTTGGCGTTGAACCATCGGTTCAGCTACGCCCAGTTCATTCACGCGGTTACGTAGCGTGGTGAGGTTTTGATTGATCGCATAGTCTTGAATCTCGCTAACGGTTTGGTCGCTTAGCGTCATAACAAGGCTAGAAGCGCGGCCATCGCCTTCGTTACTATATTCAAAATTAGGGAAGTCGCGACTAATCAAGCGTCGAGCAGTATCACGATCATCTGTACTGCCGAAATCGATAGAGAGTGACCGATCGTTGATGGTGGTATTGCGATAGCGAATACGCTCACCACGCAGCAGCTCACGCATGGCACTAGCATTCACTTCCATACGCTGGGTAAGGGCGGCGTCCATGTCTACTTCAAGTAAGAAGTGCACACCTCCGCGTAAATCGAGGCCCAGCGTCATGGGAGATGCGGAAAAGGCTTGCAGCCAACCAGGGGTGGCGTCAGCAAGGTTGAGTGCAACAGTGGCATCGTTGCCCAATACATCGGAGGCGATATCACGGGCATCTAGCTGGTCATCATCACTCTGTAAACGAATTAGCCATTGGCCATTCGTTTCTTCGATCGCTTTAATGGCGATATTGCTGTCGATGAGTGCTTCTTCAACGCGGGATATTTGCCGTTCATCCAGCGAGTCGCCCTGGGCATCACTAACTTGGATAGCGGGATCTGCGGGGAATAAGTTGGGAAGCGAATAGATAAGGCCAACCACCAGGACGACCAGTATCAGCAGATACTTCCACAGGGGGTAACGGTTGAGCATGCAAGCCCTGCCTTCAATTACAAACGGAATTGCTGTGCACGGACAAACCGCGCACAGCAAAGTTCACCATCGTGGCTACCATCTCACCCCTGCCGGGGTGGCTGGCACTGGATCGGCAGGGGGGAATGCAGGCGTTAGATGGACTTAATAGTGCCTTTAGGAAGTACGGCAGCAACGGCATTTTTCTGCACGTTAACTTCGGTGCCTTCAGAAACTTCCAGCGTTAGGAACTCATCATTAACTTTGGTAACACGACCAACAAGACCGCCACCGATGACAACTTCGTCGCCTTTAGCCAAGCCAGAAACCAACTGCTTATGCTGCTTTGCGCGCTTTGCTTGGGGACGCCACAGCAAGAAATAAAAGATCAGTACAAAACCAACCAGCATAACAATTTGCGCGATGCCACCGCCGGCAGCGGCTTCTTGGGCATGGGCTGGTGAGATGAAGAAATCCAGCATTGCAGAGAACTCCTGGGTTAGAAAACTCAATGGGTGAACCGATTAAACCACCCGCCAACGGCGGATGGCGATTAATTCGCTAGGGGAGGCACTGACAGGCCGCGCTGGGCGTAAAAGCCTTCCACAAAGGTCGTCAATGTACCCGCTTCGATTGCCGCGCGCAAATCAGCCATTACCCGCTGGTAGTAGCGTAAGTTATGGATGGTATTGAGCATGGAGCCGAGCATCTCGTTACAACGATCAAGGTGGTGTAAGTAGCCGCGTGAGAAATTCTGACAGGTATAGCAGTCACACCCTTCATCAAGCGGTCGAGTATCAAAGCGGTGTTTGGCATTACGGATCTTAACTGTACCGTCTGAGGTGAACAGGTGGCCGTTGCGCGCATTACGAGTGGGCATCACGCAATCAAACATGTCGACGCCGCGGCGCACACCTTCTACCAAGTCTTCTGGCTTGCCAACGCCCATTAGGTAGCGTGGGGTATCGTCTGGCATCCAGGTGGGTAGATAATCGAGTACTTTGATCATCTCCTCTTTGGGCTCGCCCACCGATAGGCCACCAATGGCTAAGCCATCGAAGCCAATACCGAGCAGCCCTTTTAGTGAGCGTTCGCGAAGTTCAGGGTGCATGCCACCTTGAATAATACCGAACAACGCTGAAGGCGAATCACCATGGGCATCGCGGGAGCGTTTTGCCCAGCGCAGCGAAAGCTCCATGGATTTTTCGGCTTCTTCAAAGGTCGCGGGGTATGGGGTGCACTCGTCGAAGATCATCACCACGTCAGAGCCCAACGAGCGCTGCACGGCCATGGACTCTTCCGGCCCCATAAACACCTTGCTACCATCGACTGGTGAGCGGAAATGCACACCCTGCTCGGTGATTTTGCGCATTTCACCCAAGGAAAATACCTGAAAACCGCCTGAGTCGGTCAGGATGGGTTTGTCCCATTGGGCAAAGTCATGCAAATCGCCATGAGCTTCAATGACATCGGTGCCAGGGCGCAGCCATAGGTGAAAGGTATTGCCGAGAATGATTTCTGCGCCAATCTCTTTCACGGAGTCTGGTGTCATGCCCTTCACTGTGCCGTAGGTGCCCACCGGCATAAAGGCGGGAGTTTCCACGGTGCCACGAGGAAAGTGCAGGCGTCCCCGGCGCGCACGGCCATCTTCAGCAAGGCGCTCAAAGCGCATAAAGCATTCGTTTCGCATCTAAAATAACTCGTCAATAATCGGTTAAGGCGCGGGTGTGTGGTGCTTAGCGGGTCAGTAGCATGGCATCGCCGTAGCTAAAAAAGGCGTAGCGCTCGTCTACTGCCGCGCGGTATGCGCGCATCATGTGGTCATAGCCTGCAAACGCGGAGACCAGCATTAGCAGCGTCGACTCAGGTAGATGGAAGTTGGTAATCAAAGCATCCACACAGCGCCATTCGTAGCCAGGGTAGATAAAGATGTCGGTGTCGCCGCTGAACGGAGCGATCTGGCCATCGCTACTTTTCAGGCAAGCGCTTTCTAAGCAGCGCACGCTGGTCGTGCCGACAGCAATGACTCGTTTTCCAGCGGCCTGAGTGTCGCGAACTTGTTGGCAAGCAGCCTCAGAAACCTCAATCCACTCACTATGCATATGGTGTTCGAGAATGTTGTCGACGCGCACTGGCTGAAAGGTGCCTGCGCCAACGTGCAAAGTCACAAACGCGCTGTTAATACCTTTTTCGGCCAAAGCATCCAATAAGGGCTGATCAAAATGAAGCCCTGCGGTGGGCGCCGCAACGGCACCATCGCGACGAGCATATACAGTTTGATAGCGCTCTCGATCACTCAGCTCATCTTCACGGGTAATATACGGCGGTAGCGGCATATGGCCGTGCTTCTCAAGTAGCGCAATCATCGGCGTATCGCCTAGAAAGCGTAGCTCAAACAGCGCATCGCGGCGGCCTTCAACAATGGCATGAATATCGCCTTCAAAGATCAGTTCGGTGCCTGGTTTTGGCGATTTACTCGAACGGATATGCGCTAAACCACGGTGGCTGTCCAACGGACGCTCCAGCAGCATTTCTACTTTTCCGCCGCTCGCCTTATGGCCGTGCAAGCGCGCTGGAATGACACGCGTGTCATTGAAGACCAGCAAGTCGCCTGGTTCGAGTAGCTCAAGCAAATCAGGAAACCGGCGATGCTCAAGCGCACCGCTTTTGCCATCCACGCATAGCAAACGACAGTCGCTGCGCTGCTCAGAGGGGTAGCGAGCAATTAGCTCATCAGGTAACTCGAAATGAAAGTCCGCGCGCTGCATGGGAATGGCTCTTTTCAGTGGTCAAACAGGCGGCATAGGATAGCGCTTTAGATAGATAAAGTCAGTCAATGTGATTGACCTGCGAGGTTATCTCCGTATAATGCGCATCCATTGCCGGTGTGGCGGAATTGGTAGACGCAGCGGATTCAAAATCCGCCGCCTTTACGGGTGTGCCAGTTCGAGTCTGGCCACCGGCACCAAATTTTAAGGGCTTAGCGTTTTATCGCTAGGCCCTTTTTTGTGCCTGCTTGTTTGTGCCTGCTTGCGTCGTTTTTCAATCCTCTTTTGCCAGCTTTCAGCTCCCCGTTTTTCAGCTCCCCGTTTTTTCAAGTGTCCACTTTTTGTCCATTGATCTTGTTGCTCGCTACTACGTTTTGTTAATGATGATGTGTCTAATGCTCTGTTACCGCACTTTAACCGGCCTTTTTCAGGGTTTGGTTAACACTTCTTTGTGAAATACTTAAGCCTATTTTTCTAATGCGCTTGATAAGCACGGTGTCTGCAGGCGCGTGGGCGATGAACGCCAACCGGATATAAAAACGATTAGGCGCCAAGCGCCTGCGAACTTTCAGTGGAGAAGTGCTCAATGGCGATACCATCAGCCGATATTCTTAAGTCGACCCAGCCTGGTGTGATGAACGGCCACTTGCTTAATGGCGTCAGGGTGAGTGCGGTTAGCTCTCAGGGCGACTGGGAGGCGTTCGCTGATACCCAGGAGGGTGTGGCACGGATAGAAATACCGGCTGATCCGCAGGCACGTCTTGCTTTCGTTCGGCGTTGGATGGCGAAAAACCAGAAAGTGTTGAAGCGTGGCGGCATGGCGGCAACGCTCGTACTGCCGTTGATGGCTCAGCAGGCGTTGGCTGATGATATGGTCGCCATTAACGACCTGCAAGGGGTGGCTGAGGTGATACGCCAGCCCAATGGCAGCCTGACATTGGTAATGGATAACGGCCAGCGTATTTATCTAGCGGCTGCGGATGTTGCGCTAGAAGGTGGCCGTGTGGTGGTCGAGATCACCGCACTTATGGAAAAATTAGATGCTGACAGCGGCCTTCTTGTGCCGTTAAGCCAGCTGCCCAATGTGCAGACCTGGGAGCTGTTGCCCGATGGCAATGTGATGATTACCCGCGCTGACGGCTCGCTGTTGCTGGTGGAGCGGGGCGCGGTTGTGCAGCAGGGCGATCTTTTACTGATTAGCCCGAGTAGTGCGTTACAGCAAGGTGTTGCAGAAAGTACAGATTTTGGCGCACTGCTATTTGTGCCGAGCGCCTCTTTCTCACCTAGTATGAGCAGCAGTGAAACTACCTCGAGCAGCATAGGCGGTTCAAGCGCTAGCAACACACCGGTTAGCTCGTTTGGTGATATTCCACCTTGGCTGTATCTCGGCGGCGGTGCGCTTGCGTTAGGGGCGGCCGCAGCAGGCGGCGGTGGGGGAGGTGGCGGTGGTTCCAGCCCACAACCAGCGCCAGAGCCTCAGCCAGAACCAGAACCCCAGCCGCCGACCATTAGCGGTTATGTGATTGATGGCTATATTGCCGGTGCCACCGTTACCCGCGCAGTTAATGCCAATCAAGTGGAAACCAATAGCAACGGTTTCTTCAGTGGCCTGCAGGGCAGCGGTATTCTGACTGCCACAGGTGGGGTCGATATTGCCACGGGCCTGCCCTTCAATGGGGTGCTGCGCGCGCCAGAAAACGCCACGGTAATCACGCCGTTGACCACCATGATGGTCCAGCTATCGGCGCAGTTTGATGTCAATGACGCTAACGCCCAGAGCATGATTAAAACCGCGTTAGGCCTGGACGAACGCCTGAACATACTGACCACCGACCCCTTGGCTGAAGCGTCTTCTAGCGTCGATTTGCTTATCGCAGGCATCAAAGTGGCTAGCTTGCTGGCGATGGCTGACAGCGCCGGGATTAGCAGTAGCGATGCGCTGTCACGCTTGGCGAATGCGTTCAATCAAGCCAATGAAACAGGTCGCGAACTCACCAATCAGCAAATGGCCGATGTATTAGGGCTACCTTCTATCACAGGCCAAGTAAAGCAAGCGTTGGATGCTATTGATAACGCGGGCGCAGATGTCAGCCTTGATGCCTATCGAAACGGGGACAACAATCCACTGCGCGATGCTCAGCAGGCCGCCCAAAATCCCAATAGCGATCTTTCTAATACGATTGATGTTCGCGCTGATCTTCCTTATCTCACGCTTCAAACCGCGGTTAATCTTGCGCAACAAGGAGACTTGCCATCGCAGTACTTGGTCAATCCTGGTCAGCCGTTCTCTGCGGGCACCCTAGGACTGACCGTCGCCGCTGACCGTTTAGCATTGGTAGAGAAGATTTTAGCGGGTGATTACGATGTTGGAACGGCGCCTATCGAGCTTTCCGACATTTACACATGGTCAATTCGCGCCAGCGTCGAAGATGTGCTGGTTACCGGTGGTTTGGAGCGTCCTGCCGTTTTAGGCGCGGAACGCGTCACGTTGACGGATGAAACGATTCGACCGGACCAGTTTGCAGACCTGAATACGCTGGATAATTTCGTACTTGGTAACACCGTCGTGCCTTACACGCTAGAACAGGCACTGGAAACGGCAGAAATGCCCGCCAACTACACGTTAGACCCAGCGGTGCCGCTAAATAAAAATGCCCTAAGCCTGCGTGAAGCTGCAGAGCTTATTGATGAAACCCGACTGTTAACGGACCGCGCCCTTAATACCGGTGAGGATGGCTTAAACCGCGAGATGTTGTTGGACTGGACCATTCTCGATAGCTTTGAAAACGTGATTGGCGCTTCCAGCGCCGACCCGCAGCTTAACGAAGCCCGTCGTGTCAGCGTTACGGAAACCGTGATTACCCCTGCGCAATTTAAGCAGCTTGATGCGTTGGACAATTTTGAGTTAGGCGCTACAGCCGTTGGTTATACGTTAGAGGAAGCTCTTGAAGCAGCGCCACTGGCCAGCAACTACCTTATTGATCTTGATGTTCCTCTCGATGTAGGCACCGTGACCGTCGCCCAGGCCGCCTCAGCGTTTGCCGATGTTTCACGGGTGTTGGAAGGTGCCAATAATCAGCCGCCGCTGTCGCTATTTCAATGGGCCGTGAGTGATAGCGCCACTGCTATTATTGCAGACCTCAATGATGCCCATGTGACCGGTGCCAACCCCATCACGATCAGTGATCGCTCTCTCACCGTCGATGAGTTTGACCAGCTAAATACGTTGGACAACTTTCAGCTAGGCGACACCGTTGTCGGTTACACCTTGGCGCAAGCTGTCGCGGCCGAGGTGATTGCCGACAACTATGATATTGCCCTTGCGCCGCCCCTTAATGCGGGCAGTGTCAGCGTTTTGGAAGCACAAGAGACGCTTGCCACGGTAGAAAACATTCTGGCTAACGCGCTTAACTCAGACTCGCTTAATGCCGATCAGCTTTTTAACTGGACGGTGCTGGATAGCGCCGATGCGGTTCTTGGCGCGGGCGATGTTGCCCATTTGCTGCGCGCTAACGCCGTCAACGTTAATGACGGCATGATTAGCCTAGCGCAGTATGAAGCCCTAACAGGGCTTCAGAGTAACTACGTACGCACTGGTGAAACCGTCGAGTACACCTTGTCGGAAGCCATTGA
Source organism: Halomonas qinghailakensis (assembly GCF_025820815.1). Classification (NCBI taxonomy): domain Bacteria; kingdom Pseudomonadati; phylum Pseudomonadota; class Gammaproteobacteria; order Oceanospirillales; family Halomonadaceae; genus Halomonas; species Halomonas qinghailakensis. The sequence goes on along the minus strand of NZ_CP096973.1, from coordinate 956,713 downwards.
CGCCGAAGACGTTGGCGCGCTGCTCACCAATTACGCGATCAATCCAGAGGTGGTTCGTCTGGGTGGCGAGCTCTCCGTGGCAGCTGCACGGGAAGACTATGCTCAGATCGAAGGGTTAGTGGCTAACGCTGAAAATAGCGCGGAGCTGCGCGAAGATCTGCCGTTTAGCTGGGAAGTGGTCGATAACGCCAACACCATCATTGGCGATATTGCTGAAGACCACGTAACGCTGGCGGATCAGGTGCGTGTTGCCAATGCAGGGATTAATCAAGCCCAGTACGAACGTTTGGCGGTGCTAGAGAACTTTGAGTTGGCCGACACCGTTGTTCTCTATACCTTAGAAGGTGCTGTTAGTACCGACATCGAGCTGGCGAGCAATTATCAACTTGCGCTAGACGTTTATAACCCTGGAGAGCGTAGCGTTACTGAGGCCAGCGTAGAACTCGCCCGTGTGGAAAATATTATTAGCGGTGCCAATAACGCCGGTGGGCTAGACGCTGACGTGCTGTACAACTGGGTGATTAACGATACCGCTGAGGCGATTTTAGCCGCTGCACAAGGCGCGCCGCATATCGCTCGCGCCGATGAGGTTCGTGTTACTGATCAAACGATTACGCTTGACGACTACACGGCGCTGTTAGCCATTGAAAGCGATAACGCTGGGTATCAGCGCGGCGACGAGCAGGTGGAATACACGCTAGCGCAGGCATTTAGTGTGGGTGCCGATGATGTCGTGGCGAACTATCTGATCAGCACAGCGTTATTTGCGCCGCAGTCACTGACCGTCGAGTCTGCTATTAATGATCTAGCCGCTGTGCGTCAGCTGCTGGATAACGCCGAAAACACGCCGAATCTTACCAATGTCTATACGTGGAGCGTGCTGGATAGCTATGACAATATCCAGTCCCAGCTAAGGGCTAATCTTCCGGAAGGCTTGGAGCTTGCAGAGACGATTCAAGTCACTAACCCCACATTAACCGCTGCACAATATGAACGCTTAGATGCGGCGCTGGATAATTTTAGTTTAGGTGAGGCGACTGCGGTCTCCTATGCCGATATTAGCGATGCGTTGCGTGCCGAAGAGGCTGATTTACTCGCGCCAGCAGGACGTTTTAGCCTGCTAGATGATACCGCGCCCTTTACCGCGACATTAACCGTCGCAGAGTCTGCTGATACCTTGGCCAATATCCGCACCGTATTGGAAGCCGCTAACGGCCTGGTCAATGATAACCAAACCGTGCAGGCCCTGTTTGACTGGACGGTAAGCGACACGGCTGACAACGTTATTCAAGCGATCAACCAGGGCCATGTCACCCTGGCTGATACGGTGGCAATTACCAATGATCAAATCACTTACGCCCAATATCAGTCGCTGATAACGCTAGGCAATTATCAGTACGCCAATGACCCTATTGAAGTGTTGTATAGCCTGGAAGAAGCACTCCAGGTGATCGACCAAGAGGGTGTTGAAAGTCTTAATAAAGACCCGAATGATAACAGCGTGGGTTATCGTATTACCGATGCAGAGCTGTCGGTTGGCACCTTCACCGCGGCAGACGTTAAACCGCTGGTAGATAAGGCGGTATCTGCGCTGGCAAATGCCAATAATGCGCCGACGCCTGTGTTAAATACACTGCTGAAGTGGACGGTGGTTGATACGTCAGCGGCCTTGCTTGAAACCCAGGTTGGCACCGCGTTCCCACTGCACATTACCGGCGCAGAGCAGGTATCGGTGAATAACGACATTCTAGCAATTGCCGATTTACAGCGTTTACAGCGGATAGAGAGTTTTGAACTTGGCGACACGCCGGTGCGGTTTATTTTAACCAGCAATTTAACGCTCAACCAGATTGAAAGCATTGCCAATAGCTACGAAATTACCCCAAGCAGTGTTGAGCTACCAAACTTTTCACTGGCAACCGTTGAAGATGCACAAGCCCGCTATCAGTCGGTTCAGGCGATTGTCGATGGGGCGCTAAACAGCCGCGATGTCAACGTGGAAACTCTTCAGACCTGGAGCATCACCAATGCCCAGGCGACTAATCTATTGGCAGCCAGTGAAGAGGCATGGGTACTGGGTGCGGATAACATCAGCTTGCAGCTGGGAGCCGATGAGCTGCTGACCGCCGAGGAGTACGAAGCGTTCGTTGCGCTAGGCAACGTGACGCTCGATAGCATCGAAGTAGGCTACTTTCTGCAAGATGCGGTTGCCGTCATCAATGCGGGAGAGGTACTGCCTGCCAGTACGGAGGAGCGTCCTGGCAGCTATCAAATTTTGGCTGACCAACCGTTTAATGTCACCCCGTTAACCGTCGCGGAAGGTGAGCAACTGCTCGCTACTGTTGCTCCTATACTGGCAGATGCCAACAATGCCGCTGAGCTGGATCGTGACACGCTACTGATCTGGGTCATTGAAGATGATGCCCAGCGGCTTATTGACGCTATCGATAGTGACGTGCTGTTAGCGGCGAACAGTGTGCGCGTTAATACGGATGAGATCAGCTCTCAAGATTTTGAAGTGCTCAGTGAGTTAGACAACTTTGACCAAACAGGGTTAACGGTTTCGTACGCCCTGGGCGATCTGGTGCAGCGCTTCGTCAGCGGAAGAATCATCCCCGAAAATTACGCGTTAGATACCGATCAAACGGCCTTTTTTGATGCAGGGTTGTTAGATGTCCGTGCGGCAGAGCAACTGTTTGACGCCGCCAGCACGCTGCTGGAGGGTGCGGTCAATAGCGATGTGCCGCTCTCTTCGCTCACCACATGGGTAGTCCAGGACACCTACCACAATATCTACACCCTGAATGTGGTGGGCAATGGGGATGAGCCTGCTGAGTTTCTGGTCGATGATGCCGCCAGCATTGTCGTAATTGATGACCCGCTTAACACTAACGATGAGCAGGATCTGAATATTGCCTTTACCGTTAATGGCTACGAGCACCAGCCGGGTGCTGAAGCGGGTGGTAGCGTTGAGCAACTAGCCCAAACCTTTACGGTAGATGGCCAGTCTGGTGGCGAGGTGATGAACATTACTGACTTCCGTGTTGGTGATGTGCCGGGTGCTGATGAGCTGCGCGTTGAACTGACCGCCGAGGAGTTTGCTGCGCTGCGTGGTGATGGCTCGGGGTTGGTCATCAGCGGTGAAGTGCAGGCGTTAGATATCAACGACGCCTTTGCTGTGTTCACTACCGCTGAGTTCGAAAACGGCGTTGATTGGTTTGATCAGCTAGGCCTTGAAACCGGTGACGTAGTTTATCTCTTAGCGGGCGACGGCAGTACCCAAGATATTGATGACGATGCCCTGCTACAGCGTGTTGAAGCCCTTTCAAACAGTACGTTTGACGCTGATACGCTGGCAACGTTTGAAAATATTAATTTGGGTGACTTTGACGACGTTAACTGGAATACCAACTACAACACGTTTGCTTAGGCTGTGTAAGGGCAATATTGGCGTGTGTAGCCACTATTGCCCTCCATCGGTGATGTGTATTGTTTGTACAGCCGTTTTTTCCTGCAAAAGAAAGCGTCGGTGCTTTCCTCGCTTTTATAGTGGCAGCCGTTTTATAGTGATCTTGTTAACGTAACGCCGAACGGTACGTCCATGGTTCAGTTTGAGCTGCATAACCGCAATTTAGCCCCGGAGCAGGTGTCCCACGCCCACGACTTTCACCAGTTAATTCTGGCAACGTGTGGCGTGACGGAGCTTGCTATGGAAGGGCAGGGCGAGCGCGTGACGGCGCGTCGTGGCTGTTTGATCCCATCGTCCCGGCACCACGAATACCAAGGTGATGGCAGCAACCGCACGCTGGTGCTGGATATTCCGGTGAAGCACTTGGCGGTTTTAGAAAAAGGTAGTGAAATCGAGCGGCTGTTCGATAAGCCGCGCTTTTTTACCGTGCCCCCGGCGCTTAATCAGCTTACCCATGCGTTGGCGCATCAGTTGGAGCAGTGCCCCGCGCTGCAAAATGAAATTGCTGTGCTGCTGCTTCGGGCGTTGTACATGTACCTTCAAGATGAGCCGAAGCAGGTCGCTGATAAAATTGGCGCTCGCTGTATCAGTGAACGGCTGGATCTAGAACGCTTGGATGCGTGGTTGGATCAGCACTTAGCGGACGATATTCGGGTTGAGCAGTTAGCCGCACTATGTGCGCTAAGCCCTGGTCATTTTCATGCCTGCTTTCGCGAACTAACCGGGGTGACGCCTTTGGCGTATGTACAGCGCAGGCGGCTTGAACATGCCCGTACCCTGGTGCGCCACAGTGCGCTGAGCCTAGGTCATATAGCTATGCTGGTTGGCTTCCGTGATCAAGGCAGTTTTTCACGTGCCTACCGGCGCTACTTTGAAATTGCCCCCTCCTCAGACCGTTAGCCGTCGTTGCAACGTCCACCGCCTACGTATTCATTCTTGCGGAATTTCAGCACTTGCGGGCAAATGTTGCAGAGTTTCGGGCAAGCACATTGCGCATCGTCGTCGTAGTCTCAAGAGGAACCTTACCTTCCTTGGAGAGACCTCATGAGTGTTACCTATCAAGACAGCAATGCCCGTATGAGCCAAGTAGCGATTCATAACGGCACCGTGTATCTCGCCGGCCAAGTACCGAGCGATGCGACCGCTGATATGCGTGGCCAGACCGAGCAAGTACTTGCGCGTATCGATCAGCTGTTAGCCCAAGCAGGTACCTCGAAAGAGCATCTGGTCTCGGCCCAGATTTGGGTCACCAGCATGGCTGAGTTTGATCAAATGAACGCCGCTTGGGATGCTTGGGTAGTGCCTGGCCGTCCGCCGGTGCGTGCAGCCCTCGAAGCTAAGCTTGCTAAGCCGGAATGGAAAGTAGAAATCATGGTCGTTGCTGCGCTGCCGGAGGCTTAATATGCAGGTTGTATCAGCGGCGGAGGTGGAACGCCATCTTGCCTGGAAAGGCTTGATTAAGCGGCTACATACGACCTTTGTGAACGGTGTTGAATCTCCGCCACGCCACCATCACGCCATGCATCGCCCCGACGGTGAAGCCACTATGCTGCTAATGCCTGCTTGGGAAACAGCAGGCTATATTGGCGTCAAAATGGTCAACGTATTTCCACAAAATGCCCAGCATAATATTCCTGCTATTTCAGGTCTTTATTTGCTTAGCGAAGGCAAACATGGGCAGCCGCTGGCCTGTATTGATGGCAGTGAACTAACGCGCCGTCGCACGGCAGCTGCTTCCGCTTTGGCCGCGCAGGCATTAGCTAACGAAGCAGCCGAAACGCTTCTGGTAGTGGGTACTGGCAAGTTAGCCCCTATGGTCATTGAAGCCCATGCCAGCGTGAGGCCTATCAAACGCGTTTTAGTGTGGGGTAGAAACCCTGATAAAGCCTCTGCTATTGCTGAGGAGTATGCCGACCGTTTCGATACCCAAGCCGTGGGCGATTTGCAAGACGCTGTTGCCCAAGCTGATATCGTCAGTTGTGTCACGCTTTCCACCACGCCTTTGATTAAAGGCGAGTGGTTAACGCCAGGCACCCATGTTGACCTTATCGGTGCTTTCCGCCCTCAGATGCGCGAAACCGATGCTGAATGCCTGCGCCGCGCTGATGTGTTTGTGGATACCTACGCAGGCGCTAAGGGTGAAGCTGGCGATATTCTTCAAGCGATTGACGAAGGCGTATTCCGTTTTGATGAGATCAAGGCAGAGCTTGCTGAGGTGCTTTCGGGAACTAAGCCGGGTCGTTGCTCTGTAGATGCGATCACGCTGTTTAAATCAGTGGGCGCATCACTTGAAGACTTAGCGGCGGCGATTGAAGTATGGGAGGCTATGACAACAGCATGATTCCCAAGATAAAAAGGCAGGGCTGCGACACATGAAGTGCTTTTACCACCCTGATCAAGACCACCATGCGCCGCCGACCTTTCTGCTGCGCGGTCAGCCGGCACCTTCACCTGAAGGGCCGGTTCGCGCTGAGCTGCTTAGCAAAGGGCTAGCGGCGGCTGGTTTGAGCCTAACGGCACCTAGTGAAACCGACTCGCCGACGCTGCGTAAACGCCTTGAGCAGATTCATACGCCGCGCTATTTACGCTTCTTGGAAACGATTTATGCGCGTTGGCAAGCGCTGCCTAATGCAGCGGCGCTGGTAGCACCTAACGTTCACCCTTGTGGGGGGGCGAGCCACTATCCACGTCACCCTGTTGGCCAGGCGGGCTGGCATTTACACGATATGGCCTGCCCGTTAAGCGACACCAGCTTTCAAGGGGCACTCGCTTCGGCGGCGACTGCCGTGGCGGCAACTGAGGAAGTGATGAGTGGAGCATCGCTCGACTCCCCCTCTCGTGCTTATGCCCTGTGTCGGCCACCAGGACATCATGCAGGGCCAGACAACGCGGGCGGTTTCTGCTTGCTGAATAACGCTGCCTTGGCTGCCAGCGTGCTGCGTGAAAAGTTCGCTAAAGTAGCGATCATTGATGTGGACTTACACCACGGCAATGGCACTCAGGATATTTTCTATTCGCGCGGGGATGTCTGGACCGGCTCTGTACACGTTGACCCCAGTGACTTTTACCCTTTCTTCTGGGGGGGCGTGGATGAAGCGGGTAGCGAAGAGGGCAAAGGTACCAACGTTAATCTACCTTTGCCATTGGGCAGTGATGGCGAGACCTATCTGGACGCCGTGGCCACGCTGATTGAGCAGCTCAACCGTTACCAGCCTGACGCGGTGGTGGTGTCCTTGGGGTTGGATGCCCATAAGGATGATCCACTGGCGGGGTTTAACGTCGAAACGGAAGCCTTTGTGGCTCTGGGTGAGCTGTTGAACGGTTTATCACAGCCCACCGTGGTCATTCAGGAGGGCGGCTATCCGACCGAACATCTCAGCGCTAATCTAACCGCTTTTATGCGCGGTTATCAGAGAAGTTGAGAGAAGCTAAATGAGTCACACAGGGTTTTACTGGCACGAACGTTGTTTTTGGCACGACCAGGGTGCGATTGGCGTTTTTTCCGCACCCGGTGAGTTTTTGCAGCCGCAGCCTGCGTCGGAAAGTCCCGAAAGCAAGCGTCGGCTGAAGAACTTGCTGGAAGTCAGCGGCCTGATAGATGAACTGAAGGTGGTTAAGCCACCCGCTGTTGCACAGGACGACCTGCTGCGCTTTCACACCCCGCGTTACCTGAAAATGCTGGCGGAAGCCGATGCGAATGGCGGTGGCAACGGCGGTGACTGCGCACCCTTTACGCCTGGCAGCTGGGCCGCTGCACGGCACTCAGCGGGGCTTGCTGTGGCAGCGGTAGAGGACGTGGCGCTTGGGCATGTCAATAACGCTTATGCGCTTTGCCGCCCACCGGGACATCACGCCGAGGCGGATCAGGGGCGTGGTTTCTGTTTGCTGGGCAACATCCCGGTAGCGGTGATGCGTGCCCGGGCCTTGGGGCAGGTAAAGCGGGTAGCGATTCTTGATTGGGACGTGCACCACGGTAACAGCCAGCAGTCGGCGTTTTACGCTGAGCCTGAGGTGTTTACCGTTTCCGTTCACCAAGCCGCGAACTATCCGCTTGATACCGGCAGTTTTGAAGAGCAGGGAGACGGCGAGGGTCGGGGGGCAAATCTCAACCTTCCGCTGCCGCCGGGCTGTGGTTTGGGCGCTTATCGCTATGCGATGGAGTCGCTGGTGTTACCAGCCCTGGAAGCGTTTAACCCAGACTTAATCGTGGTGGCCTGTGGCTATGATGCTTGTGCCAAAGACCCGCTAGGCAAGATGCTGCTCAACAGTGCGGCGTTTGCCGAAATGACCGCACAACTAAAAGCGCTTGCCGCCCGTTGCTGTCAGGGGAAGCTAGTCTTCGTCCATGAAGGCGGCTACTCAGAAGGCTATGTACCGCTATGTGGGCATGGCGTTATTCAAACCTTGGCTGGTAGCAGTATTCGTGTCCCCGACCCGCAAAACGATGAAATTGCTGCCTGGGGGTATCAGGCCTTACAACCGCACCAGCAGGCGCTTATCGACGGCTGGCGCCAACAGTGGGAGCAATGCACGCAATGACACCGCTTTATGATCGCGATGGTTGGATTTGGCAGGATGGTGAATGGCTGGCTTGGCGAGAGGCTAAGGTTCATGTGTTTACCCATACGCTGCACTACGGAATGGGCTGCTTTGAGGGTGTGCGCGCTTATGAAGGGGAGCAGGGAACGGCACTGTTTCGGGTAGCTGAGCATACCCGCCGCTTAGCAGAGAGCGCCCACTCCTTAGATATTCCGCTCGCTTTTAGCGAAGAGGCGCTTATCGAGGCTCAGCAGGAGTGCCTGCGTAAAAATCAGCTAACTAACGCTTATCTTAAACCAACAGTGTTTCTTGGCGCGGAAGGCCTTGGCCTGCGAGCCAAAGGATTAAGCACCCATGTGATGATTGCTGCCTGGGATCTTGGGCCGTATCTGTCGCCACAGGCAACCCGCTGTGGGTTACGTGCGCTGACCTCCTCTTGGGCGCGTCACCACGTCAATATCAGCCTGTGTCGTGCCAAGACCAGCGGTCATTATGTGAATTCGATGCTGGCGCTGAATACCGCCGTGAAAGCAGGGTTTGATGAAACCATCATGCTCGATCCGGAAGGCTATGTGGCCGAAGCATCCGCCGCTAATGTTTTCTTATTGCGCGATGGTGTACTGCACACGCCCGAAGTGACGTCCTGCTTGCAGGGTATCACTCGCGACAGCGTGATCCAGTTAGCCCGCGAGGCGCTGGGCATTGAAGTGCGCGAGCGACGCATCACTCGTGATGAGCTGTATACCGCCGATGAAGCGTTCTTAACCGGTACCGCTGCGGAAATCCTTCCTCTGCGTGAACTGGATGGCCGCCGCATCGGGGTAAGGGCGGGTGCGCCGGCTGTCGACGCGCCGATACCGGACGACAGTGTGACCGCGCGCTTGCAGCGCCTGTATCGCCAAGCAGTGCGTGGCGAGCTGGCCGCGTTCAAGCACTGGTTAACGCCCGCTTAGGTTCGTTCTACCTAACCCGCCCAGTGTTTGAATAATGCCTGACAGCCAGTGCTGTCAGGCATTCTCTTTAATGGCCTGCTCAAGAATCGCCAGCTGCCCTGGTTCCAAAGCATCCGCGACAGCGGTGATGCGTAAGACATGACCAAGCGCTGGGTGAGCGGGGCGGGCGATTAAACGGCCTGCTTCCAGTAGCTCACGGTTTACCCGCTCGGCCAGTTCGGCAGTTGGTAAGCGAATGCCGATAAAGTTGGTGGCGCTAGGCAGTACGTCGGCACCCAGTGCCTGGAAATGAGCTGCTAACTGTTCCCGCCGTGCTTTCACTTCCGCAATATGCTGGTTAACTTCATCAGGGTGGTCGAGCACGACTTCTGCGGCTGCCTGGGTAAAGGTGGATACCGCGTAGTGAATGCGTACCTTCATCATCAAGGCAAGCACATCAGGGTCAGCAATCGCATAGCCAATGCGTAAGCCTGCTAAGCCGTGGGCTTTTGACAGAGTGCGTAGGCGAATGACACCAGGAAGTGCCTTGGCCGCGAAGTCACTGTTGGCGTCATCACGAAAATCGCCATACGCCTCATCCAGCAGCAGCCAGCAGGTATCCGGCAGTGCGTCGCGCAGCTTGAGAATGGCACTGTCGCTATGCAGGTGGCCGCTAGGGTTATCCGGGTTGGCTAAATAGACCAGCTGGGCATTTTCCTGGTGTGCTGCCGCCGCTAACGCTTCCAAATCAGGGGCCAGTAGGCCAGGGGCTTCAACATAGCTAGGTTCTACTAAGTGGCAACCCTGGCCTTTCGCAAAGTAACCAAAGGTTGGGTAAGTGCCCGCCGTACTAACCACGGTGTCGCCCGGTGTGCAGGTGGTGCGCAGTGCTAACGCAATCAAGCTGTCGGCACCGGCATCCACCAGCAAGTGGTCAAGCGGTATACCTTGCTGGGCGCTTAGTCGCTGACGCACGCCGAGAGCTTCTGCATCGCCGTAGCAATAAACATGCTCGACGACAGCATCGCCAAAATGCTCACGTAGCGCACGATGGGGCATGTCCAGCCCTTCATTAGAGCCCAATCGATGAGGGATCTCGCGGCCAATGCGGCGCTCCAAAACTTTAATCCCAGGAAACGGATTAAGGGGACCGTCACCAGTAAGATGATAGGGGTAGGAGGGCATATTGGTATCCTAAGAGAAAAGTGAATATTGTTAGCTCAAAATCTTACCGCGATTAAGCAGCTGGTGCGGGTCAAACGCCTGCTTGAGTGTGTGCATTAATTCAATTTCCGCCTGAGAGCGGCAGGTGCTAAGCCAGGGGCGCTTTTCTAAACCAATGCCATGCTCCGCTGAAACAGAGCCTCCTAGTGCTTTAAGTGGCTCGTAAACCAGTGTTTCTACCGCATGGCGCTCTTCTGGTGCATCGCTGCCAACGCTAACAGAAATATGCAGGTTGCCATCGCCAAGGTGGCCAAATACCACCAAGCGGCCATCTGGCCAGCGTTGTACCAGTTGCTTCTCTAAGGCATCGGTATAGCGCTGCATATCGGCAATGGGCAGGCTGACATCAAAGGTAAAGATGGGTGCCAGCCCCTTGATGAGCCCTTCAATATCTTCTCGTATCGCCCAGAGACCATCGCTTTGTGCGCTTGATTGGGCAATCACCGCATCGACGACTAAGTCTTGTTCAAATGCCTGTTCAAGCGCTGCCCGGAATTGCTCTGCATGGTGGGTTTCATCGTTGCCGAGTGATTCGATAATCACATAAAAGGGGTGTTCTGCTGGGATCGGGGGCGTGTGCCTCGCCAGGGTTTCAGTGAGCAGGCGATAGTGGTTTTGCCACATTACCTCAAACGCACCCAGGCCACCCCCAAGCGCTTTGCCCATATGGCTTAATAGCCCGGTGAGCGCGTCAAACGAGGGGCAGGCCACCAGCGCCGTTTGCTCGCTAGGAGTAGGCGGCTGTAGCCGCAGCACGGCGCGTGTAATAATCCCAAGGGTGCCTTCACTGCCAATAAATAGCTGCTTTAAATCAAACCCTGCATTGTTTTTCAGCATGCGGTTCATGGAGCTGACAACACGCCCGTCGGCCATCACTGCTTCCAGCCCCAGTACTTGCTGGCGCATCATGCCGTAGCGAATCACCCTCACACCGCCAGCATTGGTGGCGATATTGCCGCCAATCGTACAGCTTCCGCGTGCGCCTAAATCCAGCGGGAACTGAAGGCCAACCTCGTTAGCAGCTTCCTGTACCCGCTGAAGAGGCGCTCCGGATTGCACGGTAATGGTGCCACCGACTTGGTCAATTTCTTCAATAGCGGTCATGCGCTCCAGGGAAATGACCAGCTCCCCTGGGCTAGCCTCCGCGCCATGCACTAAACCGGTTAAGCCGCCGTGGGTTACCACTGGCTGTTTAAGCGCGTGGCATGCCTGCATAACAGCCGCTAACTGTTCGGTATCTGCCGGGCGCACAATGGCGCCTGCCTGGCAGGGCGCACCGGTCATCCAGTCAACACGGCGACTAGTGACATCATTGCCCGTGAGCACATGGGCAGCACCAACAAGTTTACGCAGCGCCTCCAGGGTTATCTGCATGGGTGTTCCTTGGTAAAGAGGTTAACGATTTAATGATTAGGCGGTAGCCGCCACCGGCGCTTGACGACCAGGAATCGCATCAAGCAGCGACTGGGTGTAGGCTTCTTTTGGCTGAAGGAATATTTGTTCAGCGCTGCCTTGCTCAACAATACGGCCATGCTGCATTACCACGATGCGATCGCAAATTTGCGCAGCTACCCGTAAATCGTGGGTAATAAACAGTAGTGAAAGCGAAAGCCGTTGCTTCAGTTCTTCAAGCAGCTCAAGCACCTGGGCTTGAATAGACACATCCAGTGCTGAGACCGCTTCATCTGCCACAATAAGCTCTGGATTTAACGCTAACGCACGGGCAATGCCAATGCGCTGGCGCTGCCCGCCGGAAAACTCATGGGGGTAGCGCTCCACGGCGCTTGCGCCAAGACCCACTAGGTCAAGCAATTCCCCCGCTTGTTTCAGGGCAGTGGCTTTGGGGGTGCCATTGGCCATAGGCCCTTGTGCGATCGCCATGCCGACCCGAGTACGTGGGTTAAGCGAGGCGTAGGGGTCCTGAAAAATCATCTGCACGCGGTGGCGTTCACGACGCAATGCATCGCCCTTTAGCTGTGAAAGATTAACACCATCGAGCAGCAGTTCACCGCTATCTGGATGTTCAAGACGCACCACACAGCGGCCAAGGGTAGATTTCCCCGACCCCGATTCGCCAACAATGCCGATAGTTTCGCCGCGCGCCAAGGTTAGCGAGATATCATCCAGCGCGCGAACTTCGCGGGCCGTTTTAAACCATCCCCCGCGTGAACGGAAGACTTTATTTAGCTGTTTGATCTCTAGCAGCGGGGCCACCTGGCTTGTCTCACGGTGTGGGGGCACGGCATTGCTGGGAATGGCGGCAATCAGTGCTTGTGTATAAGCATTTTGTGGATTTTCCAGCACCTCTTTTGCTTCACCGATTTCGACAATTTTACCATGGCGCATAACACAAACGCGGTTGGCAATTTCAGCCACGACCCCAAAATCATGAGTAATAAACATCACCGCCATACCACGGCGGCGCTGCAGATCACGAATAAGCTCAAGGATTTGGGCCTGGGTAGTCACATCCAGCGCGGTGGTGGGCTCGTCGGCGATTAACAGTACGGGCTCAAGGGCCAATGCCATGGCGATCATGACGCGTTGCCGCTGGCCGCCTGAAAGCTCAAAAGGATAAGCGCTAATGGCTTTTTCTGGCTGCGGGATACCGACTTCAATCAGCAGCTCCAGAGCGCGCGCTTGCCGTTGTTTGGGGGTTAATTGACCGTGTGCTTCGAACACCTCAGCAATTTGGGCACCGACCCGCATTAACGGATTAAGCGCAGTCATCGGTTCCTGAAAAATCATGCCGATTTTAAGGCCGCGCAGGGCGCGATGCTGCTTCTCGGTGAGGGAAATAACGTCTTGTCCCAGAAAGTTGACCTCACCTTGAACGGGGCGAACGCCTTTAGGGAGCAGTCCCATCACAGTGTTAGCAGCCATGGATTTACCTGAGCCGGACTCCCCGACCACGCACATGATTTCGCCGCGATTAACGTCGTAGCTAACGTTTTCCACCGCCAAGGCTCGGTCGGCCCCTTTGGGTAGCGCCACACTTAAGTCACGAATGCTAAGTACTGTTTCAGCTGATGGATGCTCTTTTTTAGAATTGGTAGTGACCGTCATAAAGGGGCTCCTAGCGCTCGCGGGAAAGTTTGGGGTTAAGCGCATCGTCTAGCCCTTCACCGACTAAGTTCAATGCTAGAACGGTGAGCAGAATCGCTACACCAGGAAAGAAGCTCAGCCACCACGCTTGACGAATAACCGTACGCGCTGCGCCAATCATGTAGCCCCAGGACATCACATTGGGGTCGCCCAAGCCTAAAAACGACAGCGCTGATTCCAGCAAAATAGCGGTAGCGACCATCAACGAGGCCAGCACAATAATTGGCGACAGCGTGTTAGGCAGAATCTGACGCAAGATAATGGTGCTATTGGTTTGGCCAACCAAGCGAGCCGCTTCAACGTATTCACGGTGCCGCAACGACATAAACTCAGCCCTTACCAAACGGGCAACCGGGGGCCAACTGACCAGCGCAATTGCCAGCACAATGGAGGTGATGCTGGGTTGCATAATTGCCACTAGCACAATTGCCAGGGCAAAGTTGGGGATGGTTTGAAAGAACTCGGTAAAGCGCATGAGTACGTCGTCAATCAGCCCCCCGTAGTAGCCCGCAATCGCTCCCAGCGGCACGCCAATTAGTAGGGCAACGCTAGTGGATACCAAACCAATCAGCAGCGACACCCAGGCTCCATGCATTAACCCTGCAGCCACGTTGCGTCCCATGGTATCGGTGCCCAGCAGAAAACCGTCCTGGGAAAGCGGCGGCAAAAAGGGACGCTGAACCATGCGCCAGGGAGACTCAGGAAATAGCAGCGGAGCAAGAATCGCCATGGCGATAATCAATAGCAGAATGATCAGCCCTACCAGGGCACCACGGTTTTGCGCAAAGCGTGCGAAAAAGCTCATGAGGCCCCCTTAATGCGCGGATCAGCCAGGCGGTAAACCAAGTCGGTAAGAATATTGAAGACAATCACCAACGCCGCTGAGAAGAAGAAAATACCCAGCAACAGGTTGTAGTCACGCTGCTGTAGCGCTTCAAACATCAGTCGCCCAATACCCGGCCAAGCAAATACGGTTTCCGTCAGAATAGCGCCACCAACCATCTGCCCAGCCTGCAAGCCTGCCAGGGTGATAATCGGCAGTAAGGCATTGCGCAGAATGTGTCGGCGCTGAATGACGCTAGGCTTTAAACCCTTCGCACGGGCGGTTTTAACGAAGTCCTGCTGGGCTGCATCGAGCATTGAGGTGCGCGTCATACGGGTATAAATCGCCATAAAAAATAGCGCCAGCGTGGTGGCAGGCAGTATTAAATGCTTGGCGACATCCAGCACAAGCGCAAAGCCAGTGTGGCCCGCGCCAACCGTGTAAAGACCATAAGCGGGCAGCCAACCAAGATAAACAGAAAACACCACCACCGACATCAGTGCTACCCAAAACAAGGGCGTGGCATAAAACACTAAGGCCAGCGCCATAATTAGCGAGCCAGAGGGCTTTTTAACCCGCGCCGCTGCCATGGAACCTGCCACTATGCCGAGCACCAGCGAGAGCACAAACGCCGTGCCGGTTAGCAACAGCGTGGCGGGTAAGCGATCCATAATCAGATCAAAAACAGGTACACCAAGCCGATAGGAGTAACCAAAATCGAGCATGGCAATGCCTGATACGTAACGCCACAGTTGCACATATATCGGCTGATCAAGTCCGAAGCGTTCACGTAACTGGTTGAGAAACTCCTGGTCAGCCGCGCCCGCCTCACCGGCTAAAATCGCCGCAGGGTCTCCGGGGGCCATCTGAATAAGAAAGAAGTTAAAAATAACGATTAAGAACAATACGATAACGGCCTTCAATAGCCGCATCACTATCAAGCGAGCGTAAACCATAGACACCTTCCTGACCGACACCTTCATGACATGGCTGAAGCACCCAGGCAGCTGGCGCTACCTGGGTGGGGCTGTGGCTAAAACTAGCGGTCTAGCCAAGCATCTTTGAAGCCGTCGTTAACACCCACGCCGGAGGTCACGAGGTCTTTTACGTCACAGCGGTAAAGGGTAGGGAAGCCAAGCTCCATCAACCAACCGACAGGCACGTCTTCGTGGAGAATCTCCTGCACTTCACGGTATAGCGCTTCACGCTCTTCATCAGGGAAGGCCGTGGCCGCAGCGTTAAACAGCTCGTCGACCCGCTCGTTTTCGTAGCCTTCTACGTTATTCCAGGGTGAGCCTTTGGCAATATTGTCGGAAAGGTAGGTGCGCGAAATGCCCAGCGCTGGGTCGCCATACTGGAACAGGTAGGTAAAGGCGAGATCGTAATCCCAGTCGCCCAGGCGCTGGTTCCAGCCGCCTACGTCGGTGGCTTGGGTTCTTACGTTAATACCCACTTCACGCAGGTTCTGTTGTACAGCTTCAGCCCAGCGGGTCCACGTTTCGCCGTAAGGAAGTGGCAGAATGGTAATTTCTTCGCCGTCATACTCCATTTCTTCCAACAGCTCACGGGCACGGTCTGGATTGTGATCGTAAGGCTCTAAACCGTCATGTTGGAAACGCGCATTGGAGCCAAAGGCTGAGAGCGGCACATTGCCTAAGCCATTCCACAGCACATCTTTGGCAAATTCACTATCCATGGCATACATCACCGCTTGGCGGAAGCGTTTGTCGGCGGTGGGGCCTTCACGGTTGTTCATCCACAGCATGGCGAAGGGACTGAAATATTCGTGGCCTTCTTCCGTCATGCAGACGTTATCCATGGCGGATAAGCGCGGAATATCGAAGTTCTCAACGGTGCCGCTTGGCAGGACATCGATGGAGCCATTCTCGAAGGCGACAGCGCGGGAGCCGCCGTCTGGAATGATGTGCCAGTTGACGCCGTCTAGATAGGGGAGCCCGTCTTCGTAGTAGTCATCGTTTTTAACCAGCTCAATGACGGTGCCGCGTTCCCAATTAGCAAACTTGAAAGGGCCTGTGCCAATCGGGTGGTCGTTGTGTTCGTTGTTGCGGAAGTCTGTATCCGCGTAAAGGTGTTCAGGCACCATAGTGAAGGTGCCTGCTTCAAAGGAGATCAGGAACGGGCCGAAGGGCTCGATTAAGGTAAATACAACGGTGTGGTCATCCGTTGCTTCGATGCTTTCCACATGTTGTAAAACGGCCCGCGCACTGGGGTTCAGCTCGCGGTGGAAAACATCGGCAGAAAATACCACGTCGTCAGCGGTGAAGGGCTCACCGTCGTGCCAGGTGACGTCTTCACGCAGATGAAAAGTATAGGTGCGGCCATCGTCGCTGACTTCCCATGACTCTGCGAGCTGCGGCATGGGTTCCAGGTCTGTGGTGTAGCGCAGCAGCCCTTCATAGATATTGCCTGCCACGGTGCGTGTAGGGGCGTTTTGCACCATCCCCAACACTAAGCCTGGCGGTTCTGGTTGAATAATGGTGTTAACAGTGCCGCCCTGTTTCGGGTCGTCTGATAGAGCGGCCGACGAAAAAGCGAATGCTGCAGCGGAAATTGCCAAAGCCAGTGGTGTCTTCATGTTTCCTGCTCCTCGGTTATTAGCACGTAATAGATTTACGTTGTCGTTAGGCGAGCGAGGCGTGATACAAAACAGCCCAGTTGTGATTGTTGTGATAGAGCGTTGTTATGAGTTGCCGTTATAAATCGTTGTTGTGGTCGTGATGCGAGACCTTTTTGAACATAGCAGTGGTTTGTAAAACTGTCGACAGTCGGCAATCGTTCATCGACAGAGCGCTTTTTTGCGTCATACTAAAAGCACGTAACACGCTATAAGAGTAGACACTATGGCCCCTTCAGCAGCGGCTCCCGGCGCTTTTATTCAACAGCAAAACCTTGTTGAACAGGTGGCCGACTATTTGACGCAAGCGATTATCCAGCAACACTTTTTACCCGGTGAGCGGCTTTCGGAAGTGCAGCTTTCCCGGGATTTAGGCGTCAGCCGAGCGCCGGTTCGCGAGGCCGCGCGTTTATTGGAAAGTCGTGGACTTTTGGTCTCAAAACCAAGGCGTGGCTTTTTTGTCAGAGCGTTGAATGCCGTTGAATTGGAGGATGTCTTCGATCTGCGGCTATGCCTTGAACGCCATGCGATCCAACGCCTGTCGGAATGCTATAGCTGCGAGGCTGAGCGTGCGCTAAAGCAGCAGGTAGACACGTTGTGCGAAGCGGCCACCAGCAATGATGGAACACGCCGCATTGAGGAGGATTTGCAGTTTCATCGTTTGATGATTCATTACGCAGGCAACGAGCGGCTGCTGCGGGCCTTTGATGGTTTAACCCACGAGCTGCGCCTGTGCATTACGCTGATTACCAAAACCCACGAAGCCCCCGATACCATTGCCACTAGCCATTTCCAGCTGCTCGATGCATTGGGTAGCGGCAGCGCCGAGGCTTGCCGTGAAGCGATTGATTACCATATCGGTGTCGCCAGAGACTTCGTAGTGCGCAGTGTGGGCGATTGAACGGCGAAGAATTAATTGAAGAAAAAGCTGGAGACGTGTCCGACGTTGATAAATCCTGTGAATGAATAGTTCACATGTGAACAGATGCCGCTTTGCGCTAGGTCTGGCAAGATAGCGTTTTCGGACGTTTGACGATCAAGGACACGGCATGGCGCATTTGCTACGCATCGTTATGATTCACGGCCACTTGTCGGGAGTGGTTGAACTCAATGTGGATGGCCACACCAATATCTGTGGCACCAACGCGTCAGGCAAAACCACGCTTCAGCGGTTAGTGCCGGTGTTTTACGGCGAGCTGCCCAACAAGGTGGTGCCGAAAACCCGCATGAAGTTTGATGCCTTCTATTTGCCCACTCGTCAAAGCTATCTCGTTTACGAATACCGCCGCGAAGCAGGCAATGTTTGCCAAGTAGTGCTGACGCGCAAGCAAGAAGGTGGCGTGGAGTACCGTTTTGTCGGTGCCCCTTATCGGCCAGAAGACTATCTGATCGACACTGAAAAAGGCCCCTTGGCGCTGGAGTACCCGCAGTGGTCTAGCGGATTGCGCAGCAGCGGGATTCCTGTCTCTTCCAAGCTGGGGGCTACCTCCGAGTTTCGCTCGGTGATCCAAAACGACTTCACCCAGCTTCACGGTAATAGTCGCGACGGCCTAAAACTGCGCCAAATCGCAGCGCAATTTAGCCTAGTTAACCCTGAACGGCGTATCCGTCATATCGAAAAGCTGGTCTCTGCGGTGCATGCGAAAGAGGGCAAGATGGATACCCTCAAAACCATGCTGGCGGCAATTTTCGAAGAGGATGGCGTCGAGCTGCCGGTCACCCGTATTCGCAGTGCCAAAGCGCGGGAGTGGATTGCCCAGATGCGCCAGTCCATGCGGCTGGAGCCACTGCAGGCCGCGTTGACCAAACTTGGCGGCATCGACCGCGAACTGGCCCAGCTAGAGACCACGCTTTGGCAGTTGAAGCCCCAGCTAAGCGCCGATCATCAGCAGGCAGAACAGCGCATTGCGGACCTGGATGGTGAGTTAAACCGCCACCAGCGAGAGTTCCAACAGTGTGAACATGCCTATACTCAGCAGCGCGATGAGCTGAACGACCGCCACAGTGAAGTCACAAGCGACTTGCAGCATACTCAGCGCCGCCTGAATGATCTGCAAACCCAGTTTGAGCACTACGCCGATGCTGACATGACTGGCCTGGAGCGAGACATCAACGCCTTGCCCCAGTGGCGTGAACAGCGTGATCAGCTTCAGAAGCATCTGCACGTCATGCAAGAGGCGGTAAAAGAGAGCCAGGCGCGCTTAGATGGCCGGTTACGCGAGCTTTCCGAAATACTTGCCCGTCAAACCCAAGAAAACCAGGAATTGATAGATGCCCTGGTCGAGGAAAAAGCCCAGCGCCGAGAGCAGCAATGGCAAGCCGAACAGCAGCATAGCGAGCGCTATCAGCAAGAGCGCCAACGGCTAGAAGGTGAGTATCAAGCGCAGTTAGAACTGGGTGTTGAGCAGCTAGCCGAATTAAAAGCGCAGCTGGCGATGCCCACCCAAACTGCTGAAGAAGTTCAAGAAGCCGAGCTTGCCCAAGCGCGTTTAGACCAAACACAGCAGGAACGCAGCGTCGCCGCCGCCACGTTGGAAGCATTGCGCCGCGAGCTTGAAAGCCACAAACGTGAACGCGATACCGCCGAGCAGCAGCTGGTGCAGTGTCGTCAGCAGCGCGAGCGGGCCGAACAACACTGCTATGCACTCTATCAACAGCGTGACCCCGAGCAGGGCAGCCTGCGCCATTTCTTGCGTTACCACCGCCCTGGCTGGGAACAGCAGCTTGGCAAGGTTATTGCGCCAGAACTGCTTGAACGCCGAGACCTCGCCCCGCAGCTTGCTGAAAGCGCCAGCGACGACCTGTTCGGGCTAGCGCTGGACCTAAGTGCCATTGCACTGCCGGATTACGCCCAAGACGAAGCCAGTTTGCTGGCGGCGATTGAAGAGGCAGATAGCGTCAAAAAGCGCGCCCAAACGGAGTGTACCGCTGCCGAAAAAGCCCTAAAGCAGCACAACGAACGGGTTCAGCAGGCGGATGAGGCGCAAGATCAGGCGCGGTTGGTCTATCAACGGGCCGAACAGGAAGTGGAGTATGCCCTGGAGGCTCGCCGTCAGCAGCAAGCGCGTCATACCCAGTGCCAGCAGGCACGCCGGGCGGAGCACCAGGCGGCGTTGGCTCGCCAGGAGCAGGCCCAGGCTGGACTGCGCGAAGAGAAACGCCAGTCGCTTGCCGAGCTTGCCGAAACCCATCAGAGCCAGCTGCTGGAGTTAAAAGCCGACGCGCAACACCAGCTGGATAGCCTGGAGGCGCAGCTACGCCAGTACAAGCAGCAGCTCAACGATGCCAACGCGGAACATCAGCGCCAACGCGCGGAACTGGAAGAAGCCTTTAGCCAGGAGCTGGCCGACCAGGGCGTAGACCCCGCCAAGCTAAAAGAGACTAAAGAGCGCCTGGCGAACCAGGACGAACGCATTCGTAAGATCGCCGCTCGCCAGGAAGAACTCACCGAGTACCAACGCTTTATGCGTGTAGAGTGGGGCCAGCACAAGCCCCAGTTGGTGGCACAGGAAGCGGAGCTTGTTCAGCTTGACCAGCAGTTGAAACGTGAAAAAGCGCGCCTTAAAAATGACTTCCATGCCGCACGCGACGCGCATCAAACGGCAGTTAATGAGCTAAAAATTCAGCGCGCAAATGCCCACAGCAGCGTAGAAGCCCTTAAACCGCTGCTGACCCAGTTGGAAAGTTTGGACATCGTGTCTTCAGAGGGTGCGCCCTTAGCGGATGTCGTAGGTGACATGGAGGAGCGCATTGAGCGTGCGCGCCAAGCGCTAACCAGTCGCCATCAGCAGCTTGAGCAGCTTCGTCGAGGCTGCCTGGAGGTAGAAAGCCAACTGATTAAAGATGCCAGCAGCGGCTTTGCCGATGCACTGCAAAGCGAACGCGAGAAACTGCCAAACGACAGCCCACGACTGGTGTTACCGCTGCTGCGCGACATGCTAAAACTGTTAGAAGATCAACAGCAGCAACTGATTCAGGAAGGGCGCAACCTAAGCGATGACCTGGATAAATTCTTTATTGTCTTCCGCGACTTAAACCGCCGAATCAGCGCTCAAAGCCGTCGGCTTTCCGACGAAGTGGCGGATGACCTTCGCCTAGAAGGCATCAGCAAAGCAGAAGTGCGCATTCAATCGACGATTGATGAGCTGGGCTTTTGGGAGCCTTTAAAGCTGTTCGCCCAGCGCTACAAAGCATGGCGGGAATCCGGCCAGGAGCTGCCCAGCGACGATTACCTTAATGCACTGGCCGATGTGGTTGACCTACTGCGCAGTGACCAACAGTACAGCTTCGAAAGTTTGCTGCGGCTTGAACTGCACCTCAACG
The DNA here is from genome assembly GCF_025820815.1 of Halomonas qinghailakensis. Taxonomy (NCBI): domain Bacteria; kingdom Pseudomonadati; phylum Pseudomonadota; class Gammaproteobacteria; order Oceanospirillales; family Halomonadaceae; genus Halomonas; species Halomonas qinghailakensis. The sequence goes on along the minus strand of NZ_CP096973.1, from coordinate 935,663 downwards.
AAGGTGGCACTGATCTGGTGATCAAAAACGACCGCCAGCTGTTGGAGTCTTCCAGCCATGGCATGGCTTACCTGATTTTGTGTAAGTTTCTGCTGGCGTTTACGCGGCTGCTGCGGGGGGATGCGCAAATTGCTATCCATTGGCCGATTGATGAAATTGGCACGCTGGCTTATCACAATGTCGAAAAGTTATTTGACGCCTGTGACAGCAACCGCATCCATATTGTCGGTGCTTTCCCCAACCCAGAGTCGGATGTGCTGCTGTTGTTCGCTAATCGCTACCTGATTGAGCGGGACCCTAACCAGCCCAACCAGCGCCTGCTAAAACGTATTGAGCCGCGCCTTAGCCCGCTTGCGCAGCGGATCAAGGAGCGTCAGCAAGAGGTGACCGCATGATCGAACACGGCCCGCTACTGGAACGCTTGCTGGCTGGCGAGTTTGTCTGCGCCGTCAGTGATGACAACGCCTTCCGCCACCTGACAAATGAAGAGACCCGCGATGCGATTGATGACTACCTGCGCCCGCTCAACCGCAGGCTGGCGAGCAATGATGAAGGCAGTGTCTACTTTTTAGCCTGGCGACAGCTTAATGAAACCGCTCGGGAGCAGCTATCGCGCCAGCTGAGTGACACGGTCAACAGCCTGTTGCCATTGTTGGAATGGCTGCAGCTGGTTCAAGAGGCGCTAGGCCGCGACACCTTGGCGGCCCCTGGCGATGTGCTCAAGCCCGCTGAGTTCAGTGCTAAGTGCGAAGATAACCAAAGCCTGCGCGAGCGCCTGGAACGGCTGGCCACAGACAGCTTCTTTGGCTCCCAGAGCGACCAGCTGGATGCCCAGGTAAAGCAGCTATTTAAGCGCTTGAAAGAGCATGGCTACTTGCTTCAGCCCCACACAGAGCGTCAGGTGTTTGTGGTCACCGGTAAAATTGATTACCTGATCGAGGTGGTGCGCTTTATCCGCGATGAGGAAAACTTGCCCATTGACGCGGAGCGAGAAGAGGGAGCCCAGGAGGCGCTGCTGTGAGCGAACTGGAAAGCCGCCTGCTAAAAACCGGCGCTGAACGGCTGGCGCTGTTGGGCAAGCATGCCGAACGGCTGATGCAGGGCTACACCCGCGATGACGTACCGTTAGACGGCCTCAACGACAGTGCGCTGCGCAAGCTGTTGGCCGCTCGGGTGTTATGGCGGCCAGATGAGCAGAGCGGGGTAAAGCTCTCTCCCAAGGTGCGCGACCTGATCGCTGAAATGCTCGCCGACGAAACCCGCCGCCATGTAAATGCCGATGTCGCGGAAACTCTTGAGCTAGTGCGCTCGTTGGTGCACAGCTACCGTGAAGCCCGCAGCCAAGGTGAGCATTGGCGACAGGAGCAGCAGCTGCTACGCCTGCGCCAGGAAGTCGACGATCTGAACGGGCGCTTTGCCGATGCCATTGATAGCCTTTGGCAGCGACTCAACAGCGATTTCGGCTTTGTTAGCCAGTTGAGCGATAAGATCCGCGAAAACGACCGTGCCCAGAAGCAGATTGTTAGGTTGCTGGATGGCCTGGCACTGATCGATTTCGACGAGCTGATTGCGTTAGTAGGCAGCGATGGCAGCCTGCGCAAGCTACTGATCAGCCAGCTACAGCAGCGTTTAAGCCATCATTACACCAGCCTGCGGGAAGTGCAGCGGCGGTTAATTGAGCTAATGGCACGCTTTCGCAAACAGCAGGCACGCAGCCGCCTGATCAGCGGCATGGTCGCGTTTATGCGCGAACATCCAGGCTTTGTGCCGAGTAATTACGCGAAACGCAGCGACGTACCTGCGTTATTCAACCACGCTGCGCCGTTACATGCCGCCGCTGCGCCAGCACTAGACCGGGCGCTAGAAAGCCGCGTGTTGGCAGAACTGCTGCATGAATTGCCAACCCCGCGCCATGCTACGCACACCGTCGAGTCGGCAGTGGCTGCGCTCACGCCGGAAGATGACCTTGCCGCTGCTCGCCAGCAGGCGCTTAAACAAGATGTGGAACGCTTTTACCTCGCGGTGTTAGATCAGCCCCCCGCCGAGCCGATTAGCGCCCTCGCTTATCTGTACGACAGTCACCTCGACTGGCCGGATGAAATTTGGCTGTTTCAGGTGATCTCCGAATACCAGGGCTTGCCACGTAGCGAGCAGCAGGCGTTTCGCCTACACCAAGACGAATCACCGGCCAGCCCATTTAACGATCTGCGCCTGATTCATGACGTCGCACTGGCGGTGGCGATATGACGTTATCAGGCCGCGCCCGTGCCGGGCTTAACGGTGTTGCCCAAGAACTTAACCGCAAGCCCTGGGTTGAAAAGCAGCGCCGCCAGTGGGTGGAAGATGTGGTGGCATGGTGCCGCCAACAAGATATAGATCTGACCAAACGAATTTCCAATCAAACGCTGCGCTTTGACGCCACCCTATTGGCGCAAATCAATAGCATGCTGGAAAGTGACCGTTTGGCACCGCTAGGGCGCTCGTTAAGTGGCTTAAGTAGTGCCGCCCAAGCAGCAGAAGGCGTTGAGGAGGATAAAAGCCGCCGCGAAGGCCCACGCGCAAAACGCGTGCTGATCAACTTGCCGCCACAACCCTTGGCGTGGCTGGCGCCAGAGCCGCGCAGCATACGCGATGTTGATGTAAGCGGCTTGAAGCTGGCGGTGTTTGGGGCGCTTGTTCAAGTGGAAAACTTGGATAGCTTCTACGTGTTTTCACCTGAGATAGCAGCGCTGAGTGGTTACGCTAACCCGCTGGTGGTTTACCGGGGCGACAGCCACTACGGCGGCGGCTTTGCCGAACTGAAAAAAGCATGGCGCAAAACCAATCGGCCACACCTCTACGCGGGCGACTTCGACGCCAAAGGCGTGACCCTAGCCCTAGACAGCGACGCGACGCATTTACTACTACCTGGTATCGAATGGCTCGCCCAAAACGTCACGCCACTGCACCAACCCGCTGAACAGCTGCCTTTCCAACGCCGCCTACGCCAGCTGCATCTCACGTTGCCTGACCACCACCCACTACGCCCGTACTTAGCCCTGTTGGAAAAACAGCGCGGGCTAAAACAGCAGTGGTTTGGAGGGGAGTTGGTGTGTGTATCGCTCAGTTAAAAACTGCCGTACCTCGTCACGGAACTCGAACCTTTTGCAGATAACAGGACTTTATTTGAGTAACCATTCCATCCTAACAGTTAAATAAATGTCGCCGGATACGGCCTATGTACGCATCGATTATTAAAGGGCGTTATGCCTAAAAGGAGAATAAATTGAACAAAGTCGTATATGTCCCTGCTTTTTTCAAACCAATAAGAAAAAAAATCACAAAAAAAGTCCCCACCGGTGAAAAGAAAAAGGGCTTCTTTGGTGGTGAAAAAGAGGTCACACAGACGGTAACTGATTGGCAACAAACCGGATATTCAGACAGATGGGTAGATGGCGAGCGGTTATCGTTAGACATTAGTAATGCGGTTAGTCAATTAAATGAAGAAGGTTATGAGGTGGTGTCAGTAACTCCTCTCACGTCTGGTGCATATAACTACAACTGGGAGTTGCATAAAGGGGGAGTGAATCACGGGGGCGGCGGTTTCGGCTATGGTTATGGCTATAGTTATACAGAGGGCGTAACAATAATCGCAAAAAAAATCGCATAACAAGGCCATGTACCGGATGCGAGTACCTCTGCTTCGCTCTCGTTTTGTGGCCGGTGGTGGCTGGTATTATGCAAAGCGTTCGTCTTGACGTACGTATCAAAGGATTTACTCTTTGTAGTCACTTGAACTTGCAAAAGGTGCATTATGACCGCAATCACCGCAACTGAGGCGCGCAGCAAGCTATATCGGTTGATTGATTAAACTGCTGAGTCTCATCAACCGATTGTTATCACGGGTAAGCGAAACAAAGCGGTCTTGGTGTCTGAGGAAGATTGGTCGGCCATTTAGGAAACGCTGTATCTGCTCTCTGTGCCCGGTATGCGGGAGTCTATTCGCGAGGGGATGGACACTTCTGTGGGCGAATGCGATGAGGAGCTGGACTGGTGACATGGACGTTGGTTTACACCAAGCAAGCCCAGAAAGATGCAAAGAAGTTGGCTTTCAGCGGCCTTAAACCAAAAGCCCAGGAACTGTTAGCGCTGATAGCGGAAGATCCATACCGAAAGCCGCCTCCGTTTGAGAAGCTCATTGGGGATCTTGCGGGTGCCCATTCACGCCGCATCAATATTCAGCATCGTCTGGTCTACCAAGTGCTTGAGGGCGAGTGATTGGTGAAGGTTCTCAGGCTCTTGAGCCACTACGAATAATGCATAGTCAGCCGCTTTGCTGGACTATTTTTCACCGCTGCGCGCCTCCAAAATTGCCGCAGAGGTTCGCGTTAAGTTTTTTCTCTACCCCCATTCAGTTCATGCCACTGCCATCATTGTTCTCCGTGTATGGCATGGTCTTAATGGTGAATGGTAGTCATTAAACTAGGCGCGGCACTTGGGTGCCTTTGTATCTGCTTTGCTGCGTAAAAACCATCGGTGTGCTCTGTGCTAGCTGCTACAACTGACATGTTCATCATATTGTACATGTTAAGGTCTAAGGCTATACTTGTCCTGTAAAGCGTACAAGTGGAGGCTCTATGAAAATTGTATCTTTTACAGAGGCAAGAAATAGTTTGAAAGCAGTATTAGATTCCGTTGTTAATGACGCGGATACAGCGGTGATTACTCGCCGTGATTCGGAAGATGCTGTTGTTATGTCGCTAGACTACTACAACAGTCTGATGGAAACGGTGCACTTACTGCGCTCACCGGCGAATGCTGAGCATTTGAATCGCTCAATTGAACAGTTCAAAGCAGGTAAGGTAACCCATAGAGACTTAATGGATGAGTAGTCGTTTACTGTCATGGACTGACGAATCCTGGAGCGATTACCTGTATTGGCAAACCCAGGACAAAAAAACGCTGAAACGAATAAACAAGCTTATAAACGACGCTAGACGCTCACCCTTTGAAGGTATTGGTAAACCAGAGCCGTTAAAGGAAAACTTAGCTGGTTTTTGGTCGCGACGTATAGATGATACGAATCGATTAGTCTACGCAGTTGATGATAATGCGATTACGATCATTTCGTGTCGTTATCACTATTAGTTTCGGCCCTTCCACAGGGCAGCTAACAAGTTAGTTACTGCACCGGAAAAATAACTCGCTGGCGCCCATCATTTTCCGGTGAGTAAAGCGTTAGCGCTACTCCAAATCCCGAAAGGGTAAGTTGTTGGCTCAGGCTCGGGTAACTCAAATAATATAGATCTGCTTGTTGCGTGATGCGCAACGCGCTATGATGTACTGATGATTAAATCATTCCGCCACAAGGGACTCAAGCGGTTCTACGCTAGTGGCAGCACCGCTGGTATACAAGCGGATCATGCCAAGAAATTGCGTATGCAGCTTGCTGCTCTGGACACGGCCGTGTCAGTAGAAGATATGGATATCCCCGGTTTTAGGCTCCACCCGTTGAAGGGGAGAGACAAAGCGCGGTGGTCAATTTGGGTCAACGGAAATTGGCGCATGACGTTCGAATTTCGAGATGGTAATGCGTACATTCTTGATTATGAGGATTATCACTAATGACGATGCATAATCCGCCGCATCCTGGCGAATTTATTCGGGAAGTTTACCTAGAGCCTTTTGGTATTAGCTCCCGTCAGCTTGCTTCCAACTTGGGTGTTTCACCATCCACCTTGTCACGGTTGCTCAAAGGGGATAGTGGCATTAGCCCTGAAATGTCTTTGCGCTTGTCGAAGGTTCTCGGACGTACCCCAGAGAGCTGGCTATTAATGCAGGATATGTATGACCTATGGATGGCTCGCAGCACAATTAATTTGGACGACCTGCAGCCATTGGATTTTGAGGCCGCTTAACGATTGCTACTGTTGTCGTTGGCATCCTGTTGTAAAAAGCTGAGCAACCAAACTTATTGGAAATCTGTATGCCGCCAGACTAGGTTCAGGTTTCTAATAGAGAAAGCACGGACGCGATATGAACCTACTTTTCCTCGGCACCTCCGCAGGCGTGCTCACCAAGCAACGCAACGTCTCCGGCATCGCCTTGCGCGAGAGCAAAGGGAAAGGTTGGTATCTGATCGATTGCGGTGAGGGCACCCAGCATCAGGTGTTGCACACCAAGCTGTCGTTTCATTAACTTTTTTTATGCTGGCTCAGGTGTATAATCTTACCCAATTGCTCGGAGGTGCTCATGAACACAAAGATAGAAGCGTACGGCGTTAAGGCTGTTAAACGTCCTAAAATTGTGGCCAGCAAGAAACTTGATCTCTCCGGTGAGTCTGGCCAGCAAATTGTTAAGTCTGAAACCAAGCTGGTTCTCAGAACGCATAAGCGAACTTTCAAAAAGCTAGCTGATATGTGATGAACCTTATTTTCTTTCCTTTCGAGCGTGTTCTGGAGATAAATATCTTCATCCTTGAGCATGAGCCAGGTATGAAAGGGGCTGCCGATATAAATAAGCTTCAAGGCGCGTTAGGTAGAGTAGACAATGCTATTGCATACTCTGGCTTGGATGACGTTTTCGAGATTGCGGCAAAATATGTAGCATCCATTGCTCTTTCCCACTCTTTACCAGATGCAAACAAGCGAACTGGTTTGGCAGTTGGCCTGGAATATTTGTCTCTTAATGATTTCGAACTTACCGCTGATAATGAGTTATTTGCTGACGCAGTCAAAGACCTGGTGATCGGTGCCATTGATGAGTCCGATTTTGCTGATTTACTCTACGCTCAATATGCTGCAGAGCAAGATAATAAACTATAATAACGGCACCCATTTACCCGCAAGTGGATGACCTGTATCACCGCTACCGGTTTGAGCAACACATGAACCTACTCTTTCTCGGCACCTCCGCCGGTGTGCCCACTAAACAAAGAAACGTCTCTGGGATCGCTTTGCGTGAAAGCAAAGGGAAGGGCTGGTATCTGGTTGATTGTGGTGAGAGCACTCAGCATCAGGTCTTACATACCAAGCTGTCGTTCCATTCGTTGAAAGCCATCTTGATTACCCATGTGCACGGCGACCACTGCTATGGGCTGCCGGGCATTCTGGCGAGTGCCGCCATGGGTGGCCGGAAAGCGCCGCTGACTATTGTTGCGCCCGCAGGTATCCAAACGTGGTTTGAGGCAACCTGTGAGGTGACGCAGCTATGCTTACCTTTCGCCCTGGAGTTTATCGCCTCAGACGATCTGCCAAGCGTTGAGTTTGAGAGCATCGCGGTTGAGACCTTCGGACTTTCACATCGGGTGGCGTCTTATGCCTATGCATTTACGGAGCGAAAGGTTGATGCTGCCCTGGACGTGGATAAGCTAGCGCAAAAGGGGATTCCAAGAGGGCCGTTGTGGGGGCAGTTGAAGCAAGGGGTTGATAGTGAGTTTGCAGGTGAGCAGTTAAAAAGCAATGATTACTTAATTTTTAAGAATAAGCCCAGGAAAGTAGTGATCGCTGGAGACAATGACCAGCCTGACTTATTGAACGAGGCGTGTGCAGAGGCGCAGGTGTTGGTGCATGAGGCCACCTATACCGAAGAGATGGCTGAGAAGGCTGGCGATGTGGGACATAGCTACGCCAAACTTGTTGCTGCTTTTGCCGAATCGATAAAGCTACCTAATTTGGTGCTGACGCACTTCAGCCCTCGTTATCAGCTTAACCCCAGTGCGTCGCCGTCTATCGAGGACATCCGCAAAGAAGCACAAAGCGTCTATTCAGGCTCGCTTTTCTTGGCGCGGGATTTTAGCGAATACACCTTGGAAAAAACGGGCCACTTTTCTGAAATAAAGGGCGAGTAGTGTTTTCTGCGCGTGGTCGTCTGGGCTGGTTACGTTTAGGGGTTTCGTGTTACAAGCCAGTGCTCGGCGCTGTTTGAGCCCCGATGACCGAACCCAGCAAGGAGAGTCCTCATGCAGAAGTTGAGAGTCGATTTGGTGTCCGATGTAGCATGCCCGTGGTGCGCGATCGGCTATCGGCGCTTCGAACAAGCGTTAGAGATACTTGATGGTGAGATCGATGTAGAACTCTTCTGGCAGCCCTTTGAGCTCAACCGGGATATGCCGCCCGAGGGCGAGCCGATCCTAGAGCACTTATGCCGCAAGTATGGCAAGGACGCGGCCAGCATGGAGCAGTCCCAGCGGGAGATTATGGCCGTGGCCGAAGAACTTGGGCTGAATTTCCGTGGTGCACTGGAGCGCCGGGCGAATAATACCTTCGATGCCCATCGTGTGCTTGCATGGGCCGCAACGCAGAACCGAGAGACGGCGCTGCAGTTGGCATTATTTGAGGCCTACTTTGGTGATGCCAAGCGTCCTTCGGATCCAGAGGTGCTACGAGAGAAGGCTATTGAAGTTGGGCTTGATGGTGACGTTGCCGAGGCCATCGCCCGGTCTGATCAGTACGCGGACGACGTTCGAGAGGCAGAGCAGAAATTCATGGAGGCAGGGGTCACTGCCGTGCCGGGGTTTATACTCGATGGACGCTACCTGATTTCTGGCGCCCAGCCAGCCGATGTGCTTGTCGATGCGCTTCGTCAGGTGGCTGAGGAAAACGCGAGCCGTTAATGCCCTACAGCCTCTGGGGCGACTCTAGTAGTGCATCATCATACGCTGGGTGAATGCTCTTCGCTTCCCAGCATTTTTGTCGCTGGCGTGTGGCTAGTCAAACGATTTCAAAACGCTATTTCTTAAGCGCGGGCTCTCAATAAGCCCGCGCGTTACTCGCTATTTCAAAAGCTATTTTAAAAGCTATTTCAAAAACTCTCGCAGCGTTTTGCTGGCTTGGTCGATGGCGACGACGCCATCTAAATGGCCGCGGTTGCCTTCCAGGGTTTTAAGCGTTACTTCGGTGCCGTCGGCTTCTATCAGCTCGGCAGTGCGGCGTACGCCTTCGGGGGCGAAGACGAGGTCGTTTTCGCTGTACAGCATCAGCGTTGGGGCGTCGATGGCGGCCAGTCCTTCTTCTAGTGAATCACCGTGGCCCGCCATAAAGAGTTGGTTGGCGCGGACCAGGTAGAGCAGGTGGTTGGCATCGGAAAGTTCAGCGCGGGCGGCGGCGACGTCATCCAGCGTTTGTTCAATGGCGTAGCGGGCGTTGATATCTTGAGCAGGATCGCGCTCTTCGTCAGCCCAGTCGCGGTTGAAGGTTTCGTTGGCCCACTGCCAGTGATTGGCATTGAGGGTGACGAGCTTGAGCGCTTCTTTTAGCCCATCGGTGGGTGGCTCGCCATCGTAGTAATTGCCTTCATTCCAGTTGGCGTCTAAGCGAATGGGCGCTGCCCAGGCGCTAAGCGTTGCCAGTAACCAGGGGTCGGCAACGCCGCCGCCAATAACAGGAATCAGCCTGTCCACTTTGTCAGGGTACGCGCTGGCCCATTCAAACGCTTGAAGCGCCCCCATCGAGGCACCCATGACCGCGTGGAGTGATTCAATGCCCTGGCTCTCTAACAACGCACGCTGTACCTCGACAAAGTCACGGATTGTTACCACAGGAAAGTCCATTCCCCACGGTTCGCCGGTGTCTGGATTAATAGAGGCGGGGCCAGTGGTGGTGACATTGGGGTCGTGGGCGTTGAGGTTCACCAGCGTATCGGACGCAATAATGTAGTACTCGTCGGTATCCAGTGGTTTGCCGGGGCCGATGATGGCATCCCAGTAGCCGGTTGGCTCGCCATCCGGGTCATAACGACCTGCTGCGTGGCTGGTGCCAGAGAAAAAATGGGTAATTAAAATGGCATTGTCACGGGCGTCGTTTAATTCACCGTAGGCTTCCCAACCCACCGCAAGCTCGGGAATTGTTTCGCCGCCTTGAGTGGTGAAGTCTTGCATCTCGAAGGTTTGTTTTTCGACGACGCCATCCCAGGCCAGTAGCGGTGATGCTGCAAGTAACCCGAGGCTAGTGAACGTCACCACGGTCAATAAAGAGTGTCGTTGCTTGAGGGGCATACGCCTTCCTTAAATGAGGGATTGTTATGATTATTGTTGGCAACGGCTGCGTTGCCACCCTCTTAGCGTAGACGGCTTTAGCGCATTTTAAATGGGTTTAGCCCGTTAGCTTGTTGCATCATCATACGTTTGGCGAGCGGTACGCGTTCGGCAAGGTGCAGGCTGAGATCACCCAGCTGGCGTAGCGGTTTTGCGCCGGTAAACAAGTGATGGAAGCTGTCAGTGGCAGCAATCATGGCTTGGTTGGCTAAGCGGCGCTGGCACTCGAAGCGATGCAGGCTAATGTGGTCACCAGGGTCGCGGCCTTTGATGATTAGCTCTGCCAGTGTGTCGGCATCATGCAGGCCAATATTCAGCCCTTGTCCTGCCAGCGGATGCACCACGTGGGCGGCATCGCCAATCAAGGCTAAGCGCTTGCCGATATAGCGTTTAGCGTGCTGGCGTCTAATGGGAAAGCTCGCTTTTGCCACGACTCTTGTTAGCTTGCCAAGCCGCTTAGGAAAGGCGGTTTCAATGGCCGTTTTTAGAGCGTCATTGGATAGCTGTTCACGGGCTTTGGTGGCTTCGTCGCTGTCATACCACACCAGCGATGCACGTTGGCCGGGTAAGGGCAGCATGGCAATCGGGCCAGTGGGGGTGAAACACTGCCAACTAATATCTTGCTGGGGCAGCTCGGTCTCCACGTTAATAATCATCGCCCGCTGATGGTAGTCGTAACTGCTAACGCTAATGCCGGCGAGTTCTCGTAGCGTTGAATGCGCGCCATCAGCGCCCACTATTAATCGGGCGCTTAAGGTTTTGCCATTATCTAGCTCCAGCATGCGGCCGGTGCTGGCGGCCATGGTGCTCAGCGGCGCGCACTGGGTGTAGCAGGTCACGCTGGGAAGATTCTCTAAGCGCTGCCATAACGCATATTGCAGGGTGCGGTTTTCGATAAAAATACCGAAGTCATCCATGCCACTGTCCTGGGCAGAAAATAGCGAATGGCCGGAGCCATCCTGGTTGGCGACATCAATATGGCGAAATGGGCAGCAGCGCTCTTCCGGTAGCTCGGTGCCGCTTGCTTTTACAAACGACAGCGAGCGGGCATTAAGTGAGGAGATACGCAGGTCATAATCGCCGCTGGGCGGGGTGGGGGCGCTGCCGCGTTCTACCAAGCCAACCGATATACCGGCATGGCCTAACCGAGCCGCCAGTGCAGCTCCCACCATGCCACCGCCGACAATGATAATCTCGTGATCCCACTGCATGAGGCACTCCTTACGTTGAATAACGAGGGCATATTGCATGACCCTTTATTGTCATACAGTATCGTTTACTTGTCGCAGTGTTGCATAGGGTGATCCATTGACGCAGGCCGTGGAAATGACAAATAGCATCGCGCAGGCAGGGGAAGCGCTGGCGAGTTTTATTGAGCGCCATCCTAAACTGTGGGTGATTACTGGCGCAGGAGTCAGCACCGACAGCGGCATTCCTGATTACCGTGATGCGGACGGGCAGTGGAAGCGACCGCCGCCGGTACAGCATGGCGATTTTATGGCCTCACTGGCGGTGCGCCAGCGCTATTGGGCGCGGGCGCTTATTGGTTTTAAGGCCATGCGTGAAGCCCAGGTGAGCGGTGCGCATCGTGCACTAGCGGCGCTTGAAACCATGGGCTACGTGGAACTGCTGGTGACACAGAACGTGGACCGTCTGCATCAGCGGGCAGGTTCTAGCAAGGTGATTGATTTGCACGGGCGAGCAGACATGGTGGCGTGCATGACCTGCGGTTACCAACTTATGCGCCATGCTATGCACAGCGAAATGGCTAACATGAATCCCCGTTTTGCAGCGTTAGATGCCCGCCATGCCCCCGACGGCGATGCAGATTTAGAAACCGATTTTTCGACGTTTAAGGTGCTGGACTGCCCACGTTGCCAAGGCATCTTAAAGCCCCAGGTCGTTTATTACGGCGATGTGGTGCCGCCAGCGCGGCGCTTGGCTGCTCAAGCAGGGCTGCAAAACGCCGATGCTGTATTGGCTGTGGGCACCTCGTTGATGGTGTATTCCGGTTACCGCTACTGCCGTGATGCCCACGCCATGGGCTTGCCAGTTGCCTCGCTGTCGTTGGGCGTTACTCGCGCCGATGCGCTCTTAACCCATCAGTGGCGCGCTCCGTTAACGCCAGTGCTAGAGCACGCGGTGGCGTGTTTGAAGCGTGACTAACGCGTTTTCGAGACCCAGGGATTGCCCTCACTCCACAGCCGCCAAGGGGCATCGCGGTCGGTGGGCTGGGCATAATCGATACCCACGCGAGGGCCAGAGGCAACGGCATCGGGAGGAGTGCCCGCTGTTATCCATAGCGCGTTCGGCTGGGTCATATCATGACCATATAGCGTTTTATCAATACGCAGCGCGCGGGTTAGCTTACCGGGGCCATTGGTGAGATTGCGGCCCTTTACATCACGTAGCGCGCGCATGGCCGCTTCGCCTGACACTGGCTCCACCGCACGAATAAGCACCGCGCACGGGTTGCCTTCTGGCTGTGTCACCACGTTCAGCAGCCAGTGCATGCCATACACCAGATACACGTAGGCGTGCCCTGGTGGCCCAAACATGGCCTCCGTTCTCGGCGTTTTGCGCCGATGCGCATGGCAGGCCGAATCTTCAGACCCCCGATAGGCCTCTGTTTCGACAATCTTCGCGATCATCAGCTCACCTTCGTAGTAACGAACCAGTCGGCAACCCAATAGATCCCGAGCGACGGCGAGGGTGTCGCGGTGATAAAAGTCGCGCGGAAGAGGAGGTAACGCCGCTGTGTTAGCGAGTCGATTAACGTCAATTAATGGGTCAGTATGCGCCATGATATCGCCAATTACTTGAGTAAGCTGCTAGGGTATTCGTTAGTCCTTTCTTTTAAAAGCGGAGTCGCCCGTGCTGTCATTTGAACACCAGTTTGCCACGCTTCCCGAGCCACTGTGGATGGCCTGTCAGCCAACGCCAGTGAACCAGCCGACGCTGATTGTATTTAATCAGCGGTTGGCAGAAACGCTAGGAATGGAAGTTAAGCCTGATGATGCCACCCTTGCCCAATGGTTTAGTGGCAACCAACTGCCACCAGGCGCAGAATCGCGGGCGCTAGGTTACGCTGGGCACCAGTTTGGTAACTTTGTGCCGCAACTAGGTGATGGCCGCGCGCTGTTGTTAGGGGAAGTCATCGACCAGCACGGCATACGGCGCGATGTTCAGCTCAAGGGCAGCGGCCGCACGCCCTTTTCCCGCGGTGGTGATGGTCGTTCGCCGTTAGGCCCGGTATTACGTGAGTATTTGGTCAGTGAATTTATGGCTGCAATGGGCGTGCCCACCACCCGTGCGTTAGCCGCTGTTTCGACTGGCGAACGAGTGGTGCGCCAACTGCCTGAACCTGGCGCGGTCTTTACCCGCGTTGCCAGCAGCCATCTTCGTGTAGGCACCTTCCAATTCGCTGCGGTGCGCAGAGATGAAGCTGCCCTGAAGGCGTTGGCCGACCATGTGATTGCTCGCCACTACCCTGAAGCCGCCAGTGCAGACGATCCTTATTTAGCCTTGTTAGAGGCAGTCGTTGCTCGCCAAGCGGCGCTGGTGGCGCGTTGGATGAGCCTTGGCTTTATTCATGGTGTGATGAATACCGATAACTGCAGCATTGCCGGAGAAACCATCGATTACGGCCCCTGTGCCTTTATGGAGCAGTTTGACCCGCAAAAGGTCTTCAGCTCGATTGACCAAGGCAAGCGCTATGCCTTCGACAACCAGCCCGCGATTGCCCAATGGAACCTAGCCCGCTTTGCCGAAACGTTACTGCCGCTGATGCGCGAAGAGGGCGATACCGTGGTAGAGCAGGCCACTGACGCCATTCGTCATTTTGAGTACCTGTTTGATGTGGAGCAGTGCCGTCTGCATGCAGATAAACTCGGCCTTGCTCCAGAAAGCGATCAAGCAGATCCGCTGATGAAAGCGCTAAAGAGCCAGATGCACCAGGGACGGATGGATATGACCGCCACCTTTGATGCGCTGACACATTACGCCAGCACCTCAAGCGAGCTGCATAAAGAGGCACTGTTAGCGCTGACCACCCAGCCCAATGAACTGGCGGCATGGTTGGATCAGTGGCAAGCCGCACAGCTGGCCAGCCAAGGCAGCGAGCGTTTAGACGCCATGCGGCGTGCTAATCCAGTGGTCATTCCCCGCAACCACCGCATTCAGGAAGTTATCGATGCGGCTTACGAGGGCGATTTTGCGCCGTTTCACACCTTGCTTGCTGCGGTCACCCAGCCCTTTGATGAATCCGCAGAAGCACGCCGCCTTGCAGCCCCTGCAACAGAAAACGAACAAGTACTGAGAACGTTTTGTGGCACCTAGTAGCGGCTTTTCCTGTGGTAAACTGTGATTATTTACAGGTAAGGGCGGAGGCAAGGGCAATCTGTGCGCAAAATTATTCATTGCGACTGTGACTGCTTCTACGCAGCGGTTGAAATGCGTGACAACCCGGTGCTTAACGATGTGCCTATTGCGATAGGTGGCAGCGTTGAGCAGCGCGGAGTGGTCGCCACCTGTAACTACCCCGCCCGCGAATTTGGCATTCACTCGGCCATGCCTATGGCCCAGGCGCTCAAACGCTGCCCGCATTTGATCGTGATCCGTGGCGATATGGCCAAATACAAAGCGGTGGCGCGCCAAGTGTTTGCGATCTATCGCGATGTGACCGAACTGATTGAACCGCTCTCGCTAGATGAAGCCTTTTTAGACGTGACCAATGTCACTCTGTGCAACGGTAGCGCCACCCGCATGGCCGAAGCGATTCGTCAGCGGGTGAAAAGCGAAATAGGCATTACCGTGTCAGCGGGGGTTGCTCCCAATAAGTTTCTTGCCAAAATTGCCAGCGACTGGCGCAAGCCGGACGGCCTGTTTGTGATCACACCAAACGACATTGATAGCTTTGTGCAGCAACTGCCAGTCAAGAAAATCCACGGAGTAGGGCCGCGCACCGCTGAAAAATTGGCGGGGTTGGGTATCCAAACCTGTGCGGATTTGCGGGCTCGCTCGCTTACCGAGCTGGTCGAACAGTTTGGCCGCTTCGGGCATCGGCTGTTCGAGCTAAGCCATGGGCGCGACGAGCGGCCAGTGAAAACCCATCGCGAGCGAAAATCGATCAGCACTGAGCAAACCTACTCCCAAGACTTGCCGACGCTGGAAGCCTGTCGCCAGCAGTTGCCTGACCTGCTCAGTGACTTAGAGCAGCGCTATGCCAGACTAGACCCAGCGCCCGCCGTGCGCGGGCTAATGGTAAAGGTGAAATTCAACGACTTTACCCAAACCACCGTGGAACACGCCGACCCAGCGCCCAGCCTAGATCAGTTCGAATCCCTGTTAACTATTGGCTGGTTACGAGGGGAGAGGCCGGTTCGGCTCTTAGGCGTGGGCTATCGCTTGGCAGAAGAAGTTACCGTTCAGCAACTCTCACTGTTTTAATTAGCCTGTTAATACTTATGTCGATTGACGCTCATTTAAAGGCGAGTTAAAACAGACGTATGATAGTTTATCTACTTGCTAGCTAGTTAGCGTGGATGCTGTTGCCACGCTGCTTTCCTGTCTTCTTACCCTGCGAGCGAACCATGTCTGCCCATGCCACCCAACGCCCTCGTTTAGTGTTCGCCCATGCGAATGGCTTTCCTGGCTTAAGCTATCGTACGCTGCTGGAACCGCTGGCAGAGTCGTTTGACCTTCATCCGCTGGATCGATTGGGTCATCATCCGGATTATCCGGTAAACCATAACTGGGGCAATTTAGTTGATGAACTGCTGAGCTATTTACCTGAAACAGACGCGCCGCTATTGGGCGTTGGTCACTCGTTAGGCGGCACGCTGATGGCGATGGCGGCAGATAAACAGCCAGAACGCTTTTGTGGTGTGATTATGCTTGACCCGCCGTTGATGCTGGGGCCGGATGCCTGGGTGATGAAAGCGGCGAAACGATTCGGTTTTATGGACCGCATCACGCCCGCTGGCAAAACCCAGGGGCGGCGCAGCGTGTGGCCTAGCCGAGAAGCCATGGCTAACTCGCTACGCCGCCGTGGATTATTTCGCCGCTTTACCCCAGAGGCGTTGAACGACTACATTGAAGCAGGCACGCGCTTGCTAGACGATGGTAGCGCTGAGCTAACCTTTGACCCGCGTATTGAGGTGGAGATTTTTCGCCATCTGCCGGATCACCTTTCTGGGTTGCCACGTCGAGTCGGTGTGCCGATCCAGCTAGTGGCAGGGCAAGAGTCGCACTTACTCACCCCCACACGGGTTAAGCGGCTTCAGCGTCGTGGGTTAGCTATCAGCGAGGTTCCTGGTACCCATATGTTCCCTATGGAGCATCCAGATGAAACGCGGGCGGCCATATTAGCGGCGTGGCAGCGTTTTTCACAGGGAGCCAGTAAGCGCGCATAAAGCGCATAAGGAGGCAGAATGTATCTTTCCGTACAGCTAAGCTATTACCCGCTGGCCGATGATTTTAAGCCAGTAGTAAAAGACGTAGTAAAACGTTTGGAAGCCACAGGGTTAGAAGTTCACCCTAATCGAATGAGTACCCAGGTGTTCGGGGAATTCGATGCGGTGATGGCCGCTTTAAGCGATGTGATGAAGTGGTCGTTTGAGACTCATGGAAAAGCGGTTTTTACAGCTAATTTCCTTGAAGGCGATCGACGCCCTCGGTAAGTAGAGAGCTGGTATGGCCGAAACAGCTCTAGGCGGGGGCGCTGTAAACCCATCCCTGGGCGCTACTTTTGCCATCCATGGCAAAAGACCCCCGCTACGAGCTGTTATAGGCCTTTTGAATCAGAGCCCCTTAAACCAGCGATTCCAGGCAGGATTCAATAATATCCAGCCCTTCGTTGAGGACGCTGTCTTCAATCGTGACCGGCATTAAGAAGCGAATCGTATTGCCGTACATGCCGCAAGAGAGCAAGATCAAACCTTCCTCACGGGCTTTTTTACACAGCGCGGCAGCAAGCTCAGCATTGGGCGTGCGATCGGTTTTATTTGAGACTAGCTCGAATGCTGCCATAGCGCCCAGGTTGCGCACATGGTCAATGCAATCGAACTTGGTTTGCCACTCATTAAAACGCGCCGCTAGCTTTTCACCCAGTGCTTGGCTTTTTTCAAGAATATTCTCCTCTTCGAACACTTCCATCACGGCCAGCGCTGCGGCACAGGCCGTGGGGCTGCCGGTATAGGTGCCGCCCAGAGAATTGGGGCCTGAAGCGTCCATGACCTTGTCGGTGCCAACAATCGCAGAAATGGGCATGCCGTCAGCCATGCTCTTCGCCATGGTCATTATGTCTGGCTCAACGCCGCTGTGCTCAATGGCGAACATTTTACCGGTACGGCCAAAGCCAGACTGCACTTCGTCGATGATCATTAGCATGCCATGCTCATCGCAAATTGCGCGGATTTTCTCAAGAAAGCTCTTGGGCGCGGGATAGAAGCCGCCTTCGCCTAGCACGGGCTCTAAAATAATAGCGGCGGTATCTTTTGGATTGGCGTCAGTTTTTAGGGTCATTTTTAGACCACGAATGGCTTCGTCTTCGCTGACACCGTGGTAGGGCACCGGGTAAGGGGCGCGGAATACCGTACCAGGCATCGGGCCGAAATCGGTTTGATACGGTGCGACTTTGCCGTTCATGGCCATAGTGTAAAACGTACGTCCGTGATAACCACCATCGAAACAAATAACGTTAGAACGGCCGGTGGCCGCGCGGGCAATTTTAACCGCATTTTCCAGCGCTTCGGCGCCGGAGTTAGCTAGCATGACTTTTGCGTGGCCGCGTACCGGTACAATATGGCTAAGTTTTTCAGCAACCTTCACATAACCTTCATAAGGCATGACGGTCTGGCAGGTGTGCATGACCTTATCCAGCTGGGCTTTCACAGCAGCAACGACTTTCGGGTGACGATGCCCTACGTTCAAAACGCCAATGCCGCCTGCGAAGTCGATAAAGCGGTTGCCGTCGGCGTCCCAGATCTCAGCATTTTCAGCACGATCCGCAAAAGCGGTAGCAGGGCTGGCAGCGCCCGCCGCAACGTACTTCTGCTTTAGTTCGTTTAGCTCGGCATTGCTCATGGCTCAACTCCTTTGGGTGTTGGATATTGCTTATAAAAAGTCTGCAGTGACACTGTTCATATGACAGGTTCAGTCTTCATTGTTTCATATTCGTTATACAGACGATAAAACGGGTGTTATGGGTAGTAAATAAAAGACAGTAGGTAGTAGACAGAAGGTTGGTGTTCAGTAGATTGATGTTTCTAAGCCTACACACACCTCTTCTCTTAAGTCTAATAATCGAGAGGTGAGGTCTGGGCCCAAGCAATTAATGGCGGGTTTTGCGTAAAAAAATCCCTGCTGGCGAACAATGCCTGTCCGCGCTAACCACAGGGCTTCTGCACGGGTTTCCACTCCCTCAGCAATCAGTGTCATATTTAATTCTTTGGCTAACAAAACAATCGAGTTAAGCAACGCTTGGCGGCGTGAGTCATGGTCACAGTTCATCACCAGTTCACGGTCAATTTTAAGCTTGTCCGGCGTTAGGTCAGTCAATAAATCAAGATTGGCATAGCCGTTACCAAAGTCATCTAAGGCCGTTTTAAAGCCCATTTCGCGGTACGCTTCGATAATGTTGCGTAGATGTTGGCGATCACGTACGCGCTCGGTTTCGGTGATTTCAAAAACGAGGCGTTCCATTGGCCACCCAACGCGTTGTGAAACTTCGAGGGTCGCTTGAATACAGGCTTCCGGCTCGTAAACAGCATTGGGTAAAAAATTGATTGATAAGTCTGTTTGCATATTTAGTGCGCTTGCCATTTCAATCGCTTTTACCCGGCAAGCTTGGTCAAAGCGGTACATCAAATCATCGGTTACCTGAGAAATAACGCTCCAAGCCGATTCGCCATTAATACCCCGTACGAGCGCTTCATGGGTCGTAACCCGCGCAAGTGATACGTCGACGATCGGCTGGAAAGCCATCGTGAACTCAAAAGGAAGGTCTCCTTCGCAGCGTTTACAACTACCCTCTACCCATGCGCAGTGACCCATGAAATTCCCCCTATCGCCGTGCGCTTAATTATCAGCCTGCCGATCTTTTGAGCTGTCGTCGGTTAATTTGAAACTTTATTTAATTATCTAATTATAGACGAAATTAGTTTAGTCGCTTGTGAACTTTTCGTATAGGTTTTGTATAAAGATTATAGTGAAGCATGCTTAAAGGGCAAAAAAGCGCCTTGTTAGGCGCTTCGATGAGTTATCTGCCGTGCAAACGTGCAAGATTAAATAATGCCTGCTTGGCGCAATGCATGACGTTGTTCGCGAGTAATGCCAAGCTCGTCGAGCACCTGATGGGTGTGCTCTCCCAGAGAAGGAGGGGCCGTTGGGGCACTAATCGATTCACCGTTTATGCGGATTGGGTTCGCTACCAAATCAACCTGGCCTGCTTGGTGGTGAGGGAGCGTTTGCTTTAAGCCGCGGGCTTTAACATGGGGGTCGTCAAAGACGCGATCTAGCGTATTGATAGGGCCACAGGGCACCCCGACATTTTCAAAAGCGGTTAACCACGTATCTGTTTTCTGAGTAGCTAACGCGGCGGCGATAGCAGGAAGCAATTCCTCGCGGTGTTTTACACGCGCGCCATTGGTGGCAAATCGCGCGTCTAGCGGTAGGTTTGGCTGGTCAATCACGTGGCAAAAACGCTTAAACTGTTCGTCGTTGCCGACGGCCACGATCATGTGACCATCTGCGGTGGCAAACGCTTGATAAGGCACAATATTGGGGTGCGCATTGCCCATTCGCTCGGGCACGTGACCGGACGTTAAGTAATTGAGAGCTTGGTTTGCCAGTACGCCTACCTGCACATCCATCAGCGCCATGTCAATATGGCATCCAACGTTGCTATCGCGGCGCTGGTAAAGCGCGGCTAGCACTGCATTGGCGGCATATAAGCCAGTGAATATATCGGTAAAAGCCACACCGCTCTTCACGGGGCCACCACCGGGTTCATGGTCAGGTTTGCCGGTTAGGCTCATAATGCCGCCCATGGCTTGAATCATGAAATCATAACCGGCGCGGTGCGCATAAGGGCTTTCCTGGCCAAAGCCGGTGATCGAGCAGTAAATAAGCCGCGGATTCAGCGTCTTTAGGCTGGCGTAATCAAGGCCGTAGCGTTTTAAGCCGCCGACTTTAAAGTTTTCCAGCAGCACGTCAGACTGAGCGGCCAACTGTTTAATAAGCGCTTGCCCTTCGGCCGTTGCCATATCCACGGTAACCGAGCGCTTGCCTCGATTGGCGCACAGGTAGTACGCCGACTCTGAGCTGCCAGAGAGCCATGGAGGCCCCCAGTGGCGAGTGTCGTCACCGCTGACAGGGCGCTCTACCTTAATCACGTCGGCCCCCATGTCCGCGAGCATCTGCCCGCACCACGGGCCAGCCAGTACGCGGGAAATGTCGAGTACCTTAATGCCTGCAAGTGGTTTGGTTGCTGTGCTCATCGGGTGCCTCGTTTGCCGTTAGAAAAACGCCTGAATACCGGTTTGGGCGCGGCCAAGAATCAAGGCATGGACATCATGTGTGCCTTCGTAGGTGTTTACTGATTCCAGGTTGACCATATGGCGAATAACGCCATACTCGTCGGAAACGCCGTTACCTCCGTGCATATCCCGTGCGACGCGGGCGATATCCAACGCTTTACCGCAGTTGTTGCGTTTAATCAGCGAGATCATTTCAGGCGCCCAGTTGCCGCTGTCCATCAGGCGGCCTACCTGCAAGGCGGCTTGCAGGCCCAAGGTGATCTCGGTTTGCATATCCGCGAGCTTTTTCTGGATCAGCTGATTAGAGGCTAACGGACGGCCAAACTGTTTGCGGTCTAGCGTGTATTGGCGAGCGGCATGCCAACAGAACTCGGCGGTGCCTAATACGCCCCAGGAAATCCCGTAGCGGGCTTTATTCAAGCAGCCGAAGGGGCCTTTTAAGCCGCTAACGTTAGGCAATAAGTTTTCGTCAGGAACAAAGGCGTTATCCAGTACGATTTCACCGGTAATAGAGGCGCGCAGTGACACTTTGCCTTCAATTTTGGGTGTGCTGAAGCCGTCGGTGCCACGCTCAACAATAAAGCCTTTAATTTGGTTGTCGTGGGCAGCGGACTTCGCCCACACCACTGCAATGTCAGCAATCGGACTGTTGGTAATCCACATTTTAGCGCCGGTTAAGCGATAGCCACCGTCAACTTTTTCTGCCCGGGTAATCATGGAGCCGGGGTCTGAACCATGGTCTGGTTCGGTTAGACCAAAGCAGCCGACCATTTCACCGCTGGCAAGCTTAGGCAAATATTTGTGCTTCTGCTCTTCAGAGCCATAGGCTTCAATGGGGTACATCACGAGCGAAGACTGCACGCTCATAGCCGAACGGTAGCCAGAATCGACGCGTTCTACTTCGCGGGCAATCAAACCGTAGGCTACATGGTTAACGCCTGCGCCGCCGTACTCTGGGGAGACGGTCGCACCCAATAAACCAAGCTCGCCCATCTCATTCATAATCTGACGGTCAAAGCGCTCCTCGCGAAAAGCACTCAGCACACGTGGCTGCAGGTTTTCCTGGCAGTAGTCGTGGGCGGCATCGCGAATTTGGCGCTCTTCGTCGGTAAGCTGGTGCTCAAGGTGTAGCGGGTCATCCCAATTGAAGCGTGTCATGGCGTGAACTCCTCAGGCATTATCATATTGAGTTCAATGTATCGTCGTTCTTATAAAATTTCTACATTTTTTTAAAACGGCGAATTTATTGAATGCCTCGAGCTGTTAGCACGCGGGTAATGATTGGCACTGGGGTCATTAAGTGGTCGCGCATCAGGTTAGCTGCTTGCTCTGTGTCACGGGCTAGGATGACATCGACTAGTGCAGCATGCTCTTGGCGTTTGGTTTCCAGCGCTTGGGGAGACATCACGGTTTCCTGCAGCCACAGGTGGCGATAGCGCTCAACCTGATTAAACAGCGTATCGCGCATTTGTAGTAGGTGGGGCGAGTTGCAACCGCTGGCAATGGCGGTATGAAACGCTTTATGGCGTGAGTCCCAGCCATCAAGCAGCTCATCAGGTGAGCTCACTTCAGTCACTTTGGAAAGCCTGTGAGCAGTCGCCAACACGTTAGCTTCCCAGTCGTCGTCGCCGCGCTCGATGGCTAAGCGCAAAATCAGGCCCTCTAACTGTGCGCGGGCGTCGTAGATGTCATTGAGTTCAGCCAGTGACATCGGCGCAACACGATAGCCGCGCTGGCTAATCGCAATCACCAAACGGTCGGCGACTAGTTGGGAAAGCGCTTCTCGGAGTGGGCCGGTGCTGACGCCGTAATACTCCTTTAGACGGCTCATCAATAGCTTCTCTTCCGGCGCATAGCGGCCGCGAATAATGTCGTGCTTTAGCGCACCATAAGCGCTGATAGCGAGGTTTGGGCGCGGCGCATCGTGCTCCATGGTATCTCCCTAGGCGAGTGTACCGGGTCAGTATTTTAGACCAATGTAGGGACGTGGCGATCAACGTCGATTAACGGCTATTATCAATAAATTTTGAAAATTTGGCACAGGTAACGTCATTCATGTGGGATTTCATCATTATTGGTGGCGGTATTTTGGGGTTTTCGACCGCTATGCAGCTGCAAAAAGCGTATCCAGAGAAACGTATGCTGGTGCTCGAAAAAGAGTCTGGCCCCGCGCAGCACCAAACGGGTCACAATAGTGGAGTCATTCATGCCGGGGTGTATTACACACCGGGTAGTCTGAAGGCTAAGTTTTGTCTTGAGGGCAACCGCGCGATCCGTGAATTTTGCGATCAGCACAACGTAAAATACGATATCTGCGGCAAATTGTTAGTCGCTACTAATGCCGTTGAGAAACAGCGTATGGAAGCGCTATGGGAGCGAACCGCTGCCAATGGTTTGGAGCGAGAATGGCTAGAGGCTGATGCGCTAAAAGAGCGCGAGCCTAATATCTCTGGGGTAGCGGGTATTTTTGTACCTTCAAGTGGCATCGTCAATTATGCCGAGGTTACTCAAGCGATGGCCGCTGAATTCGAGCGTTTAGGGGGTGAAGTTCATTATGGCAGCTGCGTCACTGGTCTTGATGAGCGTACCAACGATGTCGTGGTGACCACGCAAAATGACACGTTCACCAGCCGTTACTTGGTGTCTTGTTCAGGACTGATGGCTGATCGGGTGATCCGCATGCTGGGGCAAGACCCTGGCTTTACGATTTGTCCGTTTCGCGGCGAATATTACTTGCTGCCAGAGCGCCATAACCGAATTGTTAATCATCTGATTTATCCCATTCCGGATCCTACCATGCCGTTTTTGGGCGTACACCTGACGCGCATGATTGATGGCACGGTGACGGTTGGCCCCAATGCGGTGCTGGCGTTGAAGCGCGAAGGCTACCGTAAACAGGATATGTCGCTGACCGACATGGGTCAGATGTTCACCCATCCGGGCATCTTGAAAGTGTTAGGCAAGCACCTAAAGCCTGGGTTGCTTGAGATGAAAAACTCGCTCTACAAGCGCGGTTATTTGTCTTTAGTGCGCAAGTATTGCCCCAGCCTAACGGCAGAAGACTTAACACCTTATCCTGCGGGGGTGCGGGCTCAGGCGGTGTCGAATGATGGCAAACTGGTGGATGATTTTCTATTTGTTAATACGCGGCGCACCGTCAACGTAGGCAATGCGCCTTCTCCTGCGGCGACCTCGGCGTTACCAATAGGAGCGCATATTGTGGAACAGGTAAAAGGGCTGCTGAGTGAGTAGTGTTGTATGAGTAGTGTTGTATTAGCATCTCACGCTAAAGCCGTGCTAACTTCTTTGCACCGTTTCTACTTGCCGTTTACGGTAACCAGAAGCAGAGGGGCTTGACGCCCCCTTATCGTCAACCCTACTTAATAAGTCCAAAAAGGACGTAGGAAATGCTCATGAGAACTCTAAAATATACAGTGGCAGCATCTATGTTAGCCGTCGCACTGCCCGCCAGTGCGCAGCAGCTCTCTATTGCGACTGGTGGTACCGGCGGGGTTTATTATCCAATCGGCGGTGGCTTTGCTGAAATGATTAATAACCATATTGAAGGCGCTCAGGCGACCGCTGAGGTTACCGGTGCCTCCGTCGAAAATATGGGCCTAATTATGCGTGGCGATGCCGATTTGGCACTCGCGCTCGCGGATACGGTTTATCAGGCTTATAACGGCAGCGGCGACTTTGAAAGTCGCCAGATTGAAAATACCCGCGCGCTGGCGTCTGTTTACCCCAATGCAGTACAGCTAGTGACGCTAGCCGAGTCGGATATCCAAACGATTGCTGATCTTGCCGGTAAGCGCGTTTCTGTTGGTGCGCCGGGTAGTGGTACCGAACTCAATGCGCGTGCCGTACTGGAAGCCAATGGCATTAGCTACGACGACTTTACTCCTCAGCGCCTCAACTTTAACGAAACTGCTGATGCCATTCGTGATGGCGATATCGATGCCGGTTTCTGGAGTGTTGGGCCGCCTACCAGCTCTATCCTAAACCTTGCGGCTACTCGTGATATCCGTCTCATCGGTCTTTCTGATGAAGAAGTTGCCAATGCACAGGAAGCAGAAGCAGTGTTCGCGCCCTATCAGCTGGCAGCGGGTATGTATGACGGCATGGATGAGGCCATTCAGACCATTGGTATTCCCAATGTCTTGGTGGTGAATTCTGATATGGATGAAGAGCTTGCCTATCAGTTGACTCAGCTGCTGTTCGAGAATACTGACGAGCTGATCGCTGTTCATCCTGCTGCCAACGACACCACGATCGAGTTCACCATGAACTCTACGCCAGTGCCGTTACACCCGGGTGCCATCCGCTATTTTGAAGAAGTTGGTGCTGATATTCCCGATCGTCTGCGCCCTTAACGGTTAACGAGCCACGTCGTAAGACATTGCCATAAGGATATTGCCATGCAGTGGCAACAACGACTGATGGTGCTCCTTGTTGCATGTTTAGCGTTCGCCGAAGTGGGGGCTTCCCCCGCTTCGGCGATTGCGTCTATGCGCCTAGTCATTGCGACCGAAGAGGGCGCTACTCTGGTGAATCAAGCAGTGCCTAATGGCGGTCGCTGGTGCCTTCAATGGAAGCACTCTGTTGAGCACTTTACGGTACTTGACTGCTATCGCAATGTGGCTGGCGTGATGCAGCTAGAGCGAAGCCATCAACCGGATTTTGCCGCCGGGCTTGGGCATATCTTTGGCCGTGGGGTGCAGGTGTCAGACGGTGAGGGCGGTTACTGGATTAACGCCATTAATGAGCCAGTTGCCAACAACCGCTATGTGTTAAGAGTGGGCTCCCCTGCGGTTAACCATCAAGTGGTGTGGCCAGGTGATGAACGCTCATCGGTGAGTTTAAGTGAGGTCGCCGCTGGGCAACGTGTCATCCTTCAATTAATTGCCCCCGACGCCGCCCCAAGTGAATAAAAACGACATTAGTTAACGCTTCCGAGGACTTCATGAACGATTCCACTCCACCGCCGGTTGTGATGCCCGGCGCGAATGCGATGCAGCCCCGCATTGTACTGTGGTGTATCACCGCGGTTGCGGTGGGCCTTTCTCTGTTTCAGCTTTACTCTGCGGGAATCCAGCCCCTGGGGCTTTTCTACCAGCGCAGCATCCACTTAGCACTGATTATGCTATTGGCCTTTTTGATGTTTCCAGCGTTTGGGCCGAAGCGGAAGCGCGGTGTTTTAGGTTGGGGGATCGATTGTCTATTTTTAGCCGGCGCGATGATCACCGGTGGTTACTTAGTATTTAATCTAGATGCGATTTTTAGCCGTGCCGGCTTTTGGAACGATACCGATATATTAGTGGCTTGCATTGCCACGGTGACGGTACTTGAGGCAAGCCGTCGTGCCGTTGGGTTTGGTATGACAGTGATTGGCCTGCTTGCCATTATCTACGCGTTTGCAGGACCTCGTGGCGAGCTGCCATGGCTAGGTGAATGGATGCCCGGCATTTTAGAGCATCGCGGCTATACCTTGGAGCGCATTGCAGGACAGCTCTATTTAGGGCAAGAGGGTATCTTTGGTTTGCCGCTGGGTGTTGCGGCAACCTATATTTTTATATTCGTGCTATTTGGGGCTTTTTTAGAAAGCACTGGTGCGGGTAAGTTTTTTATCGATATGGCGTATGCCGCCACGGGTCGCCAACGGGGTGGCCCCGCAAAAGCTGCTGTGCTGGCGTCTGCGGGAATGGGCTCCATTTCAGGTAGTGCGATTGCCAACGTGGTGACCACTGGGGCATTTACCATTCCGCTGATGAAAAAGCTGGGCTATCAGCCGAAGCAGGCGGGTGGGATTGAAGCCGCAGCATCGACCGGTGGGCAAATTATGCCGCCGCTGATGGGCGCAGGTGCCTTCTTAATTGCCGAGTACACCAATACGCCTTATTTAGAAATCGTCAAAATCAGCATTTTGCCAGCGATAATGTACTTTGCGACGGTGTATCTGTTTGTGCATATTATTGCTTTGAAGCAGGGCATGCAGGGGTTAGCAAAAAGTGAGCTGCCGCAGATGCGTCAGGTGATGAAAGATGGCTGGCACTTCCTGCTGCCACTGGCAGTATTGGTGTGGCTGCTGGCAATGAGCATGTCGCCAATGCGCGTGGGTTATTACGCAGTGGTCACCATTATCGCCGTGGCCGTTCTCCGTTATGCACTGTGGTACTTCTTTATTGCCCCCAAGCAAGGGCAGCCAGTCACCGTTAGCCGCACTAAAGGCGTGGTGTGGGCAGGGCTAGTTAAACTGGTTCAAGGCTTAGAGCTTGGCGCGCGTAATGCCGTTGCTGTTTCCATGGCGTGTGCCGTAGCAGGGATTATTGTTGGCGTAGTGGGCCTGACAGGGCTTGGCCTTAAATTCTCCTCCATGATGCTGGCTTTCTCTGGCGGCAACCTAGTGTTGGCGCTAGTGATGGTACTGCTGGCAAGCTTAATTTTGGGGATGGGGTTGCCGGTTACCGCCAGCTATATTGTCTTGATTGTGCTGGTGGGCCCAGCGCTGACCGCTGAATTTGGGGTGCCGCTATTGATCGCCCACTTAGTGGTGTTCTGGTATTCCCAAGATTCTAATGTGACTCCACCTATCGCCCTGGCAGGCTTTGCAGGGGCAGCGATTGCAGGTAGTAAGCCGATGGAGACTGGCTTCCAAGCTTGGAAGTTTGCTAAAGGGCTCTACCTGATTCCGCTGTTTATGGTCTTCAACCCAGAGATCATTGTGGGTGGGCCAGTGTTGGTGGTGGTGTGGAATGCACTGATTGCTATCTTGGCACTGTGCGCGTTTGCTGCAGCACTGGAGGGCTACTTATTCACTAAAATGTCCTTGCTGCCGCGTTTGGCGATTGGTGGCGCTATTGTTGGGGTCTTCTACCCTAGTCTGTTAACTGAAATTGCTGGGGTGGCAATAATGATGGTCGCGATTGGTGCCAATTGGGTCGCCTGCAAGCAAGAGTCTCAGCCAGTGAACGGTTAATCCAATAGCTTTAATACTCACCATGAAAAAGCCCGGCGACCATTAGGCCGCCGGGCTTTAACATTGAGAAGGCTGAGATTAGAAAATTGACTCAGCAGTACCAGATCCCTGAGAACCACTGACTTCTTCTAGTTCACGACTGATACGACGTTGCTGAAAGCCAGGAAGGTGGTCGCGGTGGAAGAGTTCCGAAATGCCTCCCGATTGACCATCCTGCAAGCGGCGGCCAGTGGTTGGGTCGATACGGGCACTGACGATAGTTTCTGGACGTTCGGGTAACGCTGAAGGCGTACCTTCTAATGCATCACCCATAAAATCTACCCAGATAGGAAGAGCGGCATTGGCGCCATACTCAGCAATAGTTTCATTGCTGTCTTTGCCTACCCACACAGTGGTCACTAAGTCGCTGTTAAAGCCAGCGAACCATGCATCACGCTGGCTATTGGTGGTGCCTGTTTTGCCAACAATATCATCGCGGTTCAAGCTTAGTGCGCCTCGTCCTGTGCCCGAGGTAATAACGTCGCGCAGCATATCGCGCAGAATATAGACAGCCGCAGGATCGGCTACTCGAGGAGCAACAGGGTACTCTTTGCCGTCGATTTCAACAGTTTCTTGCCCTTCAGCACAGCTAGGGCAAGCAACCTGGGGCGTTGCCTCATCCACTAGTTCCTCATCATCGTTACGCGTGACGCGTTCAATGAACCATGGTGCGACCTGGAAGCCGCCGTTGGCAATTACGGAGTAGGCGTTGGTCATTTCCATGGGGGTTAAGGTAGCACTGCCTAAAGCAAGTGACAGCCCACGTGGCAAGCGGCTGGGAGAGAAACCAAACCCTTCTAAATAGCTAATAGTATGGTCTAGACCCATGGCTTGTAGTACACGAATCGTGACTAGGTTGCGCGAACGAGCAAGCGCGGGGCGCAAGCGCATTGGACCTTGGAAATCCCGGCTTGAATTGACCGGACGCCATAAGGAATTACTGCCGTCATCGAGTACAACTGGGGAATCATTAACCACGCTTGCCGCATTCATTTCGCCATTTTCTAGGGCAGCAAGATAGATAAACGGCTTAAAAATAGAGCCTGATTGGCGCTGGGCTTGAACGGCGCGATTGAACTTACTTGCGTTGAAATCAAACCCACCCTGTAAGGCCAAAATAGCGCCGGTGCGAGGATCTTGGGCAACCAAAGAACCTTCGGCATCGGGCCGTTGCGATAGGCGAAGTGTTTCGTCCTGGTTTTCAACCACTCGGATCAGGTCACCACGAACAGCAATCTGCTCTGCGCTACTTGGTTCTGCACCGCGACTGCGTGGGCTTAAATAGGGGCGTGCCCAGCTTAGGCCGCTCCATTCGATTGTACGCAGCTCTCCGCCACGGGTAAGTACCTGCATCTCACGACCACTGCTCTCAACCACAATGGCTGGCTGGAGGAGGCCATAGTTGGGCGTGCGCTCTAACACCTGTAACCAGTTACTAACGTCACCATCCACCCCTTCAACTTGTGTTTGGCTGCGCTCGGCGGCTTGGCGGGCGGTTTCGCGAATTTCGGGTGATTCTGATAACTCTTCCTCTAGCCCGAGGGTAGCGGTTTGCTCTTGAGCTTCAACCAAGCTGGCAGCGATATCCTGCTGTTCTGGCCCACGCCAGCCGTGGCGTAGATCGTATGCCAATAAGCCGTTTGCCAGAGCTTGGTGCGCATAGGGCTGTAGCGTGCTATCAATCGTGGTGTAAATACGATAGCCACCGGTATATGCCGCATCGCCAAAGCGTTCCATAGCAAATTGACGGGCCATTTCTGAAACATAAGCCGCATCTACTTCGGTTTGGGTGTAATGGCGACGTGCAGTAACAGGCTCTTGCACCGCTGCTAGATAAATATCGTTTTCAATAAGACCAAGCTCGCGCATACGGAATAAAATCCAGTTGCGACGAATGAGCGAACGCTCGGAATTAGCTAGCGGGTTAAAAGCGGAAGGCGCTTTAGGAAGACCGGCAATCATGGCCGTTTGAGCTAGCGTTAGCTCTGCCAGCGGCTTGTCGTAATACGTTTCAGAGGCTGCAGCGATGCCATAAGCGCGATTACCGAGGAAGATCTTGTTGACGTAAAGCTCGAAAATCTCCTCTTTATCAAGAATCTGCTCCATTTGCAGAGCCAGAAGAATCTCGCGAATTTTGCGAGTAAACGTCTGGTCAAGCGTCAACATATAGTTGCGCGCAACCTGCATCGTGATGGTCGAGCCGCCGGATTGGATAGTACCGCCACTCTGGGCTAACTCTACCGCCGCCCTTGCAATGCCGCGAGGGTCAACGCCAGCATGATCAAAGTAATTGGCATCTTCCGCCGCGATCAGTGCGTTAATCATGTCCTGGGGAATATCAGCAAAGTCGACAGGCATGCGGCGTTCTTCGCCAAATTCACCAATGAGCTTGCCGTCATTGGTGAAGATGCGAAGCGGTGTATGTAGTTCAAAATCCTGCAGCTGGCGCACATCAGGTAGGCCAGGTGAGAAATAAATAGCAGCACCCACCACTGCCAATACGGTAGCACCAATAAGCGCAACGATCAGTGAAAACAGTGACAGGATGAGGGTTCGAAAAAACGTCATGAACAGAGTACACCCGTGGAAATGAGAATAGACACGGTATCCAAACGACCGTATCACGCAATTGGCTGCCATTATAGGAAGGGGAAGCAGCGGTCACCAGTGTTGATATGCCGTAATGCCATTCGCGTGTGACTGAGGTGAAAATCATGTAATCTCGAAACTTGCACGTTAGGCAGGCGGAGCCGAACCAAGATGCGCTTACTCACACCCCGTAAAGGGTTGATTGGCGTCGATATTACATCGGCGACCGTCAAGCTGTTAGAGCTCAAACAGTATAACGATAACTATCAAGTAGAAAGCTACGCTGTTCGTCCATTGCCAGAAGGCGCGGTGGTTGAAAGGCGCATCCGCGACATTAATGATGTGGCAAATGTGCTTAGGCGTGCTGTTGAGCACGCAAAGCCCTCTACGCGAAAAGCGGCGGTGGCTGTACCAGCGAGTGCCGCTATTACCAAAACACTGACCTTTCCTGCTTCGCTAAGCGAAGAAGAAATTGAAGAGCGAATAATCGCCGAATCTGACCGCCATATTCCTTTTCCGTTCAGCGAAGTGGCATTTGATTTTCAATGCCTCGGTCCCGCTCCTTTTGATGAGGACAAGCAAGAGGTTATTTTAGTGGCGTGTCGCCAACAAGATGTGACCCAGCTTACCGAAACATTAGAACGTGCTGGGCTGGAACCTGCTGCAGTCGACGTAGAAACATTTGCGATGGAGCGTGCGCTGGCCGAGTTACGCCGGCAACTAAACGTCGCAAACGATCCAACTGCGTGTGTGGGGTTAGTTGATATCGGGGCGAATATGAACGCTTTTCACGTGGTACGGGGCGGGCACATTGTGTATAGCCGCGATACCGTGTTTGGTGGACGTCAGTTAACCGATACGATTCGTGAGTATTACCACATGAGCATAGAAGAGGCTGGTTTTGCTAAAAAGCGTGGCGGGCTACCTAGTGATTACCAAGAGAAAGTGCTCACTCCATTTTTAGAGACGGTGGTGCAACAGGTAGGACGGTCATTGCAGCTTTATTATACCGCTGGTCGTCAGCATGAGGTTCAACATATTGTGTTAGCAGGTGGTTGTAGTGTTATTCCGGGCCTTGCAGAGCGTATCGCTGACGATAGTGGTATGTCGGTAACTATCGCTAACCCGTTTCAGCGTATGCGCATCAATAAACGGATTAATAAAGAAGCGTTAAGCAATGACGCACCTGCGATGCTAACGGCGGGCGGATTGGCAATGCGAGTTAGCCAATGAGTATTAATATCAACCTTTTGCCATGGCGTGAAGTACGGCGAGAAAGGCGCACGAAGAAGTTTTACGGCATTATGTTA
Organism: Halomonas qinghailakensis; assembly: GCF_025820815.1. Lineage (NCBI taxonomy): Bacteria > Pseudomonadati > Pseudomonadota > Gammaproteobacteria > Oceanospirillales > Halomonadaceae > Halomonas > Halomonas qinghailakensis. The sequence continues at coordinate 904,199 of NZ_CP096973.1, read as the reverse complement.
TTGATGCTAGTGGCAGGTGCTGCGTGTGGGCTAGGCGTCTTGTACATATATCAGCAGCAATTGGCTGCTCAGCAACAGCGTAATGCTTATATTTCTACCTATATTGAGCAGCTCAACATTGAAATTTCCGATGTGCAGCGCTATCAGGGTGATACGGAACGTTTAGGCGAGCAGTTAGCGTTGTTTCAAACGCTTAATTCCGAACGTATGAGTACAGTAAGGCTGTTTAATGATATTGCCGCTAGCGTTGCCGATGGTGTGGTGTATCAACGTATGACACGCAGCGGAGAGCTCGTTAGCCTTTCCGCGGTCGCCAGTAATGAGCGTCAAATTTCTGAGCAGTTACGACAAATTGCAGATATGCCTGGGTTGGGTGTGCCGCTATTTTCTGAGGTTGCCAGCGGCCAAGATGACACACGGCGTGTTTTTCAGTTTGAAGTGATGCAGCAGCCTCTTAGTGACGCTGTTTCCTTGGAGGCTGCACCATGATGGTTAACCGTGGACAGATTAACCGAGAGTGGCAACGTCTGCGCAATCTTGATTGGCAGACGTTGGATGTTAAAGAAGCCGGCGAGTGGCCCGGGCTGCTGAAAGCTCTACTAGGACTATTTGTTTTTTTAATTTCTTTTTTAGCTATTAATTGGTGGTTCGTGGGCGAGTCGCGTGACTTACTTGCCGCGGAACAGCGTCAAGAAGAGCGACTGTTAGTCGAGTATCGACGCAAAGCCTCTGAAGCTGCCTTTTTGCCAGATATACGTAGTCAGTTGTCGGTTCTTGAAGAACAGATGGTGCAGATGCAGGCAATGTTGCCTACCAGCGCAGAAATACCTTCTTTATTAGATAGCATCAGCGACGCTGCCATTGAGAATCGGCTGACCATTGAGACTATTCGTTTAAGGCCTCCGGTGAGCAATACCCACTATATTGAGCACCCTTTCGATATCCAGGTGCGAGGGGGTTACCATGCGTTGGCGCAATTTGTCTCGGATATTAGCGATCTAGCGCGAATTATTACTCAACACGACTTAACACTCTTGCCTGTTGATCAGAGCGGTGACACGCTACGAATGACGCTACTTGCACGCACATATAGCTACAAGACAGTATCGGCAGAAGGGGGCAGCACGCCATGAAGCGCTTGTTATGCCTGCTGCTGTGTAGTGTCGGCTTATCTGGTTGCAGCGATCCTCAATTAGGCCAGCTAGACCAAACACTTTCAGAAATACGCCGTGCTCCTGGTGGGCAAGCGCCGGAGATAGTTAAGAAATTACCAGAGTACCAGTCGCTTGATTACCGTTTTAGCGATGCACGCAGTCCTTTTTTAGCGCCTGAAGGCGTTCGCAAAAATGCGTTGCAGGTGGAGCAGGTCATGAGTGAACTTGCCCCCGATCAACAGCGCACCCAAGAGCCGTTGGAACGTTTTCAGCTTCAGACATTACGCTTAGTCGGTACGCTGCGTATGGGAGGGCAGCAAGTCGCATTAATTGCCCCTCCTGAGGGAGACATTGTTAGCGTACGAGAAGGTAATTATCTAGGCACCAACCATGGTCTTATTAACCAGATTGGCCCACAGGAAATCAGTATTGTTGAACGCGTTTTCAGCCCTCAGCACGGGTGGCAAGAGCGGCAGGCAACGCTCACCCTCGAGGAATAATTTTTTTACTTGTTACCGGATATCCCCCTATGGTCGTCACATTTCGCCAAATTTTACTGTTATTGATAGCCTTCGTGCCGTCGCTCGGCATGGCTTCAGTACTTACCGATTTAGATGTGCGCCAAACCAATAACGGTAATGTAGAGTTAGTGTTGCAGTTCAGTGGCGGCGTTGCCCAGCTAAGAGGCTATCGGTTAGACGCACCTCCTCGTCTAGCGCTTGATTTAGCCGATACACAGAGTGCCGTTGCCCAACGCCGTATTGCTGTTAGCCGTGGTGGTGTTGAGCAGGTGACCGTGTTGGAGGGCAGTGGGCGAACGCGTCTCGTGGTTGATTTGAATGAATCCCTTGATTACACCTCTCGTGTAGTCGGAGATCAGCTAAGAGTCACCCTCTCAGGAAACTCCGCGTCTATGCCAGCATCGCAGGCTACTCAGCCGCCCAACCAAGGGCCCCGTGTTGAAAATATTGATTTTCAGCGTGGCGAGAATGGCGCGGGACGTGTTTTGGTGACATTTAATCGCGATGGTGTAGTGACTAACCTGCGTGAAGGGAGCGGAGGCAGTGTATTGGTAGAACTGAGGGACATTGACCTGCCCGATGCGCTTAACCAAGTTTATGATGTCACCGATTTCGCGACACCCGTTACTCGTATTACTCCCTTTGTTGGGCAGCGTGATGTGCGACTTGAACTGCAAACGAATGGCCCTTACGCGATGATTTCATCGCAAAATGGACGTACGCTGGCAGTTGAGATTCAGCCAGTCAGTCAAGCATCACAGCAGGAGCGAGAGCAACAAGGGGAGTCGTTTACTGGAGAGCGATTAAGCCTTAATTTTCAAGATATTGAAGTACGTGCAGTACTGGCTATCTTGGCAGAGTTTACTGGTCTCAATTTAGTGGCCAGCGATAGCGTTGCTGGTCGTATTACGCTTAATTTGAACGATGTTCCCTGGGATCAAGCATTAGCGCTGATCTTGCAAAGCCAAGGGCTTGCAAGCCGTGAACAGGGTAATGTGATCGTGGTCGCACCAGCTAGTGAACTGGCGGCGCTTGAACGGCAAGAGATAGAAACACGCAACCAGCGCCAAACGTTGGCACCCTTAGTCACTGAATTTATCGAAGTAAAGTACGCGCGCGCTGAAGACCTTGCCCAACTGTTGCGTGGTGGTGATGGCTTTGGTCTGTTAACCGATCGAGGGCGAGTTAGTATCGATCAGCGTACCAACACGCTACTGGTACAAGATACCGCAGACCAGGTGCGCGATATTATTCGCACGTTAGATCGCTTGGATGTGGCCGTGAGGCAGGTGCAAATTGAAGCAAGAATTGTTATTGCTCGAGATACCGCCTCACGGGAGCTGGGTATTAACTGGGGGGCGTCAACTACGGGAGGCTTCCAGCAAGATAGCAACGGCGTTTTTGAAAGACGTAATGTAAACCCTAACAGTCTCAATCGAGCCCAAGCGGGTCTGGCGGTTGATTTAGGATCCACGGCAGCGTCCAATACAGGGTTTAGCTTTGGCTATCTTTCTGGTGATATTTTACTGGATTTAGAGCTAAGAGCGCTGGAAAGTGAAGGTAAAAGCCAAACAATTTCTCAGCCCCGAGTGATCACTGCCAACCAACGTACTGCTATTATCCGTCAAGGTGAAGAACGTGCTTTCCAGAGCGTAGATGCTCAGGGGAATCCTGATACAGAGTTTAAGGAGGCCGAGCTTTCCTTGGAAGTAACGCCACAAATCACTCCGGATAACCGCATCATTATGGATTTAGTGATTAAAAACGATAGTTTCCGGGAAAGTGAATTTGGTGGTGAGCCGCCAATTGATACGAACCAAATAGAAACCCAAGTGCTGGTTGATAATGGGCAAACGGTAGTGCTGGGCGGTATTTTGACAACAGAACAGTTGAGCCAAATAGCTAAAACACCGCTGCTTGGGGATATCCCTTTGCTTGGGCGACTGTTTCGCTATACCGAAGAGAGCAATGAAAAGGTAGAGTTATTGGTCTTTATTACTCCACGACTACTTGATGATGGTTTGGCGGTTCGCTGATGCAAGAATTACCCAATATTTTTTTAATTGGCCCCATGGGGGCTGGCAAGAGCACGATAGGTCGCTTGCTCGCGGCTGAATTATCGCGCTCGTTTTTTGACAGCGATCACGCCATACAAGACCGCTGCGGCGCGGATATACCTTGGATTTTTGACGTTGAAGGTGAGCCTGGCTTTCGGCTGCGTGAAAGCCAGATGATTGACGAGCTGACTCAGTTGCCGAACGTGGTGGTAGCGACCGGCGGTGGAGCGGTGCTACGTGAAGAAAATCGCCGTGCTTTACGTGAACGCGGTACCGTCGTTTATTTACTGACCACCGTTGACCAGCAGCTGAAGCGGACTGCCAAAGATCGCAACCGCCCGTTATTACAGTGTGATAATCGTGAGCAAGTACTGAACGATATGTTTGCCACACGGGATCCGCTGTATCGAGCGACCTCCGATATTACGGTGCGAACTGATCGGCGCAGTCCACGTGCGGTGGTCAACGAAATTCTGCGTCGTGTCCATCGTATGGTGGACCCTTTGGAAATTGCGCGGGCCCAAAGCAAAAAGGTATCACAATGACTGAAACAATAAACGCCCAGCGCACACTCACCGTCGCGCTAGGCGAACGTAGCTACCCAATACATATTGGCGTTGGGCTGCTTAAACGTGCCAACGTCTTAGTGCCTTATCTTGCTGGTCAGCAGGTGATGGTTGTGACCAATGAGACTATCGCACCGCTTTATTTAGAATCGCTTTGCGCCAGCCTACCGGATCATTTAGATGTTCATACCGTGGTGTTACCTGACGGCGAACAGTACAAAAGCATTGAGCAGGTAAGCCGGATTTGGGATGCGCTGTTAGAGGCGGGCTTCAACCGTCGCTGTACGCTGATTGCTTTAGGTGGTGGTGTGATTGGCGATATGGTCGGTTATGCAGCAGCTGCTTATCAGCGTGGCGTTGCTTTTATTCAGGTGCCTACCACGCTACTTTCTCAGGTTGACTCCTCGGTAGGTGGGAAGACCGGCGTTAATCACCCGCTGGGTAAGAATATGATTGGCGCGTTTTGGCAGCCGAAAGCAGTCATCGTTGATATCAATACTTTGACCACACTGCCTAGTCGTGAGCTTTCTGCAGGCTTGGCAGAGGTAATCAAGTACGGGTTAATCCGTGATGAGCGTTTCTTGGGCTGGCTAGAAGAGAATATGCAGGCGCTACGTGGTGTTGAGCCTTCGGTAATTGCTGAAGCGATTGCCCAAAGTTGCCAAATTAAAGCTGACATTGTGGCGGAAGATGAAACTGAGCAGGGCGTTCGTGCGCTGCTAAACCTGGGGCATACCTTTGGGCACGCCATCGAAGCGCATCAGGGTTACGGTAACTGGCTACATGGTGAAGCTGTGGGAGCGGGCATGGCGATGGCGGCAACGCTCTCTCATCAGCTTGGTTGGATTGATAGCAATGCCCTCGCGCGTGCTAAGGCAGTTATTGAAAGCGCCGGATTACCACTGGCGGCACCTGCCGGAATGACAGTAGATGACTTTTTAGCTCGTATGAAGCTGGATAAGAAGAATATTGATTCCCGCCTACGTTTGGTGCTACTCAATGCCCTAGGAGACGCCTGTGTAAGTGATGCCACGCCGCCTGATATGCTGCGTGAGCTACTTCACCACTTTCCGCGCAACTAAATATTAAAGCGTATTGTTAAACGCTATAGGCTGGCAGTATTGATAACTGACATTACTGGTCAAAGGCAGTATTAATAAAAAAAGCTATACGGAAAACCCACCTTCGCGTGGGTTTTTTGTTGCCTGGCTGTCAAGTGAGGATCATTTTGTATGTAATCCGCATGCCTTATGCGCTATCGGCATGGGGTTTTTGAGCGATTTAATACTAAAGTTTAATATTGTGTTGGCATCGTTGAAATAACGTTTTGCTGCATTGCAAGTGGTTGAAGTTAATATATTTTTCCATTCAGTGCGAATGCAAATGCAGGATTTGACGAGGTTTTTTGAAGATTTGCGGGTTCTGGGTGATTGCGCTACACACCGGCAAATCGCTATGCTGGGCGACCATTTCTTAAAGCAGTGAAGGCGAGAAGTGCCTGTTTTCAAGCAGGCAGTGGAATACTAAAAAAAGAAAAACTCGTCAATATATCATCAAAACACTGCTAAAAAAACACACGCTGACTAGAGGCACGCCCATGAATAGAGGTCTTCACCAGCCTGGCGAGTTTCGCGATAACTGCGGCTTTGGCCTTATTGCTCATATGGAAGGGCAGGCCAGCCACGACTTGCTGAAAACGGCTATTGAATCACTTACCTGTATGACCCATCGCGGCGGTATTGCGGCAGATGGCAAAACCGGTGACGGTTGCGGCTTACTGCTGAAAATGCCGGTGCAATTCATGCGTGCTGCCGCGAAGAAGGCGCTTGATGCGGAGCTTGGTGAGCGTTTTGCCGTGGGCGTCATTTTTTTACCAGATGACGATACGCGTGCAGCTCATGCTAAAGAAATCCTTGAGCGCGAGCTAAACAGCCGCGGCTTGGAGATACTGGGCTGGCGCGTAGTGCCCACCGACTCTAGCGTGTGTGGTCCTATGGCGCTGGACTGTCTACCGCGTATTGAGCAGCTGTTTGTTCAGCCAGCTAGTAGTGGAAATTTAGGCAGTGAACGCTTCGATGTTGATCTGTTTATGGCGCGACGCTATGCAGAGCAAGCGCTACGTAGCGATGAAGACTTTTATGTTGCTTCACTCTCATCAGAGGTTGTTTCCTATAAAGGCCTCGTCATGCCGGAAGATTTGCCGGCGTTCTACAAAGACTTAAATGACCCGAGCCTGGAAACCGCTATTTGCGTGTTCCATCAGCGTTTCTCTACTAACACCGCACCGCGCTGGCCGCTGGCCCAGCCATTCCGCCTGCTAGCGCACAATGGTGAGATCAATACGATTGAAGCCAACCGCGGCTGGGCGAATTCCCGCAAAGCCAATTTCGTTAATGAACGTCTGCCTGATATTGCTGAGCTTGACGAAATCGTCAATACCACTGGCTCAGACTCCTCAAGCATGGATAACATGCTGGAAGTGCTGCTGACTGGTGGTATGGAGCTGCATCGTGCGGTGCGCATGATGGTACCGCCTGCTTGGCAAAACGTTGAGACCATGGACGCTGAACTGCGCGCGTTTTATGAGTACAACTCCATGCACATGGAGCCTTGGGATGGCCCTGCAGGCGTGGTAATGACTGACGGCCGTCAAGCTGTTTGTATGCTCGACCGTAACGGCCTTCGCCCCGCGCGTTGGGTGATCACCAAGAATGGTTACATTACGCTAGCGTCTGAAATTGGTACATACGGTTATCGCCCTGAGGATGTTGTCGCTAAAGGCCGCGTTGGCCCAGGCCAAATGCTAGCGGTAGACACTGAAACAGGCGAAGTGTTGCACACCCAGGATATCGATAACCGTCTGAAATCAGCATATCCCTATAAGCGTTGGCTTAAGCAGGAAGCTAATTACCTAGAGTCGGCGCTGACCGAGCTTGCGCGTTTCCAGACGATGGATACCGACGCTCTTAATGTTCAGCAGAAAATGTTCCAGGTGAGCTTTGAAGAGCGTGATCAGGTACTGCGTCCGCTGGCAGAAAGTGCGTGATCAGGTACTGCGTCCGCTGGCAGAAAGTGGTCAGGAAGCAGTCGGCTCAATGGGTGATGATACGCCTATGGCGGTATTGTCTAGCCGTCCGCGCCTGCTGACGGATTTCTTCCGTCAAAAGTTTGCCCAGGTAACAAACCCGCCGATTGATCCGCTTCGTGAAGCGATTGTTATGTCGCTGGAGACCTGCTGTGGTGCAGAGCTAAATGTCTTTAAGGCAACACCTGAGCATGCTCACCGTTTGATTCTAACGACACCAGTACTGTCGCCGCGTAAGTTCACTGCACTTATTAATCAAGATGACCCTGCTTTTGCCAGCCATACGTTGTCACTTGGCTATGACCCCGAAAGTAGTAGCCTTCAGCAGGCAGTCACTTTGCTTTGCCAAGAGGCAGAAGCGCAGGTAAATGCGGGCAAAGTGATTTTGGTGTTGACCGATGCTGACCTTCCCAAAGGGCAGTTGCCCATCCAGGCGGCTTTAGCGGTAGGAGCCGTTCACTCTCACCTTGGTCGTTTGGCGCTACGTCCCAATGCCAATATCGTGGTGGAAACCGGCTATGCAAGGGATGCCCACCAAATGGCAGTGCTGTTTGGCGTAGGTGCAACGGCGGTCTACCCCTGGCTTGCTTACCAAGTGATGGCTGACATGCACCGCACCGGTGAGCTAACGGGCAACCCAGCTGATTCACGGGAGAATTATCGTAAAGGCCTGCAGAAAGGGCTGTTCAAAATTCTTTCTAAAATGGGAATCTCAACGCTGGCTTCCTATCGTGGCTCTATGTTGTTTGAAGCGGTGGGGCTATCCGATGAGGTTATGAATACCTGCTTTGTCGGTATGGCATCGCGCATTCAAGGTGCTGGTTTTGCTGAGCTTCAGATGCAGCAAGAGCTGCTAGCGAAAGATGCCTGGATTGCCCGCAAAGGCATTTCTCAAGGCGGCATGCTGAAGTATGTCCATGGTTATGAGTACCACGCTTACAATCCAGATGTGGTGAAGTCGCTTCAGGCTGCGGTGCAAGAAGGCAGCTACGCGAAGTGGAAGCAGTTCGCCCGGTTGGTAAATGAACGTCCGGTCGCGACGATTCGTGATTTATTGACACTAAAACCTGCTGCGACGCCTCTTCCATTAGAGGAAGTTGAGCCAGTTGAAGCGCTTATTCCGCGCTTTGACAGTGCAGGTATGTCGTTAGGTGCACTTTCGCCGGAAGCCCATGAAGCGTTAGCCCAAGCAATGAACGAGGCGGGAGGGCGCTCCAATTCAGGCGAAGGCGGCGAAGATCCTGCTCGCTACGGCACTATTCGCAGCTCGAAAATTAAGCAGATTGCGTCTGGCCGCTTTGGTGTTACCCCGGCCTATTTAGTCAATGCAGACGTGTTGCAGATCAAAGTCGCCCAGGGTGCTAAGCCCGGCGAAGGTGGTCAGCTGCCTGGTGGCAAGGTCAACCAGTTAATTGCTCGGCTGCGTTATTCAGTGCCCGGTGTGACGCTTATTTCGCCACCGCCTCACCACGATATCTACTCGATTGAAGATTTGGCGCAGCTGATTTTTGATCTTAAGCAGGTCAACCCAGAGGCACAGGTGTCGGTAAAGCTGGTTTCTGAGCCGGGTATTGGCACCATAGCTACCGGTGTGGCGAAGGCCTATGCGGATCTGATCACCGTTTCCGGTTATGACGGTGGTACTGCGGCAAGCCCCCTAACCTCTATTAAACACGCGGGATCGCCCTGGGAGCTGGGTCTACCCGAGGTTCATCAGGCGCTGCGTATTAACGGTCTGCGTGACAAGATCCGTCTACAGACCGATGGCGGTCTCAAAACCGGTCTTGACGTGGTAAAAGCGGCGATTCTTGGTGCTGAGAGCTTTGGCTTTGGTACTGCGCCGATGGTGGCATTGGGCTGTAAGTACCTGCGTATTTGCCACCTGAATAACTGTGCCACCGGTGTCGCAACACAGGATGACTTTCTGCGCGGCGAGCATTTCCGTGGCACTGTCGATATGGTCAAAAACTACTTCCGCTTTATTGCTGAAGAAGTGCGTGAACTGATGGCAATGCTGGGTGTGCGTCAGTTGACTGATCTGATTGGTCGTACTGACCTGCTGGAAGTGTTAGAAGGCAATACTGCGGCTCAGCGTAAGTTGGATCTAACTCCGCTGCTATCAAATGATTTTGTGCCCGCAGAGGCGCCGCAGTTCTGCACCGTGAGCCGTAATGTGCCCCACGATCCAGGCGCCAAGAACCAGGAAGTGCTGGCCGCGCTAAAAGCAGCCATTGAAAGCCAGTCGGGGGGTGAGTTTGATTTCACTATTACCAACTGTGACCGCAGCGTGGGCGCGTTAACCTCTGGTGCGATTGCTAAACGTTACGGTGAAGATGGCTTGGAGGCAGCGCCAGTCACTGCCCGCTTTACTGGGGTGGCTGGGCAAAGTTTTGGGGTGTGGAATGCTCGTGGCTTAAACCTCTATCTCGAAGGCGATGCCAACGACTACGTCGGCAAAGGCATGAACGGCGGCAGTATTGTGATTGTGCCACCCAAGGTAAGTCAGTTTGAGAGCCACAAAACCGCCATTATTGGCAACACCTGTCTGTATGGCGCGACAGGCGGCACGCTGTTTGCCGCAGGAACTGCCGGTGAGCGTTTTGCGGTGCGTAACTCAGGGGCGACTGCGGTGATTGAAGGCGCAGGTGACCACTGTTGTGAATATATGACTGGTGGGTTGGTCTGCGTACTGGGTGAAACTGGCGTTAACTTTGGCGCGGGCATGACCGGTGGGTTTGCCTATGTATTGGATGAAGACCGTACTTTTGTGGATAAGTACAACCACGAGCTGGTCGAAATCCATCGGGTCAATACTGAAGCGATGGAAGCGTATCGTCGTCATCTACGTGAAATGATTGAAGCCTACGTTGCGGCAACAGGCTCCGCGCGAGGCGCGGCGATTCTGGAAGATTTTGGTGACTACGCGCGCCACTTCTGGCTAGTGAAGCCAAAAGCGGCAAGTTTGGGTAGTTTGCTGAATCAATCTCGGCGTCAGCCGGAATAACCGCCAGAGCCTACGCTTCGAGGAGAGAGATCATGGCTAACCGTTTAAACAACGATTTTCAGTTTGTAGATGTGGGTCGTAAAGACCCACAGAAAAAAGCCGCACATACTCGGTCAAAAGAGTTCGCTGAAATTTACGAACCTTTTAAACCCACTGATGCGGCGAGCCAAGCGCACCGTTGCCTGCACTGTGGCAATCCGTACTGTGAATGGAAGTGCCCAGTACATAACTATATTCCCAACTGGCTTCAGCTGGTGGTGGAAGGCAACATTATTGAAGCGGCTGAGTTGTCACACAAAACCAATTCGCTGCCGGAAGTCTGTGGCCGCGTATGCCCACAAGACCGCCTGTGTGAAGGCGACTGTACGCTGAACGATGGCTTTGGTGCGGTTACTATCGGTTCGGTGGAGAAGTACATTACCGACACGGCGTTTGCGATGGGCTGGCGTCCGGATATGTCTAAGGTGGAGTGGACCGATAAGAAGGTCGCTATCGTCGGTGCGGGGCCCGCAGGTCTTGGTTGCGCTGATATTCTGGCACGCAATGGCGTCAAGCCTGTGGTGTTTGATAAATACCCCGAGATTGGCGGCCTGCTTACTTTCGGTATTCCAGAGTTCAAACTGGAAAAGAACGTGATGGAACGTCGCCGCGCTGTCTTTGAAGAGATGGGTGTCGAGTTTCGTTTGAATACTGAGATTGGCACCGACATCGAATTCGACACGCTGCTGCAGGAATACGATGCTGTTTTTCTGGGGATGGGCACCTATAAGTACATGGAAGGGGGCTTCCCCGGCGAAGATTTGCCTGGCGTGTACAAAGCGCTCGATTTCCTGATCGCTAACGTTAATCGCCGGTTAGGCTTTGAAAAAGATCCTAACGATTTTATCTCGATGGAAGGTAAGCGTGTGGTGGTGCTGGGTGGTGGTGATACTGCCATGGATTGTAATCGCACCTCCATTCGCCAGCGCGCGGATAGCGTGATCTGCGCTTATCGCCGCGATGAAGAGAATATGCCGGGTTCACGCCGTGAAGTTGCCAATGCGCGTGAAGAGGGCGTTGAGTTTCTGTTCAACCGTCAGCCGGTTGCGGTGGTGGGCGAAGAACAGGTCGAAGGGGTTAAGGTTGTGCGCACCCGTTTGGGTGAGCCCGATGAGAATGGCCGTCGTCGTCCTGAAGTGGTGCCTGGGTCTGAAGAGATCATTGCTGCTGACGCTGTTGTGGTAGCGTTTGGTTTCCAGGCAAGTCCTGCGCCTTGGTTCGATGGTGCCAACATCCAGGTCGATGAGCGTGATCGCGTAAAAGCACCAGAACACGGCCAGTACGCCTACCAAACCAGCAATGAGAAAATTTTTGCCGGTGGCGATATGGTGCGCGGCTCTGACTTAGTCGTGACCGCAATTTATGAAGGCCGCCAAGCTGCTGAGGGGATTTTGGATTACCTGGGGGTTTGATAGTGAGGCTGGGGAAGTAAGTGCTTAATAGGGCGACTTTCCCGACTTCAGGCCTTCGCGAGGGCGCTGTGAACCTATCCATGGGCGCTACTTTTGTCATCTGACCGCCATGGATGGCGGAAATGCCGGAACTGTGGGGAACATTTTCCGGCCATGACAAAAGACCCTCGCTTAGGCCTGACCTCGGTGTCGCCCATCGAGAGCAGTTCAAATTGAGCCTTTAGGCGTACTCTGCTATTCTGTCATCCCATCCTGGTGTGGCTTTCTGTTACGCCTTTTGATCACGTTTCGACAGGTTTTCCATGACACGATATATCTTCGTGACCGGCGGCGTTGTGTCCTCTCTTGGCAAGGGCATCGCGTCGGCCTCGCTGGCGGCGATTCTAGAGGCCCGCGGCCTTAAGGTCACCATGCTCAAGCTCGACCCCTACATCAACGTGGACCCGGGCACCATGAGTCCTTTCCAGCACGGCGAGGTGTTCGTCACCGAAGATGGCGCCGAGACGGACTTGGACTTAGGGCACTACGAGCGCTTTATTCGCACCAAAATGACCCAAGGTAATAATTTCACCACTGGCCGCGTGTACGAGAGTGTGCTGCGCAAAGAGCGCCGTGGTGATTACCTGGGTGGCACCGTTCAGGTCATCCCGCACATTACCGATGAGATCAAGCAGCGTGTCTATGCCGGCGGTGAAGGCTTTGACGTGGCGCTGGTGGAAATCGGTGGTACGGTAGGTGATATCGAATCGCTACCGTTTCTTGAGTCAATTCGCCAGATTCGCAGCGAGCTTGGCGCCAGCCGGGCGATTTACATGCACCTCACGCTGGTGCCGTATATCAAGACGGCAGGCGAGACTAAGACCAAGCCGACTCAGCACAGCGTTAAAGAGCTACGTTCGATTGGTATCCAGCCGGATATTCTGATCTGCCGTAGTGAAGTAGAGTTGGAAGAGAGCGAGCGCCGCAAAATTGCTCTGTTTACTAACGTAGAAGAGCGTGCGGTGGTACCGCTGCAGGATGCCGATACCATTTATCGCATTCCGTTGATGCTGCACGAGCACGGCCTGGACGACATTGTTTGCGACAAGCTGCGTTTGGAAGCCGAGCCTGCTGACCTTTCTGAGTGGGTTAAGGTGCTGGACTCCAAGCTGAACCCGCTGAAGTCGGTAAGCATTGCCATGGTCGGCAAGTACATGGAGCTATTGGATGCTTACAAATCACTTAACGAAGCGCTCATACATGCGGGTATTCAAGGGCGTATCAAGGTTAATGTCGACTATATCGACTCTGAAGATATTGAGCACCACGGAACCGAACGGCTCGCTGGCAAAGATGCCATCTTAGTGCCTGGTGGCTTCGGCGAGCGCGGCGTGGAAGGCAAAATTCTTACCGCCCAGTTTGCCCGTGAGAACAACATTCCCTACTTGGGGATTTGTCTGGGCATGCAGGTGGCAGTCATTGAGTTTGCCCGCAACGTAGCTGGCTGGAAAGACGCTAACTCTACCGAATTTACCCACGACACCAAGCACCCCGTAGTGGGCTTGATTACTGAGTGGATTAACGCCGAAGGCAAGATCGAGCTGCGCGACGCTGCCTCTGACTTGGGCGGTACGATGCGTCTAGGTGGGCAGATCTGTCATTTGAAAGCAGGCAGCAAAGCCCGCGAAGCCTATGGCGCTGATGAGATTGTCGAGCGTCACCGCCACCGCTTTGAAGTCAATAACCAGTTTATTGATGAGTTGGAGCAGGCGGGCTTGGTTATTTCAGGCAAGAGCGTTGATCAATCCTTGGTAGAGGTGGTCGAGCTGGCTGATCATCCTTGGTACGTGGCGTGCCAATTCCATCCGGAATTTACTTCAACACCGCGCGATGGGCATCCGCTGTTCTCTGGGTTTGTTAACGCTGCTTTAGAGCACAAAACGGCACGCACGCGCGCCCATACAACGACTCAGGAATAAGGGAGAGCGAATGTCTTCCAAGAGCATGTCTTCGGCGTCTCAATCAGCCCTTCCAGAGCGTCATATTAACGTTGCCGGCCTAACCGCCGGCAATTCTTTGCCGCTAATGTTATTAGGCGGCATGAATGTGCTGGAGTCGGCGGCGCTTGCCGATGAAGTGGCGCAGGCCTATGTGAAGGTGACGCAAAAACTCGGGATGCCTTATGTTTTTAAGGCAAGCTTTGATAAAGCAAACCGTAGTTCGATCCACTCTTATCGTGGACCAGGCCTAGAAAAAGGTTTGCAGATTTTAGCGGATATTAAAGCGCGCTATAACGTGCCCATCATAACCGACGTTCATGAACCCTGGCAGGCAGCTCCTGCGGCGGAAGTTGCTGATATTATTCAGCTGCCAGCGTTTCTTGCCCGTCAGACCGATTTAGTGGTGGCGATGGCCAACACCGGCGCGGCGATTAATATAAAAAAACCGCAGTTTCTAGCACCTCACGAAATGCGCCATATCCTTACCAAATTCCAAGAAGCCGGTAACGATCGCCTGATGCTATGCGAGCGTGGCACTAGCTTCGGCTATAACAATCTTGTAGTGGATATGCTGGGCGTTGGTGATATGAAGCAGACCGGCTATCCGGTGTTTTTCGATGTTACCCATGCCTTACAGCGTCCAGGTGGCCGTGCGGACAGTGCCGATGGCCGCCGTGCCCAAGTAGCCGAACTTGCCCGTGCGGGCGTCGCAGTTGGCTTAGCGGGAATTTTCTTAGAAGCGCATCCAGACCCAGATAACGCTAAGTGCGACGGGCCCTGTGCACTGCCATTGGATCAATTAGAGCCATTTTTGACTCAGCTTTCGCAGTTAGATGCCCTGGTGAAAGGGTTTGCGCCTCTTACCATCCGTTAACCGCGGTAGCAAACTTGGTGTACATTGAACCCCAATCATCCATTAGACTGACAACCAAAGGATACTGTTATGACCAAAATTGTTGAAATCAGCGCGCTAGAAGTGCTTGATTCCCGCGGCAACCCCACAGTTCAGGCTATGGTGCGTCTGGAAAGTGGCGCCGTAGGTGAAGCATGTGCGCCCAGCGGTGCTTCTACTGGCTCCCGCGAAGCGCTTGAGCTGCGCGATGGCGACAAGACACGTTACCTTGGCAAAGGTGTTTTAAAAGCCGTTGAGGCCGTGAATGGCAAAATCAGTGGTGCGTTGTTAGGAATGGATGCGCGTGATCAGCGTGGGCTGGATGACGCAATGTTGGCCCTGGATGGCACTGAAAACAAAGCTAATCTGGGCGCAAATGCCATCCTAGCGGTGTCACTGGCTGCCGCTAAAGCTGCTGCTAACGCTAAAGGTGTGCCGCTTTATGCGCACATTGCCGAGCTTTATGGCCAGCCGGGCCAGTACAGCATGCCGGTACCGATGATGAACATTCTTAACGGCGGCGAGCATGCGGATAATAACGTTGATATCCAAGAGTTCATGGTACAGCCAGTAGGTGCGGCAAACTTCCGTGAAGGCCTACGAATGGGCGCGGAAATTTTCCACGCGCTGAAAAAAGTGCTGTCTGCTAAAGGCCTTTCTACGTCTGTGGGTGACGAAGGCGGTTTTGCTCCTAACTTGGCATCTAACGCAGACGCCCTGGCGATCATTAAGCAAGCTGTTGCAGACGCGGGTTATGCCCTGGGTAAAGACGTCACCTTGGCGCTTGATTGTGCTTCTTCTGAGTTCTACAAAGATGGCCAGTACAACTTAAGTGGTGAAGGTAAAAGCTACGATGCCGAAGGTTTTGCCGAGTACCTGGCGGGGCTTTGTGCGGACTATCCGATTGTTTCCATCGAAGATGGTATGGATGAGTCAGACTGGGCGGGCTGGAAAGCACTGACTGACAAGCTGGGCGAGAAAGTACAGCTGGTTGGCGATGATTTGTTTGTTACCAATACTAAAATACTCAAACGTGGCATCGACGAACAAATTGGTAACTCAATTCTGATCAAATTCAATCAAATTGGCTCGCTGTCTGAAACGCTGGATGCGATCAAAATGGCCCAGGATGCTGGCTTTACAGCCGTCATTTCTCATCGCAGCGGTGAAACTGAAGATACTACGATTGCTGATTTAGCAGTGGGCACTTGTGCAGGCCAAATTAAAACGGGCTCACTATGCCGTTCCGACCGCGTAGCGAAATATAACCGTCTGCTCGTCATCGAAGCCGAATTGGGCAATGTGGTCTACCCTGGCTTGAAAGCTATTAAAGGGCAGTAGGTGGAAATGGGCGTCGGCGTGTAAGAGATATCTCAAAATTTTGTAAGAGATATCTTACAAATGCCGACGCTAACGACTCAAATGCCTTTTGTGATTTGGGTTTATGTTTTTGATTTTTTTGGTATTTTTAATAACAGGCGAGCCGCAGCGGCTTGCCTGTTGTCGTTTTTGCCCGCTTGAGTTGTGATGGCTTTCTGCCACACTGTACCTAGGACAGGGGAGGCAAGGATGCTTCAGGCAGGATGCAACGGGATGCAGGTCAGATACGCCGGGTGATACAGTGAGGTGAGCCCTGGCAAGGATAGTATCTGAGGAGTTTGACACAGGGAGTGGTCAGAGGAAGTGCTTGGAGCGGGCGGCCTACGGGCCGCCTTTTTTTGTAGCCTGCTCTTTTTATAGCGCACTTTTTTGTAGTCTATTGTTGCTTGATATACCACCAAAATAAAAAAACCAGCGCGAACGCTGGTTTGAAAAGCTGATTTGAAAAAATAGCGCTTGGGGTTAGCGCTCTAGTTTCTCGAGCTTACCCGTTTTGCCATCCCACTCTTCTGCATCAGGCAGCGGATCTTTTTTCTCGGCAATATTTGGCCATACATCGGCCAGTTCCGCATTGATTTCTATAAACTGCTCTTGGCCATCCGGCAACTCGTCCTCAGAGAAGATAGCTTCGGCGGGGCACTCCGGTTCACACAGGGCGCAGTCAATACACTCGTCTGGATGAATGACCAGGAAGTTGGGGCCTTCGTAGAAGCAGTCGACCGGACAGACTTCCACACAGTCGGTGTATTTGCACTGGATGCAGTTCTCGGTAACGACAAACGTCATCTTGCTATCCCTCTTGCGGGACCGGGTGTGTCCCGGTCGTGGTCAATAGTTAATGGTTATAAATCGATCGTTTTTTATAAGATAAAACAGTATGGGCGACATTCTAGTGGTGCCCTTACGCGGCGGCAAGCGCTCATGACTTTCTGGTCACTCCATCACAGTAGTTCTCGCCACTGATAGAGCAGCGCTAGCGCTTCGCGAGGTGTTAAATCGTCTATATCGGCCTTACCCAGCGCTTCCACCACTGGGTGTGGGGCGCTGGCAAACAGGTCGTTTTGTTGCGGGGTCGTGGGCTTCCCGTTAGGGCGCTGCAATTCAACCACTTCCTTTTTTTCCAAGGCCACTAGCTTTTCACGCGCCCTGTGGATCACATGACTAGGAACCCCCGCCAGCTGTGCCACCTGTAGGCCATAGCTCTGACTTGCTGGGCCAGCCTCAATGCGGTGCATAAATACGATACTGTCGCCATGCTCGGTAGCGGTCAGGTGAATGTTAGCCACGCCTTCGGCCTGTTCCGGTAGCGCGGTCATTTCAAAGTAGTGAGTGGCAAACAGTGTTAGTGCCCGCGCATCAGCTAAGTACTCGGCACTTGCCCAGGCGAGTGAAAGGCCATCAAAGGTGCTGGTGCCACGGCCAATTTCGTCCATTAATACCAGGCTATGTTCAGTCGCGTTGTGCAGAATATTAGCGGTTTCGGTCATTTCGACCATAAACGTAGAGCGACCGCCTGCCAGGTCATCTGACGAGCCAATACGGGTAAAAATACGATCCACAGGTCCTATTTCAGCGCTATCGGCTGGTACAAAGCTGCCGCTATGAGCCAGCAGCGCGATGAGCGCGGTTTGGCGCATATAGGTGGATTTACCGCCCATGTTGGGACCGGTGATAATCAACATGTGCTGCTCAGGCGTTAGTGTGACATCGTTAGGTACAAACGGTGTGTCGCTAACGTGTTCGACGACGGGGTGTCGTCCAGCAGTAATTTTTAGGCCAGTGGCATCGCTGAGCTGGGGCCTTACCCAGTTGAGTGCCTCGGCACGCTCGGCAAAGGCGCAGAGTACGTCAAGTTCAGCCAACGCCCGCGAGGTGTTTTGCAACGCATGAAGCGCCGCGTTGAGCTCTCCCATTAAGCGCTCATAAAGCCACTTTTCACGCGTGAGTGCTCTGGACTTGGCCGAGAGTGCTTTGTCTTCAAACTCTTTAAGTTCTGGAATGATAAAGCGTTCAGCGTTTTTCAGCGTTTGACGACGGATATAGTCGGCGGGTGCCTGCTGGGCTTGAGAGCGAGGGAGTTCAATAAAGTAGCCATGAACTCGGTTATAGCCGACTTTTAAATTGGCCAGACCAGTGCGTTCACGCTCACGCAATTCCAACTGCACCAGGTAATCACCGGCATTTTCAGCCATACCACGGTGTTCATCTAGTTCGGCGTCAAAGCCGTTTGCAATCACGCCGCCATCGCGAATCACCACCGGCGGATTCTCAACCAATGCGCGAGTTAACGTATCCGCTATCTCAGGGTAGGGGCAAATGTGCGGTTTAAGACCATCTATGGCGCTACCGCTATCAATATCGCTTAGTAGTTGCTCAAGTGTGGGTAGAGTTACTAGGGCGTCGCGTAGGCGCGCTAGATCTCGTGGGCGGGCGCTATACAACGCGACGCGGGCTAGGATACGTTCAACATCGCCTACGTCGCTTAATGTCTCACGAAGTGCCATGTAGGCGACGTCTATCGAAAGTAACGCCACGCCAGCGTGACGGTTTTCCACGACGTTACGCTGGCGCAGCGGGCGGTTCAGCCAGCGCTTTAATAAACGTGATCCCATCGCGGTGGTGCAGGTGTCTAGCACACTGGCCAGCGTGTTATCGCTGTTGCCACCGAGATTAATATCAATTTCTAGGTTGCGCCGACTGGCCGCGTCAATCACTACGGCTTCATCGCGGTTTTCGACACTAATGGCCGTGACGTGAGGCAGGCGTGAGCGCTGAGTGTCGCGGGCGTAATCGATCAGCACGCCCGCAGCGATTAGTGCGGTGGTTAGGTGTGCACAGCCAAAGCCGCGTAAATCCTGAACTTCAAACTGATCGCACAGGCTGCGAGTGGCGCTGTCTAAGTCAAACAACCATTCGCCTTGACGGCGTAGACTGCGCTTTTGAGACCACGCGTCGGGCAGGGTCAAACTTTCGGGTACTAACAGTTCGGCAGGCGATAGGCGGGTTAGCTCTGCCTGCATTTCTGCTTCACTTTCTACTTCAAGGATATTGAAGCGACCGCTGGAAAGTTCCAGCCACGCAAGGCCCCAGCTCTCTTTGCCGGGCGCAACGGCGACCAGCACATTATCGCGGCGGGCATCTAGCAGAGCTTCATCGTGAAGCGTTCCAGGGGTGACGATGCGAACTACTTGCCGGTCAACGGGGCCTTTGCTGGTGGCAGGGTCACCGACTTGCTCGCAGATGGCAACAGACTCACCAGCTGACACTAGACGAGCTAAATAGCCTTCAGCACTATGGTAGGGCACACCTGCCATAGGAATGGGCTTACCACCTGACTGGCCGCGCTGGGTAAGCGTGATATCCAGCAGCATCGAAGCGCGTTTGGCATCATCGAAAAATAGCTCGTAAAAATCCCCCATTCGGTAAAATAGCAGTACCTCAGGGTGATCGCGTTTGATCTTCAGATATTGCGCCATCATGGGCGTGTGAGCGGGGCTGGCCTGTGACATGGGCGTCCTGGTTAAGCGTTGCGCAAGCAGTGTTGGCTTGCGGCATGTTCTTTGGCAGTTACTTTAAGCGATTTCTTTGAGCAATTTCTTTGAGAAAGTTAAACACGGTATTCTACGCTGAACTAAGGTCTCACATGAAGGAGTCACCATGGCACCTAGCGTTTCAAGCCTCAAGAATCTTGACCTATCACTGCTTGCTCAGCGGTTGGGAAAGCTGTGCCAGCAGCTTGGGGTTGACGTTTCCACGGCAGAGTCCTGCACCGGCGGTGGGATTGCCAGCGCGATTACCTCTGTAGCGGGTAGCTCAGCGTATTTTACAGCGGGCTACGTGACCTACTCCAATGCCGCTAAAACGCGTATGTTGAAAGTGCCTGAGGCTGTTATTGAAGCCCATGGCGCAGTCAGCGAACAGGTAGTAAATGCGATGGTTAAAGGCGCTTGTATAGACAGTGGCGCTAGCTTAGCTGTTGCAGTCAGTGGGGTGGCAGGCCCCGATGGTGGTAGCCCAGAGAAGCCTGTGGGTACCGTATGGCTTTCTTGGGGTAGTGCGGAAAGTCAGCAAGCAGCATGCTTCCACTTTTATGGTGATCGGCAGGCCGTGCGCGAGCAGGCCGTGCGTGAAGCATTGGCAGGGCTGGTTGCTCGCTTGATGGCTGAGGCGAAAGACAAGGAAAAGAAATAAACATTAAATATAGTGCTGAGGATTTGTTTAACCGCTAATCTTTGGCATACT
Source organism: Halomonas qinghailakensis (assembly GCF_025820815.1). Taxonomy (NCBI): domain Bacteria; kingdom Pseudomonadati; phylum Pseudomonadota; class Gammaproteobacteria; order Oceanospirillales; family Halomonadaceae; genus Halomonas; species Halomonas qinghailakensis. Next base: position 883,868 of record NZ_CP096973.1, on the reverse strand, counting down.
ACTGGCTAATTATACAGTTTGTAATGAGGAATTTCTGCATGGCTCAGGATGACAACCGCACCAAAGCGCTAAATGCTGCACTTAGCCAAATTGATCGCCAGTTTGGTAAAGGAACTGTTATGCGCCTTGGCGATGCACCGCGCGTGGTGATGCCGTCTGTCTCCACTGGTTCATTGGGGCTTGATATTGCACTTGGCATTGGTGGCCTGCCGTATGGACGCGTATGCGAAATTTTTGGCCCAGAGTCATCAGGTAAAACAACCTTGACCCTGTCAGTTATTGCGCAAGCGCAAAAGCAGGGCAAAGTATGTGCGTTTGTCGATGCAGAGCATGCTCTGGACCCAAGCTATGCAGAAAAGCTCGGTGTTAATCTGGACGACTTGCTGGTTTCCCAGCCTGATACCGGTGAGCAAGCGCTGGAAATTACCGATATGTTGGTACGGTCCGGCGGTGTTGATGTGATTGTGATTGACTCCGTGGCGGCATTAACCCCGCGTGCTGAAATAGAAGGCGAGATGGGCGACTCCCACGTTGGTCTTCAAGCACGCTTAATGTCTCAAGCATTGCGCAAAATTACCGGTAACATTAAAAACGCCAACTGCTTAGTGGTGTTTATTAACCAGATTCGCATGAAAATCGGCGTGATGTTCGGTTCGCCCGAAACGACGACCGGCGGTAACGCGCTTAAATTCTATGCAAGCGTACGTTTAGATATCCGTCGTACCGGCTCTGTAAAATCGGGTGATGAAGTCACGGGTAACGAAACCCGTGTCAAAGTAGTTAAAAACAAGGTTGCCCCCCCCTTCCGTCAGGCGGAGTTCCAGATTCTTTACGGCAAAGGTATTTACCATGCCGGCGAGGTAATCGACCTGGGCGTTCAGTGTGGCTTGGTAGATAAAGCGGGCGCGTGGTACAGCTACAAAGGTAAGAAAATTGGCCAGGGTAAGGCAAACTCGGCGCTATATCTGGAAGAGCATCCTGATATTATGCTTGAGATTGAAACCCAAATTCGCGAACAGTTGTTGGCGAAGCCTGATCCTAAAAAAGAAGAGACAGCGCCCGCGGCAGACGCAGTTGCTGATAGTGATGACGACTTGCTATAAGCTGTTTTAGGATGCTGTTCTCTACACTGAGTGAGCGATATGTTTTCTTCCAGTGGTGAGTTAACGCCACGTGAAGTTGCCGTTCAACTATTAGCTCGGCGCGAGCACTCTCGCGCTGAGCTAACGCGTAAATTGCAGCAAAGATCCTTTCAAGCGGATGCTATTGCTGCTTGTCTAGACGCGTTGCAAGAGCAGAGTTTGCAGTCTGATGAGCGCTTTGCCGAAAGCTTTATACGTTCGCGTATTCTTCGCGGACAAGGTCTTATTCGTATTAAAGGCGAGCTGCGTCAGCGTGGCGTAGATAAAGAAACGTCAGTGACGGCTTTGGAAACCGTAGAAGAGCAAGAAGCTGTGGACTGGTTTGAGTTAGCCCGTGATACCTTGGCTCGACGTTTTACTACACCAGGCGATACGCCCAAGGATCGTGCTAAGCGTGAGCGCTTTCTTGCCACTCGTGGCTTTGATTTTGAGCAGATACGCTACGCGCTATCCTGCTTGTAATTTCTTTTGGTCAGTCCTTTCTGTCAGTCATTTCCCATTGCTATTTCGCCATCTGTTTTCGTTCTGCCACTAACTGCGGCTTTAGTCGTTTGACAACTGCGTTATAATGCTCCCTTTGCGACCCCAGCGGGTGGCGGCGACAGCGCCCTGGGGCATCATGCTTTCTTGTCACGGATACCCTATGAAAAGCGCAGAGATCAGACAGGCCTTTTTATCTTTTTTTGAAAAGCAGGGGCATACGGTTGTGCCCACTAGCTCTCTTGTGCCGGGCAACGACCCGACACTGCTCTTCACCAATGCAGGCATGGTGCCCTTTAAAGACGTTTTTCTTGGCCGCGACCCGCGTCCCTATGTGCGTGCTACCTCTGCTCAGCGTTGTGTGCGCGCTGGCGGTAAGCACAACGATCTAGATAACGTTGGTTACACCGCGCGTCACCATACGTTTTTTGAAATGTTGGGTAATTTTAGTTTTGGTGATTACTTCAAGCGTGAAGCGATTCGCTTTGCCTGGACATTCCTAACGGAAACGCTAGGCCTGCCCAAAGAGAAACTTTGGGTAACAGTGCATATTAGTGACGACGAAGCAGAGCGCATTTGGAAAGATGAAATCGGCATTGATCCTGAGCGTTTCTCAAAGCTTGATGAAGATAATTTCTGGCAAATGGGTGACACTGGTCCTTGTGGTCCTAGCTCTGAAATCTTTTTCGATCATGGTCCCGACGTATGGGGTGGACCGCCTGGTAGTCTTGAAGAAGATGGCGATCGCTATATCGAAATCTGGAACCTTGTGTTCATGCAGTTCGACCGTGATGCCGCTGGAACATTGAATCCGCTGCCCAAACCTTCCATTGATACGGGGATGGGGCTGGAGCGAGTGGCTGCCGTTATGCAGGGCGTTCACTCCAACTACGAGATTGATCTGTTCCAAAACCTGCTTAAAGCGGCTGCCGAAGCGACCGGTCATGGGGACACTACAACACCGTCGCTACGCGTTATTGCGGACCATATTCGCTCTTGTGCCTTTTTGATCGCAGACGGCGTATTGCCTTCTAACGAAGGGCGTGGCTATGTGTTGCGCCGTATTATCCGCCGAGCAATTCGCCACGGGCATAAGCTTGGCGCTTCTGAGCCGTTTTTCCATAAGTTGGTAACCGCGCTGGATGCCGAAATGGGAGATGCCTATCCTGAGCTGCGCGATGCCAGCGATCAGATAGGCCGCGTGCTGCTTAAAGAAGAAGAGCAGTTTGCACGCACGCTCGATCACGGTATGGGTTTATTGAATCAAGCGCTTGAAGAGCTGCAAGGTGGCGTGCTGCCAGGCGAAACCGTCTTCAAACTTTACGATACCTACGGTTTCCCCTTCGACTTGACCGCGGATGTTTGTCGCGAGCGCGAAGTTACCTTAGATGAAGCCGGTTTCCAGCGTGAGTTAGAAGCGCAGCGCGAGCGGGCGCGAGCGGCTAGCCAGTTTGGTGCAGACTACAGCGCTGCTATCGACCTGGAAGGCGAAACCCAGTTCACTGGCTACGAGCTCCTGGCTGACCAAGCGACAGTCACTGCCATCGTGGACAGCGAAGGCAATGCATTAGCTGCCTTGGAAGCGGGGCAGAAAGGCACTGTTGTACTGGATCGTACTCCTTTCTATGGCGAATCGGGTGGGCAGGTAGGCGATACTGGTTACTTATACGTTGAGGGCGGTCGCTTCCAGGTCACCGACACACAGAAGCAGCGTGGTCACCACCTTCACCAAGGGATTATGGTAGAGGGCGCGCTGAGCGTTGGCGCAAACGTCCGGGGTGAGGTGGATGCAAGCTTGCGTGGCGCCACCATCCGTAATCACTCAGCGACTCACTTGCTACACAAAGCACTGCGCATGGTGCTGGGTGACCACGTTCAGCAGAAAGGCTCGCTAGTTAATGCTGAGCGTCTGCGCTTCGACTTTAGCCACTTCGAGCCAATGACTGCTGAGCAGTTGGCAGAAGTAGAACGACTGGTAAATGAGCAAATCTTAGCGAATGCTCCGACCAAAACAGAGCAGATGAGCCTAGCAGAAGCGAAAGCTAAAGGGGCGGCTGCGTTGTTTGAGGCAAAATATGCCGATAACGTTCGAGTATTGACCATTGGAGCTGATGACTTCTCTATCGAGCTATGTGGTGGTACCCACGTAAAACGTAGTGGCGATATTGGGTGTTGCCATGTGGTGAGCGAAGTCGGTATCGCTTCCGGCGTGCGTCGTATTGAAGCGATTACCGGTGAGAATGCGCTAACTTATTTCCGTGAGCAGGAGGCCCGTGTTCAACGGTTAGGTGAGCGACTAAAAACCAAACCCGAGCAAGTCGAAGCACGGGTCGAATCACTGGTTGAGCGTAACCGCGCACTGGAAAAAGAGCTTGAGCAACTGAAAGCAAAGCTGGCAAGCGCTGCGGGCAGTGACATGCTTAACCAAGTGCAGGAAATTAATGGTGTTAATTTACTGGTCACCCAGCTTGAGGGTGTTTCCGGTAAAGATTTACGTGGCGTACTTGATCAGTTGAAAAACAAGCTTGGCTCTGGCGTCATCTTGCTTGGAGTTGCGGATGCAGCGGCAGGTAAAGTGAGCCTAATTGCCGGTGTTACCCAAGACTTAGTAGGCCGCGTTAAGGCAGGTGAATTAGTCAATCATGTCGCTTCGCAGGTGGGCGGTAAAGGTGGTGGCCGTCCCGATATGGCTCAAGCGGGGGGCAGTTTACCCGATGCCTTGCCGGCGGCATTAAGCAGTGTGCCGGCTTGGTTGGAAAATACGCTTAGCTAATTAAAAAGGCCGGTGGCACTATCTGTGCTACCGGCCTTTTTGTTAAATAGCAATAACAACACTCACCCTCCATTCCCGAACCTATAGGAAAAAACGGCATATGGCATTATACGTACAGAAGTTCGGCGGCACCTCGGTGGGCTCTGTCGACCGTATCAAGGCCGTGGCGGAAAAGGTTAAAGGCTTTCGCGATCAAGGCCACCAAGTTGTCGTGGTGGTATCAGCGATGAGCGGAGAGACCAACCGCCTGACCGATATGGCAAACGCAATCAATGAAGACCCAGCACCGCGCGAAATGGACATGCTGCTCTCGACCGGTGAGCAGGTGACGATTTCATTGTTGGCAATGGCGCTTCAGCAAATTGGTGTTTCTGCCACTTCCCATACGGGTGCCCAAGTCGGCATTCACACCGATAGCGCTTATACCAAAGCGCGTATTCAGCGCATTGAAACCGATGACCTTAAAGCTGACCTTGATGAAGGTAAAGTGGTAGTAGTCGCTGGGTTCCAAGGCGTTGATGAAGACGGCAATATTACAACGCTTGGGCGTGGTGGCTCAGATACAACAGGTGTTGCGCTTGCTGCAGCGCTAGGTGCTGATGAGTGTCAGATATACACCGACGTGGATGGTGTTTACACCACTGACCCTCGCGTGTGTTCCAAAGCTCAGCGTCTTGAGAGCATTACCGTAGAAGAAATGCTTGAGCTAGCAAGCCTAGGCTCCAAAGTTCTACAGATTCGCGCCGTCGAATTTGCTGGTAAGTACAACGTACCACTTCGCGTGCTGTCGAGCTTTGAAGATGGCCCCGGCACCCTAATTGTTGCAGACGCAGACCAAGACGAGGACTCTATGGAAGAACCGCTAATCTCCGGTATCGCTTTTACTAAAAATGAAGCTAAATTAACCCTGTTGAATACGCCTGATGTGCCGGGTGTGGCGTCGCGTATCCTGGGACCTATCGCCGATGCCAACATCGAAGTCGATATGATTGTTCAAAACGTGGCACCTGCTGGTGATTACACCGACTTCACCTTTACTGTTGCCAAAGGCGATTACAAAGCAACCAAGAAATTGCTTGAAGAAACCGTAATTCCTGATTTGGGTGGCGGCGAGCTACGCGGCGATGACAATATTGCCAAAGTATCGCTTGTAGGGGTTGGTATGCGTTCACATGCCGGTGTTGCCTCTAAAATGTTCCGCGTGCTGGCCGATGAGAACGTCAATATTCGTATGGTTTCTACGTCGGAAATTAAAATTTCCGTCGTTATTGATGAAAAGCATATGGAGCTAGCAGTTAACGCCTTACACAAAGCATTCGGTTTGGATAAGTCTGATATCGAATCTGAATAACAATTAAGCATCAAACCTTCTACGCTGAAGAGTACTTACTGCCGTGTGGTGGTGAGCTTTCTTTCAACGGGAGGTTAAGGTGTCATAGGGGCTTGAGCCATTGGTGGCGGCGACACCATGCCGCATAATAGTGTGGTGTCGCTTTAAGCGGACACATCCCGTTGTATAAAACGTCTGAGAAGGAGATCAGCCATGCTCATCCTAACCCGCCGTGTTGGCGAAACGCTTATGATCGGTGATGAGATCACCGTCACAGTGTTAGGTGTGAAAGGTAATCAAGTCCGTATTGGTGTTAATGCACCAAAAGATGTTTCGGTTCATCGCGAAGAGATCTATCAGCGCATTCAGCGTGAGCGCAATAGCGAAAGCGAATCGGAATAAGTGGCCGTCTGTGTCACGCCCATTACAGGGCGTTTAAGCGGTAGTTGCGGGGCGGTGCGAAAAAAATCGGCATAGGGCTGGACAGCAGTCATTAAAATCGGTAATATTCGCGCCGTGCCGTTGAGGAGAGGTGGCCGAGTGGCTGAAGGCGCTCCCCTGCTAAGGGAGTATAGGGTTTATAGCCCTATCGAGGGTTCGAATCCCTCTCTCTCCGCCAACTGCATATAGCAACATCAATAGATAGCAGTATCAATTTGGATAAGCGCCCGTAGCTCAGCTGGATAGAGTACCTGACTACGAATCAGGGGGTCGGAGGTTCGAATCCTCCCGGGCGCGCCAACTTGCACACCGAAGTTATTGATGTTACTATGTTTTTGCTCACATTGTGTGAAGTTAAAAACTGTTAAGCGCCCGTAGCTCAGCTGGATAGAGTACCTGACTACGAATCAGGGGGTCGGAGGTTCGAATCCTCCCGGGCGCGCCAGATTCGAAAAACCCGCTTTCAATAGAAAGCGGGTTTTCTTGTTTCTAGCCTGACCTTAGTGGCTCGTGCTTGGGTCTTGTGATCGTTTAAAGCGCCCCCGCACACAAGCAGCGGTAGGGCGCTTTTTTTTATGCGCTGGGCGCGCAGTGCAGGATTTATGCGGGCTCGCAGCAGAGAGGTGTGTCGAGAACTAGGCTATTGAGTAGCGTATCAAGTTCCGTAAGACGCTTTAAGCGTTGAAAGTGCTGATTAGCTTCAGTATTGCCTTGGCGCATTTGTGCCAGCCATTGTTTGACTAATGAAACCACCACGCGCTCTGGTAAGTGCTGCCGCTGTAAGTTGGCGTATTGCCTTAGTACGCTGGCGCGCATGGCCCAGGTAGTGTCGGGTAGGCGCTCACCGGTGCGTTGCCAGTGGCGTATCCGAGCAGCAAGCCATGGGTCTGAAAGCGCGCTACGGCCAAGCATGACGTCTTGGCAGCCAGATAATGTACGAGCCTTCCAGTAGTCTTCCAGCGTCCAGATATCGCCATTTGCAACGACAGGAATCGATACATGGCGGCGAACGTTGCCAATCCACTCCCAGTGCGCGGGTGGACGATAGCCTTCGTCACGCGTACGGCCATGCACAACTAGCTGCGCAGCACCGCCAGCTTCTGTCGCTTGGGCACAGGCCACTGCTAAGCGTCGATCAGAAAAGCCAAGGCGAATTTTAGCCGTGACTGGGATGGCGCCGTCTAGTGCTTCGGCCACTGCCTTAACGGCGGCATAGACGCGCTCTGGCCGGCGTAGCAGTGAGGCACCACCATCATGGCGGTTGACCAATTTGGCAGGGCAGCCAAAGTTTAAGTCAACGCTAATGGCTCCCAGCGATAGCGCTTGCTGCGCATTGCTGGCAAGCGCTGCGGGGTCAGACCCTAAAAGCTGTAAATGCACGGGAACGCCGCTAGGTGTTGCGACGCGGTCTGCTGTCAGTTCTGGGCAGTGTTTATAAAACACGCGGGGAGGGAGGCGTGCATCAACCACCCGGACAAATTCAGTCACTGCCCAATCAAAACCTGACTGTTGAGTCAGCAGATCACGCGTTAGGGCGTCGATGACGCCTTCCATAGGCGCTAGGCCTATCTTGCCTTTATGTAGTAAATTAACAACCATGACTTCCACTATGGCGCGATTGCAATCTATCTTGGATGTGGCAGGTTAGTGTATTAGCCTCACTGCGCCAAGCGCCTTTAGAGGCCATTGGTGTGCCGATAAGCATTTGAAACAAGGGGAATGCGGTATGCAAGAGTCAGAATTGCTCCAAGAAGGGCTAGCTCTTATGGGGTTAGGGATGGGGTTTGTTTTTGTTTTTCTTACGGTTTTGGTAATTAGCGTTACGCTGATGTCAAAACTGATTGGCCGTTTTCAGCCTGCTCCTGTTGCGGCACCAAGCGGTAGAGGTAGCGTAAAATCTTCTGCACAGAATGGTCAGAATGATGAAGTGATGGCAGTGATTAGTGCTGCGGTGCATCGTTATCGTTCTTCACGCCGTAAATAAGCCCCAACTTTTGTAGCTATCCTACCGCTTAGCTAACTATTATTTTGTTAAATTTACTACAAATCCATAACGTAAAAACTGTGAGCCACGACCATGAATGAAACCAAACGTCCTCTGGGAATCACTGATGTTGTCCTTCGCGATGCCCACCAATCGCTGTTTGCTACTCGTTTGCGTCTTGATGACATGCTGCCGATTGCCGAAAAACTCGACAACGTTGGCTACTGGTCATTAGAGACCTGGGGTGGAGCAACGTTTGATTCATGCATTCGCTATTTGGGTGAAGACCCTTGGGAACGTATTCGGGCATTAAAAGAAGCTATGCCGAATACCCCTCAAGCAATGTTGTTGCGCGGCCAAAACTTATTGGGCTATCGCCACTATGCTGATGACGTGGTTGATAAATTTGTAGAGCGCGCCAAGACTAACGGGGTTGATGTGTTCCGCGTGTTTGACGCGATGAATGACCCGCGCAATCTTGAGCGTGCTATTAAAGCGGTTCGCCAAGTAGGTGGACATGCACAAGGCACTATCTCCTATACGGTTAGCCCGGTACATACCCTGGATAGCTGGGTAGAGCTCGCTAAAACCATTGCTGCAATGGGCGCAGATTCACTGGCTATCAAGGATATGGCGGGGCTATTAACGCCGTACGTTGCCTATGATCTTGTAACGCGTTTGAAAAAAGAACTGTCGATTCCTGTGCATTTGCACTGTCACGCTACCACTGGCCTATCCACGTCGACCATTTTGAAGGCAGTAGAAGCAGGTATTGATAACGTCGATACGGCTATCTCTTCTATGTCCATGACATATGGCCACAGCCCGACAGAGTCTGTGGTCGCCATGCTTAAAGATACTGATCGCGATACCGGGCTTGACTTGGAATTATTGGAAGACATCGCCAGCTATTTCCGCGAAGTGCGCAAAAAGTACGCAGCATTCGAGGGCTCGCTGCGCGGTATCGACTCTCGCATTCTGATTGCCCAGGTGCCAGGCGGCATGCTTACCAACATGGAAGGCCAGCTTAAGGAGCAGGGCGCTGGCGATAAGCTTGATGATGTATTGAGTGAAATTCCCCGTGTGCGTGAAGACCTTGGATTTATCCCGCTGGTAACGCCAACTTCACAGATTGTCGGTACCCAAGCGGTAATGAATGTGATGATGGGCGAGCGTTACAAGTCGATCTCCAAAGAAGTGCAGGCACTATTAAAAGGTGAGTATGGCTCCGCGCCCGCGCCGTTTAATGCTGAGCTGCAAAAACGTGTGCTTGAAGGCGGCGAGCCGATCACCTGCCGTCCTGCAGATAACTTGTCGCCAGAAATGGATCGACTAGCTGCTGAGCTTAAGGAGAAGGCCAGTGCAGACAGCATTCGTATTGCTAGCGGCGAGCAGGAAATAGACGACGTATTGACGTACGCATTGTTCCCACAAATTGGTCTGAAATTCCTTAAGAATCGTGACAACCCTGATGCTTTCGAGCCTGTTCCTCAGGCAGCTGAATCGAAAAGCGCTAATGTGCCAGCAAAAGCCGAAAGCAAAACGCCAGTAGTGTCGAGTGGGCCGGAAACCTACACCGTTAAGCTTAATGGCAAAGCGTTCGTTGTAGAGGTGTCTGAGGGTGGCGAAATAGGCGATGTCCAAGAGCAAGTCGCTACGCCCTCTAAAGAAGCAGAGCCTGTGGCAAGTGGCGAAAGCATCGATGCACCGCTCGCTGGCAATATCTTCAAAGTCAACGTGCGTCCTGGTGACCAAGTGGCGGAAGGCGATGTGGTGATTATTTTGGAAGCCATGAAAATGGAAACCGAAGTGCGCGCCAGCAGTGCCGGTACCGTATCGAAAGTTAACGTCAGCGAGGGTGACAGTGTCGCCGTCGGTGATTCGCTGATCGAGCTTTAAGGGCATTCGGCAATGGATAAGTTAATCACCTTATGGGAAGGCTCAGGGCTTTATAACCTTGAGTTTGGCCAAGCCGTTATGATTTTCGTGGGGCTTGGTCTGCTCTATTTGGCTATTTATAAGAAGTTTGAACCGCTGCTACTGGTGCCAATTGGGTTTGGTGGCATTCTTGCCAATATTCCTGAGGCTGGCTTGGCAATTTCAGCGCTCGATCAGGCGATTGAGGTGGCTAAGCCAGCAGTGCTGCAACAAATGGCCTCTGTGTTAGGCGCCACTCTTGATCCATTGAGCAGTGTGGAAGCCTGGCGGGAATCGCTGAAAACAATTGCCCACGATGCTGCCGCTCCGGATCAGTTGCGTGCAGCAAAAGATATCGCCATGAATGTTGGTTATGGCGATGGCATGCTTTACAGCTTCTATAACGTAGCCATTGCCTCTGGCATTGCCCCGCTGATTATCTTTATGGGCGTAGGGGCAATGACCGACTTTGGGCCATTATTAGCCAATCCGCGTACGCTCTTTTTGGGGGCGGCTGCTCAGTTTGGTATTTTTGCCACATTGTTTGGTGCGGTGGCACTGTCGTCGATCGGAGTGATGGACTTCTCGCTGAATCAAGCGGCGGCAATTGGCATCATCGGTGGTGCAGATGGCCCAACGTCTATTTACGTGTCGAGTGTGTTAGCCCCTGAGCTGCTTGGCGCTATTGCCGTAGCCGCCTATGCCTACATGGCTCTTGTGCCACTGATTCAGCCGCCAATTATGCGCCTGTTGACCACCCAGAAAGAGCGGCAAATCACCATGACGCAGCTGCGTCCGGTATCTAAGCTGGAAAAGATCGTTTTCCCGCTGATGCTGTTAATCTTGGTCGCACTCTTTTTGCCGGATGCAGCGCCACTGTTAGGGATGTTCTGCTTTGGTAATTTGATGCGCGAATGTGGTGTGGTTGAGCGTTTATCGGATACAGCACAAAACGCACTGATCAACATTGTGACCATTATCCTAGGGCTGTCGGTAGGCTCGAAGCTGATGGCCGAAAGCTTTTTAACGTTTGAAACGTTAGGGATCTTAGGCCTCGGTATTGTTGCATTTGGCATTGGTACCGCCGCAGGCGTGTTGATGGCGAAGCTAATGAACCTAGTTAGCAAAATGCCGATTAACCCGCTGATTGGTGCCGCGGGTGTCTCCGCAGTTCCGATGGCTGCGCGAGTGGCTAATAAGGTTGGGTTGGAGTCTAACCCACACAACTTCCTGCTAATGCACGCCATGGGGCCTAATGTGGCAGGTGTTATCGGTTCTGCTGTCGCGGCGGGTGTGATGATTAAATATTTAGGCTAAGACCCGCTAACAGGCATTACGCAGCTATTGTTACGTGATGGTTAGTGACTAAAACGCGGCTTACCGAGCAATTGCTCGCGTAAGCCGCGTTTTTTTGTCGGGTATATCAAGGGCTTTATTAAAGCGTTACTTTTTGAATATCGAGAGCAGTTTTAAGTCGGTTTTCAAGCGTTGCGAGATTGAGGATCTCATCCCTTGGCCAGCCAATCGTGAGGCATACACCAACGCTATCGTACTCTGCTTGTTGAACGGGAACTTTTTGCTCGTCACACCAGGCGCGCGCTACTGCCTCGTGAGCAAAACTAATGCGGAGCTGATAATTATCTCGTTCGACAACTTCGCGTGTGGGTAACGTTTCAATCCCTGCGTTAACCGACTGTGCGTAAGCCCTTGCAAGCCCGCCAGTCCCTAATTTAGTGCCGCCAAAATAGCGGATAACGACGCAGCCTATTTCGCCTATATGGCTACCCTGTAAGGCTTGAAACATGGGCCTGCCCGCAGTACCACCAGGCTCGCCATCATCAGAGAAACCTATATGCGTTTGTTCGCCAGGAGGGCCGGCAATAAAGGCAGTACAGTGATGACTTGCATTGGGATGAGCAGTTCTTGCCTCCTGCAGCAATGCATGAAAATCAGCCGTATTGGGTGCATGACATAGCCAAGTGAGAAAGCGACTTTTTTCAACTTCAATCTCGGCGGTATGCCATGTTCCGGCTGCTAAATCTGGGATCCGATAACGCAAACGTTACTCCTATGGAGATAGCGGCGAAGAATCAGTGGTGCTGAGATTGGTTGGTGTGACGTTCCACGCCCATCACCATCCCTAGCGCTTGAATGTCACCGTTACGTAGAAAGACATCAGGAATAGTCGTATCTGCAGGCCATAAATGAACGCCAAGGCGACTAATAGAAAGTTGTTTTAAGACAATTTCTTGTTGATTAATTATCGCGATGGCGGTTTCTTGGTGGCTTCCTTGCTGATGACAACGAATAATAACGATATCACCATCAAAAAGATTATAGCTATGCATTCTGTTGCCCTGCACGCGAAGTGCATACGTATTGCGTCGTGTAGTGCGGGGAGTGGGAAAAGGTTGGCTAGGCGCGTTTGCCGTTTTTTGAAACAGCGATGGTTGAGTTGTGTTCGAGGGTGTTGGCATTGACATCGTCATGCTGTTCTCTCCAATGCAGCGCCCGCTCCCTAAGCGTATAACTGAGCAGATGGCTGTTTGTTTGAATGGTGTTTTTCCATACAGTGGTTAGAGTATACGCCTGTTTTTGCATACAGTGCTAGTGGTCTGCATTATCTACTGTTTTTAAGTAAGCGCTATTGGTGATGCGCTGCGACCCCAGGCCGCAGAGACTGACTGGCGAGAAGTGGTCTTTCCGTGTAGAGTTCGACCCAAAATTACTGTGCTTGGAGATATCCTTGAGCCTCTGCCTGCAAGCCCGACAGCTAGCCTGTGAGCGTGATGATCGCTGGCTTTTTGAGGGGCTAGATCTTGATATTAAAAGTGGTGAAATTGTTCGTATCGAAGGCCCGAATGGGAGCGGTAAAACCACATTATTGAAAATTCTTTCAGGCCAGTTAAGCGACTACCATGGCGAGATTTATTGGAATGGCGCTTCAATGCGCGAGGTGCGTGAACATTTTCTCGCCAATCTACTCTATTTAGGACACGCACCGGGCGTAAAAGCGGGCCTTTCTCCGCTAGAAAACTTGGCCTGGTACCAGGCGCTTAGTGGCGATAATGGCAGTGAGACTCAGCGCGAAAAAGCATTAGCTGACGTTGGGTTAGCTGGTTTTGAAGATGTGCCAGCCGGACAGTTATCTGCCGGGCAACAACGGCGTGTCGCGTTGGCAAGATTAACGCTAACGAAGCGTGCGCTCTGGGTGCTAGATGAACCTTTTACAGCAATTGATCGCCATGGAGTGGCAGCTCTTGAAGCTCAGCTGGTTGCCCACGCCCAGGCGGGAGGCTGTGTATTAGTGACGACGCATCATGAGTTAACCGCATCATCCGTGCTTAGACGCATTCAACTGGGATAAAAAAGGAGACAGTGTTGTCCAGCTTACACGCTACGACAGGCATCCCAGATATGACGATGCATGCACCAGCCGGCGGTCTAATGGTGGCTATTAGAGCTACCTTTAAGCGTGACTTAACACTTTTACTTCGCCGCCGTGGTGAAGTGCTTAATCCGTTGGTGTTCTTTGCGTTAGTGATTACGCTGTTTCCGATCGGTATTTCACCTGATCCTCAGCTATTGGCAGAAATAGCACCTGGATTGCTGTGGGTGGCGGCGCTGCTGGCAGCCCTGCTGTCTCTGGATAGTCTGTTCAGAAGCGATTACGACGACGGCAGTTTAGAGCAGCTACTGTTAGCCCCTCAGCCACTAGCGGCCCTTAGTCTTGCAAAAGTTGCCGTTCATTGGTTGCTGACCGGTTTGCCTCTCGCACTGATGGCACCAGTTTTAGGCATTATGTTGGCCCTTCCTGCGGGTAGCTACGTGGTTTTGGCGCTATCGCTTGCATTGGGTACCGCAAGCCTCAGCTTGATTGGTGCGATTGGCGCGGCACTGACGGTGGGATTGGCTAGGGGCGGCGTGCTGCTATCACTGCTGGTACTGCCGCTTTATATTCCGGTGCTTATTTTTGGCGCAGGTGCTGTACAGGCCGCTATTGTAGGTGATGGTCTAGCGGCCCATCTTGCTATTTTAGGCGCACTTTTAGCGATTTCGTTAATGCTAGCACCTTGGGCTATTGCCGCCTCGCTACGCATCAGTATCAACGGTTAAAGGACGAAAACACCATGTGGGCCTTTATTAATAAACTGAGATCACCCAAGTGGTTCTACTCGATTAGCGCCAAGCTTCAGCCCTGGTTCTGGGCAGCAGCGTTGCTCCTGTTGGTGGTGGGAACCGTTTGGGGGTTAGTATTCGCTCCCGCAGATTACCAGCAGGGTAATAGCTTTCGGATTATTTATGTGCACGTTCCAGCCGCGTTCTTAGCCCAGTCTATTTTTGTCTCAATGGCAATCTCTGGGCTGGTGTTCATGGTCTGGAAAATCAAAGTAGCCGATATGGCCGCTACCGTCATGGCGCCCTTGGGGGCAGCGATGACATTTGTGTCACTTTTTTCAGGTGCTGTGTGGGGAGTGCCGACTTGGGGCACATGGTGGATGTGGGATGCCCGCTTAACATCCATGCTAATTTTACTGTTTTTGTATTTAGGGGTGATCGCACTTCGCGGTGCTTTTAACAGTCGAGATAGCGGTTCACGGGCAGCTTCAGTATTGGCAATGGTCGGGGTGATTAATATTCCGATTATTAAATATTCAGTTGACTGGTGGTACACCCTGCACCAGCCAGCAACGTTCACGATTACCGGACGCTCAGCAATGCCTATGGAAATGTGGGCACCCTTGCTCATCATGGTACTGGGTTTCTATTGCTTTTTTATTGCGTTGACCCTCATGCGTACCCGTAACGAAATACTGCGTAGAGAGACCAATAAGCGCTGGGTGCAAGCGTTAGTAGAGGAGGTGAAATAATGGCTTTTTCCTCACTCAATGAATTTTTTGCCATGGGCGGCCACGGGCCTTATGTGTGGTCCGCCTGGGGCATTACTGCGTTGTTAATGCTGGTGATAGTTTGGCATGCGCGCCAAGAGCGTAGCCAACTCTTAAAAGGGGTAAAACGCCGTGTACGGCGCGAAAACGCCCATCTTAAGGCTGAGCAAGGAAACACCGACACTCACTCCCAGCCTGCGCAAGTACCAGTTAACTCTGCTCAAGGGGACGTCCACAATGACGCCTAAACGTAAACAAAAGCTGTTTGTTATTTTAGGGTTAGTATCATTAACCGCGATTGCCGTGGGTCTAACGCTTTATGCGCTGCGCTCAAATATCAATTTATTTTTTAGCCCAGTACAAATCGCCCAAGGTGATGCTCCCATGGAGCGTCAGATTCGAGCGGGAGGCATGGTGAAAGAAGGGTCTGTTTCTCGCGATTCGGAAAGTCTGGATGTCGAGTTTACCGTGACTGATTACGTCGATGACTTAGAGGTTTATTACAGCGGTATTTTGCCTGATCTTTTCCGCGAGGGGCAGGGCGTGGTCGTGGTGGGTGAACTCCAGGCAGATGGACGTCTATACGCCGATAAAGTCTTAGCCCGCCATGATGAAAACTATATGCCCCCCGAAGTAGCGCAAGCGCTGGAAGAGGCTGGCTACTCCCCGTCGGATTTCCAGGCAAAAGCGGCCGAAGTGGGTAAGCGTCTAGAGCAGCAAGGCACCCCCCAAGCAAGCGACTATTAATGGCTAACGCCAGCATAATACGCTGATGCCCAATGCGAATTCGGAGCGCTTATGTTCATCAAAATGATTCCTGAAATTGGCCACTTTGCTTTAGTCATTGCCCTATTAATGGCAGTGGTTCAGGCGGTGATGCCGCTTGCAGGTGCAGCCACTCGCCGCCCGTTATGGATGGCTTATGGTAAACCTATGGCAACAGGGCAGTTCTTCTTCGTTGCTATTGCTTATTTATGTTTAACCGCTAGTTACATGCTGGATGATTTCAGCGTGGCGAATGTTGCCAATAATTCAAATTCGCTGTTGCCTTGGTATTACAAGTTCAGTGCCGTGTGGGGTAACCATGAGGGGTCGGTGTTGCTATGGAGCTTAATGCTGGCTGGTTGGGGGTATGCTGCGTCGATATTTTCTGGCGATTTGCCCCGCGATATGGTGGCGCGAGTTCAAGGCATCATGGGGATGGTTTGCGTTGGCTTCCTGCTGTTTATCTTAATGACCTCCAATCCCTTCGAACGGCTATTACCGAATATGCCTCAAGACGGGGCAGATCTTAATCCGCTGCTGCAGGACTTCGGTTTGGTGGTGCATCCTCCTATGCTCTATATGGGGTATGTAGGATTCTCGGTGGTATTTGCCTTTGCGATTGCCGCGCTGCTAGGTGGGCGTTTAGACGCTGCCTGGACCCGCTGGGCACGCCCCTGGACCAATGTTGCTTGGGCATTTCTTACTGTAGGCATTGCGCTAGGTAGTTGGTGGGCTTATTACGAGCTTGGCTGGGGCGGCTGGTGGTTCTGGGATCCAGTTGAAAACGCCTCATTGCTGCCCTGGTTAACGGGAACGGCGCTGGTGCACTCGTTGGCGGTCACTGAAAAACGCGGCTCGTTTAAAAGCTGGACGGTGCTGCTGGCTATTTCGACATTCTCACTGTCTCTCATGGGTACGTTCCTGGTGCGCTCTGGCGTGCTGACCTCCGTGCATGCGTTTGCTAACGACCCCTCTCGCGGCTTTTTTATCTTGATGCTGCTGGCAATTACGGTGACGTTGTCACTACTGGTGTTTGCGCTGCGTGCTCCCCGAGTGAGCCATAAAGTTGGGTTTAATTGGTTATCTCGTGATTCGTTGTTGTTAGTTAATAATATTTTGCTGGTCATTATGACGGTTACCGTGCTGTTAGGGACGGTCTATCCGCTAATCCTGGACTCGCTTGGATTAGGCAAAATCAGCGTTGGCCCTCCGTACTTTAATGCGCTTTTTGTGCCGCTGACGGTACTTATGTGCATGTTCATGGGGCTTGGTCCCATTGCACGCTGGAAAAGCATGAACGCCAATGAGCTGTGGCGTAAGCTGTGGCTGTCTGGTGCGGCAGCATTGCTACTGGGCGTTGCTATGCCTTTGTTATATGGCGGCGAATGGAATCTTTGGGTTTCTTTAGGAATTGTTTCGGCACTTTGGATAGTTCTACCTATCGTACGCGACCTATTCGATAAAACCCGCCATGCTAGCTCCTTTATGGCTGGGCTGCGTAAGCTGTCATTAGCGTATTGGGGCATGATACTTGGGCATGTGGGTATTGCAGTCACCATCGTTGGCGTGGCAGTTGTTTCAAACTACAACATCGAGCGCAATGTGCGTATGTCGCCGGGCACTACGGTTGAGGTGGCAGGCTATCAGTTCACCATGAAGGAATTGACAAGTCGCCGAGGCCCTAACTTCTTGGCTGATACCTCCATCATACAAGTTCAGCGTGGTGAGTCAGGGCGCAGTTTTGTCATGCGTCCAGAAAAGCGGCTTTACTTGGCCACCGGAATGCCAATGACCCAGGTGGCGTTGCGTCCAGGGCTATTCCGTGACCTTTATGTCGCCATGGGAGAAGACCTAGGCGACGGTAGCTACGCCATGCGTGTCCAATATAAACCATTTGTACGTTGGTTATGGTTAGGTGGGTTGTTGATGGCTTTCGGCGGCATCTTGGCGGTACTTGATAAGCGCTACCGTCGCATCGTTGCCCGTAAGGCAGCGACGACAGAGACTGCTGTAACACCAAAGGAAGCTACGGTATGAAGCGTCGGCTGTTGCTTTTACTACTGCCCATTAGCTTTTTGGGAATCGCACTCTTTCTTTACCAGGGGTTGGGGCAAGACCCGTCGCACCGTGATTCAGCGTTAATGGCTAGACCGTTTCCTGCGTTTGAGGCAACGACACTGCGCGATGAGAATCGCCAAGTCGATCAAACGCTGTTGACTGGTGACGTTACCTTGGTAAATGTATGGGGCGAATGGTGTCCTGCTTGTAAACAGGAAATGCCGCAGCTGCTGGAGCTAGCCGACCAAGGAATCCGCATGATCGGCATTAACTATCGGGATACCCGCGAAAAAGGGTTGGAATTCTTGAGCGAGTTCGGAGATCCCTTTGACGTTAATGTGTTTGATCCTGACGGCAGCCTTGGCTTTGATTTGGGGGTTTACGGCGCGCCTGAAACCTTCTTGGTTGATGCTGACGGTATCATTCGCTACCACCACAAAGGTTACGTGTCACCGGAAGATGTTCGTGAACGCATTCTGCCCGAGGTGGAAAAATGGCGCTAATACGCTTAATGCTTACCGTTGCACTGCTGGCACTGACTAGCAGTGCTATGGCTGCTGGCATAGAGATACGTGAGTTTGACGATCCTGTTATGGAGCAGCGTTACCGCGACTTAACGGCTTCAATGCGCTGTCCTTTGTGCGAGAACCAAGCCATTGATGACTCTGATGCGCCAATTTCTGGTGATATGCGTGAACGTGTCTACCAACTGCTCCAAGATGGTCAGTCAGATATCGAGATTGTTAATCACATGGTGCAGCGGTTTGGAGAATACATTCTCTATAACCCGCGTTTAGAAAACCGGACTTATCTGCTGTGGGGGTTGCCGATAGGATTAGTGCTGCTCGGCGCGATTGTCGTCGTGATGATGGTTCGCGCTCGTCGAAACGCCTCAGCAAAAGCGCTTAGCGCCGAAGAACGAGCCCGCCTGGATGCCCTGATTAACCGCGAGAGGTCTTCATGACACCGCTGTGGATTGCAATTGCCTTACTACTTCTTCCTGCTCTTTGGTTATTAGTAGCGCCCATGCGTGAAGCCCGTGCGCTGCGCGACAAGCTCAGTCACTTTGAAGCCAACGATACCGCTGATGAGCAAAACGTCGCAATTTTTAAGCGCCGTTTGGCTTCCTTAGAAGCAGCCCACGAACGTGGTGATATCGATGAAGAGCGCTTTAAAGAAGATCGTTTGGAGCTAGAGCGTAGCCTGTTAGAAGACACCGCTACCCGCACTAAGCGCCCCTTGAAAACGGCAACAGCTGGCAGATTGGTGGTTCCCCTGGTCATGGTGGCCGTCGTGGGTGCGAGCACGTTTTGGTATCAACAAAAGGGTGCGGAAGGAGACTTGACGCTTTACGCTATTCAGCAAGAGGTGCAAAACGACCCTGAAGGCTCACTGGCCATGTACCTTGAACGTATGGAAGCTGAAGCCGAGCGTCAGCCAAATAACCCTAATGTGTGGAGTTCACTGTTCCCACTTTACCGTGAAACCGGTCAGGCTGATAAAGCCGCCGATGCCTTAGAGCGATTAATTGCTATTGAAGGGCGCATTCCTCCATTGCTAGCACAACTTGCTCAGCTTCGCTTTTTTATGGCAGAACGGGAACTGACTCCGGAGGTGCAGTCGTTAGTCGATGAGACGCTAGCGCAAGATCCACGCCAGCCCACAGTGCTCGGTTTGCTTGGTATTCATGCATTTGATAGTGGCAACTACGAAACCGCGATAGACCGCTGGCGTCGCGCTGTAGCCAATATCGAAGACCCTGACACAGCCTCCTCATTGCGTGAAGGTATCCGCGTTGCTCAAGAGCGTTTAGGGATCGCGCCAGAAACGGCCGCCGTTGACGCTGCCCAAAGCCAAGGCGTGCGAGTTACTGTTTCGTTAGACGAAGCACTGGCCGATAATATAAGTGATGATGCCACCGTGTTTATTACCGCCCGGGATACGGAAGGCGAACTGCCGCCACTTGCGGTTATTCGTGGTCAAGTATCTGAACTGCCGATGACGGTTGTGTTGGATGATACTGCGGCTATGTCGCCTGACGCACAGATTTCTCAAGTGCGCGAAGTGCGTCTAATAGTGCGTGTATCATCTTCTGGCCAAGCAACGCCTCAGCCAGGTGATCTTTTCGGAGATGTAGAGAGCGTTAGCGTTGGGCCTATTAGTGAAAATGATGCAACAGCGGTTACTGTTAATCGCATTTTTGAATAAATATCACCACGCAAGCAGTCGTCATAAAGGGTCGCAATGCGCTTAACCTCTATTCGTCTTGTTGGGTTCAAGTCTTTTGTTGATCCGGTGACCGTGCCCTTCGATGGCAACATGACGGCCATCGTTGGGCCAAATGGCTGCGGCAAGTCCAATATCATCGACGCGGTGCGTTGGGTAATGGGGGAGTCTTCCGCCAAAACTCTGCGCGGTGAGTCGATGGCCGATGTTATTTTCAATGGTTCCACCGGCCGTAAGCCGATCAGCCAAGCCTCAATCGAACTCAAATTTGATAACCGTGATGGTGGCATGGGCGGTGTTTACGCCCAGTACGCAGAAATCGCGGTAAAACGCTTAGTCACTCGCGATGGCCAGTCCAATTACTTCTTTAACGGACAAAAGTGTCGTCGGCGAGATATCGCTGATCTGTTTATGGGCACCGGTTTAGGGCCACGCTCTTACGCTATTATCGGCCAGGGGATGATTTCACGGTTAATTGAAGCGCGCCCAGACGATTTGCGTGCCACCCTGGAAGAAGCTGCGGGTATTTCAAAATACAAAGAGCGCCGTAGGGAAACTGAAAATCGCATGCGCCGTACCCAGGAAAATTTGGAACGCCTGGATGATATCCGTGAAGAATTGGACAAACAGCTCGAACGCCTTAAGCGTCAGGCAGAAGCAGCGAAGCGCTACCAAGAGTTAAAACAGCAAGAGTACCGGCTAAAAGGCGAGTTGGCGTTAGTGCGTGGACGCACATTGCGCGCTGAGCAATCTCACCAAGAAAGCCGAGTGCGCGAGCTGGAAATTGCGGTTGAGAAAGACGTATTTGGCGTACGACAGTGTGAAACACGTCTAGAGCAAGCGCGCGAGCAGCACGATGAGCTCGCTGATGTTCTTGATCGCCACCAGCAGCAGTTTTTTGAAACCACTACCCGGATTGCCCGTCTGGAGCAGGATCAGGCGCACCGCCGCAGTCGTGAGGCCCAATTGGCGAGCGATTTAGCAACGGCGCGGCGCGACCTTGATGAGCAGCGCAGAATCAGTGAAGGGGATCAAGAACGACTTGTCGCTATAGAGACCCGTTTAGATGACTTACTTCCAGAGCATGAAGCCCTTGAAGAGCAGTTAGAAGGGCTTGAGCAAACGCTAGCGGATGCCACTCCCGCGCTAGAAGCTGCTGAGCAGCAATGGGCTGATGCAGAAAATCACTGGCGTGATGCCAGTCGAGAAGCAGACCGTAGCCAAGACCAGTTGCGCGATTTAGAGCAACGCATAGCGCGTATGCAGGCAGAAAATCAGCGTCGACGCCAGCAGCGCGGTGAATTAGCAGATATCACTGACCTTCGCAACGAACACGCTGAATGCCAAGCCCTGCGTGAAGAAGCCGAACAGCGCGCTAAAGCGTTTCAAACCGAGCGAGACCAATGGCAGCATCGCTATAGCGATGCCAAAGCCGCTTATCAGCAGGCCACCCATGCTCGTGATCAACAGCGTGCCGTGCTCAGCCAACATCAAGGCGAACTCGCGTCATTAAAGGCGTTAATTGATGCCGCCCTGACAGATCACGACCCTGATCTAGGCGTTGCGTTAGCGGCGCACGGCTTAGCTGATGCGCCACGGCTTGGCGAGGCGATCAGTGTGGCATCTGGCTGGGAGCGAGTAATCTCCTGGTTGCTTGCGCCATGGCTAAACGCCCGCTTAGTACCTGAGAATCAATTAACTGCACTACCTAACGCTCTTGCTACCGACTGGTGCTTAATTGATCAAACTGAGCGGCCTATTTCATCAACACAGCGCTTGAATTCACTGGTGACGGGAGCAGGTGCATTAAGCGAATGGTTAGCAAGTATTCACTTCGTAGAAATGAGCGAAGATGCTGAGGCGCTGTTAGCTAATTTAGCGCTCGGAGAGAGTGTTGTCAGCCGAGAAGGTGTATGGCGTGGGCGGGGCTGGCTGCATCAACAGGCCAATGGTGACGGCGTTGATGCATTGTTGGTTACACGCCGTCGTTTTGATGAATTAGACGCCCGCCTTACACAGGATGAAGACGCGTTAACGTTGCTGGATGAGCAGTGTGAGGCTGCCAGTGAAGCCATTGAAGCGCTAGAGCAAGCCCGCGAACAGCAGGCCGAGCAAGAGCGAGCCCACGCGGCTTCGCTTCAACAGCTGGCGGTAAAAGAGCAGCGACTAGCTCAACGCTTGGAGCATTTAGAGAGTCGTGCCACTGAGCTGGATGATGAGCTCGCCCAGCTACAAGAGGATGAGGCGGAGTTAACACTCACCTTAGAAGAACAGCGTGCCCGTTGGCATACCGCCATGGAGCAGTTGGAAGCCGCTGCCGAAGCCCGTGAAACTAGCGCCGAACATCGCAACTACCAGCGAGAGCAGCGCGACCGGCTAAATCAACAGCACGCTCCTATGAAGGTGCGGCAACAGTCGTTAGCGCTAGAGAGAGAGCGGTTAAAGGCTGAACGGGATAGCCTACGTGCCCAGCAAAATCGCAGTAGCGATAGTGAAGAACGTCTATCGCTACGTATTGCTGAGTTAGAAGAAGCACGGGAAATGCTAGTAGAACCAGACGAATTGGCTGCTGAAGAGTTAGAAGAGTTGCTACACCAGCGCGAGCAGCAGGAGCGGCGTCTTAATGATACCCGTCAGCAGGCTCAGACATTAGCTGAGCAGCTGCGCAACGACGAGCTGGCTCGCCAGCAGCATGAGCGCAACTTAGAACAGAGTCGTGAGCAGTTGCAGCAGCGTCGAATGGATGTTCAAGCGCTGGCGCTTAAAGCGGCTACCCAGGATGAGCAATTGGCAGAGCTAGGCCATGATCCTAATGTGTTGGCCGAGCACTTGCCTAGCGATGCCAGCGAAACTGCTTGGCAAGAGCGATTGGAAAACACGTCAGATAAGATTCGCCGTTTAGGCGCCATTAACCTTGCGGCGATCGAAGAGTACGACCAACAGGCGGAGCGGCGTAATTATTTGGAAGCGCAGCATGCTGAGCTTACGGAAGCATTAGAAACCTTAGAGCGGGCGATTAAGCGTATTGACCAGGAAACGCGAGTGCGCTTCCGTGAAACCTTCGAACAAGTTAATACCGGTTTGCAAACGCTTTTCCCTCGGGTATTTGGCGGGGGAGCAGCCTGGTTAACGCTAACCGGGGATGATTTGCTGGAAACCGGTGTAGCCATTATGGCAAGGCCGCCAGGCAAGAAAAATAGCACCATCCACCTGCTGTCGGGCGGTGAAAAGGCGCTAACGGCACTGTCGTTGGTTTTCGCCATTTTTCAGCTCAACCCTGCACCTTTTTGTATGTTGGATGAGGTAGACGCACCGCTAGACGATGCTAACGTTGGCCGCTACGCCAAACTTGTTAAAGAAATGTCGGAAAGCGTTCAGTTTATCTATATCACCCATAACAAAATTGCTATGGAAGCAGCCGAGCGCTTAATGGGGGTTACTATGCAGGAGCCTGGTGTGTCGAGGCTTGTGTCAGTGGGTATAGATGAGGCTGCAGCACTAGTTGATTAAGCGCAGGTCTTGAATGAAGCTTGCTTCTGCTCCTGTTTTTGAAACCTATCCTTGAAAACGGGTGTAGTAACCGCTCCTCTTACAAAATATGAACTTATATTACCTTTAGCCCATGGCTTGTTAAGAATTAAAAGCAATATGCTATAGTCTATTGGTTATTAAATGCTTTTATGATGTTCCACGCTTTTTAGAAATCGATCTTTAGAAATCGTGTTTTAGGAAGCATCATGAAGAGAGTTGTCAGCAGAAATGTTTCGTTTTATTGCGGAAAGTTAAAAAAATAGCCTGCTCTGTATCTGTCGCCTTCATACGCGTAGGTTAAGGGAGGCGTATGCATCGAAAGCACGTGTTAAAAAGTGCACGCAATAAGAAGAATAGCCCTCAGCGAAACGTAAATGAAAAAGTGCACGCAATAAGAAGAATAGCCCTCAGCGAAACGTAAATGATGGCATGATAATGCAGATATCGGGACAAATTAGCGTTAAAATGGCACTTTTTACAGGTAATCCAGTCCAAAATTACGCTTGAAGCCAACCAAACGGCATGAATGCGTGAAAATCCACAAAAAGTGGCCCCTTTTGTAGCAACCGCGCTATGCTTGATAGTAGTTAGCTAACATTGGACATGTTACGCCGTCAGGCATCGCACTTTTGCAACCGGTATATTGACCCATGGAATGCTCGACATGGAACTAAGAGAGTGGTTAATCATTCTAGGACTGGCACTGGTATCGCTAATTGTGGTTGATGGTGTGCGCAGGCTCCAGCGCCAACGTCGTGTGCCCCGTCTGGATCAAGCAGTCAACGATTTACCAGCAGCTAAGATCGAAGAATTTAATGATGAGATCAAAGAAGCTGAAATAAACTGGGAGCTGCCCAACGGCGGAGCCCGAGTTATTAAGCCTGCTGATTATAGTAATCTTGGTCAAAAACCCAAGCTAGAGCGCCAGGAGCATCCAGGGCCATCCAGGGTGCTGTCTGATTTCCGCCGTTCTTTTTCAAATTCTGCCAGCTCAGCTAAGTCAAAAGCTAATGCACATTTCTCTTGGTCTCGTAAAAACGAGCCGCGCAAAAATGAGCCTCTCAAACACGAGCAGCCGTCTACTGTCGGGCACTCCACGTCGGCGAAACATTCATCTGTTCAGTTAGATAACGCTTCGGTCGAGCACACGCTGGGCTTGTCTGCTGTTGCTGAACCTGAACGCCGGGAGCCGAGCGTATTTATGGCCGACGAAACCCCTAATGTTAATGCCGAGCCTCAGAAAGCACACACATCAGCTTTCACGGACGCTTCTAATTCTGATAGCTCTGGCTCGGGTATCTCTAGCGCCGATAATGTCTCTAGCGCTGATAATAGTGAAACGCAGCCAACATCTGAACGGGCCGAGAATTCGCCGCTGGATGCCGGTGACCAAGTGGCTAATGCTGAGAAAAAACAGGCAGCATCCCCACAAGAAACAGTAACTACTGATCCTCAAATGTCTGAAGAGACGGTGTCAGAGGAAGTAAACAACTCCTCGATGAGTTCGATGAGTGCTGAAGAAACAGCAGTAAAAACCGCGCCAACGGCGGAGCTAAGCGAAGAGCAAGCAGAGCCAACGCTAAGAGTCGAACCGGAAGATGCAGCACATCATGCGTCTGGCGTGCCTAAGCGACGCCAGCTCCGTTCAGACACTGCCGGTGAAGAGAGAGAGTTAGACGATGATGAGGTTGATGAATACCGCTTAGTCGACTTCGAAGGCATTGGACGCTCCTTTAAACGTCGCTTAATTGAGCGCCGTAAAGAAAAAGCGCGTAAGAAAGCCGAAAAAGCTAAACGTGCGGAAGCTCTCGCTAAGCAAAAAGCTGAACGCAAAGCGCTTGAAGCTGAACGTAAGGCGCTTGAAGCGCAACAGCGTCGTGAAGCCAAAGAAGCGGCAGACGCCGAAAAAGCCCGTATTGCCCAAGAGCAAGCAGAAGCGCGAGAGGCGGCTGCGATCGCTGCCGCTGCGGAACGTGAAGCGGCACAACATAGTGAACCGACAGTCTCTACTCGCGACGTTTACGACGATAGTTACGATGATAGTTACCACGATGGTGATAACTATGAAGTTGGCTACGACGATGACGCACCTGAAATAGGGTATCGGGATAATGTTGTTCGTACGCATCCCACATTAGAAAAAGCGTTACGTCACGATGTTAATAGCGAGCGAGCCCGAGATACGCTAACTGACGCTGCTGAAATGGTCGTAATTAGTGTGCTTTCGCGGGAACCTGAAGGGTTTGATGGCGGAAAGCTGCTTGAGCTAATCATGGCCTGTGGCCTTCGTTATAGCCGTGAAATGGGGGTTTTCCATCGTTTTGAAACTGAAAGTTTCGACAGCGAACTACAGTTTTCAATGGTGAATGTCCTTAAACCAGGTACGTTCCCGATTGAAGAAATGGATGAGTTTGTAACCCCTGGTATTACGTTCCTGATGCCACTGCCGGGTGCTGAAGATAGCTCAGCAGCGTTTGAAGCCATGGTTGAAACGGCGATGGTGGTCGTACGCCATATGGGTGGCGAGCTTAAAGATGAGAACCGTAGCGTAATGACGGCACAAACCATTGAATTCGCAAGACAGCGTGTTCATGAGTTTGAGCGTCGTCATCGTCTGCATCGTCAACTTCAAGCGCGTTAAGCAGCACATTACGTTAACACCCGCCTTCCCTAAGAAGGCGGGTGTTTTTGTTACTAAACACCTGTTTTTGTATGCCGGAACAATTGAATGAGTCAGCCTGAAACCATACTGCTAGAAGAGATTAGTCAGCTGCGCGCTGACCTGGATGATGCAAACTACCGCTACTACGTGTTGGACGAGCCAAAGCTGACCGATGCAGACTATGACCGCAAGCTGCAGCGGTTGAAGCAGCTGGAATCTGAATACCCTGAGGTAGTGTCACCTGATTCCCCTACTCAGCGGGTAGGGGCCGCGCCAGCAGAAGGGTTTCCTGAAGTTGCTCATGCGATTCCGATGCTGTCGTTAGATAACGCTTTTAGCCGTGACGACATTACGGCGTTTGCCGAGCGTGTTGCTGAACGCTTGGAGTGTGAGGCTGGGGAGATTGAATTTAGCTGTGAGCCGAAGCTCGACGGTGCTGCAGTCTCGCTAGTGTACGAGCAGGGCGTACTGGTTAGTGGCGCGACCCGTGGCGATGGCCGTACGGGGGAAGGTATTACATCGAATTTGCGAACCTTACGGTCTGTTCCGTTAAAGCTAATGGGTGACAGCATTCCAGCGCTGTTAGAAGTACGTGGCGAAGTCATTATGCGCCACGCGGGTTTTGAAGCGCTCAATGATCGAGCCAGGGAAGAAGGCAGCAAAGTATTCGCTAACCCGCGTAATGCGGCGGCTGGCAGCCTACGTCAGCTTGATCCGCGAATTACCGCAACTCGCCCATTAGAGTTTCATGCTTATCAAGTTGCCCGCATCGATATGATGCATTTGGGTGACGGCGCGCTTAGCAATGACGCAATGACAACCCATAGCCAGCAAATGGAAAAGCTCAAAGCGTGGGGCTTTCGCGCAAGCGCCGAACTTCGGACTGTCAATGGCCCTGAGTTGGTAGCCGATTACTGCGAGCGGCTGGGTGAAAAGCGCGACCAGTTGGGTTACGACATTGATGGCGTCGTGATTAAAGTAAACGACCTACGCCAGCAGCGAGAACTTGGCTTTGTCGCGCGCGCGCCACGCTGGGCGGTAGCGTTTAAGTTTCCTGCCCAGGAAGAAGTCACAACGCTAAACGATGTGGAATTTCAGGTAGGCCGTACCGGTGCAATTACCCCGGTTGCTAGGCTAGCGCCGGTCACTGTTGCCGGTGTGACGGTATCGAACGCTACGCTGCATAATGCCGATGAGATCACTCGCTTAGGTGTGATGATTGGCGATACGGTGGCCATCCGGCGTGCAGGTGACGTGATTCCGCAGGTGGTGCGGGTAGATATCGAAAAGCGTCCGGCCGAGGCGCGAGAAATTATTTTTCCCGACCACTGTCCGGTGTGCGGTTCAGATATTGAACGGCTGGCAGGTGAGGCGGTCGCTCGCTGCTCGGGTGGGCTTTATTGTGCCGCACAGCGCAAAGAGGCCCTGAAGCATTTCGCCAGTCGTAAAGCGTTAGATGTGGATGGATTGGGTGAAAAGCTGATTGAACAGCTGGTGGACCTGGACTGGGTGAAAACACCGGCGGACTTATTTCACCTATCCGCTGAGCAGCTTCAGGAGTTGCCACGCATGGGTGAAAAGTCCTCGGCCAACTTAGTAAATGCCTTGGATAAGGCCAAGCACACCACGCTGGCACGCTTCATTTACGCCTTGGGTATTCGGGAAGTAGGCGAAGCCACAGCGGCAAACTTAGCCAGCCACTTTGGTACTCTGCAGACCCTGCAAGAAGCTGATCAAACAGCGCTGGAAGCGGTTAATGATGTTGGCCCGATTGTCGCCGCTCATGTTCACACCTTTTTTCGTCAGCCCCATAACCTAGAAACGCTGAAAGCCTTACTTGATGCAGGTATCACTTGGC
The DNA here is from genome assembly GCF_025820815.1 of Halomonas qinghailakensis. Classification (NCBI taxonomy): domain Bacteria; kingdom Pseudomonadati; phylum Pseudomonadota; class Gammaproteobacteria; order Oceanospirillales; family Halomonadaceae; genus Halomonas; species Halomonas qinghailakensis. The sequence goes on along the minus strand of NZ_CP096973.1, from coordinate 855,812 downwards.
AGGAGAGTGAAGTAACGCAAGGCCCAACGCCCTTAGCAGGTCAAACCTGGGTGCTCACTGGTACGATGGACAGTATGACCCGCGATGAAGGAAAAGCGCGGTTACAAGCACTAGGCGCTAAAGTGGCAGGCAGTGTTTCCAAGAAAACCACCTGTCTTGTGGCAGGCGAGGCCGCAGGCAGTAAGTTAACCAAAGCAGAGCAACTGGGCGTTGAAGTGATCGATGAAGCCACCTTTATCGAGCGTCTAGCTGCCTGGGAGCAGAGTGAATGAGCCGTTTTATATGAGCCGTTTTATAGAAGTGCCCGCGCGACTACTACCGCCGGAAACGCTGGATGCGTTGCTTGAAGCATTTGTGACTCGTCAGGGGTATGACACCACTGATACTGGCGCAGGTATGAATGGCTGGGTAGCCGAGCTTAAACAGCAGCTTGAGCGTCACGAGTTGATTATTGCTCACGACCTAGAATTGGAAATGACCGAAGTGATGACCCTCGCCCAGTGGCGCTCCTTTGGGCGAGATCTTGCCGACGATGAGGAAGAGGGCGATTACTGAGCGCGTATTAGTGCACTGATAATTCGTCTTCCTGGATGTAAATGGTCCACTAACGTTAGCTCTAGCGGCATAGGGTCATCACATAGTCGTGAGGCAATGACTTCGGCGCAGAGCGGAGCACTGGAAAGTCCCCGAGAGCCGTGAGCGGTCGATATCCACAGCCCTGAATGGTGCTCACCTTGGGTATCAGGCACGTTAGAAGCATCTTTTTGCAGCGCCACGTAATCCTGTTGCCATGCGTCGGCATGGGGTACTGGCCCGGCGTAGGGGCTTTTGTCAGGGCTGGCTGCCCTTACTGCAGCACGACCTGCTAGCGTGTCAGGGCTCAGCGCCACGCCCGCAGTCTCAAGTGTTGCGACCCATTCAGGCAGTGTTTGGCGTAATTCATCAATATTGCGCTGATGATCTGCTGTTGTAACGTCGCTTGTGGCGTTATTAGGCATAAAGCTGGCCCCAAACGTCAGCACGCCTTCCACTGGCGGCGACACATAGCCGCCCGCGCATACCACACGTTGCGGGCCTTGAACTCCCTCAGGAAGCTTCATTTCGCTTACCTGGCCGCGAACTTGTTGTAACGGAAGCGCTGCCGTTTGTTCAAAGCGGTTAGCTAACGACGCATTGGCCACCACAACGTGATCAGCGGTCAGCGTTTCACCGCTGGCCAATTCAACCTGCCATGCGCTGTCGTGGGGCTGTAGATTGGCTACTTCCTCGTGGTGCAAGGTGATATTCGCATGCTGTAGCAGGTGTTTGCAGAGTAGTTTGGGGCGCACCCAGCCTGCCTGGGGATAAAACAGTCCATGACCCGCAGTGATGGGAAGACCCACCAGCTCACTAAGTGTCTCGCTTTGCGCAGATACCACCGCTTCTGGCAGTGGGTGGCGTGCCATAAAGCGCTGCTGGCGAGTAGCCTCCTTGTCACTTAACGCCAGTTGTACCACGCCACACGGCTGCCACAGCGGCGTTTCCTGTGGTGAGGTGAACGCCTGCTGGCTAAGCCAGCGCTGGCTGTAGAGAAGCCCTGATAAATAGAACCGACTCTGGTGATTCGTTTCCGCTGCTAGCTTTACATACAGCGCTCCCTGGCGATTACCGGAGCCACCTGCGCCAGGAGCATCGCGTTCAATGACCGTTACCTTAATCCCGCGCTTGGCCAACGCCGCTGCTACGCTGCAACCGGCCATGCCCGCCCCAATAACGACCACATGGTTAGCAGGCTTGACCGTAGGTGGCATAAACCAAGGCGTTGATTGGCGGCGAGTGTCTTTAGGCGGTGTGTCGATATAGCCTGCTAACATTTCCCGCTTCCGCCCAAATCCAGGCACCTTTTGCCAGCTAAACCCCGCTGCTTTTAATCCTCGTTTAACGACACCTGCGCAGGTAAATGTGGCAAAGGTGGCCCCAGGGCGAGAGCGCGCGGCCATAGCGTCGAATAGTTCAGGCTGCCACATTGCTGGGTTTTTAGCAGGCGCGAAGCCATCTAAAAACCAGGCGTCGACTTGGCCGTCTAGCAGGTTCAACCGTTCGGTTGTATCGCCAAAGTGCAGGTCGAGGGTTACTCGGTCGCTGAGATGAAGACGATGAATACCGCTGACTGGTTCTGGCCACTGGGCGCACAGCACCTGTGCGTAGTGCGCCAAAGAAGGCCAGGCGCTTAACGCGCGCTCAAGAGACGTCCGATCAAGAGGGAATTTCTCGGTGGATAACAAATGCAGACGCGCAGTACTCTGTGCGTGCTGTTCAAAACAGTCCCATGCGCACAGCATATTAAGCCCGGTGCCAAAGCCTGTTTCGCCAATCACAAACGCGCGGTGGTGTTGCCAATTCGCAAAGCGCTCGGGGAGGTGATTCGCCCCCAGGAAAACGTGCTCGGTTTCAGCCCGGCCATCTTCCCTAGAAAAATACACATCGTCGAAAGCGTCTGAATGGGGCGACGTCTCGTCCCAAGTGAGTGAAGGGGCGCTTAATGCCAAGAGCGGAGGCAGGTCAGTGGAGCGTTGGGTCACGCGGATATCCCATGGTGTGAAAATGAGTGATATAAATTGGTTAAAAAATGATCAACTTGTTGATGCGGGCATTATCTCTGGCCTAGAGAAAAGCGTCCGCCGAGTTTTCACAGAGTTTTCCACAGGCTCTGTGAAAAAGAAGGCGGACTCTTCACACTCGCCTCAATCGGTCAAGGCATAACTTTTTTAAACGGCTTAACAATTACCTTGGCATAGACCCCTGCAATGATGTATGGATCCGCGTCTGCCCATGCTTGCGCGGCATCAAGGCTTTCAAATTCGGCAACGACCAAGCTGCCGCTAAAGCCCGCATCGCCTGGGTTATCGGTATCTATAGCCGGGTGAGGCCCTGCCAGAACCAAGCGGCCTTCATCACGCAGCTTTTCCAGACGAGCAAGGTGATCCGGGCGTGCCGCCAATCGGCGCTCCAAGCTGTTGGATACATCTTCACTGATAATAGCGTAAAGCATGGGGATAACTCCTTGAGTGCTGGGGCGGTTGTCCAGTGTCGAATTGACCGCGCTCTTGTAAGCGCGCACCATGGCGAGCGCCTGTAGACCGTGAAAGGGAAACAGGATGCCTGTTTGTTCACACCATTTTTATTCACACCTTCCTATTCTGACAAACTCGCCACATGGCGTCATGCTTATGCCCTTACTTCCTGCGAACTATCTTCCTGCAAACGCTCTGCCTCCGGTGTTTGATGTCGACCAGCGATACTCGGTGGATTTACACATGCACTCTAACGCGTCAGACGGCGCGCTAACCCCTACTGAGCTAGTAAAGCTATGTGCTGAGCGTGGCCTTACCCACATGTCGCTGACTGATCATGACACTATGGACGGTGTTGACGAGGCAAGCGCTGCGGCACAGCAGGCAGGCTTATGCTTGATACCTGGCTGCGAGTTATCTACGCGTTGGCAAGGGATCAATATTCACGTTGTGGCGCTTATGCCCGGCGGCTTGCAAGGGCCTCTGGTAGAGGGGCTTAAGCAGCAGCGCGAAGCACGTATCCAACGCGCTGAGGTGATCGCTGAGCGATTAGAAAAAATGGGCTTACCAAACGCGCTAGAAAAGGCACGCGCCCAGGCAGGCAGCGACCGCCCCTTAGGCAGACCCGATTTTGCCCGCGCGCTGGTCGCCGAAGGTGTGGTTGCTGACTGGGCTGGCGCGTTTAAGCGCTATTTAGGCAGTGGTAAAAAAGGCGACGTAAAAGCCCACTGGCCAGAAATCAGTGAAGCAGTGGCTTGGGTGGTTGCCTCTGGCGGCGTGGCGGTGCTGGCGCACCCGTTGCGCTATGGGCTTACCCGGCGCAAGCGAGGTTTGCTGATGGATGCCTTTCAAGCTGCAGGCGGGCAAAGCGCTGAGCTGGTGAGCGGACAGCAAAACCCTGATAGCACCCGTGATCTGGCTCGGCAATTGGTCGAACGCAACTTATACGCCTCTATGGGCAGCGATTTTCATTTTCCTGGCAGCCATGCCGCCCCCGGCAGTATGAGTGTCATACCACGCACTGCTGCGCCGCCAATTTGGCAGCATTCGCGCTTAATTCATTTACGCGATGCACCCAGTGGCATGTTAAGCCCTGGGTCTTAAAGCGCATATCGGCTAACCTTGAAACTAAATGGACAACGATGTGCCCACGGGCAGGAGCAAGTGATGAGTCAATATTTTCAGATTCACCCCGAAAACCCACAGAAACGCTTGATTGATCAAGCCATCGATATCATCCGCAAAGGTGGAGTGGTCGCGTACCCAACGGATTCAGGCTATGCGCTGGGCTGTCACTTGGGTGAAAAAAAGGCCATTGAAAAGATCAAGTGGCTGCGCTCGTTAGACGATAAACACAACTTCACACTGATGTGTTCGGATCTTTCCGAGATTGGCACTTACGCTAAAGTGGATAACGCCGTGTTTAGGTTGCTCAAGGCTCACACCCCAGGGCCTTATACCTTTATTTTAGATGCCACCACCGAAGTGCCGCGGCTGTTACTGCACCCGAAGCGCCGTTCTATTGGCGTACGCGTGCCCGACCACCGCATTACCCATGCGTTGCTTGCTGCGCTGGGTGAGCCACTGATGAGCGTGACGTTGATTCCAGTAGGCGATACCTTGCCAATGAGCGACCCTGAAGAGATCCGCGACCGCTTTGGGGCACATCTTGATGCCATTATCGATGGCGGAGCCTGTCACCTTGATCCCACCAGTGTAATTGATCTACGCGAACTGCCACCCAAAATCATACGGGAAGGGCGTGGCGATATTTCGCCGTTTGAGTCTTAACGCTGTTTAGAACCCCGGTCATGAAAGTGGCTTCAACATGCATAAAGAAATCGCTTTAGCCAGTTAATAGACGTTTTCTAGCTAAAGCGATGTTTGCTTCGTGTAAGTGCTTTGTTGTTTGTAAGCGCTTTGCAGCTTGTAAGTGCTTTACTGTTTTAGGCTTTCGTCGTCTTCCCCCGTTTTCGCTGATTTCTTGCGTGGGTCTTCTGTTTCTTCATCCAGCCATGTGCCACAGCGTAGACAATAGCGGGCGCGTTTTTCATGGTGGTCGTGGCCACAGCCGGGGCAAGCTTCTTCTGAGTAGCGGTCTTCGCGGATAGAGCGGATAACCTGGGCGGAAAATACTCCGGTCGGCACTGCGATAATCGAGTACCCGAGCAGCATCAAGATCACCGTGATGGTCTTGCCGACTGAGGTGGCAGGCACAATGTCGCCATAGCCTACCGTGGTCATGCTGACGATTGCCCAGTACATTGACATCGGTATGCTGGTAAAGCCTGCTTCCGGCGACTCGATGGTGTACATCAGCGCCGCAAATAGCATCACCACCATCATGATACTGCTAAAAAACAACAAAATTTGGCGTAGGCTGCGTTTGAGTGCACTGATGAGCAGATGTGCTTCCCCAACAAACTCCATTAAACGCAGAATACGAAAGATGCGTAAGACACGCAGAATACGAACAATGACGAGCCCGTGAGCGCCGGGTACAAGCAGTACGAGCCAAGTAGGCAAAATGGCTAGCAGGTCAACAATGCCGTAAAAGCTTTTCAAGTATAAGAAAGGGCGCTCTAGGCAGTAAATCCTCACCGCTAGTTCAATCGTAAATAGCAGCGTAAATACCCACTCTACATAGAGAAAAATGTGTCCGTAACGCTCGGAATAACTGTCTACGCTGTCTAGCAAAATGACAGCTACGCTCATTAAGATGGCGATAATTAGCGCAATATCAAAGGCTTTGGCCCCCGGCGTATCGGACTCAAAAATAATATGAAAAAGTCGCGTGCGAAGTCCTTCTGCACCGGGAGTTAATTGAAAACTCATCGCGTCATCCTGAAGTGGGCTAAATGTTTCTAGCGTAGCGTGGTTTGATAGGCGAAGCGATGCGCCAACGTTAACGCAGCAACGCCGTAAGCGGGCGTTGGTTGCCCATTGTCATTCAGTGCCGTGGTCAGGGTATGAGCATCGCTGCGGGCGTTTTCATTCAGCTGTGGGTGGGCGGCCAGCGTGGCTAGCGCCTGTTGTGTGATGGTTAGATGCTGTGCAAGCCCACTGTCGTGATAGGCATCCAGCGCCATCGTGGCCCTGTGCAGCCACTGAGCCGGTGTGTCAGCCTCAGGTAGTAACCACTGCTGCGCGCCTAACGCATTTCCACGCGCCGCTTTGCTGGTATCCGAAGGACGCAGCGGCACACTTTCTGCAAGCACCAAGGCCAGCGACCAAAGCGCCTCTGGATCCCCCGCTTTTAATTCCAGCTCAACCTCACAAATAGTGGCTTGAGCGCCACCGCTGACAATCTCCCCTTCGTCTAGCACTAGCTCGATGTGGCTGTCTAGCCAGTCGATTTGCCAGCTGCGCCGAGTAAAGTCGGTGCGCAGCGCAGGGCGTAGCGCTGATATCGCTGTGCTTAATGAACCTTCAAAAGGCGGCAGGGCAGCCAAACCACGTTGGTCAAGCTGCGCACCAGGGACTTGCCACTCCCACTCTTGTCGGGTGGAAAGGCCACCGCCACCTTTACCAGCGGTTTTTACCGTTTGTAGCACGCGATCATCTATTTGGCGTAGGCGCACAGCAATTCGTGCTTTTGCCATATCCCCTGCTGGTGTATCGAAATAGGTGTTCGCAAGGTGCTGCTGTTGGGGTGATGTGGCTAGCACGTAGTGACTCAGCAACGCGTTCCGCTGGGCGGGGGCAAGGGCAAGTTTAAGCTCGATTTCTGTTGGTTCAGAAATAGGCGATGAAAAAGCAGTTGAATTTTTCATGACATTAGCCACCTTTTTATCGTGACGTTTCAGTTAAATTTTGATGACATTATGAACTTTTCATGACGGCGGCTGGCGCACTCTTTATACTGGCGCCCGCCATTTCCAGGCTCCCCGAAAACAGGCTAAAGGCTATATGGTTACCCCCAATCCTTTTTCTGCGATGTTTGGCCGCTCGCCATTCCAGCCATTGCTGGCCCACATCGTCAAGGCCAATGAATGTGCCGACCAATTGTTGCCGTTTTTTGAAGCATCGCTTGCTGGCGACTGGGACACTGCATCTGAACTGCGTGAAAACGTCACTCGCTTAGAGCATGACGCCGACACGCTAAAAACAGAGCTACGGCTTAATCTGCCTAACACGATGTTCCTTCCCGTCTCGCGTTCTGATTTGCTCGACCTTATCAGTGTGCAAGACAAGATCGCCAATAAGGTGCGCGACATTACTGGCATTATGCTTGGCCGTAAAATGCGCGTGCCCGATGAGCTGGCTGACCCCATGCGCGATTATATGCGAACCAGCGTAGCTTGCGTGGCTCAGGCGCGTCAGGCGTTAGAAGAGCTGAAAGACCTACTTGAGTCCGGTTTTGGGCGCAATGTGTCTGATGTCATGCAAAAGATGATCCGCGAGCTGCACACCCTTGAACACCAAGCTGACGATCAACAGATCACCATTCGGCGACAGTTGTTTGCGCTTGAGAATCAGCTTCCACCGGTCGACGTGATCTTTCTTTACAAGATTATCGATTGGGTTGGTGAGCTATCCGATCGCGCCGAACGCGTGGGCAGCCGCCTACAGATTTTGACCGCCCGCTAAGGAAATTCCATGCAGATTATTGTCCAGAACAGTGAAATCTTCATTATCCTGGCCTGTGTGTTTGGCTTTTTTATGGCTTGGGGCGTTGGTGCTAACGATGTAGCCAATGCGATGGGGACTTCGGTAGGGTCGAAGGCTATCACCATCAAACAAGCCATTATTATTGCGGTTGTCTTTGAGTTTTTAGGTGCTTGGTTAGCGGGTGGCGAAGTGACCGCAACCATTCGAGGCGGGATGCTTGACCCCGTATTGTTAGCAGATAACCCTCAGCTATTGGTTTACGGCATGCTTTCCGCGCTGCTGGCAGCTGCTATCTGGCTAATGATTGCATCGGCGCGTGGCTGGCCAGTGTCTACTACCCACTCTATCGTAGGCGCTATTGTTGGTTTTGGCGCGGTAGGCCTTGGTGTAGAAGCGGTTGCCTGGGGCAAGGTAGGTCAAATTGCATCTAGCTGGCTTATTTCACCGCTGCTTGCAGGTACGATCGGCTTTGTACTGTTTAAGTCGGTGCATCATCTTATTTTTGAAAATAAAGACCCCTTCAGCGCTGCAAAGCGTTATGTACCAGGGTATATCTTTTTGGTCGGCTTTATCGTTGCGATGGTCACCCTGACTAAGGGCTTAAAGCACATTGGTTTGGACCTAAGCTTTGGTCAAAGCCTGCTGCTTTCTGTTGTCATTGGTATCATCATTATGGCGCTCGGTGTGATGATGGAACGCCGTGTTAAATACGTACAGAACACCAGCGATCACTTTGGCTACGCCAACGTTGAACGGGTGTTCGGCGTACTAATGATCTTTACGGCCTGTGCGATGGCGTTCGCCCATGGTTCTAACGATGTTGCCAACGCTGTAGGCCCACTGGCAGCAGTCATTAGCGTTGTGCGTAGTGAAGGCGTTATTGATAGCGCGGCGCTTGTGCCTTGGTGGGTGCTGGTGCTGGGTGGCGGCGGCATTGTGGTCGGCCTTGTTACTTACGGCCATAAAGTGATTGCCACCGTAGGTACTGGCATTACTGAGCTTACGCCAAGCCGTGGCTTTGCCGCTACACTGGCTGCCGCGACTACGGTAGTACTGGCATCGGGTACTGGCTTGCCGATTTCAACCACCCATACGCTGGTAGGGGCGATCTTGGGTGTGGGGCTAGCACGCGGTATGGCGGCACTTAATCTGCGTGTTATCGGTACGATTGCGATGTCATGGTTGATCACTTTGCCTGCAGGCGCTGGCTTGGCTATCCTGTTCTTCTTTATGTTTAAAGGCATGTTTGGTTAATGCGGAAGTAAATCCGCCATAGTACGCCCTTGCTCGATGCTAGTTTAGGTCGATAACGCAGCGGCACCTTCACGCAAATTAGCCTGTTTCCGGGTTGATTTGCACAAGAAGGTGCCGCTGTTTTTTGCGCTCTGTTAAAGTAAACGCGGATATTTTCATTTACCTGCTGCCGGAGAGCGGCCCTTGGACACACGCTTCCCTTTTGTTGATTGGTTTCGTAACGCTTCCCCTTACATTAATGCCCACCGGGGACGAACCTTTGTCATCTTAATTGAGGGCGAAGCCATGGCGTCTGGCCGAGGAGAGCAGCTGATACAGGACTTAGCGCTGCTACACACCTTGGGCGTGCGGTTAGTCGTGGTGTTTGGTATTCGACCGCAGGTACACGAAGCGTTGACGACTGCTGGTGTCGAGCCAACACGGGTGGATGGTCGCTGGGTAGCTGACCGAGCGGTGATGGCTCATGTGGAACAGGTGGCAGCACATCAGCGGCTATGGTTAGAAGCACGGCTTTCTTTAGGCCTGCCTAGTACGCCGCTGCACGGGGTGGAGCTAAGCGTAATTTCTGGCAACTTGGTGACCGCCAAGCCCCTTGGTGTACGTGAAGGCGTCGATTTTGACCACAGCGGTGAAGTGCGTCGTGTGCGCGCGAGTGCCATTGAAGGGCTGCTGGAAAAAGGCTCTCTGGTGTTGCTGCCACCGCTTGGCTTTTCCAGTACGGGTGAAGTGTTTGATTTAGATGCCTCAGAAGTGGCGCAACATGCTGCTGTCGCGTTGAAAGCGGATAAGCTCATTCTATTAGGCGAATCAGAAGGGCTTGAAGACGAGCAGGGCGCACTATTACGCCAGCTTTCTCCGGCAGAAGCCGAACCGCGACTGCAACAGGCGTTGCCGGGTAGTGAGCTGGCCCGCCACTTGAACGCCGCCTGCACCGCGGCCCGAGAAGGGGTGGCGCGCACCCACCTGCTTTCTTGGCGTAACCACGATGCCCTGTTAGGGGAGTTATTCACTCGCGACGGCGTTGGGACCATGATCACCCAGCACCGCTACGAGCAGCTGCGCCCGGCCACATTAAACGATGTCGCTGGTTTGCTAGAGCTGCTGGAGCCGCTTGAGCGACGGGGCATGTTGGTAGCTCGTTCGCGGGAGCGGTTAGAGCACGAAATTGACGATTACATGGTCATTGAACGTGACGGCATGGTGATTGGCTGTGCCGCGCTGCATGTTTTCCCTGACACCACGGTGGGGGAAATGGCCTGTGTCGCCGTGCACGGCAACTATCGCGGCGGTGAGCGCGGCGAGCGCTTGGTGGAAGCATTAGAGCGACGCGCCCGCCAGCGTGGGCTGACCGAAATGTTTGTACTGACGACGCACACGGCCCATTGGTTTGTCGAACATGGTTTCCACTCGGCAAGCTTAGATGACCTACCGCCGTTAAAACGTGAAGCCTATAACCACGCCCGAAAATCCAAGGTGCTGGTCAAGACGCTAACGCGATAGAAAAATGCGGATAGTAGTGTAGTTGTCGCACATGGTTATTACTTAAGTAGAAAACTGAGGATTAAGTAGAAAGCTGAGGATTAAGTAGAAAGCTAAGAAGGGCGGCTTGGCCGCCCTTTTGATAACTAATGTCTCAGGTATTCAAAATAACGCCGCCGTTTAAGTGCAGCGTTTGACCGCTCATATAAGACGACTCTTCACTGGCAAGATACACATACGCTGGGCCAATTTCACTCGGTTGGCCGGGGCGCTTCATAGGCACTTGCCCGCCAAAATTGGCGACCTTCTCTTCATCAAAGCTGGCGGGAATTAGCGGTGTCCAGATAGGCCCAGGAGCCACGGCATTAACTCGAATACCTCTATCCATTAACGACATCGCCATGGACCGCACAAATCCCTGAATGGCGCCCTTCGTGGCGGTGTAATCAATCAGCGTGTCGTTGCCTTTAAAAGCGTTGATTGAGGAGGTGGAGATAATGGTATCGCCATTGTTTAGGTGAGGCAGCGCCGCTTTAGTGAGGTAAAAATGACTGAACACGTTGGTTTGAAACGTGCGCAGTAGCTGGTCATCAGGAATATCCGTGACATCGTTCCAGTCATACTGCTCAGCGGCGTTATGAACCACCACATTGAACTTGCCAAATGCTTGTAGGGTGCGTTCAACAATGTCGCGACAAAAAGCCGGTTCTGCCACATCACCTTGCAGTACCAGGCAGCGTCGTCCTTCTGCTTCTACTAAGCGTTTGGTGTCTTCGGCATCTTTAGGTTCTTTAAGGTGCACGATAACACTATCAGCACCTTCACGGGCGTAATGCACCGCTACAGCTCTACCAATACCGCTGTCGCCACCAGTAATAATGGCAATTTTATCTAACAACTTATCGGCACCGCGATAGCTTTCGCGAATATACTCCGGCGTTGGTTGCATCGCATGTTCATCGCCAGGCTGTTGATTCTGATGCTGCGGGGGTTGCTGTTGATCGCTCATGTGCGTCCACTCCTTTGTTGGCACAGATGGGTTGGTATTGCTTTTAAAGCTAGCCTATTAAAAAGCTGCGAAATTGAAAGAGCATAAGGGAGTACTTCTATGTATTTACATTTGCGTGTTTACATTTTTAAGAGTTTGATGGCTCACCTATAAGGGCTTAATCACACCATTACTAACGTAGACCAATGACGCAAGGATGGGCAAATGATAGCCAAGAGGTTAGGTAATTAGGTGGTTGGATCGCTAGATAAAAATGCGGATAGTAAACGTTAATAAACTCAGTTTAAATTTTAAATCAGGCATTGTTAATGATGCGCTGCTGTTACAAGTGGCTGTTTTGACGGTTTTATAAACTGAGGCGTGGCGAGATCGGTTGGGGAGAGTAGTACTGGGCTGTGGCAAGTAAACGACAAGCGACTATAGTGTATAAACCTATTCACATCCCTTGGCACGCAAGGCTGTAGGGCGACTACCAAGCAGGGCTGCCAAGTAGTAGGAGGTAATATGCAACAACCTGATAAAGACGATCAGAAGAAAGATCAGCGCGACGATCACCACGATGATGCCAACCCAATGCCCGACACGCACCATGTCAATCCTGATGGCGATGATAAGCCGTCTCCCAAGAAGTCTACTTCCTAATCGATTGTTTTTACCTATAAAAAGGGTGCTACTAACAAGTGGCACCCTTTTTTATAGGGATAGGTTGTTAATTAATGCCTGTATTTTTAAAAAGTTTTTATTTTAATTTAAGTTGCAGGGTTGGTTGATATTTGTTTGGTTTTTCAGGTTTATTTGATAATCCGACTGCTTTAAATTGAAAGCTAAAGGTAGCCCGCTATAGTTTTGGAGGATAGATCATTTTCGAAGAGAGTAAACGACACGGAGGATGTCATTATGACCGAACAAGGAAAGCACCACCCTTCACATGATTACGATTCGCTTAAACAAAAAGGCCAAGAGAGCGCTGCAGAGATAAAAGATGCCGCAGAGCAACAGGCAGAAAACGCGTTTGCTCAACAGCGCGAGAGCGCAGCTGAACAAACCAAAATAGTAAGTGCTGTGTTCCAGAAGGCTGCGGACGAATTTGATCGCCAGAAACAGCCATTTTGCTCACAGCAGACAAGAAGGCTTGCCCAAAAAGTAGACCGCTTTTCGCAAACGATGCGCGACAAGGATCTGCATGGGCTATGTAAAGAAGCAGAAAACTACGGAAGAAAAGAGCCAGCCCTATTTATCGGTGGCGCTATTGCCGCGGGTTTTTTGGTCACGCGTTTTCTGCGCAGCTCTTCAACCCATTCTGATACAGCTAATTCACATGCTGCTAATAACGGCTCTCAGCATCAAGTCGGCGAACACAATGCTGTGCAGTCAAACCGCGTTTAACGCAGAGCCATAGGCTAAAAATTGTATGCGGGAGATACAGAATGGATTCAGATAGCAAAACGACCGGTTCAGTCGGTTCGCTACTCTCAACGCTACTCAATGAGATAACCGCTTTAGTGCGTGGCGAAGCGGAACTAGCCAAAGCCGAAATGTCCGAAAAGACCCATCAAGCCATGGCGGGTGTTGCGGCAATAGCACTCGCTGGTGCAGTGCTACTTGGTGGTTTTTTAACCCTGCTGGCGGCGGTAGTGCTGCTTTTAAATGAGGTACTGCCTCCGGAAACCAGCCCGTGGATTTCTGCCGTTATTGTAGGTGCTGTTGTTACGCTGATCGGTGCATTAATGCTGAAGGCGGGGCTAAGCAAGGTGAGTGCCCAAGGGCTAATGCCTAATCGCACCATTAATAGTCTGCGTAATGATAAAGCGCTTTCTAAAGAACATCAGCGTCACGTCAAGGAGGAGGTGAAATGAGCGACCATAATCAGCATCGACATCCCGATGATATTGAAAAAGATATTCATCAATCGCGCGAACGGCTTGATTCTACGCTGCATAAAATTGAAGAGCGATTTTCGCCCGATCAACTGCTACACACCACTTATGACTATCTCCGCCAAGGCGGTGCCAACGAGTTTTTTTCCAACCTGGGAACGACCATTAAGCAAAACCCTGTGCCGGTACTGCTCACCGGAGCTGGGCTTGGCTGGTTAATGTTGCGCCAAAGTAACCCACAGGCTGAAACACCGCGCTACGCAACTAATGTTCATGCTACCTCGGAGTCTTTAGGGCAGCCTGCTGCAGTGGCTCAACACTCGTATTCTTCTCAGCCCCCTTATTCTCAGAATCCTTACCCTCAAGGCCCTGAGACTAATCAGGGAGTGGGACACAATCATAATAATGGTGAGCAGGATAATGGCAGCCGACTGCAGCAGGCGAAAGAGAGCGCCCAGCATATCGGCCATAGTGCTAAAGGCGCAGCGCACCATCTAAGCGAAAAAGCCCAACAGAAGGGAGGTCGTATGCACGATTCCATCTCTCATGCCCAACAAGGGGCTCATGAACGTTTTGACCATATAAAGGAGCGTGCCCATCAAGCTAGCAACACCTCATCGGACTTTATTCAAGAGCACCCGGTGGTAGTGGCAGCGCTAGGGTTTGCACTGGGGGCAGCGTTGGCAGGCATTTGCCCATCCACCCGTAAAGAAGATGAATACTTAGGTAAGTATCGCGACCAAGTGGTGAAAAAAGCAGCTGATGCAGGCGAAGAGCAAGTGGATAACGCCCAGCAAGCGATTCATGAAAAAACCGAATCAATAAAGCAGCCTGCCGAAAAGCAAGAGTCGCCATATAGCACGCCTACTGCTGATGAAAGTGCTTCAACCATCAGTGCCTCAAGTACAGGTGCTTTAAATAGCAGTCCTTCAACGGCGAACCCTTCAACGACGAACCCTTCAACGACAGATGTTACTAGTGGACATACGCCTAGCAAACCTTCTGTGAATGAAGGCGTGGCTACCAATAGGCCAAAGGTGCCAAGCACGCAGCCGGGGCTAGCAGGTTCTAATACGCCTTCTGGGAATACCCAAGGTAATGACACTAACCTACCACCGCGGCCATAACGAAACGCCGCAGACGCGGTAAGCGTGCTGGTTAGAAGCGGCGCTACTTTTTGTAGCGCCGTTTTACTTCCACGTTTAGCCTGCCTTCACCCAGCCGTAGCGAGAGCTTCTGGCCTGGCACGGTGTCTTCTGCCCGACGGATAACATGGCCCTTTTCATCCTGGGCAATGGCATAGCCGCGCCCCAATACTGCAAGCGGGCTGATGGCATTTAGCTCACGGGCAGCACTACTCAAGCGTGCCTGACGTACTTCCAACGCCCGCTGCATAGCGCTGGCTAAACGGCGCTGTAGCTGGCTAATACGCTCTTGCTCTGCGCGGTGCAGGCGTGCCATGTCTTGGCTGGCTAAGCGCTTGCTTAACTGCGTGACCCGCGTTTGCTGCTGCTGAACGCTTTGCTGCATTGCGCGCTGCAGCCGTTGATAAAGGGCGGTAACGTGTTGTCGCTGGCGGTCAAGCTGCTCGCCAGGGTGGCGAAGCCGGGCGCGCAAGGTATCCAGCCGTTGGCTATCGCGTTCTAAGCGTGCCTGCATGGCACGACGTAAGCGGTTTTCTAGCTGTGACAATTGCTGCTTTAGCGCTTGCTGGTCAGGCACTAAACGCTCAGCCGCCGCTGACGGGGTAGGGGCACGCATATCCGCAGCGAAATCCGCTAGGGTGACATCCACTTCGTGACCCACCGCTGACATCACCGGCAAGCGTGAGTGAAAAATCGCCCGTGCCAGATGCTCGTTATTAAATGCCCACAAATCCTCTAAGCTACCGCCGCCACGGGTAATTAGCACCACGTCCTGGTCAGGGTCTAAGCGTGCCTGTCGGTTTAATAACCCCAGTGCAGAAATCATTGCAGGGGCGGCCTCGGCACCTTGTACGGGCACCGGAATCAACGTGACATCAGCCAGAGGCCAGCGCGCTGCCAGCACCGCCAATACATCGCGAATGGCCGCGCCGCTGGCAGAGCTTAAAATCAAAATCTTGCGGGGTGGAAAGGGCAGTGAACGAGCATTGGCAAACATGCCTTCGCTTTCCAATTGCACTTTTAGGCGCTCATATGCCGCCAGTAGCTCCCCTAAGCCTGCCGCCTGCACGGCCTCGGCAATCAGCTGATAGTCGCCGCGCGGTTCGAACAGCGAGACGCGCCCGCGTAGTTTTACCTGATCGCCATCGCGCATGGGTGCGGCAACAAACCTTGCCCGCTGGCGAAATAGCGCACAGCGAATTTGCGCGCGGTCATCCTTCAACGTGAAGTAAATATGCCCAGAGGCCGGGCGGGAAACGTTCGAAAGCTCGCCTTCCACCCATACCTCACCCATGTTTCGCTCTAGCGCTTTGCGGGCCTTGAGATTGAGTTCGCTGACTGAGAAGATGGCGGTGTTTGAGGCGGTCATGGAGGCAGGTGTCGTCCAACGCTTGCGGTGCGATAGTCAGTGTTAGGGTGCAACCATTAGACAATACGCTAACCTGTCTCAGCAAACGTATTCGCCAGGGTGCTTAGGTTTGCAGCCGTGAGGCGAATGTTCACCGTTTTGTTTTGTATTCGTCATCAAAGTGTCACATAACCGTGCTAAGTTGCTCGCCGACACAAAACTGTCATCAAAACGTCATACATAGATTGTCCACCAACACGGCAGACCACTTATGTCGAATCTCGGACCTTCCACCGATCGTCCTGCTCTTGCTCGCGAGGTGCCGCGTGAGGTGCCCGCGTGGTTACGCGGTATTTATGCCGGCCTGTGCCTGTACCTGTTCCTGGCCGCACTTAACGTGCTGGGCGCGGGCCTGGGTACCTTTGGTAGCGACAGCGACCTTCTGACCCGCGCCTTCGCTTTTGGCGCGAACCCCTTTATTGCCTTGATGGCAGGGGTGTTGGTTACCATGGTCGTGCAGAGCTCGTCGTTCACCTCGGCGCTGATCGTCACCCTGGTGGCTAGCGGCGAGATGACCCTGGGCACTGCTGTTTTTGCCATTATGGGCGCCAATATCGGCACCGCCGTTACCGGTGTCATCGTGGCCCTGGCGAACGTGCGGATCAAGCGCAACTTCCGCCGCTCGTTCACCGCGGCGCTGATGCACGACTTATTCAATATTCTCACGGTTCTGCTGATCTTCCCGGTGGAGTGGCTGACGGGAATGTTCCATGAGAATGGTTACGGCATCTTTACACGGCTAGCCGGTTGGGTAGCGGAGCTGATTGGCTTGGAGGAAGTTGCCAAGCCCAGTAGTCCGATTAAGGTAATCACTGCTCCCATTGTTGATGTCGCTAATTGGCTGGGGGCCTCCCTGATGCCCAGCGTGGCGGCTGCTGGCCTGTTCGTCGCGGGCTTAGGCCTGCTGCTGATGTTCGCAGCGCTGGTCTTTATGGTGAAGAATCTGCGCGGTGCGCTGCTGCGCCATATGGATGGCCTCTTCCGCACCTATTTCTTCCGTACCGATGCGCGGGCCTACGGGGTTGGGGTGGTGTCTACGGTGCTGGTGCAATCGAGTTCTATTACCAGCAGCCTGATGGTGCCCTTGGCGGGAGCGGGCGTAGTGCGCCTACGCCGAGTGCTACCCTTTATGATGGGGGCCAACCTGGGTACCACGATTACCAGCGTACTGGCGGCTACTGCTAATCCTATCGCTGCGGCGATGACGGTGGCGCTGTTTCACGTTATTTTTAACTTAACCGGTACCGCCATCTGGTGGCCGCTACGGGTGATTCCACTGCGCATTGCCACCTGGTATGGCCGCTTGGCTGGTAAGCAGATCCGCTACGCTTTTATGTTCCTGATTGGCGTATTCCTGGTGGTGCCGGTGGTCGGCATTACATTGACCGAATTATTCATGCGCCTGCGCTAAGCGCGGCCAACCGAGGGGTTTCCCATGTTTAAACAGCTTTATAGTGCGCTTACCTCGGAAACCAGCATCGATCAGGCCTACGCAGACCTGACCAAGATGCTGGAGCATGGTGCTTGGATGTTCGCACGTGCCAACGAGGTGCTTTACAGCACAGTGCCTGCCGAAGACGTGCGGCAGCCGCTTTATCAGCGTGATGTGGCGGTCAACGAGCTTGAGCGCTCTATCCGCCGCAAGGTGTTGCGCCATCTGACCGTTAATCCCGGCCACGATGTGGCTATCTGCTTAGCGCTGATGAGCGTTGCAAAAGATGCCGAGCGCATTGGCGATTACTGTAAAAATGTCTTTGAAGTTGGCGCTTTTTACAGTGAAGGCTTTCACGTAGATCATTATCAAAAGCCCTTGGATAAGATCTCCGAGCGTTTATCTGGGCTGTTTAAAGAGCTCATCGCGGCTACACGAGACTCAAACGAAGCCCAAGCTCACCGTATTATCACAGCTACCCGCGACATCGGCGGAATCTGCGATGACCTCATCGAAGCGCTGCTGGGTGAAGAAGAGGCGGTTGAGTTTCATGAGGCCGTGGCGTATTCGCTGTTGGCGCGCCACTACAAGCGGGTTTCTTCCCACTTGGCCAATATTGCCACAGCGGTGACCGGGCGTTTGGAGGATCTGGACTTTCCCAGCGAGGCCGATGACCGCGCGCTAGATTAACGTCGCCTAGGTTGAAAAAGACAAGCAGCTCCCTTTAGTGGTGCTGCTTGTTTTGTATATGCTCCCATCGCATTGCTGGCACACCCCTCCAAACGTTATAATAGCGGATTAACTTTCCACGCCCCACTTCCTCTTCAATCAGGGTGTTGCCGCTATGCTACGTATGGCCCAAGAAGCACTTACGTTCGATGACGTACTCCTCGTTCCCGGCTTCTCCGATGTTCTGCCTAAGGATGTCAGCCTCAAAACCCGCCTGACCCGCAATATTTCACTCAATATCCCGCTGCTTTCCGCTGCAATGGATACCGTTACTGAAGCGCGTCTAGCAATTGCGATGGCTCAGGAAGGCGGCATCGGCATTATCCATAAGAGCATGACCATGAGCCAGCAAGCCGCTGAAGTGCGCAAGGTTAAAAAGCACGAAAGCGTGATTGTAAAAGACCCGGTCACCGTTAGCCCTAAGGCGAAGCTGGATGACCTGCTGGCGATGGCGCGCGAGAACGGCTTCTCTGGCTTCCCCGTCGTAGAAGGCGAAACCCTGGTGGGTATTGTGACCGAGCGTGATATGCGCTTCCAGCCCAACCACGGCGACAGCGTTGCGGACATCATGACTCCCCGCGAGCGGTTGGTGACCGTTAAAGAAGGCACCGACCTTGAAACCAGCAAAGCCAAAATGCGCGAACACCGCATTGAGAAAATGCTGATCGTCGATGACGAGTTCCACCTGCGCGGTTTGGTTACCTTCCAGGATATCGAAAAAGCCCGTACTTACCCGATGGCTGCCAAAGATAGCGATGGCCGCCTGTTGGTGGGTGCTGCCGTTGGTACTGGCCCCGAAACGCCTGATCGCGTTGCTGCCCTGGCCGAAGCCGGTGTGGATGTGATCATTGTTGATACCGCCCACGGTCACTCTAAAGGCGTTATCGATCGCGTGCGCTGGATCAAAGAACACTTCCCGAACATCCAAGTCATTGGCGGCAATATCGCCACCGCCGCTGCCGCCAAAGCGCTGGCCGAAGCGGGCGCAGACGCCGTTAAAGTCGGCATTGGCCCCGGTTCTATCTGCACCACGCGTATTGTGGCAGGCGTTGGCGTTCCGCAAATCACCGCGGTGTCTAACGTGGCAGAAGCGCTGAAAGAGTTTGATATTCCGCTGATCGCCGATGGTGGCATTCGCTTCTCTGGCGACTTAGCCAAAGCCATCGCTGCTGGCGCAAGCGCCGTGATGGTCGGTGGCCTGCTAGCCGGTACCGAAGAAGCGCCGGGTGAAGTCGAGCTTTATCAAGGCCGTACCTATAAAGCCTACCGTGGTATGGGCTCCATGGGTGCCATGTCTCAGAACCAGGGCAGCGCCGACCGCTACTTCCAAGATAAAGCCGAAGGTGCCGAGAAGCTGGTGCCGGAAGGCATTGAAGGCCGCGTACCCTATAAAGGCATGATGGGCGCTATTGTTCACCAGCTGATGGGTGGCCTGCGCGCTTCCATGGGCTACACCGGCTGCCGCGATATTCAAGAAATGCGCACCAAGCCGGAATTTGTACAAATTACCAGCGCTGGCTTTAACGAATCCCACGTTCACAACGTGCAGATCACCAAAGAAGCTCCCAACTACCGGGTGAGCTAACCAGCACGTTTAGTAAAATGGCGCGGCGAGCATTGCAGCTCGCCGCTTGCTTTTTGGCCTTACCAGCGGCCCCACACCGCTTAACCGAGACCCCGCCATGAGTGACATTCACGCCCATAAGATCCTGATTCTTGACTTCGGCTCACAGTACACCCAGCTGATCGCCCGCCGTGTACGTGAGATCGGTGTATTCTCCGAAATCCGCGCCTTCGATATCACCGAAGAAGAAATTCGCGAATACAACCCTAACGGCATCATCCTGGCCGGTGGCCCGGAATCCGTGACCGAGTTGGATTCCCCGCGAGCACCGGCGTGCGTGTTCGAAATGGGCCTGCCGGTGTTTGGTATCTGCTACGGCATGCAGACCATGGCCGAGCAGCTTGGCGGCAAAGTGGAAGGTTCCAACCAGCGCGAATTTGGCTACGCCCAGATTCAAATAGATGCTGAAAACGCGCTGTTCAAAGACATTAAAGACCACGTCGACGCCAGCACTGGCAAAGCATTACTTGATGTGTGGATGAGCCACGGCGATAAAGTAGCCCAAGTGCCTGACACCTTCACCGTGACCGCTTCCACGCCAAGCTGCCCAATTGCCGCCATGGCCTGGGAAGAGAAACAGTTCTACGGCGTACAGTTCCACCCAGAAGTGACCCACACCCTGCAAGGCCAGCGTATTCTTGAGCACTTCGTGCTGGATATTTGCGGTGCCGAAAAACTGTGGACGCCTGCACAAATCATCGAAGACCAAGTAAGCCGCGTACGCGAGCAAGTGGGCGACCGCCATGTATTGCTTGGCCTTTCCGGTGGTGTTGATTCTTCGGTTGTGGCGGCGCTGCTGCACAAAGCCATTGGCGACCAGCTGACCTGTGTATTCGTCGATAACGGCCTGCTACGCAAAAACGAAGGCGACCAAGTCATGGAAACCTTCGCCAAGCACATGGGCGTTAAGGTGATTCGTGTCGACGCCGAAGAGCTGTTCCTCGGCAAGCTTGCGGGCGAGAAAGACCCGGAAGCCAAGCGCAAAATTATCGGCAACACTTTTATTGACGTGTTCGATGAAGAAGCCAGCAAAATCGACGGCGTCGACTTCCTGGCCCAGGGCACTATCTACCCGGACGTGATCGAATCCGCGGCCTCTAAAACCGGCAAAGCCCACGTGATCAAATCCCACCACAACGTTGGTGGCCTGCCGGAAACCATGAAGCTCAAGCTGGTCGAGCCGCTGCGCGAACTGTTTAAAGACGAAGTGCGCAAACTCGGCCTCGAACTCGGCCTGCCTTACGATATGGTCTACCGCCACCCGTTCCCTGGCCCCGGCCTGGGCGTGCGCATTCTGGGTGAAGTGAAGAAAGAGTACGCCGACATCCTGCGCGATGCCGACGCTATCTACATCGAAGAACTACGCGCCGCCGGTTGGTACGAAAAAACCAGCCAGGCCTTCGCCGTGTTCCTACCGGTGAAATCGGTTGGCGTCGTTGGCGACGGCCGCCGCTACGAATGGGTCATCGCGCTGCGCGCCGTTGAAACCATCGACTTCATGACCGCCCGCTGGGCGCACCTGCCCTACGAGCTGCTGGAGAAGGTTTCCAACCGGATTATCAATGAGTTGGAAGGGGTTTCGCGGGTGACTTATGACGTGAGCAGCAAGCCGCCTGCGACGATTGAGTGGGAGTGAGTGTTTACTTACTGATATTGTTCGCTAAAACCCGCCGAAAGGCGGGTTTTTCGCTATTTTTATGATCCTGTACTACCAAGCCGAGACTGGCCGAGCGACACCGGAGGACTTTTAGAAGGCGTTCACCACTATCCGCCAGGTGACAAGGAACTAAGGCAAAAGATAAGACAGAACGAATAACGAGGAAGAGCAGTACACCTATCAAAGTGTACTGCCTGCCTGATGAGAAGGAGCTGATTGAAGCGCAAGCAAATAGAGCAGGTATGAGTGCTGCACGGTACTTACGCGAAGTCGGTCAGGGTTATCACATCTCTGGTGTGGTGGATTATCAGCAGGTACGAGAACTGGCCCGGATCAACGGCGACCTTGGCCGCTTGGGTGGCCTATTGAAGCTATGGCTTACCGATGACGTGCGCACGGCTCAGTTCGGCCAGTCAACAGTCCTTGCTGTTCTCAGCAAGATTGAAACGACGCAGGAGGAAATGGGCAAGATCATGACCAGGGTCGTTATGCCGAGGTCTGAATTATGAAGCTGAGAACGGACTCAATACTAAGATAAGGCGGTGCAGCCCGCCTTATCTTTGATTAATCTTTTAATGGGACGCCCATTGGCAAGTATATCTTATTATTAGGGCGCTTTTTTTCTTCGAAGTGGATGGATAGCGATAGATAAATGATTGAGTTTCTTGCCAGTTTTATTAGCGTCATTAGCCGGGACTCAAATTGACTCATAGGTATTAATAGAGAATGTGAGCTTAATTTTTTCTTTTCATAAAGATCCGATTCGAGCTTTTTCAGGTCGGATTCTAGTGTTTTGGATTCTTCAGGGGGCAAGGGGGGGTGTAACTGCTCTCTTGTTTTTTTAATTTCTAGATTAAGCTTTTCTAATTCACTATCATGATAACTGTTATGTGGGGTCGTTAGCTCATAGCCGAAATCATCTACTATTTTAAGTGACCTATGCTCCATGGCATTCCTAATTTCAGAAAATGCCTTAGCGTCTGGGTCTATCCACTTTGAAACAGATGAAGTGTCTTTAACGTCGCGAATATCTTTTAATATATAAAATAAAGCATGAATGAAATGATTGTCGCTAGTCCCTAGCTTTTTATTTGGCTTCCAATTTTTTCTCCAGTTACTTGACTTGAAGTCTCTAAATAGGTTGTCAATACTTATCATGTTGTCATCTTTTATATCGTTGAGATCAAAAAATCGACTTAATAAATAAGCGATTTTGTCGAATAATGAATAAAGTATCCGGAATGACGTTTTATAATGACTGATTTTTAGGTTGTTTATCGAGTGAGACATGTCGTCAACATGTCGATATGTTGAGTTATAGAAGTGATGTTCTTCATCAGGTATGCTGTGGGCAGTAAAAAACAAGTAGCGTGCGTAGCAGTAGTCATTTTTTATTTCATCAAAGTTGCCATGATACGCTAGCTCTTCATGCATAGTGAGTGTTGAGTTTATGGATTGAGAGAAAGAAGGAAGAGCAAGAACATCCTGATGGGATATTTCAAAATCGCAGACATCATTTAGGTCGTTAATAAATAGCTTATTCTTTGCACACCATTGCAGGTATTGTTTTTCCTTTCTCGTTTTTGAGCTGTTATATTCTTCTGAAAAGTAATCGAAGGAAGATTCCTCAAAGTTCTTCTCGAACCATTCCTTGAATTTAATTAAGTACCCATTCCCCTCTAAATCGACTCTGTGTTCAGGATATAGTTCTTCGATATTATCTGCGGCCTCTTTGGTAAGCCTGTAGGCTATAAAATAGTGATACTCTTTGTGCCCGTTGTCATAAAGAGATTCGCCAAGAAATAGCTGGTTTCTAGCCTTTGATGCAATCGCTTCTATTTTTCTATTTATAGCTATGGCTTCATCATAAAAAGGTATGCAACATAAAACCCTTCCTTGAGAAGAAAGGTGGTTAGCCAAGTTAGTTAGAACCATCGACTTAAGGTTATTAAATGCCTGAATATTTTCAGACATGTTATTCCAATCAGGTTTTGGTATTCTGTGAAGAGATTTTCTGTAATAGATTATGGCTTTCATTAGGTCGTCTGAGTACCATTCAACCCTCCGAGTCTCGTAAAGTACGGAATAGCAGTTTGCTATTGTGTAAAGGTAATGAGCCTCATAAAGAGAGTGTTCAAAATCAAAGTCTTTTGATGTCAATCTCTCAATAAGACTTTCCAGAGCTTCATAGTCTCTGTTTAGTATATGTAAATCAGCCTCTTCACTTAAATCGTTAATCTCATCTATTGTCATGACCATGAAGAACTCCTTTTTTCATTTAATATCGAAAATTTACTAGTTATCATAAATCGACAGAAATTTTTTCTTTTGCTAAAAAATATACACTGAGCAATTTATTCTTAGTATAAGTTTGAGAGGCGGTATGAGCGAACAAGAGTGCCGAGCGTCACAGGCATGGTGCGCAAAAAGCTCAAACCGGAGCTTATGAGGCGTGGAAGCTTGTTACTGGATGTAATAACTATCAAAGCGGGTGCTTAGCCACTCGATTTAATTTGAGACTTTTTGGAAATACAGTGAGAACGAACGGATAGTCTCAGAGAGCTAGGGTTAACTGAGTAAAACGACGCGTATGAGATTTCAGACGCTTCTCAATCACTGCCGTGCGCTCGCCTGTTTCAATTGCGCTTGAGCTGGCCACTGCGCGCAAAATACGCTCGCGGGAAACAGTGACTTTATCAGTTGGAGTTTTACGAACCATCACAATACTCCTAGAGCAGATCGTTAGGTGTCATTATAGCAGTAACCCCGCAGGGCTAGCGTGCTTGTTGCCTCGTCTGTGTTTGCTGAAAAGCCTACTCGTTAGTGGGATTTGCAGCAAAACACTCAAGGCTATTCAGGACGTACGTTTGGCAAACATTTAAGCAGGCAGTCGTTAAACTAATTTGGCTCATTCAGGCAGAAAATAAGAAACGGTATCCATCTCTTTGTGAGGAATGCCAATGATTTCAATACATTCCTGGCCGATTAGATAAAAGATAACGTGCTGGCCCTGAGGGTAGCTGTAATAACCCTCGCTAACATCCGAGCGGTGCTTTCCCAACTGGGGATTTTCTGCGAGCCAGTGAAACCGTTTTTCAAAATTCTTCAAATAGGTATTTCGTTGGTTCTTGCCCCATTGCCACTCTGTATAGCGGCCGATATTTTTTAAATCGTCTCTTGCTCTCAGCGTGATATGGAAAGTGGGCATCAAGCCTCGCTATCCAAGTCGTTGAT
This sequence comes from Halomonas qinghailakensis, assembly GCF_025820815.1. Taxonomy (NCBI): domain Bacteria; kingdom Pseudomonadati; phylum Pseudomonadota; class Gammaproteobacteria; order Oceanospirillales; family Halomonadaceae; genus Halomonas; species Halomonas qinghailakensis. Next base: position 831,300 of record NZ_CP096973.1, on the reverse strand, counting down.
TAGGGCATCCATCGAAAAATCATCCACGAATTCACCTGCTCTCGCTTGCTCTGCACCTTGGGCTAAGTGAGTGCGAAGCGCTTCTAGTTTGCTTTTGCGCTCTTCCATTGCACGTAACGCATCACGCACAACCTCACTTGCCGAGCCGTAGCGCCCGCTAGAGACTTCGTTTCTGATAAAGACTTCCCAGTGTTCCCCTAAGCTAAGACTGGTTGTCGCCATGATTTGCTTCCTATATTCAAAAGTAACAAATATGAATATAGGTACGGTTGACAAGGTTAGCAAGAGAGGTAATCTCTGTCTGGCAGGCTTGCTGTTCATTTTTACACTGTGGCTTGCTTTGCATTGTTAGCCCATGAGCCGAATATAAACCGTAATCGGCTCATAATATGATCTGAATAGGCAGGACAATCGGCTCATGTACCTATGGGAGCAGCAATATTGACCGCTTTTGGCGTAGGGAGTACACAAGCCGCTATGCGATGACTGATGCCCGAGGTTATCGCCATGGAATATGGTTGGTTGATGGCTTTTAGGGTGCCAGCCTATAGCGACAAAGCTTTAACTATCCGGAAATTCCGGATAGTTCGCCAAGAGGGGAAGTGGCAGGCTCAGCGGGAGATTGATCACTACAATCTGGACATGATTATCTCGGTTGGTTATCGGGTGAAACCTCAGCGTGGCGTCCAATTTCGCAAATGGGCCACCTGGGCTCTCAAAGACCATCTGGTGCAGGGCTATCCCCTCAATCAACGCCGTCTAACCGAATGTGGTAGATGCGCGGTAGCTCATTTACTTCTAGAAGGCGTATTCCCAATCGCTGCGCGGTAACATGTAGACACTTCCACGCCCGTCTTGCGAGGCTGGCGTTTCACACCCTGCTTAGGCCTATTTGTCATGACACGTGTTGCTATTTTTGTGGATACCCAGAACGTCTACTACACCGTGCGCGAAGCCTACGGCAAGCACTTTGATTATCGCCGGTTTTGGGCGAAGGTGACGGCGGACCGTGAAGTACTCACCGCTCGCTGCTATGCCATTGATAAGGGCGATGCCAAGCAGCGTGAGTTCCAGAATATCCTCCGCTCGATTGGGTTTGAGGTCAGGCTCAAGCCGTTCATCCAGCGCTCGGATGGTTCTGCCAAGGGCGACTGGGACGTGGGGATCACGCTGGATGCTATCGAGTACGCGGCGAAAGCGGATGTGGTGGTGCTGGTCTCCGGCGATGGCGATTTCGATCTTCTGGCCCAGAAAATCCGTGAAGTACATGGCAAGCGTGTCGAGGTCTATGGCGTGCCCCAGCTCAGCGCAGCCTCTCTCATCAATGCCGCGAGCGAGTTTATTCCCATCGAGCGGGGATTGCTGTTGGGGTGAATGAGAGGGCTGAGCCGAATAAACTTCACGCCTTTTCGATACCATCTACCAAAAAGACGCGGTAATCGGCACCCTGGAAACGGTGCTTACGGGCTTCCTGATAGGCGGGGCTTTCGTACCAGGCGCGGGCGGCGGCCATATCGGGGAAGCGTAGAATCACCGCACCTTCCATGGCGCTACCTTCGAGCACCTCAAACTCACCATAGAAGGCGAGCGGCTGTGGGTCGTGGCCTTCACGGGCGGCTTTGGCCTTTTCGCTGTAGCGTTTCATTTCTTCGTTATCGTGGGTGTGCTCACGGGTCAGTACGATGTAGGCGGGCATGCGGTTCTCCTCGTTGGTATAAAATGCGCTATGCAATCATACCTTTTATTGGTCAGGGGCTGTCCACTTGCTCTCAAAACCTTGCTCTCAAAGCCTTACTCCCGCTCTTACTCCCAAAGCCCCATTAGCAAGCCACCTACCTATTCGATTGCCTTGATAGCATCTGTCGGTATGATGCTTTGGATGTTGTCCATCATTATGCCCCTTTACCATGAGCTTCTATGACTCAATCTAAAACACCTTTCATTGTGGTGCTGAGCTTGGCAATGACCATGATGCTGGGCCCGTTTTCCATGGATACGTACCTGCCAGCCTTTCCGATTATCGGTGAATCACTGGAGGTTTCTCAGCAGGCGGTGTCACTGAGTGTTTCGGTGTATGTCTTCGCGATGGCGTTTGGTCAGTTAATCGGCGGTGCGCTTTCAGACCGTTTCGGGCGCCAGCGGGTGCTGATGAGTGGGCTGGCGATTTTTGCGCTCTCAAGCATTGTGATTGGTATGGCGGATTCCTTAAATACGCTGCTCTGGGGGCGTGCAGTGCAGGCCCTTGGTGCTGGTTTTACCCTTGTATCTGTACCGGCGCTGGTGCGTGACCGGGTAGCGGGCCGTGATGCCGCGAAACTGTTTTCGATGATGGGCTTTATCATGGTACTGGCGCCAGGTATTGCGCCAAGCGTAGGCAGCGTGATTCTGACGCTAGGCTCCTGGCACACTATCTTTTTCGCCTTGGCGGTCTACGCGTTGCTGCTGGTGCCATTGCTGGTACGGGTACTCTTTACCGGTACGGGCAAGGTGTCTCGCATGAAAAGCCCTAAGATGAGCTTGCTGGCGCGTTATAAATTGGTTCTGTCGACAAAGCCGGCTCTGCCGTTCATCGTTTGGCAGGCTGCCTCATTTTCTACTCTGATGATGTTTATCACCTATGCCTCATTTATTTATCAGGGGCATTTCGGCCAGTCGCCTTCGGCGTTTTCGATGCTGTTTGCAGCGAATATCGTCGCGATGCTTATCTTCAATATTCTCAATCGAATCCTGCTTTCCAGGTTGACGTCGCTGCGTATTTTGCAGTTGGCAACGGGCTGTCAGGGTATCGGCATACTGCTGCTGGTGATGGCTGCCTTTATGGAGTGGCCGCTGTACGCTTTCCTACCCGCCATGATGTTGACCATCGGCTCGATAGGGGCGATCTCGCCGAATATCCAGGCCTGCTTTTTGGAGTTCTTTCCCACCAGTGGCGGGACGGCCGCAGCACTTTTGGGTGCTGCCCAGTTCGGGGTCGCCGGGCTGCTCAGCGCACTGTCCGCTATGTTGCCGCATACGCTTGAAGCGGTCATTCTAGCCATGGCCGCCTGTGGGCTGGTGGCGTATGTGATGCTTGCCCGTTCTATTATTAAAGGGCGTGCCACTGCTGAGGCGCCCTAGGTCAGGCGGCGCGCCCTTGGCAAACGCCTCGTGTTATCCAAAACATAATGACCATGACGTTAGAAAAGGCTGGCTGTAATGAATATAGATCTTTACCAAGTCGATGCGTTTGCCTCTAAACCGTTTGAAGGTAACCCTGCGGCGGTTTGTCCGTTGGAAACGTGGCTAGATGATGGGTTATTGCAGGCGATAGCCACAGAAAACAATCTCTCTGAAACCGCCTTTTTTGTGCCGACTGAATCTGGCTATCAGCTGCGCTGGTTTACCCCTGCGGTAGAAGTGGATTTGTGTGGTCATGCCACGCTGGCGGCGGCGTGGGTGATTTTTAATATGCTGGGCGATAGTGCTGAACTGCTGCAGTTCGAGACCCGCAGCGGCCAGCTTTTAGTGCAGCGTGACGGCGATGAACTGGCAATGAATTTTCCCGCAAAGGTCGTCGAACCCTTCACGATGGAAGCTGAGGTAAAGGCAGCGCTAGGGATTAACGAGATCGAAGAACTGCTGATATCTGACGATATCGTGGTGGTGGTTAACGATGCGCAGTTGATTGAATCGCTAACGCCGGATATGCAGCAATTGAAGCGCCTTCCAGGCCGCGGCATTGTCGTTACTGCGAAAGGCAGCGATGTAGACGTTGTCTCCCGCTGGTTCGGCCCCAACGTAGGTGTGGAAGAAGATCCTGTTACTGGCTCGGCGCATACCTCGCTTGCGCCTTATTGGGCGAAACGGCTGGGTAAGCAGCAGCTTACCGCACGCCAGGGTGGTGCCCGCAAAGGTGCGCTGAGCTGCGAGATAGAAGGCGACCGCGTCATTATCAAAGGCCGCGTTGCGCCTTACTTGAAAGGGGTGATTACGCTGCCACCACAGTGACGTGGCAGGGTAGGCGTCGTCGGTCATTTGCTAATGGGGATTAGCGGGGTCGTCGGCTGGTATAAAGGTCGCAGGCTCAGCCACGGGAGGTAGCTGCTTGTTTTCCAGGGTAGCCAAGGCAATCTTGTAACAATCCTCAATATGGCTGTTGCCCATGTACTTCATGGCAGTAAAGCTAATAGTGCCAGCCACAGCGCTGCCAATGAAGGGAACAAACTTAGTAACCCCTTTGGCGGCGACCTTAACGCCCATCTTGTTCAGCAGCGTTATAATTAGTTTCTTGGTGATGTATTTTCCGGCTAACTTGCTTCCCGTATTGGAAATGGCGGTCATCACAAAGAGTTTGGTTTCGGTATCCAGGCTTTCGATTTGTTCAGGCGACAACCCAAACTGAGCGTTAATTTTGGGAATTATGCGCATTAAGATAGCTACGTCTGAACCGATATCTAGCCCAGGTATAGGAATGACAGCGGTGCCCGCCGAGATTCCTGCGCTTTTGGTCACCATCGAATAGCATGACTTTTTAATAGCGTCGAGTTCTTCCCTTGTCTCAATCATGCGGCATTCCTTTTTTACGATGCTGATATAACCGTAGCCGACGGCTGCGCGAAATTCGATGTTGTGGGGGATGCTGCCAGGTGAGCCCTTATGCTTTCACTGCCCCACATCCCCGTTCAGTGCAGGCGGGTTGGTGGTCATATAGCGTTTGAATGATCTGGCAGTTGGCAGTTTTTCCGCCTCGGCATTGGTGAACCACTTGGCGCAGTTCGCCTGCCAGGGCTTGTAAAGCGGCGATACGCTCTTCTAAGTGTTCTAGGTGGCGGCTGGCGATATCATCGGCGGCGGTGCAGTCGGTATCAGGGTTGTCGGAAAGCGCCAGCAGTTCCTGAATGCTGTGCAGGTCTAACCCTAGGCTACGACCATGGCGAATGAAGCCAATGCGTTCTAGCGCGGCCTGATCATACAATCGATAGCCTTGTTCTCCCCGCTGTGGCGGTGCCAGTAATCCCAACTTTTCATAATGGCGAATGCTTTCCGGCGAGCATCCGGTTCGGCTGGCAACTTCCCCAATACGATAGTGGCGTTTCATCGGCTTGACCCTGTAACGATGACAGGGTTTAGGCTAGTCGTTACTTTGATAGTTAACAAGCAGGTAACTGACGATGAAGCTGATCAACGAGCTGTTGAGTATTGCCTTAACCGCTGCCCCTTGGCTGTTACTGGGGTTGGTGATTGCGGGGCTGATTAAGGCGTTGATGCCAGAGCATTTGCTACAGCGTTGGATGGGTGGGCGTGGGCTGGGAAGTATTACCCGAGCGGCGGTGATTGGGATTGGGATGCCGTTGCCGCTGTGTTCGTGTGGGGCGATTCCTACCGCGCTGGCGCTGCATCGGGGCGGGGCGGGCCGTGGGCCAACCACGTCTTTTTTGATCAGCACCCCAGGCGTGGGGGTAGATTCAATGCTCATCACCAGTGTGCTGTTAGGCCCCCTAATGGCGCTTGCTCGGGTGCTGGGAGCGTTGGTAACCGCGATAGTGACGGGTATTTTAGTGGGCTTTACCGGCCAAACAGCGCTGCCGAAAAACACCCCTGTTAGCAGCTGCTGTGCATCAAAAGGCTGTGACGCTGACAGCGCCAACGCACATGCCTCTGATTCGACGGGGGTGATCGCAGGGTTGAAGTATGCCTTCAGTGATTTATTGGATGATATCAGTCGCTGGATGTTTGCCGGTTTATTGCTAGCAGGGGTGCTGGTGACCTTTGTGCCGCCAGAAACCCTGGTGGGATTTTCAGGTGGTTTGTGGGCGCTACTCCTTATGGCGGTCATCGGCATTCCTTTGTAGGCGACAACCCATCGAGCGTATATCTAGCCCAGGTATAGGAATGACAGCGGTTTCTGCGCTTTTGGTCACCATCGAATAGCATGACTTTTTAATAGCGTGCTGATATAACCGTAGCCGACGGCTGCGCGAAATTCGATGTTGTGGGGGATGCTGCCAGGTGAGCCCTTATGCTTTCACTGCCCCACATCCCCGTTCAGTGCAGGCGGGTTGGTGGTCATATAGCGTTTGAATGATCTGGCAGTTGGCAGTTTTTCCGCCTCGGCATTGGTGAACCACTTGGCGCAGTTCGCCTGCCAGGGCTTGTAAAGCGGCGATACGCTCTTCTAAGTGTTCTAGGTGGCGGCTGGCGATATCATCGGCGGCGGTGCAGTCGGTATCAGGGTTGTCGGAAAGCGCCAGCAGTTCCTGAATGCTGTGCAGGTCTAACCCTAGGCTACGACCATGGCGAATGAAGCCAATGCGTTCTAGCGCGGCCTGATCATACAATCGATAGCCTTGTTCTCCCCGCTGTGGCGGTGCCAGTAATCCCAACTTTTCATAATGGCGAATGCTTTCCGGCGAGCATCCGGTTCGGCTGGCAACTTCCCCAATACGATAGTGGCGTTTCATCGGCTTGACCCTGTAACGATGACAGGGTTTAGGCTAGTCGTTACTTTGATAGTTAACAAGCAGGTAACTGACGATGAAGCTGATCAACGAGCTGTTGAGTATTGCCTTAACCGCTGCCCCTTGGCTGTTACTGGGGTTGGTGATTGCGGGGCTGATTAAGGCGTTGATGCCAGAGCATTTGCTACAGCGTTGGATGGGTGGGCGTGGGCTGGGAAGTATTACCCGAGCGGCGGTGATTGGGATGCCGTTGCCGCTGTGTTCGTGTGGGGCGATTCCTACCGCGCTGGCGCTGCATCGGGGCGGGGCGGGCCGTGGGCCAACCACGTCTTTTTTGATCAGCACCCCAGGCGTGGGGGTAGATTCAATGCTCATCACCAGTGTGCTGTTAGGCCCCCTAATGGCGCTTGCTCGGGTGCTGGGAGCGTTGGTAACCGCGATAGTGACGGGTATTTTAGTGGGCTTTACCGGCCAAACAGCGCTGCCGAAAAACACCCCTGTTAGCAGCTGCTGTGCATCAAAAGGCTGTGACGCTGACAGCGCCAACGCACATGCCTCTGATTCGACGGGGGTGATCGCAGGGTTGAAGTATGCCTTCAGTGATTTATTGGATGATATCAGTCGCTGGATGTTTGCCGGTTTATTGCTAGCAGGGGTGCTGGTGACCTTTGTGCCGCCAGAAACCCTGGTGGGATTTTCAGGTGGTTTGTGGGCGCTACTCCTTATGGCGGTCATCGGCATTCCTTTGTATATCTGTGCTACCGCAGCCACCCCCGTTGCTGCAGGTTTACTATTGGCGGGCATTTCACCAGGAATGGCGTTAGTCTTTCTGCTTGCTGGCCCTGTAACGAGCCTAGCCACCCTGGCTATTCTGCGGCGTGAGTTTGGCAGCCAAGCGTTAGCGGTTTATCTCGTTAGCATTCTGCTGGTGACGGTGTTGATCGGTTGGGTGTTTGATCAAGGACTGGCGATGACAGGGTGGGACCCCGTTCAACAGGCGAGCCAAGTTCAGGAGCTGCTGCCGGTGTGGCTAGAATGGCTGGCTTTAGCAGCACTGGTAGTATTTGCTATTCGCCCTGTTCGTAAGCGGTTGTTCGGGTTTTAGATCGCTGCATTCACTAATAAGTTTTTTGAAGAAATGATCATAAATAGAGCTGAGCTTTACCGGTAGTTAGCCTTAGAAACGCACCTGCGGCAGGGGTTGTCGACCATTAATAGAGTCGTCTGCGTACTGATTTTGCTGGCATCGCTGGTGGCTATTTTGGAAACGGAGCCAATGCTGCGGGCGCTTTCACCTCGCCTTTTTCCTACCCTAGAAACCGTGTTTGTGGTGATCTTTATCGGCGAGTATTTACTGCGTCTGTATGTTGTCGGTGAAGATCCTCGTTACCGCGGGATAAAAGGCCGGTTGCGCTATGTATTTTCGTTTTGGGCCATGGTGGATTTACTGGCGATTTTGCCGTATTTCCTGGGGTTTATGGTTCAAAACAACGGCTTCTTACTACGTATGTTGCGTTTGGCGCTAATGTTGCGACTAACCCGTTTAGGCCGATTCAGCCAGGCTTGGGTAGCGCTGGCAGAGGCGCTGAAATCTCGTTCTCATGAGCTGTGGTTGAGTGCGGGTCTAGCGATGCTATTGCTGTTACTTTCCTCTTTCTGCCTGTATTTAGCAGAAGCCCCTGCCCAACCGGAAGTGTTTGGCAGCTTGCCCCGTGTGCTGTGGTGGAGTGTTACTACGCTGACGACGGTGGGGTATGGCGATATGGTTCCTATCACTGGGTTAGGTAAGTTTTTTGCGGGATTAACGGCGGTGGCGGGCATCGGGATTATCGCGATGCCCACGGGGATTTTGGCGGCGGTATTAAGTGATGCGTTTCAGAAAAATCGCTAGTCTCCGGTGGGAAGTCATCCGCTGAGGCTTTTAGGTGCTATTCCCACGACGAGCGGGGCGTCATGTCGTGGAAAACGTGTTACTAAAACATCCAGGTTGCGCCTAGTAGTGGGCCACTCATCGACACATCAACGCGGGTGCCGTTTTCATCGCGGTCTACTGCTAAGTGCCGAAAGCCTGCTGAAAGGTGAAAAGCATCATTTACCTGGTAGTTCGCCGTGGCGACCGCTTGCCATGTGCTACTGGCATCTATGCCGAAGCCGCCCCCATCAACATGCACTAACGTTGACCACTTAGGTGTCCACGTTGAGCGCAGCCGGGCGGCTAAAAGTGGATCGACCCAGCGTTCCGTGTGACTGGCGCTAATGCCTAAGGCGGGCACGCTCACATCAGCTTCTATTCGCCAAGCCCGTGCACCCGCTAATAGATCTAGGTATTGGGTCGGGGTGTTGAGCACTTGATAGCCTGCTGCTGCGGTTATCGAACGCTGACGTAGGTTGCCTTCTATCGCAACGCCGGGCTGCAACGTGCTCTCATGGCTCAGTGATGCCCAGGTAATATCTCCAAACAAAACCCAGCGGTCTTTACGGGCGCTACCGGCCATAAAAAAAGCACCTTCTAGGTCACTCAATACATCACTAAAAGAGCGTGAGGTGCTGATGGTTGGGGCGTTGGAGAGTGGCCGGACATCGCCAGCCAGCGCTGTCATCCACACATAGGGGGTTAGCTGGAAACGCCAAGAGTCGTCTTGTGCGTGGGTGTTGGCGGCGAAGCCAGCAGCCATAAAGCCAACTGAGGCAATAAGTAAGCGGGCGTTGGGCATCGTCATTGTCCTAATGAGAGTGTCCTAATGAGAGTGTCCTAATGAGAGTGTCCTAATGAGAGTGTCTTAATGTTAGCCGTGCCGTTTAACTTTTACCGAGATATGTTCACCGACTCAATCGGTAGCGCAGTTTTGGTAGTGTGCGAGCGACGGGCGGCAGGCGGGTTGCCATGACTAATGCGGCAATGGCGGCATACATGGCCCACTCTTGCATGTCGGCACGTACTACCCAGAAAAAGTGCAGTAACACCAAGCCTAAAATGACATAAGAAAATTTGTGTAGCGGTTTCCAGCGTTTGCCTAAGCGGCGAATTGACCAGCGGTTAGAGGTAGCACCTAATACGGCAAGGCCGATCAGTGCGATCATGCCAACAATGATATAGGGCCGTTTGATCAACTCGCTACCTAGTAGTGCCCAGTTAAGCCCCAGAATAAACAGCGCGTAGCTGAGCATATGCAGGGTGGCATAGGCGAGTGTCCACAGACCAAGTTGACGGCGGATCAATGCAAAGCCTTTCCAGCGGGTGAACTTAGTGAGCGGCGTAAGACTCAGCGTGAGGAGCAGCATACATAGCCCGCCAATGCCGATGTTCAGCAGCAGGTAATTCCCTGGCTCGGGGCCAGCGGCGTTACTGGCTACCTGCCAGCCCCAGAACACCAGCGGCGCGAGCGCCGCCAGGAAAACGCCTATCCGCCACAGTAACCATACCCGTGGTGCTGCCATTAGTAGTGCTTCCTTAAATCCATGCCAGCATAGAGCTCGGCGACCTCGTCGGCATAGCCGTTAAACATCTGCGTATCAATGGTATTAGAATTAAACAGGCTGTTGGGTAGACGTCGCTCGGTGGCTTGGCTCCAACGCGGATGGTCAACTTCTGGGTTAACATTGGCATAAAAGCCGTACTCATCAGCGGCGATTTGCTGCCAGGAGTTGACCGGCTGCTCTTCCACCAGTGAGATACGCACAATGGATTTAATGCTCTTGAAGCCATATTTCCAAGGCACTACCAGCCGCAAGGGCGCGCCGTTCTGGTTGGGCAATTCACGGCCATACATGCCCATGGCGAGCAGTGTCAGCGGATTCATGGCCTCATCTAAGCGCAAACCTTCCACGTAAGGCCAATCGATGATCGAGAATGAAGAGCGTTGGCCACGCATTTGCTCTGGGTCGACTAGGGTTTCAAAGCGCACGTACTTGGCTTTGCTGGTGGGGTCGGCACGTCGAATTACCTCCGCAAGGGGGATGCCAAGCCAGGGAATCACCATTGACCACGCCTCTACGCAGCGCAAACGGTAAATACGCTCTTCAAACTGCGAAGGCTTAGCGAAGTCTTCTAGGGCAAAGCGCCCGCCGTTATTCACTTCACCGTCGACTACCACGCTCCATGGCTGGGTTTCCAGGCTGCCTGCATGGCGGGCAGGGTCGCGTTTATCGGTGCCAAACTCAAAAAAGTTGTTGTAGCCGCTGGCATCGTCAAAAGGGGCGATTTTATCTTTATCAGGGTCGTTTGGGGTGATAGCTCGCCACTGGGTGTCGCTAATTTTCTCCCTCAGCCAGACTGGAGCATCGCCTTCCGGCACATCAGAATAATCTTCGTTGGCGCGGACGTGGCCGGAGAGGGCAAGCCCCGCGCCTAGACCCGCCATGCCGCCCATAAAGCGCCGTCGGGAGAGGTAAATAGATTCCGGTGTTACATCGGATTCGTGTAAATCACTCGGTTTGGCAATCTTTATAAGCATGTGGTGTCTCCACTCGCTATGGGGAAGGGGTGTGATGACTCTAGCCAGTTTGCACCAGATTTATCACAACCAGCTCTCTAGGTTATTACGTATTTATAACGTTAGAGTGCGAGGGGCGGTGGGTAACCGTATGCAGAAGGATGCACCGCCAGTGTCCAGGTTCTCGACACTGATATCACCGCCCTGAAGCGTCATGATTCTGCGCGCAATGGCCAGCCCTAATCCTGCATGGCCAGCGCCATCAGAGGTCTCACCACGATAAAACGGGTCAAAGATATGCGGCAGGTCCTGTTCCGAGATGCCTGAGCCGCTGTCTTGTACGCAAACCTGTGGTTTGCCGTCCGTTTGACTAAGCACAACGTCGATGTTGCCGCCAGCGGGGCTGTAGGCAATGGCGTTGCTGATCAAGTTGTCGAGTACGCGTTCGGTCATAGCAAGATCGGCGTAGGCTCTGGGTAACGCTGGATTACCGCTCAACGTTAGCGCTAATTGGTTGTCTCGTGCAGTTTGATCGTGCTTCTGCACTACGTCATGTACCAGTTCTGCTAGCGGGAAGGGTTCAGGTACTGGCTGTTTCTCTCTTGCCTCAAGGGCGGCAAGCTCGAAGAGCTCATCCACTAAGCGGCTTAACCGACGGCCTTCTTTGAGGGCAATGTCGAGAAAGCGATCCTGTTCTTGGGGGCTGAGACGATCACGCCTTAATTTCAGGCTTTCGATATAGCCTTGCATGGAGGCAAGCGGGGTTCGCAGGTCGTGGGATACTTGGGCGATCAAGCGACGGCGTTGGGTATCCTTTTCTGTCAGCTGTTCGATCTGGGTGGCAATTCGATGGGCCATGTCGTCGAAGGTAGCGTCCAAATAATCGATCTCATCGCGCACCACGGACTGTTTGTCGTGCCATCTGCTATTGAGCCGGAGCTGGCTCATGTCGCTGTTCTCAAACGCTTCCACTCGGCGTGTTAATGATCTCAGGCGGCGAGTCAGCAGGCGGAAAATAGTCAGCCCTGCGAGCATCGTCACCGTTAGGCTGACTAGCAACGCCCAGGCGCTCATTTCCAGTAGTTTGCCACCACGGGCCATGGTTTCCGCCGTGTCGTACTCTTCACCCCGTAAAACGACATAGAGGTACCCTTCGGGGTTGTCTGCTGTTGGCACCGGGGTAACGGAAAAGACTTTCTGCCGATCGTGACTGCGGGGGTCATCACCAAGTATCGGATAAAGGCTCATGTCATCCACTAGACTGCGTATGGGAGCCATCGAGACTTGCTTGCGTTTAATCTTCGCTGGGTCTGCTGAATAAGACAGGATGGTGCCATCCAGCCCTAGCAGGTAGATCTCGATGCTGGGATTAATTGCCATGTACAGTGCGAATAGTTCTTCTAGAGCGCTACTATCAAGTTGCCCGTTGCTGACCAGATTTCTGTCTGATACTAGATTTTTGGCTAGATTCTGGTGTAACGCTTGATTGACCGAAGCATTGTATTCGCGCAGCGAATAGAGGCTGATGAAGGTATATAGCAGGCCGACGGCGAGCAATAACAGAAATAAGCCTAAGGCTAGCCGAGTATAGAGTGTTTTCAGCATAACTTATTCGCGGAAGCGATAGCCCACCCCCCAAACGGTTTGGATAAACGCCGGGGCAGCGGGGTCCGCTTCGATCTTGCCCCGTAAGCGATTGATATGGGTATTGACGGTATGTTCGTAACCTTCGTGGCTGTAGCCCCACACGGTATCAAGCAGTTGGGCACGGCTAAATACCCGCCCGGGATGCGTGGCAAAGTGCCATAACAGGTCAAATTCTCGGGCAGTGAGTTCAACAGGCTGGTCTTTTATAAATACCCGCCGACGCAGCGGGTCAATGCGCAGCCTATCGGTGATTAATTCTTGCTGGCTGGGTTCCACGGCTGAGGAAGATGCCATGGCATCTACGCGTCGGAACAAGGCTTTCACCCTTGCCGATAGTTCAGCCACACTGAAGGGCTTGGTGAGGTAATCATCCGCCCCCATTTCCAGGCCTAGAACCCGATCCAGCTCCGTACTTTTAGCGGTTAGCATCAGTACCGGAACGTAACCTGGGCCAGCGCGGATTTCGCGGCAAATTGACAGCCCGTCCAGGCCGGGCAGCATCAGGTCGAGAACCACAAGGTCGATTCCCCCTTCACGAAAACGCGCAAGCCCGGAATCACCGCGCTCGCAAAGAATAGGGTTCATGCCAAGCTCGGCCACATGCATGCGGACGAGCTCACCAATACCCGGGTTATCTTCAATAATCAATACGTTTCGTGTCATAGGTAGTCGCATTATCTTCTTTTGTGCTTTCGCCTTATGGCTCTAGGCGCTTGGGTACTCGTGATATTTTCCTACTCATTGTTCGGAAGATTCGAGACTATCTTCGATGTACACCATTACGGGGGTGTCACGGGGTGATATAGAGTGTATCGCGCAAAGTTCACAAATGTGTCACGGGGACTCTAACGATAGGGCGATGTCTGCATTAACGCCTCCCCTTATTTCAATAAGTGTGTTTCAGCAAGGAGAGCGCCCATGACGACTACACGCCGTAAACTCATGTCGTTGATTGGGCAGGGGGTGATACCTCCTGAACAAGTGCCGTTAGCGGTTAAAGTGGCAGAACTGCATCCGTCGCCCCACGCTTGGGCGCTATTGATTGATCGACTGCTGCTGTGGCTGGGTAGCTTGGCGCTGGCCTGCGCGGTGCTGTTCTTCGTGGCTTTCAATTGGTCGGACATGGGCCGCCTGCCACGCTTTGCATTAGTGCAGGCCGCATTGGTGTTGGCGGCAGGCGTCGCGGTGTGGGGCAGCACAAGCGTAATGCTTTTTCGCGTGGCGTTAACCGCGGCGTTTCTATTGATAGGAGTACTACTAGCGCTGGTGGGCCAGGTTTACCAAACCGGTGCTGACCCATGGCAGTTGTTTTTCATCTGGGCGCTGCTTACCTTGCCGCTGGTGTGGATAGCACGTTTTGATCCACTTTGGGTGGCGTGGCTAGGGCTTTTAAACCTATCAGTGTGGCTATATAGCAGCACCTGGGGCGGTATTTTAGGCAGTGTGTTCTTTACTGATAACGCCGGCTTATGGGGGCTGGCGCTTATCAACTTAGTGGCACAAACAGTGTGGGAGTGGGGCGTGCAGCGGCGTAAATGGTCAGGCCGCTGGGCGATTTGCTTGCTGGCGCTGGGTAGCGGCGTGCCGCTGACGTTATTGATGATGGCGTGGGTGAGCGGGGAAACGCATTCATTGACACCGATTGTGGCGATATACCCCGTTTGGTTGGCAGTGCTATATGGCGTTTATCGCCAGTGGCGGCTTGAACTTTTTATGTTGGCCGGTGGCTGCGTATCGGTGATTGCGGTAGTTACATGGCTGCTCGCACGTTACGTACTATGGGAAAGCCAGTGGAGTGAAGGCAGCTTTCTATTGCTGGCAGGCGCTGTCTTTGCCATGGGGGCGGCAGCGGTGGCGTGGTTAAAACGCTTAAACGCTGAGGAGGCGTTATGAGTCAGCCTAGGAGTACGTTAACGCAGCGATTAACTCGGGCTGGCATTTCACTAAATGAGACTTCATCAACAGCGCCGCTGGAGTCACCCTGGTTTGTGAGGGTTCTGCAGGCGTTTTCCGGCTGGTTAGCAGCGCTATTTCTGTTGGGCCTTATTGCCACGGCAGTAGTGTTTGTACTGGAAAGCACAGGGGCTTCCCTTATTGCAGGCAGCCTGTTGATTGGCGGGGCATTTGCACTACTGTGCTCAGCGCGAAGCGATGTGTTGGAACACATGGCGCTGGCGTTTAGTTTAGCTGGGCAATTATTAGTGGCTTGGCCAGCGGTCGAGATGTGGGGCGTTTCTGCAACTCTATGGTGGGGTTTGCTGGCGCTACAGTGCGCGATGGCGTTGATTATGCCTAGCCAAGTTCACCGCAGTATGTCGGCGTTTTTAGCAAGTTTAGCGTTGACGTTGGCGCTGGCGACCAATGGGTTGGCACCGGTGGCGATTGGCTTAGTGGTGCTGGTGCTGACACTGCTCTGGTTGAATGAGTATCGTTGGCCTAGGCACATAGGCGCTGTTCAGGCATGGGGGGCTGGCCTGTTAGTGGGACTGTTGGTGCTTCAGGGGTTGGCGTACGCTAACCAATTTAACTGGATCTACGATTCAGACGCTCTCTGGCTCGGCCCATGGCTCGGCCCATGGCTCGCCAGCTGGCTGGGCACTGCGTTGGTGGCGTTGGCCTTGGTGAGCGTTATTCATCAGGCATTTTGTCAGCATTCTCAGCCTGCCATTGCACAACGCCTGGCGATTTATGTCGCGGTTGCGCTAGTCGCGGTGGTGACTGTTTATGTGCCAGGGCTTGGCGCTGGAGTGGCGGTGTGCTACTGCTCGGGTTTGCGATAGGCCATCGACCGCTGATGGGAAGCGGTGTGTTGCTGTTACTGATGGCGATTAGCAGTTATTACTATTGGTTGGACGTGACGCTGTTGGTGAAATCACTCATGTTGCTGGCAATGGGGGCGTTTCTGTTAATCATCCGCTGGATATTGAAGCATTGGTTGCTAAACCGGTGGCTAACAGTGCATAAGCCTGCGCCGCTAGGAGATGCTAATGAGCAGTAGCGTTAAGCGAAACCGCTGGATAGTCATTGTTGCCACTGCTGTTGTGCTAGCAGTGGTTAACTGGGCCATTTGGCAAAAAGAGCATCACTTAGCTGAAGGTGAGATTGTTTATTTGGAGCTTGCCCCCGTTGATCCGCGCTCGTTAATGCAGGGCGACTACATGGCGCTCAGCTTTGCGTTGGCTAATCGTATTCGCGTGCAGGCGCAATTGACCGCCACAAAGAGGTGGCTGAAAATCCTATACAAACGGCAGCCAATGACAGCGTGGTAGTTCGTTTGGTCGAGATGTGGGGCGTTTCTGCAACTCTATGGTGGGGTTTGCTGGCGCTACAGTGCGCGATGGCGTTGATTATGCCTAGCCAAGTTCACCGCAGTATGTCGGCGTTTTTAGCAAGTTTAGCGTTGACGTTGGCGCTGGCGACCAATGGGTTGGCACCGGTGGCGATTGGCTTAGTGGTGCTGGTGCTGACACTGCTCTGGTTGAATGAGTATCGTTGGCCTAGGCACATAGGCGCTGTTCAGGCATGGGGGGCTGGCCTGTTAGTGGGACTGTTGGTGCTTCAGGGGTTGGCGTACGCTAACCAATTTAACTGGATCTACGATTCAGACGCTCTCTGGCTCGGCCCATGGCTCGGCCCATGGCTCGCCAGCTGGCTGGGCACTGCGTTGGTGGCGTTGGCCTTGGTGAGCGTTATTCATCAGGCATTTTGTCAGCATTCTCAGCCTGCCATTGCACAACGCCTGGCGATTTATGTCGCGGTTGCGCTAGTCGCGGTGGTGACTGTTTATGTGCCAGGGCTTGGCGCTGGAGTGGCGGTGCTACTGCTCGGGTTTGCGATAGGCCATCGACCGCTGATGGGAAGCGGTGTGTTGCTGTTACTGATGGCGATTAGCAGTTATTACTATTGGTTGGACGTGACGCTGTTGGTGAAATCACTCATGTTGCTGGCAATGGGGGCGTTTCTGTTAATCATCCGCTGGATATTGAAGCATTGGTTGCTAAACCGGTGGCTAACAGTGCATAAGCCTGCGCCGCTAGGAGATGCTAATGAGCAGTAGCGTTAAGCGAAACCGCTGGATAGTCATTGTTGCCACTGCTGTTGTGCTAGCAGTGGTTAACTGGGCCATTTGGCAAAAAGAGCATCACTTAGCTGAAGGTGAGATTGTTTATTTGGAGCTTGCCCCCGTTGATCCGCGCTCGTTAATGCAGGGCGACTACATGGCGCTCAGCTTTGCGTTGGCTAATCGTATTCGCGTGCAGGCGCAATTGACCGCCACAAAGAGGTGGCTGAAAATCCTATACAAACGGCAGCCAATGACAGCGTGGTAGTTCGTTTGGATGAATTCTCCATTGCCCACTTCCAGCGTTTGGATGATGGCTCGCCGCTAGGCGATGACGAAAGGCGTTTACGCTATCGATTGCGTCATGGAGATGTACGTTTTGCTACGGATGCGTTTTTTTTCCAAGAAGGGCACGCCGATCGTTTTGAGTCCGCCCGCTACGGTCAGTTCCGAGCCAACGATCACGGCGAGCTGCTGTTAGTAGCACTGTATGATGAGTCGCTAAATCGCTTAGGAGAGATGGAAAGGTGAGACCTGTATTGGCAAAACATCACCTTTCGCAATTAAAAACACCACCTTTCGCAATGAATAGCGAAGACGATCAGGCTGGCATCTGGCCAAAGCGGCCACGATTAACGTCTTCGATTGCTTCAATAATTTCACGTTCGCTGTTCATGACAAACGGGCCGTGACCAACCACTGGCTCATTAAGCGGTTCTCCGCTTAACAGCAATAGGGTGGCATCACTACTGGCGTCAAGCGTAAAGGTTTCACCATCGCGGGATAGTTGGGCTACTTGTGCTTCGCCCACTGCACCTTCGCCATTGATTTGCAGCGTGCCTTTTAGCACGACCAGCAGGGTTGTCCACCCACTTGGCTGTGTTAGCGTGGTTTTACTGCCCTCTTTTAACTGCACATCCCACACGTTCATCGGCGAAAACGTCTGTGCTGGCCCCGAATGGGCGGCGCGGTTGCCATCAATATAGTTACCGGCGATCACGCGCACGCTACCTGCGTGATCAGGTAATGCTGCTACAGGAATCTGGGCATTAAAAATTGCCTGATAGCCTGGCGTAGCCATTTTGTTTTTGGCAGGCAAGTTTACCCATAGCTGCACCATCTCAAGTGTGCCGCCTTGCTCTGTAAACGCGGGCGAATGAAACTCATCGTGCAGAATGCCCGCTCCCGCCGTCATCCACTGTACGTCGCCTGGGCCAATTACGCCGCCTTTGCCCGTCGAGTCTCGGTGCGCCACTTCCCCTTGGTAGACAATCGTGACCGTTTCAAACCCTCGGTGCGGGTGTTGCCCGACACCGCGTGGCCGCGTGGTGGGAGTAAAGTCGGCGGGGCCAGCATAGTCTAGTAGCAAAAAAGGACTTAACTGCTCGGAACGAGGGCCATAGGAGAACAGCGAACGCGCCGGAAAGCCGTCACCAACCCAATGAGGGTGCGGTGCGTTGGTAACACCTACTAACTTTTTCATTGTTTCTCCTCACAGAGTGCGTTGTTGGTTAATAAGGGTACGCGTTAAGGGAAGCAACTAATATTAGGGGAAGCAACTAATAGATAGTGAATCTGAGACGCAGAGTTGCAGTGCTGGAACACTAGGTGCTTGCTTGATTGAAGAACGTAGTCTGTACTTTGGTCAACCACTGACATGGAGGCACTGTGTTCAACGCAGGGCTGGCGGTTTTTGCGCCAGTTGGTGGCTGGTTGTTTGGCTCACTTATTTTAATGACAAGGTTGGTATGAAAAAAAACAGCTCGTGGCCTGTGTGGGCTGTGCTGGTTGTCACTTTGGTGCTTTCCAGCGTCTGCACAGCGCAAACTCAAGGAGATGAGAGCGAGGATAAGCGATGGTTCGCCATTGATTCGCTTAACACAGGGCTAGGCGATGTGCCTGAGGATGTTGGGCGGATGTCGCCACGGGAAATGGTTCGCAGCTTTTTAGCGTTCACCGAAAGCGAGGATTACGCCGCAGCCGCGCATTTGCTTAACCTCAACGATATTGATCCAGGCGAACAGCAGGCTCAGGGCGCCGAGCTTGCTAAACAATTGTCTGAGGTATTAAAACGTGGTGAGTGGTTGGATGCATCTAATATGTCCGGCCGTCAAGACGCGGTGATAGAAGACCCTTCCGGGCAGAACCCGCAGGCAGGAGAGCCGCAGCGCAATATTGAACTAGCAGCCCTAACCGCAGACGACCAAGCCTACGATGTTCGGCTGGGGCGCTACCGCGTGGGTGAAGAAGATCCAGTGTGGTTAGTCATGCCAGAGAGCGTGACGTTTATTCCGACTCTCTACGAAGAGTACGGACCTTCAATGCTGGAACGCTATATTCCCGAACGATTAAAAGCATCGTTTGGCATGCTAAAAATCTGGGAGTGGTTAGCAATCCCGATTTTTTTAATCGCCATTGGTACGGTGGGAGTGGTCACTTATTACTTCGTTGGGCTAGTAGCTCGCATCCTGCCTTCTGGCGTGTCTACTATTTTTGCCGATCAAATTGGCGTGCCCATGGCGATGATTGTTATGTCGCTGGTAACGCAGATGCTGCTGGACTACGTGGTGTCGTTTTCCGCTATTGCGACGACAACGTTCCGCGTGCTGTTGATCTCTATTATGGCCTGGGGTGCAGGTACTATTGCGTTGCGTTTTGTCGATACGATTATGCTGCGTTTAACGCGACGCTTGGTGGGGGAAATTGATGACACGAAGCCTAAAGATCAGCGACGGCTGCTAACCTCGCTATATGCATTGCGCCGCGCCATTATTCTGATCACTGTAACCGGTGTATCTATCTACATCCTAGGCCAAGTTCAGCTTTTCGAGACTCTTGGCTTGTCTATTCTAGCGTCTGCCAGCGTATTGGCAGTATTAGTGGGTGTGGCGGGGCAAACGGTTCTTGGCAATATTCTTTCCTCGTTTCAGTTATCGCTTGCCAAGCCTATCCGTATCGGCGACTTGGTGGTCTTTGAAGGAGAGTGGTGTTATGTCGAAGGGATCTTTTATACCTATATTCGACTGAGATCATGGGACGAACGACGCTTGATTGTGCCTGTCACCTACTTCACTTCTAAGCCTTTCGATAACTTGTCAGTGAAGAGCACCAAGCTGTACCGATCCTTGGTGCTGACGCTTCACCTAAGTGCTGATATAGGATTGCTAAGAGATAAATTCCTCGAATTTGCCAAAGAGGAGGAGAACGTTGTTGAACACCATAAGCTGCTCTGTTACGTGACGGCACAAACGGGAACGGCCCAAACCATCACCTGCTATTTAATGACATCTGACCCCATGGCAGGCTGGACCGCTGAGATGAACCTGCGCGAGAAGCTGCTAGCCTTTATCCGCGATAACCATCCAGAGTGGTGGCCAAGAGAAATCATGGTTATCAGCCATGAAGATATTGCACGCGGAGAAGGGCACGGTAAGCGTTCGCGGGAAGCGGATAGTTCTGCTGAAAAACCGTCTGAATAATAGACATTAAGCAGCGGCAAGTGCCGCTGCTTTTATCAGTTCTATCGCTCAGTGTTTAGTTACAAAGTGTCAAAAATCCATCTTCGTCGATAAACCCTTTATCGCCGGTGACGAACCAACGTTGACCGTCGAGTTCTTTAATGGCGGCGGCGGTGCGTTTCGAGTCTTTTAGGTAGCCCTGCGTCAATTGGGGGCCGCTGATCAAAATCATGCCAGCTTCTCCGGTAGGCTGTTCCGCAAAGCTTTCCGGCTCAACGATCTTAACGCTGGTGCCGGGGAGTGGCATGCCCACAGTGCCTGCTTTACTGCCTTGCTGTATTTTCTGGTAATGAGCGCCCAACGAATCCGGCAGGTTGACCGATGCCACCGGAGCGGTTTCAGTTGCCCCATAGCCTGTATAAATAGGCTTATGGAATTTATGCGTAAACTCCTTACATGCATTTTCATTTAGGGTATCAGCACTGATAACTACTGCTCGTAGGCTTTCCAGCATGAGTGGGTGCACGTTAGGGTTGTGATTTAAGCGCTGTAGAAAGTCTGATGTACCGAACATCAGGGTGGCTCTGTGCTTGGCGACAGCGCTGGCAATGCCAGGAGTGTCGTTCGGGTCAGCGTGGCAGACCAGCGGCAGGCCTTCGATAAGTGGCATCAACTGGGTAACGGTGAGCCCAAAGGCATGAAACAGAGGCAGCGAGCCCAACACCACATCATCATGTTGGGTGTTAAGCACATCGGAGGTCTGCTTGATATTGGCCATCAGGTTGCGGTGGCTCAGCATGACGCCTTTAGGTTGCCCTTCACTTTTGCCTGAAAACACAATGGCGGCGGTGGTATCGGCATCTCTACTACGGCAGTAAAGACGCTGAAGTAGCCACGCAGGCAGCAGGCGAACGGCAAGCCAAGTGCTGACGCGTTCATGGCGGTGGATACCGGCTTGCAGGTCTTCCAGGTAAATTGTCTGAGTATTTGCCAGCTGTGAACTGACGTTTAGCCCTTGCTGCTGGAGTTTTTCGACAAAGTGGCGCGAGGTAAACACGGTGTCGATGTTGGCTTGGGTGAGTGCCGCAGACAATAGAGTGTTGTTCGAGGCGTTATTGTGGCTGTCGTTAGGAGTGTCATTGAAACTGTCGTTAACATGATAGTTGAGGTTGATCAGCGTTTTTCCAGCGAGAAGGGTTGCCATAGTGGCCAGTGCACCCACGCTGCTATTGGGCAGCAGTAGGCCCACGTTTTGCTCTGGGGTTAGCGTGTGAATACGCTTTGCAATAAGCAGGCTGGCGGTAAGCGCTTGGCCTGCTGTTAGCGGAGGGCTAAGGGTGTCGGTGAGTGCTTGTGCGCCGAGGTTACGCTTCACGCTACGAATCCAGGCGTCGGGCAGCGAGGGCAGTTCATCAATAGCATGTTGCCACGAGTTGGTGGCTTGTTCGAAGATGCGCCGTTTAAGCACGTCCGCAGGGGTGTCTTTAGGCAGCGGCTTGCCAAATGCAACGACGACTGAGCGATGGAGAGGCGCGTTACGCAGCTCTTTGAGTTTGCTAGATGAGCGTGAAAACTGGCTGCCCCACAGCCCGCGCAGGTAAAACGGCACAATACGTACCTCTGGGTTTGCCAGCTTACAGGCACGTTCGTAGCCTCGGCGTAGCTCACCTAGCTGGCCGTTGCGACTAATCGCGCCTTCGGGGAACAGGCATACCACTTCACCGCTATTCAGCTGTTCGGCAACGGCGGCTAAGGCATTATCGGCACCAGCGCCCCGTTCGATAGGAATACAGCCCAGCGCCTTAAAAAACCAACGTAAGTACCAGCGCTGATAAATATCTTTCAGCATGACAAAGCGCACGGGGCGGGGGCTAGCAATTTGCACCATTGCCCAGTCTACCCAACTGATATGGTTGCCGAGCAGTAGCACGCCGCCTTGGGCGGGTAAATTTTCGAGCCCATGAACATCGACACGGTAGCGACGGGTTAGCAGAAAACTGAGTAGAAAGCGCACCAGGCTTTGGGGCAGTTTGAAAATGGTGTAACCACCGCCCACCATGGCAACGCTTGCCACGATCAGTAACAGGTAGTGGCTATCCACACCTGCTAAGGCGAACAGCGCAGTGAGCGCCAGAAAGCCCAGCATGGAGAGGTTCTGAATCCAGTTGTTGGCAGCCAGCACAGTGCCTAGCTCATGGTCTGCCGCGTGAAATTGAATCAGTGCATTGAGCGGTACAATGAATAGCCCGCCCATTATGCCAATCAACACAAAGTTCATCGCTTGGCTAATGGGTGTGGTGAGCAGTGGCAGACACCACAGACCAATCGCAACGCCGACAGCACCTAATGGAATTAAACCGGTTTCAATGCGGTTACGAGACAGCTTGCTGGCCAGCAATGACCCCAAGGCAATCCCAATACCGCTAGCGGCAAGAATCCCTTGTAGCACTAAGGTGTTATCAATGCTGAGTGCGTCTTTGGCATAGGCGGGAAATGCGGCGAGCAGCACTTGGCCCACCGACCAGAAGGTCGCAAGGCCGATGATTGACAGCCGCAGCACCGGCTGGCGGCCAAGAATGCTCAAGTTGTCTTTCAGTGCGGTGCCTTTGATATAGCGTTGCCAAGTGAGCGGGGTCGTCGAGGGCTGTGTGTTATCCAGCTTCAGGCGATAAAGTGCTGCCACTTGGATGATGCTGTTCAATACCAGCAGCCAGCCCAGCGGCGCAATGCTGCGCAATAGCTCGCCGGGTGTTTGGGCGCTGGGTAAAATCCAGCTTTCAAACAAGGCGGTAAAGGCCACGGTGCCCGCCAAAATGGCACCAATGGTGATGGCCTGGATAAGCCCATTAGCTTCTGCCAAGCGAGGCTTGCCAAACAGTCCTTTCACCAAGCCATATTTGGCAGGGGAGTAAAAGGCCGATTGAATCGCCAGCATCAGCGTCATGGCAAATGCCAGCCAAAACCAGCCTTGGTAGTAAGCGGCGGTGATGCCCAATGAAACGGCGACGGCGGCCCAGGCGGAAACCCATAGAATACGCACTTTGGGGTAGCTATCTGCCACATGGCCTGCCGGACTAAAGAGTAAAATAAACGGCAAAAGGATAAGCCCGTTGACCAGTGCTGTGAGTACCACCTGGGTTTCACCGTCGTAGCTTTTAAAAATCGTGTTTTGAATAACAATTTTATGCCCTAAATCCACAAAGGCATTTAAGAAAATGGCAATCAGATAGGGCCAGACGCCCGCGATGCGTAGTAAAGGTTGCATGAAATGACGCCTTGTAAACCAGAAGTTAGGGCACTTTCGGTAAATGGAGCTAATGTTGCAACTCTGGTGGTTAAAGTTGTGTTATTTGGGCTTTAAGGTATCGTTATACGCTACTTTATGTGTCTGGAGGTCATGTGTCTCAGACAAGTGCACTTATCGATACCTTAAAGCGTCAGCTGCGCTCCCAGGGTAAAACCTATGCGGATGTGGCGATATGGCTTGAGTTAAGCGAGGCCTCGGTCAAGCGGCTGTTCGCTGAACAGCACATCACCTTAGAGCGGTTAGAGTGCATTTGCGACCAGCTTAACCTGGAATTTTCCGAGCTGGTGCAAGCCATGCAAGAAGAAGCGCATCGTTTACAGGAGCTAACCCAGGCGCAAGAGCAGAGCATTGTCGATGACCGTGAGCTGTTTTTGGTCGCTGTGTGTGTGATTAACGGCTATCGGTTTGATGAAATTCATCATCAGTACCAGCTCAGCGAGGCGCAGTGTACTCGCCAGCTGCTGGCGCTAGAGCGACTAAAGTTGATTGACCTGTTGCCGGGTAATCGAATCCGGCGGCGTGTGGCCGCGAATTTTCGCTGGCGCCCTGGGGGGCCTATTCAACGTTTTTTCCAGCAATATATTGCCACGGAGTTTTTTCACTCCCATTTCGATAGTGACGGCGAAAAGCTGATGGTACTGAATGGCTTGCTTTCCCATGCGGGCAATGCGGAATGGCAGCAAACGATGCAGCGGCTGGCGAAAGAATTTCACGCCCTGTGTGAACGGGAAAGCGGGTTGCCCATTCATCAGCGCTTTGGCACTACCTCGGTACTGGCTGTTCGGCAATGGCAGTCAACGCTGTTTAAAGATGTTGCTCGCGGGTCGTACCAGCAAACTAAGAGTTTATAAAAACTGTTTTTATTACCGAATACCTTAAAAGTACACATCTTATGAGCTTACATTGTTATGAATAGCACTCCTTTTCAAGCGCTGGCCTGTCCGCTAGATGGTGAGCCGCTTCATCTGGCAGGCAGTGCTTGGCGCTGCGCTGCTGGGCACAGCTTTGATGTTGCCAAGCAAGGTTACGTCAACTTGCTTCCAGTGCAGCAAAAGCGTTCCACTGACCCCGGCGACAGTAAGCCGATGGTGGCGGCAAGGCAGCGTTTTCTTGAGGCTGGTTATTATCAGCCTATTGCTCAGGCCGTAAGCAAACATCTGTTAAGCCATGCTGAGGTTCGGTCTGCCAGCTCGTTTGGCTGCCTGGATGCTGGCTGCGGTGAAGGCTATTACTTGCGTGAGCTATCCCGTGCTGCATTGAATTCGCGGCCACTGTCACTGGTGGGATTAGATATTTCCAAATGGGCAGTGCTGGCGGCAGCCAAGCAAGACGATAAAAAAATGCCGCATTGTAGTTGGGTCGTTGGTAGTAATGCTCACTTGCCAGTGCAAACGGCAACGCTCGATAGTGTGCTATGTATGTTTGGCTTCCCAGTGCATCACGAATTTGCGCGGGTATTAAAGCCGGGTGGCCTGTTGGTACAGGTTGAAGCAGGGGCAGGGCACTTGCGTGAGCTGCGAGAGGTGATTTATCCCACGCTTAAGCCAGACGCGACAAGCGAACGGAAGGTGCCGGAGGGCTTTGTTCAGTTGCAGACGGAATCACTTAGCTATCAAATAGCGTTGGAAGGGCAAGATTCGATTGGTGATTTATTAGCGATGACGCCACATCTATACCGCGCCAGTCAGGAAGGCCGAGCACGTGCAGCGGCGCTGGATGCGTTAACGCTGACGGTGGATGCCAGGCTAATGATATATGAGCGGTCATAAGGGGCGGGCATAAGAAGGGTAGCAAAAAAGAGAGTGTAAAAAATCTAATCGCACTCTCTCAATTACATTCTCAATTACATTCTCAAGTACTTTTTCAAGTACTGTCTCAATGTCACTCTCTTTTATTCTTAACGCATGAACGCAACAAGGCCCGCATAAGCGGGCCTTGTTATCCGAACCGGTTAAGGTTCGAGCAAATTCTTAAACCGTTAAGGCTTAGGACATTTGCTTGATGTTAGAAGCCTGAAGGCCTTTCTTACCCTGGGTAACGTCAAAAGAAACGTTAGCACCTTCTTGAAGGGTTTTGAAACCGTCAGACTGAATTTCAGAGAAATGAGCAAAAAGGTCGTCGCCACCGTCAGAAGGAGCGATGAAACCAAAACCTTTAGTGTCGTTAAACCATTTAACTGTGCCAGTTGCCATGATGTAGATCCTTTCGCGCTAATGCGCCGTAATAAAATTCCTGGTATTACCCAGATGAAAAGTAGCGGGTGAAACAAGGAATACAATATCAGGCTGCCGAAATAGATCGTACACTTCTGAAACCATGCTGCTTGCTAACCAACTGACGCTACAGTGACATGATTTTTCCTTCGAGTCAAAGCCTTTTATGAATATTTTCTAGAAGCGGTGTCATGGTCCGGGCTACTTCCACCCCATTTTCCATGTGCTAGCGTCTTTTAAATCTTGCCATGCAAGAATGATCTCACGGTTGGAATGAATAGCTTCAATGACTACTTCCACAACCTGCTCTTCTTCATTGCGCAGGAGTTTTGTGACGATAAAGTGTTTCTCTTTATGGCGAGGCTGAGTGGCAGTCCATTTGCTGTTGAGAAGTTTGCTAGGGTTGAGGCTATTCACGATGATGCTCCTGTGAGTTGGGGGCTATATGGCGAGCCAGTCTAATATTTATTATTAAAAGTAGTATCTTTAGCAGGGCGTCGTTGAAGCGGTAATTCTGGTGCTACGGCACATTATCAATACAAGGAGAATCCTATGGTTGCCGACTATGAACTGGCCTACCTAAAGCGCGCTGTGGCCTTGGCAGAAGAGGCTTTAAACGCGGGGGATGAGCCATTTGGTAGCGTGCTGGTAAGTGATGAAGGCAAGATACTGGCCGAGGATCGAAATCGCATTGCCGATGGAGATTCTACTCAGCACCCAGAGTTTGCCCTGGCCCGCTGGGCAGCGAATCATATGACGCCTGAAGAGCGTATGAAAGCAACTGTTTACACTTCAGGAGAGCATTGCCCAATGTGTGCGGCGGCCCATGGCTGGGTAGGGCTAGGTCGTATCGTTTATGTCAGTTCTTCTGAACAGTTGGGTGCATGGCTGGCTGAACTTGGCGTAGCGCCACCGCCTGTCGCTCCGCTATCGATTAATGAGGTGGTGCCCGATTTGGCTGTTGATGGCCCAGTGCCTGGGCTGGATGAGCAAGTCCATGCCTTGCATCGCCGTTTGCATGCATAACGTCAGAGCCGAGTTTTGAAGGACAGGGTTTTTATTGGCTGGCAAGGTTCGGTGATAAACGTATGGCCAATAAAGACAAACACCGCCTTGTGCTCGACAAGGCGGTGTTTGTTAAATCGGTGCAAAAAAGAGCACCAGGGTTTCAATGTGTCTAATGTTTCAATATGTCTAATGTTTCAATATGACATAGAAGGCGTGGATGATGCCGGGTACAAAGCCAAACAGCGTCAGAATAATGTTCAGCCAGAAATGTCCTTTGAAACCGACCTCAAAAAACACCCCTAGTGGGGGCAGAATAACGGCAAAGATCATCTTGATCGGGTCAGTTGCGGTAAACGCCATGCAGCCTCCTTTGCTTACACAGTTTATGTATTAACAGAAACATGTTAGTGCTTATATATTAAGCATATAGATATCAACAGCATAGATATCAATCACGGTTTCAATACGGGTTGTTAGCACAGATTCTTTAATGTGGGATCTTTAACAACAGTGTCTTGCAACTGCTGGTTCTAGCGTAGTCACAATAATTAGATTTAGCGAATCAATACGATCTAGGTGCAACTTCACCTAGGTGCGACTCCATGGTTGCGCTATCGTTCATGTACTTAAGATATATTTACTTAATGTATAGAGCTAGAAAGCCCATCGACTTCAGTTTGGAAGGGACGCCATGAGTTATTATTTAACGCCGTCACTGCTACTTATGAGCGCTGTTTTAGCGCCACCTGTTTGGGCGCAATTACCCGCAGGGGAGGACGCAGTGCTGCCTACCGTCGAAGTAAGTGCCCCGCGTTTAGCCCGCGAGCTATATGCCACGCCTGCGGCAGTTTCTACTTTAGAGAGCGAAGAGATTGCCCAAGGTCAGCAGCGTGTGAGGTTGGATGAGGCGCTTAACAGCGTGCCAGGAGTGTTTTTGCAAAACCGCGATAATTTCGCTCAAGGGCAGCGGATTGCTATTCGCGGCTTTGGCGCGCGTGCGCCCTTTGGGGTGCGTGGGATAACCATCATGGTGGATGGTATTCCTTATACGCTTCCGGATGGTCAGGCACAGTTGGATGCCATTGATTTAGATAGTGCCGAGCGCATTGAGGTGATCCGCGGGCCGTCTTCAGTGCTTTATGGCAACGCGGCTGGCGGAGTGATTGATGTGACTACTGCCGATGGGCGTGATAATCCTGGTACACGGCTGCGGATGGGTGCAGGTAGCGATGGCTATCAAAAAGTGGCGCTGCAAAATGGTGGTGTCCAGGGCGATTGGTCGCACCATATTAGTCTGACGGCGCTTAATGTTGATGGCTATCGCGAACAAAGCTCAACCGAGAAGTATTTGCTGAATGCCAAAATACGTCGAGAATTAGGCAGTGAGCGTGCGGTTACCGCGATTATTAATTTACTGGAGAACCCCCGTTCGGAAGACCCCGGTGCACTTAATGCCCGTGAAGTCGCCGCTGGGCGTGATCAAGCAGCGCCCAATTCAATCGCGCTGGATGCAGGACAAAGCGTTGATCAGCAGATGCTTGGCTTGCAGTACGAAGACTTAGCTGCAGGTGATGGCGAACTGTATCTTAAAAGCTTTATTGCTCAGCGTGATTTTGAACAGCAGCTCCCATTTGTGGGCAGTAGTCGTTTGGGTTATCAGCGTGACTATATGGGCGCAAGCGCTGAATACCATAAGGAGGTAGCGTTAGGGAGCCTGCCGCTTAGCTATATTGTAGGCGTTGATGTGGCTCGCCAAGAAGATGAACGTTTTCGTAATGATGTCGATGCCCAGGGGGTTGTTGGCGAGCAGTTAGCGGATGAAACTCAAACTGCGACGTCCGCTGGCGTGTTTGCCCAAGGAGATTTAGCGCTCTCGGAACAGGTCACGCTCTCATTGGGTGCGCGATTTGATCAGGTGGCGCTAGATGTTGACGATACGTTTCTTGCTGACGGCGATCAAAGTGGAAAACGTACCTTTAACGAATGGAGTGGCTCGGCGGGATTAAGCTACCGTTACCGCCCGCAGCACCAAGCGTATATTGATACTAGTACCGCGTTCGAGACACCTACGTTTGCTGAGTTTGCTAACCCGTCTGGCGGTGGTTTTAATCCTGCCGTTGAGCCGCAGAAAGCATGGAACCGCGAAATAGGCTTGCGTGGCTATATTGAGCCATTGGCAATGGATTACGATCTTGCGCTATTTTCGGTCCGCGTTCGTGATGAGCTGGTGCCCTATGATGAAGGTGGCCGTACTTTCTATCAGAATGCAGCTGACACCCAGCGCGATGGTCTTGAGCTAGCGCTGGGTTGGCAGCTTGCCGACCAGTGGCGTCTGGATAGCGCTTTAACTCTCGCGCGTTATGAATTCGATAAGTTTGCAACACCTAGCGAGCGTTTTGATGGCAACCGGATCCCTGGGCTGCCAGAGCAGACGTGGGTCAATCAATTAACCTGGGAAAACCTTGATCAGCGTTTTGCCACGTTGGAAACCGAATACATCGGTGATTTAGTGGCGGATAACGCTAATGCGACGGAAGTAGATAGCTATTGGCTGCTTAACCTACGGGTAGGCGATGGCTGGCAGCTAAGCGAGGATACGCGGCTAAGCGCTTATCTTGGTCTGCGCAATCTACTTGATAAAGAACACTACGCCAATGTGCGCTTAAACGGCACGTTTGGCCGCTTTTACGAGCCAGCGCCAGGGCGAAGTGTGTATGGCGGCGTTGAGCTGAGTTTTTAATCAGAGGCTGCCTAGCAAAAAAACGGGCGGCTCATTGAGTCGCCCGTTCTCGTTCGTCATCACGCTAAGTGATGGCTATTCCGGCAAAGCATAGCCAATCACATAGTCACCCATTTTAGTGCCGAAGGTGCCGTGACCACCAGCGGTAACGACCACATACTGGCGGCCGTCTGCACCGGTGTAGGTCATCGGCGTTGCTTGGCCACCAGCGGGCAATCGCGCTTTATAAAGCTCTTCGCCAGTGGTGATGTCGTAGCCGCGCAGATATTGATCCAGGGTGCCGCTTAAGAATGAGACGCCCCCCGCTGTGGTCAGTGGGCCGCCTAAAGCGGGTACCCCGACATTTAATGCGATGGGTAGGTCAAAGGGCATGCTGTCGCGGGTGGTGCCATTGCGGTGCTTCCACACAACCTCGTTACTTTGCAGGTCGATTCCTGCTACATCACCCCAAGAGGGCGCTTGGCAGGGAAGGCCGAGTACTGACAGTAGTGGGCCGAGTTCGACGGCATAAGGTGCGCCTGTGTTGGGCTGTAAGCCTTGCTCGCTAGCTGATCCTTGGCTCTCTTCAACTTCATCGCGTGGGATCAGTTTGGAAACAAACGCCAAGTACTTCGCGCCGGTAAATAGTGCTTGGCGTTCGGGGTCTACCGCTACGCCTCCCCAGTTCATCACGCCAACGTTGCCAGGATAGACAATGCTGCCTTGCAGTGAAGGCGGTGTGTACTGGCCTTCATAGCGCAGCGAGCGGAACTGGATGCGACACATCATCTGATCAAAGGGTGATGCGCCCCACATGTCGCGCTCGGTAAGTGGCGGTGGCAGTAAATTCAGCGCTGAGCGAGGCTGAGTTTCGGCTGTCCAATCGCCTTCAACAGCTCCCTGTGGGGCGGGCACTTCTTCGATGGGCACAATCGGCTCGCCGGTTTCACGGTTTAACACGTACAGGCTGCCCTGCTTAGTTGGTTGAATGACGGCTGGTTGGGTGCCGTTTGTCGTCGCTAAGTCAATCAATACGGGTTGTGCGGGCGTGTCCATGTCCCATAAGTCGTGATGCACAAACTGGTACACCCAGGCCACTTGGCCGTCGTCCAGGTTAAGCGCCACTAGCCCGGCACTATAGGTCTCATCATTTTCAGAGCGGTTAGCCCCGTACTGGTCGGGTGTGGCATTACCCATGGGGAGATAAACGAGGCCGAGCGCTTCATCAGCGCTGATCGGCGCCCATACGTTGGGTGAGCCGCGGGTATAAGTTTCTCCCTCTTCTAGCGGGGTGGTGTCTTCAGGGTTTCCACTGTCCCAGTTCCATACCAGCTCACCAGTATGCACATCAAACGCTCGTATAACGCCAGAGGGTTCGTCGGTTGAGCTGTTGTCGGTAACATGACCACCTAAAATTACCAAATTTTCAGTGACCGTAGCAGGCGATGTCGAGTAGTAGCCTCCTGGGCTGAATTCGCCAATATTATTAGTCAGGTCGATTTCACCATTTACGCCAAAACTTTCACAACGCTCGCCGGTATCAGCGTTAAGCGCAATTAGGCGGGCATCCGCGGTGGGCAGATAAAGCCTGCGCGGGCACATGACGTCGGTGACGCTCAGTAGCTCAGAAGTGGGCTCTTCTTCAGAGGTGAGCGAGAAGGTTAGGTCGAGTTCAAACTGACTGCCATCGGCATACAGTGCTGCTTTATCGATGGTGGAATCTTCAGCACTGCTGGAATAGTTAGCCGCATCGTAATACGCCAAGCCCCGGCAGGTCATATGCGCCCATCCGGAAAAGTCCTCTGCGCCCATGGTGCTAATATTAGGATCAAACTCCCATAGGGTTTCGCCAGTTTCGGGCGACAATGCCATCGCACGGCTGTGTGATGTACAAATATAAAGGCTATCGTTGACCTTTAGCGGCGTGTTTTGGTTGGTGATTTCAGGCGGTGCATTAGGGCCGGGTTCATCACCGGTTTGAATTCGCCATACCTCTTCCAGTTCGCCTATATTGTCGGGAGTAATCTGGCTTAGCGAGGAATAATGCGTGCCTGCATTGGTGCCGCCGTAAGCGGGCCAGTCACTGTCTGCAACCTGTGCGGGATTTACTTCGGCAGCGTTATTGGCCGATTCAATTGTGCCTTTTATCGTGCCTGGATAGCTAAATTGGCTAGCAATGGCCACAATAATCGATGCTGCAATGCTTGCCGCCAGCGCTAGGCTGCCGCCGCGTGAATGTAGCGGTTTTCGCCACCAGGGAAGCAGTAAAATAATGCCAATTAAACAGACAATGGCAACCCTGGGAACCAGCTGCCACCAGTCGAGTCCCACCTCCCAAAGCGCCCAAACGAGCGTGGCGAAAAGAGTCAGCGCATACAGCCATAGCGCAGCACCTTTGCGCATAGCCAGCAGTACCCCAACAATAAAAACACTCACCCCAGCGATGATATAGTAAGCACTACCGCCCAGGCTAAGCAGCCTGGCGCCGCCGATGGTTAATGCAATACCAGCTATCGCGAATAATAGGCCGAGCAGTAGCGCTGGCCACTTATTGCGGGCACGCGTGTATTCATCCATGAGAAAGCCTCTATTAACAGTGCATTGAGGTCGCTTGGTGACATTAGCAAAGCGACGAATTTACTGCGTGCCCTAACCCATTGGCAGTAATAATGGGTTAAAACACGCGCCACTTATTAGCAATATTAATAGTCAATTCGCTTTTGGTCTAATTGTTTGCTGGTTAAGGACTGGCATGAACTAACAAGCCGCGCTAGTTACCATAGCGCGGCTTGTTGATGGAGAGGGGAGAATGGAAGTATTTTAACTTAACGCAAGTATTGGCTAATCAGTGAGTTTAACCAGCATTTTGCCGGTGTTTCCGCCTTCAAAAAGTGCTAGGAAGGCATCGGGTGTGCTTCCCAACCCCTCTTTGACAGTTTCTTTATAAACGATTTTACCCTGTGCTACCTGGGGAGCGACTTCGTTGAGGAAATAGCGGTAGCTGGACCAGTGGTCGGCGACAATAAAGCCCTGCATTTTCGCTTTACGTACGACCAGCTGTGAAAGGTTGCTTGGCCCTGGCGCTGGTTTTTCGGCGTTATAGCTGTCGATCATGCCACATACAGCAATGCGCGCACCGTCATTAAGCTGACTTAATGCGGCTTCTAGGCAGACACCACCAACATTCTCAAAATACACATCAATGCCATTAGTGCTAGCAAGCTTAATCGCGTCGCTTAGCTCCTGGGCGCTACGGTCTTTATAGCTAACCGGCTCAACACCCAGTGATTCAAGCCACGCAAGCTTATGAGCAGCCCCAGCAATGCCAACTACGTGGCAACCTTTTGCTTTAGCCAGCTGTACAGCAAGCGAACCCACGGCACCGCTGGCAGCGCTTACTAGTACGTTATCGCTAGGTTTGCATTCGGCAATAAGGTTCAAACCTGTCCATGCGGTCATTCCTGGCATGCCTAACACGCCTAAATAGGCTTGTTCAGGCACGTCACTGTTAGGAAGCGCGGTGACACTATCACCCGGCACCTGTGCGATATCACGCCAACCGCCCATGTGGCTGACTTTTTCGCCTGCCTTAATTTTTGGGTGGTTAGACGCAATGACCTCGCCAATTGCGCCGCCCTCCATTGGTTTGCCCAATTCGAAAGGTGCTACATAGGTGCGCAACCCTGTCATCCGACCGCGCATGTAAGGGTCAACGGATAGCCAGCGATTGCGAATTCTCACTTCACCTTCGCCAAGGTCAGGGAGTTCCTGGCTTTCTAGCGAAAAAAATTCGCGCTTAGGTAAGCCAGTGGGGTAATGGGTTAACGTAAAAAAGCGAGATTGCATGGGCGCCTCCTGCATGTGTGATTTAGAAAATCTCCTTGCAGCATAGAGACCGTTAGCGTGCTTTCAAGTTCGCTAAAAGATAATTTTTCAGCGCAATAAAAAGAGCGGCTCTTGTGAGCCGCTCTCAATTACTCCAATTCTTCTACACTGTTTGTTTAAGGGGTATCACACGCTTGCGGGTGTGTTATCCGTTAATCGACCAGGGTAATCATGACGGGCGCAACGCCACGTCGAATCATGCCGAGTTGACGAGCTGCCCGTTTTGAAAGATCAATAATTCTGCCTTTAACAAAGGGGCCGCGATCATTAATCAAGACTTCAACTTCCTGGCCGGTATCAGGGCGAGTTACCAGCACTTTGGTGCCAAAAGGAAGCGTTGGATGGGCTGCCGTCAGGGCCTGTTGGTCGAATGGTTCACCACTGGCGGTGGGAGAACCCTGAAAACGGTCACTATAGAAGGAAGCAACTCCTTCACGAATTTCGATATCAATGGCAAATGCATGACTAGCAGTAAAGAAGATGAGTAATGCCGCGGCACAACTCGTTCGGATGAAACGTTTAGATGCTCCCATTGGAGTGCCTCAGTTTACCTAGTGCAAATTCTGTCCATATCGGTGTGTTACCGAACATATCTTTTGATAGTAACGTGCTCCTTTTGATACGGCAAGCTTTACGAAGATCGGCGCAATTGGCTTCTAAATTATGAATTTTTGCAACTTTATTTAGTATCGTTGCAATTCAGCAAGTTAACAAAGTGTGTCTGTTATAACTAGGCAGTATTTTAGGTCTAATGTAAATTTCAGATAAACGCTCACTTTAATCAGGTAAGCACCATATAATTAGCACACGCTCAGTTTTAAATTTTAGCCAATGAACAAGGATGCACCTATGGCCAAGTCCTCTTCTCTAACGCTGATTTTGGTTGCTGCAGGCGGGGTTGCTGCTGGTTTTTTAGCTGCCCAGACAGCGCCCTTTTTTACAGCAACGGCAGTCGCTGAAGAATCTACTAGCGCGGAACAGGGACAGGTTTCCCAAGCATTAGCTGGTCTCGATAGCATCACGCTAGGCGAGCGCACACGGGGGGAACTTACCTCGTCAGGTGAGCTAAATGGTAATGATGGTAGCCGCTATTTACGCTATGCCATTAGCCTTGAAGAGGACACATTAGTTGAAATTTCTCTTAGCGGAGCGTTGCAAGGGTTAGTGGCTCTTTATGACGACCAGCTGCAACTGCTAGAGAGCGCAGAAGCCGTGCGCCACCATGTTGAGGAAGATGGTGAATACGTGGTGAT
This sequence comes from Halomonas qinghailakensis, assembly GCF_025820815.1. Lineage (NCBI taxonomy): Bacteria > Pseudomonadati > Pseudomonadota > Gammaproteobacteria > Oceanospirillales > Halomonadaceae > Halomonas > Halomonas qinghailakensis. The sequence continues at coordinate 796,880 of NZ_CP096973.1, read as the reverse complement.
CGTCAGCGGTGCAGATGCACGTAGCTATGGTCCATTCACTATTAATAGCCGCACGATTGAACTGAGCGACTCTGACACGCTGGCTGTTGGTACGCCGGTGGATAGCTGGTTAGATGGCTCGTCGCGGGAAGTAACGTTCACTGTCGAAGAAGCTGGCATGTATCAAATCGAGATGCGTGCTGATGAATTTGACGCGTATTTAGAGTTATCTGGCCCTAACAACTACTACCGAGAAGATGATGACGGCGCTGGCAACTTAAACGCACGGATTTCAGATTTTCTTGCTCCTGGTGATTACACCATCATCGCACGTTCGGCCTTCGGTGAAGGCAGTGGCCTATTTACGTTGACTGCCGAACCGCGCGAATTACCAGGTGATGGCGAGCTACGCAACGATGGTACCGTTATGCCCAATGATACATTGAGCGGTTGGTTTAGTGGGCAGGAGCTGAGTTATCAGCTTGAAATCGAAGACGCCGGTATGTATCAAATCGATATGCGTTCAAGCGATATTGATGCTTACCTAGTGTTGGAAGGGCCTAATGGTTATTTCCGCGAAGATGACGACAGTGCCGGTAACCTGGACGCCAGTATTGCCGATTTCTTAGCGCCAGGTAGTTATCAGCTAACAGCCCGTACGGCGTATGGCTCTGATAGCGGTTTGTTCACGCTTTCGGTAGAACCACGTGAACTACCGGACGGTGTAGAGTTACGTAATGAAGGTGAGTTAACGCCGAATGAAACGCTTAATGGCTGGTATAGCGGCGAGCCTTTGACTTATGAACTCACCTTAGAAGAAAGCTCGCTAGTGACGCTAAATATGCGTTCAACTGATTTTGATACGTACTTGGAGCTTTATGGTGAAAGCGATTCTTATAGTGATGATGACGGTGGTAGTGGTACTGACTCGCGCATAGAGCAAGCGCTTTTACCGGGTACCTACACCGTTATTGCACGTGGCTTCGCTGTTAGCGGCAGTGGTATGTTTGAGCTGCAGGTCAGCGCCGAGCCGACAGAAATGCAGCCTGACGCTTAATTCAGCTCACGTTATCTGGTAAACAACGCCCTTGTTGATTGCAGCAAGGGCGTTGTTGGTTGTTACTCTACCATTAGCTCTCAACGGCTGGCTTTTAGGCAGCCCACGACGACCAAAAAAGCTGCCGTTGGCAGTCGCCAGTCGAATACGCTGACGCCTGCCAGTACCAGCAGTAGTGCCGCTAAGATCGGCACACCATAAGCAAGGCTACCTACGAGGCTGGCTTGGCCAAAACGTAGTGCCTTGTCCCACGCCACCATAGCAATGCCGTAAGGCCCAAGTCCGAGAGCAATGCCTGCTAACAGCGCCTCACCTTGGGGTAGTGTGAAGCTTCCTTCCATTATCAAGCTGGCGCAGGTGGCAACCGCACAAGCAATCATTAATAACCGCGGGAGTAGTGGTGTCAGTGATACGGGGGCGACTTGCCCCAACCATGAGTAGAGCGCCCAGCAGCAAGCAGCCAGTAGTGCTAACCCATACCCTGAAGCAGCCCCACCAAAGCCACCATTTAAAGCTTGAGGAAGTAATAAAATAGCCGCGCCAGAAAAAGCGATTAGCGCGCCTGTTACGCTTGCGATATGCAGGCGGCCAAGCCGACTCCATTGGCTTAACAGCACAAACAGCACAGGCCAGGTGTAAGTGATTAACGCAGCTTCTGCAGCGGGTGCTAAGCGCATACCGATGTAGTAGCTGCTAACAGCGCCGACAATCAACAGTGGCAGCCCAAGCCATACGCTCATTTGCCAACGAAGTCGGCAAGCCGCGATATTGACTCGACGGCTTAGTGGCAATGTTGCAAGTGCACCTGCCAACAAGGTCAGGGCGGTGAGCTGAAGCGGGGAGGTATCTCGCGCCAATTCTGCTAATAGCGGCGCTATGCTCCATAAAATCACCGCTACCAGCGCTGCACACACGCTGTACCTTGGTGATATGACAACGGGGGAATGAGCGGGATACATGGCGTCTCTCCTTGCGTTAAACCTGAGACGCGCAGCATACTCAGAAAACATTCATCACAATATCAATCTTATATGATGATTCTTATCAATAATGGTGATGTATGCGTGCACCGACGTTTGACTTAACGCTATTGCGTACGCTAGTGACAATTGCCGATACCGGTAGCGTTACGGCGGCGGCAAAACGGTTGGCGTACACTCAGTCAACGGTGAGTATGCAGTTACAGCGCTTAGAAACGCAGCTTGAGGTGAGTTTGCATGAGCGAGCGGGGCGGCGACTACGTTTTACACCTGAAGGAGATCGCTTACTGGCGCATGCACGCCGCCTATTAGCGCTCAACGATGAGGCGTGGAGCGATATGCAGGCGCGCCAGATAACGGGTGATTTAACATTGGGTATTCCCGAAGACTATGCGTCGCTGTTGCCATCAGTATTTGCGTACTTTCATCAGCTTTATCCTGCAGTGGGGCTAACTGTAAAGTGTGGCACCAGTGCTCACTTGGTCGAACAAGTTAAAGCGGCGGAGTTGGACTTGGCGCTAGTGACCCGCCAAAGGAATTCTCCGGGCGGTGATGTGATTCGTCGTGAGCCGCTGATATGGGCGGTGGGTGTCCATCAACAGCCGTCACTGAGCGACCCCATTCCGCTGGCGCTCTATTCGCCCGGTGCTGACGTTTTTCGTGAAGTGGCTGAGCAGGCGTTACAGGGAGCTGGACGTGATTGGCGCGTTGCCTACACCAGCCAGTCAATGGCGGGTCTTGCGCCTATCGTAACAGCGGGGTTAGCTGTCGTGGTGGTAACGCGCAGCATGTTGACCCCATCGCTACGCCCGCTGGATGAAAGCAGTGGCCTGCCTGCTTTACCAATGATTGAACTAGCGCTCCATCGTGCTCCACACCGACCTTCTGAACCTGCGCGGCGGTTAGCAGAATTGATTCGCGAACAGCTAGCGGCACCTAGTGAAGCGTTATAAGGTGTTGCTTTGATGTATTTGTTGACAGGAAGCTATAGCTCCTCAGTGAGGGAGTAGATAATTAGTTTTTCTAACCGAACCTGACTGAACTAAGCTAACTACCATGACGCTATTGGGCTAGGAGTTTTGAATGCACGAGTTAGATCACTATATTTATCCACACCGAGTATTGCACTGGCTGGTGGCAGTCGCCGTACTATTGTCATTGGCCAGTGGCTTGACGCTTGGCTTCCTGGGCTATGAGCGCACTGTTGCCTTGTTTGGGAATACACTTACCAATGTGCTTTACACCAGCCATAAAACGTTGGGCGTGGCGATACTGCTACTGATGACCTTAAGGATCATTACGCGGCTTGCTTTTGTTGTGCCTGATCATGAGCCGCCCCTCAATGCCTTCGAGCGGATTGTTAGCACTAGCGTGCATCACTTGCTGTATGCGGGGTTAGTGGTTATGCCACTGATTGGTTGGGCAGCCACCGCTACTGGCGGCTTTCCTGTTGAGTTTTTCCACTGGCATTTGCCAGGCTTGTTAGGCAAAAACGAAGCGCTTTCGCAAACGCTGTTTGTTTGGCATGAGCGTTTAGGGTGGGCCTTAGTCGTGCTTATTACGTTGCATGTTGCGGGTGCGCTATTTCATTGGCGTATCAAGCGCGATAACGTTATGAAACGTATGAGCTTGTTTGACTAATATAGCTTAATGTCCATCACTATTATGCCGAACCATAGCCATAATAACGGGTGGTTTGGCTGGTTTTGACGGCATACATCTGGGTATCTGCATCGCGAAGCAGGCTGGCTAACGTATCGTTATCTTTATTGCTCAAGCTAATCCCTACGCTGACACCGACGTGAACTAGCCTGCCGCAAGGCAATTTGATGGGTGAGCGAATGGCCTGTTCGATGCGGTTACGCATTTCCTCTAATGCGGTTTGGTCAGTAATTCCTTCTAGCAAGAGGATAAACTCATCGCCGCCAAAGCGTGCACAATGGTCACTTTCTCGCGCAACGTGCGCTAGCCGTTTAGCCACTTGCTGAAGAACAAAGTCGCCTACCTCATGCCCATACTGGTCGTTAATAGGTTTAAAGCAGTCAAGATCACACATGACCAGTGCCAAAGGCGTCTGTGTTTGTTTACATCGTTCAAGGGCCTCTTCGGCACAACGTGCTAGGCCGTTGCGGTTAAGCAAACCAGTGAGCATATCGTGATTGGCAAGCTTTTCTAGTGCTTGAGTACGCGCAGCTACTTTGGCTTCTAGAACCGCTTCCTGCTTTTTTAGCATTGCGACCGTTTCTGCTTGAGCGCGCTCTTTTTGCCATTTTAATTTATTAAAACGGGCAGCTAGCGCGAAAGATAGCAATAACATCTCAATAGCAGAGCCGATTTGTATTCCATGAAGTGTAATGAAATTAGCGGGCAGAATACTAAGATTTCGTAGCGCAAAGACGGCGGCACCTAATAGAAATATCGACCAAGCAAGTACAAAAATACGAGCGCTAGGCACGCGGTGCCAGCTGCAATAAATACCGCAGGCTAGCATTAACAATGAAGCTGTAAACCCTGTGATATCCATTAAGCGCAGGGCGGGTTGAATAGGCAAAAATATCACCGCTATTAGCGCTAAATAGCAGTAGCCGCGAAATAGCGTGATGGTGTGGTGCCAGCGTGGGCAGTAAGTAGCTGTGTTGAGAAAGCTTTGAGTGAACAGGGTTGCCATTGTAGAAGCAAACGTAAAGCCAATCGCAACTAGGCGTGCAGTGTTATCGCCCAGAAAGCTCCAAAACATCAGTGTGCCAATCCCATTGAATGTCAAGATCGCCAGCGTAAACCCGAAGGCAAAGAGAGCATAGTAGAGAAATACCCGTTCTTTTAACCCAAAAAATAGCAGTAGGTTATAAACACTTAGCGCTAGCAGCATGCCAAAGTAGGTGGCTAGCCAGAAGTTGTGACGATCATTCTGGGTGTAAAAAGCATCTGGTGTCATTAGGCTATAGCTTAGAAACTTACTACCTGTGGCATTCACTTTGGTATAAAGCGTTACGGTCTCACCGCCAGCCAGTAGTAGTGGAAAAACAGCCTGACGATGGGCAATTGATCGCTCATCAATTGGCACAGCGCTCCCGCTGTGCTGAACATCTCTCGAGCCATCGCGCAGCGTATAGAGTGTTACATGGTCTAAAAATGGGTACTCAAACTTAACCATCCAAGTAGTGGGGAGTGGGGACGAATTATGAAGCTGTGTTTTTAGCCACGTGTCGTTTTGGGTATAGCCGAAATGTAAGTCAGAGGTCTGACGGACAGGTTGGAATGAGGGGGATAACGCTAAAACGTCATCCAGATTTAACGGTTCTGAAGTATGCCAGTAACCGCTTACTTCATTTAAATCGTAACGCGCCTGCTCAGACGAGACGACCACTGTGGCGGCCGCACTACTCTGAGTATGCCAGCTAATAATAAGCACTAACAAACCTGCCGGAAGGCGCTTTAGCCAACAATAAGCATCCATAAATATCGCTATGTTATTTTTTTTGCGTTGGGTTTTATTTCTGCTAGGTCTTAACGCCTAGGTTTCCTTGCCAGCCTTGGACAGAATTTCCTCCTAAGCCAAGTGTAGACGCCTTTCAGAGCGACAGTCTGACAATGAGGCTAAAGCATGAGGCAGTTCAGACTTTCGGTTAGTCGCTGAACTAAAAGGCCACTGTGCCGCCAAAAATGCCAATAAAGCGGCACCGTAAGCGAATGCCCCTGCGCAATACTGACAAGTTGACCACTTTGTAGCTGTTCAGCGGCCTGGAGCGAGGGCACCATACCGTAGCCAATGCCCGCTGAGGCAAGGCGTACAAATCCTTCAGATGAAGGACAAAGGTGATAGGGGAAGTGACCGTGATAGCCACACTGGGCCAAAAAACGGTGCTGAAGCTGATCATGTGGGCCGAAGACAATCGCAGGAGCCCGTTGAAATGCTCCAGCGGATGGCCCTTCCGGAAAGTAGCGCGCCACGTAGCCAGGAGAAGCTAGAGGTTGATAATGCATTTCGCCCACTTTAATACATCGCGCACCTGCAATAGGTGTTGGAGTGGAACAAAGACAGGCAGCCACATCACCATCACGCAGACGTTTAAGCCCAACCTCTTGATCTTCAATCACTAAATCGAGCAATACGCCCTCGGTCTGGCAAATTTCTGTCACGGCGGATGCCCACCATGTCACCACACTGTCAGCATTGATCGCGATTCGTAATCGGGCTGCTGCGTTATCTAGGGTAGGTAACGTCTGATGTAGGTCGCGCTCCAACAGCTGTACTTGCTGGTAGTGGGTAAGTAGCCGCTGGCCCGCAGGGGTGGGCGAAAGCTTAGGATGGCGCATTAATACAGGCTGGCCCAGGCGTACTTCTAGTGCTTTTATACGTTGAGAGACGGCTGATTGAGAAAGCCCTAATACATCGCCTGCTCGTTCGAAACCACCGCACTCTACCACAGTGGCCAAGGCATGGAGGAGCTTGTAGTCAAACATGTAGTAACCCGTTTATGCGCAATCATAAACGTTAATCAAAACTAAAGAATTAAGCAAAATAGCAGTCGCTCAATAGAGACACATAGTTAGGGCGATGGCATGCCTTTAGTTGCTCATCGATGGCGGGCAACGCGATCACAGCCTTCTAAGGGGCAGTTGCTACACACCTCAAAATCATTCAATAGATAGCGCAGGCAGCATAGCTTACGTACCCGTTTTAACGCTTCGCTGTCTTTAGGCTGATAGGTGCGCACCGGCTCAAATAGTGGGTTGCGTTGGCCGTTCAAAGTGCGTGACGTTAGCAGTGTGCGGGTGGCGGTTAGGGCGCCTTGATTCACTAACGGGTGAGTAGCTAAGGCGTTAACATAGTAATCTACATAGCCTCCGGCGTTACTCCAGAAGACGCGAGGAGCTGCTCCTGAGATGGCTGATAGGCGTTCGATGAGCGGCTCCCAATGTTGGTTTATCAGCGTAGCAAAGCGTTCATTGGTATCCAGCGTGCAGAACTTTTTGCCCTCATGGGGGAGCCACAGCCCTTGGGTACAGCCGTGGTCGTTTACGATCACCTGCACGTCATCCAAGCCAACGGGTAAGTCACGATTAAGCAGCAAATGAGCGGCGAGGGTGGGGATAGCCATTGCGCTAAAATGCCATTTCGACCACAGCGAGGTAATAGCGCGCAGATCGCCACCAGGATAGCGCTCGGCATACCGTGCTATATCTTGTTCAAGTAGCTCAGCACTTTGCCATCGTGATGCTTTGATAGCCCGAGAAGGCGCTACATCTCCAATGAAGGGTGGCGTGAAATGTGCTAATGGCCCCTGATAACAGTCTTTTAGTGTTAACGGCAAGGTTCTGTCATGTTGGCGCAGGGCTTGGGTCATTGCTAGCCTCCTCCGCGTGAAAAAAGAGATATTCGCCAATAAGCAAAGTGAAACGTCGTGTTCATTATTAAAATGGAGTAAGCAATGCTGCTTGGTGAGTAATCACTGCGCCACGGCAATAGGGTGGTTGCCGTTTGGGTGTGTCATAACATGCATCGGCAGCCCGTAAATGGCTTCTAATGTTGAGCTGTGCATTAACTCATCGGGCGTTCCATGAGCAAGCAGACGGCCACTGTGCAGCGCCATGAGCTCATCGCAATAGCGCGATGCCATGTTGATATCATGCAGAACAATAACAACGCCTAGATTTAGCTCGTTGCACAGCTTGCGGATTAACGCTAATACGTCCATTTGATGGGCGATATCCAGTGCTGCCAGCGGTTCGTCAAGCAGCAAAAAACGACTTCCTTGTGCGATGAGCATGGCCAGCCACACCCGCTGCCGCTCGCCACCAGAAAGGGTATCCACTAATCGGTCGGCAAGCGCCTCGGTGTGGGTTAATGCGATGGCGCGTTCAATGGCGTCCTTATCTTTTTGATTGTGTCGCCCTAATAAGCCGTGCCAAGGATAGCGGCCAAAAGCAATTAGCTCGCGTCCGGTCAAATTTTCAGCACTTGGCAAATGTTGCGGCAGATAGGCGACATGGCGCGCAAACTCGCGGTTGCCCCATGTATTCAACGGGCGTTGATTAAAATGAATGTCGCCTTGGCTGACTGGATATTGTTGCGCCAGCAGCTTTATAAGCGTTGATTTGCCAGATCCGTTATGACCAATAAGGCCATATACCTTGCCTTCTTGGAAAGTGTGGTGAATGGGCTGCAAAAGGTGTTTGCCATCGATAGCAAATGACGCGCCCTGAACATCAAACATGCACCGCTCCTAACAGGTCAGATAAGTCTATCCTTTAATTGTAGTGTTAATACTTATCATTTAGAATCGCATTTTTGATTTATTATTCAAATTCTTCTCGCCCCTAGGTCTCCTTCATGATGAAGCCTGCCGATATCAATCGTGTAGCTGCGCACGGGTTAGTACTGACATGCTAGCCCGCCTGTACGGTATATCACCCGCCAAAACGTGTTTTTTACTTAGCCTGCCGCTGATGGTGCTATGGGTAATGGCCTTGCAGCAACAGGGAGGCATAGGGCTTGGGTTGCAGGCATTGCTATCACCCACACTAGAAAATTTCGATGAATTAATGCTGCATTTTGCTTGGTGGCCGCGTTTTATGATTGCGCTACTGGCAGGAGGTGGATTAGCGCTAGCCGGAGTGCTGATGCAGCAAGTTCTGCGTAACCCGTTGGCATCGCCGACAACATTAGGCGTGGCTTCGGGAGCGAATCTTGCCCTGATGGCGGCAACCCTGATGGCACCGGGATTGTTGGTGGTTGGCCGTGAATGGATTGCTTTAATAGGTGGAGGCGCAGCCGTTGGTTTGGTCTTTGCATTGGCGTGGCGCAGAGCTTTAGCCCCTATCGTTGTGGTGCTAGCAGGCTTGGTGGTTAATTTGTACGTTGGCGCGCTTTCAACGGCCTTACTGCTATTTAACCATGAAACCCTTGCTGGATTACTGATTTGGGGGGCTGGTTCGCTTGCCCAAAATGGATGGGATGGTGTTTCGTCGTTAGCGCCGCGCCTAGCGCTAAGCGCAATAGCCGCCTGGATATTGCTCCGGCCGCTGGCTGTATTGGAGTTGGATGATGCCAGTGCAAAGAGTCTAGGAGTCTCGCTGAAATATTTGCGCTTTGCAGGCCTGGGGTTGGCGGTCTTTATTACTGGTAGCGTGGTTAGCGTCGTCGGTATGATAGGGTTTATAGGTTTAGCAGCACCTAATATTGTGCGTATGGCGGGAGCGCGTAAATTAGGTACTCGCTTGTTGTGGTCAACACTTCTTGGTGCTGTGTTACTGGCAACTACGGACTTGTTGTTGCAACGTATTTCCGGCTTGGCGGCAACGTTGATCCCTACCGGAGCCGTTACTGGAGCGCTGGGCGCGCCATTGCTGCTTTGGCTCATTCCGCGTCTTAAACTGCAGGGCGACCGGCCACCAAGTGGTCCGGGCGTCTATCTTCCTCGTCACGCCAGGCCACAACGGTTGGTGTGCGGGCTATTCATGGCTCTGCTAGTTGTTATCGGTCTTGGGTTATTCGTGGGGCAGGGCGCGAATGGCTGGAGTATTGTTGCGCCTTCCCAGTGGAGCGTATTGGAGTGGCGGTTACCCCGTGTCGTTGCTGCCGCTGCCAGTGGTTTAATGCTGGCCATTGCAGGGACCCTTCTGCAGCGCCTTTCTGCTAACCCGATGGCAAGCCCGGAAGTGTTGGGGATTAGTGGCGGCTGCGCGATTGCGCTGATTCTTGGTATTTATCTGCTACCAGCCCCCAATAACGCCCTGTTGATAGGCGTTGGAACGTTAGGTGCACTGGCGACATTGCTGGTGTTAGTAGGTTTAAATCGTAAAAGTGGCTTTGTTCCTGAACGTTTATTACTTAGTGGAGTGGCGATAAGTGCGCTTTTTGATGCAGTACGCAGCGTGTTATTGGCGGGTGGGGACCCGCGAGGGCAGCAAGTCATCGCTTGGCTAGCAGGCTCTACTTATTATGTTGATGTCACTAGCGCAATAGTGGTGGGGGGAATTGCTGCTGGTTTGGTGCTAATGACGCTGCCATTGGTTCGCTGGCTAGATATTTTACCCCTTGGGGAGCCGTCGGCGCGGGCACTTGGTGTTGACTTAAAGCGGGCGCGGCCAGCGCTCTTGCTACTAGTGGCGCTGTTAACGGCCTGCGCTACATTGGTCGTGGGGCCGCTTTCATTTGTTGGTCTTTTGGCTCCCCACATGGCACGGTTAGTAGGCTTTTCACGCGCTCGCCATCATCTGATTGGTGCCGCATTGATGGGTATGCTCCTGATGGTATTGGCTGACTGGGTTGGACGGCAAATCATATTTCCGTATGAAATACCCGCGGGCCTAGTCGCCTCCTTGATAGGTGGTGCTTACTTCATGTGGGGTTTGCGCCGACTATAAGTTTTTCTAATGCAGCATTAGCAGGATGATTTTTTGTTATGTGAGCTGTGACTTACGCTATTGCCTTGTTTCACTCTTTATTAATCACAAGGAACGGCGGCAATGTGGGAAAGTTACATAACGGGCTTAGTGGTGTGTGGCGGCATTATCATGGCAATCGGCGCGCAAAATGCTTATGTATTGGGGCTGGCGGTGCGCCGCGAATATCATTGGTGGTCAGCGGGTTTGTGCATGAGTGCTGATATTATTCTGCTAACTGCAGGTATGTTTGGGGCTAGCGCGTTTCTGTTAACTATACCGAATGCGATGGAAGCCATGCGCTGGGTGGGGGTGGTGTTTTTAAGCTGGTTAGCCGCACAAGCCTTACTCCGGGCTGTTAGCGGGCGGGAAGGATTGCAGGCCGGTAGTGTAAAAGTTCGCAGCTTGCGCGGCGTGCTGTTGGCAACTTTAGCCGTCACCGTATTGAACCCCCAAGTGTATCTAGACACACTACTGTTAATTCCGGCTATTGGTGCCCAACAGGAAAGCGCTGGTGTATTCGTTGCAGGTGCGTCGACTGCCTCTGTTTTATGGTTTAGCTTGCTGGCGTGGGGCGGGTCGGCGCTTTCGCCTTGGCTTTCCCGCCCGGGTGCGTGGCGTACCATTGATGGGCTAATTGGCCTGATGATGGCGGTCATTGCTGTACACCTAGCGCTGGGTTCTACCTTGCTTTGAGAGGCCCCAGGCTGATTAGTGACGGCTGAAATAGCTCTCCATAACGGCAATTACTTTATCGATATCAGCATCATCAATATCCCGATGAACGACAAAACGCGTGGCGTAAAGTAGTTCAATTAAAATGCCATGCTCTTTTAGCCATGAGGAGAGCGGCTTAACATGTTCGTCAGGAAAGTGCGCGAACACCATATTGGTCGCCTGAGCGGTGATTTTGACGCCAGGCAGCTTTACTAAGCCTTCTGCCAAGCGTGCAGCACGATGGTGGTCATCGGCTAAGTCGGCGACATGATGCTCCAGAGCATACTGGCAGGCGGCGGCGATAATGCCTGATTGACGCATACCACCACCGACCATTTTACGCCAGCGCCGTGCGCGGTCGATGAATGTTTGCGAGCCCACTAAGGCAGAGCCGATAGGAGCGCCCAGGCCTTTCGAAAAGCAGAGTGACACACTATCAAACGGTAAGCAGAGCTGCTTAAGTGAGGTGTCTGTGGCCACTGCTGCATTAAACAACCGTGCACCATCTAAGTGCGTTGCCAGGCCGCGTTCGTAAGCTAGTTCGGTGGCTTTTAACACATAGTCCGCAGGCAGCACTTTGCCACCAATAGTGTTTTCTAGCGCCAGCAGCTTTGTGCGCGCAAAATGGAAATCATCGGCTTTGATGGCAGCGCTTATTTTCTCTAGAGGCAGGCTGCCATCGGCAGAGTTTTCAATTGGTTGTGGCTGGATGCTGCCTAACACCGCTGCGCCACCGCCTTCATAACGGTAGGTATGGGCTGATTGCCCTACAATATACTCATCGCCTCGCTCGCAGTGTGCCATTAGCGCCACTAGGTTACTTTGTGTTCCGCTTGGAAATAACAGTGCCGCCTCTTTGCCTATTTGCTCGGCTAGCTTTTCTTGAAACGCGTTGACCGTTGGGTCATCACCCCACACGTCATCGCCTACTGGTGCGGCCATCATGGCATCTTTCATGGCAGCGGTGGGACGGGTCACCGTGTCACTGCGTAAGTCAATCATGCAGAACTCCTTTTTGAGTAAGCCACTTTAAGAGACGCTTTACCGAGCAAGTTGCCAGGAACCAACTATGGTTAACAGCATATGACTATCATCCATAGCATACTCTAGAGCAACTGGGCATAGGCAAGCAGATGGATCTGAAAAGTGGCTACCCTTTTTGGGCCGTGAAAAACGGCCTGTTGAAAACTTTCCCACAACTTACTCGTGACCATCAGAGTGAAGTAGTGGTGATCGGCGGCGGAATTACCGGGGCCCTGATTGCGGATGAGCTTAGCCGCAATGGCCATCATGTGGTGGTGCTTGAGCGTCGTGACGTAGGCTGGGGCAGCTCGGCCGCCAGCACAGCATTACTACAGTACGAAATTGATACGCATATGGCTGAGCTAGCCAAGCGCTATGGAGAAGCCGATGCAGTGCTTGCCTACCGCGCCTGCGCAGAGGCCATTGGCGAGCTTGAAACCTTAGCCGCTGGGTTAGGCGATGTAGATTTTGAGCGGCAACAGAGTCTCTATTACGCCAGCATGGAAGAGGACGTAGCACTTTTAAAAGAAGAGTTAGCGCTGCGCCTAAAGCATGACTTTGCTGCTGACTGGCTTGAAAGTGAGACGGTTTTGGAAGAATACGGTTTTGTGGCGCCAGGCGCTATTCTTACCCAGTTAGCCGCCGCTGTTGACCCATATCGAATGGCATATCAACTGTTTTCCAGGGTTGTAGAGCGTGGCGGAGAGGTATATGACCGCACGCAGATGCAGACGATGTCGCCGGATGAGCAGGGCGTCACGTTAACGCTGGCAAATGGTGCCAAGTTGCGCTGCCAATACGTAGTGATGGCCGCAGGATATGAGTCGCAAGCGTGGTTGCCCGACCCAGTAGCCATCAATCGCAGCAGCTACGCGTTTATCACTGATCCACTACCGCCGGAGGCATTAGGCAAGTTACGCCATACTATGGTGTGGGAGTCGGCGCGCCCCTACCTTTATATGCGTACTACCGGAGACGGTCGGCTACTTGTGGGTGGCGACGATGACGATGAAGATATTCCTAAACGCCGTGACGCGCGGGTAGAGGAAAAAGCCAGAGGTCTGGCACTCAAGATAGAAACACTATGGCCCAAACTTGATATTAACCCGACGTTTTCTTGGGGCGGTACTTTTGCAGAAACTGACGACGGACTACCATTTTTCGGCCCCCATGAAGCACATGGATCACGAGTGCATTTTGCGATGGCCTATGGCGGCAATGGGATCAGCTATAGCATGATAGGGGCCAAACTGCTGCGAGCGCTTATTGAAGGAAAACACCACCCCTTGGCAGAGCTTTTTTCGTTCCAGCGATTAAAAAGATAGCGCATAACCAGTGATTCGAACAACGATGCATAAGAGTAGGCGGTAATGGATAAACACCTTTATTTACGTGCCTTAGAGCGTAATGATCTGCGTTTTGTTCACGAGTTAAATAATAACCAGAGCATCATGTCGTATTGGTTTGAAGAGCCTTACGAATCATTCGATGAGCTGGAGGAGCTTTATAATAAACATATTCATGACAACGCCGAACGGCGATTCGTCGCCGAAGATAGCAATGGGAGTGCCATTGGTTTAGTCGAACTGATTGAGATTGACTACATTCACCGCAGCGGTGAATTTCAGATCATCATCACGCCTGACCACCAGGGTAAGGGGTTTGCCAGGTCATTGATTCGTCAAGCACTGCACTACTCGTTTACGATTTTAAACTTACACAAAATATATTTGATTGTGGCAGTGGAGAACGTTAAAGCGATTCATCTCTACGAGGAGAGTGGCTTCATTGAGGAAGGGCACTTAGTGCAAGAGTTTTTTATCAATGGTAAATATCGTGACGTAAAACGGATGTATATTTTACAAGATACTTATTTAGCACAGTTGGCTTGATAATTAAGTAAGGGAATAATTGCTGTGTTGCATAGACATTTTTCGATGGAATATTAATCAAATATGATAACGCCTCAGTCCGAAAATTAATTCACGGCTGAGGCGTTGTAGGCTACTGCTGGCGCATATAAGCAACGATAGCGTCGAAGGCTGCACGTTGCTGTTGGGCACGATTAGCCCAGACTTGCATCACATCCACTTCTACTGTCTGATCTTGAGCAGCAAAAGATGACATAGCGAATACTCCTAATTCAGATGGTGAGGGACGGTTCAGCCAAAAGGGGCTCGGTTGTACCCGATGTTGTTGTACATGGTTTGCGTTTTACGTCGAAGCAAATTAGCTACAGGTCAAGTTTATGCGCATTTTAACCCTTAAAGCTAGTCCTAAAGATGTAAGTAAATTGCCATGGTGCGTAAGAGATTGCTTACAAAAATGGCAGGTGTACACCTATGCTTTTGAATGGAAAAGGTTTTCATAATGCAAAAAAGCCGACTAGACGCGTCGGCTTATGTAGTTATCTTTTCGTCTATAAGGGAAGATAGCGGTAAAAATCGCTGCTTTTAGCCGAAATAAGCCGCTAACGCTTCATTGGCAGCGTGTTGCCACTTGGCTTGTAGGCGCCAAAAAGCAAACACTTCATCATCTAGCGTAGAAAATGCAAAAGTAGAAATCATTCGGTGGTCCTCCTAAGTGGGACACACCTAGAGTATAGACTAGTTTTGTTGCATTGCAGCATTTAGCCATGGTTAATAAAAGCAGTTCATAACGACAGTTCATAAAAACGAGTAGTATCATTATGTTATCTGAAACCACTTTCCATGATCGCAGAATAAACGCCTCTATTGGCCATCTCTTTGTTCGTACCTGGGAACCGTCTCAGCTGCGTTCAGAGGTTCCTATTGTGCTGTTTCATGACTCATTAGGCTGTGTGGATTTATGGCGTAGCTTTCCATCAGCACTATGTGCGGCCACTCAACGGCGAATAATTGCCTATGACCGGCTAGGTTTTGGACGCTCTGATGCATGTTTAGCACCGCCGCCACTGAGCTTTATTGAAGACGAACCAACGACTAGCTTTGCGGCACTCCACAGCGCGCTTCAGTTAACGCATTTTATTGCCCTGGGGCATAGCGTAGGCGGTTGCATGGCAGTGCACTGTGCAGGACAGTATGTAGAGCAGTGCCAAGGAGTGATTACTATTGCAGCGCAGGCGTTAAACGAGGCGCGCACACGACAAGGTATTGAAGAAGCGAAGATCGCTTTTCAACTACCGGAACAGTTCGCCAAATTAGAAAAATATCATGGCGATAAAGCTCGCTGGGTATTGAATGGCTGGACAGATACTTGGTTGCATCCCGAGTTTGAACACTGGTCACTTATTCCGGCCCTTAGGCGGGTTATTTGCCCAACGCTAGTGCTTCATGGTGAAAACGATGAATATGGTTCTCACCGTCAACCTGACTGCATCGCTCGCTATACCAGTGGTTCTGCGCACAGTGAAATACTGCCGGGCATTGGGCATGTGCCACACCGTGAAGCGGAAGCAGTAGTTGTTAACTATGCTAAAGAGTTTACTGAACGGCTTACGCCATAAAAAGACCGTTACACAGGGAAAAGTGAGGAACGCTATGCGCTTGCGAATTTTATCCGACCTTCATTTAGAGTTTTTTGATGGAGATCGAGAATTGCCAGAGGTGGAGGCCGATCTCATCATTTTGGCAGGCGATATTCATCAGAAAACGGAAGGACTCGCCTGGGCCAGGCAGCGGTTTCCAACATTACCTATCTTATATGTGCCAGGCAACCACGAGTTTTATGGCACTTGCATGCCGTTACTCCGCGAAGAGCTCGCCAGTGAGGCCAGCCGCTATAAGATTGAACTGCTGGATAATCGAGCGGTGACTATCGGTGGGGTGCGTTTTTATGGCACCACGCTATGGACTGATTTCTTGCTTTATGCTGATGACCCAACGCGCCTCCCAGAAGAAACGGAAGCCAAAGCACTGCGCTACATGCCCGATTTTCGCATTGTGACCACGGCTCCAGGCCAGGTCTTTACCCCTCAGGCTAGCCAAGTATTACACGCGGAAGCGCTTGACTGGCTCGGCAACGAGCTTGAGCAACCGTTTGATGGCCCCCGCGTTGTTATTAGCCATCACGCTCCTTTACACAGCTGCATTCCTGAGCAGTATCTTGGTGATGCGCTGTCACCAGCTTTTGCCTCCCACCTGCCTCAATTGATGGGCAAGATGGATTTATGGGTACATGGTCATGTCCATGAACCAGTCGATAGTTTATCTAATGGAACGCGCGTTATCGCTAACCCAGGCGGCTATCCCTATGAGTTCACCCCAGCTTTATTTAAGCCGGACTTGGTCGTTGAGGTTATTTAAATGAGTTTTAAATTATAAAAGACGACCAAGCGTTTTAACGATGGCTCTCTTCTAGCCGTGTCAATAAATAGCCATGCATTGCATCTGCAGCGGGTGAAAGGCTTTGCCGTGCTCGCCGTAATAATCCAATCCGGCGTTCAAGACGCGGGGTGGCCAGGGGAATAAAACGCAGCCGCTTGTGCTCTTCCTGAAACGCCAGCCGGGGCAAGGTGGTGACGCCGATACCGGCTTCCAACATGGCGGTGAGCGAGATCATATTGGAAATATACAGGGTGCTATGGGTGAGAAGCTCTGCCGCCGGTGAGCCTTCCAGCAAGCGCGAGGTGCCATTACGAATCAGCGTATAGGGCTTGAGGGCCCGCCAGTGCAACGCCTTCTGCTGCGCCAATGGGTGGTCGTCGCGGCACACCACGCCAATATCATCGTGCAGTAAGGCTTCAAAGCTCAGCGCCTCGTCGGGCAGCCATAGGCTGGTAATGCCGAGTTCGACTTCACCCTTGAGCACCATTTCATTGACCCGCTCGGAATGGCCGTCCTGCAGGCTGATATCAATCCCTGGGTAGCGTTGCAGAAACCCGGCCAGCAGCGCGGGCATCAGGCGGCTGGCCACCGAAGGCACCGCAGCAATATCCACCCGACCGTGCTGCTGGCGGGCAATCGCCAGGGCATCCCGGCAGACGCGGTCATGGTGGGCCACCAGTTCGCGAAAGCGCGGCACGCACCAGTGGCCGAAAGGGGTCAGCAGGGCCTTACCGCCGCCTTTCTCAAACAGCGGCTGGCCAAGCCGCTCTTCCAGGTCGCGCACGGCCATGGAAATGGCCGGCTGGCTGCGGTGCAGTTGGCGGGCAGCGGCATGAAAACCACCGGCATCAAGAATCGCCAGCACATAGCGCATGGGCGCTAGTTTCAGTTCGGGGAGCATGGTCTGTCATCAACCGTTTAAGGTGGTAAGTTTTGCTGATCATTTTATCTGTATTATTGATTATCCTTATCTTCACGTCTTCTTTAGCATGGCGTCAAACGCTTGTTATTCACCCTGCTGAAGGAAATCTTTATGTCATCCCCGCACGCGCTTTATATCAACGGTCAATGGGTCGACGGTACAAGCCACATTACCAATGCCAACCCCTCTGATCTGACGGATGTGATCGGTGATTACGCCCAGGCCAGTGCCGCTCAGGTAGAAGACGCCATTGATGCTGCACGCAACGGTCATAAAGAATGGGCCAAAACCGGGCTGGAGCAGCGCTACGGCGTACTGATGGCGATTGGCGATGAGCTGATGGCACGCAAGGAAGAGCTGGGGCGCCTGCTGTCGCGTGAGGAAGGTAAGCCGCTGGCAGAAGGTATGGGCGAAGTCGCCCGCTCGGCGCAGTTCTTCCACTACTATGCCGCCGAAGTGCTGCGCCAGCTGGATGAGCGGGTCGATTCCGTGCGCCCTGGTGTGGAAGTCGAGACCCGTCGTGAACCGGTGGGTGTGGTGGGGATTATCAGCCCCTGGAACTTCCCCATGGCAACGGCGGTATGGAAGATTGCCCCGGCGCTGGCGTTTGGTAACGCCGTGATTTTCAAACCCGCCAATCTGGTGCCCGCCAGTGCCTGGGCGCTGACCGAGATCATCAGCCGTCAGGCGCTACCGGCAGGTACCTTCAACCTGCTGATGGGCAGCGGCGGCAGCGTCGGTGAAGCGCTGATCACCAGCCCTGCCATCAATGCGCTGACCTTTACCGGCTCGCTGGAAGTCGGTCGCCGCGTCGCCGCTGCTACCGCCGGCAATCTGGTCAAGTGCCAGCTGGAAATGGGCTCCAAGAACGCCTTGATTGTGGCTGAGGATGCCGATCTGGATCTGGCCGTGGAAGCCGCTTTCAACGGCGCCTATTCCGGCACCGGGCAGAAATGCACGGCTTCGTCGCGGCTGATTGTCCACACGGCGGTTCACGATGTGTTTGTCGACAAGCTCAGCGCGCGTTTGGCGAAAGCCAAGGTCGGCCCAGCGCTGGAAGAGGGTGTGCAGATTGGCCCGGTGGCCGATGCCCGTCAGCTTGAATCCAATCTGAACTGGATCGAGCGCGCCCAGGCCGAGGGTGCCAAACTGGCCTTCGGCGGTGAGCGGGTTGAGTGTGCCAGCGACGGTTACTTCATGGCGCCGACCCTGTTTGTGGATACCACCAATGAGATGGCGATTAACCGTGAAGAAGTCTTCGGCCCGATTGCCTGTGTGATCAAGGTGGCGGATATGGACGAGGCGATTGCCACCCTGAATGACACCAACTTCGGTCTGACCGCAGGCATTATTACCGATTCCCTGGCCCTGGCCACCCGCTTCAAGGCACAAGCCGAGACCGGCTGCGTGATGGTTAACCTGCCGACGGCGGGTACGGACTATCACGTGCCCTTTGGCGGGCGTAAGGATTCAAGCTTTGGCCCGCGTGAACAGGGGCGCTATGCGCGTGAGTTCTACACCGTGGTCAAGACCTGCTACGTCAAGGCGTAAGGAGTCGTGCATGTCCAGACAGATGCTGACCGTGGATGGGTTGCAGTATTCCAACTGGTCCCGGGAAATTTTTGAACAGATGCGCGAGGGCGGCGTGGATGCTGTCCACGCCACTCTGGTCTACCACGAAACCCTGCGCGAGACCCTGACCCGCATCGGCGAATGGAATCGCCGTTTTGAAGCCCACGGCGACCTGATCATGCCCGTTCATGCGCCGGGGGATATCGAACGCGCCCGTGAGGCGGGCAAAGTGGGCATCTTTTTTGGCGCCCAGAACTGCTCGCCTATTGAGGATGATATCGACATGGTGGCGGTGCTGCGTCAGCTGGGGCTTCTGATCATGCAGCTCACCTATAACAACCAGAGCCTGCTGGCCTGCGGTTGTTATGAAAGCGAAGACAGCGGCATTACCCGCTTCGGCCGCCAGGTGATCCGCGAGATGAACCGGGTCGGCATGGTGATTGATATGTCCCACAGCAGCGAGCGTTCGACCCTTGACGCCATCGAGATTTCCGAGCGGCCGGTGATTATCTCCCACGCCAATCCGAGCTTCTTCCATGACGCCAAGCGCAACAAGTCTGACAAGGTGCTCAAGGCGATTGCCGAGAACGACGGCCTGCTGGGCTTTTCGGCCTATCCGTTCCACCTGAAGAACGGCCCGGACTGCACCCTGGAAGATTACTGCGACATGATTGCCCGCACCGTTGACCTGATGGGTATCGAGCATGTCGGCCTGGGAACCGACCTGTGCCAGAACCAGCCAACCTCGGTGCTGGAATGGATGCGCAACGGGCGCTGGTCAAAAGAGATGGATTACGGCGAAGGCAGCGCCAATAACGCGGGCTGGCCCAAGCCGCTGGCTTGGCTACGCGATAGCCGCGACTTCCCCAACCTGATTGAAGCCCTGCGCGCTAAAGGCTTCGCTGAGCAAGATGTCGCCCGCATCATGGGGCGCAACTGGGTCGAACTGCTAGAGCGAACGACCCTGCCCATGTCTTAACGGAGCGGTATATCACGCCATAAAGATGGATTGGTTATTACCAACCCTTACCACCAACAATAAATAATAACGAGGTTTCCCCCATGAACTCACCCAAAGATACAGGCCCAGCCCATGGGCTTGGTAAGTTCGGTGACCCGGTTGTACTCGGGCTTAGCGGCGGCTTTGTCATCCTGTTTGTCGTTCTGTCACTGATCAACATCGAAGGAGTCGCTGGCGCAATATCAAGCGGCTTTGCCTGGACCGCTGCCGTCTTAGGCTCTTATTTCCAGTTGCTGTTGTTACTGACTTTTTTTATCGCCATTGGGCTTGCCATTTCCCCGGCTGCCAGCGCCAAGATTGGTGGACTGAGCAAGCCAGAGTTGAGCACCTTCAAATGGCTCTCCATCATCATGTGTACCCTACTGGCCGGGGGTGGGGTTTTCTTTGCTGCCGGTGAGCCGGTGTATCACTTTGTGGTCACCCCACCCGCTTTTGACACCGAAGCAGGCACCGTGGAAGCCATTGCCAGTGCCTTGGCACAGTCGTTCATGCACTGGGGCTTTCTGGCCTGGGCCGTGCTCGGCTCGCTGACCGCCATTGTGCTGGCGTACTGGCACTATGATCGTGGCCTGCCACTGCAGCCACGCACGTTACTTTACCCGGTACTTGGCGAGCGGCTGATGCGCAGCTGGGTGGGTGGTGTGGTAGATGCCTGCTGTGTGATTGCCGTCGTGGCAGGTACCGTTGGCCCGATCGGCTTTTTGGCTACTCAAGTCAGTTTTGGCCTGCATGAGCTGTTTGGTATCAGTTCGGGCTATGCCACCCAGTTGATGATTTTGATTGTGCTGGGCGTTGTGTATGTCACCTCGGCAGCCACCGGGATTCATAAAGGCATTCAGCTGCTAAGCCGCTTCAATGTGTTTCTGGCGCTGGCAATTGCGGCAGTGATCTTTGTATTTGGGCCAACGCTGTTCTTTACCAATGCTTACCTGCAGGGCTTTGGCGTTTATATCAGCTCCTTCTTCGCCATGGCGACCATGACTTCGGAAACCGCCCCAGGCTGGTGGATGCAGTGGTGGACGGTGTTCTTTTTTGCCTGGTTTATCGGTTACGGTCCGCTGATGGCGATTTTCGTGGCGCGTATCTCTCGCGGTCGTACCATTCGGCAGATGATCCTGGCCGTTGCCGTAATGGCACCGATTGCCACCACCGTCTGGTTTACCCTGTTGGGCGGTGCCGGTATTCACTATCAGTTAACCGGCACAATTGACTTAGCTGAGGCGCTGAATAACTTCCAGTTTGATGTGGCGACCCTGACCGTGGCGCAAGCGCTGCCCGGGGGAGCGGTGATGGCGCTGACGATTCTACTGCTGACTACTATTTTCGTAGCCACCACCGGCGACTCGATGAGCTATGCGATTGCCGTGGTC
Organism: Halomonas qinghailakensis; assembly: GCF_025820815.1. Classification (NCBI taxonomy): domain Bacteria; kingdom Pseudomonadati; phylum Pseudomonadota; class Gammaproteobacteria; order Oceanospirillales; family Halomonadaceae; genus Halomonas; species Halomonas qinghailakensis. The sequence continues at coordinate 775,544 of NZ_CP096973.1, read as the reverse complement.
TGTACTGGTCACGATGAACCGCACACAGCTGTGCGAATATTCTGGGGAATCACGATGTCGTTAATGGCTGCGATTCTGCTTTATATGGGCTCTGGTCAGATTGGTGTGCTGCAGCAATTTATCGTGATTACCGCTATTCCTGTTTCACTGGTGCTGTTGCCATCACTGTGGCTAGGGCCAAAAGCGGCCTACGCGATGGCACGCGAGCAGGGCCTGACGACGCGTAAGAAGGTGATTGTTCATGAGTAACAGAGATTGGGCGTTGGCTCCGCTGGCGCCCCTGAGCCTGCGCCCTGCCGATGAGGTAATGCGGTTGGAACGCCTGGGTAGCCTGCATGCCTGTCGACTGAGTTTTGTGCGCTCCCTGATGCGTCAAATGGGCCGTCAGCGTTGGCAAATAAGTCGGGTGCGTTTTGATCTGGATGATGACGGTTATGGCACGGCCGTTTATCGCCTCCAAACTCCCCATGGGCGCTACCATGGGGTGATGTTTGCCCAGGCGCTGGACGATTCGCGCCGCTCCGATCGGGTAATTGCAGACGCCTGGGACGTTACCTTCGGCTTAGTGGAAGGTGATGTGGACGATAGTTTGTTGGAACAGATGGCGGCCAATGTGCCTTTACAAGAAGCAGGCCGCCAGCACCCCAGGGTGCTAGTGCTTTCCCGTGCTAATAAAAGCCTGCGTAACTTCGCCCACTTTGTGGAAGCATTAAGCAGTGGTCAGCAGCCAGACCCGCAGTGGTTAACTCGGGTTGGCTACCTGTATCGCACCACGGCGGTTTACGGCAATGGTAAGTTTGGCCTCGCTGACTTCGCGCGTTTACATGGAAATCCTGACTTTAGACGCCCGTTTTCGGTGCAGATGGCGGGCGTTTATTTGTTGCGCCATTTCTCCATTGAGCAAGTGGAACATCTGGCCCGCTGTCAGGCGCCGGACACCGCTTGTGCCCTGGCCACCGAGCTACGCCGCTACTTGGGGATCGGTAACTCGACTGGCTTGGGAATGGCCCCTTTTTTGATCAACCATCCTCAGCTCATTGCTCAATGGGTTCACCAACGCGAAACCGCGCTGGCGTTGGCCCAACGTCAGGTCCCCAGCGAGGAAGACCGCCAGCGGCTAATTAGTCTAACTCGGCGTGCTTTACAACATCTGGCGGAAACGGTGACCGAAGACGCCGAGCAGACCCAGCGCAATGGCGAGACCGTGGCCGCCTTACCTGATGTGCTGAACTGGTTGGAAAGCGTCGCGCTGGAAGAGGATCTTTGGGCTCAATTAATAGCCTGGAGCGAGCGTACCCTGTCACTAGAAGCCCAAGAGCTAATCAATACCCTATTGATCGAGCTCTATCCTGATCAGGTCGACCTGCTAGAAGACCAGATGGGTGTTCATGAAAATCTCGACCTTGAGCCGGATATGCCGTTGATGCGTCTGCGCCAGCTAATTGAAACGCACTATGGTTGGGCGCTCTCTTACGACTATACAAGCCATGAGGGCGCCTATTGGTTCTGGTATCGGTCGGCGGAAAAAGAGGAGCCGCGCCTTGGCGTGCGCGACCAAGAGCCAGGTGCCGAAAAAGAGGTGCCCATTGCCATAGGGCCAAGGGTAGCTCATAGCCATGCCGCTATTTGTGAGTTTTTAGAGGATGCTCCGCGAGCTAAAGTGGTCGATTTTCTACTTGCCAAGCCGCGTCACAAGGAAATCATCCGCCGCGTACAGTCCCTTGTAAAAGATACTTACGGCGATATCCACGCCAATTTGTGGCATCAGGATATGAAACCCATGCACCTGCTGCGCGCAAAGCTGGCGTTTTTCGGTGCCAGCCGCTTTGACCCAAAATCTGACCGCTGGGTGCGCATCACCCTGTTTCAGGGCGCGCCGCTGGTGGAAGAACTCAACGCCGAGCCGCAGGATCTCAGCCATTTTGATGACTGGAGTTTTCCGCTGCAGCCAACGCTTGAAAACGGTGTCGTTGGCGCGGCCGGGCTATCGCCTCATGCCGAGTCAGCGGCGTCTCATGTCAATCAACCTGCGCATGGAGGAAGATAATGAAAGTCTCCTTCAACGAGCTACAGGGGCTGTGCCGAAAAGCCTTCACTGGCATTGGGTTTGAAGATGGCGATGCCGCCGATGCTGCTGACATGGTGGCTTGGATGCAGTGCCATGGTTTCAATGCGGTTGAACAACTCAATCGTGGCCTGGACTTCTTGCTTGAAGAAGACCCGGAATCTCTACCAAAGGTGATCTATCAGGATGGCGACCTGGCGGTACTCGACGGCCATGGCCAGAGCGTGCTGCGCAGTATTAGCTTAGCCACCGAGCTGGGCTTTGCTAAGGCCCGTGCGCGGGGGCTATCAGTGGTCAAGATCCGCCGCTGCCATAATCGCCAGCTGATTATGGGCTACCTTTCACGCCTGGCCGGGCGGGGTATCAACATTACTGCTTTCTGGCGCAATGCCCAGGAGCCGCTGACCGAGCAGGTCGTGGGCTTTCGCGCTGGCCACTCGACGCCTGAAGTACGCATCTATTCAGTGCGCGATGTACCAGAAGAAAACGAACCCAACGACGGCATCACCCTGGTAATGGCCAACCATGTTGAGTTACTTCCTTCCCTGGGCGCAGACCACGACCTTGATCTGCTGGCGCGTCATTCAGAATCCGACCTAATGGCCTGCCGCGAGCGGTCTCTACAGGAAGGTATCGACGTGGATGATGCGATATGGGCACGCCTGAAAACGCTGGCACATCGTATTCTGGTGGAGTCCTCCGAAGCTTCTCGAAGCGGTGCTGGCGCAGGTGTCAACGATAACGATTAATAGATCAATGAGAGTATTGTCATGATTCAACCGGTAAAAACCGATCTCTACGCGGCCAAAGCTCCACTTGAGTGGGCGGTGGTTGGCAATGGCATTTTATTCACCGCGCAAATTCCCATTGGTACCGATGGGGTTGTGGTAGAAGGCGGTATCGAAGCACAAACGCGCCAGACGCTGGATAACCTGCAACATACGCTGGAAAGCGCCGGTGCAAGCATGCAGCAACTGACACAGGTGCTGATCTACGTAACGCAGCGGGAAGATCTGGCCACCGTTAATCGCGTATATGCGGACTATGTCACCGCGCCTTACCCCAATCGGGCCGCTATTATTGTGTCTGGTTTTGCGCGAGAAGAGATGTTGGTCGAGATGGTGGCCTATGCTGCTGTCTCAGCGGTTTAATAGTTACCATAGACACAAGCGTTATTCGAAGCGTCCCGCGGGGTGATGCCAGTCAGCCTTAACTGGCTGGCACTACCCCCCCCTAGCCCCATATAGCAAAGCGGCCACCTCCCAAAGCGTGTACCGCACGTCATTCCCGAGTCACCGCACCGTCATTCCCGAGTGGGGTTATCGGGAATCTAACTTGACCTTGGCCTGCAGCAGCCCAAAACCCCAGGTCAACATGGATTCCCGCTAAGGGCCTGCGGGAATGACGAGGGCGGCTCGGAGGTCTGGGGTGGAGCCATCGTCAGGCACTTATTAAACAAAAAACCAGCCCATCGGCTAATGCCAGTCAGCCTTAACTGACTGGCATTAGGCCCACGGGCCGCTTTTATTGGCGTGCGATTAAGTGTGCTTCTTTACTAGCTGCCCGCAGGAAGGCGCTGCCCAGCGATTATCTTCGGTGAAGACCACATCGCAAACAACAGGCGAGTAAACGCGGCGTACTTCCTCATCAATTTGCTGGCGTAGTGTGTCTTGATGGGCCAGCGTAGCGTCATGAAATGCTTTGGGTAGCACCACGTGGACGATGATGTATAGCAGGCGACCAGGGCGTACCATACGCACCCGCACTTCCTGAGTGTCGATATCCGCAAGACCGCGAGCAACCGCTTGACGCACTGGCTCGGCGATTGCTTCGTCCGGTGTTTTATTCAGCAGCTCACGCAGGGCTTGAGAAGCCATGCGTACCGGTACGCCAAGGCATAGCAACACAACGGCCATCACCAGTACGGAGTCGACATAAGGCACGATTCCCCGCCAGTCTAAGCGCTCAAACAGCATCACCAAGCAGAACGCCGCTAACACGGCAGCCGAGATAATGCTGTTCACCAGCCAGTTAAGCTTGTCAGCAGCCACCAGCGGGCTACTTACATGGCGCTGACTGCGGTGCATCATCCAAGCAGTGAGCGAGCAGGCGGCGGTGGCAAACAGCGCATAGATAACAGCAAGTCCCGCTGAGATCTCCCGCCCTCCGGTCAGTAACGCAGCCACGGCATCTACCAGCGCAAAGATGGAAACGCCTAATATTAACAAGCCTTTGCATAGGTTAACCAACGACTCGAAATAGCTGTAGCCAAACGGGTAAGAGGCGCTATCGGGTCGGCTGGCTAACTTGCTGACCTTAATGGTAACCAGCGCAACGCTAAAGTAGATAAGGTTAAATAACCCATCCAGCAAAATAGCCTGGGAGTTAGATGCCAACGTTGCCGTGATTCCTGCACAGCCAATCAGCAGTGCCATGAAGGCGGAAAATGCTAAGGTGCTGGATTCTGTTTTCACGAACGGTTGCTCCGAGATTACCTAGCCAAAAGGCTAGCAAGGATAGCAACATCAGTGGTCACAATGTCAGTGATTTGTTTAAAGTGAACATCGCCGCCTGATGTAGGCGGCGATGTTATTAACAGCTTGTCCTGGAGTAGGTTGGCTAGGTGGAAACCTGCACCAGGGGCAGGAGTATCTACGTGGTAAGCGAAAATAGCGTTGGCATTTTTTGCGCTTCTTTTTGAATGTTGTCGTCGAGCGGTGTGTCGTAAGTCTTGAGCAGATAGCCCAACACCGAATAAAACCCCACCATAGCAATGAGGTCGATAACGGCCTTACGCCCGATGGCATCTGCTAACTCTGCTTCTTGCTCAGGGGACAGCATTCGCTGATCAAACAATGCATCCACAGCGTCGACGATAAGACCATCAACGCCTTCGGGGCGAGTTCTAATGGCGTCGATTCGATCCGTGGAGAACCCGAGAGCGAGTGCCCGGCTAACGTGATGAGCCCACTCGTAGCGTGACCCCATGCGCAGGCCAGCGCGAAGAATCACCACCTCGGTTAATTCTGGCCCTAAGGCATTTTCCTTCACAACATGCTGGCGTAAAGGTGCCCAGGCGTTGAGTAAATCCGGGTGATGGGCCATGGTGCGATAGACATTGAGCGCACCGGCAAAGTCTTCGCGTAATTCAGCGATGTCGTTTGGCCAATCGGCATCAGCAATAGGCGGGCAGGGAGAGGGCGTCATGGGTGAGCTCCATTCAGATAGGGTGCGTGACATCACTCGGCGATGGCGGCGTTGATGGCGTCGGCAATGCGCTCAATGATTAGGTCGACATCATCGGCTTCAATAATATAGGGCGGTGCCAGCAGGATATGATCACCGTGAATACCATCAATCGTGCCGCCCATGGGATAGCTGATCAGCCCACGAGCCATGGCGTGACGCTTAATTTTGGCGTGAATTTTTCGGCTCGGATCGAAAGGCGCTTTCGTGTCCCGGTCCGCCACCAGCTCGATACCGCGAAACAGCCCTCTTCCCCGGATATCGCCTACATAAGGGGATGCACCGAGAACGGCTTCCAAACCGTTTTGTAATCTCGCGCCCATGGCGTTTACATTGGCAAGTGTCTCGGGGCGAGCAATGATTTCAACCACTTTGTTAGCAGTTGCCGCGGCAACAGGGTGGCCGATGTAAGTATGCCCGTGCTGGAACAGGCCAGAACCGTTGGCGAAGCTGTCGTAAATTTTGCCGGACAGCATCACCGCGCCGATCGGCTGATAACCCCCGCCCAAGCCTTTGGCTATTGTGACGATATCCGGTATGACGTTGTCTTGCTCGCAGGCGAAGACCGTGCCGGTGCGCCCCATGCCGCACATCACTTCGTCGAGGATCAGTAGTACGCCATATTTGTCGCAAATCGCACGCACACGTTTAAAGTAATCCGCGACAGAGGCGACAGCGCCGAGGGTGGCACCTACGACGGGTTCGGCAACGAACGCCATGACTTCTTCAGGGCCGAGTTCCAGAATTTTCGCTTCGAGCTCGTCGGCAAGCCGAATAGCGTAAGCCTCAGGCGACTCATCAGCGCCTTTTTCGCGATAGGCATAGCAGGGGGAGACATGATGAGTTTCTGGCAGGATGGGCTGAAACTGTTTACGCCGCATTGCATTGCCACCGGTTGCCAATGCACCAATGGTGTTGCCGTGGTAACTCTGCCGCCTGGCAATAATATGCCTGCGCTGGGGGGCGCCAATTTCCACAAAGTACTGCCGTGCCATCTTCAGCGCCGCTTCAACGGCCTCTGATCCACCTGACACAAGGTAGACGTAATTCAACCCTTCAGGTGCCAAATTGACGAGCTTCTCGGCAAGCGCCTCGGCAGCGTCGGTGGTAAAAAACGAGGTGTGTGCGTAGCAAAGGTTATCAATTTGAGCGCGCATCGCCGCCAGCACTTCTGGATGAGCGTGTCCCACACTGGTGACCGCAGCGCCTCCTGAGGCGTCTAAGTATCGGTGCCCAGCAGTGTCTGTAATGTAGACACCTTGCGCCGACGCGGCATGAGGGAGGGTTGGGCCGATACTGCGATGAAGAATACGAGTCATGGAGACGGTTCCTTATGGTCACTAAGCGGTGTGAGCACGCCATAAGGAGAAGATTGGCACAACTTGGTTAAGATTTGCAACAATTGAATCATTTTGTTTTTTATAAAACATGTAGATCATTGTTTTTTTAAGACAGTAACGTTTAAATCGGCGGCTGTTTTAATAAGCCCGTATAAGAGGCAATACCCATGCCGCAGCGCGACCCTTTAAGGGAACAGATTATCGCCCAGTACGATGCCATGTCGCCGCAGCTCCAGCAGGCAGCTCGCTACGTATTGGAACACCCAGATGAGGTGGCATTGGTTTCTATGCGCGAATTGGCGCGCCATGCGGCGGTGCAGCCTGCCACCATGACACGGCTGGCTAAGTTTCTGGGAAAGCAAGGATACGATGATATTCGCGAGCACTATGTGGCAGCGCTACGGCGGGGTAATGATGGCTTTGCCGCTAAGGTCCGCCAGCGAACCGAGGGTGCGACAGCCGCGGCCAACGACACTATTGCCGCGCATATGTTACATGGGCTGAGTGTTCAGATTTCTCAGCTCTGTGAACCGGACTCGCTGCAACGGTTAGAAGCCATTGCTAATACGCTGAAATCAGCGAGAAAAGTGTATGTGCTAGGCTTGCGTTCATGCCATTCCGTGGCGTGGCACTTCCACTACGTGATGTCACTGTTGGGCGATCGTTCGGTTCATCTAGAGGGGCCGGCGGGCACCGGCGGCGATAGACTAATTCGCGCCACGCCCGACGATGTCATGCTGGTGGTCTCTGTTAAACCCTATGCAGTCGCGACACTGGAACTGACGCAGTTGGCAAAAGACAAGGGGCTTACGATTCTATCGATTACCGATAGTGAAGTATCGCCCTTGGTTGGGCTGTCAGATCAGACCATTTTTTGCCCTACGGAAAGCGACAGCTTTTTCCATACGTTAACGCCCGCGTTAGCTATCTCAGAAGTGCTGTGCACCTTATTAGCAGAAGATGACCGACCACAGGCACTCGATGCGTTGCAGCGGGCGGATGAACATTTCTTGAGCCTGAATACCTATGCGAGCGCTATTCCTCGACGGGAGTGACGTCATCGCAAAGCCGCTGTCAGTTATCCCTGTACCCATAACTCTTCGCCTTTGAACGCGACTTTCCAGGTACGCAGCTTGACGTTCTCATCCTCTAAACACTGGCCATCTTCAAGGCGAAAGCACTGCTTATAGAGTGGTGAGGCAACCACCGGGCTGCCTTTTACATCACCGATAATGCCGCGGGCAATGACGTTAGCGTTAGAAAACGGATCAAAGTGGTCGAGGGCGTAGAGTTCTCTCTCCTCTCCTTGGGAACGCTGCCCCGGTAAGTAGAAAATGGCTACTTGGGCGGGGCCTTCTGGGGTGTCCAACCAAGCAGCGACGCCGGAAAATGCCACTAGGTCAGCTTTCGTACACAGTGGTTGCCAGGTGTCGGTGCTCACGGTGTGTTTGAGTGCGGCCGCAGTCATCAGTTACCTCATTTGTGTTGTCTGGTTTGCGATTATGTCGTGTTTAAGCAGGACGTAGCTGACCGCGCTCGGAGGTCATAATGATGGATGGGTCGGGGCGCGCATCGTTGACGAAGCTACGGAAGCGCTTGAGTTTCTCTGGGTCGCTGATGGCGTTGGCCCATTCGCACTGGTAGCTATCAACGACGTGCTGCATTTGCCGCTCAAGCTCGCTGTTAATGCCTAAGCTGTCTTCCAGAATGACCTCTTTAAGGTACTCAAGCCCACCGTCGAGATTTTCCCGCCACACGGAGGTGCGCTGTAGGCGGTCGGCGGTGCGTACATAAAACATCAAGAAGCGGTCAATGGTGCGGTAGAGCTGCTCGTCATCAAGATCTTTTGCGAACAGTTCAGCGTGGCGTGGGCGCATGCCGCCGTTGCCGCAGACGTATAAATTCCAGCCGTTTTCGGTGGCGATAATACCGATATCCTTACTTTGAGCCTCGGCGCACTCCCGGGTACAGCCTGACACACCAAACTTAATCTTGTGGGGCGCGCGCAGGCCCTTGTAGCGGTTTTCAAGTTTAATCGCCATGCCCACGCTGTCCTGCACGCCGTAGCGACACCACGTGCTGCCAACACAGGACTTCACCGTGCGCAGCGACTTGCCATAGGCGTGGCCGGTTTCAAAACCGGCCTCAATAAGCTCGCCCCAGATAGCGGGGAGGTCTTCTAAGCGTGCGCCGAAAAGATCGATGCGCTGGCCGCCGGTGACTTTGGTGTAAAGCTGGTACTTCTGGGCCACTTGCCCCAGCATGACTAACTTATCGGGGGTGATTTCACCGCCTGCAATGCGCGGCACCACCGAGTAGGTGCCGTTTTTCTGCATATTGGCCATAAAGGTGTCATTGGTATCTTGCAGCGGCACGTGAGCAGCATCGGTGATTGGTTCGTTAAAGCAGGACGCCAGAATAGAGGCGACGGCAGGCTTGCAAATAGCGCAGCCAAGGCAGTGAGACTCGGGGTTGCCATGCTTTTTAATTAACGCACTGAAGGTTTTGATGCCTTCAACGCGCACAATGTCGTAAAGCGCTTGGCGGGTATAGGCGAAGTGCTCGCAGAGTGATTTATCGACTTCCACACCGCGTGCTTCCAGCTCATGGTCAACCACGCTTTTGAGCAGTGCGGTGCAGCCACCACAGCCCGTGCTGGCTTTGGTCGCCCCTTTGACGTTGCCAAGGTCAGCGGCCCCGCCATCAATGGCGGTGCAAATATCGCCTTTAGTAACGTTATGGCATGAACAAATCATTGCGGTTTCAGGCAGCGCGTCTGGGCCTAGTGCTGGGGCGGCTCCACTTTGCTGGGGAAGAATCAACGAAGCGGGCTCTTTGGGCAGCTCAATGCCGTTGGCGTAGTACTGTAAGAGGGTGTCGTACGCGCTGTTATCGCCTACCAACATTGCGCCCAGCAGCTTTCTACCATCGCTGGTTACCACCATCTTGCGATACACCTGGGTGAGTGGGTCGAGATAGCGAAACATGCGCGCACCGGGGTTTTGAGTACCATGGGCATCGCCGATAGAACCCACATCCACACCCAGTAACTTCAGCTTGGTGCTCATATCGGCACCGCTAAAGTGTGTGTTGCCGCCCGTCAGGGTGGACAGCGCTGCCTTGGCCATTTGGTAGCCTGGGGCGACTAAACCAAAAATACTCTCATTCCATAGCGCGACTTCGCCAATGGCGAGAATGGCAGGATCGCTGGTGTAGCATTGGTCATCAATGACTACGCCGCCGCGCTCGCCAATGCTCAAACCGCATTCGCGCGCCAAGGTGTCTTGTGGACGAATGCCCGCTGAAAACACTATCAGGTCGGTTTCCAGCACTTTGTCATCCTGGAATACCATGCGCAGGCGGCTGGTTTCGCCAGGTTCGATACGCTGGGTAGCGCGCTCGGTAAGCACTTGGACGCCCAGCGCTTCAATTTTTTCCTTGAGTAGTTCACCACCTTCGTTATCTACCTGCATGGGCATTAGGCGTGGGGCAAACTCCACCACAGCGGTATCCAGATTAAGATCGCGTAGCGCATTGGCGGCTTCCAGCCCAAGTAACCCACCACCGACGACCACCCCATTTGTTGCGTTTTCTGCGGCTGCTTGAATGGCGTCCAGGTCATCCAGCGTGCGATACACCAAACAACCTTCGCTGTCGTTGCCGGGAATGGGCGGCACAAACGGGAAGGAGCCGGTGGCCAGAACCAGCTGGTCATACGGGTAGCTGCCCTGGGCAGTGATAACGGTTTGCTGTTCACGATCAATGCGAGTGACCGCCTCACCGCTGCGCAAACTAATGCCATGGGTGGTGTAGTAATCTGCCTCGCATAGCGCCAGCGACTCTGCGTCGCGTCCGCTAAAGTACTCTGAAAGATGCACGCGGTCGTAGGCACGGTGGCGCTCTTCGCCAAACACGGTTACTTGAAAACGTCCCGGTGCCTCGCTCTCAACCAGCTGTTCGACCAAGTGGTGGCCGACCATGCCGTTACCAATAATGATCAGTTTTGTTGGGGTTGCCATGGTTATGCCGCCTCTGACGTCGGTGGGTGAGATGAGGATGAAGAAGACGATGATGAAGAAGCCGGGCTGGGCGCGTTATCAGCGTGCTGTGTTTGCAATGCCTCGACATCGGCTGGGCCAAACAGTAGTGCTTGGCGGCAAGCCGTCAGGTCAATGCTTGCCAAGGCCTGCTCGAAATACCAAGGGCCGTGGCGGGTGTCGCCATACAGCACTGCCCCTTCAAGCTGGCCATCGCGCAGCAGCAGGCGGCGGTAGTCACCGTTTTCTGGATCGCGATAGCACAACACATCATGTTCGGGGGCTGCTTCGGTAGGGCCAAACGCGAACAGTGCTACGCCGCTAACTTTCAACTTGGTAGCGGTAGGAGCCTCTTGATAGCCATCGGGTGCTTCGCCGCACAGCACGGCTGCCAATACGTCAACCTGGCGCCAAATCGGCTCCACTAACCCATAGGTGTGCTGCTCAAATTGGCAGCACTCGCCTATGGCATAAATATGTGGGTCAGACGTGGAAAGGTGCGCGTCAACCACAATGGCTCGTTCGCAGCTAAGTCCCGCCTGTTGCCCCAGCGCTACATTGGGCGTAATGCCCGCCGCGACAATCACACTATCGGCGGGTAAGTGGCGGCCATCGCTCAGCATGACCGCCTTGACGTGCCCGTTACCGTTATCTTCCAGCGCAGCAAGCGAAGCGTTTGTTTCGATATGGATGCCGCGCTGGCTAAGGGTGTTTTCGAGCAGCCAGGCGGCGGTTTCATCCAGCTGGCGATTCATTAAACGCGTGCTGCGTTGAAGTACGCTAACCGTGAGTGTTTGGCCTCCGCGCTTGCGCAGACCTTCGGCGGCTTCCAGGCCAAGCAGGCCACCGCCGATAATGACCGCCTTACCACCACGCTTTGCGATAGCGGCTAGGGTGGTGGCGTCTTGCACGTCGCGAAAGCCATGAACGCCCGCAAGCGCAATGCCGGGAATCTTTGGCATCGTTGGTCGTGAGCCCGTCGCAATCACTAAGCGGTCGTAACGCAAGCGGCGGTTGCTATCCGTAGTAAGGCGGTGGTTGTTGCGATCAATGGTGGCGACTTTTTCGCCGAGCAGCAGGGTAATGCCCTGTTCGGCGTACCATGCTTGGTCACGGAAAGTAAGCGCATCGGTGGCGAGCTCACCCGCCAATAAGGGGGAAAGCAGTATTCGGTTATAGGCAGGCACGGGCTCTTCACCAATAACGGTGATACACGTTGGGCGCCGTGGATGGCGCACCAGCGCTTCAATCAAGCGGTGGCTGGCCATGCCGTTACCAATGATAATGAGGTGGTCGATAGGTGAGCACCGGGAAGTGATTTCCATAGGTGGCTCCTTCAATTCAACATGTGTGTCAGGCAACAAAAAAACGCCCCTGACACAGCCTTTCATTAAGAAAGGTGCATCAGGGGCGTCGTTGCCCGTTAGCGTCGTTAAGTCACGTCATTGAGTACGCTGTGCAGCCGCCATTGGCTGCCAAGTTGTCTCTTATGCTCAATAAGCAGCAAAAAATTAGCCAGTTCCTTCCTTGGTATGAATTAATCCTTTTTAATCAGTTGTTTGATTTTTGAGGTACCCACAAGCCCGCACCTGAGTAACTGAGTAAGCGCACACTATTAGTGCGTTTGGCGAGCACTGCGCACGGTCATAGGTCGCTCATCCCAATAAAAGGCACTGTAAGGGCTGCCAAATGGCTGCGTGAGTTATTTTAAATTTATGTTTTTTAAGATTATTTAATTTTTTTAAGCGGTTTGGGCTTATTGTTTGCAAAAATATTGGTAACAAGTAATAACGGCTCATTGCAGTGTATTAGCCAAATAAAACACAACGACTAAGCGCAACGAACAACACTAACCGCAGCAAACCACTGATGAGTATGGCACCCAGGGTGGTGCCCCTGAGACAACGGCGTCCAGGCAGGCTTCTTTTGAGAGGCTCGCTTGGGCGCTTTTTGCTTTTTAACGCCGGAGGAAAACGCAATGCCAAAGGCTGAACGGCTCGCTGAAGGTGATATCCGCACCACGTGCCCCTACTGCGGTGTTGGCTGCGGAGTAAAAGCGACATTAGACAGTGGCAGCGTCATTGCAGTGGAAGGGGATCGTGAACACCCTGCTAACTACGGGCGCCTGTGTGTTAAAGGCACGGCGCTGCATGAAACGCTGGGAGCGCACGGCCGCTTGGGATCCCCGCGGGTGGGTGGAAAAGACGTTTCCTGGGAGCAGGCGTTAACCGAAACGGCACGGCGTTTACAGGCGCAGCGTAACGCGCATGGCAATCATACGGTTGCCGCCTATCTTTCGGGGCAGCTGTTAACGGAAGATTACTATGTGGCTAATAAGCTGTTTAAAGGCTTTTTAGGCACGCCGCATCTGGATACCAATTCGCGGCTGTGTATGGCGTCGGCAGTGGCGGGCTATAAGCGCGCGTTTGGCGCTGACGCGGTACCCTGTAACTATGAAGATTTAGAAGAAGCGGAGCTGGTGGTGTTGGTCGGCTCGAATCTGGCCTGGAACCATCCAGTGTTGTATCAGCGCCTGAAAGTTGCCAAAGAGCGCAATCCACTGATGCGCGTGGTGGTCATCGACCCAAGAGTGACCGATAGCTGCGAAATTGCCGACCTGTATCTGGGCATTCGGCCGGGCAGCGATGCTTACTTGTTCAACGGGCTATTGGCGTGGATGTCAGCACACCAGCGGCTAGACAGCGTCTATCTTGAAGGTCATACCGAAGGGTTTGACGAGGCATTAAGCGCCGCTCAGCAAAGCGCTGGCAGCGTGCATGATGTTGCAGTAGCCTGTGACGTTGACCCTGAACGTTTAGAAACCTTTTACTACTGGTTTGCCAGCCAACTGCATGTCGTCACGCTCTATTCCCAAGGCGTCAATCAGTCAACCAGTGGCACCGATAAGTGTAATGCCATCATTAATTGCCATTTGGCGGGCGGTAAACTTGGCCTGCCGGGGGCTGGGCCGTTTTCAATTACTGGCCAACCCAATGCCATGGGCGGTCGAGAAGTGGGTGGGCTTGCTAATCAGTTGGCAGCGCACATGGACTACCACACCCCCGGTGCGCTTGATCTGGTCAGTCGCTTTTGGGCCACAAAACACTTAACACCCGTGTTGCCAGATGCCCCCGGCCATAAGGCGGTTGAACTGTTTGATGCCATTGACCGCGGTGAGATTACGGCGTTATGGGTAATGGCAACCAACCCGGCCGTTAGCATGCCGGATGGCGCAAAGGTACGCCGTGCGTTGGCAAGGTGTCCGTTAGTGATTGTCTCGGAATGCGTTGCCAACACTGATCTACTGCCCTACGCCGATATTGTGCTACCCGCGTCTGGTTGGGCAGAAAAAGATGGCACGGTCACCAATTCCGAGCGACGTATTTCCCGCCAGCGCGGCATGCTGACTCCCCCTGGCGAAGCTCAGCACGACTGGTGGATTATTTGCGAAGTTGCCAAGCGCCTGGGTTTTGCAGAAGCGTTTAGCTACTCCCACCCATGGGAAATTTTCGACGAGCACGCTAGGCTATCCGGCTTTGAAAACAGCGGTACGAGCAAGCGGCTGTTTGATATCTCGGGACTGGCAGGCAAAGGGCAGGACGCTTATGATGCGCTCTCGCCGATTCAGTGGCCGGTTAATCACGCTGCGCCTCGGGGCACGCCAAGGCTGTTTGAAGAGGGGGTGTTTGCCACGGCCAATGGTCGAGCTAAGCTACTGCCGATTACGCCGCGATTGCCCGAACAGAGGCTTAGTACCACCTATCCGCTGCGGCTGAATACTGGGCGTGTGCGCGATCAGTGGCACACCATGACCCGCACCGCCAGAGCACCGCGGCTGATGAATCATCGGGCAGAACCATTTATTGAGCTGCACCCTGTGGATGCGGCCAATGCGGGCGTCTCTGACCAAGGGCTTGCGATGCTGTCGGCAACTGAAGGTGAGTACCGTGGGCGAGTGCGTATTTCAAACGCCCAGCGGCAAGGGGAAGTGTTCGTGCCCATGCACTGGACCGACTGTTTTACCAAGCAGGGGCGCAGCGGTGCACTGCTCACCGGCTATACCGACCCCGTGTCTGGCCAGCCGGAAAGTAAGCAGGGCGCGGTGGCATTAACGAATCTTGACATGGCTTGGCAAGCAACGCTGCTGGTAGCAAATGAGCAAATCAGCACGGGTAGCCCCCGTTGGTGTAAGAGCGCTTATTGGTCGCGTATTCCCATGGGCAGCTGCGAGCGCTGGCAGCTTGCCGATACGGCACCGGTCAGTAATTGGTTAGCAACAGTAGAAGCGTGGCTGGGTGTACCTGCGTCGCTGTGGTGCGAGGATAGCACGAGTGCCAGGCTGCGCGCGGCAGGGGTAGTGAAGGGCCAGTTGCGCTGGTGGCTAATGGTAGGGCCACCGCAAGAGTTGCCTGGGTTAGCCTGGCTTGAGGCGCGCTTTAACGACGTTACGCTAGACACTGCTCATCGCCAGCGGCTACTGGCAGGTTGCGATGATGGCGCTGTAGATGCAGGCCCCGTGGTGTGTAGCTGTCATCAGGTAGGACAAGCCACTATTGTTAAGGCTATCCGCAGTGGCGACACCAGCGTGGAAGCCCTTGGTGCGCGGCTGGCCTGCGGCACCCAGTGTGGCAGCTGTATTCCAGAACTAAAATCATTACTTGAAGAGGAGCGGCCAAATGCGTGCGCTAAGCAAACAACTAACCCAGAAATGGCCTGAGGCCTTTATGCGCCTGAGCCAGCGGGTGTTAGCGCCCTTTGGCCGCGAATCAGCCACGCGCTTACGCCTTCCACTTAGCGGCGAATGCCGTTCTGGAACGGTCTATTTAGTCGGTGCAGGAAGCGGCGATATGGAACTGCTCACCCTAAAGGCAGCGCGACTATTAATGCAGGCCGATGCGGTAGTCTATGACCGATTAGTGGGGGACGATGTGCTGGGGCTGATACCGCCAGGCACCGAACGCTATTACGTGGGAAAAGCCCGCGGGCATCATAGTGTGCCTCAGGATGAGATAGGCGCGCTGATCGTCTCGCTTGCTCAGGCGGGCAAGTCGGTTGTGCGTTTGAAAGGTGGCGACCCAGGCGTGTTTGGGCGCATGGGTGAGGAGCTGGGAGCATTAGCAAATGCCGCAGTATCCGCTGAAATAGTGCCAGGCATTACCGCTGCATCGGCAGCCGCTGCTGGCATGGGAATTCCGTTAACAGACCGTGGCCACGCCCAACAGCTGCGCTTTATCACAGCGCAACTGTGCCGGGAGGGCGGCACGCCGGACTGGGCCAACCTTGCCCGTCAGGATGAAACCCTGGTGTTTTATATGGGGCTTTCCAAAGTAGACGCTATTTGCCACGGCCTACGCCAAGCGGGTCTGCCGGATACGTGGCCCATTATGTTGGTGGCCAATGCTAGCCAGCCCGAACAGCAATCATTGGTGGGCACGTTAGCGGACATGCCTGCGCGACTCGCTGCTCAACCGTTACCCTCGCCATGCCTGATTATGGTGGGCAGCGTGGTGAGCATGGTGGCAGACAGTCCTGCCGCGAGCACGTTAGCCACTTATAGTGATCAAACGTCATCGTAAGACATTGGGAACTTGATCAATCTCATTGGGTCATAGGAGCGGCGAAACAAATAGGAATGGCGGCAACAGTCAGTGCAGGACAAACGATTGCGTCGCCAGATAAGCGTTTGTTAATGTCTATTGGTAAAGACTGTTTTTTCAAAGACTAAGCTTTCAAAGACTAAATTTTCAAAAACTAAGTTTTCAAAAGACTGAGGAGTACACCGTGAAAAAAGGCAAAATACGCGATAACGCACTGAAAGCGCAGCTGCGAACGCCCATGTTCAAAATGCAGCAGCAAACACCGAAAAAAGGTAAGGGTAGCTACTCCCGCAAAGGCAAAGCCTCAGAGCGAGGGCATCGCCAAGTCGCTTGAACAGGCGTTTTGGCGATGCCTTCCCCAGGCACCTTACTGCTCGGCCTGTTTACCGAGCAGCTCCCATCAGCTTGGCCGACTTACTGTGTCGGCTTTTTCAATGGCCGTTTGCGACATTTCCATTCGATATCCTGACTGGTAAATGCTGCGAAGACGAAGCCCATGGCGACCATCTAACTCTAGCTTGCGTCGTAACCGACTGACATGGGTATCAACCGTGCGAGTAGAAACACTGCCTTTTATTCCCCATACCAATTCAAGTAAGTGGGCACGCGTTAACAGTTTGTCAACTTTGGAGAAAAACAGCGTTGCCAGACAGTATTCCCGCTCGGTTAGTACCACTGATTTTCCTGCTACGCTAATAGTATGCTCTTCTGAATTAATGGAAAAAACATCAGGGCAGCTCATGGTCGATTTAGGCGGCTCTTAGCCAGCGCGGCGGCCAAGCGCATTCACCCGTGCGATTAACTCTCTTGGCCGTAAAGGCTTAGCTAAAAAATCATCAGCCCCTTGCTCTAACGCTTGTACAACATCTTCCTCGTTTTGGCTGGCAGTAATAAACAGAATGGGGCCTAGCCACCCATCGTTTTGGCGTAAATGACCTACCATATCCATACCGCAACCATCCGGCAGCCGCCAATCGATAATAAGAAAATCAAAGAGCGTTTCTTGGGTCGCTCGACGGAGTTCGCTGGCACGGCCAAACAGTGAAACTTGATGATCTGCAGATATAAGGCATTGTTCTATAAAAGATTGTTGGTCGAGGTCGTCCTCAAGCACACCGACATGCATAACGCGTTACCCACAATATACAGCGTGATAAGTTCCACACCGTTGAAATGATTGGCGATGGGGTCAATTCTAGTTTAATTAGTATGTCTGACACAAAGATTTACATTTAACGCTTGGTTCTGAGGGGTATACTGACTAAAAATGAGGAGGGTAATAATGGCTAGGCAGTTAAATAAAAAGCTACGCTGGTATGTCGCTAGTGTATGCATGGGGTTTGCAACAATAGTTTTTGCAACAATAAGTTTTGCAACAACGGCAAGTGCTTTCAATGCGCCAACCGGGCGAGTGGTTCTGGAAGTTGGTGGGAATATTGAGATAACCAATGTGGGTGACGAAGCGCATTTTGATAAAGCGATGCTTGAGGCATTGAGTCAACACACGACCATTACCAGTACCCCTTGGCACGATGGCGTTGTGAGTTTTGAAGGCCCGCTAGGGCGCGCCATCTTAGAAGCTGTTGATGCAGATGGTGACCAGGTTAAGGTCATTGCGCTAAATGACTATGCATCGTCTATTCCAGTGAGCGATTTTTACGATCACGATGTGATTTTGGCTATGAGTGCCGATGGAAAGCCTCTGCGCGTTAGAGACCACGGGCCGTTGTTTGTGATTTATCCTTTTGATGAAACGCCGTCTTTATTAAATGAAGAAATATTGACGCGCTCTGTGTGGCAAGTAAAACGTGTCGTCATAGAGTGATGGCGACAGCATAAAAGAGGCGTTCAATAAGCTACTGCGGTCGGATAACTGTTATGTTGCCAATCTTTAAGCACTATTTCTCACGCCGCGTCAGGGTCGCTACTTTCTCAGCGATCCTTTTTTTTCTATCGGCGATTATTACCGGCGGCGTTATCTTTCAACGACAGCATGCTATTGAAAATAGGTTGTTAGAAAATTTAGTGTGGGCAGGGTATCAGTTTGATAGAGAAGTACGGGAGTTTCATTTAACGCTAGTAGATAGTCAGGTTGGTAATGTATCTGTTGATGATCTTTTACTTCGCTTTGAGATTTTATACAGTCGAAAAATGCTGTTCCAGCAAGGAGAAATAAGTCTAGCTGTTGCAGAAATAGAGGGAGTCGATAGGTTGCTGGAGCAGGCTACTCTTCTTATTAATGACATGGACGACTTGCTAGAGCCCCAAAGAGATGCTTCAGAAGCAATTATCGAATCGGTCATGGTAGAAATGCTTGCTAAAACCGTCGAGCTACAGGGTTTGACGAGCAATGTGTTAATAGAAACTAATGCTAATGTAGCAAGTATGCGTAACCTTGAACGTGAAAGAATGATACAGCTTTATGGGCTTGCCTTAATGCTATTGCTTCTTCTCATGTTTTCGGGTGGGATGTTGGTGAACGCATTAATTAGAGAAGGGCGCATCAGTTTAGGAAAAGCCCACGCATTAGAAGTAAAAAGCCGTGAACTTAGAGAAACGGCTAAGAAAGCTGAAATAGCGAGCCAAGCTAAATCGGAGTTTATGGCAGTGATGAGCCATGAAATACGTACGCCGCTAAACGGCGTCGTGGGTATGGCGGATTTATTAAATTATGAAATTAACGAGCCAAAAGCTAAGGCCTATTTGTCTACGTTAAAACGCAGTGCAGAAAGTTTGCGTGCTGTGATCAACGATATACTAGATTACACTAAAATTGAAAGTGGACGTTTAGACTTAGATGAGCGCGCCTTTGATGTAAAAGCCTGCATTATTGAGCTTTGTACAGGCTATCAGCTGCAGGACAAAAATAAAAAGGTGACCTTCAGTTATTCTATTGACCCAGCACTGCCGCAATTTATGTGTGGAGACATTGCACGGCTGCGGCAGGTAATGATGAATTTGATTAATAATGCGCTGAAATTTACGGATGAGGGGTTTGTCAAATTTCATGCGGCCCTTAAGGGTAACGATCAGCTATTTATAGAGATACGTGATACTGGTTGTGGTATTGCCACGGCTGATCAAGGGCGATTGTTTTCCGCTTTTTCGCAGGTAGATACCTCTATAGCGCGTCGACATGAAGGTACTGGCTTGGGGCTGGCAATCTGTAAACGGCTGGTGGAAGCGATGGGTGGTGAAATAGGGGTCACCAGTGAAGCTGGACTTGGTAGCCGATTTTGGTTTGTAGTGACGATGCCCTTGGCAGAGGGTGTGGAGGTTCTTCATCATAAAGAACCGCGACTGAAGCTGGCTGAAGACCACCATATTCTTATCGTAGAGGACAACCCGGTTAACCAAACAGTGGCAAATGTTATGCTCAAGCAGTTAGGGCAGCGGAGTACGGTGGTAGAAAATGGCTTTGCAGCACTTGAGTATTTGAAAGAACATGCTGCCCAGTTAGATTTAGTATTAATGGATATGCAGATGCCTATACTTGATGGTGTCGAAACCACTAAACGCTGGCGAGCCTTTGAAGCTGCCAATCAGTTACCACGCCTGCCAATTATCGCAATGACAGCGAATGTTATGGTTGAACATCGTGAACGCTGTATTGAAAGCGGCATGGATTGTATGATCCATAAACCTTTTACTCGAACTGAGCTGTATCAAACGATTAGTCGCTATATCGTGGCGGGGACGGTTGAAGTGCCCCCTCACGAGTACTCAAGTCAATCGGCACAACAGGTACTACACTGCCAAAACGAAGTGCTTAACGATGAGCAAATTCTGGACCCCTATATTTGCAATGAATTGAGAGAGACGTTCGAGTCAACGCCACTTAATACGTTGTTAGCCGCTTTTTTTACCCGCTTAAATGAACGTCTGGAGAAGCTCTCTCGCTATTGTGAGAGCGAACAAAGAGAGGCACTGCGCGATGAAGCGCACTCTTTAAAAGGAGCCGCAGCGTCTTTGGGCTGTCTTGCCATTGCAGAACAAGCTAGGCAACTAGAAGAATCCGCTTTCAATGCAGCAACATCCGAATTAGCTAAAAACGTTAATGCTCTCGTGCAGTTACGTGAAAAATCGCAACGGGCCTTAGCTGATGCAGGCTTGTTAGCTCTTTAGTCGTGGGTAAGTTTCGTGAGTGTTTTAGCCATCCAGTCGTTGAATGCCTGAGCGGTTAAAGGACGGGAAATAAAATAGCCTTGCCCAACTGGGCAGCCAGCGTCTATTAGCAGTGCTTGTTGGGCTTCATTTTCAATGCCTTCAGCGACGACGGTCATACCTAGTTGTTTGCCGAGATCAACAACCGACAGGGTAATTGCCAGTGCACGGCTATCATGATCAATGAGCGATACGAAACTACGGTCAACTTTCAATTCATTAAATGGTAGCCGATACAGTTGTATGAGTGATGAGTAACCCGTGCCAAAGTCATCAAGTGCTAACTTGCAACCGCGCTGGCGTAGAGCTTCTAGAATATGGCGCGCATAGCCAAGACATTCAACACCTACCGACTCTGTTAGCTCCAGGGTAAGGTAGTGAAGCGAAGCAGTACGGTGCTTGGTCAGCTCATCAAATTTTTCTAGCATATGCTCAGATTGTAAAAATACGGCTGGCACATTGACCGCAATTTGGAGATCCCAGCCGCGCGCCTGCCACCGTTCTTGCTGAGCAAAAGCAAGTTTAAGAATGCACCACGTGAGAGGCCCCATTAGCCCACTCTTTTCTGCTAATGGAATAAAGGTATCTGGGTATAGCATACCGCGCTGGGGGTCTTCCCAGCGAACAAGCGCTTCTACGACGATGATGTGCCCAGTCTGTAAGTTTTTCTTAGGCTGGAAGACTAAATAGAGATGCCCTGCTTGAATAGCATTTGCCAGCTCATCACGGGTAGGGGGCTTAGGTAATGCCTGTAGCTGCTCAAGAAATGGTGAGAGACCCGTAAGAAGTTTGGATTTAGGCAGAAAACCAAGCATTTTCAAACCTCTGGCTCTACCCGCAGCAATAGCATGAGACGCTGTTTCTTCCGAACAACTGCTAAGTAAGAGAATAGCCGCGTTCAGGCGTAAATCATAAAGATAATCAAGAATATCCAGCCCGGTAAATTCACCCAGACCAAAATCAAGTAAAATTAGTTCAGCATCCAGTAACGCAGGTCTTCTAGCCAACTCGCCCAAGCTGCCAGCTGTTACTACCTCGTATCCACGCTTACAGAGCAACATCTTACCCAGTAGCTGCACATCACTGTCATCATCAATGACCAACGCACTCAACGGCATAACTCTTCCTTCAACCACTCACCACGCAACGACTTCTGAGCATAGGCGTTTTTATTTTCTAGTGTGCACCGCTATTGAAAACGGCATCAGTCATTTACCAGCTATTGGGTACTTCTCTAGGGAATATGACTTATCTTGTTCCTCTAGAATAGACAAATGTTAATAAACAATAACTAGAAAGTGAGCGAGGGTCGATAGGGAAGGCTTTTATGTAACCTTTTTTAACCTTTCGGTCTCGATAATGGTGTGAAATTGGCCCTTAATAGTAATAATTGTTATTAATTTTTTATTGATAGCCTTCTGCCTGCAGATGAAATAATGAAGCATACCGACCATTCACTGCTAGCAGTTCTTCATGGGTGCCACGCTCAATAATCGCCCCTTGATCGATCACAATGATCTGGTCGGCGCTACGCACCGTCGAAAAACGGTGAGAAATTAAAATCGTCATTTTATCGCGGCTGTGCTCACGAAAACGCGCAAAGACTTCTGATTCGGCGGCGGCATCCATCGCTGCGGTAGGCTCATCCAGCACTAAAATATCGGCATTTTTCCGCATGTAGGCGCGCGACAGCGCTACTTTTTGCCACTGGCCACCTGACAACTCCTGGCCATTTTTAAACCAGCGCCCTAACTGGGTTTGGTAGCCATCAGGCATGCGGTCAATAAAGCCATCGGCCATGCCTTCATGGGCCGCCTGGTGCCAACGCTGTTCATCGCTAAAGGCCTGGGTGTCCCCCACGCCTAAGTTTTCCCCCACGGTCAGCTGGTAACGTACAAAATCCTGAAAAATCACGCCCACCCGTTCCCGTAATGCTTGGGTATTCCAATGGTTGAGGTCGCTACCATCCAGCAGAATACGCCCTTTGGTGGGGTGGTAAAGCCGTGTTAATAGCTTAATCAGCGTGGTTTTTCCTGAACCGTTTTCGCCAACGAGTGCAATGCTGTTGCCTGGGGCTAAGTGCAAGGAAATATCGTGCAGTACCTCGCTGCCACCTGGGTAGGAAAAGCTGACGTGCTCAAAGCGAAGCCCATCCCCAGGTATTGCGCCTTGGGTGAGGTGGCCTCCTTCGGCTTCCGTTGGCTGCTCTAGGTATTCGTAAAGGTTCGATAAGTAGAGGTTATCTTCGTACATGCCGCTAATGGCTGTCAGGCTTGCCGATAACGCTCCCTGGCCTTGTTTAAATACCATTAAGTACATGGTCATTTGGCCAAGTGTCAGTGCCCCAGCCACCGTTTCGACCACCACCCAGCCGTAAGCGGCGTAAAACGTCAGTGTGCCCAATAAACCGAGAATAAACCCCCAGCTTTCCCTGCGTAACGTGAGGCGGCGGTCTTCGGCAAACAGCCGGGTGAATATATCTCGGTAGCGCTGCAGGAACAGGCCTTCAAGGCCGAAGAGTTTTACTTCTTTAATGCTGTCTTCTCGGGCCAGCACGGTTTCCAGGTACATCTGCATGCGGGTTTGCGGTGAACGCCAGCGAAATAGCCGGAAGGCATCGCCGGAAAACTTTGCCTCCGAGAGAAACACCGGTAGGGCGCCTGCTACTAAGATGAGCAGCGCCCAAGGCGAAAACTGGACGAGTAAAAAACCAAAACTAGCCAGTGAAATAGCATTTTGCAGCAATCCGAAGGTTTTATTCACTAGCGCGAGTGGGCGGGTAGATGCTTCGCGGCGTGCGCGAGTGAGTTTGTCGTAAAGCTCTGAATCTTCAAATTGACTAAGCGAAAGCGTGCCTGCTTTCTCAAGAATCATCACATTGACTTTCTGGCCTAGTAGCGCACGCAGCAGCGATTGTTGGGCTGACAGGCCGCGCTGAGCCAGCGCGATCAGCGCAATAATAAGGCCTTCCAAGGCCACTAAACCCAAGACCGGTGTTAACGTTTCCCATAGGTTGACACTGTTTGAAGATTGATGGCTTTCCATTGCTGCCACCACGCCATCAACAATCAGTTGGCCTACCCAGGCGGCCACGGCAGGCAGTACGCCTGCCACCAGGGTGCATAACGCTAAGCCAAGCATCATCCAGCGGGAAGTTTCCCACACTAGGGCGAGTGCTCGTCGGCTATAGCGAAAAACGCTAAAAAAACCGCTGAAAGGGGAGTGAGCGGGAACAGAAGGGGGTGGTGTCATTAGTTAGCAACATAGCTTTTAAAGAAGAGTGCCATGATGCGATGCTTTGGCGTTGATAGCCAGCCTACAGCCGTGCGGACAATCAACCGCATGGCTGTAGGTGGTTAAACAAACTTAAAGTGGCAATACAGCGCCATCAGTACGTGGTTCAGTACCGCCTTGCAATACGCCACTGTCGGGGTCACGCAGGATAATCTGGCCACGGCCAAAGCTGATCGAATCAGCTACTTTAACAATGTGATGCCCGCGACGTGCCAGCGCCAGGGCAAGGTGGTTGGGAAAGTCGGCTTCAACTTCCACGGTGGTGCCTTTGGTCCACTTCCAGCGTGGCATATCTAGCGCTGCCTGGGGGTTTAAGTGGTCTTCCAACATGGCGGTTACTACCTGTAACTGTCCTTGCGGTTGCATATAACCGCCCATCACGCCAAACGGCCCAACGGCTTGGTTATCCTTGGTAATAAACCCAGGAATAATGGTGTGGTAGGTGCGTTTGCCGGGGGCTAATGCATTGGCATGTTCAGGGTCTAGGGAGAACGACCAGCCGCGGTTTTGCAGGCTAATGCCGGTGCCTGGAACCACCATGCCAGAGCCGAAGCCTTTAAAATTACTCTGGATAAACGACACCATATTGCCGTCGCTGTCGGCGGTGGCAAGATACACGGTGCCGCCTTGTAAGGGGTTGCCGTGGACAGGATCAACGGCCTGCTCGCCAATCAGCGCGGCTCGCGTTTTCAAATAGCTGTCATCAAGCATCTGCTCGGTGGTAGGTGCCATGTCAGCACGCTCAGTAATATGTTTGAAACCATCCATGTAGGCCAGTTTCGTTGCTTCAATGCGACGGTGGAGAGTTTCTAAGGTGTCACCTGGGCAGGCTTCTAAACGTTCTAACATACCGAGCGCCTGGAGCACGATCATACCGCTGCCGTTGGGGGGGATCTCCCAAATATCGTGTCCTTTATAGCGAACGCTAATGGGGTCTACCCATTCAGGCTGGTAAGCGGCAAGGTCTTCTTTTCGCAGCAAACCACCATTTTCGCGGGAAAAGGCGTCAATTTTTTCTGCCAGTTCGCCTTGGTAGAAAGCCTTGGCGTTTGTGTTCGCAATGGCGTGTAAGCTTTTGGCGTGATCAGGTGATGACCATAGCTCGCCAGGACGAGGCGCGTGACCCTTTGGCGCGAAGGTCGCAAACCAAGGTTGGAAAGACGCCTCATGATAAGCCGAGTAGGTATCGAAGGCTTCTTGCCACATTTGATGAATAACCGGGGTGACGGCAAAGCCTTCTTCTGCCAAAGCAATGGCTGGGGCTAATAGCTGTGCAAATGGCAGCTTGCCAAAGCGTTCGGAAAGCGCAGCCCACGCGGCGGGTGCTCCAGGTACGGTAACTGGCAACATACCGTGGTTGGGTATCGTGTCATGGCCGAGTGCTTTCAGGGCGTCGATAGTCGCTGCTTGAGGGGCTGGGCCACTGGCGTTAAGGCCGTGCAGCTTGCCATCCACCCACACAATGGCGAAGGCATCGCTGCCAATGCCGTTGGAGGTCGGTTCTACCACGGTGAGCGCTGCGGCGGTGGCAATGGCCGCATCAATAGCATTGCCGCCCTGCTGTAAAATGCTAATACCTACCTGGGCAGCTAATGGCTGTGAGGTTGCCACCATGCCGCGTTTGCCAAAAGTGGCCATGCGGCGAGAGGCGCTTGGGTAGTAAAGGGCATTGTGTTGCATCATAAAATCCTTTGCAGCGGCATAAGAAAAGCTATTTATGGCGATGGAGTGGCTTGTTGAAGGCGCTTAACTTTGCGGTCTTGGTAAAGTGAGAACACCACCGAAGCAACGGCTAGTGCCAAAAACAGGGCAGAAAGCGGCCGTGTTAAAAAAGTCAGCCAGTTGGGGTCGAGTTCCAAGGCGCGGAATAACTGGCGCTCTAGATTATTGCCTAGGACAACCCCCAGAATTAACGGGGTAAGCGGCACGCCTGCTTTCCACAGCAGATAGCCAATCACGCCAAAAATAAACAGTACCCAAATATCGAATACATTGTTGTTTAATGCATAAGCACCGATGGCACACAGCATCAGTACAACCGGTACCAGGATTTGCTGAGGGATAAGGGATATTTTGGCGAACCAGCGCACCAGCAGAAGGTTGCATAGCACCATTGCAATGGCGCCAATTAATAGGCTGGCGTAAATAGCTCCCACCAGAACCGGGTTTTGTTCAAACATCATCGGCCCTGGGGTAATGCCGTGAAGAATGAGCACACCCATCATAATAGCCATTGGCAGGTCGCCAGGAATGCCCAGCGCCAGTGTGGGAACGAATGCACCACCGGCAACGGCACTGTTTGAGGCTTCCGAGGCGACAATACCGCTAGGTGTGCCTTTACCAAATTCTTCAGGATGGCGTGAAAACTTTTTAGCTTGATCGTAGCTTACAAAATTAGCCACGGTGCCGCCGGTGCCGGGTAGCGCACCAATTAAGCTACCGATCAGTGAGGAGCGCAGCGTATTGAGCTTTTGGCCGGCCATATCCTTCATAATCAAACGATAAGGAATAGTGACGTTAGTATCGACGCTTTTTCCATTAGTGCCCTCATCGCGCATCTTTTCGATATTGCCGAGCAGCTGTGAAAAGGCGAATACGCCAATCATTACAGGCAGCATTTCGAAACCCGAACTTAGCGCGGGTAGGTCGAAGTCAAAGCGCAAATTGCTGTTACGATCGTAACCGACTGTGGTGATGAGTAGCCCGATGGCCGCCGCCAGTAGCCCTTTTAACAGAGCCCCGTTGGAAAGCCCTGCGACCAGCGTTAATGCAAAAACAATCAGCGCAGTAATTTCCCATGGGCGAAAGTTCATACTGAAGCTGGCGATTAAAGGGCCAAAAAAGACCAGTACAGCAACGCTAATCAGCGTGCCAAGAAACGATGCCATCACGCCAATGCCTAAAGCACGGCCCGGTTCTCCACGTTGCGCCATGGGGTAGCCGTCATAAACGGTGGTAATTGAGGAAGGCGTTCCAGGTATCCCCAGCATTACGCCAGATACAATACCGCCTGAGTAACCGCCGACAAAAACCCCAACCATTAGCGATACACCGCTGATAGGGTCCATAGCGAAGGTAAAGGGAAACACCACCAGAATCGCCATTGTCACGGTAAAGCCAGGAATGCTGCCTCCAACAATACCGAAAAGAACGCCAAGAATGATTAACCCCATAACAGCAGGACTGCCCACTTCTGTCAGCGCTTGAAGAAAAAAGTCGCTCATTTGTGATTCCTCACCATTAGGGCAGCCAAACATTTAAGCCGAAGCGAAAAATTACAAATACCAGCGGCACGAATATGCAGCTGATTCCTAAATTGATGGCCCACTTTCGTTTTGTATCGATTCCCAATAGCAGGGCAAAGGACGCGATCAAGAAACTCATGGTGGCGACGATATACCCCAGTACTGGTAGCAGGGCAGCATAAAGCCCAAAGAGGAAGAATAAGGCGACAATGGTTTTACGACGTAGAAACCATTCGGTGATCGCCCTTCCCCAAGAAGGTTGAGGCGTTACCTTAGTAAACAACGAACGTAATAGGATAATGATGGAAAGTAGCGCAATAGTGACAAGCAAAATACGTGGGAAGAGCGCTGATCCATAAGGCTGCCAGCTAGTAGGAGGACGGATAGTGCCAGACTCTACCCACATGACAGCCACTATTAAAAGCAGCGCCAGCGCCAGAGCGCGGTCTTTCGTAAGGGTTAGCATTCGCGATGCCTCCAGACGCTCCCAGGAGAAATAACGCTGGGAGCGTTTGCTTGGAAATGTGGGCGTTAGTTCTGAAAATCGATGTTTTCAGCAGCTGCTGAAAGTGCCGCTTCGTTTTCAGTTAAAAATGCCTGATAGTCATCTCCGGCCAGGAAGCGCACCACAGAGCCAAACTCATTTTCGATGCGGCTTTTCACCTGCTCGTTTTCCAGGGCTTGGCCGTAAGCCTGTGCCACAGTATCAAGAACCTCTTGGGGAGTGCCCTTGGGCGCAAAAACACCTCGGCTGGTCGAATGATCCATGTTAATACCCTGTTCACGCAGGGTGGCCACTTCCGGCAGACTGTCTAATCGTTCTGGGTGGGCAATACCTAATGGCTTGAAGGTGCCATCTTCATAGAACGCTCCCCCTGACGGTAGGTTAAACATTGCAAAGTCGACTTCTTCAGCCATTAGCGCTGACACCTGCTGGCCTGTGTCGGGATAGCCAACAAGGCGCACATCGGCCATATCTATACCCGCTTCTTCAAAGAATTGTGCCCAGAAGAAGTGGTCGGTAGAGCTGGGGATCATGCTAAAGCGCACTTGGCCGGGATTCTCGCTGACGTAATCGGCTATTTCATCAGCGCTGTTAACGGCGTGCCCTGCATAGGTAGAGGGAATATTA
Organism: Halomonas qinghailakensis; assembly: GCF_025820815.1. Classification (NCBI taxonomy): domain Bacteria; kingdom Pseudomonadati; phylum Pseudomonadota; class Gammaproteobacteria; order Oceanospirillales; family Halomonadaceae; genus Halomonas; species Halomonas qinghailakensis. The sequence goes on along the minus strand of NZ_CP096973.1, from coordinate 747,424 downwards.
ATCGTTTGGGTAAGCAGGGCGATGGGCTCAAAGGCATCGAAAGAGTAATCAACGGTGCCAGCGAGTTTTGACAGCGCAATCGTGTCGTGGCTGCCCAGTAGCGTATAGCCATCTGGAGAAGCGTCTTTTACATTGCGCGACCCTAGCGTTGCACCGGCGCCTGCCATATTGACAGGGACGATTGACTCACCGAGATATTGCTCTGCTTCTTGTGATATCAAGCGAAAAATAATATCCGTTGCGCCACCAGGGCCGTAAGGAATAATTAAACGGATATCTTGCTCAGGATAGTCAGCCTGAGCGGCGGATACGAAGGCCATGCTGGAGGTCAGTCCAATGGCGGCGAGAGTGGTACTTAGAGCAAGTTTTGAACGCGTCATTCTGCTACACCTTTTTTGATTGAGTTGGTGTGGTGATGCGCTGCTGTAAAGCAGCGGGGTGGTGAGCGCGTGATCCCATAGTGGGTTCTTATTGTCTGCAGTGAAAACAGGTTAGCCCAGGAAGAGCCCTCCATAAATCAATGCGCCGATAACAACAAATGCGGGATGAGTGTTAAAACGCACAAGAGCAATAGCCGCAATAACGCCCAGGACAACGGTATGTAGTGCACCGCTGGTAGTAATACTTTCCAGGAAAAAACCGAGAGTGAGCCAGGCCATCATTATCGCGATAACTGGCCGGACCCACTGGCTCATACGCTTTACACGGGGAGAGTCGCGGTGCCGATAAAGCAGCCCCAGCGCGCCCAACATCAGCAGTAGAGAAGGGATCACCGTTGCGCATACTGCCACCACCGCACCGCCAATGCCCGCTACGTCATAGCCCACATAGCCGGCCATTTTGGTGGCAATAGGGCTAGGTAGAGCGTTACCTAAGGCCAGCGTTTCGGCAAACCCTTGAGAGGTCATCCAGCCGTAGCGACCAACCACTTCCGCTTCAATAAGAGGGATAATTGCCGGGCCGCCGCCGTAGCCAATAATGTTAGGGATAAAAAACGCTAAGAAAAGCTCCCAATAAATCATACAGAGCCCTCCGCGCGCTTTTTACCTGTGGGGCGCAATAAGGCCGTTAGCAGGATGGCTCCAATCACCCAGCCAGGATGCACGCCTAACCAGTAAATGAGCCCACCGGCGACGATTGCCATGGCTGCACTGGCTAGCCAGCCAAGCGCGGCTTGGGATTTGTCGAAGAAGTCCCAGGCTAATTGCCCCATCATCACCATAACGACAGGTATAACGGCTTGCCCCATACCGCGTATCCAGGCAACGTCGCGATAACGGCTGAAGATGCCTAACATAACAATCATCGCCACGATCATCGGCAGAATGACGGCAATCACCGCCGCGATGCAGCCGCTAATACCGGCTACTCGGTAGCCAATATAGCCAGGCATTTTTGTCGCAATGGGCCCAGGCAGCGTATTGCCAATGGCAAGCACATCGGCAAACTCTTCATCGGTTAACCATTTGTGGCGAGTGACGACTTCAGCGCGTACCAGCGGTATCATGGCGGGGCCGCCGCCAAAACCAAAAATGCCAACGCGGAAGAAAGCCCAAAAAAGTGCTGATTGTTTCATGTGCCCATTGCCAGTAGAGAGGGCATTGCAATCAAAAGCATAAGGCCTGCCTATTTATCGTTTGTATGGTAAAAAATCGATTATTTTGTCTAAAATAGAATATAGGTGAGCTTGTTGTGAGGCGTCAACACCTAGCCATAGAATCTCCGTTAACAGACGCGTTCGCGAAGATACGCAAAAGGATCACGGAATGAACAAACACATCCCCCTTCCCGCTGGTACAGCCTCAAGCCCTATTTACGACGCACTGCGTAGGGATTTAGTCGGTGGTCGCTTTGCTGCCGGAGAAAAGCTGGCGATTAATGCCCTGAAAGAGCACTACCAAGTAGGGTTAAGTCCGCTGCGTGAAGCGTTAAATAAGCTGGCGGCCTATGGATTATTAATCCAAGAAAATCAACGCGGCTTTAGGGTGCCAAAGCTATCTCGGGAAGAGCTTGATGATATTGCCAGGCTGCGTACGGAGCTTGAGGGCATGGCGCTTGAACGCGCGATTGCCCACGGTGATGCGGTGTGGGAGGCTGACCTGTTAGCGGCAGCGCATCGCTTAAAACGAGCGGACATATCGCTCGATAAAGGAGAGGAGTGGGAACGACTGCATACCCAATTTCATCGCACGCTGGTCGCGCCGTGTGGATCGGTGTGGTTGCTGCGCTTTATTGAGCAGCTTCACGACCAGTTTGATCGTTATCGTCGTTTGGGACCCAAAATGCCTTCCATTCGCCAAGAGTTGGATGAACAACACCATGAGCTGGTTGAGTTGGCGCTACATCGAGATGGCAAAGCGGCCCGTGCGCTAATGGATGATCATATACATAAATCTTATGAGGTGGCGTTGGCGCGCTACCAGGCCCACGCCTGAAGCATTTGTGGGTGCTTGCAGGTACACTGTTTCTTACAGATACACGGGCAGTCCTAACCGTGGTGGCAGCCACTTTAATGTAAGGTAGCAGGCACGATGCAAGAGGCAGATAAGCAAGTAGCGGAACAGACAGAGGCATGGGTACGCAGCTTTATTGTCGAGCACAATATATGCCCGTTTGCTAAGCGGGAACTTGACGGTGGTAAGGTTCGGATTGAGGTGGTGCGCTCGAAAAAAATCGACGTGGCGTTGGAAGAACTAATAGCCGAAGTGGAGTGGTTGAACGAGCACCCAGAAACGGAAACCACGCTGCTGGTATTTCCTACGCTGTTTAAAAGCTTCGACCACTACCTGGATTATGTCGAACTGGCCGAAAGCCTGTTAGCAGACCTAGGGTATGAAGGTGTTTATCAGCTAGCAACTTTCCACCCTGATTACTGCTTTGCTGATGCTGAGCCTGGGGACGCGGCTAATTACACCAACCGCTCGCCCTACGCGATGGTTCATCTACTGCGCGAGGCTAGTGTTGAAAAGGCCATTGATTTCTATGGTGATACGGAACAAATCCCTGAGCGAAATATTGCCCACTTAACCGAATTAGGCAGCGCTGCAGCTGAAGAGCTTCTACAACGCTGCCTTAAATAACCAGACCCTTTAAACGGATGTCCTATTTATAAAGCGCTGCCCTTTTTATCAAGCGGCCACTAAAGCGCTTTATACATTACGTAGCTATCGACAAAACCAAGGGACGCATGCCGGTAGGCGTTAGGAATGGTGCCGACAATCGCAAACCCTAGCCGTTGCCAAAGGGCGACGGCCACCTCGTTAGTGGACACTACCGCGTTAAATTGCATCGCTTCAAAGCCATACTGGCGCGCGATATGCTGCGAATGTTCGCACATCTGGCGGGCAACACCTTTCCCCCTGGCGGCAGGCGAGACCATGTAGCCGCAGTTACAAACGTGCTGGCCAGGGCCAGCGGCGTTAGCTTTTAAATAGTAAGTGCCCAGTAACTCGCCCTGATCATCTTTTACTGCAAATGATGCCTTAGGCTGCTCGCACCACAATGTATACGCCGTTTTAAAGGTGATCTCAGGGTCAATCGCATAGGTTTCTTGTGCCGTGACAATCGACTGAAAATGTGTCCAGAAAGCCGCAAAGTCATCGTCGGTCATGGGCGTAAAGCGCAGTGGGGTCATCGGTTATAAGTCATCGTAGTGAGCGTTTTAGTTAAGTGGTGATCGAACAACGTCTGCGACAATTTCATAACTACGCAAGCGGTCGGCATGGTCATAAAAATCGCTGTTAATCATTAGTTCATCAGCGCCAGTACGCGCTTGAAAAGCCTCTAGTTCAGCTTTGACCGTAGCGGGTCCGCCAATAATAGCGGCACCTAGAAATTGGCTCACCTGAGAGCGCTCCATAGGTGTCCAGTCCATTTGCTCAACCGGTGGCTGTGATTGAGTCGGCTTACCGCGAATCAGGCTAAGAAACTTCTGTTGAGAGGTCGTTGCCAAGTAGTGGGCCATGGCATCACTTTCGGCAGCGATAACGGGCAATCCTACCATGGCATGGGGTTTGTCTAAGTGCTCCGACGGCCGAAAGTTATCACGATAAAGCCGCAGCGCTTCAAATAAGTAACCCGGTGCAAACTGGGCTGCAAAGGCAAAGGGGAGCCCAAGTTTAGCGGCTAGCTGCGCACTATAACCGCTAGAGCCAAGTAGCCAGATAGGCACGTGGGTGCCTTGCCCAGGTACAGCTTTGACGCGCTGCTGTGGATCAGCATCCGCTAAGTAGCTTCGCAATTCATTAAGTAGTTGTGGGAAGTCATCGACGCCCGCCTGAGCGTTACGGCGCATAGCCTGCATGGTGGCACCGTCTGAGCCAGGCGCACGGCCGAGTCCTAAATCAATCCGGCCAGGGTAGAGCGTTTCTAAGGTGCCAAACTGCTCGGCAATCACCAGCGGTGGATGATTGGGCAGCATGATGCCACCGCTGCCCACGCGAATAGTGGACGTTTGCCCTGCCACATGACCAATCAAGACCGCGGTTGCTGCGCTGGCAATGCCAGCAATGTTGTGGTGTTCCGCCAGCCAGTAACGGGTGTAGCCAAGCTGTTCTGCCTTCTGCGCTAGAGACACACTATTGCGAAATGTTTCGGCAGCGCTACCGCCTTGGCGAATCGGTGCTAAATCCAGTACGGAAATAGCAGTATTGGCGAGTTGGCTCATAAGACACCTGGGTAGAAGAACAAATGGTCAGCTAGATTTATTCGCACTTTTTATTAGCACGCTAGGTATCTCAATGTTATGTGGGCACGTAAGAAGAAATGCAAGGTGTCGCTAGTGCCAGTTAGCAACGTCAACTAGTCGGTGGAGGTGTCGGTCGTATTAAAATCTCGTTCACATCGACATGCGCGGGTTGAGAAAGTGCATAAATCACAGCGTTAGCAATATCACGATCTTCAAGTGCGTGTTCTGGCGGTTCATCAAAGAAGGGGGTATCGACCATGCCAGGCTCGATTAAGGTAACGCGCATACCTGTTCCGCGTAGTTCTTCACGCAGGTTGTAACCGATCCCCGTCACCGCCCACTTTGTGGCGCTATACATCGAGCCTGGAATCGTGGTTCGACCAGCGGCTGAACCGGTTAACAATACATGCCCTTTGCTTCGCTTTAGCGCGGGAAGGCAGGCCTGAAGCGTTAATCCTACGCCATAAATATTGGTCAGGATCATCTCACGCCAAGCATCGTGATCTGCACCGCTAAAGCCGCCGGGGGAGCCACCACGCCCAGCGTTTGCAAAGACTGCATCTATACGACCAAATGTTTCAATTGCTTGATCGACCATGGCTTGCTGTTGTGTCATGTCGGTGACATCCAACGCACATGTCAGCACATTTTCCGGGCCAAGCTCTTGGGCGAGTGCGGTAAGTTTGTTGGTAGAGCGAGCGGCCAGCACTAACTTATAACCTTCACGTGAGGCTGCTCGTGCGGTGGCCGCACCAATTCCGCTTGATGCGCCAGTAATCATCAGGACACGGTGCTGCATAGCGTGTGCTCCTAGCTCATTTATAAAAGGGGAGCTATTAGAATGGCTAATTGGTCACCGTGTTGCAAATGGGCTGTTTAAGCTAGTGTGTGTGCTTTTCTTCTTTGCGTTTCAGCATAGAAGATAGGTCGAGTATCGATTGCGCCATATCGGCCATGCTTTTGCTTTGATCCATCGATGTCTTACGCAAAAATCGGTAGGCTTCTTCTTCGGTCATTGCTTGGTACGCCATGATAAGCCCTTTAGCACGTTCAATCAGCTTACGTTCACGCAATGCTTTGCGGGTATTTTCCAGCTCATCACTAAGGCCTTGAAGGTGGCTTGATTGGGCGTGGGCAAGCTCAATCAATGAACGCCCTAATGGTGATGTTAAGGCGCTGGCGGTTAACTCACCTAATGGTTGACTGTCGCTTAAGGCTAGGAGTTGTTCACACGGAGCGAGTGGGGATTTCCCTTGAGGTGTTTCAGCTTGCTCTAAGGCTGATTGGACCTGTGTAATTTTTTGATGGCATAACGCCGTTAATTGACTATTTAGGGTGTCCTCAACGGTTTTAATACTATCGATACGTAACGTTGTCAGTTCGTACCATGTTTCGCCCAGCGCTTTGTCTGTGTGTGCTTTGTCTGTGTATGTGTCGTCTATGGAGGCTTTTTGTTGGGGGTGGCGGTGAGGATGGTGGCAAGTATGATAAGCAGTGTTACGCAGTTGTTGAATCCCTGCGAGTGTCCTCGGCGAGAGAGCCTGTTCCCAAGCGCGCAGAGCCTCAGCAGAGGCAAACTCTTCAAAAGTAGCAAAGCAGCGCTGTTGATCGCGGACTAATCGGCTCAGCAGTTCGCGGTGAGCGTCGTCAAAATGCCCTTGGGTAAAGCCAAAGGCACCGCAGGCACGTTCTTGTCCAGCCAGTTCTTTACCTTGCATCAAATGAAAAATAGCCACCAGTGCGCGAGTGATATCCGGGTCTGCCGAGGTATCTGCTGCTTCAAAGACAATGGCAAGAAGGCCACTAATGAGGTGATTAAGTGCTTGTGTTGCCGCATCAGGTGAAACAGCAAGCGAATGGATCGCTTGCCGCAGCGTGTCCAGGTCGTCCAGGGCAAGCCAAACCGCAGCGACTCTTCTGATTAAGCGTGCTGCTGCCTGTGGCCGCGCTTCTTTGGTTAATGCTTCTAATCGCTGGCGCATAACCGCTTCGGCTACTTGGCTACGCTCTACATACTCCTTGCGCCGAGTGGCAAACCGCTTACCTTTAGAGACAAGGTAAATCGTTGATGCCCCTCGCTCACGTTGGAGCGCATGAATAAAACCACTAATGTCGCCAACGATCTCTGAGGTGGTGGCTAAATGGTGCAGACTGTCGATATCGCATCGAAGGGCAGTTAAGAGTAGCTGTTGGGCTGAAGACATAATCGTTTCCTTTAACTCCCCGCCTGAGATGAAAGCCCCTCTATGGTGTGAAGCGCCTACAGAGGGGTAAGTAGACATTAGCGTAGTGAAAGTGCGCCTGCGTTCGTATCATCGCCGACTGCATCACGATAGGCTGTTGCTTCTTCGGTTTCTGTTGCATCGCTAAAACGGACTACCAGCACGCACGAAGCGAGTACTAAGACGGTAATGCCAAGATAAAAAAGCCCTTCTTGGTAACTAAGGCTTTCACTACGGAATAAAAAAGCGGCAGAGACAGCACCGACATTGCCACCTGCTCCCACGATACCGGCGACTGCCCCCAGTGCTTTTTTATTGATGAAGGGCACCACGCCAAAGGTTGCCCCTTCGGCCATCTGCACAAATAGACTAAATACCAGCATGATGCCGATTGCGAGGCTTAAAATATGCATTTGTGAGAAGGCAATAAGCGCGATGCCTTCACACAGCAGGGCGATAAATAGCCAGCGTACGCGCCCCTTTAAACCGCCTTGCTTGGCTAATAGGTCTGAAAAGACACCGCCAAGAGTACGGGCGAAAATATTCATCAGGCCAAATAAACCTGCGATTAACCCAGCGGTTGCCAGGGTCAGGTCAAACTTGTCGAAGAAGTAAATAGCGGCAATATTGTTGATGGTTAGCTCAACGCCAAAGCAGAGACCATAAACAATAAACAGCGCCCATACGCGAATATCTTTTGCTGCGGCTAGAAAGCTTTGTACTGCGCTATTTTCACCTGTGGCTTCGGGTAGTTCACCGCGGGCACGCAGCTCGCTAAAGTTGCCATCGGGGGCGTCTTGGGTAAACAGCCAATAGCCAATCCCAGTAAAAAACAGCACCACACCAGGTACCACCATGGCAAGACGCCACCCCAGCGTTTCACTGACGCCAAGCATTAGCAAACCCGAAAAAATTAACGGCATTAGGATTTGTGTTGTTCCACCGCCCAAGTTTCCCCAGCCAGCACTGGTGGCGTTGGCGGTGCCAACCACATTCGGCGCAAACATCATCGTGGTGTGATATTGGGTAATTACAAAAGACGCGCCGATGGCACCGATGGCTAAACGAGCGAGTAAGAAAGTTTCAAAGCTATTGGCAAAACCTATACCCATGACCGGCACGGCCCCCAGCATCAACAAACCGGTATAGGTTTTACGAGGTCCAATTTTGTCGCACAGCACGCCAATGAGCAGGCGGACAATAACGGTAATAGCAACGGAGGCAATAATGGTATTGCCGATCTGGGTTTGAGTGAGTGATAAATCTTCACGGACCACTGCCATCAAGGGAGCGATACCAAACCAGCCAAAAAAGCAGATATGGAACGCGAACCATGAGAAGTGGAAAGCACGCATTTGAGGAGTAGAAAAATTTAGTAGCCGGATGCGGTTAGCTTTATTGCGAATGTCCATGGATGGCCTCACAGAGCAAGCATAATACGAGTGGGTCAAAACAGGCGCTTTTAAAAAAGCACTATGTTGTTGACGAGAACATGCCTTCGCCATTGAAGGGCAGGTTCGACGCACTCGTACCCGTTGGGCCTGGTCCACGCCTACCATCATTTAGTAAGAGTGAAGCAATTAGTTCGCCATAAGACAGTTTTGCAAATAAAGTCAGGGAGTTATTTTACGTGTGATGGATAGGAAGTTTGCTATGTACGTTGCTGATGCACCACAGTGATACAGTTATGGCACAGATGTGCGACATGTGGGTGCCGGTTAGTCGTGTAAATAAACAGCATCAATATCCAGCGTTGAACGCTCACCAATCGCGTCAAAGTGCGTTTCTAACCAGCGCTCGGCAGCAGCGCGACCTTGTTCAAACAGATAACATAGAAATGCCCACTCTGAGTTCATTTTGCTCGATACTGAGAGATCCTCCAGCGCCTGTTCACCACTAATGCGGTGGAAGAGCGCTTGCTGATAGCAGTTTTCTATTCCTTGCTCATCTAGTGTGCGTTTGAGCAGTGCAATCATGCGTATTTCTTTAATCAGGGCTGAATTAAAGGTGATTTCGTTGAGGCGGTTCATGATGGCTGAGGCAGAGGTAGGTACTTCTTCCCTGCTAATAGGGTTAATTTGTACCAGCAGAATGTCTCGGGCACTACACTCCTCCATTAACGGAAATAGCGCAGGGTTGCCCATATAGCCGCCATCCCAATACGCCTCGCCTTCTATCTCAACAGCTTGAAATACAAAAGGCAGGCAAGCAGAGGCCATGACCGCATCTACACTCATTTCTTCGCGGCGAAAAACGCGCTGTTTTCCGGTGCGAACGTTAGTAGCTGTCACAAATAGCTTAAGCTGCTCACAGCGCCTGACACGTTCAAAATCAATATGTTCGGCGACAATATCGCGTAATGGATTAATATTAAGAGGGTTCAGTTGGTAGGGGGAGACCAGGCGGCTTAAAAGATCCATGGCCACATAACCTGGTGAATGATCGAGAGACCAGTTACCGGTCAGCACGTCTAGTGGTGAGCGACGAATTGGACTTGCCATACCCGCTCGGCTAACCGCTTTCCAAAACTGGTGCAGCGCTTGGCGAGCTGTCTCTTTGTTACCGCGGGTAAGGGCATCTGCCATGACCACACCGTTCATCGCACCAGCGCTTGTGCCACTGATGCCTTCAATGTCGATACGGTCGTCTTCAAGCAATCGATCGATAACCCCCCAAGTGTAAGCGCCGTGGGCACCTCCGCCCTGTAAGGCAAGGTCTATCTTTTTGATCTGCGACATCACTTTTCCCTGCTGAGTGGGTGATTAAATGCGGTAACCCACCCAGCATGGCATAAAAGCATGTGTTTAGTGTATGCCAGTTAAAAAGGTGTACATCACCAAAAGACCCTAGAGCGCGATGTTAAGGAGAATCTGCTAAGGGTGAGGAGTGGCCTATGGCAAGAGGGGTCTCATAAACGGCATGCTCCATCAATTTATCAAGCTGTAGTGCTAGCTGACTGCTGGCCTCTTCCATCATGGCTAGCGCTGCAAGCTGACCATTATGGTCACCTTGGCGGGCAAACGTGAGGGCATCCAAACCGCTTTCATGAAAACGCTTATGGGGAGCAGCTAATGCCTTATAAGCTTGCGTGTACTGGTAGCGACGACCATCCCCTGTAAGGCACCAGTGACTAAGTGAGCAGTGCTGGTGATCCTCTAGGCTCTCTTCAAAGTGGGCTGAAAGTAGCTGCTTATAAAGGCGGCTTTTCCATACTGCATGCTCAAGTTTGGCGGCGTGCAAGTAAGCAGTGGTTGTACTGTGGTGGATGACTTTATACATGTGGCGTGATTGGTCTATCAACTGCTCAATGACATGTTCTGCTGACTGGGCGGCACTGGTTAAAGCCTTTATTTCCTGCTGCTGATAGTCACGGATCTTGGCATCTTCGATAACGTGTGATGCGGTGCGCTCAACCCATTGCGCTAGCTGGTGTGCTAATTGTTGGGAGTGTTCAGATAGCTCTTGCAAATCCTTAACAATCGCTGGCATGCCTGCCGGTTGTTCATGGAAGTGGGCGACTTCCAAGGCCGCAGTGATAGCTAATGCTTTTGTATGGCCTGCGTTATGCGCTAATTCACTACTTAGCTGACGTATATCGTGAAAGGCTTGTTCCGTCACTAACGAAGATGATAAGTACGCGTCTGTTTGCTGGCAGCGTTGCCGGTGTTGTTGCAATGTTTGTGCGGTTTGCTCGGCTATGTGGAGACGGCTAAAGGTGTCGGTGAGAGTGGATTGTTCGGTGGCAAGATGCTGAGCGTGGACTTCTACGCCTTTGCTCAACGAGCAAAGCATATCTGCACCTCTGGCCTGAAGCATGCTGAGTGACTCAATCGGCGTCATCAAGCTGATTGCACGGCAACCTTGACGTTTTTTTTCAGCTTCTAGCTGGGCATTCAACGCTGCCACTTCTTGTTCAAGGCGATGGATGGTTTGATAAGGGTGCATAAAAGCAAACATGGCTAGTACCTGCGAACGAGTCAATAGCATTGTGATGTTTTGTCACAAAGTATTGCAGGTGGTTGCCATGAGCGCCGTACTTACAGTCTATTAATGATAAAAACCAGCCTCTTGCGATTTTTGGGTATAGGTTTCTTAATGTGTCTGGATCAGACTTAAAGGTCAGTCTTTCAGAGCAGTCGGCGTGACCTTTTTAGCGCTCCATGGGAATAATATCCACTATCAGCGTTGAGCCAAGTGATGAGCCCTATCGTTTGGACAACGTAGAAACTGTGATGTCGCTAACCACTCTTCATCAGGGTAGTAGGCAAACACATACTGGTTCTCTTTCAAGCTATCAATAAGCGGATACGTGATATCTTCACGCACGGCTGGGCAGCCGTGGCTACGTCCTAGCCTACCGGTTTGGGTAATAAAATCGTCGCTAACGTAGTCAGCGCCATGGATCACGATCGCTCGTTCGAATGCGAGGTCATTCACCGCAGGCTCTAAGCCATCCAAGCGCAGTGAATAGCCATTACGCCCATAGTAACTATTCATTGTGCGAAAGAGACCGATACTGGATTGATGGCTTTCAGGAATATTGGAAAACACCTCAGCCACCGCATCCCCAGAACCTTGTCCATGGGAAACAAGCTCTTCAAATAGCAGTGTATGCTGATGTAGATCGAAAACCCACATACGTGGCTCGGTGGAGGGTAGCGAGTAGTCAATGACGGCTAAACGCTCAGCGTCAGGATCGGCGCAACTAAGTGACTGAGCAGCGAGCCGAAGTGCTTCTGGCGTTGCCGTTGGTGCTAGTTGCAGTAATTGATGATGTAAAGGAGAAACGCCGGGAGGCGCTGCAGAAGCGACCTGAGCAAAAAAGCTAGCAGCCTGTAAAGGAAGGCTCAATAACACCAGTGGAAGCGATAAAACGATGGTAGAGGCGCGTAAGCAAAAAGACATAGAGAGCAACCCTGCAATAGATATCGACGAAGGAGACATGTAAACGGCTATGATAAACAAAGACAGCGAACAGCGATGAATAGTAACGCAAGGAGGAGCGATGAACGAGACAACGTTAATAAGACGATGGGCGATAGGGATGGCCCTATGTCTGACGCTGACCCAAGCGCCCCATTTGGTTAATAGCGCACAAGCAGAGACAGGTTCGCTTGAGCAGGTGTTAGCTCAACAAACAAAGGCGCAAACGAATGCGTTACTGCCGATTAAGGATTTTTACCAGCAGCTAAATCAGCAGCCCGCCTGGCAAGATGTTACACATGTTGAAGCGCTGGTGAAGGCGTTAAACAGTCTTGAAGACGATGGCTTAAACCCTGAGGATTACGACGCTGACAGCCTGTTAGATGCCTTTCAAGCTAGCCAACAAGCGGGGAAGTTAGCGCAAGCTGATTTTGATATTCAGGCCACGACAGCCTTGCTTTTAGCGCTTGAACATCTTTCGCGGGGCAAGGTGAATCCAAACGAGGTCGAGCCTAAATGGGATATCCCTAGGCCTGAACGTCGTTACTCGCTGTTACGCATCACCCATGCGCTGGAAAATAATGATATTCAGGGCGCACTTGACTATGTGAGGCCCTCATCATCGGAGTATGCTCAGCTACGCGAGGCACTACGTCATTACCGCACGCTGGCTGAAAAAGGTAGCGTCCCCTATTTGGCGGGCCGAGAGGAGGCGCTTCGACCAGGTGATACCCACGAAGATGTGCAGATACTGCGACAGCGCTTGGCTTATTGGGGCGATGCTAACCTACTGGCCGCGGATAGCAATGCTTACCCAATGATTGGCGTGCAATCAGCCATTAGTGACCAGCGCACCTACGATTCGGAGTTGGAAAGGGCAGTTAGACGTTTTCAGCGTCGTCATCAGCTGCAAGAAGATGGTGTTGTGGGTGAGCGCACGCGACTTGCATTGAACACGCCACTCTCTTCGCGTATCGATCAGCTTCGTGTCAACTTAGAACGGGCTCGGTGGATTAAACCTACGCAAACTGATGAGCCACGAGTTTGGGTTGATATTGCCGGTTATCGATTGCACTACACTCGGCCTAATGGTGAGCACTGGGATGCTCGCGTTGTGGTTGGCACACCACGGCGCGAAACGCCGATTATCCATTCGGCGATTAGCCACTTAACCGTAAACCCTTCATGGACGATCCCGCCGACTATTATGCGTGAGGACGTGCTGCCTCAGGTAAGGCGAGACCCTGGCTATTTAGCACGGCGCAATATTCAAGTGTTAAGTTCTTCCGGTGAGCGGCTTGACGCTGATGCTATTGACTGGCAACGGCCTGGTGCTGTGATGCTGCGTCAAGTATCCGGTGGCGGTAATCCGCTAGGCCGTGTAGTGGTGCGTTTTCCCAATAGTGAAATGATCTATCTACACGATACGCCAGCAAGAGGGTTGTTTCAGCGTGACCAGCGAGCACTAAGCTCTGGTTGTGTCCGCGTTGAAGGCGTCATGGAGTTTGCGCAGCTACTGCTTCAGGATAGTGGTAGTCGCTATCAGCTATCTTCGTTACTTAGCAGCAGTGGAAGTGATCGTAATGTTAATCTGCCTCAGCGCATTCCTGTGGCACTGCACTACTTAACTGCCTGGCCGAATGCCCAAGGGGAGGTTGAGTTTCGCGATGATATTTATCGCCGTGATGCCAGTTTGTTGGCTGCTCTATCACAAGCCGTCTAACGTGATAAGTGGTTGATACATTCAAACCAATAACGCCGCCCAAAAAAGGGCGGCGTTATTGTTTAATGCAAAGCGAGTAGCTTACTGCTCTTCTTGGCGCTCGTAGTTGGCAACGCTGATAGTGCCTGTTTCACCGCTATCTAATGCTGCCAGCATTGGCTCAGCTTGGCGCTGGAAAGCAATTAACGTGTCGCCGCTAAGGCTGGTATTTTCAGGCAGTTCTACGTTCATTGCGTTTACTGGGGTGTTATTAACGATGACTTCGTAATGCAAATGAGGTCCCGTACTACGCCCTGTATTGCCAGAGAGTGCAATGCGCTTGCCCATTTCAATGCGCTCGCCTTGAGTCACTAGGGGGCGTGAAAGGTGTAAATAGCGGGTGCGGTAACCGTTGTCATGGCGAACGACAATGTAGCGTCCAGCGGCATGATGATTGCCTACCCGTTCCACTCGGCCACTGGCCGGAGCCACAATGGGGGTACCAATGGGCATTGCAAAGTCGGTACCGTTATGGGGGCTGATACGGCCAGTCACAGGGTGTTTGCGGCGCGGATTGAAATGGGAACTCAGACGATAGCTGCCTTCAAAGGGATAGCGCGAAAAAGCAGGGTCTAAGCTGCTCCCTTCGGGTGTATAAAAGTTGCTATCGGTGGCATTGCGAAGGAGCGTTAAATCCATGCGTTCGCCGTCATACTTAACCGCTAGAACACGAGAGTCGAGCGCTTCTCCGTCAATCATGTCTGATTCAACTAACACCTGGAAGCGATCCCCTCGACGACTGTCGCGGCGAAAGTCGAGCTTCTTTTCAAGTAGTCGGGTTAGTTCGGTAACGGCACCGCTGCTTAAGCCCGTTGCCTGGGCAGAGCGTGCAAAGCTACCGCTTACGCTACCTGCATAAAGGCGCTGTACTGCTTCACCTTGGCGCTCAATAATGGTGGCGGCAAAGTGCTCTTCATCCCGCTCAAGTAAGATGCCGTCGCGGGTGTTTTTCATCATACGCAGAGACAGTAAGCGACCATTTTCATCTAACTGATAGTCGAAGCTATGACCGGCGCGCCAATGAGTGAACATGCGCGGATCTTCTAGGCCCTCTAGCAGTGTCAGCACTTCGCTGTAGCCAAGGCCCAACTTCTCCTGTCCTAGCAGTGCAAATGTTTCACCAGACTCGACAATATGCGTCTTCCACTTAGGAACGTAGGGTTCGTCTGTGGCAAGTTCCAGTTCAAGAAACGAGACATCATCAAATAGCTCAATGCCATAGTCTTCATACGAAGTAGCATCGGCAATTTCGACAGAGGATGTATTGTCGACATCAAGCATGCCACTTGAAAGCGTCCCTAATACCACGGCCATGTGAAGCGCACCTTCATCAAGCTGAGTACTAGCATGGGGGGCATTTGTTACGACGCTAGCCATGGAGGCTTCTGCGCTGGTAATCACATCCAGGTCGACAATTTCCGTTGGTGTGAGATCGTCCAGCGGGATATGGTCGCGCGTAGCATCAATGGCGCGTGAGGCTCTATCAATGGCTTCAGCAACGGGAGTGCGCTCTTGGCGTAACGAAGGAACCCCAGGAGCAGAATCGCTGGGAAGCGGTACAAGCACGCTCTCCAGCGGTGTGTGAGTTTGGTTTAGATCGTGATAGGTCGTGATTAACTTTTGTGTGCCCAGCACAGTGACCATAGTAGCCACAGGTAACAGTAACAATTTATGCGTGCGGGGCAGCGAATAAAGAATTCGCAACATGGGTAAATGGGCCGCCGAGTTCGTGATAAATAAGTAACATGAAAGAAAGTGAACCCAGGAACCATACCCCATGACAGCAAGAGTGAACAGACTGTATGCCTATACACTAAATGCTCTTTTACTGGAATGAGGAAACAATAAGATAAGGAGTGCTGTTTTTGAACACTGTTCGCTAAAAAAATTATTTTTTTGAAAAGCCGAGGAAATAAATTAATACGCTAATTAACCATAGGGAAGTGGTGATAGGCAATAATTTTCACTCACTATTAAAAGTAAAATTAAGGATATGGTGGAGTTGTAGTGGTCTTGTGATAGGTCTGTATAAGTTGTAGGTGCTTGAAAGCCCGCCGCACACCAGAAACTGATTGCTAAGCACAATCTTTAGATTGCAAGGCGCTTTCTGTGAAAGGCACGTGGTATAGAATTTCTTTTTTTGTAATAAATTGATTTTTTCTGTATCTGACAAAGTTAGCCTCAACAAGCAGCTGTTAACAAGCAGTTGTTGAAGGTGTTGTCGTGCTTAGTAAGCCGGCTAGGGCAGTCTGCTGAATAGGAATAATTGTTTATAAGCAAGTACTCAGCGCTTTTTCCTGGCATCCTAGAAGGGTTTTCGAAGATTAAGCGGATTATTTCGCTGTTTAGCGTCGAGGGAATCGAAATGTCTCGAGTAACTCTTGCACAGTGGCAGATGCTGGCAGCCGTTGTTGACCATGGTGGGTTTGCGCGGGCGGCGGAGGCTATTCATAAAAGCCCATCTACGCTTAACCATGCTGTGCACAAGCTAGAAGAGCAGTTGGGTGTTCAGGTATTGGAGCCGGTAGGCCGGCAGGTGCGTTTAACTGAAGCAGGCGAGCTATTGCTGCGCCGAGCACGCCAGTTAATTGAAAGTGCCGCCTCATTAGAAGACGTGGCGACACGTTTGGCAGCAGGACTGGAAGCGGAAGTGGTGGTGGCGATTGATCAAATTTTTCCAGCCGCCGCCCAAGCGAAAGCACTTGAGCGTTTCTCGGAAACGTATCCTCAAGTCAGAGTGCAGCTACATGAAAGTGTGCTTAATGGCGGTACGGAAATGCTTCACGATGGCCGTGCTGACCTGGTGGTCTCAGGTATTGAAGCGCAAGGCTTTTTAGGGGAGCCATTGGTTAATGTGCGATTTATTGCGGTGGCACATCCGGGGCATATTTTACATCAGCTTGGACGTTCGTTGGATTTGCGTGATCTTGCCCAACACCGGCAACTGGTGGTGCGTGACTCAGCGCTACGCCAGTCTACCAATGCGGGATGGCTTAAAGCAGAGCAGCGTTGGACAGTGAGTCACTTACATACCTCGTTGGATATGCTGACGCGTGGGTTAGGGTTTGCCTGGATGCCAGAAACCCGGATTGCTGATGAACTTGCCTCTGGGCAGCTAAAGCCTTTACCGCTAAGCGCTGGTGGGATTCGTGAGGTGCCAATGCAACTGATATTTAGAGACCGAGACCGAGCGGGTCCTGCAGCCCATGCCATGGCGCAAGCATTGAAGCAGGGAGTAACAGAACTCTGCCCTCAGGATTCGATTTCCTCGAATGAATCACCGTAAAACATCCGCTTGAGCATCTGGTAGGCGGGCGTATGCTGAATGTAATCAGTACGAATAATGCGTTTGTTGCATTTTCTTATTACAACAGGAGGCGCCCCGATGGGACTGCTTGTTAATGGCGAATGGGTTGATCAGTGGTACGACACTAAAAAGCATGGCGGTGAATTTGTCCGCGAGTCTGCTCAGCTGCGTGATTGGATTGGTGAAGCAGCTGAGACAGGGGCTGAAACAGATGGGCGAAGCTATCCCGCGCAATCAGATCGTTACCACCTTTACGTATCGCTTGCCTGTCCTTGGGCGCATCGAATCCTCATTATGCGCAAACTAAAAGGGCTGGAATCTCTCATTGGCGCCTCACACGTCAGTCCATTAATGCTGGATAAGGGCTGGACATACGATCAAAGCGAAGGTGCCAGCGGGGATCCTATCAATCACGTCGATTATCATCATCAACTCTATACCATGACTGACCCCGCTTATACGGGGCGGGTCACAGTGCCGGTACTTTGGGATAAACAACGCAGTGCAATAATTAATAATGAGTCAGCTGATTTGATGCGCATTTTTAATCGCGCGTTTGATGAGTTAACCGGTAATGATTTAGATTTTTATCCTGAAGACTTGCGTAGCATTATTGATGACGTCAATGATGATGTGTACGACCATATTAATAACGGTGTTTACAAGTCGGGCTTTGCAACAGAGCAGCAGGTGTACGAAAAACACGTACAGGCCCTATTCGATGCCTTGGATCGCATGGAAAAACGCTTGAGTGAGCAGCGTTATTTAGCGGGAGAATGGTTAACGGAGGCGGATATTCGTCTGTTCACTACGCTGATCCGTTTTGATGCTGTCTACTATGGTCATTTTAAATGTAATTTTAAGCGCATCGAAGATTACCCAAATCTCGCCCATTACGTTCGCGAGCTATATCAGTGGCCAGGTATAGCAGAGACGGTCAACATGGATCATATAAAGCGCCACTATTACTACAGTCACGACACGATTAATCCAACCCGCATCGTGCCTGCCGGGCCGCTATTAGGATTAGAACGTCCTCATGACCGTGAACGCTTACCAGGGCAGGGCATTCGCCGCCGAGCATCATAGGCTATAAACAACTACTGCTAAGAGTCATTGTTAATAGAAAGGGCCACCCAGAAATTGGGTGGCCCTTTTTGCTAATTAACCGCTAGATTGAATGATTTAAGCTAAACCGCTTACTCGTTATCATTAACGGCTTCGCGAGTAGACTGCCAAGCGCTTTGAGCGCCTTCTTTGGTGGTTTGCCATGCATCACGCGCATTGTTTTTGGTCTGCTCCCACCAATCACGATCATAGGTGGGGAACGACTCAACCTCTTCTTGAGAGGCATCAAGCATAATGCGGTGTTCGGTATCGCCGTCACTTTCTGTATGGGTTTCCAATGTAAATTGGTCAGAATTGACGACAATTTCGCGACCACCCAGGCCTAGCACCGCGCCGCTCTCGATCACCAACGCCGAAATTCGCATCTCTTCATCAAAGAGTATGTCTTCGACTTCACCAATTTCTTCGCCAGAACCGCCGTTAAAGAACACCTCTGCATCCAGGATATCGTCAGCAGAGTACATTCCTTGGGGTTCGGTAGACGCCTGAACACCAAACGCTAAACTGCTTAGAAAGGCAGCACTGATCGCGGTCGTGAATAGTGATTTACGCATAGCATCTCTCCATGGGGCTATCAATGTGCGATGTAAAGTACGCAGTTACTCGGCAAATCTTATAAGCCGTTCGCCCAATCATCAGCACGCCGCTCGGCTTCTTCCTGCTCCAAGCCATATTTTTGCTGTAACTTGCCGACAAGTTGATCTTTTTTGCCGCCAATTTGGGTAAGCTCATCGTCAGTTAGTTCGCCCCAGCTGGCGCGCGCTTTTCCCTTCATCTCTTTCCAGTTGCCTTCTATCTGATCCCAGTTCATAGCATCACTCCTTGAAGTTAGTGAACATTAGTTAATAAATATCAGTAGGCATCTCTCAGGTTAGACGAACAGCGAGTATGTGCAAGTCTGAATGTTGATAGCGGTAAATGTAAAAAAACTAGTCATAAGCTATTTGCGATGTTAGGATGCGCCCTCCTCGCATGTGTTGACCCCTCCATCACGACGATAAGCAGTTTCCAATGTAGCTTTGACTACAAAGCGAAATGCTTGCGGGAACATCTTGCCAACTGCAGATGTTCATTGCTGTGAAGATGGCGCGCCTCCAGCATTTCACCAAACGGGTGAAATCGGCGCAGAAGGTCGCCACAGCGGTTGGCCCGCTAACGCGAGTTTGCTAACCGAATGCTAGGTGCGACCGGCGTCTCCGACTCCACTGATGATGATATCCGCTTTGCGGATCCTTGCTTATTAATATGCACGGTTACGCGTATTAACAAGCAGAGTCAGAGACGCTTACGATGTTTTTTGCCGGAAAAACCGGCCTACCAAGGTGTGATTAATGACCTCGACTTCTGTCGCTTCGCCGAGCTTCGGCGATCTTGCTCTGTTGCCTGCCGTTCTCTCTGCTGTTGAAGCACAAGGCTACGAAATTCCTTCGCCGATCCAGGCGCAGACTATTCCTGCGTTGTTGGAAGGCCGCGATATGCTGGGCCAAGCACAAACCGGCACCGGCAAAACTGCTGCGTTTGCATTGCCATTGTTATCGCGTTTAGAACTTACCCGTCGCGAGCCTCAAGTACTGGTTATGGCTCCGACCCGTGAACTTGCTCAGCAGGTTGCGGCTTCGTTCAGTAAATATGGCCAAAACCTTAAGGGTCTTGAAGTAGCGATCCTTTGTGGTGGTCAAGAATACCGTGAACAGTTAGGCGCGCTAAAGCGCGGTGCCCAAGTCATTGTTGGCACCCCTGGCCGTATTATCGATCACCTAGATCGCGGTAGTCTGAAACTCGACGGTCTTTCAGCACTGGTGCTGGATGAAGCTGACGAAATGCTGCGCATGGGCTTTATCGACGACGTAAAACGCGTGGTTGCCGATACCCCTAAAGATGCTCAGCGTGTGTTTTTCTCGGCAACGCTGCCGACTGAAATCGAGCGCATTGTTAACCGCTACTTGGTTAATCCGGTGAAAGTCGCGATTGAGTCGCGCACCACAACCGGCGAAAACATTGAGCAGCGCATTGTGCGTGTTGATGGTGGTGCTAAGCTCGAAGCCCTGGCACGTATTCTGGAAGTTGAGCCAGTCGATGGGGCCATCGTCTTTGTGCGTACTCGTGCTGCTTGTACCACGCTGGTTGAACAGCTGACAGCGCGTGGTGTTAACGCGGCTGGTCTGTCTGGCGATCTGGACCAAAGCCTGCGTGAACGCACCATTACACGTTTGAAGCGCGGCAAAGTTGATGTGTTGATTGCGACAGACGTCGCTGCGCGCGGTCTTGACGTGTCGCGTATTACTCACGTTATTAACTACGATCTGCCCCAAGACGCAGAAGCGTATACCCACCGTATCGGTCGTACCGGTCGTGCGGGGCGTAGCGGTATCGCGATTACGTTCGCAGGTTTCCGTGAAGGCCGTAAAGTGGGCTGGATGGAGCAGGCGACCGGTCAGAAAATGACCGAAATGCCGCTGCCAGACGAAGCAGCTATTCGCGCTCACCGTGATGAAGTGTTCCATCATCGCGTTGTGGCGGCACTGACCAAAGGTGCTGAAGAACAGCGTGCGTTGGTTGAGCGCCTGGTAGAAGAAGGCCATGACGCCGTTGAGCTAGCCTGTGCCTTTGCCGCTATGGCGCGTGCTGACGAAGCACCGATTGGTCGCTTGCAGGCACCGCGTAAAGAGAAGCCGATGCGTGATGGCGCGCCTGGTGCCAAGCCAGGTGGCCGTCGCGAGCGTTCCAGCGCACCTAGCGAAGGTATGATTCGTTACCGTGTTTCCGTTGGCCATAAAGATGGCGTTAAGCCTGGCCAACTGGTTGGCGCACTGGCGAACGAAGGTGGTATCGAAGGCGCTCGTATCGGTCGTATCGATATTCGTAACGCTTTCTCGGTCGTTGAGCTGCCCAGTGGTTTGCCTTCCACAATTCTGGCGAAAATGGCACGTGCCCGTGTTGCTGGCCGCCCGCTAGAAATCAGTGAAGACAGCGCTCCTGAGCGTGCGCCACGTCGTCGCCGTGATGATGGTGATGCGCCAGTTCGTCGCCGCGAACGCGCTTAAGTTAATGTGTAGCGCCCTATAGTGGTGCTTCAAAACGACGTTTAACGATCGTTCTATCCCCTTACGCTTAACGGCGTAAGGGGATTTTTTTTGCCTGTTATTGTCGCCGGAAAGTTGAGCTACGCTAGTACGGTCATCAATCAACAAAAGGGACATGCATGGACGCGTCACTACATGAATGGAATCTAGCTCCAAAAGAGGCGATAGCACTGCAAAAAACGTTGGCAAAACGACTCGAAACTGCTGATCGTATCGACTCTGTACAGCACATCGCAGGGGTGGATATTGGGTTTGAAGCAGGCGGTGATATTACTCGGGCAGCGGTCGTTGTTTTAATGTGGCAGCCTGACAGCACACAGCATTTGGCTGTGGTAGAGCAGGTGGTTCATCGTGAACCAACGCGTATGCCCTATATTCCTGGCCTGCTCTCTTTTCGTGAAATTCCAGCCGCTCTGGAAGCGTTCGCTAAGCTTACGATCAGACCTGAGCTGGTAATGGTCGACGGTCAGGGAATTGCCCATCCTCGACGGCTTGGCGTAGCTGCTCACCTGGGGCTATGGCTAAATTTACCGACGGTCGGCATCGCTAAATCCCGATTAACGGGTCAGTATGAAGAGGTGGGAAATATGCGTGGTGATTGGGTGCCTCTAACATCAGGTAAAGACGTTATTGGTGCCGTGCTACGCTCGAGGGAAAATGTGAAGCCGGTATTCGTATCACCTGGACATCGATTATCCCTTGAAACATCGCTTGACTGGGTGGTGCGCTGTTTAGGGCGCACCAAGTTACCAGAACCCACGCGACTAGCGGATCGGCTTGCGTCAAGACGCGACCAAAAGCGGCTTATATAAAACGTAGGAAATGGCGCAACAGGCCAGAGGCTGCTTGAGTATCGGTGATGGCATGAATAAGTGCGTCAGGATTTTCACCTTGATCGCGCAATGCGGCCTTCTGGCGCTCGATATAAGCATGCATGACTGCGGGGGTAAACTCCGGGTGAAACTGAACACTCCACTGACGCGGGCCATAACGCAACGCTTGATGAGCATCGTGGCTGTTATGCGCTAACACGGTGGTGTTAGGGGGCAATTGCATGACGGCTTGCGCATGGGTCAGGTGGGCAGGAAAGTGTGAAGGTAGCATGCTAAAGAGAGGGTCTTGATTGCCCGCTTGGGTAAGCCGTACGTTGCGCGTTCCTGATTCTCTTCCGGCAGGGTGGTAATCGCTAATGCCACCGAAGGCCGATGCCATTAGCTGGTGGCCATAGCACACGCCAAGCATAGGGACGTTCTCGTCTAGCGCTTGCACAAGCCAAGGTTTTAGCGCCTCGCTCCACGGCTCCTGTTCGCTCACCATGCTATGGGACCCCGTGAGCATAATGCCTGCGAATGAGGTAGGAGAAGAGGGAACGCCTTGTTTGCGTGCATCCCAAACGCTTAGCGACACGTGTTCTGGCAGTGCAGTCGTCAGTTGATTAATAAAGAGCTGTTCGAAATCACCGTATTGATCGACCACTTCAGGAAAAGCGTCACCGGTTTTGATAATGACTAAAGAGGTCATGGCGTTCCCGTCGTTGTTTGAGATGGATCGTGAAATATGGATCGTGTGAGATGCGTTGTGTCAGAGGAAAGGTTAGCCCAATCAGGGTATTACCCTGTAAGCTGATACGTCTCACCATACACCTTTTTCGCTTTATATTAGGAGCCTTATATGCAAAAGATAACCCGTGCTGGCGAGCCTATGGATGTTGCGGGCACGCTGCCTGCTCCAGGTGATGCTGCTCCTCTGATGACGCTTACCAATACTGATCTGGAGGATGTCACGCTTGACACCTACTCGGGCAAGCGCAAAGTGTTGAATATTATCCCAAGTGTGGATACGCCCACGTGTGCGGTGTCTACACGGCGGTTTAATGAGCTGGCCTCGCAACTGGATAATACCGTTGTGCTGGTTGTGTCTGCTGATCTGCCGTTTGCAGCTAAGCGTTTTTGTGGCGCAGAGGGATTGGATAATGTGGAAACCTTGTCCACCTTCCGCCATCGAGAGTTCCAAGAGGCCTGGGGTGTCGCGCTTGCTAATAGTGCAATGGAAGGATTGTGCGCTCGTGCCGTGGTAGTGCTCGACGCAGATAACCGCGTGTTGCACAGTGAACTGGTGAGTGAGCTGAAAAATGAGCCAAATTACGATGCAGCGCTAGCGTCACTAAAGCGCTAATGTTGAAGCACTGATCAGCGCAATGCGTGCCGGTCTAGCGCGCATCTTATCAGCGTCTTTCTTAGCGTTCATGCTTTGCCGCCGCCACTAGTGCGCTGATTAAGCGCTGTTGGGGGCGGTTAAATATAAGCCACTCTGGATGCCACTGAACGCCGATTAAAAAGTCATGGTTTGTGGACTCAATTCCCTGCACTAGCCCATCCCGGTCGCGGGCAACAATATTAATGCCGTCACCAGCTTTATTAACCGCCTGATGGTGCAGGCTATTCACGCGACACCACGTGACGCCTAGTAGCTGATAAAGCTTGCTACCTCCGACAATATCTACGGTTTTGCGTGGTAAAACCGTACGCCGTCGCTTAAGCCCTTCATGGGTGGTGTAGATGTCAGGGTCGAGAGTGCCGCCCAAATGGACGTTGATTAGTTGAGCCCCGCGGCAAATTCCCAGCACAGGGGTGTTTTGCGGAATAAAACGGCCGAGTAGATTGAGTTCCAGTTCATCGCGGGCCGGATCCAGCCGTACGTCTAGCTGTACTTCGCCGCCGTAAAGATGTGCTTGAATATCATCGCCACCACCAATAATTAGACCGTCTAAGTACTCAGGCAAGGGGCGTGAAGGAGATAAGCGCAGCGGCTTTCCCCCATGGCGCCATACGGCGAACCAGTCAAACCACCAGGCTAGATGACTTTTTTGATCAGAGGTTGTAATCCCAATAAGCGGTCGAGACATGCTGGCAAGTTCTCACTAAGGCAGTGTATTTAGGATGACTTAAATAGGCCAAGCAGCTTCGTTTTACAGCGTCTCCACCAAGGCTGGCTGTGTTCGGCAATATATTCATCGCAGCGCGCACGCAGTACGTTACTGTTTGCGGCTAACTTTTCTACCTCGACCCAGCGATTCCATTCCACTACCGATCCCCAGCCAGGATGCGAGAGCTGCGCGTTCGGTAGTCGGTAGTGAAAGGTGGGACGTGGTTTGGTGAGCTGTCCATGCAGCAGTTCATGGGGGTGATCTGGGCGTAGATGGGCAAATAACGGTAACAAATCTAGCTCCCGATTCCGCGTAGGGTTGTAGTGTAGATAGTCATTAATAAACGTATCTAGGTCGGGCTGATAGCCAGAGTCGAGAATTTTTAGCGCGTACTCTTTATGAAATGGGTTCGCGTGTGGCAGTACTTCACGGGTAATGTCGACTTTTATTTCATCACGTAGCCAGCTGGCTAGTAGCAAATAGGCCTGCATCATCGATAAAAGGTAATCAACGTCAAAACGCTCTACTTCAGGATTTAAATGCAGTCCAAATCCATAGAGTAAGCTGGCATCTGTTCCTTTTGCGCCTTTATCACGAAGGGCATCAAATAGTTGGTCTAGTTCGTTTAGCTCATCCCAAGGAATCGGTGGGCAGACAATTTCTGTAGGCACTAAGCCAGTGACCATGTCGCCAATCAGTTCGCGGGTCTTTTGATGGAACTCGATTCGCCGCTGATGCTGCTGGCGTGCCCATTCACTATCGCTTTCATGGTGGTCTTCCAGTAGCGTCTTGTCAGGATGGGCATACTGGGTATCTAGCTCGATACCGAACTCCCCCCATCGTGTTGCTTCTACCAGTAGCCGATGGGGACTTACCACGTTAAGCTCACCTCCAAATAACTCGCGTACCAGTTCAGCGGTATCACGCGGCGGCAGTCCGGCGAATTCAATTTCTACACCGACGCGCCTTGTTTTTCCGTTACTGTTAGTACGGTTAGGAGGAGCTCGCAGCGTCATCTCGGTATCCTTGAGGTGAACGTTTAGGCCACCAGCCTATCATAGTCACGCGTTAAGGCTGAGGGTATTAAATTAAGTAAACGCTAACTAACCGACGGGTCAGGTCGGTCTATTTCCGGGAGTCAAATGTGCGACAGCACTGGATAATTAATATCGTGTTAAGCGTTTTTTTAACGCTGTTCATAAGTCTGGCAACCCAGGCTCAAGCACAAGGTGTTTCTCTGCCTAGCCTGGGCGGCAGCAATAATGCATCAGAAGAGCAGAGCGTTAGTGATGAAAGTTTCCAAAGCTCGCTTAATGATGTGATCTCAATGTTGGAGAACGAAGAGCAGCGTAAAGCGTTGCTGGACTCCCTGCGTGAATTACAGCTCACCACCGATGCAACCCAAGAGGACAAAATCGTCCATCAAGGTTTATTAGGTGCGTTAGCCGATACCCTGTCTGATATTGGTGAGCAGGCTCAGGCTGGTGATTCACCGATTGACGAATGGTCACGACAATTAGTCCAAGGGGCTGCCGATTTACGCGCATTAAATGATGGAGCCGACCAGGGTGAAGCGGTGCGTGCAGTGGCAGACGGTGCCGTTCTTGCGTTTGTTTGGGTGGTGCTGTTGGTCGTTATGATTGCGTTTGGTCGCTTAATCGCCACGCGGCGGGAATGGCCGCTGGACTTACCGCGAGACCCAAAAGCATGGCTACTGGCAATGCACTTTTTACGCCGTATGCTGCCTTGGGCGCTGTCATTCGCGATTACGTTGGGGATTGGGCAGATATTACCTTACAGCCCAGGGCGTACGGTTGTATTGGTTATCGCTTATGTGTGTGTCTGTGGTCGTGCGTTATCGGTAGTGATTGAAACGGTCATCGCGTTTTTCAGCCGAGGCCACCGTTTTACAGCGGTACAGGTGCTGCAACAAAAAGCCTTGCGCGGCCTGTTTGTGATTGGCGCATTAATTGCTTTGGGCGACGCAGTAAATTCCACTCGTTTGGTTGAGTTGTTGGGTAGTGAGCTTTCCAGTTTGGTTTCGGTCCTTGCGAATATGCTGGCGGCGCTGCTTTCGGCGCGCTTCATATTTAAGTTTAAACGACCTGTCCGCCATTTGATCTGTAACCGCCCTTACAAGCAGCGCCGGGATGCTAGCGCCGCCGTTGAAATGATTCGTGCACTGGGCGGCCTCTGGCATATTCCTGCGCTATTGCTGGTAGGCGGCTCATTATTGGCCATCTTTATTACCGTAGGAGATGTGGGTACAGCGCTTGCACGCTCGATTATTTCAGCAAGTTTATTGGTATTGACGTTAGTGGTGACGGGCTTGCTGAGACGTCAATCTGAGCGCTTAGGTAAACGCCGTCATCGTCGCCGTTACAGTCAGTATCGTAAGCGCTTAGAGCGCTTTGGCTTTGTACTTGCTCACCTTTGCGCCTGGATGGTGTTCGCTGAACTGTTTATGCAGGTTTGGGGCGGTTCGCTTTTTGGCCTTGGTCAACAAGCGGTAGCTAGTGCCCGCATTGGTCAAGCGTTGGTAAGCCTAGGGTCAACTATTTTACTGGCTTGGTTGGTATGGATATTTGCTGATACGGCGATTCAGCGGGCGCTAACGTCATCTGCGCGCTCTCGTGGTAGGCGAGTGAATCAAGCTAGGGCGCAAACCATTACGCCGATGATTCGTAATGTGATTTTTGTCACGATTTTGATTATCGCAGTCATTGCCGGGCTAGCAAATCTTGGGGTTAACGTTACGCCACTACTTGCGGGTGCGGGTGTTATCGGCTTGGCGATTGGTTTTGGTGCCCAAACGTTGGTGCAGGATTTAATCACCGGGATCTTTATTCTGATTGAAGATTCACTAGCCGTGGACGATTTCGTTCAGATTAATGGCCACATGGGGACTGTTGAGGGCTTAACGCTACGCACTGTGAAGCTGCGTGATTTGGATGGTGTTGTCCATATCATTACCTTTAGCCGTATTGAGTCGATTCATAACATGTCGCGCCAGTTCGGGATTGCGCTGATGCGGATTCGTATCCCATATGCGATGAAAATTGATGATGCGATTACGCTGATGCAAGAAACAGCGCAAGAGCTTCGCAAAGATCCTATGATGCGCCACTATATTTGGTCACCCTTAGAAATGCAGGGTATCCAAGGGTTTGAGGATGGATGCCCCATTCTGCGAATGCGTTTTCGCACAGCGCCCGAAATGCAGTGGGATGTATCGCGTGCCTTTAATCTTCTATTGAAGCAGCGCATGGAAGCGCAGGAGATCGATCTGGGCGTACCACGTCTCAGTGTCAGCATGGAAGCGCGCTCGGAAGATAGTAGGCAAGATCGTATGCCCGAAGAGAGCACGAAAACAGAGAGCATGAAAACTGAGAGCATGAAAACAGAGAGCACTGGCACCGATTTTACGCTTGACGAGCCGGGTGACCAGAGCGGGGGAGACAAGAGCTTGAGGGGAAAGACCAGCGATGAGGGCGGCGACAATAGCCCCCATAAGCGACCTACGCCACCAAAACCCGCTCCGCGTCCGACAGAAGCAGAAATGCGCCGAGATGACCGAGAGCGGGCCGGATTGTCATCCCATACCAAGCCCAAGGCCCAAGGTGAGCCCAAGGGCGAGTCCTATGCCAGCGCCAAGGGTGAACAGGGTGATGAGTAACCATGGGCCTTTAAAACGTCTCCAGCGGTTATAAAGCGATACCGCTAGGCTAACGCGGTCAATCAGCTCATCATGGCGTGATATGGCGTTATCGGGGGGTAGGGAAAAGTCATTGGCTACATTACCTTGCCAATGCGCTCCGTGGGTTAGCCCAAGCCTAGCCCGTAACTGGCCTATATCACTGACCGTTTTGTGGAGCTTGTTGTAAGCGTCGCGATGCTCTGCAACGCCCAGCACGGTTTCAGCATCTTGGCGCAGTGCGCTGTTTGGGCAGTGCGCCACCGCGTTTTCGATGTCTTGATCGCTCGCATCGGGTGTCAGAGCCAGTCGTTGATACAAGTCGCGCATAATGTTCGAGTTGATACTCGCCGTCGGTGTGGGCACTTAGCCCGTTAGTGTTAACACTAATCTGGTTAGGTGTTTTGCATTAAATAGTCATAGGCACTTTTGATCCGCTGAAAGCGCGTTGAGGCCATTGCTACTTGGTGTTCACTCGCCGAATAGAACCGGTCAGGATGGTGCAACTGTGCCATGCGTCGATAGGCGCGGCGTATATCGGCACGGTTCGCGCCAGGCGTCAGCCCTAATACCGCCAGCGCCCTAGTGGTTCTATCAGGGGGCGGTGAGGGGCGTTCTCCCTGTTGTTGTCGCTGTTGGCGACGTGTTTCTTCCTGCTGAGTCTGCTCTTGTTGCCAGCGCTGACGCTCTTGCTGTTGGCTGTGTTCTTGTTGCTTGCGGCGCTCTTTTTGCTTGTTTTTTTCTTGCTTGGCCTGCTCCTTTTGGGCCTTTTCTCGGCGGGCTTCGTTTTGTTGGTGCTGTTTATTTTGCCGCTTTTGTTGCTTTTGTTGCTGTTGTTCCGTTTTAGCACGTTGGCCCTGTTCTGCTTTTTCCTGAGCCTCTTTTGCCTTCTGCTCCGCAGCATGTGCATCGCGTGCTTTGCGCGCGTGATAGTCTGGATCATGCACTTGCCAATAAGCGTCTCGACTTGGATCCTCTGCCGGTGGTAGTGGCTTACCCATTAGCTCATGAAAAAGAGTGTTGAACGTGGCAGGCGTGACGTTTAGCAAGTCCGCAAGGAAACCTAGAATATAATGATTATTTAAGGATAAGTCGCCATCGTCGGTAGCAACAGTAATCGCTTGGTGAAGTATGCTTAGACTACGCTCGTTGGAACACTCTTTGCGCACCACCTCAGCCGCAAGCTGAATAGCTTGAAGGTCTTGGCTATGGGCAATACCCATCACTGGCCCAAGTTCGTGCCCGTGGCGAAATTGCGCGGTGACCTGGGCTAGACGGCGTCGCCGCTGGCCTTCGGTCACCTGTTGGCGATGCACAAGCACCCAAGCTAGCAATAGTAGTGTTGCCGTATCCACTTGGCTGCGGCTTTTTAGCAGCAACAGCTCAAAGGGTGAAAAACGGGCAATGGACATTCCCTGGCTCCAAGGCAAAGACGGTGACCGCAGCGGTGTTTAAACAGGCCAGCCTGATAATGATTGGCCATGGTATATCATCGCGTTACGCAATGAAGTAGGAGATTCGTTAGGTGATCAATGTTGAGCGTAAAAACAGCTTTCAGCTGAGGCTCACTCGACGGCTCAAGGAAGAAACGTCGCACACGCTCGATGTTTACCTATTTGTGCCCAAAGAGCTTGGGCTTAGCACCCATGTTATTTCCGAAGAAGCGTTTTATCACGGCGCGATCAACGTTTCACGTACTTACTATAGTGATGAGTACCATTTGCCGCTGGTTCACAGCCGGTTAGCGAGCCGCAATCAGCTAGGCAGCGATTCTTATCGGCTAAGCTTAAGTTTATACGCTTACCAATACGTTGGTGCGTTAGAACGAACGACACAGGCAATGCTGGTTCGGGCTCGAAAACTGCGTCATGCCCCCAGCGATCAGCGCCAAGAGAGTGGTGAGTTCCAAGAACTCGCCGATGCTCTCCGTGATCAACTCTATGAAATGAGCGATTTGAGCGAAGGCATTCTTAAACGGTTGCGTCGCAATTCGCCTACAGATGAGCGGCTCTATAAATACTTTGCCAATATCGATAATTACCTTTCTTGGTTTACTGAGCAGCAGCTGTTGGCATTAGTAGCGCATATGCCTCGTGGTGGAGAATTTAGTGAGATTAAGCGCCGCTTTATCATTGTCTGCCAACGGGAAAGTGATTACCGAAAAGAGCAGGAGTATAACGCTGAGCGGGTAATGGACGACCCTACCCGTATGTCGAATAAAATGCGCTTGTTACGACGACTTATTGAGCATCCAATTACGTTGAAACAGCGCGCCTTAGAGCTTGGCAGCGGCGAACAAAAAGCCGTAAAAGCATTGGCTACAGCAGTAGTAATGACCTTTGTATCACTGGGTGTGCTCCATTTACGCAGCGTGCTGGGTGATGTTACGGCGCTGTTTGTGCTAGCAATGGCACTGCTTTATGCGATGCGGGAAGTGTTTAAAGACGATCTACGTAATACGTTATGGCGCTGGCTTCGACGTGGAAGGCCGAAATGGCGTCGTCAATATATTGACCCCACCCGTAATCAATCGGTCGGACGGCAGTTAGAGTGGTTCGACTATAAACGCTATGCTGCACTGGATGAAGATATTCAACAAATGCGTCGCCGCACAGTCGCTCAACGTGAGGAAGAGGTGCTTCATTACCGTTCCAGCTCACGTATGTCACCCACCCGGTTTTTAAGCGGCTACGAACATACCCGTGAAACGTTGCATATTGACCTTTCCATGCTGACGCGCCTAATGAGCAAAGAGAAGCACTTCATTTACCGTTTGAAAGAAGGGCAGGCTGTTAGAGAGAGTGTTGAAAGGCGCCACCTGTTTAACTTGGTTATTCGTGAAACCGGGAGTGAAGACACAACCTACCTCGCTCGGTGGAAAGTGGTGGTGAGTCGCTCAGGTATTGTTGATGTCGAAAAAGTCGCTGAAGAAAATGTGGCTAAAGCCAACAAATAAACTGCGTTGGATCAATAGATTGCCACTGATGCTAGGCTCGCATAGCGAAATCTCCGGTTGCACACTAGTCTCAAAAGGTGAGCAATATAATTTGCGGCTGTAACCTTGCCGCCTGGAGGATGATACCGTGCAAGCTATCGACATTATGACACCCAACGTGGTGTGTGTAGGCCCTGACGCAAATGTGCGCGATATCGCACAGATGCTACTTGAACATCGCATTAGTGCCGTACCTGTGGTCGATGACGAGCGCAGGGTGTTAGGAATTGTAAGTGAAGGCGATTTGATGCGTCGCGTGAAGGATGAGACGGGTGATAACCGCTCTTGGTGGCTATCCCTTTTCAGTGCTGGCAAAGACGCAGGGGCATATATTAAATCTCATGGTCGCAAGGCGCATGAAATAATGACCCCTAATCCATTAACCGTCGAAGAGAATGCACCGCTGCATACCATTGCTCGCCTATTAGAAAAGCACCATATAAAACGTGTGCCAGTGGTAAGAGATGGAAAGTTAGTGGGTATCGTCAGTCGCGCAAACTTACTACAAGGAATTGCCAACGCGGTTGTTGCGCCGACCCAGTCGCCTGCGGACGATCGTTCTATTCGTGAAGCGATTCTCAAAGAGATCGACAGTAACACCGGCGTACGAACCGAAAGTTTCAGTGTGATTGTCGATGGTGGAGCCGTAGAAATTTGGGGGCTAGTCGAGTCTGCAGAACAGAAGCAAGCGGTGACTGTCGCGGCGGAAAATACACAGGGTGTAAAGAGTGTTGAAAATCACCTTGGTATGATGCCACGCGGGGCGGGCTATTTCTAATACGTTGTGTTTCTTATCTAAACAGCCCGTTGCCTTTGTGCAGCGGGCTTTTTTGTGGGCGCTAATGCGTAAAGCCAGTTAGTTAATGCTGACTGGCATTATCCTCTAGCCCATATAACAAAGCGGCCACCTCCCAAAGCGAGCACCGCACGTCATTCCCGAGTCACCGCGCCGTCATTCCCGAGTGGGGTTATCGGGAATCCACCTTGGCCTGCAGCAGCCCGAAACCCCAGGTCAACATGGATTCCCGCTAAGGGCATGCGGGAATGACGAAGTGGCAGGGCATGCGGGAATGACAAGGACGGCTCGGAGGGCTGGGGTGGAGTCATCGTCAGGCACTTATTAAATTAAACAAAAAAACCAGTCCATCGGCTAATGCGCACTCTTTTTGCTCGTAAAAAGCGACTAAAGTTGTACTTAAGTAAACGTTTACTCTTTGCAAGTAAACGTTTACTTTAAGCCTCGAAGGTCATTTTTGAAGATGTTTTATTTCGCAAGGAGAATCTATGAGCATTAACGTGACCGTATGGGGAGAAAACGTCCACGAGCAAACCAATGATGTCGTGGCGCGTATTTACCCTAAGGGCATGCACCAGTGCATCGCCGAAGGTTTAAACGAAGCGGAAGGCATAAATGCCTCTGCCGTGACGCTGCAGGATCCTGAGCAAGGCTTGAGCGAAGCAACGCTTGAAAGCACGGATGTACTGCTATGGTGGGGCCACGCCGCCCATGGCGATGTATTGGAGGAGACGGTTGATCGCGTTCAAAAGCGCGTGCTCCAGGGCATGGGCTTGATTGTGCTGCATTCTGGGCACTACTCGAAAATCTTTAAGCGCTTAATGGGAACTACGTGTTCACTAAAGTGGCGTGAAGCGGGTGAGCGGGAACGGCTTTGGGTGGTGAACCCAGGTCACCCGATTGTTCAAGGGCTGGGGGACTATATCGAGCTGCCCCATACCGAAATGTACGGCGAACCGTTTGCGGTGCCCAATCCTGATGAAGTGATCTTTATCAGTGCCTTTGAGGGGGGGGAAGTATTCCGCTCTGGTCTGACCTATAAACGTGGCAACGGTAAGATTTTCTACTTCCGTCCCGGCCACGAAACTTACCCGATTTATTACGATGCTCAAGTGAAAACTGTGTTGAAAAACGCCGTGACTTGGGCGCGCCCAGAAGGCTCACTGTGGGTCGACAGCTGCCCTAATGTTCCCGCTGACCAAGCGCCTAATCCGGTCGAAATTAAAGGTGAAAGCCTGCATAAACCCGGCGAGGAGGGTTTTAAATGATCCGTTTAGCGATAATTGGTGCAGGCAGCATGGCTGGCGAGCACGCCAAGCATTTTGGCCGTCTTGAAGGCATCGAGGTAGTTGCCGTGTGCGACCGAGACCTGGCTAAAGCCCAGGCGTTTGCCGAGTATCACGGCATTGCCGACGTGTATCAAGACCTTGAGGCCATGCTGGCTCGGGATGATATTCATGCGGTAAGTAACGTCACTCCAGATGGTGTTCACAAAGCCACGTCGCTGGCCGCTATTGCCGCTGGCAAGCATATCCTGTGTGAAAAACCGCTGGCGACAAATGCACAAGATGCTCATGAAATGGCGGTTGCTGCCCAGGCTGCTAACGTGATCAACATGGTTAACTTAAGCTACCGTGATGCTCCGGCTATTCAGCATGCGCGTGCGCTGATTGCGGGAGGCGCGATTGGCCAAGTTCGTCATGTAGACGCCAGTTATCGGCAAAGCTGGCTGGTGAGTAACGCCTGGGGGCGCTGGAATGAAGATAGCCAGTGGTTGTGGCGGCTTTCCGAGTCCCACGGCAGCAAAGGCGTATTAGGCGATGTCGGCGTGCACATTGTCGACTTTGCCAGCTTCCCTGTGGGCGACATTACCCGCGTTAACTGTGAGCTAACCTGCTTTGAAAAAGCGCCAGACAATCGCATTGGTGAGTATGTGCTGGATGCCAATGATACGGCGCTGATGAGAGTGTCATTTGCCAATGGCGCAAAGGGCACTATTCAGGCTACTCGTTGGGCAACCGGGCATCACAACTCGCTGGCGCTGAGTGTACACGGCGATAAAGGAGCGATTCGTATTGACCTGGACGCCTCAAAAGAGGATGTGCAGGTATGTCTCGATGATGACGTACATCCCGCTCGCTGGAGCACCGTGAAAGCACCGCCCACGCCGAGTATTTACCAGCGCTTTATCGAAAGCATTCGCAGCGGGGATAACGATCAGCCAGATTTTGCGCGCGGCGCGGCGATTCAAACCGTACTCGATGCCTGTTTTGTATCAAGTCAGGAAGATCGCAGCCTAGCAATTGCCAGCTAGGCGGTTGGCTCTTCAAATAACAAAATACTAACCCGATTAAGTTAACGAGCACCCTATCTACTAATAACAATCCTAACTACCAATAACAATCGAGGTGAATGCTATGCGTCATTACCTGCGCTCATCAGCGGTGCTGCTTGCCTTGCTGCCCGCAACGCTGCCTGCCATGGCGGCTGAAATTACCATTGCCTGTGGCGATGGTGGGGCAGCAGACTTCTGCCCTGTGTTAGCTCAGCGCTGGGCAGAAGCTAACGGCCACCACGTCAATATTGTCACCACGCCAGCATCGGCCACTGAGAAGTTGTCGCTTTATCAGCAGCTATTAGGCAGCCAATCCCAAGATGTGGATGTGCTGATGGTGGATATTGTGTGGCCAGGGCTACTTGCCGACCACTTGGTTGACCTGAATAAGCACTTGCCGGAAGGCGCGGCTGACGGCTTTATTCCCTCGCTGATGGACAATAATACCGTGCAGGGCAAGCTGGTGGCATTGCCGTGGTTTACGGATGCAGGGTTACTCTATTACCGCCATGACTTGTTGGACAAATACGACGCCGACGTGCCAGAAACTTGGCAAGCGTTGACTGACACTGCGCGGCATATCCAGCAGTCTGAACGCGACGCAGGTAATGCGCGCATGCATGGGTTTGTGTTTCAAGGGCGTGCCTATGAAGGGCTGACCACGAATGCGTTGGAGTGGATAGCCAGCTACGGTGGCGGCACCTTTGTGAATGCTGATGGGCAAGTCACCATCAATAACCCCCACGCCATCGAGGCGATCGCACTAGCAGCCTCTTGGATTGGGGATATTAGCCCGGAAGGCGTGCGCAACTATATGGAAGAAGAAGCACGTGGGGTGTTCCAGGCGGGTAATGCCGTGTTTATGCGCAACTGGCCTTATGTCTGGTCGTTAGGGCAGGCTGATGGCACACCCATTCAAGGTAAGTTTGGCGTCGCGCCGTTACCCAGTGGGCCCGAAGGGCAGTCTGTCGCGACGCTTGGCGGCTGGAACTGGGCGGTTTCGCGCTACTCAGAGCACCCTGATATCGCCGCTGACCTAGTGGCTTATCTCACGGCTGAGGAGCAGCAGAAAGCTCACGCCATTGAGTTTGGTCGCAACCCGACGCGGCCCGTGCTCTATGAAAATGCCGAGGTATTAGAAGCTCACCCGTTTATTGGCGAACTTTATGAAACCGTCATGAACGGTGTACCACGTCCAGCGAGCGTGACAGGCGAGTCGTATCCGCGGGTGTCGAATGCGGTATTCAACCGCGTGCATGATGCCCTATCCGGTGACATCTCCCCCGAACAAGCCATTCAGCAGCTCGACAGCGAGCTTTCCCGAATCGGGAGGCGCGGTTGGTAAGGCAATAAGTTGGTAACACTATTTGTCATCATGCCTGACGTTTTCCAGCGCAATTTTTGGCACAATCAACAGCCAAATCGCTGAGGCATGGCATGAAACAGACCAAACAGGGCGCCCAAACGGCAACCATACGTGAAATAGCCCGACGGGCCGATGTTTCTATTGCATCGGTCAGTCGGGCGCTTAATGGTAAGCCTGGGCTAAGCGACGCGTTGCGGGAAAAAATTCTCACCATTAGCCGCGAGGTGGCGTACCAGCCTAGCGCGGCGGCTAGGCAACTGATTAGTGGTAAAGCGGCGGTGGTCGGTATTTCCTTGGGGCGTCAGGATATCGAGCTGCGCCCCTACTATATTTTGTTGTATCAACACTTAACCGTGGCACTGCACCAGCAGGGCATGGTGCCGATCTTTTTCCACCATGCGCAAACTGCCGAGCTTCCCGAACGGGCGGGCGCGGCTATTCTGCTGGGTGAAACCTCTGAGGATGCGCGCCCCAGCTTGCTAGAAAATGCCGGCGTGCCTTTTGTACGTATTGGCAACCCAGGGCAAGGATTTTCGGTTGCACCGGATGATGCTCAAGGGTTTTATGAAATGACGCACCACCTCATCGCGCAAGGGCGTCGCCGGCTCGCCTTTGTCGGCGGTGAACTGGAAATGCCGCATCCTCATAGCCGTTTAGAGGGCTACCGACGGGCGCTTGATACAGCAGGACTTTCTGAGCAGTTGATTAGCCTGCCGCACCGCTTTAGCTCAGATTCACTAACCAGCTATCGCTATTTAAATCGGTTGTTGGCGGATATGCCAAGCGGCCAAGCACTGCCATTTGATGCGCTACTGTGCGCCACCGATGAGCTGGCGCTAGGCTGCGTTGCTGTATTGGAAGACAGGGGAGTCGACGTGCCTCGCCATGTCGCAGTGACCGGCTTTGATGACCTGCCAACCCTTGCCACTGGGCTAACGACCATTCGCCAAGATATTGCGGCGATTGCGGCAATGAGTGTCGAGCTGTTGGGTGAAGCGCTAGCAGGTAAAGCGCCCCGGCATGTATCGCTGCCGGTGACGCTAGTCATGCGGGAAACTGGGTGAACACTTAGCGCGGTGGTAGTTGCTCGGGCCCGAAGGCGTCAGGCAGTAGTGTTTCCATGGTGTAGGTTTTCAGCACATCGCCCTGATGGGAAAGCACCATGATTTGTGTTTCTGGGGTAGCGAATTCACGGATGCGCTGGCGGCAGTCGCCGCAGGGGGTGCACAGGTGCTCACCTGGCCCCATCACGTACACCTTGGCAAGCTCGCGCTGACCAGCGGTAATCATGGCGGAAATCGCCGAGGCTTCCGCACACAGCCCCTTATAGTGCGCCACTTCCACGTTGGCGCCCGCAAACTGCTGACCATCCGGGCACTCCATTACCGCGGCCACCGGGTGATTAGAGTAGGGCGCATAAGCATTGCCCAAGGTGGTCAGCAGCGTGTCAACCAGTGCCTTATCCGCTTGGCTCATGGCATTATCCTCATAAATGGCGATTAGGCCTTAGCGGCATCGTCGCGCAGTACTGTGTCTAGCGCAATCGTCATCATATCGTTGAAGGTGGTCTGGCGGTCGGCGCTGGAGAGCGAGTCACCTTTCAGAATATGGTCAGATACCGTGCAGATGGTTAGCGCGCGAGCGCCAAACTCTGCCGCCACGCCGTAAAGGCCTGCCGCTTCCATTTCCACACCCACGATGCCGTAGCGCTTGAGCAGTTCAGCCATTTCGGTTTGCGGGTTGTAGAACAGATCCGCTGAGAAGATATTGCCGACTTTTACCGGCACATTCTGCGCCTTGGCAGCTGCTACCGCGTGGCTGGTCAGCTCAAAGTCAGCGATGGCCGAGAAATCGTGGTCGTTAAAGCGCATACGGTTCACTTTGGAATCGGTGCAGGCACCCATGCCAATGACCACGTCACGCACGTTGACGTCGTCGCGCACCGCGCCGCAGGAACCCACACGAATAATCGACTTAACGCCGTAGTCGGTAATCAGTTCTTTGGCATAAATAGACACTGACGGTATGCCCATGCCGTGGCCCATGACCGAAATTTCACGGCCCTGGTAAGTGCCGGTATAACCGAGCATGCTGCGTACATCGTTGACCTGACGAACATTTTCCAGGTAAGTGTCGGCGATGTACTTGGCGCGTAGCGGGTCGCCGGGCATCAGAACGGTATCCGCGAAATCGCCCATCTCAGCATTGATATGTGGTGTTGCCATAAAACGCTCCTATCTAAAAAATGATTGGCCCGAACAACCCTAGGCGGGGGCGCTGTAAACCCTTCCCTGGGCGCTACTTTCGCCATCTGACCGCCATGGATGGCGGAAATGCCGGAATTGTTGGGAACATTTTCCGGCCTTGGCGAAAGACCCCCGCTACGGGTTGATACTGGCCTTGCACAATAGTGTGTAATGATTTGTCATCGGCCTTTAAGCCGCTTTAGGTAAAAAGCTCTTGCCGTCTTCCATCGCTTCAACGGCGAAGAAGGCGGCTAATGTCTGGCCGATATCGGCAAAGGTGCCGCGTTCGCCTAGCGGGCCGGGGGCAAACCCTGCGCCATGCACCATCACCGGCACATATTCGCGTGTGTGTTCAGTGCCTTCCCAGCTGGGGTCGCAGCCGTGGTCGGCGGTGAGCAGCAACAGGTCATCATCGTTCAGTGCGGCAAGCAGTTCCGGCAGGCGGGAATCGAAATGTTCAAGCGCGGCGGCGTAGCCCGGCACGTCACGGCGGTGGCCGTACACCGAATCAAAATCAACAAAGTTGGTCATGATCATGGTCGGGCGGTCGCTGGATTCTTGAGCGGTGCGTGCTACTTCACTAAGCGTGGCTTCCATCAGCGCATCGTGACCGCTGGCTTTGATCTTATGGGTAATGCCGCAATGGGCGTAGATATCCGCGATCTTGCCAATCGAGACGACCTCACCGCCCGCATCTGCCAGTTTCTGCAGCACGGTGGGGCTGGGTGGCTCGACGCTGTAGTCGCGGCGGTTGCCGGTGCGGGCAAAGCTTTTGCTGTCATCGCCAATAAACGGGCGGGCAATCACGCGGCCAATGTTGTAGGGCGCAAGCAGTTCGCGCACGGTTTCGCATAGGGCGTAGAGACGCTCTAAACCAAAGTGTTCCTCATGGGCGGCAATCTGAAACACGGAATCTGCTGAGGTATACACAATCGGCTTGCCGCTTTGGACGTGCTCTTCACCCAGGCGGGCGATGATCTCGGTGCCAGAGGCGTGGCAGTTGCCAATCACACCAGGCAGATCGGCTTGTTGCACGATTTTTTCCAACAGCTCGGCGGGGAAGCTGTTGGTTTTATCAAGAAAATAGCCCCAGTCAAAGCGTACTGGTACGCCAGCAATTTCCCAATGGCCGGAAGGGGTGTCTTTGCCGCTAGAAATCTCTTTGGCGTGGGCGTACGCGCCTTTTAATTGGGTCGGTAGGCTAACGCCTTCAGCCACGCTTCCTGTTGCATCGCGATGGGCGTGGAACAACCCAAGCGCCGCCATGTTTGGCAGTTTCAGAGGACCTGAGCGTTCAGCGGTATCGGCGTCACCGCGGGCGCAGGCGGCCGCGATGTGGCCCAGGGTGTCAGCTCCCTGGTCGCCAAATTTGTCAGCGTCGGGAGCGCTACCAATTCCAAACGAATCAAGGACGACTACAATCGCACGACGCATTAGGCTTCTCCTCGGAAGGTGTCTTGAAGCAGGGTGTCCGCTACGGCAACGTCTTCGCCAAGGATCATGGCGGCACGTAGCTGAGCAGCGGCGCGGTTGGCTGCCTCTTCACTGCGGGCGTGGACCATGGCGAGCGGGCGTTGGCTATCGACGCGGTCGCCAATCTCGACAATATCGCTAAAACCGACGCTGTGATCGACGCTAGCGTCGTTGCGCAAGCGGCCACCGCCTAGCTCGACTACGCTCATACCGACGGCGCGGGTGTCGATGCGCTGTACGATACCACTCTGCTCGGGATACACCGGCTGAATGACCGGTGCAGTAGCTAGGTAGCTATCCGAGCGTTCCATAAAGTCGGCGGGGCCACCCAGCTCGCGCACCATCTGGGCGAAGACTTCCGCGGCCGCACCCGATGTGAGTGCTTTTTCCAGCTTAGTCAGGGCTTCTTCACGGTTAGCGGCCAACTTACCCGCCATCAGCATTTCTACCGCAAGTTCACGAGTAACCTGCATCACACGGCTATCAGAACGTTCGCCGCGCAGCAGGGCTAGGGTCTCGACGATTTCGACCGCGTTGCCAGCGCAGGGGGCCAGCGGCTGGCTCATGTCGGTGAGCAGGGCCGTGGTCGGCGTGCCGGCCTGGGTCGCCACGTTGGCGATGCTCTTGGCAAGCTCGCGGGATTTTTCCGGCGTGGGCATAAAGGCGCCGCTGCCAACCTTAACGTCCATCACTAAGGCGTCTAAACCGGAGGCCAGCTTTTTACCTAGAATAGAGGCGGTAATTAGTGGAATGGATTCCACGGTGGCGGTCACATCACGTACGCCGTAAATGCGTTTATCGGCGGGGGCCAGGTTGCCGGTTTGGCCGATAATCGCTACACCGGTGGATTTCACCACGCTGCTAAAGCGTTCTGGCGCAGGGTAGGGGTCGTAACCGGGGATCGATTCCAGCTTGTCCAGGGTGCCGCCGGTGTGGCCAAGGCCACGACCTGAAATCATCGGCACAAACGCGCCGCAGGCGGCGACCCAGGGGCCGAGTACCAACGACACTAGATCACCAACGCCGCCAGTGGAGTGTTTATCGACAACTGGGCCTGGGAGGTTGAGGGAATCCCACTGCATGACATGGCCGGAGTCTCTGGTCGCTGTGGTCAGTGCAACGACTTCTTCACGGCTCATGCCATTTAAGAACACCGCCATGGTGAAGGCACCAATCTGGGCATCGCTGATGCGATCATCGGCAATACCCTGCACGAAGGCTTTGATCTCTTCCGCTGGAAGCGGCTGTTGATCGCGCTTCAGGCGAATCAGTTCCTGAGGCAGGAGAGCGTGATGGGAAGCGGTAGACGACATTAATAACCTCCTTCAGTCGTGGAGAGTGAGACGCCACTTAACGTATTCAATAAATTACCCAGCAGGCTGGAAGCACCAAACCGGAAGTGTTCAGGCGTTACCCACTGTGGGCCCATAATATTAGTAGCAAGTGCTAGATACTCGGCTGCTTCTTCAGCGGTGCGCACGCCGCCGGCGGCTTTAAAGCCAACATCTTTTCCGCTGGCTTTAATCACGTTGAGCATGATCTCAGCGGCTTCCAGGGTGGCGTTTGTTTCAACCTTACCCGTCGATGTTTTAATAAAGTCTGCGCCACCTTCAATAGCCAGTTCACTGGCACGCTTGATAAGCGCAGGATCTTTGAGTTCGCCCGATTCAATGATGACTTTTAGCTTTGCTTGGCCGGCGCAGGCGGCTTTGCACATTTCGACCAGCTCAAGGCCGGTGGCTTCATCGCCTGCCATTAGCGCGCGGTAGGGAAATACCACATCCACTTCATGGGCACCGGAAGCGACGGCGTCGCGGGTTTCACGGGCGGCGCCCATGATGTCGTCACCACCGTTAGGAAAATTAGTAACCGTGGCAATTTTAACCTGGTCATTGAGCTTATGAGCGGTTAACGCACGCTGCGCGGTAACCACAAATTGGGGATAAACGCATACCGCTGCTGGGTTGCCAAAGGGTGTTTTAACTTGCTGGCAGAGCGCTTCAATCGTGCTATCGGTGTCACTGTCGTTTAGGCTCGTTAGATCCATGAGGGTGAGTGCTTGGCGGGCAGCTTGGGTAAGTTGGGCTTGAGTGTGCTGAGGAGAGGCAGTCGCAGTCATGGAATTCTCACAGATAAATAAAAGACAAAACGGGCACTGCGTAAAAACAGCAGCGCCCGTTGCAAAGGGTCGTACACGCTGCGTTAAGCTGTGGCGCTACTCAACGCAATAAAGAAGCCAGCAATAGAGGCTGACATTAGATTAGAGAGTGTACCGGCTAATACGGCCTTCACGCCAAAACGGGCAATCTCTTTGCGGCGAGTAGGAGCAATACTGCCTAAACCGCC
The DNA here is from genome assembly GCF_025820815.1 of Halomonas qinghailakensis. NCBI lineage: Bacteria > Pseudomonadati > Pseudomonadota > Gammaproteobacteria > Oceanospirillales > Halomonadaceae > Halomonas > Halomonas qinghailakensis. Next base: position 706,135 of record NZ_CP096973.1, on the reverse strand, counting down.
CAGCAAAATGGCAATGGATGACAGGTTGGCAAAACCACATAATGCAAAGGAAAGAATTGCCATGGTGTGCGGTGTCATCATTTGACCTGTGGCGGCTACCACCTGTTCCCCATCAATGTAGGGAGCCAAGTTGATAAAGGCTACAAACTCATTCACCACCAGTTTTTGACCTATGAACGAGCCCGCCAGCGTGGCCTCTTCCCAAGGGACGCCAAGTAGAAAGGCAAGCGGTGCAAACAGCCAGCCGAGAATCAGTTCAAGGCTGAGTGATTCAAAGCCAAACCAACCGCCAATGCCGCCTAAAATGCCGTTAATAAGGGCAATTAGCGCAATAAATGCGAGCAGCATGGCACCGACGTTGGCGGCAAGTTTCATGCCTGACGTGGCGCCCGCTGCCGCTGCATCCAATACGTTGGCGGGTTTATCTTCCTGCTCTTTAAGCTCTTCTTCTACCCTAGAAACGCTGTCGCTATCGGTCGCGTCTTGAGTTTCAGGCATGATCAGCTTGGCAAACAGTAGGCCACCCGGTGCCGCCATAAACGAAGCGGCGACCAAGTATTCCATGGGTATACCCAATGCTGCGTAGCCCGCCAGTACCGAGCCGGCCACCGATGCCAGGCCACCGCACATCACCGCAAACAGCTGAGAAGGTGTCATACGGGCAATAAACGGACGTACTACTAGAGGCGCTTCGGTTTGGCCAACAAAGATGTTTGCCGTGGCAGAAAGCGATTCGGTGCGTGAAGTGCCAAGGGCTTTTTGCAGTGCGCCGCCTAAAATCCGAATAACCCACTGCATGATGCCTACATAATAAAGTACCGCGATGAGTGACGAGAAAAAGATAATCACGGGGAGTACTTTAATAGCGAAAACAAAGCCGACGTTGTCGACATCGGCTAAGCCGCCAAACAGAAAGCCAATACCGTCATTGGCGTAGACCAATACTTGGCTAACGCCGGACGAAATAGCTTGTAAAACTGCTTGGCCAAAGGGCACATACAGCACAAATGCGCCAATACCCGCCTGAATGGCAAAGGCGCCGAGCACGGTGCGTAGCCGAATCGATTTACGGTCGTAAGAGAAGATAAGTGCAATGATTACCAGCGTAACCATACCTACCAGGCTCATGATGAGGGTCATGTGGGTACCTTCCGAGCGTGTGAAGTGGAGCGATTACAGCAAGTTTAGCTTGATGGAGTAAATCATCGCGTTTTGATAAGCGTTCGGGGTACCCAGTTTGTTCTCTGAGTAGCGATACTGCACGCCAGTGGTAATTAAGTCAGAAGGATGCCACCACAAGCTAAGCGCGCCGTTGGTGCCCACACTACCTGCGGTGCCGTTTACGTAGTTTTGTTCCAGGTACTCATTGTCACGACCAAAGGTCTGTTCATGCCAATTGGTAACGCTGAAGTTCTGGTTTAATGCGGTAAAGTCGTAACCTGCTACCCAGCCTGCCATGTAGCCGTTCATGCCGGTATAGCCATCGCTTTGTACCCGTGCGGCACCAATAAACGGTTTGAACCATAGGCCGTTGTCGAACGTCGTGCGGTAGCCGAGGCCGAGAATTTGATCCTGCTCGCGGGCGTTGAAACCATAATCGCGGAAATCGTACAGGTGGGCGTAGATCGATAGCGGGCTGTCGCCTAAATAGATATGCGAGGTGACTTTTCCTGCGGTACGAAAGTTGTCTTTACCACCGCTCGATTCGTCAAACTGGTCATTAGTCGGATTCTCGAAATCGAAGAAGCCGTAAAATTCACCCCAGCTAAAGCCAACGCCGCCTTCGATTTCAACGAAGGTAAAATCGCTTTTTGCTGCATTATTCGCGGTGCGTGCCTCAGTGCCATTCGACCAGTCTAGGTAATTGACTGACACGTTGGCAAACGACCACAGGCGGTCAAGGGGTTGCGGCTGACTATCGCCTGCGAATACCGGGGTTGCCAGTATAGAACTTGCTAGTAAAACGCCAGCGCCAAGCGTGACGAAAGGGGAACGTGAAGGGGTTTGAGCAGTCATGAAAGCCTCAACAAGGTTTGTTATGGGTCGTGTGGGCTGGCGGTGATGTTAAAATTATAACATTGAGTGTTATTTTTTTAACGTTGATTTGCAAGTATTACGACATCAACGCTATGTATATGTGATATGAATCTCACGTGGCCGCAAGGCAGTGTATGGCAGTGGAAATATCATGAGGGCTGGCCCAGCATAGGTTTTGAATAGCCGCTAAGCGCTGATAGCAAATAACATCTGAACTTGAGATTAAAGGAGAGGTTTGCCATGAATGACCGAAGCGCTCAGCGTTTGGCAAGGTTGCAAGAAGCGCTTGCCAGTGGGGGAACATTGCATCTACGCGATGCTGCTGAGCTGTGTGGTGTTTCTGAAATGACGATCCGTCGGGACGTTACTACGCAACCTTCGACGATTAGCTTATTGGGCGGTCGGTTAGTCATGGCAAGCTACCCTGGCGTAACGCCGGTGTACGATCTGACTGAACAGCAGGCGAGCCACTATCAAATTAAGCACCGCCTTTGTCAGCGAGTTGCTAGCTTGATTGAAGAGGGCGATACACTTTTTATCGACTGCGGTTCAACGCTAATTCCGTTGCTTAGCCAGCTTAGCCATTTCCGCGAGCTGACTGTGGTGACGTATGCCCTTAACGTGGCAAATGCAGTAGCCGCGTTGCCGAATGTGCGGTTAGTGCTGCTAGGGGGGCTGTTTTATGCTTCGTCGCAATCGTTTGGCAGTGATGGTATGCGTACTGCTATTGAGCGTTTAGGCATTAATAAAGCACTGATCTCTGCGGCGGGGGTAGATTGCGAAAGGGGGGTTAGCTGTTTCCATTTTCACGAAGTGGCGCCAAAACAGGCCGCCATTGCGACTGCTATGCAGCGCCTATTGATTGTCGATGCCAGTAAATTTGGTTTAGTGCGCCCCGCCTATTTTGCCGCGTTATCCGATTTCGACATTGTCGTAACCGACGATGAGCATGCACCTAAATTGCTTGATTGCCTTCCTCGGGCATCACTAAGCGTGACGGTTGCCTAACCTCTTACGATAGCAGCGTTAAATCGTAAGTCGCCGGACTTCTGCTATCTTTAGTGCTAACCGTGATGGCGTTTAGTGAACGGTCAAACAGATGCCCGCCAGTTGGCGGCCATTATTGCTGTATCGCTGCGCTTCAGATGTTGGCTCAGCTGATAACGCATACGCACAAAAACAACAAAGCGGACGAAGGTTGAGACTTGGCATCCTTCGTCTTAATTCTGGCGATACTCGTCCTGGTGGTAGGGGGCTCGTTATGGATCATGCAGCATCCGCATCTCAACATGATGATCGATTAGTTGTGGCGCCCAGCCGTTGGCGCGACCTGCTGGCGCTAACCAAGCCAGGGATCATTGGTGGCAATTTGATCGCAACGCTCGGCGGCTATTTTTTAGCCGCTCATGGAACATTCGATTGGATAACGTTTGCTGCTGTTATGGTGGGCATTGCCCTGGTCATCGCGTCTGGCTGTGCCTGCAATAATGTTATAGACCGCGATATTGATGCGCTAATGGCGCGCACTCGCCATCGCCCTCTGGCTAAAGGACGTGTCTCTATTACCCAAGCGCTAGGTGTGTCGGCGCTGCTTGGGGTAGCGGGTGTGGTGTGTTTGGCTTTGGGTACCAATGGCTTGACGGTGGCATTAGCGGTGATCGGCTGGGGGGTTTACGTAGGGCTGTATAGCCTCTATATGAAACGGCACTCTGAATACGGCACGCTGGTGGGTAGTCTTTCTGGGGCAATGCCGCCGGTCGTGGGTTACTGTGCGGTGACAGGGCAGTTTGATAGCGGTGCTTTCATGCTACTGGTCATCTTTTGTCTGTGGCAGATGCCGCACTCTTATGCGATTGCGATTTTTCGTTATGCGGACTACCGGCGTGCCTCGATCCCTGTTCTACCGGTAGTGCATGGTATTAAACGAGCCAAGCATCATATTCTTGGCTATATCATTGCGTTTATTCCTGCCTCACTGGCACTGGTACTGGCAAGCCAAGCGGGCGCCGGCTACCTGTTCGTGGCCTTGGCAATGGGGGGCTACTGGCTTTACTTAGCATTATGTGGCTTTCGACTGGGTGATGACGTGCGCTGGGCTAAAAAGGTGTTTGGCGTGTCGATCCTGACTATTACCGCCATGAGCCTAGTCATGGTGTTGGAAGCCATGGTGCCGATGTGGGCGTGATACTTCGCCGCTCATTGAACGATAAATTCTGACGCTGAACCTAAAACGCCCCGAACAGCTCATTATCTGTTCGGGGCGTTTTAGTAGTGCGTACAAAGAGTGGCTAGTGGTCTAGCTTTCCCGCTGGCTCGCCTGAATCGCGGTGAGTGCAATGGTGTAAACGATATCGTCGACCATGGCGCCGCGGGAAAGATCGTTAACCGGCTTGTTCAAGCCTTGCAGCATCGGGCCTACACTGACCACACGAGCGCTACGCTGTACGGCTTTATAGGTGGTGTTACCTGTGTTCAGGTCGGGGAAAACAAACACCGTTGCTTTGCCCGCAACAGGGGAGTCTGGGGCTTTTTGCTTGCCAACACTCTCAATAGCGGCTGCATCGTATTGCAAAGGACCGTCGATCGCGAGATGTGGAGCGCGCTCTTTGGCAATGCGGGTAGCTTCGCGCACTTTATCAACATCGGCACCTGTGCCGGAATCACCGGTGGAGTAGCTGATCATGGCGACACGCGGTTCAATACCAAACGCTTCTGCCGAACGAGCGCTTTGAATAGCGATTTCTGCCAGTGTTTCTGCGTCTGGATCAGGATTAACCGCGCAATCTCCGTAGACCACAACTTGTTCCGGCAATAACATAAAGAAGATCGATGATACTTGATTATATTCCGGTGCAGTTTTGATCAACTGGAAGGCTGGGCGCACGGTATTGGCAGTGGTGTGTACCGCACCGGATACAAGGCCATCGACTTCATCTAACTGCAGCATCATGGTGCCAAGTACCACGTTGTCCTGCAGCTGACCTTCAGCAGTGAGTTCATTTAGCTTGCCGCGCCGGCGTTCGACCATAGGGCTAATATATTTTGCTCGGGTACTTTCAGGGTCGATAATAGTTAGCGTATCTGGCAGCGTCAGGCCGCGATGACGGGCAACGTTTTCGATATCGTCGCGCTTGCCGAGCAGCACGCAGTCGGCAATACCACGGCGCTGACACACAATCGCGGCTTCAATGGTGCGTGGCTCATCGCCTTCAGGCAACACAATGCGCTTCTTGGCCTGCTGGGCAAGCTTAACGAGCTGGTGACGAAACGCTGACGGCGACAGGCGGTGAATGTAGCCACGGCTGAGCTTCGCTTTTAGCCACTCTAAATCCATGTGGGCAGCCACATAACGTGCCACCTGTTCGGCACGCTCGAAATCATCCATAGGGATTTCGCGGCTGAGTTGGCTGAGGTTCTGGGCAGTGGTTAGGCTGTCAGTCTCTACTACCAGAACCGGAAGTCCGGTTTTAAGCGCCGGGCGGCACATTTCAATCATGTTGTCGTTAGGCAGGAAGCCATTAGTTAACAGTACGCCTGCTAGCTGGGTGCCGTTCATGGTGGCCAGCGCGGATGCTAGTATCACATCATCACGGTCACCAGAGGCGACGACCAAGCTGCCCGGTTTGAAAATATGCAGTGCGTTGGCGGCACTGCGCGCGCACAGGCTGGTAGAAAGCACGCGGCGGCTAATGGCTTCCCCTTCATTGAGCATGGTGGCATTCAGCGCCCGCGCAACATCTAAAGTGCGCGGTGCGCTCAGGGTATTGCTGTAAGGCACTACGCCAATCAGATGAAAGCTGTCGGTTGCTAGCGCTGGTGAATAGCGGCGCAGTTCATTGAGTATTGGCTCTTCAAGGTGGGGCTTAATTGTGCCAGGTGCTGCAGAAAGGTCGTCTTCCTGCCCATAGGGCAGGTTTTTCATGCGCATTAAAATGCCGCCCAGCGTGCGACTGGAACTGACACCGCCAAAGCTTCTGGCATGCATATCCAGCTCTTCGGCAAGCTGTTGCGGTTCGTTTAAATCACCAGTACCGACCAGGATGATACGTGCATTCAGGGCGTCGGCGAGTTGGGCATTGGTTTGGGTCGCATAGGTGGTGTGTTGGGTAGGAACAACGCCCTCCACCACGACTAAGTCTAAGGCGCTGCCGTCTCGGTAGGCCTGTTGGGTGACCTGCTCAAAGAGCTCAACGACGTTTTCCATCAACTCATCGGTTTGATCATCGCGTAGTAAACGTTCAAGCCGTGCCTGGGAAATAGGTGAGGGCGGGCGTTGATTCAGCGTACGCGACACCAGCGCCGTTGAACGGTCCAGTCCTGGGCCGTTTAGCTCATTTTGCATAAATGGCTTTAAAAAGCCGGCTTTCAGGCCGATGGTATCCAGCGCTTGAATTAACCCTAGGCAAGCGGAGGTTAACCCAGCTCCCATGCTAGTAGGCACCAGTAAGATAGCCTGGGGCTGCTCGGTAGCGTTGTTCATTCAGAGGTCTCCACGCAGTGACGGGTTTCCATGGCGATACGTCCCTCTTCATCAGTGGGAATGACCCATACTTCGGGACCATGGTGATCGGCGTTATCCACCTTGCCTTCTTTGCCGCGAATGGTGGCTTCGTTAGCCACATCATCGACACTGAAACGAAAGTGAGGTAATAGTGCCAATACGTTACGACGAACGGTGGGTGAGTTTTCACCAATGCCGCCGGTAAAAATAATGCCATCGAGTTGTGGCAGGGCACAGGAGAGGGCCGCTAGCGATTTAGCAATCCGATAGCAAAATACCTCTAGCGCGAGTTTGGCACCTTTATGACCAGCCAGCGCTTGGTCTTCGACCTCACGCATATCATTGGTCAGGCCGGAAAGGCCTAATAAGCCGCTCTGCTTGTTAAGTACGTTGTCAATCTCATCCAGTGACCAATTTAGTTGGCGGTGAAGATGAGCATGCAAGCCAGGGTCGACATCGCCGCTGCGGGTTCCCATCACTAAGCCTTCCAGCGGCGTAAGCCCCATGCTGGTATCCAGGCTTTGGTTATTCCAGATGGCGCTAGTAGAACAGCCATTACCTAGGTGAGCGGTCAGCCAGCCGCCTGCACCGCGGTTGCTTAATGTGGCGGCACGCTGGCTGACATATGCATGGCTAGTGCCATGAAATCCGTAGCGACGGATTCCATATTCGGTATACAACGCTTCAGGTAGTGCGTAGCGGTAGGCGCGTGGGGGCAGTGTTTGGTGAAAAGCAGTATCAAACACGGCTACCTGAGGCAGGTCAGGAAACACATCTTGGGTAGCAGCAATGCCCGCTAAGTTAGCCGGGTTATGCAGTGGCGCAAGCGCTGCAGTGGCTTCAATTGCGTCAATAACATGATCGTCAATCATTGCCGCCTGGGTAAAGTGCTCGCCGCCGTGAACAATACGGTGCCCAACTGCACCGGGTACTCGACCTTCTAGTCGCTCAAGAATGGCCTTCAGCGCTTCAGCGTGATCAGCATTGGGTAGTGTCTGAGTGAAGCGTTTACCTGAGCTAGTATTGCCCTTTAAACAGGCTTCGCTACTGCCTAGTCGCTCTGCTAAACCCGCTAACCGTGATGCATTAGGGTCTGAATCAATCAACGCATATTTAATAGAAGATGAGCCGCAGTTAATGACCAGCACCGATGTGTTCATAACAACCTTTATAAAGTAGTTAGCATAAAATTGGGGTAGACCTTAGTTTAGCATGCTGCGTTGCATGATATTAGCGGGCTATTGGGTTAGCCTTAACCTTAAAATGTCGGCACTCTGACGACATACCCACTGAAAATGAGCCGTTTTTTTCTTATGTCTTCTTCGCCGTTACCCGTGCTGCTGCCGCGTCACTTAGCCATTCTTTTGATGATGTCAGTAGCGACGATGTTTGCTGCCAACCACGTTTCCGCGCGGTTAGCGTTTGATAACGGCACTGGCTTGCTGCTTGCGGTATTAATGCGCTCAGGCGTGGCGTGTTTGATTTTGCTGACGTTGGTACTAGTTCAGAAGAAGCGACTCTGGCTACCTCCCAGCACCTGGCCATGGCAATTAGCGGTAGGGCTGCTTATTGCTATTCAAAGCGTGAGTCTTTATTCAGCGGTTGCACGCTTGCCGGTGGTTATTGCGCTCCTGCTGGTCAATACCTTTCCTATTCAACTAGCGCTGTTAAGTTGGGCACTAGGCGGGTCTCGGCCTTCACTGCGTAGCTGTCTGATTATGGGCACGATCTTAATTGGGCTATTAGTGGTGCTCGATATACCGAGTTGGTTTGCGGATGCTAATGCCATGGGGCCTGAATGGTTAGCCGGTATTGGATTTGGGTTAACTGCCGCCTTTGCGTTTGCTTGTGCGCTCTGGGTTACTGAGCATCGACTGGCAGGGGTTGGCAGCACGTTCCGTAGCTTGTTGACCATGCAAACGGTATTTATTGTCATGATTGTTGGCGGGTTGCTGGGCGCAGTGCCTGGGGGAATGAGCTTGCCGGATAACAGTGCAGGCTGGACAGGACTAGCCTTATTGGCTTTGCTCTATGGTAGTGCTTTTTCCCTACTATTTATTTTTGTGCCTCGCCTGGATATGGCGCGCAATGCCCCGGTGATGAACTTCGAGCCAGTAGCATCTTTATTACTTGGTTATATCGTTCTAGGACAGATGCTTAGCCCAAGCCAACTGGTTGGCGGGGCAGTGGTGGTTGGTGGCATTGTTGTGCTCAGCCTTTCTAAAGGTCGTTAAGCTGGAGCGGAAAAAGGAAATTAAATGCAAGTTGAGCTGTTAAATTGCGTTCTCGATAGGGTTGAGCCACAATTAAAAAGTGTAAGGAAACACTGTTTTTTAACTGAGGTTTAACTTATGAAGATGACCGTATTATCACTTACCTCCGCCGCGCTTTTCGTTGGTGCGAGTACTTTCGCGGCATCGGCTCAAGCGCAACAGCCCTTCCAGTACCCACAAGGATATGTGGGCGGTGATGCCATGTTTTGGAGCCTGAACCCAGAAAGAGGCTCTTCCCGCGATGACGTTGGCTTACGTCTCCGCGGTGGGGCACAGTTCAATGACTATTTTGCCCTGGAAGCGCATTTAGGGTCTGGCGGTTCTGATGGCGGCGCCGAGCTAGATCATGTCGCCGGTGCCTATGCGAAAGGTATTGTACCCATTGCACCTGAAGTGCGTTTATACGGCTTAGCGGGCTTCACTGAGGTAGATATTAACAACGACCGTGAAACCGGTTTCTCCTACGGTGCAGGCGCGGAAATGGATATCGCCCCGAATGTCTCTGTAGGTGCGGACTATATGCGTTACTTGGATAAATCTGCCTATGATTTCGATGCTGCCAGCGTGGGTCTAAAGTACCGTTTTTAAGACTGTCACTTTAAAACAGTAACCATGCGCTGATCGAGGTGTATCGCTACAAAGATTACCTAGTACGGGCGTATCTATTCAGGCATCACCATGTAGCCCCTATCACGTAGTTAAGTGGTAGGGGCTTTTTGGTGGGTTCTCGATTTTGAGAGAGGAGCATTGATTAGTTTGGTAGATATTGGTTTTCTCCTTGACTAAGGCTGTGAGAAAGGCTGAGAGCAAAATTAGCCCGTATTTCTGAGGATGAGCATATTTTTGCAGAGTTTGGGCCAAATGCTGCGTTTGCGAAGCTGATAGTGTTGAAAATTAATAACTATTACAGGTAGCCAGCGAACAACCTCATAACGCTCTACAAAGGGAAACTACCATGTATAAAATTAGTAAAATCGCCTTGGCAGTAGGACTAAGTGTCGGCCTTGCAACTGCTGCAAGTGCCGCTGAAATCGAGTGGCGTATGGCAACACCGTGGAGCGGTGGCCCGTGGCTTGAGCGTGATGCACAGATGTTTGCAGATCGCGTTAATGAGTTGACTAACGGAAAAATCGCTATCGAGGTCTATCCTGGCGGCACGCTGGGCAGCGCACTGCGAGTTACCAACAGTGTTAAATCGGGGGTTGCCCAGGTAAGTCATAACTACATTAACTATGATTATGGCACTGACCCAACCACCGCTCTATTGGCAGGCCACTCAAGCGGCCTAACGCCTGAAGAGTTTATGCTATGGATGTACGAGGGTGGTGGTGCAGATCTTTACGAAGAGTATCGTCGTGAAGTGTTCGATGTTGTAGCGTTCCCGTGTGCCATCCTCGGCACCGAAATTTTCCTCCACTCTAATAAGCCTGTCAGGACGCTTGAAGATTTCCAGGGGCTGCGACTGCGGACTTCTGGCGCATGGGCAGAAATTGCTTCTCGCCTAGGGGCTTCTACGGTAGTTATGGCAGGTAGTGATATCTACAGCGCCCTGGAACGTGGCGTTATTGATGCTGCCGAGTGGGGAAGTCCTGAAATGAACCGTCCAACAGGCTTCCAAGAAGTTGCGCAATACGTTATTACGCCTGGTGTACACCAGTCGGGTGGCTTTCTTGAGTGCCAAGTCAATAGTGATACATGGGAAGAGCTGAGCGAAGAAGATCAGCGTATGCTGCGTCTTGCAGGTAAGTTATCGGTGTTTGATACGTGGCTAGCTAGCTCGTTTGCTGACTTAGAAGCTTATCAAGAACTCGTGGACGGTCCTAACGAGATAGTAGAATTGGATCAATCCTTCATCGACGCCATTTATGAAGAAACGACTAAGTGGGAAGATGAATACGCCGCTGAAAACGAGTGGTTTGCCCGTGTTCTTGAATCTCAGCGCTCCTTTAAAAATGATATGAATAGCTGGTCGGAATATCGTCTACCGATTGGTGTTATGGGTCGCTAACAGCGATTAGGTAAATGATCAGAGAGGCCTTAGTGGGCCTCTCTTTTGTTGGCGTCTGCTTCCTGTCCCCCTTATACGCTGAGATTCCGTCATGAAACTAATCCGATCCATAGAGGCGCTGACCCGCTTTGCTGGCTGGTTGGGCGCTCTTCTTGTACTTCCTTTAATTGGCGCATTAATCATTGAAGTGCTCAGCCGTTACGTTGCCGGCCGCCCTACGTTATGGGCTTTTGAAGTCAGCTATATGGTAATGGGAGCAATGTTTATGCTGGGGATGGCCAATGCGTTGCGTATCGGCCAACACGTCAGCGTGGACATTGTGTCTTTACAGCTGAGCGAAAGGGCCAATGCCGCTATACGGGCAATTGGCTATGTGTTGTTCCTTCCGGTGTTAGTGTGGCTGGTATGGGAGCTTTCCAAGTACGCTCTCTCTGCGTTTGAAACCAACGAACGCTCGGGACGCTCAGCCTGGAACCCAGTCGTATGGCCGATTTTTACGGTATGGTTTGTTGGCTTTGCGCTACTAGCCCTTCAGGTAATCGCCGAGTTGTTGAAATCAGTGTGTTTGATAACTGGTAAACATCACGTTAAGGAGCTAGCCGAATGAGTAGCTATCTTGCGTTGCTGATGTTTCCTGCTTTGATGACACTAATTATTGCTGGTTTTCCCATTGCCTTCTCAATGATTCTGGTAGCAACCGGATTTGGTATTATTCAGTTTGGCGATGTGGCGGCTTATCAGCTGTTGACCAAAATTGAAGACACGGCATCTAACTCCATTCTTGCGGCAGTACCGCTGTTTATTTTTATGGGCGCGATGCTTGAGCGTTCAGGCATTGCCGAGCGCTTGTTCGAAGCAATTCACATGTGGACGCGTCGTTTACCCGGTGGGCTAGGCATCGGTGCGATTATTTTAGGAACATTGTTTGCTGCTTCCAGCGGTGTTGTGGGAGCGACAGAAGCGGTGATTGGCATGCTGGCTATTCCGGTGATGCTTAAGCATCACTACAGTAAAAGTCTGATGTCAGGCACCATCTGTGCCAGTGGGTCATTAGGTACTGCGATACCGCCTTCTATTACCGTAGTGGTTCTTGGTCCTGTCGCTGGGGTCTCGGTTGGATCGCTGTTTAGCGGTTTGCTAATACCCGGTTTCTTAATGGCAGTCATGTTCCTGGTCTACATCATTGGGATTGCTTATCTTAAACCTGAGATGGCACCACGCATTGAAGAGCAGACGCCGGATATTGCGCTAGGTGAAAAGATACGTATTACGCTAGTCGCGTTGGTGCCTACCATGCTGCTGATTTTTACTGTGCTTGGCACCATTCTTATGGGCTTGGCTACACCAACAGAGGCTGCAGCATGTGGTGCTTTGGGTGCGATCATTTTGGCCGCTGCATACCGTAACTTAAAGGTAACGGTACTTTGGGCATCGGCCGTGAAGACCGTCAATATTTCAGCCATGATTCTGCTCATTGTGATGGGGGGGAGTATGTTCGCTGGGGTATTTTTTGCCTCAGGAGGAATGGCGACGGTGCAAGCCTTACTAATGGACACAGGCTTGAGCCCTTGGATGATTCTAGGCCTTATTCTGCTGATCGCTTTTATCGCAGGTTTTGTACTGGATTTGATCTCCGTGGTACTTATCATTATCCCTGTGGCAATGCCCATTGTAAGAATGCTGGGCTTTGATGAAATCTGGTTCTGTGTCGCCTTCTTAGTGGTACTGCAAACCAGTTATCTGACGCCTCCTTTGGCACCTGCTATTTTCTACCTCCGGGCAATTACTCCTCCTGAAGTAACGCTGAAGCATATGTACAAAGGGGTTGTACCCTTTATTTTAGCGCAGCTTGTAGTATTAGCCTTGGTATTAGCGTTTCCAGAAATTGCACTATGGTTACCGGATGTAATGGGTGGTCCTTCCTGGCGCTAGTTGAACGTAAGTACCCCCCCCTTTTGTTGGCCGCCCTTAAAAAGGCGGCTTTTTTTGGCACCATCTAGAAGAAGAAAAATTTTTTAGCATGCTGTGGAAAGTCGTTAGTCGCGGGAAAAATGTCAGAGCTAGAGTATGTTGCCTGTCATGCCTCTACCCCTTGAATATTTTGCGCCAGCACCTGTGGGTAGCAAAGGCAGGTTCGCTAACCTTAATTTAGCTAATTCACGAATGAAAATTTAACGAAAGTAATTGAGGTAACTTTACTAACAAGGGCTACGCTAATAGAGGAGCCGCGACGCGATACACAAATTCATTTAGCGTGCGGTGTCTTCTCCACTAACGGATTAGAGGTGTAAGTCATGGAAAATGGCAAAGAAGATAAAATGAAAGGCTCGGCTAATAAAGCTGCTGGCAATGTTAAGGAAGCAGTAGGAAAGGCGACGGGAAGCGAAAAAACCGAAGCCAAGGGCAAGGTTCAGCAAGCAGAAGGCGAGCTTCAAAAAGGCAAAGGTGATGCCAAGGAAAAGGCTAAGAAATAACGTCTAACCAAGTTACCCCACTACCAACAGAGGCCAATGGCCTCTGTTGGTTTTTAGGTAGCAACTGCTTTAAGAGGCTACTCAGTAGTGGCCAAGAAGTTTCCACCATAAGCCACCGACAACTACCCAAATGAGCAGATTGACCACGCTCATAATAAAACCAGCTTTCCACCACTCTCCCAGCGTCAGGTAGCCTGAGCCAAAGATCACAGGCGAAGTGCCGGTGGCGTAATGGGTTAACGTCATCATGATGGAAGACGTAGCGGCCATAATCAGCACAAAAGGCATGGGGGGAGCACCGAGGCTTAAGCCAACGGTGAGAAATGCCGCCATCATTGCGGTGATGTGTGCGGTAGTGCTGGCAAAAAAGTAGTGGGTATAAAGGAACGTTAGCACCAGCAGTGCAGAGGCACCTGCCCAGCCAATTCCCATCATGGTAATCCAGTCCTGCATATTTGCAGAAAACCAAGTAATGAGGCCTGTTTCGTTAAGCTGGCTGGCCATCATGATAAGTGCGCCAAACCACAACAGCGTATCCCAGGCATTTTTCTCTTTTAGCACATCTTCCCAGGTTAATACCCCGGTCAGCAGCAGCATGGAAAGGCCAATAAACGCAGACGTTGTAGTATTAAGCGTTACTGCATCCCCTAAGAAAATCGCTGGGATATCCGCCCAAAGTAACAGCAGCACGAAGAAAACGAACAGCATGATGCCCTCATTTCGACTCAGCTTACCCAGCTCGGCTAGCTTGTCCTTTGCTAATTGCGTGGCATTCGGCGTTTCTTTAATTTCAGGCGGATAAAGCAAGTACAGAATGTACGGCATCGCCAGGATGGCGACCAAGCCTGGGAGCAGCATGGCGATGGCCCAGGTTAGCCAGCTCAGCTGTATTTCGGCTCCGGTAGCGGATGAGATAAGTTGAACAGTCAATGGATTCGGAGCGGTGGCAGTGATGAACATAGCCGAGGTGATCGGATTGCTATGGTAATTCACCAGTGCTAAATATTTGCCGATTTTGCCCGAGGTATTGTCTTCAGGATGTGAATCAAAACTATGGGCAATCGAGCGCATAATAGGGTGAATAATACCGCCGCCCCGGGCTGTATTGCTTGGGGTAACGGGCGCAATTGACAGCTCTGAAAAGGCGAGGCCATAACCAATCCCCAGCGTACGTTTGCCGAAAATAGAGATGAAATAGTAGCCAATGCGCGCGCCTAAACCGGTTTTGATCAACCCTCGTGAAATCATAATCGCAATCGCAATTAACCAGATAAGCGGGTTGGCATAACTGCTTAAGGCGACATTAATGGCTTCGCCTGGTGTATCGCCGGTAACACCGCTTGCCGCGACAATAGAAATTGCAATCACAGATATCGCGCCAATCGGCATGGCCTTGCCAATAATCGCGGCAATGGTGCCGACAAAAATTGCCAACATGAGCCAAGCATTTGGCGTTAACCCTTCAGGCAAAGGAATCACCAGCCAAATAAAGAGGGTGATGGCCACAGCGATTGCTGTCGACCAGGGTTTGAAAGGAAGAGTTGGCATCATAGAAGTCCATATCAATGAAATAAGTATAAGTGACACGTCCACCAGCAGTAAGAGAAGAGGACGTCTAGTCTCTACTTTAGTCTATTCCAAGCAGGTGCAAGACGATTTGCCCTACGTCAAAGATGGGGCAATGGATGTTTTCCCTAAAAGAGATTATGTGCCTGACTAGTAGCATATTCTTTAAATATATTAATTTATATTAAAACGTTATTAATTGTCTTTTGGCACTACAAGGGGCCGCTTACACGGATGTCAGCGCCTATCCACTGGATGTGCTAGGAGCAGAAACGGAAGGCATGATCGGTTACATGATTGAGCAGGAGCTTGGCAATCTGCTGCCGGTTGAGGTTCCGCTCGCCACGTTATTAACACAGGTGGAAGTTGACCTTGATGACCCTGCGTTTCAGCACCCCAGCAAGCCGATAGGCCCGGTTTATACAGAGGATGAAGCCGAGCGCCTGGCTAAGGAAAAAGGCACTATCGTCATTTGTGCTGGCGGGGGAGGGCTCCCTACTGCGTACGACGAAAATAATAAGCTCCATGGCGTAGAGGCGGTGATCGATAAGGATCTCTGTTCAGCTCTTCTCGCTGAGCAGTTGCAGGCTGATTTGCTGATCATTGCGACGGATGTTGATGCCGCTTATATCGACTGGAACGGGCCAAACCACAAGGCGATCGCCAGTGCTCATCCGGATGTACTAGATGATATGCAGTTTGCGGCGGGTTCCATGGGACCAAAAATAGAAGCGGCATGCCGCTACAGCAGAAATACCGGTAAAGAAGCGGTTATTGGTGCATTGGCGGATATCGAAGAAATTCTTCAGGGAATAGCAGGCACCCGCGTTAGCACCAGCCTACAAGACATTAATTTTTATTAGGTGCTGTTGCTGAGAAGCTTTGTTAAGGAGCCTCGCATTAGCTTTTTTTAAAGGCGCTCTTGTCATGGCTTTTTATTACAAACAATAAGCTGCTCACCTAGCAGCCTAAAACTTGATATGACGCAAGTTTAGCCGCCGTCAGTGATCGATTAATGGCCTACGCTTAGTGGTGAAGTGTTATGACTCCCTTCACTGAGGAAGCGTCCCAATGGCTACCATGATGAAAGCGGCTATTTTTGTTGAGCCTGGCCGGATTGAAATTGACGATAAACCCATTCCCGAGATTGGCCCCAATGATGCGCTGATGCGTGTGACCACCACGACGATTTGCGGCACCGACGTGCACATTCTAAAAGGCGAATACCCCGTTGAGCGCGGCTTAACCATCGGCCATGAGCCGGTGGGGGTAATTGAAAAGCTGGGTGCCAACGTGAAGGGGTACCAAGAGGGCCAGCGGGTTATCGCCGGGGCGATTTGCCCCAGTTTTACCTCCTATGCTTGCCAGGATGATTGCTGCTCGCAGGATGGCGGCCACCACAGCCATGGGTATAAGCCGATGGGTGGCTGGCGCTTTGGTAACACCATCGACGGTGCCCAGGCGGAATACCTATTGGTGCCGGATGCCCAGGCCAACCTTTCTCCCGTGCCAGATGGCCTAACCGACGAACAAGTGCTGATGTGCCCTGACATCATGTCGACCGGCTTTGCGGGTGCCGAAAAAGCAGGTATCAAAATTGGCGATACCGTGGTGGTGTTCGCCCAAGGCCCAATTGGGCTATGTGCGACAGCAGGCGCGCGGTTACGCGGGGCGGGGATGATTATCGCGGTAGATGGTGTCGATGAGCGGTTGGCAATGGCCAAGCAAATGGGCGCTGACGTGGCACTGGATTTTCGTAAGGTGGATGTCGTTGAAGAAATTCTTAAACTCACCGGTGGACGCGGTGTGGATTCGGCGATTGAGGCACTCGGCCTGCAGCAAACCTTTGAATCTGCCTTGCGGGTGTTAAAGCCTGGCGGCACGCTATCGAGCTTAGGCGTTTACTCTGAAGACTTGACGATTCCGCTGGGTGCTTTCTGTGCTGGGCTTGGAGACCACAAGATCATTACGTCACTTTGCCCTGGCGGCAAAGAGCGCATGCGCAGGTTGATGAGCATTATTGCCGCCGGGCGGATAGATCTTGGCCCGATGGTTACCCACCGCTACGCTCTGGAGAATATTGTCGAGGCTTACGATCTATTTTCTCACCAGCGCGACGGCGTGTTGAAAGTGGCTCTTGAGGTCTCATAGTGCTCAAGTAAGCTCAAGAGCCACCCACCTAGCAGCGGGACTATCTAGGGATTGCTGTTTTAAACCTCCTGATACAGCTCGCTGCCTTCACGGCGGAACTTCTCCGCTTGCTCCTGCATGCCACGCTTGACCGCCTCGGCGTCGCTTTCAGCGGCATTTTCCGGTGCGCGGTCACGATAGGTATCGCGCACTTCCTGGCTGATCTTCATCGAGCAGAACTTCGGCCCACACATCGAGCAGAAGTGCGCCACCTTGGCGGAATCTTTCGGCAGGGTTTCGTCGTGGTATTCGCGAGCGGTGTCTGGGTCTAGCCCCAGGTTGAACTGGTCTTCCCAGCGGAATTCAAAGCGTGCCTTGGAAAGCGCGTTATCGCGACGCTGGGCTGCCGGGTGGCCCTTGGCCAAATCCGCTGCGTGGGCCGCAATCTTATAGGTGATGATGCCGGTTTTGACGTCATCTTTATTCGGCAGGCCCAAGTGCTCTTTCGGCGTCACATAGCAGAGCATTGCACAGCCAAACCAGCCAATCATGGCCGCACCGATGCCCGAGGTAATGTGGTCGTAGCCGGGAGCGATATCGGTAGTCAGTGGGCCAAGCGTATAGAAAGGCGCCTCATGGCACGCCTCTAGCTGCTTATCCATGTTCTCTTTAATCAAGTGCATGGGCACATGACCAGGGCCTTCGATCATCACCTGAACGTCGTGTTTCCAGGCGATCTTGGTTAGTTCGCCCAGGGTTTCCAGCTCAGCGAACTGCGCTTCGTCGTTGGCATCGGCGACTGAGCCGGGGCGCAGGCCATCGCCCAACGAAAACGCTACGTCGTACTGCTTGCAGATCTCACAGATCTCTTCGAAGTGGGTATACAGGAAGCTTTCCTGGTGATGGTACAAGCACCACTTGGCCATAATGGAACCGCCACGGCTGACAATGCCGGTCACCCGGTTAGCAGTTAGTGGCACATAGCGCAGCAGTACGCCCGCATGAATGGTGAAATAATCCACGCCCTGCTCGGCCTGTTCGATCAAGGTGTCGCGGAACACTTCCCAGGTCAGGTCTTCAGCCACGCCGTTGACCTTCTCCAGCGCCTGATAGATCGGCACGGTACCAATTGGCACCGGCGAGTTACGGATAATCCACTCGCGGGTTTCGTGGATATTCTGGCCGGTGGAAAGATCCATAATGGTGTCCGATCCCCAGCGGATACCCCAGGTCATTTTGTCGACTTCTTCTTCAATCGACGAGGTAACGGCCGAGTTACCCAGGTTGCCATTAATCTTCACCAGGAAGTTACGGCCAATAATCATCGGCTCGGATTCTGGGTGATTGATATTGTTGGGGATAATTGCGCGCCCGCGGGCGACTTCGTCGCGCACAAATTCCGGCGTGATCTCTTCCGGCAATTTTGCACCAAAGCTTTGGCCAGGGTGCTGGTGACCAAGAATACGCTCCACTTCAGCGGTGCCTAATGCTTGGCGGCGCTGGTTTTCGCGAATGGCAATAAATTCCATTTCAGGGGTAATAATGCCCTGGCGCGCATAGTGCAGTTGGGTGACATTCTTGCCTGGTTTTGCCCGGCGCGGGGTGCGAGTTAAATCAAAACGCAACTGAGCAAGCGTGGGGTCGTTAGCGCGGCGGTTGCCGTACTCACTAGTGGGGCCGTCAAGGAACTCGGTATCGTTGCGCTCTTCAATCCAGGCGCGACGCAGGGCAGGCAAGCCTTTGCGTAAATCATTGTTGGCGGCTGGGTCGGTGTAAGGGCCAGAGGTGTCGTACACCAGCAGCGGCGGGTTCTCTTCATCAATGCTGCTGGTTTTAGTCGGCGATAGGGTGATTTCCCGAAACGGCACGCGGATATCCGGCCGTGAGCCTTCAACGTACACCTTGCGCGAGGCGGGCAGCGGCTGAATGGCAGCGGCATCGACCTGGGCGGTTTCCGCTAAAAAGTGGCTGGTTTTACTTTTTGAGGTCTTAGTTTTTAATGTTTTAGTGTTTAAAGTCTTCGTCATGACGGTCGTCTTCCTTCAGTGTTGATTGTGGTTGTTGTATTGACTTAATGAGCGAGGCTCTGGCCTTCAAGATCGGCGTCTATCAGGTGCAGGCCCATCTGCCAGAAGTCGATTTCCAGACGCGTGGCATCGCGGAAGATCTTGCTCAGTTCGGCAAAGCGGGCAGGGGTAACATCAGCAAGGCGGGCGTTGAGCCACTCAAGCTCGGCCTGCATGGCGGCCTGGAACTCCTCGCTTTCGTACATCGCTATCCAGGCATCAAAGGGGTTTTTCGCGCCGCGAAGGGTAGAAGGCTGAGTGTTCAGCCAGTTGGCGATTTCGCCGTAGCCCACCAGGCAAGGGGCCAGCGCCACATGCAAATCGAGCAGGTCGCCGCGATTACCGGTATCTAACACGTAGCGGGTATACGCCAAGGTGGCTCTGGCTTCGGGAAGCTCCGCCAGCTCCTGTTCGGAAATCCCCCACTCCTGGCAAAAGCCCACGTGCAGGCCCAGCTCCACATCCACAATGGCTTTTAAACCTTCATGGGCTTGGCGCAGATCAGCCAGCGTAGGGCTTTTATAGGCAGCCAACGCGTAGGCGCGGGCGAAGTGAATCAAAAACAGGTAGTCCTGCTTCAGGTAGTGGCGAAACGCGGGTTCAGGAAGCGTGGCACTGCCTAGTTGGCGAACAAAATCGTGCTCAATATAGGCGCGCCAGTCGTTATGGCAGGCATTAGTCAGATCAGCAAAGCGGTAGCCCATGGTGCCTCCGGGAGTAATGATCCGGAGGGCGGGCGGTTGAGATCGAGGGAATGGCGCAGAAGGTGGCGTGAAACTAAGCCGAGGCCATCGCTTGATCCCTACGCCGGTACCCGCGCGCTCGTTCTAGGAGCAGCGCATTAGCCGGATCAGGTTCAGCGGGACCAGCGCTTTGGCAGTATCACGTGGATACGCCCTGCGCCATCTCAGCCGGATTCACCGGCACCCCGTCAAGCAGTTAGTGCCAAGCAGTCTAGGAGGACGAGAGACGAGATGCAAGGGGGTGAGGTATTGAGTGCATAGCAAGCTTCTTAGAAATGTTAATGCACTTGGCTAGCCTAGCGGGCTTCTAACACCCGCAAATCCATTCCCCAATACATGGGTGTATATTTGGGTGGTTTCGATGCTTTTATGGCCTAGCAACTCTTGAACCGTGCGAATGTCAGTGCCTTGGCTAAGCAGCTGAGTCGCGAAACTATGCCGTAAAGAGTGGCATGAGCCTGGGCGCGTTAAAGAAGAGGAGCGCATGGCATATTTAACGGCTTTTTGTACGGCAGAAGTATGGATGTGATGTAGCACGACACGCCCCCACTCATCGAAACAGGGCTTGGATGAAGGAAAAAGCCACTGCCATGCGAGGGAAATGCCTGCATTGGGATATTTTCTATCCAGCGCGTAGGGCAATGATACAGGAATTGCGTTTGTTTCAATGCGAGAGGTCAGCTGTTGTTCAGCGATTTGTATATGGGTATGTAATGGTTGAGCGCATGAGGGTGGCAACAGCGTCGTGCGGTCTTTATTGCCTTTGCCTGCACGGACAGTGATGACGTGGCGCGCAAAATCGATATCTTTTACGCGTAACCGACAAGCTTCGGAGACTCGTAACCCCGAGCCGTACATCAGCGATGCAATCAGGAGCATGGAGCCGGACAGATGCTCAAACACATCCATCACCTCTTGGTGGGAAAGCACGACAGGTAAGCGTTTAGGGCGCTTAGCCCGGCTAAAATTACCCACCTCACCCAGCGGTTGATCTAGCACGTGGCGATACAGAAACACGATAGCATTGAGTGCCTGGTTTTGTGTTGCCGCAGCGACGTGCCTTTCTAACGCGAGATATTCCAAAAATTGCCGCACTTCATTGCCCGCCATATTGGCAGGATGCTGCATTCTGTGGAAACGAATGAAAAAGCGAATCCAGTAGCAATAGGTTTTCTCAGTGCGGAGGCTATAGCGCTTGACCCGCAGGGTCGCCTTGACGCGTTCCATTAGTTTCATAAGAGCCACTCCTATTACTGTTCATGGATACAGTATTATTGAGCAGGGAAAAACACGCAAGCACGCGAATTTTGGATAGGCTGCCAAAATTGGCTTTGCTCTCTTGGGAATCAATGGGGTAGAGTCAAATTGGGTGGCTATAAAACCCCAATGAATGTGCCGTCGCGTTTATTGGGGTTTTGTAGCGAGGCGTATAATCACTGTTAGAAGGCTTGTGCTAACCACAGTTGACATATTCCCGATTGATAACTACAGTTGACATATGATAGAAGTCAGGACGACAGATAAATTCACGAAGTGGTTCAAATCCCTCAATGACCGACGGGCAAAAGCTCGAATTCAGGCTAGGATCGATCAAGTTGAAATGGGTCATTTCGGAGATGTAGCACCTGTTGGGGAAGGCGTGAGTGAGTTGCGAATCTTCTATGGCCCAGGATATAGAGTATATTTTGTGCAGAAAGGCGCTGTTGTAGTGATACTTCTATCCGGTGGCGACAAAAGTTCACAGAAAGCTGATATCGTCAAAGCCAAAGAAATTGCTAGGCAGTTGGAGGTATAGGGCTATGGGTATAAGAACTACGCGCTGGGATTCAGCAGAGCATCTTGAAACAGAAGAAGATATTCAGCTGTATCTTGAAGCCTGTATCGAGGAAGCTGATGATGATCCAGCATTCATCGTGCATGCGTTGAGTGTTATTGCGCGAGCCAGGAACATGAGCCAACTTGCGCGAGATACGGGACTTACCAGAGAAGGATTGTATAAAGCCTTGTCACCGGAAGGTAACCCTACATTCAGTACAGTCGCAAAAGTCGCAAAGGCGCTCGGATTGCAGGTCACTGTGCAAACCCATCGACAATCGCCTTCTAACAATCAATTGCACGCGACCAGCGATGCAGGCGCGTGAATAGGGGCGTTAGGCTTCACAAATCATGTCTCTCGGAAACGATATGCAACTACGCGCAGTTCTCTTTGACCACGACGGCACGCTCGTCAACTCCGAGCCCATCCACTACAGAATGTGGGCGCAAGTTCTTCAACGCTACGGTTTTACGTTAACGGAACAGGAGTACAAGGCTCGCTATGCAGGCGTACCAACACCTACCAATGCCATAGATTTGGTGCAGAGGTTAGGTATCGATGATTCGCCTAAACAGCTCGCGGAGGCGAAAAATGCCGCAACGCGAGAGTATCTTGATCGTCAGGCGTTTCCTTTGATGCCTGGAGTACAAGAGGCCATATCTTGCTTTCACAGCGCAGGGTTGAAGCTTGCTGTTGTGACGGGCGCCAGCGCGAACGGCGTTCAAACAACGCTACGGGTCAACGAGTTTAAGGACTATTTTTCTGCGGTCGTCTCAGGAGATGACGTCCGAGCAAGCAAGCCTGCGCCTGACTGCTATTTGCTAGCGCTCCAGCAGCTCGGTGTCTCCGCTGCTGAGTGTCTGGCAATTGAAGATACTCAGCATGGGCTTGAAGCTGCGTTCCGGGCTGGCATCGATTGTGTGGCACTGCCTACAGAAATGTCTAAGCACCAAGACTTTAATTTGGCAGTGGCGGTTCTAGGCGGCATGCCGGAGGCAATCGAGTACGTGAGTAAAGTCCTTAGCGGTAGTGAAGCCTAACCATGCCAGTCACGGCGACGGTTTTTACATTGCGGCTTCGCCTCCATTCCACAACCGCGCGTGCTGAGCGGCGTTATACCATCATTAAACCCTGCTTGCGTACTGGTGGCGCGTAAGCGGCGTTTATCTGTGCCAGGTCATCTTCGTCGAGCCGGATGCTATCTGCGTTGGCGTTCTGTTTGAGGTGGTCCAGGCTCACGGCTTTCGGGATGGCAATCACCCCAGGGTGGCGCAGTGCCCAGGCAAGGGCGATTTGCGCGGGGGTGGCGCTGTGTTTGTCGGCGATGCGTTGCAGGGTGGCGTTACGCAGCAGCGCGCCGCCTTGCCCAATGGGGCAGTAAGCCATCAGCGGCATGTTGTGTTGCGCCTGCCAGGGCAGCAGATCGTATTCAATGCCCCGTGCTTCGGGGTTATAGAGCACCTGATTAGTGGCGCACGCGGGCGCGTCTAGCTCGGCTAGGTCGTCAACGTCAAAGTTCGATACGCCCCAACGCAGAATCTTGCCTTGCTCGCGCAGCCGCTCAAACGCTTCCACGGTTTCGCTTAACGGGTACTGTCCGCGCCAGTGGAGCAGGTAGAGATCAATCGTGTCGGTGCCCAGTCGGCGCAGGCTGCGCTCGCAGGCAGCTTGAACACCCTTAGCGCTGGCGTTGTGCGGGTAGACTTTGCTGACCAGATACACCTCGTCGCGTCGCTCGCGGATCGCTTGGCCAACGATTTCTTCAGCGCCGCCCTCGGCATACATCTCGGCGGTATCAATCAGCGTCATGCCCAGGTCCAGGCCTTCACGCAGCGCCCTGATTTCAGCTTGGCGCTGCCCGGCATCTTCGCCCATATGCCAGGTGCCCTGGCCGATACGGGGTACGCTGTCTCCGCCTAGCTCAATCGTCTGCATGTCTATCTCCTGTGGTCATACTGTTTAGAATGCTCGCTGCAATTGCAATGATGGGTCAATCTTAGAAGATTCGTATCGAACGTCGCCTCCCTTTATGCCCGCTGGGATGTGCCTGCTAAACTCAATGCCATCGTTTTCCCTTACTGTTTAGGAATCCAGACAATGAACCACCGCCCACCACGCTGGATGCGTGCTGCGTTATCGACGTGCTTATTACTCGCCTCTGCGTCTGTGATGGCACACGAAGATAGCATTACCGCTGAACTTGGGCGTATTGAACACGCCTTGGACGCGCGTATTGGCTTTGCGGCCCACCATTTAGCCACGGGTCAGCGCTGGGAAGTGAATGCGGATGAGCGCTTTGCCATGTCCAGCACCTTTAAAACCCTGGCCTGCGGCGCACTGCTAGCGCAGGTGGATGAAGGGCAGCTAGCGCTGGAAACCGAGGTTAGTTTTGAAGAATCTGAGCTGGTGACTTACTCGCCAGTCACTGAGCAGTACGCAGGCCACCAGCCGATGACGCTGTTTGAACTGTGCGATGCCACCATGACCACCAGCGATAACACCGCCGCTAACCTAGTGCTGCAAGCCCTTGGTGGGCCGGAATCCATCACGGCGTTTGCGCGCAGCATGGATGATCCCGTTACCCGGTTAGACCGCTTTGAGACCGAGCTGAACGAAGCCACGCCAGGGGATGAGCGCGACACTACCACGCCCAACGCCATGCTCGCCACGCTGGAAAAGCTGGTGCTTGGGGAGGTGTTGTCGGGTGAATCCCGTCAGCAGTTGGAAGACTGGATGAAAGGCAATACGGTGGCTGATAGTTTGTTTCGCGCCGCCATGCCGTTTGATTGGGTGATAGCAGACAGAACCGGCGCGGGCGGTTACGGCTCTCGCTCGATTACCGCGATTATTTGGCCGCCCCAGCAAGTGCCTATGGTAGTGGTGTTTTATATCACCGAAACCGAGGCGTCGTTTGACGCGCGCAATGCGGCTATTGCGTCTCTAGGGGAAGTGATTCAAGAGGTGTTAGCGGAAAACTAATAAAAATGGGTGGCGAATAAGCCACCCATTTTTATATCGCGATACTTAAAGAGAGCAAATAATATTGCTGTTCGTTCATTGCCACTTTTTTCTAAGCAGCACTTACGCATGGCCGCGTTATGATAAAAAGATCGTATGCTCCACCACCACTATTACGCCAATCCCAATCAATACAACGCCACCTGCGAGTTCTGCCCAGTGGCCTACGTATTTGCCAAATTTATGGCCTAACAGCGTTCCCATGGAAGCCATCACCGTAGTAGCAAGGCCAATGGCGAGACTGGTGGTAATGATGTTCACATCAATAAACGCAAGGCTTGCGCCCACGGCCATGGCGTCTAGACTGGTGGCAGTGGCGGTTAGTACCAGCAGCCACAGGGTTTGTTTGCGATGCGCTACTTTTTCTTCTTTCTTCAGCCCTTCGACCATCATGTGCAGGCCGATGATGGTCAGTAGCGTAAACGCGACCCAGTGGTCCCAGGTTTCTACATACTGCTGAGAAGCCTTGCCAGCCACCCAGCCCAGTACCGGGGTGGTGGCCTCGATAATGCCAAATATTAAACCAATGCCTACCGCGTGTCGGAAGCGGGGCTTGCGCAGCTCTGCCCCCTTGCTGATGGACGCCGCAAACGCATCCGCTGACATGGAAACCGCTAAAAAAAGCAGGGCAACAGGTGTCATGATAGTAGTGCTCGTTTAATGAGGCTAGATGTGTGGAACAACATACTCGAGTGTTAAAGTAGGATTTTAATAGCGCTGAATCCTATCAGCTTTTACTTTGATAACAAGTTGGTCAACAAAAAATAAAGTTTGTTATAGCGAACAAATATAGCTTTGGCTAACAATGTGGCTACTGGCTTATTTTGTTGGATTTTTGAAATTAAATAAACTTAAATTTATTGTTGGTTTATTGATTTTTATGTTGATGATGTTTAGTTATAAAAATAGTTGTTTTCTAAGGAGAGACAGTGGGTTGATAGTTTGTTTCGTGCCGCCATGCCATTTGATTGGGTGATAGCAGACAGAACTGGTGCGGGCGGTTACGGCTCTCGCTTAATTACCGCGATTATTTGGCCGCCCCAGCAAGTGCCTATGGTAGTGGTGTTTTATATCACCGAAACCGAGGCGTCGTTTGACGCGCGCAATGCGGCTATTGCGTCTCTAGGGGAAGTGATTCAGCAGATGTTACAAGGCCAGTAATAAAAAGCGGCGGTTCAGGCGCTAATGCCGCAGTAGTTCTCGCTATATTGAGGACCCGGTGGCAGGCAATGCCGCTAACGACCCAATATCACTGTCTGCCTATCAGGCGGTAGCTGAGTATGTGATGGAGAATACCCAGCCCTAAAATGCGCCCTTAAAAAAAACAGCCCTAGGTGGGCTGTTCAGTTAACCGAGTAGCGCTTATACCAGCTCGCGCTTCTCGCGCTTGGCAACGCGTATGTCTTTGATGGTGGCGATACCGATAACCGCGAAAATAGCCAGTGAGATCAACGGCCAGATAAGGACATATAACGCTAATATAAAGGTTTGCATGTGCTTTCCTGTTAGTTGGCTGGTGCGCGATGGCACACCAGCTTTTGAAGTGACTCTAGCGTCACGCTGGGCTTAGCGTTGCGCGGCAGGCTTGGCTGGGTCGTAGTTGATCACTTTCTGATCGATTTGCGAGAAGTCGAACTTGCTCGAACTCATCAGGCTGACTGCGATGCAAACAAGAGTGCTAACGCCGTATGCCATTAATGAGGCTAGCAGTACCGTGTACTCCCGTAGGAAACCAATGCTGAAGTAGGCCAGCACAATGGCGCTGAGTACACCGACGATCACACCGATCCTACGCCCGCAGAAGCCAAATGCCATTAGGCCGAGCACCACGCCGCCGCCCACGGCAGCGAGTAACTCAAACAGCCCCGCGACCATACTGACCATAGGCACTAACTCGAAGCGTGCGATACAGAACATTACTAGGCCTGCAATTACAGCCGAGGTAAAGGCCGTGTTGGTGACTCGATCCCAGAAGCAGCTGGCGATGACCGGGAACACAATGGCCCCCCAAAGTGCGCCAACGAAGACCAGCATAATCAGAATATCCATCGAGAAACTAGCGAGAATCACCCCGATCAGCGTTGCGACAATCATCGTCAACCTACCAATAAATAGCATTTTGGTCGGGTCAGGTTTGTTTTTAGCGATGTTCTTACCATACACATCGGCCATCACAATCGCGGACATAGCGGAAAGGTCTGAGTCAGCGGTAGACGAGAGCGAGCCAATGACCAGGATAAAGAACAGCCCTATAAATACCGGTGAGAGGTACATCGACACCATTTGCGGTATCAGGTTGTTCATGTCACCACCGATGGGCTCCATACCGGTCATCAGCGCCATCAAGCCAATCATGCCTAGGCCAATAACAATCGCACCGTAACCAATGGTCGCGGTTATAAAGGTCGGTTTGATATGGTCTTCACGCACAGCGAATAGCCGCTGGGAGATGGTCTGGTTGCCAATCGCGTAGGCCAGCACCGCAACAAAGAAAGGTGCACCTTGATTGAGGATCGCATCCATCGAGAACAGATTTGCCTGCTCTGGGGTGAGTAGGCTCATGCCATCCGATAGTGTCTGTGGGCCGCCGAGGGCAAACATTACCGCTGGAATAATCAGAATGGCGACTGCCATCATTGCCATCAGTTGGGCAAAGTCGGTGAGTACCGACGCGCGGAAGCCCGACCACAGCGTATAAGAGAGCACCCCGACCCCAGCGATCACGACGCCAGCTTGGAAAGAGAGTGGCGAGAGTACTGAGACCAGCGCACCAGACGCTGTGAAGTTAACCATCAGGCTAATGATGCTGCCCAGAATGTTGGAGGAGGCAAGAATCATCTGGCTAGAAGAGCCATGGCGGGCATGGATAAGTTCACCCAGGGTGTGTGCGTTCGGGGCCAATTTTCGAAAGCGACGGCCAAAGGGGTAGATGAATAGAATCATCAGCGCGCCCCACAACCCGTAGTGTAAAGGGCCGGAAATGCCGTAGGTGTAACCCGAGGTGGCGGCACCGTAGAACGAGGCTGCCCAGATCCAGGTGGCGGTCATGCTGGCAGCGCCCAAACCAAAGCCAATCTGGTGATTGGACACCATAAAGGCGTCAGTATTTTCCTTTTTCTTTTTGATCAGCAGTGTCAGCAGGTACGTGCCGCCGTAAAAGGCTAACAGCAAGGCAATAACCGTCAGCGTCGAGAATTGATAGAAATTTTCTTCGTTCATTAAATACCCATAGGCTTTGCAGCCCTAGCATCCTAAATGGCAACCACAGTTCCCTTAACGGGGTGGCCGCGACAGGACGTAAGCAAAAAACAGAACATCTTTCTAGGTAT
The DNA here is from genome assembly GCF_025820815.1 of Halomonas qinghailakensis. Taxonomy (NCBI): domain Bacteria; kingdom Pseudomonadati; phylum Pseudomonadota; class Gammaproteobacteria; order Oceanospirillales; family Halomonadaceae; genus Halomonas; species Halomonas qinghailakensis. The sequence continues at coordinate 678,174 of NZ_CP096973.1, read as the reverse complement.
GTCTGTAGCGAGAAGTGGCAGCGATTGGCAGCCTGGTCGTGCACGTGTCAGGCGTTGGTTGGAAACGCCTTAAATAGAGGGGCCGAATTAACGCAAACAGTGAGCTGAAATAAAGCGCACGTGGGGTCGATCCGGATAGCTACCCTACTCCCTTAAGCGCGAACAGTACAGGTTGAAGCCCGGCATGAGGCCAATGAATGGCGGGAAATGGTCTTGATAGGGCAATTAATGGTGCTGTTTAAATAGCCACCACACATCAAAGCCAAATGAGTAGATGAGTGTGGTTAATGCGCTCAGTGCAAGCAGGCTGGCAGCAAGAGGAGAGGTAAGTGGCGTTAACGCCAGCAGCAGGGCAACGACCTGCCATACGCACACTGCTTTACGGCGGAAACTTTCAAATAACGGTGCTTTTAACCACGGAAAAAACCAGCTAGCGGCGATGAATAAATAACGCATGCCGCCAATGAGTAGTACCCAAGCGCCTAGATTTTCGCTCTGCAATAAGCCTATACAAAGTATCAGGATTAATACCGCATCCAGCTCCATATCAAAGCGCGCCCCAAACGGGGTGTGGGTTTTAGTGCGTCTAGCAATCCAGCCATCCACACCGTCCAGTAACAGCGCGATAACAGCGACCGCTAGCCATAGCCAAATCGCGTTGGTAAAAGCATTCGCTGCCAGCGCCCCTGCCACGATGGCGACTAATACGCCACGTCCAAGTGTTACCCGGTTTGCCCAACCGAGCGGGCCATGGGGCCAAAAACAAACCACCAGTGCGCCCATCACAATGTAGAAGCCAGCCGCTAACCACCAATTTGCAGCGCTGGCGACTAATGCCGGTAACATCGCGCCCAAGCCTACGAGCAATAAGCTGGCCAATGCTATCTCAGCCAAGGTGTAAACACGCTTGGGCAAAGAGACGCTGGAGGTGTTAGAGAAAGAAGACATGCTGACTCACAGAGCGGTGCACTGGCCCGCGGTTGAATTAAAGTGTGCAAATATTTTCCTATGTACCATTCTTGTATAAGAAGGTAAGGTTGTCCATGATGTGAGTACATTTGTTTTAAATCATCCTCGCGTTCACATGGGTTAAGCAACCGTTTCCCTTTCTACGCTACGCTGTAGGGAAGTCGTGAAATGTGAACAAGTCTTAATAAGGCTATGCTGTAAGGATGGATGAAGCGCTTAAACCATAAGGAAATGTCATGTTGCCGCCTGATACTGCTACGGCTTTTTGGGTGACTCGCCCCATGCATGGTGAGCTTAAACAGGAGCCACTAGCGCCTCCCGACGAAAATGAGGTGCGGATCCGTACCCTTTATAGCGGCGTGAGCCGCGGCACCGAATCGCTCGTATTTAACGCGCGGGTGCCTGAGAGTGAATACTCACGGATGCGCGCGCCCTTTCAGACAGGCGCATTTCCCACCCCTGTGAAATATGGCTACTGCAGTATTGGCCATGTGGAGCAAGGGCCACGTCATCTCGTCGATAAGACCGTCTTTTGCCTTTTTCCGCATCAGGATCATTACGTGGTACCTGTTGATGCTGTTTTGCCGCTTCCCGACGATGTGCCCGCTTATCGTGCTGTGCTAACCGCCAATATGGAAACCGCCATTAACGGTGTGTGGGATGCTAACCCTATGCTTGGCGAGCGCGTTTGTGTGGTGGGTGCTGGCGTCGTTGGTGCACTTGTGGCGTATCTGTGTGCGCAAATTCCGGGGGTAGAAGTACGCTTGATCGACATTAATCCCGAGCGAGAAGCACTGGCAGCGCATTTGGGTATTTCCTTCTGTACACCAGAACAGGCACCCACCGACCAAGACTGCGTGATCCATGCTAGTGGACAGCCGGATGGCCTGAGACTGGCTATGGGCTTGCTGGGCAATGAAGGCCGCGTGATTGAAATGAGCTGGTTTGGCGAAGGCGACGTATCGCTGCCACTTGGTGGCGCTTTTCACTCCCAGCGCTTAACGCTTAGCGCCAGCCAGGTTGGGCAATTGCCTGCCAAGTTGCAGCCGCGCTGGAATTATCGCCGCCGTTTAGCCCTCGCTTTACGCTTACTCGCCGATCAGCGGTTAGATGCGCTGATCAGCGGTGAGAGCGATTTTGCCGATTTCCCAACGCTGGCACCTGCTCTGTTTGGGCCAAGGAGCACAGCGCTATGCCATCGAATTCGTTATCCATTGCCCGCTTAATTAATGCGGCTTAATTAAGTGCGAATTAGTTAGAACGACCTGGCTAAAAAAGGTCCAGTTAATACGACAGGAGTGTCTATGTACCGTTTATGCGTTCGTGACCATTTTATGATTGCCCATAGTTTTAATGGCGAAATATTCGGCCCTGCCCAACGCACCCACGGTGCCACCTATGTGGTGGACGTGGTGTTTCAGCGCCCTGAACTTGACCAAGATGGTCTAGTGATTGATATCGGTTTAGCCAGTGAAACGGTTAAAGAGGTGCTGGCGGATTACAACTATCGCAACCTTGATGAGGTGAGCGAGTTTAGCGGTAAAAACACCACCACAGAATTTATGGCCAAGGTGATTTTTGACCAGCTAGCGGCTGCCATCAAAGCAGGAAAAATGGGTACCACCGCTCAGGGGCTGACGCATATGGAGATCAAACTGCACGAATCTCATGTGGCGTGGGCAAGCTATGAAGGGGCGCTATGAGTCAGCCATTTACCTTGATAGTGGCTGGCGATCCAGACCAGCGTACCGGTGGGTATATTTATGATGCCCATATTGTTGCTGCGCTGCGCGAGCGTGGGCTATCTATCAATGTGGTGGGGTTAGCCGGGCGTTTTCCTGATGCCGATGATGAAGCAGCTCAAGCGCTAGCCAATACGCTTTCCGCCTTGCAGGACCATGCGCAGGTCATTATCGACGGACTAGCCATGGGGGCATTGCCCGATGTGGTGGCTAACCACGCTGAGCGCCTGGATATCACTGCGTTACTGCATCATCCGTTGGGCGATGAGCAGGGCTTAAATGAGATAGATCAGCAGCGTTTTCACCGAAGCGAGCTGTGTGGCCTGGCCCATGTAAATAGGGTAATTGTGACCAGTCGCTTTACTGAGCGTCGTGTAAAAGCATTGGCGGAGCAGTATGAGCTGCCATTTAGTGCCCCTATCACTGTGGTGGAACCTGGGGTTGAACGTGCTCCAATCAGCCCTGCGGCACAACCTAGCGAACCTATTCGTCTGCTATGTGTGGCAACACTGACTCCACGTAGCGAACCTATTCGTCTGCTATGTGTGGCAACACTGACTCCACGTAAAGGGCAGGACATTTTAGTTCAAGCCTTGGCGAATGTTGAGCGTGGGCACTGGCGATGTGACTGCTTTGGCGGTGCTCGTGATGTTGCATTTACGAATCGCGTTCAAACACTGATCGACAGCCACCAGCTTGGTGATCGGGTAACGCTTCACGGCGAATGTGATGCCGCAACCCTGGAAGCCGCTTATCAGAACGCTCATGCACTGGTGTTGCCTTCTTGGTATGAAGGCTACGGCATGGTGGTCACTGAAGCGCTAGCCCATGGCTTACCCGTTATCACCACCACCGGCGGTGCGCTGCGGGATACCTTGCCCAAAGGGGCGGGCATTAGTGTTGCGCCTGGGGATGTGAAGGCGCTGACGAGCGCGCTGGTGGCTTTCTGCCACGATGAGACACTACGCACTGAACTACGTGCAGGTCGCCGTGCCACGATGAGACACTACGCACTGAACTACGTGCAGGTGCCGCCGCTGCGCGCGACCGTTTGGGCGACTGGCAGGCTGCAGGAAAGGCGTTTGCCGAGGCGCTGCAGCAATCTTCGACATTGTCGGCGGGAAGCCAATTTGCAGCGGATTGGCTGTCGCTGCGTGAAGGCGTCGATGCCAGTTCGCGTAGCCAAGCGTTGGTGGATGCGTTAGCAAGCTGGTTATCAGAAAAACAGCAAAGAGCAGAATCTGCACTGCTGACAGAAGCTTCATCGCCAATAACACTGGCGGATTTAGGCTGTGGACGCGGAAGTAATAGCCAGTTTCTTGCGCCTCGCTTGTACGATGCCCAGCGCTGGATGCTGATTGACCATGATCCCGCCTTACTTAATGAAGCCTACTCACGAACCAGTCAATTGAACACGGGTAAAGGTGAACCGCTACAGGTGGAAACCCACTGTGTTTCCCTTAAACAGCTTGACCACCCAGCACTTACGCACTGCGACGTAGTGACGGCATCTGCGCTGATCGATTTAGTATCTCAAGAGTGGATTGATGCCTTGGCGGCACAGTGTGCTAAACATCGGCAAGCGCTTCTTATCACTCTAAGCATTACCGGCGAATGGTACTTTACCAATGCCCAGCAGCAACCTCTGAACGACCTTGACGATCGCTGGATCAGTGAGCTGTTCAACGCGCACCAGCGTCGGGATAAGGGCTTAGGCGGTGCATTAGGCGGCGATGCTCACAGCGCGCTAGCTAAAGCGATGGCTGACCACGGTTATCGTGTTAACGAGGCTGAAACACCATGGCACTTGGCGGCGGGCAAGCCAGCGCAGTACCCCTTAATGTGCTCATTAGTTGAAGGATGGGCGAACGCTGCTACCGAACAGGCTCCAGAGGCGGCGTCACGGATTGCCCAGTGGCGCGATGAACGCTTACGTCATGTGGTCGAAGGTGAGATCGGTATTTGGGTGGGCCACCGCGACTTACTGGCGCTGCCAGCGGACGAGGGCTAACCCCATGAGACGCTGGCGCTGGCTGAGAACCCCGTGGGTGCAAAAAGGGCTAGTGAGCTTAGGGCTGCTGGCCGCTGTAGCCCTGTGGGTAGAGCCAGACGCGGTGATGGCCGAAGTGCAGCGCTTTGCGCCGGGTTGGATGGCTCTGGCGCTGTTGATCAGCGTTCTGCAAGTGATGCTGAGCGCGTGGCGTTGGCAGTTGACGGCAGGCTTAATCGACGTGCCGTTGCGCTACCGTTATGCACTGCGGGAGTACTACTTAGCATTATTGGTTAACCAACTTTTACCAGGTGGCGTGTTGGGTGATGCAGGTCGTGCCCATCGCCATGCTCGTCAGTCTTCTTCAAAGGGTAGTGCTTGGCGTGCGGTGGTGATTGAGCGTGCTTCTGGGCAATTGGCGATTGCACTTTACACACTAATCGCCTTGTTCACGTCACCACTCTGGCTAACGGCGCTGGGTTTCAGTGGCTTGATGGTAGTGGCGGGCGTAGCGGTTATCGTGATAGTGGCCGGTGTGACGCTGATGGTCTGGTTGCGGCGCTCGGCGGTAACGCTACCCGCTTGGTGTGCTGCATTAGGACAGGATATGCGCCGCGGGCTATTGCAGCGTGACGTATGGCCACGGCAACTGATCTCTTCTCTTTCTATCGTGCTTAGCTATGGCCTAGTGATGGTCTGTGCGGCTCGGGCAATCGGCATTGAACTGGCGACATTAGATATTTTGGCGTTGGCTCCAGTGTTACTGCTTGCCATGCTGGTACCCCTTTCGATTGCCGGGTGGGGGTTACGGGAAGGCGCCGCCGCAGGCATTTGGATGTTTGTTGGTTTGCCTTCGGCGCAAGGTGTGGCGATATCACTGGCTTATGGTGTGTTAGTGCTGATGGGTAGTCTGCCAGGCATTTGGGCAGCGCTGGCTTCACGAACACGCGCTACGCCTTCCAGTTCTTCGCCATCCAGTTCTCCGTCAGGCAGTGCGCCCACTCAGCACTACGTCGAAGAGCGTGTCGTCCCCGCAGCGGAAAGAGCGCATCGTCGGGCGCAGGGCGCTCTCAAGGGTGTCGATGGGTGTCATCTGCAGCCCAGGTCGGCCGGAACCGATGAGCAGTGGCGCGACCAGCAAATGCAGACGGTCAACCGCGTCTGCCTCAATGAATTGCGAAACAGTAACGCCGCCGCCTTCTACCAATACCCGCGTAAGGCCACGATCTGCCAGCCAGGTAATAACGTCGGCGGGGCGGAACTGACCATTGGTATCCAACGGCAGCACGCAGTGTTCGGCGGACGTTGGCGCCACCGTTGCCTCTGGCCCGGTGAGATGCAGCGTGGATGCGGTAGACGTGGTGAACAGCGCCAAATCAGCCGGCACGCGGCCACGTGGGTCAATCACCACTCGGGTAGGGTGCTTGCCCGTTACGTGGCGTACTGTGAGCTGGGGATTATCAGCGCTCGCCGTACCCGCGCCAATCACTACGGCATCTGCCAGCGCCCGCAGACGGTGCAGATGCACCAAACTTTCAACGCCATTGATGTAGTGGGAGTGACCGCTTTCCGTAGCGATGCGCCCATCCAGGCTCTGCCCCAGTTGCGCAACCACCCAGCTCGAATGACGCACCAGTGGCAGCAAACACGTCAACAGCTCCTGCGCGGCGCTTGTAACAGGGATAGAAGAGTGCCAGCCGCCATGGGTATCAAGCGTCATTGTGGCGTCACTTCTGATGCCCTGTTGAACGTCCAGCAACCATGCCCACGCTTGGTCGATATCGATCATCTTTTCATTGGTACTAGGCATGGTATCTCCATTCAGAAAACAGCAACTCATCATGCGGGGCCATGTTGCCCGACGCAAGCAAACGTTGTCCGCCCCAACAGGCAACTTGGAGGCCTACATGTATCACATTGAACGCGCTATTTTCGATATTCGCCGTGGATTGCCCGTGGTGATTAATACCGGAGAGCAACGCCTGTTGGTACAGGCACTTGAAGGCAGTGTGTCGGTCGATTCACTGGCGAAACTCTCCGGCTCTCGGCCAGCGTTGGTATTAACGCGTCATCGTTTGGAGGCAATGGGCATGTCGCTGAAAGCGGATGCGGCTTGCTTACCGCTCACCGAACAAATCAGTGAGCGTGATTTGCATCACCTTGCTGTATCCAATGAAGCGTCGGAGGCCCATTCACTGTTAAGCGGCCTGAAGCCTGCAGGCGTAGGGGAGCGAGGTGCTGTGGCGCTTATGCGCCGTGCGCTGTTGATACCGGCGGCGCTGTGCGCTGAGGTCAGTGCGGCATCCGCCGAGCATATTGCTCAGCAGCTATCAAAAGGTGAGCTGTTAGAAGTTAATGCCCGGGATGCAGAGAAGTGTTTAGCTGGCGCACCGGGGATGCTAAAGCGTGTAAGCGAGGCGCGTATTCCCCTGGAAGAAGCGCCTGAAAGCCGCTTTGTGCTGTTCCGTGAGCCTGACGGGTTACGTGAGCATGTGGCTGTAGTGATTGGTGATTTGGCTACTATCCCTGGGGCCGTTCCTTTGCGTATGCACTCGGCTTGCCTCACTGGTGATCTGTTCGGCAGCCTGCGCTGTGACTGTGGCGAACAGTTGCGTAATGCAGTGGCTGATATTCAAGCCATGGGTGGCGGCGTGCTGCTTTATTTGGCACAAGAAGGGCGGGGGATTGGTCTAGCGAATAAACTGCGCGCCTACACCTTGCAAGATGGCGGTTTAGACACCGTCGATGCCGACCAAGTACTAGGGTTTGGCGACGACGAGCGTCAATACGCCGTCGCGGTGGATATGCTCAATGCGCTAGAGATCGATAAAGTTCAGTTGTTGACCAACAATCCGCTAAAAATGGCAGCGCTGCGTGAAGGCGGTGTTGAAGTCGTCTCACGTCAAGCGCTCTACGGCAGTGTAACGGATCACAATCACCGCTACCTAAGCGCCAAAGCCAATCGAGCAGGGCATTTCTTAGACGAGGTACTTGAAGGACGTGGGCGTTAATCTGACGTTTTCCGCGTGATAAGCGGTGGCAGGTGGGCGGTTTCGGCCACCACCTGTGCCAACTGAGTGGCGTAGTGCTTCACTAGCCGTTCACCTAATGCTTGATGAGCATCCGTTGCATCACCGGCAACGCCAAACGTACTCAGGTCCTCGGCAAGCCAGGCAAACGCGGCGCTACCCTCTGGGCTGACCAGTGCGTCACCTTTAGGCATTGCCGGTGGGGTAGGTTGGTAGTTATCGAGCTGAACAAGCTCAGGCGCTAAATGTAGCATGATGGCGGTTTCCAGCAGGCCGCCATGCAATCCGTAGCGCAGCTCATCGGCATTAATAGCGCCTTCCAACGGCGGTAGCCGCGTATAAGTGGCTTTCACTACGCGCATTTCAAATTGCTTGCGTAGGGTTAATGCGGCAAGGTCCATCACGGCTTTATTGCCGCCGTGGCTATTAATCAACACCAGCTTTTTTATCCCTGTACTCGCAATGCTTTTGCCATAAGCTTCTAATGTCGCGATGGCGAGTGGAGCGGGTAGGCTAAGTGTTCCAGCAAAACTGGCGTGTTCGTCGCTCGCACCGACGGCAATTGATGGCAGGCATAACACATCAAGCGCTGGGTCAATCATGGCTAACATGGCAGCTTGTAAGCCTTCTCCAATGATCAGGTCGGTACCTAATGGCAGGTGCGTACCGTGCTGCTCAATGGCCCCCAGGGTGATCACTGCAACTGGATCACCTTCGGCAATTGAGGCGAGTTTGGGAGCGGTGAGGGTTTGCCAGTGATAAATCATGTAGGTTCTCTTGTTTTAAAGCCCGTGTTTTAAATACTATGTTTCAAGGACTATGTTTTAAGGACTATGTTTCAAGGACTATGTTTTAAAAGCTATATTTTAAAGCCCAATGCCAGTCAGTTAAGCCTGACTGGCATTAGCTGATGGGCTGGTTTTTTTGTTTAATAAGTGCCTGACGGTGACTCCATCCCAGCCCTCCGAGCCAGCCTCGTCATTCCCGCAGGCCCTTAGCGGGAATCCATGTTGATCTGGGGTTTCGGGCTGCTGCAGGCCAAGGTCAAGGTGGATTCCCGATAACCCCACTCGGGAATGACGGTGCGTTGACTCGGGAATGACATGCAGTGCTCGCTTTGTAAGGTGGCCGCTTTGTTATATGGGGCTAGGGGATAATGCCAGTCAGCCTTAACTGACTGGTATTAGTATTTTAAAGCCCATGTTTTAAAGCCCGTGTTTGGAAATCGTTTTTTGAAGAATTATGTGGACGCGCTTAACAGCGGGTGGTCGGCACGGCAGGCGTAGAGATCCCCAGAGGCCAAGCCGTCGACGCCATCGTTGAGCCACTGGGTAATGGTTTCAGGGGATTGCCAGGTTGCCCAGCGGAAGTGGCGCTGCTCACCGGCAATTGCATTGAAACGGTAGTCGCCAAGGCGGGACAGCTGTTCAACGCAGGCATGGCTGACCTCTAACACGCCCGCAACAAACTCTACCGAAAGCGCTGCTACCGCGTGGCTAAGTCCCATCAGTACCTCTGCTTCAAACCCTTCAACATCAATTTTTATAAAGCTAGGCTCGCCGTAAGTGGCAATGAGCTGATCCAGAGTAGTGACTTCCACTCTTAGCTGCTGTTCCCATTGTACGTGTTGAAAGCCGGGGTTTCGTTCGCCCACCTGGTGTCGCCATTCGGTCGCTAGGGTAGAGAGGGTCGGGTTGCTAACACTGATAGCGATATCCGCATAGCCGGGTTGCGGTCCAGCGGCCAGTGGTAAGAGCGTAATGTTCGGTCGATTGAGTATCCGTTTAAACCATTTGGCCAGTGCTGGCTGTGGCTCTAATGCCACTACTTTAGCACCTAGCGCGTGGAAGGCGGCACTACGGTCGCCTAAGTGAGCGCCAATATCAAAAGCGATATCGCCTGGTTGAATAAACGGACGATATAACTGCTTTAGGCTCCTTTGCCTTCCTGGCCGCCAGTAAATAAACAGTGAACGCGCCATACCGCTGGTACTGCGGAGCCGATGGAAAAAAGCAGAAGGCATTAGTAAGGCTCCTTAACGGGTGGGGCATGTTTGGTTGCTGTTTGAATGTGATAGCGAAATGACTGGCAGGGCATATCGCCTGGCTGTTCCTGGGGAAGCGCTAGAGAAAGTGTTAGCGACGGGCGAGATAAAGTAGCACTGGTTTGATGGCTGCGGCTTTCTAACGCGGCAAACTCCTCCAAAAGTGGTGGTTGTTGTGCTGAACTGGGTGTTTGCAGTAAGCCGAATTTTTGGCTAACGAGGCTTCCCCAAGTGGCACTGCTGGAATATTTCACCAGTGGAGCGGCTCCAATAAGCCCCAGCCATGCGGGAGTTAGCCAACCAAACGCAGAGGGTGAAAAAAGCATCATCGTGCCTGCCCAAGCTATACCACACAGCGTCATCCACCCAGTGTGGTGCCATGTTTCTCGCCAGCTTAGCGAACGCTCTCCCCGGTGTTGGGTTTGCCAGTCAATGGCCCGGCCAATCAATACGTTGACAATAAATAAGCTATGCCACGCCATCATCAGCGGTGCAATTAGAGCAGCAAACAGAATTTCTAATAACGTGCTGGTGACAAGCTTGAGTCGCCCGCCATACGCATGGGGGCATTGCCAGAACGTTAATAATAGACCCAGCAGTTTGGGGGCGAGCAGCATACCCAGCGTTACGCTTAACAGCCCCAGCGAGAGGGCTTCAGGCAACGGCGGGTTTGACGTGGACTCAATGGCTTGATAACCCACCATGAGGCTGGTGCAGAGTAGAAGCCCAAGCCAAACAAGCGAAGAAAGGTAGGCAAACGCGCCGAATAAAAAGTGGAGTCGACTAATCGGGTGAAACCCTGCGCCGGTGAGTAAGCGTAAGTGCTGCAGATTGCCCTGTAGCCAGCGGCGGTCACGCTTGGCAAAGTCGAGCATGTTGCTCGGCATGGCTTCAAAGCTGTTGTGTGACGCGCTGGCGTAAGGGTTATGTCGGGATACGGCGGTGGTCGCAGAGGTATCCAGTAACACCTGCCAGCCGCCCCGTTTAAGAAGTGCCGCTTCGACGAAGTCGTGGCTTAATAGCTCCCCGCCCAACGGTGGCTTACCTGAGAGGATAGGTAGCCCCGCATGGGCCATAAAGGCGCGTGTGCGAATGATCGCATTGTGGCCCCAGTAATTTGCCGCATCACCTTGCCAGAAGCTTTGGCCCGCTGCCAGCATCGGGCTGTAAAGTGCTGAGGCTAGCTGGGTAAAACGGCCAAATAGAGTACGTTGGCCAACGGGAATAGGGACCGTTTGAATAAGGCCTACGCTGGGTTGGCGCTGCATCCGGTGTACTAAGTGCAGCAGCGTAGCGCCACTCATTAGGCTGTCGGCATCTAGCACCACCAAGTAGTCATAGCGGCGGCCCCAGCGGCGACAAAACTCTGCAATATTGCCTGCTTTTCGGCCGTCATTATTAGGGCGTCGCCGATAATGAACGGCTATTTGTCCGGCAAGGCGCTGTTGCAAAGCAGCCACATGGGCCGCTTCGATATCTGCCATGGCCGGCTCTTGGGTATCGCTTAGCACAAACACTTCAAAGTATTTGTTGATAGCACTGGGAGTCCCTGCACCATACGCTTCTGCTTGCTGGAGAAGTGAACGACACGTTGCTTCTATTCCTGCAATGGTAGGGATGGGAGGCTCTGCATAAATAGGCATTACGAGTGCGGTGCGGCTGACTAGCAGGCTGGCATTAGGGTTCACAATAGCTTGGCGACGTAAGCTGAGTGGATCGCGGCGTAGCGCACAAAGCACAAACCCACATAGTGCCCCCCAAAATGCCAATGCTATCCAACTAAACGTAAATGCAAACAGTATTAGCATAGTGAGCTGCCAACCAATGGCCAGATTAGCAACTACCTTTGCCATTACGAGGCAGCCACCGATGCTTGTAGCTAACACCGCAAAAGCAAGGAAGGCTCGGCGACTGTTAAGCCAGGGGATTGAAGGCCGCAATGCGTGGAGATCAGGCATCGGGGTACCACACGTAATTCCAGGTTTCAGTAATGGGTTCTCCTTCAACCATCAGCCGTAGCCGGATATCTCTGGGCTCGCTGCTAGGGGGCAATCGGAAAGTGGCCCGTTGTCCGTTGTTGGGTAGCGTTTTGACTTGAGGTAGCAATACCTCGCCATTTTGCACGTTAATGTCCAGCTCGATTGGCTCGCTTGATGTCAGGTCATCCAGTTTGCCGCCCTGGAAGTCGACAATGAATTGGCGCTGATCAGCAGAGGGCGAGTCGGTCTCGCCTGGAACCGCTGCGCTTCCATGGCGGGTACGTACAACCTTGCCCAGTGAGTTAGTTTCGGGCTGTTTATTGAGCGTAAACGTTCGATAGTGAAGGTGGCGAGACTCGCCAGCAGTGAGCGCTTCCTCAGCCACCCAGTAAGCCACTATATTGTCGTGAGTTTCATCTGGCGTGGGAATCTCGACTAGCTCTACATGCCCTGGTCCCCAGTCAGTAAGGGGTTCTACCCACTGGCTGGGGCGACGGTGATAGTGTGCTTCAAGATCCAGGTAGCGACCAAAGTCTCGCTCCCGTTGCATTAGACCAAACCCGGAGGGGCCATCGTCCATAAACGCTGATACGCGAACCGATGATGGATTTTGCAACGGCCGCCAAATCCACTCGTCGGCCCCTGTGTGTATTAGTAAGCCATCAGAATCATGTACCTGGGGGCGAAAGTCATCTGGTCGTTCGGTGCTGGCTTCCCCAAAGGTGAACATGCTGGTGAGCGGCGCTACTCCAAGCTTTTCTATGTCAGAGCGTGCAAAGAGCGTTGCTTCTACCTCAGCCTCAGTGTTCTCACCTGGCGTTAACATAATGCGGTAGGCACCGCTTAGCGATGGGCTATCCATAAGTGCGAGAAGCGTAATGCTGTCAGAACTTTCATCAGGCTTATAGAGCCAAAATTCGCGAAATTCAGGAAATTCCTCACCACTGGCTAGCGCAGTGTCAATAGCAAGTCCGCGGGTAGAAAGGCCATAGGCTTGATCACGCCCTACTAGACGGAAGTAACTTGCGCCAAGGAAAACAGCAAATTCATCGGCGTAATCCTCATTATTGATAGGATAGTGCAGCCTAAAGCCTGCATGTCCGCTGCCCGTTAAGTCATTCTCTAACAGGCGGTTGGCATCACCATCGTACTGAAAGTCATCGGCCGAGAAAGAGAGTGGTACAACGTCACCATTTTCGACCACATTAATTGTGACGGGTGTTTGAAATATAAATCCGCTATGAAATAGCTGCATACTGAAAGGGCTTTCATCGCGCCAGTAGGCGCGCTCGGGATTAAAGCGGATTTGTCGATACAGGTCGTAATCTAACGACTTCAAAGCGCTGGGAAGCGTCTCATCTGGAGCTTGATAAGGCGTATCTGCTAAGGTTTGAGCGCGCTCGATAACGTGGTCAAAAATAACGTCATTGTTGGCAACTGCAGAAAAGGCGATCAAGCAGTTGAATGACAACATCCATTTTGCTGCAGTACGAACACTCATGGGCGAGTTCCTTTCGATTGCATGCCAACGTGGTAACCATAAAATCAGTATATGAAATATTTCAACAAAAGTTATACCATTAATCCTATTGGTATATGATTTATATGGTTGTGTGCAAGCTTTAAACTCCATTAAGCGTATAAAATCTAGGTGATTGCTATGCTGTTGAAGCGCTGATGATTCGTCTTCTACTTACGTGTGTAACGCTCAACTTTCTATTGGTAGTGCCGCTTTGGTGGCGTTTCGGTGAGATTGGCTCTCCTCTAATTGCTTGGGAAGCTTGGTTAATAGCGCCAATGATGCTGCTAATTCGCCCGGGCAATTTACGCCGTTGGATGGCTATTTTGTTGGTAGGTTGGCTCGCTTTGATAACAGCGGCCAATTTAGGCGATGCAGCCACACACACCGCGTTTGGGCGATCACTTAACCTCTATCTGGACGTGCCCTTGGTGCGCTCTATCTACCATTTGCTAGTAGGTAATGTAGGCCAAGTGGCAGCAACTTTCCTGATGTTGTTTGGCAGTGCGGCCCTGCTAGGTAGTTTATGGGTGATGCAGCGCTTACTCTTACCTGTTAAACATTTAGCTCTATGGCGGGCTACAGGTGTATCAGCCATCCTGTTAATGATTACAGCAGCGGGTTTTGCGATTTTCGAGGCTAACGGCAAGCGATTAGTCGCTAAATCAGCGTTACCTGCTGTGAACACCACGCGTTTCCAGTGGCAGCAGGTGGTGGCGACCCATCGGGCAAGAGTAGCGTTTACCGAACAGTTGCAGGATGCACCGTTGGAGCCTAGACCCTTACCTGGTCTGTTAGGGCGCAACGTCTTATTAACGTTTATTGAATCTTATGGTGTATCGGCCATTAATGATTCTCGCTACAGCAATGTGGTACTTCCTACGCTAGATGACATACAGCAACGTTTGGGACAGCGCGATCTACACGCTGTTTCGGGGTTGCTAGAAGCGCCTATTCGAGGAGGTCAGTCTTGGCTTGCCCATGCCACGGCATTAAGCGGTCGCTGGATTGATAATCAGCTATGGTATCGGCTGATGCTGGAGAGCGATCATTCAACGCTTATTAGTGATTTTAGTAGCACTGGGCAGCGGACGCTCAGTGTCATGCCAGCCATTACATTGGCTTGGCCGGAAGGGCTGGCCTACGGGTTTGATGAGATTGCAGCAGCGAAAGATTTACCCTATGCAGGCCCACCGCTGAACTGGGTCACGATGCCCGATCAGTTCACTCTGGATTACACCCAACGACATTTGTTAGGTGAGACGCCGGTGTTCGCGCAACTTGCGCTTATTTCTAGCCATGCGCCATGGACGCCAATTTTGCCTGTTTTAGAAGACTGGTCGATGATAGGCGATGGGCGTGTTTTCGCCCCTTGGGAGGAGGCCGGCGATCCGCCAGAAGTACTTTGGCAGGATATTGAGCGCATCCGTGACCATTACGCGTGGTCAATAGACTACGCTGTGAAGGTCACAGGGCGCTGGGCTGAGCGAGTGGTTGACGACAACACTCTATTGATTGTACTTGGAGACCATCAGGCGGCACCGCTGATTACCGGCGACAATGCCAGTGCGGCGGTACCTGTGCATGTGATTAGCGGTGACCCACGACTCCTAGAGCCTTTTAAAGCACGTGGTTTTATTGATGGCATGCTGCCATCACTGGAAAGCCCTGAGGAGGCCGCGAAAATGAGCCAGCTGCGCCATTGGTTACAGCAAGACTTTGGCACGCCAGCATTAACCTCTTCTTTGTCAACGACAGGGACGACACCATGATCCAGCCTGTCATCCTTAGTGGTGGTAGTGGTACGCGGCTTTGGCCACTCTCTCGTGAGCAGATGCCAAAGCAGTTCTTACGCTTAACGTCTTCTCAAAGCCTACTGCAGCAAACGCTTACGCGGTTGTCCGGGTTAGATGCCCAGCCGCCGATGTTGATGGGACATCATGCTCATCGGTTCTTAATGGCGGAACAGTTGCGGGAGAGCGGGCTGTCGGGAACGTTGGTATTAGAGCCAGAAGGGCGTAACACGGCACCGGCAATTGCCTGCGCTGCCCTATTAGCGCGTCAAACGGGCGAGGATCCACTGCTACTTGTGCTTCCAGCAGACCACGTTATCGGCAATGTAGCAGCGTTCACTCACAGTGTCGCTTGCGCAGAACCGCTTGCTGCCCAAGGGTATCTCGTTACGTTTGGCGTAGTCCCTACCTATCCAGAAACAGGCTATGGCTATATTGCATGTGGCAGCCCTGTGGGCGGTGGTCACCAGGTCTCGTCATTTATCGAGAAACCTAGCGCAGAGCGTGCTCAACATCTTTTAGAGGCAGGTAATACCCTGTGGAATAGCGGTATGTTTTTACTGCAAGCATCCACTTACCTGTCTCAACTTGAACGGCTGCAGCCAGCCATGCTGGCAGCCTGCCAACAGGCTGTTAACGATGCTCATCGTGACTTGGATTTTTTACGTTTAGGTGAAGACGCATTTTGCTCATCACCGGCGGAGTCAATCGACTACGCTGTAATGGAGCATTGTGACCGAGCGGCCGTTGTCCCGTTGGATGCCCAATGGAGTGATATTGGCAGTTTTGATGCGCTGTGGGCAGCGCAAACTCCCGACAAAGCTGGCAATGTGGTTAACGGTGACGGGGTCCTGACCAACACGCAACGCTCGCTTGTTATTGCTAAGCACCGACTGGTGGCAACGCTCGGTGTTGCAGATCTGATCGTAGTGGAAACATCCGACAGCGTGCTCGTTGCACACCGCGATCAGGCTCAGCAGGTCAAACAGCTGGTGGCATCACTCACTCAAGCGGGTCGACGTGAACCCCACGCTGCGCCGTTAGTTCATCGCCCTTGGGGAAGCTTCCAGGCTATGGATAGTGGCGAGCGTTATCAAGTGAAGCACATCACGGTGAAACCTGGAGGGCGGCTTTCACTGCAGCGTCATCACCACCGTGCTGAACACTGGGTCGTCGTGAGTGGTACCGCCCAAGTCACTGTCGACGAGCGGACCTTTCTTGTCAGTGAGAACCAGTCCACCTATATCCCTATTGGTGCGCTGCACCGGTTGGAGAACCCAGGGAAAATTCCGTTGGAGTTGATCGAAGTCCAGTCGGGCAGCTATTTAGGAGAAGATGATATCGAGCGATTAGATGATGTATATGCTCGGCACAGTGATGAATAGGGAGAGTGGATACTTATTACCAGAGCCAGCTGCCAGAGCGGGCAGGTGGCTCTCCTTTTCGTACTGCAACCCAGCCAATAATACAGCGCACACCAAGCCACACGACTAATAACGGCCATAGCAAGGTGCCTACTAGCATTAAGCTAAGGGTGAAGGTGACGATAAAGTAGAGGCAGCCTATCCAAAACGTACGAATTAAATAGCGGTAGTGAGCTTGCAGCCACGGTGCCGCTTCCTTGCGATATACGTAAGCGACTATAACGCCAATCAACAGCGTAATATTGGCGGTTACTAAGCCCGCTAAGTAGAGCGCGTAAATGATTTGTGGTGGGCGCGTTTCCTCTTTGGGACTATAACGCTGGGACATATCTACCTCGTTACCCGTTAGTAAATCCGAAATTTTTTGGCGTTTGCCAGCCCTTGTTGCTGCTCTATGACTTTACGATAGCGCTTGTACTCCCACTGGTACTGCGCAGGATCAAGCGCAATTGACGCTTCGACGCTGGCATTAACACCGGTGGCTGAGACTACATCATCGGCGCTGTAAACCCGCTCATCGGCGTCAAGGAAATGAATTTCAAACCCCTTGCCAGGCACCCGTAAGGCAACGCCGGTGACTACCCTTGCCTGAGTACGGGCGACCAGTTTCGGTAGCAGCGTTGCCGTATAAGCATCGCGCCCATAAAAAGGAGCGAATACACCGCTGCCCCAGTTCGGTTCTTGGTCCGGTAATATACCAATGGCTTCACTGCGCTTGAGTGCTTTGAGAAGGGCAGCAACGCCTCTAGCGTTGGTGGGTACCAAGCTTGCTCCCATGCGCTCGCGGCCATGGCGAATAATAGGCTCAAGGTCAGCAATTTTGGGTGGCTCGTACATGGCGGTGAAAGGGAAGTGGCTTGAGAGCCAAAAATTAAGCACTTCCCAGTTACCAAAGTGTGGAGCAAGTACAATGACGCCGCGGCCATCGGCACGGGCGTTGTCGAGTTTATCTCGGCCATGAACCGATAAAATGCTGGCCTCTACTTTTTCGGGAGCAGCCATCCACGCATGGCCAAGTTCCAGCATAGTCGCTGCCGAGTGGCGCAGGCTTTGTACGGCAAGCGCTTTGCGCTGGCTGGCAGTGGCTTCTGGGTTGACCACTTCCAGATTGATTTCCGTCACCTGGCGCTCTCGTTTGCTAAAGCGATAGACCAGCGGGCCTAACAGCACGGCAATACGCCATAGCGCGGCTAGCGGCCAACGCGCTAGTAGCTTCCAAAGGGTCGTGATGGCACGTGCTTGGAAAAGTGATTTTTTAGAAGGTAGCTGTTCTGTCATAAATTACAGGAACCAGCTATCAACGTTGGTTGGCGCACGCTTCTCCTGCAAGCCCTTAAAGCCTTTCACACAGCGAACAATAAACCATACGGCCAACGCCAACAGCATAGGAATGCCAATCAGGATAAACGTTAACAGAGAGGCAATGCTGCCGTAGAGCAGCCCAATCCAAAACGTGCGAATCTGGTAGCGGTAGTGTTCATCAAGCCATTCAGGGCCTTTGCCTCGATAGACATAGGCGATGACGATGCCGATCAACGAAGTAAACCCTACCAAAAAGCTTGCCAAGTAAAGCG
This sequence comes from Halomonas qinghailakensis, assembly GCF_025820815.1. NCBI lineage: Bacteria > Pseudomonadati > Pseudomonadota > Gammaproteobacteria > Oceanospirillales > Halomonadaceae > Halomonas > Halomonas qinghailakensis. The sequence goes on along the minus strand of NZ_CP096973.1, from coordinate 660,111 downwards.
CGTAAATCACCATTGCCATGGTGGTATCTGGCTGTTCTGTGGACTTACTTTCGTTAATTACTTCACCTTCCAAAGGTGCTTTGTTGGCATCGTCGCGCATAACCGATCCTTTTTGCTATTCGCTATGAGACGCCCTAAAGGGCGCCGTTAAAGCTCACTATGATAGCGCGGCTGGCGCGGCTTATCATTAGCGAGCAGCAGGTCGGCAAATTTCCAGTAAATTACCGTCAGGGTCGCGTAAGTAAATCGACTCAATCGCGCCGTTAGCGCCTTGGCGTGCAACCGGGCCAAGCTCTACGTCAATAGCCAGAGCATCCAAGTGCTGTTTGAACTCATCCAGCGGCAATTGGCAGCGTAGGCACAAGTCCAGGCTGCCAGGGGTAGGGGTAGCAGAAACAGGCGCAATATCGGTATCGGTTTGATGCAGACGCAGGGCTGTATCGCCTAGCATAAGATCTACCCGCTGTGCGTCTCGGTAGCGCACGTCTAGTCCCAGCACACGGGAGTAAAAATCCACGGCGCGACCCATATCAGTCACCGTAACAACAAGATGGTCCAAACCTGAGAGCATGCCACTTTCCTTAAAAACAAACGTAAAACATGAGAATACGATGATGCGACGCTGCCCGCTATGCAATATGCCTAAACCTGCGTTTTATCACCAAGACCGTCGCCGCGATTACTACCAGTGTGCCACGTGCGCTTTGGTGTTTGTGCCTGCCGAGCAGCATTTAGATGCACGTCAAGAAAAAGCAGAGTACGACCAACATCAGAATTCGCCGCATGATACGGGATATCGGCGATTTCTGGGGCGTTTATTTGACCCGCTAGTGGCTAAGCTACCGCAAAGTGCCCAAGGGCTGGACTTTGGCTGTGGCCCAGGACCGACGCTGTCAGTGATGTTTGAAGAGGCGGGGTTTGTAATGGCAGTTTACGATATTTTTTACGCCGCTGATGCTGAGGTGCTCAATCGGCAATATGACTTTATTACTGCCACCGAAGTGGTAGAGCACCTCGCGAGGCCAGGGGAGGAGCTTAGCCAATTGGTCGAAAAATTAGTCCCTGGTGGCTATCTTGGGATAATGACAAAGCGTGTCAGTACCCCAGAGGCGTTTGCCCGCTGGCACTATATTAATGACCCAACCCATGTGTGTTTTTTCAGTGAAGCGACGTTTTGTTGGTGGGCTGAGCAGCACGGGTTATCAGTGGAATTTCCTGGTAATGACACAGCAATATTTAAAAAACACTAATTTACATCCCATCGCTATGAAAAAGCATTGACTTTGTGGCATTCAAAGCAATAATTGCGCGCCCGTTTTCTGCCTGCCTAATGTAATGGCGTGCTTGAGATAGGCGAGCTAACGGCTAACTGCTCTTTATTCAGGCAAGGTGAGGTATACATGTCGCGGCAACTGCTAGCTATGGCGCTAGCGCCCTTATTAGGGCTGTTTATTCTCGGGATTGGCAATGGCTTCCTCGCCACGCTGATTACCGTGCGGCTAGATGCAGCGGGCGAGTCGGCAACGATGATTGGTATTGTCTCCTCGGCTTACTTCATTGGCTTAGCTTTGGGGGCGCTATTCAACGACCGCTTGCTACTGCGCATAGGCCACATTCGTGCTTATGGTAGCTTTGCCTCGTTGGTCGCTGTCACGGTGCTGCTGCAGGGGCTGTTTTTCGACCCTTGGGCCTGGTTTGTGCTGCGCTTGATTGGCGGCTGGGCAACCGTGGGCGTTTACTTAGTCATTGAAAGTTGGTTGCTGACTTCAGGCGATCAAAAAGTACGTGGCCGTTTGCTAGCGATGTATATGATCTCGCTATATGCCGCAGGTGTGCTGGGGCAGCTGCTATTGGGTGTGACCAGTGCCATGGGGGTGACGGCTCCCTTTATGGTGATTGGCTTATTGGCGTCGTTATCGGTGTTGCCCATGGCCATGATTCCTCGGGTGTCGCCGATTATGGAACACGCTGAACCGCTACCCCCGCACCGCTTGATTACGATGACGCCAACAGGGGTAATGGGGAGTTTGGGGTCTGGTATGGTGGTGGCTGCCGCTTACACCTTGCTGCCATTGTATTTGCAGCGCATTGGTATGAGCGTTAATCAGGTGGGCCAAATGATGGCCGTCGTGATTCTTGGCGCCATGCTGCTTCAGTACCCCATTGGTCGCTGGTCTGATCGCCACGACCGCCAAATCGTATTGATCGCCATCAGCGCTTTCTGTGTGGTTATTTCTGTGGCCATGATATGGCTGCCGCTATCGACCCCTTTACTGGCGGCGCTACTGTTTTTACTGGGCGGCGGTGTGTTTGCGCTTTATCCAGTGGCAGTGAGCCATGCGGCTGATCGTGCCCCGGCAGGCGCGCTGGTACGCATGAGCCAGGGCTTGCTATTGATCAACTCTATAGGGGCTACCATCAGCCCGCTCATGATATCCCCGGTAATGACCGCCATGGGCGATGCTGGGCTGTTCTGGGCGTTTGGCTCACTGAGCCTGTTTTTTGTTTTGTTTTTCAGCTGGCGGCGCAGTGTGCGGCCTGCACCGGTTCCTGTGGCTCCCTTTACACCGACAACACCAATGACAGCAGCAGGTGCAGAGCTAGTGGTGACTGAGGAACTAATGCAAGGCGCACTTGAGCACGAGCACCTGGAAGACCTTTCTGATGTCGTACCTGATGTGGATGCCGTTGAACCTATGGTTGGACCGCCTTCTGAAGATCAAACCCATATTATTTATTACGATGATGTGGAAACTGAGGTGCGTCGATAACGAGCACTGCGAGTGGGTAAAAAGTGAGGCAAAAACGCAGCTAGCAGGCTGATATTAATTCAGCAGGTGAGACCTTGGGCTAATGGTGTGATGAAAGTAGTGAAACTACTATTCGTGATAGTGTTTTTACTAGTTGCTATTTATCACCGATTTCCGCTGAGGTTTTGCCATGAATTATTATGCCGCGCCGGTACGCGATCTGCGCTTTGTACTCGAAGAGTTACTCGCGCACCGCTCGCTTGCACTGCCAGGCTTTGAAGAAGCCACGCCCGACTTGGTTGAGGCGGTGCTGGAAGAGGCAGCAAAACTCGCAGGTGACGTGTGGGGGCCGCTAAATAGTGTCGGTGACCGTCAAGGTGCTAAGCGACATACCGATGGTAGTGTGACCACCTCTGAGGGTTTTGCTGCTGCCTATCAGGCGTATGTGGAAGGCGGCTGGAACGGCATTGGTGTTTCTGAAGCGTTAGGCGGACAAAACCTACCTGAGGTGGTCGCCAGCGCCGTTCAAGAAATGCTTCACGGTGCCAATATGGCCCTGGGTCTTTGCCCTATGTTGACAGCAGGTGCGATTGAAGCGCTGGCGCATCATGGCAGCGAAGCGCTAAAAACGACCTATCTCCCCAAGTTAGTCGAAGGTACCTGGACAGGTACTATGAATCTAACGGAGCCTCAGGCAGGCTCCGACCTTTCTAAAGTACGCACCAAAGCCGTCCCCGAAGGCGACTACTACCGCATTAGCGGCCAAAAAATCTATATCACCTGGGGCGAACACGACGCTGCCGAAAATATCATTCACCTTGTGCTGGCGCGTAAACCCGATGCGCCCGAAGGCAACAAGGGCATTTCACTGTTCCTAGTGCCGAAGTTCCTGGTTAATGCAGACGGCTCGTTGGGCGAGCGCAACGACGTCACCTGTGCCTCTATCGAACACAAGCTGGGCATTCATGGTTCGCCTACCTGTACCTTGAGCTTTGGCGAAAATGGCGGTGCTATCGGGTATCTAGTGGGTGAAGAAGGGCGTGGCCTTAACCACATGTTCACCATGATGAACGAAGCGCGTCACAAAGTAGGTATTCAAGGTATTGGTGTAGCAGAGCGTGCCTGTCAGCATGCGTTTGCCTACGCCTTGGATCGCACCCAGGGGCGTTCGCCTAAATCTCGCGGTGGTAACGAATGCACGATCAGCGACCACTTAGATGTACGCCGGATGCTGCTTTCGATGCGGGCCCGTACCGATGCCCTTCGTGCCCTGGCGCTTTACTGTGCTGGCCAGCTTGACCTTGCCCGACACAGTGAAAGTGACACCGAGCGGCAAACTGCCCAGGCGTGTGCCGATGTGCTGATCCCTATTGTTAAAAGCTTTTCGACCGACCAAGCCGTGGATATCGCCTCGATGGGTATTCAGGTACATGGCGGGATGGGCTATGTGGAAGAAACGGGGGCCGCCCAGCTACTTCGAGACGCACGAATTGCGCCTATCTATGAAGGCACGAATGGCATTCAGGCCCTCGATCTGGCAGGCCGTAAGTTACAGCGTGACGGTGGTGCCGCGTTATCTGCATTAATTGACGAAGTGCAAAAAACCGCTGAAACAATGCGTTCAGAGCCTAGCTTAGCGGGGATGGGCAGCGCGTTAGCGGTTGGTGCTGACGATCTGCGGGCCGCCATGCAGCTTGTGCTTGAGCAAGGCAGTGACCCGGAAACGGGCCCAGACGCAGTGCAGGCCTATGCAACGCCGTTGCTCAGTCTCGCAGGCCACGTGCTATGCGCTTGGCAAATGGGCAATGCCGCACTGCACGCGACCAGTGCGCTGCAAAAAGGTAGTGACGAGCCGTTTTATCGTGCCAAGCTGTGTAGTGCCAATTTTGTTATTACTCAGTGGTTGCCTGCTGGCCGGGCACAACGTGCGGTTATTGAAGCGGGTATGCAGTGCTTAAATGATTTTGAATTAACGCCATAAACGATGGTGGGAAGCAGGATGGCTTCATTCGTTAATTTCCGCCGGCCCTCTGGGTCGGCGGCTTACGTTTAGCTGTCTTTAAACGGTCGTTTTAATGTGCGTATTAACCAATAACATAAAGGTGATTTATGAATGCTTCTATTTTTGAGCAAGGCATGCCCCCCACAATTGCTAACCATGTACCGCTCTCTCCGCTGACCTTTATTGAGCGTTCGGCGGCGGTGTACCCCGATTACCCGGCGGTGGTGCATGGCACAACCCGCCGCACTTGGGGAGAAACGTGGACCCGCTGCCGCCAGTTGGCGTCGGCGCTTGAAAAGCGTGGTATTCAGCCAGGCCAAACGGTGGCGGCAATGCTGCCGAACATTCCGGCGATGTTTGAAGCTCATTTTGGGGTGCCTCTGGCAGGCTGCGTGCTCAATACCTTAAATATTCGCCTGGATGCCGAAGCAATTAGCTATATGCTGGCCCATGGTGAGGCGAAAGCTATTCTGGTTGACCCGGAATTTGCACAGGTTATTAACGAAGCTGTTGCCCTATTAGACGATAAACCGCTGATTATTGACGTTTTCGATCTAGAGTTTTTAGGCGAAACCCAAGGCATCGGTGACGTTGAGTACGAAGCATTGCTCGCAGAGGGTGATGCTGACTATGCCTACAAGCTGCCTGACAATGAGTGGCAAGCGATTTCACTGAACTACACCTCGGGCACCACGGGCAAGCCAAAAGGAGTCGTTTACCATCACCGTGGCGCTTACTTAAACGCGGTCAGTAATATCCTAGAGTGGGCGATGCCGCACCATCCGGTCTACCTTTGGACGCTGCCGATGTTTCACTGCAACGGCTGGTGTTTCCCCTGGACGATTGCCGCCAACGCCGGTGTTAGCGTGTGTCTGCGCAAAGTTGATCCAAAGCGGATTAATGACCTTATTGTCGATGAGAAGGTCACGCACTTCAGCGGTGCGCCGATTGTACTGAACGGCCTTGTGAACCTACCGGCTGACCAGAAGCGTGAATTTGATCATCCGGTTAAAGTGACCACCGCGGGTGCCGCACCGCCTGCGTCCGTGATTGCTGGGGTTGAGAAACTCGGCATTGAGGTGACCCATGTGTATGGGTTAACCGAGGTTTATGGCCCGGTGACGGTTTGCGCCTGGCGTGAAGCGTGGAATGAGCTGCCGCTGGAATCCCGTGCCAAAATCAAGGCGCGCCAAGGGGTGCGCTACCACATGCTCGAAGCGCTGTGTGTCGCTGACCCACTAACCCTTGAGCCTGTCGCGAAGGATGGCGAGACCATCGGTGAAATTTTGATGCGTGGCAACAACGTGATGAAAGGCTATCTGAAAAATGCCGAAGCCACTGAGAAAGCACTAGAAGGTGGCTGGTATCACACTGGTGATCTCGCGGTTTGGCACGCCGATGGCTACATCGAGATTAAAGACCGCTCTAAAGACATCATTATTTCCGGCGGTGAAAATATCTCCACCATCGAAGTGGAAGATGCCATTTATAGCCATCCAGCAGTAGAAGAAGCCGCCGTTGTTGCCAAGCCCGATGAAAAATGGGGCGAGACGCCTTGTGCGTTTGTTAAATTAAAAATCGGTTATGGTGAAATTACTGAAGCCGACATTATTGCTCACTGCCGAGAGCATTTAGCGAGTTTCAAAGTACCCAAGACAATCATTTTTAGTGAGCTGCCAAAAACGTCCACGGGCAAAATTCAAAAATTTGTGCTGCGCGAAGAAGCCAAACAGCACTGATTCAGGGGAAACAAACGATGAGTGAACAACCAGTCGGTGTAGTGGGAGCAGGCACCATGGGGCAGGGGATCGCCCAGGTGGTCGCCGCCAGTGGTTTTACGGTTCGCCTTTATGACGTTGCCGATGAGCAGCTTACCCGTGCCCAGGGCAACATCGATAAAGGCCTTGGCAAGCTAGTCGCGAAAGAAAAAATCAGCGAGTCAGCTAAGCAGGAGGCTTTAGCGCGGCTTTCCACGACTACTGATCTCGAAGCGTTGAGTGACTGCGGCATTATTATTGAGGCTGCACCAGAGCAGCCCGCGCTGAAAGAGAAACTGTTTCGTGACCTTAGTCATTTAAGCAGCGACGCGATTCTTGCTTCGAACACCTCATCACTCTCGCTAACGCGGCTGGCGGCGGTGTGCGAACGCCCCGAGCGGGTTGTGGGCATGCACTTTTTCAACCCAGTGCCGGTGCTCAAGTTAGTGGAAGTAATTCGTGCTGAGCAAACCTCTGATGCCACCGTTGAGCGTATAGAGGCGCTGGCCAAAGCACTGGGTAAAACGGCGGTGCCCATTGGTGATGCGCCGGGCTTTGCGGTGAATCGTTTGTTGGTGCCGATGATCAATGAAGCCGCCTTTATTGTGCAAGAAGGAACCGCAACGCCAGAGGCCATCGATGAAGCGATGAAGCTGGGCGCTGCGCACCCAATGGGGCCGTTGGCGCTGGCGGATTTAATTGGTCTCGATGTTTGTTTGGCCATTATGGAAGTGCTGCAGGACGGATTTGGCGATCCTAAATATCGCCCCTGCCCACTATTAAAGCGTATGGTGGATGCGGGCTACCTGGGACGTAAGAGCGGTCGAGGCTTTCATATCTACGAGTGAGCATGGGTAAGTACGGGTAAGCGGATCAGGACAGTCAAGCGCGACAAAAGAAGTGATTGCCTACCAACCAAGCGTTCGCTAGGGTTGGTAGGTGTTCACTTTTAATGCGTAATAACAATTAAGGAGCCTGTATGAGCGATGCAGTGATTGAAAAAGTTGATAACGATGGCATGGTGCGGTTGACGATTAACCGCCCTAAAGCATTGAATGCACTGAATAGCGAGGTGCTCAGTGCGTTAGAATCACACCTTGTGGAGCTTGAAACGCACCCTCATTTACGCGCCGTTATTATTACCGGTGCCGGTGAAAAGTCGTTTGTTGCCGGTGCTGATATCACCGAAATGCGTGATAAAACCCCGGAAGAAGCGCGCGCTTTTGCCATTCAAGCGCTGCGTACTATTAAACGCCTAGAAACATTGCCCGTGCCGGTGGTCGCGCTAGTGAACGGGTTTTGCCTTGGCGGCGGCTGCGAATTGGCGCTGGCCTGCGACTGGGCGGTAGCTAGCGACAACGCTGTTTTTGGTCAGCCTGAAGTGTTGCTAGGTGTGATTCCTGGCTTTGGCGGCACCCAGCGTTTGCCGCGCCGTGTTGGCCCCGCCATGGCGATTGACTTGGTCACTACCGGCCGCAAAATCGATGCCCAAGAAGCGCTGCGCATCGGGCTAGTTAACCGTGTGATGCCCCAGTCTGAGCTTGAAAGCTATGTAGAAGAGCTGACTAAACAGCTCAAAGGTAACGGCCCTCAGTCGGTGCGTGGTGCAAAGCAAGCCGTTCACGATGGGTTAGACCAAGATCTTGATAGCGCCCTAGCGCTGGAAACTAGCCTGTTTGCGTTCTGCTTTGCTGGCGAAGAGCAGAAAGAGGGCATGAGCGCGTTCGTTGAGAAGCGTAAACCTAATTTCTAACCTGCGTTAAACTACGTTTTGCTCATTTAAGGGGTGGCGGCTACGTCACCCCTCTTTTATGCTCGATAGTTATATAATCCATACTACATGATCAATACTTAGCTTGACTGCTGTCGGCATTCACAAGGAGCGTTTATGTTTGATTTGTACATCGCCAACAAGAATTACTCATCTTGGTCGCTGCGCCCTTGGGTGCTGATGAAAGTGCTGAGCATTCCCTTCAATGAACACGTTATGCCGTTTGAGGGTGGCATGGGAGAAAGCCATGCCACCTTTACACGTTTTTCTCCTACCGGCTTAGTGCCATGCTTGGTAGATTCTGATGCCGAGGTGGCAGTCTGGGACTCGTTGGCTATTGTTGAGTACCTGGCTGACACCTATCCTGAAGTGTGGCCCCACGAAAAAACGGCGCGTGCCTGGGCACGGTGTGCCAGTGCCGAAATGCACAGTGGGTTTGGTGCACTGCGCAATGAGTGTTCAATGAATTGCGGCGTGCGTGTTGTGCTCAACAATCGTTCAGCAGGGTTAAACAATGATGTGGCACGGCTAGATACACTATGGCAGGAAGGCCTTCAGCGCTTCGGTGGCTCCTTTTTGGCAGGTGAGCAGTTTACCGCAGTGGATGCGTTTTACGCGCCTGTCGCGTTTCGTATACAGACATTTAACCTGCAGCTGAGCGAGGCATCACTGGCTTATGTGCAACGGCTACTCACTCATCCTGCGATGGAGGAGTGGTACCAGGCAGCGCTGGCAGAAACTTGGCGTGAGCCAATGCATGAGCATGAGACGCTGAAAAACGCCACGTTATTAAACGATTACCGCGCGTTGTAGCGCGCCTGTTGCCCGGTGTTTCGATAATTCCGCTACACTGGCGCAAATTTATGATGGATATTTCTAATGGCGTTGAGTGCTACCCCTTACAAAGTTGATGTCAACCTGACGGACCTTGATCGCAATGTTTACGAGACGCTGCGTTTTACGGTGGCCCGTCACCCTTCTGAAACTGAAGACCGGATGTGCGCACGTCTAATCGCCTACCTACTATGGTACAGCGAAGCACTCGCTTTTGGTCGTGGCCTTTCCGATGTGGACGAGCCAGCCCTTTGGGAGAAAAGCCTAGATGGCCGCGTGCTACATTGGATAGAAGTCGGCCTACCAGATGCTGAGCGTCTTACCTGGTGTTCACGCCGTGCGGAGCGTGTTTCGCTGTTGGCTTATGGGCGAGTGGATCTGTGGGAAAATAAAGTGTTGCCAGCAGTAGCGGCACTCAAGAATGTGCACGTGGCGGGACTACCCCAAGAGGCGCTTGCGACTATCGCAGAGGGGCTGCCGCGGTCTATTAACTGGGCGGTTATGATCAGTGATGGCTCACTGTTTATTACCGATGAAAACGGCCAGCATGAAGTGACACCGCAGTGGCTGCTCCGAGACCGTTAGATGGTTAAGCACGTAGTGCTACCCACATTATGTTGACACTATCCAAGACAGGAAGTCGTGATAGCCAGTGAGTTAGCGAATAGATAGCAAGAAAGTACGCTTGCTATCTATTCATGCTATTACTTACAATCATTCATGATTGTTAATAGTTGATCACCCTCGCATACCACCAATACTCAAGGATTGAGCTATGAATACTACCTCTGCTCTGTGCAGGAAGGTAATGCCTTTTATTTTGCCGTTAAGCGTGTTGCCTTCGGTGGCTATGGCTAGCGACAGTGCCCTGTCTGTTAAGCTTGAAAATGATGGTCTTGCTAGTAGCGATGATGGCCACTTCACCAGTGGTTTCGAGCTTAACTGGACGTTTACGCCGCAAGAGCAAAGTTGGTTACAACGCCTTTCGACAGCGCTACCCGATAGTCTTATCGGTCAAGCGGATAGAGCGTCTTATCGTTTGATTCATCAGATTTATACGCCGAACGATATTGAACAGCGCGCTTTGATCGAAGACGATCGCCCCTATGCAGGTCTGGTCTACGGCGGTCTGTCGCTTTATGAAGACGTACCGAAGGGGCAATGGACGCAAGCCACCGATTTACATCTTGATGTTGGTGTTGTGGGGCCTTCCTCTCTTGCTGACAGTATTCAGCGTGAAGTACACCGCGTTACTGATAGTGACCGCCCTCGTGGCTGGAAAAACCAGCTGGGCGATGAGGCGTTGGTGAATTTAACCCTTCGGCGGCAGTGGTGGAATGACGTACCGCTGGCCGGTAAACAATTTTCACACGGCCCCAGTGTAGGTGCCGCGTTAGGTAACATGTACACCTATGCAAGTGCTGGTTATAGCGTTCGCTGGGGTGATGATGCTGAAGGCATTCCTACACTTACCCCTAACCCGGGTAGCCGCCATTTAATGAATGGTCATCGTGGGTGGCAGTGGTATCTGTTTGCGAATGTAGAAGGCTACTACATGGCGCAGAACCTAACACTTGATGGTAATACGTTCAGGGATAGTCATTCTGTTGACCGTGAGGAGTGGCTAGCAGAAGCCTCCGCAGGCCTTGCGATAGCCTGGGAAGATTGGCAAGTAACCTATGCTGCTGTTCAGCGTACCCGTGAGTTTGATGGACAAGATGAGCAGGACAAATTCGGGGCAATGACGCTAACAAAACGCTTTTAATAAGGCTACAAGCGAAGGGGAGCGGTATGGCCAATAAGTATCCACATACGCCGGATAGCCGCTATTTTGTGGCTAAAAACCGGCTATGGCGCTGTACCGATCCACGCTTGAGTGATGACGAAAAACGTACCCACATAAAAGCACTGATGAAAGCCCGCCGAGCGGTGCGCAGCGCTCAGCAACAAAACGACGAAATAGCGCTACGTCAAGCACGTGAGGCGGTGCAGTCTGCCAAGGAACTGTTGGGGGAGCGTGGGCCGGTTTGGTGGCAAGATGGCGCCCCCGATGAAAGCGGCCTTGCACCCCACAATAGCTCGTACGCGGAGTGGTGGGCATCGCACTCCTAAGTGGTGGTTGCTATCCTGAATGTAAGGAGGTGTCAGCTATTCCTCCATTAATAGCTATTTAGGAGGTGATTCATATGGATATGGTCTTTTATAGCGGTTGGGAAAGTTTGCTGCGCACGTTAATCGTCGGCGTATTGGCGTATGCCGTCCTAATCGTGTTTTTGCGTATTTCAGGAAATCGTACGCTGTCTAAAATGAATGCCTTTGACTTAATTGTAACCGTCGCGCTGGGGTCTACGTTGGCCACCGTGCTGCTTTCAAAAGACATTGCTTTAGCCGAAGGAGCGCTAGCACTAGCCTTGCTGATTTCGCTTCAGTTTGTGATTACATGGCTTAGCGTACGGGTTAGTTGGGTAAAGCGTTTGGTGACGGGCGAACCATTGATGCTGTTGTATCAGGGAGAGTTTTTAACGACCTCGTTGCGCAAGGCTCGGGTCACCAAAGATGAAGTGCGCTCTGCTGTTCGCAGCAGTGGCCTTGCAAGCCTAGAAGCAGCGCAAGCAGTCGTACTTGAAACAGACGGCTCGCTTAGTGTTGTTAAGCGGGAAGACGAAGGTACAGGTTCAAGCCTGAACGGCGTTCGCGGACTTCGCTAAACTATTAAAAATAATAAATTTATAGCCATAGCGGCAATTTTCCATTCACGCTTACACAAGCGAGTGGTAATCTGCGCCACTTTGTTTCTCAACGTTTAAGGGCGCACTATGAATATTAAAGCGAATCTCTCTATTCTCGATATTATTGGGCACTTACTGATTTGGCTGATACTCACCATTATTACCTTTGGAATTGCACTTTTTTTCTTTCCCTATTCGTTTGCCCGCTTTGTCATTAATCGTACCTCTGTGGTAGATAGTGCAACCGGCGTAGAACGTAAAATGGTCTGCGATATCAATATTTTTAGCAATATTGGACATATCATTTTGTGGATGATTATCTCAATTTTAACGTTTGGACTTGGGTATATTTTTTACTTTTATCGCGTGTGGAATTATGCGCTGAATAATGCTCGCGTCCAGTAATTAATCGCTAGTTAGAATAAAAGGCAACTGTTCTCGCGTTACACCTTTAGCTGCATTTTTGACGTTTGAGTTTGCAACTTAAGAGACGCAGCATTGGTATTTTCCTTCCGTACATAATGGCATATGTTAATTTTCTCCTGCAGGTAACCCTGCAGGAAAACTCCTCCCTCGTTCGTTTGCTGTCCTGCGACTGATTTTTACATCAGCACATTGACATCGTTTGAGCAGGTCTCTATATTTTTGCGAATAAAAATTACTATCATTAATATTAATATTCGCTCTGGGATCTTTCACGATGACATCTGCACCTATTTTTCGATTACGTCGGCTAAGCGTTGCTGTGGCGCTTGCGTCGACGGCGGCTATTTCAAGCGTTCAAGCGCAAGACAGCACACCGCATGACAGCGTGGACCTTGGAACCGTAGAAGTAACTGCTGACGCAGCAGGTCGCTTCGGTTATATCGATGCTGAGCGAGAGCCTAGTGTCGGCAAACTCGATGTGCCGCTGGCAGAGCAGCCATTTTCTATGTCGGTTATTGACCGAGAGTTTATACAAGATAGCGGTGCTAAAAATATCCAAGATACATTGCTCTATACTCCCGGTGTTTACGCCGGTAACTTTGGCTTTGATACCCGTGGCGATAGCGCCAAAGTGCGCGGGTTAGATGCTGGACGCTACTTGGATGGCCTGCGCCAGTTGTATGGTTCTTACAATACAACGCGAACCAATGTTTATGCGCTGGAAAGTGTTGAAGTGCTGCGCGGGCCGTCTTCTATGCTGTATGGCCAAGCTGACCTAGGCGGCATTATTAACGGTGTTTCTAAGCTGCCCCAAGAAGAGCGCAGCGGGGAAGTTTGGGCTCAGTACGGCTCTTTCGATCGCAAACAGCTGGCGTTTGATTTCACCGGTGCTGCAAATGAAGAGGGCACGTTCTTGTATCGGGTTGTTGGTTTGACTCGAGATAGTGATACCCAGGTGGATCATGTTGCCGATGACGGTTACTTAATTGCACCTTCGTTTACTTGGCGTCCCAGTGACGATACCAGTATCACGCTACTGTTCAATCGCCAGGAAGATAAAAGCCAGGTATCTGCTCAGTTTTTGCCCCAGGTAGGCACGTTAGAACCGGGTTCCAAGGGCTTTATTGGCTCTGAGCGCTTTGTTGGTGAGCCGGGCTGGGATCGTTACGATAGTGAAAAAACGGAGACAACGCTGTTTGTTGATCACCAGTTAAATGAGAACTGGGCTTTTTCAGCTACCGCTCGCTATACCGATTCCCGCACCGAGACCCGCGAGCACTGGGTGGATATCCCTAGTGTTCCTGATGCTAATGGTGATGTGAATCGCACGATCTTCACAGCAGATGCTGAAACGCGCATTTTGAATATGGATGCGCGCATGCAAGGAGAGTTTGAGCTAGGAGGCACACAGCATACGCTGATCGCCGGTATTGACCGTCAGGATGCCCGCTGGTCTCAGGATAACTACTATTACGGGTATGGCGAGGGCGGCCGTTTTAATGTGTATAACCCCCAATATGGCAACCTGCAGCTAGATACGCTCAATCCAACCGATCGTCCCGATAATGAAATTGAGCAGGTCGGGGTGTACCTGGCCGACCACATCGAAATTGGCCCGGTCGTTGTATCTGCAGGATTACGCAGGGATTGGGCTGAAAACCGCACCCTAGCGCTGTCAGGACCCGATACAGTTAGCGATGAAGGCGAAACAACCGGGCGGCTAGGTTTGATGTACCGTTTCGATAATGGCTTTTCGCCTTATGTGAGCTATGCAGAAGCATTTTCGATGAATTTGGGTAGCGATGGAACGGCGAACCCTAGCCCATTGAAACCCACCACTGGCGATCAAGAAGAGATTGGCTTTAAGTCTGTTTCGCCAGATCAGTCGCTGGCTATTAGCGCAGCTTACTTTGATATTACCCAAAATAATCGAGTTAGCGATGGTGCAACTCCAGGGGGTGTTGAGCAAGTGGGTGCGGTGGTAGACGGTTGGGAACTGCAAGTTAATAAACGCTGGCAGCAGTTCGAGACACAGCTGGCGTACACCAACTTAAACGCGACCAACGATAGTACCGGTGCCCGACTACCTTTTGTTGCTGAAGAGCAAGCTTCCTGGTGGAACCGCCTTTATGTCGGAAGCAACTGGCGTATTGGTGCTGGGGTGCGTTATGTGGGTGATAACGTTGGTTCTGGCGATGCCCCTATTGTGCCGTCCAGCACACTGTATGACGCCATGGTGGGTTATACGATGGGCGAGTGGGACTTTTCGGTTGATGTGAAAAATGCCACAGATGAAGAAACTATCTCTTGGTGTCGCTACGAAGGTGGTGATTGTGGGTATGGAGACCGCCGTAGCATTACAGGCAATGTTCGCTACCAGTTTTAAGTAGCGTTATAACGCGGCATCTACCTTGACACCGGGCCTGCAAAACAGGCCCGGTGTTATTGGTGCTGCTTAAGCTAAGTTCTTGGGCTAAGTTCTTAGGCTAAGTTCTTAGTCTGTTAGTTTGATATAAACGGTTAGTGTGGAGGCTTAATAAGTACTTTAACCAATCGTCGCACAACAGGAGAGACTAGGTTAATGACTGGGAGGGCAACTACAAAAGCAAATAGCCACGCCTTCAGCCAAATAAAGACAATGCCATCAATAAAGCCGACATTGTAGAGCGTAATCACCAGCGACATAATGCACGACATAAACAGTGCCATTAAGAAAGAAAATATTAGCTGGGCGTATTTTGGATCAAACATGGACTGCCTCTGACAACGGCTCTATTAATGATGAATTAAAGGTTGATAGTGAAACTCAGACACATCGCCCTCCTTGGCAATCGCTAACTGATGCAGAAGCATCGATTAACATACTGCTTGCGGACTTAACGCTTGTCTTCGGTCTTGTGATCAAAATCACTGGCATTGTGGCGTTCGTGGAGCTGTTCGCTAGGCTCTCCCCAGGTGCGATTAACCATCCGTCCACGTTGAGCGGCAGGGCGTGCGTCAATCTCCTCTGTCCAGCGTAAAACGTTCTGATAGGTATGGGCTTCTAAAAACTCAGCTGCTTCATACACGCGGTTTTTGACCAGTGCTCCATACCATGGATGAATCGCCATATCTGCGATGGTGTACTCATCACCTGCCATAAAGCGGTTATCCGCTAAGTGGCGATCCAGTACATCCAGCTGACGTTTCACTTCCATGGTATAGCGATCAATCGGGTACTGGTATTTTTCAGGTGCGTAAGCATAAAAGTGACCAAAGCCGCCGCCAAGCATAGGCGCGCTGCCCATTTGCCAAAATAACCAGGATAGGCACTCGGTGCGCTTAGCCGGGTCGTTGGGTAAGAACGCGCCAAATTTCTCGGCCAGGTAAAGCAGAATCGCACCTGACTCAAAAACCCGCTGGGGCGGGGTGGTGCTGTGATCCATTAGCGCTGGAATCTTAGAGTTGGGGTTAACCTCAACAAAGCCGCTGCCAAACTGATCACCTTCGCCTATTCGTATCAGGTGAGCGTCGTATTCCGCTTGTTTAATGCCCTGTTCCAGCAGCTCTTCGAGCATTACGGTGACTTTTACGCCGTTTGGGGTTGCAAGAGAGTACAGCTGCAGCGGATGCTTACCCACGGGCAGTACTTTCTCGTGGGTCGCACCAGCAATGGGGCGATTGATGTTAGCAAACTCTCCGCCGTTACCAGCTTCCCATTTCCAAACGCGCGGTGGGGTATAGGTTGTGTTGTCGCTCATGTTTTCCTCTATCTTAATCAAGTAAAAAGGGGCGGTGCAGCGACTCACCCGATGTTGTGTACCTGCCTAATCGTTATGGTCAGTCTTTATGCGGGCTGTATAACGCTGCTAAAAGGATAGCGGGTTATTAGCCTGATAATAAATAGTTAGTTACCATGGAGAAGTTTTATGCGGACTATTGGCATATTAGGCGGTATGAGCTGGGAGTCGACCCAAAGCTATTATCAGGCGCTAAACCAAGGGATTAATAAGGCTCTTGGCGGTTTTCACTCAGCGCAGATTGTGATGATAAGTGTTGATTTTGCTGAAATAGAAACGCTGCAACAACAGGGCGATTGGCAAACTGCTGGCCAGTTACTCGCAAGCGCTTCCAAACGCATTGAAAAAGCTGGGGCAGAATGTTTACTGTTGGCTACCAATACCATGCACAACGTCGCGCCTGCGGTTGAGTCCGCTATTCAGATTCCTTTTTTACATATTGCCGATGCTACCGGGGAAAAATGTCAGCGTGATGGCGTAACTCGGGTTGGGTTAATAGGCACCCGTTTTACGATGGAGCAAGCGTTTTACAAGGCACGCCTAAAAGAGCGCTTTGGGATTGATGTCGTTATCCCTAACGAACAAGAACGTGCCGAGGTGCACCAGATCATTTTCGATGAGCTTTGCCATGGCCTAATTCACGACGCATCGCGTGCGCGTTATCTAGATATTATCACGTCGCTACATCAGCAGGGCGCACAGGCGGTGATACTCGGTTGTACAGAGATAGCGCTGTTGGTTGAGCAACATCACACCCAAATACCCCTTTATGACACCACCGCTCTGCACGCAAGCAAAGCGGTGGAGTGGGCGCTAGGTAATTAAACCAGCGTCAGTGTGACATCGATATTTCCGCGGGTAGCGTTGGAGTAGGGGCAAACAATATGGGCTTTGTCGACGAGTGTTTGGGCAACGTCTTTTTCCAAACCAGGCAAGCTAATTTTTAGCTCAACTTCAATGCCGAAACCAGTAGGAATAGCGCCGATACCTACACTGCCATCAATCTGGGTATCGTCGGGAAGTTTGACTTTTTCCTGGCTGGCGACGTGCTTAAGTGCGCCTAGGAAGCAAGCAGAGTAGCCTGCAGCAAACAGCTGTTCGGGATTAGTGCCTTCGCCACCTGCGCCACCAAGCTCTTTAGGTGTGCTGAGCGTCACATCTAGTGCGCCGTCAGAGGATTTAACGTGACCTTCACGGCCACCAGTAGCGTGGGCGTGCGCGCGGTAAGCAACAGTTTCAATAGACATAAATCATTTCCTATAAGTGGTTGTTATGGGCCAAGCTTGTGCTTGGTGTTTTAATTTAGTGCAGCTTTATTTTGTGCGCAAGTAAATAGCCTTAAAACAGGCAGTGGTAAACAAGTAGTGGTTTGCTAGGTTCAGCGGGTTACTTGACCTTTTGTAAGCTTTCGCGCAGTTGAACTAAATCCTCTTTTAACTGGTTGAGGGTTTCTACTGATTTTTCGCTGGCGTTGACGACGCAGCTGGGAATGTGGCGCGCCTGTTCACGAAGCGAGCGGCCTTTATCTGTCAGAAATAATTCAACGACACGTTCATCGTGAAGACTACGTTGCCGGATAAGCAGCTGATCACTTTCAAGCCGTTTTAGTAGCGGCGTTAACGAGCCAGGATCTGTTAGTAAGCGCTTGCTTAGGGCGCCTACTGTAAGGCCATCTTCTTGCCAGAGTACCAGCATGGCGAGGTATTGCGGGTAAGTGAGTCCTAGCTCTTTGAGCAGAGGCTTATAAACTTTGGTCATCATCAGCGATGTTGAATAGAGCGCAAAGCAGAGCTGGTGATCTAGCTCTAATTCGCTACAAGGGGCTAACGCTGGCATGTCGACTCCAGAACAAGATGCATAACGTGTAATGTAGCGTGCGAGGCAATGTGAGGCCATCCCTAGACGTTGGTCGTAAGTTGGACGTTTTGTTTTGACACCACGTGCTGCGATAGCTAGCCTTCACCTATCGAATGTTACCGGTAACAATTTATTGGAACACAAATCACAAGCCTGATGGCCGATATCGATTCGATAGCCTTACAGTAAATAGCCAACCAACAACAACGACTCTTTTGGAGATAACGTCATGACAACAATCTGGCGCAGCACCCTTACTCTGGTCGGTGCGACCACCCTGACTTTCGGCATGGCACACGCTCAAAGCCCAGAACTTTCTGACCCGCCTGCCATTGAAGGCGACGTCGTGGCTGACCACGGAAGCCACACCCTGCGTATGGGCATTGGCCTGTCCGAAACATCGCCGCAGTTTCTCTCTAGCCAGTACTTCGGTGAAATTCTTGAGCAACGCACCGATGGCCGTATTACGGTCAATGTTTTCCCCAACAGCCAGTTGGGCGACGATGTCCAGATGATGGAAATGCTGCAAACCGGTACGCTGGATATGACCTACCCTTCAAGCTCGGCAACGACTGGATACGTTGAAGCGCTCTCTGCGTTTGACCTTCCTTTCTTGCTACCGAGCCGTGAAGCAGCGATCGCTGTTATGCAAAGTGATGTGGCGCAGGAAATGCTAGATGCGTTTGAAGGCACAGGCTTGAAGGCGCTAACGTTCTCTGAAAACGGCTACCGCCAGCTATCTAACAGCGCGCGGCCCGTTGAATCACCTGAAGATGTGGCTGGCTTGGATGTTCGCGGCTTAAGCGTACGTACCATGCAGAATCCGGTTCACTTGGCAATTTGGGAAGCGTTAGGTGCCAACCCAACACCAATGGCCTTCGGCGAGCTATTTTCGGCGCTTGAGCAAGGCGTGGTAGATGGCCAGGAAAACCCATGGAGCACCATCCTGACTTCTAACTTCAACGAAGTGCAGGATTACGGCACCGAAACCCGCCACGTTTATACGCCATTTATCATGATGCTTTCCGAACGCACCTGGGACCGCATGGCGCCTGAGTATCAAGCACTGGTGCAGGAAGCCGCTCGCCAATCGGCTGAGTACGAAATCCAGCTTTCTGCCGAGTATGACGACTGGTCGCGTGATCAGTTAGAAGCACGCGGTATGCAAATTACCCGCTTAGATGATGAGCAGTTAGCCGCTTTTCAAGACGCCGTGCAGCCTGTTTATGAAGAGTGGGCGCCGCGCATCGGTGAAGACTTGATTGCTGAAATCCAGCAAATCGTGGAAGACAGCAGCAACTAATCTGCAACGTATAGCGCTCCATCGGGCAGGCACACACGCCTGCCCGACTTGTCAGTGCCCCTCGGAGTTTTTATGACTACCTCCTCTACTCCCCCAAACGCGGTGACCTCGAAAGCGCCAGTGTTGGAAGACCCGTCGGTTTATTTGAATGATCCTAATCGCAAACTACTTGAGCTTGATACTGAGACTCGCCAGGGGCCTGCGCTGTTCCGATGGTTAACCCTTGCGATGGAGTATTTGATTGGCGCTATTTTAGCGGCGCTGATTGTCGCAGTTTCCAGTAATGTCGTCGGCCGCTCTGTGTTCAACCATTCACTGCCCTGGGTCGATGAGTTGGCGCGCATGCTGTTTATTTGGCTGGTCTTTATCGGTGCCGCGGCGGCGTTTGCTCGCTATGAGCATATTGCTGTCGATGCGCTGGTGAGGCGTTTACCGTTGCGTGTCGCGCACATGCTCTATTTCTTACAACACCTAATTATTGCTGGGCTCATGCTGGTGATGATTTGGGGCGGTTATCAGGTGCTCACGCGCTCAAGCGGTCGCTCCGCCATCATGGGGGTGCCGTTAAGTTTGGTAAGCCTGTCGTTGGTGTTGTGCGTCATTTTTATCGCGGCGGTATCGCTCTGGCGTATGTGGGTCAGCGTGGGGGTTATCCGTCAACCACATCGCCAATCGGCTGACTTACCAGGGGAGCGTTAATCATGCTGTGGATTTTTCTAGCCATCTTATTGGCATCTATTGTGATTGGTTTGCCGATTGCATTTGGCCTAGGGGTAGCAGCCTTAGTCATGGCGGTGCTCTCTGATATCCCGCTATCGATTATGATTGAGCAGTCAATTCGTGGTGTGAATAGCTTTCCGCTGCTGGCGATTCCGTTCTTTATTCTTGTCGGCGAAGTGATGAGCAACGGGGGCATTGCCCGACGCTTGATGGAGCTTGCAGGCGCATTGGTTGGCTTTATGCGCGGTGGGCTTGGCCAGGTAGCCATTACCGGTTCGATGTTTTTTGGCGGAATTAGCGGCTCGGCGGTTGCGGATACCGCAGCGACCGGCGCGATGATGATCCCCTCGATGAAACAGCAAGGTTACACCGCCGCAAATGCCACGGCGATTAACACCGTGTCATCGGTGATCGGCATTATTATTCCGCCATCTATACCGCTTATTTTATATGGCATTGTGACCGAGACGTCGATCAGTCGCCTATTTATCGCGGGGATTGTGCCTGGCCTGTTAATTGGCGCCGCGCTAATGGTGACCACCTTTATTCTGGCGAGCAAGCAGGGTGGCGGCGTGCGCCAATTCCGCTGGGATCGGTTATGGAAAGCCTTTAAAGATGCCTGGTTAGCGCTGGTGCTACCGGTGATCGTGATTGGCGGCATTATTGGTGGTGTGTTTACTGCCACCGAAGCTGCCGTTGCTGCGCTGCTCTACTCGCTGGCTATTTCTCTGCTGGTATACCGTGAATTTAAGCTCAGTGAGTTAGGTGGAATGTTAATTCGCACCGCAAGGCTCACTGGCATGGTGATGATGTTATTGGCATTTGCCACCGTAATTGCTTGGTTTCTAACCATTAATATGGTGCCGCAAACCTTAGTGCGCCAAGTACAGGCGATTACCCAGGAGCCGTTTTTGCTGCTGCTGATTGTAGCGGGGCTACTGCTGTTGGTGGGGTTTGTAATGGACCTAACACCAGCCATGGTGATTATGGCACCAATGCTTGCGCCAATCGTGACATCAGTAGGCGTCGATGCCGCTTATTTTGGTGTTCTAATGGCCTTTATTTTAGGCATTGGGCTGTTAACCCCGCCGGTGGGCACCTGTCTGTACGTTGGGTGTGGTGTCGGCAAGGTGTCTATGGAATCTCTGGTAAAAGCCATGCTGCCTTACTACGCCGCCTTGATCGTTGTTCTGGTAGTGCTAATTGCGTTCCCTGGCATCGTTACTTGGCTGCCTGATCTCACCGCCGTGCGCGGCAATTGATAGGAGTATCGAGTGAATAAGCCATCACATCGTATTCTTGTCATGGGCGTTTCTGGATCAGGGAAGTCTCATATCGGACAACAGTTAGCAGCAGAACTGGGCGCAACATTCATTGACGGTGACGACCATCATTCACCGGCGAATGTGGCTAAAATGGCCAGCGGCACGCCGCTTAATGACGATGATCGTCGTGACTGGTTGGCAACGCTTGCTGACTTGTTCGCCGCGTATAAAGCGCGTAATGAATCTGTGGTCATCGCCTGTTCAGGCCTTAAAAAACGCTATCGTGACCGGCTGCGCGAAGGTGACCCTGCGCTGAGTGTTTTGTATCTAGAGGGCAGCCATGCACTTCTTCGTCAACGCTTAGAAACCAGGCCGGGGCACTTCTTTAAAGGTGATAATATGCTGGCGAGTCAGCTTGCCGATTTAGAGCCGCCAAGCAGTGATGAAGCGGTATCCGTCTCCATTGCGCTATCGCCTCGCGAGATTGTCAAGCACTTTACGGTAACGCTAGCGCCCCAAACACGCGTTCATTAGGCTTAAGATTAGGATGGGGCCGCACTATTCGCTATGGTGTGGCCTCTGTGCCGTTAAGAAAGCCGTGTTGTTAAGAGAGAGTTAACAGGCTTACGTGTTTAACAGAACAAGTAGTGACGCCATTGAAGAAAAAACGCCCGACATTACAAGATATTGCTGATCGCGTTGACGCGACAAAAATGACCGTCAGCCGCTGTTTGCGGGCTCCTGATACGGTATCGGAAGGGCTTCGCGAACGTATTTTCAACGTTGCTGAACAGCTTGGCTATATTCCCAACCGGGCACCAGATCTGCTTTCTCGGGCTACTAGCCACTCTATTGGCGTGTTAGTGCCATCGCTAACCAACCAAGTATTTGCCGATGTCATTGTGGGTATCGAAGCGTACACCGAACCCGCAGGCTATCACTTGATGCTTTCTCACTATGGTTACAGCCCTGAGCTGGAAGAGCGCAGCTTGGCTTCGTTACTCTCTTACAATGTGGATGGCGTTATCTTATCTGATCGCGATCACACGCCGCGTAGCCTGCGGATGTTGGAGACAGCGGGTATTCCTATTGTGGAAATTATGGATACCCGTCGCCCGCCACTGCAGCAAGCGGTAGGTTACGATAACGTGCAGGCCGCTTACGAGATGGTGAGTGAGATGATTCGCCGTGGCAGGCGCCAGGTGATTTATCTGGCTGTGCGTCTAGATGAGCGGACACGCCAGCGTGAACAAGGCTACCGCCAAGCCATGGAGGAGCAGGGGTTAACGCCGATAACGCTACAGAGCAGTCAGCGCTCTTCCTATAGTGTCGGGGCAGCACTCATGCAGGAAATTCAGCGTGATCATCCCAGCGCTGACAGTATTTTCTGCACCAACGACGATGTTGCGGTGGGCGCTTACTTTGAGTGTTTACGCCATGGCGTTAAGGTTCCCGAACAGATGGCAATTGCCGGGTTTCATGGTCACGATGTTGGTCAAGCAATGACACCGCGTCTTGCCAGCGTTATTACCCCTCGGCAAGCTATTGGTGAAGCGGCTGCGAAAACGCTACTGTCACGTATTCGTGGCGAATCAGTTGAACACCAAGTGATGGACTTGGGGTATCGGATTGAGGTGGGTAAAACGCTTTAGTCGCTGAGTCGCTAGCGGCGAACTGGCAAACTGGATAGGCTAGTGGTTAAAGCTTGGCCATGAAAAATCCATCAAAAGAAAAGCCATATTGAGTGCGAAACTGCCATGAAAATTACCCAGCTCACCGTCTATCCGGTTAAATCTCTGAAGGGAATTAATGTTGCTCAAAGTAAACTCCATGGCCATGGGTTGGCCTGGGATCGCCGGTGGATGTTAGTGGATGCTCAGCAGCGTTTTGTCACCCAGCGCCAGCTACCAGAGCTTGCCACCATCGCGGTTGAATTAACCGATCAAGCACTGGTGCTCTCTCACCCTAAGGTAGAACCGATTGCGATTCCCCTTGAAGATCCCCAAGGTAATTTGCGGCTTGTGAAAGTGTGGAACGACCACTGTAAAGCACTGCCAGAAAGCGAAGACGTATCGCACTGGCTGATGGCGGCGTTAGGTGAGCAAGCGCAAGGCATCAGCTTGGTGCGCTTCGCTACTGAATTTACCCGTACTGTTGAAGAGGATTTTCTGGCGGGAGGCGAGGCCCATACTTACTTTTCTGATGGTTACCCTTTCCTGATAGCCACCACCGGCTCTCTGGACGCCTTGAATCAAGCGCTGGTTGCCAGTGGACAATCCCCTGTGCCGATGAATCGTTTTCGGCCGAATATTGTAATTGATTGTGATGATGCTTGGGCGGAAGACCAGTGGGCCACACTCGCAAGTCAAGGTAGCTATGAGCTGACGCTACGCAAACCCTGTCAGCGCTGCAAAGTTACCACGGTTGACCAGCAAACCGGTACCGTACCGGTGCAGGCAGAACCACTGAAAACACTGCTTTCTCTGAATACTCAGCCTCACCTTAAAGGCGCGCATTTTGGCCAAAACGCCACGTTAACCGCAGGGCAAGAGGGTACTATTCGTGTGGGGGACGAGGTGGTGTCAACACACCGCGAGACCTAAACCTTAATAGTCGGGTAGCAATGGCGGTGCCTGCTAGGGTAATGACCATGCCAGTCACCACTTGAAGGCTAAGCGTTTCATTAAGCAGCAAGTACCCCCACAACAGCGCGCTAACAGGAATCAAAAAGGTAACGGTTGACGTAGCGGTAGCGCCTGCGCTGGCTAATAGCCCAAAGTAAAGCAGGAACGCTAGTGTGGTGCTTAGCATCGCCAGCGCCAGTGCGTTGCCCCAGGCGAGCATGCTGACAGGCTCGCTAGGCCAGAGCAGCAGACCGGGTATTAATAACACCAATGCTGACATTGCGCTGCTGCCAGCCGCTAATACTCGGCTGGGGAGATGACTCAAGCGGGTTTTCGAGTAGTTACCGGCAATTCCATAACAGAACGTCGCACCCAGTACGGCAACAATAAACCAGCCGTCGCCCCCTAGAGTGAAATCTAGCCGATTAGCCGACAACACATAGACACCAAGCAGTGCCAGGGCTAGCCCTAGATATTGTTGGCGTTGGATGGGGGTGGCAAAAAAGGAAGCGCCTAATAACGCGGTAAAAATTGGTGTAGTGGCGTTAATAAGAGAGGTGAACCCTGCTTCTAGGCGAGTGGTGGCTAACGCTAGCAACGAGAAAGGCAGCACATGATTAACGATGCCAAGTATCAATAACGATCCTTTATGCTGCCAAATAAGCGTTAGATAGCGAAGGCTTAGCAGTAGCGGCACTAAGAGTAATGCGCCCACTCCCATTCTTATTAATACGAGTGGAATAGGCCCAAATTCCGGTGCAGCCACGCGCATAAATATGAACGATAGCCCCCATAGGGAAGAAAGTAGCAGCAAACGCAGTGCATCGGCCAACGACATGAAGTGTCCTTAAATGGGCAGTGACAGTTTTTGTAGTAATGGGCATGACAGAGAGAATGAAACTGAAGCGCTTAGCTTAGCGAGAATTTTTAAGAAAGCGAATGTAAACGGCTACTTGCATACCAGTTTTTGCTAAAAAAGCAGAGTGAGAAATTGTCAATCTTTGTAATGTTATAGATTTGACGTTGACGCTAATGCAATGAAACTCTACTGTCTCGGCAAATTGTACGTTAGCATTTATTTACATTCTTGAGGAAAGGCCGTGGATCTCGCGACGCTAATAGGTTTGGTAGGGGCTGCTGTTTTAGTGGGGGCCTCTGTAATCCTGGGCACCTCTCCAGAGGTGTTTATGAACCCCACTGGGCTGCTGCTGGTAGTTGGGGGAAGCCTGTTTGTGGTGCTGGCAAAGTTTAGTATTACCCAATTTAAATTTGCCTTCAAAGCAGCGGCGCGGGCATTTAAATTTCAGCTACCTAGCGTTAAAGATAGTATTGAAGAGCTCGTTGAACTGGCAAAAGTAGCCCGACGCGAGGGTATGATTGCCTTGGAGAACAAAGAGGTAAATTCCCCGTTTCTCAAGAAAGGCCTACAAATGCTAGCCGACGGCTATAGCGCCGAAATGATTAAGGACATGACCGAAAAGGAGCGCTTGCTCACCTTGGAACGTAATGAGGCTGGCGGCCAAGTGTTTTCAGCGTTAGGAGAAGTGTCACCTGCAATGGGGATGATTGGCACACTGGTTGGCTTGGTACAAATGCTTTCCAATATGGGCGATCCCTCGTTGATCGGACCTGCCATGGCCGTTGCCTTATTAACCACACTATACGGTGCCATGATTGCAACGATGATTGCCAATCCTATCGCCGAGAAACTATGGGTGCGGATGAAGCAGGAAGCAAAAATGCAGCAGCTATGGATTGACGCTCTGATTGCTATCAAAAACGATAAGAATCCGCGTGTACTTGAACAAATGCTGACTATTTATCTACCACCTGAGCATCGCAGTGTGAAAAGCTCGAACGATACCAACGCTGCTGCTGAGCGAACGTAGTCCATGGCTCAAAAGAAGACAAACATTCCTGCATGGATGGTGACATACGCGGATTTAATGTCGCTGTTGTTATGCTTCTTTGTGTTGCTATTGTCGTTTGCAGAAATCGATGCTGAAAAATTTCGTCGTGTTGCCGAAGAGTTATCAAAAGCCTTTGGCGTACAGCGCGAAGTGGAGGCAACGCAGATACCCATGGGTACTAGCGCGGTGTTTCAACAGTTCTCTCCCGCTGTACCGGACCGTACCTTACTAGATGAAGTACGTCAGCGGACTACCCAACAGCAGCCGCAGCTGGAGTCTATGCGCAGTATGCTTGAGGCGCAGCGACAGCAACGTACTCTACAGTTAGCCGCTAGCTTGGAAGAGCTATTGAAAACATCGTCGTTAGAAGGTGTCACCGATATAGAAGTTGATAGATTTCGTGTGGTGGTCAGAATTGCTGAGCAGGGCACCTTCGGGTCAGGTAATGCTGAGGTTACGCCTGCGTTTGCTGAACTGTTAGAAGAGCTGGCAACGGTATTAGCTGCCGTCACTGGAACGATTTCGATTGAGGGACATACGGACAACGTGCCAATTAGCACTTCTCGTTTTCGAAGCAATTGGGATCTAGCTGCTCTGCGTGCATCTTCCGTTGCCAACATACTCGTATCTACTGAAACACTTTCTGCTGAGCGGTTGATGATACAAGGCTTTGCTGATACGAAGCCTCTTGCGTCAAATCTGACGCCTGAGGGACGCGCAGTTAATCGCCGTGTTGAGCTAAAAATTGATATTAATGACCCGATTGAAGAGCGGGAAGAACGCTCAATTCGCTCAATGGAAAACAGCTTAAGCGACGTGGCTGCCATACAGCCTGCCCCTTAATTCAGTCTGGCTAAGGGCTGAATTCGGCATCAGTGATAGAATCAGCTACGCTGAGTGTGTTAATGGTTACAGTGTATGTGGCCTGAAAACGAGTTGACGCTAACTATCAAAGGAAAGGAGAACGTAATGGATAGTAAAGCAAGTGCACGCTGGGAAGGTGGCCTTAAAGAAGGACAGGGTAATGTAGCGACGGAAAGTGGAGCATTGGATGCTGGCTATTCGTTCAAACAGCGCTTTGAAGGTGCGCCCGGCACCAACCCAGAAGAGTTAATTGGCGCTGCCCATGCAAGCTGTTTTTCAATGGCGCTTTCGATGATTCTTGGAGAGAAAGGCTTTACCGCTGAGGCTATTGATACTAATGCTCGCGTAACGCTTTCACAAAGTGCTGAAGGCTTCGATATTTCCAGTATTCATTTGGACGTTGTTGCCAGCGTAAGCGGTGCCGATGATGCTGCTTTTCAAGAAGCCGCTGAAACGGCTAAAGCGAACTGCCCTGTTTCCAAAGTATTAAATGCTGACATAACCATGGAAGCAACATTAAAGGGATGATTTGAACGCCAGATAACACCAAAAAGCGCTGCTAGCAGGCAGCGCTTTTTTACGGTTTTTTTAAGTTAAATAGCGTTCAGGACAGCGCTCATGACAAGGGCCTTGTTGTTAGCAAGGCCCTGTAGAGCACCGCGGTCCATTACCTTGGCGAACGATGCTTAAATAACGAGTATTACTCGTCGTCATTCTCGCTGTTATTTAGCTCTGTATCACGCTCTGTTTCAAGGTCATTGTCACGATCACGATCATATTCTTCGGCATCTTGCAGCGCTTCTTCGGATGCATTTACCGTAATAATGTAATCGTCGTTATCTTCATCTTTGGTAAGTTCAAGCGAATCCCACTCAATGGCGATATCTTTTTCGCCCATACCAAGGAAACCACCAACGCCCACCACAACGGCATTAATTTGCCCATCTTCATCAATGATTAAATCATTGATGGTGCCGATGTCTTCATCGTTTTCAACGCTACTTTTTACTTGATTACCGGTTAGGGAATCTGCGTGAAAAGTGCCTTCCGGCGCATGGGTCAGATAAGAGGCTTCCATACCAGTCTGATTGTCATCACTCGCCTGGGCAACGCCTGCGACAGCAATAAAAGTAGGAATAATCAGCGTGCTGAGAAACGTCGTTTTCATCGTTTTGCTCCTTGCATTTTTATAAAGGTGTTAACAGGTAATCTGTTAATGCCTAAGTAACATCGTAGCGGTAAGGTAGTTGGTACTCTTCATGCTCCTTGCTAACCAACCCTACCCGGTAGGTTCCTTTTGTCGGGTGGCGCTACTATTCCTGTTGGTGATGAGTAAGCCCTGCATATTGCTGATTGCTGTATGCAGGCACTTATAAAGGTAGGTGCTGTGCACTGTATTGCAATGGGAATGAAGAACTCTTAATTAATATCAACTCAAAAGCTCGTCAGCGTTAAACCAGGACGTGTTAGTTTTATTGATAAACGTTAAAATCACATACAACGATACGCGCACTTATAGTGGGCGTTGAGATGATAGTGGTCGTTGAGATTGTCGTAGGCATTGAGATTGCTGCGACAGTCTGTCGAGTTGACCCAATGAGACCCCTTGTCCATATTCTTAGCCACCTTGCCCTACAGGAGAGAGTGCCTTGGGGTTATATAAAAAAGGAAATCCCATGACGCTTATCACGCGATATCAAACGCTTCGGCAGGTTAAAAAATTGTGGGCTAGCAGTGTAGCCCTCGGCGCTTGGCTGTTTGCATCCAGTGCTGTTGCCAGTGAGAGTGAGTTACCCAAAGGCCATTTTTCTCTCCCCGATGAGGGTAATATGGTGGGTGAGATGTATACCGTTATGGCGAAAAAAGAGGATACCCTGCTCGATATTGCCCGTGAGCATAACGTTGGTTATGAAGAAATTCGCATGGCTAACCCTGATACCAGTATTTGGGTTCCTGGCGAGGGTACTGAAGTGACAATCCCCGGCCAATATATTTTGCCGGATGAGCCGCGTACTGGCATTGTAATTAATGTCGCCGAGCTACGCCTTTATTACTATCCAGAAGTGGAAGAGGGTAAAGAGCCACGGGTAGAAACCTATCCTATTGGCATCGGCCGCGATGCATTCAATACGCCGCTAGGCATTACTAAAACTACCATGCGTTTAGAAAATCCTGCATGGTATCCACCTGAATCTATTCGCCGAGAAGCCGCGGAACGCGGTGATCCTGCGCCATCGGTTGTTCCACCAGGTGAGGATAATCCATTAGGGCAATACGCCATTTTGCTGGATATACCTGGTTACCTAATCCACGGCACTAATCAGCCTGACGGTATTGGTATGCGCGCTAGCCGGGGATGTATTCGTATGCACCCAGAAGACATTGAATCTGTGTTCTGGCGTGTTCCAGTTGGCACACAGGTGAATATTATCGACACGCCCGTTAAGGTGGGTTGGGGAAGTGACGGTAATGCCTATGTACAAGCTTTTTCGCCCACGGATGAGCAGAGCTTTGGCATGGACACGCTATTGGAAGTGGTTAGCCTAATTGAGGCCCATGAGGGTGATGAGCACAGCATGGATTACGAACAAGTGCGTAATGTGCTGGAAAAAGCCAATGGCCAACTTGTTCCGCTTAGTTAGGCCTTGCTATCAAAATAAGTGGCGCTGAGCGGAGAAACGAGTTCTAGCGCCACCGCTTGTCGAACGAGCTCTGCTAAATTTGCAGCGTGCATGGCCTTCATCGCTCTTAGCCGATAGACTTCGACGGTTTTGCCGCTAATCTGCATATGCTCGGCAATTTCACGACTGGTCATTCCTTCTGCCACGTGAATCACAATGCGTTGCTCTTTTGGGCGTAGAGATTGGTAGCGTGTTCGCAACAGGGCGAGCTGTTGCTTAGCGCGTTGCTGTTGATGAGCGCTGCCTAATGCTTGCTGTACGCTGTCAATCAGCTGCTGGTGATTAAACGGCTTTTCGATAAAATCAAACGCGCCGTTTTTCAGTGCAGCCACCGCCATAGGGACATCGCCATGCCCCGTCATCATAATGACCGGCAGGGTAGTGCCTTGATCCACCAACTGCTGTTGCACTTGCAGTCCACTCATTCCCGGCATGCGAACATCAAGCAGTAGTGCGCCTAATTCATCATGCTGGCTAGCTAGAAATTGCTCGCCATCATGAAATGCTTGAGCGGTTAAACCAACTGATTCGAGCAGCCAAACCAGCGATTCACGCAGTGCCTGATCATCATCAACAACCGCAATAGTGGCGATGGATTTATGTTCAACACTGCTAGTCATCATTGGTTCCTGGTGATGCACCGATGGCGCGTTCATGTTGTTTCTGTACGAAGTATTATGTCAAAGCATGCGCCTTTCGAGCTTTGCTGAGGGCGCAGAGTAAGGGCACCCCCCATGCTTTCCATGAGTGAACGACTAATCGCTAAACCCATTCCCAACCCTTCATCGCGGGTGGTGAAAAAGGCATCAAAAATTGACCCTTGATGGGCTGGCGCGACGCCTGGGCCCAGGTCTTTAACGCTAAGGGTAAGCTGCCGATTACCGCTTTTTTGCGCAGCAACGATGACTCTGTCAGCACCAGAAACGTCACGGCTAGCGGTGAGTGCATTGAGTAATAGGTTAACGATAACTTGCTCAAGGGCAATAGGGTCCGCATAAATACGTGGCAACCCAAGGGGTAATTGTTGGGTAAGTTGAATAGAAGCCTGTTGATATTGCCAGTTGCACAGTTGAAAAGCGGCGTTAATAACATGTTCAAGTGCCAGGGGCCTGACGCAGTGGCTGCGTTTACGCACAAAGCTGCGCATATGTCGGAGTCGCTGGGCAAGGCGTTGTACTTGCTCATCAATGCGGGCCAGAGGCAACTGTAGCTCGCTGGCGGGCAGATTGGGCGTATGCTTAGCTTTCAGCAGGGCGCCGCTGGTATAGTTGGCGATGGCCCCTAAGGGCTGATTGAGCTCATGGGCAATATTAGACGCAAGCTCTCCGGCAGCGGCTAATCGATTGGCATGGGCAATTTGTTCTTGGTGCCGACGTGCCTGGGATTCGGCCGCTTTACGCACGCTAATATCGCGGTTAATCAGCGCAAAGTGCCCAGGTTCTGCCCCGCGGCTGCGATGGGTAAGCACAACACTAAGTACCGGCACTGTCCCGTTTGCACTCAGCATTTCTAGTTCGCCACTCCAGGAACCATAGCGTTCAACGGCTGGGAAGACGACTTGCTCTAAAAGAGCCAGCGAGTCAGCATGGTAGAGCGCTGCCAGGGCAACTTGCATGGCATCACGTGGGAGTGAGAAACAGCGCCGGGCGGCTTCGTTGGCGCTAAAAATATGTTGGTTAGGTCCTAAAAAAAGCACGTAGTCAGTGGTGGATTCGACCACTTGCGCTAAACGCTCTCTGGTGGCTTCGGCATGGACGCGGCGACTCACATCCCGCGACACACATAAAATATCAATCAACTCGCCTGTGGCAGTGTCTCGGCGGGTTCGACTGGTAGTTTCAAACCAGATGTAGTGGCCTGCTTTGGCCCGAAACCGATACGTTTGCTGATAAAAACCGTCGTGATAGTAGACCCGGGGTGATTTGTTTAATAGATCACTTAAATCAGCGGGATGAAACAGCTGATAGGCTGACACGCCAATCAGTTCTTCTGGCTCGTACCCTAGTAAGTCGCGCGCTGCTTGAGAGGCATATAAAAACGTACCGTCGCGGGCATGGCGAGATATCAAGTCAGTGGTACTTTCTGCCAGCCACTGATAATGACGTTTCTCTTCTTCCAGCGCTGCATTTTGTGCTTCTAGCGCCTTGATCCTGGCACTTAATGTGGCTTCGTTAACGGTGCTCATCGCGTGTCAGTGCGCCGGGTCGAGCACGCCACCCAGCGAGGCGTTGCGCCTAAACCAGCCAGCAATACTGGCACGTGGATGCTGCGTGGGCACTACCTCGTGAGGAATGGTTTCGGATAAAAAACAGGCGAACGTGCCGGCTTCGGGCACCACGCGGGCGACTTCCTGAGAGGGGGCATCAGGGTGATAAATGACCATCTCTCCGCCACCATCTAATGGCCACTGAGGGTTCAAGTAACCGACGGTTGAAATAACTCGGTTAGCTCGCCCACGAAAGCTATCGACATGGCGTTGATAAAATGCGCCTGGGGGGTAATGGGCAAAGTGAGCCTCGTACTCAAATAACCCCAGGAAAAGCGCCTGATTGAGGGATTGCTGGAGTTCTGCCATGGCATCAAGGTAGCGGCGTTGGGCTTCGCTTTCTCTATCCAACCAGTGAATGGCATCGCCACGAATATCTTTGCGAAGGAGATGTTCTTTGCCACGACCAATGCCTGCCTCGGCAAGCACGTCGTGTTCAGCCATATGGTGCAGCTCACGGTGCAGCGCTTGGCAAAGATCGAGGTCTATCACGTTTTTACCCACGTACCAACCGTGCTCAACAAGCGCATCCACCAGCGCAACATGGGCGATAGGATTGATCGCTGGTGGGCTATTACTATTGCTATTGGGTAAGGAGTTTGGCGCTGCAGAGGCAATCATTTCATGGTTCTCTTCGTTGGCATGCGAGTTGCTTTGGGTAGGCGACTGCTTCTCTCAGGATAGTGACGTAACGCTCCTGGCGGGCGCTGGTAGAGATCAATAGCCATACCAAAACCTTCTGCCAGCAGTTCTACCAGCATCATGGCAGAAAGCCCCCAAATCACGTAGCCATCCACGTGGTAGCTGGGCACATAGTGGGCAACCCCGTCTACTGTAATCACATCGGTGTGGGTGCGCCTGTCGTCTAAAAAATGGCTGAGTGGCACTTCAAAAATAGTGTCTAGTTCTGAGGGGTCTGCTACCAGCGGTAAATCTGGCGGAATAATACCTACCCACGGCGTGACGCGGATGCCATGTAGTGAAATAACATCTGATAACCTTCCCAAGGGTTGTACAAAGGAGGGCGCTAGCGCAATCTCTTCTTCTGCCTCGCGAAGTGCCGTGGCGTAGAGATCGGCATCACAGGCCTCGCGTTTGCCACCGGGAAACGCCACTTGGCCACTGTGAGTGCTTAGATGGCTAGCCCGCCGTGTAAATAGCAGCGTGGGCGAAGGTCGCTCAACAATCGGCATTAGCACGGCAGCCTCGGGCATTACAACGTGGTCTAGCCGTTGAGGAGAGTGCTGTTGCAGCTGTTTGCGCAGTTTCTCTAACATAGGGTTTCCCTTTGCTTTGTTCTCTTTTACCCAGCAGCGGTGTTTGACGTCAAGTACGTCAAAGCCTTACCCCATCAGCCGTAGAGAAAACGCGATGAATTTTTGTAGTCAGTGTGGTGAAAAAGTCCGTTTTGCTGTTCCTGAAGGCGATGACCGTTCACGCTATTTATGCGATGCCTGTGGCGCTATTCATTATCAAAATCCACGTATTGTGGCGGGTACGTTGCCGGTAATTGGCGATAAAATATTGTTGTGTAAGCGGGCGATTTCTCCTCGTAAAGGGTACTGGACACTTCCAGCGGGCTATATGGAAAATGCCGAAACCACTCAGCAGGCCGCCGCAAGAGAGACCTGGGAAGAGGCCTTTGCAGAGGTCAAGCTGGAAGGGTTATACACGCTCATTGATCTACCTCATATCAATCAAGTGTATATGATTTTCCGTGCAGAGCTTCTGGGTGGTTTTAGCGCGGGCCCTGAAAGCCTAGAGGTCGCCCTGTTTGAAGAGCATGAGATCCCCTGGGATGAACTTGCCTTTCCCACGATTGAGCGCACGCTGCAGCACTTTTATGAAGATCGAAAAAGCGCCCACTACCCGCTACACATCAGCGCAATTACCCCTGAAGACAGGGAGCGTTATTTTGGCAGTGCCTAAGCTCTTTTAGTGCCTAAGCTCTTTTAATGCAGGGCATCGCTGAATTACAGATCGGCTAATTGCCAAACATCATAGGCCACCTCTTCATAGGGGTGGGCTAATTTCAAAGCGGCAATGGCGGCCTGAATGTGCTCATCTTGGCAGACAAGCTCCACCTTTACCTCTTCAACAGTTTCAAGCGTGCCCACTTTGCCTAGGTGTGGCTCTGCGCCTTCTAGCGGACGAAACTGCCCGATGCCGCGGGTTTGAAAACAGCAGGCCTCGTAATCACCAATTCGCCCAGCGCCTGTTTCAAACACCGCTTCTTTAACACTCTCGGCATCTTCAACGGGAACAAAAAAAGCCAGCTTGTACATAGTAATCAGGCTCCAAAATTAGCGCAGGCAAGGTAACGCTGCTTTCAGAATGATCACCTAGCCAGAGGGATTGCCCAGCAGCGGTACGACCTTGTAACGTTCAAAGTGTATAAAAACAAACAAAGAATAGCTTACAGAAACAGAATAGTTAGAAACAGGTTGGTTAGAAATAGAGTATCTAAAAACTAAGTATCTAAAAACTAAGCATCTAGAAGTGAGTAGGAAAAAGCTAAGCGAATGATCGCTACGTCAACGGTTCAGAGTGAGCGTTATGGATAACAATCTGAGTAACTTGCTGGATACGCTGGGATTAATCCCCACTGATAAGCTTCAGCCACTCAGTGGTGGTGACATAGCTGCTGTTTACGCCTTAATGACTCGCCAGGGGCAAGTCATTATCAAACACGATAACCCTGCGCGATTACTTGGTGAAGCCGAAGGGCTTCGCACGCTCAAGGGGGCGGGCACTTCATTAGTGATCCCTGAGGTGCTAGGTGAGTCAATGGGGTGGCTGGTGATAGAGTCGCTCGATACCAAACCTGCAAACACCCAGAGTAGCATCGCTTTGGGCGAGGAGCTACGTGAGTTGCATGGAGTGATAGGTGATGCCCGGCATCAGGACAATGCCTGTGGGCGTACGCCCCAGCCCAACGCCCCATTGTCAGATGGTCGTGCGTTTCAGCGCGAACGACGTTTACTGCCTCTTAGTCAAGCCTGCTATCAGAAGGGGCTGCTGGATGAGGCCTTGCGCAGCCGTGTGGAACACCAAGCAGGCCAATTAGAAACATGGTTGCCAGATTCGCCTGCCAGCCTTATTCATGGGGACCTATGGGCGGGCAATGTGCTGACGACCACAAGAGGGCCGGCACTGATCGACCCTTCTGTTTATCGCCATTATTCCGATGTTGATGTGGCTATGCTGACTCTATTTGGATCGCCAGGCACACCTTTTTTTGATGCTTACTGGGACGGCAATAAGCCAATCGACTGGCCAAGACGAGAAGCGCTTTTCCAGCTTTATCCGTTGCTTAATCATCTGTTGATGTTTGGTTCCGGCTATCGCAGCGCCGTTGAACGTTGTGTGGCAGTGCTGGAGGCTTTTGAAGAGTAATATGGAAGCACTTCAAACAGCTTGTGATTACCGTTCACAGTGGCACTGATGGTTCAGCTGTTGGGCCTGTTAAAGGTCGTGCTAAAAAACTGCCAGCTCAGTGCGCTTTGAACTAAGGTAAAAGAGAGTCTTGTGCAGTGCGGCTATTTATAAGTAACACTGTCCACACATTTAGGTTAAGTTCAAGCCTAGCATACATACATGAATGTAACTATAATGCCATCTTTTAGAATGGCTATCCGACTCGCCACCCTACGTTGACACCTAGAGGCAATCCCATGCGACTGGCACACTGGGCAGTCAATGCCCCTTTTCGTCCCCTGCTATTAGCAGTCCTTACATCATCTTTCATGCTGCCAGCTCACGCGGCAGATCTAATCAATATCACCCGCGACGCGCTTAATAATAATGCTGCCTTGGCGTCGGCACGTGCTGAGTTTTCAAGTGTTGAAGCGGCAAGTGACGTGGCAAGTGGAGCATTGTTGCCCCAGGTAAATGCCTCTGGAAACGTTGTTCATAATCAGCAGTATGAAAGCCAGTCCTTCGCGAGGAGTGCAGGGCAGGGAGCCGAACAGAGTGCTGGTACAGCAGGGGTGGGAGGCAGTGACGATCGATTCAACACGGTGTCGTTAAGCCTTGAAGCGACGCAAGCGCTCTTTAACGAAGTGGCGCGTCAGGAAGTGAATCAGGCTGAGCGTCAGATTGATCAACAAGTGTATCTCTTGGCTGCCACTGAACAGCAGTTGCTGATTGACGTTGCCAGCGCATATTTCGATATTTTACGTGCCCATGAAGTGTTAGAGGCGCGCTTAGCCCAAGAGCGTGCGATTGGTCGCCAGCTTGAACAAGCGCGAGAGCAGTTTGAAGTTGGTCTCATTGCGATTACTGAGGTTGAAGAAGCGCGGGCGAGTTTTGATCAATCTCGTGCGGATCGTATCGCTGCAGAAAGTAATCTTCAGGTGGCATTTGAAGTGCTTGAACAGCTAACAGGGCAGCGTTACGCCAGTATTGATGCCTTGGGCGACGCAATGCCGATTGCCTTGCCAACGCCTTCGGATCGCAATTACTGGGTAGAGCAAGCCATTGAACGTAACCCGCAGGTGCTGGCCCAGCAGGCAGGCATTGAGCTTTCTCGCGTAGGCGTTGAGCTTGCGCGTGCAGGACGCATGCCCACAGTGCAGGCGTTCGCTAACTATCAATACGCAGATAGTGATAGAGATCAGGTCAGTGGTTACGACACGTCAAGCCAGGTGGGCGTTTCAGCGAACTTGCCTATTTATACGGGTGGCAGCACCAGTGCTCGTATCCGCCAAGGGACCTTCCTGCTTGAAAGTAGCCAGTACGATTTTGAGTCCCAGCGCCGTACTACTATCCAGCAGGTCCGCTCGCTCTATACTCAAGTCAGCAATAATGTCGAGACCGTTGAAGCTCGCCAACAGGCAATCGTTTCTAACCGCAGCGCCCTTGAAGCAACTCGCGCTGGTTATGAAGTAGGCACGCGTAATATTGTTGATGTGCTAAACGCTGAACAGAACCTTTATAACGCCATTGCTAACTACGCAGAGGCACGCTACGACTACGTAGTGAACTTACTGTCATTGCGTCAACAGGCTGGTTTGCTGGACGTTGAGGCGATCGAAGAAGTCAATGCATGGCTAACGGGCGATCAGGTGAATTTCACGCTGCCTGAGGGTGGTAGCCCTGACACCTACCAGCGGGCTATGGAGATTGGCGCGCCGCCCACGCCAGGTGCATAAGTTAGCAAAACGTTCGTTTTCTAACACGTTAAATCAATCGAGCGCTGTGCTGCTATCCGTCAATGTTGAAAAGAAGAATGGGAAACCGATGTATGAAGAAGACGATTCACTCAGGTCGAGCGAGTCTA
Organism: Halomonas qinghailakensis; assembly: GCF_025820815.1. Taxonomy (NCBI): domain Bacteria; kingdom Pseudomonadati; phylum Pseudomonadota; class Gammaproteobacteria; order Oceanospirillales; family Halomonadaceae; genus Halomonas; species Halomonas qinghailakensis. The sequence goes on along the minus strand of NZ_CP096973.1, from coordinate 623,292 downwards.
GTGACGCTGATAGCTGCACTGGCGCTAGCCGCATGCGGTCAGGAGCAGCCTCAGGAACAGCAGGCTGGTCAGCAGGAAGCGCCGCCTTATGCGGTAGAAGTTGCTGAAATTGCACGTCAGGATATTCCGCTAGATAAATCGTATCCGTCGCTGCTGCGCAGCGATAGTGAAGTCACGTTGGTGGCGCGGGTAAACGGGTTCCTGGAAGAGCGCCATTTTGAGCCTGGACAATTGGTAGAACAGGGTGATCAGCTCTATACCATTGAGCCAGATCTCTACCAAGCAACGGTTAATCAGCGTGAGGCTGACTTACAAAGTGCGCGCGCTGAGTTGGCACGTGCCCAGCGCGATGCGCAGCGCTTTGAGCAGCTGTTAAGCCAAAACTCGGTGAGTCGTCAGCAGTATGATCAAGCACTGGCTGACCAGCGGGTTGCCCAAGCCAGTGTAGCTCAAGCAGAAGCTGCCTTAACCAGCGCTAACCTTGATTTAGGCTATTCAAACGTCACTGCTCCCGTGTCTGGCATGATCAGCTTAAGCCAAATAAATGTAGGTAACTTAGTGACGCCAGGGACTGAGCTGGCCACTATCACGCCGCTTGATCCCCTTGAAGTACGTTTTCAGCTACCCCAGCGGGATGCCTTTGAACTGCGTCGTCAACTGGGAGAGCGCGGGAGCGCATCAGACATTACCGCCCGGTTGAGTGTGCCAGGGCAAACTAACGGCGATAACACAGAGCTTGAAGGCCGCCTGAACTTTCTTGGTTCCCGAGTTGATACCGGCACCAGCACGGTGCAAGCGTCAGCAACGTTTGCCAACCCCGATGGCGCGGTGTTGCCTGGTCAGTTCGTGCGGGTTCGTATTGAAGGCTTGAAGCGCTTTGATGTGTTGGCCGTGCCAGAAATTGCCGTTACTCAGGGTTTAATGGGACCGCAAGTCTTTATTGTTGATGATGACAATAAAGCTCGCGAGCGTACGGTTCAGCTCGGAGAAGTGGCTGGCCCATGGCAGATCATTCGTGATGGCCTTTCTGCTGGCGAGCGCGTTGTTGTTGGTGATCCTGCTGGTTTGGAGCCAGGCAGGGCAATTGACCCTCAGCCGTTTGAGGGTAACGCTGGCGCTATTGTCGAAGAAGCAGAGCAGGAAGAGGCTCAGCAAGAAGCCGAGCAGGCAGAGGCAATGCAGGAAGGGGAGGCTGACGCACAGCCTGCAGAAGGGGAAGAGGGCGCGCAATAATGAACTTTTCCAACTTCTTTATCAGCCGACCGATCTTCGCTACCGTTTTGGCGATTATCTTGACGCTGGTAGGTACGATGGCAATGCGAATATTGCCGATTGAGCAGTATCCCAGCGTTGTACCTCCCACGGTGTCGGTGCAGGCTCAGTTCCCCGGGGCAGATGCTGAAACAGTGGCGCAGACCGTCGCAGCACCACTTGCTGAGGCCATCAATGGTGTTGAGGACATGTTGTATATGACCTCAAACAGCGCTGATAACGGCACCATGAGTCTGAGTGTCGCCTTTAATATCGGTACGGATGGTGACATCAACACCATCAACGTGAACAACCGAGTGCAGGGCGCACTTTCACAGCTACCCGAGGCGGTACAATCGCAAGGGGTAACGGTCGAGTTACGCTCCGACTCTATTTTGATGCTTGTTGCCTTGACGTCACCCAGCGGTGACTACAGCAAGATCTACATGCAGAACTATGCCACACTAAATATCTTAGATGAGCTACGCCAAGTGCCCGGTGTAGGTAATGCCGAAGTGTTAGGCGGCGGTGAGTTTGCGATGCGGGTGTGGATGGATCCCGACAAGCTAGCTCAGTACGACCTGACGCCCAGTGAAGTGGCCAGCGCTATTCGCGCGCAGAATACCGAGATCCCTGCGGGTAACTTAGCGGCAACGCCACAAAGCGAACCGCGCGCTTATACCTACACGATTACCGCCGGTGGTCGTTTGTCGGGCACCGATGATTTTCGCAATATCTTTCTGCGCACCAACCCAGACGGCTCTTCGCTACGTTTAGAAGATGTGGCGCGGATTGAGCTGGGTGCGTCGTTTTATGGCGTGGATGCTCGTTTAAACGGCGCCACGATGACGCCCATTATTATTAACCAGCAGCCGGGTGCCAACGCGTTGGAAACCGCTGATGCGGTACGCACTACCATGGAAGAGCTTGCCGGGCGCTTCCCGCCAGGGCTTGAATATGTAACGCCTTACGACACCACGTTGTTTATTGATGCCTCTGTAGAAACCGTATTAAAGACCTTTATCGAAGCGTTTCTGATCGTTATCGTTATTCTGTTTATCTTCTTGCAGAACTGGCGTTTTACAGTCATTGCTATGTCAGTCGTGCCGGTGTCGGTTATCGGCACCTTTGCAGGCTTCTACTTGTTTGGCTTCTCCATCAACCTGCTCACGTTGTTTGCCTTGGTGCTGTCGATAGGCATCGTAGTGGATGACGCGATACTGGTGGTTGAAAACGTCGAACGGGTACTGAGCGAAGAAGATGATATTTCGGTGCGTGATGCGACCATTCGTGCGATGAAAGAAGTGGGCGGTCCGGTTATTGCCACGTCGCTGATTATGGCGGCGGTATTTGTGCCGGTGGCATTTCTGGGTGGTTTTACCGGCCAAATTTATCAGCAGTTTGCGATTACCGTGGCGATATCAGTGGCGCTTTCAGCGCTAATGGCACTGACCTTTACCCCCGCGCTCTCGGCTATCTTCATTAAGCATAACCTGCATAAAACGAAACAGTCTGCGTTCCGGCGAGCGATTACCACGCCGCTGCGCCTATTTGACCGTTTCTTCGCTGGTTTTACCGCCGCGTATATGTGGTTCGTGAAAAAGCTGGTGCGCTTCTGGGTGTTAGCGCTCGCGCTAACCGTGGCGGTCGGTGCTGGTTCTTACTGGCTCTACGCGAATACGCCTTCCACGCTTGTACCTGAAACTGACCAAGGTATCGTACTGGTCAGTGTTTCATTGCCCGATGCCGCGTCACTTAGCCGAACCCAAGCCTATATGGCTGAACTTAGTTCACAGATAGAAGATATTCCTGGCGTTGAGTACTCTTCTGCGGTCGCAGGCTATGACATTTTGTCGAGCGCGGTTAATACCGCTCGTGGCATCATGTTTATCAACATGAAAACCTGGGCTGAGCGAGAGCTAACAGCAAATGAGCTGGTCGGCCGTATTATGCAGCTGGGCGCGAGTATTGATGGTGGTTCGGCGATGGCGTTTAACGTGCCGCCGATAATGGGGCTTTCTACAACGGGTGGTTTCACTGGCTACTTGCAATCATTTGAGGGCGCTTCCACGCGTGAGCTTTATCAAGCGTCCTTGCAAATTATGCAGGCAGCGAACCAACACCCAGCATTAAGTCGCGTATTCACGACGTTTAATGTCAATGTGCCTTCTTACCGTGCGGAGATTGACCAGCAAAAAGCACTCAGTTATGGCGTTGCGCTTGAGAATATCAACTCAGCGCTTGCCAATACCTTCGGTAATGGGTTTGTTAACTTCTTTAGTTACCAAAACCGCAATTTCCAGGTCTACTTACAGAACGAAGATGAATTCCGTAAAACACCGGATGATGTCAGCAGCGTTTATGTGCGTAGTGGCAATGGCGATCGCATACCGCTTTCCGAGTTCGTCACGCTTGAACGCCAAACGGGTCCGGCGGTTGTATCCCGCTTCGGTGTTTATGCAGGTGCTCAGTTCCAAGGTAGCCCAGCTCCAGGCTACAGTTCTGCCCAGGCGATTGAAGCCATGGAAGAAGTGGTTCAGGAAACGTTAGGCAGAAACTGGGGCATGGGCTGGACAGGAACAGCGTACCAAGAGTCTAACCTTGGCAATACCGCTGTACTTGCCATCGTGTTTGGTATCCTGATGGTGTTCTTAATCCTGGCGGCTCAGTACGAAAGCTGGTCGCTACCGCTCGCAGTGTTGACGGCTACGCCATTCGCTTTCCTAGGGGGGATCGGCGGCATTGTGCTACGAGGGTTAGATACCAGTGTGTACGTACAGATTGGGATGTTGGTGGTGGTCGGCTTGGCTGCCAAAAACGCGATATTAATCGTTGAGTTTGCTGAGCTACAGCGCAAAGAGCAGGGTAAGTCGATTCGTGAAGCAGCGATTACTGCTGCGGAGCTTCGCTTCCGTCCTATTGTGATGACGTCACTTGCCTTTATCTTCGGCACCCTGCCGTTGGCACTGGCTACTGGCGCGAGTGATGTGAGTAGTCACCACATAGGTACCACCGTTGCAGTGGGTATGGCGTCTGTCGCAACCCTGGGAAGCCTGTTTATTCCCAGCTTCTACGCCATGATTGCCACGGTTTCCGACTGGCTCTATCGTAAACGCCATCCTGACCAAGAGCGAGATAGTCGCAACGGACAGGCAGCGGTAGGTCACGATCAGCCGTAACGCTGTTTAGTCATTGGCGAACGGGCACCATGTGAACATGGTGCCCGTTTTTTTATAGTGGCCATTTTGTTGTCGACCTAAATGGCTTAATTGCCGGTAGCGCTAGTGGAAATAATTAATATTGCTAATTTTTCGAATTTTTACATTAGTTATTTATGGTTTTTTAGAGGCTGTTAGGTTTTTTAAACTACACTTTATTGATAGTAATTGCCCAGAAAAGGATAGCTATCAATGAGCAACTCTAACCCTTCAAAAATATCTGGTTCAAAGCTGAAAGCTCATATTGACGCCCTCGAGAAGCAGCCTCTCGATATTACGCCAGACGCCTCATCAAGACACTTGCATAACGGTATCGACACGCCATTTCCACCCGCCGATCTGCATGGCAGCTATACCAACAACCGGCCACTTCCGACCGAGGGTATTGAGCAGCGTCACGCCTGGATCGTTGGTGGCGGTATTGCTGGGTTGTCTGCTGCTTTCTTCCTGATTCGTGACGGTCATATGCCCGCTGGCAATATCACTTTCCTAGAGGAGCAGAGCATAGAGGGCGGCTCGTTGGATGGTGCTGGTAACGCGGAAGAAGGCTATATCGTGCGCGGAGGCCGTGAAATGGAGATGACCTACCAGAATTTCTGGGACGTCTTCTCGGAAATACCGGCGCTTGAGTTGCCGCCGCCTTTTACTGTGCTAGATGAGTACCGCATTGTAAATGACGCTGACAAAAACTGGTCAAAAGCGCGCCTGTTGGAAAAGCAAGGCCAGATCAAAGATTTTTCCACCATGAACCTCACCAAACGCCAGCAGCTGGAAGTCATCAAGCTACTGCTAGCGCGTAAAGAGGATCTGGATGATGTCACTGTAGAGCAGTGGTTTAGTGAAGGTTTTCTAGACACTAATTTCTATACCTTCTGGCGCACCATGTTTGCCTTCCAAAACTGGCATTCAGTGCTCGAAATGAAGCTATATATGCATCGCTTCCTGCACCTGATGGATGGCCTTAACGACATGACGTCATTGGTATTTCCAAAGTACAACCAGTACGACAGTTTTGTTCGACCACTGATGAGTTGGCTGAAGGATCAGGGTGTAAAGATTGAGTACGATACGGTTGTCGAAAACCTAGGCATGGAGACTCAGGAAGGCGGCAGTAGAACCGTCACCACCATTCAGTGTCACGGTAGTAACGGCGGTAAAGCCATCACGGTCGGTCCCCGCGACTTGGTGTTCGTCACCACGGGTTCGATGACCGAAGATACTGCTTATGGCGATGATGACACCGTTCCACAGCTGAAAGATAAAGGGCAGGCTGGCGTGGGATCAGGTTGGCAACTGTGGAAGAATCTCGCAGAAAAATCTGACATTTTTGGGAAGCCAGAAAAGTTCTGCGGGGACGTTCCGCGTTCTACCTGGGAGTCTGTAACGCTTACCTGTAAACCTTCGCCTTTGATGGATAAGCTTAAGGAATTGTCGGTTAACGATCCTTATTCAGGGTTCACAGCCACCGGTGGGATTATTACCTTTACAGACTCTTCCTGGTTAATGAGCTTTACCTGCAATCGCCAGCCGCACTTCCCCGACCAGCCCGACGATGTGATTGTGCTGTGGACATACGCCTTGTTGATGGACAAGCCCGGCGACTATGTCAAAAAGCCAATGCCAGCGTGCAACGGTAAAGAAGTGTTGACTGAAATGTGCTACCACCTTGGTTTGATTGATCAGGTTGATGCCATAGTAGCCGCTACCAAAACCCGTATCGCGCTAATGCCCTATATCACCGCCCAATTTATGCCAAGAGCTAAGGGAGATCGCCCTGAGGTGGTTCCTGAAGGCTGCACCAACCTGGCCTGTATGGGTCAGTTTGTAGAAACCCATAACGATGTTGTGTTCACGCTGGAAAGTTCGGTGAGAACAGCCCGTATTGGCGTCTACAGCTTACTTGGGCTTAAAAAACAGGTGCCTGATATCTATCCTGGTCAATACGACGTGCGTCGTTTGCTGCGAGCTACCCGCACCTTGAACAGCGACGACGCGTTTATAGGCGAAGGTGTATTACGCCGTCTACTGGGTGGGACCTACTTTGAAAATGTACTGCCGCTTGGTGCAGATGAAACCCCCGATGATCTTCACCACCATGGACGATTGGATCACCAGCTTCAGGCTATTCGTAGCTTAATAGGCGACAATCATACTCTTGACGACGTTAAAAGCCGGCTTCAGGAGCTAAGGGATAAGCTGCGCGGGCGTCGCTGATTTACGCTCGTTTATATTAATTATTTACTATTCCCCGCTCTCCGCCATCGCGCGGTGAGTAGGGGACGCCTTTCGCATAAAGCCCACGGCTGAACTTTCGACTATTAAGTGATGGGCATCAAGTTAGCTAAACACATAAACGCGTAAGGTGGTCTACGCTAAAAGAGATCGCTGTTTTTAGCTTGTACTAATAAAGATAACATCAAGCGAAAACATCACCAGGCTTTGTCTGGAGGAGAATACGCCATGATTCACTCGCTTGTTTCCGCTGCACTGCAATTTCCTACGATCGTTTTTACCCTCTTATTGGCTTTGACAGCACTCTACTGGTTACTGGTGTTAATTAGGCTTGCACCGCTTGAGCTGTTTGAGCGCGATAGCCTGCGCGACGACCACATGGCCAGCACACTTGTGTCGTTAGGCTTTGCAGGTGTACCCGCCACGCTTGCGCTAAGTATTTTGGTACTTTTTGCGGGGGTAATTTCGCTCGCTATTGAGCTACTGGCCCTGCGCTGGTTATCGCTGGGTATGTTGAGAGTGCCTGTCGGCGTGCTTGTACTGTGGGTATCATTTGCGGTTGCGTCGCCGATTGCGGCGGCCGTGTGCCACTCAGTGCAACGCGCGCTTCATCGCTATCAGCCGTTCAATCGTCGCTGTTTATTAGGCGCTACTGTCGTTGTTTCTGAACGCCAGAATGATGAATACGCCTCGGCTCAGCTGGAAAATGAACCCAGCAGTGCTGTTAGGTTGCACTGTAAAGCAGGAGACTGCCCACAAACGGGCGAGCGCCGGGTGCTAGTGAAATATCTTGCCGACGAAGGCGCATACCGTAGTGTGATTGAGCAGCAATATCTCGATACGCGCGTTCGTGTGAATAAGCTGCGCTTGCACCGCAAACATCATTCAAATGGCTATTCCACCTAGTGGGTGTTGTTTAGCCAAATAGCCGCCGCCACTGTTTAACAATCCACTGTGCAATAGGAAGCGACGTAGAAGGAGCACTTGCTGGTTTGCTGGAGGTGAAAACGCTCAGTGGCGTATCGAGAAACTGACGAAGCGGTGTGACTTGTTCGGGATGATTCAGCATAGGAGCATGGCCGCAGCCTGGGGCGGTGAAGGTGACCAAGCCAGGTTGCACCTCTTTCATTCTAGGCAGCGTTTCGGCATCCAGTAGCGTTGATTCAGCACCTCGAATTACCATCACAGGGCAGTGAATGTTCGCCCAATCTGCCCATGTGTCTCGTGGTGTGTCATGGATAAACTGCTCACCAATGCGTGGATCAAAGTGGTAAGTCCAACAGCCATCTGGTAGCCGCCGAGCGCTGCCAAGTGCTAATGCCCGCCACTCAGCGTCACTGGTGATCCCAAAGCTTGCGTAGTGCTGCATCAGTTCTTTTTGTAGATCCACAAAGCTCGTAAAGCGATGGGTTAGGCTGAAATAGCTGGAGAGTGCGATGAGTCCCTCTTTATTCAGTTCAGGCCCAACATCATTGAGGATAAGTCTAGAAATCCGTTGGCTATGCGTTTTATCGGCAGCGAGCAGCATGCCCAGTAGCCCTCCCATGGACGTGCCCAGCCAGTCGACTTGCTTTAACTGGAAATGATCTAAAATAGCGATCGCTACTGTCATATAGTGGCTGTAAAGATAGTCGTGGGCAGGAAACAGTGACCAGCTGGAAAGACCGCGACCAGGCGTATCCGGCGCAAGAATACGCCAGTCGCTGCCTAGCTGGTGTGCAAGTGCCTCGAAGTCGCCGCCGTGACGCGCAAGGCCATGCCACGCAATCAGCGTGCGCGGTGCGCTGGGGTTCCAAATACGAACAGCAATATCAAGTTCGCGGACACGAACAAATTCCAATGCATCCATAACATAATCCTATGCTGACAATGCGCTCAGTATAGGTGTATTGCTGCATTGCAGCGAGATGGTTAGCGCTGCATCATGGTGATTAAGGTATCGATAAGTTCACCGCCACGCTCACGTAGCGAGAAAGACTCAGGATTACGCAGCCAGTCGTGGAACAAACCACCCAGTGCTGCTTGCATCAGCCGGGTTGCCACCTCTGGGGACAGATCATCGCGTAGTAACTGCTGCTGCTGGGCCAGTTGAAAGACCAACAGCATTTCGTCGAAACACTCATCAGCGATTTCATCTTGCATCTGAATCGGATTAATATCGCTAAAGAATTCGCAGCGATGCAGAAGAATCGACAAAATGCGCTGATGAGATGGCTGTTCCAAACGGTTAAGCCCAGCATGGCAAGCAAGCTGAATAGCGGTAAGTGGCGAGAGGGTAGGGTCAGCGTTGTTGACCTCTTCCATTAAGGATTGGAAAGGCATGCGGACACGCTCCACCAACGCCATAAATAAGTCGCCTTTATTTTTAAAATGCCAATAAACGGCACCCCGCGTCAGATTAGCATGACGGGCAATTTGCTCCAGCGATGTGCGAGCTACGCCTTTTGCGAAAAACACTTCTTCAGCCGCATCCAACAGCGCTTCGCGAGTTGCAGCAGCCTCCGCTTTGGTTTTTCTTGCCATAAAAACGTAACCTCAATAAGTGACACGGGATAGTCACATTTTACCGTATGTGCATCACTTTTTACATTCAAAACTGTATGGTTAATTGTTTTAGCTCATAACCTAGGTTAGTAAAGTCGTTATTTCAGTGAAAGACGTATAAGATTTGTTTGGAAACGCTGTTTCGAAATGAAACCGTCATTACCCACGTTATAGGGATTTCAGCATGGCGCGAGCACCTTTTATTTTGGCAGGGCACACTGTAATGCCTGGCCAACGCTTACAAATAGATGTGCCTGTGGCACGCCTATACACCCACACACAGCTGCATATTCCGGTTGAGGTCGTGCATGGGCGTAAAGATGGCCCGGTCATGTTGGTGTGTGGTGGCATTCATGGTGATGAAATTAATGGGGTAGAGATTGTTCGTCGTCTGCTGCGTTCCAAGGCAATTAACAGCTTGCGCGGTACGTTAATTGCGGTACCCGTGGTGAATGTCTTCGGTTTTTTACAGCAAACGCGCTATTTGCCAGACCGCCGCGATTTGAACCGCTGTTTCCCGGGCAGTGAAAAGGGCTCGTTAGGTGGGCGCATTGCGGCGCTATTCCGCGATGAAATTGTCGATCACGCCACGCATATTATCGACTTGCATACCGGTGCTATTCACCGTACCAACCTTCCGCAGATTCGTGCCCAGCTCCAGCCAGGCAGTGAAACGGAGCGCATGGCCGATGCATTTGGCGCGCCCGTTGTGCTTAATGCAGAGCTCCGTGAAGGTAGTTTGCGCCACTATGCGCAAAACCGTGGTATCCCTGTGCTGACTTATGAAGCGGGTGAGGCGCTACGTTTTGATGAGTGGGCAATTGCCCCCGGCGTGCGTGGTGTTTTACGAGTTATGCGACGTTTAGGCATGCTAGCGGGCGAGCAGCGTCGCCGCTCGCCAATGCCTGCGGAACTTGCCAATGGCTCTAGCTGGGCGCGGGCACCTATCGACGGCATCTTACGACCCAAAGTGCGCCTAGGTGCCCGGGTGGCAAAAGGCGAAGTGCTCGGTAAAGTGGCTGACCCGTTTGGTAACGATGAGGGCGAAGTGCTCTCCATGGCCGATGGTATTGTGATTGGTATGAGTCGATTGCCGCTAGCGAACGAAGGTGAAGCACTTTATCACATTGCCCGCTTTGATGAGATTGAGGAAGCTGAGACAGCCATTGAGAATTTTCAATCAAGCCTAACGCCTCAGCCTGATGCGATGTATTGATACGATGTATTGATGCGTGTTTTTGGTGCGAGATTAAAGTTATTGATTCAATATTATAGTTAAAAACTATTAACTCAATAGCAAAAGAAGCCGGATCACAAATGGCGTGATGCAGATGAGTTGGCTATACCTGTGGGGTAGCCGCTTTAGCTTAGATTAATATAGATCGTTAAAGGCGGCTTTTTCCAGTGGTACAGATCGTGCCATGTCGAATGTGACAAGGAGGAAGTGTTATGAGCCGTGATAGCCAGCACCCCACTACGAACGAATCAGGTATTCCGGTTTCAAGCGACGAGCATGCGCTTTCGGTAGGGCCTGATGGCCCCATTGTTATGCACGATCACTATTTGATGGAGCAAATGGCGGCGTTTAACCGTGAAATGATTCCTGACCGCCAGCCACACGCAAAGGGGAGTGGTGCCTTTGGACACTTTGAGGTAACTAACGATGTTAGCTCCTACACCAAAGCCAAGTTTCTACAACCGGGCACCAAGACTGACGTATTGATCCGCTTTTCAACTGTAGCAGGGGAGAGCGGCAGCCCTGACACATGGCGCGACCCCCGCGGTTTCTCGATTAAGTTTTATACCGAAGAAGGTAACTTCGACATGGTGGGTAACAATACCCCTGTGTTTTTTGTCCGCGATCCGATGAAATTCCAGCACTTTATCCATTCGCAAAAACGCCGTGCGGATAATGGCCTGCGCGACCACGATATGCAGTGGGATTTCTGGACACTAGCGCCTGAGTCAGCTCACCAAGTGGCATGGTTGATGGGTGATCGAGGTGTGCCAGCCACATGGCGGCATATGAACGGTTACTCCAGCCACACCTATATGTGGGTAAATGCTGAAGGTGAACGGTTTTGGGTGAAGTATCACTTCAAAACTGATCAAGGCATTAAATGCATGACCCAAGAGCAGGCGGATCAAATGGCCGGCAGTGATGCGGATTATCATCGTCGTGACTTGTTCGAGGCCATAAAGCGGGGCGACTATCCTACGTGGACGCTCAAGATGCAGATTATGCCGTTTGAGGATGCCAAAACGTATCGCGTCAACCCCTTCGATCTGACCAAGGTGTGGTCTCATAAGGACTACCCATTAATCGAAGTCGGTAAGCTGACGCTTGATCGTAATCCTACGGATTTTCATAGCGAAATTGAGCAAGCGGCATTTGAGCCTAATAACATGGTGCCAGGTACCGGTTTATCACCGGACAAGATGCTATTGGCACGCTCTATCTCTTATGCTGACGCGCACCGTGCCCGCTTGGGTGTGAACTACAGGCATATCCCCGTGAATACCCCAAAGTGCCCCGTACATAGCTATAGCCAAGGTGGCGCGATGCGTATTCGACACGCTACCGATCCGGTGTATACGCCCAATAGCAAAGGCGGGCCGAAAGCCGATGCTCAGCGTTACCCAGAAGATGCGGTGTGGTCGACTGACGGAAAGTTTGTGCGCGCGGCCTATACGCTGAGAAAAGATGATGACGACTGGAGCCAAGCTCATGCGCTAGTGCGTGAAGTAATGGATGATACCCAGCGTGATCGCTTAGTATCGAACGTGGTAGGACACTTATCCGGTGGCGTTACTGAGCCTGTATTAGCACGTGCCTTTGAATATTGGCGCAATATTGATCAAGAAATCGGCGAGCGCATTGAGCAGGGCGTTCGCAATCCATAGCGGTGTTTGACGCCTAGCGCGCTCAACGCCGCTAGGCGTCGTCTCAACTGTCGCTAACTGCAGCCCATAGCCGAACTAGGTCGTGGGCTGTAGTGCTTCTGGGGTCTCTGTTTCGGGTTCGCGAACTAAACTAAGCGCTTCATCGAAAAGCCGCAGGCCTGCGTCCTCTTTATGGGCATGTTCAGATAAGTGGCGTCGGAAACGCCTACCCCCTGGGCAGCCCTGAAATAACCCCAGCAAATGGCGGGTAATGTGATTCAACTTGGCCCCTTCATCCAACCGCTGCTGAATATAGGGGCGAAATGCGTTAGCCGCTTCCAGGCGCGTACGTGCTGGTCCTGCTTCACCAAACAGCTGCTCATCCACCCCGGCGAGTAGCCACGGGTTTTGGTATGCCTCGCGGCCCACCATCACACTGTCTACGTGCTCAAGCTGTGCTTTGCACGCGGCAAGGGTTTTGATCCCCCCGTTAATGCCAATATGCAGCTCTGGATGGCTTTGCTTCAAACGGTGCACGCGGGGATAGTTAAGGGGCGGCACATCCCGGTTCTGCTTAGGCGACAAACCCTGCAGCCACGCCTTTCGCGCGTGAACGGTAAAGACGTTGCAACCTGCCGCCGCCACGATCTCAATAAACCGCGCCAGGTCAGCATCTTCATCCTGATCGTCAATCCCGATACGGCACTTCACCGTGACCGGAATCGACACTACCGCTTGCATAGCTTTCACCGCTGCCGCTACTTTTTCAGGGTAGCCCATCAAACAAGCGCCAATCATATTGTTCTGCACTCGGTCGCTGGGGCAGCCGACATTCAGATTGACCTCGTCGTACCCCCACGCCTCGGCAATCGCCGCGCACTCAGCAAGCTCGCCCGCATCGCTGCCACCCAACTGCAACGCAATCGGATGCTCTACATCGCTATAGCCTAAAAAACGCTCACGTGGCGACCCGTGCAAAATGGCACCAGTGGTCACCATCTCGGTGTACAGCAATGTCCGCTTGGTTAACGTGCGTGCAAACGCGCGATAATCGCGAGTTGTCCAATCCATCATGGGGGCAACAGAAAACAGACGGGCAGCATCTGCTGGGCTTGTTTTAGTCATATCAATCACTTGCATCATGCGATGCGGTATAAGCCTGTCGTAATTGCTTAGCAGCAAGGGGAGTAGTTGGCGAGCGATTGTACGCAAAAAGCGGGTTTGAGTACAAAGCAAGTCCCCGAAATCACCGTCATTCAGTTTATGTATGACGCTAGGTAGGTGGTCTCGTGTCGCTGGCTAGCGTTAGCGGTGTTTCTGGCAGTCGGTCGGTGCAGTGTTTTATTCTGATATTTCAGGCAGATTAGCGACGAAATGATGAGGTGTTTTTCGTTTGCCGTGCTATTCGCGTTTAGTTTTTGTATAACTCTTGTGAGCCTTGCAGCACTTTGCTTCTTTTGCGGTCTAATTCAATGTGATGAGGGCTAGGCAGTGGTAAGCTGATATTTCGTTGTTGAGGAGTCTCTATGCATAAGACACTAGGTGGTATCAGTTTTGTGTTGGTGAGTGTGTTACTGCTGGCTGGCTGTGGTAGTCAGGAAGAAGAGTCGCCCTCAGAGCCGGTCGTTGAAACGCCTAGCCCACAGGAAAGCGCCGAACCAAAAGAGGTGATTGATCCTCTTGTCGTAGCTATTTCGACTAAGGCCTCTCTGCGCTCTGATCGTCGTTTAATGGTAGAAGGCGAAACCAATCTGCCGGAAGGTGCCCTTATCCAGGTAACCATTGAGCGTGAGATAAGTCGTGTTCGTTGGCAGGCGCGCACCAATGTTTTGGACGGGAAGTTTAATGCTGGCCCTTTTGGCTCTGGCAGCGGGTTGCCAGATGGAAGATATATGGTGAGGGTTCAGCTTTCAGAAGCATCTGTGCAGCCTAGTTCGGTGCAGGCGCGCATTGGCAATGAAGGAGAGCACTTAGCTGGCGAGCTGGTTACCCAGACTCGCCATGGACTAGGGCAGGTGGCCACCTATTCGCGCAGCTTCTTAGTGGGCAGTGAACCAAGGCGTACGCGCGATCAGGTGGACGTGGTTGAAGAAATGTAGGATGTGGGGAGATAAGATGCTTTAGGCAGGAGACCAGTGTGCTAGAAGTACCGCATGTATGGTGGTATCACTGGGCGCTTTAGCAAAGTGCTCAATAACATAACCTTGTTCACGCTGGATCAGATAATGGCCAGCTTTATGAAATACATGGGTAGGGCCTAATAGCACTAAGTCGCCTACTGACACCGGAGAGAAATCCGTTTCTTGGCCGGGAGTTGCCAGTACGCAGGGGGCTTTCCAGTCAATCTTTAGCGGCAGATGATGTGGTACCGTCATTGTGGTTGCCTGAACCTGTTCCCAGGGGAGGGGGCCGGTATGTGTCAGGGTTAGCAATGGGGGAGCACTGTCACCTTCTAAAAGAGTCGCTAAAGAGCAATCAAGGGCATCAGCGAGCGCAACAAGACGTTCATGGCCGATTTGTTTGATAGCTCCGGATTCCCAATAAGAAATGGTGACATCTGATACGCCTACTTTACGTGCAAGGGCAGCTTTGTTGAGCTTGGCCCGAAGCCGCAGTTGCTTGATACGTGAGCCTAGCGATTCCATTTTATATTCCTATCAATGAGCCAAATAAGCTCGTTTAATGTACTTCCACCTTACTCGGCGGCGTTCTTTACATACTGAAATCGCGAAGCGTTTTCAAGTATGAACACGAATCATAGGTACTTCGCCATACTAAGTGATTGTGCTTTAACGCGCATCTTCCTATCTGTGAGCTTTTTCCTATCCGTGAGCTTTCAGCTTTCGATCAGACGCTTTTAAGTCAAACTCGTTCCCTGCAAGATACTGTTGGTTGCACTAAGGGTGCGTATAATGCCGTGACGCTTTATTGCCAAAAGGACATCTTGATGACCGTACGTACTCGTATCGCGCCTTCTCCGACGGGTGACCCGCATGTAGGAACTGCCTATATTGCGCTATTTAATCTCTGTTTTGCGCGCCAACATGGCGGCCAGTTCATTCTGCGTATTGAAGACACCGATCGGGTTCGCTCTACCGCTGAATCAGAACAGATGATTTTAGATTCTTTACGTTGGCTTGGCCTAGAGTGGGATGAAGGCCCTGATGTGGGTGGCCCGCATGGTCCGTATCGGCAAAGCGAGCGTGGTGATATCTACGCTCAGTACGCTCAGCAGCTTATGGATTCAGGGCATGCCTTTAAGTGTTACCGCACCAGTGAAGAGTTGGATGAACTGAGAGAAGCGCGCAAAGCGGCCGGTATGCACTTGGCCTTGAAGCCAGTTGACCTAGCGTTGGCCCCAGATGAGCAAGCTCGTCGTGAGCAGGAAGGCTGGCCTTATGTCGTTCGTATGAAGGTGCCGAGTACAGGTGTTTGTGTGGTGAACGATATGTTGCGCGGCACAATCGAAGTTGAATGGGCGCAAGTTGATGCTCAAATTCTGCTGAAGTCAGATGGCATGCCTACCTATCACTTGGCCAACGTGGTTGATGATCACTTGATGAACATTACCCATGTGTTGCGCGGCGAAGAGTGGATTAACTCAGCGCCGAAGCATCAGCTGCTTTATGAATACTTCGGTTGGGATATGCCGCAGCTGTGCCACATGCCGCTTCTGCGTAATCCTGATAAGTCTAAGCTTTCCAAGCGGAAAAACCCGACGTCGATTAACTACTATCGTCGGATGGGCTTTTTGCCTCAGGCCGTCACCAATTATTTGGGCCGCATGGGCTGGTCGATGCCGGATGAGCGCGAGAAATTTAGCCTGTCAGAGATGATGGCTGAGTTTGATGTTCAACGGGTATCGTTGGGTGGGCCGGTATTTGATCTTGAAAAGCTGACGTGGTTGAACGGCGTCTATATTCGTGAAGATTTAGATGACGACGCGCTGCTTCGTGCACTTCGCGAGTGGGCATTCAATGAGGAGTATGTGAAGCAAATATTGCCTCAGGTACGCCCTCGTGTGGAAACGCTTTCCCAAGTGATTCCGCTAGCTGGGCACTTTTTCTCTGGCCTGCCTGCGCTAACGGAAGACGACTTTGATAGCGTGAAGCTTGAAAAAGAAGAACTCGTCAAATTACTGCAGTTCTTAGTGTGGCGCTTTGAAGCGGTGCCTGCTTGGCATAAAGAGGCGTTATTGGCTGAGGTCAAAGTGCTGGCTGAGCATTTTGATATTAAAATGAAGGGCTTCCTTGCCCCTGTCTTTATTGCTATTACAGGCAGTACGTCAAGCACGTCGGTAATGGATGCCATGGCGATCTTGGGGTCAGACGTAACACGAGCACGGCTGCGCAGTGCGATTGAGGTATTGGGTGGCGTTTCCAAGAAGCAGGCCAAGCGCTTCGAAAAAGAGTTTCGTGAGCTGTAGACGGTAACGCGAGATGCGGATGGTAACGACAGGGATAGTGAGAGCATAAGAAATAAAGAAGGTGCGATCTGCATGTTACTGCTATGTTTTTGCACCGCTGGTATCGAATAGGCTTGACGAAGGCGGGCGTAATCAGTATTATACGCTCCGTCTTCAAGACATGTGGGGCCTTAGCTCAGCTGGGAGAGCGCAACACTGGCAGTGTTGAGGTCAGCGGTTCGATCCCGCTAGGCTCCACCAATATTGAAAACTCCGATTGTCAGTCCTTATGAAGAGATTTTCTATATAGCGTCTAAAGGCCGTATTGTTATTAGGTTAATAACGTCCCATTCGTCTAGTGGTCTAGGACACCGCCCTTTCACGGCGGTAACAGGGGTTCGAACCCCCTATGGGACGCCACCTACTACTTCCCTCGTTATTTTTTTCAAATCTGCTTTTAGAAAAAAATTCTTAAAATACGCATTTTAATTAAAGGCAATGGCGCAGCCCATCTGTCGGTTTTTGCGTTCCTATCGCTAACGTCGCTACCTGAAATCGCGTCTATTTCGATCGTTTTTTGATGATTTTGTGCTTGACTTGTCCACTTTTGCAGGTTTGTGAAAGGGGTTGTGCACAACCTCGCATTATCACTTCAAAAAATCAGTGATTTAGCATAAACCATTTTAAATCAACAAGTTATGTTAGGTTAAAAAATGACCAATTTAAGGCTAGGTCACTGTTCATGGCGATTGTGGGACGTTTTGTAGTGGTTGTGAACAGGGTTATCCACAGATAGTGTGGAAAACCCTTTTCAAGATCGAGGAGTTTAAATGTCAAGCGTTATTCTGGCTTTTGTAGGCGCTTTAATAGCGACGAAGTGTCCCAACGGCCGCCATCCATGCGTTGTACATCTGCATAAAATTGATCAACAAGGGCGGTAACAGGCAGCGTGGCATTCAATCGGCGAGCTTGTTCTAAACATATCCCTAAATCTTTACGCATCCAGTCCACAGCGAAACCATGATTGTACTCGTTGGCAATCATTGTTTTGTGGCGGTTTTCCATTTGCCATGAACCGGCAGCACCCTTAGAAACCACATCGATTACTTGTTGCTGATCAAGACCTGCTTGTTCGGCGAAGTGCAAGCCTTCAGCAAGCCCCTGCACCAAGCCAGCAATGCAGATTTGGTTGACCATCTTGGTCAGTTGGCCGCTGCTGGCACTGCCCATCAGTGTGACGGCGCGAGCATAGTGGTTGAGAATCGGCTGCACGGCATCAAAATGTGCTTGCTCGCCGCCGCACATAATTGTCAGGGCGCCATTTTCAGCCCCTTGCTGTCCGCCGGACACAGGAGCGTCTAAAAAGCCAACGCCTTGTTCACGGCAGGCGGTATCTAGTTCTAGGGCTAGGTCTGCAGAAGCAGTGGTGTGGTCGATGAGGAAGGAGCCGGTTGTCATGCTGCTCAAAACGCCGTCGATGCCGGTTGTTACTTGCCTGACGTCATCGTCATTCCCAACGCATACCAATACAAGGTCGGCGCCTTCGGCGGCTTCTCTAGGGGTGGCGTGGGCGGTGCCGCCATGCTCTTTTGCCCAGGCATCGGCTTTGCTGCTGGTGCGGTTGTAAACACGCGTTGTTAAGCCTTGTTGGGCGAGGTGGCCTGCCATGGGGTAGCCCATAACGCCGAGGCCAATAAAGGCAACCGTGGTGATTGTTCGCATAGAGCACCTTGTTAGTGAAGGGTGTAACAAAGAAAAGTGGATTTACGATAAGCAAAAGGCCACCCATGGGGTGGCCTTTTATTATCCTAGTGACGCTGCGTTGTTATTGCAGCGTTATTTTTTAGGATAGTCGCGCATATCGTGGCCGATATACAGCTGGCGCGGACGGCCGATTTTATAGCTTTCGCTAAGCATTTCATGCCAGTGAGAGATCCAGCCGATGGTGCGAGATACCGCGAAAATCACGGTAAACATGTTGGTCGGAATGCCCATGGCTTTAAGGATGATGCCAGAGTAGAAATCGACGTTTGGATACAGCTTGCGCTCGATGAAGTACTCATCTTCCAGGGCGATTTGCTCAAGGCGCTTGGCGATTTTGAGCTGCGGATCGTCGGCTAGGCCAAGCTCGGCTAGTACTTCGTCGCAGGTCTCTTTCATTACTTTGGCGCGCGGGTCAAAGTTGCGATACACGCGGTGGCCAAAGCCCATTAGCTTGAAGGGGTCGTCTTTATCTTTTGCCTTATCGACAAAGCGCTGAATATTCTCTTCTGAGTCATCGCCAATTTCGTCCAGCATGTTTAGTACGGCTTCATTCGCGCCGCCATGTGCTGGGCCCCACAACGCTGCAATACCTGCGCTGATACATGCAAAGGGGTTAGCGCCGGTTGAGCCTGCTAGACGTACGGTAGAGGTAGAGGCGTTTTGCTCATGGTCCGCATGAAGCATAAAAATGCGGTCCATAGCTTTCGCGTATACCGGATTGATTTTGTACTCTTCGCACGGGTTGCTGAACATCATGTAGAGGAAGTTCTCTGCATAACTCAGGTCGTTGCGCGGGTAGTTGAAGGGCTGGCCAACGTTATATTTATGCGACATTGCCGCCAGGGTAGGCATTTTTGCAATGAGGCGAATAGCGCTGATCACACGATCTTCTTCTTGGGTGATGTCCATGTGGTCGTGATAGAAGGCAGCTAAGCCACCAACAACACCGCACAAGATAGACATTGGGTGCGCATCGCGGCGGAACCCTTTGAAGAAGTTGTTGATTTGGTCGTGAACCATGGTGTGATTACGAATGCGTGATTCAAAATCAGCGTACTGTTCATCGTTGGGCAATTCGCCGAACAGCAGGGTGTAACAAACTTCTACAAAATTGGACTCTTTAGCGAGCTGATCAATAGGGTAGCCACGGTGTAGCAGTATCCCTTTTCCGCCATCGATATACGTAATGGCTGATTGGCAAGAAGAAGTGGCCATGAAGCCGGGGTCGTAGGTAAACAGGCCTTCGGCACCCAGGCTGCGTACGTCGATGACGTCGGGGCCAAGTGTGCCGGAATACATGGGTAGTTCGATCGATTTTTCTAGACCGTCTACCGTCAATGTTGCTTTCCTGTCAGCCATGCTGGCCTCCTTTCGAATTCGGTTTGGGACGTAAGGTCGTTGTTTCGCATACCGCGCCGGCAAAAAGGCTCGCCCACTATAGAAGTGTGCGCCATTTTGTCAATTAGCCTAAACGCTAGGTATCCTTGTACAAATATTGTTGTTGTGGATAGTTTTTGTATATGATGAAAAAGGAGTTCATAGTAACGAAGTGTCAGGGGATTGGCGACACGTCAACAGGCTTATCAAATCCTCAATCTACTGTCACTATAACCATGCTGCATCGCAAAATCGACTCGGGTTGGCTGCATTTTTCTTGCACCATAGTCGAGTTAAGCCTGAGTTCGGTTTGTCAGCAGGGGCGAAGGTTCTTATAATCCACGGCGCGCGACCGGCAGGTAGGTGGTCGTGCCCGACTTGGCAACGGCCGAGCCCCTTCCAGCAACCACTGCCCGCTCGGGCCATGCCCGACCTGTCGCAGAGCGGGCCAAGAGAGTGTGTATAACGCCGTGAATAGTAAACGACCCGTAAACCTAGACCTTACTACGATACATTTCCCACTACCGGCGCTAACGTCGATTACACACCGTATTACGGGTGTCATCCTCTTCGTTGGCCTGATTTTCGCTTTTTGGGCGCTGGGTAAATCGCTATCGTCTCCTGCTGGCTTTGATAGTGTCAGCAACGCACTGGCCACTAACTTCCTAGCCAAACTCATTGCTTGGGGTTTGTTATCGGCATTGGCATTCCATTTTGTGGCAGGTGTTAAACACTTGCTAATGGATGCTGATATCGGTGTGACCCTAGAAGGTGGTGTGAAAAAAGCACAGATCACAGTTGTGGTCAGCGCCGTTCTGATTATTTTGGCAGGAGTTTGGGTATGGTAACCAACATCACAAGTTTTGGCCGTAGCGGGTTATCCGATTGGCTGATGCAGCGCGTTTCAGCGGTAATTCTGGCTTTATATACCATTTTTATCGTTGCTTACCTGCTGTTCAATCCTAATTTGGATTATTACGCCTGGAGCGGATTGTTCGAGCAAACATGGATGCGTATTTTTTCGCTGCTAGCGTTTGTTTCCATTGCAGCGCACGCCTGGATCGGTTTGTGGACGGTCACCACCGATTACCTCAAGTCCACTCGCCAGCGCGTAGGTGCCCAGACCCTGATTATTCTGGCCATCTTCGTGTACCTGGTATGGGGCATTCAAATTCTGTGGGGAGCTTGATACATGTCTAACCTTCGTAGCTTGACGTTTGATGCCATTATCATCGGTGGCGGTGGCTCTGGCTTGCGTGCCGCTCTTGAACTGGCTAAGTCCGGTAAAAAGACAGCAGTACTGTCCAAAGTGTTCCCGACGCGCTCTCACACGGTTTCTGCTCAAGGTGGCATCACTTGCGCAATCGCCTCTTCAGATCCGAATGATGATTGGCGTTGGCACATGTATGACACCGTTAAAGGCGGCGACTATATCGCTGACCAGGATGCGGCTGAATACATGTGTTCAGAAGGCCCGAAGGCAGTCTTTGAGCTTGAGCACATGGGGTTGCCGTTCTCACGTTTCGATAATGGCCGTATTTATCAGCGTCCGTTTGGTGGGCAGTCGAAAAACTTCGGCGAAGGCGGTCAAGCGGCTCGTACTTGCGCAGCCGCAGACCGTACAGGCCACGCATTGCTACACACGCTTTACCAAAACAACCTCAAGAACAACACCACATTCTTAAATGAGTGGTATGCGGTTGATTTGGTGAAAAACAGCAACGGTGACGTAGTGGGCTGTATCGCTATGTGCATCGAGACAGGCGAAGTCGTCCACGTTAAATCGAAAGCCACGGTGCTAGCCACTGGTGGTGCCGGCCGTATTTATGCTTCTACAACTAATGCCTTGATCAATACGGGCGACGGTATTGGCATGGCATTACGTGCTGGCTTCCCGATGCAGGATATGGAAATGTGGCAGTTCCACCCGACCGGTATCTACGGTGCGGGTACCCTGGTAACTGAAGGTTGCCGTGGTGAAGGTGGTTACCTGATCAATAAAGACGGTGAGCGCTTCATGGAACGCTACGCACCGAACGCCAAAGATTTGGCCGGCCGTGACGTAGTTGCACGCTCTATGGTCATGGAAATTCTTGAAGGCCGAGGCTGTGGCGAGAAGGGTGATCACGTCTTCTTGAAGCTTGACCATCTGGGCGAAGAGGTGCTTGGTAAGCGTCTGCCGGGTATCGTTGAACTGTCGAAAACGTTCGCTCACGTCGATCCTGCCAAAGACCCGATTCCTGTCGTGCCTACTTGCCACTACATGATGGGTGGTATTCCGACCAATATTCATGGCCAGGCAATTACCCAGGACGAAAGCGGCAACGATCATATCATTAACGGTCTGTTCGCTTGTGGTGAAGCGGCGTGTGTATCGGTTCACGGTGCCAACCGCTTGGGTGGTAACTCTCTGCTAGACTTGGTGGTATTCGGTCGTGCGGCGGGTATGTTTATTGAAGGCGCGCTTAACGAAGGTATTGAATACCTAGATGCTTCTGAGTCTGATATTGAGTCAGCGATGAAGCGTATTACGCGCTGGAATGAGTCGGAAGGTGGCGAAAGCATTCCTGAGCTTAAAGCAGAGCTTCAAGACATCATGCAGACCTCTTTTGGTGTATTCCGAGAAGAGAAAAACATGCAGGAAGGTGTCAAAAAGCTAGCGGATCTGCGCAGCCGTATTGCCAATGCCCACCTGCCGGACAAGTCCAATGCTTTCAACACGGCGCGTGTTGAAGCGTTAGAGCTTGATAACCTCATGGAAGTGGCAGAAGCAACGGCGATTGCTGCCCTTGAGCGTAATGAAAGCCGCGGCGCGCATTCGCGCTACGACTATCCTGACCGTGATGATGTCAACTGGCTGAAGCACTCGCTCTACTTCCCGGCCACGAAAGAGCTGAAGAAGCGCGACGTCAACTTCAAGCCTAAAACTGTTGATACGTTCGAGCCTAAGGTTCGCACCTACTAATCTCTGCACTGATGAGAGGGAGTCACCATGTCTAACCTTCAGGTATCCGTATATCGCTACAATCCGGAAACCGACTCCGCGCCCTATATGCAGGAGTTCCAGGTCGATACGAAAGGCCGCGATTTGATGGTGCTAGATGTCCTGCACCTGATGAAAGTGCAGGATAGCGGGCTTGCTTTCCGTCGCAGCTGCCGCGAAGGTGTGTGCGGTTCCGACGGTATGAATATGAATGGTAAGAACGGTTTGGCGTGTATTACGCCGCTGTCAGACGTCGTTAAAGGCAATAAGCTGACCTTGCGCCCGCTGCCTGGTTTGCCGGTTATCCGCGATATGGTCGTTGATATGGGGCTATTCTATAAGCAGTACGAGCGTATTCAGCCGTACCTGCAAAATGATACCCCCGCACCAGCGATTGAGCGTCTGCAATCGCCAGAAGAGCGCGACAAGCTAGATGGTCTGTACGAATGTATCCTGTGTGCATGCTGTTCTACGTCTTGCCCATCTTTCTGGTGGAATCCGGATAAATTTGTTGGTCCGGCTGGTTTGCTCCAGTCATACCGCTTCCTTGCAGATACGCGCGACACGGCTACCCGTGAACGTCTTACAAGCTTGGAAGATCCGTTCTCTGTTTTCCGCTGCCGCGGGATCATGAATTGCGTTGCGGTATGTCCAAAAGGGCTAAATCCGACCCGCGCAATTGGTAAAATTCGTGAAATGTTGCTGGCCGATGCGACGTAAACGCCTAATCCTATGAAAAAAATGCGAGCGCCGCGTAAGTTGCTGCATAAAGCTACTTAAATCGTGGCGCTTCGCTTGTTATCATAGGGAGGTTTGGTGGTGCGGCGACGCGTCGCACTACCTTATCAGCCAAGTTTAAAAGCCGGTGCCGCAAGTACCGGCTTTTGAGCATGAACTGATTGAGTATGACCAAATAAAGAAACGCGTCGTGCAGTAAATGCGAAGCGATATTAGTTCGTAATGAAATTCGTAGCGTAGTTCGTTACGAAAATGCAGTATGAACAGGGCTTCCGGCCTACGGTCGGCGCCGCCGGCAAATGTCCCGCCCCGCCGGCAGGGCAATAGCGATGTCGTTGCGCGATTGCAGCGATACCGATACCACCCCATCAGTGCAGGGTGACCGAGAGATGCAACAAGGCATAATGGAGTTGATGTGGCGTTCCTCTCACGTTAGTGGTGGCAATGTCCACTACGTGGAAGCGCTTTATGAGCAGTACCTCGCCGATCCTGATTCTGTCTCAGACGAATGGCGCAGCTATTTTGATCAGCTGCCACGTTCTGAAGGCAGTGCCTCCCACGATGTTCCACTAAGCCCCACTCGTGATCAGTTCTACCAACTGGGTCGTGAAAGTCGCCCAGGTCGGGTAGCCGCCGCTGCGGATAGCGGTGAGAATAAGAAGCAGGTGAAAGTCCTGCAGCTGATTAACGCATACCGCTTTCGTGGCCATCAGAAGGCCAATATCGACCCGCTAGGACTGCGTAATCCCACCCCCGTCCCAGACCTCGATCTGTCATTTCATCAGCTTTCTAAGGCTGATCTTGACACCGAGTTCCAGACTGGCTCGTTTTTTCTAGGTATCGATAAAGCACCGTTGCGTGAGATCGTTGACGCACTGGAGCAGACCTATTGTCGCTCCATCGGCTGCGAAATTATGCACATCGTCGATACCGAAGAAAAACGCTGGTTGCAGCGGCGTTTTGAATCGGTGCGAAGTGCGCCGAAATTCAGCGATGACGTGCGTAAGCACGTGCTGGAGCGCCTCACCGCTGCTGAAGGCCTGGAAAATTACCTAGCGTCTAAGTACCCAGGTACAAAGCGCTTTGGTTTGGAAGGCGGTGAATCATTTGTTCCAATGATGGACGAGTTGATTCAGCGCTCCGGCGGTTATGGCACCAAAGAAGTCGTTATTGGCATGGCCCACCGTGGTCGTCTCAACTTACTGGTCAATATTTTGGGTAAAAATCCCGCTGAATTGATCGATGAGTTCGACGGTAAAAAGGTGATCGAACGTGGTTCTGGTGACGTAAAATATCACCAAGGCTTTAGCTCTAACGTCATGTCGCCTGGTGGTGAAGTTCACTTGGCCATGTCCTTTAACCCGTCGCATTTGGAAATTGTTGCGCCAGTGGTTGAAGGCTCAGTGCGGGCACGTCAAGATCGCCGTAATGACGAAGAGGGCAGTAAAGTACTGCCAATCAACGTCCATGGTGATGCCGCATTTGCTGGTCAAGGCGTGGTCATGGAGACATTCCAGATGTCTCAAACCCGTGCCTATAAGACCGGCGGTACAGTACATATCGTGATTAACAACCAAGTGGGTTTCACAACCTCGAACCCCTTGGATGCACGTTCTACTGAGTACTGTACCGATATTGCTAAGATGGTTCAGGCGCCGATTTTCCATGTTAACGGCGACGATCCCGATGCAGTGATCCATGCAACCCAGGTGGCATTGGACTACCGTCAGCAGTTCAAAAAAGATGTTGTTATTGATTTGGTGTGCTACCGCCGTCGCGGCCATAACGAGGCCGACGAGCCATCGGGCACCCAGCCAATGATGTACGCCAAAATTAAAGATCATCCTTCTTCGCGTTCTCTCTATGCTCAGCGCTTAGTAGAACAGGGCGTACTATCAGAAGAAGATGCTAAGGCAATGGTTGAAACCTACCGCGATGATCTTGTGGCAGGTAACCACGTAGCAAATGCCTTGGTGCAAGAGCCGAATACCTCACTGTTTGTGGACTGGGCGCCTTACCTGGGACACGAGTGGACTGGCGATGCAGACACCACCTTCGATATGAAGCGTCTGCAACAGTTGGCAGCACGAATGTGCGATATCCCTGACGGGGTCGAAGTTCAGCGCCAGGTCGCTAAGATCTATGAAGACCGTCGCAAAATGCAGGC
Organism: Halomonas qinghailakensis; assembly: GCF_025820815.1. NCBI lineage: Bacteria > Pseudomonadati > Pseudomonadota > Gammaproteobacteria > Oceanospirillales > Halomonadaceae > Halomonas > Halomonas qinghailakensis. The sequence continues at coordinate 597,730 of NZ_CP096973.1, read as the reverse complement.
GGGCGGCATGGGGCTTAACTGGGGCTTCGCTGAAACGCTAGCGTATGCCACGCTGCTTGATCAGGGCCACCCGATCCGTATTACCGGTCAGGATGTTGGTCGTGGGACGTTCTCTCACCGCCATGCGGTTGTGCACAACCAGAAAGACGGTTCTACTTATGTGCCGTTGCAGAACATGTCTGATGGTCAGCCGCGCTTTACGATTCATGACTCTTTCTTGTCAGAAGAAGCGGTGTTGGCCTTTGAATATGGCTACTCTACAACAGCGCCAAACGACTTAGTCATTTGGGAAGCCCAGTTTGGTGACTTCTTCAATGGCGCCCAGGTGGTGGTTGACCAGTTTATATCCTCTGGTGAAACCAAATGGGGCCGGCTGTGTGGCCTAACCATGCTGTTGCCGCACGGCTATGAAGGGCAAGGCCCTGAGCACTCATCTGCTCGATTAGAGCGTTTCTTGCAGCTGTGCGCTGAGCACAATATGCAAGTATGTGTGCCGACGACACCTGCACAGATTTATCACCTGTTGCGACGTCAGGTCATTCGCCCGCTGCGTAAGCCGTTGGTAGTGATGTCGCCGAAGTCGCTGTTGCGTCATAAAGAAGCAGTATCTAGCCTAGAAGATCTCGCTCATGGCAAGTTCCACATGGTCTTGCCAGATCAAGCGAATCTTGAGGCAGAGAAAGTGACTCGCGTTATTATGTGTGCTGGCAAGGTGTACTACGACCTAGCCAACTGGCGTGCAGAAAACGAGCGTGATGATACGGCGATTATTCGTCTTGAGCAGCTCTACCCCTTCCCGAAAGAAGAGCTTCTGGAAGTGCTCCAGGCGTATGCCAATGTGGAAGACATCGTGTGGTGCCAGGAAGAGCCGCTGAACCAGGGCGCTTGGTACTCAAGTCAGCACCACATGCGCGCCGTGGCCGATATGCTGAAAGATGGCTTCGGACGTGATTTGAAATTTGCAGGACGTCCTGCCTCTGCCGCACCGGCAGCTGGCTATATGTCCGTCCACACTGAACAGCAGCGCCAGCTGGTGGAAGACGCTTTTAACCTATAAGCGCCCACCGGGTTTAGAGAACATATAAGGGAAACGACATGGCTACTGAGATCAAAGCGCCAACCTTTCCGGAATCCGTTGCCGAAGGCACTGTGGCTGCGTGGCATAAAAAGCCGGGTGACAGCGTCGAACGCGACGAGCTGATTGTTGAAATCGAAACCGACAAAGTGGTGCTCGAAGTCGTCGCACCGGAAGCGGGTACCCTGACTGACGTAATGGCCGAAGAAGGCGATACCGTTGAGTCAGAGCAGGTGCTGGGCAAAATTGGTGAAGGCAGCGCGTCTAGCAGCAAAGAAGAATCATCTTCTGATGCTAAAAAAGACGAAAAGAAAGACGATAAGCAAGAAGAGAAAAAAACCAGCGGCGGTAACAGCGGTGGTAAGCAGCATGACGTAAAAGCCCCAAGCTTCCCTGAGTCTATTCAGGAAGGCACCGTGGCAACATGGCACAAGAAGGTAGGTGAGGCGGTTAAGCGCGATGAGGTGCTGGCCGATATCGAAACCGACAAGGTTGTGCTAGAAGTTGTTGCACCGGCTGATGGCGCACTGGCTGAAATTAAAGCCGAAGAAGGCAGCCAAGTTGAATCCGAAGCGATTCTAGCCGTCTTCACTGAAGGTGCTGGTGGTGCAAGTGAAGAGAGCAGTAGTGCCTCTTCTTCCAGCGCTGCGGGTACCGATGACGAAGGCTCTGATGAGAAAGTTGGTGATAAAATCTTAGCCCCTGCTGCCCGCAAAATGGTCGCTGAGCATGATCTGGATGTTTCTAAGATTGAGGGCACCGGCAAAGGTGGCCGCATCTTGAAAGAAGACGTGCAAAAAGCAGTGAAAGACGGCTCTGCCAAAAAAGCATCGAAATCTTCAGCCCCAGCGAAAGCTGCTGCCGCACCGGCAGTAGAAGGGGATCGCGTTGAGAAGCGCGTTCCGATGACGCGTCTGCGTCAAACCATTGCTAAGCGCCTGGTTCAGGCACAGCAAACCGCTGCCATGCTGACCACGTACAACGAAGTGGACATGACTGAAATCATGGCCCTGCGTGCTCAGTACAAAGATACGTTCCAGAAAACCCATGATATTAAACTGGGCTTTATGGGCTTCTTTGTGAAAGCGGCTTCTGAAGCACTCAAGCGCTTCCCGGATGTTAATGCCTCCATTGACGGTACCGATATCGTTTACCACGGTTATCAAGATATTGGCGTCGCGGTATCAACGGATCGTGGCCTAGTTGTACCGGTACTGCGTGACACTGACAGCATGAAGATTGCTGACGTTGAGCGCACCATTGTTGATTTCGGTAAGCGTGGTCGTGACGGCAAGCTGGGCATGGATGACATGATCGGTGGCACCTTCACTATTACTAACGGCGGTACGTTTGGTTCGTTGATGTCGACCCCGATTATCAATCCGCCTCAGACCGCTATCCTGGGCATGCACAAAATCCAGGATCGTCCCATGGCTGTGAATGGTAAGGTCGAGATTCGCCCGATGATGTATCTAGCGCTTTCTTACGACCACCGCATGATTGATGGTAAAGATGCGGTACGATTCCTGGTTACTATTAAAGAGCTGCTGGAAGACCCGGCTCGCTTGCTGCTGGACGTATAACGGAGCGCGTTGATCCGCCTCCGCTGCTGTATTAGCGTTCTAATGCAATCGCACCTTGCCTCCTGCCCGATTTAGATTCAAACGGGAGGAGGCAACCAAGCTAAAGGAGCCAACATGGCTGACAAGTTTGATGTGATCGTTATCGGTGCAGGCCCTGGTGGCTACGTAGCGGCTATCCGCGCTGCGCAGCTGGGCCTGAAAGCCGCTTGTGTTGAAAAATGGATTGGTAAAGAAGGCAATGTCGTTCACGGCGGAACGTGCTTGAACGTCGGTTGTATCCCGTCTAAAGCGTTGCTTGAAGCCTCGCATAAGTACGTTGAAGCCAAGCACGATTTCGACGATATGGGTATCAATGCCGGTGACGTCACCATGGACGTCAAAAAGATGATGGCTCGCAAGGACAAGATCGTTAAGAACTTGACTGGCGGCATCTCAGGCTTGTTTAAGGCTAACGGCGTTACCGCTATCGAAGGTACCGGTAAAGTGGTTTCCGGTAAGCAAGTTGAAGTCACTGATCTAGACGGCAACACCACCACGTACGACGCTGATAACATCGTCATTGCCGCAGGTTCCGTGCCGGTTGAAATCCCACCGACGCCGCTAACCGAAGGCTTGATTGTTGACTCTACCGGCGCACTGGAATTCCAGGAAACACCGAAGCGTTTGGGTGTTATCGGTGCTGGTGTTATTGGCCTGGAACTGGGTAGCGTTTGGAGCCGTTTGGGTTCTGAAGTTACCGTTCTGGAAGCGATGGATAGTTTCTTACCGATGGTCGATACGGCAATCGCTAAAGAAACACAAAAACTGCTCAAGAAGCAGGGTTTGGATATTAAACTGGGCGCCCGCGTCACTGGTTCTGAAACCAATGGCGATGAAGTCATCGTTAAGTACACCGATGCCAACGGCGAACAGGAAATGACCTTCGACAAACTGATTGTTTGCGTTGGTCGTCGCCCTTACACCAAAGGCGTCATTGCCGATGGCGTTAGCGTTGAGCTGGACGAGCGTGGCTTTATCTTTGTTGATGACCAGTGCCGCACTAACGTACCGGGTGTTTATGCCATTGGTGACTGTGTGCGTGGCCCCATGCTGGCGCACAAGGCATCTGAAGAAGGCATCATGGTTGCTGATATTATCGCTGGCCATAAAGCCGAGATGAACTATGACACGATTCCGAACGTGATTTACACGTTCCCGGAAGTCGCGTGGGTCGGTATGACCGAGCAAGATGCCAAAGCTAAAGGCATTGAAGTTAAGACCGGCAGCTTCCCATTTGCGGCAAGTGGTCGTGCGATGGCGAACAATGCCACCGAAGGCAGCGCTAAGATTATTGCCGATGCGGAAACTGACCGTATTCTTGGTATGCATATCGTTGGTCAACACGCGGGCGAAATGATTGCTCAAGGCGTGATTGCAATGGAATTTGGTTCCAGTGCCGAAGACCTAGCGTTGACTTGCTATGCACACCCGACCATGTCGGAAGCCGTACACGAAGCAGCACTTGCGGTAGAAGGCCATGCCATTCATATGGCTAACCGTAAGAAGCGTAAGTAATTCGCTAAGCAACAACCAAGCGCCACCGACAGGTGGCGCAACACTTTCGGCCCTGTGAGGCTAGTCATCAGAGTCGAAAGTACGGGGATGTCCCGCTTTTAAAGTAGCGGGGCATCGTTCGAGTCACATGCAACCAATGGCATGAATCGATGAACCTTCACGAGTATCAAGGCAAACAGCTGTTTGCTGATTATGGTCTACCAGTGTCTAAAGGCTTTGCCGTGGACACTCCCGAAGAAGCCGAAGAAGCGTGCAAAAAGATCGGCGGTGACATGTGGGTAGTTAAAGCCCAGGTTCACGCTGGTGGCCGCGGTAAAGCGGGCGGCGTTAAGCTGATTAAAGATCCGGCCGAAGCAAAAGCTTTCGCCGAGCAGTGGTTAGGCAAGAACCTAGTAACCTTCCAAACTGACGAAAAAGGTCAGCCGGTTGCTAAGATTTTGGTTGAGACCTGCACCGATATCGCTGATGAGCTGTATCTTGGCGCCGTTGTTGACCGCACTACCCGTCGCGTGGTCTTCATGGCCTCTACCGAAGGCGGTGTTGAAATCGAGACCGTTGCTGAAGAAACGCCGGAAAAGATTCTGAAAGCTGAGATCGATCCGCTGGTCGGCGCACAACCCTACCAAGCGCGTGAGTTGGCCTTTGCTCTGGGCCTTAAAGGCGACCAGATCAAGCAGTTCACCAAGATTTTCCTGGGCCTTTCTAAGCTGTTCCATGATAAGGATCTGGCGCTGTTAGAAATTAACCCGCTAGTGATTACCGACGAAGGCAATCTGCACTGCCTCGACGCAAAACTGGGACTCGACAGCAACGCGCTATACCGTCACCCAGATCTTCAGGCGATGCGCGATCCTTCCCAGGAAGATCAGCGTGAAGCGGATGCGGCGAAGTGGGAACTGAACTATGTAGCACTTGATGGCAACATCGGCTGCATGGTTAACGGTGCTGGCCTGGCCATGGGTACCATGGACATCGTCAACCTGAGCGGCGGCAAGCCTGCTAACTTCTTGGACGTTGGCGGCGGCGCGACCAAAGAGCGCGTTGCAGAAGCGTTCAAGATCATCTTGTCTGACGACAACGTCAAAGCGGTTCTGGTGAACATCTTCGGCGGTATTGTTCGTTGCGACATGATTGCTGAAGGCATCATCGGTGCTGTTGAACAAGTCGGTGTTAACGTTCCGGTAGTTGTACGCCTGGAAGGTAACAACGCTGAATTGGGCGCTGAAAAACTGGCGTCTAGCGGTCTGAACATCATCGCTGCTACCAGTCTGACCGACGCGGCTCAGCAGGTTGTAAAAGCAGCGGAGGGCAAGTAATGAGCATCCTGATCGATAAGAACACCAAGGTCATCTGCCAAGGTTTCACCGGTGGCCAGGGCACGTTCCACTCCGAACAGGCGATTGCCTACGGCACGCAAATGGTCGGTGGTGTTACACCGGGCAAAGGCGGCCAGACTCACCTGGGCCTGCCCGTTTTCAACACCGTGAAAGAAGCGGTTGAGAAAACCGGTGCTGAAGCCAGCGTGATCTACGTTCCGGCACCGTTCTGTAAAGACTCGATTCTTGAAGCCGCTAACGCGGGTATCAAGCTAATCGTGTGCATCACCGAAGGCATCGCGACGCTAGACATGCTCGAAGCAAAAGTAAAATGCGACGAGCTGGGCGTACGTCTGATCGGCCCGAACTGCCCAGGTGTTATCACACCCGGTGAATGTAAAATCGGCATCATGCCGGGCCACATTCACCAGCCGGGTAAAGTCGGTATCGTGTCGCGTTCAGGCACCCTGACCTATGAAGCCGTTAAGCAGACAACTGACCATGGTTTCGGCCAGTCTACCTGTGTCGGTATCGGTGGTGACCCGATTCCAGGCTCTAACTTCATCGACATTCTAGAAATGTTCGAAAAAGACCCGAAAACCGAAGCGATCGTCATGATCGGTGAAATCGGTGGTACGGCTGAAGAAGAAGCAGCGGCTTACATCAAAGCCAACGTTTCTAAGCCTGTGGTTTCCTACATTGCCGGTGTGACTGCACCTCCTGGCAAGCGCATGGGCCACGCGGGCGCGATCATCTCTGGTGGTAAAGGTACTGCCGATGAGAAGTTTGCTGCTCTGGAAGATGCTGGTGTTAAAACCGTGCGTTCTTTGGCTGAGATCGGCGATGCACTGAAAGAAGTTACTGGCTGGTAAGCCAACTGACCTCTCGAAGCACGCGATAAGGGCGCCTTTCAAGGCGCCCTTATTCATTGGTGCATGGTTAACTTTTTGATGTTTTAGTGTCGGTTTTTTGGCGCAGCATTCGGTAACTGTAAAGAATAAAGAGAGGCGCCCCTACTGCCAAATAAAGGTGGTAGCTCACCAGTCGCCACACTAAGACGGCTGCTGCGGCCTGCTCACGCTCCATTAAGGGTAGCAACAAACTGCCAACCCCCACTTCAGCAGCTCCTGCGCCGCCGGGAAGAAAGCTAAGCTGGCTAGCCGCCATGGCCAGCATTTGGGTTAAAAATGTCCACATCCAATCGGCATGGCCACCCACGCCTAGCACCGCTATATAGAGCAAGCTATAGCGCATTAACCAATGCGCTGTGGTTAGCAGCATCATCGCGAGTAGTGTTGTGCGTGGAAGTGCGAGGGTGGCTTTGAGTGCATGTCGGCATCGTAATAAACGGCGTGTCAGCCAGCGCCGTCGATAACGGCTTGGCCAGACTGCTATAACGCCGCCTGTACGCAGCAGGCTTGGCAAATAGTACATAACAACACTGACCAGCGTAGCCATGAATGCTAAACCGACGAGCGCCCACTGTACTAGGGACTGATGCGGCCACTGGGTGTCGCTAACCAGTGAAAAAAGCACCAAGCCGCTCAGCATGGCGAGAAAGAACAGCAAGTCGCAGCCCTGATCAATCAAGAACACTGCCGCCCCTTTGGCGGGAGGGAAGCCGCGCTGTGCGAGTAGTAACAGCAGAGTAGCTGCGCCGCCACTCCCTCCTGGTGTAGCGCATAGTGCAAACTTAGACGCTAGCTCGATCCCCAGTGCGCCACGTTGGCCGAGTTTACCCGCTCGGCCGTCTAGCATTAGTCGCAGTCTTGTTGCATTCAGGTTCCAACACAGAAACGCCAGTAGCAGCATTAACAGCACTAACTCGAAAGGAAACTGTTTAATACGCTGCAGCGCCTCAACGCCGCCTAGCCAAGTGGTAAGCACTAGTGGGATTAAGAGCGCCCCAGCCAGCATAAAACCATGCAGCGGGCGAAAACGTAGCAGCCGTTGAGGCTTAGTGGTGGTGGGCGAGGGCATTGGGCCGTTCAATATTGCAAAGGTCGATGTAGTGCTCAAGTAGTGACTGGATAACGTTATCCCAACTGAACAGACGTTCGACATAATGACGGGCATAACGGCCGCTGGCGACAATATCGTTGCTGAACAGGGCTGTGCAAGCTTCAGCCATGGCGCTTGGGTCGAGGGGTTGGCACAGTATGCCTGCGCCTAGCGGCACATTTTCAGCCAGCGCACCGGCTCTTGCTCCTACAACAGGAATACCGCATGCCATCGCTTCTTGAGCGATTAGACCAAATGTTTCGCGGGTGCCTGCATGCAGCAGGGCATCGCTACTGGCCAGTGCTTTCGCCACCTCGTGCGCGCCACAGCAGCGATCCACGACAGTGACATTGTTGGGTACCTGATGGGGCATGCCAGGCCCCATCAGCAATAAATGATAATGGCTGCCGAGTTGGCGCATCGTTGCAAGTAGCACATCAATATTTTTCTCGCGGGAATTACGTCCCACAAAGATCAGCAGTTTTTTATCACTGGGTATACCCATGCCTTGACGGAAAGAGGGGTCACGCTGCTGGGGGTGGAAATGGTTTAAATCGACCCCTAATGGCTGTACGCGAACGTTATCGACTCCCCACTCTCTTAAGCGATTCGCCATAGCGTTACAGGGGGCTAACACGCTATCAAATTGGCAGTAGAGGTCTTTGACATAGCGCGTTAAGCGTTTCTCAACGTAGCGGCCAAAGCGATCCCCCATTAAGCGCGGAAGATCTGAGTGATAAAACCCTACCACCGGCACCCCAAGCTTTTGTCCCGCCGCGAGAGCCGCCCACGCCGTTACATAGGGGTCACCCGCCTCGATAAGGTCTGGCTTAAGATCAATCAACGCATTACGCCAGTGTGACCCTCTCAGTGGGAACCGATACCCCTGACCCAAGGGGAGGTGCAATGCGGGTAAGGTGTGGTGATCGCCAAGACTATCTCGCTCCGATCCTGGCACCAGCAAGCTGGTACGCAGGTGGGGAGTTCCAGATAAAACACGGTGCTTGGCTTGTAAATAGGTGCGTACACCGCCGCTAGCGGGGGCATAAAACATCGTCACATCTGCGATGTGCAAGCGAACCTCCAAATCCAAAAAGCGTCACTGTTTCACCATAAGGGAGAAATAAGTCAATTCAGCGACAGCTTAGCTAGGTCGTTGATTACCCGCTCATCTGTGTTAACTCCCCATCAAACTGCATGCTGTTGAAACGCTTTCGCTCGTCTCATTGCTTGACACATGTCGTGGGAAGATTAATATAACATCCATATGGATGGTGTATGGAGTTATTTTGGATGTATTTGCAGGTATTTTAAAATGGTTTTGAGCTACTCTTGCCTGGAGAGTGGGCGCAACGAGGAATGATACATGAGCGTGCATGAACTACGCCGTAAGTCCGGCGATTCCAGCGAAAAAATCACCATTAACCTTGGGGTGGTCGACCTGGGGCAAATCGACTTGCTGGTTCAAGAGGGGTTTTATTCAAACCGTACTGACCTAATACGCACGGCCATTCGTAACCAATTGGCGACACATGCTGAAGTGGTTAAGCAAACCATAACCCGCAAGGCGTTCGTACTAGGGCTTGAACACTACACTCGAGGGGACTTGGAGGCGCTGCAGTCGGCAGGCGAAAAACTGCAGATTCAAGTGCTGGGGATGGCCAGCATTGCTGACGATGTAACGCCAGAGCTTGCCCGTGCCACAATTGAATCGGTGGTAGTGCTAGGTGCCCTACATGCTAGCAAAGCGGTGAAGGCCGCGTTGGCAGACCGAACTCACTGAATGACTTTTAACCGCTAAGCGGCAGTAGGATGTTAACCATGATTGGCGCCACCATGAATAAGCGAATGGAAGAAGCGACGCGGCTGACGCGCGCAGGCAAGTTGCATGAAGCCATGGCACTTCTCCAGGGCGCAATACCTGAGTCGAATGGGGAAGAAGCGCCAGTCAAGCCCTACCAGGGTGGCAATATCTTTGAGGGAACCTGTGAGGTTGTCGACGAAGACGGTACTGTATCGAAATCAAGGCCAACATCGAGAGCCTCATCGTCTGCATGTGGTCACGGCCGGAAAGCCAGCGCGGGCGCGTTTACGGCTGGGCGTTTTTCTAATCATGTTGGCTCGCGTGATTACAAGCTGTATATCCCCAGTGGCTATAAGGGGCAGGCATTACCGCTAGTGGTTATGCTGCACGGCTGCACACAGAATCCCGATGACTTTGCGGCTGGAACCAGCATGAATCAGCTGGCTGATACGCAGCAATTCTGCGTGCTCTATCCTGCTCAGCCGATCAGTGCTAATCACTCGAAATGCTGGAACTGGTTCAAAGCGGAAGACCAGCAGCGCGAAGGAGGAGAGCCTTCGATTCTAGCGGGTATGGCTCGCCACGTTATTGATACGCATGGGCTCGATGCGAGCCGAGTTTACGTGGCAGGGCTCTCGGCGGGGGCGGCCATGGCGACGACGCTGGCGATGACCTATCCGGATCTGTTTGCAGCGGTAGGTGTTCACTCTGGGCTGCCCCACGGTGTCGCAAAAAGCCTTCCCGACGCGCTGAGTGTTATGCAAGGAGGCACAGGGCCACTTGGTAATAGGGGTAAAAAGCCAGAGGCCGAATGGGCATCAGATGTGCCCGCTATTATCTTTCATGGCGACCGCGACACCACCGTGCACCCCAATAATGCGGATCGTGTTGCCGCCCAATACGGTGCATTGCGTCCAGCAGAGGGTGCCTATAAGCCAACGGTAGAGAAGGGAAAAGCTGCCAATGGTCATGCCTACACGCGTACCACGCATTATGATTCAGCGGGCAAGCCACGCCTGGAGCAGTGGAAGATCCATGGAGCAGGCCACGCCTGGTCCGGGGGGAGCGTGGAGGGTAGCTATACAGATCCTAAAGGCCCTAATGCCACGCAGGAAATGCTGCGCTTTTTCGTGCAGCATCAGCAGCCTAGCTAAAGGTAATGGGTTTTTATTGCCTGGCAAAAACAACAACGGCGCCTTTAGGGCGCCGTTGTTGTTTACCTAACCAGTTATTTAGCCGGTTTTCTAACAAGTTTCTATAATTAGTTTATATAGAAGGTTTATATATAGAAGGTTTTACGCCGTCGGCTTTGCTACCAGCGAACGGGTTTCTTCGCGGGCTTCTGTTAGCGCAACGCGCACGTTGTCACCTAACTTGTAGCGCTCTTCGCCTTCAATCTGAATGCGGCCCTCTTTGTCATCAATGACCACTTTGGTTCGATCACTGTGCATCAGCGGAGCGGGTACGAAGGCGGTAGCACCATTTTCCAGCAGGCGTACTCGCATGCCGCCACGATTGATCGCCATGATCTCCGCATCGAAGGCGTCCTGGTTCTGAGCGGCCGGCGTTAAGTAGCGTACGTAGAGCCAATCTTTTACGTCGCGCTCTGCCATACGGTTCAGGCGGCGACGCTCAGTGAGCTGCTCAGTGAGCTGCTGGCTGGCTTCCGCAGGCGCCTGTTCACCTTTAAGCACGCGCTTAATCAAGCGGTGGTTGACCATGTCGCCGTACTTACGAATAGGCGAGGTCCAGGTGGCGTAAGCCGGTAACCCTAGGCCGAAGTGCGGGCCAGGTTGAGCCGACATGCTGGTGAAGCCTTGGAAGCGACGCAGACGTGCGTCCAGCCAGGCATCATCACGGCTTTCAAGGGCACGCTTTAGCTCTTTGTAGTGGGCCAGTTCAGTCAGTGCTTCCTGGGCGACCTCGATTTCCTGAGTTGCCAAGAATTCTTGGGCAGATTCGGCTTTTTCAGGCTCAAAGGCGCGGTGTACATTAAAGATACCGTGGCCGATATGCTTGGCGAGGAAATCCGCACAGCACGCGTTGGCGGCAATCATCGACTCTTCAATCATGCGGTTGGCGATGCGGCGATCTTCGGTGCGAATGCCCAGTACGTTGCCTGCCTCGTCCAGGTCGAAAACGTAGTCCGGACGATCTTTAAATACCAGGGCATGCTCGTTGCGCCAAGCGGTCCGTGCCTCAGTCAAATCACGCAGTGCTTTAAGCTGCTCAGCGATATTGTCGGCGGGAGCCCAGTCACCTTGACCTTCAATCCAGTCGGAAACGCGGTCATAAACTAGTTTGGCGTGAGATTTTACGTTAGCCGCAAAAAAGCGGTAATCACCCAGGCTGCCGTCGGCATTAATATCTAACGAGCAAGCAAGGGCAGGGCGTTCTTGGCCTTCCCATAGCGAGCAAAGGTCGTCCGCCAGCTGTTCCGGTAGCATCGTTACGTTCTGGCCGGGTAGGTAGACCGTGAAAGCACGGGTACGCGCTTCAAGGTCGGCCGCATGGCCTTCTTCAACGTAGGCCGTTGGGTCAGCGATGGCAACGCTCAGTCGCCAACCGCCGCTTTCCAGCGCTTCTACGTGTAGCGCGTCGTCCATATCGCGAGTTTTTTCACCATCGATGGTGAAGAAGGGCTGCGCGGTGAGGTCTTCACGGGTCAAACCCTCATCATGCAGTGGCCATTCGGTGCCGGCGTCTGGGCACTCCTGTTCCAGCGCATGGCGGGCGAGAGTGACGCGCCACGGAACGGTGGGATCATCGGACTTAGCCACCAGTTCGTCAATTTGTGTGAAAAAGCCGCGATCATTCTCTTTCAGCGGGTGGCGTACCAGCCGCGCGACAACCCAGTCGCCATCAGCAATGGTCGCTTCATCCAGGCTGTTCTTGATGCGCGCCTTTAGCACGTTGCGAATCGACGGATGGTCGGGCACAACAGCTAAACGGTCTTCGCGCTTCTGAACACGGGCAACAAAGCGGTCAAGCCCAGCTTCAATCAGCTTTTCAGGCTCAACGGACTTTTTATCGCCGTTTTCATGAATCACTGCCTCGACGCGGTCGCCGTGCAGTACCTGCTTCATGGCGGGGGGCGGCACGAAATAGGATTCACCGCTATCGGTTTCAAGAAAACCGAATCCTTTTTCGGTGGCTTTAATCACCCCTTCAGCGCGTGGGGTGGTGTCACGGATCTGTTGCTTAAGCTGGGCAAGCAATGAGTTGTTTTGCAGCATGTGTTCAATCAGTTGGCGAGAGTAGCCTGCCACTATACGGATTCCTAAAGGCTGCGCCAATTATCCCCTGAAGGAAGTCGGGCCGCCATTGGCAGGTCAATGACTTACCCGTGCCTAGCTAAATCGGTTAAGCTCGAAAATAAACATAAAATCCCACTTCTTCCTAGCCTCTCTACTTTTTAAAAAGGAGTGCACCATGACATCACGCCTTATCGTTTCCGACCTTGACGGTACGCTGTTAGGCAGCGACCACCGGCTGCATGAAAGCACGATTGAGGTGTTGAGGGCGCTTGTAATGCAAGGCCATCATGTTGCGCTGGCTTCTGGCCGCCACTATCACGATATGCGGGTGTTTCGCGATCAGTTGGATATCCCGATCCATTTGATCAGTACCAACGGGGCGTATACTCATGACCCCGCTGGCACGCTGTTGAGCGCGACGCATCTTGAACCAGCCCATGCCGAAACACTTATTCAGTTGCCGCGCCCGCCCCAGGTGCGGCTCAGCCTTTACCGCGAAAACGGTTGGCATGTCGATGCCGAGGCACCACATCTACTGTCATTACATGCGTCGACCGGCTTTACTTATGAGGTCGTGCCGCCGGAAGAGATGGATGCCAAGGGGGTTGGTAAAGTGCTCTATCTGGGTGACCCAGATTCATTAGCGCAACTGGAAGTTCAGGCCCATCAAGCACATGGGCAGGGGTTGCATATTACTTACTCCACTGCGGACGCTCTGGAAATTATGGCCGGTGGCGTCAATAAAGGCGTGGCCTTAACGGCGCTGCTGGAAACGTTAAAGCTGACACCAGCAGAGTGTTTGGCCTTTGGCGATAACCTAAACGACATTGAAATGCTTAACCTGGCAGGTGAGGCTCAGGTAATGGCCAATGCTCACCCGGCGCTATTTGATCGTATAAAGGGGGCTGAACGTATCGGCCACCATGGCGAAGCAGCCGTTGCCGAGTGGCTGAAGCAGCGCTTTGGGCTGTAACAAACGCTTCGCGCTGCCACCTTGGTCGATGGCCGCTTGCGATAGGGTGGCCACTCCACCATCATCTAGCCCCGACAACGATAATAACGAGTGATAATAACCCAGGGGCGCTTTGCTACTATGACTACCACGCCTGCTACCTTGATGGTCGTTGATGACGACTTGGAAATCCGCGAACTACTGGCAGACTATTTAGGGCGTCACGGTTATCACGTGTTGACCGCCGACGGGGCGGATTCGCTTTATCAGCAGCTGGCCAAGCAAACGCCAGACTTGTTGATTGTTGACGTTATGATGCCGGGAGATGATGGTTTTACCATCTGCCGAGAGCTGCGCAAAACCAGCGACATACCGATTATTATGCTCACTGCCAGTGCCGATGATACCGACCGTGTGTTGGGGCTCGAATTAGGCGCTGATGACTATATGGCTAAGCCTTTCAATCCTCGTGAGTTGCTGGCGCGGATTAAAGCGGTACTGCGCCGTGCTAGGCCTGTCGCAACTGTTGCGTCAGCCCAAGAGGCCCGCTGGGTGCGCTTTGGTGACTGGCAGCTTGACCGCATGACCCGCGAACTGATCGACCGAGAAGGCATTCGTACGGCACTTTCTGGCGCAGATTACCAACTTCTGCAGGTGTTTTTGGAACGGCCAGCCACGGTTATTACCCGCGATGATCTCTATACATTGACCCGTGGCCGTGAAGCACCACCACTGGATCGATCGATTGACGTACACGTATGCCGTTTGCGCCAACGCCTGGGGGAAGATGCGCAGCACTCTCAGCTGATTCGTACCGTGCGTGGAGCTGGCTATGTGCTGACCGCCAGGGTTGAACCCGCTTCGTGAAAGGTGTAAAGCGCAAACTCGCCCGCTGGTTACCCAGCAGTCTACGCGGGCGCTTTGTCATCATCATGATTGCAGGTGTTCTGGCCGCTCAAGCGGCCAGCTATGCGCTATGGACTTCCCAGGTGCGGGCCAGCCAGCTGGAACAGTTAGATGAGCTTTCTAGCAATATGGCCTTTAGTATTGCTTCGACCATGCGGTTTTTCCGTTCGCTGCCGGTAGATTACCGGCACATTGTACTGGATCAGCTGCGTAGCATGGGGGGCACGCGCTTCTTCGTCAGCGTGAATGAGCGGCGTATTCCCGTCGAAGATATTGGCAGCGGCCCGGAAAAAGAGGTCGTGGTCGACAATGTACGCGCTATCTTGACCCAACAACTCTCCATCGACGATGTAGTGGTGGAGTTTTCCCGCCCGGAAACCTTGCGTGTCTTCAATAACGAAGTGCTGCTTTATGATTTACCACCCCGTTGGGGGCAGCACAGTTTGTTAATGGAGCCACTGTCTCCACCTATCTTAGTGGTGCAACTGGAGCTGGCCCCTGACACCTGGCTTTACGTGGCCACACTGCTGGGCGTACCGGATATTTTTAGCGGCTATCGCTGGCTGTCTGAAGAGCGTTTATTAGTTGGCGTGTTGGTGCTGCTCAGCGTGTTAGCGCTTTCCCTACTGGGCATTACCAGTGTGACCCGACCGTTGGCAAGGCTCTCAAAAGCGGCACGCCAGTTGGGCGATGACTTGGATAGTCCGCCACTCAAAGAGAGTGGCCCTAAAGAAGTGGCCGCCACTGCGGCGGCCTTTAACCGGATGCAGCAGCGTATTCGCGAACAGATTGATGAGCGCGAACGGCTGTTTTCGGCGATTTCCCATGATCTTAAAACCCCCATTACACGGTTGCGGCTGCGGGCTGAAATGCTCGATGACTCCGTCCAGCGTGAACGTTTTTGTGCCTCGCTTGATGAATTAAGCGAGCTGGTCAAAGGCGCACTGGCCTCGGTAAAAGGACTGGACCTGCATGAAGAGCCACAACCCACAGATCTTAACGCGCTGCTGTTGGAGATTGCCGAAGAGCTGCGTTTACATGGTGGAGAGGTATCTCTCTGTGGCAGCGTAGTACCACTGACCGTTAAGCCGCTGGCGCTAAAACGCTGCTTGGCAAACCTGCTTGAGAACGCGGTGTTTTATGGCCAGAAAGCAACCGTCACGCTGGAAGAGCAGGCGGGGATTGTGACGTTGCGCATTCATGATAATGGGCCAGGTATTGCTGATACGCAGCTTTCCCGAGTGTTTTCGCCTTTTGTGCGCCTGGAAGCCTCGCGAAGCCGCTACACCGGTGGCAGCGGCCTAGGGCTTGGCATTGCCAAGCATATTGCCCGCGCCCATGGGGGCGATATTGTCTTATCTAACCATTCAAAAGGGGGGCTGGTGGCCACGTTAACGCTACCACGCCAAACAAGTATTACAGGTTTGTAATAAACCACTAACACTAGTAACAAACTGCCAAGACTATGCAGGACTCGGTAACTCCCGTTGTGTGCCTGGGTGGCGTACTCTGCTGTGAGTCGTTTG
Organism: Halomonas qinghailakensis; assembly: GCF_025820815.1. Taxonomy (NCBI): domain Bacteria; kingdom Pseudomonadati; phylum Pseudomonadota; class Gammaproteobacteria; order Oceanospirillales; family Halomonadaceae; genus Halomonas; species Halomonas qinghailakensis. The sequence continues at coordinate 581,756 of NZ_CP096973.1, read as the reverse complement.
ATCGGCCATCAGTCGATACCACAGCGTATCAACACAATAAAAACAGCAGGAGCGAGCCATGCCCACTATTAATATGTCCGTTGTTGACCTGTCCACGTTTAAGAAGTCTGCGTTGGCGTTAGCCCTGGCGGCTGGCACCAGCATGGTGGCCAGCACTACCCATGCTAACGAAGTGGAAGTGCTGCACTGGTGGACCTCCGGCGGTGAAGCCCGGGCAGCTAATGTTCTTAAAGACTTAATGGAAGCCGAAGGCTATGGCTGGCAGGATTTTGCCGTGGCCGGTGGTGGGGGTGAAACCGCCATGACGGTACTTAAATCCCGAGCCATGTCCGGCAACCCGCCTTCCGCCGCGCAAATTAAAGGCCCTGAAATTCAGGAGTGGGGCGAGCTTGGTTTGCTGGGGGATTTAGACGACGTCGCCACCGCTGAAGGTTGGAACGACCTACTGCCCGAGAGTGTTGCCGATATTATGCGCTACGACAGCCACTATGTTGCCGTACCCGCGAACGTTCACCGCGTTAACTGGCTGTGGGCAAATCCTGAAGTGTTAGAAGCGGCAGGTGTTGAAATGCCTACTACGCTTGAGGAGCTATTTACCGCAGGTGAAGCCATTCGCGAGGCTGGTTTTGTACCGCTAGCCCATGGTGGCCAAGCGTGGCAAGACGCCACGGTGTTTGAAAGTGTCGTGCTGGGTAGTCAAGGCGCCGAATTTTATCAGCAAGCGCTGGTGGAGCTAGACCCTGAAGCTCTTGGTGGAGAGCAGATGATCGCCGCGCTAGAAGATTTTAAGCGCCTGCGCGAGTTGATGGATGAAGGCATGTCCGGCCGCGATTGGAACATTGCCACCGCCATGGTGATTGAAGGTGTTGCAGGTTTTCAGCTAATGGGCGACTGGGCAAAAGGGGAGTTCACTGCCGCAGGTCTTACGGCCGGTGAAGACTATCTGTGCGCTGCAGCTCCCGGCACTGAAGATGCGTTCACATTTAATATCGATAGCTTGGCTATGTTTCGTGTAACTGACGACGCCGAGCGCGATGCCCAGCAAACCCTGGCACGCTTAGTGTTAGAGCCGACCTTCCAAGAAGCCTTTAACCTTGCCAAAGGCTCCATTCCTGCCCGCCCCGATCTAGATATGAGTGAGTTCGATAGCTGTGCCCAACAGTCGCTTGCTGATTTCCAACGCACTGCTGATGAGGGTGGCCTGGTGCCCAGCATGGCTCACGGGATGGCGGTACGCGCGGATGTTCAGGGAGCGATCTTTGATGTCGTAACTAACTACTTCAACGATACCACTATGCCTGCCGATGAAGCCGCCCAACGGTTGGTGAGTGCGGCTGAAACCGCCTCTTTTTAAGCCCCACGTACTTTTAATAAGTGACGTAACAGCGCCGCCGCAACGGCGGCGCTAGCGGCTGACTGGCGAGGAATTATCTCATGAGCGAATCCACAACGCGTATACACGCGAGGCCAACGGCGTCTGGCTGGCTGCAAGCCTGGCTACCCCGTTTGGTGCTTGCACCCTCTGTTGCGGTGTCTCTGTTTTTTGTTTACGGCTTTATGCTGTGGACTTTTGTGTTGTCGCTAACTAGCTCGCGCATGCTACCAAGCTACGACTTTGTTGGTTTTGGCCAGTATTCGCGGCTGATGGCCAATGAACGTTGGTGGGTAGCCTCTACCAACCTGATGCTGTTTGGCGTGCTGTTTATTGTGATCTGTTTGGTGATTGGCGCGCTACTGGCAATTTTGCTGGATCAAAAAATTCGCCAAGAAGGCGCGCTGCGTACCATTTATCTCTACCCCATGGCGCTGTCGTTTATCGTCACCGGGGTGGTGTGGAAGTGGCTGCTGAATCCCCAGCTGGGTATCCAGGCGATGGTGCAAAGCTGGGGGTTTGAGTCATTTCGTTTTGATTGGATTGTTAACCCGGACATGGCCATCTACACCCTGGTAATTGCCGCGGTTTGGCAGGCATCAGGGTTTGTGATGGCGCTCTTTTTGGCGGGGCTGCGCGGTATCGATGACAGTATCGTCAAAGCCGCTCAGTTAGATGGTGCCAGCTTGCCGCGCATCTACTGGCGAGTAGTTATGCCTTGCCTGCGCCCAGTGGTGTTCAGCGCGGTGATGATTCTGGCCCATATTGCGATTAAGAGCTTTGATTTAGTGGTAGCGCTCACCGGTGGCGGGCCTGGCTACGCCACTGACCTACCGGCCACCTTTATGTACACCCATGCCTTTAATCGTGCCCAGATTGGGCTTGGCTCTGCCAGCGCCATGTTAATGCTCGGCGGTGTGCTGGCCATCCTGATTCCTTATCTTTATTCCGAATTAAGGAGCCGCAAACATGGCTAACGTGATTCGTCGGCAAACGCCTGCCGCACGGCTGTTGCGTGCTGTGCTTTATGGCGTACTTATCGTGGCGGGGCTGTTTTATATCCTGCCGCTGGTGGTCATGCTGATGACCTCTATCAAACCATTGAGTGAAATCAGCGCGGGGACGCTCCTGTCGCTGCCACAAAACCCAACCCTTGAACCCTGGGCAAAGGCTTGGGGAGAAGCGTGTACCGGTATGCGCTGTGAAGGTGTCGGCGGTTATTTTTGGAACTCCTTTGCGATTGTGATTCCTGCGGTGTTGATCTCCACCACGGTCGGGGCGCTAAACGGCTATGCGTTGACTAAATGGCGTTTTAAAGGCTCTGAGTTGGTCTTCGCCTTGATGCTATTTGGCTGCTTTATTCCGTTTCAGGTGGTGCTGCTACCCATGGCACAAACCCTGGGCTGGTTGGGGCTATCAAGCTCCCGTGCAGGGCTGATTTTGGTGCATGTGGTCTTTGGCATCGCCTTTACTACGCTGTTTTTTCGCAACTTCTATGTTGGTATTCCTAACGAACTGGTCTCGGCGGCGAAGCTTGATGGCGCGGGGTTCTTCCGCATTTTCTGGCGCATTTTATTGCCGGTTTCCGCGCCGATTATTGTGGTGTCGGTGATTTGGCAGTTCACCCAGATTTGGAACGACTTTCTGTTCGGCGTGGCGTTTTCTGCCCATAACACCCAGCCGGTGACGGTAGCGCTTAACAATCTGGTGAATACGTCCACCGGTGTGCGTGAGTACAACGTCGATATGGCCGCCGCAATGATTGCAGCACTGCCAACGCTGGTGGTGTATGTGCTGGCCGGAAAGTATTTCGTGCGCGGGCTGACGGCAGGCTCCGTGAAAGGCTAATAACAACTAAGTGAATGGCAGCAACCATTTCTAGACGGTCAGAAGCAGCCCTCGGCGGGGGCGCTGTGAACCCATCCATGGGCGCTACTTTCGCCATCCATGGCGAAAGACCCCCGCTACGGGCGGCTTTTGACCGATCCAACTAAGTGGAGTTTGTCAGTCGCTTTACAATGGGATTTTCATTATGGCAGCGTTAGAAATTCACAACGTGCGCAAAGAGTTCGGCAGCGAGCGGGTGCTGAAAGATGTCAGTATTTCGATTGATTCCGGTGAATTCCTTATTTTGGTGGGGCCATCTGGCTGTGGTAAGTCCACGCTGATGAATGCCATCGCTGGGCTGGAGCCCGTGACGAGCGGTAATATCTATATCGACGGCGAAGACGTCACTTGGCGCACGCCCGCTGAACGGGATATTGCTATGGTGTTTCAGTCCTACGCGCTGTACCCGAGTATGACCGTGCGGCAAAACATCAGCTTTGGCCTGGAAATGCGCAAGGTGCCCAAAGCCGAGCGTATCACTGCCGTAGAGCGCGTGGCCGATCTACTGCAAATCTCCCACCTGTTGGAACGCAAGCCTGCCCAGCTTTCCGGTGGTCAGCGTCAGCGTGTGGCCATGGGGCGGGCGCTGGCCCGTGAACCCAAGGTGTATCTGTTTGATGAGCCGCTATCCAACCTGGATGCCAAGCTGCGGGTGGATATGCGCACCGAGATTAAAAAGCTCCACCAGCGCTTAGGCACCACGATTGTTTACGTCACTCACGACCAAGTTGAAGCAATGACCCTGGCCGACTGCATTGCGGTAATGCGCGATGGTCATATCTTACAGCTTGGCAGTCCCGATGAGGTGTATAACAACCCGGTCGATATGTTCGTCGCAGGCTTTATGGGGTCACCGTCGATGAACTTTATTCGCGCGAGGCTTGAAGGGGCGGGAGATGGCTATGCATTGCGGATTGCCACGCCTGACGAAGACGATGTCCTGCTACCATGGCCCTCTGAACGCAACGCAGCGGGACTCGTGGAACAGCTGAATAAGCCGATTATCCTCGGGCTGCGACCAGAACACTTCAGCGAAGAAGATGTGCGGCTAAGTGAGCAGGCGGAAGGGACGTTAATGGAGGCCAAGGTAAGCGTCGTTGAGCCGACCGGTGCCGATATTTTGCTACGCCTGCCGCTGGGTGAGCAGGAAATCACTGCCAGGGTAGGGCCTAAGTGCGCCATTGCACCCGGCGAACGCTTGTCGCTGCGCGTCGATATGGCTCGTGCTGTGCTATTTGATGCCGAGACTGAACAGCGTTTGGCGTAACTGAAACGCCCTCCCACAAAGGCATTCAGCATTACTTGATGGGAGGGTGCTTAGCTTACGAAATGTGCTTACTTTTGAGGGCGCGTGGTGGGAGCGGCATCTTTATCGAGCCGTTTGATTTGCCGCCACAGATCTTGGCGGAGATCGGCCAGCTTGGGTTGTTCTTCATCGGTAAAGGCCACCGGGCGGCATAGGCGCTGGGCGCGTAGCCCTAAACGGGCGCTCAGTAGGCCTGTGGCCAAGCCTTGGCCCGCGCGGGCGGAAAGCCTACCTGCCAAATCCAGTGAAAGCATATCCATGCTGGCGTCAGTGGCGAGTTCACTGGCCCCGGCAAAGGCCATGTTATGCAGCACATTACGGAAAAGCCTTAGTCGGCTGGCGTAACCAAGCTCAAGCCCGTAAAGACGGCAGAGCCTGTCGACCATGGCAAGGCTGCGCCAGGCCACCAGAGCCATATCCACTAATGTAAGCGGGCTGATAGCCACCATAATGGCGGTTTCGCCGGACATACGGGTAATCAGGCGTTGGGCTTCACGGTCACGAGGTGCCAGTAGGTGGTAGCGCAGCAGTGTTTGTATCTCTTCACCGCTGTGGTGGGGCTGGCAGGCGCGTTGAAATGCCTGCCAATGAGGATCATCGTCGCCCAGTTTTAGCTGGCGCTTCAGCTGCTCTGCCATGGATTGGGCTTGCTTAGTAGAGCGCTGTGGCAGTTCGGCAAGGTCATGGCGTAATTGGTCGTGGCGCTTTAAGCGGCGCAGACGGCCAAGCTCTTTCAACAACGACAGACCACCTAAACCGATCAAGCTAATGCCAAACAGCTGCCAGGCCATGGACATCCACTGTGACTGGGCAACGGCGTCTGGAATGCCGGTGGCCAGTTCTACGCTGCCCAAAGTGGCACCGCCGACCAGGGCAAACATCAGCCCCCAACGGCGCTTTCGGGGCGTGCTCAGGCTCGCTTCCGGAAGTGCTTTGACGTCTGCCTGGGTCGTCAGCGGCTGATGCGATTCAGTCGCGGCAAAACTTTCACGCTGACGCAACTGCTCAGGGCCAGGGACGGATGCTTCTTCTGTCTGGAAATCTCGGCGCGGCTGAGGGTTGCTCATATCAGTTTATCTCCAATCAGCCAGTCGATAGCGGCGTCCATACGGATGTGTGAAAGCGCTTCGCTGTCAACAGACATTGGGCGAAAGCTAGGAAAGTCGAAGCCCTGTTGCTGCCAAAAGTCGGGTTTTGGAAGGCGGTTGGGCACATCACCTGGGTAGACCAGCACATCTTCGCCTTCCAGGGTGGTGCCTTTTAGTGCGGGGGTGCGTTTACCTTCGTGGAGCACTTCACGGGCCTCAGTGGCGCGTATGGCTGCCAGTGACAATGCTTTCACCGGGATGTCGGCAAAACGCAGATCTTTAAGCGGTTCAGCAAGTAACGCCTCCAGCAGTTGCACAACATGGGCGTGCTGATCGGGCGTCACGTGATCAGCTTTGGTGGCGGCAATGGCGAGGCGGTCAATCTTCGGTGCAAACAGGCGCGTCAGCAGGCTGCGCTTGCCGTAATCGAAGCTTTGCATCAGTTGGCGCAACGCACGGGAAAGGTCTTCAAAGCGTTCCGGCCCTGCATTAAGCGCACCAAGCACATCGACCAACACAATCTGACGGTCGAAACGACGGAAATGGTCACGATAAAAGGGCCGCACCACTTGCTGCTGGTAGTAGCGAAAGCGTGCTGCCAAGGTGGCGTAAATACTAGTATCGGGTAGTGCTTCCAAGGTTTCTTTCGATGCATTTAATTCAGGTAGCGGGAAGAATTGTAGTACTGGCGCGCCATCTAGCTCGCCTGGAAGCAAAAAACGTCCTGGCTGAAGATCTGAAAATCCTGCCTGTTTGGCCCGGCGAAGGCCTTGGGCATAGGCATCTGCGAGCGCTGCCAGTTTAGCTTCATCGGCCTCGGCGGCAGGGTCTAGTTGTTCCGCCTCCGCTAACCATTCGTTGAATAACACCTTCCGGTGCGGTCCTTCATGCAATGACTGCGCCTGGCACCAGCTGTAAAAGTCGTGCTGTAACAGAGGTAAATCCAGCAGCCACTCGCCTGGGTAGTCGAATAAGTCGAGGGTTAAGTGGGCAATATCTGGGGTGAACCAGCCTTGTTGGGCAGGGCGGTAGCGCAGCTGTAAGCGCAGTTCACTGATGCCACGGGTGGGCTCTGGCCAGCGCGGTGGGGTGTCGCGCAGCGCCGCCATGCCAGGGTCATAGGGGAAGCGTGGCACACCAAGGTCGGGTTGGTTAAGACGTTGTGCACCAAGCAAACGGCCCTCTCGGGCAGCAGGCAGTAAATCTAACTGAGCTTCCACTCCCGCGTGGCGTAGCTGGTTAACTAACGATGTTAGAAACGCAGTTTTTCCTGCTTGAGACAGGCCCGTCACGGCCAGCCTTAATTGCCGGTCACGGCCTCGCTCTAATAAATTGCTCAGTTCGCGACTTAACGGCTGGCGCATCCTATCAATTCCTTATTAATACAACCTGGGAAAGCATGGGTAAGGTGGCGATAATAAACCCCACCACTGCGAGGCTATATCCTGGCCAGCGGCGCTTCATTTTCTGAGCAAGTGTTAAACCAATTAAGCATACCACCATGCCGATGAGGTTAAAGGCAAGCGTGGCAGCCTCCAGCCATTGCTGTGGATCCATCGTGTCTCCCGTGAAAATATTTGGTTGCCTTGATCATAACAAAGCGTTGATGAACCGAGGGTTAACCGCGGCTTAATGTCGTACCTAGCAGGTGTTGTGCACCGGGGACTAGCCATACTGGGTCTAGGCGGGTGTTAGCAGCTTCGACGCACAAAAAATGACGTGCCGCGTCGGCAGGCGTATCGGTGGGCAAATCGCTGTCTGGGTGCCACACTACGGTTGAATCGCTGGATTGTTTGGCAATACGAAGAGTGCGCTTTCCATCGTTCAACAGTACGGTCTCGTTGGTGTGATAAATACGGTCGACGGCGCCGCGAACGGCCAGTGTGCCCTGCTGTTGGTCTTCTGCAAAGCCGCGTAGCTTGTCTAGGTAACGTGCGCCAGCCAACCCTTCTATACGGCACTGGTGTACATCATGGACAGCCACATAGGTATGAAGTGCACCGCTGGTTTTGACCGGTGCTTCACCAATATTTTCGCTGATCAATTCGACGTTCAAGCGTTGGGCGTTAGCCTGAATGATGACGCGCGCGGTTAGCTGGCTATGTAAGGAGTCAACAGGAGAGAGGTGAACTTCAATACCTTCAGCATGATCATCAACCGCATCTAAGCGCCACTGAGCGTGACGAGCAAGCCCGTGGAAAGGGCCGTTACGGTCAGGGCTTTCATCGGCATAACGCTCATCGCCAAACCAGGGCCAGCACAACGGAATACCACCACGAATCGCGCCAGGAAGCGCCTGTGGCGTGGGTGTAACCCAAAGCCAGCCAGTGTCACCGTCGGGTTGAAAGTGCAACACTTGTGCGCCCTGTAGACTCACCGCCATTTCTCCCCAAGCCATCTTGAAAAGCACTATGTCGCGCCCCTGCCAAGTTACCTGTTGGTGGCCGTCTATATCAGATAGTAATTGCTTGAGAGAATCGGGAATCATAGGGTTTCCTTATAAGAGCGGGCATCAAGTAGGCAGAACAGTTGCGCCGTGTGCTATGGTAGGGCAAGCAATAGTTATACGTAAAACACTGCGGATAAAACGTTGCAGTTAAGATGTTATAGGTAAAACCCTGACGAAAGTGAACATCAAGGAGGCACTATGGGCTTTATTGCGTGGTTGATTATTGGTGGTTTGGCTGGCTGGATCGCTGGCAACATCATGCGTGGCGGTGGTTTTGGCATTTTAGGCAATATTGGTGTCGGTATTGTTGGCGCACTGCTCGGCGGGTTTTTATTTAGCTTGTTAGGTCTGCAAGCGGGTGGCTTTATCGGCTCGTTGGTGACTGCAACTGTCGGTGCAGTTGTGTTGTTATGGATAATCAGTAAAGTTAAAAGCGCTTAGCGTAGCCAACCTAGTGCATTATTTGCTGCCCGGCCCTGTGCCGGGCAGCGCTGTTTTGAGCGCTTGGTTTTAGCTTGGTTTTAGCTTGGTTTTAGCCTCGTTTTAACGCTTCTTCTCTATCGGCCTTAGCGCCACTTTCCGTTACACTATGTCCTTTTAGCGATGTCCTTTTAGCGATGCCCTTTTAGCGATGCCCTTTTGACGATGTCGCTATAGCGACGTCTCTTTTTTTTAAGTGGCCTCTCCTAGTAGGCTGCTCCCCTTTTTTTTAGCGTTTATTAATAGCTTCCTGTTTCTTAGAGGTGTCTTTTGGCCGATGCACTGAATGCCTGGTGGGCTCAACAGCTTGTGCTGTGCGATTGGGCCTTTACGCCGCATCCACTAACGGTGGATGCGGGAGCAGCCGAACAACGTCTGCTACAGCTAGGTATTGCACACCGTGGCGAGCTGGCTGATCAACTCTTTTTCGCCCTCGATGCCCCAGCCAGTGAGGTTGATCGACTATTGGGGGCGCTAGAGTGGGCAGCGCTAGCAGGCGCAGCAGGCTGGCTGACACAATCTCAGGCGCAAACGTGGGCACACCATATTACCCGCCGTATTACGTCTGATTACAGTGACCTGCGTGCTTGGCTTTCCGATCTGCGCCGTGCGCTTGGCGTGAAAGGGTGGGAAACAGGTGCAGATGACCGGTTTATTGATGCCTGCCAAGCATTAGCGGATTTAGAAAGTGAAGGCGAAGGCATTACGTGGGAAGCCCTTGTAACCGCCTTGGCACAGTTGCCTGAACCGCAGGCGCTATGGCCGGAAGACCTGTCAGCACAGCCGTGGCGACTATGTGCACTATTTCGTTCTATAGTCAGCTATCCAGCAAGTACTGCTGACTGGCCTGATGCTACCCAGTGGCTGGCGCGCATTTGGCAAGTTCACGACCGGGATCAGTTGCTTGAAGTAATACTGTGGCTAAGCGCCCAGGGAGAGCGGCAGAGTTGGGACATCGAGGCCCGTGAACTGCTCACGATGGATCATGCTCAACGCCAAGAGTGGCAGCGGAGTGCTGTTGCAGATGCCCCTTATGCACCTGTGTTGACCACATTTGTTAGTCAAGGGGAGCCATTGGAGTGGGCCGCGTGGGATTGGCTACGACTGGTGGAGTTGGCATGGGCAGGCGCTTGCTGTGGCTGGTTAAGCCAAGCGGAGGCTGATGATCTCGCAGCGCATGCGGCTGACTTAATAAGTCGGCGCTACCATGATTGGTATGCGGTGCTGAAAGCTTACATGCGCGGCCAAAGCCTATTTGAAGGAGTAGACCGGCGTGGTATGACGCCTAGTACTCGACATAAGCTGCTGACGCAGGCGCTTCACAGTCCGTGGAAATGTCCGCTAGGAGCATTGTTGAATGAGTCAACGCTGAGCGCTTCTCGCGAACGTATTAAACAGTGGAGAAATACTTCTCATCATTGGTTACTGGCCCTGGCTAGCGTGCGAGAGCCTGATGTGATGCTACGTCAGTTGAATCCATCAGCGCCTATTTCAGAGCAGCGCCGTGCTGAGGCGGCGGTCTATCTTCAGGATTCGTTAGGTCTGCATGCTGACGAGGGGCACCAAGCACTAGCGCGCTACTGGCTGCCTGCCCAGGCCCACCATCTTAATCAGCTTGCCGCAGATGCCGTTCATGGCGTAATGCCGCCGTCGCAGACACCTTTTGGTCAACCTACGCCTGACGAGCTAAAGCAGCGTAACGCCGTAAAAGGGGTTAGCCGTCACGCTGCTACTATCCATATGGCAGAGAAGTTTGCGTTCTACCTACACATGGCGCTGGATAGCAGCCTGTTTGAGCGTGAACCACTGATGACGCATGCCAGTGCGTTGCGGAGTTGCCTGTGTCGCTTTTATGCCACGCCAAAGCGTTTGCTAGAAGCATGGTTTGCCTGGGAAAGCTGCCTACCAGAGCCGGAGCACGATTCATTAATCAACGAAATTGCCTGGCACTTAGAAGACCCCGGTAGTCTTTTTCATTGGTTGAATTGGCGTCCTGATGCATGGTGCGAACCTGGCGAGCGGCCAACGCTTAGTCATTTTACGGCCATGTCGTTGGTTGGGCCTCTCAATAGTGCCGTGTGGAGCGAGCCTCAAGTGGAGAGTCCCAGAGAGTGTGCTGATATCCGTGAGTGGGTAGAAAGCCATTATCATCTGACGAGTGCTGATGACATGCAGGACTTTTTGACCTTCATGCTGGAATCTGGGGATCGTCAGGAGTACCAGATTAACTATGCGCCTTACACACTTAACCCTGAACGTTTAGATGCCGAAATCGCTATTTTAGAGTCGGGTGAGTGTGCCGAGGAGGAGCGTCATCATCTGCTTCGTTTACGCAGGGTACAAAGTAATGAAGATGGTTGTAATGATGTTGATATGGCTGCTTGGGACATTGCTCAATTAGTTGATCTCGCAATTGCCGCGCGCCAGCTGGGTTGGTTAGACCGCCAAGCGTTTGCTGACGTGTTGGATCGGGCTTATAAGTTGGCGGCTGACCACTATTCTGGCTGGCAAGAGTATTCAGCGGGAATGTACGCTGGTTTTTCATTTTTTATGGGCGACACACCTGAGCGAGAAAGTTTTCTGGCGGGGTTTCGACAGGCATTAGTCGCGTGGTTATGTGGTGCGCCTATATTGGCTGGCCCTTGGGCGAGTCTTGATTTTCCAGGTAATAAACCGCGTCATTTTGCACCGCTGCATATTGATACGCTGCCAGGCGATCAGCGAATCTTGCATTGAGGCTCGCCAAACATAGAGTAATTAGCTTATAGTCCTGGGTTTGAAAAAATGAGTTTTTTCATCTTTTTTTTGTTTAAACAATTTTACTTTTACGAGGTTAATCACATGGTTGCGTCGCCACACCCCGCTGTGACCGCTGTCCGTGTTGTAAGTGTTTGTGCTGTTGTCGCTGTTTTAGCTGGTTGTGCGGGCTCTGCCTCACGCCAGGGCATGGAGCCACCCGAGAATTATTTCTCAATGGCGCTGCCGGGATTGGCAAAAGGTGAAAGCCTCGCAATGTCTCCGGTCAGTAACGCCACTGGCCAACTGCGTAGCCTTCAGACGCCGCCACCTACGATCATTCGTCAAGCACTCTTAGAACAGCACCAGCGGTGGGCTGGGACGCCATACCGTATTGGTGGAACCTCGGAGCAAGGCATTGATTGTTCTGCTTTGGTCAGAAATGTTTTTCGTGACACATTCAATTTAGAGTTGCCACGCTCAACCTATGATCAAGTACATGAGGGACGCCCGATCGACCGCCAAGAGCTGCAGGCGGGCGATCTGGTCTTCTTCCGCCCCCCAGGTCAATATAATCATGTGGGCATTTATGTAGGAGATGGCCGTTTTCTACATGCCTCTTCTTCCAAGGGAGTAATGATTTCCCGTCTGGATAATAGCTACTGGCAGCGCTACTATTGGCAGTCTCGCCGCGCGCTAGAGCCGACCAACCTTGCCCAGCTAGGTAGTCGCTACACGCCATAAATGTCTGCTATCAGTGCTGCATAACGTGGACATCGCATGATTGAAGCTAAAACGCGCGCCTGGTGGCGCGCGACAGCGGCCCTTTGTTTGGGGTCGTTTCTTGTTTTTATTAACTTATATGTCCCGCAACCGCTGCTGCCCGGGCTAAAGGATACCTATGGGGTATCTACTTTGGGCGTCAGTTTTTTGATGTCTGTTTCCACACTTTCCCTTGCCTTTGCGCTGCTCATATTTGGTCCCCTTTCTGATGCGATTGGCCGTGAAACTATTATGCGCATTACGCTGCTAATGGCAGGCGGCCTCTCTATTGCGTTAGCGTTTGCGCCTACCTTTGAAAGTTTATTACTGCTGCGTTTACTGCAAGGCTTTGTGTTGGGCGGGCTGCCTGCCGTTGCTATTGCCTGGATGGGGGATGAGTTTGAACAACATGCCTTACTCAGTGCGGTTGGCTTGTACATAGGTGCTAACTCGTTGGGCGGTATTAGCGGTCGTATCGTGGGAGGGGGCGCGGCTGCCTTAGGTGGTCCTTCAGCAGCGTTTTTAGCTGTAGGTATTATGACGGTAATAGGGTGCGCGGTCTTTTGGCGACTGTTACCCAATAGCCGAGCTTTTACGCCCAAGCGTTTCAAATTTCGCCAAGCAGCTGGTGATCTGCTCGGGCATCTGCGCACGCCGGTGCTGCTAGCGGCTTATTGCCTGGGCGGTATTAATTTTTTAATTTTTATTAATCAGTACAGCTATATTACCTTTCGTTTGGCTGGCGAGCCTTATCAATTGGCGGCTAGCAGTTTGGGGCTAATTTTTCTTACGTATCTGGGAGGGACATTCGGGTCCACGGTATCAGGCCGGTTGGCCGGACGTTTTTCACCTGCGAGTTGTATGAGCATAGGCATCATTATTTTGATGCTTGGGACAGCGGTAACGCTGGTCGATTCATTGCCGCTGATTATTGTTGGTCTCACCATTAACGCGTTTGGGTTTTTCTTAGCGCATTCGCTGGCCTCTAGCTGGGTGGGCCGCTATGCCCAAGGTGCTAGGGGCAGTGCCTCAGCGCTTTACCTGGTCTTTTACTACCTTGGGGCAAGTGTTGGCGGGTTCTGGCTAGAGCCATTTTGGCGCTGGGCGCAGTGGCAGGGCGTCGCGATAGGGTCTTGGCTACTGCTTTGCGTCACGTTAATCATTAGCGTTGGTTTATGGCGCTTCGAGCATCGTGAACGGTACTAAGCGTACCTTGGGCTAAATGGAAGCGTTTAGAACACAATCGCCCTAGCAGCGCCGCGTCATGGCTAATTACTAACACGCCAAGTCGCTGGCGTTCTGCAACCTTTCTTACCGCCTGCCATAGTTCTACTTGGGTGATAGGGTCGAGCATAGTCGAGATTTCATCAGCGATCAGATAGCGCACGCCTGGGGCTAATGCCCGCAATACGCATACTCGTTGTAATTCTCCGCCAGATAAGGTGCTTGGAAAACGAGATAGCCACTCAGGTTGGATGCCAAAGTCCTGCATCAACGACTTAGGAGGGCACCATGCTTCGCAGAGTAATTTCTTTACTCGCCAACGTGGGTTGGCCGCAAGTTCTGGTGATTGCGGCAGCCACTGTACCGGCCGCAGCCCACGAGAGAGCAATGGTTTATCGTCGGCATAAATCTCACCCTGTTGTGGTCGCAGTAAGCCAGCTAAGAGTTTTCCTAGCGTAGATTTGCCTGCTCCTGAGTCACCGCTTAGTCCCAGCCACTCTCCCCGTTCAAGCGATAGCGAAAGTTGCGTTAACAGAGGTGCTTGTGAATGGAAGCCAAAGGTGATGTTTCGTGCATCAAGCAACGGTTAGCTCCTTAGGCAGGTCGATGGCATCAGCACGGGTGGTGCTTTCGTCAGCACGTACCTGAATACTAAAGGTGTTGTCGGGTAGAGCGTTCCATAGCGCGCTGGCATAGGCGCTTTTAAGCTGCTCCCCAGTGCCTTGAAAGGCACTGGCAGGAGTAGTTTCACTGCACTGTCCCTTGCGCAGTATGGTTACGTGGTCGGCAACGGGTAACGCATGGCGCAAATCATGGGTAATTAGCATGATTGCCTTACCCTCAAGCGCTAGCGCCTTAAGAGAAGCCAATACACGATCGCGCTGCTGAGGATCCAAGCCTACGCTAGGTTCGTCGGCAATAATCAGGCTAGCGTTACCTATTTGAGCCATGGCGGCTAAAACACGCCGCGCCATACCGCCTGAAAGCTGGTAGGGGTATGCCCGTTGGGCGTGCTGATTTAGCTGATAATGATTTAGTGCACGCTCTGCGCTGAGCCAAGCGGCTGTTTTGCTTTGCCCTGCTCGACGAGCTGCCCAGCTGACTTGCCGTTGGCTGCTAGCGAGAGGGTCTAGAGCATTTAGCGATTGCGGAATGAGGGCCAGTTGGCGGCCTCTTAGCTGGCGCTGGCGCTCAGTAGTCAACCGTGTATTTTTAAAAAATAGCTGCCCGCTAGTTTTTGCCCCTTCCGGCAGTAACCCCATAATCGTATAGGCTAGCAGGCTTTTTCCTGCGCCCGATGCGCCGATCACCGCATGTATTTCACCGGGTTGTAGGCTTAATGACAGGTTATCAATGCAGGTGGACCACTCTCTTCTCCACCAGTGCTTGTAGTAGGGCAATTGCAGCGTCAGGTTTTCTAACTGCAGCATGCTAATTTCCTCCCGTTATAGGGCACGACGCAATTGCGCCGCTAAACGATCAATCGATAGCACCATCAGCAGTAACCCTAGGCCCGGGAAGACCCCTAACCACCAAAACCCCCCGGTTAAGTAACGCATGGCATCGGCTAGTAATACCCCAATAGCGGGTTGGGTAGGGTCTAAACCCACGCCCAGAAAAGTCAGTGCGGCTTCATGCAAAATGGCGTGAGGAAATAACAACAGCGCGCCAACAATGCACTGGGGGAGTACATGGGGGAGTAAGTGGTGTACTAAAATAAAGCGGCGGCTTTTTCCTAGTGCCTGGGAAATGGCGATATAGGGGGCTTGTCGTAGGGAAAAGAGTTCCGCCCGCAGTATCCTGGCTAACCCTGGCCAGTGAGTAAGTGCCACCGCAATAATCACCGCCTGTGTGCCGCCGCCCAGCGCAAACGCCACCAACAGTAGCAGTATAAGGTGTGGGACACTTAACAGCGTGTCAATCAGCAGGCTAACGAGAGCGTCTAACGTGGTTGAGAGTGTAGCCAGTGTGGCGAGCGTTAACGCAATGAGTGTGCCGAGTAGGGCAGCGCTTAGCCCGACCCAGAAGCTGAGCCTTAACCCAGCCAGAGTTCGCGCCCACAGCTCACGCCCAAGAGCATCGGTGCCCAGCCAGTGATCGGTGCTCGGCGGCATAAGGCGCGCATCAAACTGCATGTGTGCTGAGCTATGACCTGCCCACCATTGGCTACTTATTAGCCACATCAGCAATATCAGTAGAAGACCAATATAGCCAGCGGCAGCTAAGCGTGGTTGGTTCATCCTCATGGCTGTTCCTTTGCCATGCGCGGGTCGATAAGTGGGTACAGGCTATCTGCGATCAGGTTTCCGACACTTACAAACAGCGCGGTAAACAGTGCTATCCCAAGAAGTAGGGGAACATCGCTGCGAAGTCCTGCTTCAATGGTGGCTTGACCAAGGCCTGGGTAGGCAAATACCTGCTCAATTAATAGGGAGCCGCCAAACAACTCACCCAGTGATGCGAAAGCGAGTGTTAGTGCTGGGAGGCTGGCATGACGTAGGCCATGACGCCAGGCGATATCAGATCGGCTGGCCCCTTGAGCGAAAGCGTGGAGGGCAATGTCGGAGTTCATCAGCGCTATCATGCGTGCGCGGGTATGAAGGGTGATGGTGGCAATACCTAGCAGAGCCAGTGTCGTTATCGGTAGTACTAAATGGTGTAATCGCGTCAGCGTGCTAACGTCTTGGTTGAGTACGCCTACAGGCCCGGCGCAGCAGGTTGGGGTCCAGCCGAGATAAACGGAGAACAGCATTACTGCCAGCATGCCAAGCCAAAAAGCAGGTGTTGAGGCGATTATATAGGCGTAGCCACTAATCAGTCGGTCAAGTAATGAACCTTCTTTCGCACCCGCGATGATGCCCAGCGCAAAGCCGACAGCCAACGACATTAGCCAAGCGCTACCCAGCAAGAGAAACGAGCGTTGGAAACGCTGAGTGATAACCTCGCTAACCGGTTGATTGTAGATATGGCTCCAACCTAACTCGCCACTTAGCAATTGGCTTAGCCAATGACCAAATTGAACGGCAGGCGAGGCATCAAAGCCCCACTTTTCAGCGATCAAGTCGCGCTGCTCAGGGCTGACCTGTGCCATTTGTGGGCCAAGGTAGGCATCCACAGGGTTAATTGGTGAGAGCATGACTAACCCAAATGACACTGCAGCGACGCATAGCAATACCAACGCTAGCCGTAGTAGGCGGCTTGCTAGTGTCTGAATCAACCGCACGTCCATCGCCACTCAAGTAAGTTGGCGGTAATCGGCCAGCCGTGGCCGTGAGGAGCAATGCCTAACTCTCCAAGATCCAGACAGGTGTTGGCGGCATACACATGGGTGAGGTTAATCAACCATGCCCAACTAGCATCACCTCTAAATCCATAGCCTGTATTGCCATCCCACTGGGCGGCTTGCCAGTGACGGTTAGCTTCCTCTGCTCCCGCGGCTGCTTGAGCAGCCTCTAAGTGGCTATCCACTATTGGGTTTGTGTAGTAACCACTGTTATAGAAGCCAAACCCCGCGTGCTGGCTATGAAACAGGTAGTACACTTCTTGTGGGCTGTGACTACCAAAGCCAAATACAATGGCGTCTTGGTGCAATGCTTCACGCTGTATTTCGTCCCAGTGAAGGCCAGTCGGCTGCATCTCAATGCCCAGGGGGCGTACCATCTCGGCGCTTACCTGAGCGAGTAGTTGGCGAGTGGTGTCACTGGCGGAGTAGGTCAGCCGAAAACGGGCGGGCTGGCCGTTTTTATAGCGTAGCCCGTCGGAACGGCGCTCCCAGCCAGCTGCATCAAGTATTGTATTGGCACGATCACTGTCAGGTGCTGTAAAGGCTTCGTCATCAAGGCTCCAGGGTAGCCCATCGGCAGGGCCAAACGCGGGACGGCCAAAACCGTTCAGAGCAACATCTACTAGCGTTTCGCGATCCAGTGCCAGGTTGATAGCTTGGCGAATGGCGAGATCAGACGTTACATCGTTACCGATAGGAGCGCCAGACGCGGCCTGCTCGCCTGTGGCAGGCTGCATAGGAAATAAAATACCTCGATTATCAACGCTTTCCATGACGATGCGCTGCATATGATTTGGCAGGTTGGTGGCAAGCGCTGGTGGTACCGCAGCAAGGTCAAGCTGCCCGGCATGGGCCGCACTTAACGTAGACTCCTCGCCAGTAAATACAAACACTAGTCGTTCAAAGGCCGGTAAGGGGCCATAGAAATAGGGATTCCGCTCAACGATTAGTTGCTCACCCTCTTGCCATTCGACTAGGCGATAAGGGCCTGAGCCAAGCGGTCGTCTGCCGTAATCTTCTCGATAACCGTTGTTTCTACTAGCGTTAGGAACGATGCCGAGCGTCATTAGCTGATCAATAAAGGTAATACGCGGCGCGTTTAAAGAGAGTTCTACGGTTGTGTTATCAATGGCGCTGGCTTTGTTTAGAGCACTTAAATCGGCTCGGCCGCCAGCTTGCTTGGCGGCATTAAAGGTGTAGACAACATCTTTGGCAGTCAGCGGTGTGCCGTCACCAAAGCGGGCATCATCGCGAAGAGTGAGCGTCCAGGTGAGTCGATCTTCTGACAGTGCCCATGCGGTTGCTAAGCCGGCTTCCGGAGAATGATCATGGTTACGTGTCAGCAGCGTCGATTGAAAAAGCGGGCTACCGTATTGGCCCCAGCCCAACAGTGGGTCGAAGCCCTGTTCGGGTTCACCACCTATCGCCAAAACTAATTGATCTTTGCTGAAGGCGGGGGAGCTAAGCGCTACGCACGTAGCCGCCAGACCCAGTAAGATAGTGCGACGCATTAGGCACCCCAGAAACCGACCGTATGATGTTTTTACAATAACATCATACTTTGAGGGCTGGAAGTCACGGCGGCGCCGCACTTGGGAAGTGTAGTGGCATAGTGAGTTGAGGAGAGAGTATGCAACGAGTAACGGTAACGCTGGATGAAGACCTGCTGAGCGAGGTTGATGCATTGATGCATGCACGCGGCTACCAAAACCGCTCAGAGACGATACGCGATTTAACACGGAGTGGATTAAAGCAAGCCAAAGAGGAGGTTGCGCCCGAAGCGCCGTGCATGGGGGCGCTCGTTTATGTTTACGATCATGCAGCGCGGGATTTATCGAAACGCTTAACCCGACACTCTCATGATCATCATGATCTAACGCTATCGACGCTTCATGTGCATATTAATCAGGATAGCTGTCTGGAAGTGGCGTTATTAAAGGGACAGGGTAGCGCTTTAAAGCAGTTTTCTGATGAAGTGACATCGTCACGTAGCGTGCGCTATGGCCAGTTAGTGATTATCCCAGAGGAGTAAAGAGGAAAAGTGGAGGAGCGCCCATTAAAAAGGGCGGCCCTAGGCCGCCCTTTAAGCACGCGATCAGCAACTTAGTGCTCTACGCCGCCTTCGCCGTGCACGTGACCGTGCTCGACTTCTTCCTGGCTTGCTTCACGAACGGTCGCAATCTCAACGTCAAAGTTAAGGTGCTGACCAGCCAGTGGGTGGTTGCCATCAACCACAACTGTGTCGCCTTCTACTTTCTTGACGGTAACCATCAGCGGGCCGCCTTGAGTCTGAGCTTGGAACTGCATGCCTGGCTCAATGCTTTCAACACCTTGGAACGCATCGCGAGGTACTTCTTGCATCAGCTGTTCTTGAACTTCACCGTAGCCCTCTTCTGGGGTTACTTTTACGTTCAGCTTATCGCCTTCGGCACGGCCTTCGAGTTCTTTTTCCAGACCCGGAATAATATTGCCAGCGCCGTGTAGATACGTCAGCGGCTCACGGCCTTCGGAACTGTCTAGCACTTCACCTGCATCATTGGTCAGGGTGTAGTGGAACGCGACAACCGAGTTTTGCGCAATTTGCATTTAATAACCTTTCGGTGAGTGCATGTCCCAACATGGTAACGCGTGAGAGCTTGCTTGTCAGGGGGTAAGCAGGCTTTTTCCACCTACCACACCTTTGGCGCTATTGCGCCACGGGGTAACCGGGGATACCCTACGACAATCTTTTTTCCCCCTAAGACAACCTTCACTGGAGTTGGTTATGACGATCTTATTGATTTGGGTTATTGCTTTTGTGCTAATTGCCTACTTTGCGAATAAACGCTGGGATAATGGTGTAAGCCAGGGATTGGATAAAATGCTACCTGGCGTATTAAAAACCCATGGGGAGAACCGCTATCTGTGGGTAATAGCATTAGCTGTACTGGGGGCAACTACCTTGATTCGCCCTGTCGACATCCTTCTTGTCGTTATCTTGCTGGCCATCATCGGCTTGATTATTGCTAAACTTGCCAACTGGGCCAGCAATAAAGTGACCCACTAATGCATTCAAGTGATCTACTAAGTTTTCAAGTGACTGACTAAAACATGCCTTGTTAATCGTCAACAAAGGCGAAAAAATGCCCGGCCAAATTGATTTGGCCGGGCATTTTTCTGTTACAGCGCTAACTACATTATTGAATGGGAGTGCTTGGTCAAGTGTGCTTAGTAGGGAGCTACGCTTAAGTTAGCGCCACTACCAATCAAGCGAACACGTTGCCCGGCTTGATACTGACGGTCAGCGCTCTGTACTACGATGACGTCGGTACCATCATCACGACGGATTTCCATTTCTAATGCATTAATACGGTTTGCGCGGTCTTCTGCCGCAGTACCAGCAATGGCACCACCCAATGCACCCGCGACGGTGGCTAACTGACGACCAGAGCCGCCGCCTACTTGGCTACCCAGCAGGCCGCCGATGACAGCGCCGCCGCCGCCGCCCAACAGGTTGCCTGTACGGCTGTCAGCCTGGATTTGTACAGGACGAACCGCAACGATGGTGCCATAGGTGACGCTTTGGCCTGTTTGCGCTTGATTGCCACGGTATACATCACCTGAATAAGGCGCAGTGTTTGCACAGCCTGCCAGCGTGAGAATGCTCAATGCTGCAATCGGTAGTAAACGTTTCATTCAAACCTCCAGTGTGTCTTGACCCGCATGGCTGCAGGGCAGCTGCGATGGCGATGCGTTGGTTAGTTATAGAACAGTGTTCGCTAAAGATAACCTAAGCGATTAGATTTGACTAGCTAACCAGAAAAAAGATCACTTGTTAAAGTGTAGACAAGTATTAAGAAAGCAATGTGTAAAAACCGGCACGATGCTTAATGGAAGGAGTTTAGGAAGGTAAGGGAAGAGTGTTCTTGATATAAAACGACAAAAAACAGGGGGCTTTAGCCCCCTGTTGTGTTCTGCAAACTTAACGTTGCGTTTAGCCGAACTGGTTCATGGTGTTGTCTTTACCGCCGGCTTTAAGGGCTGCATCACCGTGGAAAAACTCTTTATGATCGTCGCCAATGTTAGAGCCAGCCATGTCCTGGTGCCGTACAGTAGCGATGCCCTGACGAATTTCCTGGCGCTGTACTCCTGCAACGTAGGCCAGCATGCCTTCGTCGCCAAAGTAACCTTTTGCCAAGTTGTCAGTGGAGAGTGCGGCCGTGTGGTAGGTCGGCAGCGTGATCAGGTGGTGGAAGATACCTGCTTCACGAGCGCCGTCACGCTGGAAGTTACGTGTCCACTCATCTGCTAGCTGACCAAGCTCGGTGTTGTCGTACTCAACACCCATCAGCTTGTCACGCTGGTAAGCAGACACATCTTTGCCTTCTTTTTCCCAGGCATCGAATACTTGCTGGCGGAAGTTCAGCGTCCAGTTAAACGAGGGTGAGTTGTTGTAAACCAGCTTCGCATCAGGCACAACATCGCGGATACGATTAACCATGCTGGCGATTTGGCCAACGTGGGGCTTCTCAGTTTCAATCCACAGCAGGTCGGCACCGTTTTGCAGGCTGGTGATACAGTCAAGCACAACGCGGTCTTCGCCGGTACCTGGTTTGAACTGGTAGAGGCCTGATGCCAACCGTTTTGGCTTAACTAGCTTGCCATTTTGCTTGATGACTACGTCGCCGTTATTGATATCGCTAGCATTTTCGATGACATCGCCATCCAAGAAGCTGTTGTACTGGTCGCCCAGATCGCCGGGTTCATTGGTGACTGCAATTTTCTGAGTAAGACCTGCGCCTAGCGAGTCGGTACGCGCCACGATAACGCCATCTTCAATGCCAAGCTCAAGGAAGGCGTAACGCACTGCATTGATTTTAGCCAGGAAGTCTTCGTGGGGAACGGTGACTTTGCCATCTTGGTGGCCGCACTGCTTCTCATCGGAAACCTGGTTTTCAAGCTGGATACAGCAAGCACCCGCCTGGATGAATTTTTTGGCCAGCAGGTACGTTGCTTCGGCATTACCAAAGCCAGCATCGATGTCAGCAATGATCGGTACGATATGCGTCTCGTAGTTGTCGATTTTGCTGATCAGCTCTTGTTCTTTAGCGCTATCGCCTGCTTCTTTAGCATCATCCAGGGCACGGAAAAGGTGGTTAAGTTCCCATGCGTCTGCTTGCTTCAAGAAGGTGTAAAGCTCTTCAATTAGATTAGCGACCGACGTTTTTTCATGCATTGACTGATCGGGCAGCGGGCCAAATTCAGAGCGCAGGGCAGCAACCATCCAGCCTGAAAGGTAAAGGTAGCTACGCTTGGTAGTACCAAAATGTTTTTTAATGGAAATCATTTTTTGCTGGCCAATAAAACCATGCCAGCACCCCAGAGACTGCGTGTACTTAGACGTATCAGCATCGTAGGCTGCCATGTCTTCACGCATAATTTTTGCCGTGTAACGTGCAATGTCCAAACCGGTATGGAAACGGTTCTGAGCACGCATGCGTGCAGCGTATTCAGGTTTGATCGCTTCCCATTTGCCGCCTTGAGCTTCGCGCAGTTGGGCCATTGCTTTGATATCGTCGAGCAGTCCTGACATAAGCTGTTTCCTCCGGGGTCGTGATAGCTATTCGCAAGTTAGCTTATTCTTATGCTGCACCTGCGAAGATGTGTTCAGCATTATCGAAATTCACCGCGCTGTCTCTACGCCAATTGTCTCAGAGCAAAACGTCTCTTAGCCAAACGTCGCATCAAAGAGTAACTGTTGTTGAGGCGCTTCTTTAAACGTCGATTACAGCGTTTTCAGTTTGGCGACGTTAAAGTTTTCGCCATAACGCTGCGGTGCAATAACTATCAACGAGAACGGCAGGTTCAACAATTGTCACTTGGGGGCAGAAGGGGTTGTAGCTCGACTACAGGAGCGTCGTAAAACGCACTGTTTGTGTAGTCGTTTTTCGTCAGATGAGCTGTAAATAGGGCAAAAAAAGCGCCACATGGTTAATAGCGCTTTCATTGTTTGATTGCAACGGTGGTGAAAAAGGAAGATTACAGCGTTAGTGACATCTCCCGATGAGGTATTCCAGCATCCATAAAGATGTCGCCATGCGCTATAAAACCTAAGCGCTGATAAAAGGCCAGGGCGTGTAACTGAGCGCTCAGTGCTACATGGTGATGGCCAGCTTCTTGGGCAGCCTGTATGGCAGCTTCCATGAGTTGATAGCCAATGCCAGCGCCACGCGCGCCATCTACTACCGCAACACGCCCAATATGGCCGTCGGGTAGCAGTCGTGCCGTTCCCACTGGCTGACCCTCAAGATAGGCGATGAAATGGCGACACTCTTCGTCACGGCCATCCCATTCTTCCTCTTGCGGTACGCATTGCTCTTCGATAAACACCACGCGGCGTATTTCGGAGGCTTCGTCCTTTAGCGTACTCCAATCACCGTTAATGATTGTTATCGTCGTCACCGCTACTCCTCGTCATCCTCTTCGCCCATAAAGCCTAAGCTTCCAGTGTTTACTAACTGTGTTATCAGGGCTGCCGCCCCATCAATGGCGAGTACGTCTTCATACATGGGTGACGGGTCGGCAAGCCGCTTGGCAAGTTCTTTTGAACAAGGATGTCCGTCGCCGTCTACAAAGAGCGTGGTGCCGTTGGCATCGCTTCGCCAAGCAAAGCGGGAACCTGGCATATGAAACAGTGGTTCACCGTGTTGTAGTTGAGCAACAAGGTCAGCTTCAGTCATTGGCACTTCAAGGGGCGCTACTTGGTCAATATATTTCGGTTGGGTCATGACGCGACCGAACCACTGAGCTATTTGCTCAGGATTATCCAAAGTGGAAAGTACGAACTGGCGCATACGCTCAACGGCAGCATCATCGAACTCACCGACTTGGCTGGCAGGTGCCATGCCTGCATCGCTATAGCGGTGAGAGTCAGAAAGCTGCTCTCCGAGATAGTCTGCGTAGGATGTAATGGCTTCATCCGCTGATGGTGCCCTAAACCCTACCGAGATAGTCATGCAGTCGTCGGTTTGGCTAACGCCATGGTGCGCCCAACCAGGGGGAAGGTAGAGCATATCGCCTGGTGCTAACGTCCAGTCAGAGTCAGCTTCAATCTCAAAGGTTTCAAGAATACGTAGATCGATACCTTGGATAATGGGCGCATTGTCTGGCTGCTTGCCGCCTAGTTGCCAGCGTCGGTGGCCGCTAGCCTGCAATAGGAAAACATCGTATTGGTCGATATGTGGGCCGACGCTACCGCCAGGCGGCGCATAACTGACCATGATGTCGTCCAATCGCCAGCGGGGAAGGAAATCAAATTCATTCATTAGTGCAGCGATAGATGGTACGTAGTGATCAACGGCTTGAACCAGGAGACTCCAGTTGCCTTCCGGCAACCGCTCAAAGGTTGCGTCGTCAAACGGGCCGTGTGAAACCTGCCAGGGGCCATCAGGCCCTTTTTCTTCCACAAGACGTGCTTCTACACCGGGTTCGCAGGCAAGCCCGGCTAGCTCATCGGGGTCGATGGGGCTAATAAAGTCGGGGATAGCGCCACGAATCAGCAGCGGCTTCTGCTGCCAGTAATTGGCCAAGAAGTCTTCGGGCGTTAAATCGCCCAACAATGTGAGTGGCTTATCGTGTTGGCTCATGGCGTTATCCTAGTTCAAATGAGCGCTGCGTCTTACTAAGGGCGCAGTGCGTCGTTTAGAGTGCAGCAAGCCGCTGGTTAAGTGCTTCGGCTTGAGCCTTCGCATTACCAATATAGCTGGCAGGAGAGAGGGCTTTTAACTCATTTTTAACCGACTCGGGTAGCTCAAGCGTATCAATAAAAGCAGCAAAGCCTGCTTGATCAATACGTTTGCCGCGGGTTAATTCTTTAAGCTTTTCGTAGGGCTTTTCGATGCCATAGCGACGCATAACCGTTTGAATTGGCTCGGCCAGTACTTCCCAGCTGTTATCCAGGTCTTCGGCTAGGCGCTCAGGATTCGCTTCCAGTTTGCTGATCCCCTTGAGGCTGGCATGATAGCCAATCAGACCGTAGGCCAAACCAACGCCTAAGTTACGCAGCACCGTGGAGTCTGTCAGGTCGCGTTGCCAGCGTGAAATCGGTAGCTTTTGAGCTAGGTGGCTTAGCACCGCGTTAGCCAGGCCCAGGTTGCCTTCCGAGTTCTCAAAGTCAATCGGGTTAACTTTATGCGGCATGGTTGATGAGCCAATTTCGCCTTCAACAGTGCGCTGCTTGAAGTAGCCCAGCGAAATATAGCCCCATACGTCGCGATCAAAGTCGATCAAAATGGTGTTGAAGCGGCAAATTGCATCGAAAAGCTCGGCAATGTAGTCGTGGGGCTCAATCTGTGTGGTGTAGGGGTTGAAGCTTAGTCCTAAGCCTTCCACAAAGGTGCGTGCGTTGGCTTCCCAGTCAATGTCTGGGTAGGTTGTCAGGTGGGCGTTGTAATTACCCACAGCACCGTTAATTTTACCTAGTATTTCTACACGTTCGATTTGTTTGAGCTGGCGCTTAAGCCGATAGGCCACATTGGCCATTTCCTTGCCTAGCGTTGTGGGGCTGGCAGTTTGTCCATGGGTGCGCGAAAGCATCGGTTGAGCCGCGTGCGCAATGGCCAATTTAGCAATCTCATCGGCGACTTCATGCAGGGTGGGCAGAGTGGCTTTTAGGCCATCCGCCAGCATAACGCCGTAGGAAAGATTGTTGATGTCTTCGCTGGTGCAAGCGAAGTGAATAAATTCAGTGACCGCGTTGAGCTCGGGTTGCCCCGCAATCTTCTCTTTCAAGAAATACTCAACCGCTTTGACATCGTGGTTGGTGGTGCGCTCTATTTCTTTAATGCGTTCGGCATCTTCGACAGAAAAGTCACGAATCAACTGCTCAAGAAAAGCCGTCGCTTCGACTGATAGCGGCGGTACTTCGACAATTTGGCTGTGGTCTGCAAGGCGCTGCAGCCAGCGCACTTCCACAATCACGCGAGCACGGATAAGACCGAATTCGCTGAAGTGCTCCCGTAGGGCGGCGGCTTTTGCGCCGTAGCGTCCGTCAACGGGGGAGAGGGCGGTCAAAGCAGAGAGTTGCATGGCTTGGTTTCCAAGGTGGTCTGAAGACAGTGGTTCTAAAGGCAAGAGTTCGAACATAATGGTTCGAAAACAATGATTCGAAAACAATAGTTCAAAAAAATGGCTCGAAGTGCCTAGATGAGCGGTGGGCGCGTTAGCCAAGGCTATCAAGCGCCCGCCTCAACGCTTTACGCTGGAAAACAAGCTTCCAGCGACGGCCGCCTTGCTGATGCCATAACAGCGCAAAACGAATGCCGGCCATCAAGCAGGCGCGCACCCTTTCAGGCATCATACGAGTCTGCAGTAAAGAGGGATCGCCCTGAACCACGATGCGGGTTTTAAACGTCGAAATGGTCTCTTGGTAGGCATCACCGAGGCTTGCAATCACATTTTCATGGGTGCTGCCAAAGTGCTCTGCCTGTCCCTGTACATGGGAAAGCTTTTGACCAAGTAACTCCATCATATGGCGGTCGGTGCGCAGTTTATTCATTAAAAGTAGCAGCGAAAAACCGTAACGGAGAACCACAGGATTAGCTTGTTTACGGCCAACCAGGGCTTCGAGTGTTTCTAATCCGCGGCGTAAATTGTTGGGGTGGCCGCCATAAATAGCCTCAAAGCTTGCTGGGTTGGTGTCCACGGTTGCATTGATGAGTGTTTCCCAGGCACGGGGATCGACTTGCCCGGTGCGCGCGAGTTCATCTACTAAACTAGCGGATTGAAAGACACCGGCCAGCGCTAGTGCTTGACGCGCGGCTTGAGAATCTGGTGCGCGATGAATAGGGGTAGCGCTCATGCAGCGGTCTCCGTGGTGTTCCAAATGGCGCGAATAACGCCGCCGCCTAAGCAAATATCATCATCATAAAGTACCAATGACTGGCCAGGTGTTACCGCCCACTGAGGATCATCAAACACCACTTCAACAGTGCCGTCGGGCAACGCATGGACTTCACACGGGCAATCACTTTGACGATAGCGGGTTTTGGCGGTGTAACGACCATGTGCGGCTGGCGGTTCACCTGCTACCCAGTCCATGGCTTCAGTGGCCAATGCATTGGTGAACAGCAGGGGGTGATGCTTGCCTTGGACGGCAATCAATACATTGCGCTCAAGGTCTTTGGCCGCCACGTACCATGGGTCTTCCGAATAGTTGGCTAAGCCACCAATGCCTAGCCCTTGACGCTGTCCCAGGGTGTAGTACATCAGTCCCATATGCTTGCCAATGACATCGCCTTCGGGCGTTTCAATGTTGCCGGGTTGTGCGGGCAGGTATTGCTGCAAAAAGTCGCGGAAGCGGCGCTCACCGATAAAGCAAATACCAGTAGAGTCTTTTTTCTTGGCGGTAATAAGATCGTGCTGTTCTGCCAAGGCTCTAACGACAGGTTTTTCCAGCTCACCAACAGGAAACAGAGTACGGGCAATTGCCGCTTCAGGCACAGCGTGTAGGAAATAGCTTTGATCTTTATTGCTATCCACACCTTTTAGCAGGCGTGGACGCCCTTCGCGAACTCCTTGTCGAACATAGTGCCCGGTTGCGATTTTATCGGCGCCTAGCATTTCAGCGTAGTCTAGAAAGACCTTAAATTTGATCTCTCGGTTACATAGAATATCGGGATTGGGCGTTCTGCCCGCTTTATATTCGGCCAAAAAGTGCTCGAAGACGTTATCCCAATACTCGGATGCGAAATTGGCCGTATGCAACTTGATGCCCAGCTTCTCACACACGGCCTCTGCATCGGCAAGGTCTTCTTTTGCCGTGCAGTATTCGGTGCCGTCGTCTTCATCCCAATTCTTCATAAACAGGCCCTCAACCTCGTACCCTTGTTGGAGTAGAAGGAGAGCAGAAACCGATGAGTCAACGCCGCCCGACATACCAACGATTACTTTTTGGGTCTCGGGCGCTTCAGGAATAGACGTGCCATGGGTGGATGTCATTGGCATCCTCAGTTGAAGTAGTGTGCAATTGGGCGCTGATTATACACGATGGAGGCTTGGTGCTTCGAGTGCTTCACTCATGAATCACAGCCAGAGGGTAACAGTGGCCCTTAATGGCGTTTTCGATTCGTTTAAGCACTAGGGGGCTGCGCAGCCGACCGGCATCGCCGAGGACTTTAATGTCATCCAATGTGAGCCAGTGAGTGGCGGTGATATCGCTATCAATGGGTGACGAGAGCATGACGTCTGGTGTCGCTATAAAACCATGACTATGAAAGGTAAGGCCTTCTGGCGTGTGGAATACGTAAAGACCTAAATAGTCGGTTAGCGTCACCTGCCAAGCGGTCTCTTCCTGCACTTCGCGCAAAATGGCTGCCATCGGCCCTTCGCCAGGCTCTACATGCCCAGCCGGTTGGTTAAAAACGGTTTGCCTACCGCCGCGGGCTTCTTCCACCATCAAAAAACGGTCGTCGCGCTGAATCACGCAGGCAACGGTGCTTCTGATGATGGCGTTTTTGATTGTCTTACTGCTCATTTTGAGTGCCTGTGCCGAGGAGTGCCGCTGCGCTTTGGTGCTTTAGTGGGGCGTGGGGCGTGTAGTGTTTCTTTGCGCCACTCGCCAGGGGCCAGATCGCCAAGTTGCCATGGGCCAATGGCTGCGCGTACTAACCTCAGCGTGGGAAAGCCCACGTGGGCGGTCATGCGACGAACTTGGCGGTTGCGGCCTTCAGTAATGGTTAACTCTATCCAACTGGTGGTTGGGTGGCGCTTAGGGTCAATCCTTGGGTCGCGTTGGGCGATGGCAGGTGGCTCAATGCGCCGCGCTTTTGCTGGCTGGGTGGGGCCATCTTTTAACGTGATGCCGTTTTTCAGGGCACTCATTGCCTCATCATCAATCTGCCCTTCGAGCTGCACCCAGTAAGTTTTGGGCTGTTTGTGTCGCGGGTGGGCAATACGGTGGATAAGGCTTCCATCATCGCTTAATAGCAAAAGGCCTTCCGAGTCGTAGTCAAGCCTGCCTGCGGCGTAAACGCCAGGCATATCGATAACATTGGCTAATGTGTCTCGGCCTTGCTTATCAGTAAACTGGGAAAGCATGCGATAGGGTTTATGCAATAAATATAGGGTGCTCATAATTTCGTTTAGGGGTCGCCCTTGATTTGTCGACAATCTCTCATGCGATTAAAATGCAGCGCTGGTATACTTCGGGCTAGCTCTCAAACAGCGGTCAAATCGCGCTGGAGTTGCCATTATTATCACTGCAAAACTATAGAAAGAACTGCCGTAAGAACCACCGATTGATAACCGGGAAAGCCAATTATATGGCCCCGCCTGCTTCGCGGCATGGTCTCTCGTTCAATGAGTCGCGTCGCTCAGGATCTTTATAATCACAGCGATAGAAAAAAGAGGTTAACGCAAAATGTCTAAAACGCCGAAGATCATCTACACGCTCACCGACGAGGCACCTGCGCTCGCGACATACTCTTTGCTACCGATTATTGATGCATTCACCGACGCTGCTGGTATCGAGGTGGAAACCCGTGATATCTCCCTGGCGGCTCGCGTTCTCTCTCTGTTCCCAGACTACTTGACCGAAGAGCAGCGTATCGAAGATCACTTGGCTGAATTGGGTGCTCTGGCTAAGGTTCCCGAAGCCAATATCATCAAGTTACCAAATATTAGTGCCTCTATGCCGCAGCTGCGTGCTGTGATCAAAGAGCTGCAAGAACAGGGTTACAAACTACCCGAATATCCGGACGACCCAAGCAGCGACGAAGAGAAAGATATCAAAGCGCGCTATGACAAAGTGAAAGGCAGCGCAGTTAACCCCGTATTGCGTGAAGGTAATTCCGACCGTCGCGCACCAAAGGCCGTGAAAGAGTACGCACGCAAGTATCCGCACTCGATGGGAGAGTGGAGCCAAGCATCGCGTACCCATGTTTCGCACATGCATAGCGGCGACTTCTACCATGGTGAGAAGTCGATGACCCTGGATCGCGCCCGCAACGTCAAAATGGAGCTGATCACCGCCAGCGGTGAAACCAAGGTGCTCAAGCCACGAGTCGAGCTGCTTGACGGCGAAATCATCGACAGCATGTTTATGAGCAAGAAAGCACTGCTGGATTTTTACGAGCGTGAAATCGAAGATGCGCGTAAGACCGGTGTGATGTTCTCACTGCACGTTAAAGCAACCATGATGAAGGTCTCGCACCCCATCGTGTTTGGGCACTGCGTTAAAATTTTCTACAAGGACGCCTTTGAAAAGCACGGTGAGCTGTTCAAAGAGCTAGGGGTCGATGTTAACAACGGTATCGCTAATCTTTACGACAAGATTGCGACCTTGCCGGAATCTCAGCGTGATGAGGTCATTAGTGACTTGCATGCGTGCCATGACAAGCGCCCAGAGCTGGCAATGGTTGATTCGGCTCGTGGCATCACCAACTTCCACTCGCCCAGCGATGTGATTGTAGACGCTTCTATGCCAGCGATGATTCGTGCTGGCGGCAAGATGTACGGTGCCGATGGTCGTCTCAAGGACGTCAAAGCCGTCATGCCTGAGTCGACCTTCGCGCGTATCTATCAGGAAATGATCAATTTCTGTAAATGGCACGGTGCGTTTGACCCAGCCACTATGGGTACCGTACCTAATGTTGGTCTGATGGCGCAGAAAGCTGAAGAATACGGCTCTCATGATAAAACCTTCGAAGTGCCAGAAGATGGCGTGGCGAACATCACTGACCTAGATACCGGCGAAGTGCTGTTATCGCAGAACGTAGAGCAGGGCGATATCTGGCGTATGTGTCAGGTTAAAGACGCGCCGATTCGCGACTGGGTTAAGCTGGCCGTGGAGCGCTGCCGTGACTCTGGTATGCCCACCGTCTTCTGGCTCGACCCTTACCGCCCGCACGAAAACGAGTTGATCAAGAAGGTCAAAACGTATCTCAAGGATCACGACACTGATGGGCTTGAAATCCACATCATGTCCCAAGTTCGGGCGATGCGTTACACCCTTGAACGTGTGATTCGTGGTCTCGACACGAT
This sequence comes from Halomonas qinghailakensis, assembly GCF_025820815.1. Taxonomy (NCBI): domain Bacteria; kingdom Pseudomonadati; phylum Pseudomonadota; class Gammaproteobacteria; order Oceanospirillales; family Halomonadaceae; genus Halomonas; species Halomonas qinghailakensis. The sequence continues at coordinate 551,150 of NZ_CP096973.1, read as the reverse complement.
CTCGGTGACAGGCAACATTCTCCGCGATTACCTGACCGACTTATTCCCGATTCTTGAGTTGGGTACGAGCGCCAAAATGCTTTCTATCGTGCCGTTGATGGATGGCGGTGGTCTGTTTGAAACAGGCGCTGGTGGTTCTGCACCTAAGCACGTTCAGCAGTTGCTTGAAGAGAACCACCTGCGTTGGGACAGCCTGGGTGAGTTCTTGGCGCTAGTTGCTTCTTTGGAGCACCTTGCCAAACGGTTTGGCAATGACCGTGCTAAGCTGCTGGCGAAAGCGTTGGATGAAGCTAACGGCAAGTTCCTAGAAAGCAACAAGTCACCTTCACGCAAAGTGGGTGAGCTTGATAACCGTGGCAGCCATTTCTATCTGGCGCTGTATTGGGCAGAAGCATTGGCAAACCAGGATCAAGATGCTGAGCTGAAAACACGCTTTGCTCGCTTGGTAGAAACGCTGAAAGCAAATGAAGCTACGATCATTGACGAGCTGAATAGCGTGCAAGGCCAGCCTGTTGACCTTAAAGGCTATTACCACCCGAATGGGGAAGTAGCGAGCCAAGTCATGCGCCCGAGCAAGACGCTCAACGAAGCCCTTGCAATGGTCGCTAACGGTTAAGGTCTTAAATCACAAGCAATCTGCGCTGCCGCTGAGCAACGCGTATGAAAACGCTGTGATATCCCTCGCCCGCCTTAGTGGGCGAGGGTTTTTTGTCTTATGTAATATGCTAATTTTATATTTTCCATGAACCCTTGCTGGGATTGGGCGTCTTACTGTGGTAAGCCAAGCTGGAGTAATGAGATTTCGAGTCATTGACGCCTAGGATGGATGACTCAAGCACCGTAAGACACCACCCGCCAGCTAAGAGACGATAAACCTTGCTGCTTATGCCTATTACAGACAGCCCATACATCGTGGCTACCCTGCATGCAGGGATGACTCGGCCTGATGCGCCTGATTATGATGATGACTTAGCCGTTCAACCGGCTGATCCTGAACTAGCTCGGCCACCCTTGTACAAAGTGATACTTCATAACGATGATTACACGCCGATGGAATTCGTTGTTGAGGTATTACAAGGGTTTTTTAATATGGATAGCGAGCAAGCGGTACAAGTGATGCTTGCAGTGCATACCCAAGGCAAAGCGACATGCGGTATCTTTACACGGGATATTGCTGAAACGAAAAGTTACCAGGTAAACGAATATGCCCGCGAATGCGAGCATCCTTTAATGAGCGATATCGAAGCTGCCGACTGAAAGCGTTGAAAAAAATTAGCGATGGGCCTTGCAAGTGCGCCGTTTGTACCCGATGTTGAAAGTGCCGGTCGATTAAACTGATCCGACGCAAGCCCTAGGTGGCGACACGCCCTAGGTAGTAGCGAAAAGGGGACTGCCATGCTGAGCAAAGAACTTGAACTTACCCTGAACACGGCCTTCACCGTGGCTCGCTCAAAGCGCCACGAGTTTATGACCGTTGAGCACCTGCTTCTGGCGTTGCTGGATAATGCGTCAGCAGTTGACGTGTTGAAGGCGTGTGGGGCGAATCTCGATAAGCTGCGGTCCGATCTGCAGGATTTTATTAATTCGACCACACCATTGATTCCTGAAAGCCAAGCGGACCGCGAAACACAACCAACGCTTGGATTCCAGCGCGTACTGCAACGTGCGGTATTTCACGTGCAGTCATCTGGCAAGAGCGAAGTTACCGGTGCTAATGTACTGGTCGCTATTTTCTCTGAACAGGAAAGCCAAGCGGTTTACTTCCTAAAACAGCAAAGCGTTGCGCGCGTAGATGCGGTTAACTACATCGCTCATGGTATTTCTAAAGTCTCCGGTCATGGCCCTGCGCCTTCGCCATCTTCCCAAGAGAGTGAAGATGCTGAAGAGGGTAGTGCAGAAGGTGCTGCGCATCCGTTAACCGGTTACGCTACCAATCTGAATGAGCAGGCGCGTCAAGGCAAAATAGATCCATTGATTGGCCGTGACCATGAGCTTGAGCGTGTGGTGCAAATTCTTGCCCGCCGTCGTAAGAATAACCCACTTCTAGTTGGTGAAGCTGGCGTTGGTAAAACTGCCATTGCAGAAGGCTTGGCGAAACGTATAGTTGAAGAAGATGTGCCTGACGTTATTGCCGATGCAGTGGTCTACTCGCTGGATATGGGTGCGCTATTGGCGGGTACTAAATACCGCGGTGATTTTGAAAAGCGTCTGAAAAGTCTGCTTAGTGAATTACGCAAGCAGCCTAATGCCGTGCTCTTTATCGATGAAATCCATACCGTAATAGGAGCTGGTGCAGCGTCTGGCGGTGTAATGGATGCCTCTAACCTGTTGAAGCCATTGCTTTCATCCGGCGAGTTGCGCTGTATTGGTTCAACAACATTCCAGGAGTTCCGCGGCATTTTTGAGAAAGATCGTGCTCTGGCTCGTCGATTCCAAAAAGTGGATGTGCTGGCACCTTCGGTGGATGACACCATCAAAATCCTTAAAGGATTGCGGTCTCGCTTTGAAGAGCACCATGAGCTTAAGTACACCGATGGCGCCTTAGAAAGTGCCGCACGCTTAGCTGATCGCTACATTAATGACCGTTACCTACCCGATAAAGCTATCGATGTGATTGACGAGGCGGGCGCGCATCAGCGTATGCTGCCGCCAGAAGTACGGGCGAATACAATTGATGTTGAGCAGGTAGAAGCGGTAGTGGCGTCTATTGCGCGTATTCCACCCAAAAGTGTTTCAAGTTCGGACCGTAAGTTGCTTGAAAAGCTTGATCGCGACCTGAAAATGTTGGTGTTCGGACAAGATGAAGCCATCGATACCCTGTCGGCTGCTATCAAACTTTCCCGTGCAGGTTTGAAATCGCCAGATAAGCCGGTGGGGAGTTTCTTGTTTGCTGGTCCAACTGGTGTTGGTAAGACCGAAGTGGCTAAGCAGTTGGCGCATATCATGGGTATTGAGCTAGTACGCTTTGATATGTCGGAGTACATGGAGCGCCATACGGTTTCGCGTTTGATTGGTGCCCCGCCAGGCTACGTAGGCTATGACCAGGGTGGGCTGCTAACTGAAGCTGTCACCAAGCAGCCGCATTGTGTATTGCTGCTAGATGAGATTGAGAAGGCGCATCCTGAAGTGTTCAACCTGCTGCTGCAGGTCATGGATCACGGTCGTTTGACAGATAACAATGGCCGCGAAGCGGATTTCCGTCACGTTATCCTAATCATGACTTCCAATGCTGGGGCAGAGCAGGCATCACGGCGCTCTATCGGTTTCCAGAACCAGGATCACTCAACGGATGCGATGGAAGTGATTCGCCGCACCTTCTCGCCTGAGTTCCGCAATCGTTTGGATGGCATTATTCAATTCCATGCGCTGCAAACGTCGGTTGTGCGTAACGTTGTCGATAAATTCCTAATCGAGTTGCAGGCACAGTTAGACGAAAAGCGTGTGCAGCTTGAAGTCGATGATATGGCGAGAGACTGGCTGGCAGAGAAGGGGTATGACCCCGATATGGGGGCACGCCCAATGGCCCGCTTGATCCAGGAGAAACTGAAAAAGCCGTTGGCTGAGATGATTCTATTTGGCGAGCTGGCTGATCAAGGCGGTATTGTGCATGTTAACCTTGAAGAAGGTGAGCTGCATTTATCAACGGAGTCGGAGATGGCGGATGCGCCCTGAAAAGGGCGCTAAGGCTGACTAAGTTTTACACCTAAAACCTCACGCTCTTACTTCACTAAAGCACAGCGCCCTGTCATCGACGGGGCGTTGTCGTTTCCAGAGAGCGGCGCCGTACTTACGCTATGTTTGCACTGCATTTAAAAACGGGATGCGTGCATGCGCGGGCAGTGTTTGCTTGAAAGCGTTACCAAGTCTTAGCGCGAGCGATAAACAATACGGCCTTTTGACAGATCGTAGGGCGTCAGCTCTACTTTTACCTTGTCGCCTGTCAGGATACGGATGTAGTTTTTGCGCATCTTGCCTGAAATATGAGCGGTAACGACGTGGCCGTTTTCCAGCTCAACACGGAACATGGTGTTGGGAAGGGTATCAACAATAACGCCTTCCATTTCAATATGATCTTCGCGTGCCATATAGGCAGATCCTCACTTATTTAACGTAATGGTTTGGTCTAATCAGTCACTTCAATGGGCGTCGTCAGGTGACGGTTACCCAGTAAGCAGCGCTATATTGTGCCGTAAGCCTGCCAGCAAGGCAAAAAAGCTGGCAAGTTTAGTAAATTAAAGGCCGCCAATGGCGTCCGTCGAGTACTTCAATAGGGGTGAACGCCCGCTTATAGCGCATTTTTCGGCACTCCTCAATCCAATACCCAAGGTACAAGTGAGGTAGCGATTTTTCACCGCAAAGTTCTATTAGCTTGAGAATAGCAAAGGTTCCCAAGGATCGCTTTTCCAAGCCCTCATCCACACTGAAAAACGTATAAATAGCTGATAGTCCATGCTCAAGCTGATCAAAGGCTGCTACTGCGACGAGCTTTCCTTCTAAACGCATTTCTAAAAGATGCGCATAGGGTTCTTCAAGCGTTAAAAAAGTACGATACTGCTCTCTGCTCGGAGGATACATGTCGCCATCAGCATGACGTAAACGAATATAGTCTGCATAAAGCGTGTAATGATCAGCCTCATAGCGGGCAGGTACTATGCGCGTAACAATATCGGCATTGATGCGACGAATTTTGCGTTGGGTACGATTAGCGCTAAAGTCGCTGACGGGAATGCGTACCGAGCGACAAGCATTACACCCCTCACAGTGGGGGCGGTATAAATGGCGTCCGCTACGGCGAAAGCCTAGTAACGAAAGCGAGTCATAAACGCCGGGAACGGGAGATTCCTGGGGATCCAGAAACAGGGTGGTTGCCTCTTTGCCTGGAAGGTAGCTGCAAGCATGAGGAACGGTTAGGAAGAAGCGCAAATCCCGCACAGGGCGGCGAGGAGCGTTACTACTCACGGCTTGCCTCCTTGGTTAATCTGAATACGTTTACCATTCTGGGTGATGAGTCGAAGCGATGGCGTCGAGCCACGGCGATCCAGGTACAGTAGGCGCTTCATTGGTCATAGTCGTTAAGTTAAATGCCTTGTCAGGCAACCACTTTTCAAGATAGTTGATGAACGACGTGCGGGCGACTGTTGTCGCACCAAGGCTTGCCAAGTGGGGGGTATGCATCTGACAGTCGATAAGTTTACCCTCATGGTGCTGCATCGCATGGGCTAAGTGGGCGAGAGCAATTTTAGAAGCATCGGGCACTCGCGAAAACATCGATTCACCAAAGAAGACAGGCCCCATTGCTACGCCATAAAGCCCTCCCACTAGCTGGCCTTCAAGATGTACTTCAATGCTATGTGCGATACCTAGCTCGTGCAGGCGTTGGTAGGCGTCACGCATATCTTGATTGATCCAGGTGCCGGGCTCACCAGGGCGTGGCGCAGCGCATGCTTTAACAATGTTTTCAAACTGTTGATCCAAGGTGACAATAAAACCACCATGACGCAATCGCTTCACAAGGCTACGACGTCGCTTAAACTGTTCTGGTTGCAATACCATGCGTGGGTTGGGGCTCCACCATAGAATAGGCTCATCGTCGCTATACCATGGGAAAATACCTTTCTGGTAAGCACTGATTAGCCAGCATGGAGAAAGCTCTCCGCCGGCGGCAAGAAGGCCGTTAGGGGAGTCGAGAGCTAGGTCGGTAGAAGGAAAGATAGGCTGTGGCGATGAAAGCCAGGGTAACATTGATTGCTCCTGTTACTAGACACTTCGATAGAAGCTCTGTGACGGCGAAAGGATGCTCGGTATGATGCAAACTCGCAAGTGGATTAAAGACACCATTAAGGTGTAAAGGGAGAATCGCTTGAAAGTAAATAAGGCGGTAGACAAGCGAACGCAACGTAACTCGCGTCAACCATCATCAAAGGCCACTACTGGGCGAGTGACGGCGGCAAAGGAGAAAGCTCGCCGGTTTGGCCTGCGCTTGCAGGGTGCGGCGCGCGAAGGCGTAGTTGTGGTGCTGCTTGCGCTATGTGTATTTTTGTTATTAGCACTGTTTAGTTATGACCCAGCTGACCCAGGTTGGTCTTATCAAGGGCCAGAAACGGATGTTCAGAACTGGATGGGCCCTGTAGGGGCCTGGCTTGCGGATGTGCTTTATTCACTGCTGGGTGCCAGCGCTTTATGGTGGCCGGGCATGTTTGGTTATGCTGCTTGGTGGTTAATGAGGTCGCGCCAGGTACGATTTGAAATCGACCCAGTGGCGATTGCCGTGCACTCTGCTGGGTTGGTACTGCTTATGTTCGGCACCACTATGCTGGGAGCACTCCATTTTTACCATCCTGACAGTCTGTTGCCCTACGCATCAGGGGGGATATTAGGCGAGGGGTTGGTAAATACTTTAAAACCACTGGTCAGCAGTGGTGGCGTGGGCCTTATTTCTGCTGCGCTAATATTGATCGGTTTTCCGCTGTTTAGCGGCATGTCGTGGTTACAGGTGGCTGATGAGCTTGGTCGTCGTCTATGTAAAGTAGGGGGCTGGGTCAGCGCTCGGCGCGCTAAAGGGCGTGAAAAGCGTGCACAACGTGCCGCTGTGCGAGCTGCCGCAAAGGCTGCCTCTCAAAAAGTAAAAGAGAAGCCGCTCACCGAGTTTAAAACAACGAAGCAAGAAAGTAATACGCAGCGCTCTAACCTAGAAGACGAACATCGCCAGCCGGAGCCTGCACGAGAAAACCGCCAAACACGTCGTGAGCCTAGTTTTTCTGCCACGACAGATACGTCTATTCCATGGGAAGCGGCTGCATTTTCGGGAGCGTTGCCAGCCCAAGCAATGCCTAAGCGTGAACAGCCAACGCCTGATATAAACGCTTCTCAAGATATTTCGGTTGAGGCTGGACAGTCTTCAGCATCCGCTGAAGTACAGCCTGCAGCTAAAGCAGACACTAAAAAAGAGCCCGTTGCCGAACATAGAGCGGTGAGTAATGGAGATCATAAGGACGAAAAAGACCTAGAAAAAGAGGTGGAAAAAGAAAAAGAGGTTGAACGCACTTTGGCAAGGCCGGACAGCGCGCCACGTGAAGATGCTTTTGCGGTGCGCATCAACGATGAAGACAGCGAGCCAACGCCTTCGATACCGCTGTCCACTCAAGAGTCTGAGCCTGAACGTGAGCCGAGTGAGCCTGCGTTTAAAGAGCCTGCTTTCGATGAGCCCGCAGATCAACAGCCAGCTTCACGACCTGCTCCTGGCTTACCCGGAGAAGAAGAGCTTTCATTGCACTCACCTTCAGACGTTTCAGGCGATGACACAGAGCATCAGTCACCGCCGATGTCTCAGTCAGCGCATGAAATACAGCAGCGCGATGCAAGTACACCTCAGTGGAACGATGACCATGAGTGCGATGATATAGCACCCGTTTCCACGCGCTTGCCTGAACGCGAACAAGCACCTGCTATAACGCCTCCAGGTGATGACGTTCGCCCTTCGCCGGCCGTTGAACCACGCTCTGAAAGAGTGCCCGAAGTCGTGCCTGAGCCAGTATGGAATGATGAGGAAGACGACGACGCCCCGTCGGCAGTAACACCAGCCAGCACCGCGACACGCCGAGAGCCAACGCTCTCTGCACAATCGCCCGAGGCTGGCTCACCAGGCTTGAGGGCTTCTGAGGAAAAAGAGCCAGACAGTACTCCTACCCTATGGACTGTTGAGCATCTGCAGAGTCAGCGTCCAGCATTTGAAACGCTCGATGAGCCAGAAGGGGATGTGCCTAGTCTTCAGTTGTTGACACCTCCTGAGCCGCATGAGCCTAACTATACGGAGCAGCAGCTGGCTGATATGGCAGAGCTGTTAGAAGTGCGGCTACGTGAGTATGGGGTTAAGGCAGAAGTCGTTGATACATGGCCTGGTCCGGTTATCACCCGATTTGAAATTAAACCGGCGGCTGGGGTGAAAGTTTCTAAAATCAGTAACCTTGCCAAAGACCTTGCACGCTCATTAATGGTTAAGAGTGTGCGTGTGGTTGAAGTCATTCCAGGACGCCCAACGGTTGGCATTGAAATACCTAACCCTCATCGGGCAATGATCCGTCTGCGTGAGGTAATCGACTCTGACCGCTATCAACAGGAAAGCTCGCCGCTGACCATGGCGTTGGGGCAAGACATTGGTGGAGGGCCCGTTGTCGCCAATCTCGGTAAGATGCCCCATCTGCTGGTGGCGGGTACAACAGGGTCAGGCAAGTCAGTCGGTGTTAACGCCATGCTGATTTCCATGCTGCTAAAAGCGACCCCTGATGAGCTTAAGCTGATCATGGTTGACCCAAAAATGCTGGAGTTGTCGGTTTACGATGGCATTCCGCACCTTTTGGCGCCAGTGGTCACTGATATGAAAGAAGCTGCTAATAGTCTGCGTTGGTGTGTTGCGGAAATGGAGCGCCGCTACAAGCTAATGGCGGCGATGGGGGTGCGTAACATTGCAGGTTTTAATGGGCGTTTAGATGAGGCTAAAAACGCAGGCGCCCAGGTGGCTGACCCGCTTTGGGAGCCGCAGCCTTGGGAAATGCATCAAACGCCGCCGATTCTTGAAAAGCTGCCCTACATTGTAGTGGTGATCGACGAATTCGCCGACATGTTTATGATCGTCGGGAAAAAAGTTGAAGAACTAATTGCTCGCTTAGCACAAAAAGCGCGTGCAGCGGGAATTCACTTGATTTTGGCTACCCAGCGCCCATCGGTTGATGTGGTAACAGGGTTAATTAAAGCGAATATTCCGTCGCGTATGGCCTTCCAGGTATCGTCACGGATTGATTCGCGTACCATTCTGGATCAGGGTGGCGCAGAGAGCCTGCTTGGCCATGGCGATATGCTGTACTTACCCGCTGGCTCAGGGCCGCCTAACCGGATACATGGTGCTTTTGTAGATGATGACGAAGTGCATCGGGTCGTAGATGATTGGAAACGACGTGGTGCGCCTGAGTACATCGAAGAAATTCTGTCAGGTGGTGTGACTGCAGATGCGCTGGCGGGTCTTGAGGCTGAGGGCGTAGATGGTGATGATGCAGAGCAGGATGCGCTTTACGATGAAGCAGTTCAGTTCGTTACTGAAACGCGCAAAGCTTCTATTTCTGCCGTGCAACGTCGCTTTAAAATCGGCTATAACCGCGCTGCACGCTTGGTAGAAGCAATGGAAAGTGCTGGCGTGGTTACTTCTATGGGGTCTAACGGTGCCCGCGAAGTGCTGGCGCCGCCACCGATAGGCCACTGACTTATCTTTTAACAAGTGTCTGGCGTTTGCTTCAATAATGCAATAAGCGTGAAAGTCGCGCCGTAGGTGAAACCCTGCGGCGCGTTTTGCGTCTGAGAGGCTACACGGATCGTCTTCACGCTCCTTGCCTCGTCCGCTATCCGGCAATGACTGCCTAGGGAGAAAATAATGCGCGATACCCATATTCGACGCTCATCATCGTTAGCGTTAGCAGCCAGCGCGCTAGGGCTAGCCTTTGCAGCGCCTATGGCGTGGGCCAATGACGCCGCAGAGCGTCTTACTGAGCGGCTTGACCCGCTAGAAAACTATCAAGCGACGTTTGAACAGCAGATTTTAGACGGTGGTGGCGAGCGCTTACAAAGCGCCCGTGGGGAAATGTGGCTCTCGCGTCCTGGCATGCTGCGCTGGGAAGTGGAAGCGCCTTACTCCCAAGTGGTAGTTTCTGATGGAGAAGATGTTTATCTTTACGATCCGGATCTTGAGCAGGTCACCGTTCAAGCGATGGATGACCGAGTCACACATACCCCAGCGCTGTTGCTTTCAGGCAGTGCAAACGATCTAACTGCTAGCTATGACGTATTTCATGAACAGCAGGACGGTGACGACGTGTTTACGCTGATTCCTATCTCAGCGGATACGCTATTCGAAGAGCTGAGCATGGTCTTTGACGATCAGACTTTAACTGAACTGTGGATGATGGACAGTACCGGCCAGCGTACCGCAATTACGTTCAGCGACATTACCCGTAACGGTAATATTGACCGCAGCTTATTCAATTTTGATATTCCTGATGGCACTGATGTTATCCGTGAAGAGCTGTAAAAAAAGCTGTGAGAAAAGTAATATACTGCTTGCAATAATGTACTCTGCACAATGATTGGACCAGGCACCCTAGGGTGCCTGATCGGCTTCCTGATCACGCTGTTCCCGCCACGCCATTATCTCGCCAAAGCGCTTTTCCTGACCAAATTCGCTCGGTTCATAAAAGCGCATTTTGGGCAATTCGTCTGGCCAACAGTCATGGGCGCTGCCAGCAGGATAGCCATAGGGTTCGTTATGCGCGTAGCGGTACCCTTGGCCGTGCCCCAACTGCTCCATCAATTTGGTCGGGGCGTTACGAAGGTAGTTGGGAACTTCCAGTTGGGGTTGCTGCTGCACAAACTGCTGTGCAGCCTTCCAGGCACGGTCAATACGATTGCTTTTTGGCGCAACCGCTAGATGAACGGCGGCGTGGGCAATCGCACGCTGGCCCTCGTAGTCGCCTAAACGTAAATAGGCATCCCAAGCAGCAATGACCAGGGGCAGTGCTCGTGGGTCAGCATTTCCTACATCTTCTGAGGCAATCGCCGTTAAGCGGCGCACAATATCAAGCGGGTCGCCGCCGCCCTGTAAAAAACGTGCCATGTAAAGTAGCGCTGAATCAGGACGTGATGAACGAATTGATTTATGAATTGCTGATAATAAATCGTAATAAGCATCACCCTGCTTATCAAAGGCGCTTGATTGATGACCTACAACATCGGCTAATACCGCTTTATGTAGCACCTCTTTATCACCATGTTGCACAGTAAAGTCACAAGCCGTTTCTAGCAGTCCCAGTGCGCGACGTGCGTCGCCTGCACTGGCATGAGCAAGCGCCTCTAATACTCCCTCTTCCACCTCAATGCTGCGTTTTCCTAGGCCATGCTCCGGGTCGTTTAACGCCTGGGATAGGACCTGGATAAGTTCGTCATGGCTCAGTGGTTTAAGTACATAGACCCGAGCCCGGGAGAGTAGCGCCGAGTTAACTTCAAAAGAGGGGTTTTCTGTCGTTGCGCCGATCAATGTTAGCAGGCCAGACTCCACATGGGGCAGCAACGCGTCTTGTTGACTCTTGTTTAGACGGTGGATTTCATCTAAGAATAGAAGTGTAGGCGATGTGCGTTGTTGGGCTCGCTCTACTGCTGAACGAATTTCTTTCACGCCGGCCATGACAGCACTTAAATGCTCAAGATGAGCGCCAGAAGCACGTGCTAGTAACTCTGCTAGCGTGGTTTTCCCCACGCCGGGTGGCCCCCATAAAATCATTGAGCGTACGACCCCGGATTCTGCCATTCGACGTAGGGGTTTTTCAGGCCCCACTAATGCCTGCTGGCCGACAAAATCGTCAAGGGTCAGTGGGCGCATACGGTAGGCAAGGGGAGCTTCTTCACCCATAGTGGTCGCAGTAGAGGGCGTGCGGTCAAACAAATCCATATAAACGTTCCCTAATAAACAAACCACCTAAACTTCCAGCGTAAGTGTCGTTGTTGAACAACCAACGATTCACACGTATCTGTGGTAAATAATGTAACGTCAGGCTACCTTTGGGCATAACCGATTGATAATCGTCTGCTTGCCTTGGTGATGGCAAAGGGCGCATGGTAAAGATTAACACCAGTGTAGTTGAACCCAGCTCATGCTCACGTGCCTAAGCGTTGGTAAGGTATGGGCGAAAGGTAAGGCACTTACAAAGGAGACGGCAAGATGTTAAACCAACTGCGTCTAGATCATGCCAACATGGCGCGAATGCTCCATGTGTTACAGCTTAAACACAAAACGCTAGCGAGCGGTGAGCGTCCCGATTTTCAGCTGATGCGGGAAGTAGTGGACTACATTTTGTCCTATATGGATGGCTTTGCGTCACCGCTGGAAAAAATTTGCGTCGAGCGCCTGCAGGAGCAAGCGCCAGAACACCTTCCATTGATGGAGCAAATGGCCAGCGACTATCGTAAATTAAAGCCGCGCCTTTCCCGCTTATCCGATGATATCGACATGATCTTAATGGATAACGTGTTGCCAATGGATCGCTTTGCTGAGGCGTTGAAAGCGTATCTTGATGCACACCGTGCCTACCTCCGTCATGAAAGAGAGGGGCTGTTCCCTCTGATTGACAAACATTTTAGCGAAGAGGATATGGAAGAATTGCGTCAAGCATTGCCCGAGGGTGCCGAAAAGGAATTAGAGCGCTTACAGCAAGCCTACCCAGAGCTATATGCCGAATTACGGGGTGCTGAAGTGCCATCGTTATAGCGTGTAAGGCAAACAGTCAAAGTGGAACGGGGCATGCTAAACTAGCGCCCCGTTTTTATTGGCGGTTTGAGAGGTTAGACGTGCCTATAGCATATGAAATGGGTAAACAGTGATGTTGGGGCCTGTACTGCTGTTTGATTCAGGTGTGGGCGGGCTTTCCGTTGCTCAGGCGCTTCGCCGACACTACCCCCATTTAGCAATGTGTTATGCCTGTGATAACGCTTGGCTGCCTTACGGTCTTCGCGATGATGTGACGCTTTCTAAACGTATTGTGGCGGTGTGCAAAGCAGCGGTAGACGCCTGCCAGGCAAGTGTCTTGGTGGTTGCTTGTAATACTGCCAGTACGTTGGCGTTAGAGGGGTTGCGAAAAACGCTGGATATTCCGGTTGTTGGTACGGTGCCTGCGATCAAGCCTGCTGCGCTAAGTAGTCAAACGCGTCATATCGGGTTGCTCGCCACAACGGCGACCGTCAACAGGCCGTATACTCAGGCGTTGATTAACAGCTTCGCAAGTGACTGCTTAGTCACTAAGGTGGCGGCAGATGCGCTGGTTACGGAAGCAGAAGCGTGGCTATCAGAGGCGCCGATAAATGAGCAGCGATTAAACCAAGCACTGATGCCTTTATGGCAAGCTACCCAGGCTAACCCAGCGCTCGATACTGTGGTGCTGGGCTGCACTCATTTCCCGTTGTTGAAGCCCAAGTTAATTAGCCTGTCGCCGGTACCGCTGGTGTGGGTAGACTCTGGCGACGCCATTGCCCGTCGAGTAGGCCAAGTGGCAACTATTTTAGATAACCACACCCACGATGGGCGTTGCTTTACAACAGCGCCAGCAGAGCAGCTTACTAACGGACTGGCACGCTTTGGCTTTCAAGCGCCACAACGATTAACAATTCCTAATGTAGTGTAGTCACCCTGTTAGATTGTTTATTTTTATTCATGTTATTGACTTCAAAGAGGAGCCACCTTGGCGATCCCCACTGTAGAACCCGAACGTTATGCTGAACAGCTTGCTGAAAAGCAAGCCTACGTGGAGAAGACCTTTGCGGCGTTCACCACACCTACGCTTGAAGTTTACCCTTCGCCGCCCAGTCACTACCGGCAGCGCTGTGAGTTTCGCATCTGGCATGAAGATGATGACCTTTTTTACGCTATGTTTGAGGTCGATCCGGACAATCCCAAAAGTAAGCGGGTTGTGCGCTTGGATCAGTTTCCTGTCGCCAGTGAGCATATCAATGCGCTGATGCCGCGTCTGCGAGAAGCGTTTCTTGCCAGCGATGAACTTCGCCGCCGCTTATTTCAGGTTGAGTTTTTAACCACATTGTCTGGTGAGGCGTTGGTCACGCTGATTTACCATCGCCCACTAAGTGATACCTGGGAAGCTGAGGCCCGCGCACTGGAAGAAGCGCTTGGCATCATGATTATTGGTCGTTCTCGCAAACAGCGCCTAGTGCTAACCCGTGATCACGTGTGGGAACGCTTAACCGTTGATGGCCGCGAGCTGGTTTACCAGCAGGTCGAAAACAGCTTTACTCAGCCAAACGCGCATATCTGCCAGACCATGCTTAGCTGGGCGAGAGAGGCCACCGCCGGACGACAAGATGAAGACCTGGTGGAGCTTTACTGTGGTAACGGTAATTTTACCATTGCGTTAGCAGAGAACTTCCGACGCGTACTGGCAACGGAAATTTCCCGCACCTCGGTAGCCAGTGCTAACGTCAATCTAGAGGCTAACGGCGTGACCAATGCCCAGGTGGCAAGAATGTCCGCTGAGGAGTTCGCGCTGGCGCTAAAAGGCGAGAAAACAGGCCGCCGAGTGACGGAGATGGCGTTGGATGCGTATGAGTTTTCAACCGTACTAGTCGACCCACCAAGAGCGGGGCTGGACGCGGAAAGTTGTCATCAAATCAGCGAATACGCCCAAATCGTCTATATTTCATGCAATCCAGCGACGCTTGCTGAAAACTTAACCATACTGACTAAAACACACTATATTGAACGGTTTGCGTTATTTGATCAGTTTCCGTTCACAGAACATTGTGAATGCGGTGTATTACTCACGCGCAAAAACAGTGGGTAATAAAAGCTTGTCAATAGTACTTATGATGCACAAGCGGCATACACCATGAATAACCTGTCAGATGGTTAGGGGGACGAGCATCGGTAGCGTAAGCTAATGGATAGTTTGGCCTAAAGGCCTATTGTCCTTCGTTTTTTGGCCTAAATAGTGGCCCCAGGCAGTCGAGGTGATGGATGCATTACGTTGCGATCGAAGAGAGTCGGCGAGACCTTTTAAAGCAGCTACAAGAGCGATTGGATGCGCGACTGGAGCCGGAGCGCTCAGCAGAGATTGAAGCGTTTGCTCGCCATTTTTATGCCACCGTTCCCGTGGAAGATTTGGTAGATCGACGCTTAGACGACCTGTATGGGGCCACACTATCGATTTGGCAGTTTCTGCAGCACCATGACTTAAAAAGTCCCAAAGTACGCATCTTTAACCCTGACTTTGAAGAGCATGGCTGGCAGTCAACTCACACCTTTGTTGCTGTTTTACACGAAGACATGCCATTTCTGGTTGATTCGGTTCGAATCGAACTCAATCGTCGTGGCCTAACGGTTCACGCTATTCAAAATGCCGTCTTCGCTGTCGCTCGTGATGATCAGCACCAGCTCAAAAAACTCGCTTCACCAAGAGATGAAAACGCGCCTGAAGCGCGCGAATCATTGATGGTCATTGAAGTTGATCGCCATTCTGATGCTGAGTCATTGACCAAGATCGAGCATAACCTTCACGAAGTATTGCGTGATGTGAGAACGGCGGTTAGTGACTTTGATGGCATGTGTGGACAAATTACTGAGGCTATTCAAGAGCTAGAGAAAAACTGTCCGCCGCAAATTGACCCTGATGATCATGAAGAAGCTATTGCGTTTTTAGAGTGGTTACTTAAAGACAACTTTACCTTCCTGGGTTATGACGAGTATCTGCTAGAAGGCAAAGAGCTGCAGCGTGACCCCAACAGTGTGTTAGGTGTTTTCCGCCTTGACCAGCCACGCTACCGTGAGCGTATCCGCACTGAAGAAGGCATTGGTGAGAATGACGATTACGTGCTAGTGCCTCAGCTACTGTCGTTTGCTAAAAGCGCGCATCACTCCCGGGTGCATCGCCCCACGTATCCTGATTACATTACCGTCGACCGCTATGACGATGACGGCAATGTGATTGGCGAGCGGCGCTTCTTTGGCTTGTTCACTGCCACGGTTTATAACGAATCGCCACGTAATATTCCGCTGCTGCGTCGCAAGTTAAAAGCCGTGATGGATATTGCTGGATTTAACCCTCAGGGGCACAACGGCAAACAGCTGCTGCAAGTGTTGGAAGTGTATCCTCGTGATGACCTGTTCCAGATCAGCACGGAATCCTTGGCCAGCACTGCGCTTGGTATCCTCAATATTCGTGAACGCCGCCAGGTGCGCTTATTTATTCGCGCGGACGTCAGCGGTAAGTTTTACTCTTGCTTAGTATTTGTACCAAGAGACGTTTTCTCTACTGACCTGCGTCAGCGTATACAAGCAATGCTGTGTGATGAGTTAGACGCTCGCTTTGGTGATTTCAATACCTACTTGTCAGAGTCGGTGCTAGCTCGTATTCAGCTTATTCTGCGCTTTAATGGGGAAGGGCCAAGCCAATACGATCTTAAGCGCTTAGAGAGCAAAGTGGCACGTTTGGCGCGCAGCTGGCGCGATGAGCTTCAAGAAGCAATGATAGAAGGCTTTGGTGAAGAGCGCGCTAATCACCAAATGGACCATTTCCATGATGCCTTCTCGGCCAGTTATCGAGAAGATTTCAATGCTCGCACCGCGGTGTTTGATGTTCAGCATTTACTGACCCTAGATAGTGGTGATGACCTCTCGCTGTCGCTTTATCGCCCCCTGGAAGAGCAAGCAGGTGGCATGAACCTTAAGCTTTTCCATCGTGAAACACAGATTCCGCTGTCTGACGTGCTACCAATGATGGAAAACTTGGGACTGCGCGTTATTGGTGAACGTCCCTACGACATTAATGCCCCGCAGCAACGTTACTGGATTCATGATTTCGAGCTAGAGCATAGTCGTGAAGGTGTGAATTTAAGCGAAATGCGTGACACCTTCAGCGAAGCATTTAAGCGAATATGGGCAGGAGAGGCCGATAACGACGCCTTTAACCGTCTGATTATTGGTGCTGGTCTTGATTGGCGCGAAGTGGCCATGCTGCGCGGTTACGCCCGTTACCTTAAGCAAATTCGCTTTGGTATGTCGCAGGACTATATCGCAGCCACTTTGGCTAGTTACCCGGCTATTACCCAAGCGCTCGTTGAGCTTTTCCGGCTACGTTTCGATCCCGCGCGTCAGCCAAGCAGTTTAGATGACTGCCTTGCGCGCTTAAACGAGCACCTAGAAGGTGTTGCTAGCCTAAACGACGATCAGTTGCTGCGCCGTTTTATGGAGCTTATTCAAGCGACCTTGCGCACTAACTATTACCAGAAAGCTGATGGCGGTCGTTTCAAAGATTACATCGCCTATAAATTGGAGCCGTCGAAAGTCACCGGCATGCCCAAGCCTCGCCCGGCGTTTGAGATCTTTGTTTGCTCGCCACGTGTAGAAGGTGTCCACCTGCGTGGTGGCAAAGTAGCTCGCGGTGGCTTACGTTGGTCAGATCGTCACGAAGACTTCCGCACCGAAGTGCTAGGCCTAGTGAAAGCCCAGCAGGTGAAAAACGCAGTCATCGTGCCGGTGGGTGCTAAAGGCGGCTTCGTATGCAAACGCATGCCAGAAAATGCTGATCGTGAAACCCAACAGAAAGAAGGCATCGCTTGTTACAAAATCTTTATTCGCGCACTGCTGGATGTCACTGACAACCTGGTGGGTGGAGAGGTTGTGCCACCGCAAAATGTGGTGCGCCATGATGGCGACGATAGCTACCTCGTGGTAGCTGCCGATAAAGGGACCGCAACTTTCTCGGACATCGCAAACGAGATATCCATAGAGTATGGCCACTGGCTCGGTGATGCTTTTGCCTCTGGCGGTGCTAACGGTTACGACCACAAGAAAATGGCGATTACCGCGCGTGGTGCCTGGGAGTCCGTCAAGCGTCATTTCAAAAATCTCGACGTAAACACCCAGCAAGATCTGTTCACTGTGGTTGGCATTGGCGATATGGCTGGCGACGTTTTCGGCAACGGTATGTTGTTGTCGGACAAAATCCAGCTAGTAGGCGCATTCAACCATCTGCATATTTTTGTCGATCCAAACCCTGACGCAGAAGCTGCCTTCGCTGAGCGTAAGCGTATGTTTAACCTCCCTCGCTCCAGCTGGGAAGACTACAGTGCTGAACTGATCTCCCAGGGTGGCGGTGTCTTTAGCCGCAGTGCTAAATCCATTCCAATATCTCCGGAAATGCAGCAGGTGTTTGGTATCGAAGAGACGCGCCTTTCACCCAATGACCTGATCCGTGCCATGCTGATGGCTAAGGTCGATCTGTTGTGGAATGGTGGTATCGGTACCTATGTGAAGAGCTCCGATGAAACCGACGCAGACGTAGGTGACAAAGCCAATGACGCGCTGCGCATTAATGGCGCCGAGTTGAACTGCCGCGTTGTTGGTGAGGGCGGCAACTTGGGCTTGACCCAGCGTGGTCGTATGGAAGCGGCTGCAAAAGGGGTGCGCGTTTATACTGACTTTATCGATAATGCCGGTGGCGTTAACTGTTCTGACCATGAGGTCAATATCAAGATATTGATCGATGAAGTGGTTAAACGTGGCGATATGACCGACAAGCAGCGTAATCAGCTGTTAGCCGATATGACCGAAGAAGTCGCCAACCTGGTAATTCTCGATAACTATCGTCAAACCCAAGCGCTGGATCTGTCAGAAATACTGTCTCACCAAGGCATGGGGCCATACCGTCGCTTTATTAGTGAGCTTGAGTCAGCCGGCCAAATTGATCGTGAACTAGAATTTTTGCCTGCCGATGACGTGCTTAAAGAGCGTGCCAGTCACGACCAAGGCATGCGGTTGCCTGAACTCGCGGTGCTGATTTCTTACGCTAAGAGCACTCTTAAAGGCGATCTGATCAACTCTGAGGTGCCAGATGATCTCTACATTCACCGTCACCTAGAGCGCTTGTTCCCTGACGTATTGACGCAGCGCTATCAGACAGAAATGTATGACCACCGCCTAAAGCGTGAAATAGTGGCTACTCAGGTAGCCAACGACTTAGTCGATCATATGGGCATTGTATTTGTTCGTCGCCTAATGGACTCAACTGGCGCAGGGCGTGCTGATATTGCTCGCGCTTATGTGGTCGCGCGAGATGCGTTTAACCTCACGTCTCTGTGGGAGCAAATCGAGGCGCTGGATAACCAAGTGCCGAACCGTGTTCAGTACTCGATGATGCTTGACCTAATGCGCATGATTCGCCGTGCAACGCGCTGGTTCCTGCGTCAGCATTTGGGGCTGTCCACTCAAGATACAATTGAGTATTTCGGTCCTCGTCTTGCTCAACTGCAAGAAGGTATTGGTGAACTGCTTAGCGGAGAAGAGCAGTCTGCATGGCGTAAGCGGTGTGACGAGCTGCTAGAGGCCGGGGTGCCGGAAGCGCTGGCCTCTACCGTAGCTGCGGCGCCCAGTCTCTACGCAGGTTTGGGAATTATTCACGCAGCGCGGGTTGCCAATGAGAAGCCTCAGCGTGTGGCTGAAGTATTCTATGAAATCGGTAGTCGTCTAGAGCTACCCTGGATGATCCAGCAGGTGACCCAGCTTGAAGTGCGCGATGCATGGCAGGCACAAGCGCGAGAAACCTTCCGTGATGACATTGACCGTCAGCAGCTGGCCCTAACCACCAGTGTCTTGAAGTTGGAAGCGGGTAGCCGCGACACCCAAGAGCGGGTCGCCCAGTGGCTTGAACAGCACGCAGAGCTACACCGTCGTTGGTGTCGTTTGATTGATGAAGTGCGCGGTGGTAGTGAAGTTGGCTTTGCACTATTTGCCGTTGCCGTGCGTGAATTGGTCGATCTTGCTGAAAGTGATAGCGAAGCGTAAGTCACAAGCTCACTATCCACTTGCTCGATGAGTAACACCACCTACCGCGCCCCTAATCAGGGCGCGGTTTTTTGTGACTGTTCTTGAGACCGCTCTTGAGACCGCTTTTCCACTGCATCGCCTTTCTCGCTGCTCAACGCTGCGAAGATAACTTGATTTACGCTATACTCTGCGCGCCGCGCGCTATGCTGTCTATTTGTTCACAAGTAGCGTGCTCGTTCGCCTGCTTCATGCCCACTGCTCTGGAGAACCTCGCTGATGTATAACTTCGCCCGTTCGCTGCTATTTCGACTCGACCCTGAAACATCTCATGGGTTGGCGCTGGGTGCGTTAGATACTCTGCATCGGGTTGGCGGTGTGCAGCGGGTATATGGTGAGCCTGTGAGTGACCCTGTTGAGCTAATGGGGCTGCGTTTTAGTAATCGGGTAGGGTTAGCCGCAGGGCTAGATAAAAACGCCGATCATTTGGATGCGTTGGGCGCGTTGGGCTTTGGGTTTGTAGAAGTAGGTACCGTTACCCCCAAAGCGCAGCCAGGAAACCCAAAACCGCGCCTGTTCCGGCTTGCAGGTCACGAGGCGATCATCAACCGCTTTGGGTTCAATAACAAAGGGGTTGAGCACCTTGTCGCCCAGGTGAAAAAGCGCCACTACAAGGGCGTGGTGGGCATTAATATTGGTAAAAACTTAGCCACCTCTGTGGAAAACGCGCTTGATGATTACCTGCTTTGCTTAGATGTGGTGCACGGTGTGGCTGATTATATTGCAGTGAATATTTCCTCGCCTAACACACCAGGGCTGCGAACGTTGCAGTTCGGTGAGCAGCTGGATGCACTGCTAGGTCCTATTCGTTCGCGCAGCCAAGCGCTGGATGATGCGTTAGGCCGCAAGGTGCCGCTACTGGTTAAAATCGCCCCAGATATGAGCGAAGAAGAGGTGGCGTTGGTGGCGGGTAGTATCGCGCGTAACGGGTTGGATGGTGTGATTGCGACCAATACAACGATATCTCGCGAGGCGGTAAAAGGTGATCCACAGGCAGAAGAGGCAGGTGGATTGTCTGGAAAACCCGTTTTTGAAGCGTCAAATACGGTCATTCGTCTGCTGCGTGCACAGCTGCCAACGTTACCTATTATAGGTGTCGGAGGGATTGATAGTGGTGAGACCGCCGCTGCAAAAATTGCTGCTGGTGCAGATCTGGTGCAGCTCTACTCGGGGTTGATCTACCAAGGGCTGCTTTGCTTAGATGTGGTGCTGGGCTGATTATATTGCAGTGAATATTTCCTCGCCTAACACACCAGGGCTGCGAACGTTGCAGTTCGGTGAGCAGCTGGATGCACTGCTAGGTCCTATTCGTTCGCGCAGCCAAGCGCTGGATGATGCGTTAGGCCGCAAGGTGCCGCTACTGGTTAAAATCGCCCCAGATATGAGCGAAGAAGAGGTGGCGTTGGTGGCGGGTAGTATCGCGCGTAACGGGTTGGATGGTGTGATTGCGACCAATACAACGATATCTCGCGAGGCGGTAAAAGGTGATCCACAGGCAGAAGAGGCAGGTGGATTGTCTGGAAAACCCGTTTTTGAAGCGTCAAATACGGTCATTCGTCTGCTGCGTGCACAGCTGCCAACGTTACCTATTATAGGTGTCGGAGGGATTGATAGTGGTGAGACCGCCGCTGCAAAAATTGCTGCTGGTGCAGATCTGGTGCAGCTCTACTCGGGGTTGATCTACCAAGGGCCTGGGTTAGTAAAAACGTGCGCCTTGGCGCTTAAGCAGCATCGTTAAGGTGGTAGGTCAGCCAGTGCTCGCAAGGGGCGCGATGGCAATAAAAAAGCCCGCTTGTCAGCGGGCTCCGTACTCCGAATGTCATGTTTGAAAGGTAAAATAACTAGGTCATTACCAAGGGGTTTTTATGGATACCGGAGACGCCGGTCATCCCATCCCACTGATCACCGCGACCTTCACGCCAACCACTCATCCAATACTCGCGTAAATTAACATCTTGACTGGGGCAGTCATCTCGGGAGCGACCCGTAATGCCCGCTTTATAGCCGTGAACATAAGCCCGTTGGAAGCGATCACGTTTTTGTCGTTTCATTGGCTAACCTCTTTTCACGAAAGCCTTTGATAAGAAAAGCAAACTGGGCAAAAATGTCGTCTTTGCATCAGCGCTATTTCGATAGATAACTTCAGCAAGCCGCCACTCAACGCTAGTGCCTAGCACTCACGTGCTGAACGGGCAAAGCGGCAGACTCGACAAGCTAGAGATCTTGAAAGCAAGTTTGCTAATAGACCCCTGACAAACAACGCATGCGTTTTTCAGTAGCTACACTCCTATTGTTAGCTCATTATGGGGTCACTTGTCGACCATCAAATTGTCATAAGACGTAAACTCATTTGCCATATATAGGAATATCGCGCTCTTACGCGCGGCGATAAACATGACCGAGTCGAGCCAAACTGCCCCTTTAAACCTCCTTGCCACCTGTCCTAAAGGCATTGAAAGCCTTTTAGCTGATGAGCTGTCAGCGCTAGGAGCCGAGCCAGGTAAAACGACCGTGGCGGGCGTTTATTTTTCCGCTAATCTAGAAACCGCCTATCGCATATGCCTGTGGTCACGGTTAGCTAACCGCATTATTTTGCTGTTGGCTCGGGAGTCGATGATCGATACTGCCGAGCAGGTACGTGACGTGGTTGCCCGACTGCCCTGGACACAGCATTTAACGCCAGGCAAAACGCTGGCAGTCGATTTCCATGGTCGTAGCGATCACATTCGCCATACCCGCTTTGGTGCCCAAACGGTGAAAGATGGCGTTGTTGATTCGCTACAGTTAGCAGGTCAGGAGCGTCCCAATGTTGATACCAAAACGCCCGATTTGCGCATCTATGCCCACCTACACCGTGCTAATTTAAGCCTGGGAATTGATCTTTCAGGCGAAAGTTTGCACCGTCGTGGCTACCGCCGCGATGTGGGCCATGCGCCGCTGAAAGAGAACTTGGCAGCGGCATTGCTAGTACGTGCTGGCTGGCCTGAGCGCGCAAAAGCCGGTGAGCCGCTGTTAGACCCACTTTGTGGCGCAGGCACACTATTGATCGAAGCGGCGCTAATGGCCGCTGATCAAGCGCCCAATCTCAATCGGGAGCGCTTCGGTTTTCAAGGCTGGGCAGGGCACGAAGAGCCAGTGTGGAAAGAGCTAAAGCGCGAAGCCGAGGCGCGGGCTTCGATAGGCCGTAAACGCTGTAAAACGGCGCTAGTGGGCTTTGATCAGAGCCCGGCGGCACTGACGGCGGCAAAAGCCAACGCCATGCGTGCTGGCATTCCTGCGCTAATTACCTTGCATGGGCAGAGCCTTAGCCAGCTAACTAGGCCAGAGACTATTACTGCTGAACGTGGGTTATTAATTACTAACCCGCCTTATGGCGAGCGCTTAGGCGAATTGCCTGAGCTGGTGCGTTTGTATGCCCAGCTGGGTGAAAAGGCAAAAGCACTGTTTCCTGGCTGGACGTTGGCGCTTTTTACCGGCAATCCCGATTTGGGCCATCGCCTGGGGCTACGGGCTCATAAGCAGTATGCGCTGAAAAACGGTGCGCTGGATGCCAAACTGCTACTGATGGAGATTGCCCATCACACAGCAAGCTCGGCCAGCCAGGCAGACAGTGAAAGCGCCTCATCTGCTTCAGACAGCGGTGAAATGGTGTCGGCAGTAACCGCCAGTGCCAAGCCTGCGGTGTCGGAAAATGCCCAGATGTTTGCCAATCGTTTGGCGAAAAATCAAAAACGTCTGAAAAAATGGCTAAAGAAGAGCGGTGAGACCTGCTATCGCGTTTATGATGCCGATATGCCGGAGTATGCGCTGGCCGTCGACCGTTATGGTGACAGAGTGCACGTTCAAGAGTACGCAGCGCCTAGTTCCATTAACCCTGCTCAGGCTCAAAAGCGCCTGTTTGACGCCTTGGAAGTGATGCCTGAGGCCCTCGACGTTGACCCAAGTAAGATTTATATCAAGCGTCGTGAGCGCCAAACTGGCACTGCTCAGTACCAAAAGCGCGATGCCAGCGGCGAACGATTTGAAGTGCGCGAAGGCGATGCGCGGCTATGGGTAAACCTGCGTGATTACTTAGACACCGGCTTATTTTTGGATCATCGTCCCGTACGTCGCATGCTTAACGAGATGGCTAGCGGTAAGCGCTTCTTGAATCTATTTTGCTATACCGCCACAGCCACTGTGCAGGCAGCCTTAGGGGGGGCAAGCGACAGCGTCAGCGTCGATATGTCCAATACCTACCTTGAGTGGGCGAAAGATAACTTTGCGTTGAATAAACTCGACCCGAGGCTGCATCGCGTGGTGCGGGATGACTGTTTCCGCTGGCTTGAAGCTGCGAATGCCGAATTTGACCTGATCTTTATGGACCCGCCGACGTTCTCTAACTCCAAGAAAATGCGCGACACCCTAGACGTGCAGCGTGACCATCCTCGGTTAGTGGAGCTTGCCATGGCGCGCCTAGCGCCGGGCGGTACTTTAGTCTTCTCAAACAACCAACGGCGTTTTAAGCTGGCCGAAGAACTCAGTGAGCGTTACGCAGTGGAGGACATAACGTCGCGCACCTTTGACCCGGATTTTCAGCGTCGAACCAACCTGCACCATGTGTTTGTATTACGGCATAAACAGTAGAGAGAAATAACGCACCGGTTATGATTCAGCTATCGATTTACACAACTTTAGGCTGCCACTTATGCGTCCAGCTAGAATCACTGCTGGTGACAATGGCTAACCAAGAAGTGTCGCTTCATCGCATCGAAATTAGCGACGACGACGCCCTGGTAAAACGTTATGGCGTACGCATTCCGGTCTTGATGGATGGTAACGGAGAAGAGCTGGACAGAGGCTTTGATATCGAACGACTGAGCGCATGGTTACAAGCGCGCGGTTGGCTGGACGAGGCGTCTCTTGCAGCGCTCACCACCCCGCCCGAAAGTGCGCCACCCATTGGGGCGCACCAGCGCAGCGGGCGGCGTTATTTAGGTTAAACGTAATGGCTCAGGCAGGAAGCGTGCATTACAGTGCATCAAGTAGTGACAGCTGCCGCATAGCTTCCTGTCCTTCAGGCGTATGATCGGCTGCTTCTAGCACCTTGCGAAATCCTCGCGAGGTCTGGATAGTGGCCTCATCTTCCATCCACATTTGCGCTTGTTCCAGAGTATCTGCCAACTGGTGCTTTAGTCCGCCAAACTGGGTGCCGATTTGCCCCCAGGCGCGGCTGAAAATCCAGTCGCCAAACATATCCTGGTGAATATGAACCAACACATAGTCATGGTCGGTTTCCCAGCGTACGATCACACCCATCTCCTTAACTGCTTATTGATCACGCCTGCACAGCAAGCCGTTGCGGGCGTATTGTAAAGCCCGGATACGAAAACGCCTATGAAACTTGTTATCGATGCGAATATCCCCGCTGCTGATCAGTGTTTTGAACCGTTTGGCACACTGCAGCGTCTGTCTGGGCGTGAGATTCGTCCTGTCGATGTAGCCGATGCCGACGCGCTGATCGTACGCTCGATTACTCAGGTAAATCAGGTGCTGCTGGCAAAAAGCCCTGTTCGTTTCGTGGGTACCTGCACCATTGGCACTGACCATATCGACCATGCGCTATTAAACGAGCGTGGTATTGGTTTTGCTAGCGCTCCTGGCTGCAATGCCGATGCCGTGGTGGATTATGTGCTTAGCAGCCTGTTGCTGGTGAGTGAACGTGAAGGGTGGTCGTTGCTGACGCGCACGGTGGGGATTGTGGGTGCTGGCAATGTAGGTGGGCGCCTACAGCAGCGCTTACAAGCACTGGGTGTGGCTACTTTAGTGTGTGATCCACCGAAGGAAGAAGCAACAGGTGCGCTGGGCGAGTTTTTCTCACTTGATACTCTAATCGAGCGCTGTGATGTGCTATGTCTGCATACGCCACTAGTAAAAGATGGTCCCCATACTACCTATCAGCTGCTTAACGCCGAGCGCATTAACGACCTAGCCCCAGGGGCTGTGTTGCTGAACGCTGGACGCGGAGACTGTATTGACGGCTTAGCGCTACGTAGTCGTTTGGCGGGTAAAGGTGATATCACGGCTATTCTCGATGTTTGGGAAGATGAGCCGGAGATAGATGCTGGGTTGCGTGATTTAGTCGCGTTGGCGACCCCCCATATTGCAGGGCATAGCCTTGATGGCAAATTGCGCGGAACGTGGATGATTCAACAAGCGTTCGCTGAGCATATAGGTCAGCCCAGTCCGTTACGTTTTAGTGAACTTTGCCCGCTACCAGCGCTTGCTGAGCTAACGTTGCAGCAGGCTTTGCCAGTAGAAGATGCGCTGCGGCTTTGTGTGCGAGCGGTATACGATGTGCGCCGTGACCACGATATGCTGCAGCGGCACGTGTTTCATCAGGGAATCAAAAAGGGCTTTGATGATTGTCGATCAAACTATCCCCTGCGTCGAGAGTTTGCCACGCTGCGCGTGTTGCTAGAAAACGATGCAACGGTGCTGGAAGCGCCATTGCTAGCGGCTGGTTTTCAAGTCCAGTGCGCATAGGTGTGCGGTGGCGGTGGTATTGGTAGTGAGGTGATTTAGAAAGCACAAGGCCCGCATTTGCGGGCCTTGTGGGTTATGCGGCGAATATGTGTTACTGACGGTAAGCCGCTTCTTTTAAAGCACGAATGCGATCATCTAGCGGCGGGTGGCTGGCAAATAGCTGCTCTAACAGAGAGCGCGTCTGGCCTTTGGTAATAGCCATTGCGCGCAGCGTGTCAGGCATTTGGTCAGGCATTTCAGTTTCCGCTTTCAGGCGTGCCAGCGCATTCACCATTGCACCGGTGCCTGCCAAGCGTGCACCTGCTTCATCGGCACGGTATTCGCGATAGCGCGAGAACCAAGCAACGATTGCAGAAGCGACAATACCAAAGACAATTTCTGCCACGATCACTACGGCAAAGTAACCGATAAAACCAAGGCCACCTTCGCCGTCGCTGCGGCTTTTTAAGAAGTTGTCAACTAACTGTGCCACTACACGGGCAAAGAACATCACAAAGGTGTTCACAACGCCTTGTATCAGCGCCAGTGTCACCATGTCGCCGTTGGCTACGTGGCCAATTTCGTGGGCCAGCACCGCGCGCACTTCTTCAGGACGCATACGGTTTAGTAGTCCAGCAGATACAGCGACTAATGCATCGTTTTTATTCCAGCCGGTGGCAAATGCATTGGACTGCTGAGCCGGAAAAATACCCACTTCTGGCGTTTTAATACCCGCTTCGCGGGAAAGTTCGGCCACCGTATCCAACAGCCACTGCTCAGTTGAATTGGACGGTGTTTCAATAATTACGGTGCCAGTTGAACGCTTTGCCATCCACTTGGAAATAAACAGCGATATCAGCGAGCCGACCATGCCGAAGATAAAGCAGAAAATCAGCAGGCTAGTAAAGTTGATGCCCTGACTGCTTAGGTAACTTTCCACCCCAAACAGGCGCAGCGTTAAGCTGGCAACCAGCAACACCGCTAAGTTAGTGGCTAAAAACAGCACAATTCGCATCATGGTGCAGGTTCTCCCTCAAAGGTCATTAAAAAAGCGTTAGTGGAATGACAGTTTAGATACGTGCTGTTAACGTCAGTTTCAAGACGCCGTTTTTATTGGCGGCTGTTTTTATCGACGGCTGTTTTATTGACGATAACGGGACAAGAAATTGGCAAAACGGTCAAGTGCATCACCAAGTTGGTCTGCCCACGGTAAGGTGACGATGCGCACGTGATCCGGTTCTGGCCAGTTAAACGCGGTGCCCTGCACCAGCAGTATTTTCTCCTGGAGCAGTAAGTCCAGCACTAGCTGTTGGTCATCTTTTATATTGAACACTTTCGGGTCCAGGCGGGGAAAGGCATAAAGCGCGCCTTTAGGTGTCACGCAGGAAACCCCGGGTATGGCGTTGAGCTTTTCTACCGTGATATCCCGCTGAGCCAGTAGCCGCCCGCCTGGAAGAATTAAGTCGTTAATTGACTGGTAGCCACCCAGCGCGGTTTGGATAGCATGTTGGGCGGGCACGTTGGCACACAGGCGCATCGAAGCCAGCATGGTTAGCCCTTGAATGTAATCGTGCGCGCGCTGCTTTGCTAACGTGCCGGAAATGGTCATCCAGCCAGAGCGGAAGCCTGCACAGCGGTAGCTTTTCGATAGGCCATTCATAGTGATGACTAACTGGTCATCATCCGCTAATGCGCCAGTGGCGGTGTGCTCTACGCCGTCATAAAGAATCTTGTCGTAGATTTCATCGGAGAACACCACCAGGTTATGCTCTTTGGCAATCTCCAGCACTTCCCGTACTACCTCTGGCGGGTAAACCGCGCCAGTGGGATTATTAGGATTAATAATCACAATGGCTCGGGTGCGGCTGGTAACTTTTGCGCGAATATCTGCCATGTCTGGCGCCCAGTCAGCTTGTTCATCGCACAGAT
This sequence comes from Halomonas qinghailakensis, assembly GCF_025820815.1. Lineage (NCBI taxonomy): Bacteria > Pseudomonadati > Pseudomonadota > Gammaproteobacteria > Oceanospirillales > Halomonadaceae > Halomonas > Halomonas qinghailakensis. The sequence continues at coordinate 523,297 of NZ_CP096973.1, read as the reverse complement.
AGTGAACGCCGTGACCACCAGATAAATGCGCTGCAGCGGTCCACAACGGATAATCGGGCGCAGGGATAAGCACCTCATCGCCATCGTTGAGCAGCGCCTGCATAGCCATCACAATTAACTCAGAGACACCATTGCCGATATAGATATCTTCGATGCCGACGTTGGGTATCTGTTTACGCTGGCACTCTTGCATAATCGCCTTTCGCGCAGAGTACAAGCCTTTAGAATCACAGTAGCCCTGGGCAGTGGGCAGGTTGCGCATCACGTCTTGCAGGATTTCTTCCGGCGCTTCAAAGCCAAACGGTGCAGGGTTGCCAATATTCAGCTTTAAAATCCGTTGGCCTTCTTCTTCCAGGCGCTTGGCATGGTCGAGTACTGGGCCACGAATGTCATAGCAGACGTTATGCAGTTTGTGTGATTTTTTAAGTGTGTGCGATTCTTTAGGCTGCGGGGTGTCCATGGGGTTTATTATCCAAAATTTCCTGTGGCCGTTAGTGTTACCAATAATTTGCCCATTATGCGTCGGATGGTAGGTGGCTGTCTTCGTCGATTTGTATCGGCGGCGGTGGAATATCGTCTGGGGTTTCTAGGGTAAGCCGACCGAGCTTTCCATCGCGTAGTTCATGAAGCAAAACCTCGGCACCGCGGTGTATGTCAACCTCGCCGCCAGGGCGTAAGCCGCCGCGTTTGCCAGCAATTTCTTTCAAAATGGCGTGGCCGTCAAAACCGGCAATGGCTAAGAAATCCGGTTTTTGTGGACCATCAGCATCTACCTCTTGGGTGATGGGGGCTTCGTAGCTGGGCAACGCTTTCAGTTTATAGCGAGCGGTTAGCTCTGCTGGATAGCGCTTGGCAAGCTCGGCACTGGTAACGATGGCCACATCGGTATACTCAATTGCGGTATCACGAATGGCACCACTGGCAGCTAGACGATAGGCGCTGGCCTGGTCTTCGATTTTTGGCCACAGCACTCCTGGGGTATCGATCAGCGCGACGCGACCATCAATGCGCACCTTTTGCTGGCGCTTAGTGACGGCGGGTTCATTTCCCGTCTTGGCAATTTTGCGGCCTGCCAGTCCGTTAATCAGTGTTGATTTCCCGACGTTGGGAATACCCATAACCATCACGCGTACATCCCTGTCAGCACGCACTGCACCTGCCAGCTCGTGGCACAGTTTAGGAATTTTCTTTAGTTCGCGGACATTAGTAGTAGTGATTGCCAGTGCGCGAGTATCCTCTTGAGCATCAAAAAACGCTACCCACTCTGCGGTACGTTCAGGGTCGGCAAGATCTGCCCGCGACAAAATCTTCAAGACGGGCTTATGACGCGTTAGCTCGGCCAGCATCGGATTGGCGCTGGAGTAGGGCAGACGCGCGTCAAGGACCTCAATGACGACATCAATTTCGGGCAGCGCGTCCTTAATCTGGCGGCGGGCCTTGTTCATATGTCCGGGGAACCAGCCGAGCATGAGTCTCTCCTAATGAGCGCAAAACAAATACAAGCAAAAATGGGCATAAAAAAGCGGGCTGCCATTCTAGCAGATGGCGCCCGCCTTGCTGGGGTTGATCGAGGATTTAGTGATAATTACTCGTCAGGATGAAATTCTAGCGACACTGAATTAATGCAGTAACGCAACCCGGTGGTATCTGGTGGGCCATCAGGAAATACGTGGCCTAGATGGGCATCGCAGTGCGAACACACTACTTCAGTGCGCCGCATACCGTGAGAGGTGTCGCTGTGCTCTTCAACACAACGTGTTCCCAGTGGGCGGTCAAAGCTTGGCCAGCCGCAGCCCGCATCGAATTTATGCTCGTTTTCAAATAGCGGGGCATGGCAGCACACACAGTGGTAGATACCTTGGGAGTCGCTGACTTGATAATCACCGGTAAAGGGGCGTTCGGTGCCTTTTTCACGCGCTACACGGTACTGTTCTGGAGTGAGTTGCTTGCGCCATTCGTCGGGGGATTTTTCTATTTTCGCCATGGGGGTCTCCTCTCCCTCTGGTTACCGTTAAACAGAGGCTTACTAAGCAGGCTAGCGTATCACTAGGTAGAGTGACAATAACGTAACGAATCGATAGCCTGCCTAGATTCAGCATGTGTGAACAGTAAGAAAACCGCCAGTTGGTTGTTTACACGCTAGCCGCGCCGCCGTTGCTGCGAGGATCGTGGGCGCTTTCAATTAAGCCGTCTGGGTGCCGAACAATGCCTCCTGCATGGCCCATGGTGTCGCTAAATGAGTCAGGTAATACTTCGACATCGTGCCCAGCCGTCGCAAGTGCAGCGACTAAACGGTCATCAAAGCGGTCTTCAAGTTTAAGGTTGGTGCTAGAGTCTCCCCAGGTACGGCCCAGTAGCCAGCGCGGAGCAGTTACCGCTTGCTGTAGCGGCATGCCATGCAGGGCATAGCGAGAGAAAACCGCCGCCTGGGTTTGTGGCTGTCCTTCGCCGCCCATGGTGCCATAAACCATGGTGCGGCCATCATTAAAGGTGGCAAGTGCCGGGTTAAGGGTATGGAAGGGCTTGCGGCCTGGGGCAAGGCCACGTAAATCATCTTGGTTAAGTGAAAAGCTAATCCCGCGGTTTTGCCACAATACGCCGCTTTCTGGTAGCACCACGCCGCTGCCAAACTCCCAATAGATGCTTTGGATAAAACTGACCGAGCGACCTTCGCTATCGACGGTGCCCATCCAAATAGTATCGCCAGGTGCGGGTTCATGGGGCCAGGGTAGCGCCTGTTCGGCACTGATTTCAGCGGCCTCTGCGCTAATGCGCTCCTCACTCAACAACTGTTGCAAGGGAACCGGCACACGACGAGGGTCGGTTACGTAGCGGTCACGCAACATAAAGGCACGCTTGGTAGCTTCAATAAGGCCATGCAGGTGGTCAAAGCCGTTTGGCTCAGCCGCTTTAATACGTTCGTAAATACCTAAAATCATCAGCGACGCCATACCCTGGGTAGGGGCGGGCAGGTTATACAGCGTAGCGTCTTGCAGGCGTACGTGAAGAGGTGTGACTTGCTGAGCATGGTAGGCGTGGAAATCGTCTAAGCGCAGTGGACTGCCAAGTGTTTCTAAATCCCGTGCCATGCTGGTGGCCAGCTCACCGCGGTAGAAATCATCCAGCCCCGCGCTTGCCAACCGTTTTAGCGTGGCGGCAAGACGTGGCTGTCGAAGACGCTGGCCTTCACGGGGGACCTGGCCGTCAATCAACAGAGCATCGCTAAAGCCAGGGCTTTGGCTTAGGCGCTCCAGGTGCTTGGCAGTCAGTGTTTCCTGGCTCTGGGTGACGGCCACACCCTCATCTGCATGACGAATGGCATCGCCGAGCAGCGTGGAAAGGGGGAGCGACTCTCCCCAACTAGCCGCTACTTTTAGCGCCTCTTGCCATCCACTAATAGTACCCGCCATGGTTAGCGCGGCCTTTGGGCCACGTTCAGGAATACTTGCTTCGCCAGCATAAAAATCGCTATTAGCAAGCCCCGCAGCGGGGCCGCAGGCATCAATAGCGATAGGGGCTTTACCGGGTTCGTGAATCAGCCAGAAACCATCACCCCCTAGCGCATTCATATGCGGGTACACCACGGCAATCGCAGCCGCTGCGGCGACCATCGCCTCTACTGCGTTGCCGCCTTGTTTCAACACATCACGCCCTGCGCTTGCAGCAAGATGGTGGGGGGCAACACAGCTACCGCCATAACTACGTTGAGTGTGGAGCATCGTCCTTCCTGTGTTATTGATTAGGATTACCAGCCAATGGCGTCAGGTAGCCAAGTGGCAATGCTTGGAAATAGAAATACCAGTGCAACGGCTAAAAACTGCAGAGCGATAAAGGGGAGTGCGCCCTTATAAATATCCAGCGTAGAGACTTCTTTAGGTGCGACGCCCTTCAAAAAGAAGAGTGACCAGCCAAACGGCGGGGTAAGAAACGACGTTTGCAGTACCAAGCCCACCAATATGCCCAGCCACACCATATCGACTCCCATTTGTACAAAAAAGGGAAGAAAAAGAGGTAGGGCAATATAGCTAATTTCGATCCATTCCAGGAAAAAACCAAGCACGAACATCAATAGCAGCATAAACAGTAGTGCGCCTAGCTCGCCGCCGGGTACCCAATCAAACATACGCGCAACTAAGTGCTCTCCGCCCAAGCCGCGAAAGGCGAGACCAAACACTTGTGCGCTGATCAAAATAAAGAACACCATGGCAGAGATAACCAGGGTTGCCTTAGCGACATCGGTAAGCAATGTTAACGTCAAGCGGCCTGAACAGGCCACGAACAGTAAAGCACCAAGTGCACCCATGGCGGCGGCTTCGGTCGGTGCTGCAATACCACCAATAATCGAACCAAGCACGGCAAATACCAGACCAACCGGCGGACCCACAACGGTGACTACTTTAATGAGCAGCTGTTTTTTACTCAGCTGGGCGCGCTCTTCCGCAGGAATTGGAGGCATCATGCCAGGGTACAGCTGAGCAACCACTAAAATAGCAATAATATAAATACCTGCCAGTGCTAACCCCGGCACCATGGCTGCAGCAAACATAGTACCCACTGACTCACCTAAAATTTCCGCTAACAAAATCAGCACTAGGCTGGGCGGAATAATTTGCCCCAATGTCCCTGAGGCACAGATCATGCCGGTGGCCAACGTCTTAGGGTACCCGCGTCGCAGTAGGGTGGGCAGCGTGAGCAGGCCAAGCGTTACAATGGTTGCTCCAACAATGCCGGTTGCGGCTCCCAGTAGTACGCCGACAAAAATAATCGCCACACCCATGCCGCCAGAAAGTCCTCCAAACAGATGGCCGATCACATCAATCAACTCTTCAGCAAGCTTCGACTTTTCAAGCATCACTCCCATAAACACAAACAGCGGTATCGCCATAAAGGTGTAGTTGGTTACCACGCCGTAGATTCGTGAAGGCAGTAGGTTAAACAGCATCGGGCCAAAGCCTATATAGCCAAATATAAAGGCGGTGACGGCAATGCTGATAGCGACGGGAATACCGATTAAGAGCAGTACAAAAAAGGCAGCGATCATGCCGATCGCAAGCCATTCGTTAGGAGACATGTATTATTCACCTCGGCTAGGAAGGGCAAACCCTTGTCGTAGCGCATGGGCTAGGCCTTGTAGCGCAAGCAAAAGAAAACCAAACGGGATAAGGGCTTTAAGCAGCCAGCGTAGTGGCAGGCCGCCAGGGTTGGGCGAGGCTTCGCCGCGTAAGAAAGATTGCTCTACCCAGGGCAGCGTTAACCAAGCAATATAAAGCCCCATCATGAGCAGCAACAGGCCGCCAATCACTTCAATGACTCGCTGCAAAATGATAGGGAAGCGCTCGTAAAAGACATCCACACGTACTTGTTCACCAACAAACAGCAGATATGACATACCAAACAGCGCAATGGGCGAAATTAAATGCCACTGAAGTTCTTGCAGCCATACTGCGCCAACGCTGAACAAATAGCGCATCACCACATCGCCAGCCACTAACGCAACCAGCACCACGCAGAGCCAGGCAGCGATCCCGCCAAATAGCCGGACCACCGCCTCGATCCCGTGGACAATACGTTCCACGGTTTGCATATCAGACTCCAATGATGTCGTTTAACCAAGCGCGCTCACTAGCACCTGCCCAGCGATCATGGTTCGCTTTGAATGCCATGTAGCTATCGTGCACTTTGCGCACCATTGGGTCGGCATTAGCCTCGCTAGCTAACGTATCCATGGTGGCTTCCCGCAGCGCGTTGACGACTGGCTCAGGCAGCATGCTGGCCGTTACCCCATGGTTATCAACCAAGTCGGTCATGGCTTCGCCGTTAACGGCTTCTGACCACGTCACGCTCTCTAAACACGCAGCCATGCAGGCGCTTTTTACAATTATCTTCAGGTCGTCTGGCAGGGTGTCCCAGTGCTGTTTGGAGATTAGCAACTCACCGGTAGTGGAAGGTTCGTGCCAGCCAGTGGTGTGGTAGAACTTGGCCGCATTTTGTAACCCCATGCGTCGGTCTTGGTAAGGGCCAACAAATTCAGCGGCATCGATAACTCCACGCTCTAACGCAGGGAAAATCTCGCCACCGGGTAGTACCCGTGCATCCACGCCAAGAGCCGAGTACACCTTGCCAGCTAGCCCCGGCACGCGCATGCGAAGACCGTTGAGCTGGCCAATATCTTCAATAGGTTCTCTAAACCAGCCGGTCATTTGCACACCGGTATTGTTTAGGGGAAGGGCGATCATGCCGTAAGGCTCGTAGACTTCTTCCCATAGCTCTAAGCCACCGCCGTGATACAGCCATGCCATATGGCCCATAAAGCTCATGCCAAATGGCACTGTAGTGAAGTATTGCGCAGCAAAGGTGGTGCCAGACCAGAAATAGCTGTTGGCAGCGTTCATCTGAATAGTGCCGCTCTGTACGGCTTCAAAGCCTTCCAGTGCGGGAATCAGCTCGCCCGCAGAGAAGTGCTGAATCGTTAAGCGTCCGCCGGACATGGCATTAATTTTGGCGATGACATCGGTGGGGCTGCCAGGGCCTTCCACATAAAACGGCGAGCCTGGGCTGTAAGCATTCGTCATACGCCAGTTAAAACGCTCTGCGGGCTGTGCCTTAGCGATAGCAGGCGCACCCAGCACCAAGCCAGCAGTGGAAGAGAGGGCGGCGGTGGTAAGAAACTTTCGACGGGTAAAGGACATATAACACCTCATAGCTAGGGGAAGAGACTAGGAGAAAGAAACCGTGAGATCAGTTATGAGGTAGCAAAGGGTATGCCAGAAAATCGATTTTATAGTAAATAAAAGATTTTTAGACGGTTTGTCGGTCTCCGTAATGGCAGAACAACTACTCACACCGCATTAGTAAGCCGTGAAGTATGTATTTATATGCACCTAAAAGAGGCGTATTGCACAAACGAAGCACTCTCTTTGAGCGTTTTTTGAGCGTGCAAAGGGTGTTAAGAAAGTGCTGTTGATGGCAGGTAAAAACGTTTCGATTTCAGAGTGCTTGACAGCACATTAAGGGCTGAGTAATATACGCGCCACCTCGACGAGGCAATGAAACGTCCCATTCGTCTAGTGGTCTAGGACACCGCCCTTTCACGGCGGTAACAGGGGTTCGAACCCCCTATGGGACGCCATTTGTTTTTTTAGATAGAAAGTCGTTAAGGTATCGGAATTGCGGGAATAGCTCAGTGGTAGAGCATCGCCTTGCCAAGGCGAGGGTCGAGAGTTCGAATCTCTTTTCCCGCTCCAAGCATTCAATATGCTTACAGCGTCCCATTCGTCTAGTGGTCTAGGACACCGCCCTTTCACGGCGGTAACAGGGGTTCGAACCCCCTATGGGACGCCAATCCGATTTGCGAGTAACACAGGTTAAGCGGGAATAGCTCAGTGGTAGAGCATCGCCTTGCCAAGGCGAGGGTCGAGAGTTCGAATCTCTTTTCCCGCTCCAAGCATTCAATATGCTTACAGCGTCCCATTCGTCTAGTGGTCTAGGACACCGCCCTTTCACGGCGGTAACAGGGGTTCGAACCCCCTATGGGACGCCATCTCGCATTTTTGTAGTATGGTTCGTTAATAGTACTGTTTGTTATAAGCGGGAATAGCTCAGTGGTAGAGCATCGCCTTGCCAAGGCGAGGGTCGAGAGTTCGAATCTCTTTTCCCGCTCCAAACAAACATCTTGCTCATCCCTCCCTTACTGTTTAAACACCGCATCGCACCTTAAGTGGCGGTATTTCTGCGTGTCTGTCGTTCAAGCGGCTTGAAAAAATATACGATTGCCCCGATATCTTCCTATCTAGCTCGTTTCTCATGCTTCCCATTTGCTGACAGGACATATTCATGGCCGAACCGGCACTGTCTATCCGTGGCCTTACAAAAGTGTATGGCAACGGCTTTCAAGCGTTAAAAGGTATTGATTTAGACGTCCAGCAGGGCGATTTTTTTGCCTTGTTAGGACCCAACGGTGCGGGTAAGTCGACCACCCTGGGGGTGGTCTGCTCGCTAGTGCAGAAGTCGGCGGGTAAGGTGTCGATTTTTGGCATCGATATTGATAAAGACTTCGCCAAAGCCAAGTACCAGCTTGGCGTGGTGCCCCAGGAGTTCAATTTCAATCAGTTTGAAAAGGTCATTGATATCATTCTGGCCCAGGCGGGCTACTACGGAATGACCCGCAAAGAAGCCTTGCCCCGTGCTAAACAACTGCTCACTGACCTTGGGTTATGGGACAAGCGCAACGGCAGTGCGCGTATGCTTTCTGGCGGTATGAAGCGTCGTTTGATGATCGCCCGCGCGCTAATGCACCGCCCAAAACTACTGATTCTTGATGAGCCCACGGCAGGCGTGGATATCGAACTGCGCCGCAGTATGTGGGAATACATGCGGCGTATTAATCGCGATGAAGGCACCACCATTATTCTCACGACGCACTACCTCGAAGAAGCTGAGAGCCTGTGCCGCAATATTGCCATCATTAATCACGGCGAAATTGTGCGCAACACCAGCGTGCGCAAGCTGCTGGCAGAGCTAAATACTGAAACCTTCTTGCTCGACCTTGCCGCGCCGGTTGCGCAAGCTCCCGTTATTGAAGGGTTTGAAATTCAGCAGATCGAGCCTTCCCAGCTGGCGTTAGTGATTCATCGTGGTCAGCAGCTTAATGATGTGTTCAGTGCCTTAAGTGAGCAGGGACTAACCGTGGTTTCCATGCGCAACCGCGCCAACCGCTTAGAGGAGATGTTTGTTTCCATGGTGGAAAGCAGTCAGCAAGCCATTGACCAGCGCGAGCGGCAGGAGGCGCGGGCATGAATGCAACGCAAACCCTCATCGCGCTGTGGACCCTAGTACTTAAAGAGATTAAGCGCTTTACGCGGATTTGGCCGCAAACCTTGCTACCGCCGTCAATCACCATGGCGATGTATTTCATCATCTTCGGTAACTTAATTGGTTCGCGCATTGGCGATATGGACGGCTTCAGCTACATGGACTTCATCGTGCCAGGGCTGATTATGATGTCTGTGATCACCAACAGCTATTCCAACGTGGCGTCGAGCTTCTTTTCGAACAAGTTTCAGCGCTCTATTGAAGAGATGATGGTCTCACCCATGCCCAACTGGGTAATCTTATCCGGCTTTATTTTGGGTGGTATGGCCCGAGGCTTGGGCGTGGGGTTAATTGTCACGCTGGTATCGCTGTTCTTTACCCGTTTAACAGTTGAACATCCGCTACTCACGGTGTTGGTGGTAGTGCTTACTTCGGCGCTGTTTTCCATTGGCGGTTTTATTAATGCGTTATTTGCTAATAAATTCGATGATATTTCCATTGTGCCAACGTTTATTCTGACGCCACTAACGTATTTAGGCGGGGTGTTTTACTCGATTTCAATGCTGCCCGATTTCTGGCAGGGCGTCTCTATGCTTAACCCGATACTGTATATGGTGAACGTTTTCCGCTACGGCTTTTTGGGCGTTTCCGATATTCCAGTAGGCTGGGCACTGGCCGCCATTGTTGCCTTTATTACTGCTTTGTTTATGGTGGCGCTCGCTATGCTAGAGCGCGGCAAAGGCATACGCAGCTAATGATATAACGGCGCCTATTAAAAGGGCGCTGAGTAGACGCTATTAATCAAGAGAGCAACACGTCATGGCACATCGCCCCGATACCTTAGAACACGCGCCCCTGGGGCGCGATTCCGCTTACCCAGAGCAGTATGACGCCGGGCTGTTGTATCCTATTCCCCGTGCGGCGAACCGTGCACCATTGGGCATTGAGGACAATAATCTGCCGTTTGTAGGGGAAGATGAGTGGCACGCGTTTGAGGTTTCTTGGCTGAACAGCCGTGGTAAACCCATTGTGGCGGTTGCCCGCTTTCGCCTGCCTGCTGATTCACCCAATCTGATTGAGTCCAAATCCTGGAAGCTGTATCTCAACAGCCTTAACCAAACGCGCTTTGAAAGCCAAGAAGAGGTGCAAAGCACGCTTGTTCGCGACTTAGCTGCCGCAGCGGGTGCCGCGGTGAGCGTAGAACTATTGGCAGTCGATGACGCCGAACTTGCCCCCCAACGCCTACCGGGCGAATGTCTGGATGACTTGGATATCGACATCAGCGACTACACCCCCAGCGCCGCGCATTTGGTGGTAGGCGAAGAGATCGTCGAAGAGACGCTGTATTCCCATCTGCTTAAATCTAACTGCCCGGTGACCGGCCAGCCCGACTGGGGCAGTGTTCTCGTTCGCTATAAAGGCCCTAAAATCGACCGTGAAGGGCTACTGCGCTATCTCATCGGTTATCGTCAGCACCAAGACTTTCACGAGCACTGCGTCGAGCATATTTTTACCGACCTGATGCAGCTGGCCAAGCCTGAAGAGCTGCTGGTGCTAGCCCGCTATGTGCGCCGTGGAGGGCTGGATATCAGCCCATGGCGAGCAACGCCTGGGTTAACGCCGCCCAGCCCCTTGCGCCTAGCAAGGCAGTAAACCACTGCGCTACAGTAGTGCCCAACGATCAATAAAAGGGGAGTCATCATGGACGCACTAACGCTGCTTCACGAACGCAGTTCCATGGGCAAGCTCGCCGAGCCTGCACCCAGTGCCGAACAGCTCAGCGCTATCTACCAAGCCGCGCTGCGAGCGCCAGACCATAAAGAGCTGCGCCCCTGGCGGTTTATTGAATTTGTCGGTGAAGGGCGCGAGCGCCTGGGTGAGCTGTTCGCGGAAGCGGAGTTCCAAGAAGACCCCAGCGCCAGTGACAATACGCTAAATGCCGCGCGTAAAAAGCCGCTGCGTGCACCGATGATCGTTGCTGTGATTGCCAAAGTAACGCCGGATGTTCCCAGCGTGCCGAAAATGGAGCAGGTGATTTCCGCCGGATGCGCCGCCCACGGCATTCTGCTGGCCGCCCACGCGCTAGGGTTAGGTGCCATGTGGCGCAGCGGTAAGTACGCCTTTGACCCCGTGGTGCGTAAAGGCCTATCGCTAAATGAAGATGACGAAGTGGTCGCGTTTATCTATCTGGGTAGCCTGGCAGGCCGCCACAAGCCACTAGCACAGCATAATCAAGCTGACTTTGTAGAGCGTTGGGATTAACGAGGAGCAGGTGATGAGCCAGCCACGCCAACCGGGAGTGCCTTATCCCCGTTTGCCACTCCCTGAGACCCAGGAAGACCTTGTCGCCTTTCAGCAGTGGCTAGGGGAGGCGATTCCCATGGTGGGCGCACTGGGTATTCAGAGTATGTTCCAAAGTACCGCCCAAGAGGGCGGGGCACTGACGTGGCAACTGGCGCTTAGCCCGAACCTAAACGACAAGGGCACAGGCTTTGGCGGTGCGCTAACGGCACAAACCACGCTGCAGGGCTGGTGTTGGGTAACGCTATGGTTGCGTGCCCAGGGGCGGGCACAAGATGTGGTGGTAGCCGAAGCCAGCCAGCGCTTCCTTGCGCCAGTCACTAGTGACTACCGCATCATTTGCACCCCCAGTGACCCCCAAGGCCCAGAACAGCTAGCAGAAAAGTTGCACGCGCGGGGGAAGGGCAGCATTGCACTCACTCAGCAGCTCTACTGTGGCGACACGCTCTGCTTGGAAGCCAGCGGGCGCTACGCCGTGCTACCTGTTGCTTAAATCTTTACCTGGTTCTTAAATCTTTAAAAGGCTTGCTATTTTAGGCCTTAGACCATAGAATATGCGCCGTTCTGTTGGGAAAGGCAACGCCTTCACAACCGAGCAAAAAAGTGGAGAGGTGTCCGAGTGGTCGAAGGAGCACGCCTGGAAAGTGTGTAAGTCGAAAGGCTTCGAGGGTTCGAATCCCTCCCTCTCCGCCACAGAATATAGAAAAAGCCCGCTGAGCAATCAGCGGGCTTTTTTGTGTCTGCATGTTTCTGCCCCACATTCTAACCCGCACTTGTGTTTTGGCGCTCACTGAGCGTGATTAAACCTTTCTGGACGCTGAGTCTCTTCCCTGTCTTCTGAGCACATTTCATTAAAAGATTTAAGTGTGCACGCCCGTGAGAAGTGACAGCCACTCTTCATTCAGATACTGTAATCTTAAGAATTATGAGTATTAGCTATTGGCTGGTAGCGACCCAAAGCGGACTTTAGAGTCAGCGAAATACCTTACACGTTACAGAAATTCTCGCGCCCCAGCGTGCCGTCTGGGTACACCCTCAGCGTCACCAAAGGCAGCATTTCCTATGCTGCGCTGAGGCGCTAGACTAGTGCTTGATGTTGGATTTTGTTACTGGGCAAGCTATAGTGAATAAATAAAATTAGGGATACGCTGAGATGACTCGCTCTATGTGTGAAGTCTTTGATGATCAAATTAGCTATAGGGGTTACCCTTTACTGGTCATCCATTAGTGTTTGGATTGCTTTAAATATAATACGCGAAGTCAATGTTGGTAAAAGCGAAATATGATTAAGATCCCTTCAGCGAGGCACGAGCTATCGTTGTAAAGCAGCTTCTAGGCTTAATTTTACCCCTGTATCAGGAAAGCCTCTTTTGCCGCCAAGGCTTTTGATAATGATTCTTTATATATTTAAGCAATGCGATTATAGAGCCCTAAGCCAGAAAAGTAAGCTGAAGAAAGCGGCTTCCAACGACGATTATCGAACGTAGTCTTTTAATGGCTTTAAATTCGTCAAAGTATGCTCTCGCCATGCCTAAATTACTTGAATAAAACGAAAATGGTACACGTTGGAACCGACTTTCAAAGCATGGATAAATAATTTAAAGGAGTATTATGTTTGACCAATCATTTTCACACCAAAATTTTTTCAAAATCTACTCTTACGAAAATAAGAGAGGAAATAACCTTGCTAGCCGCTTCTTTACTGACGTAAGCGAAGAGTACGCGAAAATCAAACGAGCGAGAAAGCTGATCAGAAAAATTTACTCTCGTCGACGCTACTATTCTAAGGAAAACTTTGACAAAAGAGTGCTTGTTTTATATAAATTACTCCGAGAAATAAAAAATAGAAAAAATGAATTGGTAAGGAACCACTTAAAGGGCGTCTCTAATAATGTTTCGGAAAGAAAATTTAAATTCACCTTAACTAAGTCAGAAAAAAAAGTTAAAGGGAAAGATGTCTTTCAGACTGGTCGCTCCGTCGAATCGTTTTTCGCCGAGAAACAAATACAGAAAAACATAAAGTATACCTATGGGGTAAAGCAAGCAGATCGAGACTTGATTGTGCCCCAACTTCGTTCAGTTTTGGATAATAAATTCCCTAAGGTTATCTTAAAAACTGATATCAAGTCTTTCTATGAGACGATCAACAGACGGCTTCTGCTCGAAAAGCTAAACGAGAGCCCCATTTTAAGTCTTACTACTAGAAAATTAATTGCGCGAATACTCAAATCATATGAGGAAGAGTCCGGTGAAGCTCTTGGCATACCTAGAGGGGTTGGTGTCAGTGCATACTTATCAGAGCTATACATGCAAGATTTTGATTCCGAAATAGAGAGCTTACCAAATATGATTTATTATGCTCGGTATGTTGATGATATCATTATTGTTCTTTCACCTGAGCCTGGGAAAAGTTCACAAGACTATCTCAGCCTTATCGAGAATATTTTGGAGAAAGAGAAGTTAAGCTTGAATTTTCTCGACCAAAAGACCAAAAATTTTGATTTTAGCTCAGCAGACATTAACTTTGAGTTTGATTACCTTGGTTATAAGTTCAAGTGTTATGGTGGGGCCGTAAGCCTGGAGCTAGCCAATAAGAAAAAGTCAAATTACAACAGAAGGATAGCTGACGTTATTAATGCTTATAAGAAAAACTCTATAAAACAACCTAGTAAGGCAAGAAAAGAGCTTCTCTTGCGGCTTAAGTTCCTCACTTACAACACAAAGCTATCAAATAACAAAGGAAATGCTGTGGTTGGAATCTACAACTCTAACAAATGGATTACGAACTCAAATTGTCTACAAAGTCTTGATGATCGGCTAAATGGTTTAGCAGGATCTATAAATAACCAAAGTTTAAGGGATCGAATTTCTAAGTTCTCTTTTAAAAAAGGTTTTGATAAGAGATTATTTGCAAACTTCAGCGCCCAGGATTTTTCTTCAATAACCAGAGCGTGGTCAAAGTGAAAAAATTATTAAGAATAAAGTTAAAAAAGGAAAGAGTTATTCTTTCTGACACCTTGCCATATGAAACTCCAATAACTTTTTCTAATAGATTCTTCTATGAATTTATCATCGAGAATTCACTTAGCGTTGGAAATGGAAAAATCACGTGGAATAGCATAAGCGAAGCAAATGATACAGTGATTAGTTTGCTCTTTGGTGTGGATAGAAATGATATCGAAAAAGATGGCAGTCATAGAACAGTTCAAGAGAAACTAGGAACATTTATAACCGTACCTTTTCAATATGGTGTAAGCCACAAAGAAGACAGCTACCGAAGACTCTCTATACCACATCCAAGGAATCAACTTCAAATAACCAACTTTTACGATAAGTATAAAGAATTGATACTTTATTACTCGCAGAGATCAAGCTTTAGTCTTCGATATCCACATAGAATAGCCGACACAAGATTTTTTGATGATGAACGAAAAAGTGCATCGGTTGTGATTGCGAATCAGTTTGAAAATAAATCTTCTTATCGAGATAAACATGTAAAGTCTTTTTTTGGATATCAAAAAATAAGAAATATACATGAATTTTTTGAGTCTAAGGAATACCATCAATGTGAAAAAAAATACAATACAATGGCACAGCTTGATATATCAAAGTGTTTTGATTCAATCTATACACATTCAATCGCTTGGGCAGTGCTGGGCAAGGGTGCAGTGAAAAATGAACTGGCAAGAAATGGGAACAAAACTTTACTTGGCTGTTTTGCAGATGAATTTGACTCTTTAATGCAGAAGCAAAATTACAATGAGACTAACGGAATATTGATAGGGCCAGAGTTATCTCGTATATTTTCTGAACTTATCCTTCAGAAAGTTGATTGTAATCTTGAGTCGGAACTACGAAAGTTATCGATTTACAGTGATGTGCATTACTCAATTTTTAGGTATGTTGATGATTATTTTGTATTTTTCAATGATGAAATAATTTACAAGAATATTGTAGATACCCTTCTAGACTGCCTATCTGTCTACAAGTTAGGCCTTAATACAGCAAAAGAACTTATTTATAAAAAGCCTATTATTACCGAGATAACAATTGCTAAGAGGAAGATATCTGAATTACTTAGTGAGAAGATAAAAATCGATATAAAAAATGACGAAGAAAAGGTGAGCGAAAATGATTTACCACTCAAGCATGGCCAAATTTATATTCATGCCAAGACATTAATTACTTCATTTAAGTCTATTCTTTCCGAGAGTGGTGTCGAATATAAAAGTGTCATCAATTACACGTTGACCATACTGGAATCGAAGTTAAAGACCATCTTTAAAAAATATTTGGAAATACAGTATGACTACAAGACTCACCGTGATCTACTTTCTTCTATAGACGCTTGTATCGAATTTTCATTTTTCATTTATAACGTTGCGCCTAGAGCGAATACAACTATAAAGCTAAGTAGGGTTCTCAAAGATATCATAGAATTCTGTAAGAAAAAACCAATTGAAATTGATGAGATGCATCATGTCTTTAAAAGTATTTCAGACAACGTCTCTTTCGTTATAGAAAAATATGAAACAAAAAATTACACTCAAGTTGAGACCCTGTATTTGTTGACCGTTATATCAGAGCTTGGAAAAGATTATTGGTTACCAGAGTCCTCTCTTGTTAAGTATTTTGGTGGTGTTTACAAAAGTGAGCGTACTATTATGTTCGACACCACTCTTAATTATTTTTCAATTACAGTTATTCTATTCTATATGAAAGACAAAAAGCGATACACCAGAGCAAAAAAGGCTGTTAAGAAGGTAATTAAAGAGAAGCTTAAGGAGCCAGATGTATCACTTAAAAAGGATACAGAGCTGTTCTTGCTTTTAATCGACTGTACTAGCTGTCCGTTCCTTGAGGTCAACTTTAAACGCGAGCTTCTAAAACACTTTGGTATTAGTAAAAAGAAGCTCCAGGACGAACTGATTAATTTACGAGAGAATTGGTTCACGAAGTGGGTCGACTTCAGCTTTTCTGATGAGCTTGACTCCAAACAAAGTGACGAAGTATATTAATTGCACTTCGCATCGCACCACCGCTAATGACTGTAGGCAGTCCCACACACCCGCGAAGCGCAGTACTCGGTCCTATGCATGGACGGTATTGTTAAAGCAGTCCGGTGTCGAGCTGCTTCCCTTTCTTCTTACAAGGCAACAAACGCACGAGATGTAGTGGTCAAGTGATTTTGACTACATGATCGTAAATACGCCACGAACCACATCATCTCAACCTGAGTTTTGACGATCACACTAAGGCTTCCCCTCTGTCAGCCTAGTCGTCTAGTTGGCCATATCGCCTAAATATCATCCAGAGGGAGCGGCCATGATCCGGCCCATCTCCGTTGCCGCGAACCGGTGGATATTGGCAAGCAAATTTTGCTGGTGAGCATTCTTGGTTGTGGAGCCTTATCATACTCAATGGAGACTACGGTAAGACGGCTTTGGGTACGCTCAATATTATCCAGTTTTCTTTTCAACTTATAGCAGCGTCATTGGTTGTGGCTGCGCTTAATATTTCCGAAAAAGATTGATAGCTACAACAAAGTATTGCACCAGACAAGCTGGTGAATGCGTCTTTATACTAGCAAGACCTAAAAGACCGCTTTTGGCCGATAACTGAACGAAGATGATTCGGTCGTTTTCTATCCATATATAGAAAAATTTACGCGATATCTTTACGCTCGCCAACTACCTCTTAAGGGCCTCCTGAGGGAGTGGTTGATGAGCTTAAAGAAAACGACCGTATGTTTAGCTCTTTGCAGCTGACCTAATCGATGGAATAGCTCATAGTATCTAAATTCTATCGATAGAATTTATTTTCTAACGATAGAATTTGCTTGATTAATACACAATGATGGCTATTCTATCGCTAAAGATACGCAAACATACGGAGTTTCTATGTCGGATCAGAACGTGGTACTCACCTTTACCGGACAAGGGCTAACGACCATGGCGCGTCATAGTGGTTCAGGCCATTGGACGGCAGACCGACACCGGCTACAAAAAGCGTCATACCTTGTGTGTGTACGAAACCGGCGCCGCGACTATGAAGACTGGGCAGCCAAAGACTTATCGCATGGCGCTGCCTTCCTTATCGCCAAGGTCACAGGGGTAAAAGAATCCCCCCGCGAGCCAGACCAAAAGCCCCGTTACATTGTCACCTTCGAAGAATATGTCGAAATTGAAGTGCCTGGGGCTTGGAAGATGTGCACCGACGGTCAGCGCTTTCCTGTCGCTTACATGAGCCGTGACAAGGCTGAGACGGTTCTTGGCATCGACTTCAACAGCACTGACCTTGATTGGAAACGGCTATCCGATATACGCCCTCAGAAAGCTACTCCGACCGACGCAATATCGGACATCGATTCCTCATCATCTGCACGGTCCCTTACCATCGATGAGGCCAAGCGTGGTCTGTCTGTTCATCTAGGCGTTAGTCCTGAGCAGATCGATATCAACGTGAGATACTGAGTGAGGGTGTAGTGGTCAAGCAACACTGGCCACCGCTTTATAGTTAGCCCAGTACTTTTCCTCTGCCTGTTTCGGACTCATGCCCCCGTTATGCTGGTAAGGCCTAACCTGGCTGTAATACCTGATTAAATAGTTCACGATATGGCCCCTGCAGGAATGAGCGATAGCCATACGTTGGCGACGCTTAACTGCTACAAATAGCTTCACACACCCACCGCGCGCTCTCAATCACCCCTTACTCGGCGATGAGGTGGCTGGTGTCAGTTCCCTTTAAAAGGGGAATATGCCGCTGAAACCTATCCCAGCGACGGCGACGATCACAACAATGATAACGACAATGGTAGTAGTCGATGGCATTGTTCTCTTCCTTTGAGAAATGAGTGTTATTGAAGCGTGGCTGTCATTGACGTGTTTCGCACATCGGGCATTTTACGAACGGGCTTTTACCGAATGTTAGGCTCATCACTACCGTTACTGCGGGCAGGAGGGGGCTTCGTTAGTGCTTGAGAAGCCTAAATGGGTAAACCAGGCGGTTGCATTCATGCCTGCATTATCGCCATCGCTCATTAACGCAAGGCCATCAATATGACGAGGGGCGCTGCCGAACAGGGCAGTAAAGTCTGCCCGTACATCGCGCACCTCTGCGACCCAGTCTCCCACACGCTCTTTACCACTTTGTAGCGCCATCAGCTGTGCCCGCTGTGTAAAGGCATTTGGCCATGTGGCACCTTTGGGTTGGGTAGAGGCCCATACATAGTTCACAGACTCTACTTGCCAAGGCAGCAGCCCAGTTTTATGGGCGACATACACGCGAGCGGGGTAGTCATCGCCTGACTTGGTGGTTTCGTTAAGACCAGGATAGGTGTTGCTTACTTGCCAGCACCAGTGCAGGTAGGGGGTTTCAGTCAGGTCAATTTCACGTTCCAGGTAGCGCGCTGATGCTTGTCCTTGAGATTCCGCTTCTAGCACCCGACGCCCGGACTTTTCAACAACCGCATAGCGGGTGTCGCCTTCAAAGCTGCGAGTCGCCCAGGTCATGATTTGATTGGGGGTGAAATGTATTTCCTGACCCAATGCTGTGCCCACTAATAGTGGCGCGCTGCATAGACTAATGACGATCGCTGATACCGCCTTGAAACGGTTAATGCGAACCATGATGGTCACCCTTTTCAGTCGCGTCGTTTGGTAAGGAGGGGTGGTGACTAGCAATTTTGTGTAAAAGGTCGAATTGGCGCATGCAGGCGCGACAGGCACCGCACATTGAAAGATGAAACCGTAGGGCGGTGTTTTCACGAAAGGTGAGCGTTCTATCTTGCTTGAGTGACATTAAGCGTGTTGCTTCGCGGCACATAATCATAGGGTGGCCCTTTCACAGCGATGGATAGGCGTTCAGTCTATTGATGGGTGAAATATCCATAGAGGCTATATCGCCTTAATCATTGGTGCTGTTTACCTTCATTTCCTTACAAACGGCGTGAAGACGATGTGCGATATCGATGGTTGGCTAACCATAGTGCGTGGTTGGTTCACTACGTCAGCCAGCCTTTTTCAATACAGGCACGAAGTCGCAAGCGCGCGCGGTGTAAGATTACCCAGCAGTTGGCTTCGCTAAGGGTAAGCGCTTCGCAAATTTCTTGGGTGTTTAGCCCCATAAATTCACGCATTGTGAAGACCCGTGCAATGTTATCGGGTAGCACGAGTAAACAGGTGTCGAGCACACGCCAAAACGCGGCATTTTCGAGTATTTGGCCGGGGTCGCCCCAGTGTGCCGGTTTACTCGCCGCTTGCCATCGGCCGTTCTCTTGAAACAGTTTTTCAAACGAATCTTCATCGCTTAACTCATCTTCCTGCCAAGAGAAGTAGCGCCGCTCATGGCGGAATCGCTCAAGTATTTTATTTTTTAAAATGCCAAACACCCACGTTTCAAACGCCGAGCGCCCCGAGAAGGTTGGGTGCTTCTCTAGGGCGATGACCAGCGTATCTTGCACCGTGTCTTCAGCGGCAGCGCTATCACGCAATTGTAAGCGCGCGAAGGCGATAAGCTTGGGCCGCAGTGAAGCGATATGCTGTTCAGTTGAATGCGTAGCGTCCGTCACGGCAGCGTCCTTATGGGCAACATTAAGTAGCCATCATATCCATTCATTGGTGTTAAACGAACAACGCAGGCTTCAAGTGGCGCATATCCTGCGTGGTTTTACGCTAAGCCTGATAATAAATGGCAGACTGGCTATTTGCTGTTTATACTTTTTAACGCATCGTCACGGATGCAGATCTACACGGACGTTACCACGACTGAACCCATTAACTCCCTTGTGGTAGGAGGTCAGCGTGCGACATATCATGATCAGCCCGACAGTGCGTGGTGTGGATATTATCTGCCGACATTGTGGTAATGCAGAGTCCTCGACAACACCCTACTTAAAACGGTTTCGCCTGGAAGGCACTGGAAAAGATAGCGCTATGCTGCGTTGCTTGACTTGTCAAACGGCGGTATCTACCCCGATGAGCAAGCTCAGCGCACTGTTTTATCATCACGCTTGTTAGAAAGACGTGGCAGTTGTCCATAAAAAAACCCCGTCCATCTCTGGTCGGGGTTTTATCAGGTCCTCCTTAATCCTACTTCACGAACATCCTGTTCATGCGTCCTTGTGCACCACAAGCACTCCTTGCCTGCACTTCCTTGTAACGCTTTCCCTGCGCTATGTGCACACAGTGCGCCCTATAGCCGCTGAGTTATCTAACCTGGGATATGAAACAGAAAAAAGTTTCGTGCAATGGGGCACAGTGGCTCCTTATTCGCTTGCAGTGGCTTGATTCAAAAACATACAATCACGCACGTTTGCTATATAAAAGGATGCCTTCTGTGACAATACTCCCTGCTCGTGCTACTTCACGTTTTTCTACCCGCAAGCGCCTTACCCCATTGTTGGGGGCTGCTTTCTGCATCGTATTAACCACACCAGCCTTGGCAGACAGTTGGGAAGGTAGCATAGGTGCAGGCGTCACCTACTCGCCTGATTACTTAGGCAGCGACGACTACGATACACAAGCGTGGCCGGTTGTTAACTTGACCTACGGCGACCAGCTCTCGATCAACGTCCGCAACGGTATTGAGTGGCACGCTATCCGCAATGGTAATTGGACCGCTTCTCCATTTATTGGTTATACCTTTGGGCGAGATAATGAAGGTGATATCAGCCAATTTGAAAAAGTAGATGGTGGGGCAACGTTAGGTCTGCGGGTTAGCTATCAGCAAGGCTTCTGGCGTTACAGCGTCGCAGGTAGCACGCCGGTGAGCGGCGATGTAGAAGGCGCAAAATTTTCGGCTAACGCTGCCTTGCGCATGCCGATTAGCGAACGCACGCTCTTCACGCTAACGCCCAGTGTTACCTATTCAAATGAAAAGTGGACCGAATCGCTGTTTGGTGTTTCAGTGCAGGACAGTGCGCAAAGTGGTGTGGCTGCCTACACACCCGATGGTGGTTATTGGCGAATGGGGGTGAATGCCAGCCTTAGTTACTCCTTAACGCCTGAATGGACAGCCACCGGTTTCGTGGGCACAACGCACCTAACGGGCAGTGCTGCCGATAGCCCAATTGTTGATGAGCTAGGTAGCGACTGGCAAACGCTCACAGGCGTTTCGCTAAGCTATCGTTTTTGATTAAAAAAACGGCGGGCAATATGCCCGCCGCGTTGATTTTTTAAGTCAAATGATGCCTTAAATTATAAAAACGTTCTGCTTAACGCGCCAGCCACGTCATCAGCGCTTCAGCGGTGGCCGCTGAGGAGGGTGGGTTTTGGCCGGTAATTAACTGACCATCCTCACGCACGTACGGCGTAAAGTCGTCTGCTTTGCTATAAATACCACCACACTGTTGCAGTGCATCTTCTACTAAATGCGGCACAATACCTGTCAGCCCAACTGCGTCTTCTTCACCATTGGTAAAACCTGTCACTTGACGCCCTTTTACCAGTGGTTCACCACTGCTGTTTTTTGCGTTAATCAACACGATCGGCGCATGGCACACTGACGCTACTGGCTTACCTTGGGCAATAAAGTTTTCAATCAGTTGGATAGAGTCTTTATCGTCGACTAAGTCCCATAGTGGGCCATGGCCACCGGGATAGAACACCGCATCGAAATCATCAGCACTCATATCGCTAAGGCGATGTGTTGCTGCTAGCGCTGCATTCGCTTCATCGTCTTGCTTAAAGCGCCGCGTTTCGTCGGTTTGGCTGTCGTCTGCGTCACTTTTTGGGTCAAGCGGTGGCTGGCCACCGTTTGGCGAGGCAAGCGTGACCTCAGCACCCGCATCTTTAAAAACATAATACGGCGCGGCTAGCTCTTCTAACCAAAAACCGGTTTTTTCGCCGGTATCTCCTAGCTGATCGTGTGATGTCAGCACAACCAAAATACGCTTGCTCATCTTCTTACTCCTAATCGTGAAGAGTGCGATAGCTTCTTGCGTTACTTACTTTACCTTGGGGCGTGCTTTTCGGGTTACAAGGCGCGCTTGTATTTCTATCTGTCTGCATTGATATCCTTTCGCGTTATAGCAAACTCTTCAGCGGCATCCATAGCCCCATGGCGACCATTACAAGGTTTTCTGTCAGCGAGATAAAGCCCAGTGGCACATTGCTATTACCACCTGCACAGGCGCATTTAAGTTCGCGCTTATCGATATAAACCGCTTTAATCACCGATACGGCCCCTACCGTACCAATGAACAGCGCCAGCGGTGCTGCTAGCCAAATCAACGCACCTGCCAGCATCAAGATCCCTGCCAGGGTTTCCGCATAGGGGTAAACATACCCATACGGTACATAGCGTTTAGCCAGTAGGTCGTAGTTGAGAAACATGGTGCTGAAGCTCTCTACGTCTTGAAGCTTCTGCAACCCAAGCAACACCATGGCGGTTGCCACTGCATATTCAGGCAAGCGTGTGGCGAATAATGTGCCATGAGCTAGCCAACTAACTGCTAAGCCTATTAATAACGCGGTGATAAAAATGGCAATAACCGGCCGATAAGACGTTTCTTTAGCGCTAGGCACGCTTAAGCCTAAATGTTCGCGTACCTCTTCATAGCCACCGATACGCTCATCGTCAATATAGGTTTGCGGCGTTGTATCAACCTGTTCTTTCGCTTTAAAGGCATCGGTTTCTTCGCGGGACGTTAACGGGTGATCGTGTACTTCGTAGCCCTTACGCTGCAGCAATGAAACGGTTTTCAACCCAAAGGGACACTGGTGTGCCTCCGTTTTCATACGATAAACATGTGCCGTCGCCATATTTCCTCCCTGTTGTGTAACCGGTGTGCAATAAAGTACAACTGAACTTTTACTGCTTATGTATCAGGGTAGACACCTTAGACAAACTTGCCGAATAGCCTTTGGCGCTTGTTCTTCGCCTTCGATAAAATAGTGCGGTGAACTTCATTTTTAGGTTAGCGAGCACGCCGTGAGCATTGACGCACGAGAGTTTTACCGCCAAGGGCCAATGCATCGCCGCGAGGGTGCGAGCAGCTTTGCACTGATTCGCCGCCAGTTCGATTTTCGTTCAATTGAAATAGGCCGCTGGGTGACCCGCTCCGAACGCGACCGTGCCGCAGAGCTTTTTCACGATGCGCTGTGCGATTTAATGCTGATATTGCACGGCAATGAAGCGTTGATTTCGCTGCGTGGCTCGTTAGCACTACAGTACGGCAGCGGCGGCAGGCCTGGCGTTTCTGCGCATTACGATCCCAGTCAGCGCAGCTTTTCGCTCGCCAAGAATGCCGGGCCCGGTAGTATTGCTCATGAATGGTTTCACGCGTTTGATCACTATATTGCCCAGAAGTGTTTTAACAATGTGTCTGCTAGTACCTTTGCCTCGGTGGCATGGCTAGCGAATGCAGCGCCGCTTAATCACCCACTTAATCAACGTCTACTCGCCTGTGTCCACGCTATTCTGCTACATCCCGACGGTCAGCAGCCTAGCGCGCTTTTCAATGATTCAGCAGCCATGGATAAAGCGCATGGCCAGCTTTATTACAGCAAGCCAGAAGAGCTATGCGCTCGGGCGTTTGAAGCCTTCGTGCAAGACGCCAGCATAAAAAACCATTTTCTAGTCAAAGGCACCAAAGCCTCACCGGAGGCAGCACGCGGTCTGTATCCGCAAGGCGAACAGCGCGAACGCATTAATGCGCGATTCAGTGACTATTTTGCCAGTTTAGGGAAAGCGCTCAGTAAAGAGGGCCCATTATAAATGTTGGATGTGCGAAATACGCCAATGACGACTACGCTTTAACGACACTCAATTCTCAAAGGAAGAGAAAATGCCATCGACTACTACTATTGTTGTTATCGTTGTTGTGATTGTTGCCGTCGCAGGAATAGGCTTCAGTGGCGTATTCCCTTTTTAATTATCGTGTTTACTAAACGATTAGTTTCTCTGTACTGGCGAGTAAAAAATTAACAAAATATGGCTTTTTTATCCTAGGTTAATGATTCTGTCATATATAAAGTTCATGGTAAGCGATAACACAAGGAAAGGTGTAAGGAGCAGGAGTAAGCAAGGAAGGCTTTTAATACCAGGGATGCACAAACAAGGAGGTTTGTGGAGAAGGATTACGGAGGAAATACTGCTACCCCGGCCATTATTGGCCGGGGTTTTTTTTATATTACTTTTCTTGAACCTACTTCTTCTTGGTCTTTTTTGACTTCGCGTGTTTTTTGTCTTCGCTGCTTTCAGGCTTGTCGCTTTCAGGCTTGTCACTGCCTTGGTGGCTAAGCGGGTTAGCTTGGTCAAGCCGTGGGTGGTTGTCCAGGAATTCGCGCTCCAGATCAGGTAGGGCATCCAGCGCTTTGAGCGTGTGGGTCAAAGCATGGATCGCAGCGAGCACATCCTGGGTGTTGCCGGTTTCGGAAATGGTATGCATGTTGCGAATCGGAAAGCCAATCGAGGTCGCTGCGCTATCAATAGAGGCCAGCACGCCCGCCATGCCGTCAGTGCCGGTATCAACGCCGACGATATCCCGCTGTAGGGGAATATCCTGCTCTTTGGCGGCACTGGCAATAATGCGATTGAGCTGTTCGCTGGCAATAGAGCCGACCGCCATGGTGAAGCCTTTGCCCATTTCCAACGGCTGCATACGCTTGTCGCCAATGCCTGGGGCGGCCACGTAGTCGTGGTTAACGTCTACGCCAATCAGTGCGTCTGGCTTGAGTTCGCCTGCTAATACGCGGCTGCCGAAACGGCCAATCTCTTCGTAGCTAGCAATGGCAAAGAGCACGCGTACTTTTTTGGTGCCGCCCATTTCTGCGATTAACTTCGCCACTTCTGCGGTGACAAAACAGCCTAAGCCATTATCCAGGTAAGCGCCGTAGAACGTGTTGGGGCTAAAGCCAGGGCGAATAGGGCGGTCGAAAATAATCGAATCGCCGGGGCGAACGCCAAGGTTTAATACCTGCTGCTTTTTATTTTCGCCATGAATCTGCAAGTCTAAGTAGATCTGCTCTTTTTTGATGCCTTTACTGCCATCGCGCTGGGCGGGGTCAGAAAAGTGAATAGCGCCCAGGGCTTCTACCGTGCCGCCCTGGATACAGCGGTAGCTGCCGGGGGCGTTGGGGTCTTCGCTAAACAGCTTCACTTCATGGCCGATAAGTACAGTAGGCAAGAAGGAGTCGGTGTTGATCCAGATCTTGCCGTCGTCGCCAATCGAGCGAACTTGCATGCGGATTTTATCTGCATGGCCGATGATCATGACTTTGAACATGTCATCGCGGCCAGGATGTGTGTCCAGCACCACGCCAGCATTGCCTTTAAATTGATGAAGATGCCAGTCACTTGGCGCGAAGCTTTCAAAGTAAGGCTTTAGAACGCCGTAAGTCATTGCGCCTTCCAGGCCTACTGGGCTAGGAGCGGCAAGAATGTCACGCATAATATTGAACTGCGCGTCGGGCATTGGCTGCGTCCAGGGTTTGGCGCTGTTACTCATGTTAAGCACTCTCCGTTGGGTGGTGTTTACCGCTTACTAGTCTGCCAGATTCTTGAAGCAGATGCGCTGCTTGGGCATGCCACGTTTGGGCGATGGTGCCATGGACGTTTCGGCGTATGATTGATTCATTAAAAATGAATATAACAACGACGACGATAAAAACGAAAGTACCTTGACGGGGGAGTGTTCATGAGTACCGCTAGCCTTAAATCGCAGCGCTTTAAAGTGCTGTTGGCGGGCATTTTTAGCCAAATTTTATGTATTGGTATTGCGCGCTTTGCCTATACCCCACTACTGCCGGTAATGCAGCAGCAGAGCTGGATTAACGACGCCGACGGTGGTTGGCTGGCTGCGCTTAATTATGCGGGCTACATGTTAGGCGCGGTGCTGGCAGCATCAATTCGCTCGGTGTATCTCAAAGACACGCTGTTTCGAATTGGTCTGGTGCTTGCGGTGTTAACCACTGCCGGTATGGCGCTGACCGATCACTTCTGGCTATGGGCGGGGCTTCGCTTTCTTGCGGGGCTATCGAGTAGCGGTTCTATGCTGCTGGCTTCGGGATTGATTTTGCACTGGCTGATTCAGCACCGACAGCGGGGTGAATTAGGCATTCATTTTGCTGGGGTGGGTATTGGTATTGTGGTGGCGGCGCTGGCGGTTGAGCTAATGCTCGCACTGTCGCTTAACTGGCAGGCCCAGTGGTGGGGGTTTAGTGGTTTAGCCGCAGTGCTGTTAGTGCCTGCTTGGCGATGGCTGCCACGGCCTGTTAAGCCGGTACTTGGTAGCGCGGCTCATCATGATGCACCGGCCAAGCCACCCAGTCGTACCTTTATGCGGCTTATGTTACCGGCCTATTTCTGTGCTGGTTATGGCTATGTGATTAGTGCGACGTTTATTGTGACGATTGTCGAGCGTGAACCGCTACTGGCTGGCGCAGGAAACTGGACATTTGCCCTGGTAGGGTTGGCCGCGGCTCCTGCGGTGATGCTATGGGACCTAGTGGCGCGACGTATTGGTTATTTAGGCGCACTCATTGTGGCCATGCTGGTTCAGGTGGTGGGCATTGTATTGCCTGCGATGACATCAAGCTTAATAGGTGTGCTGTTAAGTGCAGTGCTTTATGGAGGTACCTTCTTGGGCTGTGTCAGTTTGGTGCTCACCATGGCGGGTAGGCTATACCCATCAAGCCCTGCCCGATTAATGGGGCAGATGACACTGGCTTATGGTGCCGCCCAAATTGTTGCCCCTGCGCTGACCGGCATGTTGGCGGAGTCTTTTGGCAATTACTACTTGGGCTTATGGCTGGCGGGCGGCTTTGTCACGTTAGGGGCGCTGCTTTTAGTTTGGCTACGTCAGGTAGACCAAACCGCCCAGCGGCTAGATGCCCAGGCCAAAGCGCTATCGGTGGCGTAATAGTTGGTTGATGGCTGCAAGAGTTTTGGGCTTTGTCGACAAAATCCTCTAGGATAGGCGCTTTTTTCTGACAAGGTGGAAGGTCATGGCGTCTTCTGGGCAACCTCGCATTCAGTGGCTGGGCCGCTGGGGCTTTATGCTGGCAGCCACCGGTTCGGCGGTGGGGCTGGGCAATATTTGGAAATTTCCCTATATCACCGGGGAGTATGGCGGCGGAGCTTTTGTGCTGGTGTATCTGGCGTGCATTCTAGCCGTCGGCGTACCGGTGATGATGACCGAGATTGCCTTTGGTCGCCGTGGGCGCGGCAGCCCTATCGATGCGATACGGCGTGTCGTCAATGAGTCTGGTCGCTCTTCTGTTTGGTCGCTGATTGGTTGGATGGCGATGCTTTGCGGCTTTATGATTCTGTCGTTTTATGTCGTGGTCGCAGGTTGGTCGTTCTCCTATTTATGGAAAATGCTCACCGGCGGACTGGCTGGCAGCAGCGTTGACGATATGGCCGCCGTATTTAGCGCGAATAACGCCAACCCGTTCATCCTGGGTGGTTGGAGTACCCTGGTGGCAGTATTGACCATGGTAATTGTGGGCAAAGGCGTTCAGGAAGGTATCGAGAAAAGTGTCAGCTGGATGATGCCCGGGCTAGTGCTCATGCTCGTTCTACTGATTATCTTCGGGGTGTTTTCTGGTGGGTTTGGCGAGGCCGTGAGCTTCTTGTTCTCGTTTAACGCAGGAAGTCTCTCGAGTGAAGGGATGCTCGCGGCGTTGGGCCATGCCTTTTTCACACTGTCGTTGGCATCCGGTGCGATTCTTACCTACGGTAGCTACTTGCCCAAAGGTGCTTCGATTGGGCGTACCACGGTAAGCGTGGCCATTGCTGACACCGTGGTTGCACTCATGGCGGGGTTGGCAATCTTCCCGGTCATTTTTGCTAACGGTATGAATCCTGGTGAAGGGCCTGGGCTTATTTTTATGAGCTTGCCGCTGGCTTTCCAGGCGATGCCAATGGGCACGCTATTTGGCATTCTGTTTTTCTTAATGCTCTCAATGGCAGCGCTGACCTCGTCTATTTCGATGGTGGAAGCTACGGTGTCGTGGTTATGCGATAACAAAGGCATGACCCGTAAGTCGGCCTCTTGGGCGACGGGCATCGTGCTATGGCTGATCAGCACGCTGGCGATGCTGTCGTTTAACCTGGGCGCTGATTGGACGCTCGCGGGTAAACACTTCTTTGACTGGCTGGATTATTTGACCTCGCGCTGGATGATGCCGCTGGGAGGTTTGGGCATGGTGCTGCTGGCGGGGTTTGTGCTGAAAAGTGAAACCTTCCGCGACGAGCTGGGCCTTGCGCCGTTGCCTTATGCACTGTGGCTAGCCATGGTGCGTTACGTGAGTCCGCTGGGTATCTTGGTCATTTTTGTCGATGCGCTGGGCCTTTACCCAGTGTCGTTTGCTGTTCACTGGCCGATACTGCTGGCGATCTTAGTGATATTTGCGCTGATCGGAGAGGCATTAAGCCCGCGGCTGCGCCAAGCGCTGCGCTCGCGCTAGCTGCTGTTGTTCACGCTTCACCCTGGCGGCCGCAATGGCGCCAGGGTGAGTGCCTGCCTCCATGAGTTCGTCCCAGCAGGTGGTGTAACGGTTGGAGCGGTGCGCACAGCGCAACTGCCACGGTGCTTCCGCCTCTGTCATTCCAAAACGAATGGTGCCTTGCCCCATACGCTGATTAATGGCGTCAACGGTGTTCATCAAGTGCGGGTGCGCCTTGGGTGAGGGCTGTAACAGTGAAAGTTGATACTGCTGCGCATCCACTAAGTCCAATAACATGACGCCGGCTTTCATAAACTGAAAACCTGGCCGGTACATCTGTTCAAGCCCTTCGCGTACGGCTTCTAAAATGACGCGGGTATCGTCGCTTGGTGACGTTAGGGGAATCATCGCGCTAGGCGAAAGTTGAGGCTGGTCTTTACGATGGCGGTTGGTGTTCAGAAACAGCAGCACGGCGCGGGTAAGGCTTTTCTGCTGGCGCAGTTTTTCGGCACTACGCTGGGCATGGCGGCGCAGTGCTGCGTGTAATTCCGCTTTTACGCCGGTTGCTTGACCAAAAGAGCGCGACGTCATAATACGCTGACGCGGCTGCTCGACTGCGTTCATTTCCAAGCAGGAGATACCACGTAGCTCTAGTGCTGTACGCGCAAGCACCACTGAAAATCGTTTGCGAAGTTGCTTTGGATCGCACTCCCGCAGTTGCCACGCCGTGCGAATACCACCCACCGCAAGCCGTTCTGCTAGGCGTCTACCGATGCCCCATACGTCATTCACCGGCAGCTGTTTAAGCAGCGCAGCCGTGGTTGGGCTATTGGCGGTGAGCAGGCAGATGCCCTGGTAGTGAGGCTGCTTTTTGGCAACGTGATTAGCGAGCTTGGCTAGCGTATGGGTAGGTGCTAGCCCTACACAGACAGGCAGCCCTAAATAGCGGCGAATGCGGCGGCGTAAGACTTCCCCGAGCGTTTGGCATTGAGCGTCGCTGAAACCATCCAGGTAAATAAACATTTCATCAATAGAGTAAGGCGCGACGTCGGGGCAGGCATCCCGCAGTAGCTGGGCGAGTCGTGCGGACATGTCGCCATACAGCTCGTAGTTAGAGGACAGCAGGTGAATTACGCCCCGCCGGCGCAAACCTTCTAGTTGGAAAGAGGGTGTGCCCATGGGGATGTTCAGCGCTTTCATTTCGGCCGAACGGGCAATCACACAGCCATCGTTATTCGACATCACGCCAACGGGCTTGCCTTCAAGCGCAGGATTAAACACCCGCTCGCATGACACGTAGAAGTTGTTGGCATCAACAAGGCCAATCATGGCAAATACTCATGCACCACAGCGCGTACCACGCCCCATAGCTGGCAGTCCGTCTCTGCTAGGGGGAGTGGTGGGTAGTGAGGATGTGCCGAACAAAGATGTGGCGTGCCTTGATAGAGCGCATAACGCTTTATCAGTACTTCCTCTTCAAACATGGCGACCAGGATATGCCCTAAACGGGGCGGTATGCTGCGATCTACCACCAGCAAATCACCTTCGAATATCCCCCAGCCTTCCATGCTGTCGCCTGTGGCGGTGAGGTAGAACGTGTGGTTGGGGTGTTTAATCAACCGCTCATTGAGATCTAGTGTGCGTGGCTCGTAATCCTGGGCAGGTGAAGGGAAGCCGCTAAACCCAGCGCGGCCGTAGAGCATTGGAAAGGGCAGCGGTTGAGAGGTTAACGGCAGGGCTGTCGCAACCATGGTTGTTGCACAATAAGTGGGTTGAGACGGCATCGACGGCATCCTCATGAATAAATAGTGTTTTTATATACAGTATATAGGCAGTATTTATTCATGGGGAAAAAATTGCAAGCGACGCTCAGCGCAGGGTACCAGGGGAATATTGGTTTGCGGGTGCTATTGGCTTAGCGAGCGAGCCACATGCCAACCACCAGTGCACTTATCACGGTAATTAAGAACACAAGATTGCGAGCACGGGTATCACGACGTGGTTTCATAGCCATTTTCCTGTTGGTCATCGTTATTCAACACATTACGAAGTAGTAGCAAGCAGCGAACTCCCCATAAAAGCGGCAGATGCGCTGCGCTTAGCATGGTAACGTTTACGCCTTAGAGCGTCATCTGACGAATATGACATTGCTTGGTTATCCGGCTTTAAAGAGATCCTGTTTATGAATGAATCGACTCATGTCGGTACCGCTGCGCAGCCGCTTTCCCTGGCGAATGGGCGGCTGGCAGCACTTAGCTGGGGGCGTAGCACTGCGCCTACTTGGGTGGCACTGCACGGTTGGTTAGACAACGCTGCAAGCTTTACACGGTTAGCGCCGCTGTTAGTAAAAGCATTGGATATTCGTATTGTTGCGATCGACTTTCGTGGTCACGGGCATTCGGCCCATGCACCTGTAGGAAGCGACTATGCACTATGGGACTACACTCACGATGTGCTGGATACCTTGGAAGCATTAGCGCTCGAAAAGACAACGCTACTTGCTCACTCGATGGGGGCAGCCGTGGCTTGCCTCATATCCGCAGCGTTCCCCGAGCGGGTGAATAAGCTTATTTTGCTAGATGGTTTAGGTGCGTTAAACACACCGGCTGAAGAGACAGCCAGCCAACTGCGTAAAGGGTTGATAGCCTATCGGCGGCCGCTTTCCCGGCCCCCTCGTTATCCGGATATTGAGAGCGCAGTCGCTGCGCGGGTAGCCGGAGGCGTCACGCCGCTGGACAGCATCACCGCTACGCCACTTGTCGAACGTAACACGCAAGCTACCGCCGATGGGCATGTGCAAATGCGCACTGATAGCCGTTTGTTAAAGCCTTCTTTGGTGCGCTTTACACCCCAGCAGGTGTTGGCACTACTGGCGGAGATTCAAGCCTCGGTGCTATTGATAGAAGGGGAGCGGGGTATTTTAGGCGAGCGGGACTGGGCGGAAAAAGCACGCCAAGCGGTGCCCCAGTTAACGCGCCATGTACTAGCGGGTGGCCATCATCTGCACCTTGAACCCCAGGCGGTTGAGCACGTGGCTGAGATAATCCGGCAACAAGTGTAACGGTTATCTGTTGTTCAGCATTAGGAAGATGACAATGAAAAAAGTGACGCAAACTGCTGATACACCTTTGGGAAACCTTCCTTTAAATAATGGCAATAAGGTTGCGTTGGTATTGGGGAGTGGAGGAGCTAGGGGCTACGCCCATATCGGTGTTATCGAAGCATTAGAAGCACGTGGCTTCGAGATTATCTCGATTGCGGGTTGTTCCATGGGCGCGCTTATTGGCGGTATCTATGCGGCTGGAAAACTGCCTGAGTACCGCGAGTGGGTGTGTACGCTGGATTATTTAGACGTGCTAAAGCTGGTCGATGTGACCTGGAGTCCGATGGGGGCCATGCGGGCTAATAAGGTCATGAACAAGTTAGAAGAGCTGGTTGGCGAAAGATTGATTGAAGAGCTGCCTATTCCGGTAACGACCGTCGCGACGGATCTGGTTCGTCAGCGTGAAGTGTGGTTTCAAAACGGCTCCTTGCTTCAGGCAATTCGAGCCTCTATTGCCGTGCCTGGCGTTATTACCCCAGTGCATGTGGGGGACCAGGTGCTCGTTGATGGCGGCTTACTGAACCCACTGCCGATGATGCCGATATTAGCCGCCCATGAAGCGGACTTTGTTGTAGCGGTTAACGTGACGGCGCACAGTCCGCAACCCATCACGTTAGAGGAGCTGTTACCCCACGAAGATAAGAGCGATAGCCGCACCGCGTTAGAACGCGATCGCGATGCTAATATTGGCGGTTGGATGGATGACGTTCGTGCCACCACACGGCGGCTGTGGGACGGGCTGGGGGGTAGCAATGGTGAAGAGAGTGACGTTGATGAAACCGTTGACCTGCGTGGTAAGCGTGAATGGGGCAAGCTCGATATGATTTTAGAGTCGTTTGATATCACCCAGGCGGCGCTCGCGAAGTATAAAATCGCAGGCTATCCGCCAGATGTATTGATTGAAATTCCCAAAACTGTTTGCAGCACTTATGAGTTTCACCGAGCCAACGAATTAATTCGGCTGGGTCGGCATCTTGCCGATGAAGCACTGGAGCGACGGATGCCTGGTATTGCCTCTGATGCCACCGAGTAAGCGTAGTGAAATAGCTGCTTACTGCCCGCGCTTGCGCAGCAGAATATACACCGCCCCTGTGCCGCCATCGATATCGATGGCGGAGCAGAACGCCAAGACGCCGGGCCACTCTCTTAACCATGCGTTGGTATGGCTTTTAAGTACCGGAAAGTCCGATGTGGTACCCCAGGCCTTACCGTGAACTACCAGAACGCAGCGCATGCCTTGTGCAGCAGCGTCGCGTAAAAAACTTTCAAGCTCAATCCGAGCTTCTTCTAGGGTATAGCCGTGTAAATCCAGCCCAGCCTGCCAAGCGGTTTGGCCGCGCTTTAGCTGGCTAAAGGTGCGCCAGGGCAGGTCCGGAACGCTAAATTCCAGATACTCTGAAGGGCGTACTGCCTCTACTCGGCCGTCAGATGTGCGACCGCTGGTTTGTAGCGTGTTGCTTTCTACCGCAGCTCGCCGGCGTGCCTGTTGGGCATCATCGTTACGTTTGGGCTTGCCTGGGTTGGCTTGGTTGCTGGCAATACGGCGTACGCCTGCTGCCTGCAGCGCTTGGCGAAAGGCACTGATATCGTCGTCGTTGGGCAGGTGTCGCGTCATGATTAGCTCAAATCGAGAAGTTAAATGTTAAGAAAAGTGTCAATAAACAAGCATAATTGAGAAACACACAGGATAGCGAGCTGAATGTTGTTGTGAAATGCACGCTTGTGAACCGCGTGCTGTGAACCAGACGGCGTCAAAGGTACAATCTTTTCATCAATCTTTATACGCCAGGAGCCGCTGTGACCACGCACCTTAATGATGAGACCTCCCACTCAATGCTTTCGCTGCCGGAGTCGGCAGTGGTGAGCGAGCTTTTTACATTACGCGATTATTTACGCTGGGTGTCCAGTGAGTTTTATCTGGCGGGGTTGCATTATGGGCATGGCACCGAATCGCCTTGGGACGAAGCCGTTGCGCTGTGTTTAGGCGCACTGCACCTTCCGTGGAACGTCGATCCTGCTGTGCTAGACGCACGCCTGTTGCCAATAGAGCGCGAGCGCATTATTCGTTTAGCGCGAGAGCGGGTAACTACTCGCCGCCCGCTGCCTTATTTACTGGGTGAAGCTTTTTTTGCCGGGTTCCCGTTCAGCGTTGACGAACGCGTATTAATTCCGCGCTCGCCTATTGCCGAGCTGATTGAAGATGGTTTTGCAGCATGGTTCCCAGAAGAACCGCCTGCCCGAGTATTGGACTTATGTACCGGTTCTGGCTGTATCGGCATTGCCACCGCGTTGGTGCTGCCGACCAGTGAGGTCGCCCTGGCGGATATTAGCCAGGATGCCTTAGCGGTTGCGCGTCAAAATATCACGCGTCACGACGTTGGTGATCGCGTGCGGGCCGTCGAGTCCGACGTGTTTGATGGTTTGAAAGGCCAGCGCTTTGATCTGATCGTATCAAACCCGCCTTATGTCGATGCACGTGATCTGGCCACCATGCCCGCCGAGTTTCGCCACGAGCCTGCCTTGGCGCTGGGGGCTGGTAACGATGGGTTAGATATTGTGCGGCGCATTCTGCGTGAGGCGCGCCAGCACTTAACCGACGAGGGATGGCTGATTGTTGAAGTTGGCAATTCCGACCGCCATGTAGAGGCTGCTTTTCCTGAAGTGCCTTTTATCTGGCTTGAATTCGAGCGTGGCGGCCAGGGTGTTTTTGCCTTGAGCGCCGCTGAACTCGACGCCCATGCGGCGTCTTTTGCGTGAGGAACTAACGCCCATGTCTGGCAATACCTTTGGTAAGCTATTTACCGTTACTACATTTGGTGAGAGCCACGGCCCTGCTTTAGGCGCGATTGTTGACGGCTGCCCGCCTGGCATACCGATCAGTGAAGAGGACCTTCAGCACGATTTAGATCGCCGCCGCCCAGGCAGTTCTCGGCATACCACCCAGCGTAAAGAGCCGGATCAGGTGCGGATTCTTTCTGGTGTGTTTGAAGGTAAAACCACTGGTTCGTCCATTGGTCTGCTAATTGAGAACACCGACCAGCGCTCCAAAGACTACTCTAAAATCAAAGATCAATTCCGGCCTGCCCACGCAGACTACACCTACCATCACAAGTATGGTCATCGCGATTATCGGGGCGGCGGTCGTTCTAGCGCACGGGAAACCGCGATGCGCGTTGCCGCTGGCGCGATCGCTAAGAAGGTGCTGGCCGCAAAAGGGATACAAGTTCGTGGTTATATGAGCCAGTTGGGGCCAATTAAAATCGACTTCAAAACCTGGGATGCAGTGAGCGAAAATGCCTTTTTCTGCCCCGATCCGGACAAAGTGGCTGAGCTTGAAGCCTATATGGATCAGCTGCGTCGTGACCAAGACTCGGTGGGCGCGGAAGTTACCGTGATTGCCGACGGTGTGCCGGTTGGGCTGGGTGAGCCGGTTTTTGACCGCTTAGATGCTGATCTGGCGCATGGCTTAATGAGCATCAATGCGGTAAAAGGGATAGAGATAGGTGCAGGGTTTGGCTGCATTGCCCAGCGGGGTAGTGAACACCGTGACGAGATGACCCCAGAGGGCTTCTTGTCAAACCATGCTGGTGGCGTGTTAGGCGGAATTTCCAGTGGGCAGCCGATCGTTGCCCGCCTAGCGTTGAAACCAACGTCAAGTATTACTACGCCCGGGCGTTCAATTGATGTACATGGCCAACCAGTTGAGGTAATAACAAAGGGTCGCCATGACCCCTGTGTCGGTATTCGCGCGACGCCTATCGCTGAAGCGATGATGGCAATCACGCTGCTAGACCATTGGCTACGTCATCGTGGACAGAATGGCGATGTTAGCGTTGATACACCGCGTTTAGAACAACAATAACAGCACGGTGCGCTTAGCGTAACGCTGCTACACTCTAGGAAGATGGTTAAGGAGTCGCCTATGAAAATTAACGTTGAATTTGACCTGACACCGGATGAGTTTCGCCAATCATTAGGGCTGCCGGATGTTGAGGCGTTTCAGCAAAGCCTGCTGGAAAATATTCAGCGGCAAATGGAATCTGGGGTGGATGGCTATGACCCTATGAGTCTAATGCGTCCTTTCCTGCAGCAGCCGATGATGCAACAAGGACTTTCTCAGGGGCTAGCTAATTTCGGTACGTATCAGCAGATGATGTTGGATATGTTGCGTAAAGCAGGAACCTCAGGTGGCAGTGCCGACCAGGCTGGCGACGCGAATCAGGATGACTCCCAAGAGGCTGCCAATGCAGCGTCAGGTAAAAGCGCATCAAGTGCGAGAAGTTCCAAAGCGAAAGCAACAGCTTCTTCGCGCTCTCGCGCTAAAGGGTAGAACTGTCATGTGAAATGTGTAGCGTTGTTGAGCGTGCTGCTAAGAATGTTGCAAAGCAGCAATGCAGCGTTTACTCTTTTTGCAGTGCAGCAATTTGCCGTGTGATGAGCCACTCCAGGCTCATGCCAAGGAATGAGAGATAGGAGCAGACACTATGCAAGATAAAATGATGGACGCCTTTAGTACCCAAACGCGCCAAATGTTCGAGCCAATGCGCAAGATGAACTCGCTGATGCTCAACAATATGGAAAAAATGACCCAGTATCAGCTGGAAGCAATGAAACGCTACAGCCAGATGGGCACCGAGCGCATTCGCAGTGCGACGGAAATTAACGATGCTGAAAGCCTGCGTGATTTTGGTACGAAACAAGCCGAAATGATGAATGAGCTTTCTCAGCAGATGCAGGAAGATGCCCGCGTCATGGGCGAGATGAGCATGCAGTTCAAATCCGAAATGGAAAAGCTGTTCAGCGAAGCTGGGCAGAAAATGAGCGAGCAAGCCACCTCTGCTGCGAAAAGTGAACAGCCTGCGAAATCGACTAGCCAATCTTCACGTAAAAGCTAAACGTAACGATGTTCGCGGCGCCTTGAAGGCGCCGCGTTCTTTTGGATGATGTGCCTGGGCAGACAATGCCAAGCAGGTGAGGGGAGAGTGAGTATGCTGTCAGGGTGGAAAATGCCGTCTCAAGGTGTTTCTCAAGAAGAGCTTGAAGCATGGAAAGTGCAGCTAAGCGATGTTGGTGAACAGTACAAAGGCCTGCTTGAGGATTTACTGTCACGGATAGCACCCAGCGAAGCTGCTGACTCCGTTTACAGTGATATGCGTGAAAGCTTTGAAGCCGCCGCACAGTCGCTCATGAGTAACCCTAACCTGCTGTGGCAAACTCAGTCCCGCCTACTGCAAGATCAGTGGCTACTTTGGCAGCAGGGTGTGCGGGCGATGTCTGGTGAGCAAGTGACGCCATTGATAACGCCTGCAAAAGGCGACCGCCGCTTTAAAGATGAAGCATGGACACAAGAGCCTTACTACTTAGCGATTATGCAGCAATATTTACTGTTTTCGCAGATGGTAGAGGAGCTTATTGAAAATCTGGATGGCTTAGACCCGACACAGAAACGCAATCTAGCGTTTTATGCTCGGCAATTAGTAAGCGCCATGTCGCCTACTAATTTTGTATCGACTAACCCCGAAGTCATGCGTCGTACAATTGAGACGCGTGGACAAAACCTAGTAGATGGCCTGACGCGCCTGCGAGAAGACCTGGCGAATTCCGCCGAGGGTATTAACGTACGCATGACCGATCGAAGTGCCTTTGGTGTTGGCGATAACATTGCTGTCACCCCAGGTGCCGTGGTGTATGAAAATGAGCTGATTCAGTTAATTCAATACACCCCCACCACGGAAAAAACCTTTAAAACGCCACTGTTGATCGTGCCCCCATGGATCAATAAGTACTACATTCTCGACCTGCGAGAAGATAATTCGCTGGTTAAGTGGATGGTGGACCAAGGGCACACGGTATTTCTGATTTCTTGGCGTAACCCTGGCCCAGAACAGCGCGATATTACCTGGGCTGATTACATGCAAATGGGCCCCGTCAGCGCGATGGAGGCCATTGAGCAAGCCTGTGGTGAGAAGTCAGTCAATCTGTTGAGTTACTGTGTGGGCGGCACACTAACTGCTTCTACGGTGGCCTATCTGACAAGCACTCGGCGTGGTCGAAAAGTGAAGTCAGTGACCTATATGGCGACGCTGCAGGACTTTCGTGATCCTGGTGATATTGGCGTATTCCTTAACGAACGGGTGGTTGAGGGAATTGAAAATACGCTGGAAATGAAAGGATATTTAGACGGCCGCTCGATGGCCTACACCTTTAATTTATTGCGTGAGAATGATCTTTTC
This sequence comes from Halomonas qinghailakensis, assembly GCF_025820815.1. Lineage (NCBI taxonomy): Bacteria > Pseudomonadati > Pseudomonadota > Gammaproteobacteria > Oceanospirillales > Halomonadaceae > Halomonas > Halomonas qinghailakensis. The sequence goes on along the minus strand of NZ_CP096973.1, from coordinate 485,459 downwards.
TGGTCGTTCTACATCAATAATTATCTGAAAGGCGAAACGCCCGCCGCGTTTGACCTGCTGTACTGGAATACGGATGGGACTAACCTGCCTGCTGGTACCCATGCCTGGTATCTGCGCCATATGTACTTGGAAAACCGTTTAGTAGAACCAGGTGGTATCGAGCTGGACGAGGTGAAGATTGACCTTCGTAAAATCTCGACGCCGTGCTACTTCGTTTCGACGAAAGAAGATCATATCGCTAAGTGGAACAGTACGTATTATGGCGCGCTGTTACCCAAAGGGCCGGTGACGTTTGTATTGGGTGGTTCTGGCCATATCGCGGGCATTGTGAACCCTCCCCACAAGAATAAATACGGCTACTGGACCAACGATGCGCTGCCCGACACCCATGAAGCATGGCAAGAAGGCTCCACCTTTAACGAAGGCTCCTGGTGGCCACACTGGCAGGCATGGGTAACGGAGAACGGCTATGCTGATCCTGACCCGGAAAAAATGGTGCCCGCGCGTCAGCCTGGAGAAGGTGAACTAAGCGTGATTGAAAGCGCGCCCGGGCGCTATGTGAAAATGACGATTCCTGAGGTGTTGGGCGAAATTCCCGCCGCAGAATGATTTGCCACCATGGCATGATAGGCTAACGAACAAACGTTGCGTTTGTCGTTAACAGTTAGAGCAGTAGAAAATAGCGGTGATGTCCTATTTGGAGTGATCTAATAAGGCATCACCGCCATTTGCGTTATTACCTTTCAAGCTACCTTTCAAACCACCCTTTCAGCAATGTGACTGCTTGCGTTGGTGCCAAGCGAGCCAGCAAAGCCATCCGCCATACAGAATACATAATCCAATCAGTACGCTAATTTCGCGCCCAATGCTGAGAAGCGGGGCACCCATTTGATTCATCGCTAAAAAACCTTGTATGCCAGGTTTAACTGGAATCAGTAGGGTTAGGATATCTAGCCATTTGGGTAGACTTTCGGCAGGCCAGGCAAAACCAGCGGTAAAGACAATCGGTAGTGACGAAAGAAGAACCAGCACAGTGGGCAGTTCTGGTCGCGGAAGCAGATAACCAAGCCAAATGGCGAATAACGTGGCGCTTATGAAAAATAGCACGCTGAAGGCGAGTAATTCACTAGGCGCAGCCGCATGGGGAACACCATAAAGCTGGAAGAAAAAGCCAAAGTAGAGCATGGCAAATAATAGGTAGATAAGCAGAAAGGTGAAGAGGCGAAGCGGCAGCGCTAATGCGAGCGATGGCGCGGTTTGCCCCAGACGCCTGCGCGCGCGATCTTTGATGGTTACGCTACCTGCGGCAATGAGTAGCGTTTGGTGCAGAATTAATACAAAGACAGCGGGCACAATGTAATTAATGTAGCCCGACGTGGGGTTAAACGCGGGCTTAGTGATGAGCCGCATCGGCATAATTTGTCCAGGGATCTGTGCAGGACTTTCTCCCTTCATTAAGCTACCAACGAGTTGGGTTTGCACACTGAGTGTCGTCGCGGCTGTCAGCAAGCCCTCAACCACATTGCCGTAAATTAGAAAATAGCTGGCGTCCCCAGCAAAAGAGAGGCTGGTTGGGCGTCCTAAATAAATATCACGCTCGAAACCGGAAGGAATAATTAATAGCCCATGAACAGCATCGCTGGCCAGTAAGGCTTCTGCTTCTGCCATGCTGGACGGCTGGGCGGCGACTCGAATTTGAGGGGCTGCATCTGCCATGCGGATAAGTTGCCGGGCCAGATGAGTGTGATCATGATTCACCACCGCCACTGCTTGTTCTCCCGGCACGCTCTTATGATAGGGAAGAGGGTAAAGAACGGCATAAAATAGTAAGCCGCCGACAATTACGAGCAGCACGGCCCGATCAGCAAATATATTCGCAATCTCTACCTGCCACGCTTGCCAACACCGTTGCCAGGCATTCATGAGGACACCTGTTCAGCAGGGTTGATGTTTAATTGTTTTGGCAAGGCATGAATGGCGAAGGGTAAAGGCAGCAGGAACAGCAGCAATATTAATAAGGGCGGTAGCAGAGTAGCCAGCGGTGCCCCATGGTCAGCCACCGCTACCTGGAGTTCAATATAGTGGGTTGAGGGCATTAAGTTGCCCCAGGTTCGCGCCAGTATATTCATATCGCCTCTTGGGAAAGTAATTCCCATAAAGGCAAAGGCTGGTGCTAGATAAGCAGCACATAAGCTTAGCGCGCGGATTTTGTTAGCAACGGTAGCTAGAATCAACGTCGCCATACTTTGAACGGCAAGTACCATTAGCGCCATACCAACCATTAGCCAAGCCACGCTGCCCTCTGGTGACCAGCCAAGAAAATAGTAAAACATGCCAAGCAGGATGACGCCTTGCAGCCATAGCAGCAGCGAAATGGGTGTTAGTAGTTGCCAGAGTGAAACACTTCTGGCGGAGAAAGTGGTGGGTAGCGGCGCTTTTTCGAGCCGCCAGCAAAGCGTCAGCAGCGTTGCAACGACGATTACAATTTGCCATAGGGCGGGTGTGATTGTTGTCACCAAGAAACGCGCATAGCTCATTCCCGCGTTATAAAGGGAGGTGATTTGTGGCCGCACAGGGGCCGCCGCTGCTACTGCTTGTGGTAATGTATAGCCTTGACCAAGCCGTAATACAACGCCCGCTTCGGCGGCAAAACTCATGCTTGATTGGGTTAGTGCGGAGGAAATGAATTTTCCGGCTAGCAGGTATTGGCTATTGTAAAAAGCCACGGCCTCAGGGCTGAGAGAAAGACGCAAGTCGCGGCCAAAGTTACGTGGGATGATCAATAGTGCTAAGACTTCACCACGTTGTAGCGCTTCGGCCCCTTCGCTTGCCGAAGGGTAAGGGTGAAGCATATCTAATGCTGGGCTGGCATCTAAATAACGCTGCAGTGAACGAGACTCAGAGGTATGGTCTAAATCGACAACGCCTACGGGAAGTGATCGTGGAGTGCCTGTTTCAAACACGGCAATAAATAGCAGAGCCAGCAGAGGGGGCAGCCATCCTACCAGAGCGAGCAGCCACGGCTGGCTGCGTAGCGCCTGCCAGCCATTCAGTCTAGTCGGTTCCATGCTGGCTACCTGTCGGCGCTTCCTCAGAAGGTAAATCAAGCAATACGCTCATGCCTGCCCTTAGGCCAGGTACTGGCTCAATGGGGTGCATTTCCACTTCAAACGTGCGCATATCAAAGCCACGACCGGGCACCGTGGCACGCCAAGTGGCAAAGTCGCCAAGCGCTGCGATGTGGCTGACTTTAAAGCGTGCCTGATGACCAAGAGAGGGAATATCGAGGTCGATCTCTGTACCTGGCGAAAAGTGCCGTAGCAGGTCTTCACGAACATTAAACAGAGCCCATGCTTCGTCTAGGTCGGTGATCATCACCACTGGGAAACCTTGGGGGACGAGCTCACCTGGGTTTAGTAATACATTACTGACAATGCCCTTATGAGGTGCAATTGCTAGCGAGTCCTCAAGTAGTTCAGTGATTTCATCACGTAGACTAGTCGTTATATCTTCGCCAGCGCGGCTGGCGGTACGTGCTTCTTCACGAGGGCCTGCCTCTGCTAATCTAAGCACCTCTGCGGCGGTTACCCGCGTCTGCTCCGCTACCCGTAGCAGTGTAAAAGCCTCATCAAGCCGTTGACGGGCCACAACGCCTTGTTCGGCTAATACGCGGGTACGTTCATAGGTGGTTCTTGCCATGGTCTCAGCCGCCTGAGCTTTCTGAAATTCGCTGCGTGCTGCGGCTATTTTCTCCTCACGGGTGCCGCCTTCAACCGCCTGCGCCAGTGAGCGGCTAATCGTATCGAGTGCATCGACTTGCGTCAGTTTAGCTTCAAGTTCAGGACTATCGATTCGAAATACGACATCTCCGGCATTGACACTATCACCGCGGCGAAACTCAATTTCGGCAAGCCGTCCTGGGACTTTTGAAGACACCATATATTGTCGGGCTTCTATCTGGCCCTGTAGGCGAAGAGGAGGCGTGCTATAGGTGCGCCAGAAAACAACAGATACTGCGATGGCGACCCCTGCCAATATGGCCAGGATGAGAAATCTGCGCGTGGTCACGGGATGGGGTCCCCTTCGCTAAGATAAGCAAATAGTGATTCTTGCTGACCTGTAATACTGAGTAATTGGGCAAACGACATGACGAACCGGAAAGCGGCAGCATCACGGCGCGTATGGGTCGTGGATAGAAAGGTTTGGGCATCAATCACATCAAGCGCTCGCCCAATTCCTTCTGAGAAAGCCAGCGTTTGCAGGCGTAGGCTCTCTTCTGCCAGCGCCACTGTACTTGCGAGGTCGCTATACTCTTCAAGCGCTTGATTGGCATCGCGATACTGCTGGTCAAGCAACAGCTCTAGCTTGCGGGAAGCGGCCAGCTGGCGATACCGTAATTCCGATACTGTGCTCACCGCTGCCTGTACCTTGCCACTCCGTCCGCTGCGATCTACCAGTGGCATACTGACACCAACGCCAACCAACCAGTCGGGTGTGAGATCGCTAGCTAACGAGTCATCTTCATAGAGGTTGTAACTGCCAAACATGAAGACATTCGGATGGTAAAGCCCACGGCTTGCATCAACGACGCTTTCCGCCTGAGCCTGTTTATTTGCTAATAATCTAAGGACAGGGTGGTCGGCTAGCCCTGGTTGAAAATGCCCAATCGGTGGCAGCGATGCGAGCGTAAACAGGGGAGATGTAGGCGTAGGGCCTGATGAATGACCGCCAGACCCTGGCGCATTGGAAGGCGTATAGTGAACCAAAGAGGCTAATGCTTGTTGGGCGCTATCACGCTGCTCGCGGATGGCGCGCGTAGTGATACGTGAACGGTCATAGGCTGCTTCAGCGGCTAAGCGCTCCACCCGCGCAATTTGATATTGGTCTTCAAGCGCTTGGGCAGAGTGGTAATGGTGGGCAAGGGTGTTTTCAGCTTGTTGTTGAGTAGTAAGCGCTCGCTCAGCCATTACTAGCCCGTAATAAGCGGTTACTAAATCCATAAAACGGGCTCGGTAAACGTCTTCAAGCAGTAGCGATGCTGCCCTCTCTTCTAATGTTAATAGTTCCCGTGCAGAGCTGATTTTTCCACCTGTATAGAGCGGCCAAAACATCGCTAACGAGCTTCGGGCAACGTTGCGGTTAGTGACCGGTGTACGAAAGGCATTAGGGCCGCCAATAAGATCGACTAATCGCTGGCCTGGCAGGGAGTCAGCGACGCTACTAAGCGGGTTGAGAGCAAGTGCATCCACTTCAATTGGGTTATCTAGGTGGGTATAAGAGCCAATTAGATCTATTTGAGGGAGTAGTAAATTATTGCGGGTAGAAAGAAGCGCAACCGCTCGCTGCTGGGCAGCTTGGCCTGCTGCAACGTCATCGTCTTGGCTGCGGAGTTGTTGCCAAGCATCTTCCAGAGCTAGTGGCTGCGCGTGAACGTGCTGGCTAGGTAACGCTATGGCTACCATAAGTAATGATGCCCATAAAAACATGCTTGAGCTTTTCACAACTCACCACCTCTTTTTATTTATTATAAGGGTTAAACCATAGTTTAGGTGTTAAGTGCAATAAGCCAAAAATGGTTTGTAGATAATTTATTGGGTGGGTGGTTCGTTGTGCCGGCTTTGGAATAATCGTTTTTATATTAGCGAGCTAAATTTTATTGCGGTTTTTCAATAAAGAGACTGTTATGTAATTGCTCGTTAATCAGTTTGGTATATATTAATCACTGCTAACTGATGGTGAGTCGACTTAGAGTAATAAAGTTGCTTGTCCTTTTACTGTTAATTACTGTTAACCGAGGCTCTAGCCATGCCACCTAACGCTCGTTCTTTATTTTCGCCGATGCTGACAGAGCCTCATACGCATCATAGTCATGGTGCTTGTTGCTGTGGGTCTCCGATTTTACAACGCTTCCATGAACGCGTTATGGCAGAAATAACCCGTCGACAAATGATTGGAGGAACGGCGGCGGTGATGGCGCTATTTGCAGGACTGCATGTGCCCTTTGCTGTTGGGCAGCAGCCGAAAGCGCATGATGGGCCGTTACTATTAACGAATTTAAGGCTATTCGATGGGAGCGGTGGCCCACTGCGTGATGGTGTATCAATCAGAGTAGAAAGTGGCCGTATCGACGCTATTCTTGATGGCAGTGGCGAGATAGAAGGTGTTGATGTCATTGATTGTGGCGGTCGTGTGCTGATGCCTGGTTTGATTGATGCCCATTGGCACACCACCTTAGCGGCTATCTCCCAAATGGAAGCCATGACCGCTGATATTGGCTACGTGCATTTGGTGGCAGCACGGGAAGCAGAGCGAACCTTAATGCGTGGTGTTACCTCAGTTAGGGACGTGGGTGGGCCATCGTTTGCGTTAAAGCGTGCTATTGATGAAGGCATTGTTAACGGCCCTAGAGTGTTTCCCGCAGGCGCAATGATTTCCCAGACGTCGGGACATGGCGACTTCAGAATGCGTCACGACATTCCACGGGGCAGCACAACACCGCTAAGTGAAGCAGAGCGTCAGGGGGTTGCAGTGATTGCGGATGGTGAAGCTGAAGTGCTCAGACGCACACGTGAGCAGCTAATGCTAGGTGCTTCACAGATCAAACTGATGGCGGGTGGAGGCGTAGCGTCGCTTTATGACCCTTTAGATAGCACCCAATTTACGGAGCGAGAATTACGCGCCGCGGTCGAGGCTGCTGATGATTGGGGCACTTATGTGATGGTGCATGTCTATACGCCGCGAGGTATACAGCGCGCTTTGCGGGCTGGTGTTAAGTCTATTGAGCATGGCCAATTGGCTGATGAAGAATCGGTAAGAATGATGGCTGGGGAGGGCGCGTGGTGGAGCCTACAGCCTTTCCTGCAAGATGAAGATGCCAACGTTTATCCTGATGCGGCACGTCGAGAATCTCAGCGCCAAGTGGCTGAAGGTACTGTTCGCGCCTACGAAATGGCACAGCGGTTTAATGTGAAAACTGCCTGGGGCACTGACATACTCTTTAGCCCTAAAAACACCCCGAACCAACTTCGGCATTTGGCAAAGTTAACGCGCTTTTATGATCCGCTAACAGTGCTGGCAATGGCAACGGGACATAACGGTGATTTATTGTCACTTTCAGGACCGCGTAATCCCTATCCTGGTGTTCTTGGGCGCATTGAGCCAGGAGCCCTAGCTGACCTCCTAGTCGTAGATGGTGATCCAAGCAGTGACCTTGACTTTCTGAATGATCCAGAGAGCAACTTGCGTATGATTATGAAAGGTGGTCGTGTTTATAAGGATCAGCTATAAAAACACCATAGATAATACTTAAAACTTCTGCTTTATGTTGAAGCGATGCTTTATTTCTGGTGGTAAGTGCCCAAAAAATCAAGCGGGCACTGGTTGTAGGTAATTAAAAATTAGAGGTAAGGGCAGGTTATAGGTAAAGACAGGTTATAGGTAATCGCTGGTTTGATGTGACTTGAATGCTCGTAAACTTATGCATACGTATTTAGTCGCTGAGGTGATGGAGGAGGAAACTTTAGCTCGCGATAATTTTACTGATGAGTAAGGGCGGCTATGTCGACATCGCTTGCTAAAAGCTGCCTCCTTGTCTTTAACGCCTGCGTATCAAGCCCGGTAACAGGAGTAGGCCAGCGAATAGCCACGCAGGCCAGCTGCCAGTGCGGTTAAACGGTGTTAGCCCTTCCATGGCGTAAAATTCGCCAATGAGGTAGGTGGTTTCAAATTGCGCTGCGCTATCTACTAGCTCGCCACGAGGATTAATAATCGCGGTAATGCCGTTACTGGTAGCGCGCACAACATAGCGACCATTCTCTAGCGCGCGCAGACGGGCCATTTGCAAGTGTTGATGAGGGCCAATGGACGCGCCAAACCAAGTGTCATTAGATACCGTCACAATCACGTCGCTGTCTGCTGCGCGGCGTGCCACCAACTGTGGGTAGATAATCTCATAACAAATAGCGTTGCCAATCGTGACGCCAGCTGCCTGCATTGGCGTTTGTTCGGAGGCGCCTTTAGAAAAACTCGACATCGGTAGATCGAAGAAGTCGATAGCGCCACGCAACACGCTTTCAAGCGGCAGGTATTCACCAAACGGCACTAGGTGCTCTTTTTGGTAGCTGCCCTCGACGTTGCCAACACCAATTACGCTATTGAAATAACGGTCGTCTTCATCAAGTTGGACAATGCCGGTTAATAGCGCGGTGCTGGGCGGTAAGCTGGCTTGTACGCGTTCCAACACCGGGCGAGCTTGGTTATCTATCATTGGCAGAGCGGTTTCGGGCCATAAAATAAGATCTGCCTCATCAGCGACGCGGCGGGTTAAATCGCTGTATGTATTTGCTGCTACGCGCTGGCCTTCAGGGGTCCACTTTAATAGCTGGGGCAAATTACCTTGAAGTAGCGCAACGCGGGTAGGCTCGCTCGCTGGCGTTGTCCAAAGTGTTGGCAGTGCCAAAGGGAGCAGCCAAATGACGGCTAATGGTAGTGCTGCCCACCATTGGCGTCGTAGCAGTTCAGCGCCTAAGGTGCCAGTGAGCACGACCAGTAGAGAAAGCAGGTAAACGCCGCCTACTGGTGCCCAGTTGGCGAGTGGCGAGTCAACATAGCTGGAACCGACCAGCAGCCAAGGAAAGCCGGTAAACAGGTAAGTGCGCAGCACTTCGCCCAGCACCCAAGCACCCACGAAGGTGAGAAAGGCCAAGCGCGGGCTACAAAAACGTCGATAAAGCCAAAAAGTGCCAGCGAAAAAGAGCGCCAATACCGTGACAAACAGAGCGGTGAGGAAGACAGCGAGAGGAACACCAGTGTAGCCATAATCATGGATGGATACATATACCCAAGATGTGCCGCTGGCGAATAGCGCTATGCCGTATAGCCAGCCTTTTAGCGCCGCTTGCGAAGGAGTTAATGAATGCAAACCAGCATAAAGAAGCCCGATGGCGACTGGGCCTAGCCACCATAATTCAAATGGTGAAGCGGTAAGCGTGGTAAAACCGCCGGCTACGAGTGCAGCCAGCAGTTGAAGTGCAAAGGTGGGCGTCAACCCCATGGTGATATCCTATCAGCAGGTTGAAGTAGTCAGTTGGCTAGCTGTCGTCGTTATCATCGCCATCGGTGGCCTTATTGCTCTCATCGTCGCGATAAGCTTCCAACAATCGAATACGCCGATTATCAGCATTAAGGATGATGAAGCGCCAGCCACCTAAACTCGTATGTTCACCACGTCCGGGTAAGTGACCAAACTGTTGCATCACAAGGCCGCCCACAGTATCGAATTCATCATCAGAAAATTCGGTACCGAAGCGCTCGTTGAAGTCCTCAATCGGGGTAAGAGCACGAATCGCAAAGTGGCCGTTTTCCAGCGTGCGAATATCGTCCTCTTCATCGGTATCATGTTCATCTTCGATATCCCCAACAATCTGTTCCAGAATATCTTCAATGGTAATAATACCGGCTGTGCCGCCGTACTCATCTACCACAATTGCCATGTGGTTATGGGTATCACGGAACTCCTTCAGCAAGCTGTTTAAGCGTTTGGACTCTGGAATAAACATTGCTGGACGCAGTACGTCTTCTAGCTTAAAGGCATCGCGGCTTTCTTGCGTTTGCGAGAGCAGGGGGAGCAGGTCTTTAACAAGTAGGATGCCTTTTACATCGTCAAGGTTTTCGCCAATGACCGGGTAGCGGGAGTGCCCTGTTTCCTGAATTAATGGCAGGTAGCCATCGCTGGTTTGATCAAGGGTAATGGCTGAGACTTGTGAACGTGGGATCAATATTTCACGCACCTGTTGGTCACTGATTTCAAGCGCACCTTCGATAATCATAATGGCGTCTTGATCGAGCTTCAGTTTCCCTGCGGTGTGGCGTAAAAATGTCATCAGCTCATCGCGCGAGCTAGGTTCGTCACTGTCTCCGGAAAGGGCGCCAAAGAGTTTCTCGAGCCAGGATTTTTGATTTGAGTTGCTCGATCGGTCTTCGCTCATTGCGTCTAATCTCTCTATTACGTGCGAACAGTTATATGCAAATCGTTGTGTGCAAACAGTACGTCAATGCAGCACTTAAAAATAGCTATGTGAAGATGGCAGCGACTAAACAGTCTGTCGTTTTATCACTGAGTGAAGGGTTACACCACCCTAAAAGCAATTTATCGGCCAGGGTAACAGCTTACTCATGATAAGGATCAGGAATATCGAGAGTAGCTAGAAGCTCACGCTCTAATTGCTCCATTTCTTCTGCTTCCTGCTCTTCAATATGGTCATAGCCCATTAAGTGCAGCGTGCCGTGTACCACCATGTGCGCGTAATGATGTTCAATAGGCTTCTGCTGCTCGCTGGCCTCATGGGCAACAACGGCATGGCAAATAATCAAGTCGCCCAGTAATGGTAAAGAGACACCGGGTGGGTTCTCAAAAGGAAATGAGAGCACGTTGGTTGATTTATCTTTACCACGGTAATCTCGGTTGAGAGCTTGGCTTTCTGCTTCATCCACAAAGCGAATTGTCAGTTCTAGACGCTCGTCATCAGGATGTCGTGAAAAGACACAGCCCACCCAGTGGGTGAGCTGTTCTAAGGAAGGAAGTAGCGGTTCGTTGATGGCCGCCTGGCGATCAATCACGATGTCACTCATCGTGGTGCCTCTCCTGCGCGTTCAAGCGCTTGCATGCGGGCCTCACGCTCCTGCTGGCGCGCTTCACGCCGAGCGCGTTCCTGCACTTCCTGCTCCGATTCAAACTCATCATAGGCTTCGATGATGCGCTGAACCAGCGGGTGACGCACGACGTCTTTTGCAGCAAAGTGAGTGACGCCGATGCCAGGGGTTTCTTTAAGAACATCCAGCACCTGCGAAAGACCAGAGCGCTGTCCGCGTGGAAGGTCCACTTGAGTAATATCGCCGGTGATCACCGCCGTTGAGCCAAAGCCAATTCGCGTCAGGAACATCTTCATCTGCTCCGGCGTGGTGTTTTGGCTTTCATCCAAAATGATGTAAGAGTTATTCAGCGTACGCCCACGCATATAGGCGAGCGGGGCAATCTCGATTACTTGGCGCTCAATGAGTTTGGCGACCTGCTCAAAACCGATCATCTCGTACAGTGCGTCGTAAAGCGGGCGCAGGTAAGGGTCAATTTTTTGGGCAAGGTCGCCGGGTAAGAAGCCAAGCTTTTCACCGGCTTCTACCGCTGGGCGTACCAACAGAATACGTCGCACTTCCTGTTGATTTAGCGCTTCTACCGCCGCGGCAACCGCCAAGTACGTTTTGCCCGTACCCGCAGGCCCAATACCGAAATTGATATCGTGTTCGCGAATGCTTTGTACGTAGCGCTGCTGATTAAGACCACGGGGCTTAATCATTGTGCGCGGAGTACGCATGATCACGTCGTCGCTGCTGCCTTCGCTATCATCATCTTCTTCTAGCGCTTCTAAGCCAGATTCCTGAAGGAATAAGTGAACCGTGTCTGCGTCAAGCTCTTCTGCCGCTGTTTCACGGTAAAGATGCTCAAGCACATTGGCGGCAGCTTTGATGCGGTTAGCGGCCCCGGCCAGCTGAAACACATTGCCGCGATTGCGCAAGGTCACGTCCAGGCGGCTTTCAATCAGCTTTAGGTGCTCGTCCTGCTGGCCGCACAGGCTAGCTAGTCGCTGCGGGTCATTGGGTTCAAGGCTTAGTGTGATAATGCGATTGGCCTGAGGTGATGGCTGGCTCAAGAGTAAAAAACCCGTTAGTTGATGTGTGTGAGACTCAGCTTACTGCCCCGGCCTCGCCGGGGCAATTACCTAGGATAAGCGAGCAGTTAATAACGCTCGGGAGAAGCGAGTTCGCCACGCAACGAGTTGGGCAGCGCTTCGGTGATCTCCACGTCAACAAAGTAGCCGATCAGCTCTGTAGGGTTGGCTGCACGGAAGTTAACCACACGGTTATTTTCGGTGCGCCCTGAAAGTTGGCCGGGGTCTCTCGGTGAGAAACCGGATACCAAAACGCGCTGAGTAGTGCCTACCATGCGTCGGCTGATCTGCGCTGCTTGTTGAAGAATTCGCTCCTGCAAAATGGCAAGCCGCTGTTTTTTGACACTTTCTGGCGTTTCGTCCGGTAGGCCAGACGCTGGCGTGCCTGGGCGTGCCGAGTAAACAAAGCTGAACGAGTGATCAAAGCCAATGCGATGAATCAGGTCCATCGTTGCTTCGAAATCCTCTTCCGTCTCGCCAGGGAAGCCGATGATAAAGTCAGAAGAGAAGCTAATGTCCGGGCGATTGGCACGAATACGCTCCATCTTCTCGATATACTCTTCAGCGGTATGGCCACGCTTCATGGCACTTAAAATACGATCAGAGCCAGATTGTACCGGTAGATGTAAATGGCTCACCAACTCCGGGATATCGGCAAAGGCGTCTACGAGACTATCGGTGAACTCGACCGGATGAGAGGTCGTAAACCTGACGCGATCAATGCCATCCACTGCGGCAACGCAGGCGATCAGCTCTGCGAGGTCGATCTCATCGCCATCGTCGTTTTCACCACGGTAAGCGTTCACGTTTTGACCAAGTAGGTTAATTTCTCGCACCCCTTGATCGGCCAAGTGAATCACTTCATCAATAACTGATTCAAAGGGGCGGGAGACTTCTTCACCGCGGGTATAAGGCACGACACAGAATGTGCAGTATTTCGAGCAGCCTTCCATGACAGAAACGAAGGCGGTTGCGCCATCAGATTTTGGCTGCGGCAGGTGATCGAACTTTTCGATTTCTGGAAAAGTGACATCGACCGCAGCAATCTGATTGTTATTGCGTGCGTCCAACATTTTTGGCACGCGGTGAAGCGTTTGTGGGCCAAAAATCATATCGACAAAAGGCGCGCGCTTACGTAGCGCTTCACCTTCTTGGCTTGCTACACAGCCGCCAACACCAATCACGAGGTCTGGATTGGCGTCTTTGAGCTTTTTCCAGCGACCCAATTGATGAAATACCTTGTCCTGCGCTTTTTCGCGAATAGAACAAGTATTTAACAAGATAACGTCAGCTTCTTTTTCGTTATCAGTCAATTCCAGCTGGTGAGATTCGCCGAGCAGATCTGCCATACGCGAGGAGTCGTACTCGTTCATTTGGCAGCCGTGCGTTTTGATAAAGAGCTTCTTCGCCATCGGTACCTGTCATCTATGAGTCGTCGGGGGACGAGGGATGAATGAAAACATGGGTGCAGCTTAGCGCAGTGTAACGCGTCGCCGTTGAATGACCGCATTATACGGATACAAGAAACCTGGGGCTAGCGTTCACCTATAATCGATACTTGACCCGAGCGTTTCTATCAGTATACTACGCACCGTGTTTGAGCAGTTCCTCGATAGCTCAGTTGGTAGAGCAAATGACTGTTAATCATTGGGTCGCAGGTTCGAGTCCTGCTCGAGGAGCCAACATACTGAAGCAGGTTTTATTCTGATTTCAGTGGCTCCGCTCTAAACACAGCAGCAAATTATAATGTTCCTCGATAGCTCAGTTGGTAGAGCAAATGACTGTTAATCATTGGGTCGCAGGTTCGAGTCCTGCTCGAGGAGCCAAATTGCTGTTCTGCTGTCACTGCCGTTTGCGGTAAACGTTCCCCGATAGCTCAGTTGGTAGAGCAAATGACTGTTAATCATTGGGTCGCAGGTTCGAGTCCTGCTCGGGGAGCCATTTAGTTTTTCTATTCTCTTTATTCCCTCTATTTATCTTCCGTATGCTTCGCTTATTGCATAAGATTTCTCGCGAAATTTATAGTTGAAGTCTTACAGCTGAAGTCGACAGCCTCATCTTTTTGTTATCCGTTGATAATACCTTGTAGGTGATAATACTCAGTGTGCCATGGCATTTTGGGTGATTTTTTGTGCCTAACGGTTAGAGGCATATAGACTGTGTCGGATACTTACTATTTGGGAAGGTGCCCGTGGGAAAAGCTGCCAGTTTGCATGCGCTACAGGTCTTTAAGTGTCTAAGCGACGAAACGCGTTTAATGCTGGTGCTCTTGGTTGCGAAAGAGCAATCGCTGTGTGTGTGCGAAATGACCTATGCGCTGGAAGAGTCGCAGCCTAAAGTATCGCGTCATTTAGCCCAGCTTCGCCAATGTGGGTTGCTTGTCGATCAGCGGGAAGGGCAGTGGGTTTACTATCGTTTGTCGCCTAGGCTGCCTGGGTGGGCGCAGGCTATTATTGACGCTGGTGCTGAAGGCAGTGCTACGCGCCTTCAGGCGTTAGTTCTGCGGCTAGCTAAAATGGGCGACCGACCGGCGCGGCGAGCTGCATTGTGCTAATTGTTAGCCAATAAAAAAACGCCGACCCAAAAGTCGGCGTTTTTAGTAATGACAGCTTAGCGCTTAGTCATTCGCTTAGTGCTTAGTCATTTGCTTAGCGCTTAGTCGTTCGATTAACGTTTAGCCATCCGCTGTGTGCCTTGAAGATGGGCATAGTCGAGTAAGATTTCAGCAGCTTCTAGCACATGGGCGCGATCAGCTGGCATATCTTCCTCTTTATCATCTTCGTTAGCCTCGTCTGCTTCGCTACCCTCGGACTGAGAGTTATCGCCGCGGGCATCCATCCACTCTTCTAGCTCAGGTAAGTTTAAAGCGCGGCGGCGTTGGTTTTCGAGAGAAAGCTGCTCTGCTTCTTGAGCTTCCAGCTCTCGTTGACGCTGATCGCGGTTCAAGCTAACGCTGGTGTGCTGTTCGCGTAGCTGTCGGGCTAAGGCAGACTGGCGCTCTAGGTAGCGAAAGTTAGGGTTCTCCTTGGCGCGCTCTTCGTGTTGGGAGGAGAGTGCGGCTAGCGCGTTCTCAGGAGAGCCATAGCGGCGGTACTGAACGTTCTGCACGGTGTCCCAAGCAAGAGCGTTATCGAGGCTACTTTCGCCGATGCGTTCAGGGTCGATCAGGCTAGGGAAAATAATATCTGGCTCAACGCCGCGGTTTTGGGTGCTGTCACCCGAAATACGGTAGAACTTAGCGCGGGTCAGTTTGATTTGACCATGGCTAAGATCGTTCAGCGTTTGCACGGTGCCTTTGCCAAAGGTAGGGGTGCCAACCACAATGCCGCGGCCATAGTCTTGAATAGCGCCTGCAAAGATTTCTGATGCTGAGGCAGAGAGGCGGTTGACCAGTACGGTCAGTGGCCCATCATAAACTGTGCCTGCTTCAGTGTCGCCATAGAGCTGGATGCGCCCTTGGGCGTCGCGAACCTGGACGGTGGGGCCGCGATCAATAAATAGGCCGATGAGTGAATTGGCTTCTTGCAGTGCGCCACCACCATTGTTGCGTAGATCCAGAACGATACCTTCCACGCCTTCTTTCTTGAGATTTTCAATTTCTCTAGCAACATCTCGGGTGGTGCTGCGGTACTCATCTTCGCCTGCCTGCCAGGCATCGAAGTCAACGTAAAACGTTGGAATATCAATCACCCCGATACGATGAGGTTTTCCGTCTCGCTCAATATTAATCACCTCGCTGCTGGCTGCCTGATCTTCTAGACTAACCGTATCGCGGGTTATCTCGACGATTTGTGAGCGAGTCATGTCTACAGCTTGAGCCGGCACCACATCTAGGCGAACAACAGAGCCTTTTGGGCCGCGAATCAGGTCAACGACGTTGTCTAGGCGCATTCCTACTACGTTGACCATTTCACCGTCTTCTTGGCCTACAGCGATAATGCGATCGGCAGGTTCAAGCACGCCGGCACGGTCAGCTGGCCCGCCGGGAACTAAGCTAGAAACTTTGACGTACTCACTGTCGGCTTGAAGCAGTGCGCCGATACCCTCAAGTGAAAGGCTCATTTGAATATCAAATGATTCACTTTGGCGAGGGGAGAGGTAGCCAGTGTGAGGGTCGATAGTGCTGGAGACGGCTGCCATAATTAGTCCGAACACGTCTTCAGACTCTGATTGGCGCAGACGGGAAAGTTGACCTTCGTAGCGCTGGCGCAGATTGTCTTCGATCTGCTCGTCATCTTGGTCAGTCAGGGCAAGTGTTAGCGCATCGTTTTTAAGCCGTTTGCGCCACAGTTCGTCCAATTCACTTTCCCGAGTTGCCCATGGGGCCTCTTCGCGATCGACCTCTAAGCGTTCGTCGCTATCGAACTCGAATGAAAGTCCTTCATCAAGACGTTCTAGTAACCACTCAAGGCGTGCGGTATGGCGTTCGCTTAGGCGATTATAAAGTGCAAACGCATCGTCAAGGTCGCCATCGAACAGCGCTTGCGCCATATCGCGCTCTAAATGGCGATAAGGCTCTATATCGCGGTGCAATAGGTAGGAGCGCTGGCCGTCCAGAATATCTAGATAGCGTTGGAAAGCTTCCGCTGACCACTGCTCGTCGAAGTTAATATCGGCATAATGCCCGTAGCGAAGTGAATCAGCTATTTCCACTGCCGCTTGGCGTTGTTCGTCGGTCGGCTCAAGTTGCGCCAGCGCTGCTGGGCTGGCAACTACCAGCATCACAGCAAAGGCGACCGAGCGCGAAAGCGTTGCAAACAAGCTCATCAGTCAAGCTCTCCCGGATTTGTGTACACTCATTCTTCCCTAGACCCGCAGATAGCCTATGAGTTGCGTAGGCCGAGGGAGCATTGTAGCAGGTCATTTACCCTGTGATACTCAATCATTACTGTTATGAGGATTTCTATGTCCGAAGCTTTCAACGCGGATCGTGTAACGCGGCTATGTGATTTTCTGCACCAGTCGCCCACGCCATGGCATGCGACACGCTGCATGGCGGAGCGTTTGGAGCAGGCGGGCTTTATGCGCCTTGAAGAGACGGCAAGCTGGCAGCTTGAGCCAGGTAAGCGCTATTACGTGACACGCAATGATTCGTCACTCATTGCCTTTCAACTGCCGGCTAAAACGTTAACCAGCCTGCGTATGTTAGGTGCTCATACGGATAGCCCGGGGCTACGATTAAAGCCCAATGCTACTCAATACGCAGCAGGCTGGTTACAGTTTGGGGTGCAGGTGTATGGGGGGGTGCTATTGGCCCCTTGGTTTGATCGTGACCTGGGATTGGCAGGCCGCGTGCATGTGCGCCATGCCGATGGTCGTTTAGAAAGCGTGCTACTAAACGTCAATCGGCCGATTGCTATAGTGCCTAGTCTGGCGATTCATCTAGACCGTGACGTGAATACTGGTCGGGAGATTAACCCGCAAACGCAAATGTCGCCCGTCGTGATGCAGAGCGACAGTGCACAGCTAAGCGACGTGTTGGCTGAGTGGTTAGAAGAGCAGCACGGCTTGCGCGCTGTGGAAGTGGTCGACTTTGAGCTGGGATTTTACGATGTGCAACCGCCATCGTTGGTAGGTCTACGTCAGGAGTTGGTTGCTAGTGCGCGGCTAGACAATCTGTTGTCATGCTTTGTCGGCCTTGAAGCACTGCTAGCCTGCGATGCGAGCCAAGGTGCCTTGCTAGTCGCCAATGATCATGAGGAAGTAGGTAGTGCCAGCGCCTGTGGTGCGCAGGGGCCATTTTTGGGCGATGTGCTGAAACGTTTGAATGTTCAGGTGGGTGGCGCTACTGAAGAGTCGCTGATTCAGTTGATTCAATCGTCGCTTATGATTTCCTGTGATAATGCTCACGCGTTACACCCTAATTTCCAGGATAAACACGATGAGCGTCATGGACCTACGATTAATGGTGGCCCGGTTATTAAGGTGAATGCCAATCAGCGCTATGCCACTAATAGTGTGACGGGGGCGCTGTTTCGAGATGTATGCCGCGAGGCAGAGGTTCCCGTGCAGTCGTTTGTTACTCGTGCAGACATGGGCTGTGGTAGCACTATTGGGCCGATTACTGCTACTGAGGTGGGCGTGCCGACAATTGATGTGGGCCTCCCTCAGTGGGCAATGCATTCTGTGCGTGAAACAGCAGGTTCCCGAGACGTGGATTATTTGACTCGGGCTTTGACGGTGTTTTTGAACCGTGCTGAGTTGCGCTGAGCATGGCTGCTTACTAACAAAAAAGGCCCGTTAACGAAAAAGGCCCGCTGACTGTGTCAGCGGGCCTTTAATATTCGTGTGGTGGCTACGCCCTGATTTGAACAGGGGACCCCATCATTATGAGTGATGTGCTCTAACCAGCTGAGCTACGTAGCCATTCAACGGGGGCGAATATTACTCAGTGACTCGCCACCCGTCAAGTTTTTCTTTCGTTTGTGTCAAACGATTGCTTAATCAGACGTTAAAACGGAAGTGGATAACATCGCCATCTTTCACGATGTAATCCTTGCCTTCTAAGCGCCATTTGCCTGCGTCTTTAGCCCCTTGTTCGCCATTGAGTGAGACAAAGTCTTCGTAAGCAATCACCTCGGCGCGGATAAAACCTTTCTGGAAATCGGTGTGAATTACGCCTGCCGCTTCTGGTGCGCTGGCGCCTTCTTTTACTGTCCAAGCGCGGACTTCTTTAACACCCGCGGTGAAATATGTCTGTAGACCAAGCAGGGCATAGCCTGCGCGAATGACGCGATCAAGCCCTGGCTCTTCCATACCCA
This sequence comes from Halomonas qinghailakensis, assembly GCF_025820815.1. Taxonomy (NCBI): domain Bacteria; kingdom Pseudomonadati; phylum Pseudomonadota; class Gammaproteobacteria; order Oceanospirillales; family Halomonadaceae; genus Halomonas; species Halomonas qinghailakensis. The sequence goes on along the minus strand of NZ_CP096973.1, from coordinate 466,975 downwards.
TTTCAGCGAGGAACATGCTGCGTTCTTCGTCATCCAGCTCGGCAATTTCAGCTTCTAGCTGGTTACATACCGGCACGACGGCGGCACCTTCTTCTGCCGCAATCTCGTTTACGATGTCCAGGTAAGGGTTGTTTTCAAAGCCGTCTTCATTAACGTTGGCAATGTACATGGTGGGCTTGAGCGTTAAGAAGCCGAAGCTCTTGATCTGGCGCTTCTCGTCTTCATCAAGACCAAAGCTGCGCAGCGGCATCCCTTCAGCGAGGTGTGGCTGGATACGGTCAAGAATTGCCTTGGTAGCAGTGGCGTCTTTGTCGCCGCCTTTCACTGAGCGAACAAGACGTTGGCTGGCCTTTTCGACAGTATCCAGGTCGGCAAGCGCCAATTCCAGGTTGATCGTTTCAATATCCGCCCGTGGGTCTACCTGGTTGGCAACGTGGATTACGTTGTCGTTATCAAAGCAGCGCACCACATGGGCGATCGCCTGGGTTTCGCGAATATTGGCCAAGAATTTGTTGCCCAAACCTTCGCCTTTGGAGGCGCCTGCAACCAAGCCTGCGATATCGACAAATTCCATTGTTGTCGGCAGCACTTTTTGCGGCTTAACAATTTCTGCAAGTTTATCAAGACGCGGGTCAGGCATCGGTACAATGCCTACATTCGGCTCAATGGTGCAGAACGGGAAGTTTTCTGCATCAATACCAGATTTTGTTAGCGCATTAAAAAGTGTGGATTTGCCTACATTAGGTAGGCCGACGATACCGCAGTTAAAACCCATAAATTACTTCCTGGCCGCTAGGGCAGCGCAACAAGGGAAGCGCCTGCCAATATTGAAAAAGGGCGTGCTAGAACGCCTGATTTTAAGGTTGCTTATAAAGTGTGCTGCTATTTTACGCTATGAAGGCGGTTCATGGCTTTAGCCCAGTCGCCAGAGAGTACAAGTGGCAACGTGGCCTGGCACTCATCCAAAGCGCTTTCAATGGCTTCCCGTTCAGCTTTGCCGGGTCGGCCAAGCACATAGTTAACGACCTGATGTGCTTCACCAGGGTGGCCAATGCCAATTCTTGCCCGATGAAACTGTTTCTGGTTGCCTAACGCGCTAATAATGTCTCGCAGGCCGTTATGGCCGCCATGGCCACCGCCGGTCTTGTAGCGTGCCTGTCCTGGCGGAAGGTCTAGCTCATCATGAGCGACCAGTAAATTGTCAGGCGTTAGTTTAAAAAACTGTGTGAGCGCTGCGACGGCAGCGCCGCTGCGATTCATAAACGTAGTGGGGTTGAGAAGGTGCAGTTCATGGTCGCCAACCCGCGCTTTGGCGTATAGGCCCAAAAACTTCTTTTCCGGACGAAGCTCTGTATTTGCGCTGCGTGCAATGGCATCTACCAGCCAGAAGCCTGCATTATGGCGAGTTGCATCGTATTCTGCACCGGGGTTGCCCAGGCCAATAATGGCCGTTACCTGGCTCATTGTCCCACCTCATAAAAAATTTCTAGACGAAATTTTCGACGTATGTCTGACTGCAAAAAAAAATCAAGCGCCGAAGCGCTTGATTTTATCATCCCTGGGCCATGCAGGCATGGCCCAGACGGTGCTGAAAAGCATCAGCTAGCAACACCGTGACTAACGCTTACTCAGCGCTTGGCTCTTCTTCGCCTTCGCCTTCGCTATCTTCGTCATCACCACCACGTACTTTCACTTTGGTGATGCTCAGAACAGCGTTGTCATGCTCTTCACCATGAGACAGGTCAACAGACGTAACGCCTGCTGGCAAGGTCAGGTCAGATAGGTGAAGGGTAGTGCCTAGCTCGACGTTGCTGATGTCAACTTCCAGGTAGTCCGGAAGATCTTTCGGCAAGCAGCTGATCGCGACTTCGTTGGCCAGGGTATGCAGTTCGCCACCTTGATCTTTGATACCAACACACTTTTCTTCACCAATGACGTGCAGCGGCACGTTGATGGTGATTTCGTGAGTGGCGTCAACACGCAAGAAGTCAGCGTGAGTTAGCAACGGCTTGAAGGGGTGGCGCTGTAGGTCACGAACAACCACTTGCTCTTCAGTACCGTCGATGACCAGTTTGATCACCGAAGAGAAGAAGGACTCGTCTTCAATCGCTTTGTAGAAAGCAGTTTTTTCTACAGAGATAGACTGAGCGCCTTTCTCACCGCCATAAACAACGGCCGGTACTTGTTGGTTCGCACGACGCAGGCGGCGGCTCGCACCTTTCCCCAGGTCGTTACGAACGCTGGCTTTCAGGATAAAATCAGACATTTAATTTGCCTCTTGGTTTAAGTAAGGAAACGCCGCCGTCCGCGACCAGACGACGACGTCTCCAGGGCCCCAGTAGGGGGCTATGACGTTAGGCGATTAATGGAACATCGCGCTAACGGATTCTTCGTTGCTGACCCGGCGAATAGCTTCCGCAATGAGTCCAGCAACGCTCAGCTGGCGAATTTTTCCGCTACGACGGGCAGTGTCGGAAAGCGGAATGGTGTCGGTCACGACAACCTCGTCCAGCACCGAGTTGGTAATATTGTCGACTGCAGGGCCAGACAATATCGGGTGTGTGGCATAAGCGACAACGCGTGCTGCGCCGTGATCTTTCAGCGCTTCGCCAGCTTTGCAGAGCGTGCCAGCGGTATCAATCATGTCATCAACAACCACACAGGTGCGGCCTTCGATTTCACCGATGATGTGCATCACCTGGGCCTGATTGGCCTGGGGGCGACGCTTATCAATAATGGCAAGATCAGCGTTGAGTTGTTTGGCGATAGCTCGGGCGCGCACAACGCCGCCTACATCAGGGGAAACGACAACAAGGTCGTCATAGTTCTGACGCTCAATGTCATCCAGCAAGATGGGCGAGCCGTAAACGTTATCAACCGGTACGTCGAAGAAACCTTGAATTTGGTCAGCGTGTAGGTCCATCGTCATGACGCGATCAACGCCTGCCTTTACCATCATATCAGCGACTACTTTTGCTGAGATGGGAACGCGAGCAGAGCGGACACGACGATCCTGGCGTGCATAGCCAAAATAGGGAACGACTGCCGTAATACGGGCAGCTGAGGCGCGACGCAGGGCGTCCACCATCAGAATCAGTTCCATCAGGTTATCGTTCGTGGGGGCACAGGTGGATTGCAGGATAAATACATCCTTACCACGCACGTTCTCATTGATCTCGACCGCGATTTCGCCGTCGCTAAATTGACCGACCGTAGCATTACCCATACGGCTGTCTAAGCTCTCGGCAATCTTTTGAGCGAGTTCGGGATTGGCATTCCCGGTGAAAACCATCAATTTTGACACGCGCAGCCACCTTTGCAGTGTTGGGGATCAGGGGAGAAAACGCAGATCATAATTAGGTTGGCTGGGGTACCAGGATTCGAACCTGGGAATGCCGATACCAAAAACCGGTGCCTTACCACTTGGCGATACCCCAGCAATAAACCTAATGCGATGACCGGGCGCTTTCAGCGGCCCAGAGCATCTTGTAGGGGAGAGGTGTTGAGTCCGCGCGCTACCCATGAATGCCAATGTTGACTTGCCATATGTGCGACGGTTTGCGCGGCTTGTTGTGAATCAAAAGCCGCAAACAAACAGGCGCCGGTACCGGTCAACCGACTAGGTGCATGCTGCGTGAGCCAGTCTAGTGCTTCCGCAATTGGCGGATAGCGTTTTCTGACGATAGCTTCGCAGTCGTTACGCCACTCCGGCGCTCCCCCCTGCAGTGCGCGCGCCATAGTAATGGGGAGGCTGTCGCGTGTCAATTCTGGGTCTTGGAAGATTGCAGGTGTTGAGACGCTAACAGCTGGATGGATTACTACAAACCAGGGCATATCTAGTGTGACAGGAGTAAGCTTTTCGCCAACCCCTTCCGCCCAAGCGCTATGGCCGTGAATAAACACCGGGACGTCGGCACCTAGCGTCAACCCCAGCTCCGCAAGTGTTTCTTTACTTAGCCCGAGCTGCCACAGATGATTTAAACCGACTAAGGTAGTCGCTGCGTTGGAGCTTCCACCACCAAGGCCGCCTCCCATCGGTAGCTTTTTTTCAATGGCAACAGAGACTCCTTGCTGAACGCCACTTGCCTGTTGCAGTAATTGTGCTGCTCGTACAATTAAATTATCGTCATGGGCAACGCCACTAAGCGCATTTGAAAGCGTAATCACGCTGTCAGCGCGTGGCGTGAAGGTAAGGTAATCGCATAAATCGATAAACTGAAAAAGCGTTTGCAGCTCGTGGTAGCCGTCTTGGCGACGGCCCACGATATGTAGCATACGGTTTAGCTTAGCGGGCGCAGGCAGGGTCAGCGACGAGATTTTTGCAGGCATGTGATCTCTCTGCTGGCCTAGTTATCCTGGTCAGTGGACTGCCACTGATTTACGACTAACGTAATCCGTAGGTCGCCGTAGTTCATTACTAGTCGACGAGGTAGCCATATGCCCTCTACTTGCTCCCAGTCACGGTAATCAATCTCCCAGCCGTCTTGCTGCAAGTGGTTAGGGAAGCCGAGTTCGTCTGTTTCCAACTGATAGCTGGCGTGCTTGCCTGGCAGGCCGCGTACCCAATCAGGCATAGCGCGAACTGGCAGTGCCCAGCCGAGTTGCTCTTCCATTAATGCTTCCGGCGTTTCTGCTTCAAAGCGGCCATCACTAGTGGTTAGCGAAAAACGTCCTTCGCGTCCTTCGAGTACACTGCGTCCGCCGCCGAAGGGGCCACTGATCAGCATGCGGAAATAGTGAGGATGTTGATTCCAATCGAGGTTAGCACTGGTGTTTTCCTGGGGGGTGCGGAGCCCTGCTTTGCCCACCAGTGTCCAGGTGTCGAAGGCTTCAACGTCTGGCTGTTGGCGTTCCCATTGCCCAGCCTGGCGTCCGCCATCATCTACAGGCGCTTGAGTGGCGCAGCCTGCAAGCGCAAACAGAGCAATACTGGCCATTAGCAAACGGGTTGAGCGACGGTATATGGCTAAGCGGCTCGCGGGCAGAGAATTGATCAACATAAACTGGCTCCATGTCAGTACTGCGTAAACTGTCTTTATATAAGAATGTCGTATTAGGGCGTGCTTAACGGCGTTAGTTCAGGATGACGCTTAAGTAAGTCATCGATTTGCGGGTGATAGCTTGCCTGCTGAAGAAATCGTTCAATGAGTTGGCGCGCTTCTTCACTGCGCCCTAGTGCGTGAAGTACTTCCGCTAAATGAGCAGCAATTTCTTGGTCTGGCATTTGCGCATAGGCGCTTTCTAGCCAGGCAAGTGCATCGTTTGGCTTACCAAGCCGAAAATAAACCCAGCCCATACTATCGAGAACTGCTGGGTTGTTAGGGTCTGCTTCATAAGCGCGCTCTATTAACTCACGGGCTTCTTCAAGACGCCCTTGGAGGTTAAGGTCGGCTAGCGTATAGCCCAACGCATTTAATGCTTCGGCGTTATCAGGCTCAGTACGCAATATTTGACGTAGATCGTTCTCCATGGCCTGTACATCGCCCCTTTCCCATGCATGCATTGCCCTTAAATAAAGCAGGCTAGTGTCGTCTGGTGTACGGGTAATTTCTCTATCGAGCAATGCCGTTGCTTCTTCTTGCAGATTAAGTTCATCGAGTAGCTGTACTTCTAGCATTACCAGATCGCCGAAGTAGTTGTCATAGCGCATTCGCTCAATGCGCAGCATAGCGCGAGCATCTAGCAGGCGATCATTTTCAATCAGCATGCGTGCGGCAGTGGCCCTGGCCGGTAGAAACTCGTTGCCACCTTGTACTTGCCGATAATAAAGCAGCGCGTTATCAACTTCACCTTGGGATTGAGCGATAGCTCCCAGTAAAAAGTAGGCTATGTCGGGCACGCGGTCCTGACCAATAAGGGGCTGTAGTAGCCGATACGCGGGCTCGCTATGACCTTCTTCCAGGTAAAGTTGGGCGAGAGCAATGCGCAACTCTTCATTACCACCATGTGTTTCTAGCAGGGTGTTGGTTTGTGTTTCTGCAGCAGCAATATTGTTCAGACGAATTTCGGCCTGGGCGAGCATTAATATAAAACGGACATCATCAGGTGCTAAATCTAACCCTTGTTGAGCGGCTCGTTTAGCATCGCGATGATCGCCTGTCTCTAGTGCCAGACGTGCCTTAGCCAGCCACAGAGCGGCAGAAGCGGGTGAGCGCAGGGTTACTTGATCTAGATACTGTTGCGCTTGACGCGTTTGCCCCAGGGCGGACTCGATCAATGCAGCGCCAAGCAAAACATCACTATGGAATTCATTTTGCTGAGCGCCAGGCTTAGCAAGATAATCGCGCAGTGGCTGAACTAACAGGTCCAGCGGTGCCTCTTCAGCCACGGCAGCCTCAGAAAAAGCGGCTATTTCGCCGTTGCCTCCTGCTTGAGTAATTGCTAAGCGTTGCTCTAGGCTATCCAGCCAATCGCCTCGTTGTAACGAGAGCGTTGCCAGCAATCTGTTTGGAAGTTCTGCTTGGGGTGCTAGTTCACGCCAGCGTATCGCTGAGGCTTCCATTAATGCCACATCATTACCAAAGCGTGCGGCAAAGGTAGCACGTTCGGCCAGTGCGGCATTGCTATAGCGCCTAGCAGCTTCCAAGTAGCCTTGGCTGGCATAGCGATAATCACCCCGCTGTCCGGCAAGTTCTGCTGCCAGCAGCGAGCCGAGTCCTTCAGCGTCCAGCCCACGTGTAATTGGCGGTGCGGAGTGCATGGGATCGTAAGCACTATTCTGAAACCCGTTCTCCTGAGAAGAGGGTGACAGCTGGCAGCCGCTCAATAATAGCGTTGCGGCCAAAGGCAGTAGGGGTAAACCCAGTAATGATAGGGGGTGACCCAGTAGTGTCGCGCGAAGGGGCATGCGTCTCTCGATCAGGTGGCCGAATGCTCAGCATAGCGGCTTGGTTGCCTGCGGCAAAGTGGTGTGCGCCAGAACATGCTGTGCTGTGATAGAATATTTCACTTTGAAAACGAAGTAGGGTGGTGCAATCCATGGTACCTGTTCATAGTATCTATCCTAGTATTTACCCTAGTATTTACCCACTCCTCAAACTTGCTTGAGCAAGTTTCGGACCTTTAGACCGATAAGTGACGTGACGACCGATCCACTAGCGAAGACGCATAACGCATGACGCTTCTTGCCCTGGGAATAAATCATCGTACTGCCAGTGTGGCCGTACGTGAGCAGGTGGCTTTTACGCCAACGCAGCTAGAAAGCGCGTTGACGGAACTGCGCAACCTGCCACAAATTAGCGAAGCGGCAGTGCTTTCGACGTGTAACCGTACCGAACTTTATTGTGTGACGGATGCCGCTGGTGAGCACGCCGTGCTGGATTGGCTTGGGCGCTTTCATAACTTGCGCGTCGAAGACCTCACCCGCTGCGCTTACCATTATCTTGACAACGATGCTGCGCGCCATCTAATGCGTGTTGCCGTTGGCCTGGACTCTATGGTGCTGGGTGAACCACAGATACTTGGCCAGTTAAAGGATGCTTATCAGCAGGCCCGCCAAGCCAACGGGCTGGGGGGCGAACTAGAGCGGTTATTCCAGCACACGTTTGCGGTGGCCAAGCAAGTACGCACGGAAACGGGTATCGGTAAAAACCCGGTCTCAGTTGCGTATGCGGCTGTCAGTATGGCGAGCCGTATTTTTGATGACTTTAGCCGTGCCAAAGCGCTTTTGATCGGCGCAGGAGAGACCATTGAACTGGTCGCGCGCCATCTTCATGAAGCGGGCGTGCGACATCTTACGGTAGCCAATCGGACCCGTGAGCGCGCTGAGCAAGTATCTTCCCCACTTGGGGGGACCGCTATTACGCTGCCAGAAATACCAGAGGCGTTAGAGCAGGCGGACATCGTCATTTCTTCTACTGCCTCGCCACTGCCTATTCTTGGAAAGGGGATGGTGGAGCGTGCGCTGAAGAAGCGCCGCCATCGCCCGGTCTTTATGGTCGATATTGCAGTACCTCGTGATATTGAGCCCGAAGTGGGTGAACTGGCAGATGTTTTTCTTTATACCGTTGATGACTTACAAGAGGTCATTGAGGAGAACCGTCGTCACCGTCAGATCGCCGCCGATCAGGCCGAATCACTCATAGAGCATGGGGTGGGCAGCTGGCAGCACGAACGACGAATTCGTAATGGCGGTGAAATCATTCGCGACTATCGACGTCACGGTGAGGCCATTCGTGACCATTCTCGCGAGCAAGCCCTTGAGCGGTTAGCAAAGGGCGAAGATCCTGCCAAGGTGATTGAACGCTTAGCCCACCAGCTGGCGAACCGTTTGATGCACCAGCCTACACTTGCCCTGCGCGACGCTGCATCCCAAGAAAATAACGAATTGCTGAATGCCGCGCCCAATCTACTACTGCCTGCTAAGCCTGCTTTTGAGCAACCAGTGGCCGCGGTAAAACGCCAGAAGGATGATACACCCGCATGAAAGAAACTTTGCGCCAACGCCTAGATAGCTTTGCCGACCGCTTCGAAGAGCTGGCAATGCTGCTGTCTGATCCTGAGGTGATTAATAACCAGCAGCGTTTTCGCGACTACTCCCGAGAGTACGCTGAATTAGAAGAACTGGTGGCCGCCTGGCAGCGTTACGGTGCGGTGGAAAAAAGCATCGAAGAAGCCGTGCAGTTAAGCCGCGATAGCGACCCAGATATGCGCGAGCTAGCGGAAATGGAAATCAGTGACGGGCGAGAGCAGCTAGAAGCGCTGGACACCGAGCTGAAGCGCTTGCTGGTACCTAAAGACCCCGATGATGGCCGCGGCGTTTTCTTAGAAGTGCGTGCAGGAACGGGGGGAGATGAAGCGGCTATTTTTGCTGGCGATTTGTTTCGTATGTACTCCCGCTATGCTGAAAAGCGCGGCTGGCGCGTTGAGGTGGTCAGCGCAAGCCACGGTGAGCAGGGCGGCTACAAAGAAGTTATTTCTCGGGTGAAAGGCGATGGAGTTTATGCACGCTTGAAGTTTGAGTCTGGCGCGCACCGCGTACAGCGGGTGCCTGCGACAGAATCGCAAGGCCGGATACACACGTCTGCCTGCACGGTAGCCGTGATGCCTGAAGTGGACGACGTGGGGGATATTGATATTAACCCTTCAGACCTGCGCGTTGATACCTACCGTTCAAGCGGCGCGGGGGGGCAGCACGTTAACACTACAGACTCCGCTATCCGTATTACTCACCTACCTACCGGCGTGGTGGTGGAGTGTCAGGAGGAGCGCAGTCAGCACAAAAACCGCGCAAAGGCGATGTCGTTGCTGGCAGCGAAGCTAAAACGTAATGCGGTTGACTCACAGCGCCAAGAGCAAGCCGACGCTCGCCGCTCCTTAGTAGGCTCAGGAGATCGTAGTGAGCGCATTCGTACCTACAATTTCCCCCAAGGTCGTATTACCGATCACCGTATTAATCTGACGCTTTATAAGCTAACGGAAGTCATTACCGGTGAGCAGCTTGATGATGTGATTGAACCGCTGATTCATGAATACCAAGCAGAACAGTTGTCGGCCCTTCAGGACGCTTGATGAGCTTTGATGTGCTGACTTTCGATGTGCTTTTGCGACAAGCGACGACTCGACTGCAGGCGGTAGGTTCGCCTTCCCCTAGAATTGATGCCGAAGTGCTGCTCAGCCACGTTACGGGCCATGACCGTACGTGGCTATATACTTGGGGTGACCGCCATTGCCCTGTCTGGGAGCATGCAAGATTCGCTGCATTAGTAGCTGCACGTGCTCAGGGAATGCCGATTGCTTATTTGACCGGCGAGCGTGAGTTTTGGGGGCTGCGATTGGCAACATCGCCAGATACGCTGATTCCACGGCCTGATACAGAAACTCTGGTAGAAGCGGTGTTAGCGCGTGCCCAGGCATCAGAGGGAAGGTTTCTTGATCTGGGCACCGGTACGGGTGCTATTGCACTTGCCTTTGCCAGTGAAAAACCCAACTGGCAGGTAATGGGAGTAGATATTCGCCCAGAAGCGGTGGCGCTTGCCACACGCAACGCACAAGCACTTAAAATCGTTAATACTCAGTTCAAGGTTAGCGATTGGTTTAGTGAGCTTGCACCGTCTACTCAAATGACTGTATTTGACATTATTGTGAGTAATCCACCCTATATTGCTGCTGACGACCCGCATTTGTGTCAGGGGGATGTGCGGTTTGAGCCACGATCTGCGCTGGTGGCGGGTGCTGATGGCATGGCTGATTTACTGCACTTGATTACCACGGCCCGCGAGTACCTTTCTCAAGGCGGCTGGCTAGCTCTAGAGCACGGGTATACACAAGCGGCCAGCGTGCGTCATGCGTTAGCGTGTGCAGGCTTTCAAAACGTTGAAAGTATGCAAGACGTTGGAGGTCATGAACGGGTTACTCTAGGGCACCTTTAATAACTGCCTGATTCATCAGTATTGGATCCTGCCATGAAACCAAAAAATAGAACGCTGGACCGAATCGATCTTAAAATTTTGCGCTGTTTGCAGGAAAACGCGCGAATTTCCTATGTCGATCTTGCCGCTGAAGTCGGCTTATCCACTACCCCTTGTTTAGAGCGTGTTAAACGCCTTGAACGTGCGGGCATCATTCGCGGCTATCAAGCTATACTTGATCCACAAGCACTGAAAGCCAATTTGTTGGTGTTTGTGGAGATTAGCCTGGAAACTCAGTCACCTGCTGTATTTGATGAGTTTCGTCGGGCGGTTGAGAAACTGCCGCAAATCCAAGAGTGTCACTTGGTGTCCGGCCAATTTGACTACATTTTAAAATGTAGAATTCCTGAGATGTCGGCATATCGACAGTTACTAGGCGACGTAGTACTGACATTGCCGGGAGTAAAAGAGTCTAAAAGTTACGTGGTAATGGAGGAAGTGAAAGAGAGCTTCAGCTTACACGTACCTGATTTCGAGGAATTTGAGGATAAGTAGCCTAATGATGGATGATCAGGCGCTGCTACGCTATAGCCGCCAAATTATGCTGCCTGAGGTTGATATTGAGGGGCAGGAACGCCTTAGAAGCGCTCATGCTCTCATTATTGGTGCGGGTGGGCTTGGTTCCCCAGTGGCTCTTTACTTAGCGGCCGCTGGCGTTGGCAAGATAACCATTGCGGATGCCGACACTGTAGAGGTGTCAAACCTGCAGCGCCAGATTGCTCACCAACAGGCAAGTATCGGCTCTAATAAAGCGCGTTCAGCAAAAGCGAGCATGCAGGCGCTTAACTCTGAGTGCCATGTTATCGCTTTGGAACAGCACGTTGATGGCCAGGCGCTTGAGGCGCTGGTCGCAGCGGTAGATGTGGTGTTGGATTGCACGGATCGTTTTTCGAGCCGCTATGCGATTAACGCTGCCGCTCATCAGGCCGGCGTACCACTGGTCTCTGGAGCGGCCATTCGTTTTTCTGGGCAGTTAGCGGTTTTTGATCCTCGTAACCCTACATGCCCCTGCTATGCGTGCCTATACCCGCCAGGGGACAGCGAAGATGAAGCCTTGAGCTGTGCTGAAAGCGGGGTAATGGCACCACTGGTTGGATTGATCGGCTGTTTTCAAGCGATAGAGGCTTTTAAGCTGTTGAGCGGCACAGGGAAGCCGCATCAAGGCCTTTCCACTTTTGAAGGCCTGAGTGGTCAGTGGCGCCACTTCCAAGTGCCTCGCGATCCTGCTTGCCCCGTGTGTGGTCGCGCTGGTTAGCCATACGGGTAAAAAAACGCCCGCTGAGCAGCGGGCGTGACGTCACGGTCTTTACGTCAAAGGAACAACCTAAAGGGCGGTAGGGGATCCGCCCAGCAGGCTAGCTAATGTCGAATCAGGTTAGTGGCGAATCAAGTAGTCAAACGCACCAAGTGATGCTTTTGCACCTTCACCCATGGCGATAATAATTTGCTTGTACGGCACGGTGGTAACGTCACCTGCGGCAAATACGCCAGGTACTGATGTCATGCCATGAGCATCGACAATGATTTCGCCGCGCGGTGTCATTTCAATAGGGGAGCCTTTCAGCCACTCGGTATTAGGCACGAGACCAATCTGTACAAAGATGCCCTCCAGAGCGATGGTCTTAAGCTCGTCAGTGTTGCGATCTTTGTACGTTAAGCCGTTAACACGGCTACCGTCCCCCGTCACTTCTGTGGTTTCAGCGTTTAAAATAATGTCTACGTTGGGCAGGCTCTTAAGCTTTTTCTGCAGCACGGCGTCTGCACGCATTTCACCCATAAACTCGACAAGAGTGACGTGGCCCACAATGCCGGCCAAATCGATCGCCGCTTCAACACCAGAGTTGCCGCCACCAATCACTGCGACGCGTTTACCCTTGAAGAGCGGGCCATCGCAGTGGGGGCAGTAAGCAACGCCTTTGTTGCGATACGTTTGCTCGCCGGGTACGTTCATTTCGCGCCAGCGGGCACCGGTCGCCAGCACGAGCGTTTTACTCTTTAATTTAGCGCCTGACTCGAAGATTACTTCGTGTAAACCACCTTCGGTTTCAGCTGCTTTAAATGTCGTCGCGCGCTGAAGATTCATTACGTCAACCTCATACTCTTTGACGTGTTCTTCCAGGGCGCTAACTAGCTTGGGACCTTCGGTATGGCTGACTGAAATAAAGTTTTCAATGCCCATGGTGTCTGCTACTTGGCCACCGAAACGCTCAGCAGCGACACCGGTGTTGATGCCTTTACGAGCTGAATAAATCGCAGCGGATGCACCCGCCGGGCCACCACCAATCACTAGCGTATCAAAAGCCGCTTTTTCACTTAACTTTTTGGCTTCACGCTCAGCAGCGCCTGTATCCACTTTAGCGAGAATCTGTTCTAGGGTCATGCGGCCCTGGTCAAATGGCTTACCATTTAAGTAGATGCTGGGAACCGACATGATTTCCCTGGCTTCGACTTCATCCTGGAACAGCGCGCCGTCGATGGCGACGTGGCGAACGTTCGGATTGAAAATTGCCATTAAGTTGAGCGCTTGAACAACATCTGGGCAGTTCTGGCAGGAGAGTGAGTAATACGTCTCGAACAGCATTTCACCGTCGAGTGCCTTGATTTGATTTAGCAGTTCTTCGGACGTTTTGGGGGGGTGTCCACCCACTTGTAGCAGTGCCAGCACCAACGAGGTGAACTCATGTCCCATCGGGATGCCCGCAAATACCACGCCGGTTTCTTCGCTGGGGCGGTTAATGGCAAATGACGGCGTGCGATTATCCTGGCCGTCAGTTTGCAGTGTAATCTTGTCGCTTAGGCTGCTGATGTCTTCGAGCAAGCCTAGCAACTCACGTGACTTGGCGCCGTCATCGAGGGACGCAACGATCTCGAACGGTTGAGTCACTTTTTCTAAATAAGCTTTCAACTGATTTTTTAAATTGGCGTCCAGCATGACAGTGGCTTCCTCGCAGTCAGCAGTAATGAGTTCTCAACCTAAAACGCTCGCTGCTGTTGAAATGAAAGACAGCATCATGATAAGGAGCGATAGGGAAAACGATGGTTGCGTTAACACGGGTACTCAAAGAAAGACACCCGGGGTCGCCCGGGTGTCGCGCTGCCTTAAGGGCTACCCTGTATCGGCAGCAGTAGGCGGTTTAGATTTTGCCTACGAGATCTAGAGAAGGAGCAAGTGTCTCTTCACCTTCTTTCCATTTAGCCGGACATACTTCGTTCGGATTCTCACGAACGTATTGAGCGGCCTTCACTTTGCGCAGCAACTCTTCAGCGTTACGACCGATGTTACCAGCGTTGATTTCGACGATCTGGATTTTACCGTCAGGATCAACAACAAAAGTGCCGCGCTCAGCAAGACCCGCTTCTTCGATCAATACGTCGAAATTGCGAGAAATTTGCAAGGTCGGGTCGGCGATCATCGGGTACTGCAGTTTACCGATGGTTTCAGAGCTGTCGTGCCAAGCTTTGTGAGTAAAGTGGGTGTCAGTAGACACGCTGTAGATCTCAACACCTAGCTTTTTAAATTCAGCGTAGTTGTCAGCCAGATCGCCAAGCTCTGTCGGGCAAACAAAGGTGAAATCAGCTGGGTAGAAAAAGAAAATAGACCACTGACCTTTCAAGTCTGCTTCAGTAACGTCGATAAATTCGCCGTTCAGATAAGCAGTCGCTTTAAACGGTTTTACTTCAGTATTGATCAAGGACATCTATAACGTCTCCAAAATAAGTGAATGACAGTGGAAAAGATTGAGTTTTATCTTAACCAACTACGACTAATAGCTAAAATTGTAAAAATAAATACATGCAATAGCTTAAGGCTATGTGTGTGCATTATTAATATTTAGCTACCTTACAAGTGGGGGTGCAGTGAGCCGATCACAAGAATTTTTCACATGGACTTGCGATAGGCGTCGCTGCACCGCAGAATTCGCTCGTCTGGCATAGTCGCCATAGCTGTTTAGGCGTTTTGGCATAAGCTGAACATCTGAACGATGTGGCAATCCACAACTATTTTTATGATATCGGTTTTTATAAGGAGTAGTGAGATGGGGAATATTCACAAACTTTCAGTGGCCGTTACGGCCCTCTCTTTTGCCGTAGCGGCTGCCAGTGCCCAAGCGAATGAAGTGCGAGTTTATAATTGGTCTGACTATATCGCCCCTGAAACGCTTGAAACGTTTACCGAGCGCACCGGTATTGAGGTGATCTACGATGTGTATGACAGCAATGAAATCCTAGATGCGGCACTTTTATCGGGTCGTTCTGGCTATGATGTAGTGGTTCCTTCTACACATTATTTTACGCGTCAGTTAAAAGCTGGCGTTTATCAGCCGCTGAACCATGAGCTGTTACCCAACCTGGACAACCTTAATCCTGAGTTAATGGGTAACCTGGAAGGTATCGACAGCGGTAGCGAGTACTCTGTGCCTTATATGTGGGGCACCAATGGCCTTGGTTACAATGTTGATCGTGTCACCGACATTTTAGGTGATGATGCGCCCGTGGATAGCTGGGCACTGTTATTCGATCCAGACATTACTAAACAGCTTAGCGATGCTGGCTGTGGATTAGCCATGCTAGACTCTGGTGATGAAATGCTTTCTCCCGCTATGGCATACCTTGGCCTTAGCCCACTGAGTGAAAACATTGAAGATCTTGAAGCGGCTGGCGAACTAATCGCTAACATCCGCGACAACATTACGTATTTCCACTCGTCTCGTTATGTTTCCGACCTAGCAAATGGCGATATCTGCGTAGCAGCAGGTTATTCTGGCGATATTTTCCAGGCGGCCGACCGTGCTGAAGAAGCGGGACGTGATTTCACCATTGCTTACAGCATTCCCAAAGAAGGCGCTGCGCTGTGGTTTGATATGATGGCCGTTCCAGCAGATGCGCCGAATACTGAAAATGCCCACGCGTTTATCAACTTTATTTTAGAGCCAGAAATTGCGGCTGAAATTAGTGAATATGTGCGCTATGCCAACCCTAATGCAGCGGCAAATGAGTATCTGTCTGACGAGTTGCTAAATGATCCTGCCGTATATCCTGAAACGGATGTCATGCAGAACCTCTACGTTGCGGTAGAGAAGCCTCAAGACGTTCAGCGCGCGCGTACGCGTATCTGGAACCGCGTCAAATCAGGCCGTTAATTTAGCCAGCATCTAACAGCGAGCCAAGCGTCTGCGAGGCTCGCTGTCACTTTTTAACGCCCGGTTTCCGGGCCCTTTGATGGGAGTGGCGAATGGTCACTACGCCCCTGTCGAACGAGTCGTCATCTTCTCCTTCGGTGATTCCTGCTGCCGCTCAGCGTGCCCAGGGAAAAACACCACGGTTTGCAGAAGATATCGTGCTTGAGGTAAAGCGTTTAAGTAAGCGCTTCGACGATTCGCTTGCAGTCGATGATGTTAATTTGCAGGTAAAGCGCGGTGAAATTTTCGCCTTGCTAGGTGGGTCTGGGTCAGGTAAATCGACGTTGTTGCGTATGCTCGCGGGGTTTGAAACGCCCAGCGAAGGGCGGATTCTGCTAGGTGGTGAAGAGATCACTTCTATGCCGCCACATAAGCGTCAAATCAATATGATGTTCCAATCCTACGCGTTATTTCCTCATATGACGGTAGCCCAAAATATCGCGTTTGGACTCAAGCAGGACAAGCTAACCGCTTCAGAAGTCGACGCACGTGTGGCGCAAATGCTCAAGCTGGTGCATATGGAGCGCTTCGCTAAGCGCAAGCCGCACCAGCTGTCTGGCGGCCAGCGTCAACGGGTAGCGCTCGCACGCTCGCTGGCCAAACGTCCCAAATTACTGTTGCTGGATGAACCGATGGGGGCGCTAGATAAAAAGCTACGCACTGAAATGCAGCTCGAGGTCGTCGAGATTATTGAGCAAGTGGGTGTTACCTGCATCATGGTGACTCACGATCAGGAAGAGGCCATGACCATGGCTGATCGAGTCGCCATTATGGCTGACGGCTGGATCGAACAGGTGGGGTCTCCAGTAGATATTTATGAAAGTCCGGCGAGTCGAATGGTGGCGGAATTTGTCGGTACGGTAAATATCTTCGAAGGTGAGATCGTCGAAGACGCTGCGGATCACTGTCGTATTGCATCACCCGCCTTGTCTCGTCCGATCTACATTGATCATGGCATTACAACGCAGGCGGTAGATCGACGCGTATGGGCTGCACTGCGCCCAGAGAAAATCTGGCTAACCCGTGAGCAGCCATCCGCTGCGTACAACTGGGAAGCAGGTAAAGTGGATGATATTGCTTACTTGGGAGGTTACTCGCTTTACTACGTGCGTACCGCTTCTGGGCAAATGATAAAAGTGAGTATGGCCAATACGGAGCGACGTGGTGATCGCCCAACCTGGGAAGATAGCGTTTATGTCTATTGGGAAGACCACAGCGCTATTGTGCTGAATCGCTAATGTCTCAGTGGCTGACAGGAGATCGCCTATCATGATGCCAGCTCGCATTACAGGCTTCGTAAAGCGGCTGCAACTAGGACGCCGCGCCGTTATCGCGCTGCCTCTTTTGTGGCTTACGCTGTTCTTTTTACTGCCGTTTGCGCTAGTCCTCAAGATAAGCCTTTCAGAAGCGGCAATTGCTATCCCTCCCTATGGGCCGATTGTTGAGTATGCTGACCAAACGCTCAATATCTTTTTGAATCTGGGCAACTATCTGTTTTTGTTGTCAGATTCTCTCTATGTGGCGGCCTACTGGGGGTCGATAAAAACCGCGTTTGTAGCAACAGTCGCCTGTTTGCTGATTGGTTACCCAATGGCGTACGCGATGGCGCGTGCTCCTGGGCGCTGGCAGCTTATTTTGTTGCTGTTAGTGATGCTGCCGTCGTGGACCTCGTTTTTGATTCGCGTCTATGCATGGATGGGTATTTTAAGTAATAGCGGATTGATTAATAACCTATTAATGGGAATAGGGGTGATCGATTCACCATTACGCATGATGAATACCCAGTTTGCTGTCATCATCGGCATTGTGTATGCCTACTTGCCGTTTATGGTACTACCGCTTTATGCCCATCTAACGCGGTTGGATAACTCACTGTTAGAAGCCGCTTCTGATTTAGGGTCGCGTAAGTTGAATACCTTTATTAAGGTCACACTGCCTCTCTCTATGGGCGGAATTATTGCAGGCTCTATGCTGGTGTTTATTCCTGCAGTGGGAGAGTTTGTTATCCCTGAGCTGCTAGGGGGGCCCGATACGTTGATGATCGGCAAAGTGCTGTGGGAAGAGTTCTTCTTAAATCGCGATTGGCCTGTGGCTTCGGCGTTAGCCATGGTGATGCTATTGCTATTGTTAATTCCCATTGTTTGGTTCCATCGCTATCAATCACGGGAGCTTGAATAATGATGAGACTGCGTCGACGCCCAAGCTTCTCTTCCGTGATGTTAGTGTTGGGCCTGTTGTTTCTCTATTTGCCGATGGTTGTGTTAGTGGTTTACTCCTTCAATTCCTCACGGTTAGTGACGGTATGGGCTGGGTTTTCCACGCAATGGTATGGCGAATTATTCCGTGATAAGCAGATCCTTTCTGCCGTATGGACGAGCCTAAAAATTGCCTTCTTCGCGGCCAGTATGGCGGTATGTTTGGGGACGGTAGCCGCGTTTGTAATGACGCGTTATGGCCGTTTCAGGGGAAAGACGGCACTGTCGAGTATGGTGACTGCGCCGCTTGTAATGCCGGAAGTTATTACGGGGCTATCGCTATTATTGTTATTCGTGCAGATGGCACAATTGATTGGCTGGCCGGCGGATCGCGGTATGGCGACTATCTGGATCGCGCATACGACGTTTTGTAGTGCTTATGTGGCGGTGGTTGTGGCAGCGCGGTTGCGTGAAATTGATCGCTCAATTGAAGAAGCCGCTATGGACTTAGGCTCGCCGCCGGTGAAGACTTTCTTCTTTATTACGCTGCCGGTTATTTCACCTGCATTAGCAGCAGGATGGTTATTGGCATTTACCCTTTCATTAGATGATCTAGTAATTGCCAGCTTTGTGTCAGGCCCAGGAGCGAATACGTTACCAATGGTGGTGTTTTCATCGGTGCGCATGGGGGTATCGCCTAAGATCAATGCGCTGGCAACACTGATTATTCTGGCGGTATCGCTTGCGACATTTATTGCGTGGTACTTCATGCGCCGTGGTGAAGCAAAACGTAAAGCGCTACTGCGCCAAGCCGATAGCGCTTAGGTACTAGCGTTAGAGTATTCAAACTAAAGCACATCGTCGTCTCGACCGGTGAGTACTGCTTCTAGCTCACCGGTCATCAGCGAAACAATAATGTGTAATTGAATCGGTGCGCAGCATTGATGACAGTCTTCCCACGTGTCATGACTACCTTGAGAGGTGTCAATCACAAACGTCAGGGGTGTGTCGCAGTAGGGGCAGTAAAAGTCATGATTTACAAGCGCGTCATCTTGCATGGCTATTTCCCCTTGATGTGATCGTTAATGCTTAGTCTATGAAAGGTTCAGTCTGTGTCTATGAAAGGTTCAGTCTGTGAAAAGCGCTGAAGTGAAATAGTAATGGGTTGGTTCAAGCGCCATTGTCCTGGGCGTGGCGGTTGGCAGCGTGCAGTGACGAGTATTCGGGGCCTGAGAATAACTTTCCCGACAATAATAAGTCATAAGGTAATAGTGTAGCAGTGTGCCTGCTCGGTAGGGCATGTGAGTAATGAATCAGGTAGGATAATAACGTATTCCTTAAAGCCACCTAGAGATGAGTGCGATGATGAAACGATACATGGCAGTAGCGGCCTTTTTGGCCTTCCCGATGGTTGCTCAGGCAGAAACCCCTAACGTCACGCCTGGCGAGTGGGAGTTTGTCAGCGTGACCAGCATGAGTGGCGACATGCAAATCCCAGATCAAACAGAGACCGAGCGTCAGTGCATCACCCAAGAAGAGCTAGACAGCGCTGAGTTTGGCTTCATTGAAGAGGAAGAGGGCTGCGAGCTGCTCAACCAGGATATGAATGCCGATGGTCTTTCCTACAGCATGGTATGCCGTGCCGATGGCGGTGAAGCGACTATCGATGGCGAAATGCGTTTTATGGGTGAGCAGATTGAAGGCAATGTGGATATATTCACACAGTCGCCAATGGGTGAGCTGAGCATGAAGACCGTCATTGAGGGTGAGCGTATTGGTGACTGTGACTAATACGTCAGTTAGCTTATCTTCATGATCTAAAAAGGCGCCTGTGTGGCGCCTTTTGTGTGTTGAGGGTAGGCGAGGGAGCTTGCCATCTTGGCATGGTCTTGCGTTAACGCTCGGGAGTATCAAGCGGCCTATGATGAGCAGTGGGGGCGCTGGCTATCTCTTCTTCTAGCTGGCGTTTAACTGCCCCTGGAGAGCCTGAGTAGCGTGCAAGAAGGTCATAAGCGACGGGGACTACAAACAGAGTAAACACAGTCGCAGAGCCGACACCTGCCATAATAACTGTGCCGATAACCAACCGTGATTCTGCGCCTGGGCCGCTTGATAATATCAGCGGTATTGCGCCTGCCATGGTGGTTACCGCTGTCATTAGGATTGGCCTTAGGCGTGTTACTGATGCCTCAATTAAGGCAGAGCGAAACGCCTGTCCTTCATCGCGTAGCTGGTTGGCAAACTCAACAATTAAGATGCCATTTTTAGCGGCAAGGCCAATGAGCAGTACTAAGCCTACCTGACTATATATATTAAGTGACTGTCCGCTAAGCAACAGCGCAAGCAACGCACCACTCATGGCGAGTGGAACAGTTAGCATAATGACAAAGGGGTGAATTAAGCTTTCAAACTGAGCAGCGAGTACCAGAAAAACCACCACAGCACCGAGCACCAATAAGAACATAGTGGCACCACTGGCCTGTTGAAAGTCGCGGGAAGGGCCTGCAAGATTTGTTTGTACCTCTTCAGGCAGTACGCTGTCAGAAGCTTGCTGTAAGTACTCAAGCGCTTCACCTAGTGGGTAACCATCCGCTAAGTTGGCTTCAATGGTAATGGCGCGAACACGATCAAAGCGATTCAATGTGCTAGCACCAGCGAAGTCAGACAGGCTTACTAGGCTTGCCAGTGGAATCAGTTCTCCTGAACGCGCTGAGCGCACTTGAATGTTGTTCAGCGCACTTGGGCTGTTTTGGCCACTGCGGTCGCCCTCAAGAATGACATCATACTCCTCGCCGTCATCCACGTAGCGAGTAACGTTACGCCCTCCTAGCAGTACTTCAAGCGTGCGGCCTATTTCAGTGACAGTAACGCCTAACGCTGCAGCGCGTTCGTAGTTGATATCTACGCGTAACTGAGGTTGTGTTTCATCGTAATTACTTTCGATCGCGGTAATGCGTGGGTTGTTTTCACGAACGTGGGTAATCAATGTGTCTCGCCAGCGTGCTAAATCTTCGTAAGTGCCACCTCCAAGTACGAATTGCACAGGTTTTTGTGTGCGTTGTCCAAAGCCTTGACGCATAACGGGAAAGGCTTGGACACCCGGTAGCGAACGTAGTTGTTGGCGAATATCGGCCATGATTTCCCAAGCGCTACGTCGGCTGCCCCAGTCGGCCATGTTAACGATAATAAAACCGCTGTTAAAATTTTCGATATTACCGAAACCGCGTGGTGCACGAACCACGATTCGTTCAAGCTCACCACTTTCTACAAAGGGGGTCAGCCTAGTCTCTATTTCATCCATGTAGTCCATCATGTAGTCGAATGTTGCACCTTCAGGACCGTTGACAAGAACAATGAAATTGCCACGATCTTCTTGTGGGGTATATTCATTAGGCAGCTCGGTTGCTAGCCAAGCAGTGGCTGCTATTAATAGGAAAAATAGTGCGACGACTAGCCACTTAAGGGTTAGTACGATTTCTAATGCGCGCTGGTACCGACGCTGGGTGCCCGCTAGCAACCACTGAACGGCTTTACCAATGCGGCTATCGTGCATGCCTGGCTTGAGTATTTTAGAAGCCATCATTGGCGTAAGGGTAAGGGCTAACAGTGTTGAGACAACAACCGCTGCCGCCATGGTAAGTGCGAACTCTGAAAATAGCCGACCAATATCCCCCTGCAGCATGCTGAGGGGGACAAAAACGGCCACTAGAACTAGCGTGGTAGCGATAACCGCGAAGGCGATCTGGCGTGTGCCTCTAAATGCGGCGACTAGGGGAGTTTCTCCATAGTCGTGCATCCGCCGATTGATGTTTTCAAGCACTACAATGGCATCATCAACAATCAGTCCAATCGCCAGCACCAACGCCAATAGCGTGAGTAGATTAATCGAAAAATTCATGGCGGCCAGGGCGGTAAAAGCCCCAATGACAGCAATAGGCACTGTCACGGCAGGGACCAACGTGGTGCGTAGATTTCCTAAGAACATAAACATCACCACAACGACCAGGCCCATGGCGATAAACAGCGTCATTACTACCTGCTCGATGGCACCGGAAACAAACACTGAGGCATCGAAGTTGAGACTTAATGACATGCCTTCAGGCAACGTACCTTGGAGCCGTTCAAGCTCTTGTTGTACAGCTTCAGATAACTCCACTACATTTGCGGTTGATTGCATGATCATGCCCAATCCCACCATAGGGACTCCATTGGCACGAAATACAGACCGATCCTCTACCGAGCCTATCTCGACGCGAGCGACATCGCCCAATCGTACTAGGTAGCCATCGGCACCCTCATTTAACGCAATCTGCTGAAAATCATCAGCGGTCGCAAAGCTACGTGGCAAACGTACGATAAATTGGCGATCTTCAGACTCAATTGACCCTGCGGGTAGCTCAACATTTTCAGCACGTAGAGCATCTTCGATATCTCCTACGGTCAGTCCTCGAGCTGCTAGCGCGTTGCGGTCCAGCCAAACGCGCATTGCGTAATCACGTCCGCCGCCGACACGTACCCTTGCCACGCCGGGCTGCACCGATAGGCTGTCTACCAGAAAGCGATTTGCATAATCTGTCAGTTCGGTAATGGAGTAATCCGCTCCGGAGAGACTGAGCCAAATAACAATCGTTTCGCTACTGTCAGCTTTGGTGACTTCAGGGTTATCAGCATCATCTGGCAGGTTGCGCAGCGCCCCTGAGATACGGTCGCGGATATCATTGGCAGCAGCGTTGATATCCATAGTGATAGCGAATTCAATTTCAATTCGCGAACGACCATCCTCGCTTTGCGAAGTAATCAACTCAATGCCTTCTACCCCGGCAATACGGTCCTCTAACACTTGAGTAATGCGTGTTTCCACAACGCTTGCTGATGCGCCAGGGTAACGGGTATCAATACTAACGATGGGAGGATCAACCGTTGGATATTCTTGTAGCGGCAGCCGGTTCAGTGCCAGTAAACCAAACGCGATAATCAGAGCAGCAATCACCATTGCCAGCACTGGGCGTTGAACTGAAATGTCGGATAAACGCATTAGCGGTCAGCCTCTAACAGCGAGCGAATACCCGTTTCTTCATCGGCGATGCCTAATAAACGGACTTCTTGACCATCTCGAGCGAGCTGTAACCCATGAATCACTATCAAATCGCCTGCGCTAATACCCTCAAGTATTTCTACGTCACCGCTTCTTCGCTCACCGATCATGACTTCTCGACGCTCTAGCCGGGGCACATCGTCAGGTCGCTCGATTAACATAACAAAGTGACGGTTGCCACTGGGTTCGATCGCTGCTTCAGGTAGAACAAGCGTATCGCGAACACGCTGTTGAACCACGACTTCCATTAACATACCAGGCCGCAGACGAAGCCCTGGATTTACCATTTCAGCACGAACGCTAACGCTGCGGGTTATGGGATCAATACGAGTGCCAATGCTGGAAATTTCACCGCTAAAGATTTCTTCAGGGAATGCTGCCGTCGTAGCACTTAGCTTGAGGCCAGTGGACAAACGTCCCAAAAATACTTCAGGCACTGTAAAGTCGAGTTTCATGACATCTAATTTATCAAGTGTGACAAGCGCCATACCGGGTGTCACTAACGCACCGACACTAACGTTGCGAAAGCCAACACGCCCGCTAAACGGGGCATGTAAGCGATAATTTGACAATCTGGCTTCTAACGCTTGTGCGTCGGCTTGCGATTGGCGTAAACGAGCCTGGGTATCTTCTACATCAGCACGAGGGGCAAGGTTACGTTGTTGCAGTTGGGTTGCTCGGCCCAATGCATTGCGACGTTCATCATTAAGCGCTTGGGCAGCCCTTAATTGAGCCTGCTCTTCAGCATCTTCCAGACGAATTAACAGCCTTCCGCGTTCTACTTGCTCACCATCTTCAAAATTTATTTCAGCAATCGTGTCAGTCACCGTAGCGGAAAGTGTCACGCTTTCATCAGCATTTAGAGTGCCTAACGCTTCAAGTGGATCAGACCAGGTGGTTATGGCGGCGTAGTGACCGATAACGCTGGGGGGGGATTGTGCCAATAAAGGGCTAGTCCCTAACAAGGTAACTAACAAAACAGAAAAGATACGTTTACAAACAAACATAGGCGTCTCAGCATTATCAAAAGTGCGTAGTAGTATCACTTAGAACTCTGCCGCGTCAGAGCGTAAAAGGGCAGGCGATGCTATTTTCTTAAATAAATGTACGTTATCTGTACATCTACTTTTTAATGTACAGCAATTGAGCGCTATTTACCTGTTAAGATGCCTCTCTTTTTTAACCTGGGAGCCTAATATATGGTCTACGACGTCGTCGTTATTGGTGCAGGTGCCGCTGGTTTAATGTGTGCTGCTCAAGCAGGGTATTCAGGGCGTCGTGTGCTGGTCGTGGATCATGCCAATAAGCCAGGCAAGAAAATTTTGATGTCTGGGGGCGGTCGCTGTAATTTTACCAATCTGGATACCACGCCTCAGCACTTTTACTCTTCAAACCCCTATTTTTGCATTTCCGCATTAAAACGTTATCGCCCTGAGCATTTTGTATCGCTGGTGGAGCGACATGGCGTCGAGTATGTGGAAAAAGCCCCAGGGCAGCTTTTTTGTGAGAACTCTGCTAAAGAAATAGTTCGCGTCCTCCTCACCGAATGTGAATGGGCAGGCGTTAAAGTGTCGCTTAGTACCTCAATCTCTAAAGTAGAAAGGGTTGGGGATAGCATGCGCTTAACTAGCTCGATGGGAAGTATTGATGCGGGTACGGTAGTGGTAGCTACCGGGGGGTTGTCGATACCCACGATGGGGGCGACAGGGTTCGGTTATGAGATCGCCCGTCAGTTTGGATTAGAGATTTTGCCTACTCGCCCTGGATTGGTGCCGTTTACCTTGAGCGATAGTTGGAAAGAGCGAGCGGCAATCCTTTCTGGCGTTAGTGTGCCGTGCGAGGTTAGCTGTAACGGAAGACGCTTTAATGAACCAATGCTATTTACTCATCGTGGTTTGTCAGGCCCTTCGATGCTGCAAATTTCCAGCGTTTGGGAACCAGGCGATGCTATCGATATTAATTTACTGCCCAGTGAAGAGGCGGCTGACGCATTACGCTACGCACGCCGTACGGCGCCTAAACGTCAGCTGTCCACTTGGCTGGGGGAGCGTTTTCCAAAGCGTTTTGCACAAGCGCTGTTGGAATGGTACCCGGATGCCAATCTTGCCAACCCTTTAGCAGAGTACAGCAACGATGCGCTTGATAGTTGGGCACAGCGATTAAACCGATGGCAGTTAAAACCATCCGGCACGGAAGGGTGGCGTACAGCAGAGGTGACCATGGGAGGGGTAAGCACGGAAACCATTTCATCAAAAACGTTTGAAGTAAAAGACCTTCCACAACTTAGGTTTATCGGTGAAGTGCTAGATGTAACGGGGGAGCTGGGAGGATATAACTTTCAGTGGGCTTGGGCGAGCGGTGTCGCTTGTGGGCAATCATGCTAATAAGCAAAGAAAACTGGGCCGTGACTGAATAGCGTATTAAAAAACGCTTATAAAACGGCCCAGCTTAACACCTTTCAACGAGCTAGTAGCGGAATGTGTTGACAGTAAATAGCTAGCTCGCCACTTTGGCTAATAACTTCAGCTTACGTATCAGCATATAGCTTGCTAGGGCTTTTCTGCCAACGGCCATTGCGCCACCAGGATGGCGAAAAATACGCACGGCAGCAACGCCACCGATTATATACAAGGGCAGCTTGAGCCTACGCCAGTTACTGTCTAAGGGTGAAGCAGCGTTCGTCAGCGTATCGCTATCCACTAAAATATCGATACGTTGCTGTTCTAATTCAGCTAACAGCAAAGCTTTACGTTCTGCTCGGCTAAGAGGTTTATTGACGGTGTTGGGACGAGTCATCCTCATTAACCTCCAGCAGAGCACGGTCAGCGGCAAGTTGCTTAAGTGTTTCTTTTAGTAGCGTATGCTGCTTCGCTTGACGCATGGCTGCTACTGCCAACAAAAAACTGATGGCAATAAGCACGCCTGCGCTAACGCCGATCGCAGTAAGCCGATAGGTGTCCCAAAACAGCACTACCACCAGCGCAGTGAGTGTCGCGACGCCTAATAGCAGTAACAATAAGCTAGCCCCTGCCAGCAAGAGCAGGGTGAGTAAACGAGCACGTTCTTCTTCTAATTCTAGAACCGCCAAACGGAGCCGAGTTTCACCATTGGCAATTAATGATTTCAGCAGGCGTTTGGCAGCAGAGAAGACGCGTTGTGTAGGCCCTAACGCCATTAGCGACGACCGAGAAGCATACCCACTACTAAGCCCGCGGCAGCACCAATACCAATGCTAGCCCATGGGTTTTCATGTACGTAACGATCACAGCAGTCAACTTGCTGAGATAATGTTTCACGGGTGTCCTCATAAAGTCGTTCACCACGTGCTTCTAGGCGCGCTCGTGTATCTTTCAAGCGCTTTTCAGCACGCTCTCGAAGGTCGCGCATTTCGCCACTGGCATCTTTGGACGTAGCGTTCATCAACTCTTCGACAGTTTCACTCAGGTGGCGGAGGTCTTCCTTCAACTGGTCAGCACGAGCAGAAGTATCAGTATTACGTTTGGCCATGATGTCATCCTTTGACGAGTGAATATAAATAAGTACAGCTCAAGCATAGCAGCCGTTAACTATAAGACAACCTCAAGCGCTAACGGTTCAGCCCAGTAGCACTGAACAAGGGATTCAAACTAAAGCCGATGCTAAGGCGATGGACGCGATTGTTGTAATCAATCATGCTTTCTCCATAACCGTAGTAATACTGCACATGAGCACGGACATTGTTGAACGCAGGCCAGCTGTAGTCTATCTGGGTGCCGTAATTGCCAGCGCTCGGGTTGCCACGCAGTTGTCCAGCTACTTCGTGGTTACGATTAAGTCGTTTTGCCAAACGTAGGTCGCCATAGCCAACAAAGCGATCAATGTCTGGGTTGTCATCGTCGCTTTCAGACTCAGGGACACGCCAATGTGGCGCTAATGAAAGTGCCCAATCACCGCGCTGAAACGTACTTTCCAAATAGACTCTATTCCAGCTGCGTGAAAGCGGGTCTGAACGGCCATTGGATTGATGGATAAAGGACAAGCGATTACGTGTATTGACCCAGCCCAACGCGCTCCACGCGTTATCAAAATCAATAAAAATTTCAGGTTCGTAATTGGTTTCCCGGAAGGGGGAGGAGGCATCGGTGTTATAGGCTTGCCACCAGCTACGCTGTGTGTAAGCAAAATAGACGTCGCCAATATCACCAAACACATCCTGAGCTAGGTTGAACTTGGCACTAAACTGAAATTTCACTTCGACATCATTAGGTGCGGAGTCTTCAGAAATGCTGCGAAAGTTTTCGGTATTCTGATTGGTGTTATAGCTAACGGGCAAAAGATAGTTGGTACGGTGAGTCGTAATCGCAAACGGGTTGCGTGATGATTCCTGCTCTAGCTGACGGCGATCACTGAGGTCCTCAAGTGCCTCTTCTTCGGGAAGTAGCTGGGGGCGGAAAGTGAACTCGTTTGCTGTTGGTTCTTCAACGTGTTGTAGCTGCTGGCGCAGCTGATAAAGCTCGGTATTGAGTGCGCGGATGCGCGCTTCAATTTCCTCGCGTGACTCTGCAAAGGCATTTTCAGTGCCTAGCAGTACAATTAAACTAGCTAACAGCAGTTTTCGAATGACCATCAACATGGCTCGCAAAAAAATAGAAGGCAATTATCACAGTCTCTTCTAACACGCCCATCGTGTAAGTCAATATATCCTGTTCAGCAAGCGCGTTAGATTGCGTAAGACGCCAGAACGCCTGACAATGATCACCTTACAAATGGTCTTCGTGGTTAGGCTTCTTAGTTGGGGTAGTATTCATGTCGATGAGGCATAGGTAACGTGGTTATAAACGCGCTGAAGGTACTCTCTAAGCACTTCTCTAAGCACTTTTCTAAGCACCTCTCTAAGCTTTTCTGTGTTTATTTATTGTTAATATTTACTGGTGCCGGATACGCGCAAACACCGCTGCTTGAGCAAGTCCCCTCTGAGGCACAGTTATCTGAACGATTAGCTGAGCTTGAGTCTCAAGAAAGTGAGCTGACCACAGAGCAGAACCAGGTTAAAGAAGCCTTGTCTGCTGCATTACAAAGCTACGAGCGTCTCCACGCGGTTGAAGAACGCCTTAGCGCGTTAGAAGAGCGGGTTGCTCAGGCACCTGAAATACTGCTCCGCCTAGAACGCGAGCTAAATGCCGCTGAAGAGGAAAGCCAGCAGTTGTCGCTAGGTAACCTTAGTGACATGCCGCTGGAGGAGCTAGAAGCACAGCAAGCAGAAGCTGTGGTAGAGCTTCAGCAGTTGCAAAGCCAATTGGCTGAAGTTAACTCGCAGCTATTGGCAGCACAAACGCTGCCTGAGCGTGCTCAGCAAGCCATTTCAGATGCGCTGCAACGCGCTGAAAGTTTACGGCGCCAAGCGGATGAGCGAGAAGCGCTGCTAGGCGATCGGCAGCTGTCAGCGCGCAACGATGCACAATTAATTCAGTGGCGCATTGAGCGTGCCCTTGCTGAGCAGGAGGTTAGCCTCAATCAACGCGAACTGAGTGCTAATAGTCGGTTACGTGAGCTGGCACAAGAGCGGCGGGAGCTTATTGAACTACAAATAGATCAGCAGGAACAGCAGCTTAACTTATTGCAAGGTGTCATTGACCGCCAGCGGCGGCTGCTTTCTGAGCAGGCCATTGCGGATGCAGCAAAAAATGATCCGCTGATCGCAGAAGGGCATCCAGTGGTGCTCAATGCCCAGCAAACTAACCAAGCACTGAGTCTTGAATTGCTGCGGGCCACGGATCGAGCGAATGGCATTATACGTGAAAATATTGAGGCCCAGCGCCAGTTAGATCATGTGCGGCAACTTCAGCGCAGCCTTAATGAGCAAATTGACGCTATTCGTGGTAGCCAGCTGTTATCACGTATTCTAAGGGAGCAGCGACAGTCATTACCTCTGGTTGCGCCAAAGCGTAATTTGCAGGATGAGATTGCCGATCTGCGTCTCAAGCAATTTGACTTGATTCGACAGCGTGATCAGCTACGCCAAAGCGATCGTTTGGCGGCTCAGCGCTTGCAGGAAGCAGGGGTAGATGTCACGCCAGGGCTAGTGGACTCCCTGACGCGGCTTTATCAGTCGCGCCGTGAATTAGTAGAGCAGCTTGAACAGTCCTATGGCAGTCTGCTCAGTGCCGCGATTGAGCTACAGCTAAATCAACAACAGTTATTAACAACAACGCGAGATTTACGGGCAACTATCGATGAGCAGCTATTCTGGGTAGCGAATAGCCGTCCTCTGGATTTCAATTGGTTACGACAAATTCCCCATAACCTTCAACTGGAGTGGCGAGAAGGTGAGTGGCGGGCAATTTTGCCCTCTCAATGGCAAGGCTTCTCCTGGCAAATGCTAAGTGGCGCGCCGGTTGTTTTACTTGGCGTAATGCTGATTGGGCTGCGCCGACGGATTAAGTCACGGCTTGAGCTAATTCATTCACAAATAGGCCGGCTGAAAAGTGATACTCAGTTACATACAACAAAGGCTGTGCTTTTAAACGTGCTATTGGCATCGCCAGGCCCACTGGGTTTGGCAGGGATTGGTGTTGCTCTAAGTGAAGCTGAAGGAGCATTAGCAAGTAGCGTTTCACCCGCGCTAATGCAGCTGGCGCTAAGCTGGGCGGTTGTGGCTTTAGGGCGTCGTCTTCTTGTCCACGATGGTGTTGCAGAGCGTCATTTTACTTGGGCGCCAGCTTATACATCGCGGTTGCGTAAACTGCTGGGTGGATTGGGGGTAGCGTTAGTTCCGGTGGTTGCTATTGCTGCGCTTTCAGGGCAAATGGAAACACCGCTAGCGTTACGCCCGGTGGCGATCGGTCTCTTTGCCGCAGGTTTAATAGCCATGAGCTGGTGGCTGGCACTGTTAATCCTAGCTCATGTACCGTTTTTCGGTGTGCGACTCTTTCGGTTGGTGTTAGGGCTTGCCATGGCGTCGGTACCGCTTGTGCTGCTAGGGCTGGTGCTCTGGGGCTATGAGTATACGGCTTTGCAACTGGTGGCTCGCTTTGCGATAACGCTTTACCTGTTGGGCTTGTGGGTCGTGGTTGAGGCTACCGTTGTTCGTAGCCTAGCAGTGGCGGCCCGCCGGTTAGCGTATCGACGTGCGCTTGCCAGGCGTCGTGCTCAAGTGCAAGAGGGTGCAGAAGGTGGGTTGGAGGTCGTTGAAGAGCCACCTTTAGATATGGAAAAGATCAACTCGCAATCCTTACGCTTATCAAAGTTGATTTTGTTAATCGGCTTCAGTGCCCTGCTGTATCTTGTGTGGTCAGACCTGCTGGCAGTGTTGGGGTATTTGGATCAAGTAGCCATATGGGATGCGGAAGAGGGTGATTTAGTCGGTGACGCGCTATCGCTTTCCGATGTATTTACGGCGCTGCTGGTAGTTGCTATTACCTTTATTATGGCGCGTAACTTGCCTGGTTTGTTGGAAGTGATGGTGCTTTCACGCCTGTCATTAAAGCAGGGCAGCGCTTATGCCATCAGTTCACTACTCTCTTATACCATTGTGGGTACGGGGGTTGTGATGGCGTTGGCGACGCTGGGCGTTTCGTGGAATAAATTGCAGTGGCTGGTGGCTGCACTAAGTGTCGGCTTAGGCTTTGGGCTTCAAGAGATATTTGCCAACTTTATTTCCGGCTTGATTATTCTATTTGAACGCCCAATTCGCATTGGCGACACTATCACGCTCGGTAATCTTCATGGCACGGTGAGCCGAATTCGCATACGGGCCACTACCGTGACTGACTTTGACCGAAAAGAAATCATCATTCCAAATAAAACGTTTGTAACGGATCAGCTCATCAATTGGTCGTTGTCAGATAATGTGACCCGCGTGGTGCTAACTTATGGGGTTGCTCATGGCTCTGATTTGCCTTTAGTGCACGCACTACTGCGTCAAGCTGCGGATGAAAACCCTCGCGTGCTAGAAGATCCAGAGCCTCAGGTTTTCTGTCTGAATTACGGTCCGCACAGCTTGAATTTTGAGGTGCGTATTTTCGTTAACGATTTGCTTGACCGCCTGTTTGCTGCTGACGAAGTTAATTGTCGAGTTGACGAGCTGTTCCGTGAAGCAGGGGTACGGGTGGCCTTCGAACAAATGGACGTGTGGTTGCACCGTGACCCAGGTGAGTCTGTTAAAGTGCAGTCAGCTAACCAACTGCCTTCTGCTAACCGCTAATTACCATTAATCGATAGGTTTAAGGTTAGCATCAGCGTTGGTTTTAAGCGCTTGGTTTTTCATGTTTACTCGCGAGCAGTAAAAACTCCCGATTACCATCGCTGCCGGTAATCGGGCTTTCCTGCCAGTGGCTAATGACTAAGCCGCACTCAGTACAAGCATCGCGTATCTTTTGCTCCACGTCGCTATAACGGCTAGCGTCACGCACAATGCCGCGCTTATCTAGTGCGCCTGGTTCTAACTCAAACTGTGGTTTTACCAATGAAAGCAGTTGCCCCCCAGTGGGAAGAAGGGAGGCAATCTCTGGCAAAATCAGTGTCTGAGAAATGAACGAAACGTCCATTACGGCGATGTCGATAGGATGTTTAGCCACGGTTTGTTGAAGCTCTGTCGAGGACGTCATATAACGGGCATTTAAGCCTTCAAGACAAGTGACCCTCGGGTCGTCACGTAAGCGCTCGGCTAGCTGGGCATGACCAACGTCTACGCCAATCACATGACGGGCACCAAACTGCAATGCGCAGTCGGTAAACCCCCCCGTTGATTGGCCAACGTCTAACACAATAAGCTCTTCCAGGCGCCTATCCAGTGCGTTAAGGACGCCCTCTAATTTCAAACCAGCACGGGAAACATAGCGCTCTTCAGGGTCTTCATCGATATGCAATAAAGTATCTTGCGGCCATTTTTCAGACGGTTTAGCGAGTAGCGTGCCATCTTGAAGCGACACACGTCCGTTACGAATTAATCGCTGCGCACGGGTGCGAGAACTGACCAGCCCTTGGCTGACCAGTAGTTGGTCTAATCGTGTCAATTGAGTCATTGTCGTCAATGTGGCAGTTATTCAGCGCGTCTGGCGAGTCCTTGGCTACGGTGTGTGTGGCCCTTCGTCTGCCTGAAGCTCTGTCGGCGGCAAGCGGCTAGCTCCCCAGCTGCGATGCAGGTAGCTTTTTACAGACTCAAGTTCATCATCCGTTACGGTAGCCAGTTCGCCTCGCTCTAATGGGTCATAATGGTAGATATATAGCCGAGAGGTAAATTGTTCAAAGGGTAAAGAAGCCTCGCCAAAGCGCTCTCCGTTACCAGACGTACTTACCTTAACGCCATCTCCCCAATCTTGGCCGCTGTCGTTGTTGGGATTATAAAAATAGATCCTCATGACATCGTTTGGATCTAAAGACGCGCGTAAAATCGTTATTGCATGCCAACCAATAAACCGAGCGGCACTGTCAGTTACGGCGATGCCTGCTGGCTGAGGATGAATCAGCGGTTGGTTACCATTGTAATAGGGATGATAGCTGGCATAAAAGTGACGAATAAAGTTATCTACGCCACTTAGTTGGCCGGTGGCAACATCAACGTTAATGCTAAATCCACGGCCTGACCACCAACCATGGAACTCTGGGTTGACCCAACGGTGAGGGTCGCCTTCGCGGCCAATGCAGCGTCTACCCATCTCTGCATAGATGCGATCCAAATGGGGCACAACAATCAACGAAGCAGGGTCTAGATCCATCGGCAGTTCAGATGCAACGCCAGATGCACTCTCCATTGAAGAGATTGCCTGACCTTCAAAATGCATAATGATTTCGTCATCCCGTGCTGCCCAGGCGACCATTTGTAACAAATAGTCCGGATCATTGTAGGCCCACATGGAGAGCGCTCTTGCTGACTGGCAAGTTGGGTTGTTGCCTTGCCCTACACCTAACGGCAGCCCCAGCATGCATAGCACACCTTCAATGAGGCGTGCGCGAGGTGATGCGTCGACTCCATAGGCAAGGTTCAATCGTGCTTCTGACCATTCTGAAAGTTTTAAATTTAGCTGTCGCCACATCGCTGGGGCAACCGGAGGCTGATAGAGAATGCCCCGCTCAAGTAACAGTGCCAAGCCATAGACCGCCTGCGCAGTAGCTGGGTAAACACCGCTGCGAATCAGGGCATGTACCAACTCACGATAGCACAGAAGGCAATCTCGTCCTGTTGATGAGAGGCCTAGGGCTTCTGATAGCAGGTGGTCTCCCTCTTCCAACAAATAACGCATAAGAACCGTATGGTAGGGTGATACTAACCCTGTGTCGTGCATGGCCCGGGCGAAGCCGGTAGATTCTGCTTGTAAAGCAGCATTATCCATACGTTCCAGTCGTTCACGATAAAGAGCTACGCCAGGGTCTTCACGGCAAGCTTGCGTTGGCCCAAAAAGTGAACTGACCAGTCTGTCAGCCCCTTGGCCACTTGCGCCTAAATCAATTTCTGGATTGACTTGGCACAGCGCAATTTGAGTAATCATCTGTTTGATGGCATCAACTTGAATTGGGCGCTGCTTTAAAATGCGCCATATTTCATCAATAAGTTGATCAATCACATGTTCGTAACCAATGCGCTCGGCTAAATGTTTGAACAATTGCCTAGGGATAGTCGCTAAGCGTCCCTGAGTTTCTCGTTCGGCCTCACTTGGTGCGTTAAATAACAGCCATAAATTAATGGCCATTACTTGGGTTAAATAGTGGTGAGCGTGCTCTTGAGATACCAGCGCGTGAAGGTAATCACCTTTGGCAACTGCTAAAAGCCTCAATTCACTCAGAGCTTCAATTACCACCACGTTGGGGTCAGCACTTCTAAGTGAAAAAGTAGTTAGTGTAGGTACTAGAAACTGCGGTGTTTCCCAGTCTGAACCTGCAAACACTCCGGCGGATTCAAAATCCGCCGCGCGAGATTCGAGGGCGGCGCAGCCACCCTCTTGCATCAAGATTCTGCGCGCAGTATCCATTACGCGAGGCAGCTTTGCCGGTTTAGAAAAAGCAGGAGCCTGCATAAGCAGGCGCACCGCCTCATCAAATTTTTTCAAAAGTCCGTTAAGCTTGCCATCTTCATAAGAAGATGCCTCTTGATTGGTCGTCACGTTGACTCCTTATCCCAGCCGTAACGGGGATTATACATAGAAGTCGAGGTCTTCTTGGCGTTTAAGAAGATCGCGTAGTGTGTGCGCATCTTCGCCTTTAAAGTAGACCAAGCCCCAATGGGTACCAAACGCTGTACGTTTAGTGACGGTTTCTTCAACCGGTGATGTCAGTTCGTGAGATTCAAAGTACGGGTGATCCTCTGTTTCTTCAGGGATCTCTAAGCGGCTAACAACCCGACGGCGGGGATACACGCCAAAGCAGCCCGCGAACCCATCTGCGTCCACCACTTCTTTGGGAAAGAAAGCCGCAACTTCCTCTTTGGTGCTTTTGGGGTCGAAGACCAGCATCGAAGCTTGGTAGGCGTTGAAGCCATACACCCGCTCAAGAAGTTCAAATACTTTAAAGCCGGGTGGACGATAGGCCACTTCGCCAAAGTACATCTCACCATCGCTGGTCACAAAGTACTCGGGGTGAATAAGGCCGAACTCAATATCAAACGCTTTGATCAGTTTTTCAATTTGCGCTGTAATCTGCTCGCGGTATTTTTCAAGCTCAGGAGACGCGGGCACAAATACCGAGTAGCCAAGTGTCACGTACTCTGAAATATTCAGAAAAGCGATCTTACCGTCATGGATCCACGCTTCAACGGCAAATTCCCAACCATCCAAGTGTGATTCCATCAACACTGGGAACTCTTCATCGGGAATCGTATCAACTTCATCCGGTGTACGAATCACCCGGTGACCAAGACACCCTGCCTTATCAAACGCTTTGAGGTGGATAGGGTCGTTAGGATCGCCATCCAGCTTGAGTAGCGTTTGGTTAACACGTTTAAGGAAGCGGACAACGTCATCTTTATCGTGGGCTTCTTCGAAAATGCCTACGCGAATGCCGCCAAGCTGTGCGCGGCGTTTCATTAGCGCTTTATCGCGAAGTAGTAACGACTGGCCATAAATGCGCGGATTATCGAGCAAGACAGAGTTAATTGCGCCCGCCCACTCTACGGTCTCTTCATAAAGTGGGATTGCAACATCGACGCCTTTCTCTTTTAACGTTTCAGCAATTTCGATAGAACGATCGTTGAGACGCTCAAAATTCCAGGGAACGTAGGGAATATCATGTTTTTGGCAGTAATCCTCGGCCCAGTCGGGTGCAACCACGATGTAGCGGCGGTCAAAATTCTCTGCCGCTTCGATCGCATTGAGGCTCCAACCTAGTAGGGCGATATAGCCCTTATTGGGATCCTTTTGCATGATGGTGACTCCTGTGGGTGAGTGAATAAAGTTGCCATACCACTTACTTCACCATACACGATAGGGCCTCCCGACGGCTAATTAGCAGGCTCTGAAGGTGAAAATGGCTAAAAATAAGTGCTTTTCATGGTGTGTAGTAAAGAGCAAACCCCTGAGTATGTTAGGCTAGGCGCCTCAACATTATGTTCAAGTGGCAAGAGGAATAGGCCAAGATGGCGGCCAAGCCGATCTACCGTGTGGTGGTTCACCAGCAGGGTGAAATCTGGGATTTATACGTCAGAGAAATTTTTCAAAGCGAACTCTGGGGCTTTATTGAAGTCGAGGAGTTTGTCTTTGACGATGCGTCGCGGGTTGTTGTCGATCCAGGGGCAGAAAAATTACAGCGCACCTTTGAAGGTGTTAAGCGCAGTTACCTGCCGCTTAACGCTATTGTGCGCATTGATGAAGTTGAACGTGAAGGCCCTTTAAAAGCTGTCAAGAGTGATGCCCGCGTCGCAGAGTTTCCTCGTCCCTTCC
Organism: Halomonas qinghailakensis; assembly: GCF_025820815.1. NCBI lineage: Bacteria > Pseudomonadati > Pseudomonadota > Gammaproteobacteria > Oceanospirillales > Halomonadaceae > Halomonas > Halomonas qinghailakensis. The sequence continues at coordinate 431,248 of NZ_CP096973.1, read as the reverse complement.
CGTTACCGCCTCGTGGGGAAGGGTAAGCGCCTAAGACAAGCGCACCGCTTTGAGCGATACGCGCGATTGGCTTCGTCGGCTACGCGCGTTTTATGATCAGGACATGACGTCATGCAAGTAAATAAACTTCGTAATAGTTGTTACGCCGCCGCCGTTGGTGTGTTGCTGAGCGCTGGGGTAGCCCCTGCATTTGCCCAGTCTGATAGCCAGGCCTGGGTCAGCGATGAGTTAAGCACCTATGTGCGTAGCGGCCCAACGGATGGTTACCGTATTGTTGGCACGCTGAATGCGGGCGAGCAAGTTGAAGTTCTTGAAAGGAGCGGGGATTATACTCGCGTCCGTGGCGACGGCGGCGATGCTGTATGGGTGCTGAGCAGTGAGTTACAACAAACTCCCAGCGCCCGTGAGCAGCTGCCTGTATTGCAAACGCAAGTAGATCAACTGACACAAGAGCTGGACGGAATCAACAATACGTGGGAGCAGCGTGTCTCTTCAATGACAGAAACGCTCGAAGTACGTGAGCAGCGTATCGTTGATTTAGAAGCGCGTAATCGCGAGCTAGATAACGAAGCTGAGCAATCTCGCCAGCAGGTGCGCGCATTGCAGGCGCGTTTAGATACGCAAGAAGAAGATTTATTGATGCGCTATTTCATGTACGGCGGTGGGGTGGCCGGTGCTGGTTTGTTAGTCGGCCTGATTGTTCCCCATTTACCACGTCGTCGTAAAAAGAGAGACCGCTGGTTTTAAAGTGGTTTCTACAGCAAGCGTTACGGGTAAATTTTGAGTGTGAGGTAGGTCCAATGGAAAATCCCTGGCGTCAACGTTGGCAGGAAGGATGTATCGGATTTCATTTGTCTGATACGCATCCAGCGTTGGTGCAGCATTGGCCCGCGCTTAACGTAACGCCTAGGGCCAAAGTGCTTGTGCCGTTATGTGGTAAAAGCCTTGATATGCGTTGGTTAGCAGATGAAGGCCACCCCGTTCTAGGTATTGAGTTGGCACCGGAAGCCATAGAGCAGTTTCTGGCGCAGCGAAACGCAGGCGTCTCACGCTATACCCAAGCAGGGTTCAATGTCTCACGCCAGGGTAGCGTTGAATTGTGGTGCGGTGATTTTTTTCATTTGCACATCAAACAGGCGGCAGAAGTGGGTGCGTTTTATGACCGAGCCTCACTGATTGCGCTGCCTCCCGCCACCCGAGAGCGCTATGCCTTTCATCTTGCTCAGTTAGTGCCCCCAGGAGCCCGGGGGCTGCTAGTTGGGTTAACCCATGATGATGGTAATGCCGGCCCACCTTACAGCGTGCCCAATAGTGAAATTGAGCGTTTGTTTGTGCCCAACTTTCGCATTGAGTTGGTTGAGAACAAACCGGCAGACGAGCGGGGGCGCAGTGAAAGCGTTTGGGCGCTAGAGCGTCGTGGGCCACGCATATGAATCTGCCCGCCAAGCGGGCAGTTTTTCTCAGTATAAACCGTCGGTCTGAACTGTTTAACGGGCGAGCAAGCGACCAAGCTCAGGGTCACTAAACGCACGGTTTAAACCATCGCTTAACAAGTCGTTTAACATACGTGTATTAGCATCTTCACCGGGTTTAATGGCATAGCCCTGGGTGCGGCGTGATGTGTACGTGCCCGTATAGGTTGTGCCCTTATTCTGAGCAATTGCCCGGAAAACCCCTTCAAGGCGCGCTTCGTCAATCAACGGCTGGCCGCTATCACCTTTGGCATAGTTAAGGTTTGCCAGCTCAAGCGTAATACTTGGACGACCTTGAGCAGCCTCGCGTGTGGGATTAAAGCCCATATCACGCACAGCGCGTTCTGCTTCAGCTTGGAGCTGTGGAATTAACTCATGACTACTCACGGTAATCTGCGAAGTAGACATACTGCCACCCGCGCGGGTCCCAATAACTTCGCTTTCCCGAGCATCGGTAGCGATGACAGTGACCTGTTGGCCAGCGCCTGTTTGCGGGACACTGGCACTACGCTCTGGGCTTAGCTGAAGGTATTGAGGGCTAGCGCAGCCCGCTAGCAAAATGCTGGTAAGCAACGCACCAGTGAGGTGTAAAAAATGGCGCCGACGCATACAATTCTCCGCTGTAACCGAAAATAGGTGACAAACTACTAGTAGGTATCAAAACGCTGAGCCTACGCTCAGTATTTTACAAGCATGCCCTTGACTGACCGAATACGACAGCCAAACAAAAGGCTTAGTTAACTGCCAGTATAGCGCTGCGTTTGCGTAAGGTGCTACCAACGCTTAGGCCGCGCGGGTCTGCTGCTTCGGCTTTTCCGTTTCTTCTTTAAAACGGTGCCACTGACGTGGATGCGCGAACAAGCGTTGTCCACGGCGCATCTGAAGCTGCTCAAAATCAGCATGGCGCACTGTTGCAAGCCATGGCTTAGCTAGCCAGTCGGCTTCTAGCTCAACACGTACTTCAGCACCTACCGGTGAAATGGCGGTAATCGTTACCGGTAAGTGGCTCTCTGCACTAGGCTGCTGGGCAAGGCGCACTTCATGAGGGCGTAGCAATAACTCTTCGTCACCATCAGGTAAGTCAACATTGAGATGAGCGTCGCCACAGGTAAGTATACCTTGGTGTACTTTGCCTTCTAAGTGGTTAACGTCGCCAAGGAATTCAAATACAAAACGGTTTTTGGGGGACCGATAGAGCGTTTCAGGCGTATCAATTTGCTCAATGCGCCCGTTGCTCATTACCACCACCCGGTCAGAAAGCTCAAGCGCTTCTTCTTGGTCGTGGGTCACAAATACGCTGGTAAAGTTAAGTTCTTCATGCAGTCGACGCAGCCAGCGTCGCAGATCCTGGCGTACCTTAGCATCCAGCGCACCAAACGGCTCATCCAATAGCAATACGTCAGGCTCAACGGCCAGGGCGCGGGCTAGTGATACGCGCTGCTGTTGGCCACCTGAGAGTTGCGCAGGTAAGCGGTTAGCTAAATGCTGCAGCTGAACCATTTCCAGCAGCCTAAATACGCGAGCGCGTATCTCACCGTTGGAAGGACGGCGCTTTTTAGGCATTACGGTTAAGCCAAAGGCCACATTGTCGTAAACGCTCATATGGCGAAATAGCGCGTAGTGCTGGAAGACAAACCCAATGCGACGATCGCGCACGTGAACGTTAGTTACATCGCGATCGCCGAACAATATTTTACCGGGTTGAGGAGAGCGATCAGCGCTCTCCAAACCGGCAATAATACGTAGAAGTGTCGTCTTTCCTGAGCCAGACGGTCCAAGTAGGCCGACTAGTTCGCCTTCATGGATATCCAGATTGATCGGCTCAAGCGCTTGGGTGTTGGCAAAGTGCTTGGCGATGTTCTGTAGGCGAATACTCATAAATATGCCTCCTGGCGCGCTGCGCGCCATTCCAGGCCTGCCTTGGCCGCAAGGGTTAACAGGGCAATAAGGGCCAGCAGCGCGGCGCTAGCAAATGCGCCCACCGCGTTGTAATCCTGATAAAGCTGCTCTAGGTGCAGCGGTAAGGTGTTTGTCTTCCCACGAATAGCCCCGGCGACCACCGACACAGCGCCAAATTCACCCACCGCACGCGCGTTGGTGAGGATGATCCCGTAGAGCAGCGCCCAGCGAATGTTAGGTAGCGTGACACGCCGGAAGGTAGTCCAACCACCCGCGCCGAGGGTCACGGCGGCTTCCTCTTCACGGGAACCTTGGGCCTGCATGAGCGGAATTAGTTCACGTGCCACAAACGGGCAGGTCACGAAAATAGTCACCATTAAAATACCGGGCCAAGCGAACATTAGTTGAATATCGTGGGTGTCTAGCCAGCCACCAATCCAACCATTGCGGCCATAAAGTAATAGGTAAATAAGCCCGGCCACTACGGGTGATACGGCAAAGGGAATATCGATCAGCGTTTGCAAAATACGCCGACCTGGGAAACTAAAGCGGGTCACTAGCCACGCTAGAGCGACACCAAACACCAGGCATACCGGTATGGTCAATAACGCAATAACAAGCGTTAGGCCAATGGCATGTAGGGTGAACGTATTGCTAACGTTGGCCCAAAAGACCATCACACCTTGGGAAAACGCCTGGGCAAAAATGGCCACTAGCGGAAGCAGTAAAAACAACGCTGATAGCAACAGGGCGGTGCCAATGAGTAAACGCCGCACAGCGGGTGCATCACCAATCCGGCGCATTAGCCTTTTCCTCCATGCAAGCGGCGTACAAAGCGACCTTGCCAAATGTTGATCGCCAATAGCAGCGCCAGTGACACAAAGAGCACAACGGAGGCAATTGCAGAAGCGCCAGCGTAGTCATACTCCTGCAATTTGACGAAAATCATCAGCGCAGTGATTTCGGTTTCGTAGGGCATATTACCTGCGATAAAAATAATCGCCCCGAACTCACCTAGTGAGCGTACAAAGGCTAACCCGGTGCCAGTAACGAGAGCTGGCCACAGGTGCGGCATAATCACTCGTCGAAACGCTACGCCATCGGTTGCGCCAAGAGACATCGCGGCTTCATCAACTTCTGCGGGTAAATCCTCCAGCACCGGTTGCACAGTGCGTACCACAAACGGAATGCTGGTAAACGCCATGGCCAGTGCAATGCCTACCCAGGTGTAGGCTACTTGGAACCCTAGCGGCTCTAATAAGCTGCCCATCCAGCCATTACCCGCATACAGTGTGGCTAGAGTAATACCTGCTACCGCTGTGGGGAGTGCAAAAGGTAAATCCATTAAGGCATCTAGAAGACGCTTGCCAGGAAACTCATAACGAACCAGTACCCAAGCAAGTAGTAAGCCAAATACCGCGTTAACCAGCGCCGCGACAGCCGCTGCTCCTATGGTGACCATGTAACTGGCCACCACACGACCTTCGGTAATAATGGCCCAGTATTCGGCAAGGCTCAGCCCTGCTAACTGACCAAATAGACCAGTGATCGGGAGAAGGAGTACCAGCGAAATGAAGAGGACGCTGATCCCCATAGACAGGCCAAAGCCCGGCAGCACGCGAGCACTGCCGGACCGCCATATTGCTAGCTGGCTCATGAGATTCCGTTAACGACGTTGCAGTTGATCAAGTAGGGCTCCGCCTTCAAAGTGGTTTTCCATTGCTTCTTCCCAGCTGCCAAACACATCTTCAACTTCAAAGAGTTCGGTATCGGGGAATTGGTCAGCAAATTCAGCCACAACCGTTTCGTCGTGAACGCGATAGTTAAAGCCTGCCAGCAAGCGCTGAGTATCTTCACGGTAGAGGTATTCAAGATAGCTCTGAGCAAGGTCGCTATTGCCATTACGCTCAGCATTTTCACCCACCACCGCAACGGGGAACTCTGCCAGAATACTGACCGGCGGCACGATGACTTCGTAGTCGTCGCTGCCGTATTCGCTGCGGATATTGTTCACTTCTGATTCAAAGCTGATTAATACGTCGCCAATGCCGCGCTCGATAAAGCTTGTGGTGGCACCACGGCCGCCGGTATCAAACACCGCAACATTGCGCAGGAAGGTGCGCATAAAGTCCTGGATTTTTTCTTCATCACCGTCAAACTGGTTATCGGCGAAGCCCCAGGCAGCTAAGTAGGTGTAGCGACCGTTACCGGACGTTTTAGGGTTCGGGAAGACCATTTGCACGTCTTCTTTCACTAAGTCGTCCCAACTTTCGATGCCTTTTGGATTGTCTTTACGGACCAAAAACGCAGTAGTGGAGTAGTAGGGAGATGCATTATTGTCGAATGCGTCTTGCCAGTCTTCTGCTACTAAGCCCGCATCCGCAAGCACTTGAACATCAGTTACCTGGTTGAAAGTAACTACATCCGCACGCATTCCTTGCATAATCGCGCGCGCTTGCGCTGAAGAGCCGCCGTGAGACTGACTAATGGCAATCTCTTCACCGTGCTCTTCTTGCCACCACGCTTGGAATTCCGGATTGATAGCTGAAAACAGTTCACGGGCAATATCGTAAGAGGAGTTCAGTAACTCGCGCTCTTGAGCCATCGCAGTGTTAGAAACAGCGGTGGCAGCCATAGTAGCGCCAACAGCGGTGGCTATCAGGCTGCGGCGCAGGCCAGTACGGAAAAAAGTAGATCGCGTCATTACAACAGGCTCCTTACATCTGGGGGCGATTTAATCGCAATGATGCTAAGGTTAAACCTGTGATTGTGGAATTACAATTATGTTTTATATTCTATTTGGGAATATGTATTTAAAGATATTCATTCTTTGACGGCTGAGCTTTAACGACAGGGCGGTGGGCTTCCTAGGTGGCTCTGGTAAGATATACCTTCTTTTTCCCCTGTTAACCTAGGAACGCATTATGAGCGCCGAGCAGGACTTTCTGATTGCCCCTTCGATTCTTTCCGCTAATTTCGCGCGACTTGGTGAAGAGGTCGACAATGTGTTGGCTGCTGGGGCCGATATTGTCCATTTCGATGTCATGGATAATCACTATGTGCCGAATCTGACCATCGGGCCGATGGTGTGCAAAGCGCTGCGCGACCATGGCGTGACAGCGCCCATCGATGTGCATCTAATGGTCAAACCCGTAGATCGTATGATTAGCGACTTTAGTGCGGCTGGGGCGAGTTATATTACTTTCCATCCAGAAGCCTCTGAGCATGTTGATCGCTCGCTACAGCTGATTCGTGATAGTGGATGCAAAGCAGGGCTGGTCTTCAATCCAGCGACGCCGCTTTCGTACCTCGATTATGTCATGGACAAAATCGATATGGTGCTGTTGATGAGCGTTAACCCAGGTTTTGGCGGCCAGTCGTTTATCCCCGGTACGCTAGATAAATTGCGCGAAGCGCGGGCACGTATTGATGCGTCGGGTCGCCCGATCCGATTAGAAATCGACGGTGGCGTTAAAGTAGAGAATATCGCCGACATTGCCGCTGCGGGTGCCGATACCTTTGTAGCTGGTTCGGCTATCTTCAACGCTCACCAAACAAGTGACCCGCACGGTTACAACACGGTTATTCAACAAATGCGCGCTGAGTTGGCAAAGGTTAATGGCTAAGCGTACAACTTAATGCAATTTCATACGGGGCTTTAAGTAGCGATTTAGCTTATCAACCAGCCACGCGAGTCCCGTTTTGGGTGCGCCATGAATAGACAGCTGATGCATTCGATAAAGCGATGCATAGGCTTGGCGCGCCAGCCAGCCTTCCAAAAATAGTCCACGAGACGCAGAGCTGCGCATTAGGTTTCCCACCGCATCGTAACGGGCAAGCGACACTAGCGAGCCGTGGTCGCGATAGACAAAGTCGTTAAGTGGTTTGTCATCCAATAACCGAACTAAGTTTTTAGCAAGCACCTTGGCTTGTTGATGAGCTGCCTGGGCCCTGGGTGGAACGGAGCCCTCTTCGCCTTGAGGGCAGTTAGCGCAATCACCCATGGCAAAAATATGCGGGTCATCCACGCTTTGCAGCGTCTGATGAACGCTAAGCTGATGCTTTTTATTAGTTGTCAGGCCAAGTTCTGCCAGAAATGGCGGCGCTTTGATGCCCGCCGCCCACACGTTTAGGTCAGTTTCGATAATCTCGCCATCGCCTGTCACTAAGCGATACTCCTCAGCCTCCTGAATAGCGGTGCCGACATGGACGTTTACGCCCATATTTTCGAGCTCTTGTTGCACGGTTTCGCTAATACGTTCTGATAAGCCAGGCAGCAGGCGTGGCGCCGCTTCGATGAGGTGTACGCTAATCGTTTGGTGGTCTATCGCGGTTACGCCGTAGGCGTTAAGCAAGCGCGAAGCATCTAGAAGTTCTGCGGAAAGCTCGACGCCTGTTGCGCCGCCGCCGACTATGCCAATGGTCAGCTCTTTATGCTGGCGCAGTTCTGGATCGGTATAGCGCAAAAAGGTATTGATCATATCGCGCTGAAACGCCTTGGCCTGCTGGGGTGAATCAATAAAATGGCAGTGCTCAGCAACGCCTGTGGTGCCAAAGTCATTGGAAACACTGCCCAGCGCTAATACGAGGTAGTCATAACTAAGCTCCCTGGCTGGAAGTACTTCAATGCCGTCCTCATCTTTAATTGGCGCTAGGTGAATGATTTTTTGTGCGTGATCAAGGCCATTTAAAGAACCACGCTGGTAGAGGTAATGGTGTGCGGAAGAGTGGCCGCGATAATCCACTTCATCCATGCTGGAGTTCAGCACGCCGGTAGCGAGTTCATGTAACAGTGGTTTCCATACATGAGTAGCATTGCGGTCGAGCAGCACAATCTCGGCGCGCCTTTTTTTGCCGAGCGTGCGCCCTAAGCGTGTTGCTAGGGCAAGTCCACCGGCACCGCCGCCCACAATCACAATTCGAGGAATGGCCATTACTTTCTCCTTGCCTAAGATAGCAACAGCATAGAACTTTCTCGCGTGTCTGACGACGCGCTAAGCAGGTAAGATAATAAAAGTTAACAGCGGATGCGTCTGATCTGTATTGGAATATTCTAATGGCAATAGTTTAGGGAGAGAGCCACGTGCACGCCATTTTGCAGGGTAAGCGATTAATTGCGTTTGATTTAGATGGCACGTTGATTGATTCAGTGCCAGACCTGGCGGTAGCGGTTCAGCATGCGCTTGGTGATGTTGGACTGCCTCTACCTGGTGAAGAGCGCGTGCGAGACTGGGTGGGTAATGGTGCTCAGGTGCTAGTCGAAAGAGCGCTGACCTGGGCGTTAGCAGAAGCGCCAGGGCAGGTATTGCAAACCACCGCCTATGAAGCTTTTATGCGCCATTATGGTGCTGCTCCTAATGCGCTAACTCAGCTCTATCCAGGCGTGCAAACAGCGCTACACGATTTGCATAAGGCAGGCTATCCACTGGTGCTGATTACCAACAAGCCAGAGCGCTTTATTGCGCCAATTTTGAGCCATTTTGGTCTGTTAACACTTTTTACATATTGCATTGGCGGCGACACGCTTGCCGAGAAAAAACCCAGCCCGCTACCGCTACTTCATGTGGCCCAACAGCTGGATATTCCATCTTCAGCATGTGTCATGGTAGGAGATTCACGCCACGATATTGATGCTGGCAAGGCTGCTGGCTTTGCCACCGTGGCGCTACCTTACGGCTATAACCATGGCGAACCAATTGAGCATAGCCAGCCGGATCTGATTATTGACTCATTGCTAGCGCTAACGGAATAAGTTAAGCGGTGCTAGGGCTACTCTTCAGCCCGTGCACCGCCTAAATATTCATGTAGTAACTCTGTGTTATGGCGCAACATAGCAGGGTAGTTATAGGCAGGCCCATCGGCATCACTTAAAGTATCTATATATAAAGGCCCTGCCAGCGCAAGCTCAGTTTCTCGGGCAAGCGCATCCATGTGGATGTAGGGCGATGTACTTTCATAGAAAAGTGCAGGCGGGCGCTTTTGTGAAAGTCGCATACTCATGGCTTCCATTGCTTGTGCGCTGCCAATCGTTTCACTGCCAATGCCCCAAATGGCCGCGTACTCAAAGTCGTACGCGCGGGCAAAATAGGCCATAGAGGCCTCGCTAGTGGTGAGCATACGATTTGTGTGCGGAATGCCTTCCAAGCGTTCACTAAGTTGATGATCGAGCTGCGCTAGTGCTTCACGAGTTTCATCGGCACGCGTGGTAAACGCATCAGCTTGCTCGGGATAGTGTTCAATAAGCGTTTTTTCTATCACATCAACATAAGCGGCCGCCCCTTTCGGATCCATCCACATATGTGGATCCGTGCTGTCCTTATAGTGGCCTACTGGGATTGCTAGCGTCTCGTAATTGGCGCTTTCTGCAAGGGCTATCAGCGTTAGTGAATCATTTGCCATGGCTTCGATATGGCGTATCCATGGTTCTAATCCATATCCGTTATAGAAAACAATGTCAGCTTTTTCAACGGCCAAGGCATTTGGCGGTTGAAGCTCCCAGCGGTGCACATCCTCACCTGTTGGCACAATAGTGGTAATGTTGATGCTGTCGCCCGCCACACGCTTCACTAAATCTTTAATGACTGAAAACGAAGCGATAACGTTAAACGAGGTGTCGCCCAGCGCGTGAGTGCTGTTGACAGTCGTCATCAATACGAGCGTGATTATCCAAGGTGCTCGATTGTCCATGTCACGCTCCTAACGCATTAAAAAGTCGGCAGATAATAAAGATAGTACAGGCACGTTGCCAGTTTCATTCTGTTGCCAGGCCGTTTGACTTCTCGGCACCGTAGCGTTGATGCAACAACGGGTTTCGTCCTGTGGGGTTAGCCTCTATGCTGTTAAAACAGGCTGCAAAATACGCAAAATAAACATGGTCGATAATAGGGTTAGTTACTTTGTATATTCAGCCAAAGCTTAGCCATTATATGGCCTAGCCCAGCGTTTATAGACAGCTCCTTTGGATAGTGTGTAATGACTTCACAAACTGGTATGACTTCACGCCGACGTCGTGGTTTCCCTCAGGGGCGCGCTGTGGCACCTGTGGCGCTAGTAGCGCTACGCGACCTCTTGGGAGATGAGCGCTGCAACCCCACGCTTAAACGCCGCGACCTATTAATAGAACACTTGCACGCTATTCAGGATGCTCACGGTTATTTATCACTGGTCGAGCTACGCGCCTTAGCCTCCTACATGAACCTGCCGATGGCAGCGGTGTACGAGACAGCGACGTTTTACGCTCACTTTGATGTGGTACACGACCACCAAGCGCCACCGCCTGCTACGACTATTCGCGTGTGTGATTCGCTCTCCTGCCAGCTGGCAGGCGCCAGTGCGTTACAACAAGCGCTTGAGGAGCGCGTCGACCCTGACGGCGTGCGGATCATACGTGCGCCCTGCATGGGCCGCTGTAACCACGCCCCAGTAGCTGAAGTTGGCCATCACCACGTGCTGTACGCCACGGCAGATGGCGTCGAGGCGGTGGTTGATACCGGCCACTTTCATCCAGAAGCGATTGTGTGGCAGCGTCTAACGGCTTATCAGCAAGCCGGCGGCTTTCAACTGCTGGCCCAGTGCCGCAGCGGCCAAGTAAGCGTCGATGCACTGAGCACACTCTTAGAGCAATCTCAGCTGCGTGGACTTGGCGGCGCGGGTTTCCCCACTTTTAAGAAGTGGCAGGCGGTGCGCCAAGGGGCAGGGCCGCGTTACTGTGTGATTAACGCTGATGAGGGTGAACCCGGCACCTTTAAAGATCGTTTCTACCTTGAAAAAGCCCCCCACCAATTTCTGGAAGGTGCGCTGGTTAGCGCCTGGGCAATAGATGCCGAGCGACTCTATATTTACCTGCGCGATGAATACCCTGGGCTTCACCGCGTGCTGCATGAAGCGATTGCCGAGCTTGAAGAGGCCAAGCTCGTACAGCCTGGGCTTATCGTCATGCGCCGTGGTGCAGGGGCTTATATATGTGGGGAAGAGTCGGCGCTGATTGAGTCTCTAGAAGGTAAACCTGGCAAGCCTCGCCATCGGCCGCCCTATGTGGCTCAGCAAGGGCTGTTCAACCGCCCGACGCTGGTCAATAACGTTGAAACGGTTTACTGGATACCACGCATTTGGAAAAAGGGGGCAGCATGGTTTGCTGAGCCCGGGCGCAATGGGCGAAGTGGCCTGCGCAGTTTTTCCGTTTCCGGTCGAGTCAACAAGCCGGGTGTGTATCTCGCGCCTGCTGGAATCACTCTGCGTGAACTGATTGATGAGTATTGCGGTGGCATGGCAGAAGGGCACACCCTTGCCGCTTACCTTCCCGGCGGCGCATCTGGGGGGATTTTGCCCGCCAGCAAGGCGGATATTCCGTTGGATTTCGATACCCTGCATGCTCACGGCTGCTTTATTGGCTCAGCAGCGATTATCGTGCTCTCCGAGTACGATAACTTACAGGCCGTTGCGACTAATTTATTGGCCTTTTTCGCTGATGAATCCTGTGGTCAGTGTACTCCCTGTCGGGTAGGCACTGAAAAGATGTTGAGCCTGCTTGAAAGCGAGCGTTGGGATGTACAGGCGCTGACTCGGCTGGCCCAAGTAATGCAGGACGCGTCGATCTGCGGGTTAGGCCAGGCTGCACCGAATCCCGTGCTTGGGCTGCTAAAAGATTTTCGACCGGCGCTTGCCCAGCAGCAGGTTATTGTCAGCGATGCGGTGGAAGGGGGCGCGCCATGAGTACTGAATTTGCGCTAACGCTGGATGGCCACGAAGTGACTGCTTATGCCGGTGAAACCCTATGGCAGGTGGCCAAGCGCGCAGGAGAAACCATCCCCCACCTCTGTTTCAAAGAGGCTCCAGGTTACCGTGCCGATGGTAACTGCCGTGTTTGCATGGTCGAGATTGACGGCGAGCGCACCTTGGCGGCCAGCTGCATACGCGAAGCAGCGCCGGGCATGGTGGTGCGCAGCGCAAGCTCTCACCGCGCGGTGCAGGCCCGTGAAACCGTGCTGGAACTGTTCATGGCGGATCAGCCCAGTCGAGCGGAAAGCCCCGACCGTTCCAGCCATTTTTGGAAGACTGCCGAGCAGCTTTCAGTGGATGAACATGCTGTTAAGGCATGGCTGCCACCGCGCCGGAAAACCCCTGTTAGCCACGCGGTGGTGGCGCCGTCAGTTCAACAGCCAGATACCAGCCATCCCGCCATGCAGGTTAATTTAAACGCTTGTATTACCTGCAACCTGTGCGTACGCGCCTGCCGTGAGGTGCAAAGCAACGACGTGATTGGTCTGGCTCAGCGCGGCGCGGCAGCCACGGTGGTGTTTGATTTTAACGACCCGATGGGCGATAGCACCTGTGTTGGCTGTGGCGAGTGTGTTCAGGCGTGCCCGACGGGAGCGCTGATGCCTGCCTCGTTGGTGAATTCGGCTGGCCACGGCGATTCACACAGTCAGCGACAGGTTGATTCCGTCTGCCCTTACTGCGGCGTGGGCTGCCAGCTTACCTACCATATGAATAACGACGCCCTGGCGTATGTAGAAGGGCGCAACGGCCCTGCTAACCAGGGTCGTCTGTGCGTGAAAGGGCGCTTTGGGTTTGACTACGTTAGCCATCCGGCACGGCTAACCAAGCCGCTGCTGCGCAAACCGGGTGTGGCTAAAGGTCTCGACCCGAGCTTTGACCCTGCCAAGCCGCTCAGTCATTTCCGCGAGGCCAGTTGGGAAGAAGCACTCGACGTGGCCGCCAGCGGCTTAAGGAACCTCAAGGCCGCCCATGGCCCAGAAGCCTTGGCGGGCTTTGGCAGCGCTAAATGCTCCAATGAAGAAGCCTGGCTATTCCAGAAGCTGGTGCGTACGGGGTTTGGCAGCAATAACGTTGATCACTGCACCCGGCTGTGTCACGCCAGTTCTGTCGCTGCGCTGATGGAGTGCCTGGGGTCTGGGGCGGTAACGGCATCGTTTATGCAGGCTCTGGAAGCAGATGTGGTGATCCTGACGGGTTGTAACCCAGCGGTAAACCATCCTGTCGCGGCCACCTTCTTCAAGCAAGCTGCCAAACGCGGCACTGAGATTATTATTCTCGATCCTCGCGGGCAGGCATTAGATGCTTACGCTAGCCTGAGCGTTCGCTTTACGCCAGGCGGCGATGTCTCGTTATTCAACGCGCTGCTCCACGTCATTATTGCCGAAGAGCTGTATGACAACGCCTATATTCAAGCGCATACCGAAGGCTTTGAGGCATTGAAAAACAGCGTTGCCCATAGCACTCCTGAAGCTATGAGCGTGCTGTGTGGCGTCGCGCCAGAGACTCTTCGAGAGGTGGCGCGGCGCTACGCCAACGCCGAGAAAGCGATGATTTTCTGGGGTATGGGCATTTCTCAGCATACCCATGGCACCGACAACGCGCGCTGTCTGATCTCATTGGCGCTGGCGTGCGGTCATACAGGCCGTCCAGGCACTGGTCTGCACCCGCTGCGTGGACAAAATAATGTGCAGGGCGCATCCGATGCGGGGCTTATTCCCATGGTGTTGCCCGACTATCAGCCGGTGGGTGATCGCCAATTGCGGGCTGCCTTTGAAGAGCTGTGGAATACTCCGCTCAGTGCCGAACCAGGGCTGACGGTGGTCGAAGTCATGGATGCTATCCACGCGGGGAGCGTGCGCGGTATGTACATCCTGGGTGAGAACCCCGCCATGTCTGACCCAGACCTGACTCATGCCAGAGCCGCCCTTGGCAAACTTGAGCATCTGGTGGTGCAGGACCTGTTCGTCACTGAAACTGCCCAGTTTGCCGATGTCATTCTGCCAGCTTCCGCCTGGCCTGAAAAAGACGGCACTGTGACCAACACCAACCGCCAGGTGCAGTTAGGCCGCGCGGCTCTGCCGCTACCGGGAGATGCCAAGCCCGATTGGTGGATTATCCAGGAGATTGCCAAGCGCTTTGAGCTTGGCTGGAACTATGCCCACCCTCAGGAAGTGTTCGTAGAGATGCAGCAGAGTATGGCGTCGTTTAATCACATCAGCTGGGCGCGGCTGGTGCGGGAAGGCTCGGTAACGTACCCCTGCCCAGCGGAAGATTTACCTGGCCAGGATGTGGTGTTCAGCGACGCCTTTCCACGCAAAGGTGGGTTAGCTAAATTTTCCCCTACGCGCCCGTTACCGCCAGACGAACCGGTAGATGACGCTTACCCCACGGTATTAACCACTGGTCGGCAACTAGAGCATTGGCACACCGGCTCCATGACTCGGCGCAGCCACGTATTAAATGCCCTGGAGCCAGACGCTGTGGCCAGTCTTTCCCCAGGCGAGTTAAATCGCTTAGGCGTTGTACCAGGAGAAAAGCTGACGATCACAACGCGACGCGGCACGATTACGCTAACCGCCAGAATGGACTCAAAAATTCCTGATGGCATGGTGTTTGTGCCGTTCGCTTATGCAGAGGCGGCAGCCAACCTGCTGACCAACCCAGCGCTTGATCCCTACGGCAAAATACCGGAGTTCAAATACGCGGCGTGTCGGTTAGCACCTCTAGTGAGCTCCTAGTTAGTACCCTCTAAATAAAATGTGAATGCGTCATACGCCCCTTGTCCCTGCAAGTGGTGCCTGGGTTGGGGTATCATCTCTGCAAAGTGGTTTGATTCATGTGATGGAGTAAGCGGGGCGATGGCACAAGTGCAGGCAGTGCAACGTGTGTTGATGATCGATAATTACGACAGCTTCACGTTCAATATCGTCCAGTACCTCGGCGAGCTGGGAGCCGAGGTGGTGACCTACCGTAATGATGAGCTTACCCTTGAACAAATTGACGCCTTAGCGCCTACCCATTTAGTTATTTCACCAGGGCCATGCACCCCTAATGAAGCGGGAGTATCGCTGGCAGCGATTGCTCACTTTGCGGGTAAGTTGCCTATTTTGGGCGTTTGTCTTGGGCATCAGGCGATTGGCCAGGTTTACGGTGGTAGGGTAGTGCGTGCGCCCCAGGTGATGCATGGCAAAACGTCTGCTGTTGTGCACGGTGGGCAAGGGGTATTTAACGGGCTTGAAAACCCGCTAGAAGTGACCCGTTACCACTCGTTAGTGGTAGATAAAGCAAGCTTGCCGGAGTGTTTTGAAGTCACCGCCTGGACCGCAGACGATGATGTTACGCCAGGGCTGATAATGGGCTTTCGTCATCGTACCCTCGATGTTGAAGGGGTACAGTTTCATCCTGAGTCGATTCTGACGCGCCAAGGCCATGCGTTATTGGCCAACTTTTTAACACGTGGCTAACTGCCAAATTTATACGCTTTAGGGGCTTTTCTGTTCATGCAAATGCGAGATGCAATTAATGCGGTAATGCGCCGCGAAGACCTCTCTTTCGATGCAATGCACGCGCTAATGCGCCAGATCATGACCGGCGAAGCCTCCGATGCGCAAATTGGTGGCCTGCTGGTGGGGCTGGCCATGAAAGGCGAGAGCGCCGAGGAAATTAGCGCGGCGGCCCAGGTTATGCGCGAGCTAATGAAGCGGGTAGAGCTACACACCGATAACGTAGTAGATATTGTCGGTACCGGCGGTGATGGTGCGAACCTGTTTAACGTTTCTACGGCGGCTAGCTTTGTGGCGGCCGCTGGGGGCGCTCATGTGGCTAAGCATGGTAACCGCAGCGTTTCTTCATCCTCAGGCAGTGCAGACCTTTTCGATATCGCCGGTATTTACCTTGATCTCAAACCTGAACAGGTGGCGCGCTGTATTGAGCAGGTCGGTGTGGGCTTTATGTTTGCCCCCAACCATCACCCGGCCATGCGCTACGCTATTGGTCCGCGCCGGGAGATGGGCGTGCGCACGCTGTTTAACATCCTTGGCCCTTTAACTAATCCTGCCGGTGCACCTAATCAAGTGCTGGGCGTGTACTCGCTTGAGCTAGTGCCGTTAATGGCGGAAGTGCTTCGAAAGCTTGGCAGTCGTCACGTGCTGGTGGTGCACTCTGAAGATGGTTTAGATGAAATTTCGTTGGCTGCACCCACGCGGGTGGCTGAACTGAAAGATGGCAACATTACTGAATACACCATTACCCCAGAAGAGTTGGGTATTGAGCGCCAAAGCCTTGCCGCACTAAAAGCGACCAGTGCAGAAGACAGCCTGCGGTTAGTAAAATCTGCGCTAAGTGGTGAAGGAGCGGCTGCTGATATGGTGGCGCTCAATGCTGGCGCGGCGCTTTATTGCGCAGGCGTAGCGGATAACTTAAAAGAGGGCGTATTAGTCGCGCAGGATGCTCAAGCCTCTAAACTGCCGCTTGAAAAGCTAAAAGAGCTTTCGCACTTTACTAGCGTCTTTAAAGGATAAAAATCCAATGACTGACCAGGCAACGCCAACTATTTTAACGCGCATTTTGGCCCGAAAGGACGAAGAAGTCGCAGAGCGCCTGCAGGCGGTAACCGAGGCAGACCTGCTGGCGCTGGCTGAAAAGCAGAGTGCTCCCCGTGGTTTTATTGACGCGCTGAATGCCCGCATTATCGCAGGCGACGCAGCAGTCATCGCTGAAATTAAAAAAGCCTCGCCTTCTAAAGGCGTCATGCGTGAAGATTTTCATCCTGCGGATATTGCCAAAAGCTATGCCGAAGGCGGCGCAGCATGCCTATCCGTATTGACCGATGCAGACTTTTTTCAGGGCCATGAAGACTTTCTGATCGCCGCCCGCGATGCGTGCGATCTGCCCGTGATTCGTAAAGATTTTATTACCCATGGCTACCAGGTGACCGAGGCGCGAGCTATCGGTGCAGACTGCATCTTGCTGATTGTCGCTGCCCTAGACGACGCCCAGCTGCGTGATCTGCATCAGCAAGCCAATGCGTTAGGCATGGATGTACTCGTCGAGGTGCACGACGCTGTTGAGCTTGAGCGAGCCCTGGCGCTGGATTTAAAGCTGGTGGGTATTAACAACCGCAATTTGCATACCTTTGATACCAGCCTTAACACCACCTTAGATCTTCTGCCGCGAATCCCTGAAGGCGTCACGATCATCACGGAATCCGGCATCCAAACTCGGGATGACGTGGAACTTATGCGTGACCATGACGTGAATGGTTTCCTCGTCGGTGAAGTCTTCATGCGCGAAGAGGACCCGGGTCAGGCCCTTAAGCGTCTCTTCTTTTAACTGACATTGTTTGAAACGTTAGTTGTTTGAAACGTTAATAGCATGCACTAGCCTGCCCGCTTTAAGCACCCAAGCAGCGCTTGAAGCGGGTGGTGCAACGTTTGTGCTGAGTAGCGTTTCACCTGGCTACGGCAGGAGTAGCCGGTGGCGAGTAGCTTGCCCGCGTTTTCCTCGGCTTCCACCTGGGGCTGCCAGGATTGGGCGTAGATCGTCTTAGAAGTGTCGACATTACGGGTTTCATGTCCGTAGGTGCCGGACATACCGCAACAGCCCGTGGTGGCTAACTCCAGCTCTAAACCAAACGCCGCAAACACCTGTTGCCAGGCTTTGGGGCTGCCCGGGGCGTTGGTCTTTTCGGTGCAGTGGGAAAGCAGCTTAAAGCCTGGGTCGGTTAAGTTCAGTTGGCTAGGCGCTAGCGTGTTAATACGGGTGGCTAGCCACTCTTGTAGCATCAGCACGTTAGGCACTTGCTCTACCCCTAGCGCTTTGACGTACTCCTGGCGGTAGGTCAGCGTCATGGCAGGGTCGATACCCACCATCGGCACCTCAAACTCTGCCAACGCCCGCAGGCGCTTGGCCTGTTTTTCTGCCGTGCGCTCAAAGGCACCTAAAAAGCCCTGCACGTGCAGCGGTTTGCCGTTAGCAGAAAACGGCATCACAAACACCCGCAGATTCAACCGCGACAGTAGTTCCACCACGTCCATCACCAGCTTGGCTTCAAAGTGGCTGGTGAACGCATCCTGGACAATAATCACGCTGTTAGCGCGCTGCTGCTCGGTAAGCAGCACCAGCGAGGTGGGAGTGGCTTCCGCAACGCCCCAAGCCCTTAGCTGTTTCTTTACGCTGGCACGGGAAAGCTGCGGGGAGTCGCTCATTCCCAACCCTTTGCGCATCAAACTGTCTACCCAGCGCTGGTTAAGTAGGGCGTTATATAGCGGCGCGACCTTGGCAAGGGTGGGCAACATGAATTCGGTGCCGCCGATGAGGTAATCGCGCAGCGGGCGTAGATAGCGGCCGTGGTAGACCTCTAAAAACTGCGAACGGAACTGCGGCACGTTGACCTTAATCGGGCACTGGCCCGCACAGGATTTACACGCCAAGCAGCCCGCCATGGCATCGTAAACTTGGTGAGAGTAGTCGTGGTGTTGCTGTTTACTAACGGTGTTCATCACCCGGCGGGGGAAGCTTTTAACAAAGCCCCAGCCGTTTTCGGCTTTCTTCTTGCGCGACTCTTCCACCACATCGATGCCCGCTTGAGACTGCAGGCGTAGCCACTCACGTATCAAGCTGGCACGGCCTTTGGGAGAGTGACGGCGGTCGCGGGTGGCCTTCCAGGAAGGGCACATGGGGTCATCAACATCGTAGTTGTAACAGGCACCATTGCCGTTGCAGTACACCGCAGCGTCATAGGCCTGCCAGGCGCGTTCGTCGATGGTGCGATCCAACTGGCCGCGCATAGTGACGCCATCGACCGTTAACAGATCAGGGTCGCTGTCTTTGGCGATTAATGTAGTGTTGTCAGAAGGCGATGCAATCTTGCCAGGGTTCAGCTGGTTATGAGGATCAAACGCGGCTTTGACGCGCTGCAGGCTGGGGTAGAGTTCACCAAAGAACTTAGGGCCGTACTCCGAGCGCACGCCTTTGCCGTGTTCGCCCCATAACAGCCCACTGTACTTCTGAGTGAGAGCCGCCACTTCATCGGAAATCTCACGAATCAGTTTTTCCTGCGCAGGGTCTTTCATATCCAGCGCCGGGCGTACGTGTAGTACCCCCGCATCCACATGGCCAAACATCCCGTAGGAAAGCTGCCGAGCATCCAGCGCGGCGCGGAACTCGCTGATAAAGTCAGCTAGGTGTTCCGGCGGGACGGCGGTGTCTTCCACAAACGCAATCGGGCGCTTTTCACCCTGCACGTTACCCAGCAAACCCACCGAGCGTTTACGCATAGCGTAGACTTTTTGAATCTGCGGGCGGCCTTCAGCCAGGGTGTAGCCTAAGCGCTCGACGGTCACATCGCGGCCAAGGTGCCCGGTAAAGGAGCGAACCCGTTCCGCCAAACGCTCAGGATCATCGTCATTAAACTCGATCAGGTTAATGCCCCGAATTGGCGTGTGGCCGGTGGTGGGGAAAAACTCAGCTACGCTGTCCCAGACAAAGTCTTCCATGGCCAGCTGCAGCACGGTGTCATCGATGGTTTCAATCGAGGTAGGGCGAGCGCTGGCGGTCATGAGGGCTTTGGCATCGCGCAGCGCCTCCATAAAGCTGGCATAGCGCACATTCACTAGCGTTGAGTGCTTCGGGATCGGCAGTACGTTCAATACTGCTTCATTCAAAAAGCCCAACGAGCCTTCCGAGCCACACAGCAGGCTGTTCAGGTTCAGTTGGCCTTGCGTCTCTCGCAGGTGCGCCAGATCGTAGCCGGTTAAACAGCGGTTGAGCGGCGGAAATTTCGCCTCAATCAAATCGCGCTGTTGGTCGATAATCTCAGCAGCGGTGGTATGCACACGGCCGAGAATGCCGGATTGCGCAACAGCCTGCTGCTCCTCTTCAGCGCTAAGCGCACGGCTGTGCAAGTGCTGGCCCCCCAGCAAAACCGTGTCCAGTTCCAGCACGTGGTCACGGGTTTTACCGTATTCACAACTGCCCTGGCCGCTGGCATCGGTGGAAATCATGCCGCCGATGGTGGCGCGATTAGAAGTGGATAACTCCGGTGCAAAAAACAGCCCGTGGGGCTTCAATGCCGCGTTGAGCTGATCTTTCACCACGCCCGCCTGAACGCGTACCCGGCGTGCCTCTACATTGATCTCTAAAATCTGGTTCATATGGCGGGAAACATCCACCACGATACCGTCGGTCAACGACTGGCCGTTGGTGCCCGTGCCGCCGCCCCGGGGGGTGAGCACGATATCGCGGTGGGGCAGCTCAGCAGCCAGCTTGGCAAGGCGCTCAAGATCTTCGGCATGCTTAGGAAACACCGCAGCCTGGGGCAAGCGCTGGTAAATCGAGTTATCCGTCGCCAGCACCGTGCGGTTGGCATAGTCCGGGGCAATTTCGCCTTCAAAGCCACGAGCGCGCAAGGCGTCTAGAAAACGCACGTAATGCGTGCTCAGGCGTTTAAACGGGGCCGTACGCGAATCCAAAGATGCAATCATAGTTGATCAAGCCGTCACTGCTGGGAGCGGATAGGGGATTGCGCTACTTTACCGCAGCTACCACGGCTCTGCATCCTGGAGGTGAGGTTTATGCATCGCCCAGCGCTTCTTTTACCAGCGCAGCACAGGGCTCGTTCATAGGCAGCGCCAAGGCAAGTGTATGTGCCTGAGGAGACATCTTGCCCCAGGTTTTTTGCACAATGCGCACCATGTGCTGTTGGTCAATCTTGCGCGAGAAATCTGCAAAGTAGTTTTCTAAAAATACCAGGCAGGCGCAGTCCTCCAGTGTTTGCACATCGGCGTCGCGACCTAGGCCTTTCTTACGGATAATGGTTGCGGTTCGTTCGGCGTCTGCAACGCTGTAACCAGCGTCGCGCATCAGTTGGGCAGTAGTGTTGCCAGCGCGCTCGCTCTGATCGCGACGCCAGGACAAATAGCCAATGCGCCCTTCAGGGTAATCGCTGCGCGGCACCAACCAGCGTTGGAGATGCTGGGCGCGCACTGCCAAACGCAGCAGTTCATTGGGGTTGCTTTGCAGCGGATCAAGCCAATGGCTCATACGCTGGGCGTAGGCAAGTTCCTGGGGCAGGGTAGTGCCATCGGCAAGGGTGGTTTGGCGCGGATCTTGAGCGTGAAGCGCATCAATGGCCGTTAGGGTTTGTTCAAAGGCAGTTGGCATAAGGGTTCGCATGGTGAGTGGGTATTGCCAACATGCTAACAGGATAGTAGCAGGCCATAAAAAAAGCGCCTGCCGCACAAAAGAACGCAGGCGCTAAGTAATATTGATAGTGAGTCTATGCGCGGCTGTTGTTATAAACCTCTTCGTTTAGTTCACCTTCGCTTTTGCCCACGAGAGTTGTGACCATCAAATCACCCGCCACGTTTACGCTGGTGCGGGCCATATCTAGAATTCGGTCAATACCGGCAACCACTGCAATGGCTTCCAGGGGCAGGCCAATTTGTGCCATTACAATCGACAGCATTATCAGGCCTGCGCCAGGAACGCCCGCGGTACCAATCGAGGCCAACGTACCGGTGGCCACAATCATGCCGTAATCCATCATGGTTAAATCGGTGCCGGTCATTTGGGCAATAAACAGCACTACTACGCCTTGGTAAAGGGCGGTGCCGTCCATGTTAATCGTTGCGCCCACTGGCAGCACAAAGCCAGATACCCCTTCTGAAATCCCTAAGTTTTTTTGCGCACAGCGAATCGACACCGGCAGCGTGCCTGCAGACGAGGCAGAGGAGAATGCCACCACAATGGCGTCCAAGCTGCCTTGCAAATAGCGCACCGGGTTTAAGCGGCCAAGGAGTGAAATAAAGCCAGAATAAACCACTAGCACATGCAGAATGCTGGCGAGATACACCACACCGATCAGTTTAGCCAGTGGCAACAGAATTTCTAAGCCGTACTGGCCTGAAACGTGAGCGATTAAGCCAAATACACCAAAAGGCGCAAAGGCCATGACAATCCCGGTAAGCTTGTACATAGCTTCAGCAAAGCTATCGAAAACCTTCATAACCGGCTCGCCTTTTTCGCCAATCAGCGTTAGCGAAATACCTAAGCCAATGGCAAATACAATGATCTGCATAATGTTGCCATTAGCCAGGGCGTCGAGAGGGTTGCGTGGCACCAAGTTAACTAAAATAGAGATCAGGGAGGGAGCTTCGTTTGCAGCCACTTCTGTATCAAAGCTTAAATTGACGCCAACCCCTGGCTGTAACAGGGTAGAAAGCAGTAGACCAATGCTGATAGCAAAGGCGGTGGTGATCAAATACAGCGTAATGGTACGCGCACCAATGCGTCCCATTTTTTGCGGGTCACGCATTGAGGTAATGCCCACTACCAGCGTCGAGAACACTAGGGGGACAATCAGCATCATTATGGCATTAATGAAAATATCGCCGAGTGGCTTAAAGATGCTAGCGGTTTCACCTAGTAGTGCCCCAGCTAATACCCCTAGTGCCAACCCCACCAAAATTTTTTTCCACAGCGCGATTCTACGCCACCAAGCAAATTTTCCCTTTTTCGCTGTTTCTTGCACTATGTTTCTCCTGTTTAACGTCCATTATCAGTGTTTCGCGCTACAGATTGGCGGGCACTCTATCAGTTTTGACTAGTGAACCAATGTTTTTATGCCGATTGGTAATAGCACATACAGTGTGGAGAGGGGGAGCATATGTCCTAGAAGATGCTTTTATTGAGCAAACTAACCCTTGGTATCGTTTTCCAATCTACTTTTTGTAATGTGCTGTTTCAGTTAATAACTCCCCGGTATTCTCCCCATAGCCGTGCCTTGTGCTTTTGCCTACAATGGTCGTCTTACATCACGGGCGGTGCTGCCGTGTTCCACTGATTTCAGGCCAAGGGATAACTCATGCTCGATCCGAAACTGCTGCGCGGTGATCTTGATGCGACTGCGCAACAACTGGCCCGGCGGGGCTTCGAACTCGATAAAGCGGCATTACAAGCGCTGGAATCGCGCCGTCGTGAGTTGCAGACCCAGACCGAGCAGCTGCAAAACGAGCGTAATATGCGCTCAAAAGCGATTGGTAAGGCGAAGGCTAACGGTGAAGATATTCAGCCGTTGCTGGATGAAGTGAGCGATTTAGGCGAGCGTTTAGATAACGCCAAGAAAGAACTGGCCGAAGTGCAGGAAGAGTGGGACGACGCGATTAGCGGCATTCCTAACCTTCCCCATGAGAGTGTGCCGGAAGGCAAGAACGAAGACGATAATGTTGAACTTCACCGCTGGGGCACACCGCGTGAATTTGATTTTGAGGTGCTGGACCATGTGGATCTTGGTAAGAGGTCCGGCTATCTCGATTTTGAGCTAGCAGCTAAGCTGACCGGCGCGCGCTTTGCAGTGATGCGTGGGCCGATTGCGCGCCTGCACCGCGCGCTGGCGCAGTTCATGCTGGATACTCAAACCGAGCAGCATGGTTACGAAGAGTGTTACGTGCCGTATATGGTGAATCGTGATTCGCTGATGGGCACTGGGCAGTTGCCGAAGTTTGGCGAAGACTTATTTAAGCTTAATGACGAGCGGGAATATCATCTTATTCCGACCTCGGAAGTGCCGTTAACCAACTTCGTGCGTGATGAAATTGTCGATCAGACAGCCTTGCCAATGAAGCTGACTGCCCATACACCGTGCTTTCGCAGTGAAGCAGGCTCTCACGGGCGCGATACCCGAGGCATGATCCGCCAACACCAGTTCGATAAAGTAGAAATGGTGCAGATCGTCGAGCCAGAAAAGAGTTATGAAGCGCTGGAAGAGATGCGCGGCCATGCTGAAGCAATTTTGCAGGCGCTGGAATTACCTTACCGCGTAGTTACGCTGTGTACCGGCGATATGGGCTTTGGGGCGGCGAAGACCTACGATTTGGAAGTGTGGTTGCCTAGTCAAGAAACGTACCGGGAAATTTCTTCTATTTCTAACTGTGAAGATTTCCAGGCACGACGTATGCAAGCGCGCTTCCGTCATCCTGATGTCAAAAAGCCACAGTTACTGCATACATTGAACGGCTCTGGGTTGGCGGTGGGGCGTTGCCTGCTGGCGGTACTTGAAAACCACCAGCAGGCAGATGGCTCTATTGCTGTTCCTGCTCCCCTGCGATCCTACCTGGGCGGGCTCGAGCGTCTTGCCCTCTAAGCGTCCATTCGACGTTGACCCCGGCATCAATGCGAATGGTGCCGGGGCGGTAGTCGCTAGCTGAACCACTACCCATCGAATCGCTCTCGGCGCGCATGGCCATCATGCGGGGCTGGAAGATGGGGGCTTGGGTTTCTTCAATGCGCTGTACTTGACCAAGTCTTACGCCCAGTGTGCTGGCCATCAAATCTGCTTTATGGCGGGCTTTTTCAAGTGCTTTTGTAAGCGCTTCATCGGTAGCCGCATCGCGGTCTTGCAGGTCAAACTGAACGCCATCCAGTGTGTTTACACCGGCACCTATCAGGGCGTCAAATACCTCGCCTAACTGGCCTATATTGGTAAGCTCAACACTGAAAGGACGCTCTAAACGGGTGCGTATTAACGTTTCTTGTTCGTCGTTATTATTGCGCGGGCCTGCGACATGTTCAGGGTAGATGTTAAGCGACCCAGCGTTGATAGCACGCTGTTCAATGCCGATCTCCTCCATAGCTTTAATTAGCTCGCTGGCACGCTTTTCAAGTCGTTCGCGGGCATTGCTTAGCTCGTCACTGTCGGTGTCTTCCAGAGTAGAGACCGCTGGGGTGTTTTCCCACAATCGTGCCGAGAGAGTGGCTTTGTCGGGCTCTACTTCCACCCATGACTGGGCCTGAACATGTAAGCTGGGCGGTGTGGCAGGAGCAGCATTAGCTGTATTAGCCGTAGATGTTGCTAATAGCGCGAAAAGGGCACTGCCAATCACGCCATAGCGCAAACGTTTGAGAGAGTGGGGAACTGAAGACATAGGTCACTTCCTTGCTGAGAGAGCCAATGATTAGAGTTAACTAACTTATGTTATGACGATGCTTGGAAGGGTGAAGTGCAATAAAGTTCAGTGACTAAGAGTAGACGAAAAACAGTTGCTTAATGTTGTCATGGTTTGTGCAATATTGCCCAAGCAGCCATGATGTAGGGATAACATGCTAAGGAAAAGGCTATGTCGAAGTTGTCGGACGAGGATTATCGCAGTATTCCCTTAAATGCGACCTTGGCGCTTGCCGCGCTGGTGGTGATTGTTGCGGGTATGAAAGCAGGGGCTGATCTGTTGGTGCCTCTTTTACTGGCAGTATTTATTGCCGTTGTATGTACGTCACCTGTCCAGTGGCTTCACCGTGTTGGCCTAAGCATGAGGGCCTCTGCTTTTTTGACTTTGATGGTGCTGTTGGGCTTTATTTCTTTAATTGGCCTGCTGGTAGTGAACAGCTTTAGCACCTTTGTAGAGGCATTGCCGGATATTGAGTCGCGTCTGTATGAGCACTATTGGGATTTGTTGAATGCGCTCTCTAGTCGTGGGCTCGCTATTGATCCTGATCAGCTCAGTAATATGTTTGCAATGGAAGACGATGGGTCATGGGTGACCGCATTATTAGGCGAGATTGGCAACCTATTTATGCAGGGTAGTATTATTGGGTTGTTGGTAATTTTCATGCTGTTTGAAACGCTGAACTTTCGGGATAAAGTATCGCGCGCGCTTGAGAATCCTGCCCCAAGCCTAAAGCGATTTAGCGAGTTTAGCTTAACGCTGAAGCGCTACTTGGCGGTGAAAACAGTGATTAGCTTAGCCACTGGGGTGTTGGTGTGGCTCTCTTGCTTAATGGTGGGTGTAGAGTTCCCGCTGTTGTGGGGGGTGCTGGCTTTTGCGCTCAACTTTATCCCCAATATCGGTTCAGCCTTGGCGGCGATTCCTCCCGTACTACTATTGCTGGTATCTCAAGATGGTGGAGCATTGCAGGCAATTTTACTCGCTTCGGCTTATCTGGTAATTAACTTTGTTTTAGGTAACTTGATTGAACCAAGAGTGATGGGGCAAGCGTTGGGGTTGTCGACGTTTGTTGCGTTTCTTTCGTTGGTTGTATGGGGATGGATCTTTGGGGCTGCGGGGATGCTGTTGTCGGTAGTATTGACGATGACGTTGAAAATTGCTTTAGATAGCCACCCCCAAACTCGCTGGATTGCCCATTTATTGGGGCCGGGAGGGCAGCGCCGAAAACGTTTTGGTGATGCGCGACTCCCACCTTGGAAGCGGCGACAGGAGTAGCCACTGGTAAGCAGTAATGCTGTTTAAATACCTGCTGAAAAAGTGTTTGCCCCTGCCAATGCGCAGAAAATAAAAAGTACGCAACAAATGGGCTGTGCTTATGATAGGGATACGAGAATTGATAGGGATATAAGAATTGATAGGGATATAAGAATTGATAGGGATATAAGAATTGATAGGGATACAAAAGGGTTACCGCTGGCTGTGCCAGCGGTAACCTTAGCGCGGGTTAGGCGTTTTGATCGATAAACTGGGTTAGCTGAGATTTAGATTGGGCGCCTACTAGCGAAGCTACTTTCGTGCCGGACTTAAATAGCATCACGGTAGGAACGCCGCGCACGCCTTGTTCTGCTGCAATTTCAGGCGCATCGTCAACGTTCACGCTAACCACTTTTAAGTTATCACCACGTTCTGCAGCAACTTCATCAACCACAGGTGCCATTACTTTACAGGGACCGCACCAGGGGGCCCAAAACTTCAGCAGGACTGGCTGTTCGGCGTTGAGGACTTCTTGCTCAAAATTGGCGTTGGTGACATCAACATTGTTAGCCATGTGTTTCTCCTGTTTGCGTTGCTCTTACTGTTTCGTTGCCTCAAATGGAGCAACGGTCATTACGCGTTTTACTAGCGCACTTTCACCGCGCCAAGTTGGCAGATGTTAGCGGGCGCGGAGAGTGCTGGCAAATTTCCTATGCCGTTTTGACAACAATGATTAAAAATTAAGGGGTGTTCGTAACGTCTATTTTTTATACTATAAGTGAATTATAAGAAGATTTTTTATTCAAAATTGTATGCATGAGGCGTGTTATCCAAAATACTTTTTGGGTGAGGCAAATCGACAGTAGCGTGAGGATGCGCGTCAATGTGCTTCCTGCATAGATAATAAGGTGAGGGATATGAAGCTACAGCAACTTCGCTATATCTGGGAAGTCAATCGACATAATCTGAATGTGTCAGCCACCGCGCAGAGTTTGTTTACCTCGCAGCCTGGGATTTCTAAGCAGATACGCTTGTTAGAAGATGAGCTAGGCGTCGAGATTTTTGCACGCAGTGGAAAGCACCTTACTCGTGTCACCCCTGCGGGGCTTTCAATCATCGAGTTGGCCGGGCAGGTGTTAAAGCTGACCGAGAATATCAAACAAGTTGCCCAAGAACACAGTGATGAGCGGCGGGGCAGTTTGTCGATTGCTACCACCCATACCCAGGCACGTTATGCGCTGCCCCCCATCATCAGTGAATTCACGCTTAAGTATCCTGATGTGGCGTTACATATGCAGCAGGGTACGCCGAAGCAAATTGCCCAAATGGTCAGTGAAGGCCAAGCCGATTTTGCTATTGCTACAGAATCACTAGAGCTATTTACTGATCTGATACTGCTGCCTTGCTATCGTTGGAATCGCTGTGTACTAGTGCCAAAAAATCATCCACTTGCATCAATTGATAAGCCGCTGACGCTCCAAGCGTTGGCTGAACACCCGCTGGTAACCTATGTGTTTGGGTTTACCGGTCGTTCGCAGTTAGATGATGCGTTTAAAGCACAGGGGTTAACGCCTAATGTGGTATTAACCGCCGCCGATGCTGACGTGATTAAAACCTATGTGCGCCTGGGGATGGGCGTTGGCATTGTCGCCCACATGGCAGTTGACCCAGTGCTAGATGAAGACTTGGTAGCGCTGGATGCAAGTCATCTGTTTGCTAGCTCAACGACTAAAATTGGAATCCGTCGTGGCACTTTCATGCGCGGCTATATGTACGACTTCCTAACCCGCTTTGCGCCTCACCTTACCCGTGATTTAGTCGATGAAGCGCTGCTAGCAGGCCCACGTTTTGAACATGAGCTGTTTAAAGAGATCGATCTTCCTGAGCACTAAGAATACCAAGAGCACCAACAAGAGCATTAGATGACGAGATGGATAGCGCGCCAGCTGAGAGAAGCTTGCGCGCTATTCACCATTTACCACCTACCTTTCATTTTCAGTGTTGTAAGTGCAGGCCGCATTCGCGCTTATCTTCCACTTTGGTGGGGTCGAAGTAGTCAAAGTTGTTAGGCAGGCCGTGAGCTTCAAGGTAGTAGTACATCTCTTTTGCTGTCCATTGTAATAGCGGGGCGATTTTTAAAAGGCCATCGCTGTTACGGCTGGCAGGCTGCATTTTGGCCCGTTCTGGGGTGTCTTCTGCTCGGAGTGCAGTAAACCAGACGTCAGGTCGCATTTCTCTCAGCGCTCGCTCAAACGGCTCAATTTTTACTTCTTGGGTAAAAGCCGCGTGGCGTGGATCGTCAATACTTGGCATTGGCCCTTCAAGTGCTTCTCGGTGAGCACGGGTTCTCTTGGGAATAAAGCTCACCATGTTTAAATTGAGGCGCTGAATGAGTGCATCGGCAAACTGGTAGGTGGCCGCTGTGTTGTAACCGCTATCCATCCATACGATCGGTATATCTGGGCGTACCTGAGTCACCATATGCAGAATTACCGCTTCAAACGGACGAAAGTTGGTGGTGCAAATAGGGCGTTTGCCTTGGTTAAACGCCCATTCAATAAGGTCTTGGGGGTTATTGGCAAAATCACGGTTAATGCCATCAAGCGCTGAAGACATGCTGCCTCCTGTCATAAGGTCAAGTATGACACTAGGCTATCAAAGAGAGGGTGCTTAGCCCCAATACCGTTTGGTTTGGCTTTTATATTTCTTTTTGATTTAAAAAATTTGCTGGTTATTCCAATGCGCTAATGAGATGACGAATCTTATCCAGTGTTTCGATGTACTCTTCTTCTGCTTTTGAGTCGGCGACCAGGCCCCCGCCGCCCCAAACATGCAGCGTACCTGCATCAGCTACCATGGTTCGTATTGCAATCGATGTATCCATACTGCCCCGGATATCTATGTAGCCTAGGCTTCCGCAATAGACACTGCGCTGGCAGGGTTCAAGCTCGTCGATAATTTGCATGGCGCGTATTTTAGGTGCGCCAGTAATAGAGCCACCGGGGAAAGCAGCAGTGAGCAGTGAGAGCGGCGAGCGATGCTTGGCAAGCTGCCCTTGGACCACGCTAACCAAGTGATGCACGTTAGGATAGCTCTCTAGCTGACATAGCTGTGGCACACGAATAGACCCTGGTGCACATACCCGGCCTAAATCATTGCGCAGTAAGTCAACAATCATGACATTTTCCGCACGGTCTTTGGTGCTGTTCAATAACTGCTCGGCAAGCGTCTGGTCTTCTTCCGGTGTTTGCCCCCTTGGTCGTGTGCCTTTGATCGGGCGCGTTTCCACCACGCCTTCTCTGCACTGAAGAAAGCGTTCAGGAGAAAGCGACAGCACAGCTTGGTTTTTCCATGCCATAAAGCCT
The DNA here is from genome assembly GCF_025820815.1 of Halomonas qinghailakensis. NCBI lineage: Bacteria > Pseudomonadati > Pseudomonadota > Gammaproteobacteria > Oceanospirillales > Halomonadaceae > Halomonas > Halomonas qinghailakensis. The sequence goes on along the minus strand of NZ_CP096973.1, from coordinate 401,539 downwards.
GAGAAAGGCGTGGGCGTTGCCTTACGCAGGCGCAGGTAGGCCTGCCATTCATCGCCTTGATAGCGCGCTGTAAAGCGCTGGGCAAGGTTGATTTGATAACAATCCCCTGCACGAATATAGCGTTGAACAGCATTAAAGCGTTCGGTGTAATCCGCTTGGCTAAGTTCGGCCTGAAATGGCTGGGTGAGTGTGAAATCTTCACCGGTAGTTGAAGGAGAGCATGCCAACCACTCCAGCACCTGCTGCTGACGAGTAGCGCAAGCAACGAGCCAAGCGGTTTGGGTTTGGTGATCAATGGTAATGCACCAGTCGTAAAGCCCTAGGCGTGCCAACGGTAGTTGGGTAACGCTTGGATGACGGCTGGGAATTGCAAGATGGTTGCGACCCAGGTCATAGCTCCAGTAACCCATTAGGCCGCCTAAAAATGGCAGATCGCAGCTCATATCAGTGCGCGGCAGTTGTTCAAGCATCCATTGCTGCTGCGCCGCCATATCACCTGTCAGCGCTTCAGGAAGTCGCATGTGGGCTGAATGAAACTCGGTCTTGCCGTTAGGCAACACTTCTAGCGTGGCTAGTGGGTCGCTGCTAATAATGTCATAGCGTCCGCTTGCTTTAGGACGGCCGCTATCAAGTAGTACCGCCCCAGGGCGTTGTCGCAGACAAGAAAAAGTCTCCAAGGGGTTAGGAGAGTAGGGCAGGGCTTTAATGGTCAACGCCGATGTCATGAAGCAATCGCCTAGCCAGTGAAAGGCAGTGCATTTTAGAGGTCGTTAATCGATGACACCAGCAGAACACGCCGACGCATTTCTCACGATGGGTAAAATTTGATTAACGAAGCAGGGGTGATTGTTGACATTAAGGTGGTTGTGAAATGCTGGGTTACACGAAAGATGAATAAAATCGAGCATTTTGACTAGTTGACGGCACAAATAGGGCAGGCTAAAGTTCTCCTACCCCATAATTGTCGACAATTAGCCATGACCTCACTGACTACGCTTTCTCGATCAACCGCTGATACGCCCAATGATCAGGTCTCGCCAGAAGTTCGAACTCTGGCTGAGCGGGTATTTCATCAGTTGCAAGACGCTATTGTACGTGGAGAACTGGCGCCAGGCAGCAAAATTACTGAGCCGGGGCTTTCTAAAACGTATGGTATTTCTCGCGGCCCACTGCGGGAAGCTATGCGGCGTTTAGAAGCACATCGTCTTATTGAACGTGTTCCCCACGTCGGCGCTCGCGTTGTCAAACTCTCTATGAAAGAGCTGCTTGAGCTTTTCGATGTGCGTGAAGCATTGGAGAGCATGGCTGCACGTTTGGCGGCGGAACATATGTCTGCCGACGAGATCAAGGGGCTGCGAGAAGTGCTTGCGCTCCATGAGGGACAGGCAGATCTCAAGCGTGGTGAAGCCTACTACCAGCGTGAAGGCGATCTCGATTTTCACTACCGCATTGTTCAAGGCAGCCACAATAAAATGCTGATGAACCTGCTGTGTGATGATCTTTACTATTTAGTACGTCTTTACCGCACCCAGTTTAGTGCTAGTGGTTCACGCCCTCAGCGCGCTTTTGTAGAGCACCATCGCATCGTCGATGCGATTGAGGCCGGGGATGCCGAACTCGCTGAGCTGCTGATGCGTCGTCACGTTAGTGCTTCTCGCGCAAACGTCGCCGACCGCTATGCCGCTATTCTTGAACAACAAACAACGTCATCAGCGGATTAGTTCGATACGCCTATCCGCCAGGCTTTTCAAAGGAGCAACGTCAATGTCCACTTCATCTATTCTCACGCCAGGTGCTCGCTTTCGTGCTGCGCTAGAAGCGAACCGCCCTCTACCAATTTTAGGCACGATTAACGCATACACTGCGATGATGGCCGAGCGGGTAGGGCATCAAGCGATATATCTGTCTGGTGGTGGCGTGGCTAACGCGTCTTTTGGCTTGCCGGACTTGGGTATGACCAGTATGAACGACGTGGTGGAAGATGCGCATCGTATCTGCGGTGCCACTGATGTTCCTTTGCTGGTAGATATTGATACAGGCTGGGGCGGCGCGTTTAATATTTCGCGTACCGTTAAAGAGATGCAGCGCGCAGGCGTTGCTGCCGTTCACCTTGAAGACCAAGTGGCTCAAAAGCGCTGCGGACATCGCCCGAATAAGGCCATTGTGTCCCAGCAGGAGATGGTCGACCGTATTAAAGCCGCAGCGGATGCCAAGTTAGATCCTGATTTTTATCTGATTGCGCGTACCGATGCATTCCAGAAAGAGGGCCTAGACGCGGCCATCGAACGTGCTAATGCCTGCGTGGAAGCAGGTGCTGATGCGATCTTTGCTGAGGCGGTGCACACGTTAGATGACTATCGCGCATTCTGCACGCGCGTAAACGCCCCGATTCTGGCTAACATTACTGAATTTGGTGCGACGCCGCTGTTCTCTCAGCAGGAGTTAGGTGAGGTGGGCTGCCGTATGGTGCTCTATCCGCTTTCTGCCTTCCGTGCAATGAACGCCGCCGCCCTGAAGGTGTATCAAAGCATTCTGGATAACGGTCATCAAAAAGAGGTCGTGGACATTATGCAGACCCGCGATGAGCTGTACGACTTTTTGAATTATCACGATTTCGAGCAAAAGCTGGACGCGCTATTCGTTGAGCAAAAAGACGCTTAATGACTGCTTACCCATTTAGATAATTAAAACCTATAAAAAGAGCTAACAGGAGACACATCATGGCTGACAAACCGCAAAACAGCGCAGGACTTCGTGGGCAAAGCGCCGGGAGCACTGCCCTGTGTACCGTAGGTAAAACGGGATCTGGTCTAACCTACCGTGGTTTTGATATTAAAGAGCTGGCTGAGAAGGCCAAGTTTGAAGAAGTTGCTTACTTGTTGCTGAAGGGCAAACTGCCCAACCAAGCTGAGCTTGATAGCTATATTACTAAGCTGAAAGGGCTGCGTGGCTTACCTGATGCATTGAAAACTGTGCTGGAGCAAATTCCGAAAGATGCGCATCCGATGGATGTGATGCGTACTGGTACCTCCATGCTAGGTAACCTAGAAACAGAGGAGAGCTTTGACCAGCAGCAAGATGTATCTGATCGTTTGCTGGCAGTGCTCCCCTCGATTATTTGCTACTGGTACCGTTTCAGCCACGACGGCGTTCGTATTAATACTGAAACCGACGATGCCTCGGTAGGCGGCCACTTCCTGCATATGCTGCGTGGCGAGCCTGCTTCTGAGCTGCACGCGCGAGTTATGAACGTATCGCTGATTTTGTATGCTGAGCACGAGTTTAATGCGTCTACCTTCACGGCGCGTGTGTGTGCTTCGACGCTTTCCGATATGCACTCCTGTGTTACCGGTGCGATTGGTTCGCTGCGTGGCCCGCTGCACGGCGGTGCTAACGAAGCAGCAATGGCGATGATTGAGAACTGGACTTCGCCGGAAGAAGCCGAGCGTGAAATGCTCGGCATGCTTGAGCGCAAAGAGAAAATCATGGGCTTTGGTCATGCGATTTACCGCGAGTCCGACCCGCGTAATGAAATCATCAAAGAGTGGTCGAAGAAGCTTTCTGAAGACGTAGGGGATAGCGTGCTTTATCCCGTGTCTGTGCGCTGTGAAGAAGTCATGTGGCGCGAAAAGAAGCTGTTCTGTAACGCGGACTTTTTCCATGCCAGTGCTTACCACTTCATGGATATTCCGACCAAGCTGTTTACGCCGATCTTCGTCATGTCCCGCCTGACAGGGTGGGCAGCCCACGTGTTTGAGCAGCGTGCCAATAACCGCATTATTCGCCCCAGCGCCGACTACACTGGCCCTGAGAAGAGCGAGTGGGTGCCCATCGAAGCGCGTGACTAAGCCTTAACGGGCCGTGATTAAGTGAGAGGCATTATGAACACGAATTATCGCAAGCCGCTGCCAGGCGTAACGGCAGAAGGTGCGCCGGTAGATTTCTTCGATGCGCAGCAAGCCGTTGAGGATATCCAGCCTGGCGCCTACGCGACGCTACCCTATACGTCCAGGGTGTTGGCCGAGCAGTTGGTTCGTCGCTGCGACCCAGCGTTGCTAACCGATGCCCTAAAGCAGCTCATTGAACGTAAACAAGACTTGGACTTCCCCTGGTACCCGGCGCGGGTGGTATGTCACGACATTCTTGGGCAAACCGCGTTGGTAGACCTTGCAGGTCTACGCGATGCGATTGCTGAAAAGGGTGGTGACCCAGCGAAAGTAAACCCTGTGGTGCCCACGCAGCTGATCGTTGACCACTCATTGGCCGTTGAGCACGCAGGGTTTGAGAAAGACGCGTTCGAAAAAAACCGCCAGGTAGAAGATCGCCGTAATGATGACCGCTTCCATTTTATTAATTGGACCAAAGTGGCTTTTGAGAACGTCGATGTTATTCCTCCGGGTAACGGCATTATGCACCAGATTAATCTGGAAAAAATGTCACCGGTGGTGCAGTGCCGCCCTGATGAACAAGGCGTGCATATTGCTTACCCGGATACCTGTGTAGGTACCGATAGCCACACGCCAATGGTCGATGCGCTGGGCGTCATTTCCGTCGGCGTTGGCGGTCTTGAAGCTGAAAGTGTGATGCTGGGCCGTGCTTCGATGATGCGCCTGCCGGATATCGTCGGTGTAGAACTCTCCGGCAAGCTGCAGCCGGGCATCACCAGCACCGATATGGTGCTGGCGATTACCGAGTTTCTACGCAAAGAGCGCGTGGTGGGTGCCTACCTGGAGTTTTACGGAGAAGGCGCTGACGCGTTAACCGTTGGTGACCGGGCGACCATTTCCAACATGACGCCAGAGTACGGTGCTACGGCGGCGATGTTCTACATCGACAACCAAACCATTGACTACCTCAAACTCACAGGTCGTGAAGATGAGCAGGTGGCCTTGGTGGAAGCCTATGCCAAGCACACAGGGCTGTGGGCCGATAGTTTAAAAACTGCTGAGTATGAGCGGATACTGCGCTTTGATCTTTCCAGCGTTACCCGCACCTTGGCAGGGCCTTCCAACCCCCATGCGCATTTGCCCACTTCGGAGCTTGCCCAGCGCGGTATAGCGATTGACCTGGATAAAGCGCGGGCCGACGAGCAAGCGGGCAGAATGCCGGATGGCGCGGTCATTATCGCCGCTATTACCAGCTGCACCAATACCTCTAACCCGCGTAACATGGTGGCAGCAGGCTTAATTGCCCGTAATGCCAACCGCTTAGGGTTAACCCGCAAGCCGTGGGTAAAGTCGTCGCTGGCGCCGGGTTCGAAAACCGTCAAGATGTACTTAGAAGACGCTGGCTTGATGGATGAGCTGGAAGGACTTGGCTTTGGTGTCGTGGCATACGCCTGTACTACCTGTAACGGTATGTCCGGTGCGTTAGATCCGGTGATCCAGAAAGAAATTATTGATCGTGACCTATATGCCACGGCAGTACTTTCCGGTAACCGTAACTTCGATGGGCGCATTCACCCCTATGCGAAGCAGGCATTTTTGGCATCGCCGCCCTTAGTGGTTGCTTACGCAATTGCGGGTACGATTCGCTTTGATATTGAGAAAGACGTACTGGGCACCGACCAAGACGGTAACCCAGTAACACTGAAAGATATCTGGCCCGACGATAGCGAAATCGATGCGATTGTGAAGGCTTCCGTGAAGCCGGAACAGTTCCGTCAAACCTATATCCCAATGTTTGACCTCGACAAGAGCGCACGCACCCAGGTGAGCCCGCTTTACGAATGGCGGCCCCAGAGCACCTATATTCGTCGCCCGCCCTATTGGGAAGGCAACATGGCTGCTGAGCGTGGCTTGAAAGGCATGCGTCCGCTGGCAATCTTGCCGGACAATATCACCACTGACCATCTGTCGCCCTCTAACGCGATTATGATGGACAGTGCGGCTGGCGAGTATCTGCACAAGATGGGCTTGCCTGAGGAGGACTTTAACTCCTACGCGACCCATCGCGGCGACCATTTGACGGCTCAGCGGGCGACCTTGGCCAATCCCAAGCTGTTTAATGAAATGGTGCACGACGAGCAGGGTAAAGTGTTGCAGGGGTCGCTGGCACGGGTTGAGCCAGAAGGCACTGTGACGCGGATGTGGGAAGCCATTGAAACGTATATGGCACGTAAACAGCCGCTGATCATTATTGCCGGTGCGGATTATGGTCAGGGTTCCTCGCGTGACTGGGCGGCGAAAGGTGTTGCGCTAGCGGGTGTTGAGGCGATTGTAGCTGAAGGGTTTGAGCGTATTCACCGCACCAACTTAATTGGTATGGGTGTGATGCCGCTGCAGTTTGAAGAAGGCACCACACGGAAAACCCTAGCGCTGGACGGTACGGAAGTCTTCGACGTAGAAGGTGTTCCTCAGCCTCGCGCAGAGCTGACGTTGGTTATTCATCGTCAAAGTGGTACCACTGAACGTGTGCCAGTGATCTGCCGCATTGATACTGCTGAAGAGGTCACGATCTACTCTGCCGGTGGGGTATTGCAGCGTTTCGCCCAGGATTTTCTTGAATCCACCACGGCGTAGCCAAGCAGGCGTGTAACGTGTAGCGCCAAGGCGATTAATGAAAGAGCCCGTCGCTAAGCGTCGGGCTCTTTTTTCGGCATGCGGTTAGTGAACATGGTCATTGGAAAACGACATTGAGCATGGTCATTAGGCATCGTCATCGAAAATGGTTAGGGAGCGTTGTTTATGTCTCATGTTGCGCAAATTAGTATTCCCGCCACGTATATGCGAGGCGGCACCAGTAAAGGGGTGTTTTTTACCCTAAACGACTTGCCCGAGGCAGCGAGAGTGCCAGGAGAGGCGCGGGATAAGCTGCTCCTGAGGGTGATTGGAAGCCCCGACCCCTATGAAAAACAGATTGATGGGATGGGTGGGGCGACATCCAGCACGAGTAAAACGGTTATTCTTTCCAAGAGCGAGTCCGCGGATCACGATGTGGATTATCTATTTGGGCAAGTGTCTATTGATAAGCCGTTTGTAGATTGGAGCGGTAACTGTGGCAACTTGTCAGCAGCTGTCGGCCCCTATGCAATTGCTAATGGGTTAATTGATCCCGCCAAGGTGCCGGAAAACGGTGTGGCTGAAGTGCGTATTTGGCAGGTCAATATTGGTAAAACCATTGTGTCTCAAGTGCCTATTGTGAATGGTCAGGTGCAAGAGACCGGCGATTTTGAGCTGGATGGCGTGACCTTTCCTGCTGCAGAAATCCCCGTGGCTTTTATGGACCCTGCTGACGGTGAGGGGGCCATTTTCCCCACTGGCAACTTGGTAGATGAGTTGGAAGTGCCTGGGGTTGGCGTTTTAAAAGCGACGCTGATTAATGCAGGTATTCCCACCGTGTTTGTTAACGCCCAGGACATCGGCTATACCGGCTGTGAGTTACAAGAAGCGATTAACAGCGATGCCAAGGCGCTTGCTATGTTCGAGACTATTCGTGCCCACGGCGCGGTGCGTATGGGATTGATTAAGCACGTTGATGAAGCGGCCAGCCGACAGCATACGCCGAAGGTGGCTTTTGTTGCCCCACCGGCTAGCTATACCGCCTCCAGTGGTAAAGCGGTGAGTGCAGAAAATATCGATCTGGTGGTGAGAGCGCTTTCAATGGGTAAGCTGCATCATGCGATGATGGGCACTGCAGCGGTGGCGATTGGTGCAGCTGCCGCTATTCAAGGCACGCTGGTGAACTTAGCAGCAGGCGGAGATGAGCGGGAAGCGGTTACCTTTGGCCATCCTTCCGGCTCCTTGCGAGTCGGGGCCAAGGCAAGCCTAACGGACGGGCGTTGGCAGATAGATCAAGCGGTGATGAGCCGTAGCGCACGGGTATTGATGGAAGGAGCGGTACGAATACCAGGCGATAGTTTTTAATATCGCTTTTAAGCAGTGCTTAAGCACTAGTAATGTGTTGGCATGATGTAGTGGTTAAGAAATAGCAGTTAAGAAATAGCAGTTAAGAGATAGCAGTTAAGAGATAGTGGCTATGCAGCCTTGATGATAAAAGCCGCTTGGGTCTCCCAAGCGGCTTCAACCATTGCTTATAATAGCTATTACGTTAATTACTCGTACGTTAATTACTCGGTAACTGTCACTTGATCACGCATGCGGTCAACGGTGGCAGGGCCAATACCGCTAACCCGGGTGAGGTCATCTGCATCTGCAAACGCTCCATTGTTCTCGCGTTCTTCTATAATGGCTGCCGCACGGCTCGGGCCAATACCAGGTAGTTCAGCCAGCAGCTCCGCATCTGCCGTGTTCACATTAATGGGCGTTATATCCTGTGCTAAAGCAAGGCTTGATATGCCTAAGCTTAAGCTCAAAAATAGAGCAGCGAATAGTCCTTTGAGAGTTATTGGCATTATTAGTATCCTCTTGTTTTCCCTGGAGTCGCCTTACCATAGGTAATTATGTTAGGCAGTGAAATGTTGCGGTGGTTTGCATACACAAAACATTCCCTGTTGCTTCTATTCCCTATCCCATCTATTCCCTATCCCATCTATTTCCTGTTACTTCTAGTTCTCTTTGCCTTGACTAAATTAATACGTTTATAGGATGAGTGCTGTAAGACATTAACGATGATTTTTGTAAGATTTTTGCTATCTGATAATGGTCAATCGCCTACACAGCAAGGTGAAATTGGCTGTTATAATGTTGGGAAATGAAAAATGGAGTTAAACGCAGTGTCTACTGATTCCCCTTTGATTATTGCTTTGGATTACTGCTCGCTTGACGCGGCTTTGTGCATGGCAGATCAGCTTGATCCTAAGCGCTGCCGGGTGAAGGTCGGTAAAGAGCTATTTACGCGTAGTGGCCCTGCGGTGTTAGAAGCCTTGCATGGCCGTGGTTTTGAAATTTTCCTAGACTTAAAATTTCATGATATTCCGAATACCGTAGCAGGTGCGGTACAGGCAGCGGCAGAGCAAGGTGTCTGGATGGTTAACGTGCATGCGTCCGGTGGCCGTAAAATGATGGAGGCGGCCGCTAAGCGCTTAGATGACCATGGCTTAAACACGCATCTTATTGCCGTTACTGTGCTTACCAGTATGCAAGCTGAGGATTTAAGTGAGACGGGCATCGATGATACGCCAGAAGAGCATGTCTTACGTTTAGCATCCTTAACGCAGCAGAGCGGATTAGGTGGGGTAGTAGTGTGTTCAGCTCAAGAGGCGGCGCAAATTAAGTCGCTTTGTGGTAACGATTTCTTGAAAGTAACGCCAGGTATTCGGCCTAGCTTTGCTGCGGCTAATGATCAACAGCGAATTATGACACCCAGTGATGCAATGCGCGTTGGCAGTACTCACTTAGTGATTGGACGGCCAGTCACTCAAGCAGAAGAACCTATGGTGGCGCTTGCAGCTATAGAAGCTGAGCTGGAGGGCTGATTCATTACTCGCCATCGACACCTGTAATAGGTTTAATGGTGCCCCAGCGTCGGCAGCTCGGGCACTGCCAAGCCAAGTTATCGCTTGCAAAGCCACATCGGCGGCAACGATGGCGAGGCTTGCCCTCTAAAAGAGCGTCGGTATGGTGCTTTAAAAGCAATAAGCGGGTGTCTGGCGGTGTTTTTCCACTTAGACGTTGGCTTTCATGATAAAGGTCGATTAAGTAGTCGAGCCCTCCTAGACTGGGTGCCTCCCTTAACCATTCGCCCGTTCGTTCAATAGCGCTATCTACGCCATCTCGTTGATGAACGAGTTCTCCTAAAGCGATAATGATGCTGGTGTACGGTGCTTGCCCCAGCAGCCGATAAAGATGCGTTTCAAAGCCCTGAATATCGTTATTACGCTCATAGGCATGCTGAAGGGCGGGTAGCATGGTGGGAATGTGAGCAATATCCTGTTGGGGAATATGGCTCAGTCGTTCAATGGCACGCGTGTAATGCCCATTATCCATCTCTAGCTCGGCAAGCAGTAATGTTGCGCGGACGCATCGCTCATCGAGTTGTAGTGCTTTTTTTAAGTGTTTGCGGGCGAGCGCTCTACTTGCTTGTTGTATCTCTTCCTGAGCGAGCTCACACAGCCAGTGAGCAGCCGGGCGACGCATGCCAGGTTGTTGCTTTATCAATGATTGCGCCACGTCGAAGGCTTCTTGCCACTCTTTTTCGCGCTCAAGTAAATCAATCAATAATCGTTTGGCTTCCTGACGATAGAGGTCACTGAGTGATTTGTCGAGAAGCGCTCTCAGCAGTCGCTGGGCACGGTCATGAACGCCTAACGCCATAAAATCGCGCGCTAGTTCAAGCTGTACATGTTCGTTCGTTATAGTGGAAAGGGCAGGGCGAGCCAGCAGGTTTTGATGAATCCTTACGGCCTTGTCGGCTTCACCACGTGCACGAAACAGCTTGCCTAGCGCGATATGGGTTTCTACCGTGTCGCTGTTGACATCTAGTGCGTTGATGAACGTGTTGATCGCTTCGTCGGGCTGCTCGTTAAGCAGATAGTTAAGCCCGACGAAGTACTCTTTCGATAAGCCTATCGTGCGCGAGGAAGGGGGGCGCAAGCGGCGGGATGTATAACGAACACCCAGGCCAAAACCGATGGCGATGGCTGCCAATAGAACGCTTAGCAGCACGACATCGAACATTTATGCCAGTTCCTTAAGCTCCTGGGTACGCAAGCGATCCAGCTCTTTTTGCTGCTGCTTATTATGGCGCTCGCTTCGAGCTAATTGCGCTTTAAGCCGTATATAAACGCCTAGCATGGCGAGCATGCCTAAAATGACGCCAAGAGCTAACGTAGCCAGTAACCAAACCGAGAGGGACACAGGCGGTAGTTCTGCCCAGATCAGGTTTAAGGCGATAGTTTGTTGGTTGTTGACGGCAAATAAAATACCTACCAGCAGAACAACCAGCAATATGATGGCCAGAATCAGCCCTTTGATCCAACGCATGAGAGTTTCCTAGTCAGTGACATTCATAATGGCTCTATTGTGTATTAGTCGTGGCGTGGCGTCATCCCGCATAAAGTAGGATAGCCCGATCATATCAACACTCTTGCTATTGACGACGCCAACGTTGCATAACCTTGGTAAGCTTACTAATAGCCTAGTGCTCGGCTAGCATCTACCTGCTCACGAAGCTCCTTGCCAGGTTTAAAGTGCGGCACGTACTTACCATCCAAGTCGACTGGGTCTCCCGTTTTTGGGTTGCGCCCAGTACGCGGCTCTCGGTAGTGTAATGAAAAGCTGCCGAACCCTCGGATTTCAACACGCCCTCCACTTGCAAGCGCATCGGTCATGTCGTCTAAAATAATACGCACCGCCGTTTCCACTTCTTTGGCGGATAGCTCCGGTTGACGCATCGCAATTTGTTCGATTAATTCAGATTTGGTCATCGGTTGGCTCCCTGCGAACTTTAAAGGCCGTGACGCACGTGCGACCTCGATAACAGCAAGGTCAGCATACTGCGCATGGCAGCATAAAACAATTCAGATAAAACAAGGTACTAGAATGAATATCAGCATAGGCGAAGCAAGGCGCTGGCGCGACCCCGTGGCTTAGGTATACTGACAACTCATTTTGTAACTGGAGAGGCTGACGTTGAACGACGATACTTCCCCTGCAGCCATACTGCGCAAGCGCCTTTATTGGCATTCCCGTCGTGGCATGTGGGAGCTAGATTTATTGCTGATTCCTTTTCTCGAGCACCGTTTTGATGGGCTGAGTGAGGACGAACAGCTAGCCTATCAGCGTTTAATTGAAGAAGAGGATCAAGACCTCTTTGGATGGCTGATGCGTCGTGAGTGGCCCGAGGAGCCATCGTTAAAGCGCATCGTGAAGATGATTGTGGACCATGCAGAAACTACCGATAACTCTGCTTATCGCACGCTCTAAAATACAGAGCGCTTTCCACGCTTTGCTGGCTGTTGGGTTATGTGCAATGGCGGCATGGCTGATAGGCTTATGGGTCGCGATACTATCGGCTTTAGTCGCCTTGCTGTTGCTAAGCCGAGAGTATCGCTATCAACCTACGGGCGAGCTGAGGGTTGTAAAAAGCGACTATCAACTTAGTGCTCAGTGGTTGTCAGAAGAAGGTGAGCTTGAAAACGAACAACCGGTTAATGCGGACTACGTAGGACCTTGGTTAATCGGACTTCGAGTTGGGCCACAGAGACTTTGGCTATGGCCTGATAGCTTGCCAGCCCATAGCCAACGAGCGCTGAGGCGCTTATGCCATCGTCCTGGGCGATAGTTGCTTAAGTGACGACTCGGATGCCATGGTGTCTTGTTGGTGTTTAGGCCAGTCAATTGAGTAATGCAACCCACGTGATTCATGCCTTTGAAGCGCTGCTAATACCGTTAACTGCGCTAGCCAGAGCGCTTGTTGCAAGCGCACACTTTCCGGATGTCTGCGCTTTTCATCTATATCGTCAAGCTGCATTTCAAGGTCGCTTAGCTTATCGTAAGCGATACTTAAACCGTGATTGCTACGAACAATTGAAACATATTGGCTCATAATGGCGCGCATCTCGCTGCGTAAAGCAGTGAGTGCTGACATTGGAATTGAGATCTCTTGCTGGTCTGGCAACTGCTCTGATCGTTGTGATGCATCAGTGTGATCGCCTGGCAAATTTTTGCACTGAGTTTTCTGTGGCTGTGTTTTCTGTGTCTGTGTTTTCTGTGACTGTGCTAGCAAGTGCTTTGCACAGCTTCTTGCGTACACCAGGCATTCTAGTAATGAATTACTGGCCATACGATTGGCGCCATGCAGTCCCGTATAAGCAATTTCACCAACAGCATAGAGATTGGTGACGTGAGTTGCGCCGTGATGATCGGTAGCAACACCACCACAGCTGTAATGAGCAGCAGGGACGACTGGAATGGGCTGGCAGGTAATATCAATTCCCCGAGAGGCGCAATGAGCCAAAATGGTAGGAAAGTGATGACGGATAGCCGTTTCTCCAAGGTGGCTGATGTCTAGCCAGACATGCCCTTGGTGACTTTGTTGAATTTGTGAATCGATAGCTCGGGCAACCACGTCTCTAGGGGCTAGCTCGGCGCGAGAATCGATATCGGGCATAAACCGATGCCCAGCTTCATTTAGCAAACGCCCACCCTCTCCTCGAACGGCTTCGCTAATCAAAAAAGCAGGCCCTTCTGGGTCAAACAGGCAAGTAGGATGAAACTGCTGAAACTCAAGATTCATTAGTTTCGCGCCCAACTCAGCCGCCATTACCATACCTTCTCCACTACTTGGCGAGGGGGTAGTGGTATGGCGATAAAGGCCGCTTGCACCACCGGTTGCCAGAACAACGTGCTTAGCAAACAGCATCTGTTGGTGCTGCTGTCGATCGACGCCTTCCGCGCCAATGCAGCGTCCTTCGGTATCGCTAATCAAATGCAAGATGGTCAAGTCACTGCGCTGAATAATGTTGGGATGTGCAGCTACTTTTTCGTATAACGTATCGACTACCGCGCGACCAGTCGCGTCATCCGCATGAATAATGCGGCGTGCGTTATGGCCTCCCTCGCGGGTTAAATGGAAGGGGTAGCGAGCGCTGGGGTCTGGGTCTGGAGTAAAGGGTACGCCGTTGTTGATTAGCCACTGAATGGCGTCTGGGCCATGAGTGACAGTAAAGCGGACTGCATCTTCATCGCACAGGCCATCGCCAGCAATGAGTGTATCTCGTATATGTGCCTCTAGATCGTCATCCGGTGAGAGAACGGCGGCTATTCCCCCTTGCGCCCAGCGGCTGGCTCCTTGGTCGTCCAGGGCGGGTCTCACTAACGTCACCGAGAGATGATCGGCAACTTCAAGTGCTAGGGTTAGGCCGGCGACGCCGCCGCCGATAATAAGTACGTCGGATGTTGGCGTGCTCATGGGACCCGATCCTCTTTTCACATTCATAACGCGGTAGGTGCTAAACGCTAAACGCCTTTTACGCGATAGATAACAGAAGTGGCATCATAGCGTGACTGCTTTCGCTTGGCGATGAGTGGGCGCGAAAAATTGCTTTCAGTGCATATAGATAGAGGCGAAAGACTGGCATGCAATAGATAGGGGGATGGGCTTATGAGGCAGAGCTACCAGCCTGACTAACAGTTGTTAAAAAGTAACCAATAGAAGCTACTGGATACGTTCTTTATAGGCTAAAACAACTGATAGTTTGCTATCGCCTAATAGGCTGACCAAACGTGCGATGAATAAATAAACTGGAAACAAGTAGGAAGGGGTGTTGCAGTATATGGTGCCCGGAGCCGGACTTGAACCGGCACGGAGTTACCTCCGAGAGATTTTAAGTCTCTTGCGTCTACCAATTTCGCCATCCGGGCAGTGTATCGATGAAAGATTGCTATTCGTCGTCACACTTAAAATGGAGGCTGGAGTCGGAATCGAACCGGCGTACACGGAGTTGCAGTCCGCTGCATAACCACTCTGCCATCCAGCCATACAAGTCATTGGAGCGGAAAAGTAGATTCGATCGGACTGGCGTTCCAGCTCACGACCTTCTCTTGCTTTACCACATTATCCAAGTTGGAGCGGGAAAGGAGATTCGAACTCCCGACCCTCGCCTTGGCAAGGCGATGCTCTACCACTGAGCTATTCCCGCTTGACTCGAGGGCGAATTATACGCATTGCTGCGCACTTGTCAATTAATGAATTTATCTGAAGCCTCTGTTATGCAACAAGTCATTACATAGAGCGACTCAAGTGTGGCCAGGCTGCTTTGAGGTATTGGGCCATTGACCAAAGCGTAAGAATGGCGGCGGCGTAGAGAACAACAACGCCAATGAGTGCAAGCTCATGCCCTGGTGGGAAGGCCAATAGTATGAGGAGAGCAACCATCTGTAGCGTTGTTTTAAGCTTACCGATCCAAGAAACCGCGACCATTCCGCGCTTGCCCATTTCTGCCATCCACTCGCGAAGTGCTGAAATGACGATTTCACGACCAATAATGACCAGCGCGGGTAGAGTTAATACCAGAGTGTCAAAGCGCTCGATAAGCAGCGCTAAGGCAACCGCGACCATTAACTTATCAGCCACGGGATCGAGAAACGCGCCAAATGGCGTGGATTGATTCCAGCGGCGGGCTAGGTAGCCATCCAGCCAGTCAGTTACGGAGGCTAGCGCAAATAGGCCTGCAGCCACAGGCATGCTCCAGCTAAAAGGTAAGTAAAAAAGTACTACCAGTAGTGGAATGAAGGCGATTCTTGCCAGAGTCAGTATGTTAGGTATATTCATCGCAGGGCGCGATCCTTGCCGGAGAATCATAGAAGACGAAGTAGTGGAGAACATTCTATCCCCCTTAGTGCCTAGCATCCACGTTAACAACAGGTTTATCCGTTGAGAGATTGGTAAATAGTCTCGGCAAGCGAGGCATTAATGCCGGGTACACGTGCTAGTTCATCGCGACTGGCCTTTTGAACGCCCTGTAAGCCACCGAAGAAGCGTAGCAGTTCGCGCCGTCTTTTAGGGCCGATGCCGGGTATATCCTGAAGTGTTGAGGTGCGTCGTGCCTTGTCACGTTGGGCCCGATGGCCGGCAATAGCAAAGCGGTGTGACTCGTCACGAATATGCTGAATCAGGTGCAGTGCCGGCGAAGCTGGGTCAAGGGGGAGTGGGTTGTCGGTGGTTTCCAGAAAGAGCGTTTCAAGGCCTGCTTTACGAGTAGTGCCTTTGGCAACGCCGAGCAAAATGACATTGGTAACCGCTAGGTCGGTTAGTACGCCGCGGGCCATGTTGAGCTGACCTTTGCCCCCATCAACGATTAAAATGTCAGGTGCCACGGCTTCGCCACTTTTCACACGTTTGAGTCGACGTGTTAAGGCTTGCTGCATGGCTGCATAGTCATCGCCTGCGGCAACGCCCTCTATGCGGAAATGACGGTAATCGCTCTTGCGTGGACCCTGATGGTCAAACACTACACAGGAAGCCACGGTTGCTTCCCCATGGCTGTGGCTGATGTCAAAGCACTCTAGGCGCTCGGGTATTTTGTCTAGTGAGAGAGCTTTCTGAAGGGCTTCAAATCGCTGAGTAAGTTGGGTTTTATTAGCCAGCTGCGAAGAAAGCTGTTGCTCAGCATTAGTCATTGCTAGGTGCTGCCACTGAGCGCGATGGCCCCTAACTTGGCTGGTAACGCGAACGCGTTTTCCTGCTTGCTGAGAAAGGGCTTCAGCAATCAGTGTGCTGTCTTCAAGTGGATGACTGGTAATAACTTCACTTGGTACGTTATGAGGCTGTCCGAAGTAGTACTGGCTAACGACCTCTGTCAACAGCATGTCAGGCGGCAAATCTAGGTCGTTTTTGGGCGTATGATGGCGAGCGCCCAGTAAACGTCCATCGCGTACGCTAAGGATTGATATGCCAAGCGCGCCAGGACGTTGGGCAAGTGCAAAAACGTCGGCATCGCCATGTTCATTATCGACAAACTGCCGTTGCTGCAGCTGGCGCAGCTGCTGTATCTGATCACGTAACCTTGCTGCTTCTTCAAAATTTAAGGCACGGCTGGCTGTTTCCATCTCCTCGCTAAGTAGTTGGGTGACATGTTCGCTTTTGCCTTCAAGGCACATAACGGCATGCTCTACATCGCGTCGGTAATCCGCTTCCGAAATGTAGTCGACACAAGGCGCGCTACAGCGCTGAATTTGGTATTGCAGGCAAGGGCGAGAGCGGTGGGCAAATACGCTGTCTTCGCAGTTGCGGATGCGGAAGATTTTCTGCATGAGCGCTAGGCTTTCTTTCACTGCCCCACTACTTGGATAGGGCCCTAAATAGCGTCCATCTCCCTTGCGCTGCCGTGCTCGCTTGTATTCAAGTGCGGGGTAGGCGTGCCGATCAGTAACAAAGATGAAAGGGTATGACTTATCGTCTCTTAACAGGATGTTATACGGTGGGCGTAGTTCCTTTATGAGCGTCTGCTCTAGAAGCAATGCTTCGGTTTCGCTGCGAGTAACAGTGATTTGGATATCAGCAATGCGTGCCACCATTGCCTGAGTTTTGGCGTTAAGCTGGCCGCGAAAATAGCTAGCAAGGCGCGCTTTTAGGCGCTTAGCTTTACCAACGTATAAGGTGTTGGTGTGCTCATCCAGCATTCTATAAACACCTGGGGAGGTGCTAACAGAACTTAAAAACTGCTTAGCATCAAAAGTCATAGCTGGCATCGGCGCTTCTAATCAACAGAAGTTGCGATGGTAGGACTATCCCATGATGGCGTCAAAGCCCTCGACTAAACCATAGCGCAGTGCCAAGTGGGTAAGCTCTACATCAGTGGCTACCTGTAGTTTGTCAAATAGCCGATAGCGGTAAGTGTTAACCGTTTTGGGGCTAAGGTGCAAACGGTCAGAAATATCCTGAACGCGCTGACAATTTACAATCATAAGGGCAATTTGTAGCTCTCGGTGCGACAAGTGCTGAAAGGGGTTGTCCTCATCAGTAAAATGGGAAAGCGCCAGTCGCTGAGCGATCTCTTTACTAACATAGCGCCTTCCGTGAAAGACTTGACGAATAGCATCGGTCATTTCAGTTGCGTCAGCGCCTTTGCTAAGGAAGCCGATTGCTCCTGCTTCTAGCATAAGTCGTAATGCGCTATCTTCCATATGCGCGGTTAAGATCAGTACCCTAACGTCTTCCATTGTTCTATGAATACGTCGAGTTGCTTCAAGGCCTCCGATGCCAGGCATGCGAATATCCATCACAACAATGTCAGGTTTTAAGCGACGGCATTCAGTGACTGCGCTTTCACCATCGTCAACTTCGCCTACGATCTTGATATCGCACTCTTCGTTAAGCAGGTGAGCAATACTGGTTCTCACCAGGTGATGATCATCGGCGATTAAAACTTTGATCAAGGTGCTGGCTCCTGCATAAAATCATCGTAGTGGTGGGCGAAAGCCACGGTTGCAAGGTATAGAGTGCCACAGCTCTTATCAAAGGAGAATTTAGTTGATCGTTGTTCATCATTAGCTTGACGTTAAGCGATCTGTCAGCGTACTATTTTTCGCCGTTATAGGAAGCGATTTGAAAACGTCGCTTAAAAGTATGTGGGGCCTTAGCTCAGCTGGGAGAGCGCAACACTGGCAGTGTTGAGGTCAGCGGTTCGATCCCGCTAGGCTCCACCAATTTGTTATTGTTAATAATATTGTTGGCATTACTGACATTGTTGATAGAATCCAAAAAAGCGCCCATGGTAATGGGCGCTTTTTTTTAACTATTTATTCGTCAAATGAACGTTTTATTCGTCAAATGAACGTTTGGGTTTTCTGGCTATTCGTCAGTAATTTTACCGAGCAGTAAAAACTCAATCAGGGCTTTTTGAGCGTGCAGACGGTTGCCTGCTTCTTGCCATACGACAGCGCGCGGGTCATCTAGCAGAGTGGTGCTAATCTCTTCACCGCGGTGAGCAGGTAAGCAGTGTAGGAAAAGCACGTCAGGTTGTGCGCTGTCGAGCATCGCTTCGGTGACTTGGAATCCGGCAAAATCGGTTTCACGCTTAGCCTGTTCTTCTTCCTGCCCCATGGATGCCCACACATCTGTAGTAATCAAGTCGGCCCCTTTGACGGCTTCTTGTGGGTCGTGCAGCAGTGTGATGCAGTCGCTGGCCGCTTCCATGATGTCAGCGCGAGGTTCATACCCTTTCGGGCAGCAAATGCGCAGATGGAAGCCAAATTGGCGAGCAGCATTAATCCAAGAGTGGCACATGTTATTGCCATCCCCCACCCAAACCGCCGTGCGCCCTTTTACACTGCCGCGTAGTTCGGTCCAGGTCATCACATCCGCCAATAGTTGGCAGGGGTGATAGTCGTCACTCAAGGCATTAATGACAGGCACGCTGCTGGCGCTTGCGTAAGCCTCTAGTCCCGCGTGGGAGAAGGTGCGGATCATTACCGCATCGACCATTTCAGACAGCACTCGGGCAGTATCTTCGATAGGCTCGCCGCGCCCTAACTGTGTGTCGCGGGGGGAGAGAAAGAGCGCATGGCCGCCGAACTGTGCCATGCCGGTTTCAAACGATACGCGGGTGCGGGTGGATGATTTTTCAAAAATCATCGCCAGCGTGCGGTTAGGCAGCGGTGTGTACACCGGGCCGTTAGCCTTTAGCTCGGTTTTGATCTTAATCGCACGCTGAATCAGGTACGCCAGCTCATCTGGGGTTAAATCCAGCAAGGTTAAGAAATGGCGTGTCGCCATGATGGTATCTCTCCGCGCAAAAACACTATCCTAGCGATGCTAGGGGGGATGCGCAACGCGCCTGGCATGCGTAGAATGAGTCGCTATATGTAAGGCCGAGTAGTTTGCTCAAGTATTAACTTGCACAGCAATAAAAGGTAATCTTCGGCTAAAGGGTTAAAGCCAGTTAACGAATTGCGTAAACTGGCGCCATAACATTCCTTGTTTCTAGGAGCACATCATGAGCACGACTGCCGAAAATATTCAGCGCCAAATTAGCGAAAACCCTATCCTCATCTACATGAAGGGCACGCCACAACTACCGCAGTGCGGTTTTTCCGCGCAAACAGTACAGGCGCTGATGAGCTGCGGCGAACGTTTTGCCTTTGTTAACGTGTTGGATAATCCAGACGTTCGCGCTGAACTGCCGAAAATTGCTAACTGGCCAACCTTTCCGCAACTATGGGTCGAAGGCGAGCTGGTAGGCGGTTGCGACATCGTAGTCGAGATGCATCAAAGCGGTGAACTTGAGAAGCTGATTAAAGAAGCTGCCCAACGCGTTGGCGCTGCTGAGAGCGGCGACAACGCTTAACGATTAGTGCCCCATGCCGCTCAGTCGTTAGAGCTGCTAGTCTATGAGACTGTTGGTTTACCAGTCTATAAGCTGGGCGGTTGGCGGGCTGCAGCGCAGCCGCTAGAATGGTGCTCTTTTCGCATCGACAGTTAGCCCGCCAAAGGAAGTAGTGCTCAATGAGCTATCAGGTTCTGGCCCGCAAATGGCGGCCGCGTACATTCCACGAGCTCGTGGGCCAGGCCCATGTTCAACGCGCCTTAGTCAATGCCCTTGACCAGGGCCGTCTTCACCACGCTTATCTATTTACCGGCACCCGAGGTGTGGGTAAAACAACCCTTGCGCGTATTCTTGCTAAATGCCTCAACTGCACCGCTAATGGTCGCGGCGATGAAGGCATTACCTCGACGCCCTGCGGTCAGTGCGACAGCTGCCAGGCGATAGATGAAGGTCGGTTTGTTGACTTGATTGAGGTTGACGCTGCTTCGCGAACAAAAGTTGAAGATACCCGCGAGTTGCTTGATAACGTGCAGTATGCGCCAACTCAAGGGCGCTACAAGGTGTACCTGATTGACGAGGTACACATGCTGTCGACCAGTAGTTTTAACGCGCTGTTAAAAACGTTGGAAGAGCCGCCGCCCCATGTGAAGTTCTTGCTGGCCACTACTGATCCGCAGAAGTTGCCTGCCACCGTACTCTCACGCTGCCTTCAATTCACCTTGAAACATATGCCCCCAGAGCGGGTGGTGGAACACCTAACCTATGTTCTGGGTGAGGAAGGCGTTGAGTATGACGAAAGTGCTTTGTGGCTGTTAGGTAAAGCCGCAGAAGGTTCAATGCGCGATGCCATGAGCTTAACCGATCAGGCTATTGCCTTTGGCCAAGGTGCGATTCGCCATGCAGATGTTGCTGCCATGCTGGGTACCTTGGATCATCGCCACGTATTGGCACTGGTGGAAGCCTTGGCAGATGTGGATGTTCAGCGACTGCTAGCTGAGGTTGCGCAGTTATCGGAGCAAGGGCCTGATTTTGCAGCCGTATTGGATGAGTTAAGCGCGGTATTGCATCGTTTGGCGGTAGCGCAGATGGTGCCTGATGCCGTGGATAATAGCCACGGTGATCGAGCGCTTATTCAACAGTTAGCAAACCGTTTTACCGCTGAAGATATTCAGCTTTACTACCAGATTGGTATTCAGGGGCGTGGCGATATGGTGCATGCGCCTGATCTACGTAGTGCCTTGGAGATGACCTTACTGCGTATGTTGGCATTTCGTCCTCAGGGAGTGCCAAAACCGCCTACTACACCGCTACCGCTGCGTCGCGAGCCGCCAGCGTCTGACGTGTCGGATGTCCCCCCTGCGACACAGGCAAGTGCTGCTGCAGAGCCTGTGGCAAAAAAGCCTGAGCCTGCGTCGCCAATGGGTCAGGTTAACGCACCTGACCCCGCTGCTGCGCAGGCGAATGCTGAATCAGACATTGATAAGCCAGCCACTGATGAGGCATCCAGCGCGTTAGATGCTCTTTCGTCAGACCAGGCGCCGCCATGGTCGCTTGATGAAGTAGAGAGTGCGGCTATGCTTGCGCCAGAGCCAGAGCCAGAGCCAGAGCCAGAGCCAGAGCCAGAGCCAGAGCCAGAGCCAGTTTCCTCTGATGTACCTGTTAATGCTGTCAATTCCCAGGATACGGATGGTGATTGTCTCGATCATGCTGGGTGGCTGGCATGCTTTAGTGCGCTTGGGTTGGGCGGTCTTACGCGTAATTTGGCAGCACACTGTCAGCTTGAAAGTGATGATGGTCAGACGGTAGTGCTACGGCTTGATCCCAGTCAGTCTGCTATGCAAGCTGATGTACACAATAGCCGTATTGAGCGCGCGCTAAGCAGCTATGGGTTACCGCGGCGTGTCGAATTTACAGTGGCTGATTTGGCGCCAGAGCTTGAAACGCCACGTCAGCAGGAAGAGCGTCAGCAGAAAGAGCGTCACTTATTAGCAGTTGATCTATTACACCGCGACCCCAATATACAGAAGCTACAGCAGGCATTTGGGGCTACGCTCATTGAGTCAACCGTTAAACCTGCGTCTGACAAACGTGCTTAGCCGCGATGGTTGACTCGCAATGTTCATATTTTTGTTCCTTAAGGAGATAAGCGCATGTTTAAAGGTGGAATGGGCAACATAATGAAGCAAGCCCAAGAAATGCAGGAGAAGATGCAGCAGGTTCAAGAAGAAGCTGCGAAAGCAGAAGTACATGGCGAAGCGGGCGCGGGTATGGTGAAAATCACCATGAATGGTCGCCATGATGTCATCGATGTCAACATTGACCCCAGTGTTCTTGAAGAAGATAAAGAGCTTCTGGAAGATTTGCTTGCCGCGGCCGTGAATGACGCTGTTCGCAAAGTAGAAGCAAATTCCAAGGCGAAGATGGAAGAAGCAACGGCAGGCTTAAACTTGCCACCCGGCTTTAAGATGCCGTTCTAAACCATGCGTTTTTCCCCGCTTGTTGAGCAACTGATGGACGCTTTTCGCGTATTGCCAGGCGTTGGGCCGAAAACGGCTCAACGTATGGCTATGCATTTACTAGAGCGCGAACGCCCAGGTGGACAGCGGTTGGCGGCGGTAATTCAGCAGGCCATTGAAGAAGTAGGTTATTGTCAGCGCTGCCGTACATTGACCGAAGCGGATATCTGCGTGCTGTGCGAAAGTAGCCGTCGTGATGATTCACTCCTGTGCGTTGTGGAGTCACCTGCTGATCAACTTGCTATTGAGGAGGCGGGCGGCTTCCATGGTCGTTATTTTGTGTTACATGGCCATCTCTCTCCTCTGGATGGTATTGGCCCTGATGCCATCGGCTTAGATTTATTGGAAAGCCTCATCGCAGAGGGCAACATCCGTGAAGTAGTGCTTGCCACCAATCCCACTGTGGAAGGCGAGGCGACAGCACACTTTATTGCTGCCCAACTTTCTCATTACGGTGTCTCTTTCTCTCGGCTCGCCTATGGTGTGCCCATGGGGGGGGAACTTGAGTATGTCGACGGTGGTACGCTAAGCCGCGCCTTTAATGGTCGCCAGCCTTTTGCCAGCGATTGACCCTTACAAAAAACGCAAACGCTTATGCGCTTGTGCCAACCCGGAAGTGTGCTTTGTCCTCTTTAGCCCCCCCGTTGTATCAATGGATTGATAGTGCTGACGCCTTAGATGCTGCTTGCGAGCAAGTCGCCGGTGCCAGTGTCATTGCCCTCGACACTGAATTTTTCCGCGAAAATACATTTTTTCCGGTGCCAGCGCTTGTTCAATTCACCACGGGTGATACGGCTTATTTAGTCGATCCGTTGAGCACGCCCTGTACTGCTGCCTTTCGTGACTTGCTGCAAAATAGCGCCATTAAACTACTGCACGCGTGCAGTGAAGATTTAGAGGTTTTCCAGCATTGGGCAGGCGTATTACCAACACCACTTATCGATACACAGGTTGCGCAGGCTTTTTTAGGTGAAACCCCCGGCATGGGCTATCAAAAACTGGTAGAGCATTGGATGGGAGAAACGCTGCCTAAAGAAGAAACGCGTTCCAACTGGTTAGAACGTCCCTTGACGCCCTCTCAGTGTGAATACGCGGCGTTAGATGTTATTTATTTGCTGAAAGTGTGGAGATTACAAGCTGAAAAGCTTGAGCAACTAGGTCGACGTGAATGGCTTGACGATGAGTGTGCCAGCCTGATTGAGCAGGCGGGACGCAGTGTTGAAAGCGACGGCCAGTGGTATACGCGCCAGCGGCAGTTATGGCGTCTTGATCCCCATCAGCTTGAGGCCTACCGTTTAATGACCATTTGGCGGGAAGGGGAAACCCGGCGCCGTGATTTACCGCGTAACTGGTTAGTCAGCGATAAACTATTGTTTGCGGTAGCGGAAAAAATGCCCAAAAACCGCTATGAGTTGGCCGAGATTGAGGGAGTCAAACCGCCGCTGATTAAAAAAGAGGGCGACACGTTGTTAGCGCTGGTGAAGCAGGCTCAGCACTGCCCTGAAGATAATCTGCCTGCGCGTTGGCCAGATCCAATGCATCCTGCGTTTAAGCGGCGCTTTAAAGCACTAAAAAAAGTGGTGGTTGATAAGGCGGCTGAATTGCAAATAGCGCCGGAAATGCTATTGCGGCGGCGAGATATTGAGGGGCTGGTGATGCAGCGGCTCGCTAATCAGCCGCTAACGCCTCCTGGTGGCTGGCGTCATACTTACCTAACTCAAGAAATTTATCAGGCGCTTGAGGAGTCATCGCAATGAGCGAGAAACTGCTTTGTGAAATTTTAAAAAGCTCACGTAAAGACGAGATGTACCTCTATATAGACAAGCAGAAAGGGTTGTCATCCGTACCCGAGGCGCTAATGGAAACCTTTGGTAAGCCAGTGCCGGTACTGACAATGATATTGACCGCCGACAAAAAGCTGGCTCGGGTGAACGCAGCCGATGTGATGTCCGCCATCCAAGAGCAAGGCTTTTATCTACAAATGCCGCCTGCGAAAGAAGCCTATTTGCTGGATGTTCACCGTGCGCAAGCGGCTAACCGCGAATGAATGTTTTGCTATGAACGTTTTGTTATGAACCTTTTGTTATGAACTTTCTTGCCCATGCTTGGCTTGCCCATGCTGGAAGTGATGAGTTCCTTTACGGAAATCTGATTGCTGACGGTGTGAAGGGGCAAGACCTCACGGCTTGGTCGCCAGAAGTTGCTAGTGGCATACGTCATCATCGCCGCGTGGATGCTTGGATTGACCGGCACCCAAACGTTTTAAAGGCAAAGCGGCGCGCGCCAAGCGCTCAGCGGCGTTATGTTGGTATCGCGTTAGATATCGTGTGGGATCATTTTCTTGCTCGTCAACAGGCGGGAGAGCAGCAGCATCAGTTAATTGAGCGCTGCTATCAGCTGTTACAGGCTTGGCCTGCGCCGCAACGCCTGTCTACCATGATGCCACTCATGATTAAGCATGACTGGTTGCACCGATACGCTGATTTTGACTTTACCTGTCGTGCAGTAGCAGGCGTTGGCCAACGGCTATCGGGGCCTAACCGTTTAGCAGAGTTAGTGCCTTGGCTTTACGAAGACTACCCATGCTTAGCAGCCGACTTCTCAGTGTTATGGCAAGAGTGCCGTGCCACGCTAACCAGCAGTGGTGGTACTACGGAGGGTGGAGATTATTTAAAGATGGTGAAAGTAAAGGGAATCAATGATGGTGGCGGCTATGCGTGAGCGCTTCTGGGAAAGATACTCGCTAGAAGAATTAACGCCCCAAGAGTGGGAGGCGTTATGCGATGGCTGTGGCCAATGTTGCTTGTTGAAGCTCCACGACGATGAAACGCAAGAATTGGCAGTGCTTAACGTTGCCTGTCGGTTACTGGATATTCACAGCTGTCAGTGCAGTGACTATGAAAATCGCTTCGATAGCGTACCCGACTGTACGCAACTGACGCCTGAACTTGTCAAAGAGTTTACTTGGCTGCCGCACACATGTGGCTATCGGCGTGTTGCTGAAGGGCGCAAACTAGCAGGATGGCATCCATTACTTAGTAATGATGCGGAGCGCGTTCACAGAAAAGGCGTTAGCGTAAGAAGCTTTGCGGTTTCCCAGGACGATGTACCTGAGCGCCAACTAGAAGATCATATTATCGCAGTGTTGCCGATGACTTAAATCCATAAGTCGCCCTCCCTGGCACGTGTCTGACCGCTGGCTAACCAACATGTTAGCTGGCGGTTTTGGTTTTTGTGCTATCCCAAATGGTTAAAAATGCTTCTTTAAACGGCAAAGGCTGTGGTGCTTTTGCTGTTTTTAACGTAGCCAGCTGCTGTGTAGACGCGCGTGTTTTTGGCGAAGTATCCCAAATCGTTGGAAACTGTTCTTTATAGTTCATGGTGTTCTCCTAATTACGTGTTAGATCAAATTGTGCATTAGACATTTGTCTAATGAGCATATGGGTAGTATGGCGTAAAAATTATTTTATGGAAAGTATTTCCATAAAATAATTTGCTGACAAAAAAGCAGCGCCTAAGCGCTGCTTTACACGTTATCTAGGTTAAGTCTTGATATTTTTCTAGTGCTAAAGGCCTCCGCTAGGTCAAATACCTGTGGCGCTTTGGAACAGCGTTAGGGTTGCTGGTGTGTCGTATCCACAGAGGCTAACCCAAGAGCCCAGAGAATAAACGCGTCTTGGCGGGCAGTATCTCGCCAAGCTTTGAACCTACCTGATGCACCACCGTGGCCGCTGGTCATGTCGGTATGTAGCAATACAGGCGAGCTGCCTTGCTGTGCCTCGGTAACGCGGGCATAAAATTTAGCGGGCTCCCAGTAACTGACGCGAGTATCAAACCAACTGCCCTCTATCCACAGCGCTGGGTAGTGCTGAGAGCGAATGTTGTCGATAGGCGAGTAGCCACGGATACGTTCGGCCACTTCTGGGTCTTCAGGGTTACCCCACTCACTATATTCGGCGGTAGTTAGGGGTAATTCTGGGTTCTGCATGGTACGTAATACATCTAAAAATGGCACCTCTAACACCGCTGCGCAAAACGCCTCAGGCCTGCGATTGATGCAGGTGCCAACTAACAAGCCGCCTGCACTTGCTCCGCAGGCCACGATCCTTTCTGGCTGACTAAATCCTGCGTTTACTAACGCATCGCGGGCCGCTAAAAAGTCATTAAAACTGTTCTCTTTGTGGGCCATTTTGCCGTTGAGATACCACGGTTCGCCTCGCTCACCGCCGCCGCGTACGTGGGCTACTGCAAATGCTGCGCCACGTTCGAGTAGTTCAAGCCGGGCAATTGAGAACCAGGGGTCAAGCGCTTCACCATAAGCGCCGTAACCATACAGCAGCGTTGGGAGTGGTTGGCCAATTAAGTCAGCACGCATAACGATGGATACCGGTACGCGTTCGCCGTCAGCGCTGGTTGCCCATATGCGCTGGCTGACTAGTTGTTCAGGCAGCAGTTGGCCGTAAACAGGGACTTGCTTTAGCAGCGTGCGTTCACCGCTATCAAGGTTTAGCGCATACCAGCTGGGGGGGCGAGTGAATGACTCTTCACGTAGATGTACTGTATTTGCATTGAAGTGTGGCGAATCTTCTAGCAGCTGCGAGCAGGGTGTTTCAGGTAGTTCTATATGCTTATCCAGTGAGAGGTTGTGATCTTTATCTAGCACTAAGCGACGTAACATGACCTGGGCATCGTGATGGCTTCGCTCGGCGATGATTAAACCCCAGTCAAACGCATCGATTCCTTCTAAGGTGGTAGCTTCACGGTGGGCTATCAGTGGCTGCCACTCAGGAGCATCGGCACTGTGCTGGGTAATATGCATGAAGTCGAGCTGAAAATGAGGGCCTTCAAGGTTTTGTAAGCGATAAAACGTACCAGGGCGATGTTCAATGCTTACTTCAACACCTGCTTGGCGGGCGTGTAAGCATAGTGGTGAAGCCTGGGGTTGGTTTGCAGGCACCGCATGAATTTCTGTTGTATCTTTTGAACCGCTTTCAATCAGAAGCCATGCTTTCGAACGCGTTTTGCCAATCCCAATCCAGAATTCTGGATCGTTTTCTCGCATGATTAAGGTTGGTTCGGCAAGGCGCTCTGGCGTTGAAAACGGTATCCATACACGCCAGATAGAGTCTGGTCGCTGAGTATCGTCAAAACGGGTAAATAGCAATGTTGCACCATTAGCCGCCTGGTCTTCAGCCCAGCAAACACTTGCGCCAATGTCACTAAGTAACTGTTGTGGTTTTCCGTTTGGCAATGCTTTTAGCCACAGGGTAAAGCGCTCATCTCCTTGAGTGTCTTCTGTCCAGGCGAGCCATTGCTCATCAGGAGAAAGCGCCATATCGCCCATATCATAAAACGGCTGGTCAGCGGCACGATCGCGCACGTCAAGAAAGCACTCGTGTGCATCAGGCTGGCCGTTAGGATGTCGCCACCAGCAAGGGTAATCATCCTCGGCGGCAGTGTTGTTCCAGAACGTAAAATGGTCCAGCGCTGTCTTAAGACTGGTGATCGCCAGCTCGCGGCGCGCTAAGTGGCTTTGATAAAGTGTTTCAGCAAGCGGCCGTAAAGGAGCAAACCATTCAGCATGCTGATGGTTTGCAGCGTCCAAAAAAAGTCTTACATCGGGCGTTTCACGCTCTTCAAGCCAGTGCCATTCTGGAGAATTAGCGCGATAATAATGTGCGACAGGCGAGCCTTCGTGCATACCAGGCTGTGCTTTCATAAATTGATAGGTACCATAGCGGGAAATCAACGTCGGGTGTCTCCACCCACATGAGGGGTATTATGCTGTTTGAAGACTCAATGTCACTGTTGTGGTTAAGTTATTACGTCCTTTCACTGCTAGTGCTAGTCGCTGTTTACTCTGCGATGGCGTTCTTGCCTCGTCTACCACGCTTGCTCATCACCTGGTGTGTGGCGGGGGCGATGTGGATACCAGCAGGATATCGGTTGCCATTGATAGAAGAGGGTGAGTTTTATACCGGCTGGGCGCCGGCAGCCATGGTGTCTGCAGTTGCCTTTTTAGAGGGTAGCATGAGTGCGTTACGCGGTGGTTTGCTTTGGTTAATTCTGGGTGTTGGTTTAGGTGGATGTGTGGGGGTTGCTCTGTGGTGGTGGCGTAGGCCCCAGTTAGTTGAAGAGGCCAATTCACGTCGCGATGTAGAAGAAGATCCGCAACCGACTCGCCGCCGAGAACCAGTCATTAACTAATGCGTGTTCAAGGCGCGATGGTGGAGCCAGCCGATGTGTGAGTTACTGGGCATGAGCGCCAATGTGCCTACCGATATTTGTTTCAGCTTTTCCGGCTTTTTGCATCGTGGTGGGGGTACAGGCCCCCATCGCGATGGGTGGGGTATTGCGTTTTATGAAGAGGGAGGTTACCGGGAATTTCGTGATCCTCATCCTTCTGTTGACTCTCCAATTGCCCGCTTAATCTGTGAATATCCTATCAAATCTAATGTGGTGATCAGCCATATTCGCCAAGCGAATGTAGGTGGTGTGCGGCTGGCAAATACGCATCCGTTCACTCGTGAAATGTGGGGGCGGCCCTGGTGTTACGCCCATAATGGCCAGTTAAGTGATTGGCAACAGCTGCCGCTAGGCGTGTATACCCCGGTAGGTACTACTGACAGTGAGCACGCTTTTTGCTGGCTAATGGGGGAGCTACGTCGCTGCTTTCCCACACCGCCAGCGTCTCCACAACTATTATGGTCGCGGCTGCACGAGTTGTGCGAAGAGTTGCGCGGGTTAGGTGTTTTTAACCTACTGTTATCTGATGGGGTTTACCTATACAGCTATTGCTCAACCAAACTGGCACACATTACCCGCCGCGCGCCCTTTGGTGAGGCAGAGCTATCTGATGCGGAGTTGACGGTTAACTTTATCGAACATACGACGCCTAACGATATTGTCTCTGTGATCGCCACTGAGCCGCTTACTCAAAATGAAGCGTGGCAGCGTATGGTGCCTGGTGAATTATTGGTATGGCGTGAAGGAGAAATCTACGCGCGTTATGGTCATAGCAAATAGGAGGTCGACACAGCGTGAGCGACAGTAGCGAAGGTACGTTTTAAGCTAAAGTTGAAACGCCAGTTTCAATCGATCGTTTTACAGTATGCTGCCTGTCGTATATGGTTGGCTTTTTTAGGCTTGCCACTTTGTCACGTAACAATAACAAGTCGGTCAAATATCGACACGGATAGCGGAGATTGCCCATGAGCGAACACGCCAATGCCCACGTACTACGTGGTCCAGCGCTTGAAGGCTTGGAACAGTACAATTCAGTTACGGATGTCTTTCACTCAGCGGTTAAACGTTTTGCCAGCAAACCAGCCTTTAGCTGCATGGGAAAAACCTTAACATTTGCCGATCTTGATCGACTTTCTGCCAATTTTGCAGCTTGGTTGCAGCATGAAACCGATCTGGTTCCTGGGGATCGGATAGCTATTCAACTGCCTAATGTGCTGCAGTTTCCAGTGGCGGTGTTTGGTGCATTAAGAGCGGGCCTAGTGGTTGTCAATACCAACCCGCTTTACACTGAGCGTGAGATGGCGCACCAGTTTAAAGACTCAAATGCCAAGGCCATTGTGATTTTAGCCAACATGGCAGATAAACTTGAGAAAGTGTTGGATAGAACAGATATCCAACACGTATTGGTGACTCAACTTGCCGATCTGCACGACGTGCCGAAGCGTTGGTTAATCAACGCCGTTGTGAAACACGTCAAAAAAATGGTGCCTGCCTATTCGTTACCTAGCGCTGTTGGCTTTCGTGATGCACTGAAAAAAGGCGCGTCGTTACACCATACCGAGGTGCAACGCACCATGGATGATGTAGCAGCACTGCAATACACTGGTGGCACCACCGGCATGCCTAAAGGCGCTATGCTGACCCACTGTAACTTAGTGGCCAATATGCTTCAGGCCCGTGCCGCCATTGGTGAACACTTAACTGACGGTGAAGAACTCGTAGTTGCACCATTGCCGGTTTATCACATCTATACGTTTACCGTTAACTGTTTGTTCCTCATGGAAACAGGCAATCACTCGCTATTGATTACTAACCCTCGCGATTTACCGAGCTTTGTTAAAGAGCTTAAGGGGTTGCCATTTACCGGTTTTATTGGTCTGAATACGCTGTTTAATGCGCTGTGTAACCGAGACGACTTTAAACAGCTCGATTTTTCAAAGCTAAAGCTGACCATTTCAGGCGGCATGGCGCTTACCAAAGCGGCTGCTAAACGCTGGGAAGAAACGACAGGTTGTCCAATTGCGGAAGGCTACGGGCTAACGGAAACATCGCCCATTGTTAGCTTTAATCCGACCAACGCTATCCAGCTTGGCACCATCGGTAAGCCTGTTGCAGGTACTGCTGTTAAAGTGGTTGATGCGGATGGAAATGATGTGTTGGCGTTAGGTGAACCCGGTGAGCTCTGCGTGAAAGGACCGCAGGTGATGAAAGGCTATTGGCAGCGGGAAGATGAAACGCGCAACTCCATTGATGAAGATGGCTGGTTTCACACAGGTGATATCGCCATATTGCAAGACGACGGCTACATCAAAATTGTTGATCGCAAAAAAGATATGATTCTGGTATCTGGTTTTAATGTATACCCAAATGAAGTAGAAGATGTGGTCGCTGCTCACCCTGACATTCTGGAATCTGCGGCAGTTGGCGTGCCGGATGAAGATTCAGGAGAAGCGATTAAACTGTTTGTTGTTTCCAAAAACAGTGAGTTAGACGCCGAGACGTTGCGTAAGTGGTGTAAAAAAGAGCTGACCGGCTACAAAGTGCCGAAGTTTGTCGAGTTTCGTGATGAGCTTCCTAAAACCAACGTTGGTAAGGTGCTGCGTCGCCAGCTCCGCGATCAGGAAACTAACGACGCTTAAGCACCTGTTGCACTGGCTAATCGCTGCGGTTAGGTGTCCTGTTAGTGAAAGCGTTACAATGGTCGGCCCACTCATGCAGTGGGCCGATTTTATTCTGAGATGGAAGCCGAGCCTAACGTGACCACCGACACGCACTCTCCCCACGCAGAAACCCAACAACATGCTGAAAGCCAACCAGTGCCCCAACTTGCTTTTTTAGAAAACGCTGTTTTAGAAAAAGCGCTAAGTGAGGTGATGCTGCGTGACGCTCAGCGGTTAGCACGCCGTGTGGATGGCCTTAAAAGGCGTCAGCGGGATAACAAGCCGATTGACCGCGGCGTACAGGAGATTCAGCGTGACCTAGAGAAAGCTAAACGTCTGCTGGCTAATCGTGAAGCATTGAAGGTGGCGCTGGATTATCCTGCAGAACTGCCCGTGGTAGAGCGGCGTGAGGATATCTTAACGGCCATTCGCGACCATCAGGTAGTGGTCGTGGCGGGGGAAACGGGCTCAGGGAAAACCACTCAGCTGCCTAAGATGTGCCTAGAGCTTGGACGTGGGCGAAAAGGCATTATTGGACATACTCAGCCCCGGCGCTTGGCGGCACGCAGTGTGGCCGGACGGTTAGCGGAAGAAATGAGCGTAGCGCTTGGTGAGCAGGTGGGCTACCAAGTGCGCTTTAATGACCAAAGCTCTCCTAATACGCTCGTCAAGCTGATGACGGATGGGATCTTGCTAGCAGAAACCCAGCATGATCCCTTGCTGCTGCGTTATGACACGCTGATTATTGATGAAGCGCATGAGCGCAGCCTTAATATCGATTTTTTGTTAGGTTATCTAAAGCGCCTGCTGCCGAAACGTCCAGATTTAAAAGTCATTATTACCTCTGCCACCATTGATGTGAACCGCTTTGCCGCCCACTTTGGCAGTGTTAAGACGCCTGCACCAGTGGTAGAAGTCTCCGGGCGTACCTTTCCTGTAGAGGTTCACTACCGCCCGCTGGCGCGCAGCGAAGAGGATGAAGAGGATCGCACATTGCAAGAGGGCATTTTGCATGCAGTGCGTGAAATCGAATCCATTGAACGTGAAAAAGGCTGGCTGCATGGCCCACGGGACGTGCTGGTGTTTCTACCAGGGGAGCGGGAAATTCGTGAGACGGCTGATACCCTGCGACGGGCTGACTTAACCGGTACTGAAATTCTGCCGCTATACGCTCGGCTCTCTAATGAAGAGCAAAATCGCGTCTTCGCTTCCCATCGTGGGCGGCGCATTGTGTTGGCTACTAATGTGGCTGAAACGTCACTCACTGTGCCGGGGATTCGCTATGTGATTGACCCAGGCTTGGTGCGTATCAGCCGCTATAGCTACCGTGCAAAAATACAGCGCTTGCCGATTGAGCCGATTAGCCAGGCCAGTGCCAATCAGCGTAAAGGGCGCTGCGGCCGTGTTGCGGAAGGGGTGTGCATTCGTCTTTATGATGAAGAAGACTTCTTGTCGCGGCCAGGGTTTACCGACCCAGAAATTCAGCGCACCAATTTAGCGTCGGTCATTCTTTCTATGCTGGCGCTGAAGCTTGGTAGTATTGAAGCATTCCCCTTTGTTGACCCACCCGATAGCCGGTTCGTAAAAGATGGCTTTCGTTTGCTGTTTGAACTAGGGGCGGTAGACAACCAGCAGCGCCTGAGCCCGCTGGGGCGCAAGCTAGCTAAGCTACCCATTGACCCACGCCTAGCGCGCATGGTGCTGGCGGGTGCTGAGCGGGGTAGCCTGCGGGATGTGCTGATTGTGGTCTCAGCCCTGGCGATACAAGATCCTAGGGATCGACCGGCCGACAAACGCCAAGCGGCAGATCAGGCGCATCAGCGCTGGCATGACCCGGATTCTGATTTTGTCGCGCTACTCAATCTGTGGCACGGCATCGAAAATGCCCGCGAGACGCTTTCGGGTAACCAACTGCGTCGCTGGTGCCGTGAGCACTATATTAACTACCTGCGTATGCGCGAATGGCATGATACGTTCCGTCAGTTGCGACAGCTGCTGCGCGATATGGAGATTGTGGTACCTGCTCCGCCACCCAAAGATGAAGACGAAAGTGAAGAGCAGGCCAAGCAAGTGCGTCGCAAAACGTCTGGCAAGCTGCACCAAGCACTGCTATCTGGGCTGCTGTCTAACCTGGGTACGCTGCTGGAAAACCGCGAGTACTTGGGGGCGCGTAATCGTAAGTTTATGATTCACCCCGGTTCAGGGCTGGCGAAAAAAACGCCTAAGTGGATAATGGCGTTTGAACTGATTGAAACTACTAAATTGTTCGCCCGTACAGTGGCGAAAATTGACCCCCAGTGGATTGAGCCTCAAGCCCAACACTTAGTGAAAAGCAGCTACAGCGAGCCTCACTGGGAAATGAAACGTGCCCAGGTAGTTGCGTTCGAGCAAGTAACGCTGTTCGGCCTACCCATTGTTGCTCGCCGCCGGGTGCATTACGGCCCTATTGCGCCTCAAGAGTCGCGGGAGCTGTTTATTCGCCGAGCGCTAGTGGAGGGCGAATTTCAGACAAAGGGAGAGTTTTTTGCCCATAACCGAGCGCTGGTTGAAGAAGTTGAGGCGCTTGAGAATCGTGCACGTCGGCGCGATATTCTGGTCGATGAAGAGACGTTGTTTGCTTTTTATGACGAACGCATTCCTCACGATATCGTTAATGGCAAAGGGTTTGAACACTGGCGTAAGCAGGCAGAGCGTGAGTCTCCAGATTTACTAAAATTTGATATCGAGGCGCTGAAAGCGCGCGATGCTAACGACGTTACTCAGGCGCAATATCCCGATCATCTAACACTGGCAGGTGTTGCCTACCCAGTTAGCTATCACTTTGATCCTGATGCAGAAGATGACGGGGTGACGCTGACAGTGCCCGCTGCCATGTTGCCGCAGTTGCCTGTGTATGCCCTTGAATGGTTAGTGCCCGGGCTGCTGCGCGAAAAGTGTATTGCACTACTTAAATCACTGCCAAAAAGCATCCGTCGGCAGGTGGTGCCTATTCCCGATTGGGTGGATGCTGCGCTGGAGACGCTGACACCGGACCAGCGCCCGCTAACTGAGGCATTGGGTGAGTTTATTCGGCGCCGAACGGGCACACGGGTACACCCTGATGACTGGCGCTTAGACCTGCTAGCACCCCATTTAATCATGAATGTGCGCGTTGTCGATCACGCTGGTAAAACGCTAGGCCAGGGGCGTGACGTGCGTGCCCTGGAAAGACGCTTTGAAGAAGCCGCCAGTATGGGGGCCCAGGCGTTAGCAGAGCAGGCTAATCAGGCCCCGACGCTTGAAGGTTTGCCTAGTGAGCCGCTGCCTGAATCTCGAGTGACGACCCAGGCGGGTATACGTGTTGAAGCTTACCCGGCGCTGGTGGCTGAAGAGTCGCGTTTCAAAGTAGCGCTTTTTGACCATCCTGCGAAAGCTGCGGCGGCCCATCAAATGGGTGTGGCACGTTTAGCGATCGCACAACAGCCGGATCAGGTTAAAGCAATTAAACGCTTGCCTGGCGTGGAAAAATGCGCATTGTTGTTTGCCAAGGTAGGAAGCAAGAACGCGTTGGTTGATGATCTTCTGCTAGCAGTGTTTACTCAAGTAGTGGCTCAACATCCCCTGCCACGTTCTGAGAGAGCTCTTAAAGAACGTATGCAAGCTTCAGAAGCAAGTTTGCTAGCGCATGCGCAGATGTTGTTGACCCATGTCGAGGCAGCGCTTAAAGGGCATCTGGCAGTAACTAAAATTTTAAAAGGCAAGCTCAACTTTGCGTTGGCGCTTGTTTACAGTGATGTCAGCGCGCAGATGCAGCGCTTAGTTTACCCTGGTTTTATTCGCGATGCAGGCGAGTGGTTAACGGAGTATCCTCGCTATACCGAGGCTGCGTTGATCCGGCTTGAAAAAGCAGCACGAGAGCGAGGGCGCGACCAAATGCTAATGCATGATGTCCAAGCATTAGAAACACGCTTTGATGCGCGCCGTAAAAGCGAACGTCGAGGCGATGCGGAAGACCCTGAGTTAGTGGCCTTCGGCTGGTGGATTCAGGAGTTAAGAGTGTCTCTATTTGCTCAGCAGTTAGGCACTAAAATGCCGGTATCGGTAAAACGCCTTGAAAAGCGTTGGGAAGAGATTGTTAGCGTTTAACGCCTGCCGTAATACGATAATAGGGCTGTGCATTAAGTTGATGTACCAAGATAGCAATATTGTTTGACAGCCAGCGACTCTCAGCAAGCTGCTAAAAGGAGAAAGGCATGACACATGTGGTGATTACCGGTACTGGACTCTACACACCGGAACACGCCATTGATAACGCGTCGTTGGTGAAAGCATTTAACGCGTGGGTGGACAGCCAGAATGCTCATTATGCTGATGCAATTGCACGTGGTGAACGAGAGCCGTTGTCACATTCAAGCAGCGAGTTTATTGAAAAAGCTTCCGGTATAAAAAGCCGTTACGTGTTGGACGCCTCGGGAATTCTTGACCCAGTGCGTATGCGGCCTAAACTGCCACAGCGTAGTAATGACGAGCCGTCTCTCCAGTGTGACATGGCGATTCAAGCGGCACGTCAAGCGTTGGCCGCAGCCAAAGTTGATGCTATTGATATTGAGCTTGTTATTGTGGCGTGTTCAAACCTGGAGCGTGCCTATCCAGCCGTAGCCGTCGAAGTACAGCAAGCGCTTGGTGCCGGTGGTTATGGTTTTGATATGAACGTAGCATGTAGTTCTGCCACCTTTGCACTGGAAACAGCGGCCAATGCCATTGCATCAGGTAGCGTTAAGCGGGCACTCATTGTAAACCCAGAAATTTGTTCAGCCCATCTCAACTTTACAGATCGAGACAGCCACTTTATTTTTGGTGATGCTTGTACAGCTATGGTGCTAGAAAGTAGTGACTGTGCGGTGGCAAATGAGCAGTATGAAATATTGGGTACGCGTTTGGTGACTAAGTTCTCTAACGCGATCCGTAACAACGCGGGCTTTTTGAATCGCGTTACTGACAGCGATCCGCTGGCGCTAGATAAGCTGTTTGTACAAGAAGGGCGACGGGTTTTCCGCGAAGTGTGCCCTATGGTAGCTCAATTGATTTCAAGTCATTTAGCTTCTTTAGAGTTGTCTGGAAGCGATTTGAAACGCATGTGGCTACACCAAGCTAACCGTCATATGAATGACCTAATTGCGCGTAAAGTATTGGGCGTTGAACCCATTGAAGCACAAGCGCCGATTATTCTGGATCGCTATGCTAATACCAGCTCAGCGGGGTCAATTATTGCCTTTCACCTGCATCGTGATCAGTTTGAAAGCGGTGATATTGGGGTGATTTGTTCGTTTGGCGCCGGCTACAGTGCCGGTAGCGTTGTGTTACGTCGTCACTGATAGTGGTGTTTTATTCATTGTTTTAAGCGTGAATCGCTACCAACAACACGCTCCATATGCTGAAAGAGGAATTGTCATGCTTGGGTTATTAGCAAAGCATAAACGCGCACTTAGTTGGCGCTACAAGGGATTGCCTGTCTTGCTACTAGCCATATTAAGCATGAGCGGATGCGCCAGTTCAGGACCTAATGTTAGTGAACAAGCTCATCCCGAAGATCCTTGGGAAGGGTTTAACCGTCGGGTGTTTGTTTTTAACGACGTTTTAGATCGTTATACGCTCAAGCCGTTAGCACAAGGTTATCAAACGGTTACTCCTGGCCCTATACAAACTGGTGTCGGTAATTTTTTCTCTAACCTAAGTGAAGTACGCACTGCATTAAACAGTTTGCTCCAGGGCAAGCCTGCTAATGCAGGTTTAGCTACTTCACGCTTTTTAATTAACTCGACCGTTGGTATAGGCGGGCTGTTAGATTACGCTACGTTGATGGAAATCAACGCTGATAAAGAAGATTTTGGTCAAACGCTGGCGGTATGGGGCTGGGAGGACTCGCGCTATTTAGTGCTGCCACTGCTAGGTCCTCGCACATTAAGAGACACCACCGGATTGCCGTTTGATATTGCTGCCCATCCTATTACCTATATGGATGACCATACGCTTAGAGCTGGCTTGACGGCACTGGATATTATCCATATTCGTGCTGGGTTGCTTGACCAAGAAGCATTGATTAGTGGCGACCGTTACCGCTTTATTCGCGATGCCTTCTTACAACGCCGTCAATTTGAAATTAATGATGGTGAACTTGGGGATGACCCATTTGCCATGGACGATTTTGAATTCGATGATACCGATTTTGGTGACGACGATTTCGCCGATTGAGGCTTAATATGGATCATTCTAAGCAGTTGATCGCGGTGATCGATGAGCCGGGGCAAGAGCGTGATGCGTTAGCGGAAGCGATCACATGTGATGGCCTATGGGTATTTGCAGCGGAGAATATTGATAATTTGCCCGCTGATACTGCACTGATTGTTGCTCATGCAAGGGCAGTGCCGCGCCAACACTGGTCGCAGCTTACCAATCGCTTGCCCACTCTGGTTGTTAGCGATTCTCGTCAAGATGCTGATTTGATTAAGGCAGTTGACGTTGGTTTAGTGGATTATATTGTTCATCCACTACGTCACGCGGAACTGTTGCGTCGGATGATTCGCAAAGCCATTGAGCTTCACACTCTGGCTCAGGAGCGAGATCGAGACCGAGAGCGGTTGGCGGAACTAAACGAAAGCCTGGAAACGCACTTGGCCTTGCTGCGAATGGATCAGCAGAGCGGCGGACATATTCAGCGGCGTTTACTGCCGATTCATCCCAAAGTCATCAACGGAGTGTATTACGATTATTGGTTTGCGCCTTCGCTGTATTTATCAGGTGATTTCCTTGACTATCAGCGTTATAACGACCGCTACAGCGCGTTTTATTTTGCCGATGTGTCAGGCCATGGCGCGTCATCTGCGTTCGTTACTGTGCTGCTCAAATATCTGTGTAACCGTTGGTTGAATGAGTGGGATGGGCAATCGCCAGAACAGCTGGCGCCAAATTGGTTGGCGGCATTAAACCGAGAATTGCAGGACACGGATATTGGTAAACACGCGACCTTATTTGTTGGTGTTATTGACCATGAGGCTCGTAAGCTTCACTATTCGCTTGGCGCGCAGCTTCCTATGCCGTTGCTGGTATCGGGTGGTAAACTAGCGCGTCTGGAAGGTGAGGGAATGCCAGTAGGTCTTTTTCCAGATGTAGAGTATCCTTCGCTCAGCTGTGCTTTACCGGCCGATTTTCATTTATGGCTGTGTTCAGATGGTGTATTGGAATGCTTGCCGGGTAAGACGCTCGACACGCGGCTCAAGGAACTTGAGCAATTAGTAAGCGAAAGTGTCACGCTTGAGCAGTTGCGCGATCGGTTAGCTAATACCAACTCGCTTCTTATAGAAGGCGATGCGGATGATGAGGCGAACCAGGACCGCGATGCTTTACCCGATGACCTGACAATCATGATGGTGAGCGGATTTGGTCATGCTGATTGAAGAAGGCCGCATTAAAGCGGCGTTCGATTCCGGTGTTTTTGTTTTAAAATTATGCGGTGATGTACGCTTAACGCTGTGCGCTACCCTTGATACCCAAGCTCAACGCCTTGCGGAAACGCCAGGGCTGACGGCGGTGCTAATTGACCTGCGAGAAGCAACGAATGTTGATTCGACAGCGTTGGGTTTTCTTGCCAAAGTGGCAATGGCAGTAAAAGGGCGTTTAGAGCAACCTCCCACCATCATTGCTGATAACCCTGACGTGCGGCAAATGCTGGATGTGATGGGGTTTGCACGCTTTTTTACGTTGATGGAAGCACCTTTGCAGCAAGCGTCAAAATTAACGTCGGCACTCGAAGACTTACCTGCTGAGCCAGCTGATGAGGAAGGATTGCGTGAGCGTATTTTAGAGGCCCATCGAATTTTGATGCATATGAACGAGCACAACCGCGAACAGTTTCAACCGCTTGTGGAAATGCTCGAAGCGCAAAACACCACAGCCCATTAACACGTCATCAGCGTACATATTGCAAAAAACTCGATCTTTATTAAGGAAGTGCCCTCTAAGAAAACATTCCTAGAGGGCCTTTTTGATTGTGTTGCCTTCTGTTTTGTCTCAGTAGCCTATTTCTGTATCAGTAGCTTCTAGTTCCACAAGGCAAAAAGTAGATAAATTAGCTATTACGAAGTGTGCTAAGCAGCTCTTCAAGTTTTCGCTGGTCAGCCATAAATTTGCGTATGCCTTCTGCCAGTTTGTCCGTCGCCATCTCATCTTCATTCATTGCCCAACGAAAATCCTGCTGAGATAACGCCTCGCTCGGTACGCTGCTAGCAGCTTGGGGGGGAATAAGCTGTTGCGGCAAATCGCCTTTAAGTTCGTCTAGCTCGTTGAGTAATGCAGGGGATATCGTTAAACGATCACAGCCGGCCAATGCTTGAATCTCACCTACGTTTCTGAAGCTTGCGCCCATCACGATGGTAGGGTAGCCATGGTCTTTGTAGTACTCGTAAATACGCTTGACAGACTGCACGCCCGGATCATTGGCTCCACTAAAATTTGTGTCAGGATGTTTAGCTTTATGCCAGTCGAGAATACGGCCCACGAACGGTGAAATAAGCGTTGCACCAGCATCTGCACAGGCTTGCGCCTGGGCAAAGCCAAATAACAAGGTCAAGTTTGTACGAATACCATCACGCTCAAGTTGACGAGCGGCTTGGATGCCCTCCCAGGTCGAGGCCATTTTGATCAAAATACGCTCAGGTCCCACACCATGCTGTGCATAGCGCTCAATCAGTGAGTGCGCCTTGGCAATAGTGGCATCACGATCAAACGATAGTCGGGCACTGACTTCAGTTGATACATAGCCGGGTACCAGCTCGCTGATTTCGCTACCGATATCAACAGCGACACGATCTACTGCATCTTCGAGATTGATGCTTTCTTTAGCAATGCTAGCCAGGCGTGCGCGTCGATCTTCTTGTTGAGCCGCTTGCAGGATAAGTGATGGATTGGTGGTGGCATCTTGCGGCTGAAAACGGCGGATAGCCTCAAGGTCGCCGGTGTCAGCGACCACCGTAGTCATCTTTTTTAATTGAGTTAGTAGGCTAGTAGCCATGCACCGCTCCTTAGTTGTCTTTTAGATAGCTGTCGTTGAGATCGTAATGGTTGAGATAGTAATGGTTGAGATCGTAATCATCGGACTACTTTAGCAAGGCCATTGCGCAGCGAACAGAGACCGACAAACGAATTGAAATCGATTATAATTAGCGTCCTATCTATTCAGCGGCATTCTCTGCTGTTTAGTGCCCACTTCAAGGATATTTATGGAACTTGATCCTCGTCGGGTGGCGCTGTTGGTGGCGGCCAATACAGCGCTTGCGCCGTTTGCAATTGATGCTTATTTACCTGCCATGGGGATACTGGCTGAAAATATCAATGCGAGTATTCATCATACTGAACTCTCTATCAGTATGTTCTTATTTGGTTTTGCAATAGGTCAGCTGTGCTTTGGACCACTGTCAGATCGGATTGGGCGTAAGCCTGTTTTACTCAGCGGTTTGGTGGTGTTTATGCTTGCAAGCCTAATGATCACTACCGTGGATAGTTTGTCTTCCTTGTTGGCATGGCGATTCATTCAAGCGCTGGGCGGAGGTGCCTGTGTGGTTAACTCGGCAGCGATTGTGCGCGACTGCTTTAGCGGACGTGAAGCCGCTAAGGTCATGTCAACAATGGCGATGATTATGATGCTAGCACCATTGGTCGCTCCTGCGGTGGGCAGTCTCTTGCTACACGTTGCCGGGTGGTGGTTGATCTTTGTATTTTTGGCCGCTTATGCAGGATTTTTGCTTTGGCTGTTAGGCACGCGTTTACCCGAGACGCGAGATACGAACCTGCCCGCTGCTTCGCCGCGCCAAGTTATACGTAACTACGCTAGCGTGCTGCGTCATAAAGAGGGGATGGGCTATATATGCGCCGTCGCAGCCTCATTCGCTGGGCTGTTTGCTTTTGTAACGGCTTCTCCATTTTTATACTTAGACTACTTCTCGTTATCGCCTAGCGTTTACCCACTAGTATTTGGCGTCAATGTCCTTGTGATTGCGTTATCTAATCGCGTCAATATTCATTTGCTGCGTAAGCGCTCGCCTCAGCAGAATTTAAGACTTGGGTTAACCATTCAGCTCATTGCAGCGCTAGGGCTGGTAACAGTGACAGCCCTTAATCTCGCGTCGCTTTATGTAGTGGTTCCGCTGATCATGCTGTTTACCGGCATGATTGGCTTGATCACGCCAAATGCCATCTCTGCGCTACTCGATCATTTTGGACATATTAGTGCCACAGCAACTGCCTTGCTGGGCGGCATCCAGTTTAGCTGTGGGGCTATTGCTGGGGTGATGGTGGGTTTATTCCAAGTAGAGCACCTGTGGCCAATGGTGCTCACAATGTTAGGAGCCGCGCTGCTGGGTAATATCGGTGTTAGAAAACTGACAAGTAAGCCGGAACATGAATAGTCAGCTGTTAGTGCTTCACGTAACACTTTCAGCTGACAGATTTTTCTAACCCCCTGATATTATTTATTTTCCCGTATGAAGATTAACGGCTAATAACGAGAGTATGTTCAGAAGGCTTCTGGAATGAGCAGAAGGGTGATCTCAGCACTATCTGCGCTGCATCCAAAAAGGCGCGCGTTTGTCTAGCACGCTGCTAGCAAGTAGCAGCGTGAAGAATGCAATATCAACGAGCTGTGGTCTGGCCTCCTGCCCGACCACAGGTAACGCGTTCGACAAGCTCTATGGTGCAGGCTGCCCCCTGGCATTCGGCGAAACGTCCGAACTGGGCGGCGGCGGGGCCGTTGGCTGGTCTCAGCTGGGAGGATGTCGGCCGCTGGCTTGCGTGAAGAGGCAGTATAGATGGGGGCTAACGCAGTGATTGGTATTGATCTCGACTACATAGACGATAGCAAGTCGATGCTACCATCGGTCACAATGACATCTTCATGAGGTTAACCTAAAACGGAGAAAATGAGCCGTATCTTTCCTTAGCGTTACCCTGTAGTTGTCTGCCCTGTAATGAAGTTATATGACCCTCGTAACAGCTCAAGCACTATATCCAGTTCAGCTTGATTGGTGGGAGTGTAAATCATCACGAAACCCTCCCAGCCCGCACGCTTATCGGCCCAAGGATGTGCCACCGCCCAACCAGCATCTATCGCAG
Organism: Halomonas qinghailakensis; assembly: GCF_025820815.1. NCBI lineage: Bacteria > Pseudomonadati > Pseudomonadota > Gammaproteobacteria > Oceanospirillales > Halomonadaceae > Halomonas > Halomonas qinghailakensis. The sequence goes on along the minus strand of NZ_CP096973.1, from coordinate 359,306 downwards.
CACGAGCTGCGTCTGGGTGCAGTGAGGCATGTAAACTGCCATCCGGGTGAAGGTGGGCAAACTCGCGTCCTCCGACGATGGCTTGTGGTTGAGCGATAGGGGTGTCACGCGTCAGCTGAAACCCAACTGCTCCGGGGAGAGAAACGCGGGTAGCGCCAAGAACGACGCCTGGAAACTCATCGACTTGACGTAGCATTTCCTCCGAGAGTTCAGGGATCGGCTGAACGTCGATCTGTACATGTGGCACGCCGTTCGTTGTCTCTGGGCGCACCCCATCTCGCATTGGGAATATCACGTTTTGCGCAGACGCGAGTGTTGCGATGGTGATCAGTGATGCTGCCGCCGCGATTAAAATCAGGTTTGGACGTTTTCGCATTTCATTCTCCTCATGGGCGGAGTCATCGGGATGGTCTGATAACTCAGGTGGCGTGGAACGCCTGACTCACGGCATAGCTGTCCTCAAACCAGTTCCAGAACACGACTTGCCCGTTGCGCACCTTGGCGCGCAGAGCAAACGTGAACTCGTCGGTTTCCACACCAGAGTTTGACAGCCTTAATTTCATGCGACCAAAGACGGCCACGGTATCGCCGGAGGCAAACGCATCCTGGTTTTCCCAATGAGTGACCTGTACATTCTCAGAGAACATGCCAAGGAAGCCGAAGATAGCTTCTTTGCCCTCCCAGGTGCCGATCCATGGAAGGTCTGGGTCGCCTTCGTTTTGCCAGACCATGTCGCCCGCCATAAGCTCGTCCAAGGTGTCCATGTCACCGCCACCCATAGCCCCCATGAAGGCCATGACAGTGTCAAAAGATGCTTTGTCTTTGTCATCCCTATCTTTCGCTGAGAGCGATGTGCTCAATGCAGCAGCTGCAGTTCCGGCTACGGCTATTGTTAAAAATGCTCTACGGTTCATATGTTTCTCCAGTTTCATTTTGGCTTGCTTTGACGGCACAAGATCGTGGCGCCGTAAGTTGTGGCTTTCGTAAGAAGCTGGTTCTTAGAAGTTGACGCGAACGCCGGCCATGAATTCATGCGCACCCGCATCTACCTCAAAACCGTCGGTAAAAGCGTCCGCACCAGTGGTCGCCTTGCCAAGATAGGCGTACTGATATTCACCAAATAGGGAAACGCGCTCATTCAACTCAATGCTGGTACCAAAGCCCGCATTCCATGTGAAGTTTGTAGAAGTTTCATCTGAGTAATTGTCGTAATAGCCATCAACTGTCCCATCAAATGGGTCGAAAGCTGCGACACCCGCGCCACCAAGTCTTGCGGAATAGCTGTTATATGCCACACCGATACCTGCCTTGATGTAGGGGGTGAAAATAGTGTGGGTCGGGATGTCGTAAAAGCCCTCAACGGTGATGGTTGTGCTTTGAAGATCGCCGTCAAGGATGAATTCTTCACCAGTACGCGCACCACTTCCAAACTCCGTTGATCCAAAGGTCGCGTTGCGTCGACTCACGCGCCCCTCAAGGCGCAAGCGATTGTTGAAAGAATAACCAAGTGCTAAAGAGCCTACAGCGCCGTCGCCGCTGTCAAAACCACCAGGAAAATCTGGGTCAACGGCAATATTTTCACCAAAAGCTTCGGCATCATTGGCTTGAAAGCTGCCGCCAATGCTGGCTGAGCCATAGAACCCCTCCGCAGAAGCCACGGTTATGGAGCCTAAAGATGCCCCAGTTATCAGAAGTAAAGATATGAATTTGTGCATCACTGTCGTTTTTCCATTTTTGCAACGTGTCTTTTCGCACGCGAACCAGAACTGACACTTGTTTCTGTTTCGGATGACTGGCTCACGCCAATAGGCGCAAGCCAGTCGGGTTGTCAGCTTAGTTGGCGGTTTCGCTGGGAAGCCAAGGATAAGATTCCATCCATAGCTCCAGCTAATTATCCAATAGTGGTTGTGATTACTGGCCGGAAAGCTGCTGCAAGGCGCTTGCCCAGTCCTCGACATGGTAGGTGCGGACAATCACGCCATCGTCCAGCTCATGAATATCGATGGTCATAATGTCAAAGCTGCGACCTTCGCCATCGACACCGAAAAACGTGTCAGTGGGTGTGCCAGTGGCGCGGCTGCGTACAGTCACAAAATCACCGTCCTGATGCATCGCCTGAACAGACCAGTCAAGGTCGGGGATGAGCTGGGCGAAGAAACCCATCTGGCCGACAAACTTATCGCGAGTCTCGTTCTCGCCAGAGTAGTTGCCAACACTTTCCCAATCCTCCGACGTCACCTCAAGAAATGCCTCGGCAAGCTCTTCGGAGCCCGGATTGCTGAGTAGGTCATAGAACGTTTGCACGGTGGCTTTATCATCGGCTGCAGCATTCGTGGCGATTCCCGCGAAGCAAAGCGAAGCAACTGCAAGAGTGGTTTTTAACGCTTTCATGGTGCTGTCTCCTGGGTGAGGAATAAAGGTGCCACGCAGGCTTGCGGGGCCTTACTGACCAAGATAGACAACCCCAGGAAATAGCATAAGATGGGATGAATAAATTTAACTGTTCGGATTATTTGTATAATGATTGATCGACTGCGTCAGATGGCTATTTTTGCCAAAACGATTGACCATGGGTCTTTCCGTGGGGCCGCAAGGGAACTGCGTTTGTCGCCTTCGGTGGTCAGTCACCATGTCGCGCAGCTTGAGGAGAGTTTAGGCGTTGCATTGATCTACCGTTCGACCCGTAAGCTGACGTTGACACGTGAGGGACACAGGCTGCTATCAGCAACTCACAAGATGCTTGAGGCCGTCGAAGGCGAGCTAGTTGATCTATCGGTTTCCGCAAGTGTGCCAAGCGGCGAACTGCGCATCACGATTCCCTCGGTGTTGTCACAATCACATTTTATTGAGCAAATCGCCGCCTTTAAAAAAACGTACCCTCGAATCACTTTGTTTCTGGACTTCTCAGATACACGTCGTTCGCTTATCGATGACGGTTTTGATATTGCGATCCGAATGGGCCCAAAGGCGAAAAATTCTGCAACGTCACGCAAATTGTTTTCGGTCAGGCGTAAGTTAGTCGCGTCGGCTGAATATCTCGCATCACGGCCGATTCCCGAAAATCCGCAAGATGTTGTTGATTGGGACTGGTTAGCACTTGTGCCAGCACAGAACGTGCCACTGGAGTTCACCGGAGTTGCTGACTCTCAAGCCATCATCAAACCAGAAGCGAGCATCTTTGCAAACGATGCTCAGGCGATTTATCGTTTGGCTAACGCAAGTGCAGGGCTTGCCATCGTTCCGGATTTTCTCGTCAGCGAGGATGTTAAGTCAGGAGCGCTGAAATATGTGCTGCCCGGTTGGGAATTACATGCCATTGATGTCTATGCAACTTGGCCTGCCAACGCGCCTAAGCATGGCCTTATTCACCTGGCGTTGGGCGCTCTGAGCCAGAGCGGAGGCTAACGCTAACATTGACACCGCCTTTGCGGATGGCCAACAGAGGCCATGCCGCCGGGATTCGGCGCTAGCGGTGATGCCAGCGCCTGTTTGAGCAAATTAATCCCCTTAGCCTATGTCACAGCTCGTTCAGGTAGCAGTGGTGCTGGGTGTTACAGCGTGAAACACGGTATTCAAGGGCTTCGCCTTGCAGGCCTCGGGCAATCCGGCGGACTTCAAGCAGCGGTGAGCCAATCTCCACGCCCAGGTGTTTCTGCTCCTGTTGGCCAGCGACAACGGCTAGTAAGCGTTCCTCCGCTTTTGCAACACTCTGGCTGAATTTCTGCTGATACAGCTGATAAAGAGTGTTGGGCAATGTCTGTGGTTCATTTTCTAGCGCCGGGAAGCGCTTGGCATCCACCACCAGATCTTCCAGTAATGCCGGTACGTCGTCCAGCACCCTGATGCGCTGGATATGGACAACAACGGTGCCTTCCTCAATTTCAAGCGCTTGGGCTTCTTCTAGCGTGGCCTGGCGGCATCTGCGCTGCAGTACCCGGGAAACCGGAAGTGAGCGTGAACCATCAAAGCGCACAAAATGAAAAAACTGAAACAACGAACGATCACTGTCGTGGGTGGCAACGACAGTGCCTTTCCCCTGATGACGAATAACCACGTGCTCGTTGGCCAGCGCATCAACGGCCTTGCGCAGCGTGCCCACGCTAACACCGTATTCTTGTGAGAGAGCAGACTCGCTGGGGATGTAAGTGCCCGGTGGCCAAACGCCCGAGACAATACGTGATAGCAGGGCTTCCTTGATTTGCTGATACAGCGGGCGGTAGCTGGGTGCTGGCTGGTCGTTCATGTTCCTTTCCTTAAAGTATTGCTAATAGGGCAGCCACTTCCATCAATGGTTTGCGCTCGGTAACGGTCTTTGCTGGAAACAATAATACCAAAAAAACATACAGAGGACTTGCTATCATCTATCATATGTCATATATATGAGTTGTGGTTTCACAACGATGAGAGGAGACATCATGAGTATCGACTTCGTAGTACATGATGCCGACGATAGTGTTGGCGTTGCGGTGGTCGAGGGGATTCAGGCGGGTCAGGAACTGACAGGCTGGGTCATGCAAGGTGATCAGACAATTACGTGCACCGTTAGTGACCCTATCCCGATCGGGCACAAGCTGGCCGTTCGTGATCTGGCAGAAAGCGATGCGGTAATGAAGTACAGCGTCGATATCGGCCGCGCTATCAAGCCGATCAAGAAAGGCGAGCACCTGCACGTCCACAACGTTAAAACAAAGAGGTGGTAGAGATGGAAATCCAAGGTCGCAAATTTCTGGGTTATCGTCGCGAGAACGGGCGTGTCGGTGTTCGCAATCACGTCATCGTGTTGCCGGTAGACGATATCTCCAACGCTGCTGCCGAAGCCGTTGCCAATAACATCAAGGGCACTATGGCGCTGCCGCATGCCTATGGCCGTCTGCAGTTTGGCCCGGATCTTGATCTGCACTTCCGTACCCTGATTGGTATTGGCAGCAACCCCAATGTGGCGGCAGTGATCGTGATTGGCATTGAGCCGGGCTGGACCAACAAAGTGGTCGACGGTATCAAGGCAACCGGCAAGCCTGTTGAAGGCTTCTGGATTGAGCAGAACGGTGATCACAACACTATCTGTGCGGCATCCAAAAAGGCGCGTGAGTTTGTCCAGTACGCTAGTGAGCAGCAGCGTGAAGAATGCGATATCAACGAGCTGTGGGTTTCGACCAAGTGCGGTGAGTCTGATACGACTTCTGGCCTGGCTTCCTGCCCGACCACAGGTAACGCGTTCGACAAGCTCTATGATGCAGGCTGCACCCTGGTATTCGGCGAAACGTCCGAGCTGACCGGCGGTGAGCACCTGGTAGCAGAACGCTGTGCCACCCCTGAAGTGCGTGCGCAGTTCCAGGCGATGTTCGACAGCTACAGCGACATGATTGATCGCTACAAGACCAGTGATTTGTCCGAGTCACAGCCGACTAAGGGCAACATTGAAGGCGGCTTGACCACTATCGAAGAAAAGGCGCTGGGTAACATTCAGAAGATTGGTAAGCGCTGTATGGTCGATGGGGTGCTGGATAAAGCCGAAACGCCTACCGGGTCGGGCCTGTGGTTCATGGATTCCTCTTCAGCGGCGGCCGAGATGGTCACCCTGTGTGCGGCAGCCGGTTATGTGGTGCATTTCTTCCCGACTGGCCAGGGCAACGTGATCGGTAACCCGATTCTGCCGGTCATCAAACTGTGTGCCAACCCACGCACCCTGCGCACCATGAGCGAGCATATTGATGTGGATGTAACGCATCTGCTGCGCCGGGAAATGGATATGAATCAGGCAGGTGATGCGTTATTGGAAATGATGGTGCGTACCGCCAATGGTCGCCTGACAGCGGCTGAAGCGCTGGGCCATCGTGAGTTTGTCATGACGCGTCTTTACGAAAGCGCCTGATGACGGGTTAGCGCTCCATCCTTGGGTGGAGCGTTTTTGCATTTATTCACTATGACGCAGTAACACCAGGAGCTCTTTTTTCTGATACATGTTTTGGCCTGATGACAGTGCCACAAACGCTGCTCGCAAGTTGACAACGATAAATACAATACTTGGAGAACGAACCATGCGCATCTCTCTATCCATCGGCCTTGCAGCCGGTCTTGGGCTATCAATCGTCAGCGCTTTTACCATGGCTCAGACTGACGAGTTTCCATCGAAAGACATCCAGTACGTGATTCCCTTTGGTCCTGGCGGTGAGTCTGATATCAGCGCCCGGCTGCAGCAAAAGTACTTTGAAGAAATCACCGGTGAGCAGCTGGTTATACAGTATATGCCGGGCGGCGGCGGGGCCGTGGGTTGGTCTCAGCTGGCGGGTATGTCGGCTGATGGTCATACTATCATGGGCTCCAATCTACCCCATATCATCCTCAAGCCCATGGGGCAGGATGTGGGTTTCGCCACTGAAGATCTCAACAACTTTTTCTATTTCCACTATTCGCCTGATGCCATCCTGGTGCGCAATGAAAGCCCCTACCAAACCCTGGATGACCTGATTCAGGCGGCTAAAGAAATGCCCGGGGCGGTCACTTTTTCCGGCAGCGGCACCTATAGCGCCAATGATGTTGCCAACACCCGCTTCCAGCAATTAGCAGATGTCACCACCACCTATATTCCTTTCAAGGGCACTGGCGCAGCGGTGACGGCGCTGTTGGGCGGGCAGGTGCAAGCCGAATGGGGTTACACCACGGTAGCGGCCAACCACGATGATAAGGTGCGCATGCTGGCGGTGGCTTCTGAGGAACGTCATCCCATGTTCCCGGATGTGCCTACTTTTAAGGAGCTGGGCTATGACATGGTAGGCGGTGCTTATCGCGGCATGGCGGTTCCAGACGGCACACCTGTCGAGATCCAGCAGCAGCTCTCTGATATTTTTCAGCAGATCAATCAACATTCTCAGTTCCGCCAGGAGATGGAAGACCTGGGCTTTGTACTGATGGATGTTCCCGTCGATGAAATGGATGCCTTCATGTCTGAGCGTATGGATGTCTATGAGGCGTCGGCGCGTGAATTGGGCCTGATTGATTAATCCCTGCTCCTGCTGAGGAATCGTATGGATATTTTCAGCCATGCATTAGGCGCGCTTTCACCGCTCAACCTAGGGCTGGCGCTGCTCGGCGTTGCCTCGGGTATCATTATCGGGGCGCTGCCAGGTCTTTCGGCCACCATGGCGGTGGCCGTACTGGTGCCGGTGACCTTCGGGATGACGCCGGAATCGGCACTCATCATGTTGGGTGCCATCTACACCGGAGCTATTTATGGCGGCTCCTATTCGGCCATTCTGGTCAATACACCGGGAACGCCTTCGGCGATCGCCACCACCTTTGATGGCTTTCCGATGGCCAAGCGCGGTGATGGCGACCTTGCCGTAACTCTCTCGACGCTGGCGTCCGTGGTGGGCGGGCTTGTCGGTGTGCTGGCCTTGTTGACCCTGGCGCCATTGCTGGCCCAAATAGCGCTTAGCTTTGGCCCGGTGGAGTATTTCTGGCTGGCCATCTTTGGCTTGACGCTGATTTCGGCGCTATCTGAAGGCTCGACCCTGAAAGGCTTTATGGGCGCGGGTTTCGGGCTTTTGCTGTCTACCGTCGGTGTCGCCGTGATCGGTGGCGATATTCGCTATACCTTTGGCTCCCAGGTGATGCTGGGAGGCATTGAAACGGTGTCGGCGTTAATTGGCCTGTACTGTATTCCGGTGCTGATTGATCTGGTGGCCACCCCTGAATCGCACCTCAAGGTGGATGCGGAACAGCGCGGCATTCGTTTGCGTGAAGGGCTCAAGCATGCCTGGATAGGCAAGCTTAACCTGCTGCGTTCGGCCACCATCGGCACCGGGGTGGCAATTCTGCCCGGCGCGGGCGGCTCGATTGCCAGCCTGGTGTCCTACTCAGAGGCTCGGCGCGCTGCCAAGGATTCCAGCTCCTTTGGCAAGGGCAACCCTCAGGGGGTGCTGGCCACCGAGGCGGCGAACAATGCCACCGTAGGCGGGGGCTTTATTCCCACCCTGGTGCTGGGGATTCCTGGCACGCCACCGGATGCTGTTATCCTCGGGGCGCTGTTGGTTCAGGGCTTCCGCACCGGACCGGAACTCTTCACCACTAATGCCAGTATTACCTACACCTTTATTGCTGGCTTGTTCATCGCCACCTGCTTGTTGTTGCCGTTGGGGCTAATGATTGGGCGCTACGCGTTCAAGTTTATTATCACTATTCCCAAGGCGCTGTTGGTACCTACCATTGCCTTCATGACGGTGATTGGCACTTATGCAATTCGTAATAGTATTAGCGATGTGATCATCATGCTGACCCTAGGTGTCATCGGCTGGCTGCTTAACCGCTATGGCTTCAAGCCTTCACCGATTGTGCTGGGGCTGATTCTCGGTCCCATCGCTGAACAAGGGTTCGTACAAGGCTTTTTAATCGGACGTGCCAGCGGCTCCTATGGCATGACGTTCTTTGGTGGCCCTATTTCGTTGACGATTATCGCGTTATCGCTAGTCAGTGTTTTTTATCCAATGATTAAGGCGCGGCGTCAGCGTCAACAAAATGCTGCCGGTGATGCTCATCAGGAGGTGCTGTGATGGCGAAGACGCTTTCCAGGAACAAGGCGGCTCCCAGGATTCAAGCGGCATGTTCGGCACGCTCCGAGTACATAATGCCGATGCTGTTCATTGCCTTAGGCGCGGCGTGTCTTTGGCAAAGCCAGGGAATGAGCCAGCTTGGCAGTATTTTTCCGATCACTATTGCGATTGTCACTATGCTGGCCGGTGTCTTACGTATCGGTCAGCTTATGATCAGTGGCGTGATCAGCAACACTGAGCGGGAGACGGGCTCCACCCTGCGGCGGGTACTACTGGTGCTGGCGATGACCGTCTGGGCGCTGGCTATGCCATGGGTAGGCTTTCTGCTGACCGGGTTAGTTAGCTTCGTCATACTGATGGCGGTAGCACAATATGAACAGTGGACCCGTAAACGGCTGATCAGCCACTTGCTGACAGGAGCTCTGTTGGTGGCGTTTTTCTACACCCTTTTTGCACTGCTGCTCAACGTTCCCTTACCGCTGGGGCGATGGTGGATGTAAGCAGCATATTACCCTTTCTACCGGGGTTGGCCCGGCAACAAAAACAGGCGTACAGGAGTACTCATGGCCAAAATCGTGATATCTGAATTCATGGATGAAGCGGCTGTTGATCATCTTAAAGACCGCTTTGAGGTCGTTTACGACACAACCCTGGTAGATCACCGCGACTCACTGCTTGAAGCGCTTGCGGATGCTGATGGCATCATTGTGCGCAACCGTACCCAGGTCGATGACGCCTTACTGTCTGCAGCCCATGGACTCAAGGTCGTCGGGCGCCTGGGGGTAGGGCTGGATAATATCGATATGGAGGCCTGCAAGGCGAGAAATGTCGCGGTGAAGCCGGCGCATGGCGGCAATGGGAGCTCGGTCGCCGAGTACGTGCTGACCGGTATTCTGTTGCTGCGTCGTCAGGCATATTTTTCCAGCCAGGCCATGCTGGCAGGCGATTGGCCGCGTCAGGCGCTGATTGGCCGAGAAGTCAGCGGATGTGTCCTGGGGCTGGTCGGCTTTGGCGCTATTGCCCGGGAAACCGCCCGGCGCGCGCTGGCCCTGGATATGCAGGTTGTGGCTTTTGATCCCCATCTGCCGGCAGAGGCGCCTGAATGGGCGGGTGTAGAGCGCCATGCAAGCCTTGAGAGTCTGCTGGCAGTGTCTGATGCGGTCAGCTTGCACGTTCCTTTGACCGATGAAACTCATCATCTGATGGATAAGGCGGCGTTGAACGGCATGAAGCACAACGCCGTGCTGGTGAATGCAGCCCGTGGCGGTATTGTTGATGAAGCCGCGTTGGCAGCCGCGCTGCGTGAGGGGCGGCTGGCCGGGGCGCTGCTGGATGTGTTCGAGCAGGAACCTTTGCCAAGCGGCTCGGTGCTGGAAGGCGTGCCGAATCTTGTGCTTACTCCGCATATTGCCGGGGTCACCGAGGAATCCAACGCGCGTATCAGCCAGATGACCGCCGATAACGTGCGTGGTGTGCTCGATGCTACGGAGGTAGGCGCATGAGTGACAATGTCGTCATCAGTGTGGATCAGGCGCGTGAGCTGGCAATGGCGGCCATGCATGGCCGTGGCTTTGGTGAGGCTGAAGCGGCGGCGACGGTCGAAGCCTTGCTGGGAGCAGAGCGCGATGGCTTGCCGTCTCATGGCCTTTCACGGCTACCGTTCTACCTGGATCAGGCTGCCAGTGGCAAGGTGGATGCCTCCGCGGTTCCCCAGGTAGAAACCGACGGCGCCGTGGTGCGCGTAGACGCTCGGCATGGTCTGGCGTTTCCGGCGGTAGAGCGCGGCCTTGAGGCTGGCTATGAATGCGTGGCGCAAGCGGGTATAGCGGCGGTGTCTATTGCGCACTCTCATCATTTTGGGGTGGCCGGTACGCCAGTGGAAGCCGCTGCCCGCCGTGGCTATTTGGCGCTGGCGTTCAGTAATGCGCCGTCTGCCATGGCGCCCTGGGGTGGCAAGCTGCCTCTGTTTGGCACTAACCCGATTGCCTTTGCCTGCCCGCGCCGTGACGGTGACCCGCTGCTGATTGATCTCTCTCTATCCAAGGTCGCTCGCGGCAAGGTCATGTTGGCCAAGATCAAGGGCGAGCCAATCCCCGAAGGTTGGGCGCTGGATACCGAAGGGCGTGTGACCACTGACCCGGATGCTGCCATTGCAGGCAGCATGGTGCCCGCTGGCGATGCCAAGGGAGCCGCGCTGGCGCTGATGGTGGAGTTACTGACAGCGGGTCTGACAGGCAGCAATTTTGGCTTCCAGGCGAGCTCGTTTTTCGAGGCTGAAGGCGAGCCGCCGGGGATTGCCCAGCTGATGTTACTGATTGACCCGCAGCGTTTTTCTCAAGGCTTTGTTGGCCACGCCGAAAGCCTGTTTGCGGCAATGCTCGACCAGCCAGGTGTGCGGATTCCCGGTGAGCGGCGTTTTCAACTGCGCCGTGAACAAAATGACACTGTCACGCTGTCCACTGATCTGGTGGCGGCCCTTGAACAGCATGCTGCGTTTGCCGGGCAGAGCTAAACAGGGTTCAAGCTAGCCAGCAGGTGGCGCCGGGCCGCTAGACCCGCGCAGCACCAAAGGGGCATCAAGCAGTTGCTGGTGGGGCGGGGTTTCGCCATCAATACGGGCAATCAGTGCATCGGCAACGCCGTGCCCGATATCAATGGCGGGTACGGCCACCGTGGTGAGGGCGGGCGTCATGAAACGTGCCTGCGGCAGGTCATCAAAACCGGTGACCGAAAGCTGCTGGGGGACATTGATTCCGGCCGCCTGGGCCGCCAGCAGCACGCCAAACGCCAGGGTGTCGTTGCCGCAAAGTATGGCAGTTGGCCTGGGCTGAAGTTGCATCAGAGCATCAAAGGCCTGAAAGCCTTCAGCAATGCCATACTCGACGGTCATGACATGGCTGTCAGGAATGGGGCATCCGGTCTGTTCGGCGGCCTGAATAAAGCCTTGCAGGCGTGCCCGGGCACGGTCATTGCTGGTGACGGGGGCGCTCAATACCGCCAGGCGGGAATGCCCTAGTGCCAGTAGGTGTTCGGCCAGTGCCTTCGAGGGAGCCGTATTATCAAAGCCTATACATGGCCAGTCAGCGTCGTGGAGGCCATGCCAACAGCTCAGAAAAGGCATCTTGCGGCGTTTAAGCGTGGTCAGGACGGCAGGGCGATGGTCATGGCCGATCAGTACCATGCCATCGACGCCTTGTTGAATGAGAGTTCGCAGGGCATCGAATTCGTCATCCAGGTCATAGCGGTAGGTGGCAATCAATAGACGGCAATCATGATGTTTAAGGCGCTGTTCAAGGCTGTTGATGGCAATGCTGAAAATCGGGTTATCCAGGGTGGGCACCAGGACGCCAATAGCCCCTATGCGCCGTGAGGCCAGGGCGCGCGCCGTGCCATGGGGAACATAGCCCAGCTTTGCGATGGCAGCCTCAACCCGTGCCTGGAGTGGCTTGCTGACATGCGGTGCCCGGTTAAGCACCCGTGATACGGAGGCCGTGGAAACGCCTGCTTCACGTGCTACATCTGCCAGTAAAGCATTTTGTAGTTTGTTGTTCATAAAGCATTTTTTCCTTTGCTGCGGCTTTTCTGGGATGCCTTACCTTAATAGCAAGAATAGATGAAATTTTTTCTGGACAACTCATCTATATGAGTCTAGTTTGAGGATACAGCTTTGTAAGCGCTTACATAACAATTTGTACTGGATGTGGTGCAAAGATGCTAGTTGCAAAGGTGACCGACAAGGCTGAATAAGAAAATCTGACAGGCAAAAGATAATTACAAGAACAAGCGTTGAGGAGTCAATGTATGTCTGATCCATCTCAAGAACCTTCTGGTAATAAGGGGTTAGGGGTACTCATGTGGGTAGCCTTTGGTCTCTTTGTCGTCTTTTTTCTGAATGTTGCCCTCCAGCGTTTCAGTCCCGGCCTGGTGGAGCTTTCCGCCGCCCAGGAAGCGATGTTGCTCGTGGCGGCCACCGGTGTCTTTATCTCTGCCTGTTTGAAGCTGGAAGCCCGACATTCCCATAACGCATGACGTGGCCTGTTAAAGGCTTAACAATAAGTACCTTAACAACAAGTACAAGGAGCACGCTGATGTCTCTGTTCAACCGTTTCGATATATTTAAACCGGGTGTTTCTGGTGAACCTAGCCTACCAGAGCGTCGTCAGTTCATGTTGGCGGCAGGACGCTATGGTTTTAGCGCCGCCGTGGTCGCTGCCGTGGGTGGGACGCTGTTCTCAGAACAGGCTCTGGCGCAAACCGCTCAGGAAGAAAGTGCGCTTCAGGCCGCTGCTGAGATGACCATTGTCCTGGCAACCGGTTACCGGGTAGGCGCGACTCGTGCGTACCCGATCATGCAGCTGAACTATAAGGAAAACCTGCAGAACTTTACCGGCGGCAGGGTCTACGTCAGGCTGGCGCCAGCGGGCGAGTTGGGTGTTGGTGATACCCTGATCAGCAAGGTTCAGAACGGCTCGGTAGCGATTGCCCAGCACTCCATGGCCAACCTGGCGGCCTTTGCCCCGGAAGTGGATCTGATCAATATTCCTTACTGGTGTGGCAATAACCAGAACCTGATTAATCTGGTGACATCATCTGCCTGGCAGAATGTGGTGCATAACAAGATTGAGGAACGTGGTTTCAAAGTACTCAACTATATATGTATCGACCCGCGCACAGTGGCGGTTCGCGAGGGGCTGCTGGATGGCCCGGCGCGAACGCCGGAAGACATTGAAGGTATCAAGTTCCGGGTTCCTGGCTCGCAGATTCTGCAGAAGGTTTACCGCCTGCTAGGGGCAAACCCGACACCAGTGGCATGGGGCGAAACCTCATCTGCCATGCAGCAGGGCGTTGCAGATGCACTTGATCCGAGTGTTCAGGCACTGCTGGTCTTCGGCTTTACGGATGTCCTGAAGAGTATCTCCACTATCCAGTCGGTCGCTGATGCCCAGGTATATACCTGCAACAAGGAATGGTTCGACTCCCTCTCAGCGCCTATTCAGGATGGCGTGATGCAGGCGGCTGAAACCACTTTCCGTGAAAATCTGGCTAAGGTGCCTGCGGCGCGGGCATACGCTTACAACCAGATGCGTCAGGCGGGTGTCGAGGTATATAACCCGACAGATGACGAAATTGCACAGTGGCGTGACCGCTGTGGCCACCAGCTGTCGGATTGGGACGAGACCAAGCTGGAACTGGCGGGATCAATGGACGTCTTTGAGCAACTACTGGCGGCTACGGAGGAAAGCAATGGCTACTACGTCGACAGCAACAGCTAAGATGTCCAAGTGGCGGGCTTTCCGGTTGCGTTGCGACAAGATCGACCGTAGCGCAGAGCGCTGGCTGCTATTGACCTTTTATGCGCTCATCATCCTGACGATTGCCATTGAAGTCTTCCGGCGCTTTGTCATGAATTACTCCTCGTCCTGGGGCGAGGAGGTTGCCCGCTACGCCTTTATCTATCTGGCCTGGTTGGCGGCGGCGGCCGCCGTCAGGGATCGAGCGCATATCCGTATTGATGTGCTGGTCAATCTGGGTGGCCCCAAGATGAAGCGTCTGGCCTGGTGGCTGGCGGATATTGCTACCCTGGTGCTGGCGGTCTGGGCGTTATGGCTATCGATTGGCCCTATTCTCACCTCGATCAACTTTGGCTCTATTACACCGGGTCTACGGGTATCGCAGGCTTTCTTCCTGGCGGCAGTGCCCCTTGGCTTTACGTTGGTGGTGTTACGGGTGGTGCAGTCCATGCTGGCTGATATTCGCCGCATGCGTCGTGGTGAACCTGTTTTTGACGGCCAGAAGCTGTTCGACTGAGGGAATTCGTTATGGAATTTATGACCTACCAACCCGCGGCAGCGGATCTAGGGTGGAGCTTTTTTCTGCCCATCCTGGGGCTGGTCGCCATGATTGCGCTGGGTGTACCCATCTGGGTGGCGATTGGGCTGGGTACATTGGCGGCAATGACGTTTACTGAAGCGTTGCCTTTGTCCGTGTTTGGCGCGTCGCTTTTTGAAGGCATCAACGCCTTTGCACTGATTGCCGTCCCACTCTTTATTCTGACCGGGGATGCGCTGGTGCGCTCGGGTCTTTCGGATAAACTCTTGAACCTGGCGCAAGCCACTGTCGGCAGCTTTCGCAGTGGCCTGGGCAGCTCCACCACCCTGGGGTGTGGTTTCTTCGCGTGTATTTCCGGCTCTGATGCGGCCGGTGCAGCGGCTGTTGGGCGGATGACCATTCCCCGCTTGGTGGAAAGAGGCTATCCGCTGCCCGCAGCCTGTGCGCTGGTGGCAGCAGGTGCCTGCACGGGTATTCTGATTCCGCCTTCGATTGCCTATATCGTGATTGGTCTAGTGCTGGGTATGCCCGTTTCCACGTTATTTCTGGCCGCTGTTATTCCCGGTATTCTGGTCATGCTGGCCATCATGCTGACCAATGTGGTGCTTAACCGCATGCACGGCTTTGAAAAGGGCCATGAGCGCTTTTCACTGCGTAACTGGCTACATGCAGTCTGGGATGCGCGGTGGGCACTGTTCGTTCCTGTGGTGATTCTGGGCGGTATCTATTCGGGCATCTTCACGCCCACGGAAGCGGCATCCGTGGCCGTTGTGGTCGTTGTGCTGGTCGGTTTCAAGCAGGGCACCTTAAGACTGAGCGATATTCCACGTATGTTGGAATCCTCGGCGCGGGTATGTGGGGTGATAGTACCCATCATTGCGATTGCGCACCCGTTGGCCCAGATGCTTGCCAGTCTGTCTATTCCACAAACCATGGTGGGTAGCATCACCAGTATTACCGATTCGCCTGTGTTGATTATCCTGATGATGATTGGTGTGCTGGTATTGGCCGGCTGTGTGATGGAAGCCACGCCAAATATTGTCATTCTGGCGCCACTTTTATTGCCCCTGGCACAAATGGTCGGTATGGATCAGTTCCATTTTGCGATCCTGATGATTACCACTCTGGGGCTTGGGTTTATAACACCGCCGTTAGGGTTGAACCTGTTCGTGGTGGCAGGGTTAACGCGCTGTTCGGTGCTGGCTATCGCACGCTATGCGATCCCCTTTGTACTGGCAATGCTCTCGGTCGCGCTGCTGGTGGCCTTTGTGCCCTGGCTGTCGCTGTGGTGGCGTTAATATCTCTGTTTTTTCCTGAATGAAGTGACTGAAAAACGGCCGTAACCTGGCGCGAACATAAATTGTAAGCGCTTACAAAAACTCTGAGTGTTTAACCCTGAAGGTGCCTTCGAGTCTCAGGCAGCACTCCTGGCACCTTGATGAAACGTCAATAAAACAACGTTGAGGAATACAAAAATGGCGATTACCTATTACAAAAAAGCCGAAAAGAATGCATCCACTGGCTACGATCAGACACAGGAAGTGGTTGCCAGGATGCTGGCTGAGATTGAGGCCGAGGGTGAAAGCAAGGCAAAGGAATACTGCCTTAGCCTGGATGGCTGGCAGGGCGATATTGTGGTTAGCCGTGAGCAGATCGAAGCGGCCAAGGAGAAGGTGCCTGAGCAGCTCAAAAAAGATATCGAGTTTGCCTACGAGCGCGTTAGCCGCTTTGCCAAGGCCCAGCGAGACAGCATTCAGGAATTTGAAACAGAACTCTCGCCTGGCCTGTTTGCTGGCCAGAAGCTGATCCCCATGGAAACCGCTGGTTGCTATGTGCCGGGCGGGCGCTATGCGCATATCGCCTCCGCGATCATGAGTGTGGCGACTGCCAAGGTCGCGGGCGTCAAGAATGTGGTGGCGTGTTCCGTTCCCCGCGATGAACAGGGCATTCATCCGGCGATTCTGTATGCCATGGACCTGGCCGGAGCCGACACCATTCTGCAGATGGGTGGCGTACAAGGTATTGCCTCCATGGCATTTGGCCTGTTCACCGGTAAGCCAGCCGATATTCTGGTAGGGCCGGGTAACCGTTTTGTTGCCGAAGCCAAGCGCCAGTTATTCGGGCGTTGCGGTATTGATATGTTTGCTGGGCCAACCGAAATCGGCATCATTGCCGATCATAATGCCGACCCTGATATCGTGGCGGCGGATCTGGTGGGGCAGGCCGAGCACGGCCCTGACTCTCCTGTCTGGCTATTCACTACCTCTAAAGAGCTGGCCGACGCGGTGACAGAGCGGATGCCTGGCTTGATCGAGTCGCTCCCGGAAACCCAGCGTAAGGCCGCTGATGTTGCCTGGCGCGATTATGGCGAGATCATCATCTGTGATACCCGCGAAGAAGTGGTGGAGGTCAGCGACCGTTATGCCTCTGAGCATTTGGAATTGCAGGTAGAAGACCTCGATTGGTGGGTTGATCGGCTGACGAGTTATGGCTCCCTGTTTGTCGGGGAAGAAACCACGGTTGCCTTCGGGGATAAATGTTCCGGCACCAACCACATTCTGCCTACCAAGGGCGCTGCGCGTTATACCGGCGGCCTGTCAGCCCAGAAGTTCCTCAAGATTGTCAGTTATCAGCGTCAGAGCCGTGAAGCAACCCGCAGTGTGGCGGCTGCAACGGCGCGCCTGTCGCGCTGTGAAGGGATGGAAGGCCATGCCCGCACCGGTGATGTTCGTCTGGCTAAGTATTACCCGGACGAGACCTTTGATCTGGTGATCAACGAGGAGATCTGATATGCAGCCGGACTTCAGTCTCAAGGGTCAGGTAGCGTTGGTGACCGGCGGCAGCAGCGGGCTGGGTCGCACCATGGCCGAAGCACTGGCAGCAGCGGGTGCCCAAGTGGTGGTGGCGGCTCGGCGGCGTCAGGCGCTTGATGAGAGCGTGACGGCAATCGAAGCACAGGGCGGCCATGCGGCCGCCCTTGTGGCCGATCTTGCGGCACCCGAGTCTCTTGATGATATTGCCCACCGGGCGGCAGCGCCTTTTGGCGATATCACCATTCTGGTCAATGCGGCGGGTGTCAATTTACGCCAGCCAGCGGAAGAGGTTGACCTGGCTTCCTGGCAGTTGACGTTACAGCTGCATCTGGGCACGCCGTTTTTCCTGTCGCGTGCCCTGGTGCCCGGTATGCGCAAGAAAGGCTATGGGCGGATTATCAATCTGGCCTCTTTGCAGTCGCAGCGGGCCTTCCCCAATAGCGCTCCTTACGGAGCAGGCAAGGGCGGGATCGTACAGCTGACCCGAGCCATGGCGGAAGCGTGGTCTCAGCATGGCATTAATGCCAATGCCATTGCACCGGGCTTTTTTCCAACCGAACTGACGGCACCGCTGTTTAACGACCCAACTGCCGCTGGGAACCTGGCGGAGCGCACCGCGATAGGGCGCAATGGCCAAATGGCCGATATTGCGGGGCCGACTGTCTTCCTCGCGTCTCCGGCTGCTGGCTACGTTACCGGGCAGACGCTCTATGTCGACGGTGGTTTCACAGCCAAATAATCTCACCCAGTGAGGAGATCGTATCATGCGAGCATTGTATTACGTTGGCCCGGAGCAGGTTGAAATGCGTGAGGCAGAGGAGCTGCCATTGGCGGAGGGCGAATCCCGGGTGCGCATTCAGGCGACAGGAATCTGTGGCTCTGATCTGCATGCCTTTCATGGCCATGATCCGCGCCGAAAACCGCCCTTGATTCTGGGGCATGAGGCAGCGGGTGAAGTGATAGAAGGACCGCTGCTGGGTAAGCGGGTTACCATGAATCCGCTGATTATCTGCGGGCATTGTGATTACTGCATGGAAGGTCGCCAGAACCTGTGCGCCAATCGCACCATGATTGGTATGACCCGCCCCGGCAGCTTTGCCGAAACGCTGACCATTCCCAGTCACTGCCTGATTGAGCTGCCTGATTCCCTGTCTGCGGAAGCAGCAGCGCTTACCGAGCCTGCCGCCACGGCCTTGCACGGTGTCAATCGTCTTGCCGCCTGCCTGCCAAGGCCGCTTTCTGAAGGGCGGGTGCTGGTAATTGGTGGTGGCGCGATTGGCTTGCTGACCGCGCTGATTCTGCGCCACAAGGGGGGGCGTCATCTACAGGTTGCTGAAACCAACCTGCCCAGGCGAAACACTGCAGAAAAAGCCGGATTGACAGCGTTTGATCCGCGCAGTGAGGCGCCAGAGGCCGATGCCTTTGACGCGGTTTTTGATTGCGTTGGTTCAGCACCGACACGCCAAATGGCGGTGCACTGTATACGGCCTGGGGGGGCGATCATGCACCTTGGCTTACAGGATAACGAAGGAAGCCTGGATACTCGCGCGATTACGCTCAAGGAAGTTGCTTTCCTGGGCGCGTATACCTACACATCCGCCGATTTGAGGGCCACCGTTGACCTGTTGGATTCCCAGGCGCTGGGCGAGCTTTCCTGGGTAGAAGTACGCCATCTGGAAGACGGTGATAGCGCCTTTGCTGACCTGGTGGCAGGGCGTACCCCAGCGGCCAAGGTGATACTCAAGCCTCACGGTTGAACCAGTAACGTGTGAGGTATCACGGATAACCACCCTCTGATGTGGCACTGACCGTCAGGTTGCAAGCCAACCGCGCATCAGGCACATGCACCCGCATGAAAAGATAAGGAGAGCTGGCAGATGAAGCCACCTATATTGACCACACCCAAGGAGGGGTGGTTGGCACGACTGATTCAGCGAACAGGCAATTACCGCAATATTGGCCGAGGCCTTCTGGTGTGCGTCACCATTGCATTGGCAACCACTTTTATTGCGGACCATTACGGCGGTCCGACGCTTCTTTATGCACTGCTGTTTGGTATGTCGCTGCATTTTTTGAGTGAGGAGGGGGCATGCCGGGAGGGCGTTGAATTTGCCGCGCGTACCGTGCTGCGCCTGGGAGTTGCCTTGTTAGGGGCGAGGATGACGTTCGAGCAGGTTGGGGAGCTGGGGATCGGACCTGTGTTGACGGTGATTGTTTCGGTGGCCTTTGTCATTCTGGCTGGCGCTGTGATGGCAAGGATGCTGGGACTTTCGCGTGATCTTGGGCTGCTAACCGGCGGTGCGGTGGGTATCTGCGGTGCCTCGGCGGCGCTGGCACTTTCGGCGGTGATGCCGCGCGACGAGAACAGTGAGCGCAATACCATTCTTACTGTGGTGGGGGTCACCACGCTATCAACGGTGGCGATGGTGATTTACCCCTTGATTGCCGGTGTGCTGTCATTGGCCAATGCTCAGGCAGGTATCTTTCTGGGCGGTACCATTCACGATGTTGCCCAGGTTGTGGGCGCCGGTTATATGATTTCCGAGGAAACAGGCGATACCTCAACGCTCGTCAAGCTGGTGCGGGTGGCCATGCTGGTACCGGCGGTTATGGTGTTTATGTGGTTGTTTCGCGCATCACGCCATGCACAGAGCGGGGCGACCAAGGTGCCCATGCTGCCCAGTTTCCTGGTCGGCTTTGTGGTGCTGGTGGTGATCAACAGCCTGGGGCTGATTCCCGAGGCGGTCAACGAGGGCATGTCGACACTGTCCCGCTGGTGTCTGGTAACGGCGATTGCCGCTCTGGGTATCAAGACCTCGTTCCAGAAGCTTGCCGTGGTGGGATGGAAGCCGGTTATCCTGATGGTGTTGGAAACACTGCTTTTACTGGCCGTTGTATTGGGTGTGGTGCTGTTTGCAGGGTTAGGAACTTAGTTGATGATTGCGCTGATAGAGTCGTGATGGCTAGATAAAGATTTATTAATGCTGTGGAGATTAAACGTGAAAATAGGCGCACCGAAAGAGACAGCTCAGGGAGAAGCGCGTGTAGCGTTGACTCCTGAGAGCGCAAAACAGCTTCAAAAGCTAGGCCATGAGTGCCTAGTAGAAGCCGGCGCGGGGGCTGCTGCGGGCTTTAATGACGACACGTATCGCGACGCAGGCGTCAGCGTTGTGGAAAGTGCGGAAGCACTGTGGCGTGATGCGGACGTGGTGATTAAAGTCCGTGAACCTTCGGAAAAAGAGGCTCACTACTTACGCGAAGGCCAAACGCTGATTGCGTTTTTCTGGCCAGCACAGAACGAAGCGCTGCTGGAAACCTGTAAAGCGCAGGGCGCAACGGTCATCGCGATGGACATGGTGCCGCGTATTTCACGGGCGCAGAAGATGGACGCGCTCTCCTCCATGGCCAATATCGCGGGCTACCGGGCGGTCATTGAGGCGGGTAACAACTTTGGTCGCTTCTTTACGGGTCAGGTCACCGCTGCCGGTAAAGTGCCGCCAGCTAAAGTGCTGGTGATCGGCGCAGGTGTCGCGGGCTTGGCGGCGATTGGTACCGCCACTAGTTTGGGTGCCGTGGTGCGTGCGTTTGATGTGCGCCCGGAAGTCTCCGAGCAGATTGAATCCATGGGCGCTGAATTCCTATTCCTCGATTTTGAGGACAGCCAGGACGGCTCGGAAAGCGGTGGCTATGCCTCGCCTTCAAGCCCCGAGTTTCGTGAAAAGCAGCTCGAATGTTTCCGCGAACAAGCGCCGGACGTCGACATTGTGATCACCACCGCGCTGATTCCTGGTCGACCCGCGCCAAAGCTGTGGCTGGAAGATATGGTCGCCGCCATGAAGCCTGGCTCAGTGATCATTGATCTAGCCGCTGAAAAAGGCGGTAACTGCGACTTAACTAAGCCAGACGAGCGTGTAGTCTCTGATAACGGCGTTGTGGTAGTGGGCTACACCGACTTCCCCTCACGCATGGCTACCCAGGCGTCGCTACTTTACGCCACCAACATCCGCCATATGCTGACCGACCTTACGCCGGAGAAAGACGGCGTCATCCATCACAACATGGAAGACGATGTCATTCGCGGCGCGACGGTCACCCACCAGGGCGACATCACCTTCCCGCCACCGCCGCCTAAAGTAAAAGCGATTGCTGCGGCGAAGCCGAAGAAAAAAGAGAAAGAACCAACGCCTGAAGAGAAGAAAGCCGCTGAGCTGGCCACCTTTAAAGCACAAACCAAGCGTCAAGTTGGTTTGCTTGCCGTGGGGGGAGCGCTCATGCTGCTGTTGGGACAAATAGCCCCCGCCTCCTTTATGCAGCACTTCATTGTGTTTGTATTGGCGTGCTTTATTGGCTTCCAGGTAATTTGGAAGGTCAGTCACTCGCTGCATACGCCGCTCATGGCGGTGACCAATGCCATCTCAGGCATCATTATCTTAGGGGCAATTTTGCAAATCGGCTCAGGCAGTGGCGTCGTTATCGTGCTGGCGGCCATTTCGGTACTGATTGCATCGATTAATATCGTGGGTGGCTTCCTGGTGACACGCCGGATGCTTGCCATGTTCCAAAAATCCTAAGCGGCGGAGAAACGATATGTTAGGACAAGGGTTCGTATCTGCCGCGGCAATTGCGGCAAGTGTGCTATTTATTTTATCGCTAGGTGGCCTGAGCAATCAGGAAAAAGCCAAGCGCGCCGTATGGTACGGCATCGTGGGCATGGCCGTAGCCGTGTTCTTTACCTCCTTCGGGCCTGGTATTGGTGGCTACTGGTGGCTGATTCCGGCCATGCTGATCGGGGCTGGGATTGGTGTCTATGTGGCAGGCAAGGTCGAAATGACCGAAATGCCTCAGTTGGTAGCGGCACTACATAGCTTTGTGGGCTTGGCCGCGGTTTTTGTTGCCTGGAGTGCAGACTTAGAGCGTCGCCGAGTGCTGGCAGCACAAGCAGCCGATGGCGTGATGCAAGAGTTTTCTGCGTTTGCTGCCTTGGTGGCTACAAAAGCCCCTGACGAGCTGACCTTTTTGCAAATTGAGGTGGTGTTTGCGATTTTCATTGGTGCGGTGACCTTTACCGGCTCGGTAATTGCGTTTGGTAAGCTGGCAGGTAAAGTCGATGGCAAACCACGCCAACTGCCGGGTGGGCATATGCTCAACGCCGGTGCGGCGGCGCTTTCATTGTTACTCGCGATTCTTTACCTCAACGGCGCAGGTTTCTGGACACTGATCGTGTTGGCCGCGTTGTCGTTCTTTATTGGCTATCACCTGATTATGGGCATTGGCGGTGCCGATATGCCGGTGGTGGTGTCGATGCTGAACAGCTATTCCGGCTGGGCAGCAGCGGCGATTGGTTTCACGCTTTCCAACGACTTGTTGATTGTCACCGGTGCCCTGGTGGGGTCTTCAGGGGCGATCCTGTCTTATATTATGTGTAAGGCGATGAACCGCAACTTTATCAATGTCATCCTGGGTGGTTTTGGTGGTGCTCAAGGGCCAGCCGCTGAAATTGAAGGCGAACAGGTCGCCATTGATGCAGGCGGTGTCGCGAGCGCCTTAAACGATGCGGATAGCGTGATTATCGTGCCGGGTTACGGCATGGCGGTAGCGCAAGCACAGAGTGCCGTCAGTGACTTAGTGCGTAAGCTGCGCGCAGCCGGTAAAACCGTACGCTTTGGTATTCACCCGGTAGCAGGGCGTCTGCCTGGGCACATGAACGTGCTGCTTGCTGAAGCTAAAGTGCCCTACGATATCGTGCTGGAAATGGATGAGATCAACGACGACTTCCCAAGCACTGATGTGGTGATCGTGATCGGCTCCAACGACATCGTCAACCCAGCGGCCGAGGAAGACCCCAATAGCCCTATCGCCGGTATGCCGGTGTTGAAGGTGTGGGAAGCCAAGCAGGTGTTTGTTAGCAAACGCGGCCAGGGCACGGGCTATTCTGGCATTGAGAACCCGCTGTTCTTCAAAGAGAACACGCGTATGTTCTACGGCGATGCACGGGATAGCTTGAACACGTTGTTGCCGTTAATCGATTAATCTTTGACGTCTAGTTTTAAGGCTAAATTTTTAAGTACTAAATCAATATCACAAGGCTGTTTGCGGTCAGCTTTATCGGCGGTATAGATAGTATGCTGATCGCTTACATAGCAATAAAGTTATAATAAATATAATTCAACTATCTACTAATAGGGCGGAGGTGGTGGCTCATCGTTTGAATAGGCAACTGCTGCAAGTGGCCTTGATTGGGCTATGCACGCTAGCAGCGTTGGGGCTGTTAATTTAGTACGGGGTATGCGGTATTTCGGACTAAAATTTTTCTGTTAAGTCATGCTGTGTCACAAAGTTGTCATCGAAGCGGTGCAAAGTACGACCTGCGAAGGCCAAAACCTTACATCGACAGGAGTATTTCGCATGAACCGTATTCTAAAAACGACCGTGATCGCGGCTGCCGTAATGAGCGTTGCCGGTGTTGCCCAGGCACGTGATCAGATCCGTATCGTAGGTTCCAGTACCGTTTACCCGTTTGCCAGCTACGTTACTGAAGAGTTCGGTGCCACTACCGGTAACCCTACCCCTGTTATTGAATCAACAGGGTCGGGTGGTGGTTTGCGTCTGTTCTGTAATGGTGTTGGCGAAGGCACGCCCGATATCACCAATGCGTCACGCCGCATGAAATTGGGCGAATTTGAGCGCTGTGAAGAGAATGGCGTTACCGACATCACCGAAGCTAAAATTGGTTCTGACGGTATCGTACTGGGTCAGTCCAACACAAATGATGTTGTTGACCTGACGCTTGAGCAGATTTTCATGGCAGTTGCCGCTCAGGTGCCGGTTGATGGCGAGCTAGTCGACAACCCCTACACTAACTGGAGCGAGATTGACTCATCGCTGCCAGACCGTGAAATCTCTATCTATGGTCCGCCCACGACTTCTGGTACCCGTGACGCTTTTGAAGAGCTTGTCATGGAAGTGGCTTCCGAAGAGATGGACGAGTATGAAGAAGCCTACACTGAAATTCGTTCTGACGGTGTTTATATCGACGCTGGTGAGAACGATAACCTGATCGTTCAGCGCTTAAGCGAAGACACCGGCGCAATGGGCATCTTTGGCTACTCTTTCCTTGAAGAGAATACCGATACGCTGAACGGTGCCACCATTGGCGGCGTTGAGCCAACGCCAGAGGCTATTAGCTCGGGTGATTATCCTGTTTCGCGTTCAATGTGGTTCTACGTCAAGAACCAGCACGCTGAAGAAGTACCGCCGATGTACGACTACGCCGACATGTTTATGAGCGAAATGATGATTGGCAGTGACGGGTATCTTCGCGATATCGGCTTGATCGTACTGCCGGAAGAAGAGCGTGAAGAGTGGCGTCAAGCGGTTGCTGATCGCACTACAATGTCAGCAGACGTTCTTAAGTAAGTCGCTGAGTTAGAAATGAAAATGGTCGGCAGCGAAAGCTGTCGGCCTTTCGTTTTATGACGGCGAATATTGGCCTCTGTCACATTGTTGTAATGTTTTTACCCCAAAGTAGTCGTCAATACGATTTCATTAAGTAATGCGAGAGAAATTCGATGCAGACTAACCAGCTTCTTCTGATTTTTTGCGGTGCGTTACTACTGCTGGGGCTGCTAGCGTTTTTTGCTGGCCGTTCAAAAGCCACCCGGTTACGCAGTGCGGGTACGGCGATGTTTGCTCAGCCAGATCAATACGCCTGGTTTACCGTGCTCTCAACTGCCGGTCCAGCTGTACTAGTGAGTACGTTGGGGGCTTTTGTACTGCTTTTAATGGGCGCTGATATTCCTACGCTCTATTTATTGTCCGCGAGTTTGGTGATTGCAGCCATAGGGCTGATGGTAAGTCTTAACCAAGTTAAACCTGATTTTCACGCCCGGCAGGCCATTGAGCGGGTCATTCGCATGGTCTTGGCCGGAGCAGCGTTAATCTCGATTTTCACTACGTTTGGTATTTTGTTCTCGATTATTTCCGAGGCGCTGCGTTTTTTCCAAATGCACAGCTTTTGGGAATTCATTACCGGCACTACTTGGAATCCAGGCGCGAGCTTTTTAGCGTCAGCGGGTCGTGGCGATGGTAGTGGGGCTGAGTTTGGCTCGATACCGCTATTTGCCGGTACCTTTATGATTACCGCTATCGCTATGCTGGTCGCTGTTCCTATCGGCCTGCTCTCCGCGATTTACATGTCGGAGTTCGCCCCTCAGCGCGTGCGCACTGTCGCTAAACCAGTACTGGAAGTGCTCGCGGGAATTCCTACCGTGGTTTACGGCTTTTTTGCCGCGATTACGGTAGCGCCCATTATTGTCAATATCGCCGGATTTTTTGGGCTCGATGCTTCTTACAATAACGCAGTCGCCCCAGGTGTCGTAATGGGTATCATGATTATCCCGTTTATCTCGTCGCTGTCTGACGATGTGATTAATTCTGTGCCCGATAGTATGCGCCAAGGGTCGCTGGCATTAGGCATGACCAAAGGTGAAACCATTCGAGACGTGGTCATTCCTGCTGCTCTGCCCGGGATTATTTCGGCGGCACTCTTGGGTATGTCACGAGCGCTAGGCGAAACCATGATTGTGGTGATGGCAGCAGGTATGCGGCCCAATCTCACCGCTAATCCGCTGGAAGATATGACCACGGTGACCGTGCGAATTGTGGCGGCTTTAACAGGGGACCAAGAGTTTGAAAGCGCTGAAACCTTGTCGGCCTTTGCCCTTGGGCTTGTGCTGTTTGCGGTAACGCTCGCGCTGAACCTGGTGTCCGTACTAATGATCCGTCGTTTCCGCGAAAAATACCGCGTGAATAACCTGTAACGCTGAGGAACTGTTTCGATGAGCCATACTTTTGACGAAATCAGCCAGCAGCTAAAGCGGCGTCACCGTAAGTCTGCCCGCCTTAAATGGATCTCGATGGGATCGTTGGGCTTGGCAGGCCTGTTTCTGGTGCTCTTCTTTGCTGACATGCTGAGCAAAGGCTTACCAGCCTTTCAACAGGCGTACGTTCTGACCGAGTTGAATTATACAGAAGAGGCTTCCACCGATGCCCGTCAGGCTATTGCCGAAGACCTAGTGCCATTGGTAAGTCGTACTGAATTGCGCACTATCCCTCTTCAGATGCGCAATGATCCAAGCATGCTCGGTACCACCGAAGAAAGATGGCTATTAATTAATAGTGAAGCTGATCAGTATATTAAAGGGCATCGCCACCGTCTAAACGAAGAGGAACAGGCCGCTATAGACGAGCGACTGGAGTCGGGCCAAGTGAGCTTGCGCTTCAATACCACCTTTTTTGGATCCGGTGATTCAAAAATCGCTGAGAACGCAGGTATCCTCTCAGCCGTGGTCGGCACCGTAATGACGATGATCGTAACGCTATTAATCTCGTTTCCTATCGGGGTAATGACCGCCGTTTATTTAGAAGAGTTTGCGCCGGATAACCGCTTCACCCAGGCAATTGAAATCAACATCAATAACCTGGCCGCAATCCCGTCGATCCTATTTGGTTTGCTGGGCTTAGCGATCTTTATCAACTTTTTCGGGGTTCCGCGTTCGTCGCCGTTGGCCGGTGGTATGACGCTAGCACTGATGACGTTGCCAGTTATTATTATCTCGACGCGAACCGCGCTGCGTAGCGTACCAGATTCTATTCGCCATGCTGCCTTTGGGGTGGGGTGTTCGCGCTGGCAAGTCGTACGCGATCACGTTCTGCCTTTGGCAATGCCGGGCATTATGACCGGCTCCATCATCGGGCTTGCTCAGGCGATGGGTGAAACAGCACCGCTGATTATTGTCGGTATGGTGGCATTTATTCCTGATGTCGGTGCGTCCTTTACTGAAGCGGCCACCGTTATGCCTGCGCAAATATTTACTTGGTCAGGTGAGCCTGAGCAGGCGTTTGTGGAAAAAACAGCCGGCGGTATTTTGGTGCTACTCACCATACTCATCTCACTCAACGCCTTTGCCGTTGTGTTACGTAAGAAATTTGAGCGTCGCTGGTAAGCCAGCGCGATAGAGGACATGACTATGAATAGCCAAGCACCCGTTATGAATCATCAGCATGCACCAGACGTTGGTCAGCCCTATACACGTAACGAGCAAGCGTGCCACGACCTCAGTATTCGCGTTCGCGACCTCAACCTGTGGTACGGCAAGAGCCAAGCCCTGAAAGGTCTGAACATCGACCTGTTCCAGAAGAACGTGACCGCGCTGATTGGCCCTTCGGGATGCGGTAAGTCGACCTTTTTGCGCTGCTTAAACCGCATGAATGACTTGATCCCTAGCGTCCATACAGAAGGCTTGGTCGAAATGGACGGCCGTGATGTGAACGCTGCAAAAATGGATGAAGTGGCGCTACGCCGCCGGGTAGGGATGGTGTTCCAGAAGCCGAATCCTTTTCCTAAGTCGATCTACGAAAATATTGCTTACGCACCGCGCATGCATGACTTAGTAAGTCGTAAAGCAGATCAAGATGAGCTTGTTGAGAAAGCGTTGCGCGATGCAGGCCTATGGAATGAAGTGAAGGATAAGCTACAGGAACCAGGTACTTCCTTATCCGGTGGTCAGCAACAGCGCCTGTGTATTGCACGAGCAATTGCGGTTCAGCCGGATGTCATTTTAATGGATGAACCTACTTCTGCGTTAGATCCGATCTCTACAGCAACGATTGAAGATCTAATGGATAAACTGAAAGAGCAGTTCACCATCGTGACAGTCACGCATAATATGCAGCAGGCTGCACGGGTAGCTGACTACACGGCGTTTTTCCATTTAGGGGAAATCATCGAGTACAACGATACCAAAGTAATGTTCTCAACCCCTGCACAGAAGAAAACCGAAGACTATATCTCTGGTCGCTACGGTTAACTAAGTACTGCCTGCAAGCTAGCGCTAAGCTAACCTGCAGGCATTTTTTTAGTTTTTTATATATGTTTTTTCGTATATTTGCATTACGATTTTTGTACTGTTCACCTATTCGCTTATCTAGCCATTCATCCATATGTTTAACTAAACAGGAGGCCTCATGGCATTACGTATTGGTATTAACGGGTTTGGTCGTATTGGTCGGCTGGCGCTGCGCAGTCTCTGGGCTGGGGTTGAAACTGGGGCGGTAGAACTTATCCGTATTAATGACCCCGGCGGCGATGCGGCAACGTTTGCCCACCTGCTTGAATTTGACTCGGTACATGGTCACTGGTCGCCTGGTAATGGGATCACCACCTCTAACAATACTATTGTTTTAGATGGTAAATCTGTTTCATTTAGTGCCAATAAAATGATTGCTGACAGTGACTGGTCAGCGTGTGACGTGGTCATTGAGTGCTCGGGTAAAATGAAAGAAACCGCCACACTTCAAGCATACCTTGACCAAGGGGTTGCGCGGGTGGTGGTGAGTGCACCAATTAAAGATGCTAGCGTGCTGAACGTGGTGGTAGGCGTTAATGATCACCTTTACGATCCTGCTCAGCATCGAATTGTGACCGCCGCTAGTTGTACCACTAACTGCTTGGCACCGGTGGTGAAAGTGATTCAGGAAACCTTTGGCATTCGCCATGGCTCGATGACCACGGTACACGACATTACCAACACTCAAACCATTCTGGATGCGCCGCATAAAGACCTGCGTCGTGCTCGCGCTTGTGGCATGAGTCTGATTCCGACAACGACCGGCTCTGCGAAAGCGATCACCGCAATTTTCCCTGAGCTGGAAGGCAAGCTAAATGGTCATGCCATTCGCGTGCCGCTAGCCAACGCATCGCTCACTGATATGGTGTTTGAGCTTGAGCGCGCGGTCACGGCGGAAGAAGTTAATCTAGCACTGAAGACAGCCGCGGAGGGAGAGCTTGCCGGTATTTTGGGTTATGAAGAACGCCCGCTGGTATCGATTGATTATCGCACTGATCCACGCAGCTCCATTATCGATGCGCTTTCCACCATGGTCGTCAACGGCACCCAGCTTAAGCTTTACGCCTGGTATGACAACGAGTGGGGTTATGCCAACCGTACCGCTGAACTCGCTATGAAAGTGGGTGGAGCCGATGGGGGTGAGTGATTCCCTGCTGAGCCGGGTTCGAGCGCTACCTTTCGAGGTGCGCCAATACATGCTAATCACCGGTAACTACTGGGCATTTACCATTACCGATGGCGCGCTGCGCATGTTGGTAGTGATGTATTTTCACCAGTTGGGCTACTCGCCGCTGCAAATTGCCATGCTGTTTCTGTTCTACGAAGCCTTTGGCGTAGTGACCAACTTGGTGGGCGGCTGGCTGGGTGCGCGGTTAGGCTTGAACCGCACGATGAATGTGGGGCTTGGGTTGCAAATTATCGCCCTTGCTATGCTGATGGTGCCCGCAGGAATGCTTACGGTTGTTTGGGTCATGGCGGCTCAGGCGTTGTCTGGGATCGCCAAAGACCTAAACAAAATGAGCGCTAAAAGTGCGGTTAAAGTGCTGGTACCTAAAGAGAGTGCCAATGCCAATAGCGCGCTTTACCGTTGGGTAGCGATGCTGACCGGCTCTAAAAATGCATTGAAAGGTCTCGGCTTTTTTATTGGCGGGGTGTTGCTAACGCTGATTGGTTTCCGTGGTGCGGTGATTGCCATGGCGGTTATGCTTAGTGGGGTGCTCTTACTCTCTTTTTGGCGCTTGAAGGCTGATTTAGGGCGCCAGAAGGTAAAGCCTAAGTTTTCGGAAATTTTCTCCAAGTCCCGCGCGATTAATGTGCTTTCAGCGGCGCGTTTTTGCCTGTTTGCATCAAGGGATGTCTGGTTCGTAGTGGCGTTGCCGGTGTTTTTATATGACCAGCACGGCTGGACCCACTGGACGGTGGGGGGATTACTGGCAGCATGGATTATTGGCTACGGCGGGGTCCAAACCCAGGCACCTAAGCTAACTCGGCTGATTAAGGGGGATGCTCGCGCGCTAACCGCAGGCTGGGCAGCTGCTCTAGCAGTGTTGGCAATTTTATTGGCGTTGCTACCGCTAGAGCAGGTGGCTTGGCTAGTGGTCGGGCTTTTAGCGTTTGGTGTGCTGTTTGCGATTAATTCCAGCTGGCACAGTTACCTGATCGTTCATTATGCCCGTGCCGATGGCGTCTCGATGGACGTTGGCTTCTACTATATGGCCAATGCCATGGGGCGGTTGGTGGGAACCTTGCTATCAGGCTGGCTATATATGGCGTATGGGCTGAGTGCCTGTCTTTGGGTATCGGCGGCCTTAGTGGCAGCCAGTTCATTGATGGCACTGGCGTTGCCTAAACAAACCGCATGATTCGCTCGCCCAGGGTTGGTTTAACGCTCACATTAGGCAGTGCGCAAACCCTCGCCTGGGCTTCCAGCTATTATCTGCCCGCTATTCTTGCAGTCCCAATAGCAAAAGAGTTAGGTGTCTCAACTAGCTGGGTATTTGGCGCTTTTTCAGCAGCCTTACTGCTGACGGCAGTGCTCGGGCCTTCCGTTGGCCGATGGATCGATAGGCAAGGCGGGCGAGGCGTGTTGATGGCCTCTAATGGGGTATTGGCACTGGGTCTTGGCATAATGGCCGTGTCCCAGGGTTTACCCTCGCTAATACTTGCTTGGTTGGTGACGGGGATTGGGATGGCGATGGGGCTATACGATGCTGCCTTTGCCACCTTAGGCCGATTATTAGGGCGTCAAGCGAGGGCATCGATTACCGGTGTTACGCTGGTTGCTGGATTTGCCAGCACGGTGGGGTGGCCGCTTACCGCATGGTTGGAAAACGAATGGGGCTGGCGCGTGGCCTGCGCTAGCTGGGCATTAGCGCATGTGTTGATCGGTATGCCCTTGAATTTCAGCCTGCCTAAAGTGGCTAGCAACGCCGTTTTTAGTGAGGCCGATCAACGAGCGCCAAGGCCAGACCGTCCCCGCTTAACTATGCTGCTACTAGCCTATGTGTTTGCGGCTGGGTGGTTTGTGTCGACGGCGATGGCGGCGCATCTTCCAAGGCTTCTGCAGGAGAGTGGTGCGTCACTTTCAGTCGCAATTGCTGCTTCCGCGCTTGTGGGGCCTGCGCAGGTAGCAGCGCGCATGGGAGAGTTTATACTGCTCAGGCACTGCCATCCGTTAGTGGCGGCACGCGTGGCAACAACGCTGCATCCGTTAGGTGCCGCACTGTTAACAGCCGTTGGTATGCCTGCTGCCGGTTTTGCGTTACTGCATGGTGCGGGCAACGGTATGATGACCATTGCTTCCGGCACGTTGCCGCTAGCGTTATTTGGCCCTAAAGGGTTCGGTCGGCGGCAAGGGCTTATTATTGCCCCCGCACGTGCGTCTCAAGCACTCGCACCGCTGCTGTTCGGTCTGCTAATTGAGCAAAACGGTGCCAATGCGCTGTGGCTGACGGCACTGTTAATGCTCGGAGCGACGCTAGTGTTACTGCTTATCCGTGTGCCTAGTCAGTAGGATTGTATCATCGACACATTATGATGCTTTGAGCAGTTTCTGAATATCTTCTGCGCTGGCTACTTTGCCCTCAATGACGATATCGTCCTCGATGCCTAGCGCAGGCGTGCGCATAATGCCTTCGTCAATAATAGCGTTCACATCAGTAATTTTCTCGATATCCACCGTTAAGCCGAGGGCATTGGCCGCTTCCTGTGCGTTGTCGGTCAGTTGTTGGCACTTTTTGCAGCCGCTACCGTATATCTTGAGTTTCATGACATCACTCCTGTCAGTTTGAGCGTTTTCTTACCACAACATCGTTGCGGTAGTACTTGTTAGTTAAGGCCAAAACTGGCCATATAAATAACCTGATAGTGTTGCCATTACGACAACC
This sequence comes from Halomonas qinghailakensis, assembly GCF_025820815.1. Classification (NCBI taxonomy): domain Bacteria; kingdom Pseudomonadati; phylum Pseudomonadota; class Gammaproteobacteria; order Oceanospirillales; family Halomonadaceae; genus Halomonas; species Halomonas qinghailakensis. The sequence goes on along the minus strand of NZ_CP096973.1, from coordinate 327,321 downwards.
AGTGTGCAGTAAACCAGGGTTTTTTGCGTACCTATGATGGTGCGAATCACTAGCATGTTGGGTAACGACAGGGCAGGCCCTGCCAGCAACAGGGCTAACGCTGGGCCCTTGCCCATCCCGTTACCAATCAGGCCTTGAACGATGGGCACTTCGGTAAGGGTCGAGAAATACATAAAGCCGCCCAGTAACGAGGCAAGAAAGGTAGAGCGCAAGCCGTTATCTCCTACCGCCAGTACCACCCACTCTGAAGGGATGAGGCCTTCCTCACCGGGGCGGCCTAACAGCAGACCAGCTACGAATACCCCCACCAGTAGCAGTGGCATGATCAGTTTGGTGAACTCCCAGCTCTGCTCTGCCCATTCACGGTCTTCGTCACGCAGAGTGGCAATCAGCATAAGGCCGATAATACCGACCGCGAACGCCAGTTCAGGTACGCTGGGAACTAGTACGGCGGCGATGGCGACGGCACTTGCCAGTACCGCTACTTGATGAAGCGGCCAGTTCCAGCGGCGAATCAGTAGCAGTGCGAAAAGCCCGGAAAGTACGGCAGTGATATGCCATTTATAGGCATGAATAGTCATCCAGACAGCGCTGTCGGCTGCCGCCCAGTTAGCGAAGACCAGGATGCCCACCATCAAACCAAAAAACACCCCAATTTGGCTTAAAGGGCGAGAGAGCTCACCACTGAAGCCACGGCTATTTTTAGTGGCACGGGCCTGCTCCTCGCGGCGGTAGATTAGGTGCATGATGACGCCAATTACCACGGCAAATACAATCGCGCCGATAGCTCTGGCTAACCCCAGCTCCAAGCCAAGTACTTTGGCGGTTACCACAATCGCCATAATATTGATGGCGGGTCCTGAATAAAGAAAGGCAATGGCAGGCCCCAGACCTGCGCCCCGACGATAAATGCCGCCGAAAAGCGGTAGTACGGTGCAAGAACAAACGGCCAGCAGCGTGCCAGAAACCGAAGCCATGCCAAAAGCGACAGGCTTTGAGGCGTTAGGCCCTAGGTAGCGCATCACGGCGCCTTCGTTTAGATAGGCAGCCATGGCGCCAGCGATCAGAAAGGCTGGCAGTAGGCAGAGAATGACGTGTTCCTGTGCGTACCAGTGTGTCAATCGAATGCCTTCCAACACGGCGTTGTCGAAGCGCGCTGTTCCAGCGGGCAGGAAATAGATCAGCAGAAAAATTCCCACTACGGCAGCGAGCCAGCGTACTTGGTTGGGGTTCTCCTTGGCGAGATAAAGCAAGCGACCGGCAAAGGAGGAAGTTGAGGTAGGACTAGATTCCGTCACGGGATACCTCGCATAGGTCTAAATGAAATATGATTATAACAATATATGTTTATGCGTATATTATCTAGTCAATGCTTTCGTTAAGGCAATCCTGCCTTTATGTTTTGTGTCATCTATTTTGATTGAATAACGGCGCCATCCACATAAAGATGGCGAAATTTCCACCAGCCTTCAACGCCAATGCGCAGCCCTTGATGAGCCAGTTCAGGGGCAATGTAGATCGAAATATTCTCTTGAACATGATGTTGGTAGTGTTGGGTGGCATTTGGGGATTGCGCTTCGGCTACCGCTAGGTTGGCAAGCCCTCCGCAGCAGCCGTGGCGAGGGGAAAGACGAACAGTGACGGCGCTGCCTTGTTGTTTGATGAAGTCGATGGCGTCGCTGTCTATTTCAATCACATGCTTCATCGCTCACTCCGTAGGTGCATTGCGCTGAGCGGGCGACGTATTAAACGTAGGCGATAGCGTTGCAGGATCTTGCTCGGCTTTTTGCGCTTTGGCTGCCTCTGCCCACCAGGTTAATTGGCCTAACGTACGGCCAAAATAGCTTTCCCAGCGCTCCTGTTCCTGTACAAATTGCCCATCGTCGCTCAGCGCTTCCTGGGCTTTGGGTATATGAATCATGGCGGACACTGGCAGGCACCCCAACTCAGAGAGAAATGCGCGCATGCTAACCGCAGCACGCGCGCCTCCCCATTGTCCCATGGAGTAAGTCACGATGGCGCTGGGCTTAAAGGCAAACAGTGACGCGCCAAAATGATTCAGCAAATGACTTAGTGCCGGGCTCATGGTGTGGTTGTATTCAGGACTGACCATCACGTAGCCATCGGCGTGCTCAATTTTACCCGCAAGGGCGTCAAGGTCTGTGGGAACCGCTTTTTTTGCGTAAGCAAAATGCGGCTTAAAAGGGCCGTTAAGATCTAACGTTAGCGGGTCTATAACCTCTGCCGTTGTATCGGGTAGCGAGCTAAGTAGACGTTTGCACGTCTTGGATACCCGCTCGCCTAAGCGGGCGGGGGCGGGCGGTGTGGAGGTTCGTGTTGAACCAAGGAAAATTAAGTAATGGGCCATTCAAGTGCCTCTTTACGGTGCGTTTTCAGGAAAATGCTGACGCGTTTTGTTAGCAATGCGCACTAGCGCGAGCATAAGCGGTACTTCTACTAGAACACCCACCACCGTAGCGAGCGCGGCACCTGACTGTAAGCCAAACAGGGCAATGGCCGCTGCGACTGCCAGTTCAAAAAAGTTGCTGGCACCAATCATTGCACCAGGCGCTGCAATGTTGTGCGGCACACGCCACGCTTTAGCCCAGCTATAGGCAATAAAGAAGATCAAAAATGTTTGGATAATCAGCGGAATGGCGATTAGCACGATATGCAGTGGATTATTCAGAATGACGTCGCCTTGGAAGGCGAATAGCAGCACCAGGGTAATGATTAGCCCGATGGGCGTGATAGGGCCGACACGCTTCATAAACACGTTGTCGTACCACTCGGTGCCATACTTGGTGATCAGTGTTTTACGGGTGAAATAGCCCGCCGCAAGTGGAATCACAATGTATAGCACCACGGATAAAATAACCGTATCCCACGGTACCTGGATATTCGAGATGCCGAGTAAAAAAACCACCAGCGGTGCAAAGGCAAACAGCATGATCAGATCATTCAAAGCCACCTGAACGAGGGTGTAGGCCGCATCACCACGGGTGAGGTAGCTCCATACAAATACCATCGCGGTGCAAGGTGCTGCTCCTAATAATATGGCACCCGCTAGATATTGACTGGCCAGTTCTTCAGGAATAAAGGGCCGAAATATCACCATGAAAAACAGCCAAGCTAAGGCGAACATGGTGAAAGGCTTAATTAGCCAGTTGACCGTGGTGGTAATGGTCAAGCCCTTTGGCTGGCGACGCACCCCTGCAATCGCGCTGAAGTCAATTTGTGCCATCATGGGGAAAATCATCGCCCAGATTAATACCGCAATCGGAATCGATACCTGGGCATACTCAAACCGCGATAACACCTCTGGCACGGCAGGAGCGAACTGCCCAAGTGCAATCCCAGCGACAATGGCAATCGCTACCCATACAGAAAGGTAGCGTTCAAACAGTCCCATATCGGCACTAGTGGGGGAAGCATTGCTCTGAGTTGTCATAAGATCACTCCTTTCTTAAATGGCGCGCTGGTTGACGCGTTTAGAGACTTCTTCGGCGCTCTCTTTGCGTTCAGAGTAGCGGTCGGTTAGCAGGTCGCTACGCTCGTGAACCAGCAGGGTGAATTTCACCAGCTCTTCCATGACATCAACAATGCGGTCATAAAACGGCGAAGGTTTCATACGGTCATTGTCATCAAATTCCATAAAGGCCTTAGGCACTGATGACTGATTGGGGATCGTCACCATGCGCATCCAGCGACCTAAAATGCGCAACTGATTTACCGTGTTGAATGACTGGGAGCCGCCGCATACTTGCATCACGGCAAGGGTTTTACCCTGGGTAGGGCGAACGCCGCCTAGCGCAAGCGGGATCCAGTCAATTTGTGCTTTCATAATGCCAGTCATTGCGCCGTGGCGCTCAGGCGAGCACCACACCATGCCGTCAGACCACTGTGCCAGTGTCCTCAGCTCATCCACTTTCGGGTGGCTTGCATCTTCCGCATCCGGCAAGGGTAAGCCACGAGGATCAAAAATTTTTGCATTAGCCCCCATTGCAGTGAGTAGCCGAGCGGCTTCTTCAACCACCAATCGGCTGAATGAACGCGCTCGCAGTGAACCGTAGAGCAATAAGATGTTAGGCGTAGGCTGGTCGCTAGGAGGGAGCATCAATGTTTCAGGAGTAGGCGCTTTAAACATACTGCTGTCCACGTTTGGTAAGTCATCAAGCAATGCCATTAGTGGTGTTCCTTTTACATCGTAAGAGTGATTATTAATACTTATGATATATGTTTTTTCGTATATTTGTACTAGTAACCAGTAGGCTGCAATAAATGCGTCATCTTGAGAGCGTAAATTGCTGAAATTAAACTCATCAAGAGGTCTTTTATTTATGCCAAAGCGTCGCGTGCTGTTTCTTTGTAATGCCAATTCTGCACGGTCTTTGATGGGGGAGGCGCTGCTTCGCCAGATGGCAAGTGATCATTTTGATGCTTTTAGTGCAGGTTCCGAGCCAGACGAACCCCATGCGCTAACGTTAGAGGCGCTACGTAAACAAGGGCTTTCTACGGAAGGGTTGCGTAGTAAGTCACTGGATGAGTTTGAGGATGAGTACTTTGATTTTGTTATTGTGCTTTGCGACAAGGCGCAACAGGTGTGTAGAGATTGGCAGGGGCATGCGGAAGAAGTGCTCTTCTGGGATATTCGTGATCCAAGGTTAATTAGTAAATTAGATGCATATGAACAAGCGCTATTAGAGATCCGTCGACGTCTGCAGCTTTGGTTGCCACTGCACGCTAACCGCCAATCACGTGGTTAAAAGCCTTAGTTGGAAAGCTTTTGTTGAGAGCCTTATATGCGCATGATCAATAATCTAAGCGTTAAATCGAGCTGGGCGCTGGTATTAGTTACCTTTAGCTTTTTAGTGCTAGCAATCGGTAGCTTAGGCCTATTTGCCAATCATTTCGGCCGAGAGGCATTCACATCATTACAGCAGCGAGATATGGCGCAGGTGCGCAAGCTGAACGGTGCCTATACTCAGCTGCTGCGTGCTCGCATACAAATGAACCGAGCTGCAGAACTAATTCGCACCCCATCGTTTGATCGTCCAGAACCTTTACTAGAAGAAGCAGAAAGTTTATTGAGTGCGGCTTCAGCCCGGTTTAATGCTTTCCACTCGAGTTTTTCTGAGGAAGAGCGACTTGAGCTAGTGGATCAGTTAGCGAATGATTTCCGCTCATTGGTTAATAATAATTTAAGTTTGCAAATGATGATGTTGGAAGAGCGCGATGTTCGTGGCTTCCTTTCTGGTGAATCCCGAGTGGATGAGAGCAGCCAGAAATTCGTGAGTACTGCCGATGCTTTTTATGATTACTCCGTTGCCCGTGGTGCTGGGTTGCTCAATCGTTTTCAAAAAGTATCATCACTACTTTTTTGGGGAGTACTTGGGGTTGTTTGTTTGGCGCTACTAACCGTTGCGTTTGTGGTGTGGGGCGTACGTAAAAACGTCCTTCGGCCTCTAAATACCATAACGCAACATTTTAGGCGTATCGCTAAGGGCGACCTATCAACGCCAGTAGAAGCTCATGCTGCGAATGAAATCGGCCGTCTGTTTAGCGAATTGGCAAGTATGCAGAATGCGTTGAAGACGACAGTTAACCACCTCAACAACAGCAGTCAGCAGGTTTATACCGATAGCCAGGTAATGAAGGCCCAAAGTCTGCAATTGGCAGGGCAAACTGATTCCCAGGCGGCTGCGCTTATACAAATGGCGGCAAGTCTTGAGCAGTTAACCGCCACGGTAAGCCAGAATGCAGAGAGTGCTGCGCATGTGAATCACGCAACCACTGATGTTTCATACAAAGCACAGCAGGGTGACCAGATAATCGCCCAGTTTATTGCTACGATGCAGGCCATCAATGACCATTCTGAAGAAATACAAAGCATTATTTCAATGATTGAAAGCATCGCTTTCCAAACGAATATTCTTGCTTTGAACGCTTCAGTTGAAGCAGCGCGTGCGGGTGAGCACGGACGAGGTTTTGCGGTAGTCGCCAGTGAAGTGCGGGCGCTAGCAACGCGCAGTGCGAATGCTGCACATGAGATCCGGTCACGTATTGAAGCATCACGTCAAAGCGTCGAAAAGGGTAGCAAGCTGTCCCATCAAGCGGGCGAGCATACGCGCGATATTATGCAGGCGGCCACTCAGGTAGAGCAGTTAATGGCGCAAATGGCCCGTGCTTCTGAAGAGCAGCGACGGGGTATCGACGAGGTAAATAGTGCTGTGGCGCAAATTGATATGACGACCCAAGATACGTTAAGGCTTGTTAATCAGGCAGCACAAAGCGCCGAAGGGCTAGCGCAGGAAGCCTTGCAGATGCGTGAATATGCCGGTCAGTTCCGTATGGCTGAAGAGCTTAAAAAAGAAGCAGAGGCTTTGGTGACGGTAAAATCACCAGATTGGGAGACCTTGGCAACTTTAGACGCGCGTGAAGTACAGAATGAGCATCGCGCCTTGGCATGATTAGTGCGCCAAGACGCGGGTAGGTTGGTAAGTCGTATTAGTCGATAAGCTCAACCGCTACTGCGGTGGCTTCGCCGCCACCAATACAAAGACTAGCAATACCGCGTTTGCCGCCTTTGGTACGTAGGGCATGAATAAGCGTTGCAATTACCCGTGAACCGGTCGAACCAATCGGATGCCCTTGGGCGCAAGCGCCGCCAAACACGTTGACTTTCTCGTGGGGCAGCCCCAGGTCATCCATTGCCATTAACGTGACGACAGCAAACGCTTCGTTAATCTCAAACAGATCAACGTCGTTAACGCCCCAGCCAAGCTTTTTCATCAGCTTTTCAATGGCCCCTACTGGCGCAATAGTGAATTCGCTAGGATGACGAGAGTGGGTGGTATGGCCAAGCATTTTCGCAAGCGGCTTTACGCCGTGCCGTTTAGCGGCTTCATGACTGGCCAAAATAAGCGCCGAGGCGCCGTCAGAAATGGAGCTGGCGTTGGCAGCAGTAATAGTACCGTCTTTGGCAAATGCTGGGCGCAGCTGGCGAATTTTATCCAGTTTGGCTTGGAAAGGCTGTTCGTCATGCTCGACCAGCGTTTCACCTTGGCGGGTAGTCACTGTTACGGGAGCCATTTCAGCCGCTAAGTGGCCTTTATTGGTGGCGTCCATGGCGCGCTCTAAAGACGCAATGGCAAAATCGTCTAGACGTTCGCGGGTGTAGCCACGTTCTGACGCAACATCTTGGGCGAAAACGCCCATCAACTTGCCCGTTTCGGCATCTTCTAGGCCGTCAAGGAACATGTGGTCTTTCAGTTCACCATGACCTAAACGGTAGCCGCCGCGTGCTTTAGTGAGTACGTGAGGGGCATTAGACATCGACTCCATGCCACCCGCGAGCAGGATTTCGCCGGTACCTGCTTTAATCAAATCGTGGGCCAGCATGGTAGCTTTCATGCCAGAACCGCACAGTTTATTGATGGTGGTGGCACCATTGGCATCGGGAATGCCTGCCTGGCGCATAGCTTGGCGGGCTGGTCCTTGTTTTACCCCAGCAGGTAGTACACAGCCGATGATGCCTTCTTCAACAGTCTCTGGCTCGATACCGGCGCGCTCTATGGCTGCGCGGATTGCAACGGCTGCAAGCTCTGGGGCGGTCATGCTGGAAAGGCTACCCATCATTCCGCCCATAGGCGTGCGGGTCGCGGATAAAAATACAACGTCGGTGGCATTACTCATTGGTACGTCTCCTGACAGATTTATTGTGATTATCTTGCAGAGTGGCTAGGGATGCGTTGACCCGTTGGCAGGGCTGTGGTCTTCTCCTAAGTAACCAAGCAAGCGCTAGTGTAAATAATATGAATGTAATGAATGCATCTCCTCGCCGCAAGGAATTGACACGTTTAGCCGCTCAGCTATTCGTCCAAGAAGGCTTTGACCGCACCACAGTGCGTATGCTGGCGCAAGAAATGGGCATTAAGTCTGGCAGCCTGTTTCATCACTTTAAAGATAAGCAGGAGATATTGGCTGCGGTGATAGAGGAGGGCACTCAGAATGCGCTTAGCATTGCCAAAGCAGCGCTTCAGAAATGCGACGATGATCCTGAGGCGCGCCTGCATGCTATGGCACGAGCGCATTTGGAAACGCTGTTTGCTGATCGCAATGCCCATGTGGTCGCATTATTTGAATGGCGGCGATTAGATCCTGATGCGAGTGCCCACCTAAGCCACCTGCGGGATGCCTACGAAGCACTCTGGGTAGACGTTATTGACGATGCGCTGGCAGCAGAGCTTATTCACGGTGACCGCTTTCTGGTGTCGCGGTTTATCTTGGGGGCGCTGAACTGGACGGTGCGTTGGTACGACCCCAGCGGGCCGCGAACCCCCGACGATTTAGCCGATGAACTGGTCGCTATGATTATGGCGCGTTAACCCTTTCGATCGACCAACGTCTAATCTATTTAGAACGCTGATTGCTTGCGCTCCCGCGTAAATGCTTTTAGCGTTAGCTCAACTGCAAGGTTTCCGTTAACGTAAACGGACAATAATAATGCGTAAGCTCGGAACCCTGGCCTGTCTGTTTGCGTACCACTGCTCACGACTAACAACATAAGAGAGCCATCATGACAGCAACATCAGCCTCATTACCCACCTATTCGACCTTCCTGGAAAGCTTTACGGTTGACAGTATGATTGCCAGGCTAGATGACCATCAAGATGGTTACCTTAATGCCTTTGAAGCATGCTGTGGCCGTCATGTGCGCCAGGGGCGGGGAGATGTGCTTGCGCTGGTACAGGAAGATATCAATGGGGAAACGCATACCCTGACTTACGCAGAGCTAGACGAGCAGAGTGGCAAGCTTGCTGGCTGGTTTAAGACGCAGGGGCTTGGCGAGGGCGATCGCATAGCTTGTATGCTGCCGCGCTCACCAGCGCTGCTAGTAGCTGTGCTTGCTACTTGGCGAATTGGTGCGGTCTACCAGCCGTTGTTTACCGCGTTTGGCCCCGATGCGGTGGATTATCGCTTGGGGCGCGCTGATACCAAGCTGGTGATTACTGATCACGTTAACCGCTATAAGTTTGACGGGCTAAGCCAGTGCCCACCTGTTTTGGCGGTAGGTGGTGCTACCAGCGAACACCCTAATGACCATGACTGGCAGGCTGCATTGACGCATACGTCAATGAGCGAAAAGCCACCCCGGCTTGCCCCTGAAAAACCTTTTCTTCAGATGTTTACCTCAGGCACAGTGGGCAAGCCAAAAGGCGTGGCAGTGCCGCTTTCCGGGATGACAGCGTTTGCTCTCTATATGGAGCTGGCAGTCGATCTTCGTGACGATGACCGCTTTTGGAATATGGCGGATCCTGGTTGGGCATACGGGCTTTATTATGCGATTGCCGGACCGCTGCTGCTCGGTGTTACCACGCACTTCTGCGAGGCGGGCTTCAGTGCAGAAGGTGCATTGGCGTTTATGAAGCGCCACCATATTACTAATTTCGCGGCAGCTCCTACGGCATACCGTTTAATGAAAGCATCAGGGCTGTTCGATGATGCCCACCAAACGCTTGAGCTTCGCGCGGCAAGCTCAGCAGGCGAGCCGCTCAATACGGAAGTAGTGACCTGGGTGGAGAAGTCGTTGGGTTGTCCGGTCATGGATCACTATGGCCAAACAGAAACCGGCATGACCTGTAATAACCATCACTCCCTTGATCACCCCAAGCATGTAGGCGCTATGGGTGTGCCGATGCCGGGTTACCGCCTAGCCATTTTGGACGCAGAGTATAACGAGCTGCCACCTGGTGAGCCGGGTGTGCTTGCGGTTGACATTAAAAACTCACCAGCCCACTTCTTCCAGGGTTATACCTGGCAAGAAAAAGACCCCTTTGTAAATGGTTACTACCTAACTGGTGATGTGGTTATTCGCAATGAAGACGGCTCATTCCAATTTGCCGGACGTGATGACGACATTATCACCACTGCAGGCTATCGGGTCGGCCCCACGGACGTTGAAAACAGCGTGATGACACACCCAGCGGTTGCAGAGTCTGCGGCGGTTGGGCAGCCGGACGAGATTCGCGGTGAGGTGATTAAATCTTACATCGTGCTGCGTGATGGGTATGAAGCTAGCGAGGCGCTTGCCGATGAAATCCGCCAGCAGGTGCGTGAGCGTCTTTCCACCCATGCGTTCCCTAGGGTAATTGAGTTTGTCGATGAGCTGCCAAAAACGCCTAGTGGTAAAATTCAGCGCTTTAAACTTCGTGCCCAAGCCACTGAGCAAGCACGCAACGACAAATAATTAAAGGAAAGTTGAAATGCAGGTAAAGGATTGTACGTTTTTAATTACAGGGGCTGCTTCAGGTTTAGGTGCGGCAACTGCAGAGCGTTTAGTGGCTGCCGGTGGGAAGGTTGTACTTTGCGATATGAACAACAGCGTGGTGGATCACGCCAAGCGCTTGGGTGATCGTGCAAAGGCTTGCATGGCTGATATTACTTCTGCTGATGAAATGCAGCAGGCGATTGACGAAGCGGTTGCAATGGGTGGTGAAAGCGGTCTTTCTGGCGTTATTCACTGTGCTGGCGTGGTAAGTGTAGCCAAGCTTGTGGATCGTAATGGTAATCCTGCAGACCTGGAAAGCTATGCAAAAACGATCAACATCAATCTAATCGGCACGTTTAATGTGATGCGATTAGCGGCCGCAGCCATGGCTAAAAATGCCCCTAATGAAAGCGGCGAGAGGGGCGTAATTATTAATACGGCTTCTATAGCCGCATTCGATGGGCAGGTTGGCCAGTGTGCTTACAGTGCTTCCAAGGCTGGCGTAGTGGGCATGAGTTTGCCTGCGGCTAGAGAGCTTTCTCGTCATGCTATTCGCGTTATGGCGATTGCGCCGGGTGTGTTTGAAACCCCTATGATGAGTGAGATTCCTGATGAAGCGGCCCAAGCGTTAGCGGCTGCGGTGCCTTTTCCCAAGCGATTGGGTAAGCCTGGTGAATTTGCCCAGCTGGCTGAACACATTATCACTAACCCAATGTTGAACGGTGAAGTGATTCGGCTGGATGGAGGCATTCGAATGCAGTAATTGGGTTGGGACATAGGCGTCGTTTATTAACCTGTCAGCATTTTTGCTGGCAGGTTTTTTTATTTTATAAATCAGAAAGCTACTGTATGGGCGACCAAAGTTGTAGCTGTTTTAGGGGGTGTATTAAAACGACCGCTTGACTATAGGCGGTGCGCGCGCTAACTTTCAAACATGTGTTTGAAAGTAGTTATCAAAACTCAATGTGATTGACGCTTATGACTGCTTTCAGCCCCTTGTTTAGGAGAAGTGACATGCCCAGCTATCAAGCCCCTCTACGTGACATGCGTTTCGTTATGGACGAAATGTTTGACTACCCCAGCCATTACGCCGCGCTACCCAATGGCGATGATGCATCTCCAGACGTTGTGAATGCGATTTTGGAAGAGGGCGCTCGTTTTGCCCGCGACGTGTTGTTGCCGATTAACCAAAGCGGTGACAAAGAGGGGTGTTTGCTTGAGGGTGGTGACGTTAAAGCACCGAAGGGCTTTAAAGAAGCCTATCAGCAATATGTAGAAGGTGGCTGGCCAAGCCTAGCGGCAGACCCGGAACAGGGGGGGCAGGGCTTGCCTCATTCGTTGGCGATGATGCTCTCTGAAATGATTTGCGCAACTAACTTAGCGTGGGGTATGTATCCAGGGCTTTCTCATGGTGCTGCCGATGCGCTTAGGCATCACGGTACCGATGAGCAGAAAGAAACTTACCTTACCAAGCTGGTGGAGGGTGTTTGGACAGGCACGATGTGTCTCACCGAACCACACTGTGGTACTGACCTTGGGTTGATTAAAACACGTGCAGTGCCTGATGAAAGCGGCGCTTATTCAATTACTGGTACCAAAATCTTTATCTCTGCCGGTGACCATGATCTAGCAGAGAACATCGTACACCTTGTGTTGGCTAAACTGCCTGACGCTCCTGAAGGCTCGAAGGGTATTTCTCTATTTGTCGTGCCCAAGTTTATGCCCGATGCTCAAGGTAACCCAGGCGAGCGTAATGGCGTAACGTGCGGTTCGCTTGAGCACAAGATGGGCATCCATGGCAATGCTACCTGCGTGATGAACTTTGACGCTGCAACGGGCTATTTGGTTGGTACGCCCAATAAAGGTTTGGCGTGCATGTTCACTATGATGAACGCAGCGCGCCTTGGGGTAGGTATTCAAGGGCTAGGTTTAATTGAAGCCAGTTTCCAAAACTCGCTGAGTTACGCCCGAGACCGGTTGCAAATGCGTGCGCTTTCTGGAGCCCAGGCCCCTGAGAAGCCAGCAGACCCGATTATTGTGCATCCGGATGTACGCCGTATGCTGCTGACCCAGAAGGCATTCGCCGAGGGTGGCCGCATGTTAGTGCTTTACACCGCTCAGATGCTCGACATTGTTGAGCATGGTAAGCCTGGCGAAGAGAAAGAGCAGGCTGAAACCTTGCTCGGCCTACTAACACCTATTGTGAAAGCGTTTCTCACTGAAGTCGGTTTTGAGTGCACCAATGAAGGCGTGCAGATTTTTGGTGGGCACGGCTTCATTAAAGAGTGGGGGATGGAACAGTTAGTGCGTGATGCGCGTATTACCCGTCTCTATGAGGGTACCACTGGTATTCAGGCGCTAGACCTGCTTGGCCGCAAGGTGTTGATGAGCCAGGGTGAGTCGCTAAAAGTGTTCACCAAAGAAATCCATAAGTTCTGTAAGACGGAAGCTGATAACCCTGCGTTAAAAGAGTTTGTTGAGCCGCTAGCGAAGCTAAACGCTGAGTGGGGCGAGTTGACCATGGGCGTGGGCATGAAAGCGATGCAGGATCGCGAAGAGGTTGGGGCGGCAAGCGTCGATTACCTAATGTACTCCGGTTATGTCACGTTGGCCTACCTCTTTGCCCGCGCAGCTAAGCAAGCATCGGTGGCATTAGAGGGTGATGACAAAGCGTTTTATGCCGCTAAATTGAACACTGCCCGCTTTTACTATCAGCGCTTGCTGCCGCGTACAAAGGCTCACGCGCAAATGATCCAGTCCGGTGCGGGAAGTCTTATGGCGATGTCGAGTGAAGACTTTGGCTTAGGATTTGAAATTTAGGTTTCGAAGTACGCAGTGAGAAATACGGCTTTTGAAATTCCAGTGACACAGATAAATCTGTATGGGTAACCGAGCACTCTCTGGTCAGGCGTTCTGATCGGTGGTTTGCGGCAGGATTGTTCTATGAACAACGCCTGCCGCTTTTTTTATGTTTTTTTGATAAACCCTCTTGCCAAGACGGCAGCGAATCCGTAAAGTACGCATCCGCTGCCGGGGACGCACAGCGTTACCAGCGGTGATAGAAGGTGAAAACCTTCGGTTTGTCAGGAAGTTAGCGCAATAAAAGAGAAGGCATCGTTATCTCGCTTTCTTAACTCGCTCGCTTCACTCACTGAAAACAGTGATTGACAAACACCAGGAAATGCGTAGAATACGCCTTCCTCGCTGAGGCAAACCAGTTCATCGGTTAGCCGGCTGATAAGACAGCCTCGCAGCGAAACAGCTCTTTAACAATTTGATCAGGTAATTCATGTGGGCGCTTGCCGATGAGGGTGATAAATCACCAAATATCAAGGCAAGCGGTCATGACAATGTAAATTGAAATGAATTCGTTTGAACCTTGAGCCAAGTTTGATGCGCTTTTGTTGTTCGTCAACATTATATGTGTCGGGTGACGAGTAAGCATCACAATGATTTTAAACTGAAGAGTTTGATCATGGCTCAGATTGAACGCTGGCGGCAGGCCTAACACATGCAAGTCGAGCGGTAACAGATCTAGCTTGCTAGATGCTGACGAGCGGCGGACGGGTGAGTAATGCATAGGAATCTACCCGGTAGTGGGGGATAACCTGGGGAAACCCAGGCTAATACCGCATACGTCCTACGGGAGAAAGGGGGCTCCGGCTCCCGCTATCGGATGAGCCTATGTCGGATTAGCTAGTTGGTGAGGTAATGGCTCACCAAGGCAACGATCCGTAGCTGGTCTGAGAGGATGATCAGCCACATCGGGACTGAGACACGGCCCGAACTCCTACGGGAGGCAGCAGTGGGGAATATTGGACAATGGGGGGAACCCTGATCCAGCCATGCCGCGTGTGTGAAGAAGGCCTTCGGGTTGTAAAGCACTTTCAGCGAGGAAGAACGCCTAGTGGTTAATACCCATTAGGAAAGACATCACTCGCAGAAGAAGCACCGGCTAACTCCGTGCCAGCAGCCGCGGTAATACGGAGGGTGCAAGCGTTAATCGGAATTACTGGGCGTAAAGCGCGCGTAGGTGGCTTGATAAGCCGGTTGTGAAAGCCCCGGGCTCAACCTGGGAACGGCATCCGGAACTGTCAAGCTAGAGTGCAGGAGAGGAAGGTAGAATTCCCGGTGTAGCGGTGAAATGCGTAGAGATCGGGAGGAATACCAGTGGCGAAGGCGGCCTTCTGGACTGACACTGACACTGAGGTGCGAAAGCGTGGGTAGCAAACAGGATTAGATACCCTGGTAGTCCACGCCGTAAACGATGTCGACCAGCCGTTGGGTGCCTAGCGCACTTTGTGGCGAAGTTAACGCGATAAGTCGACCGCCTGGGGAGTACGGCCGCAAGGTTAAAACTCAAATGAATTGACGGGGGCCCGCACAAGCGGTGGAGCATGTGGTTTAATTCGATGCAACGCGAAGAACCTTACCTACTCTTGACATCCTGCGAACTTGTGAGAGATCACTTGGTGCCTTCGGGAACGCAGAGACAGGTGCTGCATGGCTGTCGTCAGCTCGTGTTGTGAAATGTTGGGTTAAGTCCCGTAACGAGCGCAACCCTTGTCCTTATTTGCCAGCGAGTAATGTCGGGAACTCTAAGGAGACTGCCGGTGACAAACCGGAGGAAGGTGGGGACGACGTCAAGTCATCATGGCCCTTACGAGTAGGGCTACACACGTGCTACAATGGCCGGTACAAAGGGTTGCGAGCTCGCGAGAGTCAGCTAATCCCGAAAAGCCGGTCTCAGTCCGGATCGGAGTCTGCAACTCGACTCCGTGAAGTCGGAATCGCTAGTAATCGTGAATCAGAATGTCACGGTGAATACGTTCCCGGGCCTTGTACACACCGCCCGTCACACCATGGGAGTGGACTGCACCAGAAGTGGTTAGCCTAACGCAAGAGGGCGATCACCACGGTGTGGTTCATGACTGGGGTGAAGTCGTAACAAGGTAGCCGTAGGGGAACCTGCGGCTGGATCACCTCCTTAAACGATGCATCATCCCTCGCGGTAAGCGCTCACAATGAATTACCTGATCAGAATGCTGTTGATACGCAGTGATAAGCGTTTTCTTCATATTGAAAAAAGAGAAAAGATCTTTTTTTAAAGAGTTCTTTTAAAGAGTTCTTTTAAAGAGCTTTGTTTTAAAGACCCTTCTTTTTTTAACGTGAAAAAAGCAACCGCTTATCACTGCGCATAGCAGTCGCTCTTTAACAATGTATATCATGCTGACATAAACGTTTTAAAACGTTTATACGTAATTGTTTTGTGATACGTCTCAAGCGTATCCGGCAATCGTTATCATTGCGAACCCCAGACTCCTTCGGGTTATAGGGTCAAGCAATGAAGCGCACACGGTGGATGCCTAGGCAGCCAGAGGCGATGAAAGACGTGGTAGCCTGCGATAAGGCTCGGCGAGGTGGCAAAACAACCTGTGACCCGGGCATCTCTGAATGGGGAAACCCACTCATCATAAGATGAGTATCTTACGCTGAATATATAGGCGTAAGAGGCGAACCAGGGGAACTGAAACATCTAAGTACCCTGAGGAAAAGAAATCAACCGAGATTCCCCTAGTAGCGGCGAGCGAACGGGGACCAGCCCTTAAGCATGTGACTGATTAGACGAACGAGCTGGGAAGCTCGGCCGTAGCGGGTGATAGCCCCGTAGTCGAAAATCTGATCATGTGAAATCGAGTAGGTCGGGGCACGAGAAACCTTGACTGAAGACGGGGGGACCATCCTCCAAGGCTAAATACTCCTGGCTGACCGATAGTGAACCAGTACCGTGAGGGAAAGGCGAAAAGAACCCCGGAGAGGGGAGTGAAATAGATCCTGAAACCGTGTGCGTACAAGCAGTAGGAGCAGACTTGTTCTGTGACTGCGTACCTTTTGTATAATGGGTCAGCGACTTATATTCAGTGGCGAGGTTAACCGTTTAGGGGAGCCGTAGGGAAACCGAGTCTTAACTGGGCGACACAGTCGCTGGATATAGACCCGAAACCGAGCGATCTATCCATGAGCAGGGTGAAGGTTGAGTAACATCAACTGGAGGCCCGAACCAGGATCTGTTGAAAAAGATTTGGATGACTTGTGGATCGGAGTGAAAGGCTAATCAAGCTCGGAGATAGCTGGTTCTCCTCGAAAGCTATTTAGGTAGCGCCTCACGTATCACCGCCGGGGGTAGAGCACTGTTTCGGCTAGGGGGTCATCCCGACTTACCAACCCGAGGCAAACTCCGAATACCGGTGAGTGCGAGCGTGGGAGACACACGGCGGGTGCTAACGTCCGTCGTGAAAAGGGAAACAACCCAGACCGTCAGCTAAGGTCCCGAAATCCTGGTTAAGTGGGAAACGATGTGGGAAGGCTCAGACAGCTAGGAGGTTGGCTTAGAAGCAGCCATCCTTTAAAGAAAGCGTAATAGCTCACTAGTCGAGTCGGCCTGCGCGGAAGATGTAACGGGGCTAAACCAGGTACCGAAGCTACGGGTTCATCCTCTGGATGAGCGGTAGAGGAGCGTCGTGTAAGCCAATGAAGGTGAATTGAGAAGTTCGCTGGAGGTATCACGAGTGCGAATGCTGACATGAGTAACGATAAAGGGAGTGAAAAACTCCCTCGCCGGAAGACCAAGGGTTTCTGTTCGACGCTAATCGGAGCAGAGTGAGTCGGCCCCTAAGGCGAGGCCGAAAGGCGTAGTCGATGGGAAACGGGTCAATATTCCCGTACCGGACATGATTGCGATGGGGGGACGGAGAAGGCTAGGTGAGCCAGGCGTTGGTTGTCCTGGTGAAAGTGAGTAGGCTGGTGTCCTAGGTAAATCCGGGATGCTCTAAGGCCGAGACACGAAACGAACTGACCACGGTCAGGAAGTCATTGATGCCACGCTTCCAGGAAAAGCCTCTAAGCTTCAGATCATGTGCGACCGTACCCCAAACCGACACAGGTGGTCAGGGTGAGAATCCCAAGGCGCTTGAGAGAACTCGGGTGAAGGAACTAGGCAAAATGGTGCCGTAACTTCGGGAGAAGGCACGCCGGCGTAGGGTGACGAGACTTGCTCTCCAAGCCCGAACCGGTCGAAGATACCAGGTGGCTGCAACTGTTTAGTAAAAACACAGCACTCTGCTAACGCGCAAGCGGACGTATAGGGTGTGACGCCTGCCCGGTGCCGGAAGGTTAAATGATGGTGTTAGCCGTAAGGCGAAGCTCTTGATTGAAGCCCCGGTAAACGGCGGCCGTAACTATAACGGTCCTAAGGTAGCGAAATTCCTTGTCGGGTAAGTTCCGACCTGCACGAATGGCGTAATGATGGCCACGCTGTCTCCACCCGAGACTCAGTGAAATTGAAATCGCCGTGAAGATGCGGTGTACCCGCGGCTAGACGGAAAGACCCCGTGAACCTTTACTATAGCTTCACACTGGACGCTGATGTTGCCTGTGTAGGATAGCTGGGAGGCTTTGAACCTCGGACGCCAGTTCGAGCGGAGCCAACCTTGAAATACCAGCCTGGCATCATTGGCGTTCTCACTCAGGTCCGTTATCCGGATCGAGGACAGTGTGTGGTGGGTAGTTTGACTGGGGCGGTCTCCTCCCAAAGAGTAACGGAGGAGCACGAAGGTACCCTCAGCACGGTCGGACATCGTGCAGTGAGTGCAAGAGCATAAGGGTGCTTGACTGCGAGACAGACACGTCGAGCAGGTGCGAAAGCAGGTTCTAGTGATCCGGTGGTTCTGTATGGAAGGGCCATCGCTCAACGGATAAAAGGTACTCCGGGGATAACAGGCTGATACCGCCCAAGAGTTCACATCGACGGCGGTGTTTGGCACCTCGATGTCGGCTCATCACATCCTGGGGCTGAAGTCGGTCCCAAGGGTATGGCTGTTCGCCATTTAAAGTGGTACGCGAGCTGGGTTTAGAACGTCGTGAGACAGTTCGGTCCCTATCTGCCGTGGGCGTTGGATGTTTGAGAAGGGCTGCTCCTAGTACGAGAGGACCGGAGTGGACGCACCTCTGGTGTTCCGGTTGTCACGCCAGTGGCATTGCCGGGTAGCTATGTGCGGACGGGATAACCGCTGAAAGCATCTAAGCGGGAAGCCCCCTTCAAGATGAGACATCCCTGAGGCCTAGAGCCTCCTGAAGGGCCCAGCGAGACCAGCTGGTTGATAGGCACGGTGTGGAAGCGCTGCAAGGCGTTGAGCTAACGTGTACTAATGGCCCGTGAGGCTTGACCCTATAACACCCAAGGGGTCTGGTCGCAGTGATAACGAAACGAGTGTGACAACACTCAGAAAACCGGATACGCGGATTAAGCCCACCGTGACACACGACAGGCTTAAGACAAAAGAGACGACACAAAACACTGTCAGCATGATATGCATTACCTGTTACGCCTGACGACCATAGCGAGCGTGAACCACCTGATCCCATGCCGAACTCAGCAGTGAAACCGCTTAGCGCCGATGGTAGTGTGGGGTCTCCCCATGCGAGAGTAGGTCATCGTCAGGCACTTATTAAGAAAAACCCCAGCTTCAGTTGAAGCTGGGGTTTTTTGTTGGTGCTTACCACACCGTCATTCCCGAGTCACCACACCGTCATTCCCGAGTCACCACGCCGTCGTTCCCGAGTGGGGGTATCGGGAATCCACCTTGACATTGACCTGCAGCAGCCCAAAACCCCAACTCAACATGGATTCCCGCTAAGGGTCTGCGGGAATGACAAGAGCGGCTCGGAGGGCTGGGGCGAGTTATCGTCAGGCATTTATTAAGAAAAACCCCACCTTCAGTTGAAGCTGGGGTTTTTTGTTGGCCGCTGATAATGTTTTAAGCGCATCAAGCAGATAAATTATCGCTACTATTCTCACTACTTAGAAAGCATTAGACAGAAAGTGCTATGATGCGGCGATTAATGGGGGCATTTTCTTTTGAATATATGTTCACTTATGACATGAAATTACTTTAGAGGTGAAAGGGTGAGTGAAACAGTACCCACGTCGTGGCTTGTCTATTGCCGCCCAGGGTTTGAAAGTGACGCACTTGCTGAAATGCAGCACCATGCTAAGCAGCAAGAGGTAAGTTGCGAAGCTGCGCAAGGGGAAGGGTGGGCGAGCTTAACGCGCTTGGATGACGAACCTATTAATGATTTGCATCGTAAAGCGGCATTTAAGCGGCTTATTTTTGCTCGTCAAAGTTTAGCCGCTATGCCAGCTCTAACATTGTCCCGAGACGATCGGCTTACTGCTATTCTAGATCAGGTGAAGGCAAGTCGGTGGAGTTTTGAAGAAATCTGGCATGAAACGCCAGATACTAATGATGGCAAAGCATTAGCGGGCTTAATTAAAGCGCTGACAAAACCATTACAGAGTATGTTAAAAAAACGTGGTGCCCTGCGCGGTAAAGCAGGGGCTCGTCGGCTGCATATTTTCTGGACAGATGGCGATCGTGTTCAACTGGGCATGAGCTTTCCTGATAATCGGAGTGAACTGCTTAATGGTATTCGCCGGTTGCGTTTTCCTTCTCGAGCGCCAAGCCGATCAACGCTGAAGTTAGAAGAGGCATGGCATGAATTTATTCCCCGAGAAGAGTGGGATACGCGGCTTTCCGCCCACATGCAGGCAGCA
Organism: Halomonas qinghailakensis; assembly: GCF_025820815.1. NCBI lineage: Bacteria > Pseudomonadati > Pseudomonadota > Gammaproteobacteria > Oceanospirillales > Halomonadaceae > Halomonas > Halomonas qinghailakensis. The sequence continues at coordinate 307,438 of NZ_CP096973.1, read as the reverse complement.
GATCTAGGAGCCGCCCCAGGTGGCTGGACATGGCAGTTAGTGCAGCGTGGTATGTATGTTTATGCCATTGATAATGGGCCAATGGACAAGCAGCTAATGGCTACAGGGCAGATAGACCATCTTAAAGAAGACGGTTTTGTTTGGGAGCCGCCGCAACGAATGGATTGGCTAGTTTGCGATATCGTCGATAAGCCTGTGCGCGTGTTAGCAATGGTAGAAAGGTGGTTAACTCGCAAATGGTGCCGAGAGGCAATTTTTAATCTAAAGCTACCTATGAAGAAACGCTGGGATGAAGTTACTCGCTGTATTAACACCCTAGAAGAAGCGTTGGAAGCGGCGGGTGTGAGGGCTAAGATCACGTGTCGTCACCTCTACCACGATAGGGAAGAAGTGACGGTGCATGTGAGGCTTGATCACTAATTTAATGGCGCCTTAATTTAAGGGCAGCTAAGCTAGCGTCACAGTGTTAACAGCCAGGCTCGTATACACGAATTGTTTCGTCTTCTGTTAATAGAGGTAGAATACGTTGCATGGCCGTTGCACGTGCGTCACTTGAATGCCACTCTTTCCAAGCGCGAAGATCGCGCCATTTAGTAATCATAAGGCGGCGATCAGTATGGCCGAGTTCAACAAGTGTTTCACCACCGACAAACCCTCGCACGCCGAGTGAAACACGCATAGCTTCGCGGGCAGCTAGTTCATACTCTTCTTCCAGGCCAGGCATAATACGCCGTTCAATGATTACTTTGATCATGCTGTCTGTTTCCTAAACGAGATTGTAGATGACTGATAATACGTATGACCCATGTGCCTTTGATACATCGTTAGACACTACGGGGTTATATTGCCCTGAGCCAATCATGCTGATGCATAACAAGGTGCGTGACATGACGCCTGGGCAGGTGTTGAAAGTAATAGCAACCGACCCTGCTACGACGCGGGATGTCCCAAAATTTTGTCAATTTTTGGGACACCAACTGTTGCAGCAAGATGAGTCCGGTGACCATTATGTGTATTTTATTCGCTTAGCGTGACAATGTGCAGCTGTGCGAGGCTAACCCTCCGAGATTCGGTTTTGGTGGATCGCCTCGCAAGTGTTTATTTAAGATCATCCTCTTTGTTTGGAACAACCATCATCGCCAGAGCTTCCAATGTCGCAGGGTCTTCTTCCATTATGCGGCTAGCAATATGGCGTTGAAAAAAGTAAACCGTGCGATGTCTGGAATGAGCATCATAAAGGCATTTATCTCCAAGAAGGATGGGGGACATCGTAGCTTGTTGCTCATCGGCAAGTACTGCTTCAACGCTGCCATCGCTATAGAGACGCCATCCGTAGACCTGCTTCATATTCCAAGGTGCGTTGGGATGATTCATGCACAAAGCATGAGTACCAAGAGTATCTGGAAGTTGCTGGATCAGTGTGATCTCCCCAGACGCTTCATATTCGAAGTAGCTAGCGGATGCAGTCAGTTCATCGTATTTGTGGTCGGGGGGGAGGGCAAAAATCTCTTCTGTTTCTGGATCACGGTAGCCAATAAATTGGCCATTTTCATGACTGTCAAGTTCGTGACAAGCAGCGAGTGTCTCCATCCACGGGACCAAGCCAATCACGTTACCATTCTCTTGTAGCCCCCAGGCCAATACAGGCAGGCCGTAATACGTGTCGGGACTCGCAGCGAGCTGGTAGACCATCTCTAAGCCATCTAGCTCAGGTGCTAAACGGATTAAACATTTCTGCGCCTGCTGACGCTGACGCACGGTTTCCAGGTCGATGACCTGGGCAGAGCGGGGTGACAGGGTTGCGCCCATAATGTCCCTCCTTGTGCTGCGTGGTCACGACATCGGTGAGTAGCGTATGCTTGCCCACCACTTAGTTCACCAATAGCACAGGTTGCTCAGAAGGTTAAGAGGGTATGTGATTTTTAATTATCAGAACAGCGATTAAATTGATCTCGTAGCGCTTGGTGTTCAATTTTTACTCGTTGCAGTTGCTGCCAGGGAGCCTGTGGATTGCGCAGTGACAACCAAGTGTTCTGATAGTTTTTAACCGCTTCTGGCGGCGTTATTTCGTGAATATTAATTAGTTGATTAATCGCCGTCAGCCACTGTAAAGAAATTTGTTCGACAGGAGCAAGCCATGCTGGAAAATCGTCCTGCAAGCATACACTAGCTTTTGGCTGCGTTGACTCGAGAGCTTCATTGGCTTCTGTCAGGCGTTGGTAGGCAAGTAGTACAGTCCTTAATACTTCTGCTGTTAACGGGCGCTCTTGTAATGTCTTCAGGTGGTTTTCAAGCGTCGCAGAATCTTGTTGCCAGTTGCTGTTGAATTGGTGAACTACCATCTGTTCAAGATAAGCCACCGCTGCTAAATGCTTATTGATATTGGGTAGGCTGGCACTATCTAAAGGATCGCTAGCTCTGGAAAAGCTTTTTTCCCACTCTTCGGAATCAAAAATGGCATTCCAACTGACCGCTGGAAGCTGCTCAGTTTTGAGTTCAGTTAACTGGGCTAATCGAGCTTTATTGTCATCACTTAAGCTGTCAGGCACGTCGCTGTTCCAGCAAGCACTTAAGCGTTGCCATAATTCACGCTCATATAGCCACTGTTGGCTAGGGGGGGCGACACGACCTAATTGATTGTTCCTTGCTGCGATGAGTGATGTTATCTGACACTCACGTAATGCATATACGTTGAGCATGCCTTCACGGGTTTCTGGAATATCGAATAGTCGCTCTCGACGTTCAGGAAACTCACCAACATTAGATGGAGAGTAACGCTCAATAGTAGCAATTGAAAGATCGCTGGTAAGCTGTTGGTGATACTCTATCCAGGGTTGTTCAGCACTACTATTATTGCAGCCCGCGAGGAATAAGCTGGCACTAACGGCCAGCCATAACAGACGTTGTGGGTAGGGTGTCATTGATTACTCCTGTCGACTGATCCACGTTAACCGCCAAGCAAGTAATAGTGCGGCCGTGCTGAGTCCAGCAATCAGGCCTATCCAGTAACCGTGCACACCCATTGGTTCTGACAGGTTACCAATCCCATGAGCTCCTAGCCAGTGACCACCGCCTAAACCGACAATCCAATAAGAAAGCACCGTGATAACCATCACAATTCTCGTGTCTTTATAACCTCTTAACGCCCCTGCCAAGTTGACTTGAAGTGAGTCTGAGAGTTGGAAAATCACCGCTAGGGATATGATAGTAAGTGCTAGTGCTTGAATGTCAGCATTAGAGGTGTACAGCGAAATCACCGGTACCGCGGTAACCCACAGCAAGGTACTGTTAATGGCGGCGACAATAACGCTGATGACAATACCGTTCCAAGCCACGGTACGTGCCATGGCGAAACGCTGTTGGCCCAATGTATTACCCACGCGTACGGTAAGTGCCATGCTTAATGACATAGGTAGCATAAACAGAATCGTCGTGAAGCTTAGTGCGATTTGGTGAGCCCCTACTGTGACTTCTCCAAAGCTGGCAATAAACAGGGCTATTAACGTAAATAGTGTCACTTCGACAAAAATGGCCACCCCGATGGGCACGCCCACCACCACAAGTTCGCGGATACCGGATAGCTTTGGTGGCGTAAATGTTTTCCAAATAGAAACACTACGGTAGGTGCGGCCTTTACGGGTATAGAGCGCCATCGAAACGGCCATTGTCCACATTGATAGTGCAGTGGCTATGCCACAGCCGAATGCACCTAACGCAGGCAGTTGTTGCAGGCTGCCGGGCAGCCCGTTACCAAATAAACTAACAAGTCCGTCACCACCGTAGATAAGCAAATAATTGCTAGGAATATTAACGGCTAGCCCTACTAAGCTTATCCACAAGGCGGGGCGGGTGTGGTTCATACCATCTGAGAAGGCTCTAAGTGCCTGAAAAAGAGCAATTCCCGGCATACCAAAGGCAACGGCAGTTAGGTAGGCAGCAGACTCGCGTGCGACTGCAGGAGGCACCTGCATAAGCTCGAATATCGGTGTGACGACTGTCCACAGCAGCACAGCTGCAATAATCCCGAGTACTAATGCAACCCACAATGCCTGGTGAACCGCAGGACGGATGTCAGTATTTCGTTGGCCACCTAACAGGTGCGCCACAATAGGGGTAAGGCCCATTAACGTGCCGGTCATAAACAGCATCAGCGGCATCCACAGGCTTGAACCAACTGAGACCGCAGCGAGGTCAGTGGCGTTGTGTCGTCCGGTCATGATGACATCGACAACGCTCATGCCCGCTTGCGCTAACTGAGCACCGCAGATGGGTAACGCTAACGCTATTAACGTGCGTGTTTCTGGCCAATAAATCGATTTGGTATTGCTAGTAAAGCCGCCCAAGGTGTGGTTCCTATTCAGCAAAGAGACCTAAGAAAAGCCTTTAGAATAGCAGGAGTTACTGTTGTTTCGGTAGCCATTTAGTAAGCAGGCTATTCTTTGGTTCGCAGGTGCGCTACGGGTATACTGTGAGGATTGGGCATTACCCATCAATAGATTATGTGAAACAGTTGGTGAATTGGTTCTATGGTGAAAAATAAACAGCAGCACTGGACGCTTAACGATATTACGGCGCTATTTGATGGTGTGTTTTTTGAGCATTACCAGACACGTTTGATCAGGGGCGGAGACGAGCCTGTTTATCGCCCTAGCAACGTTGATACGCCATATCACCAAGTGATTTTTGCGCGCGGTTTTTTCGCCAGTGCTTTGCATGAGATTAGCCACTGGTGTATTGCTGGTGAAAAGCGTCGACAGCTGGAAGATTACGGTTACTGGTACCTACCTGATGGACGCGACGCCCAGCAGCAACTCGCCTTCGAAAAAGCGGAAATCGCACCACAGGCGCTGGAGCAGCTGTTTACCCACGCCTGTGGGCGCACGTTTTACGTAAGTGTGGATAACTTGGGTGGGAACGTTGAGGTGGATCGTGAGGCATTTGCTAACAGCGTCGCCGCCAAAGCTAACAACTACTTGGAAATCGGGCTGCCGCTGCGTGCCAACGCTTTTTTAGTGGCGTTGACACACTATTATCAGCACCAAGCTACTCTGGCACAGGCCGTTAAGCAGGGGCGGGAAGCACTGGATGTTGTATCGCTCGAAACGGCTTAGTCTTTTTCGGTAAGTTGCTTGTGTAGCGTCAGCATGACCTCAATTTCATGTTCAGGCCGCATCGGCTCGAACCCTAAATCGTTAAACGTATCGCTACGCAGGCGGTGCCACTGATTTGCGCTAATTGTTTCATAGAGCACTTGTGCAGGTGCTAGTTCCACAAAAGGGTCAAGACCGTAAGTATCAAACAGACGGGCTAGCGCTGCTTCATCTTCACCATTATCGCTAGTGTACAACGTAGCTGAAAAGTGATCGGTTTCTAATTCACGTATGACATCTAAAGGACTGACGCCCAGACTTTCCAGCTCTTCAATGCTGTAAGCCCCCATCACGTTGGTATCTTCAGTGATCCAGCTGTCGTCAGGTTGAATAAGGGTCTGCTTAATACGCCCATCGGGTAACGACCAGGCAATAGCCAGCGGCAAGCCGTCTTCTTCGCCCGTCTCAATGGCAATAAATCCTGGGTAATCAGCCACGCTGTGCTCCTTTTAAGTTTCCGCATCAAGGCGAAAAAAACGCTGGGCAGTTCGAGTGGTTACGGCCCCCAGCTCGGTTTCAGTCACGTTATGCCACTGGGCAATCTCTCTGACAATCCATGGTAGCAAGGCTGGCTCGTGACGGCGCCCTTTCAGCTTTGCTGGAAGGTTGCGGGGTAGTAAGTAGGGGCAGTCGGTTTCCACCATGAGCCTTTCTAAGGGAATATCCTTCACGATTGAGCGAAGGTGATGGCCTCTGCGCTCATCACAAATCCAGCCGGTTAAACCAATATGAAGATCTAAATCAAGATAGCCGTGGAGTGTCTCTCGGTCAGCGGTGAAACAGTGAATAACGGCTTCGCTGATATCATCGCGCCAGCTATGCAGTATCTCACGCATTCGCTGTCCAGCGTCCCGCTCATGTAAAAAGAGCGGCAAGCCACTTTCAATGGCGAGCGCCAGCTGAGCCTCAAACGCTCGTTCTTGCTCAGCAGGTGTCGAGAAATTGCGATTAAAATCCAGCCCACACTCGCCAACGGCAACCACTTCGGGTTGTTGGTGCAGTGCTTTCAACTGGTTCGCCACATCGCTATTCCACCCGCTAGCATCATGCGGATGAACCCCCGCAGTGGCATATATGCCAGGGACCTGCTGAGCCATCTTAACGGCTAGCTCAGCATGTTCAATATCAGTACCCGTCACGATAAGAGTTGTTACATTAGCCGCTTTTGCTCTGGCAATGACATCTACTAAATCGCGCTGAAAACTTTCATGAGTCAGGTTAGCTCCAATATCGACTAAGGGAGCACCGGAACGAAATTGCAGCGCTTCTGGTAAAAAGCTATCCACAGCACTTGTTGTCAAACGTCATACCCTCCAGCGCCAATTAAATAATCGATAACAGCCAGGCATTCGTCAATGGGTTAGCTAGCTGCAGAACACTATTGTAACGCCGGTAAGTAACAACAACTAATGGTCTGGCTTGGTTGAGTAGCTTAATCGAATGGCATGAATTGCAAAAAAACTGGCTCGAAAGGTAAACAGCAATGCGGTTTTTACTCTTAACATGAAGATGCAGTATGCAATAAATCGGGCTAAAGGCTCTTTTAATAACAACAATAGACGGGTGAAAAATATGCAGCTATCACGTCATTTCGCTATTTCTACACTAGCAGCGGCGGTTATTGCCGCTGGCTATGCACCCAGCGTGGCCGCCAATGATGGTATTTCAGATAATGAGATTCGTATTGGCTATCTGGCTGATATGTCAGGCGTTTATCGTGATCCGATAGGGCCGTTAGGGCAAGATGCCATTGAAATGGCGATTGAAGATATGGGTGGCAGCGTCCACGGCGCTGAGGTGGTGGTCTTTAGCGCGGATGATCGTAACAGCCCAGATGTTGGCTCAAGCGTTGTGCGCGAGTGGATTGATGAACGCAATGTCGACATGGTCACGGGGCTAGTGGCGTCATCGGTTACTTTGGCAGCAGTAGGCTTGCTAGAAGATGCGGATAAACTTGGTTTGGTAAATGGCGCTGTTTCCTCTAGCGTTACTAACGAACACTGCTCTCCCAACCATATTCACTGGGTATATGATACCTGGGCGATGTCTAACGGTACGGCCAAAGCCATCACGCAAGAAGGCCATAAAAATTGGTATTTGCTCAGTGCCGACTACTCATTTGGCCATGCGCTTGAAGCAGATGTTGAACGTGTGGTCACTGAAAATGGTGGAACGATAGTCGGTAGCGCGCGCCATCCCTTCCCGAACAACGATTTCTCCTCCTTCATGCTGCAAGCCCAGGCATCGGGTGCTGATGTAATTGCCCTCAATAATGCCGGTGGAGACACCATCAATGCCGTACAAACGGCTGGCGAGTTCGGTATTACCCAAGCGGGTCAGATTCTAGCGGGTATGGTGCTGTTCAGCACCGATATACGCAGCATTGGTCTCGAAAATGCCCAAGGGCTGCAGTTCACCAAAGCATGGTATTACGACTTAAATGATGAGACCCGTGCGTGGGCAGAGCGTTTCCGTGAGCGTACCGGCAGCATGCCTACCATGGTACACGCAGGTCTTTATTCCAGTACCCGCCACTACCTAGAAGCCATTGAGGCAACGGGAACAGACGATACGCAAACTGTTCGTCAGCAGATGGTCGATACCCCGATTAATGACGTGTTTGCAACGGGCGGCTATATCCGTGAGGACGGTCGTATGGTGCATGACATGTACCTCGTGGAAGTAAAAACGCCAGAAGAATCTGTTGATGAAGATGATCTTTTCAGAATTGTGCGCACTATTCCCGCCGAGGAAGCGTTCCGGCCACTGTCTGAAAGCGTCTGCCCACTCGTTAACAAGGGATAAAACGCTGACGCCTTATCAACAAACATAACAATAAGGACTTGGCATGGAACACATCTCTACCATTCACCGTAATACGATTGGCGCTGCGTTAAATCGCAGCGCCCGAAAATATTCTGACCAGCTTGCGCTAACGTTTGGTGAGCGAACATGGAGCTATCAGTCGCTTAATGACGCTGCTAACCGAGTGGCCAACGGCTTGTTAGCGGCCGGTCTTTCGCCTGGAGACCGGTTGGCGGTATACGGTAAAAACTCAGATGCTTATGTCATCGCCTGGCTTGCCTCCACCAAAGCAGGCTTAGTACATGTGCCTATTAATTTCGCGCTAAGTAGCGACGAGCTGCGCTATATCCTTGAGCAATCTGGGGCGAAAGGGCTGCTAAGCGATATCGCATTAGCTGGCAAAGTAGAGGAAGCAACCCAAGGATTAGCATTAACGGTCAGTGGAACCCTGCATGCTGATCAACAAGGTAGTCAATCAGGCAGTTTCGATGTTTTAACTTGTGTACGTTCTTCGCCATCAACAAGTGAACCAGCGGTTGCTTTAGAGGGAAGCAGTCTTGCACAGCTGCTCTATACCTCTGGCACAACGGCAGCACCTAAAGCGGCAATGATGAGCCATCAAGCGCTGATGGCAGAATATATGGCCTGCATGGTGGAGTTGGATATCAAGGGAGGCGACGCCATGTTGGCTGCTCTTCCGCTTTACCACTCTGCACAAATGCATGTGTTTTTAATGCCCGCTCTGCTACTGGGTGCTCCCGTTCACCTGCTGGAAGCGCCGCTGCCAGATAGCTGCCTCGCGGCCATTGCCGAACAAAAAATCGTATCGTTTTTTGCACCACCCACGGTGTGGATTAGCTTGCTGCGCCATGCTGACTTTGATCAGTTCGATTTGACTACGCTCAAGAAAGCGTACTACGGCGCTTCAATCATGCCGGTGCCTGTTTTGGAAGAGATGCAGCAGCGTTTCTTAGGCGTGGGTTTATATAACTGCTATGGGCAGAGTGAAATTGCTCCTTTGGCAACGGTGTTACGCCCAGAAGAGCATGCTGAACGTCCCGCATCGGCGGGGCGGCCGATACTTACGGTAGAAACGCGCATTGTTGATTTGGAAATGAACGACGTTGCCCCTGGTGAGCACGGTGAGATTGTTCACCGTTCGCCGCAGCTAATGACGGGCTACTGGGATAAGCCTGAGATGACCGCTGAATCGTTCCAGGGCGGCTGGTTCCATTCTGGCGATGTGGGCTACTTCGATGAAGCTGGCTACTTATATGTTGTGGACCGGATTAAAGACGTTATCAACACGGGGGGAGTACTGGTAGCCAGCCGTGAAGTGGAAGAGGCGCTGTTTAAGCACTCGGCCATTTCGGAAGTGGCGGTAGTGGGGCTGCCTGATGAAAAGTGGATTGAAGCGATTACCGCCGTGGTGGTGCTGAAAGAGGGGCAAGCGGTGAGTGAGGATGCGCTTATCCATCATGCAAAAAGCTTGATTGCACCCTACAAGGTTCCTAAACGCGTGGTATTCGCAGAGACACTGCCAAAGAGCACCGCCGGTAAAATTCTTAAACGCCACCTGCGCCAAGACCTAAAGGAGTGAGCATGGACGAGCAAACACAGGCGCTATTTCATGACATGATCTCCCGCTGCTTAGCGCAGGAAGTGACCCCTTTCTACGAACAGTGGGAAGCGGCCGGTGAAATACCACGCTCTTTATGGAAAGCGTTGGGTGCCGCTGGCCTATTGGGGATTGACCTTGATGAAACCTATGGTGGCTCCGGTGCCGATATTGCCATCACCCAACTGGCACTGGAGGAGATGTCTCGGCAAGGGTTTGGTGGGCTAGCCAGCGCTTACAATATTCACGCCAATATTGTCATGCCTTACCTGCAAAATTTAGGCACTGATGAACAGCGCGAAACGTGGCTACCCCGCATGGCAAGCGGTGAATGGTTGGGAGCGATTGCCATGAGCGAGCCTCATGCTGGCAGTGACTTGGCAGCCATGAAAACCCGTGCCACCAAAACAGCCGATGGGTGGATGCTCAACGGCAGCAAACTGTTTATTACCAATGGCCAAGTAGCAGATCTCGTGATTGTCTGTGCAAAAACAGACCCCAGTGCCGGTGCAAAAGGGGTCTCACTGTTTTTGGTCGATACGTCACTCCCTGGTTTTTCCCGTGGCAAGCCGATTAAGAAAATTGGCCAGCACGCCAGCGATACAGCAGAGCTGGCGTTTGATCAGTTGCATCTGCCAGCGAGCGCACTGCTAGGTGAAGAGGGCGCTGGGTTTCGCTATCTCATGCAAGAACTTCCTCGGGAACGCCTAGGCGTAGGTGCGCAAGCGCTTGGCGCAGTAGAGGGCGCGTTGGCATTAACCCTTGATTATGTCACCCAGCGTCACGCATTTGGCCAGCGCGTGGCCGATTTTCAAAATACCCGCTTTACGCTGGCTGAGATCAAGGCACAGCTGGATGTCGCGCGAGCCTACTTTGATCAGTGCGTTAATAAGTATCGTCAGGGCACGATGACAAGTACCGATGCGGCGATACTCAAATTACAGCTCAGCGAGCTTCAGTGTCGCGCTGTTGATCGGTGCCTTCAGCTGTTTGGCGGTTATGGCTACACCCATGAATACCCGATTTCACGGTTCTATTTAGATGCACGTGTACAGACGATTTACGCCGGTAGTTCTGAGATTATGAAAGAAGTGGTCGCACGCTCGCTGTTGGGCAAAGTGGCTTAAGCTTTTTTAAGCCCGTTTCTTAAGCTCTTACCTGCCGTGTGCCATTACTAAGGAGAGACTATGCAGCTGGATAGCGTTGTGATTGTAAGCGGTGCTCGCACCGCCATTGGTGGGTTTGGTGGGTCCCTCTCATCTTTCGCACCCCATGAGTTAGGCACCATCACGGCCCAGGAAGCACTACGTCGTGGGGGCATTACTGGCACTGATATCGACCACTCAGTGTATGGACATATTATTACTACCGGCCCCGAAGATGCCTACCTTGCCCGTCATATCGCACTGAATGCGGGCGTGCCGAAAGAAGCGGGTGCTTTTAATGTTAACCGGCTATGTGGTTCCGGCGTGCAGGCGGTGGTATCGGCGGCGCAGCAAATCGCGCTGGGGGACAGCCGACTGGCATTGGCGGGTGGGGCTGAGTCGATGTCACGAGGTGCTTATCTACTGCCGCCCCAAGCACGCAATGGCATACGCCTGGGCGATGCCAATATCCAAGATCTTACCCTCGGCATTCTTAGTGACCCCTTTGGCAGCGGGCACATGGGGATGACTGCTGAAAATATCGCCAAGCAGTATGGCTTAAGCCGCGAGCAGCTGGATCAGTTTGCGGTGGATAGCCACCGTAAGGCGGCTAAAGCCATTGCAGAAGGGCGTTTTGACGAGCAAATCGTGCCTGTTGAAGTGACAAAAGGTAAGCAGACGGTTTCCTTTGCCCGTGATGAACATGTGCGTGAAGGCGTTGAGTTAAGTGATCTAGCCCGGCTTAAACCGGCCTTTAAAAAAGAGGGAGTAGTAACGGCAGGAAACGCCTCGGGGATCAACGACGGCGCAGCGACCTTGGTGCTGGCGCATGCCGATGAAGCACAGCAACGCAATTTAACGGTGAGGGCGCGACTTCGTGTGGCAACCACCGCCGGTGTGGAGCCTTCGGTAATGGGATTAGGGCCAATCCCTGCGGTGAAACGCTGCCTCCAACAGGCAGGGCTGACGATCAATGATATTGATGTGATTGAGTCCAACGAAGCGTTTGCAGCACAAGCAATGGCGGTTGCCGATACGCTAGGATTCCCATTGGAAAAACTAAACCCGAACGGCGGTGCGGTGGCGCTTGGGCATCCTGTCGGTGCGACCGGTGCTATCTTGATCCTGAAAGCCTTGCATGAACTGGAGCGATGCCAGGGCCGCTATGGCTTGATCACGCTGTGTATCGGCGGTGGTCAGGGCATTGCGCTGTTAATCGAACGCGAGTAACAAACGGTTTTCCAATAACAATCGACAGGTGTGTTTTATGTCTACGATAACGCCAAAAATACTTCCCTCTACGCCGTCAGCGACGAACTCGCCTCTGTTAATCAGAGACTTGCTGGAGTCTGGTGTTCGAATGGCGGGAAACAATCAGATTGTTTATCGAGACCAGAGCCGTCATGACTATCGGCGTTTTCGTGAGCGGGTACACCAGCTTGCCCATGCGCTCACCGCACAAGGCGTTCAGGCAGGTGATGTGGTGGCGGTGTTGGACTGGGACAGCCATCGCTATTTAGAGTGCTTTTTCGCCATTCCCATGATTGGTGCCGTGCTGCATACCGTCAATGTGCGTTTGGCACCTGAGCAAATTCACTACACGATGGAGCACGCTGAAGATGTCTTTGTGCTGGTGCATGAGGATTTCGTGCCGCTATTAGAACCACTTGCTGACCAACTACCTAACATACGCGGTTATCTGCTTTGCCAAGAAACGGCTAGCACGGTTAATACGTCGCTGCCGTTAGTGGGAGAATTTGAAGCGCTGTTAAGTGAGCAGCCAACTCATTACGAGTTTCCTGTGTTTGATGAAAACGCAGTGGCCACGCTGTTCTACACCACAGGCACCACCGGCAACCCAAAAGGGGTATTTTTTACCCACCGCCAATTAGTCCTGCATACACTCGGTGAAGCTAGTACCTTCCAAGCACCGGGCTTTGAGTTGCTCAACCGTGACAAGGTATATATGCCTATCACGCCGATGTTTCATGTGCATGCCTGGGGCGTGCCTTACACCGCCACCTTGATGGGAGCGACCCAGGTATATCCTGGCCGCTATGAGCCGGAAATGTTGGTGAAGCTGCTGGTAAACGAAAAGGTCGATTTTTCTCACTGCGTGCCAACGCTGTTAAATATGGTGGTGAGCGCTGACGCCGTTGCATCGAAAAAAATTGATTTAACCGGTTGGAAGGTGCTGGTAGGCGGAAGTGCGCTTACTCAGGCGTTGGCCAGCCGTGCTTGGTCACTCGGAATCGATACGCGCAGTGCCTACGGCATGTCAGAAACTTGCCCACTATTAACGGCCGATATCTTACCTAGGGATGTCACAGAAGCTAATTTTGAAGAACAGCTTCCTTGGCGGTGTAAGGCTGGTTTGCCCGTGCCTCTGGTGAAGTTACAGGTGGTTGATGCCAATGGAGAGCCGTTACCCTATGATGGTGTTAGCGTGGGAGAAGTGCGTGCCCAGGCACCTTGGCTAACCCAAGCCTATTACAAAGAAGAGAAGCGCAGTGAAGAGCTTTGGCGGGATGGCTGGCTTCATACCGGTGACGTTGGTTCGATTGATGAGCATGGCTTCCTGACTATTAGCGACCGTATCAAAGACGTTATCAAAACCGGCGGAGAGTGGCTCTCTTCGCTAGAAATAGAAAGCTATATCAGCCAATGCCCAGGCGTGGCGGAAGTGGCGGTGATTGGCGTTGCGGATGATAAATGGGGCGAGCGGCCGGCGGCACTCGTCGTCCCCAGCGATGTAAATAACCCACCCACGGCAGAAGACGTGCAGAATTTTATGGAGCAGTTCGTAGAGCAGGGCAGTATCAACCGATGGGGCATACCATCGATGATTCGCTTTGTAGATGAAATTCCTAAAACCAGTGTGGGTAAACTGGATAAAAAACGTATTCGCACTGAGATCTAAACGCTAGCGTTTAATGCCCGCCGTTTGAGCCTTTCGGTAGGCGGCGGGCGAGTTCCCTGTCCACTGTTTGAACGCTCGGCTAAAACACGCTAGGTCTTCAAAGCCCAGTTTTTCTGCAATTGTGGTCAGTGGTTGTGTGCTGCGAGTGAGTGCTTGAATAGCATAGTCGCGACGGTATTCGTCTTTAACCGCTTGGAAATGGGTACCTTCAATTTTCAAGTGTCTTGAGAGTGTACGAACGGACATATGGACAGCATCTGCGACATGTTGAACAGTACATGAGGTGGGTAAGTGGCGGCTAAGGTGTTCGCGAACACGATGGGTGATCAAGCGATCCTCAAAAGAGACATAAAACCAATCCGCTGGAGCGCGTTGTAAAAATGCGCCCAAATGCTGTTTAGTTTGACGGATAGGATGGTCTAGAAACGTTTTATCAAAATAAACAGCCGTTTGTGGTTGGTCAAACCTTACTTTGCCAGGGTAAAAGTAGAGGTAGTCAGCGCTGTGGGCGGGTTGGTCGTAGCCACATTCCATTAGAATAGGTGGAATTTTGCGCGCTATCATCCATGAGGCGATACCGTGAAAAAGCTTCAACATTAGCTCATGAATTAATATTCGGCTTCCTTGAAGTGGCGCATGTTCTTCTAGCGCCATGCGGGCCAACTCACCTTCAATCGTAAAGCAATAGCTAAAATCATCTAACAGAATGCGGAAAAACTGCGTATAGCGGTGAAGCGCAATCTGCAGAGTGGGCGCGTCTAGCAAGCTTAGGCACAGTAGCTTTAGCGTTCCACAGCGTAGCGGCCTGGAGAAAAACCCCGGTGTTTCATCATCCAACTCAAGGGCCAGTAAGCGGTAAAGCTCGGCAAACTGCTCAACCGTGACCCGCCCATTAGGCGCGCTCAGCAGAAAGGGAGAAATCCCTGCCTGTTCTAAATAACGGGTAGGAGCGAGTTCGGTGGCAGGTAAACCACATAATAGCTCGTTCACAAAGTGCATTGAGACGGTAACAGTCACGATGTCAGCCCTAAACGTGTAGCTTGGCACTACCTTGTTATTATCACGTGATGAAGAGACGTTAGCACGATGTGTCGTTTGGCACTATAAGGGGCCTCCTTAACACGAGCGCATGCGTTACACTGTGCGCCTCATGATGAAGGAGGACACTGCGTGACCTTGTTACGACTAGAACAGCTGCAACTTGCTTACGGCACCCAAGTACTGCTTAACCGCGCCGACCTGACGGTTGAAAAAGGCGAGCGGCTGGCGCTGGTCGGGCGCAACGGCACCGGTAAGTCAACGCTATTAAAATTAGTAGCGGGTGACATTCATGCTGATGACGGCACTATTTGGCGTGCGCCTGGCTTGAAGATCGGCGTATTGTCTCAGGAGCTGCCGGAATCCTCAGGTATGACGATTTTTGACATGGTTGCTCAGGGCCTACCGGAAGCGGGGGAGCTGCTTTCCGAATACCAGCATTTGATCAATGATCCCGACCCCGATATGAATCGCATGGCCAAGCTGCAAACGCGCATCGAGGCCATCGACGGCTGGTCTTTCCATCAGAGTATTGATGTTGTACTTACTCGCTTAGGTTTGCCCCCTGAAGCTGAAATGAGCGCGCTTTCCGGCGGCTGGCGCCGTCGTGTTGCATTGGCGCGAGCATTGGTGTCTGAACCTGACTTATTGCTTCTTGATGAGCCTACTAACCATCTTGACCTGGACACCATTGCTTGGTTGGAAGAGCAGCTGCTAGCCTTCAACGGCGCGGTATTACTAATTACCCACGATCGGGCCTTTTTATCTAAACTGGCCACCACGATCCTTGAGCTAGACCGCGGCAAGCTAGGCCGTTACCCCGGTAACTACGCCGAGTATCAAGAGCGTAAACAGCACGAGCTGGAAGTAGAAGCCCGTGAACATGCGCTTTTTGACAAAAAACTGGCCCAAGAAGAAGTTTGGATACGGCAAGGCGTTAAGGCGCGGCGTACCCGCAACGAAGGACGTGTGCGGGAACTTGAGCAGATGCGCGTAGAGCGCAGCCAGCGCCGTGAGCGCCAGGGGACTGCGAACCTCAATGTCGACAGCGGCGAGCGTACTGGCAAGCGAGTGGTCGAGCTAAAAGGTGTCACCCAGCGCTTTGGCAGTGATGTCATTCTGCGTGATGTGAACCTTGAAGTGATGCGTGGCGACCGCATCGGTTTCCTTGGCCGCAACGGTGCCGGTAAAACAACGCTGCTGAAAATTCTGCTAGGCGAGCTTGCCCCAACCGAAGGCAGTGTTCAGCTGGGTACTAATTTGAAGGTGGCTTACTTCGACCAGTTACGCGCTGGCCTGGAGCTTGAAAAAACCGTCTATGACAACGTCGCTCAGGGCAGTGACCGGGTAACCGTAGGCGGCAAAGATCGCCACGTGATGAGCTATCTTCAGGATTTTCTGTTCACCCCTGACCGCGTTCGACAGCCGGTAAAAGCACTTTCCGGCGGTGAGTCTAACCGCCTGCTGTTAGCCAAGCTGTTTACCCAGCCGGCCAACGTACTGGTGCTGGATGAGCCGACCAACGACCTGGACATGGAAACCCTAGAGCTGCTTGAAGAGCTGCTGCTGGACTTTGATGGCACGCTGCTGCTGGTTTCCCACGACCGAACATTTATGGATAACGTCGTGACCAGCATGCTGGCCTTTGAAGGCGAAGGCTGTGTGCGTGAGTATGTGGGTGGCTATACGGACTGGATTCGTCAGGGGGGGAAGTTACCGCCTGCCCCGTGGGAAGGTGCTGCTCGCCAGAATACTGAGCCGACCAGCGTTGCGGTTGAAAAAACGCCAGAGAAGCCGGTTGCCGAGCTCGCCAAAAAAACCGTCAAGCTCTCTTACAAAGTGCAGCGGGAACTAGACGCGTTACCAGCTCAGATTGAACGCCTTGAGAATGAAGTAGAGGCGTTAGAGCAAGAAATTGGCGATCCAGCCTTCTATCAGCAAGAAGCCGAAGCGGTAAATGCCAAGCTGCAAGCGCTGGAGGAAGTACAGAAGACGCTTGAAGAAGCAATGGAGCGCTGGATGGAGTTAGAAGCAATGGCCAACGGTGAATAGCGACAGTCGCCAATGAATTAAGGCACCCCTTAGGGTGCCTTCTTCACGACTTATTCGTCGCTCTTTTCGCCTTTTTTGCCGACCCGAACGGCTAAAACGTCACACTGCGCGCCATGTAGTACGCCGGTAGAAGTAGAGCCAAGCAGCAGAGCAAAGCCGTGACGCCCATGGGAGCCAACCACGATGAGATCGACGTTATGCTCTTCTGCAAAGCGGTGAATTTCAGTGTCCGGCATACCGACCACAACGTGTTGGTCGGCAGGGGCGACGTGGGGTGCAGAAATTTCTGCTAGTCGTTTTTTAGCGTGGTCATCTAGCTGGTCTTGAATACTGGTAAGATCCATCGGAATATCGCCGCCGTAAGCGAAGCCCAAAGGTTCGAGAGTGTGCATGATAGAAATCTTGGCGTCGTTATTACGTTCAGCAATAGCGACTGCGCGCTCTAAGATTCTATGAGAGTCTTTGGTCAGATCAACGGCGACTAAGATGTGGTGATAGCTCATGGCTTATCTCCTTGGTGATAGTTAACAAAAAGCTTTGTTAGATGACCTCTACTTTAGGTTGCAAGCGCAATCTTAACAACGATCTGTGTCATGCTTTTTTAAGTTAAACCCGTTTTGATGGCTCATGAAGATGGCTGGTATTTACGCCCGGCACTTATACCGGCACTTATATACTGGTGCTCATAGTTCGTACTTACAGCCCGTGTTTACAAATCGTATTTAGAATCAGGAGAGCTGCCTAGATGGAATGGTTAATTATCATTTTTATTTTGATGTTTGTTATTGCGCCGGTGATGTGGTTGAAACCCAGCCCACAGCAAAAGCGCCAAATGGCGCTGCGGACTAGCGCCACGAAACAAGGGGTAACGATCAAGATGGAAAAGCCCCCGCTGCATCATTTTAGAGGAACGATGCCCGCCTATCGTTGGTATTTTTCCCAGCAGCAGCCAGGGCCTGATTTTGTGTTGGTGCGTGAGTCAAACGCCAGTGAAGCGCTGGAGCTTTATCATGCCGGGTGGCGTTGGCGTATTGCGCCATTACGGCCGCTGCCAGAAATGGCAAGCGTCTCTTTGAAAGCCCTGCTAGAGCGCCTTCCACAAGATGCATTGGTGATTGAGTCAAACTCTACGGCGCTAACGCTTTGGTGGTGGGAGTCGCAAGCTGCCGAGCGGTTCTCTACTTATATAGAAGATTTTCAGGCACTAAAAGAAGCACTAGGTGGGTTATCAGACCGCCCTGCTGCAAGGCCGCTAAATGGGGCTGGCGAAACAGCAGGGCATTAAAACAGCAGGGCACTATAGGAAATCTTATGCCGAGGGACCGTCTTGGTCTCTTGCTTGAATCGCCATGCCATTAGACTCTATTAGCGCTAGCCACTTATCTAACTGGTCTAAATCACTCTCGCTGAGCCCAGCCAGCATCTCTTTGCGCGCCGCTTGGACAACGCTATCAATTTGCTCAAGCAGCGGCATTGCAGCGGGCGTTAGGTAAAGCCGCTTGCTACGGCGGTCATTATCACAGGCTCGTCGTTCGACTAGCCCTTGCGCTTCGAGTTGTCCCAGTGTTCGTACTAATGACGGAGCTTCTACGCCAATTGCCCTTGCTAAATCACACTGTGGGTTGCCTTCGCCTAATTTCCAAAGATGATAAAGCGTCACCCAGCGTGTCTGGGTTAGCCCTAACGGGGCAAGCCTTCGGTCAATAATAGAGCGCCACAGATGGGGCAGGCGTGCAATGCGAAAACCAATTGTTGAAGGCATAATAAACAGCTACCGAAAAGTGTAAGTAGGCGAATTGTCATAAGCTGCGGCGCTGAATGCAAGGCGTTATGTTATTCATCCGTTGATGAATCGTTTTCAGAGCTGTTGTTTCCAGGTACAAAGCGGCGCAAATTTAGCGCGCTCAAGCCGCTTGGTTGGATCTTACTGTCCGCTATCGTGGCTTTTTCCAAATCTTCCGAAACAGTAAAGCGGATCAGCCCCAGCCGTTGTCCGCTATCCGTCATAATATCGATACGCCACTCTCCCGACGGAGATTCAGGGAAATTTTGCTTGTGGCTCCACGCACGGTATCCCTGTTCTCGTCCTCCGTTGATAGCAAGCTCTACTTCATCTAACAATTCACCGTTGTGGTGCCATACATGATGAATCGTCTCGCTTAATCCACGGGGTGCTCTAATAGCGGTGTAAACGTAAAGACCTTTAGAGCGAATCGCGTCTGGCGTAAGCGCCATGGACCCTTGCGGTTCACGGCTCTGAATATCTAGAGCTGGAGAGAGTGCACTATTTGTCATCCATAGACTGGCGGGAGGCACCCAAATTTTGCCAAGCCATGCCGCATAGGCCAATACGATAGTGAGCCCAAAGAAACCGCACCAGCGCGCTAGCGAACGCTTTTTTAATAGATGCCAAAAACTAGGCAGTGCGATAAATACGGTAATCAACAGCGCAAGGATTAAGCTTTGGCCCGTTGTCAGTTGCAGCATAATAGGCAGAATGACCAGCACCACTAAAAAGACACACTGAGCATGAAAAATGAAGTAGAGACTTCGCCAGCGCCCAGCGAGCTTATAGTAGAGCGGATCTATGATGGACAGTATTGCCATTGCGATCACTAACAATGCAAAGAGTGTCTGCCCGCTATTCCACACGGTAGTAACCAGAATGAACGGTAACGTAAAGAACAGGGTTTCCTGGTGAATCATTTGGGCGATAAAGGTGGTGACCCCGCGGGGCAAGGTGGGGTGGCCACGTTTAGCAAGCCAGCGCCCCATAAGGCTCTCAGTGAGCAATAGCAGCCAGGCAAAAAGTAGCCCTAACGCCAATGCGGCGCCCAACCACTGTTGGCGATCCACTAGAAAAAAACTACCCAGCCCTGCGCCAAAAGCGATAGGTGGCCACAGCCAGCTCCAGGGTTTTAGACGTTCGACGGCACTCTCAACCCGTACTTGTAGGGCCGAGATACGAGCGGGAGTAAAGAAACTACCCATAACGATGTTGGCTCATAAATGAAAACTGCATGATGGTTGGATTTATCGGCAAAGTCGATGTGTGCCCACTATGCCGTAAAAATACGCAAGAAATGTGAGAGCAGTTAGGCGGTTCCTAGTTTCATCGTGTACGTTCATTTATGAGATAAGCGTATTAGCCAAAAGTCAGGGCTTGACGTTCTGCTGTATCTCAACCAAGCTTAAGCAATCAAACGACCGTATGAATGCGTGGCGGGCCCGATTCAAGGCGCCAGCCCGAACTTGTGGAGAGAGCGCGGATGATCTATCAAGGCAATGCCATCACGGTGGAGCGTCGTGACACCCAAGGTGGCAATGACATCGCTAAGCTCACTTTCGATCTGAAAGATGAGTCCGTTAATAAGCTATCCAGCGCCGTTGTGGCAGAGCTAGGTGAAGCAGTAAAAGCGCTTCAAGCGGAAAGTGGCCTGCAGGGCCTGATAATTAGCAGCGGTAAAGATGCGTTTATTGTCGGCGCTGATATTACTGAATTTCACAGCCTTTTTGACAAAGGTGAAGAGTATCTCGTCGAGATGAACCTTAAGGTTCACGACATTTTCAATGCGATTGAAGATCTGCCTTTTCCAACCGTGACGGCTATTAATGGCTTAGCACTTGGTGGCGGCTGCGAAGTACTGCTGACCACTGATTTCCGAGTAATGAGTGAAAAAGCCAAAATTGGCTTGCCGGAAACCAAGCTGGGTATTTTGCCAGGTTGGGGCGGCTGTGTACGTTTACCCCGCTTAATTGGTGCTGATAATGCCGTTGAGTGGATTGCGGGCGGCACTGAAAACCGTGCTAACGCTGCACTAAAAGTCGGCGCTGTTGATGCAGTGGTAAGCCACGAGCATCTTGAAGAAGCCGCGTTGGACATGTTGGATCGTGCCAATGCCGGTGAGCTGGATTACCAAGCACGCCGCGAAGAGAAGAAAACACCCCTTAAGCTGAACGCTATTGAACAGATGATGGCCTTTGAAACGGCCAAAGGGTTCGTCGCTGGCAAGGCTGGCCCTCACTACCCGGCGCCGGTTGAAGCCATAAAAGTGATTCAAAAAGGCGCTGGCGAAACTCGTGACCGTGCCCAGGCGATTGAAGCAAAAGCATTCGCGAAGCTAGCGCTCAGCAGCGTTGCCTTTAATTTGGTTGGCCTGTTCCTTAACGACCAAGTCGTGAAGAAAAAAGGTAGCAAGTACGAGAAGCAGTCGCAGCCAGTTAAGCAAACCGCCGTGTTGGGCGCAGGCATTATGGGCGGTGGTATCGCCTATCAGAGCGCCAGCAAAGGCACGCCCATCGTAATGAAGGATATTAACGATGAGGCTATCGAGCTAGGCCTGAAAGAAGCGCGTAAGCTGTTTGCTAAGCAGGTAGAGCGTAAAAAGCTGACGACTGAGCAGATGGCCGAAAAGCTGACCAACATTCGACCCACGCTTTCCTACGGTGATTTCGGCAATGTTGATCTAGTGGTTGAAGCTGTCGTTGAAAATCCCAAGGTCAAAGACGCCGTGCTGACCGAAGTGGAAGGCATGGTGAGCGAAAACACCATCCTTACCTCTAACACCTCAACGATTTCTATCAATCGTCTGGCTAAGAATCTTAAACGTCCTGAAAACTTCTGCGGTATGCACTTTTTCAACCCTGTGCACCGTATGCCGCTGGTGGAAGTTATTCGTGGCGAGAAGACCTCAGATGCAGCGGTAGCCGCAACGGTCGCCTACGCACGTGCAATGGGCAAAACTCCGATCGTGGTGAACGACTGCCCCGGCTTCTTGGTTAACCGCGTACTGTTCCCTTACTTTGGCGGCTTTAGCTTCCTGGTAGAGCAGGGCGCTGATTTCCAACGCGTTGACAAAGTGATGGAAAAGTTCGGCTGGCCCATGGGGCCTGCGTACCTTCTGGACGTAGTCGGCCTGGATACCGCGGTGCACGCTAACGAAGTGATGGCGGAAGGCTTTCCGGATCGCATGGCGCGTGACGGCAAAACCGCTATTCAGGTGATGTACGATAATAAGCGCCTGGGCCAGAAGAACGATAAAGGCTTCTATGCCTATGAAGAAGATAAGAAAGGCAAGCCTAAGAAAGTGACCGACGAGCAAGCCTATGCACTGGTAAAAGACGTCGTCAAAGAGCAAAAAGAGTTTTCTGATGAAGACATTATCGCTCGCATGATGGTACCGCTTTGTCTGGAAACGGTGCGTTGCCTTGAAGATGGCATTGTGGAAACCCCTGCTGAAGCTGATATGGCGCTGATCTACGGCATTGGTTTCCCTCCCTTCCGCGGTGGCGCGCTGCGCTACATTGACGCGATGGGCGTTGCCGAGTTCGTGAAGCTAGCCGAAAACCTTGCCAATGAGTTAGGCCCGCTTTACGCGCCCACTGAGAAACTGCGTCAGATGGCTCAAAATAATGAGCAATTTTATTCTGGCACTCAGGCCTAACCACCACGCATAGGAGATAGAAGATGAGTTTGAACCCAAGAGATATCGTGGTGGTTGACGGTGTACGTACCGCCATGGCGAAAGCTAAAAATGGTGCGTTCCGCAACGTGCGTGCTGAAAACTTATCAGCAGCCGTCATGCAGGCGCTGTTTGATCGTAACGCCAATCTAGACCCATCCGAAGTGGACGATGTGATCTGGGGTTGCGTTAACCAGACCCTTGAGCAGTCCATGAACATCGCGCGTAATGCGGCGATTATGACTGGTATTCCCCGCTCGGTGCCTGCGCAAACGGTTAACCGTTTGTGCGGATCTTCGATGACCGCGCTACACATTGCGGCGGCTAACATTAAAGCGGGCATGGGCGATTTTTACGTGATTGGTGGGGTAGAGCACATGGAGCACGTGCCCATGGCTCACGGTGTTGACGTTAACCCCGCTGCCAGTAAGTACGCCGCGAAAGCCGCTATGATGATGGGACTAACCGCTGAGCTGCTGGGTAAAATGCACGGTATTTCCCGTGAAGATCAGGATAAGTTTGGCGTGCGTTCCCACCAGCGTGCCCAGGCCGCCATGGAAAAGGGCTATTTCGATAACGAAATTATCGGTGTCGAAGGTCACGATCAGCGCGGCTTTAAAGTGCTATTCAAGCATGATGAAGTCATCCGTCCTGAGGCGAGTCTTGAATCAATGGCCAGTCTTAAGCCGGTGTTTGATCCGCGTAACGGTACCGTTACTGCTGGCACGTCATCTGCATTGTCGGTCGGTGCGTCAGCCATGGCCGTGATGAGCTACGAGCGCGCTCAAGCGTTAGGGCTTGAGCCAATTGCGAAAGTGCTTTCCACCGGTGTGGCAGGTTGTGATGCCTCTATTATGGGTTACGGCCCGGTGCCTGCGTCTAAAAAGGCACTGAAAGCCGCTGGCTTATCGGCTGCAGATATTCAAACAGTCGAGCTTAACGAAGCGTTCGCAGCCCAAGGTTTGCCCGTATTGAAAGATCTTGGCTTCTTAGATGCTATGGATGAAAAGGTAAACTTACACGGTGGTGCTATTGCACTTGGCCACCCGCTGGGCTGTTCGGGATCGCGCATCTGTACGACACTGCTTAACGTCATGCAACAGCGTGATACCACCCTTGGTCTTGCAACGATGTGTATCGGTATGGGGCAAGGGGTAGCGACGGTATTTGAACGCCTTAAATAAGCACGCTATATAGTTAAATCGCAAAGTACTCGCTTTTAAAACGGCACCCACACGGTGCCGTTTTTACGTTTAAATTGTTATTAAAAACAGACATTAAAAACAAGCATTAAAATAGGCCATTATCCAGCCCCGCTGCCATGTAAAGGCCCAGCTCTTCTACTTGGTCGATAAATGCATCCTGCCACTCGCCGCGCAGCGTTAGAGGGTCTTGCACCCAACGCCAGCGTAGCCCTGTCACAATGCTTTCAACCGCTCGCCTTGTGCCAGTGCCATCGATACCCGCACGAATATAAAGTGCGCATGGAAGCCCTTGTTTTTCTTCTAGGATGGGATAGTAGCTACGATCAAAGAAATCCTTGAGTGCGCCGCTCATATAGCCCAGGTTTTCCGTTGTGCCGAGTAAAATGCCATCGCAGGCGCGAATATCTTCTGGTCCAGCCTCAAACGGCGTTTTTACTGTGCAAGTAACCTGTTCTATGGTGTCTTGGCTAGCACCTCGTTTTGCGGCTTCGCTCAAGACACGGGTATTTAGTGAGGGTGCATGGGCAACGATTAATAGATGTTTCATGATAGCGCCCCGTTAAATGATAATTTGCATGGCTAGTGCAACTTGTTCCACGGCTAAGTATGACCACGATGAGAGCCTATATGTCTGATAATGCCTCAATCAATGTTTTCTACGATGCTGTTTGCCCTATTTGCAGGAAGGATCGTCGTCTTTTTGAGCGCTGGGCTGGCAAGCATGGCAACGGGATTAACTGGTGTGATGTCACTGAGCACCAACGGCAGTTGCGTGAAAAAGGGGTGACACCAAACGCTGCTTTACGTTCGCTGCATATCGAAAAAGCTGATGGCACTCTTATTGAAGGTATCGATGCCTACCGCTTGCTGATGATGCGTATTCCACTGCTTGTGCCAATTGCATGGCTTATTGGCCTGCCGGGAATCAAAAAAGCCTTACGCTGGTATTATGATTGCTGGGTAAAAAAGCGCCTAAAGCGGGAAGGGCGTTGGTCTGAATAAGTATGGATATTGATATAGGGAATTTATCATGAAGCAGTGTCCTCTATGGTTAGTGCCAGCATACGCAATGTTGGCTATGTTAGCGGGGTGCGCTGGTCAGTCAGCTTCCCCTCAAACACCTGATGCCATCGCTCAGGAAGTGTCACCTGCCGTGGCTCAGGTATCTCCAGTAGCAGCACAACCCGGCTACGTAGCTAACCGCCAAGTAACCGACTGGGTGCCGCCGTTGTTAACGAGCCCTGAAGAGAAAGCGGCCTACTATGTTAGCCGATTGGCAGACAGGCGGTTTGTCTCGCAGTATGGCGGCCAAGATAATCCTCGAACTTGGTATATCGCGGCAGAACGGTTAGGAGAAATCGGCTTGCCTGCTGTACCTTTGCTGTTTGCGCGCCTTGATACTACTGATGACTATGAGTTGATGTTAGCTCTATATGCGCTTCATCTTGCCACCCAAGATCCGCTATTAATGGCGAGAACTCGAGGTGACTATATACAGTTGCCCTCCGTGTTAGATTCGGCGGCGAATGCTAACAATGTACGCATTGCCCGTGAGTGGTGGCAGCGGCATTCAGCTAAGCTGAATTAATGTTGACATCTTTGTGCTGTTCAACAAGGCTAAAAATGCTCTTTTGTTTTATCCATTTAGGAGAACAGCATGGCATTTGCACTATCCTCTCTGCAGGTGACTAGCAGCGCATTTCTCAACCATCAGCCTATTCCTTCTAAGCATACGGGTGAGGGCGATGATGTATCGCCTGCCTTATCTTGGGACGGTGTGCCCGAAGGCACTAAAGGGGTTGCAGTGATTTGTCACGACCCTGATGCCCCGTTGGTAAAAGACGGTACTTATGGGTTTGTTCATTGGGTTCTCTATAATCTCCCTGGTGACATTCATGATTTAGCAGAAAACACACCGGTAGGGACGCCAGGTATGAATGACCAAGGAAGCCATGGCTATTGTGGCCCAATGCCACCAGAAGGGCATGGCAGCCATCTTTACTACTTTTGGGTGTTGGCGTTGGATCATCAAACCTCTCTACCAGAAGGATTAACGCTTAAAGAGTTGCTTAATGAAATTGAACCCCACCTGTTGGGTATGAACCGATTGGTTGGTACCTATCAGCGCGGCTGATACACCCTCCTGGACATTTTGCAAAACCCGTGTAGGCTCCATCGCTTTCTAAGTCCTGCGTATTAGACTGAAGTAATGGAGCCTACGATGAGTGAACTACCCAACTGTCCTGCTTGTGCCTCTGAATTTACCTATGACGATGGTATCCAGTATGTTTGCCCAGAATGTGGCAACGAATGGTCAAAGGACGCTAATGAGGGCGCTGAAGAAGCCGAGTCAAGTATCCGTGATGCTAATGGGAATAGTCTGGCTGATGGTGACACCGTCACTGTCATCAAAGATCTTAAGGTCAAAGGCAGCTCATTAGTGGTCAAGGTAGGCACCAAAGTTAAAAATATTCGGTTAGTCGGTGGTGATCACGATATTGATTGTAAGATTGACGGCATTGGGCCCATGAAGCTTAAGTCCGAGTTCGTCAAAAAAGCCTAGCACTTGAAGCCTAGTATCCTTAATAAAGCGCTCTGTCATACTATCTAGAAAAGCCTACGACTCCTTCGTAGGCTTTTTGCATTTAAGAAGATTGATAGTTTTCTTAAATGATAATGATTGTTGTTTTTGATGCTAACAGTGGCGAACGTGCTGTTATTTTGCACAAATTGATAAGGATTTTGCAGAAGGGCTTCACATGAAACTTATACAGGACTAAAATGGTCCCCAATTAACAGATGAGTCCACTGTGACGGTCAACGGGAGTCAACATGCTCAAGCTTTCTCGGCTGACAGACTATGCCGCTGTCGTGATGGCACAAATTGCTCGCCATCCTCAGGCGTCGCATGCGGCGGCTGATTTAGCAGAAGCCGTGCAGCTGCCTCATCCTACTGTCAGTAAAACACTCAAAATGTTAGTAAAAGCTGGGCTTCTGGAGTCACAGCGTGGTGTTCAAGGCGGTTACCGTTTGGCGAGGCCCGCGTCACATATTACTGCTGCCGATATCATCGCGGCCATTGAAGGGCCGGTGGCGATGACAGAATGTAGTCAAGCTGAAGGCGAATGCGACCTAGCTGCTACCTGCGGTGTGGCTGATAACTGGCAGCGAGTATCGCTAGCGATACGTACGCTGCTAGAAAGCGTGACGCTGGCACACTTAGCCGACACAACGCCAATCAAGCTGCCCGTACAATTACCGATTCAAAGTATTAGCTTGGCATCTGCTTAAACAGGCTAGGCAATATTATCTCTATTGACGGCGAGCTGACCTCGCCACCCAACTGCCCGGAGGGTATCACCATGGCAAGCGAAGAAATGGAACAGTTGGTTCGTCGCGAATATAAAGATGGTTTTATAACCGATATTGAAAGCGACACCCTGCCACCTGGCCTTGATGAAAACACCATCGCCTTTATTTCCAATAAGAAAGGCGAGCCGGAATGGATGCTGGAGTGGCGCTTAGATGCGTACCGTCAGTGGCTAAAAATGAAAGAGCCCTCTTGGGCGCATCTTGACTATCCGCCGATTGATTACCAATCAATTTCTTATTTTAGTGCACCTAAGCGCCCAGAAGATCGGCCGCAAAGCTTGGATGAAGTTGATCCCAAGCTGCTAGAAACTTACGAAAAGCTTGGTATTCCTCTGCATGAGCGTGCAGCGCTTGCAGGTGTAGCGGTAGACGCGGTATTTGACTCAGTCTCTGTGGCAACCACGTTCAAAAAGCAGTTAGGTGAAGCAGGCGTTATTTTCTGCTCAATTTCTGAAGCGATTCGCGATTATCCAGACCTTATCAAGCAGTACCTTGGTACGGTCGTTCCTGTTGCTGATAACTACTTTGCTGCATTGAACTCGGCTGTATTTACCGATGGCTCATTTGTATTTGTTCCTGAAGGCGTTACCTGTCCAATGGAGCTATCGACTTATTTCCGTATTAATGCGGCTAATACTGGCCAGTTCGAGCGCACCCTGATTATCTGCGAGAGCCGTGCTCAGGTATCTTACCTGGAGGGCTGTACGGCGCCAATGCGTGATGAAAACCAGCTTCACGCGGCCGTCGTCGAGCTCGTTGCCTTGGATGATGCCTATATTAAGTATTCCACCGTTCAGAACTGGTATCCCGGTGATGAAAACGGCAAGGGCGGTATTTACAACTTTGTTACCAAGCGTGGCGACTGTCGCGGTGAGCGTTCACGGATTAGCTGGACACAGGTAGAGACCGGTTCAGCGATTACCTGGAAGTATCCTTCCTGTATCTTGCGTGGCAAAGACAGTATCGGTGAATTCTATTCTGTGGCGGTGACTAACGGCCGTCAGCAGGCCGATACTGGCACCAAGATGATTCACATTGGTGAAGGCACCCGTTCCTATATTGTTGCCAAAGGTATTTCCGCGGGCAAAAGCGATCAGTCCTACCGTGGCTTGGTTAAAATTGGCCCCCGTGCCAAAGGAGCGCGTAATTTCACTCAGTGCGACTCCTTGCTGATTGGCGATAAGTGTGGTGCCCACACGTTCCCCTATCAGGAAATTGGTAACAGCACCGCTACGATTGAGCACGAAGCCACCACATCCAAGATTGGTGAAGACCAGCTTTTCTACTGCCAAAGCCGCGGAATTTCAGAAGAAGATGCAGTCAGCATGATTGTGAATGGCTTCTGTAAAGATGTTTTCCAAGAGCTGCCTATGGAGTTCGCTGTTGAAGCCGAAGCGCTTCTGAATGTGACCCTTGAAGGCGCGGTGGGTTAATTACTTCGCACCCGACTTATTTTACGGGGGGCGCGATAGCGTCCCGCAAGAATTTAAAAGGTTATGATTATGTTGCAAGTTAATGATTTACACGTCACCGTCGATGGCAAAGAAATCTTAAAAGGCCTCACGCTCACCATCAATGCGGGCGAAGTGCACGCCATTATGGGTCCAAACGGCGCGGGTAAATCTACCTTGTCTGCCGTTATCGCCGGTAAAGATGGTTATGAAGTGACCCAAGGTAGCGTTACCTTTGAAGGCCAGGATGTGCTGGAGATGGAAATTGAAGAGCGCGCCCAAGCGGGTCTGCTGCTTGGCTTCCAGTACCCAGTGGAAATTCCAGGGGTAAAAAACATCTATCTGCTTAAGTCAGCGCTTAACGCTCAGCGCGTCGCGCGTGGTGAAGGAGAGATGCCAGCACCTGAATTTATGAAGCTAGTAAAAGAGAAGCTGGGCTTTATGAAGATGGATGCCAGCTTCCTGCAGCGTGCTGTCAATGAAGGTTTCTCTGGTGGTGAGAAAAAGCGCAACGAAATTCTTCAGATGCTAGTGCTCCAACCAAAACTTGCCATGCTCGATGAAATTGATTCGGGACTCGATATTGATGCAATGAAAGTTGTTGCCGACGGCGTCAACAGCCTGCGCGCTGAAGAGCGAGCTATTTTGTTGGTCACGCACTACCAGCGCCTGCTCGACTACATCGTCCCGGATAAAGTGCACGTCCTCGTTGACGGTCGCATTGTCAAAACCGGTGATGCTGAGCTTGCCAAAGAGCTGGAAGCCAACGGCTACGAAGGTATTGAGGAGTCTGTGGCATGAGCGATACGCAAACGTTTTTGGACACGCTGAACGCGCGTAGCCAACAGCGCGGTGCGGAGCCCACCTGGATTGCGGCTCGCCGCCAAGCGGGCGCTGCCCGCTTTGAAGCCATGGGGTTTCCTACCCGCCGCGATGAAGAGTGGAAATACACTGATGTACGCGCGATTGCCCAGGGCAACTTTGCGCTGGCTGAAAATGCCGACTTTTCTCAGGCGCAAGCGGCCGCACTTACGCTGCCATTGGACGCTTATCGCTTAACCTTCGTAGATGGCGTCTTCTCTGCGGCATTGTCGGATCTAGAAGCACTGCCAAGTAGCGTTCAGGTCTTGCCGCTTTCCAAAGCACTGGCTGATAACCACGAAGCGGTGGGTGGGCCCCTGGGTCGCTTGACCGGCGTGGATTTCTCCCCGTTTGCAGCGCTGAATACAGCGTTTACGGAAGAGGGTGCCGTAGTACGTATCGCACCGGGTACCGTAGTAGAAAAACCCATCCTACTGCAGTTTCTATCCCGTGCGGGAACGCCTGTGATGTGTCATCCGCGCATTTTAGTAGAAGCAGCAGGGCGTAGCGAAGCGACGTTAATTGAACACTATATCGGTGAGGCCGATGCGGCCAACTTCACCAACGTGGTCGCCGAGTTAATGCTTGATCGTGGAGCAATACTGAACCACTACAAACTGCAAGAAGCGCCCCTAGGCGACCTGCATGTTGCCAGTATTCATGTGGAGCAGAGCCGCGATAGCCGCTACAGCTCTTTTAACCTGAATCTGGGTGGCGCGTTGGTGCGCAACGATCTGATTAGTGATTTGAATGGCCAGGGTGCAGAAACCAACTTCTATGGCTTGTTCTTCGGCCAAGGTCGTCAGCATGTGGATAACCATACCAAGGTTAATCATAATGCGCCGCTGACGTTCTCGAATGAGAACTACAAAGGCATTCTGGATGACCGTGCCCACGGCGTTTTTAACGGTAAAGTGTACGTTAAACGCGATAGTCAGAAGATTGAAGGTTTCCAAAGTAACCAAAACTTATTGCTTTCTGATCGCGCGCAGATTGATGCTAAGCCTGAGCTTGAAATCTATGCAGATGATGTCAAGTGTTCACATGGCACCACCACAGGTCAGCTGGACGAAGACGCGATTTATGCGCTGCGTACCCGCGGAATTGATAAAGCGACCGCTCGTGGGCTGTTGACACTCGCGTTCGCAGGTGAAGTGCTTGAGCAAGTAGCGCTTGATGTGATTGCTGAGCGGGTAGAGCTAGCGGTGGCAGGCAAGCTGCCGGAGCGTTTCAATTTAGCGGGGTTGGTTGAAGCGGCGGCTGCATTCAACGACTAAAACGCACTCAACGACCAGCCAAGGAGTCACCGATGCCCCATAGCGTGATTGAGAAACCTACTGAGCTTGTAAACGCGGCGTTTAACGTCGCGACGCTGCGCAACGACTTTCCGATACTAAAACGGGAAGTGCACGGTAAGCCGCTGGTATATCTCGATAATGCCGCGACAAGCCAGACGCCCCAGCAGGTTATTGACGTATTTAGCGACTACTATTCGCGCTATAACGCTAATATCCATCGCGGTTTGCACACCTTGTCGGATGAGGCGACAGCAGCATTTGAAGCCACACGGCACCGTGTCAAAGCGTTTCTCAATGCGGAAGATGCGCGCCAGATCATCTTTACGCGGGGCACGACTGAAGCAATTAATTTGGTAGCTCAAAGCTGGGGCCGCACCCAGCTTGCTGCTGGCGATGAAGTGCTCATTTCAATGTTGGAGCATCATTCCAATATTGTGCCTTGGCAGCTATTGGCCGCTGAAATCGGTTTTACCATCAAAGTGATTCCCGTTGAGGCCAACGGTGCGTTAGATTTAGCAGCGTACCGTGCGTTGCTTAATGAGCGCACCAAACTGGTGGCGGTTAACCATGTTTCTAATGCGTTGGGTACTATTAACCCAGTCAAAGAGATGGCGGCCCTTGCCCACCAGCAGGGTGCGTTAATTTTGGTCGATGGCGCTCAGGCAACGCCGCATCAAATGGTCGATGTGCAGGATATTAACGCTGACTTTTATGCGTTTTCTGGGCACAAGGTGTATGGCCCCACCGGCGTGGGTGTGCTGTACGGTAAGAAAGCCTTATTAGAAGCGATGCCGCCTTGGCAGGGCGGTGGTGAGATGATTAAAACGGTCTCTTTTGACGTTGCTACCACTTTCGCAGAAATTCCTCATAAGTTTGAAGCAGGCACGCCAGCGATCGCAGAAGTCATCGCCCTTGGTAGCGCTTTAGATTGGATGGATAGCGTTGGTGTCGATGCTATTAGCGCCTGGGAAGCTGTCTTGCTGAACCATGCGACTGAAGAGGTAAGTCGAATTGACGGCTTACGAATTCTAGGTACTGCGCCTAATAAAGCAGGCGTGCTCTCATTTGTGGTTGATGGGGCGCACTCTCAAGATATCGGTTTGTTGATTGACCAGTTAGGTGTGGCTATTCGCACGGGGCATCACTGCGCACAGCCGTTACTCCATCATTTCGGTGTGGATGCTACGTGCCGTGCCTCTTTTGCTGCTTACAACACCTTAGAAGAGGTGGATATCTTTGTCGCCGCGCTTAATCGTGTGATTGGTATGGTACGTTAAAAGCCGTCATTTAAGGATCGTTATGGATATCGAGCAAGTAGCCCGCCTTGAACGAGGCCAAAAATTGCCGCTTCAACGTGATGTCGACGCTATTGCTATTCCGTTTGGTAAAACAGAAACCTTAGCAGAAGACAGTATCGTGAGCGTTATGCAAGCCAAAGGTAGTTCGGTGAGCGTTGGCTTTGAAGGGCGATTGTACTTGATAGAGGGGCGGCACCTCGATGCGTTAGGTCTAGAACCTTTGCCTCGCCCAACGCTTCCTGAAGATGCCAATGATGAGGAAATAGAGCAGTTCGTATGGGATCAGTTACGCACCTGCTTTGATCCAGAAATACCGGTTAACATTGTCGATCTAGGACTGGTCTATGGTTGCCGTCTTGAGCGCTTAATTAATGGCGAGCGGATGGTCACTATTCGCATGACTCTGACCGCTCCCGGTTGTGGAATGGGCGATGTTATTGCCGCGGATGCACGTAATAAAATCTTAGGCGCGCCTCAGATCAACAAGGTACATACTGAAATTGTCTTCAGCCCACCCTGGAGCCGTGACATGATGAGTGACGAAGCCAAGCTTGAGCTAGGCATGTTTTAACCCCTGCTGGGGAGCTGGATGCACAGCTTGCTATTACGTTATACAAAACGTTTTTTAATGTCGCTTGGAGCGTTAATGCTACTGGCGGCATTGCTGTTTATAGCAGGTAATCTCTGGGTGGTCGTCAGTACGGCCCGCTACATTGATAATCATGTTGATGAGTGTCGTGCTGCGGATGTGGCAATCGTGTTTGGTACCTCTAACTGGACGCGTAGTGGCTTTCGAAACCCCCATTTTCATGCCCGGATGCGAACGTCTGCGCGTTTGATTGCCGATCAGCGGGTTGGTCATTTGTTAATCTCTGGGGATAATCGCACTCAAGCCTATAACGAGCCTCGCGCTATGTGGCGCGACCTATATCGGCGTGGTGTGCCAGCAGATCAACTCACCATGGATTTTGCTGGGTTTAGTACTTACGACACGCTTGTGCGTGCTCGCGATGTCTTTCAGCTTGATAAGGCATTGTTAGTTACCCAAAGTTGGCATCTTCCGCGTGCGGTTTTTATTGGTCGCGCACTAGGGCTTGAGGTTACCGGTTGTGTTGCAGAAGAAGAATCAACGGCGGGAGAGTGGCGATTAAGGATTCGCGAATGGGCTGCACGGGTTGCGACGTTAGGCGATCTATATATATGGGGGAGAGAGCCATATTTTTTAGGCTCTCCAGAACCTATTGAATTAAAAGCTAACAGCACTGTTCGTGAAGCGTTTCGCTTAGCGTTTGACCCTGATCGTCTTGCAGTTAATCACTACGCTGCAAGACTAGTGCGGCCGCCACAAGAGCAGGTGGCAGGAAAATAGATCAGCGATGCGTTTTGCGTTTTTGTAAGTTATACAGCTCGCGTATTAACTTACGGCAACCTTGCATGCACTCTTCCACCACCGGCTCAATAGGGTCAGGCAAGGGATGGGTAAACAGTGTTGATAGGGCCTGCATCAGTACACGCTCTTGTTCTAACAGCTCATTGATTAATACCTGACTGTCGTTGCCCACAAAGCTTTTTAGACGGCTCCATAGCCATAAAAAGTCATCGCGCTCTACGTCCGCATCCCGGGGCAGCATCTTCAAGTGCGCCCGGGCCAACTCCTGAAGATTGCGCATCTGTTTTAACCGCTCTGTGTAGTGCGGTTTCAGCGCGTCACGCAGAGTGGGTCGCAGGCGTTCGATATTATCCTGGAAATAATCAATGCTATCGGCCAGCGCTTCCAGCACGCTGTCCATCGCCACTTGGCGATTGTCGAGAAACATGAGCGTCTACCTCCTTCGGTGACGCAGATTGTGGGGGCGGCAGCGTTAATTTGCCACCCCTAATGCGGATTATTTTTGCATTCTGGCTTAGCCTTTAGGCTTGGGTGGCGCTTTACGCACTGGCATGGCATTTTTTTCGATATGCTCAATAATCATGCCAGCAATATCTTTGCCGGTGGCATTTTCAATGCCTTGCAAGCCAGGTGATGAGTTGACCTCCATAATCACCGGTCCATGGTTAGAACGCAGCAAGTCAACGCCTGCAACGCGCAACCCCATGGCTTTCGCAGCGCGTATAGCAGTTGAGCGCTCTTCCGGTGTAATACGAATGACAC
Source organism: Halomonas qinghailakensis (assembly GCF_025820815.1). NCBI lineage: Bacteria > Pseudomonadati > Pseudomonadota > Gammaproteobacteria > Oceanospirillales > Halomonadaceae > Halomonas > Halomonas qinghailakensis. Next base: position 273,611 of record NZ_CP096973.1, on the reverse strand, counting down.
TAGCGGTGCCACCACGGTGCAGGTTGGAGCGGAATTCACCTTCGGCTGCCTGGCGTTTCATGGAGGCAACCACTTTATCACCAATTACTAGGCAGCGAATATCAGCACCGCGTGCTTCTTTGATGTATTCCTGCACCATGATATTGGTCTTCATGCCCATGAACGCTTGAATAACCGACTCAGCTGCTTGATTGGTTTCGGCAAGCACCACACCAATTCCTTGTGTTCCTTCTAGCAGTTTGATGACTAACGGTGCACCTTTGACCATGGTAATAAGGTCGGGAATGTCATCAGGAGAGTGGGCGAAACCGGTAATCGGCAAGCCTAGTCCTTTCCGTGAAAGAAGCTGTAACGAGCGCAGCTTATCCCGTGAACGAGTAATGGCAACGGAATCATTGATGACGTAAGTACCCATCATTTCAAACTGCCGCAGAACGGCACAGCCATAAAACGTAACCGAGGCACCAATGCGTGGAATAACAGCATCAAAGGGCTCAATTTCAGCGCCCTTGTAATGAATCGACGGATGGTGGGAGGCGATGCTCATATAGCAGCGCAGCGTGTCTACCACGCGAGCAGTATGCCCACGCTGCTCGGCGGCTTCAATAAGGCGACGAGTAGAGTAAAGATTGCGATTGCGCGAAAGCAGGGCAATATGCATGCAGGGCTCCGGGGCCAAAAAAGGTGGCTATGGCTAATAAGTTAGTTTAAGGCTCGCCGTGCAAAAATGCAGCCCCAGGCGCTATCAGCAAACGCCGCATAGCACGGCGTCCAAGCAGCATGGGGTGGCGCATATTGCTACGGTCAGTCAGGGTTAGTTCAACCGGAAAATTTAGTTCACCCAATTGCATGGGGGTGCGAATAACATAGCGCCATTCACTGTGCCCATTAGAGCTGGTCACGCGTCGCCTGTCATGTAAATGGAGCTGGTAACGATGAGCCGGCGTTTGCGGACCTCCACTGTGAGTAATAAAACTCACCCATAGCTGCCCGTTTTCATCTTCATGGGTATCAATCTCTTCAGCGTGCAAAGCAGAGGTGCGTGCGCCAGTATCGGCTTTGCAGCAAAGGTGAAGCCCTAATTCAGGTAACGTCACCATTTCGCGGCGGCCGATGACTGCTTTGGCCTGATAGGGTAATTCCTTCACGGCTTACTCCTGGCAAATATATTCATACAGTGAAACAAACGAGTGAGACACATCAATTAATCGCTAAGCGTTGCATACAAAAGGAGTTACTTTCTAGCGTAAGCCATTATGGCGCTTAGTCGTTGTTGTATAGCAGAGCCTGGTAATGCGTCACGTAATGTCAGCATAACGGGTAGCCGAAGTCTGGGAATCAATGCAAGGTCTCGAACGACCGCATTAAAATTGGTACGACTGTCTTCTGCCAAACGCTGTAACAAGAGTGGCAACCGATCTGCATCTTCTAACAGTAACCAGCCGCGACCAGCGATGGCTGCAATCACATCTGGGCCACAAGCAGCAGGATCATTCAATAGACTTGAATACCAACTGCCCACACTAGCCGATGATGTGCTGCCCACCGCACGTATGCAGGCGCACAAGGTTTCGATATCAGCATTGCTGGCGGCTTGCTCTCCACGCGCCCTTAGGGCACTTACCAGTGATTCAGCAAGCGGCCTATGTTCTAAGCAATAGCAAAGCGAGTGAATAACATCAGTTGGCAGGTAGGGGAGGTGTAGCGCTAGCGAGTCTGACGTTTGCCTGTCCAGGCGCACCACGTAATCAGCGATACCCTGCAGGCCCAGCGCTTGCCAGTCAATGGTTTGCTGTTTGCTAAGGTAGGCTTCTACAGGCTCTAAATGTTGACTAGCAGCTAATCCTAACGCGTGGGTAGCCTGGGCATTGAGCATTGCTTGAAAGATAATGTCAGGCGCGAAAGCGAGCGGATTATCCTTCATCAGATGATCCACATCTGCCGTTTCCGTCTGAGCTAGTGGTTTATTTTCTATCTGCGTGACATTTCGGCCAAGGGTTTCAAGCAGGCGATTAATAAAGCCATCGCGCTGTGCAGGTGAGAGCATGCCTTGTTCGTCTAGTGGTAGCGCTAAAAACCAGATGGCCGGCTCAGGCATGTCGCCTAAACGAAAAACAACGCCAAGCCGTGCTTGTTGTTGCCACGGTTCCGGCCAGGCAATCTCGCCGCTTTCAAATGCCCTTAGCGTGTCTCGCGGGCAGGCTGCTACGCGTCGTCCCATATAGTAAAGGGAAACGTCTGCGCCGCTACGTGTAAAAAATTCATCAAGTGTCTGGATTGGTTGCATGACATCCTTCCGCGTTTCAAGCCTGCACTCTACCTTGCTGTTATGTCACTGTCAGCCGCAAACGCTGAATAATCCGCGCTTTATTATCAAAGTGGTTAAAAATTGCGCAACTTAGTGTAACCCGCGTGGGAGTAACGCTAGCGACATCTTTCCATAGTTTATCCACAGCCTCTTGCAGGTTTTCTGTGAATCTGTGAATAACGCATAAATTCCGCTAGGCAGTTGGCAACTTACTCACAGGACTGGGATAATAGATGCCTACTGATCTAAATGAAAAAGGTATTTATGAGCGTCCATCAACAGCTTCAAACCGCGCTTCTTGAGCTTGAAGCCACTATGAAGGCCGCAAACTTATGGCGTATGCCAACGCCAGAGGCCTCTGCCTTTGCTAGTGAACAACCTTTCTGCATCGATACGATGTCGTTGCCTCAATGGATTCGCTTTGTGTTTATTGCTCGACTAAATGCAATGATTGAAGCCCAATCCGCTATGCCCGCTAAGTGCGATGTAGCACCGGCAGTGGCTGCTTATTTAATGCAGGAAAAGGTTCGTGCCAGCGACCAACTACTGGTTGTTAGAGCCGTCGAAAGGATTGATCAGATTGTGACTGACAACTAGTTCGCGATATTCCACTGAACAGTGGCTGAGCTGAATGTTAATGCACAATCTTTATTCAAAATGACGGCAACACCAAAGATAATGCCCAGCACCGTGAACGGTACTGGGCATTTTTCATACGATGACACGGCTAGCAGAAATCGTTTGCACTCAGAGTTAGAAGCGGTAGCTTAAGCCGCCCATTACCACCAGCGGATCGATCTCTACTGTGCCTGCTGCGGCACCATTAACAGTTGCGTCAGTGTCGATATCGATGTACCACGCTGCCGCGTTTAGTGCCCAGTTCTCATCGATAAGTAAATCGATACCCACTTGAGCCGCGGCGCCCCAAGAGTCGTCCAGCTCCAACTCGCCAATCGCTAGCTCTTCGTCAGAGAAAAAGGTGTAGTTAATACCTGCACCGACATAGGGCTGGACACGCGCTTCAGTACCACCTAACGGGTAGTACTGCAGCGTTAACGTGGGGGGAAGGTGTTTGGTAGAAGCGAGATTGTCGCCGTTTAGCGCAATATCGTGTTCAAACGGCAGGGCAGCCAGTAGCTCGATGCCCACCTTATCGTGGAAGCGGTAACCCAGGGTAAAGGCGAAGTCGGTTTTATCTTGAACATCAACCGCGAATGCGCCGCCAGCTAATGAGCCGTTGTCGCTTGTTGGTTCCACTTTGGCAACGCCCACGCGAGTAAAGAAATCGCCAGCGCCGTAAGCTAAAACTTGGCCGCTTGCCATCAGTGTGGCCGCTGCGAGTCCAGTGGCAACCAGTGTTGAAAGAGAGTTATGGCGCATAGCGTTGCTCCTGACCGTTTACGTGGGTCGTTACAATTGAGTGAGAGTGGTTAACGTGGACTGTTTAATAGAAACGTAAACCATACAAGAAGTGTATCGGGCAGAAGAAGGCAGGTTATTGACCTAGGGCAAAGAGCGATAAAAAGACCTGCAAAAATAGCAGAAAAAGCCACAGGGAGGCGTGAGGTTAGGTAGTTAAGATACTACTTAGAGCCTTCCGTGTCGGTGTGAGCGACACGGAAAGCACACAGGGCCATATTAACGATGATTAGGCTTATGTGTAATTAACGCTCGTCTAGCGCTCGATATGCTGATATTCACCCGAATCAGCTGTGGCATTGCTCACCACTAGGATGGCAATGAAGGAAGCGATGAAGCCAGGGATGATTTCATAGATGCCAGGGCCGCCCATAAATTCGCCATTCCAGCCTAATGCAATCCAGATCATGACGGTTGCCGCACCTACTACCATACCTGCGATAGCACCATTGCCGTTTGTACGTGGCCACATTAGCGATAAGATAATCAGTGGCCCAAACGCCGCACCGAAGCCAGCCCAGGCGTTACTGACTAGTCCTAAAACCTGAGAGTTTTCATCAGCTGCAATAATTGCCGCCACAATGCCCACCAGTACTACGCAGACACGGCCGACGGCTACACACTGCTGCTCAGAGGCACTCTTGTGTAGGAACAAACGATAAAAGTCTTCGGTTAGCGATGAAGAGGCCACCAGTAGCTGGCTAGAAACGGTGCTCATGATGGCAGCGAGCAGTGCTGCATATAGGAAGCCAGTAATCAGTGGGTGAAACAGCAGATTTGCCAGAACGATAAAAATCGTTTCGGGATCCTCGATATCCAGACCGTTACGGATGGCATAAGCCCGGCCAAATATCCCCAGTGAAACAGCGCCAATGAGTGAAATCAGCATCCAACCCATACCAATGTTGCGGGCAATAGGAACATCCTTCAATGTCCGAATAGCCATGAAGCGCACAATAATGTGCGGTTGTCCGAAATAGCCAAGCCCCCAGGTAACGGCAGATAACCAGCCGATGAACGTTAGTCCTGACGTCCAGGATAAGAGGGTAGGGTCGACTTCATTAAGTGTCTGTGATGCCTGAGAGAACCCGCCGCCACCTTCACCAAACAGCACCACTGCAGGCATGATGACCAAGGCTAGCATCATAATGCAGCCCTGCACGAAGTCGGTCATGCTCACAGCGAGGAAGCCACCGACCACCGTATAAATAAGCACGACACCAAGAGTAATCATGACCCCCATGCCGTAGTTACTCATGTCACCGAAGTTATAGATGCCGGAAAATGCGCTTTCAAATAGTTTGCCGCCAGCGACTAAGCCTGATGCTGTATAAACTGAGAAGAAAACAACAATCACGATAGCGGACACCATGCGCAGGGAAAGCGCACGTGTCGGGAAGCGGTTCGCAAGAAAGGCTGGAATGGTAATCGCATTACCGTAGTGAACGGTTTGCTCACGCAGGCGCGGGGCGACCAGAATCCAGTTGAACAACGCCCCTACGAGCAAGCCAATCCCGATCCAGGCTGACCCCAATCCCGATACGAACATTGCCCCTGGCAAGCCCAATAGCAACCAGCCGCTCATATCTGACGCCCCTGCCGATAGTGCCGCTACTTTGGGACTGAGGGTGCGGCCGCCCAGCATATAATCTTCAGAGGAAGAGGTAGAGGTGCGCATGGCATAAATGCCAATGGCGACCATGAGCAAAAAATAAGCAATGAGACTGATCCAAACACCGATAGCCATGAAAGTTCTCCCATTCGTCAGGATGGAGCTAGCGCCAACAGGTGCGCGCTTGTTTTTGTTAATGAGACGCCCGTGCGGGCGTCTCCCGGTAGAACATTGGCTTTACCGACGTTCAGTAATGAAAGGAAACGTCGATAAAGCTGGTGGGGCTTATTCAGCCGTTGCCAACAGACTAGCGTTACCACCCGCCGCGGTCGTGTCGATGCACAAGTGGCGTTCAACCACGTAGCGATCCGGTGAAAGGGGCTGGATTTCGAGCGGCACGATAGCACCGTCGCGTTTGGCAAGCGCAATACGCAGTTCATGGGTCCAGTCGCTTTTGCCAGCTGCGGCCACCGCTGCAATGCCTTTGACTTCACTTAGCGTCTCGGCTGTGATGCTCCCGTCTAGCCCAATGACCGGTGCTCCGGCATCCATCAGCGGCTGAATAGCTTGAGATGCACCTGACACGATCACTACTGCCGAACAGCCTGCACCAAGTGCCTGCACTGCTTGGGCAACCGCGATATCCAAGGTCGGCCCGAGACACAGAACCGCTCCCTTCGGATACATCGCCAATCGATTGCTTTCTCCTGTTGGCCCAGGAAGGGTCTGCGGCGTCATATCGAGAGCCGCCGTCTCATTCAGCGCCCGGCGGACCACTCCACCCTTGCCGGAAAGTGCTTTGCGCAACACTTCTACCCGGTCTGGCCTCGCCGCCCAATTACGTGCATCTAAACCGTCGAGGGCCGATTGGAGAGTGTCGAGTGCCACGGTTTTCCCTTCGGGCATCGCGTAGCGTTCGGCAGTGGCGGTGCGGCGAAAGCGAGCAACATAAAGCGGGCCACCGGCCTTGGGGCCGGTGCCTGAAAGGCCTTCGCCACCGAACGGCTGTGAGCCGACGATAGCGCCAATCTGGTTGCGGTTGACATAAACATTGCCAACATGGATGCGCTCGACGATTTGCTGCACACGGTCATCAATACGGGTATGCAGGCCGAAGGTCAGCCCGTACCCCTTACTGTTGATAGCATCGACTACTTTGTCGATGTCTCGCGCTTTGAAAGTGGCTACGTGCAGAACCGGGCCGAATATCTCGCGCTCGAGATCCTCAATGCCGCCGACCTCAATTACCGCTGGGGTAACGAAGGTACCAGTGGCTGGCGAGGACAGCTTCTTCAGTACTTTGCCAGCCTTCTCATGTGCCGTTACATAGTCGTTTATCTCGGCCTGAGCATCAGCGTCAATCACTGGTGAAACATCGGTATCGGTATTCCAGGGGTCGCCGATGGTAAGTGCGTCCATAGCGCCATAGAGCATGTGAAGTAACCGGTCACGGGCTTCTTCTTGAACATACAGCATCCGCAGCGCCGAACAGCGCTGCCCAGCGGATTGGAAGGAAGAAATCAAGATGTCGCGCACCGCCTGCTCGGTCAGAGCTGTGGAATCCACGATCATCGAGTTAAGGCCGCCAGTCTCAGCAATCAGTATGGCATCTGGCCCAGCATTCTCAGCCAGCGCCTTATGAATGATCTGTGCCACTGGGGTTGAGCCAGTAAAACAAACGCCAGCAATACGTGAGTCGCTAGTCAGCGGGCCGCCCACCGTCGGGCCGTCGCCAGGCAGCAATTGCAGCGCTGCTTCTGGCAGGCCTGCCTCACGCATCAGTTCGACGGCGCGGGCGGCGATCAGCGGGGTTTGCTCGGCAGGCTTGGCAAGTACCGCATTGCCAGCTACCAAGGCTGCAGCAATTTGTCCGGTAGTAATCGCCAGCGGAAAATTCCATGGGCTAATGCAGACGAAGATGCCGCGAGCGCTCCCCGGCTCTTCTGCTTCAAGCCGTTCGCCTTCGTTGGCGTAGTAGCGTAGAAAATCTACCGCTTCGCGTACTTCAGCGATGCCGTCGAACATCATTTTACCGGCTTCACGAGTGGTGATGACGGTCAACTCGGCAATGTGCTCCTCAAAGAGGTCCGCAGTACGACGCAGTACCTCAGCGCGCTCGGCCGCCGAGCGCGCTGACCATTCGCGGAAACCACCTTCAGCAGCGTCAAGCGCGGTGGCTACCTCCGTTGGGGTGGCCTCATGCACCGTACCAATAACTCGCGAGCTGTCAGCGGGGGAGAAAACTTCACGAGCCGGACCTTGGGGAGCAGGGTTTCCTACCAGCATAGGGCCGGCGGTCCATGTCTTGTCGGCAAACGCTTCACGAGCAGTGAGCAGAGGCAAGATCGAGGCGGGCTCATTAATGCGGTAGCCCTTGGAATTTTTGCGATCGGGCTCAAATAGCTCGCCGGGTTGGCGGATAAACGGGCTTGAAATGGCGCTGCCAAGCTGTTTAAACCCTTTAACTGGATCCTTTGAGACCTCGCTTGGGGGGATAGAACTATCCACCACTTGGTTAACGAACGAGGAGTTGGCGCCGTTTTCTAACAGTCGACGTACCAGATAGGCGAGCAAGTCGCGGTGTGCGCCAACCGGCGCGTAAATGCGGCAGTGCGTGCCTTCTGTCTCCTTAACGATGTGGTGCAGCGATTCGCCCATGCCATGCAGGCGCTGAAACTCGTAGCTGTCCTTATCGCTACCTGCCATCTCCACGACGGCAGCACAAGTATGGGCGTTATGGGTCGCAAACTGAGGATAGATGCGGTCGCGACGGTCGAGCAGCATTTGGGCGCAGGCCATGTAGCTGACATCGGTATTTACCTTGCGGGTGAAGACTGGGAAAGTTTTCACACCCATCTCTTGAGACAGCTTGATCTCGGTATCCCAGTAAGCCCCCTTGACCAAACGCACCATGATCTTGCGATTGAACCGCTCGGCAAGTTCGTAGAGTGTCTCAATTACCGGCGCGGCACGGCGCCCGTAAGCTTGTACAACGACTCCAAAGCCCTCCCAGTCATCTAAGCTGGGGTCGGCCATTAACGCCTCAATCACGTCGAGAGACAGGTCCAGTCGATCCTGCTCCTCGGCGTCGATATTGAAACCGATATTAGCTTTGGCCGCTTGCTTGACCAGTTCCAGCGCGCGCGGTACGAGCTCCGCCATCACCGTATCACGATGGGTGTACTCATAACGCGGATGCAGCGCTGATAGCTTCACCGAAATTCCGGGGCTTCCACGCACATCTCCCTTAGCCTGTTCAGCAATCGCAGTGATCGCCTTGGCATAAGCTTCATGATAACGAACGGCATCTTCGTCAGTGCGAGCCGCTTCGCCTAGCATGTCATAGGAATAGGTGTAGCCCTGTTTCTCAAGGTCACGGGCATTCTTCATACCCTCTTCAATGGTCTGGCCAAGTACGAACTGGCGGCCAAGAATCTTCATTGACTGACCTACCGCTTTACGCACTACCGGCTCGCCCATACGGCGTACCAGACCGCGCAGTGCACGCGTTGGGCCTTTGGGGTCTTCTTCCAGCACCTTGCCGGTCAGCAGCAGTGCCCAAGTCGATGCGTTGACCATCGACGAGGACGATTTGCCCAGGTGCGCACCCCAGTCGGACGGCTCTATCTTATCGTGGATTAAATCGTCGATGGTTTCTGCATCAGGCACACGCAACAGTGCTTCTGCCAAACACATCAGGCCGACGCCTTCGGTCGTAGAAAGTCCATACTCAGCGAGGAACGCCTCCATCATTGAGGGGGATCTTTCCTTGCGGACACGCTCAACGTAGTTAGCGCCGACGGCAGCCACCTGACGGCGGTCGTCTTCTGACAGCTTAATACGCTTGGTTAACTCGTGCAGTACCGCCGCTTCATCAGCGTCATAGTTACTGCGGATGCGTGCGCGTAGATCACTGACGTCACCATGCAAATGAAGATTGGCTTTGTTCATAATGGGTCTCTTCTTGCTGGTCGACACCTAGCGGTGATATGTCGACTTAGATTTTTTCAGTAAACAAAAAAATCAAAACAATAATAGAGGGCTCCTGCCGGAGCCCTTCGGATACCTTCAGCGTGTTGTGCGCTTACTAGCGCTCAATATGCTGATATTCGCCAGAGTCAGCAGTCGCATTGCTTACCACCAGGATGGCAATGAAGGAAGCAATGAAGCCAGGAATAATCTCGTACACGCCAGGGCCGCCCATAAACGAACCGTTCCAGCCCAACGCAATCCAGATCATAACGGTTGCCGCACCCACTACCATGCCCGCGATAGCGCCGTTGCCGTTTGTACGGGGCCACATCAACGATAAAATAATCAGAGGGCCAAACGCCGCACCAAAACCTGCCCAGGCATTACTGACTAATCCTAGTACTTGAGAGTCTTCATCAGACGCGATAATAGCGGCCACAATGCCCACCAATACTACGCAAACACGGCCTACAGCCACACACTGTTGCTCGGACGCTTTTTTATGTAGGAACAGGCGATAGAAGTCTTCGGTCAATGATGACGAGGACACCAACAGCTGGCTGGAAATCGTGCTCATGATGGCCGCCAGTAGAGCTGCGTAGAGGAAGCCGGTAATCAACGGGTGGAACAACAGCTCCGCCAAGATAATAAAGATTGTTTCTGGGTCCTGGACATCTAATCCATTACGAATCGCATAGGCGCGACCAAAAATACCTAAAGAAACCGCGCCAATTAGGGAAATCAGCATCCAGCCCATGCCAATGTTACGTGCAACTGGCACATCTTTTTGTGACCGAATTGCCATGAAGCGAACAATGATGTGCGGTTGACCGAAATAGCCCAGTCCCCAGGTAACCGCTGACAGCCAGCCAATGAAAGTAAGCCCCGAGGTCCAGGAAAGCAGTGTGGGGTCGACTTCATTGAGTGTCTGTGTGGCTTGGGAGAACCCGCCGCCACCTTCACCAAAGAGCACCACCGCTGGCATGATGACCAGAGCTAGCATCATGATGCAGCCCTGCACAAAGTCGGTCATGCTCACGGCCAAGAAGCCACCCACGACGGTGTAAATCAGCACCACGCCGAGGGTGATCATGACCCCCATGGCGTAGTTGCTCATATCGCCAAAGTTATAGATGCCGGAAAACGCACTTTCAAACAGTTTGCCGCCTGCCACTAAGCCAGAGGCTGTGTAAACTGCAAAGAAAATTACGATAACAATAGCGGATACTGTTCGCAGGGAAAGCGCCCGAGTCGGGAAGCGATTGGCAAGGAAGGCTGGAATAGTGATCGCATTACCGTAGTGAACGGTCTGTTCACGAAGCCGTGGTGCGACCAGGGTCCAGTTAAAGAACGCTCCCACCAGCAAGCCGATACCGATCCAGGCTGAGCCTAAACCGGATACAAACATTGCCCCAGGTAACCCCAGCAGCAACCAGCCGCTCATGTCTGAAGCACCGGCTGAAAGAGCCGCTACCTGTGGACTTAAGCCTCGTCCTCCCAGCATGTAATCTTCCGATGAAGAGGTTGCTTTGCGCATGGCATAAACGCCAATGGCGATCATGAGCGCAAAATATGCAAAAAGACTGATCCAAACACCGATAGCCATAAAAACTCCTTCAGTACATTAGGCCGGACATAACGCCGACAGGTTTGTGCGCTTACCGAGAGGAAACGAGTAATAGCGCAGCCTTGTTGTTGTTACCGTTATTGTTAAGCAGTGTTGTTAAATATAGTTGTTGAATTCTTTTTCTATTCATATTGCTGGCCCTAAGAAAGCCTACCTAGGCATACATCAATGATCGAAGACTAGGTAGGCTGTGAAAGCGGAAGTCATCGCTCCACTATTTTTCAGTCATAAGCGCTGCTTTATTTTCAAGCGCAGGCTTAGTAGCGATAAATCGTTTACTCATCGCCAAGTGCCAGAAGCGAGGCGTTGCCACCTAAAGCAGCGGTGTTATTGGTAATCGTTTTTTCAGTCACAAAGCGCTGTAGATAGTGCGGACCGCCTGCTTTTGGCCCAGTACCCGATAAGCCTTGTCCACCGAAAGGTTGTACGCCAACTACCGCGCCGATGATGTTCCGGTTGATATACACATTGCCCACCCGCATTTTTTGCGCTATTTCAGCGGCAAAAGACTCATTGCGACTGTGAACCCCGAAAGTAAGGCCATATCCGCGACCATTAATGTCGTTGATAACGCGGTCAAGTTCGCGGGCCTTGTAACGCACAATGTGCAGAATGGGACCAAACTGCTCGCGGGTCAGCGCATCAATGCTGTCGATGATAAAAGCGGCAGGCGCAACAAACGTGCCGTTTTGGGTGTGTTCCGCCGCCATCGGAGTTTCTGCGACTAATCGGTTTTCGCCCTTGAGTTTTTCAATATGCGCCATCAGACCTTTACGCGCATCTTCATCAATCACTGGGCCAACGTCAGTGCCTAAATCGCGAGGGTCACCAATGCGCAGTTCATTCATGGCACCTTTAAGAATCTCAATCACCCGGTCGGCAACATCGTCTTGTAGATAAAGTACCCGTAGTGCGGAGCAGCGCTGACCGGCACTCTGGAACGCAGACTGAATCACATCCACAACCACCTGTTCAGGCAAAGCGGTTGAGTCGACAATCATTGCGTTCATACCGCCCGTTTCGGCAATTAACGTTGGTAGCGGTGCGTTTTCCCGTGCGGCAAGCGCGCGGTTAATGATCTGCGCTGTATCGGTGCCACCGGTAAATACAACACCTGTAATGCGGGGGTCAGAGGTCAACACGCTGCCCACTGTGGGGCCATCGCCGGGCAGTAGCTGAACCACATCACGCGGCATGCCTGCTTCGTACAGCAGTTCAATCACGCGGTGGGCAACAATCGATGTTTGCTCTGCAGGTTTGGCAAGCACAGTGTTGCCAGCAACGGCGGCGGCAACAATCTGGCCACAGAAGATAGCTACTGGGAAGTTCCAAGGGCTTATCGCTGCAAATACGCCTTTACCACCCATCATCAAACGGTTGGATTCGCCGGTTGGGCCAGGCAGTTCAATCGGTTGGCCAAACGCTTCTTCAGCACGCATGGCGTAGTAGCGGCAGAAGTCGACGGCTTCTTTGATTTCGTCGACACCGTCGGTGAGCAACTTACCGCCTTCACGTGAACAGAGCGTCATTAGCTCTGGCATGTGCTCTTCCATCAGGTCGGCCAGGCGGCGCAGAATGTCAGCGCGTTCGCTCACTGGGGTCGTTTCCCAGCGCGGGAAGGCTTGCCAAGCTGCATCGAGCGCTTTGGCTGCCTGCTCTTTGCTAGTCCACTGAACGCTGCCTACGGTTTTGCGTCGGTCAAAAGGCGAGGTTACTGGGTGGGTGTTGTCGGCATCGTCGGCAACATCAAAGGCCAGCAGCGGTTTTGCGAGGTACTGCTTATCCATAAACGTGCCCATCTTTTCCATTAGCGGATAGAAGTGGCTACGGATATTAAGATTGACCCCGCGAGAGTTGCGGCGTTTTGGCCCGTAAATATCTTTCGGCAGTGGAATACGTTTATTGGCGAACGTTTTCTGCTGACGAAGCGTTTCAATGGGATGTTGGCACAATGACTCTACGGGGACTTCTGGATCGACAATTTGGTGAACAAAAGAGGAGTTGGCACCGTTTTCAAGTAGACGACGTACCAAATAGGGCAGTAGGTCTTTATGGGCGCCAACCGGGGCGTAAATACGGCAATAAGTGCCTTTAGGAGCACGCTCGAGAGCCGCGTCGTAAAGGGCTTCGCCCATGCCATGTAAGCGCTGGAATTCAAACGGGCGGCTATCGTGGTTGGCTAATTCAAGAATCGTGGTAACGGTATGAGCGTTGTGGGTAGCAAACTGAGGGAAAATACGCCCATGAGTATCGTTGGATAGCAGGAATTGGGCGCAGGCCAAGTAAGCCACGTCGGTACAGGCTTTACGCGTAAATACCGGATAGCCGTCAACGCCAAGCTGTTGAGACTCTTTGATTTCGCTGTCCCAATAAGCACCTTTTACTAAACGCAACGGGATCTCGTCGCCTTGTTGTTCGGCTAGGCGATTAATATAGTGCAGCACCGGCAAAGCGCGCTTTGAATATGCCTGAACGACAAGACCAAAGTGCCCCCATCCTTTCACTGCGTCACTTTCATAAATCGCACGGAAAACTTCTAGTGAAAGCTCTAAACGATCAACTTCTTCTGCATCGATAGTGACGGCGACATGAAGTTCACGGGCTTTGGTGACTAACTGAATAACCGTATCGACGAGTTCGGCAAGTACCTGCTCACGGCGGCCAAACTCATAACGCGGATGAAGGGCAGACAGCTTGATAGATACTGAAGGTGCAGGGGTTTTATCGCCCAGTGTTTTACAGGCTCTGCCGACCTGCTCGATTGCGCGAGCATAGTCATCATAGTAGCGCTTGGCGTCGGCTCGGGTGCGCGCTGCCTCTCCCAACATGTCATAGGAGTAGGTGTAGCCTTTATTAAACAGTGGTTTAGAGCGCTTTAGTGCTTCATTAATATCGCGTCCTAAAACGAACTGTTTGCCCATGATTTTCATCGCTTCCATCATGGCGCGACGAATCACTGGTTCGCCCATGCGATTAACCATGCGGTTAATAAAGTGGGCAGGTTGGCCCTCTTTTGGATGGTCAAGCTTCAATACATGGCCAGTCATCAATAGACCCCATGTAGAGGCGTTTACCATCCATGATTCACTTTTACCGACGTGAGACTTCCAATCTGCGGGGCCAAGTCGGTCTTCAATTAGCGCATCGGCGGTCTCTTTATCTGGAATGCGTAGCATAGCCTCTGCTAAACACATCAACATTAGGCCTTCATGGGTGTCCAGGCTGTACTGCTGTAATAGTTCGTCAATCGTATCAACAGCCGTATCCATATTACGAACATCACGCACTAGCGCTGCGGTATTCGATTCAATCCGTACGAAATCGTCGCTGTCAGCATTGAGAACTTTGATGAGCTCACTGACGAAGGCATCCTCATCTACAAGATAGTGATCACTAACACGCTGCATTAGCGTATCAAGATCGGTTTGCCAGATGGCAGGGTCACGCATTTTCTTGGCATTGAGCATTGAGGCCCCCATAAGTCTGTACAGAAAGCGAAAAGCTGAATCAAATAACCGAACTAAAGAGATGATAGGGCGTTATGCCCAAGATAACGGACGAATGTAGAGCGAGCTGCCATTAGGTGTATGTCGTTTTCATGGCAAAACGTGTCAATTTCTCGGTAAGAAACGCTTTTTAAGACTTTAGTTTAGTTTCTAAATGGCTGCCAACACACAAACTTACGCGTCAAGCGACCCAGCTAACGGCTTTATGATGAGCGAGATGAGAGTGCACCAGCTTTAGCAGCTGCTCCTGTGGGCGTCGAGGAAGGCGCTAACGGCGTTGAATAAGCCGTTGAATAAGCAGTTGAGCGAACAGCTGAATCAAGAGGTGTATTGGCTATTCCCGCACCCTGGCGTAATTGGCGGGGTGATACCCCATAGCTACGCCGAAAAGCGTGGGAAAGAGCGCTTTGGTTAGCAAAGCCTGTTTGAATGGCAATATCGGTAAGTGGCAGGCGGCTTTGTAATACTAGCTGACGAGCCGCGTGTAGGCGCTGGCGTCGCACATATTGCCAGGGCGACAGGCCCGTTTGGATGCGAAAGCGCTCAGAGAAGTGTGCTTCACTAAGGCACGCTAGCTTAGCTAAATCAGCGACTCTTAGCTCATCGGCCAAGTGGTGGCGAATGAAACGATCAATTTGACTAAGATTAAGACGACGCTGAGAGGTGCTCTCTGTTGCGCCCAAACGAGCTTTTAATGAACCTAGCAAAGTGGCAGCAAGCCGATCCTGCTGAAAAGACATGGCTGACGTGTCAAATCCTTGGGCGAGTTCGCTTTCTACAAAGGCTAGGTAGTGGCGTAATGGGTTGTCTAAGGCAAAAAAACGCGGGGCATCAAACAGGGCCACTAACTCGCGGTGTTCACCCGTCAGAGCTGGCGCATCTTCAGGGAGGTCAAGAATTAGTTGCCGGTTGTAGCCGTTACCTGAATAAAAATGTTCATGGTTAGCAGGAACAATGCAACCAGAGAAGGCGTTGACGCGGCCACCGAGGCCTTCGATTTCAAATTCTGAAGAGCCGCAAAGCGTAATGACTATTTGGTGAAAGTCGTGGGAGTGATGTTTTGTGGCGCTTTCTAAAGGGATTTGACGAATAGTACTCGGCATGGGGGTCTCCTCGGCACTGCTGGCCTATTAGCGTTGGCGCAGCGCTGTATGTGCCGCTAAATGATCACGTAAAGCTTTCAGTTCCGTGTAACCCTCCTGGTTAAGTAACGGTTTGCTTCGAGCAATTTGCCAATGGCGCCCGTAGGAGTCCATTAAATGCGCTGCGCGACGGCGCACACTATCTAGATACTCATCGTGACGAATGGGGTAGCCAATAATGGCATTCCATTCGGTTTCACTGACCTTGCTTTCCAGCGCTTTGTCAAATAAAGCGAGCAGGTCATGGGGTTCGGTGCGGTAGCGTGGTGTACCTACCGTCATTAATATCAACAGCACGGCACCTATCACCAATAAACATACGCCAAACACCAATAGGTACAGTGCCATACTAGGCTCCCCGCAGTAGCAGTACTCGTTTGAAAGTTGAAAACCAGTATACGCGTGCTGCTCCTTAAGGCGAAAATTTTGCCGTTTTGCGAACTTTTCCTGTGCACGGTGTCTGAAGGTTTACAGGCAACATCGCGATAGCAGTCGTTAATAGTGTTGTTCTGGCTATTGTTTTCGATCCCTTGCTTCCGCTGCTTATACTAAGCAGCGGTTTTTTTTGCTTTTAAGATGGTCGTTTCACTTAACGCAAACACTTATTTAACCGAAAAGGTGTTGTCGATAAGTGGCTATCCGCAGCGAAGAGAACATGTGGTTGATAGCTCGTGGCCTTCAGCGAATAGATCAAGGCCCAGCAGATGGCAGCTACTAGACAGAGAATCGCTGATAAATAACGGTTAGTGGCGGCGAATAGTAAGCAGCGCCATTAAAATATCACGGCGCGTTACAATGCCGACTAAACGTTGCTGTTCCACAACGGGATAAATCTTGGGCTTAGCTCCGAGCATCTCTTGTGCCAAATCGGTGATGCTTTTGTTGGGCGTTGTTGTGAGCACATCTTGGCGCATTAATTCCCGAACCAGCGGCGCTTCATCGTCGTGGTAGATACTGTCTAAAACGCGGCCCATCACATCCTGTTCCGATATAAAACCAATTAGCCGATCAGAGGTATCTACCACCGGAGCGCCTGGTAAGCGATGTAATGCTAAACCCTGAGCCAAGGTGGTGATAGAGGTCTCACCAGTAACACGATAGCAGTCCCGTGACATGACATCGCGCACGGTATCGGGGGTTTTTTTATTCATGGTGATACTCCTTAACGTGATACGCGCATTTTCGCTCTAAAAATGGGTCGGGTAGTTGCTGTGGGACTAGGAACGATATGTGCTTTATTTTTATTAATGTAGAAGATTTAACTCATCCTGCGTTGTCCTTACTAATGTTACATTCAACGCTTTGCTCTTTTTCAAATGCTATTTCAACTACTACAAGGAGCCACTATGGACGCGCGTGAATACCTCAATCGCAAAGGCGTTGGCATAGAAAGAGACCCTGAACGGCCCAACACATTAGAAGAAAAAGCGTGGGAAAGGGCGCGTGGGTCAGGTAGCCAGCGGCCTAAGTCTGGCACGCCCCATGACTGGGAAGATTGGGAGCGCCATCATGATGATTTGGCAGACGGTGCGGAAACGTTAGAGCAGAAAATAGATAAAGAGGCGCATCAAAAAGCGCTTGCTAAAGAGAAACAGCAGGCTGAAAAAGCACGGGCAGCGGTAGAGCATTTTACTCCCCCTGTGCAGCCGGATATTCAGCATCAAGCGTCATCGTCTACGGCTTCGGGAGTAACGCCAATATCATCTCAGCCCGCTGCTTTACTGCTTGCTTACCGTGCGCTAGCTATTCTACTACCGCCTTTGGCCGTCGGGTTAACAGACGGAGGGGCAAAACGTGTTGCTACTAGCATTGTATTGACGCTATTAGGCTGGATTCCAGGTGTGGTACATGCCTTTATATGGTTAAAAAAGCACTAATCCGTTAATTACTCGTTTGGCCCATTGGCAGTTGTTGTTAAGCGCGTATAATCTCCGTCAACTTTCCTTTTTTTTGAGGTTTACGATGGGCTACCTTGTTGGCGTAACGGCGCTGTGGGCGTTCTCTTTTTCGTTGATCGGAGTGTACTTGGCTGGCCAAGTCGATAGCTATTTCGCAGTGCTCGTCAGAGTAACACTCGCCACGCTGGTCTTTTTGCCGTTTTTACGCCCCAGCTTGCTACGTGGCAGGCAGCGCTTAGCGTTAATGGCGTTGGGGGCGGTTCAGCTAGGCATCATGTACACCTTTTTTTACCACTCCTTTTTACTGCTGTCGGTTCCTGAAGTACTGCTGTTTACGATTTTTACACCCATTTATATCGCGCTCCTAGATGACTTAATGTTTAAGCGCTTCACGCCTATTTATTTAGTAACCGCCATACTGGCGGTAATCGGAGCGGGCGTTATTCGTTACGACGGTATTGATAGTGGATTCTGGCTGGGCTTTTTAGTGGTGCAGGGGGCTAACCTCTGTTTTGCAATCGGACAGGTGGGCTATCGGCGGCTAGCCGCTGATTTGCCGCCTACCTTGGCATGGCATAACGTTTTTGGCTGGTTCTTTGTTGGTGCGATGGTGGTCGCTCTTCCCGCATTTTTACTCTTTGGTAATACGGCTGCACTCCCTACTACCCCAGTACAGTGGAGCGTATTGGCATGGCTTGGATTAGTCGCGTCTGGAGTGGGTTATTTCGCCTGGAACCAGGGCGCCACTAAAGTAGATGCGGGAACGTTAGCGGTAATGAATAATGCGCTAGTGCCCGCTGGCCTAGTGGTTAATTTGGTGATCTGGAATCGCGATGCGGAAATCGGTAAGCTACTTTTAGGTGCTGCAATCATGGCCGCCTCGCTGTGGTTAAATCACTGGTGGTTACAGCGCCGTCACGCTATATCTGTCTAATTAATTCAAGCCATTGTTTTTGCCCAGGGGAGCTTGCGTTTCTGCATTACACTGGGCAATTTGCTCGATACCCTCATACTCTCCATAATGTGGGCTGATGCCAGCGAGAGTTGTCCATGTCTAACACCCCATCGTCAGGTTTAGCACCCTTGAGCCAGGCCCAACAAACGCAGCCTTTCGAAACGACGTCTTTTAAGACGAGGCCTTCTAAAGCAGCGCCTTTTAAGACAGCGCCTTTTAAGACAATAGGCTTAATCGGCCGTTTAGGCAGCGATAAAGTGGTCGATTCGCTCAAAAGGCTGGTCAACTATTTAGTTACCCATGATTATAAAGTATTGATTGAGGATCGGACGGCAACGGCGTTACCGGATCATGGGCTGCCTGAAGCCAGCCGCCGCATACTTGGAGAGTTATGCGATCTTGTCATCGTTGTTGGTGGCGATGGCAGCCTTCTGGGCGCCGCACGCACGCTATGCCTTAGTGGTACGTTAATATTAGGCGTCAACCGTGGGCGGTTAGGCTTTTTAACCGATATTTCTCCCGATGAGTTGGAAAGCCGGGTTGGTGAAGTGTTAGCGGGTGAGTTTGAAGTTGAAGAGCGTTTCTTGCTTGATGCCGTGTTGTATCGAAACGGTAAAGCGGTAGGTAGCGGTGTTGCGCTCAATGAAGTGGTGGTTCATCCCGGTAAAGCGGTACGAATGATTGAGTTCGAACTGTTTATTGATGGGCAGTTTGTGTATAGCCAGCGTAGTGATGGCTTAATTATTGCTACGCCGACAGGTTCAACTGCCTATGCTCTTTCGGGGGGTGGGCCGATCATGCATCCCAAGCTTGATGTGGTGACGTTAGTCCCCATGTTTCCCCACACGCTTTCAAGCCGTCCTATTGTGATTGACGCTGCCAGTGAAATCCGTATCCATATTGGTGAAACCAATCAGACCTATCCCCATATCAGTTGCGATGGACAAACCCGTGCAGTGGCTAAACCAGACGATGTGCTTGTCATACAACGCAAACCAGAGCGTGTACAGCTAGTTCACCCTATTGGGCATAATTTTTATGAAGTGCTGCGCAGCAAGCTCGGCTGGAGCCATCGGCTAGGGGATTAACATGGAGGGCTACGATTTAATTGGCGATGTACATGGGTGTGGTGCAACACTTGCAGCGTTATTAGAGCGGCTTGGCTATCATCAGCGGGGTGGGGTATATCGACACCCTCGCCGAAAAGTGATCTTTTTAGGCGACTTGATCGATCGTGGACCACGTATTCGGCTAGCAGTTACGATTGCACGCCGAATGGTTGAAGAGGGTGAAGCACATATTGTCATGGGTAACCATGAGTACAATGCTCTGGCTTATACGCACCCCGCCCCCCCTGGTAGCAACAAGCGCTGGCTGCGCGAACATACACCGCGTCATAACCGTATTATTGAAGCCACGCTAGCTCAATACCGCGATTACACCAATGAGTGGGAAGATACCCTGGCGTGGTTTAAGACCATTCCTTTATGCCTAGAGCTGGACGGAATTCGTATAGTTCATGCCTGCTGGGATGAAGAGTTGATTAGACAGCTTAAACAACGCGCTCCCAATGCCTGCATGGATAGCCACTTTTTGGTTGAGTCCACCGACCCCTCAACGCAAGCCTTTCGTATACTTGATCGCTTAACCCGCGGCCCTCATATACCGTTACCTAAAGGCATTGCGATACATTCTGGTGATGGCTTCACACGGCAGAGTTTTCGTGCGCATTTTTGGTCGGCTAACCCTCAACAATGGGGGGATGTAGTATTTCAGCCAGATAACCTTCCTGGTGATTTGGAGACTAGAACGCTAACTAACGCCGAGCGCCAGCGTCTTAGCTACTATGGCCCTGAACAGCCACCCCTATTTATTGGTCATTACTGGTGCGAAGGGATTCCTGCCTTGCCAGCACACAATATTGCTTGCTTGGATTACAGTGCTGTGAAATTTGGCCGACTGGTTGCTTATCGCTGGAGCGGCGAAGCGCAGCTCAATGCCGATCATTTTGTGTGGATACAGGTACCAAAAGAAGAGCGTGCGCTGCCAAAGCCGTGGGAAATAGATTTCGATTAATGGGAGTGATTTTTAGCTTTACATACCGTTACATATTTTTTTCAAAATAGCTGAACTAACGGTGTTGTCGGTTATCAGAGTAAGTGTTCCCTTGAATGATCCCTTGCTTTTTTTTCCGGCGGCCCCCTCCGCCGGATTTTTTTCGTCTATCCGTTGGTGACGCGGCGCGTTGTCGCGCTAATATTTATTGGTTGAAAGGAACCTGCCATGCATCCAGTAATGCTCTTACCCACGGACGCAGATACCAAAGAACTGCGTAAGGCGCTGTGGCACTACCGCATTGGTCACCGTATTACTGATGAGGCAGACGGCCAACTGCTATGGGTTGCCGACCCGCGCCAGCAAGATGAAATGAAAGTACTCGTTAGCTGCTGGGAGCGAGGTGAGCCACTAATCACTACTGCCGCTAGATCGAGCCGCCAGACCCCAGCCCGTCATTTTTTACCCATGCTGCGCCAAGTGCCGGTTACTGCGCTGATGATTGCTATTAGCCTAGCGGTGTTCGCGCTGACTGGGATATTTGGTGATCTGCTAATTGTAAAACTCACCATTGTTTCGGTGGGGGTCGCCGGCGGTCAGCTCGTATATGGCAGCCTTAGCGATACGATAATGTCTGGTCAGTTATGGCGTTTATTGTCGCCTGCATTCTTACATTTTGGCTGGATGCATTTGATCTTTAACCTAATGTGGGTTTGGTACTTCGGACGTCAAATTGAGCAGCTTCAAGGTAGTCGTATCATGCTGCTACTGCTTATCGTGGCAGGTATTGGTGCTAACATCGCGCAGTACATTACCGGCACGGTGTTGTTTGGCGGTATGTCTGGCGTTGTTTACGCCTTGCTGGCTCATGTGTGGTTGATGTCCTATCGTGCCCCGCAAAGCGGATTTTTCGTCCCCCAGATGTTGGTAGTCTTCATGCTGGGCTGGATGGTATTTACGATGACCGATATTGCCGGCAGCGTGGGTTTTGGTAACGTAGCCAATGAAGCACACTTGGGCGGGCTGCTCGTGGGGCTGGTCACGGGCTGGTATTATTCCTCCAAACGAAGCAAACACTAAAGGTGCCTACGATGAGCGACATGACCTTCGATAAAATGATTAACCAAATGACGCCCGCTATTTATGAAAGCCTTAAACAGGCGGTTGCGTTGCGGAAATGGCCTGATGGTCGATATTTAACGCCTGAACAGACGGAACTGTGCTTGGAAGCGGTCATACGCTTTGAAGTGGAAAATAACGTTCCTGAAGAGAATCGCGTAGGTTATCTAGAACGCCGTACGTGTGGTGCTGGCGCGACTGGTGCAGGCGTTACGCCTGAAATGGCAGGCCTTGCCCGGGATGCCACGCGTGACTGATGACTTGTTTGCCTCAGTAGTATCCCCGGTGCAAGGGTGTTTGCAGAAAATGGCGGCGGATTTACCTAGCCGCCTAGGTGATCCGGTGGTGTATCACCTTCGTGCGGGTGAGCATCGAATGCTACTGAATGAGCGTATCGGCTCGCCGATGCGTCTTACCTGGAGCGGTGCAATTGCCTGTACCCACTGTGGGCGTGCCACTAAAAAAAGCTTTGCCCAAGGCTACTGCTACCCTTGTTTTAAGCGCTTAGCCCAGTGTGATACATGCATCATGAAACCCGAAACTTGCCACTATCATCAAGGCACTTGTCGGGACCCCGTGTGGGGCGAAAAACACTGCTTCCAACCTCATATTGTTTACTTAGCGAACTCTTCCGGTTTGAAAGTGGGCATCACCCGGAAAACGCAAATGCCAACCCGCTGGCTGGATCAAGGTGCTATTCAGGCGCTACCTATTCTTGAGGTAAAGACCCGACAACAGTCTGGTCTTGTCGAAATGCTCTTTAAAGAGGAAGTGGCCGACCGCACTAACTGGCGTGCCATGCTAAAAGGCGATGTGAAACCACTGGATTTATGTGCTGAGCGCGATCGTCTTTTCAGCCTGTTAAATGAAGGGTTAGGGCAATTACGTGACGTGCACGGTGCGGATGCCATTCGTAGCTTGGATGAAACGCCGTTGGACTTTCATTATCCCGTGGCGACTTTTCCTAGTAAGGTGACTTCCCATAATTTTGATAAGCAGCCGCTAATTGAAGGTACACTTCAAGGGGTAAAAGGGCAGTACCTAATTTTTGATACTGGGGTCATTAACCTTCGTAAATTCACCGGTTACGAAATCGTTGTAGGGTAAGCGTCATCCTCTCCCTAACTGTTTCTTTTAACTGACTATAACTGCCTATCCTTGTTATTGAACCTAGCCAGAGTCGCTTTTGTTAACTAAGGTTATTAGGGTGAAATCCTATTCTGCCTTACGCAACGCAAGGAAGCCTCGATGCCATGGCTAAAACTGCTGCACATCGCCGCGCTGGTCATCTGGTGCGGCGCACTTCTTTATTTACCCGCTCTACTTTTGTATGCACTCCAGTTGCGTAAAGACGCTGGTTTCGCGCAAGGCACTCCCCCGATGCCGCGTTTTTTCTACAACTCCATTGCGACGCCCGCTGCTTTGGCTGCTATTGCATCTGGCACGCTTTTGTTTTTGCTAAATGGGCTTCTTGGAGGGTGGTTAATTCTTAAGCTGGGAGCGGTAGTGCTAATGGTGGCTGCCCACGGCTGTTTTGGCTGGCTGATTTTGCGGTTGGAAATGGGGATTTTTACAGGTGTTAAAGCCGCCAGCCTGTGCGCTTTAGTGCTCGCGCTAACGGGCATATTGGGTGTGCTTGGGTTGGTGCTTTCTAAACCATTGGCTTGGGGATAATGTGATGAAAGTTATCCCATTTATAGCCATGGTCGTGCCCTTAAGACGACTTCTCAACTTCGACGCCGACGGCGTGCTCGTATACCAATTGGCCGCCCAGCCAGCCTGCCAACGCGATCAGGCTGGCAGTTACCAGCGAAATAGCCAAACCCCAAGGCAGCACGGCGTTGGGTTCAGTAAAACGCAAAAGCCAGTTCAAAGACGCCAGCGAAAGCATGACGACGGCCACAATCGCGTGGCTCCAGCCAGTTATCAGGCGGCGGATTCGCGCCACAGTGACCAGGTCAATAATACCTGCTACCGAGGCAATCCAGCCGCCAAACGCGCCTACTCCTGCCAACCACAAACCGCTGCGCAGCCAGAAGGGGTCTTGGGTATACCAGAAGGCCAGGTCGCTAGCGACCAGTGCCATCAGGGCGGCCACTGGAAAGTGAATCATCACTGGGTGAAGCGGGTGGCCAGCCAGCGAAGCGCGGCTTTTGATCGAGCGTTGGCGAGTATGTGTCATGGTCACTTCCTGTGGTTAGACAAAGTGAAAGAGTCGGTCAGATCAACTGCACTTCAGGGAAACCGCTAATGAGGGAACGCAATAGCGAAATATCCATCATGATTTCATATTTATCGTCGCGATGGTTCCGGCGAATAGCTTGCTTACTTGGAACTTTGCTGCTGCTGAGCTTAGCGGGCTGTGCAGGCGATAGGTCTATCTTAGACCCTGCTGGGCCTGCTGCGCGAGACGTGAGGCTAATTTGGTGGGTAATGCTTGGGTTTGCCACCGTTGTGCTGATCGTGGTGACAGCACTTTGGCTTTACGCCTTTAAACCAAGAAGCGTGCTGCGTACACCTGCCCAGGAGCGCCGCATCGCTCGTCGCTGGATTGTTGGTGGCGGCATCATGTTGCCAGTGGCCACTATTACCGCGCTATTACTGTTTGGCGTGCCCGCCGGGCAGCGAATGCTAACGCTACCCATGGGTGAGCCGCCAGAGGTCATTGAGGTGATTGGTCATCAGTGGTGGTGGGAAGTGCGCTATCCCGGCGCTGAAGGTGGTGAGGTTGTTACCGCTAATCAACTGGTGATGCCTGCAGGTGAGCCAGTGGATTTTCACGTCAGCGGTGCTGATGTGATTCATGCATTTTGGGTGCCTCGGCTGGGGGGGAAAATAGATATGTTGCCGGGCCGCGTAAATAAAATTCGTTTACAAGCCGATGAGCCCGCGGTGTTTGGTGCGCAGTGTGCCGAACTTTGCGGCGTGGGCCACGCCCATATGCAGTTGCATGTGGAGGCCTTGCCGCGCAGCGAGTTCGAGGCATGGTTAACTGCAAGACAAGAGTCGGCGCTTAGCGAACTGTCCGTTGCCGATGCTACCTACGACGACGCGCGTGATGCCTTTATGACACATTGTGCCCGCTGCCACCAAGTAGCGGGCGTTAGTCAGGGAGGCATCGGTCCAACGCTTTCAGATGTGGGCGGTCGCGCCACGCTAGGAGCAGGGGTGATTGCCATGGAAGAGGGAGCTGTTAGTCACTGGTTGCAGCATCACCAAACGCTAAAGCCAGGCAATAAGATGCCTACCCACAGTGATATTGAAACGGACACCTTGGATGCCCTGGGTGCTTGGCTGGAGGCCTTGTCACCATGAAAAGTGTCAATCAAGAAGCCATTGAGCATGACCCGCAGCAATTGCATGAGGACTTGCACACCATTTGGGGTAACCCCAAAGGTTTAAGATCCCTAACTATCGTCAACCATACCACGCTCGGCCTGCGTTTTATGGTCACAGGGATGGTGTTTTTCCTGATTGGCGGCATTTTGGCAATGCTGGTGCGAACCCAGTTAGCGATGCCCGACCAAAACTTTATGTCGCCAGATATTTATAATCAGGTCACCACCATGCATGGCACGGTGATGATGTTTCTGTTCGCTATTCCTATGCTGGAAGGGCTGGCGATTTACCTGATCCCAAAGATGATCGGTGCCCGCGACCTGGTCTGCCCTCGGCTAACGTCACTTGGTTATTTCTGCTATTTATTTGGCGGGATTATTCTTACTTCCAGCCTGATTATTGAAATGGCGCCTTCTAGCGGTTGGTTTATGTACACCCCGCTTAGTAGTAAAGAGTTCGCGCCTGATCTGGGCTCTGATTTTTGGCTGTTGGGAATCACGTTTGTGGAAATTTCCGCAGTGTCTGCGGGTGTAGAGTTGGTAGTGTCAATACTGCGTACTCGCACTCAGGGCATGGCACTGCATAAAATGCCGTTGTTCGCTTGGTATATCTTGGCCATGGCGCTGATGATCGTGGTGGGGTTTCCGCCGTTGATTCTTGGCAGCGTATTACTGGAACTTGAGCGCGCCGTTGGTATGCCGTTTTTCCAGATTGCGGGAGGTGGTGACCCCTTACTGTGGCAGCATCTGTTTTGGCTATTTGGTCATCCTGAGGTGTACATCATCTTTCTACCGGCAGCGGGCATTGTTTCCACGCTAATACCGGTTTTTGCCGGTCGGCCTATTGTCGGTTATGGGTGGGTGGTAGCTGCCATCGCTATTATGGGCTTTATCAGTTTTGGGCTTTGGGTACACCACATGTTTACAGTGGGTATCCCACAGCTCGCTCAGGCATTTTTCTCGGCGGCTAGCATGCTGGTGGCGGTGCCAACGGCGATTCAGGTATTTGTTTGGCTGGCTACCCTGTGGCTGGGTAAACCTAAAATGAAACTGCCCATGCTTTGGGTAATGGGCTTTTTGATTATTTTCGTTTGCGGTGGCTTAACCGGGGTGATGCTAGCGCTGGTGCCGTTTAACTGGCAGGTGCACGATACCCACTTTGTGGTGGCCCACATGCACTATGTATTGGTGGGTGGCATGTTCTTCCCATTGATTGCAGGGCTTTACTACTGGTTGCCGCTATTTTCCGGACGTATGCCGTCTGAAAACCTTGGGCGCTGGGGGTTCTGGCTAACCTTTTTAGGCTTTAACGGTACATTTCTGATTATGCATTGGACGGGCCTTTTAGGTATGCCCAGGCGTGTTTATACCTATGAGGCTGGCTCTGGGTGGGAAATTTATAACCTGCTCTCATCCGTCAGTAGCTTTGTGTTATCGGCGGGTATTGCCATGGTGTTGCTGGATATCGCACTGCACTTCCGGTTTGGTAAACCCGCCAAACACAATCCATGGAACGCCGATACGCTGGAATGGGCTAACACGATGCCCCCAAGCGCTTATAACTTTGTCAGCTTACCTACTGTAGAAACGCGGCATCCGTTGTGGGATGACCCGAATTTGCCGCATACCATGGCGAAAGGCATGCACGGCTTGGCGGTGGCTTCCCACGGTAGGCGTGAAATGTGGGGTACTGATTCGATTACTGGCAAAGTACGTGAAATCATTCACCTGCCTGGTAATTCCTGGTGGCCGCTGTTTGCCGCGGCAGCGCTGGCAGTGGTATGCATTAGTTTATTAACCCGTGTCTATGCGCTAGCGGGCATCTTTGTAGTGATTGCTGGTGTATTTCTGCTGCGCTGGTCGTGGGAGAACGGTGCACACCCGAATGCAGCTCCTGATGCAGGCGTAAAGCCAGGCGATCCGCCGCTTCATTCACGCACGATGGATGGCCCTGGGCTTTGGGCAATGGCGGTGTTTTTAATTGCCAACGGTTCGTTCTTTCTTTCCTATCTGTTTGGCTGGTTTTATCTATGGACTGTTTCGCCTGAGTGGCAAATGCCAGATATACCGCCGCTGTCTCTGCTGATAATGGGCATAGCTGGGGGGGCGGTTTTAGCTGGGTGTGCGGTGATAGAGAAGTTGGTGCGCGGGCTGCGTCAGCAACGTGATGCAGGTTTAAGAGCAAGTTTCTATTTAGCCGCTGCGTTAGGCGCGCTTCAAGTGGGGCTGGCTGGCTGGGCGCTTTGGCGAGCCGATCTTTCACCGACTCAGACAACCCACGATGCGGTGATGCTGGTGGGGCTTGTTTACGCGCTTTTTCATGGTGGCCTAGCGGTTATTTTAACGGTGTTACAAGGCATGCGCGTTGGTTATGGCTACGTGGGTGCGCATGCACCGTTTGAACCTGCCGTAGTGGCACTACTCTGGCGCTATAACGTGGTCACATTCTGGTTGTTAGTTGGGGCGTTGGCGATACTGCCTCGGATGATAGGAGGGTAATGGTGATGGTACTGACACGACTACATTTTACTCATCCCATCCACTTAATTATCGGACTAACGCTATGGAGCCTATGGTTTGTGGCGGTTTATAGCGGCCTTTCAGTAGCCTGTGCCGTTGCGCCACCACCACCTGAAGCGGGGGCGCTTACAGGTCTTAATGCCGCGCTAGGTGGTGTTAGTTTCATTACTGCCCTGGGGCTTGTGGCACTTTCCTGGGGTAGTTGCCAAGTGGCGAAGCAGCATGAAGGACGCCAGCGTTTTCATGCCACTGTCTCTGCGTGGCTGTATTTGTTTTCCGCTTTCGGTGTGGTGTTTGCGGGTATGCCGATTATCAGTGTGCCGCCTTGCCTATAAGTCATAGCGCCCACGTTAATTCGATGCCAGAAGACGAAAAAACTTCTAGCCATAACACTCCCCTCTACACCCTGCATGGTATGTGGTGTACCAGCTGTGCTCTGGCGGTAGAAGGCGCGCTAACACGTCTGCCTGGGGTCATCGACGCTAGCGTTCACTACCCCACGGCAACTGTGTGGGTGAAAGGTGAGCGAAACGCAGTCGATCTGACGGAGCTTGCGCCGGTAGTCAAACGGTTAGGCTATCGGCTAACTGAATTAGAAGCCGTTGATGATGCCCATGAACGTCTTGAGCAAGAGAGCCGCTACCTTACTTTGCGGTTGTTAGTAGGCGCGGCATTCGGTATGTGGACCATGTTGGCCTCATTGCTTATTTATGTGGGAGCGTTACCGAGCGCATCGATAGAGCAAGTGGTGGCCTGGATATCGGGTGCCTTTGCACTGCCCGTAGTGGTGTATTCGGGCTTGCCGTTTTACCGAGCGGGCTGGCGCACGTTACTTGCCAAACGTCCAGGGATGGATGTGCTGGTTAGCCTTGGCGCGATCGGTGCAGTGAGTGTGTCGATTGGGTTGTTGTGGCGCGGCTCGGTGGAGGTGTATTTCGATACGGCGGTTATGCTGATAGTGCTGTTGCTTATTGGGCGACTGGTAGAAACGCTGTGCCGCCACCGTGGGCTAAAAGCGTTAGATGCACTGGCGTTGCCAGATGCGGCTATAAGCGCTTGGCAAAAGGGTGACTGGGTCTTACTGCCTGTCAATGATGTAGTCGCGGGTATGCGCGTTAAGCTAGCGCCGGGGGAATTAGTGACGCTAGATGGCATTCTTGATGCTCCCGGATGGATTGATACCGCCTCACTAACCGGTGAAAGCTTGCCACGTTACTTCAATGCAGGGCAGAGAGTGTACGCTGGCTGTCGTTACCTAGGCGCTACGCCACTGGTAATGCAGGTCACAGCGGGGGCTGGTAAACGCCGATTGGATCGACTACGTCATGAAATGCGCCGCTATCAAGCCCAAAAAGGTGAACTGCAGAAACTAGCCGACCGTTTTGCCGCCTGGTTAAGTCCTTTAGCATTAGCGCTCTCGCTAGTGACGTTGATCGGTGCGCTACTCGTTGGGTTGGGGTGGGAGGATGCACTGGTGCGCTCACTCTCAGTGCTCGTGGTGGCATGTCCCTGTGCCGTTGGGCTGGCGGTGCCTTTGGCTAGTCTTGCAGGTAACGGCCAGGCTATGCAGCAAGGTATTGCACTGCGCGACCCCGCCGCGCTAGAGATCTTGGCGCGTATTCATTCAGTAGCGCTGGATAAAACCGGAACCTTAACAACGGGGAGCCATGGGGTGCTTCACTGGCAAGTACGCGATGGCATTGATAAACACACGTTGCAGCACAAGCTCACCAGCGCCGTTGCTGGGAGCGAACACCCGTTGGCACAAGCATTGGCGCGCTGGTCGGGTGGCGACAATAACCAGCGCTCTAAACCATATAAGGTTGATGAATTCCCCGGAGAAGGTCGCCGTGTATGGCTCACAAATCGTCAATATTTGATGGTAGGCAGCGTTCGTTGGCTGGCGCGACAGCAAGTTGATGTGCCTTCCCAGGCAGCAGATGGCACGCTAGCGTCTGCTTCTCAAGTCATGCTGGCGGATGAGTCAGGCTGGCTAGCGACGTTCTATCTGACTGATCAGCCCGTAGACGATGCGGAGCAAAGCGTGAAGCGATTGCTCGCGTCAGGTTATCTGGTCGCAATGATCAGCGGTGATCGACAGGGCGCGGTTAGTTGGCTGGGTAAACGTATTGGGCTTCCAAGCGAAGCGTGCTATGCCCAGCGCTCACCGGAAGCCAAGGCACGGCTATTATGCGGGTTACCATCGCCAACACTTTTTGTAGGAGATGGCGTAAACGATACGCTAAGCATGGCGGCAGCAGACGTTAGCATTGCCCCACTGAGTGCCAGCGAAGCTGCTCGTGAGGGAGCATCCGCCCAGTTAATGTCGCCAGGGGTCGGAGGGGTAGTAAAACTGCTCAACATCGCCAAGCGTACGCGGCGCGTTATGGAGCAAAATCTTTTCTTTTCAGCTCTTTATAACACCTTGGCACTTGGCGTGGTGGTGGTTATGGCTATTCCGCCATTGATAGCAGTACTCGCCATGGCCATAAGTTCGCTCAGCGTGACGCTTAACGCCGCACGATTAGCATGGTCAGAGCCGGAACAATGAATCAGTGTTTAAGCGTAACCAAGAGACTGCTTTAGCCGTTCCGCATGAGTAGCAACCCAGCGAGGATCTATCGCCCCCCAGTCCCGTATCTGATAGTGGCCAATATTATGGCGCTGACCTTCACCTTTCTCGAATACGCACTCGATATCCAGCTCCGCAAGTGAGCTGATAGTGTCCTGCGCAGTACGACGAGGCATACCGGTGGCTTCGATTAACGCTGGTACGTTTGCGACGCCTTGCTCAATTAAATGCGCCACATACAAGCGGCGGTAGAAGCTTGATTTGGTCTTGCTAAGCGAGGTCATTGGGTTTCCTTTTGCGGGAAGCTGCTAGATCAAGAGGCTTAGCTTAAATGAATAAATCCCCTTGCGCCCGTGGTGGACGAAAGTCGCGGGTGTTCAGGCCCTGTTCGGTGCGTGGCTGCATGTTCCACTGGCGGCTGGCGCGATGAAAGCGCTGGGCGATCAAGTCAGCAAATACACCTTCGCCACGAAAGCGTGTGCCAAATTGCGCATCGTAATTTTTGCCGCTTCGGCATTGGCGAATTAGGCTCATTACCTTAATGGCTCGCTCGGGGTAGTGGGCTTGTAGCCATGCTTCAAACATCGGTGCGACTTCATGGGGCAGGCGCAGCAGCATCCACGTTGCGGTGCGCGCGCCAGCCCGGCTGGCCGCTTCTAGAATGCGCTCAATTTCGTGATCAGTAAGGCCAGGAATAATCGGTGAGACCAACGTACCCACTGGAATACCTGCGGTGTTGAGCTCGCGAATCACTTTTAAGCGCGCTTGAGGTGAGGCCGCCCGGGGTTCCAAGGTACGCTTTAGGTTGGCATCCAGACTTGTCAGGCTAACAAACACCCGTACTAACCGGTGCTCGGCCATCTCTGCGAGCAGGTCTAAATCCCGCAGTATTAGTGTACTTTTTGTGACTAGGGTGACCGGATGCCTGCATGCCAGTAGTAATTCTAGTAAACGACGAGTTGTTTGGTATTTCGCTTCCAACGGCTGATAGCAGTCGGTGTTGCCGGAAAGGTTGATAGGGCGGCATACATAATGAGGGTGGCTAAGCTCGTCTGTTAAGTGCTCAACTAATCCTGTGCGGGCGATCAACCTGGTTTCAAAGTCCAGCCCCGGTGATAAATCCCAATAAGCGTGGGAAGGGCGAGCGTAGCAGTAAATGCAGCCATGCTCGCAGCCGCGATATGGATTGAGTGAGCGGTCAAAGGGTAAATCCGGTGAACGGTTCCATGAAAGCGCACTCTTGCTGGCCTCCTCGCGTACCTCTGTTGCAAGTGAAGCAGTGGCCTCCTCATGCCACCAGCCATCATCCTCTACCACGCTGCAAGTTGGTGCGAAACGGTTATGTGGGTCGTAGGTCGCACCGCGCCCTTTGTACACGGTAGCGCTAGAAGGGGAAGAAGCCATTAGTTGCCACCTCTGCACGGTCGATAATTACCATATACTGTATATATGGCTATATATACAGTATATGGCGTTTGACGCTATGTGCAAGGTATGGCTTGGTGAGTTAACGAAGCCAGTCGAACGCGTGACTGTGCATTTTCATCGCTGGCGTTGAGTTTAAACCTAAGTACAACCTCGGTTAACCGCTCAGCTTCATGTTCTAAATGAGTCGCAGAAGTGCTGGCTTGCTCCACCATGGCAGCATTCTGCTGAGTCGTTTGTTCCATTTCACCAACAGCACTATTAACTTCGTTGATGCCGATACGTTGCTCCTCGCTAGCCACCGCGATCTCATCCATTAGGGTAGTAACACGCTTAACGGATTCCATAATGGCGACCATGGACTCACTGGCTAGATCCGCTTGTTGCGTGCCTGTTTCTATCTGGCTTACTGACGTTGCAATCAATTGACGGATATCCGCCGCGGCATCAGCGCTGCGTGTTGCCAGCAGGCGAACTTCACTGGCTACCACGGCAAACCCCCGACCATGTTCACCTGCTCGGGCTGCTTCAACGGATGCATTGAGCGCCAAAATATTGGTCTGAAAAGCGATTGAGTCAATTAGGCCAATTATGTCGGTAATCTGTTGCGAGCTATGACGTATCTCATGCATTTTACTAACCACATGAGTCACCACATCACCACCTTGCTGTGCATTATGCGCAGCTTCTTGAGCAACACGGCTAGCTTGGGCTGCGTTGTCACTGTTGCGTTCCATGGTGGCCGTCATTTCTTCAATGCTGGAGGCAGTTTGTGTTAATGAAGCCGACTGACGCTCGGTTCGCGAGGCGAGATCTTGGTTGCCTAACGCAATTTCCCGCGCACTGGCAAAGACCTCTTCACTGCTATGGCGCACGGTTGCCACCGTTTCCAACAGGTCTTTTTGCATGTTGCGTAGCGAGTTGAAGAGAATGCCGATTTCATTTCGTCCATGCACTTCAATTTCTCTAGAAAGATCGCCTTTAGCAATATGTTGAAAATGCTCGTTGATACTCTGCATTGGGCGAATTAAGTTGACGCTTACGCCCCAGTAGACAATGGCGGTAATGATTAATGCGATGATGAATACAGTAACGATAGTTGAATTAGCTAAGTTCACCACTGAAGAGAAGTTATCCAAACGTTTATTACCTTCTTCTTCTACGGTATGAAAAAAATTGACGGCGTCTTTATAAAAGGTGGCATAGGCATCATGGGTACCATTGCGCAAGCGTTGATAGCTAGTAGTGTCCCCTTGGTAAAGCGAGCCAAGTTGAGGAAGTAGCTGGTTGCTCATCATGTTATTGAAGCTACTATCTATTTCACGAATGAAGTGCTCATGAGAAGGGTTGAACGATAAAGAAAGAAATTCAGCGAACACATTGCCTGCGTTTTCAAGCAGGTTGCGTATTTCGTCAGCTTGTTGACGTCTCTCCACTGTCGACAGAGAGGAGGGGGCTTCGAGTAACTCTTCGTACAAACGGCCCATTTGTAAACGTACATTTTGTATCGACGAATTGGTTCTGTTAAGTGTCGATTGTTGGTTGACATTGACGTTGGTAAATTGCTCGATACTTTCCTGGCTATGATTGACCGCGTAGAGGCCAGTGCCACTAAGCAGTAACAGTAGTATTAAAAATGAGCATAAAACAAGTGACCAGCTCATTCTCATTGTCAGATTGTTTAAGCGATGCATGTGTCATCCTGTTCGCATGTTTATCAAGTGCCGTGATAAAAAAATAGAACTGCCGGGCTAGCGGCAGTTCCAAAACGTCGAACCTACGTTGATTTAATACTGTTAAAGATTGGCGATGTTGCTGATTAGCACATTATTAGTCAGCATGAACGCTGCGTTGGCTAAGGTTATCACTCTGGTTATTGGCTTCTTCCTTCGTGTCTTTATCTTCGTTAGCAATCTTTTCTCTTTCTTTTGCCTCATCTGAAAGAGATTTTTTGGGTAGGACGATATTCAGCGTGAAAGCTGTAATGGCAGCCACAACGATGGGGGCACCACCAATCAAGTCTCTTAATACCGCAGGAAACTGCTCAATTGCCGTTGGTTCAGCAGCGATTCCTAAGCTTAGTGCTAGGGAAAGGCCAACAATGGTCATGTTACGTGCAGACATCTCATCTTTAACCAGCAATTGGATGCCGGTCATGGTGATCATGCCAAACACGGTAATTGTTGCACCACCTAGAACGGGGTAAGGAATCGTCGTGATCATCGCGCCGAATTTCGGACTAAGGCCCGCTAAAATCATAAAGATACCTGCCAGCGCTAGTACGTACCGGCTAATTACCTTGGTCATGGCTACGATGCCAACATTCTGGCTGAACGTTGAGGTGGGCAGGGCACCGAAGAAAGAGCTAATGGTAGTGGTTAAACCATTGCCGAGTAGGCCGCCGGTAAGCTCTTTTGTTTTTAGCTCACGGTTCATGCCGCCAACGGTCGTGGCAGATAAATCACCAATGGTCTGAACAGAATTGATAATACAAATGACGACCATCGAAGCAATAGCTGCTGCGTGAAACTCCATTTCAAATGGCATTACTTTGGGAACGGCTATCCAGGATGCATTGGCTACGTTGTCGAAACTAACCAAACCCAGCGATAGGGAAAGTAAATAGCCCACCACAATGCCCACAATAATGGCTGAGAGCTTAATCACCCCTTTACCAAACTGAGCGGCAATCAAAACAGTGAGCAGCGTAACCACCGCGACGATCCAATTAATGGGGTCACCAAAATTGGCAGCATTGACGTTTCCACTGCCCGCCATATAGCGAATAGCGATGTCATATAGCGATAGACCGATTACCAATACCACTGTTCCTGCCACGACAGGGGGGAACAGGTGGCGAATATATTGGATGAAGTAGCCCACCACGACCATGGTCATACCGCCAATCAACTGGGCGCCAAGTATTCCTTCAATCCCATATTGAGCGCCAACCGCCACAAGTGTCGGCACGTAGGCAAAGCCGACACCAAAGATAGCAGGTAAGCGCGCACCGAATTTCCACACACCGTATAGATGGAATACGGTGCAGACACCGGATGCCAGCACCGCTATCTGGATAAGCAGGAGCTTTTCTTCGACGCTCGCGCCAACGACTCCGGCAACGATAATAGGCGGTGTTATCACGCCAGCAATCATGGCCAGCAGGTGCTGTAGAGAAAGCGGTAGCACCTTTAGAAATTTAGGTTTTCCATAAAAATCAAAGAGGGAGGTGCTCTTTCCATCTATTCGCGCTCGCTCTTCCGACGAGGCAATTGCGTCACTCATAAGGGACTCTCCATTGTTGTTGTATTCAATGATTTAAAATTATTGTTCATTTTTGAAGTTAATACTGTACACAAAAAAACTGCTGAAAATAAATAATTTCGCCCTGTTTATGCTCATCTATTTGGCTAATAGCGATTCTTGATAGGGCAAATAGCATGATGATTTCTCTGCTACGCTCATCAGTATTGTTATTTAAGTTTTTGATTTTTAAATTTTTTCAGGTTTCTCTTTCCAGGGGACTCCTATGTTTGCATGCCTGATTGTCGCCTAGGAAAGAAAACCTGAGCAGCTAAGGTGGCGTCAAAATTTTGGCGCTGGACAGGGTGAACAACGCTTCCTGATAAAAATGTATACAAAAATTCTTTGAAATGTGTCGATTTTTTATATAAAAATGTAGTCATCGGACTCTGGGCTATGCCAAGTCTTACCCGCTGTTGAGCTGCTTATTATTAGTAAGGCATTGGGAAAAGCAGGGTAATAGCTCTAATTACATTAATAAAATATAGGAGAAAACAATGGGTTACGTGACAACTCATGTGTTAGACACTGCGCAAGGCTGCCCAGGCGAGGGAGTTAAAATTGATCTGTACCGTGTAGTTAACGGTGAACGCAGCTTCCTTAAAACGGTAATCACCAATGATGATGGCCGCTGTGACCATCCCCTATTAGATGGCGCTGAGCTACAAGAAGGGGAGTACGAGTTGGAATTTCATGCGGGCGATTACTTCGCCAGTCGGGCTGGCCGAGTTGCGAATGATAACGAGCCTGCCTTTTTAAATGTGATACCGCTTCGCTTCGGGGTCAATGACGCCACACAGCACTATCACGTGCCACTGTTGCTATCGCCCTATGCCTACTCAACGTATCGCGGCAGCTAAAAAGACTTGATAAATAGTCCCGATAAAAATAGCCCTGATAAAAAACCTAATGCTGCCGACTAACAACAAACAAATGAGGCGAGGAAGCCGACATGCTGTCCTACTTAATTGATTTTTCAAATTTTATGCTTCGCTGGCTACACGTTATTGCCGCGATTGCCTGGATTGGTGAGTCTATCTACTTTGTCATGCTAGATAATGGCTTAAAATCCCCCAAAGATGAAAACTGCCGCAAAAAAGGCGTGTTTGGTGAGATGTGGGCCGTGCACGGTGGCGGCTTCTATCACAATCAGAAATATGCCACCAGCCCGGAAAAGCTGCCTGATGACCTCCACTGGTCTTTCTGGAAGGCTTATACCACTTGGTTATCTGGCTTCGCTTTATTCATTATTTTGTACATGTTTAATCCTGGCTTTTATTTGGTTAATCCCAATAGTAGTTGGGAGTGGGCTGCCAATATGACGGGCTGGCAGGCCAATGTTTTGGCGCTGACCTTTTTGTTATTGGGTTGGGTGGTTTACAACGAAATGTGTAAGCGCATCAGCCCCAACATGGAGCGCGACGGCCTATTAAGTATTGGTGTTGCGATCATGATGGTGGTGGTGGCGTACTTGAGTACTCAAATGTTCTCAGGTCGGGCCGCATTTCTATTGACCGGGGCTGTTATGGCCACGGCGATGTCAGCCAACGTGTTCTTTTGGATCATTCCTGGGCAGCGCCGCATTGTTAAAGCGATGAAAGCAGGCGAAACGCCAAATCCGTTAGACGGCAAACGTGGTAAGCAACGTTCGGTACACAATACGTACTTTACGTTACCCGTTGTCTTATTAATGATCAGTAATCACTACTCTTTCGCCTACTCTCATGCCCATGCCTGGGTCATCATGGCGTTGCTGATTTTTGCGGGTGCATTAATTCGTCAGTACTTCGTGTTGATGCACGCTGGAAAAATACAGCCTGGCTATCCGGCAGCAGGTGTTCTCTTGATTATGGTGGCGTTTTGGATAGGGATGCCCGCTAATCAACAGACTAATGCTGGTTCAGAAAGCGGGCCGGACATTACCGACGTGCAAGCAGTCATTGAACAGCGCTGTGTTGCGTGCCATGCCCAGTCGCCAACGCAGCCCGGTTTTTCTGCACCTCCTGCTGGCTTTGCCTATGACAACCTTGACCAAATCGTTCGTCAAAAGGAGAGCATTCAGCAAGTGGTGGCCAGTGGTTACATGCCCCTTGGCAACATGACCAATATGACAGATGAAGAGCGCGCGTTGATTGGAGAGTGGTCTGAGTAACTAGCTCGCTCGTTGTTATGTCAGCAGCTAGCACTTCGAGCAGGAGTGATAGCTGCTGTCTCAACGGAGTTCCTCAACGAATGCGCAAGGTTACTTTGTAGCCGTAATGACAATCGGCCAATGGTAGGTTTGCGCAGGCGTTGGGGTTTTCACGTTATCTCAATAATGCCAATAACGAAGTGAGTTAACCCGCCATGAGTAATAAGGAAAAAAAGCATTTAATTCCCGCGCTTGAACGAGGGCTAACGATTTTAATGGAGCTCAATCGTCATCATCGTGAGATGAGTTTTGCCGAGATCGTTAAACGCGTTGGCTATCCCCAGTCGACGTCGTATCGGGCAGTACAGACCTTGGAGCATATGGGGTTTCTTCGTCATCACCCGGTAACTGGGTTGTATTCACTGGGCGTTAACGTGCTAAAGCTGGGCTTTGAATATGTGGCCTCATTAGATGTTGTGCAGGTAGGTCATCCGGTTATTGAGTCGCTATGTGAGCAGACCGGCTGCTCAAGTCACATTGCCGTTCGGGATGGAAGGGATGCCGTTTACGTGGCCCGTGTGGGCGCCACTAACGCCACGATTCGTCGCGTTAGTGTAGGAACACGGATTCCGCTGCACTGTACTTCATTAGGGCGACTGCTTCTGACAGATCTTTCAAAAGAGGAATTTGAATCGCTCTATCCTGATGATCAACTGCTTAATAAAGAACTCGGTGCACCCATCCGGCGTGATGTTCTGTGGAACTTAGTTCAGGAAGATCGTCAGCGTGGTTATGTCATTGCAGATTCTTACTATCACTTTGGTATTTCATCGATTGCCTACCCGCTCTATAACCATGATGGGGTAGTAGAGGGCGTCGTTAGTATTATGGTGCCTGTGCATGAATTTGCAGAGGATGAGCGAACCAAATTGCAAACGTTGGTGCAAGAGGCCGCGAGAACAATATCCGACATGCTAGGACACGACCAAGCCCTTGCGAAACGCGATGATTAAGTGTTGTAGGCGGCAATAGCACGCTGCGCGCAGGGGTTAAATCTACAAAATTTTACCACTGTATGGACTGGATGCAAAAGCACCGGTCCGATTGGCATGCCTGTTTTTACTAATACCGAGAGCGCTCCGTTAGCAACGCTTGTGTTTCCTTGTACGTGTTTATATTCAGCTTAATTCATATTAAATAATTGATTTTAAATAACTTTTGTTGCGCCTATTGAATTTAATGGAAATATTTTCCATTAAATATTGACAGTGCATCGGATGGCGCATACTTTGAATATTGTCTCGTATACAAAATTAAATACAAAATTAAATACAAAAATGAATACTAAATGTATTCAATCTTCGAGGAGAAGTTGTGATGGCTAAAATGACAGCTGCAGAAGCCGCCATTCACGTCCTGAAAAAAGAAGGTGTTGATGTTGCCTTTGGTGTTCCAGGTGCTGCGATCAACCCTTTCTACGCTGCGATGCGTAAAGTGGGTGGGGTAGACCATGTGCTAGCACGCCACGTGGAAGGCGCCTCACACATGGCGGAAGGGTATACCCGTACAACCGCTGGCAACATTGGTGTATGCATCGGTACCTCTGGCCCCGCTGGCACGGATATGATTACGGGCCTGTATTCCGCCAGTGCTGATTCAATTCCGATTCTATGTATCACTGGCCAAGCACCGCGCGCCAAGATGCATAAAGAAGACTTCCAGGCCGTCGACATTCAGACGATAGCTGGCCCGGTGACCAAATGGTCCGTCACTGTGATGGAGCCTGCTCAGGTGCCGCGTGCGTTCCAGAAAGCCTTCCAGATCATGCGCTCTAGCCGTCCTGGGCCGGTATTGATCGATCTTCCCATCGATGTACAGATGAGCGAAATCGAGTTCGACCCGGACACTTACGAATCACTTCCGGCTTATAAACCCTCAGCATCTCGTGCCCAAATTGAAAAAGCACTGACGATGCTCAACGAAGCCGATAAGCCGCTGATCGTGGCTGGTGGTGGCATTATCAATGCCGATGCTGCCGAGCAATTAGTTGAATTTGCTGAGCTAACCGGCGTACCGGTGATCCCGACGTTGATGGGGTGGGGAACGATCCCGGATGACCATCCGTTAATGGCAGGCATGGTGGGGCTGCAAACGTCGCACCGATACGGCAATGCGACCATGTTGGCCTCTGACTTTGTCATAGGGATTGGTAATCGGTGGGCTAACCGACACACTGGCAATGTCGAAACGTATACAAAAGATAGAAAGTTTGTTCACGTTGATATCGAGCCTACGCAAATAGGCCGTATTTTTGGGCCTGACTACGGCATCGTTTCTGACGCGAAGCTCGCCTTAGATCTGTTTATCGACGTTGCTCGTGAAATGAAGGCCAGCGGCCAGCTTAAAAACCGTAGTGCCTGGGCCCAAGAGTGTCAGGAGCGTAAGCGCACGCTACTGCGCAAAACGCACTTCGATAATGTGCCGGTGAAACCGCAGCGTGTTTACGAAGAGATGAATAAGGTGTTTGGCAAGAATGCACGCTACATCAGCACCATCGGTTTGTCTCAAATTGCCGGCGCTCAGTTCCTACACGTGTACAAGCCTCGGCACTGGATTAACTGTGGCCAAGCTGGGCCGCTAGGCTGGACAGTGCCTGCGGCACTGGGTGTTTGCCGTGCCGACCCTGAGGCCGAAGTGGTCGCGCTGTCTGGCGATTACGACTTCCAGTTTATGGTGGAGGAGCTAGCGGTTGGGGCACAGTTTAACTTGCCGTATATCCACGTGCTGGTGAACAACTCCTACCTCGGTTTGATTCGTCAGGCCCAGCGTGGCTTCGACATGGATTACTGTGTCCAGCTCTCGTTCAAGAATATTAACTACACCGACGAAGAAGCGGCGCTTGCTGAGTACGGCGTAGATCACGTGTCGGTTGCTGAAGGCCTTGGCTGTAAAGCGCTGCGTGTCACTACACCCGATGAGATTGCCCCTGCGTTAGAGAAAGCGCGTGAGCTGATGCGCCAATACCGCGTGCCGGTCGTGGTGGAAATTATTCTAGAGCGCGTTACCAATATCTCGATGGGCACTGACCTTGATGGGGTTAACGAGTTCGAAGCGTTAGCTGAAAACCTTACTGATGCACCGAGCTCTATTGCCAGCCTGACGTAACGCACCCAGGTGCTTCCAGGCAAGTCGCTGAAGTCGTTATTAAGACGATAAAACGTTAGGAGAACACTATGGCTAAGTTTGCCGCGAATCTCAGTATGCTGTTCACTGAAGTCGATTTTCTTGATCGCTTTGAGGCCGCCGCAAAGGCGGGCTTTAAAGGGGTTGAGTATCTTTTTCCCTATGACTATGCGGCAGCTGACATCAAGCAGCGCTTGGATGCGAATGGCCTAACCCAAGTGCTGCACAACTTGCCGGCGGGGGATTGGGGAGCAGGCGAGCGAGGCATTGCTTGTCATCCCGACCGGATAGAAGAGTTTCGCGCCGGTGTGGATAAAGCGATCGACTATGCCACTACGCTTGAGTGCAAGCAGGTGAACTGCCTTGCGGGTATTCAGCCTGAGGGCGTTAGTAATGCTGAAGCTCACCGTACCTTGGTCGAAAACCTTCGCTACGCTGCCGAAAAACTCAAAGCAGCCGGCATTTTGCTACTTGCAGAGCCTATCAATACCCGTGACATTCCAGGCTTTTTCCTTAATCGCACCGAACAGGCGTTGGCACTTTTTGACGAAGTCGGCAGCGATAACTTAAAGCTGCAGTATGACATCTACCACATGCAAATCATGGAGGGCGATCTTGCGCCCACTATTGAAAAGCATTTTGCACGTATCGCTCACGTGCAGTTGGCGGACAACCCGGGACGCCATGAGCCAGGAACGGGTGAGATCAATTATCCCTTCTTATTTAGCCACCTACAGCAGCTTGGCTATGACGGCTGGATCGGCTGCGAGTACAAGCCCAAGACCACGACGGTAGAAGGTTTGGGTTGGTTAGATAAGACGCGTTAACCCTGTGTGACTTAAAGCAGGCAAGTGAGTAGATAGTCGATAATTCAAGAAATCTAAATCATTTGAAAACAATAGATTGGTTTCTGAAAGACGCGAATGGAGAACAATTATGAGTAACATCGGTTTTATTGGTTTAGGCATTATGGGTCGTCCTATGGCGGGCCACCTGCTCGACGCTGGCCACTCGTTGGTGACCGTTAAACGCGGCACCTTGGATGCTGCGCTTGCCGAAAAAGGCATGAGTGAAGTCGCTTCACCCAAAGCGGTGGCTGAAGCGTCTGACGTCATTATCACCATGGTGCCCGACACGCCCGATGTCGAAAGCGTGTTATTTGGTGAGGAAGGCGTGATTGAAGGCCTGAAGCCCGGCACGCTGGTGATCGATATGAGCTCCATTGCCCCGATGCAGACTCAGGCATTTGCCAAGCGGATTACCGAGGCAGGCGGGGAGTTTGTCGATGCGCCGGTTTCTGGTGGTGAAGGTGGCGCGATTAACGCCGCGCTTACCATCATGGTGGGTGCAACAACCGAAGGGTTTGAGCGAGCCAAGCCATACCTGGACGTTGTTGGGAAGACGATTACCCACATTGGCGGCCACGGTGCAGGTCAGACGTGCAAAGTGGCTAACCAGATTGTGGTAGCACTGACCATTGAAGCAGTGGCAGAAGGGTTGCTGTTTGCCTCTAAAGCAGGTGCTGATGTCGCTAAAGTGCGTGAATCATTAATGGGCGGTTTAGCTCAATCGAAAATTCTCGATGTTCATGGCGAGCGCATGATCAAACGCACCTTTGAGCCTGGGTTCCGCGTTCGTCTGCACCAGAAAGATCTCAACTTAGCGTTAGAAGGTGCCAGGACGTTAAACCTGTCATTGCCAGGCACCGCCAATGCACAGCAGTTGTTCCAAGCGTGTGCCGCCAATGGGGGCGAAGATTGGGATCACGCAGGTATTGTGCGCGCTTTAGAGAAGCTGGCAGACCATGAGGTTGGCCAATAACGCGCTTTTGTCAGGCAGGCCAGCGTCTGTTGGCCTGCCATTAAGTTCTTTGTTTGCGTTCTTTTCTAAGCTCCTTTCTGAGCCCTTCTCCTGTCCCTGCCCGAGGAGTCTTTTGATGAATTCCCATGTTCGCTTGGCGCCTTTTACCAGTGAAGAGGCAACCCGCCAGTGGCTGAATCAACTGGCCGAAACGGCCATTGCTGCCGTGCATCCCGATAGCTTATTAACTGCCCAGTTGCCTGAAAAACCGCCAGGACGAACTGTCGTCGTGGGCGCGGGTAAGGCTGCTGCAGCCATGGCGAGCGCATTAGAGTTGGCGTGGGAAAAACGCGCTCGTGAGTCAGGCGAAGAGGTCGACTTAACAGGCGTAGTAGTGACCCGTTATCAGCATGGGGCAGCTTGTCGCTATATCGATGTACTGGAAGCCTCTCATCCAATGCCTGATGCGCTGGGGGAACAAGCCGCTAAGCGCATGCTTGATGAAGTGAAAGACCTGGGTGAAGACGATCAAGTGATCGCACTTATCTCAGGCGGCGGCTCTGCGTTAATGACCCTGCCAGCGGACGGCATTTCATTAGAAGACAAGCAGGCTCTCAATAAGGCGCTGCTTCGGTGTGGTGCACCGATCCGTGAAATCAACACCGTAAGGCGCCACTTATCGGCGATTAAAGGCGGGCGTTTGGCCACTGTTGCGCACCCCGCGCAAGTGGTGACGTTACTTATTTCAGATGTTCCTGGTGACGTGCCTTCATTAATTGCCTCAGGCCCGACATTGCCGGATAACACAACGTCGTTAGATGCGTTG
Organism: Halomonas qinghailakensis; assembly: GCF_025820815.1. Taxonomy (NCBI): domain Bacteria; kingdom Pseudomonadati; phylum Pseudomonadota; class Gammaproteobacteria; order Oceanospirillales; family Halomonadaceae; genus Halomonas; species Halomonas qinghailakensis. Next base: position 230,900 of record NZ_CP096973.1, on the reverse strand, counting down.
GCAATATTAAACCGCCATGAGCTTGAGGTGCCTGAGCACGTGAAACGTCATTTAATGGCTGATCATCGTGCGCCTCAGACCTGGAACCAAGGATTTGCACGGGATAAATCGACTATCCTAGCCCGTGCGCGGGACGCACTGAAGGCCGCCCAACTCAGTGCCGAAGAGAGTGGTTTAGAGGTAAGAGTGTTAGGTGATGACCTTGAAGGGGAAGCAAGAGATTTAGGCATTGCCCAAGGGCGTATGGCGTGCAAGTTGCAGGCTGAAATAACTCGTCCGCTGCTGGTACTGTCAGGTGGCGAAACTAGCGTTACCGTGCGTGGTAATGGTCGAGGAGGGCGCAATGTTGAGTACCTGCTGGGGCTTTTTGATACGCTAAAAGGATGTGATGGTATTTATGCGATTGCTATTGATACCGATGGAATTGATGGCTCTGAAGATAATGCTGGCGCGTTAATTGGGCCTGAATGCTGGCAGCGGGCTAAGGCATTAACGCTTTCTGCCCAGGATTACCTTGACCGTAATGATGCGTACAGTTTCTTTGACGCTTTAGATGACCTCGTGGTAACGGGGCCAACCCGAACCAATGTTAACGATTTCCGAGCGATTCTTATTCTACCCAACCCGTCGTAAGACTGACGTTGTACCCGCTTAACTATCCAATTACCCGTTAAGGCATTGTTTTGCGTGGTTCTGAGTGGTTGTCCGAGGGGTAAACATGATAAGTTTCGTCGAGGTTCATTAGAGAGTTAGGCCATGACCCTCGGCTGGCACAAGAAAGGTTTTACCAAAACGAAAGAAGGTCGCGTTAGCGATCAAGATATTGTTGAACACATCCGGTCTGCGGTACTGATGCAGCGACTGGCACCAAATACAAAACTGCCTGAAGTCACCATAGGCGATGTATTTGGCGTCAGCCGTTCAGTGGTGCGTAAAGCGTTAACACGGCTTGATGCTGAACATGTTATCGACCAACGACCGAATCAGGTTGCCCGCGTCAGAGCGCCTTCAGTTGACGAAACGCGAGAGACGTTTTCCGCGCGTAGGTTAGTGGAAGGTGAGATTGTCTCACTGTTGGCGGGTAAGCTGGATGTTGCGACTTACAAGGCATTAGAGAAGCAGGTCGCACTTGAAAAGCAGGCGTTTGAAAACAGTGACGAACCGTCACGCATTGAGCATTCCCTCAATATTCACCACCTCCTTGCGCAGCATGCCCCTAATCGTATCTTGGGTGCGATGCTGACCGATCTCGTCTTGCGCACGTCAATTGTCATCGCTCTCTATAAGCGTCCGGGACTGTCTTCTTGCTACTTGGAAGGAGATCATGCGAACTTGCTTGGGCACTTGGCGAGTGGTGATGCTGAGGCGGCTAAGCAGGCGATATACACTCACCTTAATAGCCTAGAGTCTTTGCTGGTGCTGTCGTCTAAAGAGCCAGAAAACGACGATTTGATGACTATTCTAGGCGGTAAATCTGTTAGGGCGTGATTCGCTAACCCTAGGCTTTCGGTAACCCTGGGTTTTCGCGAACAAAATAGATTTCAATCCTCCAAACTGATGTCTCAAAAAAGCGGCGCCCATTGGGCGCCGCTTGTGGCTTACTGTGAGACGATTACAGCAGTAATCGGCGAATGTCCGTCAATACATCGGCCAGGAAGGCCGTAAAGCGGGCGGCATCCGCACCGTTAATTGCGCGGTGATCGTAGGAGAGCGACAACGGCATCATCAGACGCGGCTGGAAGGTACTGCCATCCCATACCGGTTTCATCTGCGCTTTCGACACCCCCAAGATCGCCACTTCCGGCGCATTAACGATCGGCGTGAACGCGGTTCCATCAATTGAGCCAAGGCTCGAAATGGTGAAGCAGCCACCGGTCATCTCATCACGCTTAAGCTTCTTGGTTTGCGCTTTCTTACCTAGCTCCGCCATCTCCTTGGCAATCTCAATCAAGGATTTTTTATCGGCATTGCGCACTACCGGCACCATCAGACCATCAGGCGTATCCACGGCAATCCCAATATGCACGTAGTTTTTCCATACCAGCGTTTCGCCGTCGCCTTTGAGGCTAACGTTAAACTGGGGGAACTTACGCAGTGCAAAGGCACAGGCTTTAACCATAAACGGCAACGGTGTCAGCTTGGCGCCTTGGGCTTCGGCCTCGGCTTTCATAGCTTTACGGAAGCTTTCAAGCTCGGTAATGTCGGCCTCATCGAACTGCGTCACGTGAGGTACATTGAGCCAGCTGCGGTGCAGATTGGTCGCGCCCATCTTAAGCAGGCGGCCCATCGGCTTTTCTTCTATCTCGCCAAACTGACTGAAGTCGACGTCCGGTATCGCGGGAATACCCGCACCACCACTCGCTGCTGGGGAAGTCGCTGTTTGTGCTTTACCTTGGTTGGCAATGGCCTGCTTCACGTAGGCCTGTACATCTTCTTTCAGCACCCGGTCTTTCGGGCCACTAGGCTTAACAAGACGAAGATCGACATTTAGTTCACGGGCCAGCATCCGAACGGCGGGGCCTGCGTGCACCAGCTGACTATCCCGTGGCTGATTATCAGCGATTTGTGCTTCCGGACTCGGGGAGCCTTCAGGAGAAGAAGCTTGTTTTGCTGGCTCTTTAGCGACAGGTTCTTCAGCGACAGGTTCTTCAACGGCAGACTCTTCTTCCGGCGCGCTGCTGGCTTGGCTAGCGGCTTGCGGCGCGTCTTCTTCAGCCGATGCATCACCGCCTTCGCTCGTGATTTCTATCTGGCCGATCACGTCGCCTTCCGAGACGGTATCGCCTTCTTTCACCGTGAGTGCAACGATCTTACCGCCGTGCGGGCTGGGTACATCCATCGAGGCTTTATCCGACTCGAGGGTGATCAGGGTGTCTTCGGCGTTGACGTCATCGCCGGCGCTGACCGCCACTTCGATGATTTCAACGTTGTCTGAACCACCCAGGTCCGGCACTTTAATATCGACCGTTTGTTTACCGCCACCGGCTTTCTTCGCTGCCGGTGCGGGGGCATCTTCCTGCTTCGGTGCGGGGGCTTCGTCGGAGGAGCTGTCAGCCGCTGCTTCCGGCTTGGCATCGCCACCGCCTTCAACTTCCAGCTCAACGATGTCGTCACCTTCCGAGACGGTATCGCCTTCTTTGACCAGCACTTTGAGCACCTTGCCGCCTTTCGGGGCCGGGACGTCCATGCTGGCTTTGTCAGATTCCAGGGTGATTAGGGTGTCTTCCGCTTCAATGACGTCGCCTTCTGACACCGCAATCTCGATGATTTCGACATCGGTGTCGCCACCGATATCGGGAACTTTGATGATTTCGCTACTCAAGGTCGCGCTCCTTCCAAATCGGATCGAGCCGGCGGGCATCTGCCCGCCGGGCAGCGGTTTAGCTGGTCAGCGGGTTCGGCTTGTTGGCATCGATGCCATATTTCTTCAGCGCTTCGCCGACATGCTTACGATCAAGCTCACCGCGGTCTGCCAGCGCACGCAGCGCCGCGACGGTGACGAAGTAGCGGTCTACTTCAAAGAAGTAGCGCAGCTTCTCGCGGGTGTCGGAACGGCCGAAGCCGTCTGTACCCAGCACGGTGTACTCGCTCGGCACCCAGGCACGTACCTGGTCAGCGTAGAGCTTCATGTAGTCGGTGGAGGCAATCACCGGACCGTCACGACCTTCCAGGCACTTCGTGACGTGGGGCTTGGTGGCCTCAACGTCCGGGTTTAAGAAGGCTTCACGCTCCAGCAGTAGTGCTTCGCGGCGCAGTTCGTTAAAGCTGGTGACGCTCCAGATATCCGCGCCAATGCCCCAGTCGTTGGCCAGCAGTTCTGCGGCGGCTTCGACTTCGCGCAGGATGGTGCCGGAGCCCATCAGCTGTACGCGGCCTTTATCGCCCTGCGTTTCGTTGAGCAGGTACATGCCTTTGACGATATCGTCGGTGGGCACGTTGTCGATGACCGGATGCTCGTAGTTTTCGTTCATCACCGTCAGGTAGTAGAAGCAGTTCTCTTTGTCGGTGAACATGCGCTTCAGACCATCCTGGAGGATGACCGCCACTTCGTGGGCATAGGTGGGGTCATAGCTGCGGCAGTTGGGGATGGTGGAGGCTTGAATCAAGCTGTGGCCATCCTGGTGCTGCAGACCTTCGCCGTTGAGCGTGGTGCGCCCGGCGGTGCCGCCGACCATAAAGCCGCGGGCTTGCAGGTCACCGGCGGCCCAGGCCAAATCACCAATCCGCTGGAAGCCGAACATCGAGTAGTAGATGTAGAACGGCAGCAGGGTGACGTTGTTGTTGCTGTAGGACGTCGCGGCGGCAATCCACGCGGACATCGCGCCGGCCTCACTAATCCCCTCTTCGAGGACCTGACCTTTCTGGTCCTCGCGGTAGTACATGATCTGGCCTTTATCGACCGGCTCGTACTTCTGCCCTTCGGAGGTGTAAATGCCCAACTGGCGGAACATGCCTTCCATGCCGAAGGTACGTGCTTCGTCTGGAATAATCGGCACCACGTGCTTGCCAAGCTTCTTATCCTTCACCAGGCCGTTGAGCACGCGCACAAACGCCATGGTGGTCGAGACTTCGCGCCCTTTGGAACCGCCCATTTGCGAGGCAAAGGTTTTGTCTTCCAGGCTGGGGATTTCCAGCGCCTCAAAGTCACTGCGGCGGCTGGGCAGGTAGCCGTTGAGGCGTTCGCGCTGCAGGTGCATGTACTTAAGCTCGGGGGAGTCTTCTTCCGGCTTGTAGTAGGGCACGTCTTTGAGCTGCTCGTCGCTGATTGGAATGCCAAAGCGATCGCGGAATTTACGCAGCGCTTCGTACTCCATGCTCTTGACCTGGTGGGCTTCGTTGGCGGCTTCGCCATCGCCGCTGCCCATGCCGTAGCCTTTGACGGTGTGCGCCAGAATGACTGTGGGCTTGCCGTTAGTCTGGTTGACCGCTTCATGGTAGGCCGCATAGACCTTGAACGGATCGTGACCACCGCGGTTGAGCTTCCAGATGTCTTCGTCAGACAGGTCGTTGACCATCGCTTCGGTTTCGGGGTACTTACCAAAGAAGTGCTCACGGGTGTAGGAACCGCCGTTAGCCTTGTAGTTCTGGTACTCACCGTCGACCGCTTCGTCCATGCGTTTTTGCAGGATGCCTTTCTTGTCCTTCTCGAACAGCGGGTCCCAGTGACGTCCCCAGACGACCTTGATGACGTTCCAACCGGCACCACGGAACACGCCTTCGAACTCGTCCATCACGCGGGAGTTACCGCGCACCGGACCGTCCAAGCGCTGCAGGTTGCAGTTGATGACGAAGATCAGGTTGTCGAGGTTTTCACGTCCCGCCAGGGAAATCGCGCCCAGTGACTCCGGCTCATCACACTCGCCGTCGCCCATAAAGCACCAGATCTTGCGGTCGTACATGTCTTTCAGCTCACGGTGATGCAGGTACTTCATCACGTGGGCTTGATAGATGGCCTGAATCGGGCCAAGTCCCATAGACACCGTGGGGAACTGCCAGTAGTCCGGCATCAGCCACGGGTGCGGGTAGGAAGAGAGGCCATCGCCGTCGACTTCGCGACGGAATTTGTCCATCTGCTCTTCTGACAACCGGCCTTCCAGGTAAGAACGCGCGTAAATACCCGGGGCGACGTGGCCCTGGATGTAAATCAGGTCGCCTTCAAAATCGCCCTTGGGCGCGCGGAAGAAGTGGTTAAAGCCGACGTCGTAGAGCGTGGCCGACGACATAAAGCTGGCAATATGGCCGCCCAACCCGGGGTTGGCACGGTTATTACGAATGACCTGAGCAATGGCGTTGTAACGGATCAACGACCGAATGCGGCGCTCCATAAACAGGTCGCCGGGCATCGGTGCTTCACGATGCACAGGGATCGTATTCCGGTGCGGGGTTGTCACCGAGAAGGGCACCTTCATCCCGTCCCGGCGCAGGCGATCCGCCAGGCGGGTCATCAGGTAGCGGGCACGATCTTCGCCCTCACGATCCAGGACTGATTCCAGGGAATCCAACCATTCCGTGGTTTCGAGTGGATCGAGATCTTCTCTTGTCTCCAGACTCATAGAGGTCTCTCCGAATGACGATAAAAGGTAAGCCTCACAGCCTGAAGGGCCGAGCACCACAGGTCAGGCTGAAAGGAAAATACAAGCGCTAAGCGCGTGAGAATTACGCTGCCTCGGCCGCACGCATGTGCAGGCGAAAGCGCGCTATCTGGATGATTTGTTCAATAGCGGTACGTCGTTCGGCAGCGGCGTCGTTTTCAAGACGCTTTTCGAACGCATAAAGGATGGCGTGTCGATCAAGCCCTTTAACAGCAATCACAAAGGGGAAGCCGAACTTCTCTTGATAGGCCTGATTCAGGCGTTGAAAGCGCTCAAACTCTTCGCTTGAGCATTGATCTAGCCCCGCACCTGCCTGTTCGCGGGTGGAGTCCTGGGTTAGCTCCCCCGCTAGCGCTGCTTTCCCGGCAAGGTCTGGGTGAGCGCGAATGACAGCAATTTGCTGATCGATATCAGCACGCTTAAGCACATTGCCCATGCAGTCAGCTAGTACATTCGGGTCATCGTGTTGGTCGGTAAACCCCTGTTTCCAAGCGGTTTCTGCTACCCAGGGTGAATGTTCAAAGATGTCCCCGTAATGCTCAAGAAAGGCGTCTAAGCCGAGGCGGCTGGGGCGAGCTGATTTTAAAATGTGCGACATTGTATTCTCCATTTGTATTTGTTTGTCTTTTTTATTGTATACAATAAATATGTCAAAATGTACTCTAAGAAGTGTTGTTCCCGCAAAAAAATCGCTATTGCATCCGCGATAAGCGGGCATAACGGCGTTAGGAAAATCTTTATAGAAAGTTCTTTATAGAAAAATCTTTATAGAAGGGCCTTTACAGAGAGGGCTCTTAGAAAGATGCCTAAAAACAAAATTAAACAACAAAGGGTTTTGCATGTTGAAGAGCAAACGAGCAGTGGCAACGTATCTGGTGATAGGCGCTTCCCTTGGTACTATCTCGGCAGGTGCCCAGGCAGCGACATGGAGCGATACGTTTGTGGGTTATCGCTATGGAACACAGTTTACCGAGCCGAATAACCCAGAGAACATAGAGAAGCATATTCTTCAGTTCACCCATGTGAGTGGTTACTCACTGGGCCAAAACTTTTTCAATTTGGACGTGCTTCAGTCCAGCAGCCAAGACCCTGCCAATAACAGTGATTCAGGGGCGACGGAAGCCTATCTGGCATATCGGCATCAACTCCATGGTGGCGGAGTATTCAATGAACCCATCGCTTTCGGGCCCATCAAAGACATGGCGCTGACGTTTGGGTTTGACCTAAACACCAAAAATACTGGCTTTGCACCACGTAAACGTCAGCTAGTGATGGGGCCAACGTTTAAATTTGATGTGCCGAGAGGCTTTGTGGATCTAAGTCTCTTCTATAGCCGTGAGTGGAACCACTGCGGCTTGCCACCTTGTGGGCTGCCAGAAAACCAGAACAGCATTTCGTTTGATCCCTATTACCAAATTAACTTGGCCTGGGGGCTGCCGTTTGAAGCGGCGTCGTTACCGCTAAAATTCCAAGGGTTCTATAACTACAACAGCGAAAAAGGAGACGATTACTTTGGGGAAACGACCAAGCCTGAGCAGTTAATGCGCACCTCACTGATGCTAGACGTTGGGCAGGTCGCGTGGGGTGCGGAAAACTCCTTATGGATGGGCGTCGGTTATGAGTATTGGCGCAACAAATTCGGAAACCACAGCCAGCCGGGTGTCGATACCGATGCCATGACCTTTAATCTGGAGTGGCACTTCTAAAACTAACCACTGCTACTGGCTTAACCGATACCCCTTGGTCTGAAAGTGCCAAGGGGTATTTTTTATGTCTCAGGTGCTCCTTGGCTGAAAAGCCAAGGCGTTTTTTATCTAACGTTTACTCAACCTTCCGTTTAACGCTTTTTCCTGGCTGGTTTTTTATCAGCACTGGCTGGCGAGCTTTCCTTTGCGCTATCGCCACTGGGAAAGTGGGCGCGTACCAGTTCCAACAAACCTTGGGTAGAGGCGTCGAAGTCGGCGGCGTTGGTGTCGATGCGCTCACTGATTTCACCGGCAATGCGTTTGCCAAGCTGCACACCCCACTGATCAAACGAGTTGATGTTCCAGATAACGCCTTGCACAAACACCTTGTGCTCGTAGAGGGCAATCAGCGCACCTAGGTTTTTCGGTGTTAGCTCGTCAAGCAAAAGGGTGCTGGAAGGGCGATTGCCGGGGCAACTGTAAGGGTCATGTTGGCTTAGCTCTTTGCTGTCCCCTTGGCTGCCTTCCATAAAGGCATTGGCCTGGGCGAGCATATTGGTGAGCAAGGCGAAGTGGTGGTCTTCCACGCCGGGCTCGGGTTTTAGCGAGGCAATAAAATCAATTGGCACGTAGCGGGTGCCTTGGTGCAGTAGCTGGAAGAAGGCGTGTTGACCGTTGGAGCCGGTCTGGCCCCAAACAATCGGACCGGTTTTATAGTTAACCGGATGGCCGAAGATATCCACCGACTTGCCGTTAGACTCCATATCCAGCTGCTGCAGGAACGAAGGCAACTGGTTCAAGGCTTGATCGTAGGGCACGATGGCCTGGGTTTCCGCACCCACAAAGTTGATGTACCAAATGCCGATCAGCGCCATCAGTACTGGCATATTTTGTGAGAAGGGCGCCTCAATAAAGTGGCGATCCATCTCATGGGCGCCTTCCAGCAGTTCGATAAAGCCTTCAAAGCCAATCGAAAGCGCAATCGGTAGGCCGATAGACGACCACATGGAGTAGCGCCCGCCCACCCAGGCCCAGAATTCGAATACGTTCTCTTCACGAATACCGAATTCCATTGCCGCTTTGCGGTTGGTGGAAGCGGCAATAAAGTGGGCGCCTACGTCGGCATCTGCACCGGCATTTTCCAGGAACCAGCGCCGTGCGGTTTTGGCATTTAGCAGGGTTTCCTGGGTAGAGAAGGTTTTGGTGGAAACGATAAACAGCGTGGTCGCCGGGTCTAACCGTGAAAGCACTTTCTGAATATGGGTGCCATCGACGTTGGAGACGAAGTGGAAGTGCAGTTCCGGATGACGGTATTTGAGTAGCGCGCGTACGGCCATATTGGGGCCAAGGTCTGAACCACCAATGCCAATATTGACCACGTCTTTAATGCGTTGACCGTTATAGCCTTTCCATTCACCGTTTCTTACCGCTTCTGAGAACTGTTTGATCTGTTCCCGGGTGCGATTGATTTCCGGCATCACATCGTTACCGTCTACATGCACCGCTTCAGCGCTTAAATTGCGCAGTGCGGTGTGCAGTACCGGGCGGTTTTCAGTGACATTGATAATGTCGCCAGAGAACATCTGCGCTCGGCGCTGAACCAGGGCAGAGTGGTCGGCCAGCTCCAGCAGTTTTGTAAACACTTCGTCTGAGACGTGATGTTTGGAGTAATCTAAGAACAAGCCACCCACCCGTAAGCTCATTTTTTCAAAGCGCTGCGGGTCATTGGTGAAGTAATCACGAATGCGGTCGTTGGCGGTTTTGTCACGCAGGCGTTCAAGTGCCTGCCAAGTAACGCTGCGGGTGAGTTGAAACATAGAAGGCGGTCCTGTTGTTTTAGATGGTTATTAAGTGACGAGCGCTGGGTTGCTAGCTCTTGCTTTGTAATATCTATAAGTCTATTTATGAGTCATTTTATGTAAAAATACTACATAAACAGCCGAATGAAGCAACTAATAAGCGACTGATAGCTTAAAAATAAGTAATAAACCGTTTTTCTGTGTGAGGGCACGGTGGTAGCAGACAAGACGCTGAGTAAGCTGCAGCCTACCCAGCGCTGATGTTTGAAAGGTTAGCTGGCAACGGCGACCTGGGCGGCACCGCGTTTAATAAAGGCATAGCCTAAGCCGGTTACCAACGAACCTATGATAATCGCAGCAAGGTAAAGCAACGCAGGTGTAATGGCGTTGGGGATTAGCAGAACAAAGATACCACCGTGAGGTGCCATTAGTTTTGCGCCTACCAGCATGGAAAGCGCACCGGTGATTGCACCGCCCACCATGCACGCGGGGATAACCCGCAACGGATCTTTCGCCGCAAAGGGAATGGCCCCTTCGCTGATAAAGCACATGCCCAGTACAAACGATGCCTTGCCTGCTTCGCGCTCTGGTGCAGAGAACTTGTTGCGTGCAACGAAACTGGCAATGCCCATGCCTATCGCTGGCACCATGCCTGCCGCCATGATCGCTGCCATTGGGCCGTAGGTTTCCGAAGCTAACAGGCCCACGCCAAAGGTATAAGCTGCTTTATTGACGGGGCCGCCCAAATCGAAGCACATCATTGCGCCCAATAGAATGCCTAGCAGCACCGCGTTAGTAGAGCCCATAGATGCCAGGAAGCTGGTCAGCGCATTCAGCAATGCAGCGACAGGCTCGCCAATCACGTAGATCATGGTTAGGCCTGTTACCAGGCTGGCCACCAGCGGGATAATCAGAATAGGCTTGAGCGATTCAACGCTGGAGGGCAGCTTAACGTAGCGGGTAACCGCGAGGGCCACGTAGCCTGCCAGAAAGCCTGCCAAAATACCGCCAATAAACCCGGAGCCAATGTTGGCCGCCAACATCCCGCCAATCATTCCTGGGGCGATGCCGGGGCGGTCAGCGATGGAGTAGGCAATGTAGCCTGCCAGCACGGGTATCATTAGCGCGAAGGCGGTACCACCGCCAATTTGCATAAGCGCAGCGGCCAGCGTGCCTTCCTGTTCAAAGGCTTCAATACCGAAGACAAACGAGAGCGCAATCAGCAAGCCACCCGCTACCACCATCGGCAGCATGAACGACACGCCGGTGAGTAGGTGCTTATAAACACCTTTCTCTTTAACGCTTTTATTGGCGCTGCCCGAACCGCTGCTGGCAGTTTCTACACTAGCATCAACAAGGGCAGCTTCCAGCGTAGGGCGTGGCTTTTTCAGCGCGTTGCCGGTTGAGGTGCGGTAGATACGCTTACCTGCAAACCGCGACGGATCAACATCGATATCGCAAGCCAGTACGACCACGTCGGCATCGGCGATCTCTTCTTCGGTTAAGTGATTCTGAGCGCCTACTGAGCCTTGGGTTTCCACGCGAATAGCGTGCCCCATCGCTTTACCTGCTTCGGCTAATGCTTCGGCGGCCATAAAGGTATGGGCAACACCGGTGGGGCAAGCAGTCACTGCCACAATTTTCTTACCACCCGTGTTGCTCGGCGGAGTAGCGGCGGCTGTAGGGGTTGTAGGAGCACTGTAAATCGGTGCTTCACGCTTGGCTTGATTTAAGAAGGCACCGGGGTCGGGCAGGGCGCTGGCAATCGGCGCCTGGAAAAGCCGCTTGCCATCAAAACGTTCTGGGGCAGGGACGTGATCGGCAGCCACCACAATTAAATCGGCATTAGCAATTTGCTCGGCGGTGGCAGCCTGCAGCGGCGCAATCTCGCCGTGCATTTCCACATGAGCGCTCCAGCCCATCCGTGTGGCCGCTTGTTCAAGGCGCTTGGCGGCCAGAAAGGTGGTCGCCATGCCGCTGGGGCAGGCGGTAATTAGAATCAGGTTCATCGCGTGGCTCCCTCGGTGATGGCGTCGTCAAGACGCCGTACCAAAGTCTGTTGTTGGAGTAAGTCAAAGTCGTCGGCGTGGGGGGTGCCCACGCCGACGTGGCGAACCGCTTCGGCAGAGAGTGCCGTTGCGAAGCGAAGGGTGTCGTGTGGGGTGAAGTCGCTAAGCAGCCCGTGGAGCATGCCAGCCACAAAGGTATCTCCCGCACAAACGGTATTGATGGCGTTCACGCTAGGTGGGGTGGATTGCCAAGTGCCCTGTGAGCTGACCCATAAAACGCCCTCTGCGCCTGCGGAAATCAACGCGTGCTCGATGCCGCTGGCGTGCAGTCGCTCGGCGGCGACCTGGCGCTGTTGATGTGAATCTAGCGCGCTGCCAGCCCAGTCAGCGAGCTCCGTTTCGTTAGGTTTTACAGCCGCAGGCTGAGTAGCAATGGCGGTCAGCAGTGCTGGGCCGCTGGTGTCTATCCAAAGTGGAACGCCATAGCTTTTTAGGGTGGTCAGTAGTTCAGCAAACAGCGGCTGATCAATACCCGGTGGAAGGCTACCGGCAACGACGACCGCTTGGGGCGGAGCGGGGCGCTGAAACAGATCGTCTAGGGTAGTTCGTAAGGCATCTAGATGGGCAGCCTCAATCGGCATACCGGGGCCGTTAATATCAGTGACGCGGCCGCTTTGCTCCGCCAGCTTAGCGTTAATGCGCGTGCTGCCGGGCACTCGCACAAAGGCATCTTCCACGCCGTAGCGGGGAAATGCCAGACCGAACGGGGCGTCGTTATCCTGACCGAGGAAGCCGCTAACGATCACTTCGTGGCCTAAGCTTGCCAGCACTCGCGCTACGTTAACGCCTTTGCCCGCGGCTTCTAACTGGGCGCTGTGGGGGCGGTTCACATGGCCGAGTGTCAATGTTTCAAGATTAAATGCTAAATCCAGCGCGGGGTTGAGTGTAATGCACACTACCTGGGCCATTAGCGGGCCTCCAGGGCGTCGCGCACCTCATCGCTGGTGGCTTTACTCAGTGCTAATTGGGCAGTGGCTTTTGCATCGGCAAGATCAAATTCACGCAGGCGAGCTTTGACCAGCGGAATTTGTCGCGCACTGACGGAAAGCTCATCAACGCCTAACCCTACCAGTACAGGCACGGCCATGGCGTCCGAGGCGAGTTCGCCACATACGCCAACCCACTTACCGTGGGCATGGGCGGCATCAACGGTCATTTGAATCAGGCGCAGCACGGCGGGGTGTAAACCATCCGCCTGGGCAGAAAGCTCTGGGTGGCCGCGGTCGATGGCCAGGGTATACTGGGTTAAATCGTTCGTGCCGACGGAGAAGAAGTCCACCTCGGCCGCCAGCGTAGGGGCTAGCAGTGCGCTGGAAGGCACTTCGATCATCACGCCCAGTTGCACATCGGTGGCGCGCTGCTGTGGCGGGATTTCGCTAAGCAGGCGGTCATAGATGACTTTGGCGGCACGGAATTCAGCGACATCCTTGACCATCGGCAGCATGATGCGTAGCGGACGGCCGACAGCTGCCATCAGCAGTGCGCGGATTTGTGTTTCCAGCACTTCCGGCTGGGTCAGTGCTAAGCGAATGCCGCGTAGGCCCAAAAAGGGGTTGTCTTCCTGGGGAACCGGCCAGTAGGGCAGTGGCTTGTCGCCACCTACATCCAGAGTACGCGCGACCAGTGGGCGGCCATCCAAGGCATCGGTGGCTTCACGGTATTCGGCAATCTGGGTGGCTAGGTCCGGCGCACTTGAGTAGGCCATAAACAGGAACTCGGTGCGCAGCAGGCCAACGCCTTCGGCACCCCGTTCAACGGCGTCAGCGGCGTGGGCGGTGTTACCAAGATTGGCCGCCACTTCAACCCGATGACCATCGCGGGTTTGGGCTTGCTCAAAACGCAGCTCCCAGGCATCGGCTTCACGCTGCTGCTGATCGAGAAGCTGTTGTTCCGCCCGCTGCAGGCGCTCTTCGGAAGGCTGGGAGGTAACCCGCCCACGTTCACCATCCAGAATCATCATGCTGCCGTTATGCAGTACCATCACGGCATCACCTGCGCCGACGACCGCTGGAATACCCAGGGCGCGAGCCAGAATAGCACTGTGTGCGGTGGCGCCACCGCGCACGGTAAGCAGGCCGCGTACGCGTGAGGTATCCAGGCGAGCAACGTCGGAAGGGCCGATGTCATCCATCACCAGAATATACGGGTGGTCAGGTGGCTCGGGCAGTTGGACATTGCACAATACACCCAACACGCGGCGGCCTACGTCGCGCAGGTCAGCGGCGCGCTCGGCCAGCAGGCGGTCGGCGAGCATTTCCTGGGCGTGAGCGGCGGTTTCAATGGCATCCCACCAACCGGCTTCGGCTGAACGACCTTCACGAATCGCATCAATGGCAGCGTGCTGCAGCTCAGGGTCATCGAGCATCTCTTCGTGCATCGAGAGAATATCAGCCACTTCGCCGCCAGGAGCGTTGTGTACCAGTGCTTGAAGTTGTGCTGCACCTTCTTCTAATGCTGCTTTCAGGCGGTTAATTTCGTGCTCGGGGTCGTTGGCGTGTTCAGCGTAGTCGAACTGCATCGGGCGAATGACAAACACCGGCGCAATGGCTAAGCCTGGCGAGGCGGCAACGCCTGCGTGAGGTGTATCGACGACTAGCGGCTCAACCGGCTTACTCGTGTTAGCAACTGACTTGGCATCAAAACCGCCGTCGAACGGTGTTACTTTCTCGCCTAGACCATCTTCAACGGCGGCGGCTACTGCGCCTAGCGCAGCACTTGCCTGGTCGCCTTCGGCAGAAAGGATCAGCCACTGACCGCGCCGTGCTCCTAAACCAATCACTTTGGTTAGGCTGGCGGCAGACACCGTGGAAGCGCTGCCTTCTTCAAGGCGTACGTTAATCGGCATTAATTGCGCGCGGGCGACCTGTACCAGCTGTTTTGCCGGACGGGCGTGCAGGCCATGGGGGTTCAAGACGCGCACGCGGCGAGTCTGGGTACTCGCCGTTTCACCTGCCAACGTGGCCAGCAGCTGTGCGCTGCTTTTGCCCATCAAGCTGTCACTTTCGCCGTTCTCCAACACGGCTAATAGCTGTTCCAGCAGTGGACGGTGGGCATCGCCGCTGGCTGCCAAGCAGAACAGTATATGGACGGGATGGCCGCTATGCTCAAGTTGAGGGTCGGCTGGCGTGGCAACGCCTAGTGCGGGTTGTGTCACCCCTTGGGCTTGGCTTGCCAACCAAAACCCTTTGCCCAGCCATTGGGGGGAAGCGCTGGCGATGGCACTAATAAAGGCGTTATCAACACAGCCACTTTGACGAAGCCGTGCGGCAGCGGCCAAGGCGAGCTCTTGAGGATCACGAGCAGGAAAGTTAATGCACAGCGTATCGGCATCCAGGCGCGGCTCAAGCAGCGGCTTGGAAAGTAAACGCGCTACCTCGACAGCCGAGCTGGCGCTGGCGAGCTGGCTGGCGACGCCGTCGCGGTCTAAGACGTGGGTTAGCTGGCGCAGAATATCTAGATGTTCGTCATTTTGCGCAGCGATAGTCACCAAAACATGCACTGTCTGGCCGTCATGCCACTGAACGCCTTTGGGGAACTGCAGCACCCTCACGCCGGTATGTTTTACGTGCTGACGACTTTCCGGCGTGCCGTGTGGAATAGCAATCGCGTTACCAAGATACGTGGACGACTGAGCTTCACGGGCATGGAGGCCATCACGGTACTCGGCCTCAACTAAGCCCGCATCCGTTAGCGCCTTAGCGGCGACGTCGAGTGCAGCTTGCCAGTCGTCCGCATGGCGGTCGAGCAAGATGTCATCTGGGCCGAGAATTAACATAGGGTTCTCCTGTAAACGCTATCAGCCAGTGGTGATGTCTGCAGCGTGATCATGCTTAAACGTTGGTCGTAGAGCGTTGAGCTTCGCTGGATGAATCGTGTCATCTATGGTTAGTTGGCTATGCTGAATCGATTCACTTAAAGACACAAGGGTTGTCTTTCTAGACTTTAGTCTGGGTGGGGATAAACGGCTGATAAACTACATCGGCAACCAGAGGGAGAATTGCATGACACTTGCCGACATTGCCCGGCTTGCGGGCGTATCGCGCACCACGGCGAGCTATGTAATTAATGGCCAGGCCGAGCAACGGCGTATTAGTAATGCCACCATCGAGAAAGTAATGGCGGTGGTGCGGCAGCATCGCTATCACATTGACCCGCAGGCAGCGGCGCTGCGTCGTGGGGCAAGTCGGCTGATTGGTTTGATCGTGCCTGACCTTGAAAATATCAGCTATGCGCGGCTCGCGAAACGCTTAGAGCGTGGCGCGAGAGAGAAGGGTTATCAGCTGTTAGTGGTTAGCTCGGACGACTGTGCCGATAGCGAGCGCACCTTGGCATTGGCGCTTCGCGCGCAGCGCTGTGAGGTGCTTATTACCGCCAGCTGCTTAGCTGAAGATGACACCTTCTATTCTGATTTGGTGGATGAAGGTTGGTGCGTTGTGGGAATGGACCGTGGTCTTGCGCCGACACGTTTTGCCAGTGTCGTCAGCAACGATCAAGACGCGGCATATGCGCTAACGCGCTCGGTCATTACGGGTAGCACGCGGCGGGTGGCGTGGTTAGAAGCGATGCCGAGCTTGTCGATCAGTCGCGAGCGGAGGGTGGGGTTTCAGTCAGCATTACAAGACACCTCTATCGAGCCGGTTTTACTTAGCGGTACACACTACGAGCGTAGCGAAGGCGCCCGCCTTGCCGCGCAACTGCTGGATGAGAAAGGAGGGGCTGATGCGTTGATCACCGCGTCTTATGTGCTGATGGAAGGGGTGTTTGACGTGTTTCTAGAGCGCGGTGGACTACCAGAAGAGATGCGGTTGGCCACCTTTGGCGACCACCGCTTGTTAGATTTTCTGCCGCAACCGGTGAATTCAGCGTTGCAAGATTATGATCGCATTGCTGAACTCACCCTGCGCTGTGCCCTGAATGCCATGAACGGTGATTATCAGTGTGGGCAGCAGGTCGTGGCGCGCCACCTGCGTACCCGATAAGCCACACATAGTCGGACGGCCTTATCTTACACCGTGCGGGCCTGAGCCCAAGCTTCTGCGTCTGGAATAGACATATCGTAGCGTTCACTGAGGTAGGGCGATGACAGTAAAAAGTCGGCGCTCGCCGCATTGCATGCCACCGGCACGTTCCATAGCGCGGCTAAACGCAGCAGCGCTTTAACATCAGGGTCGTGGGGCTGAGGAGCAAACGGATCCCAGAAGAAAATCAGCACATCTAGCTGTTGTTCGGCAATACGCGCGCCAATTTGCTGATCACCCCCCAGCGGGCCGCTCATCAACCCCTCGACCTCTAGGCCAAGCGAACTTTTGAGCCGCCCAGCGGTAGTCCCCGTACCAATAAGAGTGTGCTGGCTGAGCGTTTCTTGCCAGCGTGTTGCCCACTCCAGCATTTCGGTTTTTTTGCCGTCGTGGGCAATTAGCGCAATGCGCTTACGCGGTTGCAGCGTACGAACGGCTTGGCGGGGTGGACGTGCGTCGCTCATGGCATGGCTCTCCAGTTAACATTCCGACTATTTCAGGTCACTGTTGGGTTTACGCTTCTTGGACGGCCAGCACTTTCATGGTGTTGGTTCCGCCGTGGGCGTTCATGTGGTCGCCGCGAGTAAGAATGACATGATCGCCAGGGTGTGCCAAACCATGAGCTTGGAGTAGCTTGACGGCTTCTTGATTGAGTTCTTTAGGGTCCATATGGGTTGTGTCGAAGGGAATCGACACGACGCCGCGATAAAGCGCCATGCGCCGTTGGGCAATCGGGCTGTGTGCAAGGCCAACAATCGGCAGGCCAGAGCGAATGCGTGAGGCAATCAGTGGCGTATAACCTGTCGAGGTCATACAGGCAATGGCACTGACGCCGGTTAAGTGGTTAGCGGCGTACATTGCGGAGAGGGCAATGGTTTCATCAATGCGCTCAAAGCCTTCGTGGATACGGTGACCTGATGATTGGGCAATTCGCTCACGTTCGGCGCCTAAGCATACCCGATCCATCGCCTGAATGGTTTCTACCGGGTAGTCGCCCGCGGCGGTTTCCGCAGAAAGCATGACAGCGTCGGTGGCATCTAGCACTGCGTTAGCCACGTCGAATACTTCCGCGCGGGTGGGCAGTGGCGACTCAATCATCGACTCCATCATTTGTGTGGCGGTAATGACCGCGCGGTTAAGCGTACGAGCATGCTTGATGATGCGTTTTTGGGTTCCGATCAGCGCGGCATCGCCAATTTCCACACCCAAATCGCCACGCGCTACCATCACAGCTTCTGATGCTTCAATAATGCCATCCAGAGTCTCATCGTCAGCAACGGCTTCCGCGCGCTCCAGTTTGGCCACTAAACCAATTTCTTTTCCGGCTTCGCCGAGCAGTTCGCGGGCCTCCTGCATATCAGCAGCGCTGCGTGGGAATGATACCGCCAAGTAATCGACCCCAATATCAATCGCGGTTTTGAGGTCTTCTTTATCTTTTTCGGTAAGCGCTGGGGCCGACAGTCCGCCGCCTTGCTTGTTGATGCCTTTGTTATTGGAAAGCTTGCCACCGACATGAACGCGGGTATGCACTTCTTGCCCAACAATAGAGGTGACATCCAGCACCAAGCGCCCGTCGTCCAGAAGTAGCCGGTCGCCGGGGGCGACATCGTCAATCAGCGACTTGTAGTCACAGCCGACGCGCTCGGCGGTGCCGCTATTGGCATCCAGCGCCATGTCGAGCACAAAAGCCTGGCCAATGTCCAAATGAACAGCGCCTTCGGCAAAGCGTGATATACGAATTTTCGGCCCTTGCAGGTCACCCAATGCGGCAACGCTGCGGTTTAGTCGTTGGGCGATCTCGCGTACTTCTTTCAAACGGCGGCGGTGGTCGTCTGCGGCACCGTGGGAGAAATTGAGCCGCACGACATCAACACCCGCTTTTAGCATAGCTTCTAGTACGCCAGGGCGATCGCTTGCTGGACCAAGCGTCGCGACAATCTTGGTGCGGCGAAGGGGGGTGGGAGATGTTGAGCGAGTCATAAAAGTTACTCCTGTTGAGCATCTGGGCGGTGATTAATTATTGGACTACGATAGCCTTTATATAGTAATTTTACTACATATTGGGATGTTATTAGCCTTTAAGGGCAGTTTTAACAGGTATAAACTGATCTAAAGGTGAATAAATACGTATTTTTAGTAATTTTTTTACTGGGTACGCCAACGACTACCACTGCTTGATTGAGGTGCCATCATGACAATAAGAGTTGCTATTAACGGTTTTGGACGGATTGGGCGTAACGTACTGCGAGCGCTATACGAAAATAGCTACCGGGATCGTATTCAGGTGGTTGCGATTAATGATTTAGGTGATCCTTCTCTAAACTCGCACCTGCTGCGTCACGATACGGTTCACGGCCACTTTCCTTTTGCCGTTGAGCATGATGCCGAAAGTATTAGTGTAGATGGCGATCGCATCGCGATCTCTTCTGAGCGTGATCCCAGCCAGCTTCCCTGGGCATCCATGAACATTGATCTTGTCATGGAGTGCACTGGCCTGTTCACTAAGCGAGAAGCCGCTGCCAAGCATATAGAAGCGGGTGCTAAGCGTGTGTTGATCTCTGCGCCCAGCCCAGATGCTGACGCTACTATTGTCTATGGTGTTAATGACGATAGTCTGACAGCCGAACACACGGTGGTCTCCAATGCGTCGTGCACGACTAACTGCTTGGCACCTGTCGCCAAAGCGTTAAACGATGCAGTAGGCATTGAAAACGGTTTGATGACCACGGTGCATGCCTACACTAATGATCAGAATCTATCGGATGTTTATCACTCCGACCCTTACCGCGCACGGAGTGCGACGCACTCGATGATTCCAACCAAAACAGGCGCAGCAGCGGCTGTAGGGTTGGTGTTGCCGGAGCTGGCAGGTAAGTTTGATGGGCTAGCCGTGCGCGTGCCGGTGATCAACGTTTCCTTGGTAGATTTAACGTTTACGGCAAGTCGCGATACCAGCAAAGAAGAGATCAACGCGATTGTTGAAAAAGCGGCGGCGAACTCGTCTGTGCTAGCGGTTAACGCACAGCCGCTGGTGTCTATTGATTTCAATCATGATGCACACTCGTCTACTTTTGATGCCAATCACACCCGTGTGAATGGACGCCTGGTGAAAATTATGGCGTGGTACGACAATGAGTGGGGGTTCTCTAATCGGATGCTAGACACCGCCCTTGCCATGCAGGAAACGGCCAAATAACACCTGCTTGAGCCTCATGGGCAAGTATCACCCAGCAGTAACTCAGTTTTGAGTAGCTGCTGGGTTTTTGGTATCCGCCCTAGAATCATTTTCGCCGCCACGCGGCCTTTGCCCGCACTGTCCTGGCGCACGGTCGTTAAACGCGGTGCTCTATATTGCCCTTCCGCTATGCCATCAAAGCCCGTAATTCTTAGTTCTCCCGGTACGTGAATGCCGCGCTGTTCGGCTAATGTAAGTGCGGTTAGCGCAATACGGTCTGACATACACAGCAGCAGGTCTGGCCGCTGATTGGTAGGCAGGTCAAGGATTTCTGTGATCACCGGTGAGCACACATCAAACACATTCTCTTCGATATTCCACAATGGGATCTGATCAGCATCAAAGCCATGTTCGGTGAGCGCTGCATGAAACCCAGCCAAGCGGGCGCGGCTAATAGTACTGCTGTTGGGTAGCATTGTGTGTGCAGCAGTTACTCGCCCATTGCAATGCTCTTTGGTCAGGCGAAGATTGATCACCGCTGGTCGTTCAGGCCGAGTTTTTAGCGCGTGCTGGGCAATATGATAGCTGGCATCCTGGTCATCGATATGAACGGTAGGGCTGCCTTCAATATCGAAGTCAACCGACACCAGTGGACGTTGGGAAGGAAGCTCGCTGAGTAGCTTATTATTGGGCATTAAACCGTAAACGATAAAGCCGTCGGCAATATTTGCTGACCCTGGTGGCTGGGAAGCATGACCACGTCCAGGTAGTAACAGCAAGGTATGGCCATGGGCATCGAGTACTTCAGCGACACCTGATAAAAACTCACTGGCAACAGCATCGTTAAGGCTGTAGGTCAGGCTTTCGGCAAGAATAACCGCAACAATGCTTGAGCGCCCAGTGCGCAGGCTCCGAGCCTTTGCGTCTGGGCCGTTATACCCTAGGCGTTTGGCCTCACTTAAAATGCGGTCTCTTAAAAGGGGGGAGAGCTGATCAGGGCGGTTGAAGGCATTTGATATTGTCGCGGTGGAAACGCCGAGTTCTGTGGCAAGATCTTTGAGAGTCATTCGACGATGGGCAGTCACGGGTTTCCTATCCTGTTTAATTATTTAGCGTTATTTTACATCGCAGGCTAATGAATTGAATCACGCGCAAAAAAATAACGGCCTTGACGTTATTCTTACCACCATTGCAAAGGGTGGCAGCATCACCAAAGGCCGTTGTAAGTCCAGCAAGAGATCGCTGGCGATTTATATTAACTCTTTATATCAACCGCCTAAATCAACAATCGAAAGCTAGGCTGCAGAACGTGTTTCAGCAAGCGCTAATGCCATACCGTTTTCATCAAATAGATGAACATGTTCAATGTCAGGCACCAGGGATACTTGTTGGCCTTCTTTCCACTGGCTAGGCGCTTCGCTACGATGAATAAGCAGTGTATCGCCCTCTTTTGGTTCTAAGTAGACATACACTTCATTGCCTAGGTATTCAACGTTAACGATATCAAAGCAATTATTGTCCGTTGGAGCTTCCAAGCGCAGGTGCTCTGGGCGTACGCCCAATGTCAGCGAGCTGCCAGAGCTGTAGCTGCCAGCCGCTTGAGGGAGCACAACCTCTCCTAACCCTTTTGCAGTTACTCGGCAGCCATCCTTTGAGCCGATGACAAGCTCTGCGGACATAAAATTCATCGTAGGTGAGCCGATAAAACCTGCGACAAACTTGGTGGCTGGACGTTGGTAAAGTTCATGTGGACTGCCAACTTGCTCGATATGGCCGCCTTTGAGTACCACGATTTTGTCTGCCAGGGTCATCGCTTCGACTTGATCGTGGGTCACATAAATCATGGTAGAACCCAGGCGATTGTGAAGCCTGGCGATCTCGTTGCGCATTTGTACGCGCAGCGACGCATCCAGGTTAGAAAGCGGCTCATCAAAAAGCAAAATACGAGGCTCTCGGGCCATCGCGCGGCCCATTGCAACACGCTGGCGCTGACCGCCCGACAGTGCTTTCGGCTTGCGGTGCAGTAGATCTTCAAGCTGCAAAATTTTAGCGGTACTCATTACCCGTTCATGAACCGTCTCTTTGTCCGTTTTGGCAAGCTTCAAACCAAAGGCCATGTTGTCATAAACGGTCATATGTGGATAAAGAGCATACGACTGGAACACCATGCCCACACCGCGCTCTCGCGGGGGGAGGTCATTAACTAACGTATCACCAATGTTTAAGTCACCGTCGGTGATGGACTCTAGACCTGCAATAAGTCGCAGCAGTGTGGATTTGCCACAGCCGGATGGGCCAACAAAGACGACAAATTCACCATCGCCAATGGTCAGGTCAACGTCTTTAATAATGTGATCGTGACCAAATATTTTGTTGATCTTTTCAAGCGTAACACTTGCCATGGTTAGCTCCTTGTCGGCCTCAATGCAGCATTCCTCGTATCGGGCCGACTATCATTATTGAATGTTGTTATTGAATGTTGCTATTGAGTATTGCCATTTACTTGATTAAGCAACGTGCATGAAAGCGGCTTGATAGGCAGGCAGCGTTAGCATATTGTCCTTGCGGGCCGCAGTGAAGCCGTGTCCTTCTAGCTCACTGATGACGTCAAAGGGGAGAGCTGTTTGCAGCTCATTCCCCGTCAGGTTAAAGACACACAGCACTTTCTCTTGGTCATTTTGACGAATAAAACCCAGTAACTCCTCGCCAACCTCAATAAGCTGTAAATCACCGTCGAACAGCGCGGAGTGCGCTTGGCGGAAAGCTAGCATTCGGCGAACACTGTTAAGTGTTGAGCCTGGATCTGCCTGCTGACGGCTAACTGCCAACGGCAAGTGACGTTTGTCTACAGGTAGCCATGGCTCAATAGGCGAGAAGCCTGCCTGAGTATCATCAGACCATGGCATTGGCGTACGGCACCCGTCTCGGCCTTTAAACTCTGGCCAAAGGGCTTTTCCATAGGGGTCTTGAATGCGCTCGAAGGGTACCTCAGCTTCTGGAAGCCCTAACTCTTCCCCTTGATAAAGGCAGACGCTGCCGCGTAGGGAAAACAGCATGGCGAGCATCACTTTAGGATAAGCAACAGGGTCTTCTTCAGCGCCCCAGCGTGATGCGCTGCGTTCAACATCATGATTCGATGTTGCCCAGCAGGGCCAAGCGTCACCAGCTAGCTGCTGAAAGCGTTCAATGACGCGATGGATATAGCGGGCAGAACGTGGCTTGTTAAGCAGGTCGAAGGTGTACGCCATGTGCAGCTTATCACCGCCAGCGGTGTACTCAGCCATGCGCTCAAGCGGGTTGTCATCGCCGATTTCGCCTACTGTCGTAGTGCCCGGATACTCATTCATTAAAGCGCGTAAGTCTTTCAAAAACAATACGTTTTCAGGGCGGCTGATATCATAGACATGGCGCTGCCAGGTGTAGGGGTTGGCTTCTGGCGCACCCAGTGTCTTGGATTCACCTTTTGGCACTGGCGGGTTGTCACGTAGCTCAGCGTCGTGGAAGTAGAAGTTGACGGTATCTAAGCGGAAACCATCAACGCCAAGATCCAGCCAGAAGCGCATGTTGTCCAGCTGGGCTTGACGGGCTTCTGGGTTGTGGAAATTAATATCCGGTTGGCTGGATAAAAAATTATGCAGGTAATACTGCTGACGGCGCGTGTCAAAGGTCCAGGCAGGACCACCGAAAATAGACAACCAGTTGTTTGGTGGAGTGCCATCTGGCTTAGGGTCTGCCCACACAAACCAGTCAGCTTTGGGGTTAGTACTGTTCTGGCGGCTCTCCTTAAACCAAGCGTGCTGTTCAGAGGTATGGCTAATAACTTGGTCAATCATCACTTTAAGACCAAGTGAATGGGCCTTGTCGAGCAGCGCTTTAAAATCTTCCAAAGTGCCGAACATTGGGTCGACGTCGCGGTAATCGCTGACGTCGTAGCCAAAGTCGAGCATGGGAGAGGTGAAAAAGGGTGAAAGCCAGACACCGTCAACATTCAAAGAAGCCACGTAGCTAAGCTTTTCAGTAACACCTTTTAAGTCACCAATGCCGTCCCCACGGCTGTCTAAAAAGCTGCGCGGATAAATTTGATAGATAACGCCACCGCGCCACCACGTCAGGTTGTCTTGCATGAATAATCCTTAATAAAACGTAAATGCGTCTGCGCTTAGCCTTTCACTGCACCAGCAGTGAGGCCTGAAACAATTCGACGCTGGAAAATAATAACTAGAATCACCAGCGGCACGGTGACGACGACCGATGCAGCCATGATTGGGCCCCAGGGCAGTTCGTAGGCGCTACCACCAGAAAGCAGGGCTATGGCAACTGGCACAGTGCGCTGGGTATCAGTGAGTGTGAAGGTCAAGGCAAACAGGAACTCATTCCAGGCGGCAATGAAAGCGAGAAGGCCAGTAGTTGCCATAGCGGGCCACATTAGCGGTAGGAAAACTTTAGTAATCGTAATCCATGGCGTAGCGCCATCCATGATGGCGGCTTCTTCCAGCTCCATGGGTAGCTCTTTCATGAAGGTGGTAAGCACCCAAACAGTGAAAGGCAGCGTGAAAATGGTGTAGCTCAAAATTAGGCCAGCGGGATTGTTATAGAGGTTTAGTGCGCGAATCACCTCAAACAAGCCTGAGAGCACCGCAACTTGGGGAAACATCGATACCCCAAGAATGACTAGCATGACGGTCGAGCGACCACGGAAGCGAACACGACCCAGCGCGTAGGAAGCGGTAATACCTAGGAGAAGCGCAATGAAAACAACGCTAAATGCCACGACAACCGAGTTAAAAATCGCACGTATAAAGCTCGATTGGCTAAAAATCTGGGCATAGTTGTCCAGGTTCCAGCTCGAAGGCCAAAGTTCAACTCTAAAAAGCTCGCTGGAAGGTTTTAGTGAGGTAATCACCGCGTAATAAAACGGGAAAACGGCATACACCATAATCAGCGCAATTAAGGCCCAAAAGCCGACGCGCTTAGCAATTTTGGCTAACTGACGTTGGTTCATCAGTCACCTCCTAGTTGTATTTTGTTACGGCCTAAATAGAGGTAAGCAACAGTGGCCAGGGCAATAATCAAGAACAACAGAGTAGAGGCGGCGCTGCCGTAACCAACATCCTGGAACTCAACCAACTGTTGGCGCGCATAGACCGACATCGACATCGTGCTGGTCGAGTTAGAGGTCAGTACGTAGATCACGTCGAACACCCGCAGGGCATCTAGAAGACGGAAAATTACCGCCACCATCAAAGCCGGCGTAATCAACGGCAGAGTAACTTTGAAGAACACGCGGACGGGATGAATACCGTCTACTTCTGCGGCTTCATAACAATCTTTTGGCAACATTTGTAGGGCGGCTAACACCAACAGGGCAACAAACGGAATTGTTTTCCAGACATCGACCATGATGACTGCCCACATTGAGTAAGTAGCGCTAGCCGTCCAGGCGATAGGATTGTCAATAATCCCAACGGTCATTAGCAGGTGATTGATGATGCCGAACTGATCGTTGAGCATCCATGCCCACATTTGTGCGGAAACGATGGTGGGGATTGCCCACGGAATCAGCACTGCCGCGCGAACAATCGTCCGACCCTTAAACTCCGCATTTAGGATCAGCGCCACAATCACACCGAAAATGACTTCTAAAGAAACGGATACCACCGAAAAATAAACGGTGTTCCAAACAGAACGCCACCAAATAGGGTCGGCAAGAACCCCGAACCAACGGCCATTGTCGTAGACGAGGTAGTTTTCAAACCCGATTAGATTAGCCGCACCGAGGTCCGACAGTGAGGCATCGGTGAAGCTTAGAAAAAATGTTCGCATTAACGGCCAGCCAGCAACCAGCGTTAATGCAATTAGCATGGGGGCCAAGAACAACCAAGCCGCTTTGACCCGTTGACGGCGCACTTTGGTGCCGCGGTGCCGTCGCGCTGGTGCGATGGCTGAGCGCGCCTCGAGGGGCGCGCTATTATTAGAAGAGATCGACATAGGTGTCTCCGCGGTTACCAGTTGCGACGCTTCAGGCGTAGTAGCTCGCCTTCAAGGTCAGCGACGGCGTCAGCGCCCGTTTTAGTGCCTGAAAGCACATCGTGTGAGGTGCTGAAGAAGGCATTGCTCACACGGCCATAGGCATCACCGGTAGGTGCTGACGGACGGGCGACTGCATTGGTGAAAGTGTCGTAAAGGGTTCCGAAGAAGGGAACTGCTTCCAAAACCTCTTCATCTTGATAAAGCGAATCGATGGTGGGGTTGTAGGAAGATTGGATGGCGCGACGCTTTTGCTCTTCTTCACCGGCCAAGAAAGCGACCAGGTCAGCGGCGAGCTCGGGATGTTCGCTATAACGGGATACCGCTAAGTTCCAACCGCCTAAACCAGCTGCACTTTGGCCGTCTTCCCCACCTGCGGGCAATTGGGTGACACCAACGTTGCCCCGCACATCGCTATCCTCACTTTGAGCCAGTGACCATGCGTATGGCCAGTTACGCATAAACACGGCATTACCACCCTGGAAGACTCCACGGGCTTCTTCTTCGGTATAATTCAATACGCCTTCAGGAGAAATGTCACCAATCCAAGAGGCAGCTAAATCTAGCGCTTCAGCAGCTTTCTCGTTATTGATGGTGACTTCGCCATCATGATCTACCACGGTACCGCCACCGAAGCTTGATACCCACTCCAGAGCATTGACGGCAAGTCCTTCATAAGCACGCCCCTGGAAGACAAAGCCCTGCATACGATCATTGCCTTCAGCACGCTCCGCATCTTTGATATCACGTGCGATGTCGGTCAGTTCCTGCCACGTAGTAGGCACGTCATGCCCATGTTTTTCTAGCAAGTCTTCGCGGTAATATAGAACGCCCGCATCGGTAAACCAGGGCATCGCAACTAGGCGGCCATCGATAGTGTTATTGGTGACAATGGTATCGAAGTGGCCCGCTGCGGCATCTTCACCGAGCACCTCACGTAAATCGAGAAGGTGATTAGCGAGTAGGCCTGGCCAAACGACATCGATCTGCATGACATCAATGTCGCTAGAGTTGGCGGACAAAATTTGCTGATAGAGTGATAAACGTTCAGTAGACGAGTTGGGCGTTGAAACCACATCGACACTGTGACCGGTCTTCTCTTCCCAGGCTTTTACGCCTTCTTGGCAAAGGGTAAGCTCCGCACCAACAGCGCCACAAGAAATGGTTAACTCAGCCGCTTGGGCAGAACCAGTGACGCTAGCGATACTAGCCAAAGCAATAGCAGAAGTGAGTAGTGTCTTTTTCATAGGGCGTTCCTCGACATTTGTTGTTGTGGGTAATGGGTGTTCAAAGCGCTTGCAGCACCTACTTAAACGATTAAGTATGGTGCTAGTTAGCCGCCTCCTCGTAACAAGTTCAATAGCGACTTTTGTCTAATGCCCCTTCATTGGTTTTAGCTAATCTCTGAATTGTTTTAGACATTGGTCGATAATTAGAAGTTTATTGTTGGTTTACTAGCTCTTAATCGATTAAGTTTTGTGTTCCGCCATTTGGTGGAGCGAAACGTAGTTGCTTTGCAACATAATCTTCTCTATCTGGCTAGGCAATTAAGCGTTCAACGCCCAAAAGGCGTCCAGTACAAAAAGACGATTAGTGCCACCACGAGTGTTCAGCGCCGCTAAGCAGAAATGGACGCTACCAGAGCAGCAAGGCGTCAGTGAGTGCCTTGGGTCTATCGGTAGGGTTTAAACAGCATTGCAAGTTTGCGTTTTTAAGAAATCTTAAAAATAAAAGAGTTAAAGCCAGTTGCTAACACACTGGATGTAAAAACACAGGGTTTAAAACAATGCATAAAATGACATTCAAGACGCCTCTCGCCATTGCCATCGCCGCTGCCAGTTTTGGCTTGTATGGCACTGCTAGCGCTAACACCACACTAGAGGAAAGGTTTGCGCAGTTAGAAGCACGAATTGCAGCTGCCGAGCAGCGTGCCAATGCTGCGGAACGCCGCGCTGAGTTAGCTGAGCAGGGACAAACTACACCATCGTCGAGTGCGCCTGCCGCCGCCACCGATATTGAAGAACGCCTTGCCCGTGTAGAGCGCCAATCCAATGGCGAAGAAGGGTTCTCTTTTAATGTTTATGCGCGCTCTGGCTTGCTAATTGGCGAAGACGGCAAAAGCGCACCAGGTGGCCCTTATCTAACACCCGCGGGTGGAAATGGCGGCGCTGTTGGCCGTTTGGGCAATGAGCCGGATACTTATTCTGAAGCCATTCTTAACTACCGCATGCAGTTTGATAACGGTGCAAAAGCCCGTTACACCACTATGTTGGCTGCCGGTACTAATTCCAGCAATGACTGGGTAGGCGATGATACTAACCTAAACGTTCGTCAGGTATATGCCGAATTTAGTGATCTGCCAAGCTTTACCGGCGCGTTTGAAAACGCTTCTATTTGGGCCGGTAAGCGCTTTGACCGTGATAACTTTGATATCCATTGGCTCGACAGCGATGTCGTCTTCCTCGCGGGTACCGGTGGCGGTATTTACGACATGCAGCTAGCCGATAACTGGAAGAGTAACTTTTCAGTTTATGGTCGCAGCTTCAGCGACTATCCGGTCGTCAACCGTGAAAATCCCGGTTTAGATGGCGAAAATAGCGATACGGATAACCTTGTAGTGACCTCCAATAATTACTTCGGTAACTGGCAGGTCATGGTCAACGGCATGTCTGCTGCTGATAACGATGAGCGTGATATCGGTGTGGGCCAAAATGCGGCTGACTCGGGCTGGCATACCATGGTGGCTTACCACGGCGACAGCTTCTTCGGCATGGGCGAGGGTAACTTTAAGGCCGCTGTACTGCACGGCCAAGGCTTAGGGGCCGAAGTTAAAGGGTTGGGCAGCAACGGCGACCTGACGGATGATGCTACCGCAACGCGGCTGGCGCTATACGGAACGACCTACATTGCACCGAAGTGGCGTATTGCACCGTCTATACTGGCTGAAACCAGTGAAGATCGTTTCGCCAATGGCGACAGCTATGACTGGGCCACGCTAAACGTGCGCTTGGCGAATGAAATTAACCAGAATTTCGAAATGCAGTACGAAGCTAGCTATCAGTGGATGGATTTAGATCCACAGGGTTACAGTGACCGTAACGCGGTTGATGGTGACTATATGAAGTTCACTATCGCACCGACTTTCAAGCCGGAAGTAGGTGGTTTCTGGAAGCGTCCTGAGATCCGTCTATTCACGACTTACAGCGATTGGGACGATAGCCTTAATAGCTACGGTGCAAGTTCTCTAGGTAGCGATGGATTTACTGGCGGTGAATTCACCTTTGGCGTACAAACCGAGGTATGGTTCTAAGCAGAGTTTCTAAGCAGAGTTTCTGAGCAGAGTTTCTGAGCAGAGTTTCTGAGCAAAGATTCTAAGCGTAAGCCGCTGCTCGCTAGCGAAAACTGTTTCTCCAATGCTGATTGCCCGCGACGTGTCGCGGGCTTTTTGTTATGTAAATCACTGATATCGGGAGGCGCTGATGTCGTTACTTAAAGAAAAGCTAAAGGCACCGCCGTTGCCGCTTAGTGTGGTGGCCCGGCCTAGGCTTAATGATTATTTCACTTTAAATGATCGAGTGCGGCTGCTGCTGATTCAGGCACCTTCCGGATACGGCAAAACGGCACTATTGGCCGAGCGGTTGCCTGCGCTGGAGCAGGAGGCCGCCTGGCTTCGATTGGATCAGCGTGATAACCAACCAGCACGTTTTCTAACCTACTGGCGGGCAGCGTTGCACAAACTGCTCGATGACACCTATGTGCTTTCGCCCATGGCTGACAATACTGACTGCATTGAGCAGCTTGAGCGTTGGCTGGGCGAGTTACCCGAGCAGCGTTCCCCGTGTCGTTTCGTTGTAGATGAGTTTGAACACTTGACCCATCCCGATATTTTGGCTGGCGTCGCTCACTGGCTACGTCATCAGCCGCCCTGGTTGACCTTGACACTGGCGAGCCGCTCGCGACCAGCGCTTGGTTTGGCGAGCCTGCGATTGAGGGGGGAGCTTGAAGAAATCGACCTTCATGGGTTGGCCTTTGACAGCGAAGAAGCACATACCCTGTGTGCCGAACAGCTAAGTTTTCCGCCCACCCGAGTAAGCCTTGAACGCGCGTTGCGTAAAAGCGGTGGCTGGATTTTGGCGCTTAACTGGCTGGTTGAGCGAACCACCACGCGTGCGGGATTTGATGCGCTGGTCGAGCGTTTAAGCGGCGCGCATCCTGATTTTGTCGCTTGGTTTGATGAGCTGCTAGCCGCTGCACTTCCCTCTGAAGAGCGCGAATTAATGCTTCAGTTGGGGGTGTTAGAGCGTTTTTCGCCCGAACTAATGGCGCGCCTTTTGGAAGGAGAGCGGCTAACTCAGCGTTTAGAAGCGTTTGAACAAGCGGGACTCTTTATTGAACGCCCCGACCCTCATGCCCAGTGGTTCCGCTTCCAGCGGCTATTTGGCGAGTATCTTCGACACCGCCGACACGAGCTTAATTTATCTACTCAGCGAAGACTGCACCAGCGTGCAAGTCAGGCGTGGTTAGCGCTAAATGATCCGGTCATGGCGTTACGACAGGCAATTTTAGCCGAGGAGCAAGAGGACGTTGCCAGCTTATTGACTGCGCAGGGCCCTGCCTTATTAGCTAGTGGGGCCTATGCGTTATTAGCGCAAGGTTTTGCGCTGTTGGGCGAACCGAAGCTTTCAAAAAGTCCAGAGCATACGCTGCTCTATGGCTGGGTATCTCATGGGCAATTTCAGTTTGATGTGACAGCACGGGTGATCGGATGGATCGAGGCACAGCTGGATGAGCCCGAATGGCAGGCGTTGAACGCTGAATTTGCCACGTTACGTGCCCAATTGGCGATTAATCATGGTAACGCTGAGCGCGCAGCGCCACTTGCTGAGCAGGCACTTGCGGTGCCTGCACGTTACTTAGCGTCAACGCCGTTGACGGCAACGGCTATTCTCAGCGAAGCGCGCTTTGTACAAGGCTATTTAGAGGAGTCGCTGCAGCGGGTGCGTGAGGTAGAGCGACAAGCGCGGCAGGTTGGCGATCATCAACGACTGCTGTGGTCGTTTTGTCATCAGTCGGAAGCACTGGTGGCTCAAGGTCGCTTGCAGGCCGCCTACGATATTCAAGAGCGCGCCTTTGCACATCTAGAGCGCGCCGAACTTGAACATTTACCGGTTGCGGAGTTTTTGTACCGCATTCGCAGCCAGGTGCTTTGGGAGTGGCATCGGTTAGATGAAGCCGA
This sequence comes from Halomonas qinghailakensis, assembly GCF_025820815.1. Classification (NCBI taxonomy): domain Bacteria; kingdom Pseudomonadati; phylum Pseudomonadota; class Gammaproteobacteria; order Oceanospirillales; family Halomonadaceae; genus Halomonas; species Halomonas qinghailakensis. The sequence continues at coordinate 199,799 of NZ_CP096973.1, read as the reverse complement.
GCAAGCCGCGTTGAAAGGTATTGCGGTGTTAGACAATCAAGGCGAGCGCTGGACGCTTCAGTGCCATATTCAGCTCGCTAAAGTCGCCCAGAGCCGAGGAGACCAAGCGCAGTGTGCTGACCATATTCGTAGGCTTCGCAAAATTCTCTCAGAAGGGGACTACCACATTGACTGGGTAGCCAATGCCCATGCAACGCTGTTGGCGTGGTGGCAATCGACACACGATATGGATGCGGTTGAGCGTTGGCGCCAAGAAGCGCCAGAACCCATTGCTGAACATGCCACCAATCATTTTTCCCAGTGCAACGTGCGGAACCATGCCCGTGCATTAACACTATTGGGGCGCTACGAAGAGGCCCGCGAACTGCTGGATGCCCTTGAAGCCCACACACAGCGACTGGGATTAGTGACCGACGCGAATCGCAACCAGCTGTGCTTAGCGGCGGTGGCTTGGCATCAAGGTCAAGTTGTCCAGGCAAGTCACCATATGCATCAGGCACTCGGTTTGGCTTCCCGCACCGCGTTGGTGGGCAGCTTTTTACGCTTAGGGAAACCGCTGGGGGAGCTGCTGTCGACGTTATTAGCAAGTAATACCTTAGCCCCCCTTGAGCAGGCGCGTGCGGAACGGCTGTTGACCTTAGCCATCCGCCAAAAGGATTTTGGCAGTGCCCGCCGCTTGATGTTGGACGAGACAGTGATTGCCAACATTGTGGCACGGCCCGATGTGCCTGAACTTATCCGAACGTCGCCACTGACTCGACGAGAGTGGCAAATCTTGGGTCTGATTCATGCTGGACTCTCGAATGAGCAGATCGCCGAACAGCTATCGGTGGCACCGACCACCATCAAAACGCATATCCGCAGTCTTTATCAAAAACAGAATATTCGCCGACGTGATGAAGCTATTGCGCTGGCGGGGCAATTACTGGCGCATATTCAAGGAGAGTAAAGAAGGTTTATGGTCGGCGCTAGTGGCTACTCCTAACGCCTACGCCTGGTCAATCCATAGGGGGATGATTTTATATCGAGGTTCAGCCTGCATGATGGCAAGCAACAGGCCATTAAAAGGACAATACGATGATGCAGATGCCTTCAACTTCCCACTACGTTGGCAGCCAAGGCGCTGACTGGTGGCGCGGTGCCGTGATTTATCAAATCTATCCGCGTAGCTTTTTAGACAGTCGTGGCGACGGCATTGGTGATTTAAAAGGGGTAATTGACAAGCTCGATTACATTGCCTCGCTTAATGTCGATGCGATTTGGTTGTCGCCATTTTTTACATCGCCGATGAAAGATTTTGGCTACGATATTAGCGATTATCGCGGTATCGATCCGATGTTTGGCACTCTGGAAGACTTTGACCGACTGATAGAAGCCGCTCATGTGCGAGGGCTGAAGGTAACCATCGACCAAGTGATGTCGCACACGTCAGACCAGCACGCCTGGTTTGAAGAGAGCCGACAAAGCCGTGATAACCCCAAAGCTGACTGGTACGTCTGGGCTGACCCCAAGCCTGATGGTGCGCCGCCGACCAACTGGCAGTCGGTGTTTGGTGGCAGCGCCTGGCAGTGGGATACGCGCCGTTGTCAGTACTATCTGCATAACTTCCTGGCTAGCCAGCCGGATCTGAATTTCCGCACTCCCGCCGTGGTGGATGCCATTCTGGAAGAAGCGCGCTTTTGGCTAGAGCGCGGGGTCGACGGCTTCCGTCTTGATGCGGTGAACTTCTGCACCCATGGCGAGCTTAAGGATAATCCTCCGCGCGCAGAAGTAACCGAAAGCTTTTTAGGTGTTCGCCCGGACAACCCCTACGGCTACCAGCTTCACCAGTACGATAAAACCCAGCCAGAAAACGTGGTGTTTTTAGAGCGCCTGCGCGGCTTGTTAGACGAGTACCCAGGCTCGACGAGCGTAGGAGAAGTTGGTGACGATGACGCCCTGGGAGTGATGGCGGAATACTCCCAAGGTGGGAATCGCCTGCATATGTGCTACTCGTTCAACCTGCTTACCGACAAATCCGACCCTGGTTATTTGCATAAAACGCTCACCGAAATGGAAGCACGCATTGGTGATGGTTGGCCCTGTTGGGCACTGGGGAACCACGATGTTACCCGTCTTGCCACTCGCTGGCAGGCCGAAGGGCAGCTGGATAAGCTGCGGCTTTATATGGTGTTCTTGCTTACCCAGCGGGGCAGTGTGTGCCTCTATCAAGGCGAAGAACTTGGCTTGCCTGAAGCTGAACTGACGTTTGAGCAGTTGGTTGACCCGGCGGGCATTACCTTTTGGCCTACCTATAAAGGCCGCGACGGCTGCCGAACGCCACACCCCTGGCAAGCTGACGCACCACATGCTGGCTTTAGTAACGTCACGCCCTGGCTGCCAGTGCCCGAGTCTCATGCCAGCCTCGCCGTTGACCAGCAAGATAGCGATGCCGGTTCGTTGCTCAATGCTTATCGCGAGTTTTTGGCGTTCCGCCGTATCCTGCCTGCGCTAGTAAAAGGCGACGTGCGCTATCATGCCGTGCGTGACGATGTACTCTGTTTAGAGCGCACTTATCAACAAACACGGTTGTTGATTGCGCTAAACTTTAGCGATCGAACCGTCACTCGCATGGTTCCTGAGAGCGCTGAATCTATTAAGGGTTCGCCTGCCTGGCTAAACGGCGTATGGCGGGGTGGCCAGTTAACGCTGCCGCAACTGTCTCTTCCGCCCTATGGCGTGGCGATTGCCCAGTGCTCACAAACCGAGGAAGACGCGCCATGGGACGTTTAACGCTTAGCGGCATTGGTAAATCCTTTGACGGTGTGGAAATCTCTCGGGATATCGATCTTACGATCGAAGATGGCGAGTTTGTTGTCTTCGTTGGCCCCTCTGGCTGCGGAAAATCCACCCTGCTGCGTATGATTGCGGGTCTGGAAGATATCACCGAAGGTGATATGCAACTTGATGGTCAGCGGATCAATGAGATTCCTCCCCAGGAGCGGGATATAGGCATGGTCTTCCAGTCCTATGCGCTTTACCCGCATATGAGCGTGGCAGAAAACATGGCCTTTGGCTTAAAGCTGGCGCGTACTGATAAAGCCGAAATTCGTCGTCGTGTACAACACGCTGCGGAAATGCTGCACTTAACTGAACTGCTTGAACGCAAACCTAAAGATCTTTCAGGTGGCCAGCGTCAGCGGGTAGCGATTGGCCGTACCTTGGTAAAAGAGCCCGCGGTTTTTTTGTTCGATGAGCCGCTCTCTAATCTGGATGCCGCGCTGCGGGTGGATATGCGGGTGCAAATTGCGGCCCTGCATAAGCGTTTGAACGCCACCATGATCTACGTGACCCACGATCAAGTGGAAGCAATGACTTTGGCTGACCGTATTGTGCTGCTTTCCCGTGGCCGTATCGCCCAGGTCGGCGCGCCGCTTTCGCTTTACCACTTCCCTAAAACCCTTGAAGTGGCCGAGTTTATAGGCTCGCCACGGATTAATACTTTTACCGTCACGGTGGTAGACCCAGGCGAGCGCCAAACAGTAGTGCGCCTGCATAGTGGTGACACGTTGACAGTAGCGGTCAATGGCAAGCACCTTCAGTCAGGAGATAGCGCAACGCTTGGGCTGCGGGCAGAAGATTTTGTCGCAGCCGAGCAGGCAGAAGCCACGCTGAATGCGAGCTTGATGGTGGCGGAAAAGTTGGGCTACGAAACGCTGGCGCATTGGCAGGTAGTAGGCATCGACGTCCCACTTACCCAGCGTTTAGATGGCTTGACTCGCCTAGAAGAGGGCCAAAATGTACGCTTGGGGCTTGCAGGCCAGCACTGCCATCTGTTTGATCAGCACGGTAATGCTTGCCCCCGGCAGGTTGAAGTAGATGGCGTTAGTCAGTAGATAATCAACTGATTTATATATATAAAAAGCGCCTCAAATTTTTTAGGCGCTTTTTTCTTAATTATTTTCTAAAAAGAGTGCATCCAAAACGTCTCCTCGTGTGTATCCCCTATACAGCCACACTTTGCAGTGGTTGATACAAAACTCAAGGAGACTGAAAATGACTATCCAACCTCTTACGCGTGCAGCACTCGCCGCTACCTTGATTGCATCCTTCAGTCATGTTGCGCTGGCCGATATGACGCCTGCCGACGTTCAAGTGCCCGACGGCAATACCGTCGCCCTGGAAACAGTCGGTGTGGGCGCGATTACCTACATGTGTGAAGCCAAAGACGACGGTACTATGGGCTGGGTATTCAAAGGCCCACACGCGGCGCTGAACGATAGTGATGGGGCTCAAGTTGGCAGCTACTACGGCCCGCCTGCTACCTGGGAAGCATTGGATGGCTCTAAAATAACCGGCACTCAGCTGGCAACTGCCGCGAATGGTGATGGCAATATCCCGTTGCAGCTCGTTGAAGCCAATCCTGCGGAAGGTGAGGGCGCAATGACTGGCGTTAGCTATATTCAACGCCTGAATACTCAGGGCGGTGTTGCACCAGATGTGGCTTGTGATGACGGCCATGAAGGTGCCACTGCAGTTGTAACTTATCAGGCAGACTATATTTTCTGGACAGCTAACTAAGACTAAGTCCTTTAATTGCTTAATTAATATCAATACCGTTGCTAAGCAAAAATTTTCTCAAGAAACACATCTAAGTAAGGCTAGAGGCTCGTCTCGCGAGTCTCTAGCCGCTATGCTTGCTGGGAAAGCGCGGCGACAGGCTCGACGCGTCACCAGGGAGCTAGCATGTGTCTGATATAGGCGTATCTACGATAACTAACGACTTCGATTATGCTGATGCACTTGCGCGCTGTGCCCGTGGTGAGCAAGTGGCACTGCAGCAGCTTTATCGTCAAGAGGGTGCCCGACTGCTTGGGGTTGTCATGCGTATCGTGAAAGACCGCGGTATGGCTGAGGACATTGTTCACGATGCTTGCCTGAACATTTGGCAGCGTGCCGATAGTTTTGACCCCAAACGAGGCTCTGCCCGCACCTGGATATTCAGTATTGCCCGCCACTTAGCATTAAATGCTATCCGTCAGCGCGACCGAGAAGTCAGGCTAGATGTCAACGACCCAGGCGAGCTAGCCGATGATGACACCTACCAACAGTCATTATCGACGACGGCGGAGGCCTTTGACTGGCAGACTGGCCAGCAGATGGATGAGTGCTTGCAGCAATTGGAAACCGAGCGCCGAAACTGTGTGCTACATGCCTACGTGGATGGGTTAAGTCATGCCGAAATTTCTGCACACACTGGCGCGCCGCTAGGCACTGTTAAAGCCTGGATTAAGCGAAGTTTGCTTCGCCTGCGGGAGTGTATGTCATGACGCGTTCCAACGAAAACGATGACCTTCATGCACTTGCAGGGGAGTACGTACTAGGTTCGTTACCCATCGCTGAGCGAGAAGCCTTTGAGGCACGCTTAGCCAACGACCCACAATTACAAACCATCGTAGCTGACTGGGAAGAGCAGTTTTTCCCCTACACCGCGATCGTTGATCCTGTTACCCCATCAGATTATTTATGGCCGCGCATTGAGCGCAGCATGCAAGCCGCATCGAAAAGATCAGCGCGTGTTTCAAGGGCTGTCACAACGCCTCGCCGCTTGGTGCATAGCCTACCATTTTGGCGCGCCGCTACCGGCCTTGGTTTAGCTGCCGCCGTGACGATGGGTGTGTTGTTGACCAATGTCTCCACTGAACCAGCAACGCCAGAATATATGGTGGTGCTGTTAGCGCCGCAAACTCAATCAGCAGGGTGGGTTGTGCAGGCTGCCAACCGTCAAGAGATTCAACTGATCCCGTTGGGCACTTTTGAAGTGCCCGAAGGAAAAGCACTGGAGTTCTGGACCAAGGCGGATGATTGGCAAGCGCCGGTTTCACTTGGCCTAGTACAGCCAGGGCAACCGCTGCGCCTGCGTTTAGACCAGTTACCGCCGCTTGAAGATAACCAGCTCTTTGAACTCACGCTAGAGGATGACACCGGTTCGCCTACCGGTCTACCGACTGGCCCGATTGAGTTTATCGGCCGCGCGGTGGAGATTTAACGCATAGTGTTATTAACGATGCTAAGTGTTATTAACGATGCTAACCACATCAGAGGCGAGTTCCGAGTAGCTTAAAAGAACGTTAAACCGACTTGGAATAGGCGTTCCACGTCACGAATGCGCCGCTTATCGATCACAAACAGAATCACGTGGTCGCCGCTCTCGACCATCACATCCCCATGGCCAATGATGACCTCTTTGCCTCGTACAATGGCACCTATGGTGGTGCCTTCAGGCAAATTGATTTCAGCAATGGTGCGGCCCACGACCTTGGACGACTGCTTGTCACCGTGGGCGATAGCTTCAATGGCTTCCGCCGCGCCACGGCGAAGCGAATGGACGTTAACGATATCGCCACGGCGAACGTGGGTAAGCAGGCTGCCGATGGTCGCTTGCTGGGGCGAAATGGCGATATCGATTTCGCCCCCCTGAACCAAATCTACGTAGGCAGCGTTGTTAATCAGCGTGAGTACCTTTTTGGCTCCCAAGCGTTTGGCCAGCAGCGACGACATAATATTAACCTCGTCGTCGTTGGTCAGAGCACAAAAGATATCGCACTCTTCGATGTTCTCTTCTTCCAGCAGCCGCTTGCTGGTAGCGCTGCCGTGAAGTACCACCGTACGGTCAAGCCGTTCGGAAAGCGCGGTGCAGCGCTCTAAACTGTGCTCGATAATTTTGACCTGATGGCTATGCTCCAGGTGTTCGGCCAAGCGTTCACCGATATTGCCCCCACCGGCAATCACCACCCGCCGAAAATCCCGTTCAACGCGGCGTAGTTCGCTCATTACCGCGCGAATATCGCGCCGTGCGGCCAGGAAAAACACTTCATCGTCGGCTTCAATCACCGTATCGCCACGGGGAATGATCGGCCGATTGCGGCGGTAAATCGCGGCGACGCGTGTTTCCACATTAGGCATGTGCTTGGCGAGAAAGGCTAAATCTTGCCCTACCAGTGGGCCACCGTAGAACGCCTTGACCGCCACTAACTGCACCAAACCACCGGCAAACTCCAACACCTGCAGCGCACCGGGGTGCTCAATCAGGCGGCGCACATGATCCGTGACCACTTGTTCAGGGCTGATCAGTACATCAATAGGAATCGCTTCGTGGGCGAATAATCCTTTACGGGTGAGGTAGGCGGTTGAACGTACGCGGGCAATTTTGGTGGGGGTACGAAATAGCGTGTGGGCGACTTGGCAGGCGATCATATTGACTTCGTCGGTGTTGGTCACCGCAATCAACATATCGGCATCTTCACAGCCTGCTTGGCGCAGCACAATAGGATAAGAAGCTGCGCCTGTCACGGTGCGAATATCCAGTTTGGTGTGCAGTTCGCGCAGTTTCGCACCGTCGGTATCAACAACGGTGATGTCATTTTCTTCGCGGGCAAGGTGCTCTGCCAGGGTGGCACCGACTTGGCCGGCACCCAAAATAATAATCTTCATCGGTGGTTAGATCACTCTGGCGACATGTCACTGAAGATAGTCACCTATCTATAGGGAGGCTGTCGAGTGTAGCAATGATCGGAGGCCCTCTTAATTAGCCAAAAGCTCATTTTTTTACACCTTTTTGACGGCTAACGCCTTAAACGCCATCGATTTTTTACGCAGGCAATCTCTAAGCTCAAGGTGCCAATCAAAGGAGGCACTTCGATGAATATTGCACTGTTGATAATCGCGACCGGCACAGCGGCGTACTTGTTTTACGCGCTAGTTTGCCCCGAGCGTTTTTAGGAGATTGCTATGAACGACATGATCGCCATTTATGCCATCGTGGCATTACTTGGTGTGCCATTGGGGATATATATCGCCCGCGCGCTAAGTACCCAGCCAAGTCGAATAGACACGCTATTCAGAGTGATAGAGACGCCTATTTATCGATTAGCAGGCGTTAATAGTCAAAGCGTGATGACGTGGCAAGTCTATGCGCTAGCCATTTTGAAGCTGCATGTAGGCTTGATACTGCTGGCATGGTTGGTGTTTATGTGTCAGGGCTTGCTGCCCCTGAATCCTGATGGCATACCCGGCATGAAGTGGGATACTGCGCTCCACACAGCGGTATCATTTGCCACCAACACTAACCAGCAGCACTACTCGGGCCAGGCGCAGCTCTCCCATCTAAGTCAAACCTTTGCCATTGTAACGCTGCAGTTTTTAACACCTGCCACGGGGCTCGCTGTACTGGTCGCAATAGCCCGTACCTTGCTTGTCGCTCGGCCTGCGGGAGCGTTAAAAGGGGTTGGTAATTACTACCATGACTTGACCCGTACAGTGGTGCGCGTGATGTTGCCGCTGGCAGCAGTGGTGGCGCTGTTGCTGACCTCGCAAGGAGTGCCTTCCAGCTACCAAGCGGCGCATCAAGTGGAAATGCTGGACTCGCAAGTGGAAGAAGTGCAGTCGATTCCCTTAGGGCCGGTTGCATCTATGGTCGCGATCAAGCAGCTGGGCACCAATGGTGGTGGCTGGTACGGGCCAAACTCTAGCGTTCCGCTTGAAAACCCAACGCCGTTGGCCAATGTGATTGAAACTGCTTCCCTGACGATCATTCCCTTCGCATTACTGATTGCCATTGCACTTATTAGTGGCCGACGCCGATTAATGATGGGCATTGGTGCTGTGATGCTGACGTTCTCGCTGATTTCCACCTCTGTAGTGGTCTCTTCGGAACGTATGCCGAATGCTGCCCTTTCCGAGCTTTCTCAGCCCGGCGCTAATTTGGAAGGCAAAGAACTGCGTTTTGGTACCGATCTTTCCGCTTTATGGGGCAGCTGGACAACACAAACATCGAACGGCTCCGTTAACGCCATGCACGACAGCTTTAACCCCATGGGCGGCATGATGGTGTTGATGGATATGTTTGTGAACGTCACCTTTGGCGGCGTAGGTGTTGGGCTTATTGGCTTCTTTCTATATCTGATGTTGGCGGCTTTTGTTGGCTCATTGATGGTCGGTAGAGCGCCAGAGTTGTTTGGCAAACCGCTTGAAACCCGTGAAATGCGTTGGATCTCGCTAGCAATCCTGGCGCAGCCGTTAGTCATTCTTGGTCTTTCCGCGCTTACCGTAGCGATGCCTAGCGCTGCTGGAACCTCAAACCCTGGTTTCCACGGCCTATCCCAAGTGCTTTACGAATTTACCTCTGCCTTTGCCAATAACGGCTCTGGTTTTGAAGGGCTTGGCGATGATACGCCGTGGTGGAACCTCGCCTGTGTTATTGCACTGATGGTCGGCCGATTCCTGCCCATGTTGGTGCCATTAGCGGTGGCCGGATGGCTGGCAGCGAAGCGCACTGCACCCGCAGGACGCGGCACCTTACCGATGGATAGCCCGGCATTTATGGGATTGACCGCCGGTGTGATTGTAATTGTTAACTTGCTGGGCTTCTTACCGGCGTTAGTGCTTGGCCCGATTGCTGAAGCCGTGACGCAAGGCTTCTAGGAGAAACGAGATGTCACATACTGAGCTTGCTAAACCGCCGCGTCGTCCGCTACCCATTGGCCAGGTCGTCGCTGGGGCTGTGAAAGGACTTGCGCCTCGTCAACTTGCGCGCAACCCGGTGATGGCAGTGGTCGCTATTGGTACCGTCGTGTGCTTTGGGCTGACGCCAGTTGCTTTTGCCCAGGGAGAAAATGGCGGCTTTGCGTTGGCCATCGCGTTGTTGTTACTGGCTACCATTCTGTTCGCCACGGGGGCCGAGTCGTTGGCAGAGTCACGTGGTAAAGCCCACGCTGGGGCGCTGCGTAAAACCAAGGGAGAGCTGAAGGCGGTTAAGCTGAATGCTGATGGTACGACGAGTAATGTGACGGCCGACTCTCTTCGCAAAGGCGATCGTGTGAAGGTTGTCGCGGGGGAGCTGATTCCCGCCGATGGCGATATCGTTGAAGGGGCTGCCTCGATCAATGAGTCGGCTGTCACCGGTGAGTCTGCACCCGTATTGCGTGAAGCGGGCACTGATAACAGCGGTGTCAGTGCTGGGACCAAAGTGCTGTCGGATCATCTGATTATTGAGGTCAGCGCTAACCCTGGCGAATCGTTGTTAGATCGCATGATTGCCTTGGTAGAAGGCGCCAACCGTCAGAAGACACCTTCCGAACTGGCGCTATCGGTACTCTTGGCCATGCTAACGCTGGTGTTTTTGATCGTGGTGGTCACGTTGGTGCCCATGGCGGCTTTCGTGGGCGTTGAAACCTCCACGGTCATGCTCGTGGCGTTGCTGGTTTGTTTGATTCCTACCACCATTGGTGGCCTCTTGCCCGCTATCGGTATTGCGGGTATGGAGCGCGCTATGCGGGCTAACCTGGTGGCTAAATCCGGTAAGGCCGTCGAGATTGCTGGCAGCATCGACACCTTGCTGCTGGACAAAACCGGCACGATAACGCTTGGCGATCGTCGTGCGACGGAGTTTGCTCCTTGCCAACAGGTTCCGCGTCAACGAGTTCGTGACGTGGCGTTTTTAACGTCCCTGGAAGACCCTACGCCGGAAGGTCGTTCAATTGTGGAGCTAGCCACTGAGCAGGGCGTCGACGTCCAGCTTAGTGAAGAAGCCGATGGTGCAACTTTTGAAGCGTTCAGTGCTGAAACACGCCTGTCAGGTGTTGATCTCACCAGCGGTAAAAAGCTGCGCAAGGGGGCTCCGAATGCTATTGCGGAGTGGGTTAAGGCCCAGGGCGGTGAGATCCCCAGCGATTACGAGCAGGTCATTGCACGTATCTCACGGGATGGTGCAACCCCTATTGCGGTGGCAGAAGGCAAACAGATTTTGGGCGTGGTGGCGCTGTCTGATGTGATTAAAAGCGGTATCGCGGAGAAGTTTGCTGAACTGCGTACCATGGGTATCAAAACCGTAATGATCACGGGCGACAACCCGATTACGGCGTCGGCTATTGCCGCGACGGCAGGCGTGGACGACTACATTGCCGAAGCCACGCCAGAGCGCAAGCTAGCGTTGATTCGCGAAGAGCAGGCCAGTGGTCGCTTGGTTGCCATGGTGGGTGACGGTACTAACGATGCTCCCGCTCTTGCTCAAGCTGATCTAGGGTTGGCAATGAACTCAGGCACCCAGGCAGCCCGTGAAGCGGCCAATATGGTGGATCTGGACTCTGACCCCGGCAAGCTGATTAGTGCGGTGGAAATTGGCAAGCAGTTGCTGGTTACCCGTGGCGCGCTGACGACGTTCTCGCTGGCGAATGATGTGGCTAAATACTTTGTTATTTTGCCCGCACTATTTGCCGCCAGCTTCCCTGCGCTTGGCGTGCTCGACGTGATGAATTTGCACTCGCCGACTACGGCGGTGCTAGCGGCGGTGTTGTTCAACGCGTTAATCATTCCGGCATTGATCCCCTTTGCCTTGCGCGGTGTGTCTATAAAAGCGGCATCGGCGACGGAGCTATTGCGTCGAAATCTGCTGATTTATGGCCTGGGCGGGCTGCTGCTGCCATTCCCTGCCATCAAGCTTCTCGACATGCTGATTGCGTTATTTATCTAGGAGAAACGTCATGAATGTGGATATGAAACGCCAGATCGCTGCGAATGACGATGTGCTGCAGGCAAAGGCCTCCTGGGGCCATGCACTTCGCTTTATGGTGGTAATGGCCGTTCTTCTGGGGCTGATTTACCCGCTAGTTACCACAACACTGGGCGGTTGGTTATTCCCCGAGCAGGCCCAAGGTAGTTTGGTTAGAGACGCTTCTGGTCGGGTGGTCGGGTCAAGCTTGGTGTCCCAAACGTTTGTCAGCGATGAGTACTTTATTGGTCGCCCATCGGCGGCGGGCAATGACGCTGGTGGCGTCTCAGGGTCTAATTTGGCGCCGAGTAATGTATCGCTGCGTGAGCGTGCCCAGGCAGATGCAAATGCCATTGCTCAACGCGAAAACGTAAGTGTCGATCAAATCCCGGTCGATCTGATTACCGCGTCTGGGTCAGGTATCGACCCACATATCTCCCCCGAGGCGGCTGAGCTACAGGTTGCAAGAGTAGCGCAAGCACGCGGAATCGACGAAGCTACTGTGACAGAGCTAATTGAGCAAGCACTTGAAAACACAGGCTGGTTGGGCTCGCCGGTGGTGAACGTGTTGCGGCTGAATGTCAGTTTGGATGATCGTTTTCCAGTATCATCAACCATCGCAGCGCCATTAACCCCAGCCTCCGTCACCCCGACGGCTTCAGACACCATGGAGTAAACCAATGTATTCAGCGGATCAGCGACCCGATCCCAATACATTGCTAAAAGCCGCGCGCCGAGAGGCGCGCGGCTGTTTGCGTGTATTTCTGGGAGCCGCGCCCGGTGTCGGTAAAACCTACACCATGCTTCGCACCGCCCGTGAGAGGGCAGAGGAAGGTGAAGATATTGTAATTGGCGTGGTGGAGTCACACGGACGTGCCGATACCGAAGCCTTGTGTGATGGGTTGGCACGGCTTCCGTTAGCGCCTTTAAAGCACCATGGCCGAACCTTCTATGAGTTTGATATTGATGCGGCCCTGGCGCGACGTCCCAGTATTTTGCTGGTGGACGAGCTTGCCCACCGTAATATCCCCGGCAGTCGGCACCCACGCCGTTACCAGGATATTGAAGAGCTGCTGGATGCAGGTATTGATGTATGGACAACCGTTAACGTCCAGCATCTCGAGAGTTTGAATGATGATGTCGCGCGGATTACTGGGATTCGCATGCGTGAAACAGTGCCCGATGCGCTGTTAGAACGTGCCCGCGATGTATCGCTTGTTGATTTAACCCCTGACGAACTCCTTGAGCGCTTAAGACGTGGCAAAGTCTATATACCCGAGCAGGCCCGTGCTGCCATGGAAGGCTACTTTAATGAATCCAATCTCAACGCGCTGCGTGAGCTGGCGATTCAAACTATGGCCGAGCGCGTAGATGCCGATGTGAAGGTGGCAATGGATGCTGGCGGCAGGGCAGGCCCCTGGCCAGTAAGACCGCATCTGTTGGTGGTCATTAATGGAAGTGAAGACGACGTATCGCTGGTTCGCGCGGCTCATCGGATGGCCGAGCGGCGCTTAGCGGTATGGCGAGCGGTTTATGTTGATAAAGGAAGTGTTTCTCCACAGCAGCAACTGGCCGTTGAACAAGTCTTAAGCCTGGTCGCTCGGCTGGGTGGCGATTCAATACGTTTACAAGGGCATAGCCAGCTAAGTGAGATTCTCAACTATGCACGCTCAATTAATGCGACCACTATTGTGGTGGGTCGCGAAGCGAAGCGTCGTTGGTGGAAATGGTCACGGCCACTGGCCCAACGCTTGATGGCGCATGCCGAGGCATTCGATATTGTTGTAGTGGCTAAAGGGGCTGTGAAACAACGCGCCAATCAATGGCAACATGGCTGGAAGCTGCATCCTCCCCAGTTACTGGCCGCTAGCTTGGCGGTGATGGCATCCCTAGGGGTGGCTGTCATGCTGGAGCCCTGGCTTGAGCTAGCTAACTTATCACTAGTGTTTTTAGTGGCCGTACTGTTCAGTGCGGTATGGGCGGGTACCGCGATGGCAATGTTCAGCGCCATCGCGAGCTTTTTAGCATTTAACTTCTTCTTTACCGAGCCGCGTCTCACCTTTGCCATGGTGGAGCGTGGGCAGTTGCTAACGGCAGTATTTTTTTTGCTCGTTGCCGTGGTGGTTGGGCAGCTTGCGGGTAGGGGGCGTCAGCGTTTAATTGCACTGCGTGCTAGCCGCGATCAAACTCAGCTTTTGTTGCGTTATGCCGAACAGCTATCAACCGCGACAGACAGTACCAGTGCAGCAAAAATTGGTGTTGATACATTGGTGCAGTGTTTTGCAGTGCCCACGGTGTTTATTGAAAGCGCCGAAAGCGCGAATGAAGTGCGAGTTGTGCATGCACTGCCAGATTCAGAGCGATTGGACATAGCGGCCAAGCAGGCAGCGGTGTGGAGCTGGCAGCATCAAAAGCCCAGTGGCCAAGGCACCGATACACTGAGCCAGCAGGCTTGGCGTTTAATACCATTGGCAGTGCAGGGAGAAAAAGTAGGGATGCTGGCGCTTAAACTGTCGGAAAGCCAAAAAGCGCTCAACCATGAACGAGAGTCGTTAATGGATACGTTAATACGGCAGCTCAGTATGGCGTTAGAACGCACTCGGTTAGTGGCGGAATTGAACACAACCCGTGTCTCTGAAGAGAATGAACGTCTGCGCTCTGCGTTGCTCTCATCGGTGTCTCATGACCTACGGACACCGCTCTCTTCCATTATTGGCTCAGCCAGTTCATTGATTGAACTAAAACCGCAGCTAAGCGAGAGCGACCAACGTGAGTTGCTTGATGGCATTTTGTCCGAAAGCGAGCGCCTCAATCGATACATACAAAACTTGTTGGATATGACCCGATTAGGGCACGGCACATTAAAAATTGAGCGGGATTGGGTAGCGTTTGACGACGTTATTAACTCAGCGCTTAAGCGCTTGGGCCAGTCGCTTAAGCATGTCGTTGTCCGCAAGTCTTGGCCTCCTTCGTTACCGCTACTTTATGTCCACCCTGCGCTGGTAGAACAAGCGTTGGTGAATGTCTTAGATAATGCTCAACGTTTTTCACCGCCAGGGGGTGAGTTGAGCATCAAAGCGAACCTTAACGAAGGTGACCCCGAGACGTTGGTGATTACTGTTGAAGATCAAGGCCCGGGCATTTCTCCCGAGCTGCGCGAGCAGGTATTCGATATGTTTTACAGCGGTGGTGATGGCGACAGAAGTGCCCATGGCAGTGGCCTTGGTTTAGCCATATGCCGTGGCATGATTGGTGCTCACGGCGGCACTATTACGGCTGATACCGGCGAAAGTGGGCGAGGCACTGCGATTATTATTACGCTGCCACTGTTAGGGGCAGAGATCAGGAGGGGTGATGAAGAGTGAAGGCAGCGGTCGCATTCTGATTGTTGACGATGAGCAGCAGATTCGGCGTTTTCTGCGTATCAGTCTCGCCTCTCAAGGCTATGGGGTTTTAGAGGCGGAGAACGGTAAGCAGGCATTAGCCATGGTGTATACCCAAGCCCCTGACGTCGTACTGCTCGATTTAGGTTTGCCTGATATGGATGGGCATGAAGTACTGCAGGGGATACGTGAACACAGTACTGTGCCGGTTATTGTGGTATCTGTGCGTGATCGAGAAGAAGAGAAAGTCTTTTCGTTGGATAACGGTGCCAACGATTACGTTACCAAGCCCTTTGGCATTCAAGAGTTACTGGCGCGTATAAGGGCGGTATTGCGCTTGGCCCAAAAGGCTAGGGGAGAGCAAACATCAAGTTACTATGTCAGCCAGGGGTTAGCGATTGATCTGGAACTAAGGCGAGTCACACTACAGCAAGAAGATGTGCATTTAACTCGAAAAGAGTTCGCTGTGTTAGCGCGCCTGTGTCGCTACGCTGGGCGTGTCGTGACGCAGACTCAGTTGTTAAAAGAAATTTGGGGGCCAACGCATGTAGACGATACGCACTATTTACGCATCGTGATTAGTCGCCTGCGGCAGAAACTGGGAGATGACCCACAAACACCCACCCTGCTTCAAACAGAAGCAGGCGTCGGGTATCGATTATCGGTAGAAGCCGCGCTGCGCCCTGAAACGTAGCATCGTTCTAACGATATTAGCGTCGCCAGAACATGGGGGTGAGCAGTACCACGACCGTTAAAATTTCCAGGCGACCCATTAACATACCGATGCACAGTAGCCATTTAGCGGCATCGGGTAGGGTTGCAAAGTTACCTGCCGGGCCAATGGTGTCACCGAGACCAGGGCCTACATTCGCCACCGCAGTGGCCGCACCGGAAAGGGCAGTGACTAAGTCCAAACCCAACGCTGAAAGGCCCAGCGCAAGCACTGCAATCGTAATAAAGAAGAAGAAAGAAAAGGCCACGACGCTACGAGAAATATCGCTAGTCACCGGCTGCTGGTTATAGCGCGTTGTGAAAACACCATTGGCATGAATCAGATAACGCAACTGATTACGCAACATCAACATAGCGATTTGGAACCGGAAAATCTTCATACCACCGCTGGTAGAGCCGCTACAGCCACCCATAAACGTAAGATAGAAAAACGCCGCGATAGGTAGTGAACCCCACAGGGTATAGTCGTCGGATGCATAGCCAGTGGTGGTCACGACTGAAATGACGTTAAACGTGACGTGGGTGAGCGAGACAAACCAATCATCGCCTTGTAAAACACGCCACGCGCTGAGAATCAAGATCGCTGTTAGCAGCAGTTTCAACAAGCCACGCACCTGTTGGTCTTTCCAAAGTGCGCTGCGGGATGTGCGAATAAAGCGAATATACAAGACAAACGGTAGCGCACCACTGAGCATAAAAAAGCTACCCATCCATAGTAGCCACGGCTGCTCAGCGTAGGCACCAAACGATGCGTCAGAGTTGGCAAAGCCCCCGGTCGCCAGCGATGTCATTCCATGTACAACGGCATCTAGAGGGTGCATTCCTCCTGCCCAATAGCTCAGCATCGCTACTAGTGTCAGCCCCACGTAGATACTTAGCGTCGCTTTCGCAATGCCGCCCGTACGGGGCATTACTTTATCGGACCAGTCAGAAGATTCAGTGTGGAATAGCCGCATGCCGCCTACTTTAAGAAACGGCAGAATGGCGATGCCCATGACGATAATGCCGATACCGCCCATCCATTGCATTAAGCCTCGCCACAGTTTTAGACCGTCGGATAAATCTTCGATCCCAGATAATATGGTTGACCCGGTGGTAGTAATCGCCGAGACGGACTCAAAGACTGCATTAGTGACACTAAGTTGGGGCGCACCTAAGATAAGCGGAAGGCTGGCAAAACAGCTAATGCTGGTCCAGCTGCCAGCCGTTAATATAAACATTTGCCAGGGCTTTAGTTCCAGCGCAACACGGCGGGTGAGCAGCCAAGTAATAAGCGTGGCGCTCAGAATAATTAAAAGAGACATCCCAAACGCGGGGGCGTCCGGATCTTTTTCAATAACCAGAACAATCCATGGCAGCGTCATAAACATGGCAAGCACTAACCATAACACTGCCATAATTTTAAAAATTTGCGCCCAATTGCGGTAAGCGTCTCGATAGTAAATCCCGCTGGGAAAGATGGTCATAGATCCGCTCTTAAATTGCCCTAATGTTTATCGCGATATAACACCATGGCAACCACAAAAAGTCCGTAAAATTTCTCTAAAAAAATACTCAAGTGATGAACTTAGTGATGAAAAAAACCGGCCCCATTAATGGAGCCGGTGACGAGCAAGGTGCTCAAGCGAGGAAGCGGGAGTGGTGTACTGAGTAGTTAAATCCAGAAATTTAGCCTTTGACGCCCCCAGCGGTTAATCCGCCAATAATCCAGCGCTGACAGATCAAAAACGCGACGGTAATGGGCAGGCCGGAAAGCACCGCGGCAGCGGCAAAGTTGCCCCAGCGCTGGTTGTGGTCGGCAAGGTATTGCTGGGCGCCGACCGCCAAAGTGAGTTTGTGCTCATCCACCAGAAGCACTGAGGCCATGGGGTATTCCATAATGCTCATGACAAAAGCCAGAATGAAAACCACCATCAAAATGGGAATCGACAGCGGCAGCAGGATGTAGCGGAACGCCTGCCAAGTGCTGGCGCCGTCGACCATGGCGGCTTCTTCCAGCGAGCCATCAATCGACTCAAAGTAGCCTTTAATGGTCCATATATGCAGCGCGACCGCGCCCAGTGATGCCACGATCAGAGCACCGTGGGTGTTGATGCCTAACCAGCCAACAAACTGTCCCAGTCGGTCGAACAGGGCGTAAAGCGCCACCAGTGACAGCACCGCGGGGAACATCTGGAAAATCAGCATGCCTTTCAAAAGCGGTTCTTTGCCTTTAAAGCGCATGCGTGCAAAGGCGTAAGCGCTCGTCGTCGCTAGCATTAAAATCAGCACGGAAGACACCACTGCCACTTTTATGGAGTTCCACAGCCACAACAACACGGGAAAGGGCGGTTGAACAATGCTGCCATCCGGGCGTTCCCAAGGGGTTCCCAGCGCTAGTGACCAGTGTTCCAACGAGAAATTGTTGGGAATTAAGCTGCCAGAGGCAAAGTTACCCTCGCGAAATGAGATTGAAATCACCAGCAGCAGTGGGAAGACGATTAGCGAAACAAAGCAGATCAAAGCAAGGTGGGCGCCTAAGCGACGCGCTCCCACCGAGCGGGGTTGAACCATGGCCATAAGTAACCTCCTAAACCTTAACCTTGGAAAGGCGCAAATTAAGCAATGACATACCCGCAACCAAAAGGAAAATAAGCGTTGCGATGGCGGCTGCCAGCCCAAAGTTCTGTCCGGCATCCTGGAAGGCAATGCGGTAGGTGTAGCTGACCAAAAGATCGGTGGTGCCTGCTGGAGTGCTTGCACCCAAAATGTCAGGGTTGCCGCCGGTTAATAGCGCAATCAGCACAAAGTTATTGAAGTTAAAGGCAAAGGCGGCAATTAACAGGGGGGTTAGCGGTTTAATAATCAGCGGCAGGGTAATCTTGAACAGGTTGGTAATGGGGCCGCCGCCATCTACCGCCGAGGCTTCGTAGAGGTCTTGGGGAATGGCTTGGATTAGCCCCATGCACAGCAGCAGCATATAGGGGTAGCCCAGCCACGTATTAACAATCAGCAGCATGGAACGCGCCAGCCACGGGTCGGTGAACCACTCTGGCCGAACGCCAAACAGCGTGTCCAGAATCATATTCACTTCACCGAAGTGCTGATTAAACATGCCTTTAAAAATCAGGATGGAGATAAAGGCGGGCACGGCGTAGGGAAGAATTAACAGCGTGCGATAAATGGCTTTGCCTTTCAGTTGATCCCACTGCAACAGTGATGCTAATACAAAGCCAACAGCCAGGGTGAAGACCACCGTCAGTGCGGCAAAGACAAAGGTCCACACAAAAATTTGCATGAAGGGACCGCGAATGTCGGGATCGGTGAATATCTTCGTGTAGTTGGTAAACCCTACATTGACTGGCCATCCTGGCGTGATTCTTTCGCCGTTATCAGTGACAAAAAATCCGATAGCGGGGTCGGGTGTAAGAACGCGGTCATCGCGGCGATCATAAAGTGTGCCATCTTCACGAGCTTCATAGCGATCCACCATAGGTGCAAACTGGCGTAATCCTGCCATGCGCAGCTCCGCGCCATTAGGTGTCAGCAGCCTAAGTTCTTGCAGAGAATCACGAGCTTGAATAATAGCGCGCATTCCCAGTGGCTCCTGGGTAGGTGAAGCGTCTACTGCCTGAATGCCTATTTGACGGGTCTCGTGATTGTCAAAGTTGAGCGGTGAGGAAACGAAGCGCTGTGGCGTGTCTGCCTCACTGTTTTCCAGGTATAAGCGGACAAGCTCACCTTCTTGGTAAAGCGTTAGGTCAAACGCGTTGCCTTCCTGTTGGTAGGTTTGGCTCATTAGCTGGCCGCGCACGCGCTCTTCCGATAGCAAGTTGCTTGAGCTGTAATTACTAAAGCTAATGCCGATGGTGTAAAGCAGCGGGAAAATAACAAATACACCAAGCCCCGCTATGGCAGGAAAAATATAGCGGTGGCTCATTAGCGTGCGTTTGGTAAACACCACACCCAGTGAGGCGCCCAGCACTAGAAAGAGCAGCGCGAACATCCACTGGCCGTTGAGGTGAAAAGCAAGCACTAACCAAAGAAGCGCGATGACCAACGTGGCAATAACGCAGCGAAGTGCCCAGCGTGTGTAACGTTCGGTGAGATGGCGAGAGCGATGGCGGGGAAGGCCACGAGAGGCGTTAGTGGTATACATGACGATATCCTGCAGGCTGCCCGGTGGCGATTGCCACCGGGCAGAAGGGCAAAAAAAGGCTACTGGCGCATACGGCGTGCGGCGGCGTCCAGCGCTTCTTGTGGGGTCTGGCGCCCGCTACCGATGTTCTGCAGGGCGGGCTCCATGGCTGCCCAGAAAGCACCCATTTCAGGAATGTTTGGCATGGGCATACCGACTTCAGCATTTTCAAGCGTCGCGGCAATGTTGGGGTTATCAGCAAGTTCAGCCTGATAATCTATATGGGCGACCGCTCCCAGTGAGCCGTCGCTGTTGAATGTGTGCATGCCCTCTTCGCTAAGCAGGTAGTTTTCTAAAAACTCCACGGCGAGAAAATCATTGGGTGTGGCGGAGTTAATCATTGCCGTCATCACGCCAAACATGGGTTTAGCACGTTCATCCCCCACTTTCGGGAGTAGTGCGACGCCGTAGTCAATTCCGCTACGCTCAAGGTTCGGCCAGGCCCATGGGCCGCTAATCATGGTAGCGACTTCGCCTTGATTAAATCGGGTGTCCATCAAGTTGTAATCAGTGCCGCGGGGTAATACATCACTTTCGATCAGCTCAACCAACAGTTCTGCCCCTTGTAGGGCGCCTTCGTTGTTAACGCCTATATCGCTGACATCATAGCCGCTGTCAGTCTGCTTGAAAGGGTAGCCGCCGTTGGCTGCAAGCAATGTCCAGCCGTAATAAGGTTCGCTGTAATCAAATAAGATGGCCTTTTTGCCGTCTTGAGATAGCGTTTCGTCAAGCTCCATCAGTTCGGCAAAACTTTCTGGCGGTGTTTCTACTAGGGCTTTGTTATAAATGAGGCCCAATGACTCTACCGATATCGGGTAGCCGTAGGTGTCGCCATTCCACAGCGCAGCCTCCCAGGTGAAGTCGTAAAACGCCTCGCGGAAGCTGTCACTAGGGGCGACTTGCTTCAATAAGCCGCTTTGTGCCCACTCGCCCATGCGGTCGTGAGCCCAGATGACGATGTCTGGCCCTTGTCCACTCCCCGCCGCCTGCTGAAAACGGTCGGTAAGATTATCGGGAAAGATCACCTCAACTTCGATGCCTGTTTCTTCAAGAAACTGCTCGGCAACTGCGCGTATGCCTTCCTGGCCTTTATTATCACCCATCCAGATAGTCAGGCGATCATCCTCAAAGGCAACGGCGGGCAGGGTGGCACTGGCAGCCAGCGTGGCGGCTAGCAGCGGCATCATGATGGGTCGATACATTGCCATAGCGTGAATACCTCATTGTTGTTGTCGTAGAGTGCTGCGAACATTTTGATGAGCAGCGCTTTCGTCAGTGCCAGCGTCGCCAATTACGCGCAATGTCACCTCATCCTCAGGGGGCGTAGCGATGGCGTATCTAAGGGGCGTAGAGTGGAATAAAAGGTAACAATAAACAGGTAAAACAGTGGGTAGCGGTATGGGCATAACGCAGTAAAAGAGCTAAATGGCAGTAAAAAAAGCAAATGGGAAGGCAGCGTTACTTTTTTGTAGTAAAATTACATCAAATATTGCGTATAATGCCCTTTATCAGATAGATTTTAGGTAATCTAACTACATTAGATCATCTAATTATAAATAGGAGCTGAGATGAGCCAGTCACATTCCCCGCTGGGCGATCAGAATCACGCTATCGATTTAGCGCTGTTTGGGGCGCTGGGCGATCTTGCGATGCGCAAGCTGTTTCCTGCGCTTTATCATCTTGACCGTGAAGGCCTGATGCCCGAAAGCACGCGTATTATGGGGCTGGCGCGTCAAGAACATGATAGTGCGGCGTTTCGACAATTGGTAAATGGTGCACTGCAAAAGCGACTGAACAAGGATGAACAGGATAAAGAGAGTCTCGAACGCTTTCTAAACAGGCTTGACTACTGCCAGCTGGATTTTAAAAAAGCCGAGGGTTTTGAGCAAATACGCCAGTGGCGAGAAGGCTCTGATCGACCCATGGTGATTTATTTATCCGTTGCCGCAATGATCTACGGTGATATTTGCCGCAATCTTGAGGCGAGTGGCAGCCTGGATGAGCAGACGCGGGTAATCGTCGAGAAACCTATTGGCTACGATCTAGTGTCATCGCAAGAAGTTAACGATGCGATCGGGGCGGTTTTTCCTGAGTCACGTATTTACCGTATTGACCACTATTTGGGTAAAGAAACGGTACAAAACCTGATAGCTTTGCGCTTTGCTAACCCGCTGTTTGGGACGCAATGGAACCAAAACCACATTTCCCATGTGGAAATTACCGTCGCAGAAAAGGTCGGCATTGAAGGGCGCTGGGGCTACTTCGATGATGCAGGACAGCTACGCGATATGGTGCAAAACCACTTGCTGCAGCTGCTTTGCTTGATTGCCATGGATCCGCCTTCCAACCTGGATGCGGATGCTATTCGGGATGAAAAGGTAAAAGTGCTTAAAGCGCTTAAACCTTTCACTGGCGATGCGCTGGGGCGTGACGTGGTACGTGGTCAGTATATAGCAGGTACCCACGATGGCCAGCCGGTGCCGGGGTACTTAGAAGAAGAGGGTGCGAATACCGAAAGCCGAACCGAAACCTTTGTGGCAATGAAAACTGAGGTTTCCAACTGGCGCTGGGCAGGCGTGCCGTTTTACCTGCGTACCGGTAAGCGCATGCCCGAAAAACTGTCCCAAATCGTGATTCATTTCCGCCAGCAGCCACACTATATTTTCGATCCTGATCAGCGGGGAATTGCCTCGAACAAACTGATCATTCGCCTGCAGCCGGATGAAGGGATTGCGCTGCAGGTACTCACCAAAGACAGCGGTTTGGATAAAGGCATGCGTCTGCGTCCTGGCCCGTTGCACCTGGACTTTAACAGCGCATTTCCGAAGTCACGTATTCCCGATGCCTATGAGCGCTTGCTACTGGAAGTCATGAAAGGCCAACAGTATCTGTTCGTGCGCCGTGACGAAGTGGAGCACGCTTGGCGCTGGTGTGACCAGCTTATCGACGGCTGGAAAAAACGTGACACGCCGCCGCGTCGTTATCCGGCAGGTTCTTGGGGGCCAGTCGCCTCCATCGCCATGATTACCCAAGATGGTCGCAGTTGGTACGAGGATTATTAATATGAGCAACGTACGTCAAGCGCTGGCGGAACAGCTGGCGGAAGCGGTATTCCAGGCATTGGCCGAAGACTTGACTCGCCAAGAACGTGCGCTACTAATCGTATCGGGTGGCTCTACGCCGGTGCCATTTTTTAAAGCCTTGGCAGCTAAGCCGCTGCCTTGGTCGCGCATTGACATTACCCTGGCCGATGAGCGCTGGGTGGATGAACAAAGTAGCGACAGTAACGCCAAACTGGTGCGCGAGAACCTGCTTCAAGGAGCGGCCGCGAACGCCAACTTTGTGCCGTTGACCTCTGATGCCTCAACGCCTGAAGAGGGGGTTGAGGAGGTTGCCAAGCGTACGGCGTCTCTATCCTGGCCTGCCAGCGTGGTGATCCTGGGAATGGGGGGCGATGGTCATACGGCGTCGCTGTTCCCCGACAGCCTAGAGCTTGGCTTAGCGCTCTCTACCGATGAGCCGCTTGTCGCGGTACGCACGCCCAGCCAGCCGCAGCCGCGTATCACTTTCTCGGCAGGTCGCCTTCATCAGGCGCATCGCCATATTTTGCATATTACCGGCGATGATAAGCGCAGCGTATTGGCAAACGCCATGAACGGAGATGACGTTCGTAAGCTGCCCATTCGCGCGTTTTTATCTTGCCCGTTAGCGATCTATTGGGCGCCGTAACGCCTAGGCTTTCGCCAATAAAACGTTTGCCAGTAAAAATTGCTTGGAGACTCACTGATGACAATCGATAAACAGCTACCCTCAACGCGCACCGCCGAGCTTGATAGCATTTGCTTAAAAGCTGAGGTCATTCCGGTTATTACCATTGAGCGTCTTGAAGATGCGGTACCGCTGGGTCGTGCCTTAGTCGAAGGCGGTTTAACGGTATTGGAAATTACTTTACGTACCGACTGCGCACTGGAGGCCGTCAAACGTATGCGTGAAGCGCTGCCGGGTGCCAGCATTGGTGTAGGAACCGTGTTAACACCCGCGCAATACCGCCAAGCTGAGCAGGTAGGTGCAGATTTTGTGGTAACGCCTGGTGCGACAGAGGCACTTTATCGCTACGGCGTAGAGAGCCCGGTGCCGATGTTGCCCGGTGTATCAACGATCTCTGAGCTAATGACTGGCTGGCAGTATGGCTATCGCCGCTTCAAGTTCTTCCCGGCGGAGTCCAGCGGCGGCGCAAAAGCCATTAAAGCCTTTGGTGCACCGATTCCCGAAGCACGTTTTTGCCCAACCGGCGGTATCACGGTCGATAACGCTGACACCTATCTCTCACTGCCAAACGTGATGTGTGTCGGTGGTTCTTGGCTGACGCCAAAAGCTATGGTTGAAGCAGAGGATTGGGAGGGTATTCGCGAGTTGGCCCGTCAGGCCGCTGAGCGTTTTCATCACTAATGAATACGATGTAAATCGACACGAGCACTCTCGTTACTTGCCACGCTGATATCGGGTCGTGTGCGCAAGTCATTTGCCCGAGCATATTGCCATGCTCGGGCTTTTTTATGCGTTTCACCTAACGGTGTAGGGCAATAAGGAGCAAAGCGTGATAGCCTCAACTTAATCGATTAAGTAAAGGTTTTTAACAGTGAGTCTCGTCGAATTTTCTCCTCTCAGGCCAGCGCTGCATTTTACTCCGCCGATGGGGTGGATGAATGACCCCAACGGACTCGTATATTTCGAGGGGGAGTATCACCTTTTTTATCAATACCACCCCCATGACACGGTATGGGGGCCCATGCACTGGGGGCATGCGGTAAGCACAGATCTTTGCCGCTGGGAACACTTGCCTATTGCACTGGCGCCAGACGCCCAAGGGGCGTGTTTTTCAGGCAGTGCCATTGTGGATGAACATGATGTGACGGGGCTGTTTGACGGCCAGCCGGGGCTGCTGGCGTTTTATACCTGTCACCGAGTGCTTTCTGATGACCCTGAAGATTATGAGCAGTCACAGTGTTTGGCTTATAGCCGCGACAAGGGGCGTACCTGGCAGCGTTATGCAAGCAACCCTGTGCTACCCGCGCCAGGATTTAAAGATTTTCGCGACCCAAAGGTGGTGTGGCATGCTGCTACCCAACGTTGGGTAATGGCGCTGGCCTGTGGACAGGAAATTCATTTTTACACTTCGGAAAACCTATTGCACTGGCAGTTCGCCAGTGCGTTTGGCGAGGGCCACGGCGCGCATACTCAGCACCCTTGGGAGTGCCCCGATTTGTTCGAACTGCCTGTAGAAGGTGCCAAAAACGGCCAGGCGACTAGCCGCTGGGTATTAATTGTGGGCATTGGTGCTACGCCAGATAATGCCTTTGGCTCATTCACGCACTATTTCGTGGGGGAGTTCGACGGCCAGCGTTTTACGAACGACCACTCGCCTGATGACGTCATGATGATGGATGAAGGACGTGATTTTTACGCCGTGCAGAGCTGGTCGAATACCTCGGGGCGTCGTTTAGCCGTGGCCTGGCTGAATAATTGGCAGTATGCCAACCATACGCCTGAAGCCGGCTGGCGGGGAATGATGAGCCTGCCAAGAGAGTTAACCCTGCGCGCGACATCGAGCGGCATTCAGCTTTGCCAGCGTATCGCCAGAGAGTGCCATGAGGCGCTGACAGCTGTATCGCAGTCTATCCCGCCACAGGCGATTCTGGGTGTTGGGCAATATAGCGTTTTAACCTCTTTGCCGCTGGTAAGTCGTGGTGTTCTTGCACTGACCTTAACGGCTGGCAGTCGAGTAGCATTGTCGCTTCAGCAGGGAGATCATCAACAGCTTACTCTTGAAGCGGGAGAGGAGGACGTTGCACTTCGCTACACGCGTAACGGCGTGAACGGACAAGCAGCTTTCGATGACCATTTCACCTGTGACCATGCAGCGGGCAGCGTTGATAGCTTAACTGTTACGATTGAGTGGTGGTGTGATCATGGCTCGCTGGAGATCCTGGTTAACGGCGCGACGCAGCAACGAGCAATTTCCCAGGTTAGCTTTACACAAGCCAAAGGCTCGGTTGATGTGAGTGTCTTGGAAGGCAGTGTAAGCTTGCTGGAGGGCAGTGTGGTATCGAGTAAAGAAGCGGTAGCGCAAGAGAAGGTGGCCAGTTCTTGTACTAATTAGCGCGCTGGTAGGATGTAGAGTGCAAATGGGTTTTAGCGTGTAAGTGGGATTTAGCGTGTAAGTAAGATGCGTGATTAAGGACGTGCTGTTGCACGCCCTTTTTTGCTACAGACGTTATGTATTTCACAGACGTTACGTATTTCTTAGCGCTTCAATATCACTATGAGTCGGCAGTGCGGCGTAAGCGCCTGGGCGGGTCACTGCGTGAGCGCCACAGCGGCAGGCAATCTCCACCGCGCGGGTTAAAAAGGCACTGTCCTGGTACCAGTTCTCATCTATGCCGTGCCGTGATAACTCAGCCAGCAGGCCGCCAATAAACGCATCACCGCCAGCGGTTGTGTCAACAGCGGTCACCTGGGGCGGTGTGATGGTGTGGTCAAGGCCAACACCTTTCAGCACCACGTTGTTAGGGCCGTCGGTGATTAAAATGACCTTTACCCCGGCGGCGAGTCGCTGAGATAACCACGCTTCTTGAGAATGCCCGCCACGAAGATAATCAAGCTCCTCCAGTGAGACTTTAACGAGATCGGCGCAATCCAATAGCTCGGTTACCCGCCACACATCCGCTGACCCTTCAGCCCACAAATTATGACGGAGGTTGGCATCCACGCTGACTAAACAGCCTGCGCGCTTCGCCATAGCGGCAATCGCTAAGGTGGTATCGGCAATCTCGGGGTCAGTCAAACTGTTGCTGCACAAGTGAACAATCGCCGGTTGTTCAAACACGCCCTGGGGCAGGTGCTCTAGGCGATAGAGCAGGTCGGCCGCCGGTGGGCGATAAAAATCAAAGGTGCGCTCGCCGCTGCTATCCCGGGAAACAAACGCCAGCGCAGTACGTGCTTCTTTGGTCAGCACCACGCCCTGGGTATCTACCCCATGGCTTTTCAGCTCACGAATCAGGAAGTGGCCAAACGTATCGTCACCCACCATGCCTAAAAACTGGCTGGGTACGTTAAGTCGCGCGCAGGCAACCGCGACGTTAGCAGGCGCGCCCCCCGCGTATGGCGTGAAGGTTTCCTGGCCAGTGTCATCGCCTAAGCGGCTGGACAGCATATCAACCAAGGCTTCACCAAAAGCAATCACCGGCGTCATAAGTCATTCCTTGTCATTATATTATTAATTGATGAAGGGATTACGCGACGCAGTGGCCTCGCGCGGCCTCTAACAGCTCGTACCACGTCTCTCTTGAAAGCGTCTCAGGCCCGTTGAGCATGTCAGCAATACGCTCAGGTTTTACACTGCCGACAACGGGAACCGGACGGCTAGGCAGTGACCGCAACCAAGCCAGCGCTAACGCGTTAGGGGTGCAGTTTTGCTCTTGGGCGACGCGGTTAAGCACGTTACCGACGTCGCCTTGCATGAGTGTGCCGCCCGCGAGCGGTGACCACGCCATCGGCGAATGGCCGTCGGCGCAAAGATCATCAAAACTGCCGTCAAACAGCGGTGCGTTATGGCTAATAGAAAGTTCGATTTGGTTGGCGCGTAAAGAATGGTGCATAGCGTTTTGCAGCCTACGCCACTGGCTTGGCAAATGGTTCGAAATACCCGCAGCGCCAATTTTACCTGCATCGATAGCGTCATCCAGGGCACGGCCAGTCGCTTCTGCGTTCATTAATAGGTCGGGGCGATGAATTAAAAAATGCTCGATGCGCTCGATGCCCAAGCGACCCAGTGCGGCATCAATCGCCTTATTCAAATAGGCAGGGCTGGCGTTATAGTGCTTTATCTTGCCAGAGCCGTGGGCTGGGTTATCGTTGGCGATGCTCGCTTTGGTCACCACCTTAAGTCGTTTCGCTAACCCAGGGCGCGTGCGCAGCGCTTGACCAAATAGTGTCTCGCAAGCACCGCTGCCATAAATGTCGGCATGGTCGAACCAGTGCAACCCCTGCTCGATACGGGCTTCGATCCAGTCGGCAAGATGATTCGCCTGGTGCATCTCTGGTGCTTCATGCAGGCGCATCATGCCGAGAACAAAGGGCGCATCGAAAGTGTGAGCAGGCATGGTCATCCCTAATAAGTTAAAAGACTTCTTCGTTATGCAGCGCTTCAGCGGCTCCGAGTAGCCCTGTCCACGGGTGAGTAACAATCCACACGGGAATATCGGCGTTATAGGCGCCCATCCGGCCTTTGTTCACAAAGCTATCACGCAGCTCGGATTTGGGTAGCCACTCCAGCAGGCGTGGTAAAATTCCGCCGCATAGATAAACGCCGCCCCTGGCTCCCATTGTTAGGGTCGCGTCGCCGCATACATCACCGAGAATTTTTAAAAAGCGTAACAGGGTGGCGGTGGCGGTAGGGTCACCCTGGTTGGCGGCTTGGGTAACCTCGGCTGGCGTCGTGCAGCTAGGCGTTTGCTCCTTCAGCGCACAATGGGCTTGGTACAGTTCCAATAGGCCCTGGCCGCATAAAATGCGCTCCACGCTGACCCGTTGGTAACGCTGTAGAAAAACATCCAGCAGCGCTCGCTCGGTGGTGTCGGTGGGAGCAAACGTAACGTGGCCGCCCTCGGTGGGAAGCGGTATCCAAGCATGCTGGCCGGGAAAAACACCAGCAACGCCCAGACCTGTACCGGGGCCAATTACCAAGCGGGTAGAGTGAGACTGGGCCACACCTGCTTGTACTTCCACCAGATTGTCGGTGTCCACATGGGGCACGCCCAACGCCTGGGCAGTAAAGTCATTAATCACTTTGAATAGCGATAAGTTCAGCGTCTGCTGAACATCGCTTTTCATAAAATCCCAGTGATTATTGGTCATCTTGACGCGCTCGGCGTGAACCGGACAGGCAAACGCCAAACAGGCTTCCATTGGTGCATTGTCACCGGTAGCTCCCACGCGCTCCAGATAGTCCTGAATCGCATCGATAACCCCAGGGTAGTCCGCGCAGGGAAGATTAATAATATCGTGGGGCGTTACCCCACCTGGCGTGACGAGCGCCAGGCGTGCATTGGTACCGCCAATATCACCAATTAAGGCCGGTCGCATCAGGCATCCTCTTGAAGAATCTGGCCCTGTTGACGAGCGAGATCGTCGGCTTCAAAGCCGCCCAGTGAGCCTGCACCTTCTTCACCCCGCATGGCCAGGTGGCGGAAGCCGCTAAACAGTTCGCGGCCCAGGCCAACGTGATAGTGATCCAAATTCGCCACTACGCGCTCGCGATCTGCCCAGGTAGCCGCCTCTACTTTGGCTTCCAGCGTACCTGCGTTGGCGTCCAGGCGCACAATGTCGCCGTCGCGCAGTTTCGATAGCGGGCCGCCGTCCAGTGCTTCTGGGCTAATATGAATCGCAGCGGGCACTTTACCGGACGCGCCAGACATACGGCCATCGGTCACCAATGCCACCTTGAAACCACGGTCCTGCAATACGCCTAGGAACGGCGTCAGTTTGTGTAGTTCCGGCATTCCGTTGGCTTTTGGCCCTTGGAAGCGCACCACCACGATGACATCGCGATCTAAGTCTCCAGACTCAAACGCCGCCTTCATTTCATTCTGGTCTTCGAAGATTTTCACCGGTGCTTCTACCACGCGGTGTTCGTCTGCAACGGCGGATACTTTGATCACGCCGCGTCCCAGGTTGCCTTTCATTACGGTCAGGCCGCCGGTAGCTGCGAAGGGGTTAGCCACTGGGCGTAAGACGTCTTCGTCTAAGCTGCTTTCCGGACCTTCGTGCCAAACTACCTTGCCATTTTCCAAGAACGGCTCTTGGGTATAGGCGGTCAAGTCAGTGCCGAACACCGTGGGGATATCGCCGTGCAGTAAGCCCGCGCCGAGCAGTTCGCGGAACAGGTAGCTCATGCCGCCTGCCGCCTGAAAGTGGTTAATGTCCGCTTGGCCGTTAGGGTATACCTGCATCAGGCTGGGCGTTACAGCGGAAAGGTCGGTGAAGTCATCCCAGTTCAGCGTAATGCCTGCCGCAGCGGCCATGGCAATCAAATGCATCGTATGATTGGTCGATCCGCCAGATGCCAACAAACCGACTACCGCGTTGACGATGGCGCGCTCATCAATCTGCTTATAGAAAGGGCGGTAGTCACCGCCAGGTTCAGTGTTGCGAATCGCCTGTTCAGTTGCGTAGCGAGTCAGGGCTTCACGCATTTCCGTGCCTGGGTTCACAAACGAAGTGCCCGGCAGGTGAAGGCCCATTACTTCCATCATCAGCTGATTCGAGTTGGCAGTGCCGTAGAAGGTGCAGGTGCCAGGGCTGTGATAAGAGTCAGACTCCGCTTGCAGCAGCGCGTCGCGGCCTACTTTGCCTTCTGCGTATAGCTGGCGTATGCGTGCTTTCTCTTTGTTCGGCAGGCCGCTGGGCATCGGGCCAGCCGGTACGAACATGGCAGGTAAATGACCAAAGCGCGCCGCAGCGATAAACAGGCCAGGGATAATCTTGTCGCACACGCCCAGGTAAAGGGCAGCATCAAACATGTTGTGTGAAAGCCCAACGGCGGCCGCCATTGCAATCACGTCGCGAGAAAACAGCGACAGTTCCATGCCCGGTTGCCCTTGGGTCACCCCGTCACACATGGCGGGCACACCACCGGCAAACTGGGCGGTTGACCCCATGGCGCTGGCAGCGGCTTTGATGGTTTCCGGAAAGGTTTCAAACGGCTGATGGGCCGACAGCATATCGTTATAAGAAGAGATGATCCCTAAGTTGGCGCTGTTCATTAGCTTCAGGGAGTCTTTCTCTTGAGGGCTGCAGGCGGCAAAGCCGTGGGCTAGGTTACCGCAGGATAGCTCTGCACGATGCACACCACGCTTATGCTGGTCCGCCATGCGTTGCTCATAGAGAGCACGCCGCTCAGCAGAGCGCTCACGAATGCGTTGGGTAACCTCAGCAACGGTAGAATTTAAAGTAGCGGGTGTTGAGCTCGGCATAGAGACCTCTGCATGGTAGAGACGGTGAGTCAAGTTTGTAGTTATTTTACATCTTTTTGTGTCGATATAAGAGACTTTACGGCAATAAAAACCATATTTGTAGTTTTATTACCCCTAGTTGATAACTACTATCGTCGTAAATGATGATGCTTTTATGAACCTTACAGCTAACAGAGCAGTTCGGCCCCTAATGGGGTGGTTGCGTGCTGAAGTGTCTTAAAGCGCAAGTATAGCAGCCGCGCTTTTGCTACCATCTTGCGCAAAATGAATTTGATTGCTGCCCTGGAGCCGCTATGCATCCCGTCGTTAACCACGTCACGCCACTTGATAGTCACACTGGCGCATTGACACTTCGCTATATTGATACGCTCACCAAGCCGCCAGGCAGCCTCGGCCAGTTAGAAACATTGGCCGTTACGCTTAGTGAGATCACTGGTGAATGTAAACCAATCATCACGCCACCGGCGATTATTGTCTTTGCTGCTGATCATGGTATTGCTGAAGAGGGAGTGTCGGCCTTCCCACAAGAAGTGACGGCTCAAATGGTGGCTAACTTTGTCCGTGGTGGCGCGGCGATTAACGTCTTCGCCAGACAAATTGGCGCCCAGGTTGAGGTGGTGGATGTTGGCGTTGCTTCACACCTAGCAATGCCGAGTATTACGGATGCCAAAGTGCGCGCGGGCACCGCCAATATGGTGCTTGAAGATGCCATGAGCCGTGACGAAGCACTCGCTGCGTTACAGGTAGGCGGCGAAGCCGTTGAGCGCGCCGTTCAGGCGGGAGCGAAATGCATTATTGTTGGTGAAATGGGCATTGCGAATACCACCGCAAGCAGCGCCATGCTGGCGGCGCTGACCGGTAAGCCAGTGGCTCAGTTGGTGGGCGCTGGCACCGGTATTAGTAGCGTCCAGCAGGCTCATAAAGTAGCGGTGATTGAGCGGGCGCTAAGCGCACGCCAAGCCAATATCGAAGACCCTATAGAGGTGTTAAGCAAGCTAGGCGGGTTAGAGATTGCTGCTATGGCAGGCGCTTATCTAGCCACGGCGGCCAATCGCTTGCCAGCCATTGTGGATGGCTTTATCGCCACGGTTGCTGCCCTGACGGCCTGCCGTTTATGTCCAGCGGTGCGCGGTTATTTGATTTTTGGACATCGTTCTGAAGAGCCTGGCCATGCCACGGCCCTTGAGGCGCTTGATGCAACGCCATTGCTCTCTTTGGGGATGCGCCTGGGGGAAGGCAGTGGCGCGGCGTTGGCGTTTCCTTTATTACAGGCCGCCGCCGCGATGCTCAGTGAAATGGCTACCTTTGCCGATGCGGGCATTAGCGACAATGCTGACCCATGAGCGAGCTAGAAACGCTTTCATTTAGTCAGCCGCTAACGTGGTCGCAAAGTGAACACTGCTTGGTGGTGTCGGCTGCTGAGCCACTGTACACCCTGAGTAGCGCGCTTGTGGGAGGCGGGTTTGGGCATTGCCAACACTTCGCAAATTTTCACGTCGATAAAGATTACGACGGCCATCACCCAAAAGACGACCTGCTACGTTGGCTAGCAGATCAGCGACTACCGCTATCCGCTGTTGCGATGATGACTGCAGTGCGCCTGCACAGTGCATGTGCCGTCAGCGTACCATTGGCTGCAACAACCAATGGTGTGCTGGCGTTGGTGACGGCAGGTGTTGGCAACGCGGTTGATATTAGCGTTTCAAGTGACGCAGATCCTCGCTTAATGCTGAGAAGCACACCCAGGGTAGGCACAATTAACACGTTTCTTTTTTTAGATGCCCATTTGACCGATGGCGCGCTGGTTAATGCCTCTCTCTCGGCAACGGAAGCGAAAGTTCAAGCATTGAGAGAAATGGGCGTTAACGATCCATTCAGCGAAACGCCCGCTACCGGCACATCAACCGACAGCCTGTCTATCGCCGCTACCCAGCGTGGCGATCCAACACCTTATGCAGGCTCTGGCACGGCGATTGGGCGGGCGATAGGACAAGCGGTGTATCAGGCGACGTTGGGGTCGCTGACGAAATCGCAACAGGTTTCACCATGCTGGGGTTAGCGTCTGTTGGTTTAGTAGCGATGGCGATTGTGATTGATTTGATCATTGGTGACCCCCGTTCGCTGCCGCATCCCGTGGTCATTATTGGGCGCACCATCAGCGCACTTGAGCAGCGCTGGAACCAGGGAAGTGAAAAACGCCGTCGGCGCTTGGGCTTTATGCTCACTGCAACCATTGTGCTGGGCACGTTTAGTCTTGCTTGGCTAGGGTTGGCACTACTGACGTGGGTACACCCTTGGCTTGGGCTAGCTGCCGAGCTATGGCTGCTGGCGACAACGCTGGCCATAAAAGGTTTGGCGGAAGCGGGACGTGCCATTGCTGTGCCGCTGGCTAACGGTGATTTTGCATCGGCGCGAAAGGCGCTTTCTATGGTGGTGGGGCGTGATACCGAGCAACTGGATGAAGCAGGCATTACCCGTGGTGCGGTGGAAACCATTGCAGAAAACACGGTAGACGGCATTACCTCGCCGCTATTTTTTGCTGTGATAGGCGGTGCGCCGCTGGCGCTGGCTTACAAAGCGATTAACACGCTGGATTCCATGGTGGGCTACCAAAACGAACGCTACAGCGACTTTGGTTATGCCTCAGCGAAACTCGATGATATCGCTAACTGGCTTCCCGCAAGGCTGACCGCGCTATGCTTGTGGGCTGCTGGGGTGTTGATCAGTTGGCAATCATCGGCGCACTATTGGCGTCGGGCCATTATGGCCACCTGCCGCGAAGCGCCCCGTCACCCAAGCCCTAATGCGGGGTGGCCAGAGGCCATGGTCGCGAATCTGTTGGGTGTGCAGTTGGGTGGCACCAATGTTTATCAGGGCGCGGTATCCCATCGAGCCACCCTTGGCTCCCCGTTGGAAACGCTGACGTGTTCGCATATCAACGCCACGATTAAATTGATGCACGGCGCTTGGTTGCTGTTTTTCTTGTTAATGGCCGTGTTAACGATCTTATTAAGCGTGGGGATTTCATGGCTATGAGTCGTCAAGCCACTGTTCACGAAGCGGCTGATTGGCCAAGCCATGGTGGTCAGGCCGCGGCGCTGCTAAAGCGTTTTGGGCTACCTGACGATCATGTGGTTGACGACGTGAGCGCTAACCTTAACCCGCTTGGACCGCCCGAGTGGGTAGCAAGTTGGCTAGTAACTCGACTTGGCGGGCTTAGCCGCTACCCCTCGCCAGACTACGCGTCAGCCCGGCAGGCCATTGCGGCGCACAACGGTGTTCAGCCAGCACAAGTACTGCTGACCAATGGTGGGGCGGAAGCGATTTTTCTTGCCACGGCGCTGCATGCCGGTGGCCGAGCCCTATTATTGGCTCCCAGTTTTGGCGAATATGCCAGAGCCTGTTCTGCCCACCGTATTGAAACGGCCGAGAATGTGTTGCGCGAGCCGCATTTCGCTGGTGAGATGGCGGACTTGCTAGAGAAAGCGGCAAACGCTGACGTGGTGTTTCTGTGTCGCCCGAATAACCCAACAGGCACGCTGATACCCATTGACGCAGTAGAGACACTGCTAGCGCATACGCGGGAAACCGGTACCCAGGTAGTGGTTGATGAGGCGTTTATCGATCTATCGATAGGTGTCGAGGCGCTGACGCCGCTACTTAAGCGTTACGGTCACTTAGTGCTGCTACGCTCAATGACCAAGTTTTATACCTTGCCTGGAGTGCGCCTAGGCTATGTGCTGGCTTCGGAAAACATAGTAGCTACCATGAGCCACCACCAGCCGCCCTGGAGTGTGAACCACCTTGCCGCCGAACTGGTAGCGCCGCTGCTAGCGGATAGTGAGTTTGCACGGCTCACCCAGCAGTGGCTTGCCAGTGAGCAGCCTCGTATGGGCAAGGCATTGTTGGCGTTAGGACTTGAGGTGGTGCCCAGCCATAGCTGCTTTTTCCTAGTGCGGCCTGGTGTTTTACAGCGTGAACGCGGCGTGACCAGCGCAGCCCTTTTTGAACGCATGCTTTATAAAGGGCTACTGGCGAGGCATACCCATAGTTTTAAAGGGCTTGAGGGCAGCTGGCTGCGCTTGGCACTGCGTGATGAGTCGGCAAATAACCGGTTGCTAAAGGTATTGCATGATTGTCTTTGTTAGTGGGGGGGCTCGTTCTGGAAAAAGCCAAGTAGCGGAGCAGCGTGTGCTCAGCGCGGCGGGTGACGCCAACTGCTATTACATTGCCACCGCCACTGTTGACGATGCAGAAATGGCCGACCGCGTATCGCGCCATCAGGCACGCCGGGAAGGCCAATGGGTGACACTAGAAGCTCCCCTTGCGATTGACCAAGCCATTGCCCAAGTACCCGATCACCACGCGGTACTACTCGACTGTTTAACCCTGTGGGCTGGGCAAGTGCTGTTTGGCGCTGAGCCAAATGAAGAATTCAGTGATGAGCAAGGCCTGGCGCTGCTTGATCGCTGCCTGCGTGATGCACAAGAACGGAGGCTGACATTGGTGATTGTATCGAACGATCTCAACGAAGAGTTGATTCCTGATCAGCCCGTTACTTGGCGCTACGTTGAGTTTATCCAGTGCCTGCACCGTTGGTTAGCGGCGCAAGCTGACTCAGTGCTTGAAGTCATCGCGGGCTGTGCTGTGGAGTGGAAACGATGAAAGATGCGCTGTTCGGCCTGGTGCTCGCGCTGCAGTTTCTAACCCGCATTCCACTTCCTGTTGCCTGCCCATGGACACCCGCCACTCGGCGTTGGGCAATCCGTGCCTATCCGTTGGTGGGGTTGTTAATTGGCAGCGTGCTGGTGTTAAACGCGCTGCTATTAAATTTCATAGGGGCACCAACGCCAATAACGGCGTTGCTACTGCTTAGTTTATGGGTCGCGCTTTCAGGGGGGTTACATCTCGATGGTGTGATGGATCTTGCCGACGCGTTAGGCAGTAACCAACCTCTTGAGCGGCGTTGGGAAATCATGAAA
Source organism: Halomonas qinghailakensis (assembly GCF_025820815.1). NCBI lineage: Bacteria > Pseudomonadati > Pseudomonadota > Gammaproteobacteria > Oceanospirillales > Halomonadaceae > Halomonas > Halomonas qinghailakensis. The sequence continues at coordinate 163,965 of NZ_CP096973.1, read as the reverse complement.
GACGCTCAGATAGGTAGTTTCGGCATCCTGGCACTGCTGTTTCTGATGGCTTGGAAGGGCGTATTACTGTGGGCACTGCTGGCGTATCAGGCGCCGCTGTGGTGGCTGTTGGCAGTGCCTGCATTAGGTAGATTTGCAGGGGTTGCACTGCTGGTTCTTACCCCCTGTGCCCAATCGAAGGGGCTTGCATGGAGTTGGCAGCAGTCGCTTAGCCCCCGTGATGTGGGTTATGCCTTGCTGCCTTTGTTGCTGCTTGTCGTGGTGTTCCCTGGTTTGATTGCCTGGGGGTTGGTCATTGTGGTGTGGGTAGCATTTGCCAGAAAGGCACTGCTGCGTCTATTTAACGGCATCAATGGCGACATGGTAGGTGCCACCATTGAAGGAGGAGAGCTTTGGCTACTAGTCTTAATGTGGAGTTGGTGGCAGTTCGCCACGGTATCACCGCCTGGAATTTAGAGCGCCGCTACCAAGGGCAGCGCGATATTCCGCTGCTGTTTCCTGACGCGGAAGCGGGGCTGCTGGCATTGCGAGACGCATTGACAGAAGAGTGCTTTGACGCTGTTTATTCAAGCGATTTAACCCGTTGCCAGCAAACCCTAGCGTGGTCGCAGGCGGCAAAGCCGGATGTGCCGCTGTATTTGGAGCCACGGCTACGGGAGCTGGATTTTGGGGAGTACGAAGGCAAGGTCTACGATGAGCTAAAAGCGTTACCCCATTATCGCGCTTGGATTGACAGCGTGGGGGAGCTGCAAATTCCAGGCGGTGAATCGTCTGGCCAGCTACGTGACCGGTTAGATGCTTGGCTTGAACAGGTGGCTGCGCATGCCCGCGAGCACCATTATCAAAAAGTGCTGGTGGTTACCCACGGCGGGGTAATACGCGAGTTGCGGCGTCGCTTTGAAACCATTGGCTTTTGGGAAGGTATCGTGCAACAAGCGCAGGGGCGGCGTTGGCAACTGACGTATCTAAATCGTGAAGAGGGTAAAGGAGAGTGGCAATGCAGCTGTTCATCGGCGGTGCCTGTGCAGGTAAGCGCGACGTTGTAAACGCACGCTTTCCCAGCGCTGTTTGGAGGCGGCTTTCCCCAGGGCAACGTTTACACGAAGTGAGTCACATTATGCAGCCCAATGTGCCGCTCGTGCTTCACGGCGTGTTTGAGTGGTTAGCGGCAGTGCTAAGCTCGGATATAAGCAGCGATGCGTCGCGCGATCAGTGGCGGCAAGACCTTGCAAATTTGGACACTGCAGCACACACCCACGGCGTGACGCTGGTGCTAATCATGAACGAGTTAGGGCGGGGTATCGTTCCCATGGCCCGAGACCAGCGTCGCCTGCGCGATTTAAGCGGCTGGTTTAGCCAAGATGCCGCCGCCCAATCCGAGCAGGTCTGGCATGTACGGCATGGGTTGGTGCAGGCGCTTAAACCCTAGTCGGTTAAATTGACCAACCCCCAACAAATTGCTAGTTTACGCGCACTCTCAGGTGCTGCTGGCCATTATCGCCATCAGTTAAACGGGAAGTTGGTGAACGCTTACGTGAATCCAACGCTGCCCCCGCAACGGTGATCGAGATAAGAACGGCTAAAGACGCCACTGTGCTAACGCATGGGAAGGTGGTCGTTCGGAAAGGATAGGTGCTGTTATCCGCCTTTCGCTCGTCAGCCCGGAGACCGGCCTAAGAGACATGGTTCTAAAGAACCACACTATACCGAAGCGCGGAGGGCGCTTTCAGGGTAATACTAGTAGCTGTCAGGTTGCTGATACTTCCCTTGGACTCCCTCTGCCCGGTCAAAAAAACACGCTGTGCGGGTGAGCACAGTGAGCAAGGGATTTCTCCATGTCTTATCGTTTTCATTCCACCGTCACGCTGGCGGCGTTTGCGATGGCTGCACTACCGTTGGCCGTTCAAGCCCAGTCGAATGCCCAGCCTGCGACAAATACGTTAAACCCTGTGGTGGTTACCGCCGCGCTTGCGCCGCGCACTGCCAACGAAAGCTTATCTTCGGTAACCGTGCTGGACGAAGCTACGTTACGCCGCCAAGATCCGGTCAGTATTACCGACCTGTTTCGCGGCCAGCCTGGGGTGGATGTTTCTACCAACGGCAGCTTCGGTAAAAACAGCAGCGTGTTTATTCGTGGCAGCGGTAGCAGCCAAAATGTACTGCTGATTGACGGTATTCGTCTGCGTTCCGCCACCAGCGGTGGGGCTGCCTGGCAATACCTGGAGCCGCGCATGTTTGACCGCGCCGAAATTGTGCGCGGCCCGCGCGGTAGCTTATACGGGGCCGATGCGATTGGCGGCGTTATTCAGCTGTTTACCCCTCAAGGCGAAGAAGAAGGCCCACAACCGCGGGTTTCTTTTGGCGGTGGCTCGTTTAACACCCAGCGTCTGAGTGCCGGTATTAGCGGCAAAGAAGGGGGTACCCGCTACAGCTTTGCCGGTAGCCACTTCACCACCGATGGCCAGCCGGTTCGGCGTGACGGAGACGATAAGGGCTATGACAACACCACGGCCCTAGCACGGGTTTCCCATACCTTTGCAAGCGGTGCAGAAGCAGGCGTGCTGGCGCTTCGTGCCCGTGGCCATAACGAATACGATGGTGGCGAAAACGACTTCGTGCAGCAGGTGGCAGGGGTCTACGGTGAACTGCCGATGACCGATAACTGGCGCAGCCGCTTAACCCTCAGCGAATCACGTGATGAGAGCGATAATTTTGCTGACTTTGGTGACTCTGTGTTCAACACCAAGGTGAGCACCGCGCGCTGGGAAAATACCTTTACAGCGGGCGCCCATGAGCTAATTGCTGGCGCTGAGTACAGCGAAGATCGAGTCAATAGCACCACGGCGTATGATGAAACCAGCCGAAGCAACGCGGCGGTCTTTACTCAGGCGCTGCTCGATTTTTCACCGTTTACCCTGCAAGCCAGCTTGCGCTTTGATGACAATGAATCTTACGGTGAAGAAGTCACTGGTAGCGTAGGCGTGGGCTATGACGTAGACAGCCATCACACCTTACGTGCCAACTACGGTACGGCCTTTAACGCACCCACTTACAATCAGCTCTATTTCCCTGGCTTCGGTAATCCCGACTTGGAGTCTGAAACGTCAGAAAGTATTGAAGTGGGTGTACGTGGACAGTATGCCCAATGGTTCTGGGATGCCGCGCTTTATCAAACCGATATCGACAACTTGATTACTGGCCAAGGTCTGCTGTTTAACGTGCCGGAAACCCGCATTCGTGGGGCAGAGTTAGCGGCTGGCGTTGAACTCGACGATTGGACACTGGCTGCCGCACTCACTTACACCGACCCTGAAAACCGTCTGACAGGTAAGCGCCTGCAAAACCGCGCCTCACAAAGCCTTCGCTTAGACCTAGACCGTGAGCTTGGTGACTGGTCGGTGGGTGGGTCTTGGATTGCTCAAAACCACCGTTACCGTGATGCTCAGAACCAAGACCGCCTAAGCGGTTACGGGCTGGTGAACCTGCGTGCGGGCTGGCAGTTTGCCCCGCTGTGGAGTGCGCGGGTAACGTTGGAAAACGCCTTGGATCAAGATTACATTACAACACGCTCTTTTGATGGTGCCGACTACATTAATGCAGGCCGTGCAGGGTTCTTGAGTGTTCACTTTGGCCAATAAAAAAGCGAATCAGAGTATGTCTAAACAGTGCGGGGCTATTGGCCCCGCACTGCCATTAAAGCGATTTTTATTTAATCGTTGCCTACAGACTCTATTCACACTACCCCTGTTAACACTCGGTGGTGTGGTTTCAAGCGCCGTAGTGGCAGATGACCACAGCCGCTGCGTGGTAGATGACCGTGAGCGGGAGGTGTGTCTACACACTGAGGCTCGGCGCATTGCCACACTTTCCCCTGGGGCGACGGAGCTGACCTACGCTGCGGGTGCTGGGGAACAGGTCGTTGCTGTGGTGAGCTACAGTGATTATCCACCGGAGGCCAAACAAGTAGCTTCCGTTGGCAGCCACACGCGGATTGATTTAGAAGCGCTAGTGGGGCTGGCACCTGACTTAGTGATCGGTTGGGTAACTGGCAATCCGGCTGAGCAAATGGAAACCCTTGAAGCACTTGGCATGCCGGTGTTCTACATTGAACCGCGTACGGTTGATGATGTCGCTGATACTATTGAGCGGTTGGCACGCCTAGCGGGAACGGAGCTCGCAGGCCAGCAAGTGGCTGATAGTTTCAGACAGGGTATGGCGGAGTTGGCGGCGCGCTATAGTGATCGAGAGCCCGTACGCACGTTTTATCAAGTGTGGGATCAACCGCTGATGAGCGTGAACGATGAACACCTGATTGGCCAAGTGGTACAGCTTTGCAGCGGTGAAAATGTGTTTGGCGATCAGCTACGCCTAGTACCAAGGCTGGATGACGAAGCCGTATTGGCGGCTAATCCTGAAGCGATTATTGCTGGTGGTATGGGGGAAGAGAACCGCCACTGGCTGACCCACTGGGAACAATACCCACATCTTTCCGCCGTGGCGGATGATAGCCTCTATTTTGTGCCGCCTTCGCTGATTCAACGGCCCACGCCACGTCTGTTAGACGGCGCTCAGTTGCTGTGCGAAAAACTTGAGCAAACCCGTCAAAAACGCGCTAGGGCGGCTTCTATGGACAAGGACTCTTAATGACAGCGCGCCTGTGGCAACCTCTTTGCCTGTTGGCATTGATTGCCATTACCGCCATGCTATTTTCCCTAGCGGTGGGCAGTGCTCAGCTTTCCGCTGCCCAGCTTTGGGCGGTGATGCAAGGGCAGGGTGATCCGTTGGCGCGTACTATGGTGATGGATTTACGCCTTCCCCGCGCGCTTTCGGCTTTTGCTGTCGGCGGTTTATTGGCAGTCGCTGGCGCTCTGATGCAAGTGCTGCTGCGCAATCCTCTTGCAGACCCTTATGTACTTGGGCTTTCCGGTGGCGCATCGATTGGCGCGTTGGCGGCCATGCTGGTAGGTGTGGGTGGGCTGCTAATTTCAGGCTCAGCGTTTTTCGGCGCATTGCTGTCCACGTTTCTAGTGTTTGGTTTGGCCCACGGCAGCGGCAGCTGGACGCCCTCACGTCTGTTGCTTACCGGCGTAGTCGTGGCGGCAGGCTGGGGTGCGGTGATTACCCTAATGTTGGCGTTGAGCCCTGCCGAACGGCTGCCGGGCATGCTGTATTGGCTGATGGGCGATCTTTCCTACGCGCGTACTCCCTGGCCGCCACTGCTGCTGTTATTACTCACGTGTATTGTCTTGATTCCATTGGGGCGTAGTTTAAATGTGCTGGCTAGAGGCCCTCAGCAGGCAGCGGCACTGGGGGTTGCTGTTCGTCCGTTGGAGTGGGGAATTTATATCGCGGCGAGCTTGTTAACTGCAGCGGCTGTCACCACTGCGGGCAGCATTGGCTTTGTTGGCTTAGTGGTGCCGCATATGCTGCGCCTGTTGCTAGGCAACGATCAACGGCTGATATTGCCAGCTTGTGCCCTTGCCGGGGGCTCCTTACTCGTGTTGGCCGATACATTGGCCCGCACGATGATTGCCCCGGAGCAGTTGCCAGTGGGGGTGATTACCGCGCTATTGGGTGTGCCGACGTTCCTCTTTTTGCTTTACCGGAGCCGCTGATGAGCCGCCTGGTCACGCAAGACCTCATCATCAACGTGCCAGAAAGGCGCGATGGCACGGCGCTGAATATTGCCATCGAACCCGGCCAGATATGGGGCGTATTAGGCCCCAACGGTGCGGGTAAAACCACGCTGCTGCACACCTTGGCGGGGTTGAACGCACCGCGTTCCGGGCAAGTGTTGCTGGGGGGGCAGCCGCTTGAGACGCTGCGCAGGCGGCAAATTGCCCAACGCCTGGGGATGGTCTTTCAGGAACGCCTGGACGGCTTTCCCGCCACCGTATTGGAAACCGCGTTGATTGGCCGCCATCCCTATCTGTCGTTATGGCAAATGGAGGGGGCAGACGACTATGCCCGGGCTGAAGCAGCGCTTGAGCAACTGGACGTTGCCCACCTGCGCGACCGGCTGGTGAGCACGCTTTCCGGTGGCGAAAGGCAACGTGTTGCGGTGGCCACGGTACTGACTCAAGCCCCCAGTATTTGGCTGGCCGACGAACCGACCAATCATCTGGACCTGCATCACCAAAGTGCGGTGATGGCGCTGATGGCTCAGCAAGCAGCCCAAGGCAGTGCGGTGATGATGTGCCTGCACGATTTAAATCTAGCGGCCCGTTGGTGCGACTACATTTTGCTGCTTTACCCAAGCGGTGAGGCCTGCTGGGGGCCGCGAGACACCATGCTGGTGCCCAGCGCGTTAGAGCGGCTTTATCAGCAGCGTTTGGCAACGGTGCAAGTTAACGGCGCGCCGGTATTTGTACCCATTCAGTAATACCCAATATCACTATAAATTCCAAAGGCTTGTATTAAAAAGCTTGTATTGAAGGGGAAGAGGCATGTTGCAAGGTGAAGCCCACGCGGCGTTAATTAGCGCACCTGGTTCCGGCCAGGGAAAATCTATGGTGACCGCTGCGTTAGCAAGATTACACCGTAACGCGGGGCGCACCGTGCGGGTCTTCAAGCATGGCCCAGATTATCTCGACCCAATGGTTCAGGAAGTGGCTTCGGGCCAGCCGGTGTACCAGCTCCACCCGTGGATGACTGGCGAAGATGAGTGCCGTTGGCGCTTGGCTCAAGCCGCTCAAGAGGCAGATGTAATTTTAGTCGAAGGCTCCATGGGGCTATTCGACGGCTCGCCTTCCAGTGCCGACTTAGCCATTTTGGCCGGTATTCCGGCGTTGCCGGTAATTGATGCCTGGGGGATGGCGCAAACCTTTGGTGCGGTCGCCCAGGGGCTTGCTAACTACCGTTCCGATCTTGCCATTCATGAAGTGATTGCCAACCGTGTTGGCAGCCCAGGCCATGGCAAGTTGCTGGCAGAAAGCATGCCAGAAGGCATTGCGCTGTTGGGCGCGATTCCCCGTCACGATGCCATGAAAATTCCCGACCGCCATTTAGGCTTACTACAAGCCCATGAGCTAAGTGGCTTGGATGCCCAGCTAGACGCCGCCGCCAAGGTATTGGAAGAGGCTGGGTTAGGCCGACTGCCCAAAAAGGTAACGTTAAGCGCTGAGCCACCTACACCGGTTCCTGAGTATTTACGCGGTGTGCGCATTGCCATTGCCCGTGATGATGCCTTTGCCTTTATTTATCGCGCCAATGTGGAGTTGCTGCAAGCGATGGGCGCGGCGATTCACTTCTTCTCACCGCTCAATGACAGCGTGCTACCAGGATGCGATGCCCTGTGGTTACCCGGCGGTTATCCGGAACTACACGCAGCAATGCTTAGCGCGAATCAGCCAATGTGTGAGGCGATCACCACTCATCATCACCAAGGTAAACCTATTTTGGCAGAGTGTGGTGGGCTGATGAGCTGTGTCGAGCACCTAGTGGATGGTGACGGAAAGCGTCATACCATGCTGGGGCTATTGCCTGGTACTGCAAAAATGGCGGGCAAACTGACGGCGCTAGGCCTGCAAAGTTTACACGCTCAACAGGGTGAATTGCGGGGGCACACTTACCACCATTCGCTGTTGGAAACGTCACTTCAGCCGTTTGCTCGTACCCGCAAGTTGGCGGGCAGTGAAGCCGAGCCGATCTACCGTGATGGGGCGCTGATTGCGAGCTATTTCCATGGTTATTTTCCTTCGGCACCTAAGTTAGTGGCGAACATTTTTACCGGTCAGCCCCTGCAAATACTGGCGCAGTGATTTTTTTGGAATATTTTTCCATAAAGCCGATGTGGGCTATCATAGGGCGGTTAATACCCTACACCAACGATTATCAGGAGCCGCTATGAGCTTTTACGTTTATCTTTCTGGCGAGATTCACACCGACTGGCGTGAAGAAATTCAGCGAGGCGCAGACGCCGCTGGATTAGACATTGTATTCACCGCCCCCGTTACCGACCACGACGCTTCTGATGCCGCAGGCGACCACCTAGGCAAACCGGACAACGGCTTCTGGCGCGACCACCAGTCTTCCAAGGTCAACGCCATTCGTACCCGTACCATGATCGAACAAGCGGATTTGGTCGTCGTGCGTTTCGGTGATAAGTACAAGCAGTGGAACGCCGCCTTTGATGCGGGCTATTGCGCCGCACTTGCCAAGCCCTACATCACGCTGCACAGCGAAGACATTGTTCACCCCCTGAAAGAAGTGGATGCCCAAGCCCAGGCCTGGTGCACAACGACGGATCAAGTGGTAGAAACGCTGCGCTACGTTCTAAAAGCTTAAGCGTTAACTCAAGGAGCACCCATGCGCGAAAATGCCAAAACCCCGGAACGCCATGCCCAGCGCATGGCGGCCAAGCAGAAAATCATGAACGAGCGCATCGCCAGCGCTGACAAAGAGCAGGGCGTGCTGCTGGTGCTAACCGGCCCCGGTAAAGGCAAAAGCAGCTCCGGTTTTGGCATGCTCGCCCGCGCCCTTGGCCATGGCATGAACGTCGGCGTGGTGCAGTTTATTAAGGGCGCGTTTAGCACAGGGGAAGAAGCCTTCTTTCGCAACTTGCCTAATGTGGACTACCACGTGATGGGTGAAGGCTACACTTGGGATACCCAAGACCGCGAACGCGATGTCGCTGCCGCCAACGCCGCCTGGGAGCAGGCCAAGCGCATGCTGCAAGACGACAGCTACCACATAGTACTGCTCGACGAACTTAATATTGCCCTGCGCTACGAGTACCTCGACCTAGACCAAGTGCTCGACGACCTGCAAGCCCGCCCAGCTATGCAGCACGCCGTTGTCACCGGCCGTTACGCCCCGCAACAACTCATCGATCTTGCCGATACCGTCACTGAAATGAAGGTGGTTAAACACGCCTTTAAAGACCAAGGGATTAAAGCTCAGAAAGGCATCGAGCTTTAGTAAAGAAGAAGGCGTGAGAAAGTAACTGAAGCTCCGCTCGCCTATGGCGACTGCTATGGGAGGGAGCTTCAGCTCGCGAAGACTCAGCCACATAAACAATCTAGCCACCCCGTAGCGCGGCGTAACGCTTGGCGAGAAACGAGCCAAAAGGCACCCGCGAAGGCAGCTAGCTGCCCAAAGCCTCCACCTGCCCGCTTTCTCTGCAAAGCCACGTGACCTAAGCCAAATTTATCAATAAAGTATGATTGAATGAACGGTTGCAGAAGGGCTGTTTGTCGAAAGAGAAATGGCGGTTGCTGACTTTATAGGCATGGCAACGGGCTATAAAAAACCAATGCATCCGACTGCTGACGCGTCCGCTGATTGAGGCGTTATGGGGCAAGTCGATCGTGCCAGTAGCCGGGTTTTTTAGAATGATGAGCGAAAGCAACAACCGTAATTGTTTGACTATTTGCTATGGTCACCAAAGAGAAAGGAAACCTTTGAAGAATCAATCTTTTGGCTCCAAGCTTAGCTGCTTCACCAATGACTGGTACGAGCGGTGGGTTTGGTTTGCTGAGCTTTGCCGCTGCCTGCTCAAAACTTGTAATGAGCTGTTCTCCCAGACCCGGTACCTCCAGTTCGTACCAAGCAGCGGCTTCGGTCAATTCTTCGCTAGCTTCCGTGCTGACTTTTACTTTCAAGATCAGCCCCTAATCCGAGCTCTGGCACGTGAAATGGCGTCATCAACATCAAGAAGTTCAGTTTTTCCTGATTTAATGTCATTGATTCTACAGCAGATTTCAACGTCCCAGGCCTCTACAACACTAATATCGGCTGGACCATCTAAACTGGCAACCAAATCATGTGCAAGCTTAGCACGCTCTTTCTCAGGCAAGGTCATAGCGGCACTAGTGATACGTTCAAGTTGTGCTGTTTCCATTGCATCACCTAAAACCTTTAAACTTAAAATGAATAAATGATGCCCCAGACGACACTCCATAACAAGGCTAAGCACAGCGATAGCTTTTTCATTGTGGCTTCGCCTTCACGACAAAGCCACGCGTGTTGGCGGCGTTAACCCCTTGTTTCTTTATATTGCGACTATCGTGACCGCGAGCAGCACAAGCCACTCATCCTTGATGGCGAGGAGTTCGTGCGCCGGTTCTTGCTCCATGTTCTGCCTAAGGGGCTGATGCGGGTACGCCATTACGGTTTTCTGGTCAATCGCTGTCGTCGGCAACGTTTGGTACAGATCTGGCTCGCGTTAGCGGTTGTTGAGCCAGCACCGTAGCCGATATGGCTGCCAGCGAGGCGGAGCCGACCTACACCTGTCCACACTGTAGACAACCCAGCATCGGCATGCGCCCCTCCTGCGATCCACCGCCTAACCACCAGGAGCAACGCTATCGAGCCTAATGTAACGGCATACCACGATGAAAGGCATGGTTCACCGGCCCGCTGGTGGGTCACGGCTACACTTGTCCCGGTGATGGATTTTAGCCGTCAGGCACGCTACATTGGGTTAATTTTGGTTTGGGAGCACTGACATGATGGTCAATCTCAGCATGAGAGCGCGTTATAAGCAACATGCCGATGCATGGCTTGGTGCCTCAGGCCGCCTGCCCGTCACCCTAGTAAATAGCCGCCTGCTGGGCGCGCTTTAGTCCAACAGGCATTTATCCGCCATGCTCCGCAGGCGAATAAATGCTTCACTGTTATGTTTTAAGGAGGTATCTTGAAAAATGGAGTAACTATAAGCTTGGCTCAAATTCCTATCGCGAGAGGCGACTTATGTGGGAATATTGAAAATCATATTAAAATGATCGAGAAATCATCTTATTGCAAAGCTGATGTTGTCGTTTTTCCGGAGTTATCATTGACGGGCTATGAGCTAGACTTGGCTGGTGAGCTGGCTTTTTCGCCTGATCCGATGCGCTTTAAAGAACTCTCTCAAGCGTCAGTTGAAAATGAGATTATAGTTATTGCAGGTTGTCCGCTACAAGCTAATAATTCCTCAAAGCCAACAATAGGTGCGGTAATTTGTTTTCCTGATGGCTCAGTCCAATTTTATTCAAAGCAATATCTGCATGAAGGCGAGGACAAGTATTGTTCTTTTGGGACGACAGATTATTTTTTGACTATTAATGGGCATCAAATAGCACTGGCTATTTGTGCCGACTTCATAACACCGGAACATTCTCAGCGGGCTAAAAAACTCGGTGCAGATGCTTATGTTGTAAGCGCTCTAATTTCTGGTAATGGTTTTACCACTGATTCTAAAATCCTATCCGAAATTGCTTTAGAACACCGAATTCCTGTACTTGTAAGCAACCATATCTCAGAAACAGGTGGTTGGGAAACTTGTGGTAGAAGTTCAGTTTGGGATTCATTTGGGAAGCTCGTTATTAGCTCTAGCGAAAAAGAAAGTGGTTTGGTTTTGTGTACGATTGCTGGCAATGAGATCGAGGTAACTAAAACATAACAAACAATTTAAGAGTGATTCAGCACGCTTGGCATTTTTGGTTTGAATCAAATTTAGTGATTACGTTGTTTAATTTGAGTTTTGTAGTAGCGTGCTTCACACCTTAATGCGGCGTTAAATTTTCGCTGCATTCTGGCAGGCGTTGCTGTAATACCAACATCGCTCCCGTATCTCTGTCTCCACAAGGTATAATCTCACTTATCTTCCCAGGCCCCCACGCTGCCAAAGTCTGCGGTCAACTTTTTTTGAATAACAGGGCAGTGGTCAATAATCAGCACCGACATATATAAGGCAAACTATCAACATCATGGCAAGAAAAACACTCAGTTTGAAAACAAAAAAACAGATAGATACCAAGCCCGCCGACGAAGTGGAAGATCAGTTCCCTGAGGTTCCCGAAAAACGTTTTTTAAATGGCGTGGCTGTTCATCCTTCCCCACGCATTGTTTTAGAGCTTGGTTCTAAGCAGCGAAGTGTGCGGGCGATGGATTTGATTACGCCCATCGGCATGGGGCAACGCGGGTTGATTGTTGCGCCGCCGGGCTCTGGCAAGACGACGATGTTAAAACATATCTGTCAGGCCGTGGCAGCCGCTCATCCGGATATAAAGCTGTATGCCTTGCTGATTGATGAGCGCCCTGAGGAAGTGACCGATTTTAAGCGCAGTGTGTCGGCAGACGTACATGCCTCGTCTTCAGACGAAAGCTACACGCACCATGTGCGCTTGGCAGACAAGCTGCTTGAGATGGCGCGTAAGCAAGCAGGCGAGGGTCATAATGTGATGATTGTGATCGATTCGCTTACCAGACTCGCGCGCGTTCATAATGCTGAACAGCGCGGCAATGGTCGTACGATGTCGGGTGGGCTGGATAGCCGTGCAATGGAAATACCGCGAAAACTGTTTGGCGCTGCGAGAAAGATCGAAAACGGCGGATCGCTCACGATTCTGGCTACTGTGCTGGTGGATACGGGAAGCCGTATGGATCAGGTGATTTTCGAGGAGTTTAAGGGCACGGGCAATATGGAACTCGTGTTATCACGGGAAGTGGCAAATCAGCGAATTTTCCCGGCGATAGATATTGCCAAAAGCAGTACCCGTCGAGAAGAGCTGTTGATTGATGCTAAAGATATTGAAAAAGTTAGGACCTTGCGTAGAGCGTTAACACCCCTTAAGCCTGTTGAAAGCGCGCAGAAGCTACTTGCGCTGTTGGAGAAGTACCCCACGAATGCGGAGCTGTTGGATGCTTTTTCGCCCGCTGAGTAGAGGTGAAGCTCACCCTTGTATTCATTCGAGGTGAGCTTCTTGGTTAGCGCTTAACGATTGCTTTTTTTAACATGGTTCAAGTTAGAAGCGGGGACTGCTTTTTTAACCGGAAAGCCTTCGATTTCTTTACGCTCAATCGTATTTTTCAAACGTTTTTCAATCGCACAAAGATTTTTAAAGTCACTGATGTCTACTAAGGAGATGGCTTCACCTGAGGCGCCTGCACGGCCGGTGCGGCCAATGCGGTGGATATACTCTTCTGGCTGAAAAGGTAAATCGTAATTCACCACTCGGCTCAGTTCACCAATATCCAACCCCCGAGCGGCTACCCCTGTGGCAACTAGGTACTTCAGTTCGCCCGCTTTGAACTGATCCAACACCTTCTCGCGCATGGCCTGGCTTCTGCCGCCATGGATGGAGTCCGCTTGAATGCCGCGCTTTTCCAGCTGAGCCACCAGTTTGGCCGCGCTGTGTTTTTTCTCGACAAAAATAAGCGCCTGATCCCACGCTTGCTCGTTGATCAAGTGACTCAACAGGGCGGACTTGGTGTCCTTGTCTACCGTGATGAGCCATTGTTTGATCGTGGCGGCGGCGCGGACGTTGGGCGTAATGGAGATGTCAGTCGCCATGTCTGTCATCTTGCTGTCTGAAAACGCGTGAGCGATGGCGCGAACGTCATTGGTCATGGTGGCCGTGAACAACAGGTTCTGACGGTTTTCAGGCAGGCGCACGATTATTTTGTGGATATCATCGACAAAACCCATGTCGACCATTCTATCCGCTTCGTCCAGCACCATGACTTGAAGTTCATCAAAGTGCAGCGCACGCTGATGGGCCAAATCCAGCAGTCTGCCCGGCGTGGCGACGAGAATATCTACTCCTTCGATGAGGCGTTCTTTTTGTGGCGCAGTGTCAACGCCGCCATATACCGCCATCGAGGTTAGGGGCGTGTGTTTAGCGTATTGAGCCACACTGGCTTCAACCTGAACTGCCAGCTCGCGGGTCGGCACTAGGATCAGTGCGCGAATGCGTTTGCCGCGCAGCGGTTCTGCTGCTTTACTGAATTTTTCCAACAGCGGCAGCACAAAGGCAGCGGTTTTGCCTGTGCCGGTTTGTGCGGTGGCGATCAGGTCTTTACCCGAAAGAATGGCTGGAATTGCTTGTTTCTGGATGGGCGTTGGCGTTTGGTAACCTAGTTCGGTGATAGCTTGAACAAGAGGACTGGATAAACCGAGTTTTGAAAATGGCATTAGGCGCCCTGACATATCGTCGTAAGGTGTGTCGAAAATGAAAATTGATGCAGTATAGCGTAAATGACGTCGACGTCAGTGGTTGCGGCTCACATGAATGTCCAGGCCAATACCCTCGTGATCTTATTTCCCTGCTTCATCTCTATTTCCCGTACATCCACTGCGCCGAGCTTACGAATTAACTTCTTGGCAGGCTTAACATTGTCAGTTTTTGAAACCAAGCTGGTAAACCAGCGACATTGAGCTGAATACAGCTTGCTTTCTCTTATCAGCTTTTTCAGAAACAGCTGTTCGCCGCCCTTACACCAAAGCTCTGCTCCCAGCCCGCCAAAATTCAGAGTGGGGGTTTGGGTCGTTGGTTTTTGTTCACCGCGACTGCGAGCAAGGTTATTGAGTTTAAGCTGGCTACCTTTAAGTGCTTCATCAAGCGAGGCATGGAAGGGCGGGTTGCAGACGCTGACATCAAAAAACTCGCCAGCTTGAATAATCCCTTCAAAAATGTGGTTTTTATCGTGCTGCGTGCGCAGTGTGAAGCGTTCTTTGAGAGAGGGGTTATTGGCGATAATCGTGGCTACGTTTTCAAGCGACTGAGGGTTAATGTCACTACCGACACATTGCCAGCCGTAAATTTGGCAGGCCAGTAGTGGGTAGATTCCGTTTGCTCCAGTCCCTATATCGAGTAGCTTGATACTGCGCTGTTCAAGCCCCAACAAGTCAGCCATATAATGGATATAGTCGGCTCTGCCTGGGATGGGAGGGCAAAGCGCTCCCTCTGGAATATCCCAATCGACAATGTTGTAGTGCCGGTTTAATAACGCGGCATTAAGCGTTTTTACTGCCACTGGGTCTGCGAAATCGATGGAAAGGTCGCCATGCGCGTTCGGTTTCACATGAGGGGCTAATGCTGGGTGGCTTTGTACGAGAGCTGAGAAGTCATAGCCTTGGTTGTGTAGATTCCTTGGGTGCAGGCCTTTGCGAACAGGCCTAGCTTGGCTTTTTTCACTTCGATGGGGGTTGCTCACAGTAATAGGCCCAAGGCTTGGAGTTCGATAGTAGAGTGGGGCTTGCTTAGCCGGTGATTATAAGCTTAATGGTTGTGACGTGCATGCTCGGTAGTTCGAGGGTAAGTTCGAGGTGGCGAGAGGCTTGCTGTCCATTACGCGTTTGTTTCTTGTCGGGTTCTGGCCTTTTGCTCTGCCTGATCCAGAAGTACAGGGCCGCTACCTGATTCTGCCAGTTTTTTTAAAAGCTGCTGCCAGTCTTCAACTGTTGGCGTGCGGTTATCAAACGACTCTCTGTCATGCATTGGTTCAGCTGACCATCAGTAAGGAATATTTAAATGATTCGTAAATGCCGAGAGAGGGATATTGACCAGATATTGGAGATATGGCTTTCAGCATCGATTAAAGCGCACGCTTTTGTTGAGGCGGAATTTTGGGCGTCAAAGGTTAACGAAATGCGAGATGTTTATATCCCCGCATCGGAGACGTTTGTCTTCGAATCTGACAATCAGATAGCGGGATTCTACAGTTTGTACGGAAATACGCTGGCTGCCATTTTTGTGTCCCCTGAATTACAAGGCGAAGGTGTGGGGTCAGCGATGCTTGATGATGCCAAGAGCAGAAGGGAGTGTTTGCAACTGTCGGTCTACCAGGAAAATACTCCCAGTATCAACTTTTATAAAAAGCAGGGGTTTATTTTATTAGGTGAGCAAGTTGATGAGCGAACTGGCCATTCAGAGTTAGTTATGGAGTATTACGGTTAACAACGCGTTGTGGCCGCTTGTAGGTCACTTCGCATAAACCAGCAAAGCGTTGAGATATGCGTTAACAGACCTTAAGCAAGGAATAGAGATGGATCATGAAGCGCTGATTAAACAATGGATAATGAGTGATTCTGATCGCTTGGAGGCGCTGACTATCGCGGCTGCGCAGAAGCTGCCGGGTTGGTGTCTTGCTGCTGGATTCGTTAGAAATTTGGTGTGGGACAAGCTGCATGACGTTTCAGCGAGTACGCCCTTGAACGACATTGATTTAATTTACTTCGATTCGAACGACATAAGCGTTTCTCGTGATCGTGAGATTGAGCAAGGGTTAAGAGGCGTCTCAACCTTTCCCTGGTCAGTAAAGAACCAAGCAAGAATGCATGAGCGAAATAGGGACTATCCGTATACCTCAACTGAAGATGCGATGAGTTTCTGGGTCGACGTGGAAACTGCGGTAGGTGCTGCGTTGGGTGATAATGGGGAGGTCATCATTGTGGCTCCCTTTGGCGTTAAGCCGCTGTTTGACTATACCGTTACATTAAATCCTAAACGGCCAAAACGAACGGATTTTGAAGCTCGGGTATACAACAAGCAGTGGCTGCAAACTTGGCCAAAACTGGTGGTCAATGCTTAGCAAGGTAGCAGATGACTGTACCGTACAAATCAAACCCGGCAACGCTGCGCGCTGCTTTTGCGCCGGGCCGCCGCTGCGGGTGCGCTTCGCATACCACGCACTACAACACCTGTTAATTTAATGCGTTGCCGAATCGTAGTGCGGTGTAACGCATGGCAAGGAGCAGCAGTTTCATTTTTACATGCTGGAAAATAACGTATTTAGATTCTTAGGACACCCTTACATGAACATTGGCATCTATATCTATGACCAAGCAGAAGTACTCGATTTCTCGGGCCCCTTTGAAGTTTTTACGACGGCCAGTCGCGTCAGTGATGAAGACGCGCCGTTTTCAGTATTTTTAATTGCTGAAAAAGACGGCCCGGTAACTGCTAGGGCGGGATACCAGGTGTTGCCAAATGCCACCATCGATAATCACCCGCCCATTGATGTCTTGATTATTGTTGGTGGTGTGCACACGGGTGAAATGGCAAACGAAAAGGTAAAGGTCTGGATTGCAGATCAAGCAGCCATAGTGCAGCAGGTGGCCACAGTGTGTACTGGTATCTTCCTGTTTGCTAATGCACAACCCGGTCTGAAAGGAAGAGTGACTACCCACTGGGACGATCAAGGTGATTTGCGAACTCAGTTTCCGCAGCTTGATGTGGTGGAAGACGTGCGCTGGGTAGATGATGGGGGTGTTATTAGTTCCGGTGGCATCTCGGCGGGGATCGATATGTGCCTACACTTGGTCGCCAAGTTACACAGCACCGAGCTTGCGGAGAAAACAGCGCGGCAAATGGAGTATCGCTGGGATAGATAAAGTAAGTGCCTTGCAGAAGTATTACTTAAAGCCTTATCAGGCGGTTTATAATGTTTCTTATAGCCGCTACGTAACTAAAAATAAGCGGCGATATTAACGTTGAGTGAAGGAAGGTGGTTGGTAATGATTAACACCAAAATATATAAAGCGGTTTATGAACTAGCTGAAAAGCTTATGAAGGCCGCTGCGAAAGATGACCGCGCGACCTTTGAGGCTCTCTATGCAGAGTTGCAGGCGATTTGTATCGATAACGAACACACCGATAAAGATCACCCAGAGCAGTGGGAAACCCTGGCTGACTTTACCGAGGAGTTAGAGGATGCGCTGCCGATCTACCAAAAAGCCCTTGAGAAAGCCATTGCGAAGAACTCGAAAGACCATATGGCTTCTATCGGTTTTTCCATGGCAATGTTGCAAGTAGAGCTAGGCCAAACGGATGAGGCGATCGAAATGCTGCAACATGCTAAAGTCAGCGCCAACAAAATTGAAGATAATGAGTTGCAAGCTGAGATAAATCAGCTGCTCGAAAAGCTAACCTCCAATCAGGACCCCAATTTTGACCAATAACGATATTTTTCGCCGTATCCGCTATGCTTTTGATTTAAAAGATAAAACCATCGTGGATATCTTCGCGCTGGCAGACGTTAGTGTAAGCCAAGAGCAAGTGACCGCTTGGCTAAAAAAAGATGAAGATGATGCTTTCGTTACGATGAAAAATAAAGAGCTGGCGTCGTTTCTTAATGGATTCATCAGTTTTAAGCGCGGCAAGCGTGAAGGCCCACAGCCAGTGCCTGAAGCGCAATTAAATAATAATATGGTTTTCCAGAAGCTGCGTATTGCGCTGAATATGAAAGCCGAAGATGTTTTAGAAGTGTTTGAGCTGGTGGGCTTACCGCTAAGCCACCATGAGCTCAGCGCTTTTTTCCGTAAGCCAAGTCATAAGAATTACCGTGAGTGTAAAGATCAAATGCTACGTAATTTCTTGCTCGGTATTCAGCGCCAGCTACGGCCTGGCTCGAACGACGCAGGTTCTGAGTCTTAAGTTCAGCGCGTTACACCTCGCTTTATGTCACACGGTAATGGTAAGAGGGGAGCACAAGGCCTCTCTGCCTTATCGGCGCTAGCGCTTCACGCACACAAAAATCGCATTGCCTAAAAGGCTATCCCAAGGGGTAATGGTCTGGTAGTTGTGCTCAAATACATGCACCTCAAAATAAGGCGTCAGTAGGGCGGTTAATTCTGTAAAGCTGACCGCTACCATGGGGTGCTCATCGTTCCAAATTTGGGTAGTGTCGGCGTTAGTTTTTTCAATACTCAGCCTAAGCGATTGCTTTTCACCGTGCCCGTCGTAGTGCCAACCCGAGCGAAACGTAAAAACATCATCGTCTTGTTTGGCGCTGTGTTTAACCCATAAATCGTTGTTAATTTTGTTTTTATCCACCGCGTTAAAATAGAAAACGCCGCCCTGTTTTAGCGCGCGGTGGGCGCTGGCAATACACTTTTTTAGCTTTTCAATCCCATCGTTGTAGTGGATTGAGTACAAAAAGCAGGTGATTAAATCAAGAGATTCACTGACTTCGAACGTGCTCATATCTTGCAGTGAAAAAAACGCTTCTGGGCAACGCGTGGCGGCGATATCCAGCATGGGTTGGTTAATATCAAGCCCACTGCTGAGATAGCCAACATCAATAAAGTGACGAACATGAGGACCCGTGCCACAAGCTAAATCAAGGTGCGTATGCCCGCCATTGCCGAAAATCTGATGGAGCCGATGAATGGCGTTGCTTTGCGCTTGGTAGTCGATATCGACGCACATCAAATCGTAGTAGCCAGATAGGTCGGTATAGAGTGCGTTGGCGGACAGATTGGCGGACATAGTAGCCTAATGGTGGGCGCTGTAATATTGGGGGGCGCATAGTAAACGAGCGGAGAAGGTTTTAGAAGCGGGGTGATATCGCTGTTAAAGAAATCCGACGATTTTCCGATAATTGCTTTAGAGGAAAAGTCGCCAAGCCGCCACAAGAGTCAGCCATGTCAAAATCCCCTGTCTTTGTTCTCGCTGCAATACTGCTTAGCCTGACCACCTATTATGCTCAGGCGTCTGCTCAGACGGCAGAAGCAGCGGCGCTTGCGTGGTTAGAATCAATTGATAATGATGAGATCGAACAAGCTTGGGAGACCTCATCGCCACTTCTAAAAACGCCTCTATCGCCCAACATGCTTAGACGTATCATTGAACTAGCACGTCATGAGTTTGGACCGGTAGAATCTCGTCGGAAAGTGCAAGTCTCTCACTACCAATCTATGCCGGGTGCGCCAGATGGTGACTACATGGTGTTTATCTTTCATACCCGATTTGAAAATAAAGCGAGAGGAATTGAGACCGTAACACCTCATCTGGAAAATGGAGAGTGGCGAGTCAGTGGTTATTATGTGCAATAGTTCTTGTAATGGTTCTTTGTAATGGTTCTTTGTAATGGCTCTTTGTAATAGATTTGCGTAAATGAGTGATGCCGTAACCAATAGGAATCAAGGTAGAGATGCTATGCCTAGTATTGCTAATACGCCCGAGCCTCCTTACTACGCGGTTATTTTTACTTCCCTGCGCACCAATATTGATAATGGCTACGATGCAATGGCTGCTCGCATGGTGGAGCTTGCGGCTCAGCAGCGGGGGTTTTTAGGGGTTGAATCTGCTCGAAACGAAGTGGGCGTTACTGTTTCATACTGGACTGATTTGGCTTCGATAAAAGCGTGGAAAGCGCACGCAGAGCATCAGGAAGCCCAGCGACTAGGCCATCAGCAGTGGTACCAGCATTTTAAAACGCGCATTGCCAAAGTCGAGCGAGAGTATGGTGTTTAAAATATCAACTTAGCCTAGGCAGGCTTTTTGCTGATTAAATTTAAGATGCTAACCTCAAGGCAAAGCCAATAATCAGTGTTCCAAATACCCAGCGTTGTAATGTTTGCCTTTTTTGATGGCTGGCAAACCAGCGCTGCATCTGCGCTCCCAGGCAGGCATATAGCGCATCGTACAAAAGCCCTACACCCACTAGCACAGCCCCCAATAAAGTAAACTGGAGCGCAACATCACCCTGTTGGGTGTGAACGAACTGGGGTAATAACACCGAACAAAACAGCAGCGATTTTGGATTTAGCAGGTTCGTTAAAAGACCCCGTCTCCAAGCTAGGTAATAGCTACCGGTGAGCGATGCTTGCGGTTTGTTAGTATCGGTGCGCTGTTTGGTACGAATTAGCTGTACGCCCACCCAAATCAAGTAGGCAGCGCCGAGATAACGAACAGCATCAAAAAGCCACGGGGCGGCTACAAATAGGGCGGCTAGGCCCAAGCCTGCTAACGCCACATGCAGCCCTCGGGCGATAGCTAACCCTAACGCTGTGGCTAGCCCATGTCCTCGGCCTAGCGTACTACTGGTATGCAGCACCAACAGCATATCCGGGCCTGGAATCAGGTAAACAATGGCTAATGCGCTAATAAAAAGTCCGATTTCCATGGCCCCTCCTCAAGATTGCACGTAGTGACTTTATAAAGGGCATGGTACCGTTAAAGTGATGAGTGAATTCTTGCCATTTGCGCTCATGAAACATCAATTATTGGTATTTTGTGCCAACTAAGTGTGGGGTAATACTTACTTATGCCAAGTAGTCAGTTAGATGCTACCGACCGACGCATTCTTGCGTTGTTACAGGGGGATGCTCGCTTAACCAATGTGGAGCTTGCGGAGAAAGTAAATTTGTCGCCGTCGCCCTGCTTACGCCGGGTGCGGCGCTTGGAAGCAAGCGGCATTATTCGTGGCTACCACGCGGAGCTTGATCGTCGAAGCGTCGGGCTGGAATTAACGGTGTTTGTGGGCATTAAGGTAGAACGACACCATGAAGAGCAAGCTAATGCTTTCCGGGAAGCAGTGGTTGAACTGCCGGAAGTGGTCACAGCGCATTTGGTGTCTGGTGAATCGGATTTTCTGCTACAGGTGGTAGTGCCTAGCTTGGCTGCATACGAGGCGTTTTTAACGGGGACGTTGCTGCGCTTACCAGGTGTGAGCGATATTCGCAGCAACTTTGCTATTCAGCCGGTGAAGGAGTACGGCACATTACCACTGGATAATAGCAGTAAGGCCTAGTGGGGTAGTCGAGAGATGAAGAAGGCCTTCGGTTTTGCGATCAACGCGACATCACCAACCCTGCCAGTGTCTGAAGTCCGACGACCACCACAAGAACCACCATGCCTAGCGCTAGGCTGGTTTTAAGCGCGTGACGCTTCCACATAAGTTCTACGCGGTTGCCAAAGCGGTGTACCAACCAAGCAAGGCCGAAGTAGCGCAGCCCGCGGGCTAGCAGGGCAGCCAGCACAAATAACATAATCGGATAGCCGGAAAGCCCGGCGGTAATCATCGCCACCTGAAACGGGATCGGTAGTATGCCAATGGCTAGAATCGCAGCAAAACCGTACTGCTCAAAGAAGGTTTGGAAAGATTGATAGCTTTGTTCAATACCCATAAATTCGATAAACCACGTACCTATGGATTGATATAGCACCATGCCGACGGCATAGCCCGCAATGGAAGCTATCAGGCAGCCAAGGGTCGTCGCGGTGGCCATTGCCCAAATGCGCTGCTTGTTAATCGCCATGAGCGGGATCAACACCAGCTCGATGGGAATTGGCAAAATAATGGTTTCTAAAAAAGATAGAGTGCCGAGTAGCCACAGCATGTTTTTCGAGCCATTGATGCGCTCAAACCACTGTTTAGTCCGTGTTGTTGAAAGCATCTTATGTCTCTACATTTCAGTATTAATGCGACGATAGACGGACGCTAAAAGGCTGTAGAGACCAAACGCAAAGAGCCCAAGTGCGACAAAGGCAAGCAACCACTGACCGAAAGGTTGGCTGCGCAGCGTGCTGAACACTTCTCCCATACCACCTGCTTGATTAGGGTTGATTTGGTAGGCTGCGATGATAAAAAAGCTACCCACGATCACGAAGACGAGGCCACGGATCACTAAGCCGAATCGACAGATGGGGTAGGCCCACTGTTGAGTTTGGGGTGGCATCGAAAAGTGTTTGTCGAATTTGGCCTTGTAGCCTTTGATTGCATGGGCAATACCAACACCTATCAAGATTAAGCCAACCCCGCCAACTAACCATCGTCCGAATGGCTGTTGCATCAGCCAGCCCGCCACGCCTTGCGAGCCACCTCCAGAATCTCCAGAAGAGCCTGCGAGTTGGAAGATAAGCGTTGCGGCAAAAAAAGCTAGAAGAGTATGCGTAATGGCGCTTGCTAATAAGCCCGCACGAATCGCTAAGCCTTTTGCATCTTTACCATGATGGTCGGTGTCTTTAATGGCTTGGATGGTGCGCCACATAGCATAGCCAACCAAACCAACAGCAATAAGGCCCAACATGCTTTTACCAAAGGGAGCGGTAAGTACTCGCTCTAATGCGCCGCGGCTGCCTTCGGTCTGGCCGCCTTGCCCAAAAGCTGCCAGGGCGGCGAGGCCACCCACTAATACATAAACGATGCCGCGAGAAGCGTAGCCCATTCGGGCGAAAAGGGTAATCGCATCACGATGATCTGGGTTATTCATACGATTGGCCATGGTGTCCTCCTGACGTTAATGGCATTGCGAATTCCTACGCAATCTAGTGTATATAGTGCTTTTCTGGCGGCCTATACTGTGCGTGTGCTGCGCTATTGTCCAGCGTAGGCCAAGTTAACAGGCTATTCGCTATTTTTTTGATGATGCGAGCAGAAGATGAGCTGTAAGTCTTTAGGTGCTGGGTCTCCAAGTGCTGGGTCTTCAAGTGCCGGGTCTCCAAATGCTGGGTCGCCTCCGGTTTTTTGGCGCGACTCACGACTGCCTTATGTCGAACTACGCAAAATCAGCGATGCAAGGCAAGTGTGCTACGCCCCTCACAGCCATGTTCACTGGTCGGTAGGAGCCGTTACGTCAGGCAGCAGTACGTTTCGTTATCGGGAGTCGACTTATCCTATTAGCGCTGGTGACTTAGTCATGATGAACCCCGATTGGGTTCATGCATGTAACCCCATTGAGAACGAGCCCTGGGCGTATTTGATGCTCTACGTGGACGCGCAATGGCTAGCGGATTTACGTTATCAACTAGGCACGCTGGAGACCCCCGTCTGGAGTGATATCGATACGGCGGTGGTCTCACAGCCAGCGCTTTATGCTCGCTATTGCGAAATGGCGGCTTGTTTATTGGATGAACAGCGCGCGATCTCTATCAAGCACGCGTCAGTGACAGAGTTTCTTACCGCATTAATGCTGGCATTGACGCATGAGACGACCGTCTCTAGGTCGAAGCCGCCTGATGGCTTGCATGCTGCGGCCGTCTATTGTGATGTGAATGCCGCGTTTGATGTTTCGCTTGAAACGCTGTGCCAGTTAACGGGGTATAGCGCTGGTCATCTCATCCGAGCGTTTAAGCAACACTACGGGCTTACCCCCCATGCTTACCTGATTAATCGCCGTGTTCAGCTTGGCCAGCGGGCGCTTAAGCAGGGGGAGTCGATCGTTAATTCAGCTCTGTTAGCCGGTTTTAACGACCAACCCCACTTCCAGAGAACCTTTAAGCGGTTAGTGGCGGCAACACCCAATCAGTATCGCTATCCGCTACTCAAGCAGCAGGAAAATAGCGCTGGCAGCTAGGCCAGCCGCCAGCGTGCGGTTAATGGTAAGCAGAATGAATGGGCGGTGAACGTAGCGTTTAAGAAAAGCACCTGCATAAACCCAGCTTGCCAATGACAGCCAACAAATGGGTAGGTAGAGAGCAGCGAAGAGCCATAACTGGTAAGGGTCATTGCTGCTGGTGTAAGCCCCAATGCCAGCGGCAGACGCCAGCCACGCCTTAGGGTTTAACCACTGCATCATCGCGCCGGTCATAAAACCTGGTGGCTTATCCGTGTCCTGGTTATGAACCGAGCCATTATGCTGGAAAAGCTGGTAGCTTAAGTAAAGTAAGAAAAGTAGCCCCGCCCAACGTAATATTTCCTCCAGTAGCGGTAGTGCGTTCAGAAGTGAATAGAGCCCTGCTCCAGTCGCCAGGAAAAGTGCTAGAAACCCCAATGTCGCACCCGTGACGAAGATAAGCCCTTTGGCGATAGGGTAGTGGGTGCCGCTACTCAGGCAAACAAGGTTGACTGGGCCTGGGGAAATAGACGCGGCAAGGGCAAATGCAGACATTGGTAACAGTAGTGAAACGCTCATTGTTGTCCTCCTAAACAGAATCAAGAGCTTGCAAGAGCGCGAGAAAAGAGTATTGAACAAAATTGAGATGCCACGATATTGCGCAAGATTCGGGTAGGCCTGATGACAAGGCCTAGTTAAGCTTGTGCTGTATTCAGAGAGCCCTGTGCTTTTCCTCGTTTAGCTTCGGTGAGAACGTCTTTATGAATGACTATGCCCGTATCGAAAAAGCGATGGCCTATATGGTGGCCAATGCCGCCAGCCAGCCAAGTTTGGAAACGGTGGCGGCGCAAGTACATTTGAGCGCTTACCATTTTCAGCGGCTGTTTTGTCGTTATGCGGGTATCAGCCCTAAGCGTTTTTTACAGGCGTTGACCTTGGAGCGTGGCAAACAACTGATCGCATCGTCAGAAAGTCTTACCAATACCGTGCATGCATTAGGGCTGAGCGGCGGCTCGCGGCTTTATGATCACTTTGTACAGTTAGAAGCGGTCACGCCGGGTGAGTTTAAGCGCCAAGGAGAGGGGGTAGAGATTACGTATGGGTTACATCCCACGCCTTTTGGCGAGATGTTAGTGGCGATAACGCCGAGAGGGATTTGTCGAATGGCCTTTGTGGCGTCTACCAGCCAGGAAGCGCTGCTGGCGCCACTAGCGAAACAGTGGCCACGTAGTACGCTCTGTCATTGCCCTGACACCACTCGTTATGTGGTAGAGGCCCTGTTTACACCATTTACTAAAACAAAGTGCGCTAACCATTCGCCTGCCACGCTGTCGCTCCACGTGAGCGGTACTAATTTCCAGATTGCCGTATGGCGCGCGCTGCTGACCATTCCTGAAGGGCAGTTGGCGAGCTACTCGCAAATTGCTCAGGCACTTGGCACGCCGAAATCATCTCGAGCCGTCGGAAATGCGGTGGGTGCAAACCCCATTGCATTGTGGATTCCTTGCCATCGGGTAATCCAACAAAGCGGTGCGCTAGGCGGCTACCGCTGGGGCATTGAAACCAAGCAGCAGGTCCAGGCGTGGGAAGCGGCCCAGCACTCCCCCTTGCTTGAGCCGCATTAACTCTGAACTAATGCCCAAACACCGACCACCCAGTGTGTTGGACAAACATTTCCAACGCGCGTGTGCCCAACAAGCTATTGCCGTATTTATCCAGCCCTGGTGACCACACGGCCAGCGAACCACGCCCAGGAGCAATAGCCAAAATTCCACCGCCTACGCCGCTTTTGCCGGGTAGGCCAACGCGGAAAGCAAACTCCCCGGACGCATCGTAGTGGCCGCACATCATCATCAGTGAGTTAATCCGCCGCGCTCGCTGAGGTGATACCACGCGTAAATCGCTCGGCTGATTGACGCCGTCAGAGGCCAAAAATAGCCCAGCGTGAGCAAGCTGTTCGCAACTCATGGCAATCGCGCACTGGTGAAAGTAGGTGCCGAGCACTTTATCGACATCGTGGCGCAGGCGACCAAAGGCTTTCATAAAATGCGCCAGCGAGGCGTTGCGGTCTTTATGCTGCATTTCTGAAGCTGCTACCTGATGGTCAAAGCAGATACTGTTATCGTCGGCGATATAGCGTACAAAGCTAAGAATTTCTGCCAGTGTCTCTTTAGGTTCGTGGCCCATCATGATGGCGTCAACGATCGCAATTGCCCCGGCATTAATAAACGGATTGCGCGGTTTACCGCCTTCGTGCTCAAGCTGCACAATGGAATTGAACGGGTCGCCAGAAGGCTCGCGTCCGACCCTCGACCATAATCCATCGCCCCATTTTCCCAGCGCAATGGTTAGCGTAAAAACTTTGGAAATACTCTGGATTGAGAACGGCGTGGTGGCGCAGCCTGCAGAGAAGCGTTGGCCGTCTACCGTAGCTAAACTGATAGCGAATTGGCTGGGGTCCACATGGGCAAGCTGGGGAATATAGTCAGCGACTTTTCCCCGCTCGGTTTCAAGGGCAAGCTCGGCGGCAATCTTATTGAGTAACTCTTGCATCTAATTCGAATTCGTTTGGCAGCGTGAGGCGCTACCCTAGCGGAAACTAGCATGCTTGTCTGCTCGAAGACGATACCGAAATACCATGGGCTATGCGCATTGTTGGGAGATCTTGTACGTTGCTAACGACCTGTTCGGCGGCTACAGTTCGGCTACTTTCAGCAAGGGCCGACGGGCATGACCACATTAATGATTCAGGGGACTACCTCGGATGCAGGCAAAAGTACGGTGGTTGCCGGGCTTTGTCGCGTGTTAAAGCGCCGTGGTATTTCAGTTGCGCCCTTCAAGCCGCAAAACATGGCGCTTAATAGCGCCGTTACCAGCGATGGGGGTGAAATTGGCCGTTCCACCGCGCTACAGGCACAGGCGGCGGGTGTGATCCCCCATAGTGATATGAATCCGGTGCTATTAAAGCCGGAGAGTGATCGCGGTGCCCAAGTGATTCTACGCGGTCAAGTGCATGGCCATATGGATGCACTGGATTACCACGCGTTTAAGCGCACGGCGAAAGAGAGTGTTATGGCGGCATGGCAGACCTTGGAAAGCCGTTTTGATGTCATCATTGCCGAAGGTGCGGGCAGTCCGGCGGAAATCAATCTGCGTAAAGACGATATCGCTAATATGGGTTTTGCCGAAGCTGCAGACTGTCCGGTTTTATTAGTGGGCGATATTGACCGCGGCGGTGTGTTCGCTCAGCTAGTAGGAACACTGGTGCTACTAAGCGACAGCGAACAGGCACGCACAAAAGGATTTATTATTAATCGTTTTCGGGGCGATATTGCACTTTTAGAACCAGGGCTTGAGTGGTTAAAAGCACATACTGGCAAGCCGGTACTGGGAACCCTGCCTTACTTGCAGGGCCTCCTGCTAGATGCTGAAGATAGCATTGGTCGGGTTCAAGCTGAAAAAGCCAATCACACCCTTAAAGTGATCGTCCCTGCGCTGCCGCGTATCAGCAACCACACGGACTTTGATCCGCTGCGCTTACATCCCCAGGTATCGCTTACTTTTGTAGGGCCAGACCAACCGATTCTACCTGCTGATGTAATGATACTGCCAGGGAGCAAAAGCACCGCCAGCGATTTAGCCTGGCTAACACGCCAGGGCTGGAAAGAGGCGATTGCTCGCCATTTGCGCTACGGCGGCAAGGTGCTGGGGATTTGCGGTGGTTTTCAAATGCTGGGCGAGTGGGTGGATGACCCAGACGGCTTGGAAGGCGCGCCAGGGAAAGTAGCAGGTTTGGGGCTGTTGCAGATGTCCACACGTATGGTCGCGGGTAAGCAGCTGCGCAATGTCAGCGGCGTCATGGTGGGGCAAGAAGCGGCTGTGTCGGGCTACGAAATTCACAATGGTGTAAGCAACGGGAATGCACTCAATCGGCCGCTGTTTGATTTAGGTAGCCACGTGGATGGCGCTATCAGTATCGATGGCCAAGTGATGGGTACTTACCTGCATGGATTGTTTGACCACCCCGAAACCTGCCAAGCGTTGCTGACTACGTTAGGCTTAGAGAGTGCGGCACCTGTCGATTATCGTGCCCATCGTGAACAAGCGCTGGAGCGGCTAGCTGACACGTTGGAAGCACACTTAGATATAGAATCGATCTTAGCAATGATAAGGGCGCACTAAGCGCCCTTGATGTAGTACTGGTTGATTAAGTACTGGTTGATTTAGCCCTTATTCTTGCGGTGGGCGCTTTGCCATCAGGGTAATTTCGACGGTGCTGCCCCCGCAAATATTAGGTGACTCTGTGCAGGTGCGAGCTGGGTAGTAACCTGGTTCAAAAAACTCTGCGTAGATGCTGTCTAGTGCATTGATCTGTCGTAAGTCGCTCAAGTGAATATCGACGCGAACAACATCGGCTAAGGTACCGCCTTCTTGCGCTAGCATACGTTCAAGTTCACGCATCACAAGGCGTGTTTCTTCTTTGACATCGCCACGGGCAGCTTTACCGTTAGAAAGGTCAGCAACGGTTAAGCCAGAAATAAACATATAGTGTTCGTCAATCACCATGTGGCTACCGGGAAACGATGGTTTGGGTAGCGTTGGGTCGTTAATAAACTGTGGCATTAGTGCTCCTTAGCGACAACATAAGCGTGTCGCACTGGTGGGACAATGCCTGCAGCGGCTAGTTCCTCTGGCCTCAACAGACTGGTGCTTCTTGTTGGTTTGCTCTACGCTGGCGGCTTTTTACAGCCTGCCAGTTATTGGGGCGATTTTAAATCCTCATGAGAGAGCGTAATGAAGGTAGTTCACATTAGTCAGAGCGCCCCGCGTGATGCATGTTTGGCAACGTTGTGTGCGCAGGTATATGGACAGCAAGCAGGGTTAACGCCCCTAGTGGTTTTTACTGGTACTAAAAATGTGCTGTTCGACCAAGAAGCGGCTCGTTTGTTAGCGGGTGTCGATGGTGACGGTAAGCCTCTGGCGTTAGCGTTGTTAGTGTTGGATGAAGCTGGCGAGGGAATGACGGTAACTCACGCTTGCGAATTTGTTGAAGGCGCTAAAGCACGCTTAATCAGTGAGTTAATTCTCAAAGCTCCGCTACGTGTTGAGGTAAGTGATGCTGCCCAAGAAGCGTTTTATCAGCAGTGCGGATTTAAGCGTTGGTTTGATGGCGTGAAAGGGCGACGCATTGGTTTAGGTGCCCGCCACCCAGCCAAGCATAGTGATGATCTAGCACCCA
This sequence comes from Halomonas qinghailakensis, assembly GCF_025820815.1. Classification (NCBI taxonomy): domain Bacteria; kingdom Pseudomonadati; phylum Pseudomonadota; class Gammaproteobacteria; order Oceanospirillales; family Halomonadaceae; genus Halomonas; species Halomonas qinghailakensis. The sequence continues at coordinate 134,962 of NZ_CP096973.1, read as the reverse complement.
CCTTGTGCCTGGATGAAGCGCTGATACTACGTCGCTTTAAGCATGACTCCGCTGCGTTTGCCGATGCCAAAGACGCTTTTTTATCAGGTTTAAACAGCTTCCCTACTACCTTGTAAGGCGATAGAGCACTCAGTGAGTAAATGGATAACGGTAGGGCGGCTACCCCTTGGCACCTGCTGCTCCTGATCTTTGGGTGTTATTACGTTGCTTCTTATATAGCTAAGACTAAAAGACGACGTTTACAAAAACGTCGTTTTTTTATTGCTATGTTGTCGACAGTTTGAATGGTTTTATCGGTTTTTAAGCGTATTTTTCGCTTATTTAACCCGTGTAGGATTATTTTCTAGCCAGTGTGTCAACAATATTTGTGTCAGCCATAAAGGGGGTATGCACGAAAAGTCGAATATTAACTTGGTGGATAGCTAAGTAAAAAGCACACATCTAACAATAACAATACTCACAAGGATTCAATAATGAACAACCAGACACCGTGAGGAATCGTCGTGCTGCTCAAACGAAAATATGGGGAAGAACATCCCTACTGGCCCGTTGGCCCATTCAAAGTTCGCCTACCCTTTATTCATTTCCGCTGGGAAATACCTGAGACCATCCAAGCGCTGGTAATGTTTGTTATCGGGCTAGGGATGATTCCTCTATTAGAACAATATCTAGGGCTTCCTTATGAAGTGGCGTTGGCCTACGTCGTCGTGTGCGGCATTGGTTTTATTCTTCCCCCGTTGTTGGGTGTTCCGTTTGTGGCCGGTTGGATCACGCCCGCGATACCTGTAGTGCTATTGTTTATCGGCCAGTTTGAGCCGGGGCCGGAAGCAATCCGCGCGATGGTAGCTCTACAGCTCATGGTCACCGCAATTTTTCTATTTATGGCGGTAACTCGGTTAGGAACAAAGCTTGTTAACAGCGTGCCGGATTCAATCAAAGCAGGCATTTTGCTCGGCGCAGGCATTGCGGCAATTAGCGGCGAGATTAGCGTTGGGGGCAGGCTGTACGAAACGCCTATTTCGCTGGGGATTGGCGGTTTAATTACGCTTTATGTGCTGTTTTCACTGTCATTTCGTGACTTGACTGAGAAGTTTCGCTGGGCACGCAATATCGCCGCCTACGGCATGGTGCCGGGGATGCTAATCACCATGGCGATTGGCTGGGGAGTTGCCGAATACCCGATGCCTTCGGTTGAGTGGGGCATTGCGATACCCGATTTTGCCGGTATCTGGGCCTACCTACCGTTCACCATTGGCGCGCCGGGTATTGATCTTCTGGTGGCGGCAATCCCAACGGCTATCATCGCGTACATCATTGCATTTGGTGACATTATTGTTGGCCAAAGCCTTATTAAGCGTGTCGACCATTTGCGTCCGGATGAAAAAATCGAGGTGAATGTCGATCGGGTACACCTAATTACCGGTTTGCGTAACCTGATGCACTCCATGTTTGCCCCTTACCCTGGCTTGGCTGGGCCGCTCTTTACCGGAGCGATGGCAACCATTGCAGAACGCTACCGCTATGGCCGCGGGGCGATGGATACCATCTACTCAGGGGCATCAGTGTTTTGGATTGTTGGATTTCTGGCGCTGTTCTTACTGCCGTTGGTAACGCTTTTCCGCCCGGTGCTGCCAATTGCGCTGTCGATCACGCTGTTGATTACTGGTTACCTATGCATTGCAGTGGCAGTTGAGCAAATTAAGAACGCCACTGCCATGGGCGTTGCCGGGATTATGGGCGTAGTGTTAGCTACCCACGGCGCAGCCTGGGGGCTGGGTATTGGGGTAATTCTGTACTTCATGATTGAGCACCGTTCACGCAGCCATGCCAATGATGAGGCTGAAGAGCCTATCCATGTAGAAGAAGATATGGCGGTAGAAAAGGAGTTGGTGGTTGAAGCAGAAGAAAAACCAGCCCGCTAGTTAAGTATTAGTTAATGCAAAGCTTGCGTTAACGTTAGTCTGTTTGAAAACCGGTGGGCTATAGGCTCACCGGTTTTTGTTGGAACAGTGCGTTCCACGATTGGCAACAAAACTCCATGCTCTTGTCATGATGTTGTTCGCTAAGCTCGCTAAAATAGTCATATTGTTGATTACTGAGGTCGAGGAACCGTATATGGCGCTAGCAGTGATGGATACTAATAAACGCTATGGAGTGGTCAGCCGCCTGCTCCACTGGGGGATGGCACTATTATTTGTATGGCAATTCAGCAGTGCTGCGGCGCGGGTGTTTTTTGAGGACACGCCGCTCGAGTCTTTTTTATGGGGTACTCACAGCCAAGTGGGCGTTGTGCTCCTGGCGCTTGTGGTCATGCGAGTCGCCTGGGCGTTAATCAATACATCGCGCCGTCCGCCATCCGTTAGCGTGATGGCTAAACTGGGTCATTTGGCGCTTTACGGGCTAATGATTGCGGTGCCGACCATCGCGCTGATTCGTCAGTACGGTTCAGGCCGAGCGCTAGATGTGTTTGGAATTAACCTAATGCCTGGCTTCGATGGTGAAAAAATTGCCTGGATGACAGATCTTGGCGGTTTGTTGCATGGTGAACTCGGCTGGGCACTGCTGGCGTTGATTGTGGGACATGTGGTGATGGCAATTTTGCATCGAAAATTGACTAACCACGATGTGCTGTCACGCATGACTTAGTGATAAGGTGTTAGCTAATTAAGCGAACAAAAACGGCGCGTTCAATTGAACGCGCCGTTTTTTTGGCTAGCGTCGAGGCAGGGGAAAGCGTTCGCCGTGACTGTGTTACTTGGCTAGCTCGCGCATCGCCGTCTCCAGGCCTTCCATGGTCATGGGGTACATACGGTCATCAATGACGTCGCGAATTAACTGGGTCGAATAGGTATATTCCCAGGCACGGGGGGGCATTGGGTTTAGCCATGCCAAGCGTGGAAACGTCTCGGTTAAACGTTTCAACCACACGCCGCCTGGTTCGTCATTGAAGTGCTCTACGCTGCCGCCAGAGTGAGTAACTTCGTAAGGCGACATGGCGGCATCACCGACTACCACCACCTGATAGTCCGCCCCGTAGGTGTGCAACACATCCATGGTCGGGATGCGTTCGTTACGGCGCCGCATGTTATTGCGCCAAACCCCTTCATAAAGGCAGTTGTGGAAGTAATAATGTTCTAAATGCTTGAATTCGGAACGTGCCGCTGAGAACAGCTCTTCGCAGACGCGAATATGATCATCCATCGACCCGCCGACATCTAAAAACAGCAGCACTTTAACCGCGTTATGACGTTCGGGGCGCATTTGGATATTGAGCAGTCCCGCATCCCGAGCGGTTTCGCGTATGGTGCTGTCCACATCAAACTCATCCAATGCGCCTTGGCGGGCGAACTTGCGCAGCCGCCGTAAGGCCATTTTGATATTGCGGGTGCCAAGTTCAAGCGAGTCATCATAATCGCGAAAGCGTCGCTCGTCCCACACCTTGGTGGCGCGACGGTGGCGCGAGCCATCCTGGCCAATGCGTATGCCTTCTGGATTGTAGCCATACGCCCCAAAAGGGCTGGTGCCACCGGTGCCAATCCACTTGTTGCCACCTGCATGGCGCTCTTTTTGCTCTTCTAGACGCTTTTTAAAGGTCTCGATCAGCTCCTCAAGGCCGCCTAGGGATTCAATTTTGGCTTTCTCTTCGTCGCTGAGCTGTTTTTCAAATTCGCGCCGCAACCATTCATCGGGAATGAGCGCCTCAATGGCCGAATCCATGTCTTCAATGCCTTTAAACCAGGCAGCAAAGGCGCGGTCAAAGCGGTCAAAGTAGCGCTCATCTTTGACCATGACGGTACGCGCTACTTGATAAAACGCGTCCATATCGGCAAACACGACGCCTTGTTTTACCACGGCGTGAAGGTCGAGCAATTCGCGCAGTGAAACGGGCACACCGGCACGTTTGAGGGCATCAAACAGACCAATAAACATGGCTTAGCGTCCCGTACTCTTTTGGCGACGCATCATGAACGCTAAGCGCTCTAGCAGGTGAGTATCCTGCTCGTTTTTAACCAGCGCACCCGCCATTGGTGGCAGGGCTTTGGCTGGGTCGCGGTGATAGAGCGCCTCCTGGGCCAGCTCGTCGGCCATGAGCAGCTTGAGCCAATCGACAAGCTCCGAGGTAGAGGGCTTTTTCTTGAGCCCAGGAGCGTTGCGCAGATCGAAAAACACTTCCAAAGCTTCGCCGACCAGCTTGGGGGCGATATCTGGGAAGTGGACATCCACAATGGCTTGCATGGTCTCGCGGTCGGGGAACTCGATGTAATGGAAAAAGCAGCGACGCAGGAAGGCGTCAGGCAGTTCTTTTTCGTTATTTGAGGTGATCACGATAATCGGTCGCTGTTCGGCGCGGATGGTTTCGCCGGTTTCATAAACATGAAACTCCATACGATCCAGCTCTTGCAGCAGGTCGTTGGGAAACTCGATATCCGCTTTGTCGATTTCATCAATCAGCAGAACCACGCGCTCGCCCGCGGTGAACGCTTCCCATAGCTTGCCGGGCTTGATGTAGTTACCGACATTTTCCACCCCTTCAACGCCCAGCTGGGAATCGCGCAGGCGGCTGACCGCATCATACTCATAAAGCCCTTGGGCGGCTTTGGTGCTGGACTTGATATGCCAAGTAATCAGCTTAGTGCCCAGGGATTCAGCGAGTTCCTCGGCCAGCAGGGTTTTACCGGTGCCGGGTTCGCCTTTAATAAGCAGTGGACGTTGCAGCACGACCGCAGCGTTGACCGCCTGTTTGAGTGCATCAGTTGCGATGTAAGAAGAGGTAGAATCAAACGCCATGGGGAGTGCCTCGGCTTGTCGAAACGAGTTGTTGAAAAATAGATTCAAACAAGTGTACGTGAGGGTAAACCCCAAGGCCAACTAACGACAGCTTCTATGCAGTCAGCTCAAGGTGTTTGTTCATTTTTGGTTATCTGCGCTAAGTAATCCACATCGTGCTTATGTAGGTAGTCACGTATTAGTTGTCGCACTACTTGCGAGGGCGTCAGATCCTGTGATGCACATAGCTTTTCAAAGGCCTGTTTCTTTTGAGGATCTATGAGCAGCGTGAGCCGAGCAGTCTTCTTTTCCATTACCATCCCTCCATAACATTAACATTAACATTTAATGTTAATGCGCTATCTTTGTTATCGCAATGACTTAGCCGTCACCACACTAGAGAGTATCTTGTGTCAATTGCATAAAATTATAACCACATGTTAATGTCATTAACATAATTACGCTCTCTAGGCCGACTGCTTTGGGCAACGCTTTCCCGGCAAATGTGCTGCATTGCAGAGAGATCGATTGCCAAGATGGGTGACTACAAAGAGGGCTAGCGTATGTCGCGCCAAAAATTTCCCGTTAACTTTCCTATTGCCACTGGGCTTCGCGCCGCGTGGCGGGACGGTTATGGATTCGCTGATTTACGCAGAGATGTGATGGCAGGCCTCACCGTTGGTACCGTGGCAGTGCCTCTGTCAATGGCCTTGGCAATCGCTACAGGAGTGCCCCCTCAGCATGGTCTTTACACCGCGATTGTTGCGGGTGCCATCATCGCGCTAACGGGCGGTGCCCGTTTCAACGTGTCTGGCCCGACGGCTGCCTTTGTCGTCATCCTTTTCCCGATTGTCCAGCAGTACGGGCTAGGCGGTTTGCTCATCGCATCAATGATGGCTGGCGTTATCTTGATACTGCTAGGCGTTACCCGGATGGGCCGACTGATTCAATTTGTTCCTTACCCAGTCGTGCTTGGATTTACAGCAGGCATCGCTGTTGTGATTGCCGTTCTGCAGGTGCCGGATTTCCTCGGCCTGGAAACAGGTAAGCTTGGTGAGCACTTTGTCGAGAATGTCACCGTTATCGTCTCTTCCATGCCCACGTTAAACCCGCTTGAACTGAGCGTGGGCGCCTTCACGTTGATCGTCATGCTTATCTGGCCACGCCTACACATACCCATCCCTGCGCCTCTTGTGGGGTTAGCTGTCGGGGCGTTTGTCGCTTATGGGATGAACCATTGGTTGAGTGGTCCCGGCGTGGGAAATGCTGTGGAAACGATAGCGACCCGTTTTACCTGGGAAATAAATGGAGAAACAGGTCATGGAATCCCGCCTATTCCGCCAACGTTGATGGCCCCTTGGCGTTTGCCAGGGGCCGATGGTGAGCCTCTGCAGTTAAGCTTTGAGCTAATCCGGGCACTTTTAGGCCCGGCGTTTGCTATTGCGATGCTGGGAGCTATCGAATCGTTGTTATGCGCGGTTGTGGCAGATGGTTTGACGAAGACCAAGCACGACCCCAATGCTGAGCTGATCGGCCAGGGGTTGGGAAATATTGTTGCACCTCTTTTTGGTGGCATCACCGCAACGGCTGCGATTGCGCGCACGGCCACCAACATTCGTAGTGGGGCCCGCTCACCGATATCTGCTGTGATTCATGCGCTCGTTGTTTTACTTGCGGTCGTTGCACTTGCTGGGCTGCTCGGTTTGGTGCCTATGGCAGCCCTTGCCGCACTGCTGTTTATTATCGCGTGGAATATGAGTGAGGCACGTCACTTCCTGAAAACGCTACGTTCAGCCCCTCCAGGGGATGTGAGTATCCTTGTGATATGTTTTGGCTTAACCGTGCTTTTCGATATGGTTCTGGCCGTTGCGGTGGGCGTTGGGTTGGCCGCTGCTCTGTTCATCCGAAGAATGTCCATGCTGACTCAGACTGATCAAATTGATGTTGACCATCACTCTACAACCCATGGGCTGCCCGCAAAGGTGGCAGTTTATGACATTAATGGCCCGCTGTTTTTTGGGGCTGCGGAAAAAGCGCTTAAATCACTGCATCTGATCGACCCGGCGATTGAAACAGTCATTATCGATATGCACGATGTGCCAAGTATGGATGGCACCGCCATTGTGGCTTTTCAGTCATTAATCGCTGAAATGAAGCATCAGGGCGTTAGACTGATTATCGTCGGCTTGAAAACAAGAATCATCGTTAAATTGCGCCGTGCTGGTGTTCACAAGGTGGCTGGGTCATTGACGTACTGTCGTCATTTGGAACAAGCAAGCGTCGTGGCCCAGCGCTGGCAGAAAGAGCACGCTTGATCGTCTGTCTAGTCGATTCTGTTTAATAGCACAGAACTCCTAAAGGCCGATAAGCGCGTCAGTATCGATTTATCATCCTTGCCAATTGGGGGGCACTATTCCTTGGCGCTGCATTTGCCGGTAGACCGTAGGCCGTGAAACGCCTAGCGCACGGGCAACCGCGCTAATATTCCAGTGGTGTTGCTTGAGCAGGTGGGTAAGTGAGCCTGGCTGAGATTCACTGGCATCGGCTACAAGCTGCGTCGCTTCGTGGCGAGTAATTCGTTGGCTAAGGCACTGTTCTGGCAGGTCGTGAACGGTTATTTCGTCACTTTCTGAGGTTGCCAGGGCAAAGGCGAGAGCATTTTTAAGTTGGCGAATATTGCCGGGCCAGGAGTAGGCGAGTAGTGCACTGATGGCATCTGCGCGCAGGCGCGGCGATACGTGCGTGGCGCGTTCGGTGGCGACGTCTTCAAATACGCGGCGGATAACATACAGTTTGTCGGCGCGTTCACGTAATGCGGGTAAGCGCAGCTGCGCGCCGTTAAGCCGGTAATAGAGGTCTTCGCGGAATTCCCCTTGCTGAATCATTTCTTCGATATGTCGATGGGTTGCTGTAATAACGCGAATGTCGATTTTTACTGGCGTGTTAGCGCCTAGCGGCATGACTTCCCGTTCGGCCAGCACGCGTAACAGCCTAGTTTGTAGCGCTAATGGCATATCGCCGATTTCGTCTAGAAACAGCGTGCCACCATGGGCCTGAGGAATAAGCCCACGCATCCCTTTTGAACGGCCACCGGTAAAGGCGCCAGGTTCGTAGCCAAACAGTTCGCTTTCAATCAATGACTCGGGAATGGCCGCACAATTAACCGCAATAAACGGTTGTTTGGCGCGATTGCCGCTTTTGTGCAGTGCGCGTGCAACCACCTCTTTGCCGGTGCCGGTTTCGCCGCTAATCAGCACGTTAACGTTGGTTTCATTGCGCAAACGTTCGGCCAGCTTTTGCACTTTGCGCATGGCGGGGTCGTCGGCACCTAGCCTGGCCAATGGTTCCGGCAGTTCAGACGCAGGCGGTGTTGTCCGTTGTGCCATGCGAGGGCGGCGGGGTTCCAGCAGGCTAATAAAGTGTATGGTGTTGCTGGCGCGAGCGCGGAAGGCACGCAATTGATCATCAGTACCGCTATTAATACTGAGTATATCGGCGATCTCACACTCAAATAGTTCACCCAGCATTGGGGTGTGATTTGCAGACCACGGTGGCCAGCGATGCTGGTGCTCGGCGATGAGTTCGCGGCCTACGGCGTTGGCGGCGATCACCTGTCCATTCTCTTCAATGGCAATTAAGCCACGCCCGTTGACGTGGACAAATTCTCGGGAAGTATCTAGACGCACCATCAGGCAGTCGCGGTAGCGCTGAAGAAAATAGGCATCCTCAATCATGCGTGCATAAAGCGTTACTAGCGATAGGCTGAAATTCTGGCTTTCGTGTTGCGTAGGTGACTGCAGCGCGGAGATATCTAACACGGCCATCACATTACCCTGAGGGTCAGCAATGGGGGCGGCGGTGCAGGTCAGTGAAATATGGGAAGCATCGAAGTGTTCCTGGCGGTGGCAGATGATGGCCTGGCGATCATGTAAACAGGTGCCAACAGCGCAGGTGCCAGCAAAGCGTTCGTCCCAGTCAGCGCCCAAGTAGAGGCCTGCTTTGCGTAATTGCTGGTCCTGGTTGGGATCACCGCGAAACTCAACGGTAATACCGCGGTGGTCGGTGACCAGTAGCACGTAGCCAAGTTGGGCTATTTGTCCATAGAGCTGATCGACCCCAGCGCGGGCGACATGCAGTAACTCGTCAACAGACTCGCGGTGCTCAATCAGGGTTTGCTGAGGCACTACCCGTGCTGGGCGTGGGTGAGTGGGGTCTAGCTGATAGTCATTTAGGCAGCGCAGCCAGGAACGACGAATGGTGGCCTGTGCAGGTAAGCAGGGGGCGTCTAGCCCTTCACCGAGCTGAAAAATATGCTCGATATGTCGACGCTGTTCAGACTGAAGCTGTGTAGTTGCCTGAAACTGTTTAGTGGCGTGCGTGTGATGCAGCATGGCGTTACTCATTGGGCGCTGTTGTTATTGTTCTTTTAGCCTATGCGCTTTGCCCCCAGAGTCAACGTGGGCTGCTTACGCCGTTAGTCGTGCGTTACACCTGTAACGTTTAGCTGTAAACAGCGTGACAGGTGTACGACTCTTTCGCTGTCTTATCTATTTGTCTGCATGTAAATAAATTATATATTTTTCAATTGCTTATTTTTTATATGGTTGGTTTGGCACGGCGGCTGCTATGTATTGGGTGCATCACCGTTAACTCAACAATAACAACTGCACATGGGGTACCCGCTATGTCAACGATAAAGGCACAAGGCCCGCAAGCCGCCACGGCAACTGTTCAAGGGTGGCTTCGCGATTTTGATGCTGCTCTTCAAGGCCAGGATGTTGAGCGCGTGCTGTCTCTGTTTGGAGACGAGTGCTACTGGCGCGACTTTCTTACCTTCACCTGGAATTTAAAAACCTGCGAAGGCAAAGATGAAATTCAGGCCATGCTCAATGCCACGCTCAATAACGCACAGCCTACGGATTGGCAGTTAGACGGCGAAGCCACTGAAAATGGCGACATCTATGATGCGTGGTTTACTTTCAAAACAGCGGTTGCCAGTGGTAAAGGCTATTTGCGTCTTAAAGAAGGCAAGTGTTGGACGCTGTTAACGACCATGCAAGCGCTGAATGACTACCCTGAGCAGTGCAATCACCATCGCCCAAAAGGGGCCGAACACGGTGCCAATAAGCAGCGTGAAACGTGGTTAGAGTCACGACAGCGTGAAGAAGCGGAGCTTGGCTACACTCGGCAGCCGTATTGCGTGATTATTGGCGGCGGCCAGGGTGGCATTGGCTTAGGCGCACGGCTAAGGCAGCTGGGCGTGCCAACGATCATCATTGAGCGAAACGAGCGCGCGGGAGATTCCTGGCGTAACCGCTATAAGTCACTCTGCTTGCACGATCCAGTGTGGTACGACCACCTTCCCTATATTCCATTCCCAGATAACTGGCCTGTGTTTGCCCCTAAAGACAAAGTGGGCGACTGGTTGGAAATGTACACAAAAGTGATGGAGCTCAATTATTGGAGTTCCACTGAGTGTCAGAATGCTAGCTATGACGAGGCCGCAGGGGAGTGGGTGGTTAAGGTTAAGCGCAACGGCGAGGAGATCACGCTACGACCCAAACAGTTAGTGATGGCTACCGGTATGTCTGGGATGCCCAATGTGCCGACATTTCCAGGGGCGGAAAGCTTTGAAGGTGAGCAGCAGCACTCTAGCCAGCACCCAGGGCCGGATGCCTATAAAGGCAAGAAATGCGTCATCGTGGGCTCAAATAACTCGGCCCACGATATTGCCGCAGCGCTGTGGGAGCACGATGCTGATGTCACCATGCTGCAGCGTTCATCGACCCATATTGTGAAGTCGGATTCGCTGATGGAAGAGGTGCTAGGGCCGCTTTATTCGGAAGAGGCGGTGGCAAGTGGGCTAACCCATGAAAAAGCCGATCTGGTGTTTGCCTCGATTCCTTACAAGGTGCTGCCAGATTTCCAGCGCCCCGCCTTTGAGGCGATTAAAAAGCGCGATGCCGAGTTTTATCAGAAGCTTGAGAACGCAGGCTTTATGCTTGATTTCGGTGACGATGAATCGGGGCTGTTTTTGAAGTATTTGCGCCGTGGTTCAGGCTATTACATTGATGTAGGGGCTTGCGATTTGGTCGCCAGTGGCGACATCAAACTGCGCAGCGGCGTGGGCATCGAACGCATTAACCCGCACTCCATCACGCTGACAGATGGCAGCGAGCTTGAGGCTGACCTGATTATCTATGCCACCGGTTATGGCTCGATGAATGGCTGGGCGGCACGGCTTATTTCTCAAGAAGTGGCCGATAAAGTCGGTAAGTGTTGGGGGTTAGGTTCCGACACCACTAAAGACCCCGGTCCATGGGAAGGTGAACTGCGCAATATGTGGAAACCCACTCAGCAAGAGGCACTGTGGTTCCATGGCGGCAACCTACACCAGTCGCGGCACTACTCACGCTATCTAGCGCTGCAGCTAAAAGCCCGTATGGAAGGGTTAGACACCCCTGTTTATGGCCTGCAGCCAGTTCATCACAGAGCATAAGAGAAGGAGTAGCAAATGAGTGAGTCAACCATGCAGGCAGCGGTTTGGTACGCAGCGAAAGACCTTCGTGTTGAGCAAATGCCAATACCAACGATTAACGACCCTCATGAGGTAAAGGTCAAAGTAGCGGCGTGTGGTATTTGTGGTAGCGATTTGCATGAGTACGCTGCCGGGCCGATTTTTATTCCAGTCGATAAACCACACCCCATTAGCGGTGAACAAGCACCGATTATCATGGGTCATGAATTCGCCGGTGAAGTGGTTGAGATAGGTGACAAAGTAACGCGGGTTAAAGTGGGGGATCGCGTTGCCATAGAGCCGATTCTTTCACCCAATAAGGATGGCGCTTATCAAATGGAGCGCTATAACCTCACGCCGCTATTGGGCTTTCATGGCCTTTCCGGCGGCGGCGGTGGCTTCTCGGAGTTCACCGTGATGGGTGAGCACATGGTACATAAGCTGCCGGATGACCTCAGCTTCGAACAAGGGGCACTAGTGGAACCCGCGGCGGTTGCCTTACATGCGGTGCGCCAAAGCAGTTTAAAAGCGGGGGATAGCGCGGCAGTGTTTGGCGCAGGCCCAATTGGGTTAATGACCATTGAAGCGCTGAAAGCTGCGGGTGCCGCTCAAATTTACGCCGTTGAAGTCGCGCCTTCACGTAAAGCCAAAGCTGAAGCACTTGGTGCAATTGTGGTTGACCCGCAGCAAGAAGATGCCGTGGAGAAACTGCAAACGTTAAGCAATGGCGGCGTTGACGTGGCGTTCGAGGTGACCGGGATTCCGGCAGTGCTGAACCAGTCGTTGCATAGCACCCATGAAGGCGGCGAAGTCATTGTGGTGAGTATTTGGGAGGGAGAGGCAAGCTTCCAGCCAAATGACCTAGTCATTAAAGAGCGCACCATGAAAGGGATTATTGCCTATCGCCATGTTTATCCGGCGGTGATGGCACTCATGCAGCGCGGCTACTTCCGCGCTGAAGATATGGTGACTCAACGCATCCCGCTAGCAGATATTGTCGAGGAGGGGTTTGAAGCACTGTTAAATGACAAGGCGCAGGTGAAAATCATCGTCACGCCTTAACCCAATAGCTGTGTTAATCACGCCAGGTTGACGCATTGTGAGGCAGAGGTGCCCAAAAATGTGCAGTGCTGGTGCATTTTATTTGCTGCAATGCGTCGTAACACTTTTGAAAACCAGTAATTTTATATTAAGTAATTGTTTTAATTTAGTTATTAAAAAATTGGCACGCAGATCGCTATATATTAAGTAAGCAGCAAATGAATAGAGTTGATAGATGAACTAGGTCTCTCTCCCTTCTTTGCTACATCGCCCCAGCTTGTGCTGGTAAGCGATACACCGAGTGAGCTGGCGTGCTCCACCTGGGTCCCCTTCGGGGGACTTTTTTTATGCGCCCGACCTAAATGTCGGGCGTGTTGTGTTTGCGTTATGGGGTCAGGTTTTGCTGGCTGTTCTCCGTCACGACAATGTTATCTTCAATACGAATGCCGCCACAGTTGGCTAGCAAGTCAACGAGGCTCCAGTTGATCGGTAGCGTTTTGTTGCGCAAGGGCTCTAATAGCATTGGGATATAGTAAAACCCAGGCTCTATGGTTACTACCATGCCAGGGCGCAGTGTACGGGTTAAACGTAGCGCTGGATGCTGTTCAGGAGCAGGGGCGGGTGTTCCGTCTGGATGACGCAGCCCTGCCACATCGTGAACCTGCAATCCCAACGAATGCCCTAATCCGTGTGGGCAAAAGGCCCGCGTAATCCCCTCATCAACTGCCTGTTCTGCACTGCCCTGGAAAAGATCATTGGCAATAAGAATATCTGCCAGCAAACGATGCATTTGCTCATGTAGCGCAATGAACTCCACGCCTGGGGCAACGCTTTCTACCAGCGTATCTTTTAACTGATTAATATCATCAATTAAGTTGCGATAGAGGCTTGGCGCGTCAGGTCCAGCATAAGTGCGTGTAATATCCGCGCAGTAACCGCGAAAACGGCGTCCAGCGTCAACCAGTAGGCTATGTCGCTTCGTAGGGCTGCTTAAGCCGTAGTGTTGGTAGTGTAATACGCCTGCATGGTTATTCAGCCCAATGATGTTCTGATAGGGAACATCGGACTCCCGCTGTCTGCTGGCAGCCAAGTACGCCAGTTGAATATCTAACTCAGCCGATGCGCCAATAAATGCCGCCTGCGCTGCTTGATGTCCTGCCATGGCGAGCCGGTTAGCTTCACTCAAACAGGCAATCTCATAAGCAGTTTTAAACATGCGTAGTTCGTCTAGAGCGTTAACCAGCGGTTGCGGTTGGTACTGTGCGTCTAGCGCGAGTTGTGTGGTGGGATCAATATCACCGATCACAGCAGCGCGGCCAGCTAGCGTTGGTAGTGGTTTTTCGCTACACAGCTGAATATCAAACTCAGTAACCCACGGCTCTTCAGGCAGGTGGGTAGGCAAATGCCAGAAATCAGCTGGCGCATACAGGTGTAGCTGCGGGCGTTTTTCCGGTTGAATTACCAGCCAGCTGTGCTGGATGTCGGCCATGCCTACCCAGTGCATAAAATGGCCGTAGGTTTGGAAGGTGGGTGCTTGATCATCGCCAAAGTGTGGGTTGGCGTGGCCGCTGTAAATGGCCACGCTATCGAGACGGTGACTGGCTAACAGGTCTGTATAGGTTTGCTGTAAATGTGTTAAGTGGTCGCGCTGCAAGTTAAACAAAGAAGCTGACATTCAGGTGGGGTCCTTTTTTAATGGCGGCTAGACTAGGATCTTAGAGTTCGTTATCAAATTAGGTGTTGGTGCTCATCGCTGGTTCAATTGCGTGGCGGAGCGAGCTCACTCCACAAGCTATCCAGCTCGGCGTGATGCTGGTTCTGGTGACGGTATAGGCGCAGCTCCATCGGTACGTCCCAACGGCTATCGCCTGCTCTAACTAATGTTCCGTTGGATAGCTCAGCAGCTATGTTGCGTTCGGGTAACCAGCTCATGCCATAGCCAAGAAGAACCAACTCTTTAATGCCCGCCGCATAGAGGTTTTCACTTTGCGCCGTGAGGTAGGTACTCTGCGGTAGACGAGCAAGGTGCGCCTTTACCGCTGAGCCTAATAAGCCCCGCTTTGGATAGGCCAGCCAAGGCGCGGGCTGCTGGCGTGAGCCGGGTAGCAACGCGCAAGGTGCGCCATTCATATCTAGGCCTGTGACAGGAATTAAACGTTCGTGACCAATGACCCGATACGTGCAGGCACTGGTATCAATATCTAAATCGCACCGCCCGATGGGCCAATAGCAGATAGCTAGATCGCACTCTGCCCGGCCAAGCGCTTGAAAATAATCGCTTGCTACCCAGCCAGTTGCGCGTAAATAGGGCTGAATACGTTCTTGCCAGCCCGTAGACGCAAGCCATTCTGGCAAAAACTGCGGGAGTAGACTTTGCGGAGCAGCCACCATGATACGCCGTTGTTGTCCGGCGCTGATTTCACGCACGCGGTCACGCGTCAAGCGCACGCGATCGGTTACCTGCTCGCAAAGCGTCAGGAACTCTTCTCCCGCGGGGGTCAGCGAAAGTGGCAACGTTTGCCGGTTGATCAGCGTTACGCCCATCTCTTCCTCTAGCAATTTAATGCGCCGTGAAAAGGTGGGCTGTGTAACATGCTGCTCATCCGCTGCGCGGGAGAAGTGTCGCGTTCTGGCCAGGGCAATAAAGTCTTCTAGCCAGCGAATTTCCATGTCTTACCTCGCAGTGATGCCAAATATAGTGCTGTTGTTGAAACTGGCGTCATAGGCGGCCTTCTTCAACAGCGTGGCACGCAACACGAGTGCCGTCATCTTGGGTTTGCAGGGCGGGAATTTCCTGGTGGCAACGGGCGTTGGCGTAGGGGCAGCGGCCATGGAATACACAGCCGCTTGGTAAGTTGACCGGTGTAGGCACTTCGCCGGTAAGACGAATATGCTGCGGGCGATCATCTTTTAAGCGCGGAATTGCGGAAAGTAGCGCCTGGGTATAAGGGTGACGTGGTTTAGCAAATAGTGTCGCTGTCGTTGCCACTTCACATACGGTGCCTAAATACATCACGGCTACCCGGGTGCCAAAGTGCTCAACAACGGCTAAATCGTGGGTGATGAATAAATAAGTTAGGTTACGCTCTTGTTGCGCCTCCATCAGCAAGTTGAGCACTTGGGCTTGGATAGACACGTCCAACGCTGAAATAGGCTCGTCGGCGACGATAAATTCAGGATCAACGGCTAGGGCGCGTGCAATGGCGATACGCTGGCGCTGGCCGCCGGAAAATTCATGCCCAAAACGCTTGCCCCAGTCGGGGTCAATGCCTACTGAACCCATAACGTCTTGAACCTTTTCAAGTATCTTTTCACGGTTCCAGTTTGGGTGGTGTAGGCGCAGCGGCTCTTCCAGCGTCTGCTGAATTGTCATCCGGGGGTTAAGCGATGCGTAAGGGTTTTGGAAAATCATTTGCATGCGCTTGCGATAAGGCAAGAGCTGGCGCGAGCTTAAGTTGTCGATGCGCTGTCCGTCATAGCGAATCTCACCCTCTGTGGGGGTGAGTAAGCCCATAACTGTTCTGGCAACAGTGGATTTACCACAGCCAGATTCACCCACTACACAAAGAGCTTCGCCGCGCTTGATATCAAGGTTAACACCGTTAATCGCGTGAACATGCTCTTGGTGACGAACTAGCTTGCCGCCTTTAAAGCGCAGCTGTTCCAAAAAATCCCCTGATAAAGAAAAACGCTTTTTTAGCCCTCGAATTTGCAGTAGCGATTCACTGCTCTCTTCGTTTTGAGTGGGCGTCGTTTGAGTAGACGACTTGGTTTGAGTAGGCATAGCTTGATTCGGCGACGTACTAGGGGTTTCTACCTGAGCACTCATTGTGTTTCCTCCTTCAGGCGACGATCTTCAAGCATTTCAGCCACCATATGGCAGGCAACACGGCAATTGCCGGATTCGACAAATTCAGGTACTTGCTGGGTGCAGGCAGGGCGTGGCTGACCATCTGCTCTATTGATGAAGTCGCAGCGAGGATGAAATGCACAGCCACTGGGTAAGTTAGAGAGTGACGGCATGCTGCCACGGATCTGATTGAGTTTTTCGCCGGGTGTCGCCATTTGTGGTAATGCGTTGATCAGCCCTTGGGTATAGGGGTGCTGCGGATCATTGATAATTTCCCGCGTGAGGCCTTGTTCAATAACACGACCTGCATACATAACCAGCATACGCTGAGTGACCTGACTCACGACACCCAAGTCGTGAGTGATAAGAATCAAGCCCACATTGTG
This sequence comes from Halomonas qinghailakensis, assembly GCF_025820815.1. Classification (NCBI taxonomy): domain Bacteria; kingdom Pseudomonadati; phylum Pseudomonadota; class Gammaproteobacteria; order Oceanospirillales; family Halomonadaceae; genus Halomonas; species Halomonas qinghailakensis. The sequence continues at coordinate 118,401 of NZ_CP096973.1, read as the reverse complement.
CTGTTCACATAGCTCAAGCAGCAGTGCCATGATTTCCGCTTGGATGGTCACGTCCAGGGCGGTAGTCGGTTCATCGGCAATGATAATATCGGGGTCGAGCAGCAGGGCGATGGCGATGATAATACGCTGACGCATACCACCAGAAAGCTCGTGGGGGTATTGATCTAAGCGTGTTTCTGGTGACGGAATCTGAACTTGGCGCAATTTATCCAAGGAAATAGCGCGTGCTTCTTTGGTGGAGATACGTCGATGGGCTTTTAGGCACTCGACCATCTGTTCACCAATTGAGAGCACGGGATTTAATGTCATCATCGGGTCTTGGAAGATCATCGAGATGCGGTTACCACGTACTTTGCGCAGACCGCGCTCAGACATGGTGTTAAGCGTCTGACCTTCAAATTTAATGCTGCCACCCGCTATAAAGCCGGGTTTAGCGATCAGGTTAAGCAGTGAGAAAGCGGCGACGGATTTACCCGCGCCAGACTCGCCCACGATGCCTAAGCGTTCGCCGCGTTCCAGGGTGAAACTAACATCACGTAATGCGCGCACTTCCCCTTGGCGAAGGGCAAAACGAACGTCGAGTTGGGAGACTTCAAGTAGCGCCATGGTGTCCTCAGCCTTTGTAGAGTCGTGGGTTCATGACATCGCGCAGCCAATCGCCCAATAGATTGATAGACAGCACCAGCACAATGAGTACCGCACCAGGAATTAGGGTGATCCACCAAGACCCCGACTGTATATAGTCAAAGCCTGATTTAATTAGCGATCCAAGCGATGGGTGGGTTTCAGGCATACCCAAACCTAAAAACGACAATGCGGCTTCTGAAATAATGGCGTTGGCAATTTGCACCGTCGAGATAACAAAAATCGGTGAAAGCGTATTGGGCAAGACGTGTCGGAACATAATGCGCTTGCTGCGTAGGCCCATGACCCGTGCGGCATCGACATACTCTTTATTTTTCTCAGCCAGCACCGAAGCGCGCACCGTACGTGCATACTGAGGCCACTCGGCCAACCCAATAATCAAAATAAGCATGAGCACGGCATATTGGCTGTAAAACGCGCTGCCCATGGTGGCTTTCACCAGTGCACCCACCACGATAGCGACCATCAGGGTGGAAAATGACAGCTGTATATCAGCTAAGCGCATCAAAAAAGCATCGATGCGACCGCCTAGGTAGCCTGCCATTAAGCCGAATGTTACGCCGAGCAGTGCTTGAAGTATGACCGCGCCAAAACCAATCAGTAACGATACGCGGGTGCCGTAGAGAATAATCGACCATAAATCGCGCCCCTGGGCATCGGTGCCTAAGCTGTAACGCTCATCGGCTCCCTCAATCCAAAAGGGCGGTAACTCAGACGACATAATATCGATATGACGTAGATCATAAGGATCAGTGGGGGCTAGCAAGGGCGCTGCAAACGCTGCAATCACCAAGCAAATGAATACTGCGAGGCATAGTTGAGCCGTGCGGTCACGTTTAAAGCTGTACCATAAATAAGAGTCGCGCAGGCGTTCCCAGCGGCTAGGTGCAGTCGTTGTTGTGGGCGTTGTCATGCGGGCTTACCTGTCAGTTTTACGGTGGGGTTCACGAAGCCGTAGATCAAATCCACAATGGTGTTCGTCACCACGAAAATGACGCCGACAATCATCAGGTAGGTAACGATCAGTGGTATATCGGCTCGGTTAATTGCATCAAGGAACATCAGTCCCATGCCCGGCCATTGGAAAACGGTTTCTGTCAAAATGGTGTAAGCCACCATGGTACCAATCTGTACACCGCCAACGGTGATAACTGGCAGCATGGTGTTTTTAAGCGCGTGAACAAAGTAAACACGGCGCATTGAAATGCCTTTGGCACGGGCGTACTTCACGTACTCTGACTGCAGTACTTCCATCATTTCCGCGCGAATCAGGCGGATAAACAGCGGCAGCATAATAGATGCGAGTGAAACAGCGGGGAGTACCAAATGCTGTAAACCATTCCACGTGGCTAAGTTGGTGTCCCAGTGGCCTACCACATGCACTAAATCATAGCCGCGGCCAAAGGATGGCATATTACCCTCTGTCGATAGCAGGTCATTTAGCCAAGCTCCCCAGCTGGTACTTTCAGGAAACAGGGTGACGGTGATACCAATCGAGAAAATCTGAATCAATAAAATGGCGGTCAAAAACACTGGTATTGAAATGCCGATAATGGAAGCACCCATAAAAAAACGCGATATGAAAGAGCGAGGTTTTATAGCGCTATAAACGCCAATGGGCACAGAAAAAAGCACAATAATAAGCGTGGCCGCAAAAACGAGTTCGAGGGTGGCAGGCAAGTGACGAGCAATTACTTCAAGCGCAGGTTCGCGGTAGAAGTAGGAGTACCCGAAGTCGCCTTGCACCGCATTTTTCGCAAAGCGTGCATACTGAACTAGAAACGGATCATTTAAGCCTAAGCGTTCGCGAATGGCTTCACGTTCGCTTTCGGGGACCGACTGTCCGACCATCTGCTGTACAGGGTCACCCAGGTTATCCTGGATGGCGAAGGCCAGTACACTGATGACAAACATCACCAATATCGCGTGCATCAGGCGCTTGATTAAAAAAGCAATCATGGCGTACGCCACCTATGTCATAGGTTTAATAGAGAATTAATTGCAAGTAAGGGTTGAGCTTATGGTGAGGCTGTTAACCACATAAAACGCTTCGTTCCCCAGGGGGCTAGGGAACGAAGCATCCTTGCACGTGTAAAAGTAAGCGTGGAAATTAGCGATTAATGACCAGGTCACCTAGGTAGGGGAAGTCGAGGGCGTTAACAACCGGCTCGATTTCAATGCCGTCAGCAGCACCGTAGGCGAGGTTTTGCCAATGCAGCATGATGTAGCCTACGTCCTCATAAAGCATAGCTTCGGCTTCACTTAGCATCTCATTGCGTTTTTCTAGGTCGGTTTCACTATCTGCTGCTGTTACAAGCGCATCAATTTCTTCGTTACAGTAGCTGCCGTAGTTGTACTGACCAGCGCCAGTCTCTTCATCAATGCAGAAAGAGAGGTACTGGAAGAAGTTGGCGGTATCTTCGGTATCAGCGTGCCAGCCAATCATTGCTATGTCAGATTCGCGGGTATCGTATTCGGGCCAGTACTGAGCCAGCGGCATGGTGCGCAGATTAACGTTAATGTTGATCTGAGCCAGCATATTAGCCACTGCTTGAGCGATCTGGGCATCGTTTACATAGCGGTTATTCGGCGCGATCATGTCAACGCTGAATCCCTCTTCATAGCCCGCTTCTGCCATTAGCTCTTTAGCGCGTTCAACGTCGTAACGCGGTACTAAATCAGGATTGTGACCAGAGTAGCCCTCCGGAGAAAACTGTCCTGCTGGTGTGGAAAATCCACGCATTAGGCGGTCAGCAATGGCTTCTTGGTTAATTGCCAGGTCAACGGCTTGGCGAACACGCGCATCCTGGAAGGCTTCAACGCGTTCTTCGTTGAGCTGGAAACCAATAATGCGTGTACCGGCGATTTCAACTAAATGAGCATCGTTAGCCTCACGTACACGATCTAGGTCGTTAGGCGGTACGGCATCGATGAAGTCAACGCCGCCTGACAGTAGTGCTGCCACGCGTGAAGCGTTTTCAGCAATAGGCGTCAGAATAATTTTAGAGACATTACCTTCGCTATCGGTATCCCAGTAATCTTCAAAGCGTTCAAAATCAACTCGAACACCTTGGCGGCGTTCAGTGATAATAAAAGGACCTGTGCCAGAAACGTTACGCGATGCAAATGAGTTGCCCGCTTTTACGATTTCTGCTTTTTCATTGCCGTCATCAGTTTCACCAGTGTAGAACTCACTATCCATGGGGAAAATATAAGTGGCAAGGTTGAGCAGTAGTGGGTAGGGCTCCGTGGTTGTAATTTCGACAGTGTAATCATCAACTGCTTCAGCGCTGGCAACGGGCTCAAAAATGGCGCGATAATCGGGGCTTTCTTTCAGACGTTCGATGGTCCACACCACATCTTTGGCGGTGAATTCGTTACCCGAGTGGAAGGTGACGCCTTCTCGCAGCGTCATGCGTGTAGTGGTTTCGTCTACTTGTTCCCACTCAGTCGCTAAGCGCGGCTCGAATTGAAAATCTTTTGTCCAACGTACCAGCGGATCAAATGCTAAGTGGGAAAGGCGCAGCATGCCGCCAGATAACTGCTCATGAATATCAAGTGTTTCAGGATCGGCTGAGTAACCAATGCGCAGGGTTTCTGCACTAGCGGTCATTGGCAACATTGCCGTACCCGCAACCACAGCACCAATGACAGAAGCCAATAGTGTTTTTTTAAACGTCATAATGTTTCCCTTTGTATTGTTTATTGTTCACCTTGCCGGTTAAACCTAGCGCGTATACACGCCAAATGTTTTTAAAAACCAGCAAAACAGACACGGTCAGCTTATAAGCTGTCTAACAACCTAATGCTCTTAAAACCTAGACTAAACATAGAGAGTTGGGGTTGCGTCATACAATCGAAATAATGAGAGGTATCATTCGTCTGCTGAATGACAGGGCTGGGTAGGGTCTTGGCTAGAGGGAGGATTAGACGAAGGTGGGGTAAGATGAAAGCCGCTACTCGGCACTTTAGGCCAAGAGCGGCAAGCAAAAAAGGGGCTTAAGCGAAGTGTTGGTGTAACCAGTGGTTAATAGCATCTGACTCGTAGAGCCACTCTTCCTGCCCGTTTTCATGATTAATTTTAAGGCAAGGAACTTTAACCTTGCCCCCGCCTTCTTGCAGGGCTTTTTTATGGGCGGGATCTAACTGAGCATCACGCAATTCGATATTTAGGCCCAGTCGTGCGATCTCTTTACGTACTTTGATACAGAAAGGGCAGGTACGGAATTGATAGAGCGCCAAGCGTTGACAGGCGGCATCGACTTTTGCCTGCTCTTCCTCACTACGCTCGACGGATTTTGGCGTTGATAGTTTCTCCGATATCAACATAACGGGGGCTAAAATCAGGCGAACACCTTTAAAGAAATAGCGAATTAAAACACGCATTGTAAGCTCCTCGGCAACACTAAGATGGGTCAGCAGTAGGATGTGTATGCATGATCGTATTTAAAAGATCATGAGCAAAAAGGTAGCCGCATCCTGCATCAAGCTGGACGTTTTGTCACTTCTGAACGAGCTTTTGCCTAGTTTTAAAGCCAACATCTGCCTTGAACTAGATGAGCAAGTTAACGTTGCATGCTAGTCTCACCAGCCTAGTTAACTAGTTAAGTAAGGAGCGCTTCACCTATGCGTCTGCATATTATCGGCATCTGCGGCACTTTTATGGGGAGCCTGGCTTTACTAGCGCGGGAGCTAGGGCATCAGGTAAGCGGCTCAGATACGAATGTGTATCCTCCTATGAGCACCCAATTGGAAGAGGCGGGGATAACCTTGATAGAAGGATATCACGCCGAAAATCTTGCTAATCAACCTGCACTTGTCATTGTAGGCAACGCGCTATCTCGGGGTAATCCAGAAGTTGAGGCGCTGCTTAACAGTGGTTTGCCGTATACCTCAGGGGCTCAGTGGCTGGCTGAGCATGTACTGACTGGCAGGCAAGTTATTGCCGTTGCAGGTACTCACGGCAAGACCACCACTGCTAGCCTTCTAGCATGGCTATTGGAAAGCGCTGGCTTAACGCCTGGATTCTTAATTGGCGGCGTGCCACGTAACTTTGGCGTGTCGGCGCGTTTAGGCAAGCCCGACAGTCCCTTTATTGTCGAGGCTGATGAGTACGATACGGCGTTTTTTGACAAGCGCTCTAAGTTTGTTCATTACCGCCCCCAAATGGTGGTGATGAACAATTTAGAGTTTGACCATGCCGACATATTTCCTGACCTTGCTGCGATTGAGCGCCAATTCCACCACTTGGTACGAACCGTGCCAAGCAAAGGTTGCTTGCTAGTCGCCGATCAACAGCCTGCGTTAGAGCGTGTCCTTGAAATGGGAGCGTGGTCACCTATCGAGCGTTTCGGCACGTTAGAGAGCAGTGAGTGGCAACTACGTTTAGAGCGCGCTGATGGCAGCCGCTTTCAGGTGCTTCACCTTGATGAAAACAGTGAAGAAGACGGTGTTGTCGAGTGGACATTAACCGGAGAGCACAACGCACGCAATGCGCTTGCAGCACTTGCCGCTGCGAGCCGTTGTGAGGTGAATCTTGCCCGCGCTTGCGCCGCACTTGCTCGTTTTCAAACGCCTCGTCGCCGTCAGGAGGTCATTGGGGAGGTGGGGGGGGTGCAAGTCATTGATGACTTCGCTCACCACCCAACAGCGATCGCGGCCACGTTAAAAGGGTTGCGGGCAGCCACTACCAAAGGGCGACTGCTCGCGGTGATTGAACCACGCTCTAACACTATGCGTTTAGGCGCACTTCGTGCCCAGCTAAAAGAGAGCGTTGCCGATGCAGATGCTGTCTTCTGGTTTCAACCGGCAGGACTCGATTGGTCAATGGAGGCGTTAGTGGCTGAGCAAGGCGAGCGCGCTGAGCTATATAGCGATATCGATGCACTTGTTCATGCGGTTGTTACTCAAGCGTCACTACTCGACCGTATTGTTGTGATGTCCAATGGCGGTTTCGAGGGGGTTCACCAGCGTCTATTGAGTGCGCTATCTGCCAAGGAGCAAACTGAGTGACAGACTTTAAACCTCCGGTGACGGTGGCGCTGACAGGTGCTTCGGGTGCGCAGTATGGTCTGCGCCTGATTGACGTATTAGTAGCATCAGGGCATGAAGTGTGGGTAATGATTTCCAAAGCAGCGCATATGGTCATCGCTACGGAAACCGATGTGTCGTTACCAGCTCAGCCGAAACGCTTAGTAGAAGCACTTTCCAAGCAGAGTGGTGCTCAGCCTGGCCAAATTCGCTGCTTTGGTCGTGAAGACTGGATGGCGCCTGTCGCATCGGGGTCTGGTGCCCCCTCTGCGATGGTGATTTGCCCCTGCTCTACAGGCACGCTGTCAGCAGTTGCGACGGGTGCGAGCAATAACTTAATTGAGCGTGCCGCTGATGTTGCTATAAAAGAGCGACGGACCTTAGTTATGGTGCCACGTGAAAGCCCGTTTTCCCCCATTCACCTAGAGCACATGCTGGCGCTAAGCCGTTTGGGTGTAGTGATTTTGCCTGCGGCTCCTGGCTTTTATCACCGCCCAGAACGGATAGAAGATTTGATCGACTTTGTAGTCGCCCGGATACTCAATCAACTGGGCATCACTCATCGCCTGATACCGCGTTGGGGAGAGGGGTATGAAACCGCACCTAGCGATGCAGATAATGATGTAAACAACACGGAAGAGTAATGATGATGTCATGGGCGACGCTGTCGGTGTTTGTACCCACGTTTTTATTCGTTTCCCTAACGCCGGGGATGTGTATGACCTTGGCGATGGTGCTGGGTATGACCCAGGGGGTGAAGCGAACGCTGTGGATGATGATAGGCGAGTTAATTGGCGTAGGCATCGTAGCCGCCGCCGCTGGGGCTGGCGTGGCAGCATTAATGCTACGTCATCCTGAGCTTTTTATTGCGTTTAAGTGGGTGGGCGGCGCTTATTTGGCTTATTTAGGCATCATGATGTGGCGTTCTAGAGGGCGTATGGCTATCCCTGCAGAGCTGAATGCCGGACCTGCTGCTGGAAGGCTACAGTTGGCTATTCAGGGGTTAGTGACGGCGGTGGCCAACCCAAAAGGATGGGCTTTTTTTATGGTGCTGCTACCACCGTTTTTAGATAGCGGTCGGCCACTAGCACCTCAACTAACCCTTTTGATTGCAGTGATTTTAATCATTGAATTTGCCAGCATGCTGGTCTATGCCACTGGTGGGAAAACGCTACGTAATGCGTTGGGTAAAAGTGGCAATGTACGCTTACTCAACCGCATTGCAGGAACATTAATGATAGGCGTTGGGGGTTGGCTGGCGTTGGGATAGACGACTGGATTAGTGGCGTTGAACTGCTAAACAGGGGGCAGCAGAATAAGCCGTAGAGCTATTAGTGCACTGGTGGCAGCTAATAGTCTGACCCAGGGGCAGGGTGGTAGCGGCGCTCTAGTGCGGCGCTGCCAATTCAGCCGAACGATAGCGCATACCAGCAAGCCGAGGAGAGCACCGCCAATGAGGTCGCTCAACCAATGTACGCCTAATACTAAGCGCGACAATGCCATGGGTGTTACCAGGGCTATTGCCAGCCAATAAATCCAGACGCGTTGTTTGCGGTGCAATTCTGCTGCAATGAATGCAGCGGCTAACCCAATAACGACAACGGTCGTTGAGGTATGTGCACTGGGGTAGGAAGATGAGCCAATCAGATAGTCTGGTGTTTCTGGCCGGGCACGCCCGAAAACCATTTTTCCCGCTGTGTTGAGCAGCGCAATGCCACCAATGGCAAAGGTCCAATGACAGAGTGCATCGATACGTTTGTGGTGTATCAGCCAAACAGCCAAAGGCAGAATCAGCGCGGCAATTCCTAGTGAGTCTCCTAGTTTAGCGAAGCCTAAGCTAATGAAATGAAGTGGCTCATTGGTTAACCAGTTAAACAGGCGCTGAGCTTGTAAATCTATCGCCAGCGGACCTTGATGATTCATTACTAGCAGAGTCCAGGCTGAGACACTTGCCAATGTGATGACAAACAGCAGTAGCGAGGCTAACGGTACTTCATCATTTAAGCTCATTGAGAGCCATGAGCGACGCATAAAGGGGATGCGACGAATAAGGCGTGCTGTTGCAAGGTAGAAAAAGCCATGGCGACCCACCTGGGCTCTTCCCCAGGAGAAAATCACCGCAAGCACGACGAGACTGGCGCCTAATGTAATGAGCACCGTTTCTATATTTTGGGGTAGATTGAGATGCTGTTGCCAGGTTCTACCCAATAAGTAGCCAGGCAATACGTAAGCCGGTGCCCATAGGGCAGCTGAGGCGATATTGGCCCACAAAAATGTGCGCTGAGGCATTCGCATCATACCCGCAATAAGCGGAATAATGGGGCGCACTGGGCCGACGAACCGGCCAATAAACACAGAGTGGACACCGTAACGTTCAAAAAAACGTACGCCGCGCGCCAGCCATTCTGGATGAACGGATAAAGGCCAACGATTGGTAACTTGTTTACGGTAGTGATAGCCAAGCTGGTAGCTAATGCCATCCCCTAAGACCGCACCCAGCAAAGCGGCACTAATAAGCCATGGTAGAGCAATAGCTTCATGCCCCGCTATAGAGGAGGCCGCAGTGATAAGCACAACGCCTGGAACCAACAAGCCCACTAGCGCAAGCGATTCAAGTAGCGATATCAGCGCAACCGCCAGCATTAATATCGCTGGTGAAAGCGACAGATCAAAAAGCGTATCAACCATGATAAGTCCCGCTCCATTTGATGATTATCAGGCAGTCGATAACGCCTTAGCACGTGCTTCCAGGCGGTTTATGTAGCGTTCAAAGCGCTCATTGCGGCACGGTAGGCAAACCGCTATGCAGGTTTCTAATTGTCCTGTTTCAACTAAAACGCACTGTGATAATGCGCGCTGTAGACGCTCCCTTACCAACATGGCACCACTTTCGCTTGTATCTGGCAATACGAGCCAGAACGTAGAATTGTTTGCCCGACCTAGAATGTCATAGTCGCGGCAGCGGCTGTTCACTTCATTGCATAGGGCACCCAGCAGCGCTGTTTTTGCACGTGAGCCAAACTGCTCTTCTGCCATATCAAGCTGAGGTAAATGCATAACAAGAACTGCCAAACGCTTGTTGAGCATTGCTGCACGTTGAAACTCATTATGCAGACGCTCTTTTAATGTATCGATATGATAGGCATCGCAATCGTTATCATTTGGGTCTGTTGCCCTTAACAAAGCGCGTTGTCGTGCATGCTCCCAGGGAGGGAGTGTTAATAACAGCATAAGAGCGATATAAGCGACTCCCTCTACCGGCGAGGCAGTGCCGTGACTATGTAACAGCCACCAAAGAGGGGCAGAAAATACAGCCAGTATTATAGCGCTCGATAGCGGCAATAGAAAAAATGCAGCGGTTGTTGGTAGGCCGATCCACAAACTAGAGACGCTAGGATGGTGATAGAAAGCCGCTAGGGTGATGATATAACTGCTGCCCAATAATATAACGCGAGAGATAACAGTATTTAGCGTCTGGCTGTGATGCATCAATAGCGCTGCCAGTAACAGCAGCGTTACAAACATTGGCACTAAAAGGTCGCGATAATTCCCCATGCCATAAAGCCAGAGCGTGTATCCTGCCACTAGGATCACGCTGCTGGTATAAGCAAAGGTCATTAATTGCCTGTGCAGCGGCGGTGGGTCAATCATTACTATCTTCTCGTGGGTGAGGCGGGAAGTTGGCCAGCGTCTCGACTGTTAAACCTGATAACTCTAAGTCTATTAGCGGTAGGTGGTAGGAAAGCTGTTTTTCCGGAAGACCGGCACAGAGTAGTTTGCGTCGGTGGGCTGCCTCCTGGGAATTATGTGACAGCATTAAGGTGGCAAGTGTCTGGCTGTTTAAACGATAAACGTTTTCAAAGTTATAGGTGAGGTTGCATAGCTTTTGTGCGGCCGCCCAAAGCTGGTGACGCTTTACTTGGATAATTAACAGTTCTGCATAAATGGCTTCACGTTCAGAGCGGGTTTGTTCTCGATTAAGATCTCTTAACAGTTGCCCGCTTGGCCACAGATTAAGCCCTGGAATAAGCCGAAGGCGTGAGCGAATGGAGCCATTCATATCAATTAATTGACACGCTTTGGCGCTGGATAAAATGCTTAGTGTAATTAAAGCAGTTAAGAGTAAGAGTCCTTCAGGCAAGGAAAATAGCGGGATGATTAATAGCCAGCTCATCAGTGCGGCCAGCGCATTGAAGACTACTACCCAGCGCTTCTGAGGCAGCATAAACATCGCTGGCCACGCCCATATTAGCAAGCTGTGACGCTCCGGCGCTGCGGCAATAAGTCCTAGTAGCAATACCCCGGTGATTAGCTGCCAGGGTGGGCCCTTAGAGCGGCGGTGGCTAAAATCGAGCAATAACGCAGTAACGAAAAGCCAACCTACAGACAGCCAAAGCACTAGCGCAGCCATTGGCTGCGCCGTATGCGTCCAAAGCGCTAACACCAACGCGGCTGCGAACAGATTGGCTCTTAGTAGGCGTATTTTGTACTTGCTTTGCATGGTGGCTTACTATTCACCTCTACTTCAGGGTTGCCCATAGCATAGTCGGCTTGATGACATATCAGCGTCGTGATTAGGCAGCCGGTATAGCCACTATAACGCGTTGGTGGCGTAACATACTGCCAAACAGGCCTTACCACTACTATAGAATGCAACTTGCCTTGCATACGCAATATCACAGGGAGAAAGTATGAGCGGTTTAAACGCACAAGATGAAGCTCTTCAGCAATTGGCGGGGGGGGATGTGTCCGCTTATATCCAGGTGCTTGGACAAAGCGCTCGCGCAGCAGCTAAGGAGCTGCGTCGTGTTGACACTGGGTTAAAGAATCGTGCGCTTGAGGCAATGGCACTTCGCCTGGCAGCCTCTCGACAAGTGATATTGGAAGCTAATGCGCTTGACTTACAGCGTGGAAAAGAGAGTGGCTTAGACACTGCGTTGCTAGATCGTTTAGCGCTTAATGATGCGCGTATTGAAGCCATGATCGAAGGCCTTCATCAGGTGGCCGCTTTGCCAGATCCTGTTGGAGAAATTGACGATATGCGCTATCGCCCGAGCGGCATTCAGGTGGGCAAAATGCGTGTTCCGCTAGGCGTTATTGGCATCATTTATGAATCTCGTCCTAACGTTACTCTTGAGGCAGCTAGCTTATGCTTAAAGTCTGGTAATGCCTGCCTATTACGAGGGGGATCTGAGGCGAGTGCATCAAACGCCGCTATTAGCCGCTGCATTCAGGAAGGATTAGCTGATGTGGGCCTGCCCTCTGCGTCTGTGCAGGTCGTTGCCACGACTGACCGGGCGGCGGTGGGAGCGATGATTAGCATGCCTGATTATGTTGACGTCATTATTCCGAGAGGAGGAAAGTCACTGATCGAACGTATTTCCCGTGAGGCCACGGTGCCGGTTATTAAGCACCTCGACGGCGTGTGTCATGTTTACATTGACACTACCGCAGACCCCGCTAAAGCGATGGCTATCGCGGTAAATGCGAAAACGCATCGCTACGGTACCTGCAATACGATGGAAACTCTGTTAGTTGATGCACCGATCGCCGATATTGTGCTGCCCGAGCTGGCGCGTGCTTACGCCGAGCACAATGTAGAACTACGTGGTTGCGAGCGTACACGGGCGTTGTTGCCGCAAGCAGCGTTGGCCACAGAAGAAGACTGGGGTGCTGAGTATCTTGCGCCTATTTTAGCGATTAAAGTTGTTGATGGTATGGATGAGGCTATCCAGCATATTGAGCAATATGGCTCCCATCATACCGATGCCATTGTGACTCAAGACATCAGTCTGGCGAGACGCTTCATGGCAGAGGTGGACTCGAGTTCAGTTATCGTAAATGCTTCTACACGCTTTGCTGATGGCTTCGAGTATGGGTTGGGCGCAGAAATTGGTATCTCAACCGATAAGCTGCATGCGCGAGGTCCGGTGGGATTAGAAGGGCTCACAACGCAAAAATATGTCGTGTTTGGAGATGGGCAAGTTAGGCAATGAATTCAACACCCACACGAATAGGTATGCTGGGAGGAACCTTTGATCCTGTGCATTTGGGGCATTTGCGAAGCGCCATTGAGGTTCGTGAAGCCCTAAAACTCGATTGTCTGCATATGATTCCAGCACCTCAGCCCCCCTTGCGTGGTATGCCTCAGGTATCGCCAGCACAACGCTTAGAATTATTAACGCTTGGTATCGGCGATACGCCCGGAGTAGTGGCAGATGATCGTGAGTTACGTCGAGAGGGGCCTTCATATAGCGTCGATACACTTGTCGAGCTGCGGCAAGCGTATGGTGATAGCGCTCGACTAGTGATGATTATCGGGTTTGATGCTTTTCTGCGATTAGCCAAATGGCACAACGTCAATCAGATATTCTCTCTGGCGCATCTGGTGGTTATCGCACGGCCGGGTTATAGCACCTCCTGGCCTGATGCGTTAAGGGAACTGGTGGGTGATCGTGAAGTCGATAGTGTAGATGAACTGATGCTATGCCCGAATGGCAACGTCCTTACGTTAGCTCTTCCCTCTATGATGGCCATCTCGGCGACATACATAAGAGAGCGTTTGCAACAGGGCAAAAGCGTACGCTATTTACTGCCTGAGGCCGTTGAAGAAGCCATTCTTCAGCATGGTTTATATCATTCTCACGAATAGCGCTGGCAGTCATGAAAGAAGCCGTTACAATGGCCGGCTTACTGATTGAATCACCGAGCTTGCTATTGTTGAGCTTATTACGACAAGGGGTTGCCTTTAGGAGCCATGCACATCGATACACTTAAAAATCTAGCGGTTGATGCCCTAGAAGAACTTAAAGCACGTGATATTACCCAGCTAGATGTTTCCAAGCTGACTGAAGTTACCGATCTGATGCTGATTGCCAGCGGTACCTCTACCCGTCATGTATCTGCTCTAGCGCAGAACGTAGTCGAAAAAGCCAAAGCAGCAGGTCTTAAGCCTCGCGGTGTCGAAGGTGGTGACAATGCCGATTGGGTGCTGGTAGATCTGGGTGACGTAGTTGTTCACATCATGTTACCTGAAGCGCGAGTGCTCTATGACCTTGAGCGTTTATGGGCAGATTTGCCCAATGATGCTGGAGCGATTGGTGAATCACTAAAGCGGTTTGAAGAGCGGGCTACGATGTCATGAAGATTCGGCTGTTAGCGGTGGGTACCAAAATGCCTGGATGGGTGGAAGAAGGTGTTGAGACCTACCGCAAACGGCTACCGCGGGATTTCACACTTGAAATTGAAGAAATCCCATTGGGTCAGCGTGGTAAAAATGCTGATATCGTTAAGGCGCGTGCACAAGAAGCCCAGCGTATTCGTGACAAGCTTCGTGGTGACGAGTATATCGTGGCACTTGAAGTTAAGGGTAAAACCTGGAGTACCGAGCAACTGGCTAGCGAGGCAGATGCTTGGCGCATGCTGGGCAAAGATATTGTGCTGTTGGTGGGAGGTCCTGATGGTTTGGAGCCATCGCTCTCAGCAATGGCAGATAAAGCGTGGTCTTTATCGCCTCTCACGTTACCGCATCCTTTAGTACGCATCATGCTGGCTGAGCAGCTTTACCGAGCCTGGACCCTGTTAGTAGGTCATCCCTATCATCGATAATTGCTTTTCGTCTGATTTGAGAGTCATCGTTACCCATGCCTAAGCGCCGTGACACGCTTAAAAACCCTGAGCAAGAATTACGTATTTTTCGTGTCAGGGCGCTGCTTGCTGTTCTAGTAGTGATTGTTTTGACGGGATTGTTGACCGGGCGGTTAGCATATTTACAGATCGTGCAGCACGATTTGTATAGCACTCGCTCTGAAAAAAACCGTGTTCGCGTTGAACCGCTACCCCCTAATCGCGGGCTGATTTACGATCGCAATGGTGTTCTTCTTGCTGAGAACCGCCCTACCTATAACCTCACATTAGTCCGCGAACGTGTCGATGACCTAGACGAAACGTTAGCTCTTTTAGTGGAGCTTCTAGACTTACCTGAAGATGACATTGACGCGTTCAATGTGCGTTCAAGGCAACGTCAGCGTCCGTTTCAGCCTGCGCTATTAATGAGCGATTTGAGTGAAGACCAGATCGCACGGCTAGCGGTGAATCGACATCGCCTGCCAGGGGTTGAAGTAGAAGCCCAGCTGCTCCGTTATTATCCCGACGCTGAAATGATGGCTCATGCACTAGGATACGTGGGGCGCATCAACGCAGAAGAGTTGCAAACTCTCGATGCTGGGCGATATGCGGGGACACACTTTATTGGTAAAACCGGCGTTGAGCGTTTTTACGAAACAGAACTGCATGGCCAAGCCGGGCTACGTAAAGTGGAAACGAATGCACGTGGGCGTGTACTTAGAGAGCTTGGACGTACTGACCCAGTGCCTGGGGAAAACCTTACGCTAACGCTTGATAAGTCAATGCAAATGTTGGCGTATGAGCTGTTGGATGGAAGGCGTGGTTCTATCGTTGCTATCGTGCCTGGCACGGGTGAAATTCTCGCGATGGTCTCGACACCTGGTTTCGATAGTAATCAATTTGTAACGGGAATTGATGTCGCTTCCTATCGAGGCCTACAGGAAAATCTCGACTTGCCGCTGTTTAATCGAGCCATTCGTGGCCATTATCCGCCAGGTTCAACTATTAAACCTTTTTTAGCGCTTGCGGGGCTGGTTGAAGGGGTTATTACCCCGGATAGTACCATTAGCGACCCAGGATTTTATCAATTACCTAATGATTCACGTCGTTATCGTAACTGGCTACGCTGGGGGCATGGGCGGGTCGATATGGAGCGCTCGATTGCTGTTTCAAACAACACGTATTACTACTCACTTGCCCATGACCTAGGTATAGATAATCTGCATGAGCAAATGTCTAATTTTGGCTTTGGCCAGCGCGTTGCACATGATGTTCAGGGTGAAAGTACTGGACTAATGCCGTCTCGTGATTGGAAGCGCGCGCGTTTCAATCAGCCCTGGTATCCCGGTGAAACACTTTCAGTAGGTATCGGCCAGGGCTACTGGCAGGTAACACCGTTACAGTTGGCGAGTGCAACTGCCACCTTGGCAAATCGTGGTCATTGGGTAAAACCGCGTCTTGCGTTAGAAATTGGTGACGAACCCGTAGCTCTCGATTTGCCGGACACGCTACCTGATATTCAGTTAGATAATGAGAATTGGTGGAGTCGTGTTTTTAGTGGCATGGAAAAAGTTATCAGTGGTAACGAAGGCACCGCACGGCGAACAGGAGTAGGGCTTGAGTATCGTATGGGCGGTAAATCAGGTACTGCCCAGGTATTTTCGCTGGGGCAAGATCAGCGGTATAACGCTGAAGAGCTTGAGGAGCGCCTGCGTGATCACGCGCTCTTTATGGCGTTTGCACCGCTTGAAGATCCACAAATTGCGGTATCAGTCATTGTTGAAAATGCCGGTGGAGGCAGTACGCATGCTGCGCACTTAGCACGTGCTATGACGGATGCATGGTTATTAAACGATGATGCGCCGGACGTTGAAGAGGTTAAGGAAGTACTGGAAGAAGATACTGCTAACGTGGAGGGCAATTAATGCGGTCATGGCCAGCGATTTCTCATCCGTTACGCCGTTACCCCGTCCGCCCTCCGGATAGCGGTATTGCTAGGCGCAAAAGCATTTGGGAACGTATCCATCTTGATCCATGGCTATTAGGTTTGCTGCTGTTGCTAATGGGGGGTGGTTTGCTAGTGCTTTATAGCGCTTCTGGGCAACGTATTGATACCGTAATTGCTCAAGCGATCCGTTTTTGCATAGCTATTGTTGTTATGGTCGTTATTGCGCAATTTTCGCCGTCTACTTTTTTGCGCTGGGCCCCCTTAGCATATGGCGTTGGGTTGGCCATGTTATTGGCGGTGGAAGTTGCTGGTGATGTGGGTATGGGGGCAAAGCGGTGGCTGGTCATCCCTGGTGTCATTCGTTTTCAGCCGTCAGAAATGATGAAGTTAGCAGTGCCGTTAATGGTTGCCGCGTATTTGAATCGGTGCCAACTGCCACCGCGTTTCAGAGATATTGTAGTATGCGCGGTCATCATTGGTTTGCCCGTGGTACTCACCGCTATCCAGCCGGACCTTGGAACATCATTGTTAGTGGCTAGCGCAGCGGTCATTGTAGTGCTTTTGGCAGGTCTTTCCTGGCGTTTAATTGGTTTGATCGGGGCCTTAATAGCGGCAGGACTTCCCGTTTTATGGATGAATATGCATAACTACCAACGGCAACGGGTCTTAACCTTTTTAGACCCGGATAGCGATCCATTGGGGTCAGGTTGGAATATTATTCAATCAACCACGGCCATAGGTAGCGGTGGCTTGTGGGGGAAGGGGTGGCTAGAGGGAACCCAGTCTCAGTTAGAGTTTCTACCCGAGCGACATACTGATTTTATTATTGCCGTTTTAGGTGAAGAATTTGGCTTAGTCGGCATGCTGGTGCTACTGGCCCTTTATGTCATGATTGTGGCACGAGGTCTTTGGCTGGCTACTTCTTCCCAAGATACCTTTGGGCGACTATTTGCTGGCAGCATTATCCTGACATTTTTTATCTATGTATTCGTTAATGTGGGCATGGTGAGCGGTATTTTACCTGTCGTTGGCGTACCACTGCCGCTTGTAAGCTATGGAGGGACATCCAGCGTGACCTTACTGGCAGGGTTCGGTATTCTCATGTCAATACATGCCCATCGGCGGTTGTTACCGCGTTAATATCAAATGGATAAGCAGCGGTGCTTTTTCACAGGAGTGGTGAGTTAATGAACTGGGCCCGAATTCAAGCAGGCGGCTGTGTGACAGCTATGCTACTGGCGTGTTCTACAAGTACCTGGGCTGATGGTGCGTCGACGTTTGATCCGCAGCAGCACGCAGGCACTCAACTGTTAGTTGACGAGTTAGCAGCGCAAGGAATACCCGCAGATTGGCTAATCGAAACCCTCAATCAAGCTAGTTTTAGCCAAACGGTGTTAGACGCGATGGAAGGCGCTGCCGAACGTCGCTTAAGGTGGCACGAGTATCGCGATATATTCTTAACACAACAACGCATTGAAGAAGGCGCTGATTTCATTAATGAGTACGAGGATGCCCTTACACAAGCTGAAGATGTGTATGGCGTTCCTCCTGAGGTTATTGCTGCCATTATTGGTGTTGAAACCTATTACGGTAAGCATAAAGGCCGCCATCGTGTACTAGACTCATTGGCCACACTGGCGTTTTATCACCCCGTTCGTGGCGGCTTTTTCCGAGGCGAGCTAGCGGCTTTTCTGAAAATTGCCTACGAACAAGGCGTCGAAGCTGATGAGCTTTATGGATCGTATGCAGGGGCAATGGGGTATCCCCAGTTTATTCCTACTAGTTATGAAGCCTATGCTGTTGATTTCGATGGCGATGGTATACGAGATTTATGGGAAAACCCGGTTGATGCAATTGGCAGTGTGGCAAATTACTTCGCTGTACATGGCTGGCAGCGTGATGGGGTCATTTATCATGAGGCCAATGGTCCTGATGTAGCCCCTGAATCGCTGCCTATTAATCAAACCAGTAAACCCGTGGTTACTGTATCTGAATCAATCGAGGCTGGCATTGAACCACAGAGTGCGCTTGATCCTGAGTTACTTGTAGTGCCTTTAAGGCTAGAGCTTGCCGATGAAAGTATCCGGTATCGTTTAGGGGAGTATAACTTTTACGTTATTACTCGCTATAACCATAGCCATCTCTATGCAATGGCGGTGGCGGAATTATCGGAAGCCATTGAGCAGCAAGTTGAGGACTAAACATGAGAACAGTGCTGTCTGAAGCTCGCAGTATCGGTGGCGTAGTGGTCATCATGGCGTTGGTTAGCGGTTGTGCCAGCCAGGAAGCCAAACAAAGTAGCGTTGACAAGAATCAACCAATTAGCGCGCCTGCCTCTACTAGTACAGGCGGAGCGAGTGGTGGCGTGCAAAACAGCGGTTCATCAACAGGTGAGCGCTATGCTATGACTGGGGATGCCTATCCGTTGGAGCCGCCGGATGTGAGCAAAGTGCCAGATGCAGAGCCTCGTATTGAACCGCTTTCACGTGCTGGAAATCGCTCCACCTATGAAGTGTGGGGAGAAACCTATCACGTATTGCCAGACGCAAAAGGCTATGCTCAACAGGGTACGGCTTCTTGGTACGGTGAAAAATTTCACGGCTATGCCACGTCAAACGGTGAAATTTATGACATGTATAAAATGTCTGCTGCACACCGTTCGTTGCCATTACCCACTTTTGCGCGCGTGACCAGCTTAGATAACGGCCGCTCTGTTATTGTTCGCATCAATGATCGTGGGCCTTTTCATAGTGATCGTGAAATTGACCTTTCCTATGCAGCGGCTGCACGGCTAGGCTTTTTAGATAATGGCACTGGCGCCGTTCGCGTTGAGGCTATTGAGCCTGAACAATGGCTGGCACAGCAAGGTAGGGGGGGCAGTAGTGGAGCAGCTAATGCAGTTTCCTCGATACCTCCTGAGGTGAATGCACAGCCTGTAAGAGAGGCTGCTGTACAGCGATCAATGGCAACCGATGATGCCATTTATCTACAAATTGCGGCGTTGGGTAGTGAAGAGGGTGCTCAGCAGTTACAGCGGCGCCTGGTCGATGAGCTGCCGCATAAAGTACGGGTGATGAGTGATACAGGTGTGCACCGTGTGCAAGTCGGGCCAGTGAGTCCTACGCAGGAACCCCAAGCACGCGAAGAACTACGTCGGGCTGGCTTTCCACAAGTATTTATCGTGAGATAGTTCACCCCATTTATTAGCTAAAATAACGTGCTTTGTTAACGTTTTTTTATTTTTTTATGAGAAGTTAGTAATGAATGTATTGATGTCTATTCGCCGTACTGCCGGGCTTTGTTTGTTTGCGGTTTTTGCCGCGGTTGTTTCTCCGGCTGTTGCTCAGGTGATCCCCCAGCCGCAGACAATTATTCCTTCAGCCCCTCAGCTTGCAGCGAGTTCCTGGATTTTGATGGACGCTAACAGCGGCCGGATTCTTGCTGAGCATAATTCTGACGAGCGTTTGCCGCCAGCAAGCCTCACCAAGCTGATGACCGCTTATTTGGTAGAGCGTGAGTTAGATCGGGGCACGATTAGCTTGACGGATATGATTAATGTCAGTGAGAAAGCTTGGCGTACCGGTGGCTCCAAGATGTTCATTGAAGTGGGAGATCGTGTCTCTGTCGATGACCTGCTGCATGGTATTATTATTGTGTCGGGCAATGATGCAAGTGTAGCAATGGCTGAGCATCTGGCTGGCGGTGAAACACCCTTTGCCGATTTAATGAACCAGCACGCGACGCGTCTGGGGATGCATAACACTAATTTCCAAAATGCGACGGGTCTTCCTGGCGATAATCATTACTCAACCGCCCGGGATATGGCGCTGTTATCACAGCATATTATTAACGACTATCCTGAGCATTACGCTATTTACTCTCAGCGCAACTTTGCTTTTGGTGGTATCGATCAACCGAACCGTAATCGGTTGTTATGGCGTGATCCTAGTGTCGATGGCTTAAAAACTGGGTGGACAACGGAAGCGGGTTATTGTTTGGTTTCTTCGGCTCAGCGTGATGGAATGCGTTTGATTTCAGTCGTGATGGGTACCAACTCGGAAGAGGCGAGGGCGCAAGAAACGCAAAAGCTCCTAAGTTACGGTTTCCGCTTCTATGAGACGATGAAGCTCTATGAGCGGGGTGCTGTACTTGCAACGCCGCGCATTTGGGGCGGCGATAGTAACGAGTTACGTGTAGGCGTGGATGAAGAAGTATTTATGACGCTACCGCGTAATCGTAATGAAGAGCTGCGTGCCCGTCTAAATTTAAATGCTGATCTTCAAGCGCCAGTGGCTGTTGGCGATGAAGTGGGTACCTTAGAAGTTTATTTAGGTGAAGAAGTGGTGGGAGAGCGTCAGTTAGTGGCTCTTGAAAATGTCGAAGAGGGCGGTTTTTTTAAGCGCCTATTTGACCAAGTGAGGCGGTTTTTCAGTGGTTTGATCAGTAACTTTACCGATTAACAGAAGCACGCTTAAGTGCAAAATTTTTCTATTTTGCACTTAAGCTATTAACCTTATAAAGCTGTATTGCACTCCTATTTTATACACACATATCTATATTCCGTGTAAAGGCGAGTTATGAAAAAAGGCGCGAAAAATGGGCTGAGAGATTTACGTCAGGCCGAAGTAACCGAGCCACCTAAAATCACATTTCCCTGTGATTATTCATTAAAAGTAGTCGGTGATGCTGCCGAAGATTTCCCAGCCTGTGTTTGCCAAGTAATCATCAAGCATGCCCCTGACTTCGATGAGGCTACTCTTCAAGTGGTCGAGAGTCGCAACGGTCGTTTCCAATCTGTACGTGTCACGATTGTAGCTACCGGTGAACCTCAGCTAAGCCAACTTTTTGATGATTTAAAAGCGACGGGTCGCGTACATATGGTGGTATAGCCATGGTTAGCCAACCAATAGAGCTGCATCGTCTTGGGCATCGCGCTTACTTACCTGTATGGAAGGCAATGCGTGAACTCACAGACATTCGGGATGAAACAACGCCTGACCAGTTCTGGTTAGTAGAACATGATCCTGTTTTTACTCAAGGCCAGGCGGGTAAGCCAGAGCACGTATTAATGCCTGGTGAAATTCCTGTAGTCAAAACGGATCGTGGCGGGCAAGTGACCTATCACGGCCCCGGCCAAGTAGTACTCTATCCCTTGCTTGATGTGCGGCGTGGCAAAATCGGTGTTCGAGAACTAGTCACTGCGTTAGAGAACTCAGTTATCGATGTGCTTGCTCTCTATGGCGTGGCTGCTTGGGCGAAGCCTGATGCACCTGGTGTTTATATTGATACGCCGCAGGGTGAGGCAAAAATCGCCTCGCTGGGGTTACGTATTCGGCGGGGCTCAAGCTATCACGGGGTGGCGCTAAATATAGACGGTGATTTATCACCCTTTGGCAGGATTAACCCGTGTGGCTATGCGGGTATGCAGGTGACGCGTTTGGCAGATGTAGTATCACTGCCAATCGATCACTGTGTAGGCGACCAGTTAGCGTCTGCATTAGCTGAACAGCTACAGCGTGAGTTGCAGCCTGTTAATTAAGCAAAAACAAGCTACCTGCACGCAGGCTAATTGACAATAGTGATTGCGTGCAGGTCATCAATTTACATTGATCTACTTACATTGGTCTATCCAACGTTGAATGCAGGAATACGATTTGCATCAGGTTCTTGGCCAGGAACTGCGGCGGGTGAGGCGAGACCGAGATTGTTTTTCTCAAAGACGCGATCGGCGCGATAACTAGAGCGCACTAACGGGCCGGAAGGCACTTCCATAAATCCTTTTTCTAGGCCAAGCACACGATAGCGATCAAACTCTTCAGGCGTGACCCAGCGCTCTACAGCCAAATGGTTTTTGGTTGGCCGTAAATATTGCCCCAGCGTCACAATATCAACGCCAATCTCTCTTAGGTCATCAAAGGTTTTAAGAATCTCTTCCTCTGTCTCGCCTAAACCAAGCATCAAGCTTGTCTTGGTGATGATATCAGGTCGATACTGTTTAGCATGTGCTAGTACATCCAGCGTTTTACGATAACCAGCGCGAGGATCGCGTACTTTGCTAGTGAGGCGCTCAACGGTCTCTACGTTCTGCGCAAATACTTCCAAACCTGAATCCACCACCCGCTCAACGGCTGCTTTGTCAGCGTCAAAGTCGGGTGTTAATGCTTCCACGACTACTTCTGGTGTGCGTGATTTAATCGCCTTAATGCAGTTGGCATAATGGGTAGCGCCACCGTCATCCAGGTCATCGCGGTCAACAGATGTCAGTACGATGTAACGGAGTCCCATTAGCTCGACGGATTTCGCTGTATTCTCGGGTTCATCTAAATCTAGCCAGCCTTTCGGGTTGCCCGTATCTACCGCGCAGAATCGGCATGCGCGCGTACAAACAGACCCCATCAACATGATAGTGGCAGTGCCATTGCTCCAGCATTCGCCCATGTTCGGGCAGTGCGACTCTGCACAGACAGTGCTGAGGCGGTGCGTCGAGACATTTTTTTTGACTGCCTCGAAACGTTCGCCCCCTGGGATCTGCGCGCGTAACCACTTGGGTTTACGTTCGAGATTGAGAGGAGATTCTGTCTGTGCTTTACGCTGTTTCATGCCGTCTTTGATGACGGACATGCCATGCTCATTACGGAATTTTTCGCCGCTAGGAACACGGGTTGTGGGGTTATTGCTCATAGGAGAGAGCCTCTTTACTGTGCGGCAGGCAATGCCCAAATGTTGTGACGCCTAACCATGCGTTACTACAGCTTGCTACGGCGTGGCGTGTAAAGCCCTTTGCGTTGACTAATGATTTGCCTTCGCGAGTACATTCCGAACCCAAAATACGCTAACTGATACATAGGTAGTAGAGTAATGTAACATACCTCTCAGTCGACAAGACACTACGCACCTGTGATCCACCTTACACCACACCTTATGATTTGCTTTGCTAAATTGCCATCATGGGCAAACAAGAGACGCCATGGCTCGGTAAAGGGCTAGAGGGAGTTTTAAAGTACTGCCGATAATCTGAAAGATGCTCTTTGGTAAAGCGTAAAAAAAGATCAGCAACCGGGGTCGGGAAATGGTCGCGACGGTAGACAGTGCACCATGAGCGCCGAATAGGAAAATTAGGCAATGGCAGCGCTGATAATAGCCCTTGCTCTAGCTCAAGCTGAACTGCTAAACGAGGCAAAACAGCAACGCCTAGGTGAGCCATAACACCTTGTTTAATTGCTTCATTCGTGCCTAATTCAATGCGGTGGGGAAGGCCAACCTCTTGATCAGCAGCCAGTTGTTCAAAGGCGTTACGTACCCCAGATCCTGGTTCCCGCATTAACACATAATGACGTGCAAAGTCGGTTAAGGTGGGTGTCTCCATGTGAAGTAATGGATGGTCTGGCCAGACTAACGCGATCAGTTCATTTTCAAGAATGGGCATCACCACTAGGCCATCATCCTCTGGCACCATCGCCATAATCACAACATCATCTTTTTGCTCTGTTAAACGCTCTAAAGCCTGGCTCCGGTTGCATACTTTAAGACGGATACGCACATCGGGATAGCGCGCCCTAAAGCGCGCTAGTAAATAAGGCACCACATATTGAGCCGATGACACCGCGGCAATATTGAGTTCGCCACGAATGTTTCCATTAATATCTGAAAGATTCATCTGCAGTCGAGAAAGTTGACCAAAAATTTCTCGTGCAGAGATAGCCAAGGTGTCCGCCGCAGGTAGCACATAAAGAGTTTTACCGGCATATTTAAACAGTGGATGACCAAGAGCAAGTTCTAATTGGCGGATTTGCGCGCTGACTGCAGGCTGAGTAAGCCCTAACTGCTCTGCAGCGCGTGAATAGGAGCGCTGGCGGTGAACTGCCTGAAACACCTGTAATTGTCGGAAGGTTAAACGATTGAGCAGTGTAAGGGATGACATAACAACCTCTAGGTATACACCCTCCTAAGACAGAAAGTGCTTCAAAACAAAATCTCAGTATCATGCTGGAAATGCTATCACCAATGATGTGCAAGCGTCTTTATGGCAACAATCATGAAATTGCAAAGGTAAGCATCGACGTTAAGCGGCGAGTGGCCTAAACTATATTGCATTGCAGCATCATCGCTTCGGGACAGATGCTTCGCATCAACCCAATGGGAGAATTTATGAACTTTCTCGCTCATCCTATGTTGCCTGGCAGCGCGCTGAAAAGCCTGTGGCCAGGAACGTCTGATCAAATGGCTTCACTACCGGGCGGCGAGGCCCTTGCTAGCATGGTAGATCCGTTCGGATTCGGACGGGCTGCAGCGAGCTACTGGCGCGATAGTATCGAACGTAGCGTCCTTTATTGGGATGTTATGCGCGAGCGCGGAAATCAATACCTTGAGCATATGGAGCAAACCAAGCCGAACGTGCTGGGGTTTGATACCGAAGTGCTCATTGATGGTCGTACGCTTCCGCATCCAACTAACTATGAACTGTTGAGAGTTCTTCCCCCCAGTCATATCCAGGTTAATCCTGAAAAACGGCCGTTTGTTGTTGTCGATCCTAGGGCTGGCCATGGTCCAGGTATCGGAGGGTTTAAGCCTGATAGCGAGCTTGGGGTTGCTTTGAAGGCTGGCCATCCTTGTTACTTTATTGGCTTTCTGCCTTTCCCAGAGCCAGGTCAAACCGTTGAGGATGTGGTAGAAGCGGAAATCGCGTTTTTACGCCATGTCATTGCTTTACACCCTGAAACCGCTGAAAAGCCAATGGTAGTCGGTAATTGTCAGGCGGGCTGGCAAATAATGATGGCTGCAGCGCTAGAGCCGGATGTGTTTGGCCCCATTCTTATTGCCGGTGCTCCGCTTTCTTACTGGGCGGGGGAGCACGGCAAAGCGCCGATGCGCTATACCGGCGGGATGACGGGTGGTAGCTGGATTACCGCGTTAACCAGTGATATTGGTAATGGCCTTTTTGACGGTGCGTGGTTGGTACAAAACTTCGAGCGTCTTAATCCGGCTAATACCTACTGGAAAAAGCAGTACCATCTTTATGACAATATTGACACCGAATCGAAACGCTATCTGGAATTTGAGCGTTGGTGGGGTGGTCACGTTGTCTTAGGTGGAGAAGAAATTCAGTATATCGTTGACAATCTGTTTGTTGGTAATCGACTCTCAACAGCCCAGTTAGTCACTCGCGATGGGCGTCGTGTTGATCTGCGCAACGTACGCTCGCCTGTTGTTGTCTTCTGCTCTCGTGGCGACGATATTACACCGCCGCCTCAGGCGTTAGGTTGGATTCGTGACTTATACGAAGGCGAAGAAGACATTATTGCCAACGAGCAAACGATCGTTTACTGCCTGCACGATACAACGGGTCACTTGGGAATTTTTGTTTCCGGCAGTGTGTCACGCAAAGAGCATACTGAGTTTACGGCTAACATAGATTATATCGATGTTATGCCACCAGGGCTGTACGAAACGACGGTCTCGCATGTCAGCGATCATGATGACGCGGAGTTACTTGAACGCGACTATTTACTTGAGTTCACGTCACGTAACTTTGAGGAGTTAGATCAGGATGTAATGCATAGTCCTGAAGATGATCGTCGATTTGCGACTGTTGCGCGTATTTCTGAGATCAACCTTGGTTTTTATCGGTTATATGTTCAGCCTTGGGTGCAGGCCACAATGACGCCAGAGGCGGCGCGCTGGATTCGCCGTATGCATCCTATTCGCTTAGGTTACAAACTTCTTTCTGATCGGAACCCGCTGACAGTGCCACTACCGGTCATGGCAGAAACAGTTCGTCGCAATCGCCAGCAAGTGAGCCAAGATAACGTCTTTAAAGCGTTTGAAACCATGTGCTCTGATCAAATTGTGGCGCATCTCAATGCTGTGCGGGATTTGCGCGATAGCACAACAGAAAGATTGTTTATGGACATTTATGGCCAGCCTCTCTTGCAAGCCGCAGTAGGTTTATATGGTGATGCGCATGTCCATCGCCGCCGTCCCGGTGCTGAGCCAGAACATCAGCGTTTTGTTGAAAACCGCAAAAATGAGCTGCGCAATAAAATTGCTCAGGGTGGCGCTCACGAAGCGGTCATGCGCTCGGTAATCTATGTGTTGGGTGGAGCACCGGCGACAGACGAACGTAACTTCAAACGGTTACGTGCTTCCCGTGCCGAGCTAGAGCCTAGCTCAACCTTGAGTGAGTTTAAGCGTTTGGTGCGCGATCAGTTCTTTATTCTGAAATTAGATCGTGAGCGTGCGCTATCGTCATTGCCCGAACTGCTAGAAGGGCAAAGCAACAGCGATATTGACGGCCATATCGAGCATCTTAAGCATGTATTTGCCGCTAGCGGCGAGTTGTCTGAGCATGCTGCGCAACGTTTTGATCAGGTGAAGCAGTTGTTCGACCAAGCGCGTCCACCAAAGGCGGCTCCGCTAAAAGCAGTCGAGAGCAAACCAGTGGTCGAAGCCGAAAAGGTAGACGCGAAAGCCCCTGAAGTGGCGACTCATGCTGCGGCAAGCTCTTCAGCTAACAGCACTTTAGTAGACGATGCTTCTACAGAAGATGCGTCTAGTGAAAGCTCTTCCGGTAAATCTTCTGAAACAAACCTTTCTGGCGAAAATTCGACAGCTACTAGTAAAGTAGAGGTTGAAGCACCCAAAGAGATTGAAGCACCCAAAGAGGTTGAGGCACCTAAAGAAGTAAGCAAATCTAAGCCAAATGTGGCAACGCGTCGGAAACCACCGCGCAAGCGTTAAGCGCTGTATTATGCTCATCTACGCCTCTGTTTTCATACAGGGGCGTTTTTTTACATGCATATTTTGGGTTGCTGTCTGCGTACTGGCAGTCTAGTGTCTAGCTACTTCATTATGAAAAATAGTGCAGATAAGCACCTCGTGGCTGGGCGTCAGTTTGTTACCTACGCGTCGGTTGTTACTGGCGCTTGTTGCAGGCCTGGGGTAGGGTAGGCGCATTTTTCTCATGGCCGTCAAGTGGTAACGACAGGCGGCAACGTATTCAGAGCATGGGCGATAGCGCCTGGGCAACAGGAAAGTGGAGTACTATGGGCAAGTCACTGGTCATCGTCGAGTCGCCTGCGAAAGCGAAGACGATCAATAAGTATCTCGGCAACGATTTCATCGTAAAGTCGAGCGTGGGTCACATCCGTGACCTGCCGACCAGCGGCTCAGGTAAGACAGCCTCCGATCCGAAGGAGCGCGCTCGCCAGGCTGCGGCAACACGTAAGATGTCGGCGGAAGAGAAAGCAGAGTACAAAAAGCGTAAAGCCCATGATCAGCTAATTAGGCGGATGGGGATTGATCCGGATAATGGCTGGGAAGCACGCTACGAAGTGCTCCCAGGTAAAGAAAAGGTTGTCGCGGAATTAAAGAAGCTGGCTGAAAAAGCGGATGCTGTTTATCTCGCGACGGATTTGGATCGCGAAGGGGAGGCAATTGCTTGGCATTTACGCGAGACGATTGGTGGTGATGACAGTCGCTATAAGCGCGTTGTATTTAATGAAATAACCAAAAATGCCATTCAGGATGCGTTTAAGTCGCCAGGGGCGTTAAATATTCCCCGCGTGGAAGCGCAACAAGCGCGCCGCTTTTTGGACCGCGTGGTTGGTTTTATGCTTTCTCCTTTGCTGTGGGCCAAAATTGCCAGAGGCTTATCAGCAGGTCGTGTTCAATCTGTTGCCGTTCGTTTAATCGTTGAGCGTGAACGAGAAATTCGTGCGTTTATTCCTGAAGAGTTTTGGGATGTCCACGCCGATCTTGCGTCCCCGGATGGGGAGTTAGTCAGGTTTGCGCTGGTGCGTCAGGATGGTAAGCCCTTCCGTCCTACCTCCGAAAAAGACACGCTTACACGCATTGAGCAACTGCGTAAAGCCAAGCTTGCGATTACCTCCCGTGAAGACAAACCGACGAGCTCCAAGCCTACCGCGCCGTTTATTACCTCAACGTTGCAGCAGGCTGCTAGCGGCCGATTAGGGTTCTCGGTTAAGAAAACCATGACCATGGCCCAGCGCCTCTACGAAGCTGGCTACATTACCTACATGCGTACCGACTCCACTAATCTTTCAAAGGATGCGGTTGAGAGTGTTCGCTCATTTATTGATGAAGAGTACGGTGCACGCTATTTACCTGAGTCTGCTAACCGTTACAGCAGTAAAGAAAGCGCCCAAGAAGCCCATGAAGCGATTCGCCCTTCTAGCGTTGAACGGAAAGCGACTGATCTCTCAGGTATGGAGCGCGATGCTGAGCGCCTGTATGAGTTAATTTGGCGTCAATTTGTCGCTTGTCAGATGACGCCAGCGCAGTATCTTTCCAGTACGTTGAGCGTTGAGGTTGACGGTTACGATTTGCGTGCCAAAGGGCGAGTGCTCAAGTTTGATGGTTACACGCGGGTGATGAAGCCATCAGGTAAAAATGAAGATCAAAGCCTGCCTGATTTGCCGAAAGGCACGGCAATGTCGCTTGAAAAGCTTGACCCGCAGCAGCACTTTACAAAGCCTGCCCCGCGCTATACAGAAGCCAGCTTAGTAAAAGAGCTCGAAAAGCAGGGTATTGGCCGTCCTTCTACTTATGCTTCTATTATTTCCACGATTCAGGATCGTGGCTACGTAAAATTAGAGAGTCGCCGTTTTTATGCTGAAAAACTGGGTGATATTGTCACCGAACGGTTGAAAGAGTCTTTCCCGGATTTGATGGATTACTCGTTTACGGCTCGAATGGAAGATAGTCTGGATGAAGTTGCGGAAGGTGAGCGCAACTGGCAAGCCCTGTTGGATGCTTTCTATAGTGAATTTAGCCAAGAGCTCAGCAAGGCGGAAAGTGATGAGGGGATGCGGCCTAATCAGCCGGTCCCTACGGATATTGACTGTCCAAGCTGTGGCCGAAAAATGCAAATTCGTACGGCCTCTACCGGTGTCTTTTTAGGTTGCAGTGGTTATAACCTGCCGCCTAAAGAGCGCTGCAAAACCACCATTGATTTAATCCCTGGTGAAGAGGCCGTTGCAGAAGATGCGGGTGAAGAAGCAGAAACCAACGCGCTTCGTGCCAAGCGTCGTTGTCAGAAGTGCGGTACGGCCATGGATAACTATCTGATTGATGAAGGTCGCAAGCTGCATATTTGCGGCAATAGCCCTGATTGTGATGGTTATGAGGTAGAAACAGGTAAGTTTAAAATCAAAGGCTATGATGGCCCCATTATCGAATGCGATAAATGTGGTTCCGAGATGCAGCTTAAATCGGGTCGATTTGGTAAATACTTCGGCTGCACCAACAGTGACTGCAAGAACACACGTAAATTACTGCGTAGCGGCGATGTGGCACCACCCAAGATGGATCCGATACCAATGCCGGAACTAGCTTGCCAAAAAGTGGAAGATCATTATGTGTTGCGTGATGGTGCCAGCGGTTTATTCCTAGCGGCCAGCAAGTTTCCTAAAAATCGTGAAACTCGACCGCCGCTGGTGAAAGAGCTGCAAGCTCACGCCGATGAGCTACCAGAAAAGTACCACTTTATCCTAAAGGCACCCAGCGAAGACCCGGATGGCAGGCCTGCACAAATTCGTTATTCACGCAAAAATAAAGAGCAGTTCGTGATGACCGATGAAGAGGGTAAGGCAACCGGCTGGAAAGCGACCTTTGAGGCAGGTAAATGGCATGTGGAGGATAAGCGTAAGTGAGCCCACGTTCGCGAACCAATCAACTGCTCTACCAAGTTGAGCTTTTAGTGGGGCTGCCGTCGGGTGACGACGAACATGCTCAGGCTCGGCAAATAGCGATTGAAGAGAGCGCCCTGGCGCTCTTTGAGCTGGCGTTAAATTCGTTGCTTAAAGAAGTCACTGAGCATGCGCGCCTCAATGAGCATGGCTGGAAAGCGCTGCTTGATGAGCGAGGCCCAGCTGTTGCTGAGCTACAGCGCTTGCGCGATACAATGCGTCAGCCAGATAGCTGGTTGAATTGGTTGATAGGCCAAGTCGAGAAGCTACATAGTGATAACGGAGCAGGTCAGCGCACCGTACAAAATCCTTCTATGATTGCCGTCGGTAGCCAGACAACGCTTGCTAACCAGCTGTTAGCTAACCTTACCGCTGCTAAGCATGATATTGCCGCCTTACGTGAAACTAGCCAAGAGTGGTAACCATAGCGACAAATACAGTGCTTAGAGCGCGCAAATCGCAAAAGGAGATATAAATGCGCTATAACCAAGTCAAAGACTTAGTTGAGTGGGCCGCAAGCTATCATGGCGATATGGCGCGTCAATATCGCGCTGCTGCGGACTCAAGTGACCATCAACGTCTTGCCATGGCATTAACGTATTTAGCCGATAGTGAGTTGCGAATGAAAACTGGACTCGAAGCGCTGTTTAATGATGGCTCTGACCATCGTGAAGTGCTGGAGATATGGTTTGATGATCCTAGCGACTTTCCCCAGCCTCCTGAGCTTGAGGCGCTCGCTGAACAAACAGTGGCAGATTCTATCGATGAACTGACTCACATAGCGATTAAGTCGCATCAAAAGCTACAGCATCTTTATGAGCATCGTGCGTCACGTGCCAAGATAGAGCCAGAAGCAGCCTTCTTTAATGCCTTGGCAGAAGGGCATAACGCCGAAGCGCGTAAGCTCGTGACGAGCATGCAAGAATTCGAGGATATCTAGCCAGTAATTTGAGGGATAACTAGGTTAGTTTTACAAGATAAGAGTGGCAAGATAGCCTGAGAACGATTAACAGCGGCGCGGTTGTCAACCTTGTCGTATGGGCAGGTTATTTGGCTTATTAAGGCACTGACATTTGGTGCTGGAATAAGGTATAACGACTGCTACAAACGCTTTGTTGGCTGTTGATGCTGGCCTATATAGAGATTGACAATGATGCCCGTAAACCGTCGCCGTTTTTTAGCATTGGCGCTGGGCTGGCCCGCTGTGGCTAGCGCAGCGACTTCTAGCACTGTAAATGATTACGAACCCACAGATCTAGTGGAGACGCTGCTTTCGCGCGCCAATATTCCGCGTCACAGCAATGAGCTTTGGGTGTTAATTGATGATAAAGAAGCTACGCTGAGTATCTATCGCGGTAATACGGTGGTTGAACATTATTCACCCATATCGCTTGGGCGTGGTGGCGCAAAAACGCAGCGAGTCCGTGGTGATAATGTGACTCCACTTGGCGAGTTTCGAATAAACCGATTTAATTACGAAAGTCAGTGGCATATTTTTATAGGTATCGATTATCCTACGCCACCGCATGCACGCATGGCGCTCGAAAAAGGCATTTATTCTCAAGCAGATTATGATGCTTATTTTGATCACTATCGGCGTCACGGTGCTCCGCCGCAAAATACGGCATTAGGTGGCGCTATTGGTATACATGGTATTGGGGGTGGTGATCCAGATATTCATGGTCAATATCACTGGACCCAAGGCTGTGTTGCTGTCACCAATGAGCAGATTGAACAAGTTGCTTCGCTGGTAGGTGTTGGCACTCGCGTAGTGATCCGCTAGGCTGATGTGGTTAAAGGAAGTTCTAGGTTTTTAAATACGTGGCTATAGACAACCGCTGTGGTCTATTATAAAACAGCGTTTGACTTGCGTGTCTTGGACTTATGCCAAGCCACAAGTCGCTGTAAAGAACCTGCACCGCAGGTAGACAAAACTGGGCTAACACTTTAGCCTTAGGTTTGTCATACCCTTAATGTTGTACCCAAGGAAGACTCAAGGAGAACACTATGACTCTGAAGACTGCTCTGAAGATGACTGCCGCTGCCGCTTCTCTGGCAATCCTGGCTGGCTGTGCTTCTACCAGCGCTCTGGAAGAAGTTCGCATGACTGCTGAATCTGCACAGGCTGATGCCGCAGAAGCACGCAGCATGGCTTCACAAGCGATGAACACTGCAAACCAAGCTCAGCGCGATGCGCAAGCTGCGCTGCAGATGTCTGAGCAAAACCGTGAAGAAATGAACCGCATGTTCCAGCGCTCCATGCAGAAGTAATTCTGTTTGGGCCCTAAGCGTTAAACCTTAGGGTTGCTGTAGATGTAAAAAACCCCGCCTCGGCGGGGTTTTTTGCTCTTTGGATTTTTCTTCGATTAAGCTTCTTCCTCAGTTCGATTCGTTGTCGTAAGTTCAATTTCTTCTAATAAGCCATCAAGTTCTAACGTTTCTTCAGCAGGAGCCTGTTCTGGCGCTTGGGGGCCATAAAGCGCTACAAAGCGGCCATTTGGATTTTCCACTGCTAGCTTAACCTGAGCGTAATCCACTTCTGCTTGGTCTTCAGCGAGCTCGCTCACCCGCTCGATGGCATTAAGCAATGGCTCGAAATCGCCAACGTTTTCTTCAAGCTGAGGGTAAGACTGTACAAACAGTGTGCCGTCTGCTGCCCAGCCTGCTTTAAACGGTGCATCCATCAAGTTGACCTGAGTGCCACTAGGTAGGCGCTCATAGAGCGATTCGATATCTTCAGGGTACATACGAATACAGCCGCGGCTTACCCGCATGCCCACGCCTTCAGGGCGGTTAGTGCCATGAATCAGGTAACTAGGCATCGCCAGCAATATAGCGTGACGACCCAATGGGTTATTGGGGCCAGGGGGCACAATAGAGGGCGCTGGCTCGCCACGTGCTGCTGCTTCACGACGCATAGATGCTGGTGGTGCCCAGGCAGGATCTTTCACCTTTACTGTGGTGCGGGTGATACCAACAGGGGTGGCAAATTCTTCGCGGCCAACGCTGACAGGATAGGTTTCAACAATGCCTGGATTATCGGCTGGGTAATAGTAAAGTCGCAGTTCGGAAAGGTTGACGACTACGCCTTCACGAGGGGCGGGCGGCAAAATATAGCGTGCTGGTATAACAACTTCTGTTCCTTTTCCAGGCACCCACAAGCTGACGTCTGGATTCGCCATGCGGATTTCTTCATAGCCGATATTATGGCGCCGTGCGATGTCAATTAGTGTTTCTTCAGGGTTTTCTACGACGACGGTATAGTTTTCTCCAATAATGTCACCCGTCTCAGGTAGACGAAAATGGCCGCGTGGTAGCTCCCTTTGTTCTGCAAGCTGGTCAGCGGTGGCTAATGCTTCTTCGGTAAGAGCTGCTGCCCCTTCCGTTGTGGTATTAGGCGGCTGTGCATAAATAGAGCTAGAAAGGCTTGCCGTCAGCAAGACTGCTAGACTAGTTGGGGCCCAAACGTTATATAACCTGCGAATATTCATGGTGGTTCCTAATCAATTTATGCGCTAATCACTGCGCAGTTGCATTGCTATTAGCGATATGTCATTAGCGATAGTAGGCGGGCCGGGGATGGAGCCATTGTATAAGTTTGCCCCAAGGTTCACGCCGCCGCTACTTTTTGGTTGAGCGTTGTTAGCAGCGCTTCGACCTTTTCAAAACGCTGTTCGATAGTTTCCATTGGAAATTCAAATCGTAACGTGTCTGAGCCATCCAAACGGTAATGTTGAGGCGATTTCTGGATAAGTGTCACTAGCGTTAATGGGTCGACCTGAGTGGCGCTATTGAAAAGGACGCGGCCACGATTTTCACCGGCTTCAATGCGCGCAACGCCCAGTTGTTCAGCACGGTGGCGCAGCCTAGTTTGACGTATCAGGTTTTTTAAAGGTTGAGGAAGGAGACCAAAACGATCAATAAGCTCCACTTGTAGTTCTTTGAGTTCCGCATCGCTCTGAGTGTTGGCGATGCGCTTATACATCACTAGGCGCTGTTGTACGTCATGAATATAGTCGTCTGGAATCAACGCTGGCAGATTGAGGCTAATCTCGACGCCGGTGTTGAAGGGGGCGTCAATGTTAGGCGTTTTGCCCGCACGTATTGCCTTCACCGCGCGATCCAGCATTTCCATATAAAGCGTGTAGCCGATGGTTTCCATTTGGCCGCTCTGCTCGTCGCCTAGCAGCTCGCCAGCGCCGCGAATTTCCATGTCGTGACTTGCCAGGGTAAAACCAGCGCCCAGATCATCAGAAGCGCTAATCGCTTCAAGACGTTTAACGGCATCTCGTGTCATTGCTTTGGGGGGCGGTGTTAGTAGGTAAGCGTATGCTTGATGGTGGCTGCGGCCAACGCGTCCACGTAGCTGGTGTAGCTGGGCCAGACCGAACTTATCGGCGCGCTCAATCAGAATTGTGTTGGCGCTGGGTACGTCAATGCCGGTTTCTATAATAGTCGAGCATACAAGTACATTGAAGCGACGATGATAGAAGTCTGACATGACTCGCTCAAGGCTGCGTTCTGGTAACTGGCCGTGAGCGACGGCTACTCGCGCTTCTGGCACCAGTTCGCGAATTTGTTCGGCGGCGTTTTCAATCGTTTTGACTTCATTATGCAAAAAATAGACTTGTCCGCCGCGTAGTATTTCACGCAGTAGGGCCTCTTTAATGATGCTACTGTCTCGCTGTTGCACAAACGTCTTGACCGATAAGCGCCGTGCTGGCGGGGTGGCAATAATCGAAAGGTCTCGGATACCGCTCATGGCCATGTTAAGGGTGCGCGGAATCGGTGTCGCCGTTAGCGTCAAAATATCGATTTCGGCGCGTAGCGTTTTGAGTTTCTCTTTCTGCGCGACCCCAAAACGGTGTTCTTCATCGATAATTAAGAGCCCCATTTTGGGAAGCTCAACGCTTTTAGACAGCAGCTTATGGGTGCCAATTACAATGTCAGTCTGCCCATTCTTGATGCTTTCCAGGGTTTGCGTCGTTTCTTTGCCACTGGTGAAGCGTGAGATAAGGCTAATGTTCACGGCGGTGTCAGCAAAACGGTCTCGGAAGTTTTCAAAATGCTGGCGAGCTAACAGGGTAGTGGGCACAAGCACTACCACTTGGCGACCGGTCTGGACGGCCAGAAATGCAGCGCGCATCGCGACTTCGGTCTTGCCAAAACCTACATCGCCACAAACAACGCGATCCATTGGTTGAGCAGAGACCATGTCGCTAATAACTGCTTCGATAGCGGCATGTTGGTCGGGGGTTTCTTCAAATGGGAAGCTGGCAGAGAAGCGGACATACTCCTCTCCAGGTGTATCATAAATAAACCCTTCCTGAGCCTCTCGCCGAGCGTAGATATCTAACAGCTCGGCGGCAGTGTCTCGGATTTTCTCAGCTGCTTTGCGGCGTGCTTTTTCCCATTGGTCAGAGCCTAGTCGGTGTAGCGGGGCGAGCTCGTCATCAGCGCCGCTATAGCGAGAAATAAGATGCAGGCTATCGACAGGTACATAAAGCTTGGCACCGTCGGCATATGAAAGGGCTAAGAATTCATTAGCCTGACCACCAGCTTCAAGGGTTTCCAGCCCCAAATAGCGGCCTACGCCATGTGCTTGGTGCACAACTGGGGCACCTTCTCTCAGCTCGGAAAGGTGCCGCACGGCCAATTCATTGTCGTCGGTGGCTTTTTCTCGTCGCCGGCTCTGGCGCACTACATCGCCAAATAGCTCAGTCTCGCTAATCACTGCGACATCAGGCTCGGTAAGCCACAAGCCACTACCTACCAAGCTTTCAGTTATAGCAATTCGATCAGTGCTGCTTAAAAAGTCTTGGAAGCTGTTGATATGAGGCAGCGTTAATTTAAGCGGCGCTAGTATTTCTTCTAACGCTTCTCTGCGCCCCCTTGATTCGGCAACAAACAGAACCCGCGTAGCGTGCTGTGTATTTAAAAAGGCGGCTAGTTCATTCAGCGGTTGCTTGGCGCGAGCGTTAATTGCAAGTGAGGGTAGTGCCTGGGCTTTCGGCGCCAGGGCATGACGCTGTGTATCGTCTTCGGTGAGTTCGATTCGTGGGCGTGCTTTAATCGCCGAAAAAACGTCATTCACGGGAATGAACGCGCGAAGAGGCGGTAAAAGAGGACGTGTTGGATCAACACCTAAATTTTCGTAGCGTGATTCAATCGAGCGCCAGTGCTGTTCAGCTGCTTCGAACACGCCGGGTAATAGTGCCACACGGGTGTCATCGGTGACGTGCTCAAATAAAGAAGCAGTTTCGTCGAAGAACAGCGGTAAATATTGCTCCAGACCTGGCGAGGGAATCGCTTTCAGCGCATCGTTATAGAGTGGGCACTGGCGCGGATCAACATCAAAAAGCGTTTCAAACTGTTCTCGAAAACAGGCAATAGCGCTGCGGCTTAATGAGTACTCATGCGCTGGTAGTAGCTCAATCACACCGACTTTGTTGGTGGATCGCTGATTACCGGGGTCAAAATGGCGTAGCGTATCGATTTCGTCATCAAACAAATCAATACGAATTGGCTCATCCATGCCCATGGCGAAAAGGTCAATGATGGCACCACGCATGGCGTATTCACCAGGCTCGTAGACCGTTTCTACAGCACGATAGCCTGCTCGGGAGAGCGACTCGCGAAATGCTTCCCGTTTTAGCTTTGCGCCTTCTTTCAACGTCATAACGCGCCCAGCTATATATGACACGGGGGGAAGCCGCTGCATTAATGTATTAATTGGCACCAGAACAATGCCGCGTACCCCATCCTGCAATAATCGTAGGGTGCGTAGGCGTGACGATATAATATCCTGATGCGGGGAGAAGCTGTCATAAGGCAGCGTTTCCCAGTCTGGGAAGGGCAAAACGGGCACATTACTGTAGAACGCCAGATCCTGTTCCAATCGTTGCGCGCTGGCAGTGTTGGGCGTAATGACCAATAATGGTGCGCTTAAGGCGACCTGGGCCAGTGCCAGGGCAGTTGCACTGCCCGGCGGCGCTGTTAGGTAAAGCGTGTCGCGTGTCCCTTTTGGCTGGGGCGGTTCGAGCAGAGAAAAAGAAGGCATAGTCACGGTATCGTTTTTGCGCTGAAACGGAAACTGGATCATACACGATCAGTACTTTCAGGCAGAGGCCTATGCAAAGCAAACACAGGTTACGGAAGCCTGCAAGGTACAGACGTGCAGGAGTCATGAGGTACACAAGCTACCTACTGTTTCGTGTCGTGTGTCGATACAGTGTGTCGATACATTGTTGCAGCTTGTAGTCAATTCGTTTTTTCTGTAATACCCCTACATGGTGTGCGACTATCCATTCATTGCGACATGTAGGTAAGCCCAGGATAATGTTCTAAGAAATTTCTTTTCACTACCCAATGAGGCCGCACGTGAGTCAGCAAGCTCTCGAAAACGTTTTTCAGGAATGGCAAAGCAACGAAGCTCTGGCTGAGCAAATGATACCGTTGGTGGGTCAGTTGTATCGTCAGAACAATGTTGTCGCCACTATGTTTGGTCGTTCCTTGATTAAGCGGTCAGTCATTCGCATCCTCAAAGATCACCGTTTTGTGCGCAAAATTGAAGGGACCGAGTTATCTGTCGAAGATACGTTCCCCATTGTGAAAGCAATGAGTGAGATGAATCTTGGTCCTGCCCATGTTGACGTTGGCAAGTTAGCAGTTAATTTTAAGCGCCAAGGCGGTGGTGACCTTAGTGCTTTCCTGCGTAAAGAGCTTGCTGAGATTATTGATGGTTTTCAGCCGAACGGTAGCAAAGGCGAGCCTCAAGACGTCGTTCTTTACGGTTTTGGGCGTATTGGCCGCTTGCTTGCACGCGTGATGGTTGAAAAGGCGGGTGGTGGTAACTTGCTGCGTTTGCGGGCGATTGTTGTACGTGGCCGTGGTGATGTTGCTAAAGATCTTGAAAAGCGTGCCAGCTTGCTGCGCAGAGACTCGGTGCATGGTCCCTTTGATGGCACCATTTCAGTCGATGTTGAAGCGCGCACGTTGATCGTTAATGGTAACGTGATTCAGGTTATTTACGCCGACTCTCCCAGTGAGATTGATTACACCGCTTACGGCATCAATAACGCTGTTATCGTTGACAACACTGGTATTTGGCGTGATGAGGCGGGTCTGGGTCAGCACCTGGAATGCAAGGGCGCTAAGAAAGCATTGTTAACAGCGCCGGGCAAAGGCGATATTAAAAATATCGTATTTGGCATTAACCACGAAACAATTGGTGATAATGACCAAATTGTGTCGGCAGCCTCCTGTACCACCAACGCCATTGTGCCAGTGCTGAAAGCACTGAATGATGAGTATGGTGTGGTGACCGGCCACGTAGAGACAGTGCACGCCTATACTAACGATCAAAACCTTATCGATAATTACCACAAGGGTGATCGTCGTGGTCGTAGTGCAGCACTTAATATGGTACTGACCGAAACAGGTGCAGCAAAAGCCGTTGCAAAAGCGCTTCCCGAGCTTGAGGGTAAGCTAACGGGCAATGCCATTCGTGTGCCAACACCCAATGTATCTATGGCTATTTTGAATCTGACCTTGGAAAAGGGCACCGATGCTGCAGCGCTGAATGACTACCTGCGTCGCATGTCGATTGACTCTTCTTATCAGAAGCAAATTGACTTTGTAGATTCCGCTGAAGTTGTATCGTCTGATTTTGTTGGTAACCGCCATGCGGGTATCGTTGACGCTAAAGCTACTATTGCAAACGGTAATCATGCTGTTGTGTATGTGTGGTATGACAATGAATTTGGCTATAGCTGCCAGGTTATTCGTATCCTTCAGCATATGTCGAACGTAAAGTTTCTGAAGCTGCCCCATCAAACCGTTTGATCACTAACTGCATGTAAGCAGCTGCTCTAGCGCTGTGGAGCATGAAGTAACGTAAAACGCCACCTTCAGGTGGCGTTTTTTGTGGCGAAAACAAATCTACTTAAAGCGTATATAGCACTTTCGGAGGCCGTCAGGGATGTGGTCATTGGCCGCGCTTATCTTTATAATACGAGAGATTTTTCGGGGTGGTTCAACTTTGCTTGAGCCGGACTGGTAACAATCTGAGCAGAAAATAAGAATTTCACTGAGCAGAAAATAAGCATTCGAACCCCTTACCTTCGTATATCCGATCCATCAACTGGGCGAGACTATGATCGAAGTCAAAAAAGGCCTGGATCTCCCCATCACGGGAGCGCCCGAGCAGCGTATTGAAGATGCGCGGCCTGTGCGCCACGTGGCAATCCTGGGCACCGACTACGTTGGCATGAAACCAACGATGGAAGTTCAGGAAGGGGATAAGGTCAAACTAGGCCAATTGCTCTTCACCGATAAGAAAATTGATGGTGTACGCTTTACAGCGCCCGCCAGCGGTGAAGTAGTTGCTATTAACCGTGGCGAAAAGAGACGTTTGCTTTCTGTTGTTATTAAAGTCGATGAAAATGAAGAAGCGATGACATTTGCTTCCCATGATCGTGGCGCTTTAGAGCAGCTTGAACGTCAAACTGTTGTTGATCAACTGGTAGAGTCAGGTCTTTGGACTGCTTTGCGCACCCGGCCTTTTTCTCGCACGCCAGCCATCGACAGCACACCTACTGATATTTTTGTCACTGCCGTGGATACCCATCCGCTCAGTGCTGACCCTGCGGTAGTGATCAACGAAAACTCCCAAGCATTTGAAGACGGCCTCAAGGTGCTAACCCGCCTGACCGAGGGCAACGTTTTTCTGTGCACGGGTGCCAATGCGTCCCTTCCTGGTGGTGATGTTAGCGGCGTAAAAGCTGAAAGCTTTGCTGGCCCGCATCCTGCTGGTCTGGTGGGCACGCATATTCACTACCTTTCACCGGTAGCCCTGCATAAAAAAGTGTGGCACATCGGTTATCAAGATGTGATTGCCTTCGGCAAGCTGTTTATCGAAGGTAAGCTCGATATGAGCCGTATTATTGCCGTGGGTGGCCCGCGTGCTGAAAAGCCTCGTTTATTACGCACCCGTATAGGTGCTAGTACTGAGGAACTCTTAGCAGGTGAGATCATCAAACCTGAAGACACCCGCGTAATTTCAGGCTCTGTATTCTCTGGTGCTTCAGCAGAAGGGAATCTGACCTATCTGGGGCGTTTCCATAATCAAATTAGCTTGCTCGAAGAGGGCAACAAGCGCGCCTTTATGGGGTGGTTGTCTACAGGTGCTAATCGCCACTCTGTTATGGGCATCTATATCTCCAAGATTAAAGGCCTGAGTAACTACGCGCCGACAACGTCTACCAATGGTTCTGAACGTGCCATGGTACCGGTGGGTAATTACGAACGCGTCATGCCGTTGGACGTAATGCCAACACAGTTACTGCGTTCGCTGATTGTGGGCGACATTGAGGTTGCCATGCAGCTTGGGTGTCTTGAGCTGGACGAAGAGGATCTGGCACTGTGTACCTATGTTTGCCCCGGTAAATATGAGTACGGCCCTATCCTGCGTGACAATCTCACCATGATCGAGAAAGAGGCCTGATGATGGGTATTCGACAAACACTCGATAATCTCGAGCCGCACTTCCATAAAGGTGGTAAATACGAAAAGTTCTACCCGCTCTACGAAGCGGTAGATACTATTTTTTATTCGCCGCCTAGCGTCGCTAAAACCACTTCTCACGTGCGTGATGGTATTGACCTGAAGCGCATCATGATTACAGTGTGGATGTGTACTTTTCCTGCCATGTTCTTCGGTATGTGGAACGCGGGCTGGCAGGCAAATACCGCAATTGATGCAGGCTATGCATCCATGAGCGGTTGGCGCGAAGCGATTATGATGACCCTAGCGGGTGGGCATGATCCAAGCAGTCTGTGGGCCAACTTTGTACTGGGTGCGACTTACTTCTTACCTATTTACCTCGTTACGTTCGTGGTAGGTGGTTTTTGGGAAGTGATGTTCGCCATCAAGCGCGGTCATGAAGTTAACGAAGGCTTCTTCGTAACGTCTGTGCTTTTTGCTCTGATTCTACCGGCAACTATTCCGCTATGGCAGGTTGCTTTAGGTATCACCTTCGGCGTCGTCATAGGTAAAGAGATCTTTGGTGGTACAGGTAAAAACTTCCTGAACCCTGCTTTAACTGGTCGAGCATTTCTATACTTTGCCTATCCGGCGCAAATTTCCGGTGACGCAGTATGGGTAGCAGCCGATGGCTATACTGGTGCAACAGCACTTTCCATGGCTTTCCAGGACGGTATGACTGCGTTGACCAACACTTACAGCTGGTGGGATGCCTTCTTAGGCTTCATTCCTGGCTCAGTAGGTGAAGTATCAACGCTGGCAATCCTTATCGGTGCCGCAGTACTGCTTTGGACTAAGATCGCTAACTGGCGAATTATGCTGGGCGTTTTCTTGGGCATGGTTATTACCAGTACGCTGTTCAACTTAATTGGTTCTGACAGCAATCCCATGTTCGCAATGCCTTGGTATTGGCACCTAGTGATTGGCGGTTTCGCTTTCGGCATGGTGTTTATGGCAACGGACCCAGTGTCTGCGGCTATGACTAACCAAGGTCGCTTAGTGTTTGGTGCGCTAATTGGTGTGATGACCGTGCTGATTCGCGTAGTAAACCCGGCCTTCCCTGAAGGGATCATGTTAGCCATTTTGTTTGCCAACTTGTTTGCGCCGCTGATTGACCACATGTTCGTCCAGGCCAATATTAAACGCCGTCTCAAGCGGACTGGCGTACCGGCCGAGGAGACAGCCTAATGGCACAAGGTAACAACTCCATCAAGAAGATCCTGATCGTAGCGTTTTCGCTGTGTATCGTGTGCTCGGTGATCGTGTCGACGGCTGCTGTGGCGCTACGTCCTGCACAGCAGTTAAATCAGGAGCTGGACCGTAAAACCAACATTCTTAACGTGGCACGCCTTTATGAGCCTGGTATGGATGTTGAAGAAGCGTTCCGCACCCAGATCACTGCGCGTGTGGTAGAGCTTGATTCTGGTGAGTATACCGATCAGTTCGACCCAGATACCTTTGATGGCTTCGAAGCGTCTCGTGATCCGGCAACGGGTCGTACACTGTCTGGCGACCGTGATATCGCAGGTTTGTCTCGTGTTGAGAACTTTGCGACTGTCTACCTTGTCGGCGATGAAGAGAATCCAGACCAAATTGTTCTGCCTATCCGTGGGCAAGGACTTTGGGGACGCATGATGGGCTTCTTGGCTGTCGAAGGTGACGGTAATACCATTGTCAGTATCACCTACTATGACCACAGCGAAACACCGGGCCTTGGCGCTGAGGTGAATAATCCGCGCTGGCAAGCTCAGTGGGAAGGTAAGAAGATTTACGATGAAGAGGGCGACCTCTCACCGGAAATCCACCTGACCAAAGGCGGTGCAAGCAATGAGTACGAAGTTGATGCGCTATCTGGTGCAACGCTGACTAGTAACGGCGTGACTAACATGCTGCAGTTCTGGTTCAGCGAAGAAGGTTTCGGTCCTTATTTGGCGAAGTTCCGTAGTGGAACTGAGCCAGAAGACGCCGAAGATACCGACACCAACTTCGACGACGTTGAGGGGGCCTGATCATGGCGGATGCAAATGCAAAAAGCGTCTTAACGGCGCCGATCTTTAAGAATAATCCCATTGCGCTCCAGATTTTAGGGATTTGTTCTGCACTAGCGGTGACTACCAGCATGAGCGTCTCGCTGGTAATGGCGCTAGCGGTAATTTTTGTTACGGCCTTTTCGAACCTATTCGTATCGTTGATTCGGAACCATATTCCGTCTTCGATCCGTATCATTGTTCAAATGACCATCATTGCGTCACTAGTTATCGTGGTTGACCAGATCCTCAAAGCTTACGCTTATGAAATGTCTAAGCAGCTGTCGGTATTCGTGGGTCTGATCATCACCAACTGTATCGTAATGGGCCGTGCAGAAGGCTTTGCTATGTCCAATACCCCGGGCATGTCGTTCCTTGATGGTATTGGAAATGGCCTGGGTTACGGTTTCGTTTTAATGGTCGTTGGCTTCTTCCGTGAATTGCTAGGTGCTGGCAGCATCTTTGGTTTCACCGTCCTGCCTACCATTCAAAATGGTGGTTGGTATGTGCCTAACGGTATGATGCTGCTACCGCCTTCTGCCTTCTTTATTATCGGTTTGCTGATCTGGGTACTGCGTTCAGTCAATCCTGAGCAGGTAGAAGAGAACGAGTTCAAAATGAAGCACAACACCAAGCCGAAGGAGGCCGTGTAACATGGAACACTATCTAAGCCTTTTCGTTGCTTCGGTTTTTGTTGAGAACTTGGCACTGGCTTTCTTCTTAGGAATGTGTACGTTCCTGGCGGTTTCCAAGAAAGTTTCGGCTGCCTTTGGCCTTGGAATTGCTGTTATTGTCGTACTGACTATTTCAGTACCGGTCAATAACCTAGTGTTCAACTTGCTGCTGGCTGAAGGCGCATTGTCTTGGACCGGCGTAAGCGGTGCTGAAAATATCGATCTTTCATTCCTGGGGCTTCTGAGCTACATCGGCGTTATTGCCGCACTGGTTCAGATTCTGGAAATGTTCCTCGATAAATACGTTCCTGCGCTCTACAACGCACTGGGCGTCTTCCTACCGCTGATTACCGTTAACTGCGCCATCCTAGGTGGTGTTCTGTTCATGGTTGAGCGTAACTACAACTTTGGCGAATCCGTAATCTATGGTTTCGGTTCTGGTGTTGGCTGGGCGCTTGCTATTACAGCGCTGGCTGGTATCCGTGAGAAGCTGAAGTATAGCGACGTGCCTGGCGGTCTTCAGGGTCTTGGCATCACGTTTATTACCGTTGGCTTAATGTCGTTGGGCTTTATGTCCTTCTCAGGCATTCAGCTTTAATCGGAGCCGGTTTTCTCGGCAGCCCAGGCTGCCGAGGTACAGAAAACCTTCAGCAATAGGAAACCGACATGGTTGATACATCTGTCATCTTGCTCGGTGTTGTCATGTTCACGATCATCGTTATTAGTTTGACGGCGATCATTCTGGCAGCGCGCAGCAAGCTAGTGAGTAGCGGGGACGTGACGATTGAAGTCAACGGCGACCCCGAGCATACCCTGCAGACCCAGGCTGGTGGTAAGCTTCTTAACACCTTAGCTGCAAACGGAATCTTTCTTTCTTCTGCCTGTGGCGGTGGCGGCTCTTGTGCTCAGTGTAAGTGCCGAGTAGAAGAGGGCGGCGGCTCTATTTTGCCGACCGAAGAATCCCATTTCACTATGCGTGAGAAGAAAGAAGGCTGGCGTCTATCTTGTCAGGTTCCTGTTAAACAGGACATGAAAGTAGAAGTGCCTGAAGAAGTGTTTGGTGTGAAGAAGTGGGAAACTGAAGTAACTGCCAACCCCAATGTGGCTACCTTCATTAAAGAGCTGAACCTTAAGCTACCTGAAGGTGAAGAAGTTGCTTTCCGCGCCGGTGGTTATGTTCAGCTGGTAGCGCCGCCCTACGATATTAAATTCGCCGATTTTGACATCGAAGAAGAGTATCGTGGCGATTGGGAAAAATTTGATATGTTCAAAATTTCCCATAAGAACGACGAGGAAGTAATCCGCGCCTACTCAATGGCTAACTACCCGGATGAAAAAGGCCTCCTCAAGTTCAACATTCGTATCGCGACACCGCCTCCGGGTACTAACCACCCGCCGGGTCTTATGTCTACCTACGTCTTCAATCTGAAGCCGGGTGACAAAGTGACCGTTATGGGTCCGTTTGGTGAGTTCTTCGCCAGAGACACTGATGCAGAAATGGTC
Source organism: Halomonas qinghailakensis (assembly GCF_025820815.1). Classification (NCBI taxonomy): domain Bacteria; kingdom Pseudomonadati; phylum Pseudomonadota; class Gammaproteobacteria; order Oceanospirillales; family Halomonadaceae; genus Halomonas; species Halomonas qinghailakensis. Next base: position 73,700 of record NZ_CP096973.1, on the reverse strand, counting down.
TTCATCGGTGGTGGTGCAGGCATGGCGCCGATGCGTAGCCATATCTTTGACCAGCTCAAGCGCTTGAAGTCGTCGCGCAAGATCTCCTTCTGGTACGGTGCGCGTTCTTGGCGTGAAACCTTCTACAATGAAGAGTACGATCAGCTGGCTGAAGAGTTCCCGAACTTTGAGTGGCATCTGGCACTGTCAGACCCGCAGCCAGAGGATAACTGGGAAGGGCCGACCGGCTTCATCCACAATGTACTGTATGAAAACTACCTGAAGGATCATCCTGCTCCTGAAGATTGTGAGTACTACATGTGTGGGCCGCCGATGATGAACGCGTCTGTTATTAAGCTACTGCTGGATATGGGCGTAGAGCCGGAAAACATTCTGTTAGATGACTTCGGCGGTTAATACAGTATTGCAGTAAACTGCCTTCAGGCATAAGCGGGGCTGACCTTTTGGTCAGCCCCGTTTTTGTGAGCACTGGAAAAACGCTTTGCCGTCTGATCATTTTGGAGTGGCTGAGGTACAATAGATATTAAAATTCTACGGCACTTAACGACATGATCGTTGTCGGCAGGTGAACAGTTAATGCAATGCTGGGAGGTACGCATGACAATCTGGCTACTGGTATTTGGTTTTATGGCACTGGTAATGACAGCCATGGCTGTTGGGGTATTAATGGGTCGAAAGCCTATCGCTGGCTCCTGTGGCGGTTTAAATCAGCTGGGCTTAAAAGAAGGCTGTGACATCTGTGGTGGTAAAGATGAGGTTTGCGAAGAAGAAAACCGTAAGCGTGGAAGTGTGCGCCGCCGTAGCGATGAAAGTCGTGGAGCTGACCTAGGTTATGACGCAACACGTCGTTAATCTGGCAACTTGCTTTTCAGACGCCCACTTGCTGTGGGTGTTTACGTAAATGCTCTTAAAGCGCTTTTACCGTAAGGAATAAGGAGATCCAAGTCGTATGGCAGTTCACAATTACGATGTCGTGGTGATAGGTACTGGTCCCGCTGGGGAAAGCGCTGCCATAAACGCCGCTAAGCATGGCAAGCGAGTGGCGATTATTGAAAAGCAGGCCCAGGTGGGTGGCAACTGTACGCACTGGGGTACTATCCCTTCAAAAGCGCTGCGCCATCAGGTCAAACAGATCATGGCGTTCAATACCAACCGCATGTTCCGCGATATCGGTGAACCCCGCTGGTTTTCTTTCCCCAAAGTGATGGAACGTTCGCGTGGCACCATCGATAAACAAGTTGAAATGCGCACGACATTTTACGCGCGCAACCGTATTGATCTGTTTCATGGTATGGCTCGTTTTAAAGATGACCATACCGTGGTGGTGCGAGATCGACAGGAAGGTGTGGAGGAGCTGATTGCTAAAAAAATTGTTATTTCTACCGGCTCTCGGCCTTATCGTCCGGCGGATATTAACTTTCGTCATCCGCGTATTTACTGCTCTGATACGATTCTCAGCCTTTCCCATACACCGCGGACACTGGTGATCTTTGGGGCAGGTGTAATCGGTTGTGAGTACGCCTCTATCTTTTCGGGCCTAGGCGTTAAGGTTGATTTAATCAACAACCGCGATAGCCTCCTTTCATTTTTGGATGATGAAATCAGTGATGCGCTTTCCTATCATCTGCGCAAACACGGTGTCTTGATTCGTCATAACGAAGACTATAAAAGTGTCGAAGGCGACGAAGCTGGTGTAACCGTAAACCTGAAGTCGGGCAAGAAAATCCGCGCCGATGCGTTTCTCTGGGCGAATGGCCGTACCGGTAATACGGATAGTCTTGGGCTTGAGAATATCGGCTTAGAGGCAAACGGCCGAGGCCAGCTTAGCGTTGATGAGCACTACCGCACCACGATTCCGCATATTTACGCTGCAGGCGATGTGATTGGTTGGCCGAGTCTCGCCAGTGCTGCCTACGACCAGGGGTTAAACTCCTGTAACGAGCTACTGGAAAAAGAGTATCGTTTCGTTAGCGATGTGCCCACCGGGATTTACACCATTCCCGAAATCAGCTCTTTTGGCCCCAACGAGCGTGAGCTAACCGAAGCCAAAGTGCCCTACGAAGTGGGTAAAGCCTTCTTTAAAGATACTGCTCGTGCGCAAATTACCGGCGATACAGTGGGAATGCTGAAAATTTTGTTCCATCAAGATACGCTGGAAATTTTGGGTATCCATTGCTTTGGTGACCAGGCGTCGGAAATTCTACACATTGGGCAGGCAATTATGCAGCAGGAAGGTGAGGCGAATACTGTGAAGTACTTCATTAACACCACCTTCAATTATCCTACAATGGCAGAAGCATATCGGGTAGCAGCACAAAATGGCTTAAACCGAATGTTTTAAAATGTTCGAAGTAGGGGGTATTCCCCCCTATGTTCACCATCTATTTACCAATTATCCAGCAATTGCTGAGCGCGGGGCTGCCAGTCTCCGTCTAAAGCGGCAGCGCGAATAAGTGCTTCGCGGGCAGTGTCCGTTTGCCCTTGTTGTAGCTTTAAAATTGCAAAATTAAGCCATGCAGCCCCCATGGAGGGATCAAGCTGTGTGGCTGATGCGAAGGCTTCCATTGCTGCTTTAGGTTGTTGATCGGCGTATAGCGCATTACCGAGCGCAAATTGACCCAGCGGTTGGGCAGGGAAGCGTTCTACAAAGGCTTGCCAACTGGAAAGCGTTGCTACAGGCCCATGCTGCTCCTCATAAGCGCTAATGGCTTCCAGTGCATTGCGGGCTGTCACGCCTTCGGGCAGGCTGTCAGGTTCGCTAACCACAAAACCCCAGCGTTCACTGCGTGCCCAAGTAGCATCAAAGCGGCTAAACGACATTGTATGCCGTTCGATTTCACCACTGCGTAAGATCAGTGTTTCATTAGGCAAATCAAAACCGATAGCCACCGCGTAGTGCCACATTGGGAAGGCTGGTAATGATAAGTTTTGCATTACTACTACTGGGTCGCCTGTTTCCAGGTGGCCAAGCAGCGCGTCCATAGTGGGGCGAATTGGAATTGCCAGCTGCTGATAACGGCGTACAGTGGCTAGCATTTCAGGTTGAACGCTACCATCTCGGCCAGGCAAAAACACCTGTGGGATTAACTGCTCAAGCCCTACACCTACCCCCTGGTGATTAAGCACCATGGCCAGTGTTGCTGGGCCACATTGATACTCCGTTTGGGCGTAAAACGGTACTTCGGTGAGCTCAGTTTGCGGTGTAAGGCTAGCTTTAGTGCTTTCTAGTAGCACTGGGCTGCGGGCGCAGCCGCTAAGCAGAGTGGGCAGCAGTAGAGCCAGCAGTAAAACGCCCGCAAAGCGGGCGTTTAAAAGGTGTTTTATCATGGAAGACAAATCAGCGAGTGAATGGATAAACATCGGTCAGGCCGAGAATGTCAGTCACTAGTAGGATCACAAATACTGCAAACAGAGCGCCAATCACGCCGGCGCCGGCGGGCAGCTGTTCAAGCTGTTCGGCCATTTGCTGCGCTTCGGCGTCGCTCAGCGCAGCAACGCGAGCTTCAACGTCATCTAAATTAACACCTTGCTTTAGCAGCTGTTCTTGCACGTCTGCACGGGAAAGAATGTCATTGATGCGCTCGCGATCAGCATCAGCACGGTCACCTGCTAAAACAGATTGCGTAGAGACTAAGTTTGTAGAGGCTAAGTTTGTGGAAGCAGTGTCCACACCCTGTGGGGCTGTAGGAGCAGCAGCAACAGGTAGGCTGGTAATGACTAACGCAGCGATCAGTAAACTTGAGAGGTAAGCACGCACTTTTTTCATTGTCTTCATCCTTAGACGTATCGGGGAGCAAGTTAATTTATAACTTGAATCAATAGTATAGAAATAAACCGCACTGGATTTAAGGCAAAAACTAAAAGTACTAATTATTTGCACTAATGCGGTAGGTCCATGGGGTTTCAGCTAAAAGCCCCTTGCCACCAGCCATAGTCATGGCTAGGTCGTGAAGTCCAGGCCATAACGGCACCGCTGAAGCGCCCTTCACAGCAAGGTCTAAACGTTGGGCCATTAACAGAAGCTTGTGTAAACGTTTCATTGATAGGCGGCTGATCGCTTTTTGATAAGCGGGGCGGCGTTTATCAAAAATCATCGGCTTCTGGGTTTTGCACGCGTGCTCAAAGCTTTGCCCTTGATCCAAATGCTGGTGTAACGATAACAGGGTACGTAGCTCACGACTGAGTGCCCAAAGCACAATGGGGGCTTCAACCCCTTCACTGCGCAGCCCATTGACGATGCGCGAGGTGCGGCTTGGCTCACCTTTTAAACAGGCATCCGCCAGATTGAACACATCGAAGCGAGTGCTGTCTTCCACGCCCTGGGCAATGCTTTCGACATTAAGACGAGTGTGAGGCGGATGAATAAGCGCAAGTTTTTGCAGCTCTTGATCAGCGGCCAACAGATTACCTTCGGTACGTTCACCCAATAAACGAGCCGCTTCTAAGTCAATTTGCAAACCATGTAGCGATGCACGATCCCGGAGCCAATAGCCTAAACGTGAGGCATCAACGGGCCATACAGGTACAAATAACCCTTGTTTGTCGAGCGCTTTAAACCAAGCGCTTTTTTGCTGCTTAGCGTCTAACTTGCCCATGCTGATCAGCAGTAAATCGTCACTACCACCCATCATCTCAGCATACTGAGCCAGTGCTTTACTGCCATCTTGGCCCAGTTTGTGTGTTCCTAACCGCAGTTCAAGGAGCTTATTAGAGGCGAATAAGGAGAGATTGCTGGCGGTTTCCAGCAGCCGGCCCCAGGAAAAATTAGCCTCTACATCAAGCACTTCCCGTTCTTCGACTCCCGCTTGCCGCGCGGCTAAGCGCACGGCATCGCAGGCATCTCGATGTTGCAATGGTTCATCACCGGCAACAATCACGACCTTGGGCAATTTTTTTGCTAAGGCCGCGGGAAGCTGATCCGAAAATACCTTCACTGAATGGCCTCAAGGTTTGCCAATCTTTCGATAATGCGCTCAGCCAGTTGCCGCGTTAGCGTTTGTTCCGCTTCTTGAAAGAGGGTTTCGCGATTGAGCAGATCATCATCACTGACTCGAATGCGAGTACTGGTAGTTACTGTTGCATTGTTAAGTACGTAAGCATTGTTTTCTCGCTGCTGTACAGAGAGAGACGTGCTTAACGTTAGCTCGTGTTCTTGGCTGGCACGCCCTTCGCTGCCAATACGGCGTTGGCGAAGTGCTGGCGAGCCTAGCGTGACTCGCCAGGGCGCACCGTCAGAAACCTCGGTGCTTTGCTGTAACAATCTGATGCGTAGCTGTTGGGCCAAGGCACTTGTGTTATCGCCCTCTAATGACAGTGCAGGCAAACGCGGCATTGACTCTAAACCGCGCAGGCGAAAACCACAGCCACTGAGTAGCACCGCCGCTGAGGCGGCGATGCTGGTAGCGAGGAAACGACGGCGTGTAACGTGTTGGGATAGCTTCATCCACTCACCACAATGTTAACCAGCTTACCGGGTACAACGATGACTTTACGAACCGTTTTACCTTCCAGATGGCGCTGGACGTTTTCGTTCTCCATCGCAAGCGTCTCGATGGCAGCTTTGTCGGCGCTAGCCGGAGCTTCTAGGCGCGCGCGAAGTTTACCGTTTACTTGCACGACTAGTTCGATACTGTCGCGGGTGAGCGCGGCTTCATCCACCTTTGGCCACTGGGCTTCAATAGCGGGCTGGTCATAACCCAACTGTTGCCACAGTGTATGGCACAGGTGTGGTGTAATGGGCGCTAGCAGCAGCACGCATGCTTCAAGCGCTTCGCGACTGACCGCTAGGCCGAGTTCGGACGTATCGTCGAACTTAGCCACTGCATTCGAGAGTTCCATTACCGCAGCAATGGCGGTATTGAAGGTGGTGCGGCGGCCAATGTCATCACTGGCTTTCTTGATAGTCTCGTGGGTTTTACGACGCAGCGCTTTTTGGTCGTCGTTCAACGCATCAACGGTCAATTCGCCCGGTGTACCCGCAGCAAGGTGTTCGGTAACCTGACGCCAAATCCGCTTCAAGAAGCGGTGCGCACCTTCAACGCCTGAATCCGACCACTCCAACGACTGCTCAGGCGGTGCGGCAAACATCATAAATAGGCGTACGGTGTCGGCACCAAACTTGTCGATCATCGACTGTGGATCAACACCGTTGTTTTTCGATTTAGACATCTTCTCGATGCCGCCCATTTCCACCGGCTGGCCGTCGCTCATTAAGAGGGCACTTAATGGGCGACCTTTCTCATCACGTTTCACTTCTACATCGGCAGGGTTAAACCACTCTTTGCCACCGTTATCTTTAAAGCGGTAGAAGGTTTCCGCGATCACCATGCCTTGGGTGAGCAGCTGCTGGAACGGCTCATCGGAATCCACCATCCCGAAATCGCGCAGCAGTTTGTGGAAGAAGCGGGCATAAAGCAGGTGCAGAATCGCGTGTTCGATACCGCCAATATAGAGATCAACGGGCAGCCAGTAATTGGCGCGTTCATCCAGCATCGCTTCGTGATTGTCCGCACAGCAGAAGCGGGCGAAGTACCAGGAGGATTCCATGAAAGTGTCGAAGGTATCGGTTTCGCGCACCCAGCCATCGCCCAGCTCGGAAAACTCTGGCATTTTCTTTAGCGGTGAACCAGAAGCGTCTACGGTCACTTCCATAGGTAATGCTACCGGTAGCTCGTCATCAGAGAGCGGTACGGTTTGGCCTTCCGGGCCGTATTTCACCGGAATCGGCGCGCCCCAGTAACGCTGACGAGCAATACCCCAGTCACGCAGGCGGTAGTTGGTTTTCACCTCACCACGGCCAAGCTCCGCAAGCTTCGCGGCAATTGCATCAAACGCTGCCTGGAATTCTAGGCCATCGAACTCGCCTGAGTTAATCAGCGTGCCGTACTCAACGTAAGCACCTTCGGAAATGTCCGGCTGGTTGCCTTGGGCATCGGCCACCACAGGCTTCAGCTCTACGCCGTACTTGGTCGCAAACTCCCAATCGCGTTGGTCGTGGGCAGGCACTGCCATGACCGCGCCGGTACCAAACTCCATTAACACGAAGTTGGCCACAAATACCGGCACTTCATCACCAGTTAGCGGATGAATCGCTTTGTGCCCAGTGAGCATGCCCAGCTTTTCTTTGGTGGCCATTTCGGCTTCTGAGGTGCCACCTTTGGCACACTCGTCACAAAACGCCGCCAGCTCGCTGTTTTGCGCAGCAGCCTGCTTGGCCAGCGGGTGGCCAGCAGCCACAGCTACATAGGTAACACCCATCAGCGTATCTGGGCGGGTGGTGTAGACCGCCAGCGGCTCGCAAGCACTGCCATCTTCCGCTTGAATATCAAAGGTCATCTCAACGCCACGGGATTTACCAATCCAGTTGCGCTGCATGGTTTTAACTTGCTCAGGCCACTCGACGTTTTCCAAATCTGCTAACAGCTCATCGGCGTAGTCGGTAATCTTCAAGAACCACAGCGGGATCTCTTTACGCTCAACCGGTGCGCCAGAACGCCAGCCACAGCCATCAATGACCTGCTCGTTGGCCAGTACGGTTTGGTCAACCGGGTCCCAGTTCACGGTGGACATCTTTTTGTAGACCAGGCCTTTCTCTACCAGCTTGGTGAAGAACCACTGTTCCCAGCGGTAATAGCTGGTATCACAGGTGGCAAATTCGCGGCTCCAATCGTAGGCAAAGCCAAGCGCCTTCAACTGGTTACGCATATAATCAATGTTTTGATAGGTCCACTTGGCGGGCGGCACCTGATTTTGAATAGCGGCATTTTCCGCAGGCATGCCAAATGCGTCCCAACCCATGGGCTGCATGACATTTTTACCCTGCATACGCTGGAAGCGGGATACAACGTCGCCGATAGTGTAATTACGCACGTGACCCATGTGCAGCTTGCCGCTGGGGTAGGGGAACATGGATAGGCAGTAGAACTTTTCGCGATTGGCGTCTTCTACTGCTTTAAAGCACTGGTGTTTGTCCCAGTACTGCTGAGCGTCACGTTCGATCTCTCGGGGGCTGTAATGTGCGTCCATCGGTGTTTTCAATGCCTTGGGGTAATTCGCCCCTAAAAGGGCGTAAAGTGAATAATAGATGACGACTGTCAGATAAGTAGCGTCGATTGTATCCTATGCAGGTGTATCCTTGAACGGGTAGCCGATGATAGGCCACACCCTGGGTCGACAAAAGGAGAGGGACCATGGAACAACATAACGATCACCGTTTGCGCGAAGGCTACGAGCGCCTGCTAGAGCGCATGCAGGACGGGGCTAATGAGCTTACCTGGGAAAACCTTCAAAAGGATTTAGACGAGGCCGTTGCTTTTGAAGCAGAGCTTGAAGAGTACACCAAAGACGAGCTAGCGCTGCTGCGTGCCTGGGTAGAGCGTGATTTGAAAGATATGCGCTACTACATGGCAGATACCGGTAAGCAGGTTGCAAGCTGGTTAGGTATCGATATCGACAGCCTGTCACGACGGGTGGCGGAATCGCTGCTTTCAATCGCCGACCGCAGTGTGGTGGAACGCGAACGCTTCGAAGATGACCTGGAAGCCGCCCGCGCCGACTACTGCGAAGGTGAAGTAGCCGCGCCCGGCCTGATGGCGTGCGTGCATTGCGATGCCCAGGTGATGCTAGAAAGCGTCTCTCGCCTGGAACCATGCCACCAGTGTGGCCACCGCTACTTCTACCGTTTTCCGAGCAAAATCGTCGAAACATGAGTGGCTAATTCGCCCATCATTTAATTGACCCACATGCTCAGGCCTGCGATCGCTCCTAGCGAGAGCAGGCTCATCATCGCTGCATACAGTAAATTATTTTTCATCATGCGGTAGCCGCTAACCCCGTAACGCCCCTGCAGTGAAAGGTTAATGCCGGAAAGTGGCCCAACGCTGGTGCCTACCGCCCAGGCGCTCAGCGCGACAAAGGCAAACAGCGTTTGCTCACCACTGGCTAAATTCAAAATAGATGCCAGTACGGAAACGCCAATAATCGGGTGCAACCCCACCAGCGCACTTAACGTAATCGCCGCAAAGCTCACCATGGCTTGCCACATGCCAAAGGTGGCAAATAGCGTCCAGTCGTCACCTGCTGCCGCTGCAACCAGGGTAGAAAGCCCCAGGGTTAATAAGCCTGCTGCTAAAAACAACGAAATTTCCCCGCGCATTGCGGGTAGCCGTGTGGTGGTATGCTGGCGAATGCGTCGCAAGGTATAGCGCGCGCCTTCCTTCAGGTTGCTGAGTACCGCCACTGCTGGTAGTAAAAAGGTAATGATGCTGACAATGGTGAGCGACGGCGTCAGCCAAAAGTGAAACAGCATCACCAGCGCGGCCATGCCCGCAGGCATTAACAGACTACGCGGCGAAAGCGAAAAGCCGTCTACCTCGGCTAAATCAAACCGCCGCCTAAGCTCTAACGTCGTTAACAGCCCTGAAAGCATCGCCAACGGAAAACCAATTAGCGCAATCTGGCCGTACTGCACTTCTGGCACTAATGCGATGACTATCGCCATAGAGGCAAAGAAAGGCGACCACAGCGCCGCGCTACTCAGCCCACGGTTAAGCGCCAATAGCTGGGGTGTGGTTAGCGGGGAGCGCCTAGCTAAACGGTCGCCGACCATAAAGACCGTCGAAAGATTCAAAATAGTGCCGAGAAAGTGCACGCCCAGCCACGTACGCAGCACGCCATCTGCACCGGTCACCCGCTTACCCGGCGTGCGTTTATTACCCTGAGTTCCCAGCAAAGAAATAAAGCTAACGCCCACCAGCATGCTGACCACAAACACGTTGCCCTGAAGCATGGCAGGCCAATTCACATTGGCACCGTAAACCACCCGAGCCACCATCAGCATCAACACCCCAATAGCAATCAGCACCCCCGCTTGAATACGCGAACGCCTAGGAATATCCCGCCACAACAGCGCCACTGCCGCCCACAACAAATAGCTCACCGCCTGCGCCGTTGGCATCGCACCGGTAAAGCCCACTATCTGCGCTAAAAGCCCCAGCAGCACCAGCACACCCGCCACCCGCTGCCGCATCGTTGTCTCTTGCATCTCAATCCCTTACTGGTTGAGTTAGCAGGCTAATAGGATTCTTAACCGTTGGCTAGCGCAAGAGAAGCGAAGAGGGCGTTTACCGAAAGAAAAGTCTAATTCTCGTAGCGCGGTGCCTGATGCTGCCCACAGGCCGCGAATGATTGTGGGAGGGCGCTTCAGCGCGCGATGATAATGCCGCCAACATTGGCCGCGCCGTTATAACCAATGAAAGCCCAATGAAAGCAACGTGTAGCGCGTAACGAATCTGCGAGGAACGAGCAGTGAGACACCCGCGAAAGAGCAAGGGCACGGATCAACACATACAACGATAGAAGCATAACAAAGCGGCGTTCCTGCTTTGCTATGCCAAAGAAAAAAGAGTTGTGCCAAAAGTGCATAGTTTGTTTAATATAGCATTAGACAAGAACAACACAAACCAAACGGTCGCCAGCGGAGCGAGTTAACGCGTCCCAGTTGTACCGGGGCGGTAGCATGCTTTCATGGTACTTAGCTATCACCATATAAGTAGTGGCGCCACAGCACACAAGTGACTGGGTGGGGAGAAATGCTGCTAGAGGGAAGTAAACACATCCATGCAGCCTGCCGATAGGCAGAACAGTATTTCTTACCAACACACCCAGTATAGAAGGGCCATTGCCTTCCTGATGGTTTCGTTCTTGCTTTCATAACGGTACGTACTAAAGATGGTTACTCTATCTTTGAAGCCTTGACCATCTCTCACTGTTACTGATCCCCAAGAGAAAACGGTGCCTTTTACCCTTAAGCTCAGGCAAGAGATAATCTGAGGAAATGAACATTAAGCTTCAGCTCGAAGATAAAACCCCGGCTAGGCTTTACAGGTCATCAGCAGAGGTTTTTATTTGTGCAAATAAGTGAATATTAATTTAACTGGTTGAGTAATAAATATTAACTTACCAGTGATCAAAATAACTGTTGAATCTTATCAAAAACAATCCATTCACCTGGTTCAAATGCATTACCTGGTAATGTGTGCGTAAGTGTAATACCAAGCATTGGGGACCAATAGACTTCGAACTCCACCATACGTGCATGAAAAACCGTATTAGAATTTTCTAATTCGATCTCAGACCCGTCAAGATTAGTTAAAGTAGTTCGACGGAGTAAAAGATGCCAAACATCATACTGACATTCACCGATATGATGAGTTGTTGAATCAAGATATTCTAAGCGATTATGCCCGTGGTCCGATCTTATAGTAGAACCATCTAAAGCCTGTGTTGAAAAAACAACCTTGGAAGCCCAGAAATTATTTTCATCAAGTTGTATCAAATCTGTGAGATCCGCCTCGTGAGTCGCAATCTCCTTACCTCCATCGTTTTCAACTTTGAGAGTCAATAGACCATAAGCCATTTGGCGCTGTTCAACTTCCCCAATAGGTTGGGAAATACGACTCCTGCTAACGAGCGAGTTGTCAACTGGACGGAACTCTAAACTATATCCATCGATTTTATTGATGAGTTTTATGCCCTTATCGAGCTCCGAGGGGCAGTCTTGTGCATTGGCAAGCATGCTGAAACTAGCTATAACGGCGATATAAAAAAATCGATAGATCATAGTAGATATATCCACAGAATAGTGTAAATCTAAGGTGTAATCTATACTGTGGTTAATGTCAAGCTTTCAGCTGGGAAGTGGAATGACGATCAGACTTTTACTTATTATGATAATGTGCATATCGTTGACTAGCTTCAAGTTCAGGAGTGCTTTGCCTGTACCTGAGATTGTCCTTCATATTAAACTAACTGAAGCTGCTGAGCTAAAACTAACTCAATCAGGTGAAGTTATCTCTTGAACCTTTTATTTTGATGGACCTGGCACCCCTTTTCATTCAAATAGAAAAAATTCCCCTTATCGTAGTGTGTTCCTTGGAGAGTATAGATTTGAAATAGGGCAGGCAGGAGAAGTTCGCTTTACCGACGCTATTATTTCAAGAGAGGCGTTTGATAGACTTTCTGATGAGAACTATTATTTCTTTTTAAACATCTATTCAGGCCGTCGAGTATTTGAAAACAATATCTTGAGAGGAGGCTATGTTGCAGGCCGATTTGAAGATTTGAAGTTGCAGCAACCAATTCACGTAAATTTATCATTGTTAAGTGAGTGAGGGAAGAGATTTAATAATCAGTCTGTCTCGCAAAAGTGAGTTAATCAGAAGTCTATTGATAAAATAAAAATATTTATATTGTAATCAAGGTCAATAATAAAGCGAATCTATACTATGGATTAATGCTTCATTTTCGATTTTTTTTGAATAGAGGAGTAGGGGGTTTAAAAAGTGAAATTTGTCTTAAATTAATATCTGTGATTGTTGGTATTTGAATTATGATAGCATTAATGCTTGTTGTCTTTTTAATAATAACGGCTTTTTTATTTTACTACCCTATACAAATGAAAAAGCTATTTAAACAAGAGCAAAAAGATTTTGAAAACGGTAATTATACAATGTCTATTCTAAGCAGCCAAGAACTATGGGATGCACTAGCCCAAGAACTCAAAATCATTGCCCCTAAAATCACTATTGAAATGAACACAGGAGCAAGCCCCCAAGATTTTCAAAAACTTGAATACCTTATAGGAGCTACATTACCCGATGGCTTTAAACGTCTTTATGTCTTGCACAATGGACAAAAAAACTGCTTCCCCCCTTTTTACTACACCGAAGAACTTTTGAGCATAGACCGTATTATTCAAGAATGGTCGGTATGGAAACAACTTTTGGATAACAAGTACTTTCAACATCCCGATGGCACGTCCTACACTAGCGAACCACATCCACATATAAAAAACAATTGGTGGAACCCCAAATGGATACCCATTACCAATGATGGTAATGGCAACCACTTGTGCTTGGATTTAGACCCTGCCGATGGTGGTTTATATGGTCAGATTATAAGAATGTGGCACGATGATTCGGCACGTTCAGTAGAAGCCTTTTCGCTTGAAGATTTATTTAACCAATACCTAAAAAAACTAAAAAGCGGCGACTTTTTTTACAGTGATGACTATGGCGGTATCATTGAAAAATGGGAAGAGAGAAAATAAATTACTTAATCTGAAGTCAAACAATATGAAACAACAACTAGAAAAGTTTAACCAACTAATTTTTGAACTGCAATATGCAAAAGCAAAACACTACAGCGACTATTTTTCCGAGAATGAGACGCTATTTTTCAACACAGTTAATTTTAGCGAAAGCGGGGGGCATTATGACATAACTTGGTATGCATATGAAAACGGATATTACTCTTGTAATAGAGAAGAGTCGCCAAAATATAACCCTGATAAAATTTCAAAAAGGGAGAGTATTTTGCAGAGGTTTTCAATTGGTGCTTGGATATTATTTTAGACCATCCCGACAAAATTCGCTCCCTACACTTTACCAATTATGACGTAGGTGCCAATGGCACACGAGATTGGAATTTTACCCGGCTCATCGAAAGCGAAGCGGTATTTCAAAACCTTATAAGTTTTAAGGTGCAACTCTATCTTCGTGGCGACCACAACACCCCTATTATTACCCAAAATCAAGATTATAGTTTTGACAATTCGGTAACACAATTGCTAAAAAAGATGCCTAATATTTACAAGTTTGAGGTACCTACTCCGGCAGATGAGCGTCTTTTTGAAGTAGTATTTTCTAATCTTAAGCGCATCACGGTTCAAAGTAATTATACCCACGGCAATTTCATCAAGAATTTAGCAAAATCCCCCATACTGTCTCAACTCGACTCACTTGATTTTACAGATGTAGCGTTTGACCAAGAACTAAGCTACAGAAGCCATAAAGCTATCGAAGCCGATGAATACTACAAAAGAGCAATTGCATTTAAAAAGGACATCATTGCCAAAACAGGCGATAAAAAACAGGCAGATAAGGCCTTCTTAACCAAAATGTACCAAGAGGAAGGCTTGGAAGCAGGTGCAATAATCTATGAATTATTTAATGCTGATTTAGTAGCCCTCACAAAAGAAGAATTCATCGAATTAGCCCATAAATACGAAGAAGCCGAAGAAGATATTCAAGTAAGTATCGAATGCTTTGAAGAAAAAGGCGTTTGGGACGAAGTAGGCAATTATGTTGAACCAAAAGAAGAAGATTCATTGGATTTTGATGAAGACTTTGATTTGGCAAATAATGAGTTGAATAAACGAACACCTTTTGAAGACTATAAAGCCCTTTTTAAAGCTATAGATAAAGACAAGCGTTTTCACTTCAAGCTTCGGGAATATTACCTCACCCAAGAACAACTTTTTGAATTAGACCAACTAAACCCCAAATAGCCTCACTCTTTGTAGATCGCGAACGCTGGGCTTATCGAGAAAACATAATTACCCACGGCCTAGAAATTACCGCAGGAAACAAACGAAGAGTTTTTCATCCAGCCGAAGGAATGTATCTCAAGATGAATTGCCCAAACTGCAAAAAAAAATAGACCAAAAAACTGCCTTTACTTGGATTGGAAACTGGACAAAATACCTTTCAATGCCCGTATTACCAAAACATAACACACATCGTCTGCTACAGCATAGAGCCCGAATGGGATTCAGCAACATTGGCATCATGCTGTGGAACACTCATTGGGAAGCCAAAACAGAGTTTATCAACGCAATGGAGCAATTATTTCAATGCCCTGTAAGCCTAGTTAAAGTTCGAATATGAAAAAATCACTATCAATACTACTCTATTTTGTTGCATTTTCACTACCCGTGTATCTTTTTGAAATTACATATAGAAGTCAATTTAGCGAGCTTGAGCTTAATTCAGGTGGTGTTTATCGCGATGCCCCTAATTTCTATCTGCTGCTCTCACTAATTCTTGCATTTTTAGTCGCTTGGGCATCTACTCAATTTTCCAGAAAGATAGTATTCTGGTTTATCGTTATTTTTGTCAATATCCTATTTTATATTTGGATGTGTTTCTTTGTCGCTACTGAATCTATGCACTTGCGTGGTACCACTTGGCCTTATATAGACATACTGAATTACCTTGTTTTAAATAAGTGGTATTTCTATGTTTTTGGGAGTGTAGGGATTGCTTTGCTTTTTTTATTACCTTTAAATTCAGGCGAAAGACAATGAAAAAAACTTAACTGATAGACTTAAGAAACTAAGTTTAGACGAGCGGTTTATTTTAAAAAAGAAGACTTTGAAAACTAGAGTGATCAATTGAACTGTTCAGAACTGGTAGTGCTTGAAGGGAATGGTCGTTTTTCTGGCTATTTTTATGAAGATGAATATCCTGTTGAGATTGTTGAGCATCAAAAAAATGTAGAGTTTTGTGGCTATAAAGATAGTTTTATCCGCTGGGGTGTGGACTTGGTGGGAATGGTGCTCACCCAAACCAATGTTTTAGAAATTGAATTATCCCATCCCAGTTCGGGGATAAAAAAGCTATATGTTTACAGAGGAGCGAAAAAACCTATCGACTACTGTGGCTTAAAATACAGTCATACCCTAGCAATGAAGTCGTTTAGTTGTTTTTTAAGATATGTAGACCGCTATCCCTTTAATGACGTAGAAGATCTTCACATTTCCAGTTTTAACTATGATTAGCAAAACGACCAAGTGCGTTATAAACAAAACACACCTGCTGATTATATTGTAATTACTGCTAGCACTGAAGGGCTTTTATACTTAGCTGAAGTTTTTCTAAATTTTGGACGGGCAGAAAGCCAAGACAACGAAATCAATTTTGAACGAATACGCACGGCCTTTTCGCTCAACAGCTTAGAAGCCAGATTTTGGTTGCCGGGAAGTTTGTTTTTTACGGTGATAATTTAAGTTCGTTTAAGCCCTAATAAAAAAATATATATTGCTTTAGTTGTCATCTTGTTGTTCTTCGGCATAGTATATGAGCAAGAATATTCTATCAAGTGGCTTGAGATTCAATGATCTTAATTGGTTATTTATCATTGATATATAAATAATATGAAAAAAGTATCTGTATCTATATTGACACTCTTGGTAATAGTAGCGGTTGTAGTTTTTTTTGTTATTCCTAAAGAGTACCAATATCGCTCGGCTTGGCATCCTTTGGTATGGTTTACCTTGCCTCAAAAAATGAAAATAATTAAGTATCAAGACAGTTGTAAAGGTGCCTTGTTTAGTAAAGGGTTTATTTCTTGTCAAGGCGGCGTGTGTGGTCGGCGGTTTACAGTTCATCTGAATGCACTCACTCAGCCAGATGAAATGGATCTTATGATTAAGTCAGGTGCAAACTTGGTGCTCGTTAGAGCGGAAAGCCAAAAAAGCTATAATGCTAGAGAGTGTAGCCTATTTCATATTGATTTCTTTTATGAGGAATACTAATGCCTTTTCTTACTAAACTTATTCTGATTTTTTTGCTCTCTTTGAATGTTAAAGCTGCTGAAAGCTCAGAAATTGTAGGATCGATTTGGCCTCAACTACACAACTACCTGAGTGTAAGAGAGGTAGGTAACGATGCAGTCGCAGTATCCGAGCAGGTAGCAGAAGTTTGTGATGGCATGTACCCGCGGGAGTGTTTGCTGTTTATGGCAGAACGGCTTTTATTACACTCTACTGATGCTTCAAGGAACAGTGAGCTAAACAATTTTGCTTTTTTTTAGCGCGTCAGGGAGAGTTTTCAGCAGCAGAGCATGTAGCAGCTCAAATCGGTCATTCAAGTGTTTCTTCTGATGATTCAGGTATTAGTGAGTTTTCCTCGATGCGAGCAAATGCTCAGGGTCATATTGCACTTATCTATGCTGAAAAACTGCATCTTGAAGAGGCTCTGCGTGTCCTGAATGGTATAGATCAGCGTGCAAACAATGATCGTTTTGTTAGTGATTTAGTTACGATGGTATTCAGGAGTGAATATGATCATCAAACTCAGTTTAATACCTTGTCTTTATTGGCCAATATCCAAGAAGCGTTTCAACGCGATAAAACTGCAGCCAATATTGCTGTGCTTATTGCTGAGTTAGGAAACATACCAAAAGCGTTAGAGTTAATAGCAGCTATTCAAGCCTATCCAGTGGTTCAAGATGATGCGCTGGTTAGAGTTACCGCAAGCTTGCTAGAAGCAGGAGATGCCAAACAAGCTGAGCGAGTGGCACTCACCGTGGAGTCTGATAGTTATCAAAGCGCCGCTCTTTTAGCGATTGTGGACTTTTATGCCCAAGAAAGTCAGTTTGAAGATGCCGAATGTGTTTCGAATCGTATCCTAGACACTTCCTATCAGATTAGCAGTTTGCTTCGGATTGCGATTGCTAAGGAAGATTGGAATGAAGCGGATGGCGCTAATGTTTATTGGATAAAAGCGCAGCAGCTTGCAAACCGGTTAGGTGATCAGCATCGTAAATGGGTGTTACACGACATTTCATTAGCGAGGCTGCAAGCTGGGCACTCACATGAAAGTTGCGATTTCGCGTTTGATATTAGTGAGAGGCTTGATTCATTTGAAATCGAATTTGACCGCAATAATGTTTTGAACGATATGATTAAAGTAAGTGCTGAGGCTGGTTTAATCGCTTATGCTGAAGAGTTGCTCGCTTATCACTCCAATGAGTTTGGCTATGATTTAGGTGTTCATTTAATAATTAACTCTCTAATTGATGCAAAAGAATTTTCTGAGGCTGCGCGCATTGCAAAAATCACTATCGATGAATTACAGCGAATGGAGCATTACATGGCAATTGGTTCTGCTCTTTCACGTGATGGTCAATATACTGAAGCGCTTGAACTCCAAGATAATATTGAAAGTACTTTTCCGCGAACTCGTGATAGTTTATTAAGAAATATTGCTCGTGATTTGGTGTTTGCGAATATGCCGGAAGACGCTGAGAGCATTATTTTGCGCATGAATAACATGAGTGATGATTTTCACCTTCTGGGTGACATAGCAAGCGCCTATATTGCTCAAAATAATGAGTCTGATGCTGATCGTTTGTTGTTGATGCTCGAACATATGGCTAAGGAAGTAGATAATGAATTACAAACTGCCTTGATACTGCTTGATATCACTAGATTGCGAGCAATGATGGGGCAGTTTGCTAAAGCAGGGGTGCTCGCATCAGGTATCGCGCAAGAGCAGTATCGAGCTCGTGCGTTTGCCAATATTGCTCTTAGCTTATGATGGAAACCCCTTTTACTCTATCTGTAACACTGAATACATTGAAACAATGGAAAAACGTTGGGACTTGACAGGCTCATCGATAAACCCCGTGATGGTTAGACTCCTATTCTCGATGAGCACAACTCACAGCGATTGAAAGAAATGTTTGTTGAGCACTCGCATCAAGTTCGATACCTACAAGCTCGGTTTCAGGAAATCACTGGCAATGTCAGCAGCCTTTGACAAGTTTGTAACTTAGAAAGACCCCGAAACCCTTGTCATTGCTGTGCTTGATAATACTAGTAGACACTTAACGTGCTGGCAGGTGAACTGCTATTGGTAAAAGGTTTTTGAACGGCTGGCGATGGTGTGAAAAACCTATCAGTACAGAGTTCGGGGTGGATTCCATTAAAGAGTTTAGAAGAGGCTACGGAGTAGTCTCTAATGCCGCGTACTCAGACTGCATTATTCATAAGAAGCAAGCAGTGAGCTATTATTGAACGTTGATATTCTTCATTAAGCTGATGGAGTGATTTGTGAGAAAACCCATAATCGCCATTGCGTTGCTTTTGGTTTCACTGGTTGCAACGAACGTTTGGTGGGCCTACTGGGTAGTAGACGCTGGTGTTTCGTATACATATCTACGGGCATCGTATGAGGACAGCCAACGAGCACTTTCGCAAGCCCTCGCAATTATTGAAGTTGTAGGTGATGGCAGCGCGTCGCGAGATCAAATAGTTCAGGCAGCGCAAGGTGCTCAGTTGTCCTGGGAGCCATTTGAACATGATGGTTACTTGTGGGTTGGTCGTTTGAAACTGCGTTTTAACGAGTCAGGGTATCTCATAGAGGCTGTCGCCTGGTAAGCGATCCACTAATCCCATCTATGTAGATTTCGCTTAGACCGGTAATGTCTCTTTCCACTGCCAGGGCAACAGCGTACTGAAGACATCATTGTCTAGGGTAGGCAGTGTCGCGAAGACGTACTGTAAGTAGTCATGGGGCGAGAGACCATTGGCTTTGGCGGTTTCGATCAGACTGTAGATGGCCGCGCTGGCATGAGCACCGCTCGAGGTGTGGCTGAACAGCCAGTTTTTACGCCCCACCAGAACGGTCGGACAGCATTCTCTGCCGGATTGTTGTCCAGCGGGATCAGACCATCTTCCAGGAACTGGATCAGGCGGGGCCACTGCTTGTCCAAGTAGTGCAGGGCTTTACCCAGCGTGCTTTTGGGTAGCACCTGGGCCAGTGACTTGTCGAGCCAGGTGCGCAGTTGATAGATTAAGGGACGGCTCTTCTGTTCACGCAGCGCCTGACGCGCGTCGGGTCCAAGGGCCTTTGCCTGTTTTTCCACGCCATACAGCTTACGGATTTGGTTCAGTGCCCAGTCTGCTTTGCCAGTTTTGCCTTTGGGCTGTACTTTCTGGACGTCCACGAACTTACGCCGGGCATGCGCCCAGCAAGCCTGCATGGATGATTCCATTACGGCGCACGATCTCGGCATAGCCTTCATAGTCATCGGTGAGTAAGCGACCCACATAGTCGCCCAACAGATCAATGGACACCCGCCCGTCGCGGCTGGCGGCGTGGCGAAAGTGAAAAGCTATCCACTTCGGCTAAATCAAACCGCCGCCTAAGCTCTAACGTCGTTAGCAGCTCTGAAAGCATCGCCAACGGAAACCCAATCAGCGCAATCTGGCCGTACTGTAACTCTGGTACCAGCGCAATCACCACCGCCATAGAGGCAAAGAAGGGCGACCGCAATGCCGCACTTGAAAGCCCACGGTTCAGCGCTAACAGCTGGGGCGTGGTTAGCAGTGAGCGCCTAGCTAAGCCTAAGCGGTCGCCCACCATAAAAATCGTTGAAAGATTCAAAATAGTGCCGAAAAGTGCACCCCCCAGCCACGTGCGCAGCACGCCATCTGCACCAGCACACCCGCCACCCACTGCCGCATCGTTGTCTCTTGCATCTCAATCCCTTACTGGTTGAGTTAGCAGGCTAATAGGATTCTTAACCGTTGGCTAGCGCAAGAGAAGCGAAGAGGGCGTTTACCGAAAGAAAAGTCGAATTCTCGTAGCGCGGTGCCTGATGCTGCCCACAGGCCGCGAATTATTGTGGGAGGGCGCTTCAGCGCGCGATGATAATGCCGCCAACATTGGCCGCGCCGTTATAACCAATGAAAGCCCAATGAAAGCAACGTGTAGCGCGTAACGAATCTGCGAGGAACGAGCAGCGAGACACCCGCGAAGACGTGGCTCGAAAAAAGGAGGACTACAGTGTTGTTAGGACTGATCGTAGTGACCACCAATAGCGAATATATAAATGGACCTGTCATCGAATCGATATATTAAACGATCTTTCTGTGATATCCGCTTAGACCACAGGCCAGAGAGGTTATGCTTTAGAGGTTCAGGTTTTCCAAGGCCAGAGGAGGGGGCATTTGATCGCAGCATTTCCTTAAGCAATTTGCACAAGGCTTTGTGTAATCGTTTGTCTTTTTCGCGCATAACCTCATACGCTTCCCAAGTGTTGCCCTCAAAGACCAGTGATCTCATCCATTTGCTCGCTCGTCGGTTTATAGCCTGTTTTACTGCTGTGGGTGTCAAGAGAGTCGCTAATCTGCTGCATGAGATTCTTGTTTTGGAGCACGTGGAGGGTTTCCTGTTCTCGCTCCCAGTCCTCAGCGCTGATTACCACGAAAGCCTCTCCGGCTCGTCGCGTTACTTTGAGCGGCTCGTGCCTGCTAACTACTTGCTCTACAACACTTTTAAGGTTATCCCTGAATTTGTTTACGCTAATTGTGTCCATAACGGCACCTTTATGTACGGGTTTTCCGTACAAGTATACGAAAAAAGCCCCAACAAGACCAAGCACGGTGACGCCTCTTTCGTTGCGGCTTCGCCGTCACTAAAGCCGCGCGTGCTGCGGGCATTATGCATCACCACTGTGAGGGGTGAGGTGTTTCATGAACAAGCGTGATTTTCTGAAATTGCTGGCTCTGGTATTCGTTAGTAGTAAGGCCAGTGGGCGTGGCGGTGATGATGACAAGACCATCGGTAATGGTCGTCAGCGGATTGTGGTTATCGGGGCCGGTTTGGCGGGGTTAGTGGCGGCAAAAGAGCTCATGGGGGCGGGGCATCATGTGATTGTGTTGGAAGCGCGAGACCGTATTGGTGGCCGAATCTGGACGAGCAAGAAATGGCCTGACGTACCCCTTGATATGGGCGCGACGTGGATTCACGGTGTTTCTGGTAATCCAATTAGCGAGCTGGCCGATCAATTGGGGGCGAGGCGCTTGGTGACAAGCTACGAGCGAGCCGTTACTTACACTACCGACGGTCAAGCATTCTCGGAAGTCGAAGAAGCCAAACTTGAGGCTGTCCGGAGAAGAATGTTTGCTGCATTGCGCAAAGCACAGAGTGCGGATGCAGACACCTCTATCAGGCAGGTGGTCAACTTGCTTGAGAAAAATTTCGCAAGCGATCCAGAAGCGCTACGCTTCATGAGTTTCTGCTTGTCGGGAAACATTGAACAAGAGTATGCGGGGAGTGCGAGTCGTCTTTCATCATATTGGTACGACAGTGCAGAAGAGTTCGATGGGGATGATGTTTTGTTTGCACAGGGATTCAGCGTCATCACCGAGTATTTGGCGCAGGATGTCGACATTAGGCTGTCTCAGGTGGTCAACGAAATAAAGTGGCAGGATGAATCAGCGGTCAGCGTCCGCACCACAGACAATGAATTTATAGCTGATCGGGTTGTTGTCACACTGCCACTCGGTGTGCTGCAACACAATGATGTGCGCTTCGTTCCAGCGTTACCCGAAGAAAAGCGAAATGCTATTAGCAAGCTTGGCATGGGGGTGTTGAATAAGTGCTACCTTAGATTTGAGCAAGCCTTCTGGCCTGAGGACATGGATTGGCTTGAATATGTTTCGGCAAAGCATGGCGAGTGGACTGAATGGGTTAGCTTTCAGCGAGCGGTAAACATGCCAATATTGCTAGGGTTTAATGCCGCTGATCGTGGGCGTGACATTGAAGCATGGTCAGACGAGCAGATTGTGGCGAGTGCTATGGAAACGTTGAGGACTATCTTTGGTGCCGATATACCGCAGCCCGTCGACTATCAGATCACGCGCTGGGCATCTGATTCCTTTACGAGAGGTTCGTACTCTTACAATGCCCTAGGTTCAACCCCCGTGATGCGCGATGCCCTAGCTAGCGCGTTGAATAAACAGTTATTTTTTGCCGGGGAAGCGACCGACAGAGATTATTTCGGGACCGCGCATGGAGCTTTTTTATCTGGTCTACGAGTATCTAGAGATATTCTATCGATATGACTTATCGCCAACCAGGAGCGTATTGTAAATGGTGCTATAAAATGGTGAGAAACTGGTAGAGCAATCGATAGAAAGAACAATAACTTTATATTTTTGGAGCAGCCATGCCACATTGCATTGTTGAACATTCGGCATCGTTGGACGGTGAGTTGATATTGCCATTGGTATTTTTAGGTGCCATGAAGTCGGCGCTATTTGAGACTGATGGCAGTGACATAAAAGTAAGGTCAATCGCTTATCAAAACTATCTGACGGGGCAGGAAAAATCTGATTTTATACATGTGATTTTAAAGATTTTGTCGGGTAGAACTTCTGACCAGAAACATATGCTTTCAACGGCGGTATTAACACAACTTCAAGAACTTGAACTTCACGATTGCTCATTAACCGTCGAAGTAATAGATATTGAGCGTGCTAGTTACTCAAAGCTGGTTCATGGAAAATAGGAAATGTGATGAGTTGTTACGAGGCTTTGAGTCTGACGTTACAAGCATAGGCCACCTGCTTGTGCCCGGATCAGTGTCGCTTTGGAAAGCCGATACTGATCCGTTTGCAATGTATTTTTGAGTCAGTTTTGCATTGGGATATCGTCTTTCCAGCGAAATCCAATTCCACCCGCTTTCCAGACACCGTCGTTATTAAATGGATGTGGCCCACCAAGATTAATATGCTGAGGCAGCCCAAAATGGGGGGCTAGGTTCTGTTTTGCTTTGACTGTTACTCGATCCATAATGCGCAGCCCCTGCTCTTCGGCAGACATATGCGCTTCAGGTGCAGCCCTATGTGCAAGAGCCCAGTTATCAATGTATAGCAAATCACCAGTATCGTAGTGATATCGAATGCCGTAGCCTTTTTCAAAGGAGGCGTTCAGTAAGTCGTTATAATCATTGAAAAGCTGCTTGAGCTCTTCTTCATTGAGCAAGCGCATCTGCTCCACGTTAGCTGCCTGCCGTTGAAGTTCATTAATGGGCACACCGTCTTCTGGCAGCCGTTCGATCACCGCACCTGTCATGCCTAGATGTAACCAGACGCTCTTGCGCCCAGAAATGGGATGAGTGTGAACAACAGGATGACTCACGCCTGAGGCGGAATTCACAGAGACTAGACGTTCCCAAAAGGCTTGTTTTTCCTTTGGCAGCACATCGAAAGCGGCGCCTTGGTGAGCGAAGTGAGTGCCGCCACCGTGTTCCGGGGCTCGCGCCATATAATAGGCAGAGTGGGAGAAGGTGTCGGCTTCGAAGCTCCCATCATTGTGCCACTGTGGGCCGACACCTAAGATGCCGTAGCGGTGATCATTAGAACAGCGGAAAATATCTCTGTTCATATCGGGAGTGGCAGGATGGACGCCATGAGTGGAATGGATTTCGCCAGCGCCCCACCATTTACTCGCATTAACCAGTTCATCCGTAGAAAGGTCAGTTTGATGCTTGAAAACGATGAAGCCGCGATTTGCCATTTCTACTTCCAGCGCTTTAATGACGGGGTCGGGAAGTCGTGAGCGAACATCAGCGCCGTAAATTTCAATGCCAAGTGGTGCTAGCGGTTTAATGCTTAACCCCTGCTGTTCAAAAAGCGAGATATGCTTAGGCGTGAGGGGTGGAATGGTTGGGGGCGTAGTGCTGAACGCGGTAGTGTTGGACGTTTCTGCTGATGTACCCATAGTTTTGAATTGTCCCAAATAGTTTTGAATTGCCTTAATAGTTTTGAATTACCTTAATGGTTAGTTTTTTATTAAGCCTAACGCAGTATATGGTGTTGGCAAATCCACGGTGTTCAAAGGTAAACACCAGTAAGAAAAGCAGCCTTAGCAACGATTGCCTCAGTGGCGTCGTGCCTCCTCCAGTTCCTCAATCATTTTTTTAGCGGCGTTGGAAAGTGTGCGGTTAGTGTGAACGAGGTAGCCCAGCGGGCGCTGTATGGGCGCGGTATCTACGTCTAGCTCGACCAGATCGCTATCAATCATGTTTTCGGGTAGTAGGCTCCAGCCAAGCCCTACGCTGCACATCATTTTCAGCGTTTCTAAATAGTTCGTCGCCATGCTGACAGGAAGCTGCAGGCCTGCTTCGGCAAAACGCTGGCCAATTAAAGTGCGGGTAAAGGTTTTTGCCCCTGGCAGCACGCAATTGAATTCACATAATTCAGCCAAGCTGAGCGGGCTGCGGTGGTGGTTGACGCGCTGGGCCAATGGATGGTCAGTGGCGCAGACAAAGCACAGCCTATCACGCCATAGTTCGACCACGTGCAGGTGTTCGACGGGGTGGGGGGAGAGAGTGACGATCGCCATCTCCAGCGTGCCGTCGACGACTCCTTGGTAGGCTAACTCTGAGTCCAGAAAATGTAGGTCCAACGCCACTTCTGGGTGGCGGTGAGTGTACTGCTTTAATAGCGGCGGCAGACGGTGCAGACCGATGTGGTGACTAGTGGCGAGCGTCAGCTTGCCGCCTACTTGGCCGGAAAGATTGGCGAGTGCGCGGCGGCTATCTTCCACGGTAAACAGTATGTGCTGTGCTTTGGGAAGTAATACATTGCCCGCTTCGGTCAGCGCAATGCGCCGCCCGATACGGTCAAACAATCGCGTGCCCAGCAGATCTTCCAGGGTGGCGATGCGTTTGCTTACCGCGGGTTGTGTTAAATACAGCTGTTCCGCCGCGCGGGAGAAGCTTTGGGTTTCAGCAACGGCCAGAAATGCTTGCAGGCTTTGGGTATCCACTCGCAACTCCCTGAGCAGGTTCTTCTAAAGAGTTTCTAAAAAGGTAGCGTTAAACATGTATTCCAATTTGGAATCTAAACTATGAATAACATGAATTGCTTTTATGCGCGACTCGCGTGACACTGCATGTATCGCACTATTAAGCAGCACGTAGAGGCTGCCATACCGAACTAGCAGGGCAATGCCCAGGAGAGCAACATGTCAGGTCAAACGCTTTACGACAAACTCTGGAACCAGCACTTGGTGAAGCAGCGTGATGATGGCACTGCGTTAATTTACATCGACCGCCAATTGCTGCACGAAGTCACTTCGCCTCAAGCGTTTGAAGGCCTGCGTTTAGCTAACCGCAAGCCCTGGCGTTTAGATGCCAACTTGGCAACGCCTGACCACAACGTTCCTACGACGGTAAAAGAGCGCGCTGAAGGCAATAGCGGTATTAAAGACCCTGTGTCGTTAATTCAGGTGCAAACCCTGGACGATAACTGCCTTGAGTACGGTATCGAAGAGTTCAAAATCAACGACCCGCGCCAGGGTATCGTGCACGTGGTAGGCCCAGAGCAGGGCGCAACGTTGCCAGGAATGACTGTGGTATGTGGCGATTCCCACACCGCTACCCACGGTGCGTTTGGTGCTTTGGCACACGGTATTGGTACCTCGGAAGTTGAACACGTCATGGCGACCCAGTGTTTGCTGGCGCAAAAAATGAAGAACATGCAGGTGCGTGTGGAAGGCGAGCTTGGCCTGGGCGTGACCGCTAAAGATGTAGTGTTGGCGATTATCGGTAAGATCGGCACCGCTGGTGGCACGGGCTATGCGATTGAGTTTGCGGGCAGCGCGATTGAATCGCTGTCTATGGAAGGCCGCATGACCGTGTGCAACATGGCGATTGAAGCTGGTGCTCGTGTGGGCCTAATTGCCGTTGATGACACGACGATTGACTACCTTGCCGAGCGTCCATTTGCGCCCACCGCCGAGCAGTGGGAAGGAGCTGTGGCGGACTGGCGTCAGTTGGTTTCTGATGCCGACGCACAGTTCGATAAAGTGGTTACTCTGCAAGCTGAAGAGATTGAACCGCAGGTAAGCTGGGGCACTAGCCCTGAAATGGTCACCGGTATTTCTGGCCAGGTGCCCGACCCAAAGGCTGCGTTAGATGAGACGGTACAGCGCAGCCACGCCCGCGCCCTCGAATATATGGGGTTGCAGGCGAACCAGAAAATTACTGATATCAAGCTTGATAAAGTGTTTATTGGTTCCTGTACTAATTCGCGTATTGAAGACTTACGCGAAGCCGCCAAAGTGGCTAAAGGCAACAAAGTCGCTGATTCTATTCAGTTGGCCATGGTGGTGCCGGGTTCTGGCTTAGTGAAGCGCCAAGCAGAAGCGGAAGGCTTGGATAAAATCTTTATTGAGGCAGGTTTTGAGTGGCGCGAGCCGGGTTGCTCCATGTGCTTGGCAATGAATGCCGACAAGTTGGGTGCTGGTGAGCACTGTGCATCGACGTCTAACCGCAATTTCGAAGGTCGTCAGGGCTACGGCGGTCGTACGCACTTGGTAAGCCCTGCGATGGCCGCAGCAGCAGCGATCGCTGGCCACTTTGTTGATGTACGTACCTTACCCGCTAACGACGCCAGCCACGCGCAGGAGGCCTAAACCATGAAAAAATTTGAACGTTTAGAAGGTGTGGTAGCGCCACTTGACCGCGCTAACGTCGATACCGACTTGATTATTCCGAAGCAGTTTTTGAAGTCGATTAAGCGTACTGGCTTTGGCGTGAACCTGTTTGATGAGCTGCGCTATTTAGATGAAGGCCAGCCAGGGCAAGACTGTTCACAGCGCCCGCTGAACCCTGATTTTGTATTAAACCAGCCGCGTTACCAAGGCGCTGAAGTGTTACTGGCGCGTCGTAATTTTGGCTGTGGCAGTTCCCGCGAGCACGCGCCTTGGGCGTTGGAAGACTTTGGTTTCAAAGTGGTGATTGCGCCAAGTTTTGCCGATATTTTCTATAACAACGCTTTCAAAAACGGCATTCTGTTGATTACGTTGGAAGAAGACGTAGTTGACCGCCTGTTTACGGAAGTGGAAGGCAGTGAAGGCTATCAGTTAGACGTAGATTTAGAAAATCAGCGGGTCATTACACCTGGTGGCGAAATTCTCGAATTTGAGGTGGATGAGTTCCGCAAGCACTGCCTGCTGAACGGACTGGATGATATTGGTATTACTCTGCAGGACGAAGACGCAATTCGCGCGTTTGAAGAAAAACACCGCCAGCAGCGTCCGTGGTTATTCCGTCAGCCTGCGTAAGCGTTCATTCACCTTTAACGTTTGAAATGCTAAGGAAATTGCATGACTCATAAGGTATTACTGCTGCCGGGTGATGGTATTGGCCCTGAAATTGCGGCCCAGGCGGCGCGCTTGCTGAAGGCCTGCCAGGAAGCTGGTTTGGATATCGAGGTCGAAGAGGGCCTTGTTGGTGGCTCTGCTTACGATGTTCACGGTGAGCCACTGCCTGCGGAAACCCTTGAAAAAGCCAAAGCGGCCAGCGCTATTTTGCTTGGCGCTGTTGGCGGTCCTAAGTGGGACAAGCTAGAGGACCTTTCCAAGCGTCCTGAAAAAGGCCTGCTAGGTCTGCGTAAAAACCTGGGTTTATTCGGCAACCTACGCCCGGCGATGCTTTATCCGCAGCTGGCTAGCGCCTCTAGTTTGAAGCCGGAGTTAGTCGCTGGGCTGGATATTATGATTGTCCGTGAGCTTACTGGTGGCATTTACTTCGGCCAGCCACGTGGCATTGAAGAGCGTAATGGTGAGCGGGTGGGTTTTAACACCTACATATATTCTGAGAGCGAAATTGAGCGTATTGGCCGTGTCGCCTTTGAAATGGCTCAGAAGCGCGGCAAAAAACTCTGCTCGGTAGATAAAGCCAACGTGCTTGAAGTCACTATTTTGTGGCGTGAAGTGATGGAGCGTTTGGCACCGGAGTACCCGGATGTTGAGCTTTCCCATATGTACGTAGATAACGCCGCTATGCAGCTGGTGCGCGCGCCAAAACAGTTTGATGTGGTGGTGACCGGCAACATGTTTGGCGATATTCTTTCTGATGCCGCTGCCATGCTTACCGGGTCTATCGGTATGTTGCCATCGGCGTCGCTAAACGAGAGTGGCCAGGGCATGTACGAGCCTTGCCACGGTAGCGCACCGGATATCGCTGGGCAGAATGTTGCTAACCCATTGGCCATGATGCTGTCTGTGGCGATGATGCTGCGCTACTCATTGAACGAAACCGCTATGGCTGAGCGTATTGAAGCCGCTGTTGGTAGTGTGTTGGATAATGGTTTGCGCACTGCTGACATTGCCTCAGAAGGTACGCGCCGTGTATCTACCGTTGAGATGGGCGATGCAGTATTGGCGGCCTTCGCAAAAGATTAAATTATGTATAAAGCGTGCTAACTAATTGACGCTGAAAGGTATTAACAGTCGGCCACCCAGGGGTGGCCGACGTCGTGTCTAATATTTGTGTATAATATGGCTCTCATTCTTAGTTGGAGGACTTCACATGTTGAAAGTCGGTTTCGTGGGATGGCGTGGCATGGTTGGCTCGGTGCTGATGCAGCGCATGCAGGATGATGGTGATTTTAACGGTATTGAACCGGTATTTTTCACCACCTCCCAAGTTGGTCAGCCTGGCCCCGATATCGGCGTGGACGTGCCTCCGCTGAAAGACGCGTTTGATATTGATGCGTTAAAAGCGCTGGATGTGGTAGTTACCTGTCAAGGTGGCGACTATACCAAGCCGGTTTATAAAGACTTACGCGAGGCGGGCTGGAAAGGCTACTGGATTGATGCGGCCAGCACCCTGCGCATGGAAGACGAAGCGACCATTATTCTTGATCCGGTCAACCGTAAGGTGATCGATGACCAGCTAGCGAAGGGGGCTAAAACCTTTGTCGGCGGTAACTGCACCGTGAGCCTGATGCTGATGGGGCTGGGTGGCTTGTTTGAAGCAGATATGGTTGAGTGGATGACCTCCATGACATACCAAGCCGCTTCCGGTTCAGGTGCAAAGCACATGCGCGAGCTGTTGAACCAGATGGGGCAGTTGCGCGATAGCGTAGGCGAAGAGCTTAAAGATACCTCTAGTGCGATTCTGGATATCGACCGTAAAGTGACTGCTGCGATGCGCAGCGGCGACTTCCCCACGGATAATTTTGGAGCACCGTTAGCGGGCAGCCTGCTGCCATGGATCGATACCAAGCTTGATAACGGCCAAAGCCGTGAAGAGTGGAAGGGCAGTGTTGAAACCAATAAGATCTTAGGTTTGCAAAACAATCCGATTCCCATTGATGGCCTTTGCGTGCGTATCGGTGCAATGCGTTCTCACAGTCAAGCGTTCACCATTAAGCTGAAGCAGGATGTACCGCTTGACGAGATCGAAGATCGCATCGCTAAGCATAATGAGTGGGTTCAACTGATCCCGAACGACAAAGACGCCACTGTTGCTGGCCTAACGCCTGCTGCTGCGACTGGTACGCTGCAAGTGCCGGTTGGTCGTCTACGCAAGCTGAATATGGGTGGCGAATACCTATCTGCCTTCAGTGTTGGTGACCAGTTGTTATGGGGTGCTGCCGAGCCGCTTAAGCGTATGCTGAAAATCTTACGCGAACAGTAAGCACACCGTGCTTTAAGCAAGATTGTTGAATCGAAACGGGAAGCTGTTCGCAGCTTCCCGTTTTTGTATGCTCCCATTGGCCCTAACCTGTCGTTGATACCCCGTTTTATGCGTTTTAATGGATAGGTGCTACTAAGTTGGCGTTGAGCTAGTCCTAGATTGGTATAGGTAGTAATGATCAGTGTGTGGTAAAAACGATTGACTCCATGACATGGGGGCCTGTTTTGACCGTGCTATTAGAGTGCTACTAACAAAGAAACGCAGTAGGGGCGTGAATGAAAAAAAAGTTGGCAGGGTTGCTGTGGCTATCGCTTACTGCTGTTAGTCCGTTAGCGCTGGCTCTCGGGTTGGGCCCAGCAACGGTAAATTCACCGTTAGATGCGCCGCTTGATGCAACAGTGCCACTTCAGGAAAGCGAGCGTTTTGCGCTGAGTGATTTACGTGTTGAAGTAGCAAACGAATCGGCGTTTAGGGCGCTGGGTTTAGAGTGGACACCGCTCACGGCAAGTATCAGTGTGCAAATTCAAGCGCAACCTGACGGGCATCGGCTGCTGCTGCGCTCTTCTCAAGCGGTTCATGAGCCATGGCTGGATTTACTGCTATCTATTTCCTCGCCGGAAGGGCGCCAAACGCGTGCGTTAACGCTGTTATTTGATCCCCCTGAATATGCAATGGGCAGCCAAGAGGGTGCAGTAAGCACGCCTGAAGTGCCTAGTCGCACCTCTGTCGTCACTTCACCAGCTGCAAGAGATATTGCTTATGTAGCAAGTGGCGATACTTTTTGGGGCGTTGCTGCAAGGGTGAAACCGTCCGACGTTACCATTCAACAAATGATGATGGCGCTTTTAGAGGCCAACCCAGGCGCGTTCCCTACGGGTAATGTGGATGAACTCCGTGCAGGGCAGACGCTCAATATTCCCAGTCGTCAGCGGATAACCTCACGAACGCCCAGTGATGCCGCCCAGGCGATTCAGGCGATGCGGCAGCCTGCAAGTCGTCCGGTGGCTGAGCCCCAAGAAACCTTTGAAGGCCGTGAGCCAAGCATCGAGCAGGCCAGCGAGCCTGCTATGGTGAGTGATGATCAGGGCGCCAATCAATCTCAGGAAATGTCTGAGGCTGTGGCCTTCGACGAAGAGCAAGTGCTAGCCGAACAGCTGTTGGAAAGCCAAGCTAGGCTGCAAGCGGCACAGGATGAGCGGGATCAAATACGTGGTGATCTAGCCACGTTGCGTGAAGAAGTGGTGTCTTTAACCCAAGCGTTGAACGCCTCTCAACGTGAGCTGCGGGAGGTGACTGACCTAACCGATGCGCTAGCAGGAAGTGCCACGCTGTCAGGGAGTAATACAGAGAATAGTGCGACCAGTGAGATGGCTAGTTTTAACCGCCCACAGAGTACGTCTGAAACTATCATTCAGCGCATTACTGCGTATCAGTGGCCGTTGGCTAGTGTCATCTTGGCACTATTGTTAGGAGCGCTAATATGGTCGCGTAAGCGACGAGAACGTGAGTGGGAAGACGTGCCTGCAGCGGCCTCCTTGTCTACATCTACAGACAAGTCTCCGGAGTCACCTAGGCCTGTGGTCGCCGCTGAGAAAACCGTCGAGCCTAGCGGGCCGCATGAGTCCTCAGTATTTAATGTTGCAGAGCATGAGGCGTCTGAGCAGAGCGTTTCAGAGCCAGTTGAGCCAGTTGAGCCAGTTGAGTCGGCTGAACCAGTTGAGCCGGTGTCCTTTGCACCAGACGATGTGGGCCCAAAACCGTTCGCGCCTGTATTATCAGCTTCAGAACCGGCATTATCAGGCTCGGATGTGTCAACGCCAGACATTGCAGCGCAATCTAGTGCGCCGTTTGAAGAAGAAAAAGATGACAGGGAGCATGTTGGCGAAGAAGTGTTAGCGCTTGATAACGCTTTTTTAGCGGCTCCCGAGCCAGTCGAAGAACCTGTATCGTACGGTGAGGGGCAGCAAGATAGTACGATTGACTATGAGCCGCCCGCTATCGAACCTCACGAACCGGCGGTAGAGGCTCCCAGGCAACCAGCAGTCGATTTTACCTGGGACTACGTGTCTGCTGAGCAAGAGAGTGGTATGGCTAAAGCAGCCACAGTACAACAGCAAAAAGCTGCTGAAGATGAGTGGGAAATCGAAGAGGTGGCATTCGAGCCGCGACGTCGGGATAATGGTGCACCTTAACCATTTTCTATGTGACGTGGCTTCATGACGCTGTTTTACCATTTTGACGAAACAACGCCCTTAACTGGGCGCCTAGCGATGGGCATTGAATACGATGGTACGCGCTTTTGCGGCTTTCAGCGTTTGAAGCACGCAGCCTCCGTTCAACAGGCAGTGGAAGACGCGCTTGAAAAAGTGGCTAGTGCGCCAGTGCGCATTCATGCCAGTGGTCGAACCGATTCTGGCGTGCATGCCACACGCCAGGTGATTCATTTTGATCCTCCCGTTCAACGTTCTGAAAAAGCGTGGATTTTTGGCAGCAACACCAACCTTCCCAGAGACGTTGCTGTGCGCTGGGTAAAACCCGTCTCAGATGACTTTCATTCGCGCCTCGGCGCGCTTGGGCGTCGCTATCGCTATATTTTGTTGAATCAAATTAGCCGACCTGTGCTAGAGCGCCATAACGTAACCTGGTGCCGAGACCCGCTAGATGCCGACGCTATGCATCGGGCAGCACAAGCCTTGGTAGGCGAGCACGACTTCAGCAGTTTTCGAGCGGCGGGCTGTCAGTCCAAAACGCCTTGGCGACAAATGCACTTTGTAGAAGTGAAGCGCTACGGGCCGATAGTAGTGATTGATATTCAGGGCAATGCTTTTCTGCACCATATGATTCGCAATATTGCCGGGGCGTTGGTCAGCGTAGGGCGCGGTTCCCAGGATGAAGGGCATATTGAGCGCCTGCTGGCACTGAAGAATCGCCGTAAAGGCGATGTTACCGCACCGGCCTGCGGCCTTCATTTTGTAGACTCACTTTATGATGAGCGTTTTGACCTACCAAAAGAGCCGCTAGGACCTAATTTGCTTGCATTTACCGGTGAATGGACTGGCGAGCGTGTGCTGCCTGATAACCCACGCATTGCTGCAAGGCGTAAATTGACGTTCAAGAAGCAGGAGCCCTTAGAGTACTTAGCGCAAAAAGAGCCTTTCGAACAGCAGGAGACGTCATCGTGAGTGCATATTCAGCTCGCACGCGGATTAAATTTTGTGGCTTAACTCGCCATGAAGACATCACACTGGCAGCAGCGTTGGGTGTGGATGCACTGGGCTTCGTAATGTGGCCCAAGAGTGCCCGCAGCATAACGCCTGCATTACTGGAAGAGCTGGCAGCGCAAGTACCTGCCTTTGTGACCCGGGTAGGTTTGTTTGTTAACCAGCCCGCTGAGTTCATTGAACAGTGCTTGCCTTATCTGGATTTAATCCAGTTTCATGGTGATGAGCCAGCTTCGTTCTGCCAGCAGTTTGGGCGGCCTTGGATTAAAGCGCTGCGTATGCGTGACGATATCGATTTGCATCAGGCGGCGGCTGACTATTCTCACGCGCAAGCGCTGCTATTAGATGCCTACCGACCGGGTACGCCAGGGGGAACCGGAGAGACCTTTGATTGGTCCAGAATACCCTCAACCCTGGAAAAACCTGTTATCCTGGCTGGTGGGTTAACGATTGATAATGTGGCTTTAGCGGTTAGCCAAGTAATGCCTTATGCTGTTGATGTCTCTGGTGGTATAGAAACCACTCCCGGCGTAAAAGATGCTGATTTAATGACGTCTTTTGTCAAACATGTGGCGTTAGCCAGCGTCCAATAAGTTTATTGCGTAGCACGCCCGGAGGGTGGCTACGTCTCATTGTTAGTTCATTTATTTGCCTGTTCTGGCGATCTTGTGAGGTATGCCTGTGACTGTCTCAGCGACTGAAACTAAGTTCAGCGACCTGACCCGAATGCCGGATGCCCGTGGTCATTTTGGCCCGTACGGCGGCCGGTTTGTGTCGGAAACCCTGAGCTTTGCCCTGGAAGAACTAGAGCAGACCTACCTGAGTCTGCGTGATGATCCCGCTTTCCAGGCAGAGTTTGACCGTGACCTTGCCCACTATGTGGGTCGTCCATCTCCGCTTTACCATGCCGAGCGATGGTCACAGTCTTTAGGCGGCGCGCAAATTTGGCTGAAACGTGAAGACTTAAACCACACGGGTGCCCACAAGGTTAATAACACCATTGGCCAAGCGCTATTGGCAAAAAAGACCGGCAAACCACGGGTTATCGCTGAAACCGGTGCAGGCCAGCATGGTGTTGCTACTGCAACCGTGGCCGCCCGCTTAGGTCTTGAGTGTGATGTGTATATGGGGGCGGCTGACGTGCAGCGTCAGAAGCTCAACGTTTATCGTATGCGACTGCTTGGGGCACGGGTTATACCCGTGGAATCCGGTACTCGTACACTCAAAGACGCAATGAATGAAGCGCTACGTGATTGGGTCACTAACGTTGATAACACGTTCTACATTATCGGCACCGTGGCGGGGCCGCACCCGTATCCGCAACTGGTACGCGATTTCAATGCGGTAGTAGGTCGTGAAGCGCGTCAGCAATCATTAGCGCAAATAGGGCGTTTACCGGATGCGTTAATTGCCTGTGTGGGCGGCGGTTCGAACGCGTTAGGCCTTTTCTATCCCTTTGTTGAGGACGATGCGGTCGCTATGTACGGTGTCGAAGCCGGTGGAGATGGGGTTGAAACTGGCCGCCATGCCGCGCCGCTTGCATCGAATGCACCGCGTGGGGTTCTGCATGGCAATCGCACGTATTTGATGTCTGATGAAGCGGGGCAGGTGTCGGATACGCACTCAATTTCTGCTGGGCTTGATTATCCAGGCGTAGGCCCTGAGCACGCGTTATGGAAAGATGTTGGTCGAGTCAATTATGTCGCGGCAAACGACAAAGAGGTGCTGGAAGCGTTCCGCGAGCTGACGCACATGGAAGGCATTATGCCAGCGCTTGAGTCTGCTCATGCGCTTGCCCACGCGAAGGTGCTAGCACCGACTATGCGCCCTGATCAGCATATCGTGGTTAACCTTTCTGGTCGTGGTGATAAAGATATCATGACCGTTGCGAACATCGATGGCATTGAGTTTTAAGGGCTAGCATGAACCGTATTGACCAGCGTTTTTCCGAATTAAAAGAGCAGGGTCGTAAGGCCCTTATTCCTTACATCACTGCCGGTGACCCAGCACCACAGTACACCGTGGGCTTTATGCATGCCCTGGTAGAAGCAGGTGCCGATATTATTGAACTTGGCGTGCCATTTTCAGACCCGATGGCTGATGGCCCGGTGATTCAGAAAGCCTGCGAACGTGCTCTTAAACAAGGCACTCGCTTAGTAGACCTGTTGGATATGGTCGCTGAGTTCCGTCAGGTCGATAGTGAAACACCTATCGTACTGATGGGGTATCTCAATCCTATAGAACGAATTGGCTACGAGACGTTTGCGGATAAAGCCGCAGACGTTGGTGTTGATGGGGTGTTGGTGGTGGACATGCCACCGGAAGAGGCTGAAGAGTTCGGCCCGCTGTTAAAACAGCGTGGTTTAGCAGCGATTTTCTTAGTTGCGCCTACCACTTCCCATGCACGTGCCGCTACAATATGCGCCCACGGTGAGGGCTACCTCTATTATGTTTCGCTCAAGGGCGTTACCGGTGCTGCTACACTCAATGCTGACGATGTAGCTGACCACCTTGCACCACTACGCGAAATGACCGATTTACCACTATGTGTTGGTTTTGGTATCCGCGACGGTGTCACTGCTGCCGAAGTGGCGAAAGTGGCCGATGGTGTAATTGTTGGCAGTGCATTAGTGAATCGCATTGCAGAAAGCGTTGATGCACCTGAAACCATAGCGGGTCAGTTAAAAAGCGTGTTGGGCGAAATGCGCACCGCGATGGATGCCTAAGCGCATTCCCTCATCGTCTACACTGAATTGATTGACGACACTCATCAAGCTTGGCACTGCTAAGCAATGACGTACACGGAAGCCTTTTTGATATGAGCTGGTTAGACAAGATTGTGCCCTCAATGGGGCGTATCCAGCGTAAAGACCGTCGTGCCAGCGTGCCCGACGGCCTCTGGCGTAAATGTCCCAAGTGCGAAGCGGTTCTCTATCTCCCTGAGCTTGAGAAGCATCACAGCGTATGTCCTAAGTGTGATCACCATTTGCGGCTGACCGCGCGTAAACGTTTGGATTGGTTCTTGGATAAACAGGGTCGACAAGAGGTTGCGGCTGAGATTGAGCCGAACGATCGCTTGAAATTTCGCGACTCTAAAAAATATAAAGACCGTCTAACGGCTGCCCAAAAAGAAACTGGCGAGAAAGATGCACTAGTTGCTATGCGCGGCGAGTTAGACGGGCTACCGGTAGTTGCTGTTGCCTTTGAATTTACCTTTATGGGCGGCTCAATGGGAGCAGTGGTGGGCGAGAAGTTTGTCCGCGCGGCAACCATTGCCCTCGAAGAGCGCATCCCTCTTATTTGCTTTGCAGCTTCTGGTGGGGCGCGAATGCAGGAAGCCCTCTTTTCATTGATGCAGATGGCTAAAACATCGGCAGCACTTGAAAAACTCAAGCAATCGGGCGTGCCTTATATCTCCGTACTGACAGACCCCGTCTTTGGCGGTGTATCAGCGTCGCTAGCGATGCTAGGTGATCTGAATATTGCCGAGCCTAATGCGTTGATTGGCTTTGCCGGCCCGCGGGTTATCGAGCAAACGGTGCGTGAAACGCTACCAGAAGGTTTCCAGCGCAGTGAGTTTCTGCTGGAGCACGGTACGGTGGATATGATCGTGCATCGTCATGATATGCGTACTCGTGTTGGTAGTGTACTGCGTAAACTGACCCATAATATCGCTCTGCCTAACGAAAATAGTGTCAGTGAGGAAGCAGTAGTTGATGAGCCTTTGGTGGATGAAGCACCGATAGCAGATGCAGCAGACGTTGATGCGCCTGAAACATCTAGCGAAGTCAGCACCGTTAAGAGCGACGATTCAACCCGCAATGTCTAAATCTATAGCTCCTGACTCTTTAGCTTCTGACTCTTTAACTCCAGGGTCTTTAACCGAATGGTTGCACTACCTTGAAACTCTGCACCCCGTAGGGATTGATATGGGGCTTGAGCGGGTTGCTGACGTTGCCCAACGCATGGGGTTGTTAAGTCGTCCGATTGCAACGCAGGTCATTACGGTGGCAGGTACCAATGGCAAGGGGTCGACCCTTGCCATGATGGATTCCATCGCTCGTGTCCATGGTATGCGGGTGGGTACTTATACCTCCCCCCACCTTGTGCGCTATAACGAACGTGTGACGATCAGCGGCAATTATGCTGATGACCAGCAGCTAATTGCTGGCTTCAAGCGCGTAGAAGAGGCAAGGCTCCAAGTGCCTGAGATCAGCTTAACGTATTTCGAAGCAGGTACGTTGTGTGCTCTTTGGTGTTTAGCGCAGGCGGACCTTGACTTAGCGCTTCTCGAGGTTGGCCTGGGTGGCCGTTTAGATGCTGTGAATATCATTGACGCGGATATTGGTATTGTCACTACCATTGCTCAGGATCATGCTAATTTTCTGGGAACCGATATTGCGCAAATTGGCCGAGAAAAAGCGGGCATCTTTCGTGCGGCACGACCCGCTGTGTTGGGTAGCCAAGTTCTGCCCAGCAGTGTGGCTGCTGCCGCCCATGCGATTGAAGCACCGGTTTACTGCCT
Source organism: Halomonas qinghailakensis (assembly GCF_025820815.1). Classification (NCBI taxonomy): domain Bacteria; kingdom Pseudomonadati; phylum Pseudomonadota; class Gammaproteobacteria; order Oceanospirillales; family Halomonadaceae; genus Halomonas; species Halomonas qinghailakensis. The sequence goes on along the minus strand of NZ_CP096973.1, from coordinate 36,104 downwards.
TGGTGATGCGTTCAGCCACTCTGCCGACGGTGGCGCTAATGCTTGTTCTGAATGGAACTGGAAGGGGATGACCTGCCAGGGTGAGGTTATTACTCTGACAGACCTTCCGGATCCGGGTTTGCCGATTGATAATGCGGCAACGGCTCTCCAAGCCCTTATACTTAGCGGATTAGTGCTAAACGCAGAGGCATGCCGTCGTGCGCTTCACGAGGTGCAAGTGCCAGGGCGTATGCAGTGGATAGGTCAGTGGTGCTTGGATGTTGGCCATAACCCCCATGCAGCCGACTATGTAGCTAAGCGACTTCCCATGATGCCTGAAGGTGGTCGGCAATGGGCGTTGATTGGGATGTTAAACGACAAGGATGCAGATGGCGTTATCAGTGCTCTGTTACCACGCATTACCCATTGGGTATGTGTAACGTTAGAGGGAGAGCGTGGTCGCCCAGCTGTCGAACTAGCCGAACGTATTGTGTCACTGGGTGGGCAAGTGCATCACTGCTCAGACTCCCCAGAAGCTGGCGTTCGCGCTATTGCTGAACAGCTGGTGCCCACCGACCGGGTATTAGTTACTGGCTCATTTTTTACAGTTGCGGCCCTGTTGGAAATGACACTGCCGCAAGCTTAATCGGCCTAACCGTTGTGCTCGCTAAGCTTGATGGAGAGGGATATGAAATACGGTAAAACGGAACGCATCAGTGGTATTGTTATCCTGCTCGCGCTGCTAGCGATCTTTGTGCCGTGGTTGATGAGTGACCCTGCTCCTCGTGAAGAACGTCCTCAACCCACCTTTGTTATTGAGCAGCCCGTTAAAACAACACAACAGGATGTTCCGATTCCGGAAATGCCGGCATCTATCAATACGACTTCAACCGCTAATGGTGATCGTGCTGAAGATAGCCCTGGGGAAAGTGTAATTAATAGTATGCCCATTGATGCTAATCCGCGGCAGCCCCAAACAAATCAAGCCAGCAGTGGCAGTACTCAAAGCGCTGAGGAAAGTGATCCCATTGCTGAATTAATGGCCGCTAATAACCGTAGTACGTCTTCAGATACCTCTTCCAGTTCATCTTCAAATGCTACTGGTCCTGCGTCTTCTTCCCAAGGGGAATGGGCCGTTCAAGTGGGAAGCTTTGGTGATGCGGGTAACGCGCAGCGTTTAAGTGATCAGCTTAGTCAGGCGGGGTTTAATACTTATCTACGCAAACGTGATAATAATCTTACCTCTGTTTATGTTGGGCCGTACGCGACCTCTGAAGATGGTGAGTCTGCGATGGCGATTATTAAGCAGCGTGCCAATGTACAGGGCTTGTTAGTACGGGTAAGAGACTAATTTATGACGCTGACTTGGATCGACGCGCTTTTCCTGGCGGTATTAGCACTTTCGATGCTAGCGGGTTTCGCACGCGGGTTTGTCAGAGAAGCCCTAGGTCTCGCCGCGTGGGTAGTCGCGTTAATGGTAGCGCGCGTGCTTGCAGAGCCGGTGGCGGATTTAATGAGCGGCTTCATTGACAGTTTTGATGCTCGCTTAGTATTGGCATTTATCTTGGTGATTTTTGCCGTCATTTTGCTCTGTGGAATGGTGATTCGTTTAGTTCACGCAGCGGTAGAGTGGGTCGGTATGGGGTTACTTAACCGGTTTGCTGGAGCCGCCTTCGGGTTTGCCCGTGGCGCTGTTATTTTGTTGGTGGCAACCGTTCTTATTACGCTAACGCCATTAGCAGAGCTACAGGCGTGGCAAGAAGCTGAGTTACGACCAACCTTTATTGAGCTCCGCGATTGGGCGGTAAGCCAGTTAGACCAGTGGGAGCGGGAGCTGCCGCAAGCCCCTGAGTCGCTTCGTGACATATCGTTGCCGGATTTTCGCGCTCGGGAAGAGCTAGTTCCACAGCCTTTTACGCCAACAAGTGAACATAGTAGCCAGTGAGTGCGTTACTTATGTTGGCGCTACGCTACGCGATGTTTAGTTTGTAATACAGTTAGCTACTGTCTACCAATGCCCGCTCTTGCGATCGATAAATAGGCAGTGGCTCACATTCGTTTGATGAACGTACGGGTTTGCTACGGTAAACCATGGCACTAAAGCGAGGTAACTTGAATGTGCGGTATAGTGGGCCTTCTGGCCAAGCAGGCGGTAAATCAGGGAATCTACGATGCTCTGACCGTACTTCAGCATCGGGGCCAGGACGCTGCCGGCATGATGACTTGGAGCGAGGGACGCTTCCTACTGCGCAAGAGTAACGGGTTGGTTCGAGATGTGTTTCATACTCGCCATATGGCTCGCCTAAAAGGTAACCTTGGTATTGGTCACGTACGTTATCCAACCGCTGGTTCCTCTAGTGAAGCTGAGTCTCAGCCGTTTTATGTCAACTCGCCCTACGGTATTGCGCTGGCTCATAACGGTAACCTGACTAACTCTGAGCAGTTAAAGCAGGAGCTTTTCTCGACAGATCTTCGCCACATTAATACCAGTTCCGACTCTGAAGTGCTGCTAAATGTATTTGCCCATGAACTGGGCAAGCAGGGCTTGCACCTAGAAGCCGAGGATATTTTTGATGCCGTTCGTAGAGTCCACCGGCGCTGCAAAGGCGGCTACGCGGCGGTCGCGATCATCAATGGTTTTGGCATGGTGGCATTTCGAGACCCCCATGGTATTCGTCCAGTCGTCTTTGGTACTCGCCAAAGTGACGAAGGACAGGATGTCATGATTGCTTCTGAATCTGTTGCTCTAGATGTCGGTGGTTTTGAGCTGGAGCGTGACCTTTCACCTGGTGAAGCGATTTTCGTCGACATGCAGGGGCAGATTCACACCCAGGTATGTGCTGATCGACCTGTGCTGCGCTCCTGTATTTTTGAGCATGTCTACTTGGCGCGCCCCGATTCTATTCTCGATGGTGCTTATGTGTATGGCACGCGCATGCAGATGGGGCGCAAACTTGGTGACCGTATTCTTAACGAGTGGCCTGATCACGATATCGACGTTGTGATTCCGATCCCTGATACGTCGCGTACCTCCGCCCTTGAGATGGCTCAGCACTTAGGTGTGACTTACCGCGAAGGGTTTATGAAGAACCGCTATATTGGCCGTACGTTTATCATGCCGGGCCAAACACAGCGTAAAAAATCGGTGCGCCAGAAGTTGAACGCCATTGATGTTGAATTCAAAGGTAAGAATGTACTACTGGTAGATGACTCCATTGTGCGGGGTACCACCTGTAAGCAGATTATTCAGATGGCCCGTGATGCAGGTGCCCGTAAAGTGTACTTCGCTTCTGCCGCGCCGCCTGTTCGTTATCCCAATGTCTACGGCATTGATATGCCCGCGGCGACAGAGTTGATTGCTCATGGCCGGACAGAAGAAGAGGTTGGACAGCTAATTGGTGCAGATCGAATTTTCTATCAAGATTTAGAGGATTTGAAAGCAGCTTGCCGAGACGTTAATCCTGAGATGGAAGAGTTTGATTGCTCTGTATTCGACGGTAATTATGTCACTGGCGATATTGATGATGCTTATTTGGCGGTACTAGAAGCGAGCCGTAATGATGCGGCTAAAGATCAAAGTGCGGGCGACCATGCGCTGGTAGATATGCATAATCAAGATGATGATGATCTTGACGACTAACGCTATCTATTCGCGGTTTGTATCACGATTTTATTGATGTTTTGAACAAGGTGCTCAGCCATGCATGATGATAGTCACCAGAATGAGTGGTCGCTAGAGACCCTTGCCATTCGCGCGGGCCATCACCGTACGTTTGAGCAAGAGCACGCCGAGCCCATATTCCCTACCTCTAGCTTTGTTTATGAGAGCGCGGCTGAAGCTGCACGCAAGTTTGGGGGGCAGGAGCCTGGCAATGTCTATTCGCGCTTTACGAATCCTACCGTCCATACCTTCGAGCGCCGTTTGGCGGCGCTTGAAGGTGGCGAACGATGCGTGGCGACGAGTTCAGGCATGTCAGCGATTTTGTCGACTGCATTAGCATTGCTGAGTGCTGGCGATGAAATCGTGGCATCACGTTCGCTGTTTGGTTCTACCGTGAGCTTGTTTGATAAATATCTGGGCAAATTTGGCATCACGACTCGCTATGTCGAACTGTCAAACGTGTCTGCTTGGGCAGAGGCCATCAGTCCAAATACCAAACTGTTGTTTGCTGAAACACCTTCTAACCCATTGTCGGAAGTTGCGGATATTCCAGCATTAGCCGAGCTTGCTAAGCGTAGTGGTGCACTCTTGGCGATTGATAACTGCTTTTTAACACCTGCATTGCAGCGGCCACTTGCACTTGGAGCCGACTTAGTTATCCATTCAGCAACGAAGTATCTGGATGGGCAGGGTCGTGCCGTTGGCGGTGCAGTAGTTGGCAAGCACGATGTGTTGGAAGAAGTGTTTGGTGTGGTACGTACCTGTGGGCCTTGCCTTAGCCCCTTCAACGCGTGGATTTTCACCAAAGGTCTTGAGACCTTATCGTTGAGGATGAACGCGCATTGTGAAAATGCGCTTACTCTGGCGCGCTGGCTAGACCAACACCCAGCCGTTAATAAGGTGTATTACAGCGGTTTGGAAGCTCACCCCCAACATGCGCTTGCTAAACAGCAGCAGCAAGGATTTGGTGCCGTGTTAGGCTTCGAAGTTAGGGGAGGCCAAGAGGGTGCTTGGAAGGTAATTGATGCCACCAAGATGCTGTCTATAACGGGCAATTTAGGGGATGTTAAAACGACGATTACTCACCCGGCTACTACTACCCATGGACGTCTTTCCGATGCACAGAAAGACGCTGCGGGTATCACACCTGGGCTAATTCGCGTTGCGGTAGGGCTGGAAAGCCAAGCCGATATTCAGTGTGACCTTGCTCGTGGGCTAGATGCATTAGCGGCTAGCTGAGCGAATTAGCGATCGTTTTGAAAACCGGTCATTCGTGACCGGTTTTTTCTTGCCTGCTTTGCAGGAGGCGTTTATTTCCGCATCGTTTTTTACTGCTGATTTTTAAAAACGTTTTTTACGAATGATGTGTTCTGCTTTTTTCAGCGGTGTTTTAAGTATTAAAGCGGTATGCTTTATATAAGAATGTGCTTACAGCAAAGATAATTGATCGCTGTTGTGAACGAGGAAATCAAGGATGTGGCGGAATACGCAGAGTGGTTGGGGAGTCGTTAGTATTGCTCTTCACTGGCTAAGTGCACTAACCATTGTGGGACTGTTTGCTCTAGGCTGGTGGATGACAGATCTTGGCTACTACGATACATGGTATAACCAAGCGCCGTGGGTACATCGCTCGATTGGCATTATGTTGTTAATAGCTACCTTTGCTCGCCTAATATGGCGCTTGATTCAACCAACGCCCCATGCAGAGGGAAACCGCTTTGAACGTATAGCTGCCCATGCTGGTCACATAATGCTGTATGTTTTGCTGTTGTTAGTACTTGTTAGTGGCTATTTGATTTCTACCGCTAACGGACGCGGTATTAGTGTATTTGATTGGTTCGAAGTACCCGCATTACTCCATGGACTTCCCAATCAAGCCAGCTTAGCGGGCGACGTTCACTGGTATAGCGCTCTGGCACTCATCATATTAGCTGTAGGCCACGCCATCGCTGCAATGAAACACCACTGGTGGGATCGCCACGCAACACTCGTCCGAATGGTGAATCCTGCCCATAGTCGGAAACGTTAATAATGTTTTTGTCCACTGCTTGGGCAGTTAACTCGCAGTGGTTTATTAGGAAAATAAAGGAGATTTCCACAATGTTAAAGAAAACTGCTTTTGCTACTGCAATTGCCGCTGCGTCGCTAGTGACGTTTGGCCACGCGCAAGCGGCCGAGTATCAAATTGATACAGAAGGCCAGCATGCCTTTGTTCAATTTAAGATCAGCCACCTCGGTTTCTCCTATATATTGGGCACGTTTGAAGAGTTTGACGGCCAATTTACTTATGATCCAGAGGATTTAGAAGCTTCTTCTGTAGAAATGGAAGTGCAGGTGAACAGCCTGAACACTAATCATGCAGAGCGTGATCGTCACTTCTTAAGTAGCGATTTTCTTGATGCCAGTGAATACCCAACGGCCACTTTTACTTCAACTGGGTTTGAATCAACAGGTGATAATGAAGGCGTCGTAACGGGTGAGCTAACGCTTCATGGAGAAACACAGGAAATTGAAATGCCTGTCACCTTAATGGGTGAAGGCGATGACCCCTGGGGCAATTACCGTGCTGGCTTTGAAGGTAGTACCATGCTAACGCTGGGTGATTTCGGCATTGATATGAGCGATTTCCCAGAGTCGATGCACGAACTTGAGCTTTATGTGACGTTTGAAGGCATTCGTCAGTAAGCGAGTGCAGGAAACAAAGCGCCATCACCCTGATAGGGGGTGATGGCGCTTTTGTGTTGAGATTTGTGTTGCGAGTCACAGCAAATAAGCCCCATCTGGTGAGTACTAACGTTTTTTAGCAATGTGGCGTAAATCGTTACTCACTCTGTTTCGAGGAGTTATCTTTGGCAGCCGTTGATATACAGCAGCGCGAGCTGGCGATAACCCTATGGCGTCAAACGTGGCCGATGGCCATTGGGGTATTGGCGTTATTGGGTTTTCAGCTTGTAGATAGTGCTTTTATTGCGCGTTTGGGCACCGCGCCCTTGGCCGCACAGTCGTTCACCTTTCCTTTGTCATTTCTAATTATTGGTATTCAGGTGGGAATGGGAATCGCGATTGCGGCATTGATTTCGCGAGCATTAGGAGCCGGCGAGGAAGCCCGCGCAAAACGGCTAAGTAGTCTTGTATTACTTGCCGGTGGGGTCGTGATCGGTGTTCTAGTGGTGATGTTATGGCTGCTTCAGATGCCTATATTCCGCTTGCTGGGGGCAGATACTACGGCGCTGGTCTATATCCGAGCTTACTGGGGGCCTCAGCTATTTTCGGCTTGGCTAGGTGCTTTGCTTTATTTTATTTATAGCGTGTTTCGTGCCCATGGCGATACGCGGCTGCCGGGTAAGATGATGGTGCTCAGTAGTCTTATCAATCTGGGGCTGGATCCGCTGTTTATTTTTGGCATTGGTTCATGGCAAGGATGGGGGTTGCCAGGTGCTGCTTGGGCGACTGCCATTGCCTTTTCTGTCGGCCTGTTATTTAGCAGTATCAAACTAAAACGTCGCCAATGGACAACAAATATTGCGATATGGCAAGAAGCAGTGCGCTCGTGGCGCCCTTTTGCTGGGATTGCCGCTCCCGCCATGATCAGTCAATTAATGCCGCCATTGGCGGCAATGCTGGCAATTGTGGCTGTTGCTGGTTTAGGGGATGCACAGGTGGCTGCCTGGGGTCTTGCTAGCCGTCTGGAGACGCTTTCACTGATGGTAATATTAGCGATGACGATGTCGTTGCCGCCGTGGCTTGGGCGCTGCTATGGGGCAGGCGATTGGGGGCAGATTCAGCAGCTTATGCGGTTGGCACTGACCGTTGCTGTCATTTGGCAGCTAAGTTTAGGTGTGCTGTTGGCGTTAGCTTCACCTTGGGTGGCGATGGTGTTAGCTGGCAATCAAGAGGTGCAAAGTGAACTTGCGCTGTTGATTCGCTTTTTGCTGCCCAGCTACGCTGCACTGGGTGTCTGCATGCTAGTGGTGTCTGCAGGTAACGCACTTGGTTGGCCCCTTCGGGCAATGTTGCTATCGAGCGCACGGCTTTTTATTTGCTATTTACCCTGCTTATGGTTGGGCACGCACTTATTTGGTTGGATAGGTTTAGCCGCTGGTGCAGCGGTGGGAAACGTGTTGGCAGGTATTGTTGCTTGGATGGTGCTACGACGTATTTTATCCCGCCCACATCGGCAGGCGGGATTCAGTAAGTCGGGCAATTAGTGTTTCTTTGGGGCTTCCTGAAAGGAGAAGTATATGAACAGTAATGCCATGCCCAAGTAACCCATGACAAATTCAGGCGCGGCGTTGAAGGCCAGCTTTGGGGCGTGCATCAGTCCTACAAATGAGAAGCCTGCTGCAATGGCGGCAAACGCGGCTGCCCTACGGAATTGATGGTCGATCACCGATACGGTCATTGCACCTAGGAAGATGGCCATAAACATTGCGCCTTGACCCATAATAACAATGGCACTTGAAATATCGCTGACGACTTCTCCAGCGCCTCGGTTGAAGCGTGTCATCACGTAGTTAGCAAAGTAGGGCAGCATCGCCAGAGCAATCGCTGGGTAGTAACGGGTATCGTTGGCTTGAAACGCCGTGGCAATCATCGACATGCCCACAAATACCAAGATAGGGGCCACTACCGAGACCGGAATAATGGCCGCTAAGGCAGCGATGAGGCCAAACATGGTGGCGAGTGCATAAACCGCACCGTTTAAAATGCTGTAGCCTCGTCCTGCTCCCATCCATTTCGCGCCTACTGTTGCGATATAAACGGTAGTTGGAAATACGCCGCCAAATAATGCGCCAATCATCGTGCCTGCCCCATCAACTGCCTGACATTCACGTACATCGTATTTATCGCCAGCCGCTTCCATCGCTTCAACGTTATTCATCGTTTCAATTGCGTTGTAGAGAGTGATGGGAAGCACTACGGTAAGCACTGCCAGCATGCCAGTAAATAGCAAGCCTAGCCCTTCATACCACGCCAAGTTAGGCAGTAAGGGATAAAACCCTAAATGGGTAAACGCATCGCTAAAACGCTCACTACCCGCATCGCCAATTAAATAAGCCATCGCCGTTCCGATCACAATGGCAAACAGCGATGTCGGAAGCTTAAACGGCATGCTGACACGCGCAACTAAGCCTACAATAATGATACCTAGTACCAAGAGGCCAACCACCGGCATTTCCAGGGTTTTAAACAGCATTTCACCGGCAATAAAGGTAAGTGCCACGCCTGCCACGGCGCCCAGCATGGCGGCCCGTGGAAGGTGATACTGCACCCAGCGGCCAATAATGCTAATCAAGGCTTCTATAGCGCCACTAATAAAGCAAGCGGCTACGGCAACTTTCCAGGCTAACTCTGCGTCACCCGTTAACTGCTTGGCGGGAAGCAAGACGCCGAATAGAAACACAAACATGACCGGCGTAGAGATGCCGTAGGAGAGTGCGGTGACATCGCTACGATTTTCCTTTCGCGCAAGTCTAGCTGCACTCCATGCGTAATAGAAATTGCCTGCCATAACCGCTACCGCAGCACCCGGTAGCACCTGACCATAGACAATAGAGGTAGGAAACCCCATCCCTATCATGGTGATTGCGATAATGACAAAGTTAGCAATGTTATTTTGGAACAGAGCGAAAAATGCGTCGGTATCTTCTTTTTTGTACCACGGATAGTGTGTGCCAGCAGCCGCCATGTTAGGCCTCTTGGTTATGGTGTGTTGTATACAAGGCTATGCTGAGTTTGCCGAAGGTTTGACTAATCGGTCAAGCATTGCGTTGTAACGGACGCCGCACGGGCGCCCCTGGCTCTGGCGGCAAGCGCGCAATTGTACATAACAATTGCGTGTCTGTTCAGTTGCTTAACAAACCTAAATAACAAAAAAGCCCAGGCTGTCTGCCTGGGCTTTTCTGCTAATCGCATCTAGCTATTACATCTACCTATTACATCTACTTATCACAAGATTACATTACTCATTAACAGCCGCGATGGCTTTAGCAAGGTAAGGTAAGTTCTCGTGAGAGAAGCCTGCAACGTTGGCACGGCCAGAGCGCACCATGTAAATACCGAACTCATCACGTAGGCGATCGACTTGCTCGGGTGTTAAACCGGTGTAAGAGAACATGCCGCGTTGTTCTGCAACGCAGGCGTACTTCTCATCAAGGCCGTAAGGCTTAAGGGCCTCAACAAAGTCGCGGCGCAGTGTATTGATGCGATCACGCATTTCGGTTAGCTCTTCACGCCACATCGTTGTCAGCTCAGAATCATGAAGAATTTCGCTAACAATTGAGCCGCCATGAGCGGGAGGGTTGGAATAGTTTTCACGAGCAACGATCGCTGCTTGGGAGCGTACGTTTTCCATCTGTTCGGCGTCTTTTGCAATCAGAATCAAGCAGCCCGTACGTTCACAATAAATGCCAAAGTTCTTTGAACAGGAACTGGTGATAATAACTTCATCCAGGTTTTCGGCTAGGAGACGAACGCCGTAGGCGTCTTCATCTAACCCTTCACCAAAACCCTGGTAGGCGAAGTCAACTAATGGCAGCAGGTTGCGCTCGCGTAGTATCGCCATCACTTCGTGCCATTGATCTTGAGAAAGGTCAAAGCCAGTTGGGTTATGGCAGCAGGCGTGAAGTACAACAACATCGCCTTCTGGAATTTTCTTCAGTGCCGCTAGCATGCCATCAAAATCAAGGCGGTTATCGGCGTCAACATAAGGGTACTTGTGAAGCTCGATACCCGCAGCAGTAAAAATACCGTGATGGTTTGGCCAGGTAGGATCGCTCACCCAAATGCCTTTCCCAGGAAGCTGATTAGCAATAAAGTCAGCGGCCAAGCGCAGTGCCCCTGTGCCACCAGGAGATTGAGTAGCGCTTGCACGGTTGGCTTTTAATACGGAAGAGTCTGCACCTAATACCATAGGCAACACCGCATCACCGTATGCAGGTGCACCGTGAGAGCCAATATAGGTTTTGGTGGTTTCATTCTTGAGCAGGCGAGCTTCTGCTTCCTTGACTGCACGCATAACCGGCGTGTTGCCTTGTGAATCGCGGTATACGCCAACCCCTAAATCGACTTTCTGTGGATTGGTGTCTTTTTTGAAAGCTTCGATCAGCCCGAGAATGGCGTCTCCTGGGACTCGCTCAATTTGCTCAAACATTTATTCGGCTACCTCGTCGGTTCTGGCGGCAAGAATGAAGTCATTAAGATGCAGGCCTTTTATTTCATGAGACCACCATGTCACGGTGGTTTTACCCCACTCAGTGACAATGACAGGGTGGTGCCCAGCCTGCTCTGCTATGTCACCAACGCGCTGGGTAAATGCCAGGGCATCAGCGAAGTCACGAAACGTAAACTGTCTCGTTAGCTTCATGATGCCATCGTGGTCGACAATCTGCCACTCTGATAGCGCTTCTAAATGGGCTTGGCATTCGCTGTAGGACAGTGGGCTAGTATTGCCACCGCAAGGTTCACAGGCTGTTTTAGCAAGCGTTGTCATTGGTCTCCTCCTCGTCATAATGCTCTATTCAAGGTAGAAGGCATACACAGTCACGACCAACTTCTTTTGCGCTGTATAGCGCCTGATCAGCGCGCTCGATTAGACTGACCAATGGCTCTCCGCATCGGTATTCAGCTATACCAATGCTTAGCGTGACCTGACCAGCGCCGATTCCAAAATCATAGTTTGCAATGGCGTGGCGAATGCGGTCCGCGAGTTTATGGCATTGTTGCAGCGGCGTAAGCGGCAACACGACCATAAACTCTTCACCTCCAAGCCTTGCCACCATATCTTCGCAGCGTAAGAGCTGTTGGGTTTGCGCAGCAAGCTGTTCGAGTACGCTATCGCCTTGTAAGTGCCCCCAACGATCATTGAGCTGTTTAAAATGGTCAATATCTACCATCATTATTGATAACGGTGTTCCGTGCCGTGTGCTTAGTGAAGCTAAGTGCGTCAAATGCACCATGAGCTTTCGCCGGTTAGGTAATCCCGTTAAAGGGTCAGTGTCGCAAAGTTTTCTTAGGCGCTGCTCTTCAGCAACTTGATCGGTAATATCCATCATGATGCCGTTCCAACGGACACCATCTAATGCGGGGAAAGGGTTAGCGCTCACGGCTATCCAGTGCGGCTTTCCGTTTGGTAGTGGGAGTCGGAAACGGGTTGTAAGCGGTAGCATCCAGCGGGCTGAGCGCTCAATAGAGGACATTATTTTTGGATGATCGTGACCGGTTAACCGCTCAATTAATTGATTTGCTTCCTGTGCTAACTGGCGTCTATCGATATGTGCCAACGCTTTGCCACCTCCTTCCAAATAGGGAAAGTGCATCCGGCCACAGTGTGATCGATAAAATTGAAAGATAACCCCAGGAATAAGGGATATTAAGCTGTCAGCACTGGTCGGTGCTGTGACTGTGTCATTCACGGGCATGCGTGAAGCTCCAAAGCATATGCCAAATAAAAGTTAATCGTGAAGGTTAGCCCTAAAACCGTAACTAATATGTAAGTTATTGCTGACATTTTTAAATTTTTTAAAATTTAATTGATATATGTATATTCAAAAATAGAATTAACGAGGTTGGGCAGGGGTTTACTATAGAAAGGTTGGCACCACATAGGAAAATATATTACTTTTAGATATATATAATACTTTTTTTATTACCGAGGTGTTTTTTGAATGCAGTAAAAGGAGCCACTGCCAAGGCAAGCCATTTGGCTGATGCTCAAAAAGTGAGTGATGACTTTATGAGCTTAGATGGCTCCGTCAGCTTAGTAGGTGCGGGGCCAGGCGATCCGGAACTATTGACGTTAAAAGCCTATAAGCGACTTCTAACCGCAGAAGTGGTGCTCTACGACCGCCTCGTTAGCGATGAAGTATTGGCCTTAATTGGTCCTCAGGCCGCCCGTTTTTACGTTGGCAAAGCGAAGTCATCGCACAGCGTACCTCAAGATGAAATTAATCAAACATTGGTAACTTGGGCTAAACAGGGGAAGCGTGTGGTACGCCTTAAAGGCGGCGATCCGTTTATTTTTGGCCGTGGCGGGGAAGAACTTGAAACACTTGTTGCGGAAAAAGTGATGGTCGAAGTTATTCCAGGAATTACAGCTGCCTCTGGTTGTGCAGCCTATGCAGGCATTCCATTAACCCATCGGGATCATGCCCAGTCAGTTCGTTTTGTAACGGGCCATTTGCAGCATGGGGAGTGCTCGCTTGACTGGCAAGCGTTAGCACGCCCTGGTCAAACCTTGGTATTTTATATGGGGTTGAGTAACTTAGCGTTTATTTGCCAAACATTAATTGCTCATGGTCTTGCGCCTACAACGCCCTTGGCGCTGATTGAGCAGGGAACAACTCAGCACCAGCGTACGCACGTTGGTTGTTTGCAAACGCTGCCTGAAACATTTAAGCAGGGTAAGATTGCGCCGCCTACCTTACTGATTATTGGCAGCGTTGTGTCGTTGCACGCTTCGCTTTCTTGGTTTGAGGTTGCTAGCGCAGGTGCGTTAGGCTTTCAGAAAGGTAAGCATTAGACGGACCCTAACAATTAAATGTACTAAGTAGAACTATTTGTCATACACGTTGGTCACTAGCTAGATGTTGCTAGATGTGTATGCTAGTAAAATAATGTCAGGTACTAAATGCCTATTAACGCTGCTGATATCGGTAGCCTAAAAAAGAAGAGAGGGACGCAGTATGTCAGAAGCAAACCACTCGGATCATCAAGCGCCAGCGAATAAGCCGGACATGAAAACGCTTTTTAAGGACAACCGTGTCAAAGGAATTGCGGGTATTGCCGCGATCGCAGTTATTTGGGCAATTATGGCGCAATCTAACTCAGGCACACGTCAAGAGCGTGTTGAGACGTTAGAAGGTCAGTTAGCTAGTGTTGAGCAGGATAATAGTCAGCTTAGTCAGCGTATTGCAGAAATTGAGCAAGCTGAGACTGATTTGAGTGCCATGCGTGAAGAGATGGCCTCATTGGAAGAGCAGCAGGCCCAGTCACAAAGCGAGCTTGAGTCTGCTCAGCGTGATACAAGCGCGGTACAGTCGCGTCTTGAAGAGTTAGAGTCTGAGCGCGATACCCTGCAGCAAGAAGTTGATGCATTAAGCGAACAAGTTGAGAGTGCTGAGGCTGACTTGCAGGCGCTAAAAGAAGAGCGTGACCAAGTCGTAAGCGCTCGTGACGAAGCGGAGACTGCTCGCCAGGAAGTTGAAGAAGCTCGCCAAAGTGCCGAAGAAGCCCGCCAGGAAGCTGAGTCCGCTCGTCAGCAAGCTGAGCAAGAGCGCCAGGAAGCTGTAGATGAGCTTAATGCCGCTCAAGAGGAATTGTCGAGTCTAGATACACAGATCAGTGACGCTAATGAACAGCTTTCTAGTATTGAGGAAGAAATTTCAACTGTTCAAGATGAGTTAGATAATCTGCGCAGTGAGCGTGATTCACTTACTAATGAGCGGGATGAGCTGCAAAGCGAGGTTGATTCGTTAACTGAGCTGCGTGAAGAAGAGCAGCAGAGCCTCGACCAAGTACGCACGGAGATGGATGATCTCATGGTCGCGTTAGATATTGGTCGTGAAGAAGTTGCAAATGTTGAGAGTGATATTGAAGCCCGTGAAGAGCAGCTTGCGCGCTTAGAAACTCAGCTTAGTGATTGGCGTGACGAACTTTCCTCCTTGGAGAGTCGCCTGCATGTAAACGATACGGCTAATGATGAAGTGCCCACGCTAACGGGTGAAGAGAGTAACGAAACAGCTTCTGGTTCTGATAGCGCTGATACTGATAGCGCTGATTCCGATAGTTCTAGTTCTGATAATACTGAGCAAGTGGAAGAAGCAAGCTCTGACAATCAGGAACAACAAAACAGTAATTGAGAGATGCACCCTTAATGTGTGCTGATGGCTAGCGCAAGAAAGCGGATGCAGGCAGCCCCTGCATCCGCTTTTTGTATGTTGGTTTAGAAATAGGCCGCCTAGGAGTATCATTCAATCACGTAACATTCACCGTAAGAAAACAGGAGCGCCATTGATGGACGGTGTAAAACATATAGTGGCAGTGGCATCGGGGAAAGGCGGGGTCGGTAAATCGACCGTTACTGTCAATTTGGCGCTAGCGCTTTCTGCTCAGGGCTATCGCGTTGGTGTTTTGGATGCCGATATCTATGGCCCCAGTCAAGCGCAGATGTTGGGTGTCAAAGAAGGCGTGCGGCCTCAGGCATCGGGTGACAATAAATTTCTGCCGCTAGAGGCACACGGTCTTCAAGCGATGTCGATGGCCTTTATGGTCAACACCCGAGAAGCGATGGTATGGCGTGGACCGATGGTGGTGGGCGCGTTTCAGCAAATGTTAACCCAAACCCAGTGGGATAATCTGGATTTTCTGTTGATCGATATGCCACCTGGTACCGGTGATATTCAGCTAACGCTGGCGCAAAAAGTGCCTGTTTCAGGCGCTGTAATTGTTACCACTCCCCAGGATATTGCGCTGCTGGATGCCCGTAAAGGCATAGAGATGTTCCGCAAGGTCAATGTGCCAGTGCTTGGTGTGGTAGAGAATATGAGCCTTTATCATTGTGAAAACTGCGGCCATGAAGCGGCAATTTTTGGCACTGGGGGCGGTGATCGTATCGCAGAAGAGTACGAGACAACCGTTCTTGGGCGGTTACCGTTAACGCTCTCTATTCGTGAGTTAGCTGATTCTGGTCGTCCCAGTGTAATTTCCGAACCTGATAGCCCAGTGAGCCACACGTTTGCAGCTATTGCTAAACAAGTGGCGCAATCAGTAAGTGCCAGCCATAGCGGTGGTCCGACTATTTCTTTTAGCGAGTGATGACGTAACAAATGAGTATTAAATCTGATAAGTGGATTCGTCGCATGGCACAGAGCGATGCCATGATTGAACCGTTTGAAGCTGAGCAGGTGCGCTATGTGAATGATCAGCGCGTGATTTCTTACGGCACGTCGAGCTACGGTTATGACGTTCGCTGCGCCGATGAATTTAAAGTGTTTACCAACATACATTCGGCTATTGTCGACCCCAAAGCGTTTGATGACAAAAGCTTCGTCGATATTAAGGGCGATGTGTGTATTATCCCGCCAAACTCCTTCGCATTAGCACGAACGGTAGAGTACTTTCGTATTCCGCGCAGTGTGCTGACGATTTGCCTTGGAAAATCCACTTACGCGCGCTGCGGCATTATTGTCAACGTAACGCCGCTTGAGCCAGAGTGGGAAGGGCATGTGACCCTTGAGTTTTCAAATACTACCAATCTGCCCGCCAAGATCTATGCGCATGAAGGGGTAGCTCAGATGCTGTTCCTTGAGTCTGATGAGGTGTGTGAAACGTCTTATAAAGATCGTGGCGGCAAATATATGGGGCAACGAGGCGTTACGCTGCCTCGCACTTAATCTTTGCAAGCCAAGCGAAAAACGCCTTACTCGCTAATAGCGGTAAGGCGTTTTTTTATGGTCAGGCCAGTAACGTTTACGTATTTTCGTCTAGTTCTTCGTCTAGCTCTTCTGCAGCATCTGTGTGTGAGAGCCGCATGCCATGCGGGGGAAGGGGATGGCCATCCATGGTGGCGTTTTCAGCGTTATATTGCAGGCGACCTTGCAAGAACCACTGAACCGCAATTGGGAAGATGAGGTGCTCACGAGCGTGCACCTTCTCTTTAAGTGTCTCAACGGTGTCTTCATCAGTGACGTTCAGTTCCGCTTGCAGCACAACGGGGCCACCATCCAGCTCTTCAGTGACAAAATGCACGCTACAGCCATGCTGTTTTACACCGTCTGCCAGCGCTCGAGCATGAGTATTTAGCCCTTGATAAGCCGGAAGCAAAGACGGGTGGATATTGAGCATTTTGCCTAAAAAACGCTGCACAAAGCGAGGTGTCAAAATGCGCATAAAACCTGCTAAGACAATTAAGTCAGGCTCATGGCGCTCGATGACTTTGATCAGCGCTCCGTCATAGGCATCGCGGCTGTCATATTCGCGGTGAGGTAGTGCAACGGCTTCAATGTCCGCTTCTAAGGCGCGCTTCAAGCCATAGGCATCTGGCTCGTTGGAAATAACAGCAACGATTTCCCCGCCAAGTTGGTCATGGCTTTGCGCATCAATCAGCGCTTGTAAATTACTGCCACTGCCGGAAATCAATACCACAATACGTCGCGCGGCTGTTGGCTCTGGCGCCATGTCGTTTATGGTGTCGTTGAACATGCCGTTATCGAAGTCGGTGCTGCTCATGCGCGAAGGTTCTCCAAAACGACGGCTTCCTCCTGGCGCTGAATAATTTGACCAATTTGATAAACGGTCTCGCCTTGCTCTTGTAGATGCTCCTTGGCGTTTTCAGCGTGGGCCTGGGGCACCACTACTACCATGCCAATGCCGCAATTTAGCACCCGGTGCATCTCCGTTTCACTGACATTGCCTTGGGCTTGTAACCAGTTAAATACTTCTGGGCGCTGCCAAGTTGAAAGGTCAACGTGGGCTGCAAGGCTATCGGGTAACACTCGAGGAATGTTTTCCAGCAAACCACCACCGGTAATATGGGAGAGCGCGTGAACGGGAATGTCTGTGTTACGCATCATCGACAGCAACGACTTCACATAAATACGCGTCGGCGCCATTAACGCGTCGCCAAGTGGCTGCCCATCTACAGCATCATTGAGTGAAGTGTTGCTAACTTCCAGAATTTTGCGAATCAGCGAGTAGCCATTAGAGTGCGGGCCAGAAGAAGCCAGTCCCAGCAATACATCGCCTTCGGCTACCTTACTGCCATCTAAGATATCGGCCTTCTCAACAATACCTACGCAGAAGCCGGCCAAATCGTAGTCATTGCCTTCGTACATGCCGGGCATTTCGGCAGTTTCGCCACCTACTAATGCGCAACCAGCCAGTTCGCAACCAGCGCCAATGCCGGTTACTACATCTGCAGCGATATCCACATCCAGCTTACCCGTGGCATAGTAGTCAAGGAACAGCAGCGGTTCAGCACCGGCAACGATCAAATCGTTGACACACATAGCGACCAAGTCAATGCCAATGGTGTCATGCTTACCAAGGTCCATGGCAAGACGCAACTTTGTGCCGACACCATCCGTGCCGGAGACCAAGACTGGCTGCTTATAACCAGCGGGAAGCTCACACAGTGCGCCAAACCCGCCAAGGCCACCCAGGACTTCAGGGCGTGTCGTGCGTTTGGCAACGTGTTTGATGCGATCAACTAGCGCGTTGCCGGCATCAATATCGACACCTGCGTCTTTATAGCTGAGTGAGGGAGTGGCCTGAGAAGTGGAGGTATCGGTCATGACAGATCCTGTGAAGCCTATAGCAGTACGGGTAGTGCTGGCGAAATGGCCAGTGCTGGGGCGATAACGGAACGGATTGTAACACCCAGAGACGTAAGTCGCATCGATGTGCGGCGTTAACCGATGTTCAATACGCTACTTTTGTTACTATTCAGTACGCTAAGGGCGCTAACCATCTTTCCAGGAGGGATATAAAGAGCATGCGACATTCATGGTGGGGCGTTGTGTTTTTGGTGGTGTTGGTGGGCTGCCTGTATTTACTCGATGCGGTATTGATGCCATTTATCGCTGGTTTAATTTTGGCTTACCTGGCTGACCCGCTTACCAATTATTTTCAGCGCTTAGGCATGAAGCGACCTTGGGCGGTGAGTAGCGTATTTTTAGTTTTGTTGCTGATTCTTATCTTAAGCCTGCTCGTTTTAATACCGCTGGTTGTTCAGCAGACGAAACAGTTAGGAGAGGCGTTACCGAGTGTCTTTAATTGGGTAGAAAACATTTTGGCACCGCAAGTACAAGAGTGGACAGGGTATGATCTAGGGGCAGAGTTAACGAACGTTCGGGAAACATTAGTCGAGAATTGGCGTGATGCGGGTAGCTATGCGGCTCAGGCGTTAAGTCAAATAGGTCGTTCGGGTATGGCTTTTGTTTCCTGGGTCACTTACGTTGCTTTGATCCCAGTCGTCACATTTTATTTGTTACTTGATTGGAGCAGGCTGCTTTCAAGTCTTGCTGATTTGGTTCCCCGTCAATGGACAAGCGATGTTTTCCGGTTGGCCCAGCGCTGCGATGAAGTTCTATCCGCTTTTCTGCGTGGTCAGCTACTGGTTATGCTGTGCTTAGGCATTATTTATGCAGCAGGCTTAACGTTAATGGGTTTGAATTTTGGCTTGCTGATTGGTGTTGTGTCTGGGCTTGTTAGTATTGTGCCATTCCTGGGTTTCATTGTGGGTTTGGTGGTAGCCCTCATTGTTGCGCTTTTCCAATTTGATACGTGGTGGGCTGTGCTGGGGGTGATCGCGGTATTTGGTATCGGTCAAGCGGCAGAAAGTGTCATACTTCAGCCTAAACTGTTAGGCGATAAAATCGGTTTGCATCCTGTTGCGGTTATTTTTGCAGTACTGGCGGGGGGGCATCTGTTTGGCCTTACAGGGGTGCTTTTAGCATTGCCTGCCGCAGCGGTCATTATGGTGCTTTTAAGGGAAGTTAAAGATCGTTATAAAGGCAGCGCTCTCTATGATGCCGAGCAACGTCCGACAGAACAGCAACATCATAATGATGGACAGGGTCGTCACGATGAAAGGGAGTCACCATGAGCCGATTACCGGCACAGCTACCGCTTGGGGTAGGGTTGCGAGACGACGCGACATTTAATAATTACTATGCCTCACAAGCAAATGCGTCATTAATGGAGTACTTGAGCCGGCAGCTTAAGGCGGATGCTGAACCATTCTTGTATTTATGGGGCGCGCCGGGCAGTGGCCGAAGCCATCTTTTACAGGCGGCATGTCACGCTGCCTCCGATGCAGACAAGCGAGCGCTCTACCTTCCGCTGTCAGATCTTGGCCACTTTCCACCGCTTATGCTGGAGGATATAGAGTGTCTGGACCTTGTCGCCATTGATGATCTTGAATATGTGATAGGTCGTAAGCGCTGGGAAGAGGCGCTATTTCACGCCTTTAATCGGCTGCGCGATGCGGGAAAAGCCTTAGTAATCGCTGCTAATACGTCTCCGCGCCAGTTAGACGTTGCCTTGCCTGATTTGGCGTCACGATTAACGTGGGGAGTTACGTTTCATCTACATCCACTGGATGATAACGAGCGCTTAGCGGCATTAAAGCTTCGTGCTAACGTTCGGGGAATGCAGTTGCCTGATGACGTAGGGCGCTACATTATGCATCGTGGGCCACGTGAGCTAGGAGAGTTGTGTCGTGCACTTGAGACGCTTGATCAAGCGTCGCTATCCGCTAAGCGGAAGTTGACTATACCTTTCGTCAAGTCGGCGCTTAATTGGTAACACACAATAAGCAAAACGCCCCCGCCAGATCACTGGCAGGGGCGTTTTAGTAACAGCAAGTCAATAACCGAAACAGGTTAAGCTGTTTTGCTCATTTTGCTGGCTGCTGCTTGTGCTTGCTTAACGTTATCTTCAGTCAGTTTTTGACCTTTCTGCAAGAAGTCTTGCTGAAGAGCGACCACTTTATCCGTATCGCCTTTTACACGCTCAGCCAGTTCTTTAGCCACTTTCTGCTGACCTTCCATATAGCTACGCAGGCCGCTGGCATCTTTAACGCTCATCAGCTGACGCATTTGGGCGATGCCGGTATCTACGTAAGATTTGTTGGCATCAAGCTGTGCGTTAAGCATTTTTTCAGAATAGTCGATACTTAGCGTCATATAGGCACGTACAGGTGCCATGAAGAAGTTATCGAACTGCTGAGTCATTTCGTTGGTGTTAAATGTTTGCATGGTAAACACTCCTGTTCCATTGCTCACTAATCGGCCCAATGATTGGCGGTGCCGTTAGTGTTGGTTGATCAGCAACGGTTTTGTTAAGCATTCACCGCGGCTGATATCTAGTTATCTTGCGTTGCAGCATAACAGGGGTTTTTGTGCAGTGCAACATTGCTGAGGATTGGATTTATAAAATATGTAACTGTCGCTGAGGAAGTTAATAATGCGTGTAGATTTACCTAACGCGTCGATGGCGCTAGGCTTAAGCGTATAGATAACCGTTACCACTAAAATAATCATTATAAAACATTATGTTAGTGATGTGGGTAGCGTTAGTTTAGGTTGTTTTAAAAGGAGTGCAAGGATGGACACACGTATTGAACGGGACAGCATGGGTGAGCTTGATGTGCCTGTGAATGCACTTTATGGTGCTCAAACACAGCGGGCTATCAACAACTTTCCTGTTTCGCATACTCCCATGCCATCAGCGTTTATTCATGCTGTCGCGCGTATAAAGCTTGCTGCCGCACGCAGTAACTATCAGTTGGACTTGCTGGATAAGCCTCGTGCCGATGCGATCATTAAAGCGGCTGGAGAGGTAATTGAGGGTCAGCATGACGCGCACTTTCCGATCGATGTCTTTCAGACAGGGTCTGGTACGTCGACTAATATGAACGTTAACGAAGTGCTAGCGACGCTTGCGAGTCGTGAAGGGATCGACGTAACGCCAAATGACCACGTTAATATGGGGCAGTCGAGTAACGACGTTATCCCGACGGCCATTCACTTGTCGGCAGCGATAGCTGTTCATGAAAGGCTTCGTCCTGCCTTAGTGTCGCTGCAGGCGACGATTGACCGTAGGGCTAGTGAGTTGGCTCACGTTGTTAAAACAGGTCGTACCCATCTAATGGATGCCATGCCGCTGCGTATGGATCAAGAGTTAGGAGCGTGGTCGAGCCAAGTGGGGCAGGCTATTGAGCGTTTTGATAGCGCCATGACAAGATTGTGTCGATTAGCGCAAGGCGGTACGGCGGTAGGCACCGGTATTAATGCGCCTGAAGGGTTTTCCGAGCTAATGGCTCGCGACTTAAGTCAGCAAACCGGGCTGCCCTTTGAGCCTAACGAGAGCTTTTTTGCCAGTTTGGCCTCCCAGGATGCTGCCGTAGAGTTATCTGGTCAGTTAAAGGGATTTGCATGTGTGGTTATGAAGATCGCTAACGATTTGCGCTGGATGAATTCAGGGCCGTTGGCAGGGTTGGGCGAGATTGAACTTGAGGCACTGCAGCCTGGTAGTTCCATTATGCCGGGTAAGGTAAATCCTGTGATTCCTGAGTCGGCCGCCCAAGCAGCAGCACAAGTCATCGGTCTGGATGCCGCAGTAACGGTTGCTGGGCAGAGTGGTAACTTTCAGCTCAACGTGATGCTGCCGTTAGTAGCGTCGAATCTTCTTACATCGATTACCTTGATGAGTAACACAGCCACTTTGCTGGCTGAACGTGCTATCGCCACCTTCCGCGTGCGTGATGATAATTTACAGGGGCCACTCGCACGGAATCCTATTTTAGTGACTGCTCTTAATAGTGTGATTGGCTATAACGCCGCTGCCGCGGTGGCTAAAAAAGCCTATCAAGCTGGGCGGCCAATCATCGACGTCGCCGAAGAAGAAACTGATCTGGATCGCGCAACGCTTGAGCGCTTGCTAGACCCTGTTGTGCTTACGAAAGGAGGCATACCTAAGTAGCCTCTGTTGAGTGGTTAAAAGGTCTGTTGAGTGTTAAAAGGGCAGACGTTAGGTTTCTTGCTTTTCCGTTTTGCCCTTTTGAATGGTTTCACTCGCCTCTTGGCGCTCTGCTGCACTGGCATCAGGTGTGTCGTGCTCATCCTGGCGTGAGGGGCGGTAGCAAAAAGTTGCCAATATAGGAAAGTGATCAGACCCAAACGCCCCAAGGCGTTGCATGTTAACGAGAGTGAAATGCTCGCTAACAAATGCGTGGTCAAGAGGCCAGCGAAGAATGGGGTAACTGGCATGAAAGGTACTGAACATACCGCGTCCACGGCGTGGATCAAGCATGCCTGCTATACGGCAGAAGCGCCGAGTTGTTCGTGACCAGGCAACGTCATTCAGATCTCCTGCGACAAGAGTGGCTTTTGGGTCTTGATGGATTTCTTTTCCAATCCATAAAAGCTCCGCATCACGCCATAGAGACTTTTCGCTTTCACTGGGCGCTGGTGGCCTTGGATGAACGGCAAATAGACGGATATGCTGGCCGCTTTTCAGTTCTACCTGAGTGTGAATTGAGGGTATGTCGTCTTGTATAAGCCACTTTACCTCGGTATTTTTCAGCGCTAGCCGTGAATAAAGATGCATGCCATAAAGGTTATCTAGTGGAACCTTAACGCTATGAGGCCATTGCTCGTCTAGTGCTGGATCCAATTGATCTTGCCACCATTGATCTGACTCTAAAGTGAGAATCATATCGGGCTGATGGTGCGTTATCATCTCCAGGAGTTTTTTTGATTGACGGTTTGGTGTCAGTACATTGGCGATGAGTAGGGTGATCATCTGGTCTTCAGGCGCGTTATGTGCGGTTTTAACCTGAACTGGCCAGAGCTTTGTCCATGGCAAGATGTAGCGTAATTGCAGCCCTAACGTAACGAATGAAACAAGTATTGCTGTCACTCGCCACTGTCCTGGTTCTAATACCAATAGGCTCGCCAAGCCGCACGCCAAAGCGAGCACGGCGATTTGTAGTCGAGGAAATTCAAAACTGCGCACCCACCACCAGCGCATCGGCACGCGAGCGATAAGAGTGGCAAGTAACAGGGAGATGGCGGTGCATCCTAGCAAAGGCCCAAGCAAGGTTTACCTCCTGGTTTAACCGTGAATAGTTATTAATCTACGAAATAGTCGCTAAGCTATGATCAGCTTAGCGGCAAGAAGAGATATGTGTCGATCTCACTTTGCAATTGAGCAGTGTTAGTTTATTAGCCTCATTTCAAAGTGCTAAAAACTACTTGCAATTCAGCTATGAAGCCGTAGAATACGCATCCGTTGCACAGCAGGACCATAGCTCAGTTGGTTAGAGCGCCACGTTGACATCGTGGAGGTCGGCGGTTCAAATCCGCCTGGTCCTACCATTTACGTTATGTGCAACTAGTTACTTATACTTTTTATGTAGCTTACATTTAGGACCATAGCTCAGTTGGTTAGAGCGCCACGTTGACATCGTGGAGGTCGGCGGTTCAAATCCGCCTGGTCCTACCAAATACCTGCACTTGAAAGCCCCCTGCATATGCACGGGGCTTTTTTGTTATTGGTTGATAAAGAAGGGTAGGTCAGTTTGGCGAATAAACGTAGCCACAAGTGCTTCAATGCCTGACTGATCTTCTTGGCTAAAGCGTGCGTGCTGGGGGCTATCTAAGTCGAGCACTCCCCATAGGTGGCCGTCGATCACGATGGGAACAACGAGTTCTGAGCGTGAATCCGCATCGCAGGCGATATGATCAGCAATGGCGTGAACGTCATCAACGCGTTGAGTCGCCTGCAGGCGTGCCGCAGCTCCGCAAACACCTTTGTTGAAGGGGATTGGGTGGCAGGCGGGTTTACCCTGAAATGGGCCAAGGCTGAGTTGGTTGGGCTGGCGTTGGAGATAAACCCCCACCCAATTTAGCTCTTCTAATGTGTGATAAATAAAAGCGCAGGTTTGAGCGCTATTGGTTAGCCAGTCTCGGGTGTCTAGTAAGGCTTCAAGCTGCCGATTGAGCAGCGCATAATCAACACTATGCATACGCATTCCTTATGGAATTAAACGCATCATGCCAGCCCTAGGGCTGGCATGATTAAATTGCTAGAAAATCGGTGCTGTTTATTCGATCCAGCCAGGAACTGCCGCACCCTTAAACAGTTCTTCTGCTTTTTCGATGACTTCATCGCGCTGGTAAGCATCAACAAGTTGACGGATTTCTTCGCGCTCTTCATCGCCGCCACGCACCGCGATTAGATTGACATAAGGGGACTCAGGCCCCTCCTTGATTAACGCGTCATCTAGGCTCAAGCCAGCCGGTTGAGCGAACGTATTATTAATGAACGCCATGTCCACATCGGGTAGCACACGGGGTAGCTGTGCTGCTTCAATTTCGCGGAAGCGGAAGTTACGCGGATTTTCAGCGATGTCAATGGGGGTGGCTTCCAGGTTGCTCGGATCATTTAGTGTGATCAGACCCTGGTTATGCATCAGAATGAGTGCACGTCCTTCATTAGACGGATCGTTAGGCAGTGCGATTTGAGCGCCATCGGGCAGCTCTTCAATGCTGTCGTACTTCTCAGAATAAGCGCCGATCGGGTAAACAAAGGTGTAGCCCGCAATGGCAAGATCATATCCACGGTCATTGACCATGGCCTGTAGGTACGGTTCGTGCTGGTATGCGTTAGCGTCTAAACTGCCGTCAGCGAGCGCAGCGTTAGGCGTCACGTAGTCAGTAAACTCAATGATTTCGACGTTTAGGTCGAACTCTTCTTTGGCAATCCGAGCAGCCACTTCCATAACTTCGGTTTCTGGGCCTGCTACGGTGCCCATTTTGATGGTGCGTGTTTCTGCGTTAGCAACATTAACCGCTAGTGCTAAAGCAGTTAGGCCGCCGATGAGTAGTTTTTGCATGGTGTCGCTCCTGTCGCGCAGTAAAGGTTGTATGTGATTATGGAGTAATAAAGAATAAAATTATAATGCGTTTTGGTTATATTCGTCTATGCCGATAAAAGGCACAGGCTATTATCACTTGCGGTCACTTTTACGCACCAAGTAGTCGCCCAAACTTTGGAAGCCCTGCACCATAATCACTAAAATAACGACGGTAATTAGCATGATGGTTGGGTTAAAGCGGTTATAACCATAGCGAATTCCTAAATCACCAAGCCCGCCACCACCTACTGCTCCTGCCATGGCAGAGTAGCTGACCAGTGTCACTAGTGTAATCGTTAGGCCTGTGATGATGCCGCCCCTTGCTTCAGGGATGAGAACTTTGGTAATAATCTGCCAGGGCGTTGCACCCATTGATTGTGCAGACTCAATAAGCCCAGGAGATAGTTCGTTAAGTGCACCTTCGATTAAGCGAGCAACAAAAGGAATAGCAGCAATAGTTAGCGGCACTGAGGCTGCATTAATGCCAATAGAGGTGCCTACCAGCATGCGCGTGAAGGGAATAATCGCTACCATCAAAATGATAAAGGGGATTGAGCGGCCAATATTGGTAACAATGCCTAGCACTTGATTAAGCACCGGCATGGCCAAAATTTGGCGAGGACGGGTAACGTAAAGCATCACGCCAAGCGGCAGGCCAAGTAGGGTAGCAATGACGCCGGAAATGGCCACCATGTAAAGCGTATCCAGCGTGGCTTGTAAAATAAGATCAAACATTGCGCTGGACATGGCCGAGTACCTCTACCTGTAGTTGATGTGCTTCTAGATAAGCCATTGCTTCCTGGGTTTGTGCGGGGCTGCCGAGCAGCTCAGCAATCATCAGGCCTAGCGTACGGTCTTGAATAGACTCGACCTTTGCCTGAAGTATGCTGACGTCAACGCTGCACTCTCGTGCTAAGCGAGAAATAAGGGGGGTCGAAACCGCATCGCCGGAAAATGTTAGTCGAACAACAGGGTGAGTATGCTCACTCGGCGTGTCGCTTAACCGCTCAATCAACTCTTTAGGCGGACTGAGCTGCAAAAAGTCATTCAGAAACTCTCGACCTAACTGCGTTCTAGGCGCAGTGAAAAAATCACCCACCTCAGCATCTTCAACAAGCTCGCCATTGGAAATAAGACTTACGCGGTGGCAAATTGATTTCACCACTTCCATTTCGTGGGTGATCAGCAAAATGGTGATACCAAGCTGCTGATTAATTTCTCTCAGCAGCTCAAGGATAGAGCTAGTGGTTTGGGGGTCCAGTGCTGACGTGGCTTCATCGCACAGCAATACGTTGGGTTTACTGGCCAGTGCACGGGCAATGGCAACGCGCTGCTTTTGACCGCCAGAAAGCTGGGCTGGATATTGCTTGGCTTTATCAGACAAACCTACCAGCTCTAATAATGGCGCTACACGATTTTTAATAGCGCTGCGACTTTCACCCATTAATTCAAGGGGGAGGGCCACATTGTCAAATACTGTGCGCGTTGTTAGCAGGTTGAAATGCTGAAAAATCATTCCAATACGATGGCGGGCGCGGTTTAATTCGCCACGGCTAAGGCGAGTCATTTCCTGACCGTCGACGACTACGCTGCCAGTGCTTGGCCGCTCAAGCAGGTTGACGCAACGAATAAGAGTCGATTTACCTGCGCCCGAAAGGCCAATAACGCCGTGAATCTTGCCTTTGGGGATCGTTAAATTAACGTCTTTTAGGGCATGTACGGTGCTATCACCGGTGCCATAGGTTTTACTTACATTGCTAATTTCAATCATAGCGTCTGCCTTAATGGTAGGCCGAAGACGGAGTGCGAGGGAGCAAGCGTAGGGCGGGAAATAAAAAAAGGCCACCCTTGCGGGTGGCCATCAACGCTGGACACACCCTTTTAGCTGCACTTCACCAAGCTATTCGCTGGGTGGACGCCCGCAATCTGGGTACAAATCGGCGTCATTACATTTGCGGCGAAAGTCTAAAGAGTGGTGGCTGGCTTGTCAATTAGAACCCTTCTATTTCATGCTTTTGTGCTTGGGAGCAGATTTATTTACTGACTAAATGACTTTAAAGAGTGGTTAGTGCTTTTTTATGTGTTTTTTGGTTGGTTGCTGTCAGGAAAAAGCTATTCCAATGCTGGTATCTGGGGCTTTGGCTGCACAAGCCCTAGGCATTAGTAGTAAGCTTGCACAAAATTTTTAACTCTATTTTATCTTGAAAGTGTTTCATAAGAGGACCAAGCCATATGTTTACAGGCATTGTGCAAGGCGTCGCTAAAGTTGTTGCGGTAAACGAACTCGAAGAGTTTCGTACCCATGTTATTGCATTACCTGAGGAAATGCGCCGAGGGCTGTCGATTGGGGCATCGGTGGCCCATAACGGTGTTTGCCTGACGGTAACCGCCATAGAGGGTGAAAATGTCAGCTTTGACCTGATGCGTGAAACATTGCGTTTGACAAATCTTGGTGCAATTACACCAGGGCAGTGCGTCAACATAGAGCGTGCGGCGCGCTTTGGTGATGAAATTGGGGGGCATTCCATGTCCGGCCACATTATTTGCATGGCTCGCGTAGTAGCGATAGAAGAGGCGCCTAACAATCGCAGGCTATGGTTTTCACTGCCAGAGAAAGTCGCTAAGTTTGTATTTGAGAAGGGTTACATTGGTGTTGATGGTATTAGCTTAACCGTAGGTGATGTGCGCCCCGCGAGCGATAGTGCTGGGGTTGAGTTCAGTGTCAATTTGATTCCAGAGACGCTGGCGCGCACGGTATTAAAAGACCGATTGTTGGGTGACCGAGTTAATATCGAGATTGATCCACAAACTCAAGTGATTGTAGAAACGGTAGAAAGGGTGTTGGCTAGCCGTCTTTAGAGGGTTATTTTGATCTACCGTTGACCGATCGGTTAGCTCATGGCCTGAAGTTTGCTATTCATATAAGTGGGTGGGCGACTTCCCATCAACGCTAGCGGCACACGGGGTGCTCGCAAGACGAAGAGCCTTTCGGTAATATGTGCCGCTTTTCTCGCATCAAGGGACGCATTCAGCGTAAGCGCGAAGGATAAAAACGACATGAAACTTCTGGACAACTACTTCAAGCTCACTGAGCAGAAGACCACTGTAAAAACCGAGGTGATCGCTGGATTCACCACGTTCCTTACAATGGCTTATATCATTTTCGTTAACCCGAGCATTCTTTCGGAAGCGGGGATGGATTATGGCGCGGTGTTTGTTGCCACCTGTGTGGCTGCTGCGATCGGCTGTTTTGTCATGGGGCTTTGGGCAAACTACCCAATCGCACAAGCACCGGGAATGGGGCTAAATGCCTTTTTTACCTATGGCGTTGTACTTGGCATGGGCTATACCTGGGAAGCGGCATTAGGGGCTGTCTTTTTCTCTGGTTTTGCCTTCTTTTTGCTGAGTATTTTTAAAGTCCGTGAATGGATCATCAATTCAATCCCGCTCTCGTTGCGTTTAGGCATTGCTGCAGGTATTGGCTTATTCCTTGCGATGATTGCACTTAAAAATGCCGGTATTGTGGTCGCAAATCCAGCCACCTATGTGGCACTTGGTGATCTATCCCAGCCTCCCGCACTTTACGCCTTATTGGGCTTTTTCGTTATTACGGCGCTTTCCTACCTGCGCGTAACCGGCGCAGTAATGATAGGTATTTTAGGTGTTACGATCCTTGCGATGTTGTTTGGTCATAACCAGTATGGCGGTATTATGTCGATGCCTCCTTCCATTGCGCCTACCTTTATGGCAATGGATTTAATGGGCGCGCTGGATGTGGCAATGCTTAGCGTTATCTTTGCCTTTTTGTTTGTTGATCTGTTCGACACATCAGGCACGCTCGTAGGGGTTGCTCATCGTGGCAAGCTGCTGGATGAAGATGGCAAGTTGCCGCGCATTGGTCGCGCCATGATGGCCGATAGTACAGCGTCTATGGCAGGTGCTGCACTGGGTACTTCAACAACGACTAGTTATATCGAGTCAACTGCAGGTATCGCTTCGGGTGGCCGCACTGGCTTAACCGCAGTTGTGGTGGGGCTGCTGTTCTTGATTAGTCTTTTCTTTGCACCATTAGCAGGGTCTATTCCCGCTTATGCGACCGCAGGTGCTCTGCTGTATGTAGCCGTACTGATGGCGGGCAGCTTGGCTAATGCGAATTGGGAAGATCCTACTGACGCCGCGCCGGTACTAATTGCTGCCCTAGCCATGCCGCTGACCTTCTCTATTGCAGAAGGTATCGCGCTAGGTTTCATTAGCTATGTGGCGATTAAGACTTTGGCTGGTCGTTTTAGCGATTTGAATCCAGCCGTTATTATTTTGGCACTACTGTTTGCAGCGAAGTTTTTATTCCTGGGTTAAAAGCCCGTCTTACTATTAATCAATGAGAGACGCGATGAGCATCTACGGCGACTACATTAAGTCCGTTATTCGCACGGTTCCTGACTGGCCAGAGCAGGGCGTAAATTTTCGTGATATCACGCCACTTCTGCAAAATAGCGCTGCCTTTCGCAAGCTGATCGACAGCTTTGTGCACCGTTACCAGGAAATGAACTTAGATGCCATCGCGGCTATTGATGCCCGAGGCTTCATTATTGGTGCGCCGCTGGCATACGAGCTAGGCTGTAGCTTTGTCCCTGTGCGTAAGAAGGGCAAGCTGCCGTTCAAAACAATCAGTGAGACTTATACGCTTGAATACGGTCATTCAGAGGTTGAGCTTCATTCTGATGCTTTTCAGGAAAATGATCGCATCCTGTTGATGGATGATCTGATTGCAACAGGTGGCACCATGCTCGCAGCAGCGAATCTTATTCAGCGCTCTGGTGGTCAAGTGGTAGAAACAGCAACCATTATTGATCTCCCTGAACTGGGTGGTTCTCAGAAAATTCGCGATGCTGGCTATAGCGTATTCGCGGTATGTTCCTTCACTGAAAGCGAGTAACGCACCTTATGAGCAGCGAGCGCTATCATCAACACTTCACCGTTTCTTGGGATCAGCTACATCGCGATGTGCGCCAGCTGTGTCATCAGCTAATAGAACGGGACTTTAAAGGCATTGTAGCGATTACCCGTGGTGGTTTAATTCCTGCAGCGCTGATTGCACGCGAACTTAACATCCGTTTGATCGATACTATTTGTATTAAAAGTTATGATCATATGGATCAAGGTGGTTTAGACATCATGAAGGGCGTTGATCATGATGGCGATGGCTGGCTGCTAGTCGATGACTTGGTGGACACTGGTAAAACCGCGCGTGCTGTTCGTGAAATGCTGCCGAAAGCACACTTTGTGACA
This sequence comes from Halomonas qinghailakensis, assembly GCF_025820815.1. Taxonomy (NCBI): domain Bacteria; kingdom Pseudomonadati; phylum Pseudomonadota; class Gammaproteobacteria; order Oceanospirillales; family Halomonadaceae; genus Halomonas; species Halomonas qinghailakensis. Next base: position 5,754 of record NZ_CP096973.1, on the reverse strand, counting down.
ATTTATGCCAAACCAGAAGGACGTCCTCTGGTAGACCAATACCTTACCGAAGTGGCTCAGCAGTGCTGGATCCAATTTCCTTGGGATATGGGCATTGCGTATGTTGAGCCGCTAGCGGATCAACTGAAGAAGTAATATGGCCAACCCGCTACCCGACGACTGGAAGCAATGGCTTGGGCAAGAATTTCAGGCTGACTATATGTCAGCGCTGAAAGCATTTCTGGCCCAAGAGAAAGCAGCAAAAAAGGTGATTTATCCGCACTCATCGCACTGGTTTCGCGCTTTTGAGCTGACGCCTTTAGCCTCTGTAAAAGTCGTTATTTTAGGGCAAGACCCTTATCACGGCCCAAACCAGGCTCATGGCTTGTGTTTTTCAGTACAGCCAGGCATTCAGGTACCTCCCTCTTTAGTCAATATTTATAAAGAGTTAGCGTCTGATGTAGGTTTTAGGCCTGTGCGTCATGGCTTCTTAGAGTCGTGGGCGACTCAGGGAGTGTTGTTACTGAACACTGCGCTAACGGTTGAGCAAGGCAATGCCGCTTCTCACCGTGGTAAGGGGTGGGAGCACTTTACCGATTGTGCCATTGAAACGGTCAGTCAGCATGCTGAACCATGTGTCTTCCTGCTATGGGGTAGCCATGCGCGTCAGAAGAAAGCACTGATTGATCAATCGCGCCACTTGGTGTTGGAGTCTCCGCATCCGTCTCCACTCTCTGCGCATAGAGGCTTTTTTGGTAATCACCACTTTTCTAGGGCCAACCAGTTTCTAACCGAACATGGGCGCTCACCGATTGAGTGGCAATTGCCGGAAACCCCTTAACCTAATGGTCAGTTGCGGGTAGAATGGCGCGCAATTTTGTAAGCTTGTCGATGCGACCTAGGTCGCCATCCTGAATCCCCTGCAGCGAGGAAGTCCCATGAGTGTTTACGCCATTAACCATCCGCTTGTTCAACATAAGCTGGGACTAATGCGCGAAGCTGATTTGAGCACCAAGAGCTTCCGAGAACTAGCAGGTGAAGTGGCGAAACTGCTTACTTATGAGGCTACCAAAGGTCTCGAACTTGAAGATCATGAAATTCAAGGCTGGAACAATGCGCCAATTGCCACGCGACGTTTAAAAGGTAAGAAAGTGACGGTTGTGCCGATCCTACGTGCTGGCTTAGGCATGTTGGAGGGAGTCACTGACCTGATACCCAGTGCTCGTGTCAGCGTTGTGGGACTTTATCGTGATGAGGAAACACTTCAGCCAGTGCCTTATTTCGCTAAGTTTGCAAACGATATCGAAGAGCGCATGGCGCTTGTGATTGACCCTATGCTTGCGACGGGTGGTTCAATGGTTGCAACACTAGATATGTTGCGCGAGCGGGGTTGTGAGCATATGAAAGTCATTGTGCTAGTGGCTGCGCCTGAAGGTATCAAACGAGTCCAGGATGCTTACCCTGATGTTGAAATTTACACCGCATCAGTAGATGACCGGCTCGATGAGCACGGCTATATCGTGCCTGGCTTGGGAGATGCTGGCGATAAAATTTTCGGGACGCGCTGAGCTTTCTGACTAACAATGCCCCTTACGCTTTGCGTCGGGGGCATTTTTTTGGCTAACCGCCTATTGTTGGCTAACCAGCTACTTTTTGCTAACCACCTACAACGAAATATTGGAAGCGTTTAAATGAGCAATTCAGCAAGTCATGAGTCTTGGCCAAAAATGCTGCTAACAGGCGCGCAAATGCTATTTGTCGCGTTTGGTGCGCTGGTATTGGTGCCGTTACTGACCGGGTTAGATCCTAGTGTTGCGCTATTTACCGCTGGAGTTGGCACCCTAGTATTTCACGGGGTTACTAAACAAACGGTACCGGTTTTTTTGGCCTCCTCATTTGCGTTCATTGCCCCAATTCAAGGTTCGATTGCAAGTTTTGGCGTGTCGGCAACGCTGGGGGGGCTGATGGCTGCGGGGGTTGTTTACGTTGTTATTTCCCAGGCAGTGCGTGTTAAAGGCACGGCATGGCTACATAGGCTGCTGCCGCCTGTTGTGGTCGGGCCGGTTATCATGGTGATTGGTTTAGCATTGGCGCCAGTCGCTGTCAGTATGGCGACGGGCGAGACAAGCGATAACATTGGTTATGGTCAAGCGATTTTCCTTTCTATGGCCAGCTTGCTAGTGACGCTTGTATTAGCTGTTTTTGGGCGTGGAATTTTACGTCTGGTGCCGATTATGGGCGGCATTGCAGTAGGGTATGGCTTAGCGCTTGTGATGGGTGTCGTCGATTTTACCTCCGTACGCGATGCTGCTTGGTTGTCGGTGCCTAGTTTTACCGCCCCTAGCTTTCACTGGGCAGCGATTTTGTTCATGATTCCCGTTGCAATTGCTCCCGCTGTTGAACATATCGGCGACATGGTGGCGATAGGCTCGGTGACCCGTAAAAACTATCTTGAAAAACCTGGCCTTCATCGCACCTTGTTAGGTGATGGATTGGCGACCATGACCGCTGCCTTGTTTGGTGGACCTCCCAATACTACTTATTCAGAAGTCACGGGGGCGGTGACGCTGACTAAGGCGTTTAACCCGATGTATATGGTAATTGCCGCCGTTATCGCGATTGTACTGGCCTTTGTAGGTAAGCTGGGTGCGTTATTGCAAACCATTCCAGGCCCTGTGATGGGGGGGATTATGACCCTGCTGTTTGGCTCCATTGCGGTGATTGGTATGAATACTCTGGTGCGTGCTGGTCAGTCATTAACAGCGGCGCGTAATCTCGTGGTGGTCTCGTTAATTTTAGTGTTTGGGATAGGTGGAATGCAGTTCGGGGGCGGACAGTTCACTCTTCAAGGCGTGAGCTTAGCCGCGCTGGTCGGCATTGCGCTAAACTGGCTCTTGCCTGTTGAAAAAGAGGGTGAGTAGCTACTTAACTGTCTGTTCATTTACTATCTGTTCATCATTGGGAGTCGTTAATGGAAAAGGCCATTGATAGTCCATTTCCTGTGCTAGGCATTGCCGCATGGAGCGGAACCGGTAAAACGACCCTGTTAGCGCAGCTGTTGCCTCGACTGCGCGAGGTGGGCCTTCGGGTGGGAGTAATAAAGCATGCCCACCATAGTTTTGACGTGGATCAGCCAGGAAAAGACAGCTATCAGCTTCGTAAGGCGGGCGCTGAGCCGATGTTGATTGCATCTCGGGAGCGTTTTGCTCTGATGCAAGAGACGCCTGACCAAGAGGAGCCAGATTTGGCCTACCTTGTTTCAATGATGGCTTACCATGCGCCAGATTTAGTCATCGTAGAGGGGTTTAAAACGTGGCCAATTCCAAAGCTAGTTCTGTATCGTGAGGGCATTGGAGATGATTCCATTATGAGTGGTGATTGGGTGCAAGCAGTGGCGCTAAGCGGTTCGTCCCCTGAGTCGCTGAGCCCAACCGTAAAGCGGCTAGATCTTAATAATAGTGAAGCGATCACGCAGTGGGTGCTCGAATGGTTAAGCGCCCAGCCCAACAGCACCACTTCCTAACACCATGGCTTGATTAAATAGGTAACGATATGCAGCTAACTCACCTCAATAGACACGGCGAAGCCAACATGGTTGACGTCGGAGATAAGCGAGAGTCCCGTCGTGAGGCAGTGGCGTCTGGACGTATCGTTATGCAGCCTAAAACATTGCAGCTGCTGAGTGATGGCGATTTACCGAAAGGCGATGTACTAGCGACCGCTCGTATTGCTGGCATTCAAGCGGCTAAACGTACTCACGAGCTGATTCCGCTATGCCATTCATTGGCGCTGTCGAAGGTCTCCGTTGACTTCGATATCGATCACGCTAACGGGTGTGTTCATGTCTCAGCGCTATGTCGCCTTAATGGGCAAACAGGGGTAGAAATGGAAGCCCTAACAGCCGTGTCGGTGGCGTGTCTAACACTTTATGATATGTGTAAAGCGGTAGACAAAGATATGTGCATTGAGGCCATTCAGCTGGAAAGTAAGCGAGGGGGAGTCCGCGGAGACTACCAGCGTGGTGCACCAGAGCCTATTGTGACCGGCGGTAGTCTGGCTGGAGAGGTCAGCTTGGGTGAGCGCTGTTCATCGCCTTGTGTACGGGTGAAATTCCTTGCTGAATTACGTGAAAGGGTGGAAGAAAGTGATCTTTCTATAGGGCTTGATCAACTGCCAAGTCGAGATGTGGCTGGGTTGAAAGCGGCATTAAGCGCTAGGGATTCGCGCTTTAACGTGCTCTCTGAGCAACGCACGCTATGCGCTATTAACCAAGTAATGGCAAACGATAGTGCACGACTTACTGATGAGGATGAAGTTGCCTTCTTTCCTCCAGTGACGGGGGGGTAAGTCCATGACTGACATCGCAGAGACTGAGTTGGATATTGCCGTTAGGATTCAAGAAGCGCCGTTTGAAATGGATGATGGCTATGAAAGTACACTTCGCCAGCGTACCGATATTGGTGCTATTGTCACCTTCACTGGGTTCGTGCGTGATTTTAATGAAACCCCAGATGTCATTAGACTTACCCTAGAGCACTATCCTGGGATGACTGAGCGCACATTAACGCAGATTGGTGAACAGGCTTATCAGCGCTGGGCGTTGCAGGCCATACGGATTATTCACCGTATTGGTGATTTGGCCCCGGGAGACCCTATTGTACGTGTCCTGGTGGCTAGCGCTCATCGCCGTGATGCTTTCCAAGCTTGTGACTTTATTATGGATTTTTTAAAAACCCAGGCGCCATTTTGGAAGAAAGAGCACTCCCGCGATGGTGCTTACTGGGTAAAAGAGCGCCACACCGATCAGCAGGCGGCAGAGCGTTGGTAGTTAAGGATAACAAGCCAGGGATGGCGGGCTAAGGATATTAGTGTTGATCGCTAGTACCGCCGTGACCGTTAGTTTCGCCGTCTAAAACGTACTGCCAAGCGCTTCTGACGAGGGCATTTCGGTTGCCATTATCTGCAAGTGCACGTCTGGCATGTGTTGGAGGTGATTGGCTAACCAGTGAATTAATCTTGGCTGTAGCGCTTGGCGTAAATCAGCCAAGGTGGCCGCTTCTATCTCTTCCAGCTGGTCATCTAGCCATTCGCTGAAACTGTCTTCGTCAAGTGGGCTGGTCGCGCTAGCATCCAGCATTAAACGGCCAATCCGGCACCAGCCAGTGTCGGTAGCCGTAACGGGAAGCGCCAAAAACAGGCTGCCGCGTCGTGTCGAGTGAGAACCTGTCTCAAGCCCTGGATGAGGCACAACGCTATTCTGGTTCACGATACAGGGAGGCTGTGGGTGGCGAGCTTCGCAACGTAACCCTAGATTGTCGAACGCCAGCATGTCGCCATTTACCGGAGCGAGCGGGGCGTTAATGCCGAGGCTGGCGGCAATTTCCTGATGGGCGGCCTGGTGACGAGCTTCACCGTGAACTGGCAGCAATGTTTTTGGGCGAACCCATTGATACAGTTTTCTTAGCTCATCTTCAGCAGGATGCCCGGTAGCATGTAGTTCTGGATGGTTCATTTCATCGAAAATTACTACCCCAAGCTGCGCTAGACGTTTTTTAAGCTGTTCAATAGGGCGCTCGTTACCAGGTATAGCTTTGGCAGAAAAAATAATACTATCGCCAGGCTCCAGATCAACAAACGGATGCCTGCGCTGTGCTAAACGCTGTAGCGCGGCACGCGGTTCGCCTTGGCTGCCTGTGGCAATAATCACAACTTCTTCTGGCGGCAGATAGCCTAGATCATGGGGCGGCACTAACGGCGGAAAGTCGTCTAGATACC